>CAXXKT010000001.1:1305000-2786541 GCA_963662405.2 Syntrophales bacterium
GAAACCAGCCGTAGAGTGTAAAGGCATAAGGGAGCTTGACTGCGAGACTTACAAGTCGAGCAGGTGCGAAAGCAGGTCTTAGTGATCCGGCGGTTCCGAATGGAAGGGCCGTCGCTCAACGGATAAAAGGTACTCCGGGGATAACAGGCTGATCTCCCCCAAGAGTTCACATCGACGGGGAGGTTTGGCACCTCGATGTCGGCTCATCGCATCCTGGGGCTGGATAAGGTCCCAAGGGTTTGGCTGTTCGCCAATTAAAGCGGTACGCGAGCTGGGTTCAGAACGTCGTGAGACAGTTCGGTCCCTATCTGTTGTGGGCGTAGGATATTTGAGAGGAGCTGTCCCTAGTACGAGAGGACCGGGATGGACGAACCTCTGGTGTTCCAGTTGTCGCGCCAGCGGCACCGCTGGGTAGCTATGTTCGGAAGGGATAACCGCTGAAAGCATCTAAGTGGGAAGCCCCCCTCGAGATAAGATATCCCTCTTGATGGAGACATCAAGACTGAAGACCCCTTGGAGACTACAAGGTTGATAGGTCAGGAGTGTACGTGTGGTAACACATTCAGCTTACTGATACTAATCGGTCGTGAGGCTTAATCATATTTTTTTGATATTGCTCGGCATTACGTATCGGGTATATGTGGTTGTTACGAATTTAAGCCGGTTTTCGGTGGCAATGGCGAAGAGGGTACACCCGTTCCCATCCCGAACACGGAAGTTAAGCTCTTCAGCGCCGATGGTACTGCACAGTACTGTGTGGGAGAGTAGGACGCCGCCGAAATTGATTTAGCCCCTCCACATCCGTGGGGGGGCTTTTTTTGTTTTACAGGGAGCATTTTTGTGTGTTACGTTATCTCGAATTGTGCAGAGTTTACCAGTCACTTGTGGAGACGGTCCCGGAGATCAACTGAAATCCATCATTGTTGAGGAGAGGCAACGGTATGTCAGGTCATTCAAAGTGGAGTACGATCAAGCATAAAAAGGGCGCCGCCGACGCGAAGCGGGGAAAGGTCTTTACCAAGATTATTAAAGAGATCACTCTTGCGGCTCGTCTTGGTGGTGGCGATGTGGAAGGGAATGCACGCCTGCGCCAGGCGATTGCGGCCGCTAAGGCGGAGAATATGCCGAAGGACAATATCGAAAAGGCAATCAAGAAGGGGACGGGAGAGCTGGAAGGGGGTGCCGCTTATGAGGAGGTTATCTATGAGGGGTATGGACCCGGGGGCGTGGCGGTTCTTGTTGAGGTGATGACCGACAACAAAAACAGGACGGTGGCCGAGATACGGCACATCTTCTCAAAGCATGGGGGGAACCTGGGCGAAAACGGCTGCGTGGCCTGGATATTTGAAAAGAAGGGGAGTATGGTATTCAGCAAAGAGGTGATTGACGAAGACCGCCTGATGGAGATTGCACTGGAGGCGGGAGCGGAGGATGTCGTGGATCAGGAGAGCGAATACGAGGTCATTACCGATCCAAGTGCCTTCGAAGATGTAAAATCAGTCATGGAAAGCACGGGTATCTCATATCTCCTCGCCGAGATTGGAATGGTTCCCCAGAATACCGTTGCACTTGATGAGGGGAAGGCGGCGCAGATGTTGAAGCTGATGGAGAAGATGGAAGACAATGATGATGTCCAGAACGTGTACGCGAATTTTGATATACCCGATGAGATAATGGAGAAGCTTGGTTGAAACCCTCTTGGTACCCTCAGGGGGGATATCCATCATGATCATTCTCGGTATTGATCCCGGTACACGGATTACCGGATATGGGATCATCGAAAAAAGAGAGCGGGGATATCTCCGGAAGGACTCCGGTGAAATCAGGATGAAGAGAGCAACCCCCCTCTCACAGTCGCTGAAAACGATCTATGATCGGTTGACACGGATCATGGAAGAATTCAGACCCGATGCGGTGGCCCTCGAAGATATTTTTTACGGTAAAAACGTTAAAAGTCTTGTGAAACTGGGACAGGCCAGGAGCGTTGCGATTCTGGCGGCCGCCCATAAAGGGATTCCTCTGTACGAATATACCGCTCTTGAGGTAAAAAAGGCCGTGGTCGGATATGGGAGAGCTGAAAAAACGCAGGTGCAACATATGGTGACGGCCATTCTTGCCCTTCAAGAGGTTCCTCCTCCGGATACAGCCGATGCCCTTGCGATAGCCATCTGCCATGCCAACTCCATGAAAGAGGTGCCCGTGTAGATGATCGCAAGCCTGAAGGGGGTACTGGTCCACAAATCGACCGACAACATCGTTCTCGATGTCCATGGTGTGGGGTACGGGGTGGTGGTGTCTCTCGGCACCTTTTACCAGTTGCCCGATATCGGCGGACAGGTCTCCCTTATCACTCACATGCATGTAGCGCAGGATGCGGTAAAGCTCTTCGGTTTCCTTGAACACCGCGATAGAGAGCTGTTCCGGCTCTTGATATCGATATCCGGAATCGGTCCCCGTCTGGCCGTTAATATCCTGTCCGGAATCTCCCCGGAGGAGCTTTCCGGGGCAATATCCGGCGGAGATCTCGGGAGGCTCGTGGGTATACCGGGGGTCGGAAAGAAGACCGCCGAGCGGATGATCTTTGAACTGAAAGACAAGGTAACCAAGGTGATCTCCGGAGGGGCAGCTGTCGCTGCTCCTGGTACGGTGGTTACAGATGATGCGCTGTCGGCCCTGGTCAATCTGGGGTACAAAAACAGTGCTGCAAAAGAAGCCATTGAGAAGGTGTACGCAGAGAGGGGACGAGATGTGCCCCTGGAGGGTCTCCTGCCCGAATCGTTGAAGATATTGGCCGGCAGGTAGAAAGAGCCGGCTTGAAATTGTTACGCGTGACAATACATGATACCAAGCGGTTACCACTATGAAGGCACCGATACTCGATCCCGAGCAATTCTGTGAGGAACAGCTGTTCGAATATTCCCTGCGTCCTCAAACCCTTAACGAATACGTGGGCCAGGAAAAGGTCAAGGAGAACCTCTCGATCTTCATGAAAGCGGCGCGGGGGAGGGGTGAAGCGCTCGACCACGTACTCTTGTACGGTCCCCCCGGACTCGGGAAGACGACACTGGCGTATATCATGGCCCGGGAAATGAGTGTCGACGTCAAAGTCACCTCCGGACCGGTCATTGATCGCCCGGGCGATCTTGCCGCTATCCTGACGAACCTCAAGGAGCATGACATTCTCTTTATCGATGAGATTCATAGACTCCCACATGTCGTGGAAGAAATTCTTTATCCCGCGATGGAGGATTATTACATCGATATCCTGATCGGACAGGGTCCGTCGGCGCGTTCGATGAAACTGGATATCCCCCGCTTTACCCTGGTTGGTGCCACGACTCGTGCCGGCCTCCTTACGTCGCCCCTTCGGGATCGTTTCGGCATAAGCTTCAGGCTCGAGTTTTATACCCCGGAAGAACTGGTAATCATTATCAAAAGATCCTCCGCCATCCTGTCTATACCCATCGATGATACCGGGGCATCTGAAATAGCCGGTCGCTCCCGCGGGACGCCGCGCATCGCCAACAGACTTCTGAAAAGGGTACGCGATTTTGCCCAGGTGAAGGCGGATGGTGTCATTACGGGAGATGTCGCCGTGAATGCCTTGGATATGCTGGAAGTGGATCATCGGGGATTTGATAATATGGACAGGACCATACTGCTCACCCTCATTGAAAAATTCGGCGGCGGACCGGTCGGCATCGACAGCCTTTCATCCGCCATAGGTGAGGAAAAGAATACCATTGAAGATGTCTACGAACCATATCTCATCCAAGAAGGATTTTTGCACCGCACGGCGAGAGGAAGGGTGGCGACGCGACTCGCCTATGAACACTTGAAGAAAAAATGGATCTCAAGAGAACAGGGGGAACTTCTCTGAAAAGAGAAACTGCAATAACAGGGGTGCCACGACCGGTATCATCCCCCAGGGTTGTGAAGGTAGACGACAATGAAGATACTGCTCCATATCTGCTGCGCGCCATGTGCCATTTACCCGTTGGAACTGTTGAGAAATGAGGAGCATGACGTGATGGGTCTCTTCTATAATCCGAATATTCAACCCTACACCGAATATGTCAGGAGACTCGAAACAGTGATAACGTATTCCGCCGATGTTGATCTGAAACTGATCCGTCCCGACGATTACCCCATGGAGGATTTCCTCAGGGGAGTGGCCTTCAGAGAACAGTCGAGATGTGAGTATTGCTATCATATGCGCATGGCGTATACCGCACACATCGCGAAGAAGGGGAAATTCGATGCCTTTACGACCACGCTCCTCTACAGCAAATTCCAGGATCACAACCGGTTGCGTGAACTGGGAGAGGATCTCGGGAAGAAACATGGTGTGGTATTTTACTACGGTGATTTCCGGGAAGGGTGGAAGGAAGGCATCAGGGTCTCCAAGGAGATGAAGATGTACCGGCAGCAATACTGTGGTTGCATCTATAGCGAAAAGGATCGCTTTTACAAAGGGCCCTGACGCAAAAGTGTGTCGGAAAAGACACACTTTGGGAGGGGTGGTCGAATGGGCCCCTACTGGGGTCATTCTTCTATTGGCCAAGAATCCTTTTATCTCAGTCGTTTATGACGATTCTGCGCCGTGGATGTTTCCTGATGATTGGTTGGTATGTTTATTGCGACTTGCCTCCGTGAAAGGCGGATTAGATGTATATACAAAAAACTATCGGTAAGGAAATACATTGCCAGAGCGTTGGCCTTCATTCCGGGCGGAAGATCAATATGACGATTAAACCGGCACAGGTCGATGAAGGGATTGTGTTTTACCGGAGCGATCTCCCGGGGTGCGAGGGAGTCAAAGCAGAGCCGACAAGCGTATCAGATACGACACTGGCAACAACGCTGGGTACGAATGGGACACGGATCTCCACGGTTGAACACCTTCTGTCCTCGCTGTTCGGAATGGGGATAGACAATGCAGTCGTGGAAACGGATTCCTTTGAGATCCCGATCATGGATGGAAGCTCACGGCCGTTTGTCGATTTCCTGAAGGAAGCCGGTATCCGATCTCAAGGTACATCAAAGCGGTTCGTAGTGATCAAAAAAGAGGTTTTAGTCTCTGACAATGAAGGGAGCGCTGCGTTTATTCCCTCTCCCGAGTTCAGAATCACCTATGATATTGATTTCAATCATCCAGTGATAGGAAAGCAATCATACGATATGGTTTTTTCACCTGAGGCCTACGAGCACGAAATCTGTGCGGCGCGAACCTTTGGGTTCCTCCATGAAGTCGAGTATCTCCAGGCTCGTGGTCTTGCACTGGGGGGATCTCTCCACAATGCAATCGTTTTGGATGAGGAAAAAGTGATCAATAAAGAAGGCCTCAGATGCCGTGATGAGTTCGTGAAACACAAGATTCTCGATGCTATCGGAGACCTGTCCCTTCTCGGTATGCCCATTATCGGTCACTTTTTGGCATACCGGTCAGGTCACCGGCTCAATAATCTCCTCTTGAGAAAGCTGATGAAATGCAAAGAGTGTTGGGAGCTGGTCCATTACTTCAATGGAGAGCAGGCATTATTCGATGACATTATCGATGCCCGCCCATATGATTCACCGGATGAGCTTTTGACCGCTTCACGTGATGAGTCACCTTTAAACCATTGCTTTTCCAAATAGGCCTTGCTTTTTAGGCCTCCTTTCCATAGTATGTTCCGGCACTGGGGTTTGACATTTACAGGGCTGTCAGACTTGGCGGACCGGAGAATCAGTTGTATGCGTAGTTGCACGTTTTTTATATTGTTGTGTCTCTTGCTTGTACCGACACAGTCATTTGCGACTGAGGCAAAGGTCACAGATCTCCTTGTCAGTAATACTCCTGACAACCTGCTCGTCTATCTCAAGCTGGAAAACTGTTTTACGGGAAAGATGGAAGAGGCGATACTAACCGGGATACCAACCACGTTCACCTTTGTTATGGAATTATATCGGGAACGGAATTGGTGGTTTGATAAAAAGATATCGTTTCTTGAATCCAGACATACCATCAAGTATGATAACATAAAAAAGATATTGTACCTGTTTTTCAGCGAAGAAGGACGGAAACAAGAACAGTTTCAAGATTTTACAGAAGCGAAAAATGCAATGTCGGAACTCAACGGCATTGCTTTTACCCCCTTGGATCAGTTGGAAAGAGGGGATCGATACTATCTGCGGGTGAAGGCAAAGCTGGATGAGGTGCGTCTCCCACTCCATCTGGAGTATATCTTTTTTTTCGTATCCTTATGGGATTTTGAAACGGACTGGGTGCGGCAGGATTTTGTATACTGACGTGTTTGCGACCATACCTTTGTAACAGGGCACAGAACTCAAACAACAAAGAGCCCGAACATATCCGGACACGGCGCGCCACCCTTCAGATGCTGCTGTGAAACGGAAAGCGTCAGGGAACAGCCCGTTGAACCGGCGCCTTTTCGCATCGGCGACGTTCCGGGGATGAATCATGTCTGGGCGATGGTACACCGATGAGTGCTGATGAACTAAAGAGACGCCGAAGAGAACGCGTCGCTATACTGGTCGTTATTGCCGTTATCATCCTCCTCACGTATATCGAGAGTCATCTTTCCACCATTGAAGTTCTTCTCCCCATATCCAATGAGGTCTTGATCTTTGGCCTCATTAATATCAATCTGATCTTGATCATTTTTCTGATCTTCCTGATTGCACGGAACCTGACCAAACTGATCTTTGAACGGAGGCGGGGGATCCTGGGCTCGAAGCTACGGACGAAACTGGTCGTCGCCTTCATGATTCTTTCCCTGATCCCTACGGTTGTCCTTTTCCTGGTTTCAATCAAATTTCTTTCGTACAGCATAGACAGTCGCTTTGATATCAAAATGGGGAAGGCATTCAATCTGTCCCTGGAGGTTGCCCAAGATACCTATCAGAAATATTCGGACAACGCCAAATACTATGCCCTCCAGATCGGGGCCGAGATAACCGACAATAAACTGTACGAAAAAGAGCAGGCGGACTATCTCGGGGCTTTTTTGCAGCAGCGGCAAAGATACTTCAACCTCGGGTCCATTGCGGTTCACTTTGACAACAGGGAGGAGGATCTTTTCCTGAAGGCCCCTGAAAATCCGGATATCCTTCCACCCCGCTTCTCTCCCCGGGTGTTGGAAGATGCCTTCATGGGAAAGGATCTCTCGATTGTCAGTTCCGTCGGGGGAGGGGATATCATAAGCGGAATAGCACCGATCTATTCCAATTTCAGCCCGAAAGAGGTCATTGGGGTGATTGCCGCCAGTTATTATATAGACAAAGAGTTGATTGCAAAGATGGCGGTTATTTCCAAGACATCGGAGGAATACAAGCAAATCAGTCTCCTTAAGGAACCGATAAAGATTAATTATATCATAACACTCTTTATCGTTACCCTACTGATTGTTTTTTCCTCAATGTGGTTCGGGCTTTTCCTGGCCAAGGGAATCACGGTTCCCGTACAGGAACTTGCCGAGGCCACCCGTGAGGTAGCCCACGGCAACCTCGATTACCACATCGATGCCCTGGCGGAGGATGAGATCGGGGTGCTGGCGGACTCCTTTAATCAGATGACGAAGGATCTCAAAGAGAGCAGTCTCGAATTGAAGCAGGTCAATACGGATCTCGATCAGCGCAGGAAATACATGGAGACCGTTCTTCGGAATGTGTCGGCCGGTGTTGTTTCCATCAACAATGACAATGTGGTCAGTACGATAAACCGCGCTGCGGAAAAGATGCTGGGGATAAAGGGTGAGGAGATTCTCAATAGGAGATACGAGGACGTTTTGCAACCGGAACACATGAAGTTGGTAGAAGAACTCCTTGAGGACCTCCATGCAAATGAGGGGAGCTTTGTCGAACGGCAGCTTCAACTGATAGTCAAGGATAGTGTGATCGCAATCCTGGTATCGGCTACGATACTGAGGGATGATGAGGACAACTATCTGGGGGTCGTTGCCGTTTTTGAAGATATCACGCAACTCCAAAAATCCGAACGTATCGCCGCGTGGAGGGAAGCAGCCAAACGGATAGCTCATGAGATCAAGAATCCCCTGACGCCCGTCAAGCTGAGTGCCGAGAGGCTGCAGCGTAAATACGGGGACAAGATAGTGGGGGAGAAGGACCCGGTATTTCATGAATGCACGAAGACCATCATCAATCAGGTTGAAATATTGAAGAATCTGGTCAATGAATTCTCGCAGTTTGCGCGGATGCCCGTAACAAATCCCACCCCGAACGATCTGAATGCGGTTGTCGAAGACTCCGTGATCCTTTTCCAGGATGCCCACAAGGATGTCACCTTCGATTTTCACAAAGATCCCGGCCTCCCGGTTATCAATATCGATGAACAGCAGATCAAAAGGGTGATGGTAAACCTGTTGGACAATGCGGTTGCAGCCGTTTCGATGGTCGACCACGATGGAAAGGTTGAAATCAGAACCCAGTATGATACATCTCACCGAAGGATCGGATTGGAAGTCAGGGACAACGGTCTCGGTATCTCCCCGGAGGATAAGATGAGACTGTTTGAACCGTATTTTTCTACCAAGAAAGCAGGGACCGGTCTGGGGCTGGTTATCGTGAGTTCCATCATTTCAGATCATAACGGTTCCGTTAATATCATGGACAATATACAGGGAGGAACTGTCGTATCAATTGAACTCCCTGTAGCATAGGAGAAACATGAACGAGACAATACTGGTTGTGGATGATGAAGAGAGCATCTGTCAGTCTTTGAAGGGGATTCTTTCAGATGAAGGGTACGAAGTGGTGACCGTGCAGAGTGGGGAAGAGTGCCTTGACATTATCGGTGAGGAGCTTCCCAATCTTGTGCTCCTCGACATCTGGCTCCCGGGAATTGACGGTATTGAAACCCTGAAACAGATCAAGGCAAAACATCCTCAGATACAGGTAATCATGATATCCGGTCATGGGACGGTCGAATCGGCGGTGACGACGACAAAGTTGGGGGCATTCGATTTTGTGGAAAAGCCACTCTCTCTCGACAAGATCGTTCTAACCGTCAATCATGCCCTGGACATTGCGCGTCTGGAAGAGGAAAATCGGTTGTTAAAGAATGGACAGGGGCACGAAATCGACGGGGAAAGCAGATCGATTATTGAGTTGAGAGAGATGATCCAGATCATCGCACCCACCAATGCGTGGATCCTGATTATGGGTGAAAATGGGACGGGCAAAGAACTCGTTGCCCGATCGATACACCGCCTGAGCCGTCGTTCCGCGAGACCATTTATCGAAGTCAATTGTGCCGCCATCCCCGAGGATCTGATCGAAAGCGAGCTGTTCGGTCATGAACGGGGGGCCTTTACCGGGGCCACGGAGAAAAGGAAGGGGAAGTTTGATCTTGCAAACAAAGGAACGATCTTCCTCGATGAGGTTGCCGATATGAGCCTGAAGGCGCAGGCAAAGATCCTTCGCATTCTCCAGGAAAAAAAATTTGAGCGGGTAGGGGGAGCACGGATTATCGACACCGATGTCAGGGTTTTAGCAGCGACCAACAAGGACCTGGAATATGAGATGGAGGAAGGACGTTTCAGACAGGATCTGTACTATCGGTTGAATGTCATACCGCTTGAGGTCCCTCCCCTCAGAGACAGGATTGAGGATGTTTCCCTCCTTGCCCGCCGGTTTATCAGGGATTTTTCGCGCAAGGAGTCGAAAACGGAGAAAGAACTCACCGATGAGGCCCTCGCCATTCTCATGGAACATGACTGGCCCGGTAATGTACGAGAATTGAAGAACATTATGGAACGATTGGTCATTACATCGCCAACGGACACCATTGGTGTTGATGATATCCCACCCCTCGCCCGAGAAACCCAGGGTTTAAGGCACGGTACTCCCCCCGGCGATGACGATTCATTCAGGGGGGCAAAAGAGGTGTTCGAAAGGGATTATATCGCCAAGAAACTGGCAGAAAACAAGTGGAACATAAAAAAAACGGCTGAGGTGATCGGTCTGGAAAGGAGCAATCTCCACAAAAAAATCAAGACATACGGCATCAAGGAAATAAAAAACAAGAGATAGAAAATCCTTGTTCATCTTCCCGTTGGATACGAATCCGATTCAACCCGCGGGTGGCTTTCCCCTCACGTCTCTTGGTCGACAGAGAACCGGCGTTTCATATCTAACAGGGAGAAGCGGTTAAAGGGGAGGGAGACGACTCCCAGGACGGTAATGATACCGATACTCAGAAAATGGAGGACGATGGCATAGATGAGCGCGTCGGTCTTGTGAATGCCGAACAGGCCGAGACCGAGCACGCAGAAAAAATGCCAATTTCCGACGAATCCCGGTGCGGTTGGGATGGCGATGCCCATGACGATAACGACCATGAGAACAAAAGCGGCCGGTAGCGGCAGCGCAATCTCAAACGCGAAGAAGAGAAGGTACATCACCACCGCGTTAATCACCCATATTGTTATGGAGAGCAATGCCACGTAGCACATGGATCTTCCGTTTGGGAGGATCTTGAATCCATCGATAAGGTTTCCCGTAAATCCTTCCAGCCCGACATGCCATTTCTTCGGAAATATTCTCAGAAGGGGTGTCAGCACATTGAGAGCCCCTTTTTTCCTGAAGATAAGAACGGCCATGAGACCGAAGAGCGCGAGGGTGAGACAGAGAAGGAAGACGCTGCCCCTGATCAGCCAGGGGGGGAGCGGCGTGAATAGAAAGACGGCAAAGAACAGCGCAAAAATGCTCAGGCTGTCAAAGACACGTTCCACCAGGATGGTTCCCAGTGCCGAAGAGAGGCTGGCCCCGGTCTTGGTACTCACGAGGTAGGGGCGCGCAAATTCGCCGATCCGTGCAGGAATGGCAACCATAGCGAGAAAACCGAGGTTACTCACGGGAAAGAGTGAGGACTGGCCTATGGCCATGATGGGTTTCAGTATGATTCCCCACCGATATGACCTGAGTACTTGAATGATAACCAAGAGGACCAGGGCCGGCGGCACATACCAGAGCTTCGCACGTTTCAGTCCCGTGCCGATCCCCTCGAGATCAACTCCTTTCAGGGAAAGATAGACAAAAAACAGACCGACGGCAATTCCCAACAGCACTTTTTTAACCATAGATCAGGCGGCTCTTCAAACGGTGATGAGGATTGGTGTATGCCCGGTACCAGATCGCATCCGGCACATCCGGGGTACGATGCTATTCAGACAGGTAGGCAGCCACCTTATCATGGAGGCGTTGTGACGCCACTTTGTTGCCGAACACGCCGACGCGAATGGACACCGTGGTCAGGTCCTTTGCCTTATATTCGACAGTGAACCACGCCCACTCGCCGTCTATGACGGCTTCTATGCTGCCTTTGCTTATCTCCTTTTCGGGGGACACATCGGTCGCGTTCATATGGGCGACGGTCTTTTCACAGGCGGTCCAGGTCTTATCAAACGGGTAGGGGTAATCGGTCTTCAAATCACCGTTGATGTAAAGGTACGCCCCGGTTCCTCCACTAAGGGCTGCCCCACCTATTAAAACAGGCGCACAGGCCAACAGTACGCTGGTGCCTCCCACCACAAGCAAGAGTAAAAGCGCTCTTTTCATACCAGTATCCTCTCGATGTTATTATTCCCCTGGTCTATTCCCGGTTCTTCCACCTACACCACCCACCAGCAGCCTTTTACCATATTCGCCCCCAACATTAAACCGGAAATGCCGATGCAAGGGGTGATAATCTCCCCGTGCGGCGCAGGGTCCTTTCTCTCTGTCGATCACGGGATAACGGCGCGTTTGTTCAGGATGTGATGGCACCGTGACATCATCTTTAATCTCTTTGACCATTTCTCTTTTCTGGTGTAAACGATTCGGCATGAAGGTTCTCAGACTCCTTATGATCATGTTGCTCGTGTTGTCAATGATGGCACCTGTTTCTCTGGATGCCTTCTCGATATCCGCGCCAACCGAGGACGGAATCGTGAGGGTTAGCTCGGAATATCGAAAAATCGGCCAAGGAGAGATCATCAAGATCACCCTTACACCCCCTGAAGCCGCCTCTGCACGCTTATCCTTTGACGGGAAGATATTCTCGTTTGTTTCGAACGGAAAAGGAGTGACTCTCTTTACTCTGCTTCCGCTCCGAGTCGACATGGAGCCGGGAGATTATGACGCCGTCATTCGTCTGGAACCGTTTTGCGGCTCCTCCAGAGAGATTCCTTTCAAGCTTGCCCTACCCAGGGGAATATTTCCCTCCACGAGGATACACGTTGCCCGCCGCTTCACCAGCCCCAGTCCGGAGGATCTCAAGAGAATGCATGATGATGAAGCACTTCTCGACCGTATATATGAAAAATCCGTTCCCGCGTGGCTGGGCGCCGGCACATTTGTCATGCCCCTCAAGGGACCCGTATCCGGTGTGTTCGGAGAGCAGAGAATGTTCAATAACGAGGTGATGTCACGGCACCGGGGAGTCGATATCCGTGCCCCCCGAGGCGCCCCCGTTAAGGCCTCCAACGCGGGGCGTGTTGCCTTGGCTCGGAATCTGTACTTCGCAGGGAATACCGTTATTCTCGACCATGGGATCGGTCTGTTTTCAATGTACTGTCACCTGTCAAAGATCGTTGTGCGAGAGGGAACGGTGCTCGATTCAGGGACAGTCCTTGGATATGTCGGTTCGACCGGGAGGTCTACCGGCCCGCATTTACACTGGGGGATGAGGCTGGCCGGTGATTATGTCGATCCCCTGTCGGTGCTGCATCTCTCTTTTGATTAAAAGGGGTAGCGCTATGCCTTCGATGGCATGACGCCATCGAAACATTGGAGGCACAGATTGCCTCGGGGAATAAGAAGGGATGCCACAAAGGCATCCATGGTGTTAAATTTGACGGAATCCGCACCGATCGTACGGGCAATCCATCGTTCCAGACCCACCAGATCATCCATCGACATAATATCACCCGCCTTGATATGCTTTCGAGCCAGCAATTCTCCTTCGGAGCGAGTGGAGATCCCGAAGGCGCAGGGATACATGAGGGGGGGGCAGGCAACCCGGACATGAACCTCTTGTGCCCCTGCTTTTTTGAGGTCCCTGACCTTGTTGAGGATCTGGGTCCCTCGGACGACTGAATCGTCGCAGAGAACAACCTTTTTCCCTTTTACATAGGGGAGAACGGACAATTTTCGTTTGGCCATTTTCTCACGGGCAACCTGAGTAATCTGGGTATAACTGCGATCGGCGTACCGATTGTAGAGGAACACATCCTGGTAACTGATCCCCGATCGCCGGTGATATCCGAGAGCATGTCCGACGCCAGACATCGGAACAGGGGCGACGATATCGGCCTCCAGACCTCCTTCATCGATATCCCGTTGGGCGAGGCTCTCTCCGAGGTTGTTTCGCGCCTCTTGTACGTAGACACCGTCTATGATCGAATCGATACTTGCGGTGTACGCCCATTCGAAGGCGCAGTGTGCCGTGCGCGGTGCATCCAGTTGTTTTACGGTCTGGAAACCCTCATTGTTGATCAAGACGATTTCTCCCGGGGCAACATCCCTGACGACCTCCATCTCCATATTTTGAATAGCCCGTGATTCGGAGCTTACGGCATAACGCTCGGTGTCTCCGCCCAGGATGAGCGGTCTAAATCCATAGGTATCCCTCGTTGCGTAGATACCTTCTCCGGTGAGGACAACCAGCGAGTACGATCCTTCAATCTTATTTGCAATGGCGGATATCCCCTTTGCGATATCGCCCTCTCCTTCTTCAATAATAATCTTGGAGAGTATCTCGATGTCGTATCCTTTGTAGAACGATTTGCCCCGGTTCATCATTTCTTTGAGGAGTTTGTCGCCGTTGATGATGTTGCCGCTGAAGGCGACCGATATCTCCCCGGCACGGGTCAACCATTTCATGGGTTGACGGTCCCGCAGACTGACATGCCCGATTCCCCACGTGCCCGTCAGACTCCGCAGCTCTTCCCCCGTGAACCGGTTGGTAACCCTTCCATGGTGGGTTACATGTTTGACTTCCATGTCAAAAGTGGATATGCCGCAGTATTCCTGCCCCCGGTGCTGGAGGAAATCCAGTCCCTGGTAGATGTCATCCACACAAGGTCCCGTTGAATATATCCCGAATACACCGCAATTTTCCTCTATGAATTTCATGACACAGGCCTTTCTTTCCATCTCGAAGAGATACGAGTAACCACACTTGCGGTGCCGCGATCATGCCGTTCACATGCCTGTTGCATGACGAACCGAAGGATAGCCGAAGTTGTGGAAAGCACCGTCATCTCATGTCCGCATGGTAGTCTTGGAGCGACTTCACACGTCCGTGATCCTTCCGTATGGCGGCAATCCCTCTGACGGCGGCAAGGGCCGCGGCAGCCGTGGTTATGTAAGGGATCTTGTATCGAATGGCGGTTTTCCGAATGTATGAATCGTCGTACTTGCTCATCCTGCCGCTCGGGGTATTGATGACGAGTTGAACTTCCCGGTTTTTTATCCCGTCGGTTATATTGGGTCGTCCCTCGTGCAGCTTGAGTATCAGTTCCGAAGTGATTCCGTGATTCGCTAAAAACTGGTTGGTTCCCCTGGTGGTTTTCAATGTGAAGCCAAGCTTTTCAAATTCCCGTGCCACGTCGAGAATAGCAGACTTGTCGTCGTCATATGCGGTGATCAGGACCGCGCCCTCCTCGGGGAGCATCTGCCCGGTGGCCTCCTGCGCCTTGAAGAAGGCCAGCCCGAAGGAATCTGCCATTCCAAGGACCTCTCCCGTTGATCGCATCTCCGGGCCGAGGAGGGGGTCGACCTCTTGAAACATATTGAAGGGGAAGACGGCTTCCTTGACGCCAAAGTGTTGTATCTGTGCCTCCTCAAGGTGGAGATCCTTCAGTTTCTTGCCCAGCATGAGCTGTGTGGCGATTCGCGCCATCGATATGTTGCAGACCTTTGAAACCAGCGGAACCGTTCGGGACGCCCGCGGATTGGCCTCAAGGATATAGACGACATCATCCATGATGGCGTACTGGATATTCATTAACCCTACGACCTGGAGCTCCCGGGCGATCTTCTGCGTGTATTCGGAGATAGTGGCCATCGCTGCATTAGAAAGGCTGACGGGAGGAATCGCACAGGCGGAATCCCCCGAGTGGACGCCGGCCAGTTCGATATGTTCCATGATCGACGGGATGAAGACGTCCGTTCCATCGGAGATGGCGTCGGCCTCCACCTCGATGGCATTTTCCAGAAACTTGTCGATCAAGATGGGTCTCTCGGGGGTGACGTCGACGGCGGCCGCGAGGTAGCGTTTCAACATCTCCTCGTCATGGACCACCTCCATGCCGCGCCCTCCCAGGACGTACGATGGTCTGACCATCAGGGGGTAGCCGATTTCTTGAGCGATATCGAGGGCTTCTCCCAAGGTGCTCGCCATTCCCGATTTCGGCTCCGGTATCCCCAGTTTCTCCATTACCTTCCGGAAACGATCGCGGTCTTCCGCCAGGTCGATCATCTCCGGTGAGGTGCCGATGATCTTTACGCCTGCGGCGGCCAACTCGTTCGCGATATTCAAGGGGGTCTGTCCACCGAACTGTACGATGACCCCTTCCGGTTGCTCCTTTTCGTAGATGCTTAAGACATCTTCCACGGTCAAGGGCTCGAAGTAGAGCTTGTCCGAGGTGTCATAATCGGTGGAAACTGTCTCGGGATTGCAGTTTACCATGATTGCCTCAAGACCTTCATCCTTGATGGCGAAGGCGGCGTGAACGCAGCAGTAATCGAATTCTATCCCCTGCCCAATGCGATTTGGCCCCCCACCAAGAACGATGATCTTTTTCCGGTCGGTTGATGGCACTTTGTCCGGCGTATTGTAGGTTGAAAAGTAGTATGCCGCATCCTCGACGCCGCTGACGGGGACCGGTTCCCACCCTTCGACAACACCCAAGGAGATACGTCGCTGGCGAATTTCCTCTTCCTTGATAGGGAGAAGCTTCGCCAGGTAACGGTCGGCAAAACCATCCTTCTTCGCCCGGATCAAGAGGTCTTCCGACAGTGTGCCCTTTTTGCATTGCAGGATTTCCTCCTCCAGCTCGACCAGTTCTTTCATCTGCTCGATGAACCACGCCTTGATATGGGTCTTTTCATGGAGATCATCGATGCGGGCACCCTTGCGCAGGGCCTCATACATGATGAAGTGACGCTCACTCGTCGGCCTCGAGAGGAGTCCCATCAGCTCATCGAGAGATCGTTCATGGAAGTCCTTTGCAAAACCGAGTCCGTAGCGGTTGATCTCCAGGGAACGGATCGCCTTCTGCAGGGCCTCCTTGTACGTCTTGCCGATGCTCATCACCTCTCCGACCGCGCGCATCTGGGTCCCGAGCTCGTCGATGGCCCCCGGGAACTTTTCAAAGGCCCAGCGGGCGAACTTGACAACGACATAGTCACCCGAGGGGGTGTATTTGTCCAAGGTCCCCTCTCGCCAGTACGGTATCTCATCCAGGGTCAGCCCGGCCGCCAGCATTGATGAGATGAGGGCGATGGGGAATCCGGTTGCCTTGGAGGCCAGGGCTGAAGAACGGGATGTCCGGGGGTTGATCTCTATGACAACGACCCGTCCGCTCTCCGGGTCGTGGGCGAACTGGACGTTCGTCCCTCCGATGACCTGTATTGCCTCTACGATGTCGTAGGAATATTTCTGGAGACGCCCCTGCAGTTCGGAAGAGATCGTCATCATGGGGGCGGTGCAGAACGAATCACCGGTATGGACACCCATCGCATCGACATTCTCGATGAAGCAGACCGTGATCATTTGGTTCTTGGTGTCTCGGACAACCTCCAATTCCAGCTCTTCCCATCCCAGGACCGATTCCTCGACCAGGATCTGACCGATCAGACTCGCGGCGATCCCTCTGCCGGCGATGGTTTGAAGTTCTTCCTTGTTGTATACCAGTCCGCCTCCGGTCCCGCCCATGGTGTATGCCGGGCGGATTACCACCGGGTACCCCAGCTCTTCGGCGATCTCCTCCGCGTCCTCCACGCTGTAGGCGGGCTTGCTCCGTGGCATCTCGATACCGAGGCTGTCCATGGTTTCCTTGAAGGCGATACGGTCTTCTCCTCGTTCAATTGCGTCGACGTTGACGCCGATGATCTGGACTCCGTACTTGTCAAGGATCCCCTTTCGAGACAGTTCCGATGTCAGGTTGAGCCCTGACTGGCCACCCAAGTTGGGGAGGATGGCGTCCGGACGCTCCTTCTCGATAATCTCCTCGAGATATCGGGCATTCAAAGGCTCGACGTAGGTCGCGTCGGCCGTCCCGGGGTCGGTCATGATGGTGGCCGGATTGGAGTTGACCAGGACAATCTCATATCCCAGCTTCTTGAGGGCCTTGCATGCCTGGGTCCCCGAATAGTCAAACTCACAGGCCTGCCCGATAATGATGGGCCCCGATCCTATGATCAGTATCTTATGGATATCCGTCCGTGCGGGCATATGATTGTGTCCTTCCACTGATTTTCTTTGCACAGCCCCTCAGGGCGCAGCGAGTATAGAAAAGTCCCCCTCCCCTGTCAAGGTGTAAATAGTTCCCCGGGCAACCGGGGACACTGCCTGTATTCGCGGGAAAGGAGGCCTCCTTTTTCTTCCAACAATATTAATAACTTTCCGACTGCAAGGGGCTTGCGCTTTTTCCACTGACCTCGTCTCCGCAGGATAAGAACCGCCGAGATCAGAAGGATCAGGAACAGGATGATCATTCCCCACTCGTTCAGGGTGGGAATTGACATGGAGAAAGGTGTCAAGGCAATTCCGTCCGGCATAAAGCACCCGGTGATCCAGCCCTGGTTCACGCCGGTCCCGTGCAGGGTAGCCCGGCCGATGGTTCCGCCCCAATTTGTCCAGTATACATATCCTGCATTCACGGTAACGCCAGCCGGTCCCGTGCACCCCGTGATCCAGTCCTGATCGGGGTTGGTTCCGTCGAGGTCTGCACGGCCGATGGTGTCATCATCGAAATTTGTCCAGTACACATGTCGCGCATCCACGGCGACACCGGCCGGTCCCGTGCACCCCGTGATCCAGTCCTGGTTGGGGTTGGTTCCATCCACGTTGGCCCGGCCGACGGTGTCGCTGCCGTAATTCGCCCAGTATATATAGTGTGCATCAACGGCGACCCCGTCAGGACCCGTACATCCCGTGATCCAGTCTTGGCTCACGCCGGTCCCGTCCAGATTCGCCCGGCCGATGGTGTCGGATACGTTATTGGTCCAGTACACATGGGTGCCATCGACGACGATTCTGTACGGACCACCACACCCCGTGATCCAGTTATAGTCCACATGAGTCCCGTCCAGATCTGCCCTGCCGATAGTGCCGGGAGCGAAGGGCCAGGGCCCGAAGTTCGTCCAATACACGGAGTTTGCACCCACGGCGACCCCGTACAACTCGAAGCATCCTGCCATCCATATCGGATCGGGATTGGAGCCGTCCAGATCTGCCCGACCGATGGAATGGGTGTTGTAATTCGGCCAGTACACATAGGTCCCATCCACGGCGATCCCGTACGACTCGTCATACCCCTGGATCCAGCCCTGGTTCACACCGGTGCCATCCAGGTTTGCCCGACCGATCCTGTCTGATAATACATTGGTCCAGTATACGTACTGTGCATCGACAGCGATCCCCCACGGTCCCGCAAACCCCATAATCCAGTCCTGGTTGACGCCGGTTCCGTCCAGGTTTGCCCGGCCGATGGTGTCGCCGTCACGATTGGTCCAGTATATGTGGTTCGCATCCGTGGCGACGCCGGCCGGCTCAGCACACCCGGTGATCCAGTCCTGATTCGGGTTGGTTCCATCCAAAGTGGCCCGGCCGATTGAATCGCTGTCGTAATTCGCCCAGTATACATACTGTGCGTCAACGGCAACCCCGTCAGGACTCGTACACCCCGTAATCCAGCCCTGGTTCACGCCGGTGCCGTCCCGGTTTGCCCGGCCGATGGTGCCGTCGTCATAATTGGTCCAGTATACATAGTGCGCATCGACGGTAATCCCGTCCGGACCTTCACACCCCGTGATCCAGTCCTGGTTGACGCCGGAGCCGTCGAGGTTTGCCCGGCCGATGGTATTGTCATGATAATTTACCCAGTATATGTAATTGGCATCGACGGCGACCGAAAGAGGTCCTTCGAATCCATGGATCCAGCGCTGATCGGGGTTCGATCCGTCCAGGTCGGCCCGGGCGACGGCATACATATCAGCACTGAAATCATTGTTTGTCCAATATACATACGCCGAACACATTTGACACAAAGGGTTCGTCAGCAAGATCACCGTAAAAAAACCTGTCAGGCACCAGATCATGCATCTCTTTGAAATAAAACTCATATCGAATTCTCCTGCAGATACCTACCACGTTTGTGCATAACAAGAAATAACGAACTCAGAAAAACAAGAAACCGGATGATCACCCTCCATTCGTTCAGAATGAAAATCGATGCACTGCGAATGAAGTCTCTTCCCTGGCGGCCAAGCCGCCGTGTGTTGCCATGCTACGATTCCGTAGCCTCGGGGCTACAAGGGGACGGGTCCCTTCTCTGTAACGGATGTTTGACTCGTCCGCGGTGATTTTCGATTTTCCCAAGAATTGTCTCTATGTCGAAGGCCGCGCATATCAACTCCACCGAAAAGCCGCTTGCCCGGTTTTCCTGATCGACCACGCAGAAAGGGAGATAGTCAATCTCGGAGGCGGATGGAATGGAAGATTTGGCGGTTTCCGAAGGGCTTTCCGCCCTGGCGGTGATCCCCGACAGCAGGATGATTACCGTCACGAGTAACAAGGTCCCAATGAAATTGAGGTATTTTAATCGGGGTTGAAGGCCGGTCTGCATACCCGCGATTCCTCTTTGCCTCCTTTCAGGGAAAGAAAAAAAGGAATTGCTCCCGTCCGAACGCCCTTATAACTACAGCAAATTAGCAATACAAGTTTTCCATATGACTGTCAAAGGATATCGTATGAACAGTTTGGCGAGTGGCGGGTCGGTCTTGTGATGGCGGGTCGGGACAGTACGCTGTGGAAAGCGGGGCAGGGAGGCATTGTTCAATACCGCCCTGTCCCCGGGTCGTGATCTTTGGCGTAGCGGTTTTTGTTCAATCCACGTTGAAGAATGCCTTCTGCTTGGCACCGCAGACGGGACAGGTCTCCGGCGCTTCGTTCTCGTGGGTGTAGCCGCAGACCGAACAGACATAATAGCAATCGACTGTGGAAGGTTCGTCGAGGTTGCCCAGCATCTTCTGATACAATCCCGCGTGGACCTCTTCGACCGTATTGGCGTAGGTAAAGCTCCGCTCCGCTGCCTTGTCCCCCTCGTCTTTGGCTATTTCGATCATAGCGGGATACATTGATTTGAATTCATGGGTTTCACCCGCCACCGCCTCTTGCAAGTTTTCGCGTGTATTGTGTATACCACTCAGGGCTCTCAGATGCGCGTGGGCGTGCACCGCCTCCGCCTCCGCCGCGGCCCTGAACAGCTTGGCGGCCTGGGGATACCCCTCCTGATCCGCCTGCTTCGCGAAGGCCAGATACTTTCTGTTCGCCTGGGACTCTCCCGCGAACGCCTCCTGGAGATTCTGCTCCGTTGTGCTCATGGTTTTTCCTTTCGAAGGTTTGTTTGGACGTGCTTGATGATAATCTATGCACGCCTGCGGGAAAAGCAAGGGTTGGATTATCGATATTCCGCCCAGGCGCCTTTGAAGCGACGAGCTATAGCTCCCGTCAGGGGGAGTCTTGATGTACAGGCTCGTTAGGATTTCTCCCTTCGGTCGAAATGACAAGCACTGACAGGTATTCAACCCTCTCGGATTTCTATCGACAGATCACGGAAGCTGATACCCTTTTTCACGGAATAGTCTCAGACAGGCATCCGCGACGGCATCGTCGTAAAGCGTTCCCTTATTGTCCTCAATCTCCTCGAGGGATGCCTCGATGCCCAAGGCCGCACGATAGGGACGGTGGGAGGCCATGGACTCCACGACATCAGCCACGGCCATGATGCGGGCCTCCATGATAATCTCATCCCCCTTGAGGCCGCGTGGATAGCCGGAGCCGTCCATCCGTTCATGGTGCTGGTAGATGATTTCCGCCAGGGGCCAGTCGGTTTCCACATTCTTCAGGATCTCATACCCGCTCCGCGGGTGTTCTTTGATGAGGGCGAATTCGTTAGCTGACAGCTGCGTCGGCTTGGACAGTATCTCCGCCGGGACGGACAGTTTCCCGATGTCATGGATCGACCCGGCCATCCGGATGGCTTCGACTTTCTCCTCTGGCAGTTCCATTTTGGCGGCAATGGCACGGGCAAGGTCCGCGGATCGACTCTGATGCCCGGCCGTATAGGGGTCTCGTATCTCCACGGCGGATACCATGGCCTGAATGGTTATGCCGACCGATTCCCTGAGCCTTTCCAGGGTTCGCTGAAGTTGCTCCGCCGCCTGCCTGCGGTCGGTGATGTCCCTGAACACACCGAGAAGCCCGGTCAATACGCCCTGGTCATCCCGAATCCCGGTGACGGTCGTTTCCATCCAGCGGGTTGAGCCGTCCTTATGATAATATTCCAACTCAACGGTTTTGGTTCGATCGGGATCCACCTCACCCCCTTCTTCGCCTGCAAGTTCCTCTGCCAAGAGATTAGACGCATAGGACAACGAATCAGGGGTCATTTGTTCCTCAATTGGCTGGAGCATTCGTTCTTCCGGGGTGAATCCGAGTACCGTCTGGAGTGAGGGGGTGACGAAGGTCGTCCGCAGGTTCATGTCCGTCATCCAGACGATATCACTCATCTTTTCGACAATCATCCGGTAGCGTTCTTCGCTCTCCCGCAGTTCCTCCTCCGCCTGCTTGCGGTCGGTGATGTCCCTGGCGATGCTCAGGATTGCCGGTTTCCCCTGGTACGTCACAAGACTGGAGTACACCTCGACGGGGAACGTCCTTCCGTCCTTGGTCGTATGTGATGTCTCAAAAATCTGTCGTTGATCCGACTGCATCGCGGCAGCAAGCGCTTTAATATCATCCTTTTTGAGTTTCGAATCGATACCGTAAAGCCCGACTTCAAGCAATTCTTCCTTCGAATAGCCCAAAAGCTCAACGGCAGTATTGTTTACATCGATAAGGATCCCGTCAAAATCGATGACCCACACCGTTTCGTTCATTCCGTCAATTAATTCTCTATATTTTTTTTCGCTTTCCAGGAGCGCCTCCTCCGCTTTTTTACGGTCGGTGATGTCCTTGGACACGCCGTGAAGTCCGGTCAAAACACCCTGCTCATCCCGAATCCCGCTCATGATAGTTTCCATCCAGCGGGTTGAACCGTCCTTGTGATAGTATTCCAAGACGAGAGTCGCGCTCCTGTCGGGATCCGCCTTCTCTTCCTCGAGGGCAAGCTCCTGTGCCAGGGCATCCAACCCCAAGGACAGGGAGTCAGGGGTCATTTGTTCATCAATGCTCATACGCATCCGTTCTTCCTGGCTGAATCCAAGCACCGCCCGTACCGAGGGGGAGACATAGGTCGTCCTCAGGTCCATATCCGCCATCCAAACGATATCCTGCATTCTTTCTGTAAGGAACCGGTATTTCTCTTCGTTTTCCCTAAGCACCTCTTCGGCGCGTTTCAGCTCGGTAATGTCGCGTGCCGTGGACAGTACGCCGGAAACCGTCCCGGATGTATCCTTGAGAACGCGGGACCACCAGGCCAGCAGGCGCTCCTGGCCGTCCTTCCGCCGCTGCCAGCTCTCGATATAGTGCACGTTTTCGTCGCCGTCGAACAGTGGCTGCACCGTGTCATACGTGTCCTGCTCACCGACAAAGTAGTACGCGGCTTCCCTGCCGATCACGTCATCTCCGAAGAAATCGAATCCCGCCCGGTTTGCCCACGTGTAGATTTTGCCGGGATCCACCTCCATGATGATGTCCGGAACCGCGGCGAGGATGGCCCGGTGACGCTGTGAGACGGCGGCCAGTTCCGCCGTCCGGCTCGCCACCTGCCTCCGCAGTGACCAGGACCACAGGGAAACCGCCAGGAGGATCAGGATGAGCGGGACGAAGACCATTGCAACATAGCGGAGCACGCTGATAAAAGAGAGCGTATTTCCCCGGTACATGCCCATCCATTTTTCATAGATGCGGCGGTATTCGCCGTTTTCCTCCAGAACCTTCAGTCCTTCGCTGAACTGGGCCAGAAGCGCCCTGTGATTGTTCAGGACGACATAGCAGTACTCGTTTGAAATGAGAGGCTTTCTTCCCACGACGAGGTTCGTCCATCCCTCTTTCTTGATGCAGTACAGGGCCGTTATACGGGACACCAGCGCGCAGTCGTGCTTCCCCTCGGCCAGTTCCCGCAGGGCGTCCTCCTCGGTGTCAACGGCTGAGACCTCCTTCCCGAGGCCGTTTTCCAGCGCGAAATCGTGCATGATGTCGCCCCGCTGAACCACGATGCGCTTGCCCTTCAGCTCGCCGACCGCGGTCGGCGGATCACCCTCGCCTGTGCGCACGACGCTGACGCAGTGATTCACCGTATGCGCCTGCGTGAAGTCGAATTGCAGGTCGCGCTGCGGGGAATAGAACATGCCCTGAATGGCGTCGATCTCGCCCCGCGCCAATGCCTCCCGAACCTCCGCCCAGGGGCCGAGGCGGATCTCGATATCCAGGCCCATTTCACGGGCGATGGCGCGTGTGAGCTCGACATTATAGCCGGCGGGGAGGCCCTTCTCATCCAGATATTCATAGGGCGGGAAGTTGTGGTCCCCGCCGACCACGATCCGCCGCTGAGAGGGCAGCTGCAGGGCGGCAAACCACTTGGCGTGCAGATGGCGGTAAGTGCCGTCAGCCATGATCAGGGCCAGGCCCTCGTTCAGGAGGGCCAGCGTTTCCCGGTCGCCCTCCCTGACGGCGAAGCAGAAGTCCTGCCGGAATCCCTCTATGGACTTGTTGACGATGCGAAGATTGGTCAGCCCGGCTTCCTGGATGAGACGCAGCGCCACGAGCCGCTGGATGACCACGGCGTCGTAGCGGCCTTCGGAAAGCTCGCGCAGGGCCTCATCGAAGGTGGCCGTCGTGTGAATCCCGATCCCGCGGCTCTCCCGCCGAAGGAACTCCTCGGCGTTGTCCCCTTTCATGACGGCCACCTGCCGTCCCTCAAGATCGCTCAGGTTCTCGATATCGCGTGTGTCCCTTCTGACGACGATGGCGCCGTGGATGGACATGTAGGGAAAGGTGAAATCAAAAAGGGCTTCGCGTTCCGGCGTGCGGCCCACCAGGGGAAGGGCCTGCACCTCGCCCCGCTCCAGCCAGCCGCGGACCTTGCCCCAGGTTCCGGTGCGGAAGGTGACCTCTCGCCCCATGGCGGCCAGGGCCGCCTGCATCAGTTCCACCGAAAAGCCGCCTGCGCGGCCGTCCGCGTCGAGGACGCAGAAGGGGGGATAGTCGATCTCGGAGGCGGAACGAATGGGTGCCCTGAAGGTTTGAGCGGCATTGCCCGCCCCGGCGGGAATACTCAGCGCCAACATCGCGACTATGCTGAACAGCACGACTGTGGCGGTGCCGAGAGGCTTGAATCGGAATTGAGAATCTGTCTTCATATCCGTGGCGCCTCCTTGCTACACTCTCAGGGCAGGGAGTGCTGGAAGTTGCCCCATATGAATACATATAGATAATAACAGCTGGATAATACAGGTTTAGCGCACAGCTGTCAAAATATATCGTACTATCGTTTTAAGTGAATCTGGGGTAGTCCTGTTTCCTGATATACCGTTTCGTGCGGGAAATTGCTTCCCGCCATCGGGTTCATCTCGGGGACAGTGCATCGCGATAGTGATCAGATGTCATGAATTAACCCGGCCACGCGCATGATTTCCATTCGTTCCTCGCCAAATTCAATCTCTGCCGCGATGGCACGGGCAAGATGCGCGCCCCGCGTCTGGTGGCCGGCTGTGTAGGGGGCTCTGATCTCCAAGGCGGAAAACAGGGCCTCCCCCCTTAGCCAGGGTGTCGCGCGCCGGGGCACTGAATTAGGGGTCAGTAGTTCATTGATCGGCTGAAGCATCTGTTCCTCCGGGGGTGAAAATCCGACCTACATACAGTGTTATCCGTTGTTGTCGAAGCGAAGTTCTGATTGCGTATGCCTTCAACGTATCAACAGAATCTCAGGAGAAAAATGATTATTCCTGGTTCACGGGCTCGCCATAATATCCCTTGACATGTTATGCGGATAAAGTTAGTGATTTCACTTGATCTCATCATCTATGCTCAGGAAGGCGAACATGAAGAAACTCTATGCCGGTGTGGCGCTCGTATTTTTTGTTCTTTCTTTCAGCTCTTATGCAATAGGCCAGCAACGCACAACCCCGGCATCCGCCGATACCAGCCCGCATGTGGTCTCTGCCGATCAGGGCGAAAAAGGTGCCACAACTGAGAGCCAGGGAGACGGGGAAGCTGAACGCGCCCAGGGTGATAAGCATTACTATGGCCGAGAGGCTACCCAATCATTCGAAGAGGCAGGTAAATGGTACCGCAAAGGGGCCGCGCGGGGGAATGCCGGAGCCCAGAGTATGCTGGGGTTTATGTATTATTATGGTCAGGGTGTCCCCCAGGACTACGCAGAAGCAGTCACATGGCACCGGAAAGCAGCCGAACAGGGGAATGCCGCCTCGCAGGGTATGTTGGGATTGTCATATTATTTCGGCGAAGGTATCACTCAAGATTATAAAAGAGCCGCGGAGTGGTTTCACAATGCTGCCAAACAGGACGATGTCCTCTCACTGGGTATGCTGGGGATCTTATATGAAAAAGGACGGGGTGTCCCCCAAGACTACGGGAAGGCGGCAGAATGGTACCGAAAGGCGATAGGAAAAGGAGACACTACCTTCCAAGTCTTTCTGGACAGGGTGTTGGAGAAGATCAACTAGTGCAATATTGAGGGGAGTGAATTTCCCTCCCGGAGGTTGCACCGCAGGGGAGGTGTCCGAAACGGCGCTCTCTCGATGAGTGATTCCCCGTTGTAATATACTCGAACGAACAAATTCTTCCCTTACGCGAATATTTTTCCGGGATTCAGGACCCGGTGGGGATCAAAGATCTCCTTGATGGCTTTTTGGATGCGGATACTCTCCGCAGAGAGTTCCATCGGGAGAAACGGTTGTTTTGTAATCCCGATTCCGTGTTCGCCGGAGATGGTTCCGCCCATAGAAAGAACACGTCGGAGCAGCGCTTTGATTCCTTCCTCGATCCGATCCCTTTGCCGTCGGTCTTCCGCTCCGATATTCACGTGGATGTTCCCGTCACCGGCGTGACCGAAGGCGTAGAGCTGCATTCCGTATTCCTCTTCAAGACCCCGCAGGCAACCAACCAGTTCGGCGATTTTGCCGATGGGGACCACGATGTCCTCGTGGAGGTAGAGGGGGTATTGCTCCTCGATCCGTAGAGAGACCGACCGGCGGATCTCCCAGATCCGAGTCCTCTTGAGGGAGTCGGGGGCCATGATGACGTCGCTTGCCCCCTGCGCCATGCAGATAGATCCGATCTCCTCTATCTGTCGCTCTATCACGTCCTGGACCCCGTCCGTCTCAATGATGAGCATGGCCTGTGCCGCCCGCGCCTCCTCAAAGGGGAGGAGATCTTTTGTAATCTCCAGGCACCGGTCGTCGAGAAACTCGACGGCACACGGGACATAACCGTTGATAAGCATGGTGATAACCGCCTCCATGGCTGATATCATCCGGGGGAAAAAGGCAACCGCTGTAGTGGTCGCCGGGGGGAGGGGAATCAGCTTGAGAATCAGTTTCGTGATGACGCCCAGCGTTCCCTCCGAGCCGAGGAGCAGATGACGCAGGTCATAGCCGACGACACCCTTTCGCGTTCGAACACCGGCCGTGATCAGTTCCCCGGACGGGAGGATCGCTTCGAGCCCGAGGACGTAGTCGCGGGTGGTGCCGTACTTGACGCAGGCGGGTCCGCCTGCGTTTGTGGCTGCGTTTCCACCGATGGAACAGGTATCAAGACTCGCCGGATCGGGGGGGTAGAAGAGGCCGTGCTTTTTCACGGCGTTCTGGAGATCGAGCGTGATGACCCCCGGCTCCACCTCTGCGATCAGGTTGTCCCGTTCGATGGAGAGGATGCGGTTCATCTTCGCGAGGGAGAGGAGGACTCCGCCGAAAAGCGGCACCGCCCCCCCTGTCAAGCCGGTTCCCAGTCCCCGCGGTGTGACGGGGAAACGGTATCGGTTCGCCAGGCGCATGAGTGCTTGGATCTGATATGCGGACGTTGCCTCGACGACGAGGTCGGGGGTATTGGACTGATCCGAACCGTCATTCCCGAACTCGGTCAGTTTCTCCGGGTCTCGGACAACCGCTCCGGGACCGACGGCTGCGGTGATTGCGTTCAGGATCTCAGGGGTGATGGGCGCGTATGCAGGAGGCATCGTATCACCGTGTCTAGCCGTACTGCTCGAAGCCGGGGAGGTGGAGACGGATTTCCAGACGGTGAAGGAGCCATGCCGCCGCCGAGGTCAGGACGAGATAGATGGCCCCGATCACGAGAAATGTTTCGGTGTACCGGAAGCTGTCGGAGGCGATGACCTTTCCCTCGCCGGTCAACTCGATGCAGGTGATCATGTAGGCCAGCGACGAATATTTGATGAGATAGATAATCTCGTTTCCACATCCCGGGAGGGCGCGGCGGAATGCCTGGGGAAGGGTCACGAAGAAGATCATCTTGATCCGGGAGAAACCGAGCGCCTGGGCCGCGAGCATCTGCCCTGTCTTGACGGAGCGAAATGCCCCCCGCACGTACTCCGACTGGTAGGCGCCGCTGCACAGCGAAAAGCCGAGCACCGAGGCCACGAAGGGGGTCAGATAGATCCCAATGTAAGGAAGTCCGAAATACCAGATGAAGAGCTGGACGACCAGGGGAAATCCACGGAAGACAAGAACAAACGCATCACCGATCGTCTTCACGGTAGTGTTTCCATAAAACCTCAATGCCCCGACGGTTACCCCGATGATGACGCCGAAGATCGTGGAGGGGATAATCAACTGGACGCTGACCACCAGTCCCCTGGCGAGGGCGGAGAGGATATCAGGTTGGAGAAAAAAAAGTTCTTTCATAATTAAGACGATGAGTTTCCGTACAGGTCGGTTATTTTAGAGCAGAACTCCCGTGTCCGGGCACAATCAGCCGTAAAGAGGATCTTCGCCGGAGGGCCTGTCTCCGCGATGACGCCGTTCTCCAGAAAGATCATTTCATCCGCCAACTCGCTCGCGAAGGCGATCTGGTGTGTGGACATGATCATCGTCATGCCGTCGGCCCGGACGGCCCGGATAACATCCAGAACCTCCGATATCAGCTCGGGGTCAAGGGCAGAGGTTGGCTCGTCAAGGAGCATGATCTCGGGATCCATCGCCAGGGCGCGCGCAATCGAAACGCGTTGTTTCTGTCCCCCGGAAAGCTCGGCGGGATACTGGTGCATGTGCTCCTTGAGGCCGACGCGGTCCAGTTCACGGACGGCCCGTTCCTTCGCCTCGCTCTTGTGCATCCCCTTGACCCGCACCAGCGCGATCTGGACGTTGTTGAGGGCTGTGAGGTGATCGAAGAGGTTGAAGTCCTGAAATATCATCCCCACCTTCTGGCGGTAGTCGTAGAGTTCTTCTCCCTTGGCGCGGATGATCTCGGTCCCGTCAAGCCATATCCGTCCTCGGTCCGGTTTGATCAGGAAGTTGATGCACTGGAGGAGGGTGCTTTTCCCTCCCCCGGAGGGACCGAAGAGGACCTTGAGTTCCCCCTTATTGATCGCAAGGGAGGCATCCTTCAGCACCTGCTTGTCGCCGTACCACTTGGTCATATGTTCGATCCTGAGGATCGGTATCGTATCTGTCATAGCAAAAATCCTTATGAGGAGTACCCCGGAATCCGTACCTTTTCCTCAAGTATCCGGAGCCCTTTGGTTCCGAGATAGGTCATGATCATGAACATGAAACCCGCGGCAAAGTACAGGGGGAGGTGTTCATAGGTCCGAGAGGCGACGAAATGCGCGCGAGCCATCATCTCCATGACCCCCAGTGCATAGGCGACTGCGGAGTCCTTCAGGACGATGGAGTACTCGTTCGACCATCCCGGGATCGAGAGGCGCAGGGCCTGGGGCAGGATGATCAGGGCGATTGCCTTCCGATCGCTCATTCCAAGGGCGCGGGCGGCCTTGATCTGCCCCTCGGGAAGCGACATGATTGCCCCCCGGAATATCTGAGACTGGTAGGCCGAGCTGATCAGTCCCAGTACAATAACGGAGACCGTAAAGGCGGAAAGGTTGATGTGCAGGAGCGAACAGAGCCCGAAATAGAAGAGAAACAGAAGCACAAGCAGGGGTACCCCGCGGAAAAACCATACGTAGACACCGATCGGACGGCGTAGCCACCTGCCGCCGTAGATCTGCCCGACGGCGAGGTTGATTCCCACCACCAACCCCAGCATCATCGCCC
Source organism: Syntrophales bacterium (assembly GCA_963662405.2). Classification (GTDB taxonomy): domain Bacteria; phylum Desulfobacterota; class Syntrophia; order Syntrophales; family UBA2210; genus UBA6078. The sequence continues at coordinate 1,334,485 of CAXXKT010000001.1, forward strand.
CCGCGACGACCGCGATGGTAACCAACGAGCCCCGGAGAAGATACGGGAGGGCTCCATACAATACGATTAGACTTTCCGGCATTCAATCCTCCGGTACTAATAAAGCAGAAGGCACCAGGATACCCCCTGATGCCTTCCATAAAAGACTATGCACGTGAGCGTCCATGGACGCGGCGATATTCCGATATTATGGTTTATATTTTTCCTGCAGCTCTTCCCAGTAGGGATCCGCCATCAACTGTTTCAACCCTTTGTTCATCATGTCGAGGAGTTCAGTGTCTTCCTTGCGGACGGCGTACCCGAAGTCCTCGCTGGCCATGCCGAAGGTCCCGACGATCTTGACGGGTTTCTTTCTCATTGCGTCTTTCGCGGGTGCATCATCCATGGCCGCTCCTATGATCCGGCCGTTGAGGACATCTTCGACCGCCAACGGCGCCGAGTCGTACTCCACGAGGACAAAATCCTTTCCCTTGGCGATCAGGTTGTCTTTCATCCATTTTGCCTCGGTGGTCCCTCTCTGGACGCCGATCTTGTTGCCCCGCGACAGTAACTGATCCACCGTCTGGAGGCACTCCTTCTTGGACACAATCACCTGGGCGATTTTCCAGTAGGGAATGGTGAAATTGACCTGTCCTTTTCGCTTCTCGGTGATGCTCATGCCGGAGGCGACCATGTCGATCTTCTTCGCGCGCAGGCTCGGAATGATACCATCCCAGTCCATCGGCTGGTGTTTAACCGTGAACCCCATCTTCTGGGCAATCCAATCGACCGCTTTGACATCGAACCCATCCGGGACACCGTTCTTGTCAACATAGGCGAAGGGAGGAAAGTTGGCATCGATACCATTGATGTATACCTTCTCCGCCGCGAGACAGGTGGCGCCGCCTGCGATCAGGGAGACGGCGACACAGACGACCAGGAACCTGACTATTTGCTTTACCATGAGAAGCCCTCCTTGGTAGGTATAAAAGCATGAAACCGCGGGGCGAACATGCGATGCATGTTGCGCCTGAAAAATGGTGGAGATGAGGGGGATCGAACCCCTGACCTCGGCATTGCGAACGCCGCGCTCTCCCAGCTGAGCTACATCCCCACTGAACCACCGTCAGGTGAAACTGCATATCCTATCTGCAGAGGATATGTCAAGCAATTGTTGGTTGAATCGCGACCCTTCTCTCAGGAAAACACCCCCAGAGCGCGAGCCTGTTTGTACGTTGCCCGGGCCTCTTCGTCCCATCCCAGTGCCTCGCATGATTTTACCAGATTGAGATAGTGGAAGGGGTTTTTCGGATCCGCCGCGAGGGCCTTCTTGAAGGCTTCCACCGCTCGATCGTGGTGTCCTTCACCGGCGAGTGTATTTCCCAGACGGTTGTAATACCCTCCCGTCGAGGCCGGATCGCGTCGAACGGCTTCTTCATATGCCTCTTCGGCATCGGCAATCCTTTCCCTGCTGACGAGGATGTCACCGAGGCTGCAATACACAAGCGGTTGATCGGGCTTGTGTCGCAACGATTTCCTCAGGGCAGTCTCCGCGCGTCCCCGTTCTCCTTTATGGAACAGAGTGTTTGCCAGGGCGCTATAAAATCGGTGTGCCTCAGACGGCTCTATCGAAACCGCCCTTTCATACGCTTTCTCGGCGTCGTCGTAGTCTCCAGTCTCGATCCGGGCATCACCGAGGCGGCAGCAGAGTGCCGAGGCATCCGGCTCCAGCTCGATGAGAGCGGAGAAGATCTCGGCGGCCTCGGCCGGCTTTCCCGCCTCCAGATATGCATCTCCCAGGGAGGTCCTGATAGAGAGGTCATCGGGTTGGACGGCGGCCGCCCGTTCGCAGATGGCGATCAGCCGATCGTGATGGCCCTCGTCTCGGTAGATACGTACCAGTTCGTCAAAGGCAAAACCGGTAAAAGTTGCCCTGTTCAGTTCTTTTTCCAGGAGACCTTCCAGACAGCGGATCGCATCGGTCACCTTCCCGCTGTCGCGATAGGCCCAGGCCAGAGACATGACGATTGATTCATCTTCCGGGTGTGCCTCCGCCAGTTTAAGATACAGGTCAATTGCCTCGCCGTAGCGCCCCTCGCTGACGTACCGGTCCGCCTGATCATAAAAGGCGTCGATGTTCGTTGTAATGGTCATGGTACAAATCCTGACAATTTTCGGCGATTTATACATTAAACGCCCGGACAAGTCAACCCCATATACTCGGGGGGACGCATCTGTGGAATGATTCCTGTACCGTGCAGCCGCAATCTTTCCCGCAATCCCTGTTTCCCGAAATCCCTTGACAAATATCGCAACGTGCGTAGTATCTGGGCGTTGCATTCATTCAGACGTGGCCATACAGAGAGAGCACTTTTTGGCGAAAAAGAGCGTTCTTTATCCTGAAACTTACTGGAGTGAGGAAAAGAGACCTCACCAATAAATTTTCCCCTGAGACGAAGGAGCGTATCTGTGGAGAAACTTCACAACTTCCTTGAACACCCCATCACCAATGTTGTCACCGCGCTTATCCTGATTGCCGCCAGCCTCGCCGAAGGTTGGGGTTCCCTCATAGATGATTTGACCGCATGCAACTTCGGGGTGCACCATGGGGTCCTTGTCTTTGGCGTTATCATGCTGCTGAAGGGAGTTGTCGAAGCCCTGGAAACCATCAGCCGGGCACACCGGAAGCTGAAGAGAGAACACGGGGGGGCAGTCATTGAAAAAATTCAATCGACGAACATATAAGAATATATCGACCTTTGTTGCTGACTTGAAGGCCATAATTGCAAAACGAGATCTCGTAAGACCTCTGATACGTGGAAAAATCATCAATGGGGCATTTCGGGAGCGTCTGATGCTGGCTGTCACGGCGGTGAACGGCTGCACGTATTGTACGTATGCCCATGCGAGGCGAGCATTAGTCGAAGGGCTTGATGAAGATGAAGTGAGGGCGCTGAAAGATGGGATGGTGGAAGATTGTCCAACAAATGAATTGCCCGGGTTGCTATATGCTCAACACTGGGCGGAAACACACGGTCGTCCCGCAGTGGCGGCTCGTGAGCGGCTTATTGCTGAGTACGATGAAGAGACGGTGAGGGCGATAGAGTTGACACTCCAGACCGTGCAGATGGGGAACTTACTGGGAAACACGATGGATTGGTTTCTCTATCGGTTGTCGTGTGGGCACTTAGGAGTGTAGGGTAAATAAGAAGACACAGGACGCATAGCCTGACAAGACGGTTTTCCATGAGCCGGGGATTGACCGGATTCCTTAAGATATGAATCACCCTATTTATACTGGAGGTATACGGAGAGAATGGGTGTTGATCGTGCACAATTGGCGGATTTTGATGCGTGGATCACACTCGCGCGGGAAGTCGAACCATTATTTGGCCCCATGGCGGATAAAGTGGCTTTTCACGATGCCTTGCGACGGGCGATTTTTGGAAAGGCAGCTTTCTGCATCCGCTCAGCTCCCAATGAAAACGATCGGCCCTTAAAAGGCGGCATAGTTATTTCAAGAGAGGCAAGCGCGATAGAATGGTTTGCCGTTTCGGCTCAATACCGCAGCAGGGGCTATGGCAGGCAATTACTTCAACGTGCACTCGGTGAGCTGAATCCTCACGAAGGCATATGGGTGCAGACATTTAATGGATCGGTTCGTGAAGGAAAGGCTGCCAGGAAGCTGTACTCTGATTTTGGATTTGCCGACTATCAAAATGGCGGCTTAAATCCGGCAGGGGTGCCGACGGTCGTCATGCGGTTGGCACAGCCCGATATCGTCTCATAGCACCTCCTCACAGGTGGCTATTGTAACCCGGACAGATTACGTGCTACAAACCCGGACATATTACGTGCTCCTGAAACACTGTTGAAAATTCTCTTGACAAATGGATTGTTTTGTATAGAATCGATTTCCACCTTAGCTTGAGGAGCAGTGAACAGTGAGTCGTCTGTTTGGATTAACGGTAGTCCTTTTGAACGTACTTGTACTCGTCGTAGTACTTACGGGGACCGCCGCTTGATCCGGATGAATTAAAAGAAAAAATCAAGCCGCGGGCCCCAAACCCCGCGGCTTTTTTTGCGAAAAAGCCGCATCTCGAAAAAAGAGCCTGCGGCTTTTTTTATAGCTTCATTTCCCCGTGAGTAAAGGGAAGCGGGGCGTACGACAATACGGAGATCAGGAAGGGAAGACATGGAAACGATAGGTGCTGATATACTGATAAAGACATTACAGAACGAAGGCGTGGATACGATCTTCGGTTATCCGGGGGCGAATAGCCTGCCGATCCACGACAGGCTGCTGAAGAGCTCGATACGTCACTATCTGGTGCGGCACGAGCAGGCGGCCGCTCATGCCGCCGACGGCTACGCGCGGGCGACCGGGAAGGTGGGCGTCTGCCTCGCCACGTCGGGACCGGGGGCCACCAACCTGGTAACCGGTATCGCGACGGCATATATGGATTCGACCCCCCTCGTCGTCTTGACCGGGCAGGTGACGACCAATCTCCTGGGGAGCGACGCCTTCCAGGAGACGGACATTGTGGGGATTACGATGCCGATCACGAAGCACAGCTACCTGGTCAGTGACCCGTGCGATATCGCCTCCACGGTGAAGGAGGCCTTTGAGATCGCCCGGACCGGGAGGCCGGGGCCGGTTCTGGTTGATCTTCCCCGGGACGTGATGGCAGCTTCCTGTGAGTACAGTGAACCAAAGGAATCCCCATCCCGGATAAAACCCACTCCCCAGGGGGAACAGGTCAGCGAACCGCTTCGGAAGATCGCCGCCTCCCTGAACCGGGCCGAGCGACCGGTCCTCCTGATCGGCGGCGGTGTAAAACTCGCCCAGGCCTGTGACAATCTGGCCGGACTCATCGAGAAGGGGAGCCTTCCCTTTGTGTCGACGATGATGGGGATTGGTTCGGTGACCGCCGCGAACGGGTACAACCTGGGATTCATCGGGACCCACGGGAACGAACTGGCCAACCGTATCGTGCATGATTCAGACTTTATCCTGACGATCGGGGCCCGCTTCAGCGACCGCAGCACGTCAATCGTCTCGGAGTTCGCCCCGCTCGCAACGATCGCGCAGATCGATATCGATGCATCCTCCATCGGGAAGGTTATCAAGGCGGATCTGTCCCTGGTCTGTGATATCCGTGAGGCCTTGGAAGAACTGCTCCCCCTCGTAGAGGAAAAGGAGCGCACGGAATGGCTGGAGCGGATCAAACGGGAACGAGAGGCCCGGAATCAGACCGAGGCGATGGACGAATGCGGAGCGGTGGGACCGTTTATACGGGATGTCCAGGCGGCGATGCCGGAAAAGGCCACCGCGATCACGGATGTGGGGCTGAACCAGATATGGGCACTGCGGTCATGGAAGGCGAGGGCACCCCGGAGCGTGATCACGCCGGGCGGGTTGGGGACTATGGGTTTCAGCCTCCCCGCGGCTATGGGCGTTCAGGTGGGGGTACCGGATCATGCCGTGGTCGTCTTTTCCGGGGACGGTGGTTTCTTCATGAACATACAGGAACTTGTCACGGTCACGTGCTACCAGATCCCGCTCAAGATCGTGGTCTTCAACAACGGGAACCTCGGTATGATCCGCCAGATACAGGATCTCTTCTATGGGGCCCGTTTCTGCGATATCGAACTGGGGACCAGCACGGTCGATCTGGTCGCCATTGCCCGAGGATTCGGGATCGAGGCGGACCGGGTTCCGGTCGGTGATGCCGCAGCCGGGATCGAGAAGATGGCCGTCTCCACGGGTCCGTTCCTGTTGGAGGTCATGGTCGATCCCGACAACTATGTCTACCCGATTATCCCTCCGGGAAAATCGAATATCGACATGATCAGCGGACGGCAGGGATGAGATGCCGGAGCAGAACCGACGATACACGTAATGAAAGGGTAAATACATCATGGGGATACAGGAACGGATCATTGAGATATTGGTGAACAACAAACCGGGCGTCTTGGCCCGCGTTGCCGGCGTCTTCGGGCGGCTCGGCTATAATATCGAGAGCCTCTGCGTGGCGGAGACGATCTCCCCCGAGATCTCGCGGATCACATCGATCACCAACGCGGATTCCGACTTTATAGATAAGGTGAAGAAACAGTTGACACGGCTGGTGGATGTGATCGAAGTGACGGAATTGGTTTCCGGACATTCCGCCCAGAGGGAAATGGTCTTGGTCGGGATCAAGATGACTCAAAAAAACCGGCAGGAGGTAGCGCAGGCCGTTGGCATGTTTGACTGCAAGATCATCTCCATGCGAGATAACTATTGCATCATCCAGGTTGCCGGGAGCCGGGAAGAGGTGGAGACGATCATTAATTTCCTGCGGCCCCTCGGTGTCGACAAAATCGGGCGAACGGGGGTTCTTGCCCTCCAGCAGACAAAAAAATAGGCGCGCTTTTAGGATTTGGCGGTCTTGCTCAGGTTATAGGTTGCCTGTTGATGGTAAAGTGTGGTATCAGGGCAGATTCATAAAATTCAGGATCTATACCACACGCAGGAGACCGATAATGGACTACAAGGACACGTTAAATCTACCGAAAACGAGCTTTTCAATGAAGGCAAACCTGGCCCGCAAGGAGCCGGAACAGCTTGAAAAATGGAACGAAATAAATATTTACGAGAAAATACGAAAAGCGGCGAAGGGACGCGATCGCTACATCCTTCATGACGGTCCTCCCTACGCAAACGGGGATATCCACCTCGGAACCGCCCTCAATAAAATCATCAAGGACATCGTCATCAAGGCGAAGAGCATGACCGGTTTTGACTGTGTCTATGTGCCCGGATGGGACTGCCACGGTCTCCCCATCGAGCATCAGGTCGATCAGGAACTGGGAGACAAACAGTACACCATGCCCCAGGCGGAGAAAAGGCGTCTCTGCCGGACCTATGCCAACAGGTATCTCGACATTCAACGGGAACAGTTCAAACGATTCGGTGTCTTCGGCGAGTGGGATAACCCGTACGTGACGATGGATTACGACTATGAGGCCACCACGGTGGAGGAATTCGGAAAACTCCTCCTGAGCGGCGACGTCTACAAGGGGAAAAAACCGGTTTACTGGTGCGCCTCCTGCAAGACGGCCCTTGCCGAGGCGGAGGTGGAATACGCCGACCATACCACCCCCTCCATCTATGTGAAGTTCCCGATGGTCTCCGATATATCATCCGTCCTTCCCGCCGTGGCCGGTGAGCAGGTCAGCGTCGTTATCTGGACGACCACCCCGTGGACGATCCCCGCCAACCTCGCCATTGCCCTCCACGAGGACTTCGATTATGTGGCGGTCAAGATCAATGGTGAGGTGTTGATCTTTGCAGAGGAGCTGTTGGATTACTGCCTGGATGCCTTCGGCTTCCGAGGGAAAGAATACGAGATTCTCGCGACATTCAAAGGGGCGGTCATGGAGGGCCTGAGGTGTCGGCACCCATTCATCGATCGGGAGAGTGTCCTGATTCTCGCCCCCTTCGTCACCCTTGATGCCGGGACGGGATGTGTTCACATCGCCCCCGGACACGGCCAGGAGGATTATGAGATCGGTCTCAAGTATGGCCTGGATGTCTATGCCCCGGTGGATGACGACGGGAACTTTACCCCCGATGTGGATTTCTTTGCCGGCGGCTTCGTCTTCGACATGAACGAGGCGGTCAACGAAAAACTGGAGGAAGTTGGAGCTCTTCTGGGACAGATGGACATTGAACACCAGTACCCGCACTGCTGGCGATGCAAGAATCCCATCATCTTCCGCTCCACGGAGCAGTGGTTCATCTCGATGGAGAACAACGACCTGCGCAAAAAGGCCCTTGCGGCCATCGACAGTGTCACGTGGGTCCCTTCATGGGGACGCGATCGGATCTACGGAATGATCGAGAACCGGCCCGACTGGTGCATATCGCGGCAACGCTCGTGGGGGGTCCCCATCACGGTCTTTTACTGTAAGGAGTGCGGTGCCCATCTGGCAACCAAGGAGATCCTTGATCGTGTCGTCGCCCTGGTGCGGGAGCATGGGGCCGATATCTGGTTCGAAAAGGATGCAAAGGAGTTTCTCCCCGACGGGACGGTCTGCCCTGACTGCGGCGGGAAGGAGTTCAAAAAGGAGACCAACATACTTGATGTCTGGTTCGATTCCGGGGTCAGTCATGCGGCGGTCCTCGAGAAACGGGATGATCTCGGTTCTCCCTGTGACATGTACCTGGAGGGGAGCGACCAGCACCGTGGGTGGTTTCACTCCTCCCTCCTGGAGTCCGTCGGGACCCGGGGAAGGGCGCCATACAAGAATGTTCTCACCCACGGTTTCGTTGTCGACGGCGAGGGGAAGAAGATGTCCAAATCGCTGGGCAACTTCGTCGATCCTCAGAAAATGGTCGATCAGTACGGGGCGGAAATCCTGCGCCTGTGGGTTGCCGCCGAGGACTACACCCTCGATATCCGGATATCCGAGGAGATCATGAAACGCCTTGTCGAGGCGTACCGGCGGATCCGCAATACGAGTCGGTACATCCTGGGGAACCTGTACGACTTTGACTGTGAAAAAGACCTGGTCCCTGTGGAGAATATGGAGGAGATGGATCGGTGGATACTCCACCGTCTCCAGGAGATCATCCGCCGGGTGCGGAGCGCCTATGAGAAGTATCAGTTTCACGCCGTCTACTATACGTTGTACAATTTCTGCAGTGTCGATCTGAGTTCCTTCTACCTCGATGTCCTGAAAGACCGGCTCTACACCTCGAAGGCCGCCTCACACGAGCGGCGGTCAGCCCAGAGCGCGATGTACCGTGTCCTTGATGCCATGGTGAAGCTTCTTTCCCCGGTCCTGGTTTTTACGGCCGAAGAGATCTGGGGGCACATGCCCGCCCATGAAGGGAAGACAGAGAGCGTGCACATGACACGGTTCCCCGATGTGGACCCGCGCTGCCATGATGAAGAACTCGGGAGAAAGTGGGAGACGCTGATCGCCGTGCGGGGAGAGGTATCAAAGGCGATCGAGATAGCACGGCAAAAAAAGGTGGTGGGACATTCTCTCGACAGCTGCGTATCCATCTGTGTTCCGGAGAAGCTCCAGACACTGCTCACGGAATACCGCGACATGATGTGTGACCTCATGATCGTATCTCAGGTGGACTTGGTAACAGCCGATGCGATCGCCGATCCGTATGAAAGCACGGAATTTGACGGCCTGAAGATCGGTGTTGCAAAAGCGCGGGGTGTCAAGTGTGAGCGGTGCTGGAACTACAGTGAGACGGTGGGGGAGGTTGCCGATCATCCCACCATCTGTACACGGTGCGCGCAGAACCTGTAAGGACGGTGTCGGTGCGAAGGAACTATATCCTTTTCCTCATCCCTATGGCGTTGATTGTGGGGCTGGACCAACTCACCAAGTGGTATGTCAGCTCGGTGATGCCTCTCCATGCCTCCTATCCGGTCGTCGATGGATTTTTCAGCATCACCTATGTGCGTAATCCCGGAGCCGCCTTCGGGTTTCTGGCGAATGCCGTCCCCCTCTTCCGGTCGACCTTTCTGATCGCCGTTTCGACCGCCGCCATTGTGATGATCCTGTACTATCTCTCACGGAACCGGACCACCGGAACGATGCTTATCTGCGCCCTTTCACTGATAGTCGGCGGTGCGGCGGGAAATCTCATCGACCGGGTCATGCTCGGAAGTGTAATAGATTTTTTTGACCTTTACGCCGGTTCCTGGCACTGGCCCGCCTTCAACGTGGCTGATTCCGCCATATCGGTGGGTGCCGCCCTGCTCGTTATTGAACTATTCAGGAAGAAGCGGGCGGAGGAGATTATCTCCGCCGGAGAATAACGATCTTCAGGTACTTTTCCCCCCACTCAAGGGCATCATCGCGATCGGAGAAGAAGATATCGATGTGATCCCCCACGATGGCGCTTCCCGTATCGTGGACTTCTCCCCATCCGTACCCCGGGACATACATCTTGGTGCCGAAGGGATACCGCCGGATGTCCGCTGCGATTGTCCCATGCTTCGCTTTTGTCCCGTCGGCCGTGATGCCGACCCTTTTGGGTTTTCCCTCGAGCGGTCCATAGGCGTAGACCGGAGGACCGATGCACCAGTACTTTCGTTTCCATCCGCATGATTCCGGCCCGGCATCGTAGGCGGTGACGAGCATGGTGCGTGTTACCTTATCGAATTCTTTACCCTTGGGGAAGAGACAGCATCCCTGGAGGAAGAACCCGATGATAACAGGGATCAGCCACAGCAAGAGCTGTCTGCGTATGCCGGTCATATGATGCCTCACATATGAAAGTTTGATGCCGTGAACCTGTCCGTCCCTTATCACACCGGATGCGGATCTTTCAAGAGACCGTGCAACTGCATGCCGAGGAAACGGGGTCGGCGGTTCCTAGCCCATCAATCCCGGAAGGAAGAGGGCAATCTGGGGGAAGGGAATCAGAAGGAGCGTTCCGATGATCAGTGCCGCCAGGAAGGGGAGTGCCCCCTTGAAGATGACATCAAGCGGGACGTCCCTGGCCACGCCACTGACGACATAGACATTGATCCCCACGGGGGGGGTGATCACGCCGATCTGGGTCACGAGGACTATAATGACACCGAACCATATGGGGTCGTATCCCAGGTGCAGGATCACCGGGTAGAAGATGGGGATGGTCAGCATAATCAATGCCAGGGAATCGATGATGCACCCGCCGACCAGGTAGACGGCGATGATGATCAGCATGATGCTCCATCGCGGCAGCTCCATCTCAGATACCCCTTGGGCGATATCGAAGGGGATCCGGGTAACGGCCAGGAAGTGACCGAAGATCGTGGCTCCGGCAACGATGATGAGGATCATGCAGGATATGCGTGTCGTCTCGAAGAGGGCGGCAAGGAATCCTTGCAGGGTGAGGTTACGACCCGCAAGGGCCAAGATAAGCGTGCCGCAGGCTCCGATGGCACCAGCCTCAGTCGGGGTGAAGATCCCCAGAAACAGTCCCCCCATAATCACGATAAAGAGGATGAGGGTCTCAACCAGACCCGAGAGGGATTCCCATTTCTCTCTGAGGGAGAATCGCGGTCCCTTCGGCCCGAGTTCCGGCCGCAAGTGTGCCCATGTGACGATGGCGAGGACGAAGAGGAGTGTGAGGAGCAAACCGGGCACGAGACCGGCCATGAAAAGACTCCCGATGGACTGTTCCGTCGAGATCCCGTAGACCATAAAGATGACGCTGGGAGGGATCAGGATGCCGAGGCTTCCCCCCGCGGCGACGACACCCGTGGCGAGAGCCGGTTTGTAGTTGTATCGCTTCATCTCCGGAAGGGTTGCCGCCCCCATGGTTGCAGCCGTCGCGTTGGTTGAACCGCAGATGGCGGCGAAGGCGGCACATGCTCCGACCGTCGCAATGGCAAGCCCTCCCGGCCAATGCCCGATGAATTTGTAGGCTGCGTTAAAGAGACGAGAACTGATCCCGGAGTGATAGGCAAGTTGTCCCATCAGGACAAAGAGCGGGATCACGGTCAGGCTGTACGATCCGAAGACGGAAAAGAGGTCTTTTGCAACTAAACTCATGGATGCGTCGAATGTGACGGTGTATCCGAAACCGACAAATCCCACCGCGGCCATGACGAAGCCGACGGGCATCCGCAGAAACATCAGGATGAAAAGAAAGGCAATCCCTGTAAGTCCGATTACGGTGGGGTTCACTGGGTAATCCCCTTGATTTTCCTGTAGCAGCGTGTTGCAAGGACGAATGTTGCAAGACAGCAACCGATCGCGATGCCGAAAACGAAGGGATAGACAGGAACTTCAACGGTGAGCGATACCTCGCCGGTGCGCCTCAAATTCAGGGCATATACCACACTCTGCCACGTAATGATTCCAAACAACAAGATGCTTATCAGATCAACGGCCGTCGCAATGACCGCCTGTACCTTCTCCGGCATCTTCCGGACCAGGAACTCAACTGCGATATGTCCCTGCTGCGCCGTGGTGTATGCCAAGGCAAAGGCGACACCGACCGTTCCCATCAATCCCACGATCTCATAAGTTCCGGGGATCGGGTGGCGGAAAAACCGCAAGACCACATCGGCGCAGGTGAGGAGCATCATCACTAGAATGCTCACCCCTGCCACCCAGTTGAAGGCGGTGCTGAGATTGTCGATCTGTTTCTCCAGGCGGATCATATCGTTTCACATGCGGGGGGCGGGGCACCAACCTGTGTTGCGTCCCCCGTCCCCCGCTTCCTGACTGCTCACTTGCTGTAGGTGCCGATCAGTTCTTTTACCACCGAGACGGCTTTTTGTCCCGGGAGACCTTTTCCTTCGGCGGTACGGATATAGTCGTTGATTATCGGCTGTACCGCTTGCGTCCATCTCTTGCTTTCTTCCGCGGAGAGGGGGATGATCTCGTTCCCTTCGCTGAGGGTGTACGAACGCCCATCTTCATCGCTCTTGTCCCAGGCATTTCCATGGACGGTGACCCACTCCCCACTCACCTCCTCTATCACCTTTTGGAGGTCTTTGGGAAGTGATTTCCACTTGTCGGTATTCATCACCACAAACATGGCCGTGGTATACCCGATGCCGGTGCACTGGGTGGTATAGTCGATCACCTCTGCCTGTTTCCAGCCCTTGAGGGTTTCGATCGGTGTGAAGGTCCCCTCGACCACTCCCTTCTGCAGGGCTTCATAGGTGCCTCCCTGAGGCATGGCGACGGGAACCCCGCCGAGGACCTCGACGACTTGAGCACTCAGACCCGTCGAACGGATCTTCATCCCTTTGATGTCTTCCAGGACCCTGACCGGTTTTTGGGTGCTGAGAAGACCGGGGCCATGGGCATGGACATACAGGACTTTGACGTCTTGCAGTTCCTTCGGTACCATGGTTTTGGCAAACTCATTGGCAACAAGGGTTGCGACGAGTCCGCTGGGATATCCGTGGGGAAGATCGACGGCCGCCATAACCGGGAATCGCCCCCTCGTGTAAGCGAAACAGGACATCCCGATATCCGATATCCCCTGTACCACCCCGTCATAACACTGGTTCGCCTTTGTCAATGTCCCTCCGGGGAAGGTGGTGATCTTGATTCGGCCATCGGAGCGCTTTTCTACCTCCTGCGCCCAGGATACGGCCGCTTGGCACTGACTGTGGGTCGGTGGAAAAAAAATGCTGTAGGTCAGCGTGGTCTTTGCTTGTCCCTGCATGGTTGTTGCCAGCAAGAATGCCGCTGTGCCCATCATAATCATAACACTCATTAACATATTCTTTTTCATGCTTTTCCCCCTTTGGCTCAGTGTGTTCATATACCGACCTTCCGCGCTATCCCTGTAGGGATGTGCGAGGTCCGCCTTCAAGTTTATATAACGTAATTACAACGGAAACTACTTCGATGTGGTGGCCTGCTTTCCTGCCCGATCGGGTCAAGAAGCAGGCATCAATACATGTAGGTCTTACCCGTAGACTGCAAAATTGCTGGCAGGAAAAATAAGACGTTCATACCGTATCCCTGATTATAATATCACCCTGACCCATACCTGATTTGGTACGGCCTGTCAAATACTCTCTGTGCATTCCAAACAACCCGCCACGCGCGGAAGGGCTCCGTACGCGGCACCCTTCCACGGGGCATTATCCCTATATAACGAAATATATCACTTTTTCGCTTTATTTGCGGTCTTGACTTTTTCCAGTTCAGCCTTATACTTCTCGGCTTCAGCCTGGGCTTTTTTCAGGTCTTCCTTTGCGGCATCCAGCTCCGCCGTATTCGGGGCGACCGGTTCGGCCTCCTTGGCGGTCATCTGGTCTTTCATCTCATCGAAACCAACATATATTGCAAGGGCGCCTCCGAGGAGCAGGATGACCGGGATACCACCCTGGAGAATCTCAAGAAAGGGACCCCACCAGATGACCAGTCCGATAAGTCCCAAAACAGCCGCTATTACACCGCCTACCAATACTTTCATAATCCCCAATCCTCCTTACTCAGTAATAGTCTCTCGTGGTCATTGCGGCAACAGTGCCAAACGAAACAGAGCTAACATAAAAAAGAGCTGCGGGCAAGATCAAAATAGAGAAAAAGGACTTGCCTAAAAAGAAATATTGCATTATCTTCATAAACTTTCAAATGACTTATTGGGATACTCTTCCCCTGAAGGGGGGGGGGTGGGAAAGGATGCGGTATGGTTGATCTGGATTTCAAAAAGGGAGACGGGCTCGTCCCTGTTATAGCGCAGGATTGGAGAACGGGGGAGGTGTTGATGCTGGCCTATATGAACCGGGAGGCCTGGGAAAAGACGATTGAGACGGAGAGGGCGACGTACTGGAGCAGATCGCGTCAGTCTCTCTGGATCAAGGGTGAGACATCCGGAAATGTGCAAACGGTCAAGGAAATCTTTGTGGACTGCGATCTGGATACCGTGGTGCTTAAGGTGGATCAGGGAGGCGGTGCCGCCTGCCATATGGGTTACCGGTCCTGCTTCTACCGGAAGGTGTCCGACGGGGAGATGGCGATTGTCGGTGAGAGGGTATTCGATCCGGAGGATGTATATACGAAATGAAGAAATTAAAACTGGGTATACCCAAGGGGAGCCTCGAATCCAATACGATAGAATTGTTCAAGAGGGCGGGGTGGCGTATCTCATATGATGCCAGAAGCTATTTCCCATCGATTGACGATGAGGACATCTCCTGCGCCCTTGTGCGGGCGCAAGAGATGTCCCGCTACGTTGATGACGCAACCATCGATCTCGGCCTGACGGGAAGAGACTGGATCCTGGAAAACGAATCCGACGTGGTGGTCGTTCAAGACCTCATCTACTCAAAGGCATCCACGCGTCAGGCCCGCTGGGTCCTCGTGGTGCGGGAAGATTCTCCCATTACATCGCTGGAAGATGTGGCCGGCAAGAGGATCTCCACGGAACTGGTGAGCTTCACCCGCAGATACCTCCAAGAGCGGGGGATAGAGGCGCACCTGGAATTTTCCTGGGGTGCCACGGAGGCGAAGGTTGTCGAAGGCCTAGTGGACGCGATCGTCGAGGTGACGGAGACGGGAAGTACGCTCAAGGCCAATAAGTTGAAGATCGTCCATGAACTCCTGAAAACGAACACCCAGCTGATCGCCAACAAGGTGGCATGGGAAGACCCGTGGAAACGCAGGAAGATAGAGCAGATCAGCACCCTTCTCTCCGGCTCCCTCATGGCGATGGGAAAGGTCGGCCTCAAGATGAATGTCGGCCGGGAGAACCTGGGACGAGTAGTGCTTCTCCTCCCCTCGTTGAAGGCCCCGACCACGTCCGGGCTTGCCGACGAGAACTGGTTCGCCGTCGAGGCGGTGGTCGATCGTGATATCGTACGAGATCTGATCCCGCTCCTCCGCGAGGCGGGGGCCGAAGGGATCATCGAATATCCGCTCAACAAGGTGTTGTAAAAAGGAGAGCCGAGGAGATGGAACGAACAGAAAAGATCACCCGAACGACCACGGAAACGGATGTGTCCCTTGAGATCAACCTCGACGGAGACGGGGTGGGAGAGGTATCGACGACGATCCCGTTCCTCGATCATATGCTCACCCTTTTTACGAAACACGGTTTTTTTGATTTGAATGTCCGGGGGAGCGGGGATACGAATGTGGATTACCACCATCTGGTGGAGGATATCGGGATATGCCTCGGAGAGGCGGTGAAGAAGACCTTGGGAAACAAGGAGGGTGTCACCCGGTACGGGTCCGCCCGTGTCCCGATGGATGAGGCCCTGTGTGATGTCTGCATCGATATCTCCGGGAGACCGTACCTCGTTTTCAGGGCCGAATTCGGGGGAAAGAAGATCAGGGATTTTGATCCCCTCATTCTGGAAGAGTTTTTCAGGGCATTTGCCGATCACGGGGGAATAACCTTGCATATAAATGCCGTATATGGTAAGAATCCTCACCACATAGCGGAAGCCATCTTCAAGGCGTTTGCCCGTGCTTTGCGAGAGGCCGTCTGTATTGACGGTCGGATCAAGGGTGTCCTGTCGACGAAAGGAAGTATCTAACGCTGCTGTCTGCCACGCCGAAGATCTTTCCATGAAATTCCCCGTGGGGGCCGGTTGTCGGAAAATCTTACGGAACGGGGTGATACGTATCAAAAAATCTGTTTCTCTCTTCGGTCTTATCATGGTTTTCCTGGGGGGGGTGTTTTGTGTGACCTTTTTGGTCGGGTGTGCATCCCGTCAGGGAGGGACGGCTCTTCTTCTCCAAAGGGGTGTTCACCTTGAGAAGCTTGCCGTGGTCCCTTTTCAGGTGGTTGTTCCCGGTGATCCGGTTGAACGGATCGTCCGCTGTCCCCTTTCCGGGGCAACGTTCAGATCGTGTGTACCGTCGGGGAATCCTGAGAGGAAGCTGGAGGAGTATCTGGTTGGCGGTCTCAAGCCGTCCGGGGGATGCGTCGTGATACCTCCCCGAGAGATGCAGGGTGCATACCAGAGGGCCTCCGCCGATTCCATGGATCGATCCCACCGCGAGGTGTTGAGAGCGGTGGGGAAAGAGGTCGGGGCGGACGGGGTCCTTGCGGGGTATCTTTTCTGCTATCGGGAGCGAAGGGGGCGCGATTATGCCGCGGAGCGACCCGCCTCGGTTGCCTTCTGCGTCCACCTGATCCGTGTTGCCGACGGTGTGACGATATGGAAGGGTGTTTTCGATAAGACACAGGGCTCATTGATGGAGAATATACTGGATATCATTCCCTTTATACGGGGTGGGGGAAGGTGGATGACCGCCGACGAGTTGTCGCGGGAGGGTATGAGAGTGATATTGGGGAATTTCCCCGAGATGGAGGGACGTGACAGGTGATCATCATACCGGCTATCGATCTCAAGGGCGGTAAGTGTGTTCGGCTTCTGCAAGGTGATTTTAATCGGTCGACCGTCTATTCTGATAATCCCGCCGATATCGCCCTCAAGTGGCAAGAAAAGGGGGCCACGCGCATCCACGTGATTGATCTGGATGGTTCCCGTGACGGGGTGCCCCGTAACAGCGATGTTATTGAAGAGATCGCTCATGCGGTAGATGTTCCCCTCCAGGTCGGAGGTGGAATACGGGATATGGCGACCGTTGATCGGTACCGCGCCGGAGGGGTCGAATACGTAATCCTGGGGACTGCCGCCCTGAAGAACAGAGACTTTGTCTTTGATGCGTGCGCTCTTCACCGGGGACATATCATCCTTGCCCTTGACGCCCGGGACGGCATGGTTGCGGTGGAGGGGTGGACCGAGAGCACGGAGCAATCCCCTGCGGAAATAGCCGCACAGTACGAGGGATGTGGTCTGGATTCCGTCATATACACCGACATCCGCCGCGACGGCATGGAGACGGGGGTCAACATTGCATCCACACGACTCCTCGCCGAATCGGTCGATATCCCGATCATCGCCTCGGGGGGTGTCGCTGGTATCCGCGACATCGACCGGCTCCTCGAAGAAGGCGGGGCGGGGATCCGGGGTGTCATTACCGGCAAGGCGCTCTATACCGGGGCCCTGAAGCTGGAGGATGCGATAGCGCGTGTAGCTGCTTTTGCATAGGAGGTGGTGAAATGGATGAGTGTATATTTTGCAGGATCGTACGGGGTGATATCCCGGCGACCGTTGTTTACGAGTCCCCGGATGCCCTGGCTTTTGAGGATGTCAATCCGATGGCCCCTGTCCATGTGGTGGTCGTACCGAAACAACATATAGCCACCCTGATGGGTGTCACGGACGGTGTGATGGAGGGATTGATGGCGGCGGTGCGGGAGGTTGCCACGATCAAGGGAATCGCCGACAAGGGGTTCAGGACTGTTATCAATTGTAACGAGGAAGGCGGGCAGGTCGTCTTTCACCTGCATATCCATGTCCTGGGAGGACGGAAGTTAAGCGATGATATGGGATAGCACGGGAAAAGCCCTGCTTGCGGAACGTCACGGCGGAGAAGAGTCACCCCGAGGGGTGGGCAATATACGAGAGGTGTTGAAAAGGCAATGGACATGCAAAAACAGATATCGGATGCGATGATCACGGCGGCCAAGGAGAAGGATAAAGAAACCTTATCGACTCTCCGCATGATCAAATCGGCCTTGCATAATAAAGAGATAGATCTCAAGGATAAATTCGGCGAGACGGAGATGCTGCAGGTGCTCGCCTCGATGGTCAAGCAGCGCAGGGACTCCGTCGAGCAATTCAAAGAGGGCGGACGGCTCGAGCTTGCCGAAAAGGAGACGAGAGAGATCGCGGTTATCCAGCGATTTATGCCCCTACAGTTGTCTGAAGAAGAGTTGCGTACCCTGATCGAGCAAGCAATTGCGGAGGCCGGTGCGACCGGCATTCGGGACATGGGAAAGGTAATGAAACTTTTGATGCCCCGCGTGACGGGAAAAGCCGACGGCAAGGCCGTGGGAGAGGCAGTCAAGGTACAGTTGTCCTAGAACCGCTTTTTTTCGAACAGGGTCCGGCCGGAGAGTAAGAGGGATCGTGAAGGGATATATTCCTCAGGAAAAGATAGGGGAAATCAAAAGCAGGGTCGGTATCGTCGATCTCATTTCCGGATATGTCACCCTGAAGAAGGCCGGCAGGAACTTTGTCGGGCTTTGCCCTTTTCACAAGGAAAAGACCCCTTCCTTCAGCGTGAATCCCGAGAAGCAGATCTTTTATTGCTTCGGCTGCGGGGAAGGGGGGGATATCTTTGCCTTCCTGATGAAGCTCAATGGGATTTCCTTCGCCGAGTCGGCGAGATACCTGGCGAAAAAGGCGGGGGTTTCTCTCCCGGTCAAACCGCTGACCGGTGCAGAGAAAACCAGGGAGACGGAGAAGGAAAAACTGTACCGGATCAACGCGATTGCTGCGGAATTCTTTTCACGGCAGCTTTCTTTACAGCGCGGTCACCCGGCCCGGCAGTACCTGAATATCCGCAAGATGGAGAATACCATCGTTGAGACGTTTCATCTGGGGTATGCCCCGGAAGGATGGAGTCATCTCGTTTCCTATCTGGGGGAGAGAAAAGTTCCCCTCGTCCTTGCCGAGAGGGCCGGACTTGTCGTATCCAAAGAAACGAGTGGATACTATGACCGGTTTCGTAAGAGGTTGATTTTTCCGATAGAAGATTTGAGCGGGAGGGTGGTGGCATTCGGCGGCCGGGCCATTGACGATGCGGATATGCCCAAGTATCTCAATTCTCCCGAGTCGCCCGTTTATACCAAGGGAAAGCTTCTATACGGCCTGTCCCGAACGAAAGATGCCGTCCGTGACAGAGATTATGCCATCTTGGTCGAAGGATATATCGATCTCCTCTCTTTATGGAATGCGGGGGTGAACAACGTAGTCGCGACTCTCGGAACGGCGCTGACCCGGGATCAGGTCGGGTTGATCAGGCGCTTTACGCGGAACGTTGCCGTCATCTTTGATCCCGATGAGGCGGGGAGGCATGCCGTGGAACGGAGCCTGAAGCTGTTCCTTGAGGAAAGAATGCATGCCCGCGTGGTCGTTCTCCCCGAAGGATGTGATCCGGATGATTATGTCAAACACAATGGCGCGCCGGCCCTTGAGGAGTTGATCGCCCGCTCCCCGATGATGGTCGATTACTACGTCGACGTGATCATGGGAGGGGGAGGAACGTTTGAACACGACCTGGATGCCATGCGGGATTCGATATCGTTCATCAGGACGATTGCTGATCCGATCGAACGGGATCTCTTTATCAAACGGGTCTCCGAACGGCTCGGCATCGACCAGAAACTCCTTAAGGATCGGGTGGAAAAGGTCTTTCCGAAACAGAAGGGCGCCGTTCCTCCCCTTACTTATACACCGGGTGGAGGGGTGGACAAGGTTGACATGGTGGAATTAAACCTTATCTATATGATGATGGAATATCCGGAGCATATTTCCGTTGTTGCTGAGGAGGGGATCATCGATTCATTCGGCTCGGAAGAGTTGAAAAAATTGGGGAATACCATTATCGAAAGGAAGGGAGATAGCAGTTCCCTGATCCGTGATCTGGGAGACGGGCCGGTAAAAGCCCGGCTCTTGCAGTTGATGATGGAACGACCCTTCCCGGATAGTGAGATTGCGGGGAAGGTATTGCATGACAATATCAGGCAAGTACGAAACAAATGGTTCAAGGGCAGGCGGGCCCTTCTGAAAAAGGAGCTGATCCGAGCACAACAGGCGGGCGACAGGACTTTGAGTGACAGTCTGCTCAGGGATAAAGATAAATTGCTAAAGGAAGAGAGAGGATTGGTCAACAATGAAAAAGGTGATCAAATCGGATGAAGTCAACAAACTTATTTCGTTAGGCAAGGGAAAAGGATTCCTCACGTATGACGATATCAACGATATGCTGCCGTCCGACGTTATATTCTCAGACCAGATAGATGACATCCTAACGGTCTTTCATGAGAAAAACATTGAAGTGGTCGATGTCGAAAGAGACGAGAAAGATACCGATAAACACGGGGAAAAAACCGATGAGGACGAAGAGAAAGGGATGAAGGACGAGATTCCTCCCCTCCCGGTATCAGCCCTCGGCAAGACGGGAGACCCCGTTAAGATGTACCTGAGAGAGATGGGGATGGTATCCCTCCTCAGTCGTGAGGAAGAGGTGCGAATCGCCAAGAAGATTGAGAAGGGGGAAAAGAAGATCATGGAGTCCCTCTTCAGCCTGCCGGTCTTTATCGGAGAGGTGGTGGAGATCGGGGAAAAGCTTCAAACAGGTGAGGTCCGGATCAAAACGGTTGTCGACAACCTTGAAGACGAAAGTGGTTTTACCGAGGAGGAAGTGTACCAAGAACGAGTGCAGAAGCTTGCCTCCAAGGTTGGACAACTGGACGCGCGGAATACCGTTCTGAGGGACAATTTAAAGAAGGGAGGACTGGCGGATGCGGATGAGAAAGCCATCAGGGATGAACTGGAGAAAAACGGCAAACGGATTGTGAAGCTCTGCAAGGATATCAATTTCAATAAACGTCGCATCAGTGCGATGGTTGCCAGGCTTAACGACACCGTTGCTGCTTTAAACGAGGGCGAGCGAGCGATACAGAAGTGCGTGGAAGAAGCGGGCATGTCACTCAACGCGTTGGATCGGTTGTTTTCCCGCATGAGGGCCGGTGAAGAGGAAGAGATCTCCACGGAAACGGGTATAGCGGTCAAAACGATCCGTGAGTACGAGCGGACAGTTCGAGAAGCCCGGAATACCAGAAAGAGAATAGCGGCTCAGATCGGTGTCCCCAAAGAGACATTGAAGATGATCGTGACCTCCATCAAGGGGGGAGAGTCCGAGGCGAACCGGGCGAAGAGAAAATTGATCAAGGCCAACCTCCGTCTGGTTGTCAGTATTGCCAAGAAATATACAAACAGGGGTCTGCAGTTCCTGGATCTTATCCAGGAAGGGAATGTCGGATTGATGAAGGCCGTCGAGAAATTTGAGTACCAGCGGGGGTATAAGTTCTCCACGTATGCAACGTGGTGGATCAGGCAGGCCATCACGCGGGCCATCGCTGATCAGGCGCGGACAATACGGATCCCGGTTCACATGATCGAAACCATCAATAAACTGATCAGGACGTCGCGGTACCTGGTGCAGGAACTGGGGAGGGAACCGACCCCCGCCGAGATCGCGGAAAAGATGGAGTTTCCTCTTGATAAGGTGCGAAAGGTATTGAAGATTGCCAAGGAGCCGATATCTTTGGAGACCCCCATCGGGGAAGAGGAGGATAGCTCTCTCGGGGATTTCATCGAGGATAAGAAGGTCATGTCTCCCTCCGATGCCACCATGAACATGGATCTCGCGCAGCAGACCAGGAAGATCCTATCCACCTTGACGCCGCGCGAGGAAAAGGTGCTCAGGATGCGCTTCGGGATCAGTGAAAAAGCCGACGCCGGGTTCAGCCCGGACAGGACAAGCGAATATTCCAATGACACGGTGGAACGGGCCATGCAGATCGAAGATAATGTCCTGAAGAAGATGAGAGGTACATCAAGGCGCAGAGAGATCAAGGGAGGAATCAAATAGGGCTTCCCCCTTGGCATTACAAGAGCGCGTTTCATTATCCCCTGTCAGGAGTGTAAGAAGATCAGTCGCAGACGGCGACAACCTCGATCTCCAACGGGGCATCTTTGGGGAGACGATTGACCGCCACGCAGCTCCTGGCGGGACGGGATTCTCCAAAGTACTGTGTGTAGATCGTGTTGAACTGATCAAACAGGGTCATGTCGGTCAAGAAGATCGTGACCTTTACCACGCGGTCGAGGTTCGAATGAGCATTCTCCAGAATATGTGTCAGGTTGTCGAGCACGGTTCGCACCTGGAGCTCGAAAGGCCCCGTTACCAACTGACCCGTTTTCGAGTTCATCGGGATCTGCCCGGAAACGTACAACCAGCCCCCGGCCCTGACCGCCTGAGAGTAAGGCCCTATCGGGATAGGGGCCCGTTCGGTATAGACAATCTCTTTGTCCATAATGCCCTCCTTTCCCCACCGGTACTTGACAACACAACCGGGGAGATGTCAATCAAATAGTTGCACCAGGGATGGACCTCTGCTAAACCACCTCTATGTGAGATAAGGATGCAGCCGACGATGGATGTGAAAACCATACTGACTGTTACACAGTTGACAGAGGTCATTAAAGAAACGCTGGAGGGATGCTTCGGCGCCGTTTGGATCACCGGTGAGATATCCAATCTTCGGCGCCCCGCTTCAGGCCACCTCTATGCGACCCTCAAAGACGAGAAGAGCCAGATACGCATGGTCGCCTTCCGGGGGTCGGTCGCGCGGCTGGGGTTTGATCTTGAAGACGGGATGAAGATTATCTGCCGGGGGAGGTTGAATGTCTATCCGGCCCGTGGCGAATATCAGATCATTATCGATGCTGCTGAACCGAAGGGGCTCGGTGCCCTCCAGATGGCCTTCGAGCAGCTGAAAGTGCGCCTGGAGAAGGAGGGGTTGTTCGATCATTCCCATAAGCGGAAAATCCCCTTTCTCCCCGGAAAGATCGGAATTGTCACCTCTTCTTCCGGCGCGGCCCTCCGGGATATCCTGAATATTACGGGGAGGAGGTTCCCCTCCGTCGATGTCGTGATCGCCCCCGCGGCCGTTCAGGGAGTCGAGGCGCCCCGGGAGATATGCAGTGCCGTGGCGGATCTCAATGAGGTTGGTGTTGATGTCATCATCGTCACTCGGGGGGGAGGGTCGCTTGAGGATCTCTTCTGTTTTAATGACGAACAAGTCGCCCGGGCAATCCGGGCCTCGAAGATTCCCGTCATCTCGGCCGTCGGCCATGAGATCGACTTCACGATCGCCGATTTCGCGGCCGATCTCAGGGCTCCGACCCCCTCTGCGGCCGCCGAGTTGGTGGTCCCCGATACGAGGGTCCTGATGGAACGAACACAGAGGCTGAGGTCACAGCTGATACATGCCTCTCATATGGTGTTGCGGGAGCTGAAAACGAGGGCGGTCTTTGTCGCGGAAGGTCTGCGCGATCCGAAGGAGAGGATTGCCGACCTGCGGGTGAGGGTTGAAAATCTCCGAGGCGAAGCGGGATCCCGGATACAAACCCGTATTGATACCCTTCGGGGTGTCCTGCAGGCGGAGATGGCCCTCTTGGACACTCTCAGTCCCTTGGCCGTACTGGGAAGGGGTTTCGGGATCGTCCGGTTGGCCGACGGGTCCGTCGTTAGGGATGCGGGGATACTGGCGGTGGATGAGGGTGTCGATGTGCGGGTTGCATCGGGAAGTTTCACGGCGCGAGTGACCACTATTTCACGGGAGTAAAAGGATGGCGGAAAAAACGTTTGAGAAGGCCCTGGAAGAACTGGAAGCGATTGTAAAAAAGATGGAAGGCGGGGATTTGTCTCTTGATGATTCGCTCAAGGCCTTCGAAGAGGGGATCAGACTCTCCCGGTTTTGCACCGACAGGCTGGAGGAGACGGAGAGAAAGATCGAAATCCTGCTCAGGGATGATGATGTCCTGAAGACTGAACCATTTGAGAAGAAGAATGGAGATGATCGTGAATCAACCGATATCACTTGAGACATATCTCGCGGGACGGAAAGAAGTGGTCGATCGGGCTCTTGACGAATACCTCCCGGCGGTGGTCGGTGTTTCTTCCGAGATCGTCGAGGCAATGCGCTACTCGCTTTTCGCCGGCGGGAAACGGCTCCGGCCGATCCTCTGTATGGCCTCGGCGGAGGCGGTCGGCGGGAGTATGCGGACGGCA
Source organism: Syntrophales bacterium (assembly GCA_963662405.2). Taxonomy (GTDB): domain Bacteria; phylum Desulfobacterota; class Syntrophia; order Syntrophales; family UBA2210; genus UBA6078. The sequence continues at coordinate 1,358,668 of CAXXKT010000001.1, forward strand.
CTTCCCATTGCATGTGCCATTGAGATGGTCCATACCTATTCCCTGATACATGATGACCTTCCGGCGATGGATAATGATGCCTATCGGCGGGGGAAGCCCACAAATCACAGGGTGTTCGGGGAAGGGATCGCGATTCTGGCGGGGGATGCCCTCCTGACGGAGGCCTTCTGCCTCCTCTCCGGTCGACACCCGGGGATTCCTCCTGAAAAGGGGCTGACTGTTTTGCATGAGGTCGCTCGGGCTGCGGGTTTTCAGGGGATGGTGGGTGGTCAGGTGGCGGATCTCAGGGCTGAGGGGGAGGTGGTGGACCGGCAACAGGTGGACTATATCCACACACACAAGACACAGGCCCTCATTACCGTTTCCATCCGCGCGGGGGCACTGCTGGCGGATGCCGGGATAGATGATCTCAATGCCCTCTCGGCGTATGGGGACATGACGGGACTTGCCTTTCAGATAGCGGATGATATCTTGGACATCGAAAGTTCCCGGAAGGCCCTGGGGAAGGATACCGGCAGCGATGAAGGGCGCGGTAAGGCAACCTATCCCGCCCTGATCGGACTTGAAAGGTCCCGGGAAGAGATGTCCCGATTGGTCGAGGATGCCCTGTCGGCGATACGTCGGTTCGATGATCGGATCGATCCCCTGCGGATGATCGCACGGTTCATCGCAGAGCGGAAATCGTAGGGTGCGTTTCGGGTCGATGGGGACCGCGAATCGCGGGAGAAACAGGTATGAATAACGAAAACGGAATACTGGAGGGGATCAACGATCCTGAAGACATACGATGCCTCGGCATTGAAGAACTGAAAACCCTGGCCGGCGAAATCAGGCAGATGATACTGAAGGTTGTCTCCGTAAACGGCGGGCACCTGGCCCCCTCGTTGGGGGCGGTTGAACTGGCCCTGGCCATCCATTATGTCTTTGATACTCCGCGGGACAAGGTCATCTGGGATGTGGGGCACCAGGCATATGCACACAAGATCGTTACGGGGAGGAGACAGGCGTTTCACACCCTCAGAAAGAAGGGGGGAGTCAGCGGTTTTCCCAAGAGACAGGAGAGTGTCTATGACGTATTCGGCGCGGGCCACAGCAGCACCTCCATCTCCGCAGCGGCCGGTATCGCCGATGCCCGATGCCTGAAGGAACAGCATTTCAAGGTGATCGCCGTCATCGGGGATGGGTCTATGACCGCCGGAATGGCATTTGAGGCCCTCAATTGGTCCGGGGAGCGGGAGAAGGACCTGATCGTTATCCTGAATGACAACGAGATGTCCATTTCCCCGAACGTGGGGGCCATGTCTTCCTACCTGAATCGTGTCATGACGGGGCAGCAGATCACGCGCCTCCGGGCAAAGATCCACGATTTTCTGAAGACCGTCCCCGGGGTGGGAGAGCAGGTGATCAAATTTGCCCGGAGGGCTGAAGAGTCGCTCAAGGGTTTCGTGGTCCCGGGGATGCTCTTTGAAGAACTGGGGTTCAAGTATATCGGTCCCCTTGAAGGCCACCGGTTGGATCACCTGATCAAAAATCTCCAGAACGTACGAGGTATGGAGCGGCCTGTCCTGGTGCATGTCATCACTCGAAAGGGGAAGGGGTACCGCTTTGCCGAGGAGGACCCCGCCCGATTCCATGGAATCGGGCCCTTTAATGTCGAAACGGGAGAGACAATCAGCCAGAATCATTCCCGGAAATCATACACGCAGGTCTTCGGCCAGACGGTGTTGGAACTCGCCCGCGAAAATCCTGCCGTTGTTGCGATCACGGCCGCGATGATGAGCGGGACCGGTCTCGACCGGTTTGCCCGTGAGATCCCCGAGCGGTTTTACGATGTCGGAATCGCCGAGCAGCACGGGGTTACCTTTGCCGCAGGACTCGCCACCGAGGGATTGATCCCCATTGTTGCGATCTACTCCACCTTCCTGCAGCGGGCCTACGACCAAGTGCTTCATGACGTGTGCCTGCAGAATCTTCCCGTCGTTTTCGCCCTCGACCGGGGGGGGGTCGTCGGGGATGACGGCCCGACACATCACGGACTCTTCGATTTCGTCTACCTGCGATCCATTCCGAATATGGTGGTAATGGCCCCGAAGGATGAAAACGAACTGCAACATATGCTCAAGACTGCCGTGGAGTGCGGCGGCCCCGTTTCAATACGCTATCCCCGCGGCGCCGGGATGGGAGTTTCCCTCGACGAACGACCTGCCTGTATCGAAATCGGAAAGGCAGAGATTCTCCGAGAAGGGAAGGATGTTGTCATCATGGCAATCGGATCCACCGTGTATCCCTCCCTCGAAGCTGCGGAAGTCCTTGCCGGCGAAGGGATTGAGGCGACCGTTGTCAACAGCCGTTTCGTTAAACCCCTCGACAGGGATCTGTTGTGTAACATCTCATCCTCGTGTAAGCGGGTTGTTACGGTTGAAGAGCATGTCCTGATGGGCGGGTTCGGCAGTGCCGTTCTCGAGTTGTTTGAAGAAACAGGGCTGATGGGAATTGCCGTAAAGCGGGTCGGTATCGCTGACGAATTTGTAGAACAGGGGACGCAGGCCGAACTGCGGAGACAACAGGGGGTCGATGCCCGGGGGATCGTGGAGTCCGTCAGAAGGATGGTAACTCTATCGTGACCAGCGCGCCGATTACCATGACAGGGGCACGAATCAGATGAAAACGAATCCGCCGAAGGTCAGGTTGGATCGTCTCCTGGTTGATCGCGGCATCACAGCAACCCGGGAGAGGGCCAAGGCGCTTATCTTGTCGGGCTTGGTGGTGGTCGGGGAATCACGTGTCGACAAAGCGGGAACGGTGGTTCCCGCCGATGCCGAAATCCGCGTCAAAGGGGACGGGAATCCCTATGTCAGCCGGGGAGGATTGAAGATCGAGGGTGCCCTCCGATCATTCGATATTGACGTGGCCGGGGTTGTGGCCCTGGATATTGGTGCCTCCACGGGCGGGTTTACCGATTGTCTTCTGCAGCGAGGGGCAGTGAAGGTCTATGCGGTCGATGTGGGATATGGCCAGATCGACTGGAAACTCCGAACAGACCGGCGAGTAATCCTCTTTGAGAAGACCAATATCAGGTATTTTTCGGGTGAAGGGATCGAGGACCCCATCGACCTCACGGTCATCGATGTCTCATTTATTTCGCTGAAACTGGTTCTCCCCGTCGCCGTCAGACTGACCGGTGCGGGGGGATCAATCCTCGCCCTGATCAAGCCGCAATTCGAGGCAGGGAGGAGTGAGGTCGGTAAGGGTGTCGTGCGGGATCCGCTGGTCCACCGGAGGGTTGTTGAGGATATGGTGACATTTTCCAGTGAACTGGGCCTTGATGTCGTCGGGACCTGTGGATCACCCATTACCGGACCGGCCGGCAACCGGGAATTTTTCCTGTATGCCCGCAAGTCCAGCCTGTGAGATAGGGACGAACGATGGGAGTCAAATTGGCCGAGACGGCGGGTTTCTGTATGGGCGTCAAGAGAGCGGTTGATATGGTTCTTGCCCTGACCCGTCACCGGAGCGACAAACAGGTGTATACCTACGGCCCCCTGATACACAACCCCCAGACGGTGGAGCTCCTCAGGGAACGAGGGATTGTCCCGGTGAAGGATATCGATTCCGTCGGGGATGGAATCATGGTGATACGCGCCCATGGGATATCGCCTCAAGAACGGAGTCGTATCAAAAACAAGGGGATCGAAATCGTCGATGCCACGTGCCCGCGCGTGGCAAGCGTCCAGGCGATCATAAAGAAACATGCCGCGCGGGGTGATGCGGTGGTGATAGTCGGGGACAGAGAGCATCCGGAGGTTGCCAGCCTCTTGGGGTATGCATCGGGAAAGGGAATGGTTATTCACGATATCGCTGGTGTCGCGGATCTTCCCGATTTGGAGAAACTTTGTGTCGTCGCTCAGACCACGCAGGATTCGGGAAAGTACCGAGAGATTACAGCGGCGATTCTCCGGAGGTTCCCGGAGGCCATGATCTTTGACACCATATGCGATTCAACCGAAAAAAGACAGGCCGAAGTCAAGGCGATGGCCTCCGCAATGGACGGGATTATTATCGTGGGGGGAAGGGACAGCGCAAACACGAAACGGCTCGCGGAGATCTCTCACGGATGCGGGGCTCGAACGGTACATGTCGAGACCGCCGAAGAACTTGACGGTGTTGATTTCGATGAGTGCAGGCAGATTGGTGTCTCCGCCGGTGCCTCCACACCGAACTGGATCACCGAAGGGGTGATAGACTATCTGATCCTCAACAGGAGAGGAAAGATGCCGGGGGTATTGAGAGGTCCGTACAATATCTGGATATTTCTGGTCCGGACAGACCTCTCTTCGGCCATCGGTGCCGGGTTTCTCTCCCTGGTAAGCATGGCGCTCCAGGGACTGACGGTAAAGATATCTCATATCATGATCGCCTCTCTGTGTGTCTATGCCATCCATACCATCAACCGGTTGGAGGGGAGGAGCTTCGGGAGGATCAAAGGGGGCTTCAGGGAAAAATCCTACGTACGACACAAAAGGACCTATATCACGGCCGCCATTGTTTCCCTTGCCCTCGCGTTGGCGCTCTCCTTTCTTGAAGGGACGGCCACCTTTTTACTGGTGGGGTTGGTCGCCCTCCCCGGGGTTCTCTATACGGTCAACGTCTGGGGGAAGCGGCTGGAGGATCTCCCCGGCTCCAAAAATTTCTTCACCGCTGCGGCGTGGGGTGCCGTGACCGGCGTTGTCCCACAGATCAGCACCGGCATCGAGATCACCTGCAGTATGGTCGTTTCATTTGCCTTTGTCTTCGCCCTTGTTTTCGCCAAATCGGTCCTCTCCGATACCCTCGATATCCAGAGTGATCGCCTGATCGGTCGGGAAACGATCCCTATCCTGATAGGGGAAGGACCTTCACGGATACTGCTGAAGGGAATAGCGGTTCTGACCGGGATCGGACTGGTCGTCTCGCTGCCCGTCGGCTGCACCTCTTCCCTGAGCCTGGCGCTTCTGGTGCCGTTGTTTTATCTATGGATTTGTATAGGACTTTGTGATAAGAAAACTCGGTTTTCCAGGATGGCCCTGGAGGGGCTGCTGGGGTTGAATTATATGATCGCCGGGGCAACTGCATGCTTCTGGTTAGTGATGGAAGCGCTGTAAGATATACAGTATCCGGGGGGATCGTCAATGCGGGTAAGCGTGAGGAATTTGATCTTTGCAGTGTTGCTCTGTGTGACACTTTCCGCCTGTGGGGGGCTCCGTTTTTCACAGATTGCGCCGGGGATTGATGCGTTTCATCCCGAAGCGCTCTGCATCCTTCCGGTTGATGCCGGTGTTTACACGCAAGCGGCGGGAGGAGTCGTCGATGATATCATCGACGATGTCGTCAAGAAAAAGGGGTGGTTTTCCACCGTTGTTTCACCGAAAGAGGTGGCGAAACTGATGGAAGAGAACGACCGATTGAAAGATTCCATCACCGATTACCTCGCGAAGCTGAAGGTGGTACACTTTTCCGACCCCGACCTGAGCGGCTTTATCGGCAAGACGTGTCATGCAGATGCCGTACTCGTCGTGGAGGTGGATTTCTGGAACTATACGACGCAGGGGGATGACAACCTCGTGAAGGCGGGTTTCAGCATGCAACTGGTGGCCGCACAGACGGGTGAGGTTATGTGGAAGGCGAACCACTTCGCAACGGAAAAATACCGGTGGTTCAAGCCAAACGTGGCCGCTTTCGCGCGCGACGTGGCCGCGGAGATGATAGCACGCATGCCCCATTAGGTGGTAAGAGGAGATCCTCCGCAGCTTTCCCGCGGGGATAATTTCTTGGGTGTGTTGATTCCTCCGGGGTTGGTATGTTTGGAATAAGCGTCTGCGGTTTTTCGGCGGATGTTACCTTCGGTCCCGGTCATATCATGTGTCGGTGACTGGAAGGGAAGAGGATGAGGGGATGAAAGAAGAGATATCGGCGGTGCTGGATGATTTCAGGCCCCGACTCCAGGCGGATGGGGGTGATGTTGAGTTCATCGATGTCACCGAGGCGGGTATTGTCAAGGTACGACTCACCGGCGCCTGCGGGACCTGCCCTATGGCCCAGATGACGTTGAAAATGGGGATTGAAAAATATCTCAAAGAGAAGATCCCCGCGGTTGTTGAAGTCGTCGCGGTGTAGAAAGAACAATCATATATGTGTGGAGGATTACGTCCATGGCGTATGTCATTACTGATGAATGTATAGCATGTGGAAGCTGTGAGGATGAATGCCCGGTCGAGGCGATCAGCGAGGGGGACGATCAATACGTGATTGATCCCGACTTGTGCACCGACTGTGGGGCCTGTGCCGATATCTGTCCGGTGGAGGCCATAGAACCGGGTGATTCAAAAGACAAGTAACAGCCGATAACCGGGCTGTATGCCCTCATAGTGAGGCCTGGAATGAAGGGTTTATTCATTACGTTCGAGGGGATCGAAGGTTCCGGAAAGTCAACCCAAATCAGAAAGGCCGAGGGTTATCTGAAAGAACGGGGAATCCCCGTCATCGTCACCGGCGAACCGGGGGGAACACCGCTCGGAGCGGAACTGCGGAAAATCCTGCTTGACAAGACGGCGCTTATGCTGTCCGGTAGGGCGGAGCTGTTGCTTTTCGCCGCGGACAGGGCTCAGCACGTCGAGGAAGTTATGATGCCCGCGATGGAAGAGGGGAAAGTGGTGTTATGTGACCGTTTTTCCGATGCTACCGTCGCGTATCAAGGATGTGGGAGAGGGGAAGACCGGGGGCGTGTCAGATCTGTGTGTGATTTTGCATCCCGGTCGCTGGTCCCCGATATGACCTTTCTGTTTGATATCCCGGCCGATACGGGACTCGGGAGGATCATGGACCGTGCCCGCAATGCGGGTGATCCCCCTCGTGAAGACCGGTTTGAGAGAGAACATCTGGACTTTCACGAAACCATCAGGGATGGCTACCTGACGCTGGCCCGGGAGGCCCCGGACCGGATCAGGGTGATCGATGCCTCCCGGGATATCGATACGGTGCACCGAGATGTCCGTATCCATTTGAAAGAATTGATTGAAAGATAAGGCTTATGCCGTTTTGCGATATTTATGGTCAGGAAAGGCAAATCGCAATACTCCAAAACGCCATCCGCAGACGGCGGGTTCCGCATGCGTATCTCTTTTACGGCATCCCGGGGATCGGCAAGAAGACTGTTGCGTTGGCACTTGCCTCCACGCTGAATTGCCGGGAGGGTCATGCCGATTTCTGTGGTCGGTGTCCTTCATGCCGTAAGGTGATTCGCAGGACTCATCCTGATGTCGTGATTATAGAGCCGGAAGGGCTTTTTATCAAAATTGATCGGATCAGAGACCTTCAAAATCAGACACAGTTCAGGCCGCTGGAGGGAAGAAAAAAGGTATTTGTTGTTGCCGATGCAGACCGGATGAACGATGCATCGGCCAATGCTCTCCTGAAGACATTGGAGGAGCCGAGTCCTTCCAATGTCCTGATATTGACGACCTCTCGTCTTCACCGGCTTCCCCAGACGATCGTATCGAGATGCCAGAAGGTGCGGTTTCAGCCCCTGCGGCCCGAGACGGTGGCCTCCTTTCTGATCGACAGCGGAGAGACAGATCCGGTGTCGGCACAAATCGCGGCGGCAGCGGCTGGTGGAAGTATCGGAAAGGTACTCGAGATTCGGACGGGGCTGCTGTATGAATTCAAGGATGAGATAGCCGAGGTGTTTTCTGGGGGTCTCTCTTCCCTAGACATGATCTTTCTTGCGGAGAGCTTCGGAAAGGACCGGGAGACCGCCCTGCAGCGGCTTGACATCTTCCGGGAGTGGTGTCGTGATGTGCTGATATACCGTGAGTTGCACGATGAAGGCGGTCTTATGCACCCCGACATGGCCGAGGCGACAAAACGGTGTGCGGAGCAGACCGTTGGTGATGATATACTCCAAAATATCAATATGATACGAAATGCACAGGGCGCGATCGAACAGAATGCCAACAGGCAATTGATACTTGAATCGATGGTGTTCCGTCTCAACAAGGCCAGACAGGATTGATATGTCCGATGATACAACCTCCACTATAGGGATCAGATTTCGGGACAAGGGGAAGGTATACACCTTTGACGCGGCCGGTATTGACCTCGGCGAGGGAGACAAGGCTATTGTGGATACCGAAGGAGGGTTGGCGATGGCATGTGTGGCGACCGGTATTCGCCGTGTTTCCATCGACAGATTGCCCCGTACCATTCGGCGGGTTGTCCGGAAGGCCACCGATGAGGATATGACGGTCCATCAGCAGAATATGGAGATGGAGCGTGAGGCCTTCGCGTTCTGCATGGAGAAGGTCAAAGAACGGGATCTCTCTATGCGGTTGGTCGATGTCGAAACACTTTTTGATAAGAGCAAGCTGATCTTTTATTTCACCGCAGAGAGCCGGGTTGACTTCCGGGAACTGGTGAAGGACCTGGTGAGAAAGTACAAGACACGGATCGAGCTGAAACAGATCTGGGTCAGGAGTGAAGCCCGGATATACGGGGGTGTCGGTATGTGCGGTAGAGAGCTTTGCTGTGCCAGCTTTCTCAACAAATTCGCTCCGGTGTCGATCAAGATGGCAAAGGAGCAGAATATGCTCCTGAACCCGGAAAAGATATCGGGTCTCTGTGGGAGATTGATGTGTTGTCTTGCCTTCGAACATGAGCAGTACATGATGGCAAAAAAAAATATGCCAAAATGCGGAAAGACAGTTGTTACCAAGGAGGGGAGCGGCAAGGTAACCAGGCAGAACATACTGGAACGCATTGTGTTCGTGGATCTCGGTGACGGGGAAGAGAAAGAGATCTCGGTCGATGACATCCTGAGAGAAGAGAAACCGCGAAAACCGTTACCAGTGAAAAAGAAACAGTGAGCTCGGAGTACGATATGAAAAATTTTTACGTTACAACACCGATCTATTACGTGAATGCATCACCTCACATCGGACACGCCTATACCACTATTGTGGCCGATGTCATGACCCGGTTTTATCGGATGGCCGGATACCGGGCCTATTTCCTGACCGGGACCGATGAGCATGGGGACAAGGTCGCGGAGGCGGCACAGCAGGCGGGAGAGGATCCCCAGAGTTATACAGACCGGATCAGCGGTCAGTTCCGCGATTTGTGGCCGAAACTGGCGATCACCAACGATTATTTCGTCAGGACGACTGACACGGATCACAAAGAGGTGGTCAGGTCGATCCTCCAAAAGGTATACGATGCGGGTGACATCTATTTCGGCGAGTACGAGGGGCATTACTGTGTGGGGTGCGAGCGTTTCTATCGGGAGAGTGAACTGGTGGACGGCATGTGTCCGGATCACCTCACCGTGCCCGAGACCCGGAAAGAGAGCAATTACTTTTTCCGGATGAGCAAGTACCAGGATTGGCTGATTGATCATATCAAGAAGAATCCCGATTTCATCAGACCGGAACGCTACCGAAACGAGGCCCTCGCCTTTCTGAAGGAGCCCCTTGAGGACCTCTGCATATCGCGGCCCAAGACACGATTGACCTGGGGGATCACCCTCCCCTTTGATGATCAGTATGTGACCTATGTCTGGTTCGACGCCCTGATCAACTACCTGACGGGGGTCGGGTACCCCGAGGGAGAACGGTATACAACGTTCTGGCCCGTCTCGCAGCACCTGATAGCAAAGGATATTCTCAAGCCCCACGGGATCTACTGGCCCACCATGCTGAAGGGGGCGGGGATCGAACCATATCAGCACCTGAATGTCCACGGATACTGGAACATCGATCAGAATAAGATGTCGAAGAGCCGCGGAACGGTGGTCAAACCTCTCGATCTGAAGGACACGTACGGTCTGGATGCATTCCGCTATTTTCTGATGCGGGATATGGTATTCGGCCTCGATGCCAATTTCAGTGAAGAGGCCTTTGTCCAGAGGATCAACGCCGATCTAGCCAATGACCTGGGGAATCTGGTCAGTCGGTCCCTCTCCATGGCGGTCAAGTATTGCGGAGGCACAGCCCCCGCCACCGTCGATCACCCGGATGATACGCATCTGATCGAGGCGGCGGCAAAGTTGTTCCCGGATGTAGAGCAGTCCTTCCGCTCGTTGCAGTTCCATAAGGCCCTCATCTCCATCTGGGAATTCATCAATCTGACCAACCGGTACATCGTGGAGCGGGAGCCCTGGTCCCTGGCGAAGGATCCGGCCGTTCGGGAACGTCTGGACACGGTCATCTACAATCTCTTGGAGGCACTCCGTGTGATTGCCGTCCTGATCACCCCCTTCATGCCCGATGCCGCCGGTGATATCCTGGGCCGACTCGGGGTCGAGGATATCGAGTCCCAGAATTTCGAAAGTGTCCGAACCTGGGGCGGTCTCCCGATCGGCAGTCTCCTGACCCGTGGAGAATCCCTTTTCCCCCGTGTCGAGTATCAGAAACCGGAAGCATCTGCGGTGAAGGTCCTCACCGATGTCAAGGACGAGATATCCTTCGAGGATTTCGAAAAGATCGACCTGCGTGTGGCGGAAGTGATCGCCGCGGAGCGGGTCAAGAAATCGGATAAATTGTTGAAACTGAAGATCGATGTCGGGGAGGAACGGACCATCGTTGCGGGGGTCGGTGCCCATTACCGACCGGAAGATCTCGTGGGGAAGAAGATTGCCGTCATCCTGAACCTGAAACCCGTGAAGCTGATGGGGGTGGAATCGCACGGGATGCTCCTCGCAACGGAGTCGGAGGGGGGGGTAACGCTGGTCTCGTTTGAGGGAGACCCCGTTGTCGGAGCACGGGTAAGCTGATTCGTGCGGGCGTTCCCTCGTCAACAAAACGATAGTCAATAACTGTCTGATCGGAACGATGTGTCCACGGAATGTTTCGGCCTTCAGAGTCGTATTCGCCCTCCTGTCGCTGCTGTTGGTGACGGGGTGTATGGTGCGGCAGATTCCCGCTCCGGCGGTGTCTCCTCCTGCCTCGACAGCGAAACTTGCCTCGATGGGTTTTACCATTCAGGTGGGGGCCTTCGCGGAAGTTGAAAACGCCGCCCGCCTCGTCAAACGCCTGAACAATGATCATCTGGAAGCCTATTATTTTCTGTACCGGCAGGGGTTGTACAAGGTCCGCTTCGGCAACTTCTCGACCAGGGTGCTCGCCTCCCGGGAGGCGGAGATCCTGAGAGGGATGGGGGTGATCGGTCCCTACTACGTCGTCCGTCCGGACGAGTATGTCATTGCGAGAAGGCCCGGTTCTGACGAGCCGTATCTCAGGGATCAGATCGTGAAAACGGCACGGAGATTCATCGGTGTTCCCTATCAATGGGGGGGCGTCTCCGCTGAAGAGGGATTTGATTGCAGCGGCCTCGCCATGGCCATCTACCGCCTCAACGGTCTGAATCTGCCCCGCACATCGGTTCAGCAGTATGGAGCAGGCACGTCCATCAGCAGGGAAGATCTTGCCAAGGGGGATCTGATCTTCTTTGACACGCAGCTGAGGGGCGTGGTTTCTCACGTGGGGGTCTATGTCGGTGAGGACCGCTTTATTCACGCACCGCGGTCTGGACGAACCGTGCGATCCGGTTCGCTCTCGAATGCCTACTATCAACGGCGGTACGTCGGTGCCAAGACCTATCTATAGCAATATCCACAAGAATCTTTTCTGAGTTCCGCTCATTTCTTTTTCAATAATTATTTTTTGCAAAAATACTTTTTCCTTGACACTGTTCCCTGTTTTCTTTTATGCTGGTCTGGCATCATGGGGGGTTCTTTCTCTTCTACTTCACAGCATCACATCTGAGCATATGCTGGTGTCAACTATTTTTGTTGATTATTAGCACTCTTGGATAACCGAGCGAGGTGTCTCTTATGGATATGAAGCGGGAGTATTACGAGGATATTGAGCTGTTCAAAAGCGGGACGATCCTTTTCTGGACGGTTGTCCTTCTTGCCGCTCTCCTGGCGGCGCCACTCTTTTTGTCGACCTATCATGTGTATCTGTTCAACCTTATCCTCGTCCATGTTATTGTCGCCGTGGGCCTGAACATCCTTGTGGGTTCCACCGGTCAGATCGCCCTGGGTCATGCGGGATTTTTTGCCATCGGTGCGTATGTGACCGTACTTCTGATGACCAAACTCCAGATCCCCTTTTTTGCGGCCATCCTCGCTGCCGCCTTTATCTCGGCCTTTTTCGGTTTTGTCTTGGGGCTTCCAGCCCTGCGACTGGAGGGTCCCTACCTCGCCATTGCCACCCTCGCCTTCGGCCTCGCCATCATGCATGTTATCGGCCATACCGACCTCTTCGGGGGGCGGCAGGGTCTCATGGCCCCCGACTTTGATATCGGGATCCCCCAATTGGGGTTGAGTTGGATTCTCTCCTCGGAGACAAGCAAATACTACCTGATCCTGGTTGTCACCGTTATCATGGTACTCCTGGCCATCAATATTTTAAAAACCAGGGCCGGTCGGGCCTTCGTCGCCATCCGGGACAGTGACATCGCAGCCGAAGTGATCGGCATCAATCTGACCATGTACAAAACCCTGGCCTTTGCCGTGAGCGCCTTTTACGCCGGCGTTGCCGGAGGACTCTTCGCCTTCGTGCTCGGCTTTTTTGATCCCTTCACGTTCAACCTGATCCTGTCGATTATCTTTCTCGTTATGGTCGTCGTGGGGGGGCTGGGGTCGGTCATGGGATCGATATCGGGGGCCGTTCTCATCACCTATCTCTGGTACGACCTGTTCAAGAACGTGGATGAGGTCCCCATCGTGGGCGACCTGCTGGTGGCCTTCGCGGGGCAGTTTCTCACCGTGACGGGGATGGATAATTTCAACTTCATAGCCCTGGGTCTCGTCATGATCGGTATCATCATCTTCGAGCCCCTGGGCATGTTTGGTGCCTGGATACGGATCAAGAAGTACTGGAAGACATGGCCCTTCTAGAGGGTTGATGTGTGACGGGGAAGAACCATGAACGACTGACAAGGAAAACCGACTATTGCAAGGGGGAGTTATGCCGTTCGGACAGTTATTGATCGAGGGATTGGCCATGGGAGCCTGTTACGGCCTTTTTGGCCTCGCGGTGGTCATTATCTACAAGACGTCGGAAGTGGTCAATTTCGCCGCGGGAACGATGGCCATGCTGGCCACGTACATCGCCTTTCACGCCATGACCTTTTACGGATCCCCCTTCTGGCTTGCCTTTATCCTGGCACTGGTGTTCGCATCACTGCTCGGTGTATTCGTTGAGTTCTTCTTCCTTCGGCCCGCCAAGGATCCCACGCTCCTGGGTCTTATCGTCATCACCATCGGTGTCCAGCTGTTACTGGCCGGACTGGCGGGGTGGAAATGGACCGCCAACCAGCAGGCCTTCACCATCCCCTTCTCTTACCAGATCACCTATGAGCTGTTTGCCGGATTTGTCATTAGCCAGTGGGCCGCCGCCGTCTTCGTTATCGCCTTCATCATCATGACGTTTCTTTTTTTATTCTTCAAGTTCACGAAACTGGGAACGGCCATGCGGGCGACACAACAGAACAAGCACGCCGCGAAGATCATGGGTATTAAAACGGATCGCGTCTTTGCCTTTGCCTGGGCTTTAAGCTCCGTCATCGGTGTCACGGCCGCCATGCTCATTTCCGCACGAACCATCCTTGACCCCGATTTCATGATGGAGCCTTTTCTCCGGGCCTTTGCCGCGGCGGTTCTGGGTGGTCTCATGAGTATCCCCGGTGTCCTGATCGGCGGCGGTATCGTGGGGCTGTTGGAAAACTTTTTCGGCTACGCCTGGCCCTCGTGGAAACCTATTACGGCCTTTGTCATCATCGTGCTGGTCCTCTGTTTCCGGCCCAGCGGTCTATTCGCCAAGCATTATGTGAGGAAGGTCTAACCCCGTGATCGGCCGACCCAGCCATGCCGAGAGAAGAGTAAAACACCCCGGCGCTACGATTGTCTCAGTGGTAATCTGCACGCTGGCGGTTGCTTCTTTTCTCCCTGCCTCGGCCCTCAGTGACACGATCTCGGGTGCGGAGGAGGCGGCCCTGGTGCTGGCGGCGCGGGAGTTTCTTGATGCCGAAATGAGGCAGGATTATCCGGCGGTATACCGCTGTTTTGCCCCTTCCTCTCCGTATGTCCACGAACACACCTACGATGATTACCTGCAGGATGCGCGGGTGTCGGAAGATCGCATCATGGCGTATACCATAGTTGGGGTTACCTATGTCCATGACAATGAAGACATGAAAAAATGGCCGGCCGTTGAACGATTCGCACAGGTCGAGGTGGAGATGACATTTTTGCACATACCGACCGATCGGCGGTCGGAGATCAATATCGGGTTCATTTTTTTCAAAGAGGGTGGAAAATGGTACAAGAGTTAGCTTCTCATATACCGCAGGGGGAGAGGTGACAGGGGGCACGTATCTGCCCGACTGGAATGATGGGAAGAGGTAGCGGCGTTAATCGGATGTGTCAAAAGAAAAAGGAGGAACAATATGAATATGAAAAAAATGTTGATGGTTCTTTTCGTTCCCCTCCTGGCCCTGGCGCTTGTCGCTGATACTGGCCATGCCAAAAAGGAGCGAGGGTTTGACGACAAGGAGATCAGGGTGGGTCAGTGGGGGCCCCAGACAGGGCCTGCCGCTCCTTGGGGCTCGGTTGCCCGGGGAAGCACGCTTGTCTTTGACTTGGTCAATGAGGCGGGCGGGGTCCATGGCAGGCAGATCAAATACTTTATCAGGGACGATCAGTACAATCCTTCCCAGACCATGGCGGGGGTGAGAGAACTGGTTGACCGAAAGGGGATTTTCGCCTTCGTAGGCGGCGTGGGGACCGCGTGCGGTCTTGCCGTGCAGAAGTACCTTCGCCAGAATGAGATCATCTGGATCGGCGTCTGTACCGGGGCACGCGCCTTTCAGGACAATCCCTGGCTGTGGCAGATGTGGCCCGATTATTTCGATGAAGGAAGTATCCTGGCAAAACACGCCGTCGAAAATATGAAATTCAAAAAAGTGGCCTACATGTACCAGAACGACGACTGGGGTCATGATGCCCTGGCGGGAGTGAAGGCCGTCCTCAAGTTGAATAACATGGAACTGTTGGAGGCCGTTCCCGTAGAGCCCACCGAGCGGGATCTGTCGTCGCAGATCGCCCGCATCAAGGCTTCGGGTGCGGAGGCGGTCATTGGAATCATGGCTCCCACCCAGGCGGCCATTGCACTTCGCACGGCGGTGTCCGTGGGGTTCCATCCCCAGTGGCTCCATTCCTACAATCTGTGCGATTTTGCCCTCATGAGCCATATTACCGATGGCCTTTGGGCCAGCGAAGGGGTCATGACGGCGGCCTTTACCCCTCCCATTGACGCGGACACACCTCTCATGAACAAGTACCGCGATGCGGCAAAGCGGCTGTATCCAAAGGAGCGGTGGGGCATTTTCTACCTGGCCGGCATATGCGTGGCAGAGCCGCTTGTCTGGGCTCTGGAGGCGGTAGGAAGAGACCTGAGTACAGAGGCGGTGAGGGACGCGCTCAATTCCGTCACGAAGCGTCAGGGAGTCGGCCCCGTCCTGACCTGGACGAAAGACAGTCATCTCCCCCCCCGGATGCTTCAGGTCTGGCAGTGCGGTCCCAAGGGAGAAACGATAGTCGTACAGGACTGGACAGAAAACACGTTGACCAGGAAGTGATTTGAATTCCGACAACGGTGGATTCGGCGGGATCGGGAACGGATCCCGCCGGGTTCACGGTTCTTGACACGGTATGGTGGAGATATGCCGGGGGAGGCCTTCCGGGCCATCCCCCCGGTGAGGACTGACCCCTGAATGGATGTGTCAGTTGATAACCCGGCATGCTCCGGCGATAACGCTGCATTCGAGAAAGAGGGACTGATATTCCATGGCCTATTTCAGCATCAAAAACTTGAGCATCAGTTTCGGCGGCTTAAAGGCGGTCAACGACATCAGCTTCGATGTCGAGAAGAATGAAATTTTTTCCATTATCGGGCCCAACGGTTCGGGGAAGACGACCATTTTCAACCTGATCAGCGGCATCTATCGGCCCGATAAAGGTGTCGTTTTCATGGAGGGGGAGAACATGGTGGGGAAAACCCCCGACCGTATCGCCAAGCGGGGAATCGCTCGAACCTTCCAGAACATCGAACTCTTCGCGAATGCCACCGTCATGGACAATCTGATGCTCGGCCGGCATATCCACATGAAGACGGGGGTGTTCGGCGGTGCCTTCATGTTCGGTAAGTGGTCGCGGGCTGCCCGGGAGGAAGTGGGGCACCGGGAAAAGGTAGAAGAGATCATCGATTTTCTGGAACTTCAGTCCGTACGGGACCAGTTCGTGGGAAGCCTTGCCTACGGAAAACGCAAGCTTGTCGAGGTGGGCCGGGCCCTGGCGCTTGAACCGAAAGTAATGCTTCTCGACGAACCCTCCGCCGGAATGAACACGGAAGAAAAGGACGACCTGACCATCTGGATAAAGGATATCCAGGAAGATTACAACGTGACGATCCTCCTGATAGAGCATGACATGAACATGATCATGGGGATTTCCGATCGAGTGTTCGCCATGAACCAGGGGCAGAAGATCGTCCTCGGGACACCGCAGGAGGTACAGCGAAACACCGAAGTCATCAAGGCATATCTCGGAGAGGAGGAGGTCAGCTGATGCTGAAGGTGAACAATATCGAGACCTGGTACGACCTGATCCGGGCCCTGCACGGCATTTCCTTCGAGATCAACAGGGGTGACGTGGTGGCCCTGCTGGGGTCGAATGGTGCGGGGAAAACAACGACCCTGAAGACGATCATGCGGCTCTTTTACGACCTGAAAGAGGAGCAGCCCGAAAAGGGAACCATCGAGTTTCTCGGCGAACGTATCGACCGGAAGGATACCGACGAAATCGTCAAGATGGGGATCGGCTATGTGCCGGAGGGACGGGAGGTCTTTCCCGAACTCACGGTCTTGGAGAATATCACCATCGGGGCGTACACCAGGAAAGACAAAGCCGGCGTGAAGAGTGATCTGGAAAACGTTTTCAATCATTTCCCCATCCTCAAGGATCGAATAAAACAGCAGGCGGGATTAATGAGCGGAGGAGAACAGCAGATGCTGGCCATCGGGCGGGCCCTCATGAGCCGGCCCCAGTTGCTCATGCTTGACGAGCCGTCACTGGGTCTGTCCCCCATTTTGACACAGGAGATTTTCGGCATTATAAAAAACATCAATGAAAATGATGGGGTGACCGTTCTCCTGGTTGAGCAGAACGTCAACATGGCCCTTAAATACTCTCATTTCGCCTATCTTCTGGAGAATGGCAGAATCGTCCGTGCCGATAAACCGGAGGTCCTCCGGGAGGACGACGATGTCAAGGAATTTTATCTGGGTATCGCCACCGAGGAATCGGTGAAGGGATATAAACGGTATCGGAGAAAGGTCCGGTTCCGTTAGTCTGAAGCAGGCGCTCATGAGTGAACTGTCCTGAAGGGGGAAGATAGATGGCAAGTAATACGTTGCCCACGGCGTTGGTAGCTATGGCTGAAAAGCAGCCCAAACGGGTTGCGATGCGCAATAAGGACTTCGGTATCTGGCACGACATTACCTGGGCCGAATACCTGGAAAACGTGAAGAACGTGGCTCTGGGCCTTCACGCCCTGGGCGTGGAATATGGTGATCATGTGGCGATCATCGGTGAGAACCGGCCTGAGTGGCTCTACTCGGCCCTAGGAATCGTCTGCGCCGGTGGCGCCTGGGCGGGGGTCTACACGACGAATCCGGCCGCAGAATGTGAATATGTGGTGGGGCATTCCGATTCGGTCGTCTATCTCTGCGAGGATGAGGAACAGCTGGATAAGGCCCTGGTCTTCAGGGAAAAGACCCCGAAATTGAAGAAGCTGATCGTCTGGGATATGGAGGGGCTCAAGCATTTCAAAGATCCCATGTTTATGAGCTTCGACCAGCTCCTTGAGCTGGGGAGGAAGGAAGACGAGAAAGACCCCGAGCTCTTCGGCCGGCTGATCACCCTGGCCAAGCCGGAGGACATAGCGGGGATCATTTATACCTCGGGGACCACCGGGCCGCCGAAGGGGGCTCTTTTGACCCATGAGGGGTACCTGTGGGTCGGCAGGGCGTCTCAGCAGGTGATAGAGATGAAGAAGGGCGATGAGAGCATCTCCTTTCTGCCACTCAATCATGTCTATGAGCAGATCTTCGATATCATGAACCACCTCACCGTGGGTCAGACGGTGAACTTTACCGAAAACACCGATACCGTCATGGCGGATATGCGCGAAGTCTCCCCGACATTTTTTCATGCCGTACCGCGGATCTGGGAAAAATATTACTCCGCCATCGTCCTGAAGATGGCCGATGCCACCTGGTTCAAGCGAACGGTCTATAATCTGGCCGTGAAGATCGGGGACAGGTATAACACGATGAAGCTTGCCAAGGAGAAGATCCCCCTGTGGCTTAACCTCGCCTATAACCTGGCCTACTTCTGTGTCTTCTGGAAATTGAAGGAGCGTCTCGGCTTTGATAAGATCCGCCTGGGGTTCTCGGGCGCCGCGCCGATTTCAGGCGAGATACTGAAATTTTTTCAGAGTATCGGTATCCCGATCCGTGAGGGGTACGGGATGACGGAAACGACGGGGGTCACCCATATGTCCGATGAATTTCACTTCAAGCTGGGAACGGTGGGGAGGGCCCTCCCCGGAACGGAGGTGCGGATCGCCGACGACGGAGAGATCGTGGTGAAACACAAAGGGATCTTCAAGGGCTACTATAAGGACGAAGAAACCACCCGGGAGGTTCTCGTTGACGGCTGGATGCACACGGGGGATGTGGGGGAGATCGACGAAGAGGGGTATCTCAAGATCACGGACCGGAAAAAGGATCTCATCATCACCGCGGGGGGAAAGAATATTGCCCCCCAGTATATCGAGAATCTGTTGAAGTTTTCCCCCTATATCAATGACTCCGTCGTCATCGGCGACGGCAGGAAATACCTCTCGGCCATCATCGTCATCGACGAGGAAAACGTCACCAAATTCGCCCAGGACCACAAGGTCCAGTACACCACCTTTGCCACCATGACCAGGACGGAAGAGGTCATCAATCTTATTCAGGGTGAGATCGACAAGGTGAACAAGCAGGTCGCGCGGGTGGAGAATATCCGAAAATTCCGAATCCTCGACAAGAAGCTGTACACCGAGGACGGCGAAGTGACGCCGACCATGAAGGTCAAGCGGAAATCGATCAACGAACAGTTCGCCGACGTGATCGAATCGATGTACCGGGATTAATAGGGGCTACAACCACGACGTCGGTCGACTCCTTACCCGCAGAGATCGACGTTTTCAAAATATCGGGGGCGCGGGATTGAAGGGCTCGCGCAGCAGTGTTGACACGAGATCCAGCCCCCGTTCCAGCGTGGTCGCTGTATCGGGTCCGGAAAGGGAAATCCGTACGGCACCGGGCGGCACACTGCCCCCGACCGCAAATTTTTCCGCGCTGAAGAGATTCACCCCCACCTGACGGCTCCGCACCTCAAAATCAAATCCGGTCCAGGGTTTGGGTAACTCAAGCCAGACAAAGTAGCCGGCGGGCATTCCCGTGTAGGTGAACCCGGCCAATCTCTCCGAGACCAGCCTGTTGCGAAGGACGGCCTCTTTTTGCTTGGCGTCAATGGCTTTTTCAATCGCGCCGGAATTGATGCACTCCGCGATAATGGCGGCATTGAGGGTCGGGGCCATCCAGAGTGTGTTGAGGATGGCCCTGACCAGGAGGTCGCGATACCGGTTCCCGGTAACAACGTAAGCGGAGCGCAGACCCGCGTACAATATTTTAGACAGCCCCGCGATGAAGATACTGTTATCCGGCACCATCACGGAGATGGCCGGCGACCGCTCCGGACCGGTGTGGGCGTACGCATCATCCTCCAGCAGCAACAGCCGGTGGGTCATGATCATACGGGCCAGCTGCTCGCGACGAGCCTGGGGGATATGGATGGCCATGGGATTCTGGACGCCGGGCATGAGATAGATGCCCGTGATCTCATCGCGGCGGCAGGCCGTATCCAGTGCCTCTGGAACCATTCCGTACTCATCCGCAGGGATTGCCACGAGCCGGATTCCCAGCATCCCCGCCAGCGTTTTGAACCCCGGATAGGTCAGCTCATCGACGGCGATACGGTCTCCCGGTTTAAAGCAGGAGAGGAGGCTGCAGGCCAACGCATGCTGCGCCCCGGCGGTCACCACGATCTGTTCCGGCCGGACATTCAGGCCAAAACGCCTGACCCAGTGTGCTCCTGTCGCCCGATGCTCCGGAAGCCCTGACGGGTCGGTATATGTGAGATACTCTTCCAGCCGACAGGTACGGTTCAGCCGTTTGAGAATCTCCATCAGATTTTCATCTTTATCGTACAGTGGCAGGACCAGTCCCATTTCGATCAGTTCCGGGTGCATGCCGTCCGGACGCACCAGATCGAGCGCCGCGCAGGCATCCGCAGCGACAAACGTTCCCCGGCCGACGATGGCGGCGACGAGCCTTCTCCGCTCCGCTTCTTTGTACGCCCGTGTTACCGTGCTCACATTGACCCCGATCATATCCGCCAGTTCGCGATGGGTTGGCAACTGGTCTCCGGGGCGCAGCAGGCCGTTGCGGATGTCCCGCTCCAATTGATCGGCTATCGCGCTGTATCGGGGTTGGTCGGTTTCGTCCAGGGCTGGATTCCACACGGGGACACCTCCATAAATATTGTCATGCATACAATAATAGAATTGACTGCATACAATCACTCCGTATATGGTTGTCTTCTACCATACAATATGCCAGGGGGGCAACAGCATATGGACGCGCTTCAGGAAAAACTGAAACAGCAGGTTGAAGAGAAAGAGATATTCGAACTGGCACGGCGCTGCGCCTACGACTACATGGATACGGTGGCGGAACGGGAAGCCTTTCCCACGGAACAGGCACTGCAATCGCTGGCCCTTTTCAGAGAAGCACTGCCTGAAGAAGGGGAAAATCCATTGGAGATCCTGGATCAACTCCACCGGGTCGGTTCGCCGGCGACCGTCGCCCAGACGGGAGGACGGTATTTCGGGTTCGTCAACGGTGGTGCAATCCCTGCGGCGGTGGCGGCACGATGGCTCACCGATGTCTGGGACCAGAATACCGCGCTCTCCGTGATGTCCCCGGTGGCGTCGGAACTGGAGACCCTGTGCGAAAGGTGGCTGGTGCACCTCCTCGGTCTTCCGGAAAAAACGGCGGCGGGATTGGTGAGCGGCACATCCACTGCCATCCTCTGCTCCCTGGTGGCGGGACGGAATCATCTCCTCTCGCGGATGGGATGGGATGTGAACGGCAGGGGCCTGTTCGGCGCTCCTGAAATCCGCGTGATTGTTGGCGAACAGGCCCATGCCTCGATCTTCAAGGTCCTTTCGTTTATCGGTCTGGGCAGGGATCGCGTCGTCACCGTTCCGGCGGACGGCCAGGGGCGCATGATCCCCGGACAAGTTCCCCGGCTGGACAATACAACACTGCTGATCCTGCAGGCCGGCAATGTGAACTCCGGGGCGTTCGACCCCTTTGAGATCCTGTGCAATAGTGCACGGGAGGCTGGCGCCTGGGTTCATGTGGACGGGGCCTTCGGTCTGTGGGCGGCGGCCTGCCGAAACCGGGCCCATCTGACACGGGGCATGGAACAGGCGGATTCTTGGTCTGTCGATGCCCACAAGACGTTGAACGCCCCTTATGACTGTGGCATTGTGCTCTGCCGCCGTCGGGAGGCCCTGGCTGCGGCCATGCACTCATCGGGTTCGTACATTCTGTACAGCGAGCATCGGGACGGGATGCATTATACGCCGGAGATGTCCCGGAGGGCACGCGCCGTCGAACTGTGGGCGACGCTGAAAGCCCTGGGCCGCGAAGGGATTGATGCCCTGGTGGAAGGCCTGTGCCAGCGGGCCCGGGAATTCGCCGAGGGCTTGCAGTCACGGGGGTTCCGCGTTCTCAACGATGTGGTGTTCAATCAGGTGCTTGTCGCCTGCGAGACACCGGAACTCACACAGAAAACGCTGGAGGCGATTCAGGAGTCCGGAACCTGCTGGTGCGGCGGGTCCGTCTGGGGGGATGAACCGGTTATCCGCATCAGTGTCTGTTCCTGGGCGACGACGCCGTCCGATATCGAGTGTTCCGTGGAGGCATTTGTTGAAGCGCGGGCCGCGGCGTCCGGCAATCGCCGGTGAACACATGACGGAAAGGACACCCATGAGAGGAGCTAAAACATGAAGACATATCCATTCAGAAAACTGGATGCCTTTACAACCGGGGCGTCCCCGGGTAACCCGGCCGGGTGTGTTCTCTTGGATTCGCCTCATGACATCAGTGCTGGGGAGATGCAGCGCATTGCTGCTGAACTGGGAGATTTCGTTTCGGAGGTGGGGTATGTGTGGCCCACACCCGGAATGAAGTGGGATTTTGAGCTGCGGTATTTTTCACGGGAGCGGGAGATCGATTTCTGCGGGCACGCCACGGTGGCGATCATGTACGACCTCCTCCGGCGCAGACCGGTGACAGACGCCCGTACGGTGACGATCAAGACACCCGCAGGACTTTTGGAGGTGGAGGATCAGACCCACGACAGGGATCTCGTCTTCATTCACGCGCCGGATCCGCGGTTCCTCGACATAACGACCTCCCCGGAAGATGTTGCCGGGGCGTTAAACATTCGGAATGCCGCGCTGGATGAAGCGCATCCCGTAGCGTCCGTCAATGCCGGTCTGAACACGCTTTTGGTGGCGGTGAAGACCCTTCCGGACTGTATCGAATGCCGGCCGGATTATGAGACGCTCCGCGGATTCTGCCTGGATCATGGGATAGAGATCATCACCATCTATACCTTCGATACCGCCTTCGAGGATTCCGGTGTTCGCACGCGGGTCTTCGCCCCGCCCTTCGGATATCTGGAGGATCCGGCAACCGGTTCCGGCAATGCGGCGCTTGGATATCTGCTGGCGTCAGACGGCTACTGGGGCGAAGAGACGCTGAAGGTCGAGCAGGGGCAATCCTGCAGGCGGCCGAATACCGTTATACTGAAAAAAGCGGGAGACCGGGTGCAGATCGGGGGGCAGAGCGTCTGCCGGATCGAGGGTACCTATTTTCTTCCATAGGGAGGGATGATGAATATCACCATACGGACCGCACGCGCGGATGATGCGCCGTTTCTGGCCCGGGTCATGTTGACGGCTTCGTGATCCCACCGGCCGTACGGACTCTGGGATCACTTTGTCGGCGGCACCGCATCTCTTTCACCATCATCTCTTTCTGATCGCCGAAAGAGACGGCGAGCAGGTCCCTGGGCTGGGCGGCTACGACCCCGTTGCGCATGGCATGAAGGCCTTTTATCGGATCGTCCCGGCCGTGTGTGAAGAGATCGGCTGGACCAACGAGGATCTCAGGGCCGCATCCAGACGCATGAGCTCGTATGCGGCGTGTATGCCCGAAGAGGTTCCGGGGATCCGGATCGTGGAGAGCGTGGCGGCCATGCCCCCAGCCAGAAGGCGGGGCGTCATGAATCGGCTGCTCACGGAAATCCTTGCCAAAGGCAGGACCGGGGGGGTACGGGAAAAGCCGGATCAGCGTCCTGGCCGGTAACACCCCCGCCCGGATGGCCCATGAAAAAGAGGGCTTTCGTTCTGTCGATGAGAAACGCCATCCTGCATTCGAGGCGACATACGGCGATGATGGCATCACCCGCATGATAATGGATCTCCGGTAATGATATGCATCTCTCCAAGAGGAAAAAGATGACACCGACGATACTGATCGGCGCTACCGCTGCCGCAGGAGATTACGAGACGGGTGATCAACGGGCAGTGGACCGATCCGATCGAATCGATCTATCGGGATTGGCGGGTTAGAGGTCTTCCGGCGTGAAGGTCACCACGTCGTCGATTGATTCTTTGTCCGCAAAGATCATCGCCAGGCGGTCGACCCCCAGCGCGATCCCCGCTGCTTCGGGCATGGTGGGGAGTGCCTCCAGGAATTTCTCCGGCATGGGATAGAGGATGCTGCCGGATGCGCGGCGGTTTCTTATCTCTTCCTCAAACCGTTCCCGCTGTTCTCCCGCATCGGTCAATTCCGAAAAGGCGTTGGCCAGTTCGAGCCCCCCCATGTACAGTTCGAAGCGTTCCGCTACCGACGGGTCCGCCCGGTTGATGCGGGCGAGCGCCCCGAGCGCTGCCGGATAATCATACAGGAATACGGGTCCTTCCGTTCCGATATTGGGTTCGATCTCGGCCACCATGATCTCGTCGAAGCGGTCCTGTTCCAGGGCCTGGTCCATCGATCGGGAGGCATAACGGTTGAAGGCATCTTTCACCGAGAGACGCTCCCAGGGGGTGCGCATCGCAATGGGTTGCCCCCGGTATGTCAGATCCCCTTCGTGGCCGAGTTTATGTGCAACGGAGACGATCATTGTCTCGCACACCTCCATCATCCGGTGGTAGTCGATACCGCTCTCGTACCACTCGAGGAGGGTGAATTCGGTCATATGGCGCGATCCCCGTTCCTTACTGCGGAAACAATGGGTGATCTGGAATATGCGGGGGTAACCGGCGGCCAGGAGACGCTTCATGCACAGCTCGGGGGAGGTATGGAGAAACCAGCCGTCCGCAGGGATGGCATCGATATGAACCTCCGGGGCGGGAGCGGGGATCCGAGTCGGGGTCTCGACCTCGAGAAAGTCCCGTTCGATAAAAAAGCCGCGAATCGCACGGATCATCGCGGCTCGGACTCCCAAGGCTTCTCGTTTCCGGGTGAATTTCCAGCCTGAATCCATCATTCCTTGACACGGGTGAGGTATTCGCCGGTACGCGTGTCGATCCGTATCTTCTCCCCTTCTTCGATGAAGGGGGGTGCCTGGAGCGCATAGCCCGTCTCAACAACGATCGGTTTTGATTTTCCCGTGACCGAATCCCCCTTCGCCCATGGCTCGGCGACGGTCACCGTGAGGTCGACGAAGTTGGGCAGGGTGATCCCGAGCGGCTCCTCTCCGAAAAAGAGGATCTCAACATCCAGGTTATCGGACAGGAAATTTTTCGCATCCCCGACTTGGTCTTCGGTGAGGTAGACCTGCTCGTAGGTTTCGGCCTCCATGAAACAGTATTGTCTGTCTTCCTCGTAGAGGTACTGCATCTTTTTTTCCCGGAGATTGGCGGGCGCGAAGGTGTCTCCGGACCGGTAGGTTCGTTCGAACTGGTTTCCATTGATCATGTTCTTGAGCTTGCATCGATAGAGAGACTGACCCTTCCCCGGTTTTGTAAAGGTAAAATCGACGATTACATAGGGATCCCCGTCGATCTGTATCTTCAGGTTTTTCCTCAGGTCGCTTGCGGAATACATGGCTTCCTCCTGTGCGTTTTCGAATTGAAGATCAAACCTTCTAATCTATTTGCCGGCATATGTCAAAAGATTGTTGGTTCCTTCAGGAGGGGAAGAATGAGGTTACATCCTGGTGACACGGAAGATCTCCTCGATGGTGGTAATGCCGCTGAGGACCTTGCGCGTGCCGTCTTGGAGAAGGGTGATCATCCCGTCTCTGATTGCCTCTTTCCGTATCTGGTTTGAGTCCGATGTCTTCAATATCAGGTTCTTCAGATGGTCGTTCAGGACCATCATTTCAAAGATGGCGGCCCTTCCCCGGTAGCCGGTATTCATGCACGCAGGGCACCCCCTTCTCCGGTAGACGGTGTGTCCTTCAAGCTGTGCCCTGTCGAGGCCCGTTTTCGCCAGGGATTTTTCGTCCGGGGTGTAGGCCTCTTTACAAGCGGGGCACAGGACCCGGATAAGCCGCTGGGCGATGATGGCGACGACGGATGAGGATACCAGAAACGGCTCGACACCCATATCGATGATACGTGTGATCGCACTGGCCGCATCGTTGGTATGGAGGGTAGAGAAGACCAGATGGCCGGTGAGGGATGACTGGATGGCTATTTCCGAAGTCTCTCTGTCCCGGATCTCACCCACCAGAATCACGTCGGGGTCCTGTCTCACGATGGAACGAAGCCCCTTGGCGAAGGTCAGATCGATCTTGGAATTGACCTGTATCTGCCCGATCCCCTCCATCCGGTATTCGATCGGATCCTCGATCGTGATGATATTGATCTCGGGATTGTTGATGGTCGAAAGGGCTGCATACAGGGTGGTTGTCTTGCCGCTCCCCGTCGGCCCGGTAACGAGGATGACTCCATGGGGAGATTGAATGAGATCATCGAAGAGCGCAAAGCGCTCCTGGTCCAGCCCCAGATCGTCAAGTTTCAGTATCGCTCCGGTCTTGTCGAGGAGCCGGAGCACGACCCGTTCACCGAAGGCCGTGGGGATCACGGATACCCGGATGTCGATCGCCTTGTCGCCGATCTTGATGTCGATCCTTCCGTCCTGGGGGAGGCGTTTTTCCGCTATGTTAAGCTTGGCCATTACCTTGACACGCGATATCAGAGCGGACTGGATCTGCTTCGGGAGCTTCAGGATGTTGTACAGAATGCCGTCTATCCGGTATCGAATGGCAAGGGAACCTTGATAGGGCTCGATATGGATATCGCTTGCCCGATCTCTGACGGCGCGCGCGAGGGTCAGATTCATCAGCTTAATGATCGGTGCGTCGCTGGTGTCATCCAGGAGATCGGCGGTTTCTTCAATTTCGGAGAGAATCCTGTCCGGTGTTTCGTCGTCACTCATATCTTGGATAAATGCTTCGGCTGAGTCGGTTTCCTGGTTGTATGCCGCATTGATGGCGGAGAAGATGGCCCCCTGAGGGGCTAGAACGATACGGGCATCCTTCCATCCCAGGATATGGATGATGTCATCGAGGGGTTGAAAATCGAAGGGATTGTGAACCGCCACGAATCTGCCGTCCGATGTCTCCAACGGAACCATTTTGTGCCGCCTCAGATATTGGATAGGCAATGCCTGGGTGAAATGCACATCGACGCCATCGGTGGGGAGGGAAGGCCAGAAAGGCAGGTCGAGGCGGGTACCTATCGCTTCCAGAAGAGCGGTTTCATCGATATCTTTTCTATGAACCAAGTTGTCGATGATGCCCTGTTCCGGAGCGCGAGGTGTCGAGAGTACATCGGCGATCGCCTCATCGGAGAGGCCGTATCCTGCAAGGAGGGATTCTCTGCTCATGGTTGTCGTCACGCTTGGCCGGGTACCTTCATCGCTCTTCTTTTAATGGTTCCGTTTCTGCTCGTAGGTCTTGATGACCCCCCCCCGGACCTCGTTTATGTGCTCTTGTTTTGCGTCGTATATCGTTTCTGCCTCTTCCGGGTTTTCGACGATATGGGGGGTGATGAATATAAAGAGGTTCTTTTGATTACTCGACTCGCTCTCATACTTGAAGAGCCAGCCGAGGAGGGGGATATTCCCAAGGCAGGGGACCTTGTATGTGGTGTAGGTGATGTCCTCTCCTATGAGTCCCCCGATGACGATGGAGTTCTTGTCCTTGATCGTGACCGCCGTCTTGGCGGTGCGCTTCAGCGTGGTGGGGCGTACCGTCTGTTGCCCCGCTTCGGTGACCAGCTTCGTTACCTCCTGGAATATATTGAGCCTGACGAACCGTCCCTGGCTGATCTGGGGGGTGATGCGTAGGGTCACCCCCACATCCTTATACTCATAACTGCTGTAATCGATGTCGGTGGAAGAGGTCTCCGCCCTCGTCTGATAGGGAACGTTTTCTCCGACGTATATCTCGGCTTCTTCGTTGTCCAGGGTCAGTATCTGGGGAGTGGACA
Organism: Syntrophales bacterium; assembly: GCA_963662405.2. Classification (GTDB taxonomy): domain Bacteria; phylum Desulfobacterota; class Syntrophia; order Syntrophales; family UBA2210; genus UBA6078. Next base: position 1,386,456 of record CAXXKT010000001.1, read on the forward strand.
GTATGTGGACGTTTTCATCCTTTTCATATGCCTGAATGATTGCCCCCAGGTTGGGAAATTCGATCCCGCCGATGTTAATCGTCTCGCTGAATACACCGAGTGACAATCCCTCCGGGAAGGATGCCGCTCCCGTGGTCGCATTAACCGTCGGCATAATATCCTTTCCCACGAACCCGCCTCCGTAGTACTTGTTCCCGCCACTGAAGCTGTCTCCCGCCATCCACTCCACCCCTATGTTCAGTCCCTTGGCGACGTTGACTTCCATGATGAGGGCCTCGATGTAAACCATGGGGCGGGGGATGTCGAGTTGTTTGATGACCCCTTCGAGGACGTTGTAGTCGTCCCGTTCCGCCGTGATGATCAGGGTATTGGTGGCCTTGTCCGGTATGATGTTGATATCTTTCGAAAGGAGAGGCGCTGTACCCTTGCCCGTGGTTTTTGTTTCCTGTGATGGAAGATTCATCAGGACCTTTGCCAGCTCTTCGGCATCGGCATTTTCAAGGCGGTAGACACGGAGACGTTCCTCCCCCCGCGGGACGTCCCGGTCCAGCAGGTCGATCAGTTGTCTGATACGCGCCGTGTCGTTCTCGCTGGCCAGGGTGATGATGGTGTTGGTCCGCTCATCGGAGACGATCTGCATGTCGGATGCAGCCGTTGCCCCTTTTCGCGGGGCCGATTTCTGAAATATCTGGCTCAGGGATTTTGCGACCGTTGCGGATGATGCCCTCTCCACCGGAATGACGGAGATCTGCTCTTCGATCCCTTCGGTATCAAGCGCATTGATGATTTTCAGGAGTCGTTCGATATTGGAGAGGAGATCCGTGACGACCAGCATCCCCGTGGGGGGATAGGAGAGGATGACGCTCGATTTGGATACCAGGGGGGTAAGCATCTTTTTCAGCTCGTCCGAATTGGCGTAATTCAGGGATACGATCTGGGTAATGATCCGATCGTCCGGGGTGATGGCCTCTCGCTTGAGGCGTGTTTCGACATTCCGGGTCTTGGCTTCCCGTGAAGGGACGATCTTGATGATATTCCCCGACGGGATCGCACTGAAGCCGTGTACCTCCAGGACGGATTCGAATACCGTGTACGCCTCCCGAACGGAGATTTTCCGGGGAGAAATGACCGTTACGTTTCCTCGGACGGCCTTGTCGACTACAAAATTCTTCCCGGTCAATTCACTGATGAACTTGATAAAAACGGCTATATCGACATTGTCGAAATCGATGGTGATGAATTGATCCCCCGATGGTTGGGTGGGCGCGGGATTTTCCGTTTCAGAGAGAGGGGATGTTTTTGTTACATCCGTTGTTGTTGTGACAACAGCGTTGTCTCCTCCCGACAGACGGGCGGCGTTGAGACTGTCGGGTGCGGCGAGGAAGGCGAGTGATACCAGGAGAAGAAACATCACAAGCAGGTTGTTCGTCAGTTGTGTATTCATATCAGTTATGAGACCGGCTGTGGGATCAGGGCTCGTTCCCCGGGGGATATCACCGGGGTGGGAAGGCCCTCCCCACCTCTTTGTTGCCGGGGAGCGTGAGACGCCGCCCCGGATAGATCATGTTTGAATCTTCCATTGTGGGATTGAGTTGCTTTATCCGTTTTAATATCCGATATGCCTCGCTCCCGGAAGACCCGAATTGTCTCCCGATGATGTCATAGATCCGATCACCTTCACGCACGATGTAGATGGGGCGGTCCGTCTGTGTGGATGCCGGGTCTTCCCCCATGACCCGTTCATAGCGGTCTGATCCGCGTAAACTGCTCAAGTCTCTATCATCTTTCGCCCAGTTTTTCACGTCATTATTTAACCGGATGGCCTGTTCCAGGTAATCGAGGGCGCGAACGGTGTTCCCTTCTCGTGCGTGGAGGCAGGCCAGGTTGTAGTACGGATCGACGTAATCGGCCTTGCTTTTGATTGCTCGCTGAAACACAGCCGCGGCGGCGTCACTGTTGCCGCGGAGCAGGTAGATGACCCCGAGGTTGTTGAGGGAGAAGAGGTGCCCAGGCTCCCTGCGCAGGATCTGGTTGTATGCCGTTTCCGCTCGCCCTGTCTCGCCCTTTTGCTGATATGCCATGGCGCGCTGATACAAGGAGTCGATCCCGGTGGTGTCCTTCTGTCGCCGCTCGCCGGTTTCGGTGGTGTTCACCGTTTCGCCGCTAGGGGCCCTGTGTATCGGATTTGTCCCCGGCTTGTTGTATCTGTGTGGGATGGTTGAGTCCTGCCGCGCAACGGCTGTCGTACCGGCAAGGGATGGGGGCAATCTTTTCTGTGGAGATGCCGCGTCCTGTCGGTCTGCAACAGCAGCACCGTTCCTGTTCTCGAAGAGTGAGCGATCTCGAAGCACGAAGAGGGAGAGCGTAACGCAGAGAACCGCAACGACAATCACGGCGGCACTGATACCCCACCGTCTTCTCCGATGGGTATCGGTGGAGGGGACAACCGGCATGACGGGGGCGTAGCGGTTGTCCTTGCCGTCTCGCTCCTTTTGGGCCTTGATGAGGGCATTATCAATATAACTCATTCGGTTCACCCGATACGATTCGTCTGTGAGATGAAAAACTCGATGAGTGGCTCTTTGTTTATCATAACAATCACCGAAAAAATAATAATAAGGAAGGCGAGAACGACCAGCCGGATTATCTTTCCATCAGCGGAGCCCGGTTTGTCGCCCGCATAGTTGATGCCGATATCCGTTGTCCCCTCTTTGACGATTTGCGGGTTGATGCTGCTGTTGTCCCTGCTGAATGCGATGAGGAGGGCACGATCGCAGATGGCGTTGATACGCCGGGGGATTCCCCGTGAATACCGGTAGATCAACCGACAGGCCCGGTTGGTGAAGTGAACGGAACCGTTGTCGCCGGATCCTGCGATCGACAGTCGGTGCCGTATGTAGTCTTTTACCTGCGGAAGGTCAAGCGGTGTCAGGGTATATCGGACGGGAATCCGTTCGTTGAGTTGCCTCAGTGCGGGAGATGCGAGGATTTCTTCCAGCTCCGGTTGCCCGATAAGTATGATCTGGAGGAGTTTTTCTCGTTCCGTTTCAAGGTTGGAGAGCATCCTGATCTGCTCCAGGACGGAGGGGGCGAGGTTCTGCGCCTCGTCGATCAAGAGAACGGCGTTTCTCCCGGCGGTAAAGTTTGCCAGAAGGAACCGGTTGAGGTCGTCGATATATCCCTTCTTGCTTTGTCTCCCCGCCCTCAGGGGGATCCCGAACTCCTGATTGATGGTTTCCAGGAGTTCAATCTCCGATACGGCTGAATTGAGGATGAGGGCAGCATCGGTAGATTCATCAATGAGAGAGAGAATCTTTCTGCAGAGGGTGGTCTTGCCGGTCCCGATCCCTCCCGTAATGATGATGAACCCCTTTTTCTCGTTGATTCCGTACAGCAGGTGGTTGAGCGCTTCACTGTGTTGCCGGGAGAGAAAGAGGTATCGAGTGTCGGGTGTCACATTGAAAGGATTTTCGCGCAGGCCGAAATGTGATGTGTACATGTTTCTCCCGGTTTACTCAAAAACGTATTTCAGATCCTGTTCTTTCCCCCGTCTCTTGATATGGAGGGTTATCCCCGACCCGGATTGCAAGTCTTTATACAAATCCATCATTTGAGTCGGGCTTTGAATCGGTTGGCCGTTCACGTCCTGAATGATGTCACCGTTCTGCATCCCCATTTTCTGGAATATGCTTCCCTTCTGGATCCTGCTTATGATGAACCCGTTTGCCGTTCCACCGGCAGAAAAGAAGGGATGAATCTTGGCCTGGGTAAGAAACTGACTCATGTTGCTCATGGCTTCGTCTATTTCAGCCTTGCTGACGGTCACGGTGTGATCCGCCTGAGGGGGCGTGCCCTCGCCGATTCCCTGTCCTCCCCCACCGGCCTTTTCCTCCATTCGCAACATGGTGTCCTTCCCATTGGCACGCAGGACGACCATCCCGCGCATGATCTTGACAATGGTCGCGGAGGCAACGGTATCACCCAGCCGGAGGAGTTCCTGTTCCCTTGAGCCCGTTTCCTCGATGATGGCATAATCGAACCCTTCACTTCCTGCGACTGTTCCCAGTAGTCTCAGCCTGAGCGTGGTCGGTTCGAGTTCTTCGATGTCGATCCGATCCTTGAGCATGATGGCACCGGTTGTCCCGAAGAGATTCCGCTCCTCGATGGGAGTATAGAATGCCAGGGGTTGTTTCATGGCCACCGAGGGAGAATGCGTTTTCCCCATCGCTATCTTTTCTTTTCCCGACCCTCTCTCGGTATGCGCACTCAGTACCCGGTATACTATTCCCACCGATAGGTACGACAGGATGGTTATTGCCAAAACGATAAGGAATGGTCGAATCTTGTTCATCATACCGATTACCTGATCCTATGCCTCGGACGGGCGAGCGTTCCGCTGAGAGTGACGGAAAAATTCTTTTCAAGGGGGAGGAGACGCATACGACCCTTGACCGCAATTCTGCTGAGGGGCAGATTATGGTTGAGGAATACCACCCCATTAAAGGAACCGTCGAGTTTTTTCCCCTCAATCACCGCCTTTTTGATCTTGAGTGTCCGGTCTCGCAGGACGATCGAGGCAACCAGAGTATCGAAATCGAGTGCGTTGATGCCCAGCACGGGTCGTCGGAGTTCCATGCTCCCATCGAGGAGCGAGAGGTTTACATCAGCCGCTCCGTTGATCATATCGCCCATCAGCCCGTGGTAGGTAACCGTGCCCGTCAGTCGCCCCGTTACGCCCTGATTGAGGGTAGCCGTGAGATAGGAACAGGCCCCCACATCGATAGTCTTCAGCCGGGCATTGAGATTAATGGGAGATTCGGCGGTAAAACGATCGGTAAAACCGACATCCCCGGCCACTATCCCACCGTACATATCCGCCTCCCAGTTGCACGATACGATTCCCCGAAGGAGCTTGCCCCATGCAAGGTCGGCCTGTAAGTGATCGATTACCACCGCCCCTGATTGCCTCTTTGTCCCGATGCTGAGATCCTCTATCTCCACGGAGAGAGGAAAGGTGAGCGCGGCCGAAGCCAGGGAGACCTCGATAGCGGGATTGCCTTTCGCGATCGCCGATCGGATCCCCTGCTCAATAAGGGAATTGGGGGAAACGGCAGTACAGAAAGATAAGGGTTATCAAAATGCCGTAGGCGATGTATCCTGCCGGTTTTTTTTTCATCCTCACGTGCGGCCTCTCCTACTGGTAGGTGACGACGTGTATCAGTGCCGTCAAGTATTCGGTATTCCCCTTGCTCTGTTTCACTGACATTCGCTTGATTCGCACGAGGTTTTCCGGTGATTCGACGAGGTACAGATATCCGACAAGCTCTTTGAGCGTGATCCCCTCCAGACTCATTTCTACGGATGACTCCTTATAGGGGGTCCCTTCCGTTGACAGGGAGGGCTTCATATACTTTATCTTTGTTTTGATCCCCGCCCGTCCGGCTTGTTCTTCGAGAAAGGAGAAGAGGGTAAAGTCAGTTGAACGGTTGGCGAGGACGGCACCGATATTTCCGGAATCAATTCGCAGCCGTTGGTATTCGGTCCTGAGGGCGATGACCTCCTCCAGTGCCTTTTCCTGGACCGTGATCGAGTGCCTGAGCTTTTCATGTGCGTTCACAAGGGGCAGGAGGATAAACTGGAAGGCGACGAAACCCGTTACCAGAAGTCCCCCCAGGGTGACATAAATTCGTTCTCTCCTTGTCAGTTTCAGGCCGATGTTCATCACTGGCGCAGTTCCATCCTCAGGTTCACTTCAACCCGATTTTCCTTTTTCATAAGATTCGCGGAGCTGATTTTGACGTTGGTGAATATCTCCGATTTGTCGAGGGCCTTTGTAATACTGTCGACCGTATTGAAGGTGTCGGTTTGACCCTTGATGGTGACAGTTTCTCCTTCATACTGAAAACTCGTTATGAGGAAATCGACGGATCGTGGCAGGAGCAGGGAGAGGTCATGCAGGATTTCCAACACCCGTATGCCTCGGTAACCGGGTTTCCCCCCCGTGGACGGGTTGCGGAGCCGTGCCACCTCCGTTCTCAACTGGTGCACCGGGTCGACGATCCGTGTCACCCCGGGGAGTGTTTCATGGAAGACGGCCCGTATCTCCTCCCTCAGGGTATCTCGTCGCGCCGTGTCGTAATGATATTTCAGAGAGGAATCGATCCCGAAGACACCCAGGATGACGAAGAGAAGGATGGCTATCCACCGGACGTTTTTGCTGAATTCGGCATCTTTTCTTTTCAGTCTGAACTCACCCGTCCTGAAGTTGAAATTATCCTTCACGCGGGCATCCCTGGTTGCGAGGGCAAGTGCTTGGTTCATCAGTGCGGGGTGCCCCCCGTCCGCTTGGAGCTTGTCGGATCCTGATATGTCGGCCATTGCCACCGGAAGGGAGAAGAAGGATTCCATTTCCTCCTTGAGTGGGGCGTACAGTGCCCCCCCGCCGGTGAGATAGATCATCGTCGGCATCGGATCCAGGCCCTGGTTGAGCGCGAGGGCGGAGAGGGTATTTTTGACATCGGCACCAAAGGCGGCACATCGTGCGTGGATCTTTTCGCGCGCTTCCCCCGCATTCCCCATTCGCTTTCTCTCCTCGGCGGCCGATTGGTCGCAGCCGAAGGTTTCCCTGATTGCGGAGGTTATAGTGTCTCCCCCGAACCCGAAGTGCCGCATCTGGAGTATCGTATTTCCCCTGAAGAAGGCGGCTTGCGTGCCTCGCTTCCCGATGTCCAGGAGGAGGATGTATTCCTCGGGGTCACAGTGGGCCATCAGTTTCCGAGCCACCGGGGCGGGGCCGATATCAATGGCGGATATCTCCGTCCCGTACGGCGCGAGGAGATTGATCAGATCGGCGACAGCCGATTTGATCACGGACGTCGCCAATACCTCCGACTTTTCGTGCCGGGCGGTTATCGTATAGTCGGCGATGATGTCGTCAAGAGGAGTGGGGATGAGCGGCTCAAGTTCATAAGCGAGGACTTGCTCGATCTTCTTACGACTCTTGAAGGGGAGGGTGAGGTTTCGGAATGACACCTGCCATACGGGGAGAGCGGTCACGCATACGTCGGCCCTGAAGGTGTCGTCAGAAAAGAGTTTTCCGAGCGCCGTTTCCGTGCTTCCCCCCTCCGGGATGTGGACCAGTGCCGATTTCAGGATATGGCTCTCCCTGAGGCCAGCGGCAAGCAGGACCGCTTTGATGCTCTCATCACCGATGTCGAGTCCGAGAATCTTTTCGGGCATCAATCCGATCTCCAGGATAGGATTTTGATTCTTTTTTTCGAGCTGTCTCTTTTCACCACACCCCGTATCGTTTTGCTCATCCGGTCCAGCATGCCGGTGGTGGTAATCGCGAAGATCGTGCTCTTCGTTGTTATCAGTGACGTGGGTATCGTAATCCCGTCCATGCCCGGCACCTCTTTATACCATGACGTGTGAGAGAGGTCGTTATTCTCATTTCTCCTGTACTCCTCCATCTTCGAGACCATCTCCTCGGTGATTCCGTCCGCGAGGGCCATCAAAACCGGGGGGGGCGCGGTGTTGATATTGATGGTGCCGGTGTTCTGCACCGTCATATAATGTCTGATGCCGGGATTATTTTCGGTCCCGTCGTAGAGATCACGGGTGATTCCCTTTATCAGCAGCAGTTCTTCGATGCTGTCGAGCGGTCCGTTCTTGCAGGGATAGGGCTGTTCCAGGATCCCGTAATACGGGTTCTCGGCACCGAACCCGGTCACCTCGTGATCTTCATCGATCCAGTCCTTGATTGCGTCCACAATATCCCCGGCCTCCTGAACATCGAGGCCGAATCGCGCGAGCGTCAGGAAACGGATCAGCAAATCTTCAATATCGCTGTTGAATGTGTGATCCTTAAAGAGACAACTGATCGGTATCATACCAGATTCATCCGTAATATCCAGTCTGAAATATCCCTCATCAAAAAGAGAGGACGATTGGGCGGAGAGCAGCTCCGCCTTTGCCCACTCCTCATTCAGGGAGTCGAAGGCGTTGGTATCTTCCATCAGGAGAGCTGTTCCCCCATAGAAACCGGATTTTGCAATGTAGGAGAGTCGGATCGTATCCCTGAGATTCGCCGCCTCGTACAGTTCCGATCTCGACAGGAGATTGAACTGCAAGGTGAGCGCTATGAGGATGCCCGTTATCATGATCACCAGGATCAAAGCCACGCCCCGGTTATTCGACAGTATCTTCGTCATTGACTTTTCACCATGGGCAGATACACCTTCGTGGCAAACCGGTACGGGCTTTCGTCGTCATTCGGGTTTGCAAAGGAGAGGTGGATGGCGACGATCGCGGGGATGGTATCTTTGTGGGTATGGGTTCGGGAATCCCACGAATCGTATTCCTCACCGTCCCGGTTGTAGAATGTGTATGTGATCGAGCGGAGGCCCTCACACAGGAGAAAGCCTTCATTTGTGAAGAGTTCATCACCGGTCTCCTGACGGTGATACAACCGGTCTTCCCTCATCAGCGTGCATCCTGCCTCTTCGTCTTCCCTGATATAATACCCGATGGAGGCGATCCCTTCCGCGTTTCCCCGGTACGGATCGAGATGTGCCGATGAGAGAAAGGAGAGGTTCATGAACCGCTGGCCCCGGATGTCCTGTTCCTCGGAGATAAAGCGAAACGCATCGGCGTACCGCGAGACGGATTCCAGATCGGCAATCATTCGTTTCAGGGAACTGCGGGCCATTCCATAGACGCGGGTTCCATCTGCCGTTTCGTCGATGAGGGTCAGTGTCCCGGTGTAGGCGGTATACACGGTGGTCAGGACCACGGCCAGGATGGTCATGGCGATCAGTATCTCGACGAGGGTAAATCCGCTTTTTCGTTTCGGCATCACGACTTTTCCTGAAGCGGTTGGATGTATCGATGTATTCTCCCGGTCCCTGAATATGGCCTAATCCGTGCTCACCCGGTACAGGACGAGGGCATACTGGTTGTTTCTCTTCATGGTGGTGTTTATCACCGTCAGGGTGATCTTTTTCAGATCTTCCATCTGTGTTTCCGCGATATCGAGACGCCACCTGTAATCGAGGAAGGCGTCGCCGAAGTCCCCTTCACCGGATGATAAATCCGAAAGAGGGGCCGCCTCGATACGTGCCATTTCGGCCTGCGCGAGGAGGGGCGCCGTCGTATCGAACCGCGATCCGCCGATCATGGATATACTCTGAGACTGGGATTGGAAAACCGCCGTAAAGGCGATCGCGAGGATGGCCATGGCCAGCATGATCTCGAGGAGGGTGAATCCCCGGGGAGAATCCCCCGATACCGTTTTGCTGCGGATGCGCATATGCCGTTCTCCCTACCAGGATTCTTGATTCCTCCCGAAGATTCAAATGCTTATCATACCGAGTTGCATTGTTCAATATCGGATTTGAAAAATCGGATCTCTGCGTTGGCGTTGCGCGAGAAATGGAAGTCCTGCCGACGAGCATCGTGTGGGGGGGTGAAAGTGTCAATGAAGGGGTGCTGTCGTGATGACAGCACCCCCCCCATTGGGTGATGTGTATCCGTCTCAATCTTCGCAGTCGCAGGTCCAGATATCCGGCGTTGCCGGATTGCCGTCGTGATCGATCGCGGGATCTTCTGCAGGCCGTTGTGCCCGAGTGAAATTACAACCGAAATCACCGGCGGACACCACATCGGGGTCGAGGATATTATCGCCTGCGGGAACGGTCCCGTTTTCCACCCAGGCGACCAGGTCGTCGAAGGCCTCGGCTGTTTCCTCGGCGTTCATGCCGCAGTGGGTGACGCTCCGTATGATCCGCGTGCGGAGAAGATCGCTTCTTCCCGCATCACGCACCCGTTGGGCATACAGCTTTTCATGCGAGAAGGGGACGAAGAAATCGCCGATATCATGCATGGTCAGGACGGGGATGGTAATGTTCCCGTATACCGGATACATGATATCCTCGAAGTCGAAGATATCACTGATTTGCACCCGCTGGATGGTGTTATTGAGGGCCACCTCCTCGGCGCTCTGGATGTCGAAGTCGTCATCGAGATGGTACTCATAATCCCCGTTGTCTATCGCGCTCCCGCGGCCGGCTCCCGCCCCCGGATCCATGGCAAACATGAGCCCCTGTGAGTTGATCTGGAAGTAGGCCATGTTCGAAAATGCGGCGTGGTAGATGGGCCTCTTTCCGCCCGAACGATACATGGATGCATCCTTGAAGGTCTCTCCGACGGCGTTCAATACCGCCGATTTGGCCGGAGTATACGCCGGGACTGGCGAAGCCGAGATCCATCCGAAACAACCATTGCCGGTTCGTACCAAGCCATCGAGGGGACCGAATACCGTTTCGAGAAATGTTCCGGCTTCAGGGAAACCGAAGGGAACGTCATAATTCAGTCCTGAGAAATAATTGGCCAGGAACGCCATTTCGGCGGAGAAACTGAACTGTTCCTGTCCGCCGCCCACGACACCGCACAGCGGAAGCGCCCCGTCGTAGGCGTCGGGGTATTGGGTGACCGAACGGGCCGTGACATGACCGCCCATGGAGTGTCCCATGATATATGCCCGGTCGGCCGTGCCGAATCGGGTGTTGAACAGCCTGAGGAGTTCATGGGTGCCGATCACGCCGGTGGCGACGTTGTAGCCGTTTTCTCCGTAGGTCGATGATGCCCAGGCATACCCGTTTTCAACGAGGTGTGCCCTGATCGGGTCCGGGTTTGAAGCGCTCAGCTCGGGGACATCGCCCCGGTAGCCGTGGCAGTAGAGGACCAGATCGCCGCTCCAGTTATCGGGGATCTCGACCCGGTACCCGGCGATCTGATAGCCCGACCACGGATCCACGTAGTAGCCGTAGGTGCCGTAATAGGAAGTGGCGCCATCAAGGGCGTCGAATTGCAGGTGATCCCGCGCAACGAAGCGAAGCGTTTCCGCTGTCTGGGTCACCTGAGAGGCGGGGACGGCGCCCCACACAGCGCTGAATGCGGGATCCCAGGTTGCGAGTTCCGCGGCAAGACCCGCGGTGACCTCATCGAAGGTCCATACGTCCGTTTCCATGGCGAGAAGCGCGTCATTTGCATCGGCGTCGAAGGTGATGGTCTTGGCCTCGCCCTCTTCGTTCGACCAGGCTTCCCAGGCGAATCCGTCGTACGTGCCGGGATCGCCCGTTTGGATGAAGTTCATCAGATAGGTTCCCATTGCGTTCTGCAGGGCCTTTCTTCCGGTTTCATTTGCGGGGATAAACGAGTAGCCGAAGAGAGAATCATCCGCCCCGAAGAAGAAGGGGATTTCCATGGCATGGGCCGCGCCGAAGATCTTGCGAAAATCTTCCATCGCGGGGATACCCCCGCCGGCCCACTGGAAGAGGTAGGCATAGACATCTTCCTGGTTCTCGCGCAGCTCGGTCGTCAGCTCGGTGAGATACTTGGCCCTGAAACTGAGGGAACCGAACCACCCCGTTGCCTCATACAGTTGTTCCTCATTCTCGTTCGGGAATATGTCGGCATAGGTCCATTCGTTAGCCGGATCAAAGGTAGGATCGAAAATATCATAGACGTTGCTCCAACTCGCTTTACCGAAAAGGGGCCCGTACAGGGGAACAAAATCGTTCCACTCGTTTTCGTTGAATCCGATGATGATCGGGACTTTATTGTAGATCCCCTGATGAAGGGCGTTGATCACGGTGTCGGGAAGGACATATCCGTCGGCGAAGGCGTTAAAGGTGGATACGGCGGCCGTTGCCCGGATCGTCACCAAAGGTGGTGATATTGTTTTTCACCCATTGCAGGGCCTGGATCTGGTCCAGGGTTCCGAAATTACCGGAATTGCTCATGTCGGTGATGTCGTCGTTTCTCAGATCGGTATGACGAAACCATCCCATGGGACCGAGGCGGTATTGGATCTGGACCACAACGACATTTTGCTTCCCCGCCATGGTCATAGCGTATGCGTTGTAGGCTGCGGCGCCGCCGAACTTGTTGGAGCCGCCGTGTATCCAGCAATACACGGGAAGGTCCGTGTCATCGGTATCAGGACGGAAGATATCGAGGGTCAGGCAATCCTCGCTGCCGATGATCCGGCCGGACTGGTGCCAGGTTTGGTCCATCTCAAACTGGACGGAAGGGTATCCGCTGTCGATCGCCCACCGCGTTCCCGTCCATGGCTCGGGATCCTGAGGTGCTCTCCAGCGAAGATTTCCCACGGGCGGTTTTGCATAGGGGATGCCCCGCCATGCCGCGAAAGCGCCATCGGCATACCCACGAAGTTCGCCGCTTGTTACGGTTGCAAGCCGTACGGGTTTAAGTGAATTCTCAAGATGGGCCTGGGCGTCCGCAGCGTTCCGCAGGGCGCGGTCACCTGCGACGTCCGTATTCTCGAATGCATCGGCTGCATTGAGTGTGACAAGAATCTCTGCGACACCGGTATTATCCGAAAAGACATCGGGTGTCTGGTTGAAGTTGATGGCACCATTTGCATCGACGTAGGATGATATCGCATCGGTAATAGCGGCGGTGATCTGAATACCGTTGTTGAGATCACCATCGGCGTCGAGTGACTGGAGAAACCGGGCCATGTTGATGACCGACTGGTCTGTCGCATCGGTGGCGCCGGGGACGAGATCGATAGGGGACAGGGTTTCACTGCCGGTTGCCGATCCCAGGGCAAGTGAACCAATAAAGAAGCTCACCACCTCCCCGGTATAGTAGTGAAAGGTTCCCTCGGCATCGGTTGTCCCCGAAAGGGTCTCCCCCTGATAGGTGAGTCCCGAGACCGGGCTGTCTATAAAAACCCCGGACAATGGCGTTTTCCCGGAGCTGCTTCCGCTCCCGCAGCCGGTCAGGCCTGCGAGTCCCATGGCGAGGACAAAGAGGATAAAAACGTACCCATTTTGTTTGAAAAACACTGATCGCATCTTTCCCATCGTGACTTTCATACCTCCTTTGCGTGATGTTGTGTTGTCAAAACCAACGCCGGCCACCCCCTCCGCGACGATCTACGTCTCCCCATGAGGATATGTCTCTGCATGGAGGGTAACAGGTGTAGACAGACCCCTCACTGCCTCTCGCGGCGCGACGTTCTTACGCTGTACCGTTGTACGTTCCTATGGATACGAATGAAACTGAAGCTGTTATGTAAAGCTAATTGTTGTGGCGGAATCAGGCAAATACCTTGCCGTATGGCGGGCACAGAGGCTGCCTGCGTTCCATGTTTCTTTCAGAATGAAATGAGGCTGAGAACAGCCAAGTGTTGATGCGCAGATTGATAATATACATGACCGGTAATGTCAATGTTTTTTTAGAACAAATTCCCTGTGAGATTCAGTAAGATGATACTTTCCCCTTGCCGGGAAGAATGCCGGCGGCTATGATGCGCCGGTACGGTGAATGACGAAATGATCCAAACCACCTTTGACATAACGATCATCGGGGCGGGTGTTGTCGGGCTCGCCGTGGCGGAAGAACTCGCCGGCCGGTACGGCGCTGTGCTGCTCCTGGACAAGAACCCGAACTTCGGGATGGAGACCAGTAGCAGGCACAGCGGTGTCATCCACGCCGGGATCTACTATCCTCCCGGTTTCCTGAAGGCCGATTTATCCCGGGAGGGAAACCGTCTCCTCTACGAGATCTGTGAGCGGCGAGGTATTCCCCACCGGAAAACGGGAAAACTGATCGTGGCCGTGGATGATACGGAGAGCGCCGCCCTCCTGGAGATACACAATCAGGCGACCCGGAACGGCGTCGGCGATCTCTCCTTCATCTCGCGGAAACAACTTCACACATTGGAACCCGAAGTACGGGCACGTGAGGCCCTCTTCTCCCCTTCCACCGGGATCATTGATTCCCACGCCCTGATGAACTCCTTCTTGGTTACGGCCCGGTCCGCCGGTGCCGTCATCGTCTTTCGCTCGGAGGTCACCGGTATTGAACGTGCCGCAGACACCTATGACGTGCAGGTCAACGGCGGAGAATACCGGTTCGGGACACGGGTCCTGATCAACTGCGCCGGTCTGTACGCCGACCGGATCGCCGCGCTCGCGGGGATCGACATCGACGAGAGCGGCTACCGCATTCAATACTGCAAGGGGGACTACTTTGCTGTATCTCCCGCTCCGAGACTTTCACACCTCGTCTATCCGGTACCCCAGGATCGGCAAGTGGGGCTCGGGGTGCACGCGACCCTTGACCTGGCCGGCCGGGTCAGATTCGGGCCGGACACGGAATATGTGACCAATTTGGCATATGCCGTTGACGAAACGAAGAGGAACGCCTTTTGGAAATCCATCAAGAGGTACCTGCCCGGTGTGCGAAGGGAACGGCTCCAGCCCGACACGAGCGGGATACGGCCGAAGCTCCAAGGACCGGAAGACCCCTACCGGGACTTCGTTGTTACCGAGGAGAGCGGCAGGGGGTGTCCCGGCCTGATCAACCTGATCGGGATAGAATCCCCCGGTCTGACGGCATGTATACCGATGGCACGATATGTGGCACGACTTGTCGGTTTACATCTCTAAGGTGTAAGATAAAACAGACCCAGGCCCACCTTGAAAAATGTTGGTAATTTCGATGGTAGTGTAAATAAAAGTTCGCAAATTGAGTTGTTGATGGAGGCCACCGATGTATACGATGCTCCAGTGGTCGAAACAACGAATGATGGAAGTTAAATCGGAGATGAAAGTGTGAGCGATCAAGGGAAAGCATAGTGATGAACGGACGACGCATTTTTCAGGGGCCCGTGTTCAGCGGTTTGATACCCGTTTGGGGACCTTGTATCTGTTGGTTCCGAAGCTTCGCCAGGGTGGGTATGTTCCCTTCTTTGTCGCGGAGAAGAAACGCTCCAGGCAGGCCCTGACCCAAGTAGTACAAGAGGTATGTATCAATGGAGTCAAACCCAGGTTCACAGCCCTGCACGCCCGAGAAGTGGATCTATGAAACGTACACGATACAACACCCCTTGTCTCGCATATTAGAAAATAGAATTCTTGTCAAAAGATTTCAGGGCAATATATCTTCACAATCGGGCACATTTTGATCACAGACCAGACCGGAACTCTGTATCGAGGAATCTCTTCAAATTCTTTTTCTTTGTGCTCCTGAAAAAGGAGTCACAGAAATCCAAGAGGGGCTCTCGCTGATCGGCGAGAGCCCCTCTTGCGAAATATTACTGGATGTGGGTCGGTTTTCTTACGGGAAAACCGTTCCGTATCCGGCCTTCAGCTCCAATGTGTTTCCAAGGTCGAGGTATGTATCATTTGCCGTGGTATAGGGGGTCCAGTCGAGGACTCCCGGTATGCTCGGATCACCGGTCTTGGCGAAGTTGGTCCAGATCGTCATCGCAGTGTCTGCAACGTCCCAATCGGCGGCAGACCACCCGCAGGATAGAAATATGTCCGTGGGATCTCCCTGCGACCCCGTTACACCGTTGCCGTTTATGTCTCCGATGACCAGCGAGTTCCCGGTGGCCGGGTCGATCACCAGACCGAGGAGGTAGTGTGTGATCACACTTGTCGGAGAGTTGAACACATAGGCCAACTCACATCCATGGTAGGTCAAGACCCCCCTGGCCGCCCAGCCGTCAGGAACTTCGGTAAAGAAACAGGCATAGTGATTCTGGACACTAAAATCAGTCATCCAGGGAAAGACATTCTTCCAGGTCGCAATCGGCTCTTCTGTATCATTCGTATTGGCAACAATCATGAAGGGGACGTCGTTGTGCGCACCGGTCTCTATGAGTTCCCGCTCGGTAGTGGTGAGATACCATCCGTCGACGTTGGTATAGGGAACCACGGTTGTTGCCGAGGCGTAGTACAGGGACTGCCAGTCTATGGCACGCAGCTCCTCAAGGGTGGTAACGCCCAGGCTGTTCGACAGGGCCGTACCATACGCTTCTGCGGCTGCAAGGCTGCGAGTGTCCGGCCTCAGAGTCCCGCTTTGACTGATGGCCTTGTGGAAGAGTCCCGCGGCCTGAGGCGAAGCAAAAAGCGAAAAGGTCTTCCTGCCGCCTCCGGACTCACCGAAGATGGTCACGTTATCCGGGTTGCCACCGAAAGCTGCGATGTTGTCTTGGACCCATTCGAGCGCCGCGATCAGGTCCATCTGACCGTAGTTGCCCGAACCGCCGTACCCCGATTCTGCGGAGAGGAGCGGATGGGCCATGTACCCAAAGATATTCAGCCGGTGATTGACGGTGACGACGACGACACCCTTGGTGGTGAGCGCGGCAGGGTTATTAAAGGGTTTCGTGTTGCTGGTCAGGGCCGTGAAGCCGCCCCCGTGGAACCAAACCATGGTCGGGAGGTTCGAGGCACCCTTCGGCGTTGTGACATTGAGATAGAGACAGTCTTCGCTCATCCCTCCCTCACCATATTTTTGCAGGCCCGGATGCTGTGCGGCCTGGTCTCCCCAGGCGATGGCTTCACGCACACCTGTCCAGTCCTCGAGGGATTGTGGTGGTTGCCAGCGCAGATTGCCGACGGGCGGCTGGGCATAGGGGATCCCTAGGTATTGCCAGGTGGTCTCGTTCGCGGCATACCCCCTGACAGACCCGTACATTGTCTCCACCGTGTTGCGTTCGCTCAGGGAACGGGCGAGATGGTCCTGTGCATCACCGGCACTTTGCAGTGTCCGGTCCCGTGGATCAAGGTCTGTAAAGACCCCGGCCGCGTTCAGGTCGTCGAGGAGACCCGTGACGTTCGGATCCGCGGCAAAATCGGCCGTGGTCTGATTGAAATCGATTTGATAACGGCTGACGATGTCGGCGATGGCAGTAGTGATCCGGATCCCGTTGTTCAGATCCCCGTCCTGATCGAGGGTCTGCAAGAGGACACAGATGTTGGTGACCGTCGAATCTGTTCCATCCACAGCCCCCGCCACGAGGTCGATGGGGGAAAGCCGATCGTTCCCGGTGGCGGTACCCAGGGCACAGGTGCCGATGGAGAAGCTCACCGTCTCGCCGATGAAATACTTGAAGGTCCCGTCGGTATCGGTTGTACCGGAGAGGGTGTCACCCTGATAGGTGAGACCCGATACCGCACTGTCCGTAAAGGTCCCCGACAGCGGCGTCTTCCCCGCACTGCTCCCGCTCCCACAACCGGTGAAGGATGCAAGTGTCAGCACCAGAACGAACAGGATGCCGGCGTACCTGATCCCCGTAAAAAATGTCTTGCGCATCTTTTTCATTATACCTTCTCCTTTTTGGATAGATTACAGAATTTCTTTATCGGGATGTATCGCTCCTTTCGTGACAGTGGGAGCGGTCAGAAGAGTGGGCCTGAGCCGGTCGGCACGGGCCCACTCGTTTCCTGCGGCAGATGGTGTCCTCGCTGGTGGACCGCTACCAGGCGGATATGCCGGTGTTGACTGTCGGTGTCACATCGATCTCGACGTAGGTGTCGTTGGCCGTTGTGTAGACCGGCCAATCGAACCCGGTGATGCTGGGATTCCCCGTCTTGGCGAAGTTCGTCCACATGGTCATGATGGTGTCCACCACGATCTCATCATCGGCATTCCACCCCATGGAGAGATAGATATCCACCGTATCTCCGGCAACCCCGTTGCCATTGAGATCGCCGATCTCAGGTATGGTGCCGGCCGGAGTCAGGACCAGACCAAGCGCAAAGTTGCTGACCAGACCCATCTTATAATTGAACAGATAGGGGAGTTCACCGCCGTGCCCGCTCAACAGGCCCATCGCTTCCCAGCCGGGAGGAACGCGCCTGAAGTCATAGACAAACATGTTGGATTGGTAAAACGGCTCCAGCTGGGCGACAAAAATCGGCAGTGCCGCCCGTAAATGGGGATAGTCGCCCGAGGTGACGCCGACCATAAAGGGTACGTCACCGGGGACGCCGTCGAGCATGTTCTGATAGTACGGTTTCGGCAGATAATAGTAGTCACAATTCGGCCGGTAGGTTTCCCGGGGGATCCCGGCGGCCAGTTCGGCCTGAATAATAGCCGTCCACGGTAAGGAACGAGCCTCTTCCAGTGTGGTCGCTCCCATCCCCTCAAACATGGCGGTTCCAAGGGCCTCCGCGGCCGCAAGGGACGCGGCGCTGGTGCTGGCCGGCGAGGTCGGGCTGGCGCCGCTCTGGCAGACGGCCTTGTGGAAGAGTCCCTCGGCCTGGGGGGACATCATCAGGCAGTACGTCTTGCCTCCGCCCCCTGACTGGCCGAATATGGTGACGCTGTCCGGGTTGCCGCCGAAAGCTGCGATGTTGTCTTGGACCCACTCAAGCGCGGCCACCAGGTCCATCTGGCCGTAGTTGCCGGAACCGTTATAACCCGATTCCGCGGTCAGAAGCGGATGGGCTATGTACCCGAACGGTCCCAGGCGGTGGTTGACGGTAACCACCACAACACCTTTGGTCGTCAGACCGGTGGGGTTGTTATACTGTACGGAGTTGTTCGACAGGATCGTGAATGCGCCCCCGTGGAACCAGACCATGACCGGGAGGTTCGAGGCACCCTTCGGCGCCGTGACATGCAGGTAGAGGCAGTCCTCGCTCATCCCCCCTTTGTTGATCGATTGATACGCCGGATTCTGGGGTGCCTGGTCTCCCCAGGCGATGGCGTCCCGCACGCCTTCCCAAGCCTCGGGTGGTTGCGGTGGTCTCCAGCGAAGATCACCGATGGGCGGCTGGGCATAGGGAATACCAAGGTACTGCCAGGTATTCGCGTTCGCGGCATACCCCTTCACGGAACCAGAGGTGGTCACCACCGTGTTGCGTTCGCTCAGGGAACGGGCGAGATGGTCCTGTGCATCACCGGCACTTTGCAGTGTCCGGTCCCGTGGATCAAGGTCTGTAAAGACCCCGGCCGCGTTCAGGTCGTCGAGGAGACCCGTGACGTTCGGATCCGCGGCAAAATCGGCCGTGGTCTGATTGAAATCGATTTGATAACGGCTGACGATGTCGGCGATGGCAGTAGTGATCCGGATCCCGTTGTTCAGATCCCCGTCCTGATCGAGGGTCTGCAAGAGGACACAGATGTTGGTGACCGTCGGATCCGTTCCGTCCACAGCCCCCGCCACGAGGTCGATGGGGGAAAGCCGATCGTTCCCGGTGGCGGCACCCAGGGCACAGGTGCCGATAGAGAAGCTCACCGTATCGCCGATGAAATACTTAAAGGTCCCGTCGGTATCGGTTGTACCGGAGAGGGTGTCACCCTGATAGGTAAGACCCGATACCGCACTGTCCGTAAAGGTCCCCGACAGCGGCGTCTTCCCCGCACTGCTCCCCCCTCCACAACCGGTGAAGGATGCAAGTGTCAGCACCAGAACGAACAGGATGCCGGCGTACCTGACCCCCGTGAATAATGTTTTGCGCATTTCTCTCATAGCCCTTGTTTCCTCCTTCACATGTAGCAGTATTTTTTAGATGATGAAAACGGTGAGAATCACTTTCATATTTGTTGTCGGTTCCTCTGAATCGTTGAAGCAGCATGACGTAAAAATGCAAAAAACCATTTCATGTTAATTGGTTGTGATGAAATGCATCAGCGTCTCTTCGTCGGCAAGCCCCAACAGCCGATTTCGTTCCTCTCCTTTGACCAGGATCAGGAATGTTGGAGTTCCGAAAACACCATACCGCTCTTGAAATGGTCTTATGAACCCTTCTTCCAGTAGGCACACCTTCAATTTCTGCCCACACCTTTTTGCTATTCTCTCAACAATCCGTAAAACTTCGAAAAACTGTTCATTGCGGGGCACGCACACGAGAAGGACCGGTTTTTCTTCGGTTGTGATTTCCCGTTCAAAATTTTCGGGTCCCACGAAGCGAACCGGACTCTCCATTATGTAACCCCGCGTGAAGGATTTCAGAGAATGCAAAGCACTAAGGCACTAAGGCACCAAGGCACCAAGGCACCAAGGCACCAAGGCACCAAGGCACAGATCTGCCTTCCCCTGCAATCCTTAGGAAACAATAAACATGCCAGGGGCGCAAAAAATGATAACCGTTGGTAATCTAATCAATTAGTGCTTGGGGGGTGGCATCAAGAAATGTGACATGTCACACATATGTGGCGCACAGTAGTGTGACATGTCACTCTCGTCAGTGAGGTTCGGTGATCTGAAGTTTGTTAATTTTTCGGTAAATGGTTCGCCGGTTAATTCCCAACAGTCGGGCCGCCTTGGCTTTGTTCCAATCGGTTTTATTCAGGACATCGATGATTTCTTGATCTTGTTTTGGTTTATTGCCGTTGATTGCGCGGGTAGTGCCGTTCTCCGTCCCCTTGTATCCTCTAATCTCAGGGGATAAATGCTCGGTCTTTATCTCCCGTCCATTGCACAGCACAAATGCATGTTCCAGGGCATGCTCCAATTCCCTGACATTCCCTGGCCACGGGTAGTTCATAAACTTTTCGAGGGCCTCATGTGAAATACCTTTGATATTCTTCTTGAATTTTTCATTAAATGAACGACAAAAATGGGTTGTCAACAGGGGCACATCTTCCAGTCGGTCTCGAAGAGGGGGCAGTGTAATCTCAACAACCTTCAGCCGGTAATACAGATCTTCCCGGAATTCACCTTTCGTTACCTTTTCTTTTAAATCCTTGTTCGTGCACGCAATGACTCGGACATCCACTTTCTGAGGATTTGACTCACCGACCCGTTCAAATTCCTTTTCTTGCAAGACCCTCAGGAGTTTCAATTGGATAAGAGGCGAGATGTCACCTATTTCATCGATCAGGATCGTTCCTTCATTGGCTGTCTGGAATCGACCGAGCCGATCTCTGATCGCCCCTGTGAAGGCCCCTTTAACATGACCAAATAACTCGCTCTCCAGCAGATTTTCCGCCAGGGCGGAACAGTTGACCGTTACGAAGGGCTTAAAGGCCCTCTCTCCCCCGTAATGAAGTGCTCTGGCAACGAGTTCCTTCCCCGTTCCACTTTCTCCGGTGATCAGAACCGTGGTTTGCAAATTTGCAAGATTCTCAAGAAAACTATAGATATCCTGCATTTTCCTGCTTTTGCCGATGATTTGTTGAAACTGATATCTCCCTTGTAACTCTTTCTCAAGACCACGCAACTTGGTTACGTCTCGTATCACGAGAACGGCCCCCTTGAACTTGCTCTGTGAGTCAATAAGAGGAGAACTGGTAATGACAACGACCTGTTGCGGCTTATCATGCCGATGGCATTCAATCTGGTATTCCCTGATTGTTGCTTGTTTTTCCAGGGTTTCTCGCAAGATATTTTGACATGCCATACTGCATAAGGGGCGCGTTTTCGCGAAGGGTGACCCGGTGATGTCTTCGGAACGTACGCCACAAATTTTTTCAATGGCCGTGTTCGCGTCGATCACCTTGCTGTCGGTGTCAACGGCAATGATGCCTTCCCTTACACTCCCGAAGATGGCCTCCAACCGGCTTCGATGGTTTGCCAATTCTTCTTCAGTTCTTTTGCGGTCTGTAATATCGTGCCATATCTGCCGGAACCCCGTTGCCTGACCGTTTGTTTCTTTTAAAGAAATCGAGCATTCGATAATCCTCCTTTTCCCGTCCTTTCGTACCATGTCATGGATAAATCCTTTACGGGTGGCCTTTGTGGTGTACACCTTGGAGTAGACTCGCTTGATTTGTTTGCGGGTCCCCTTATCAAGCAGCTTTTTATAGCTTATACCGATGATCTCATCTTTGGAACGGCTGCTCCAGTCAAGAGAGGCCTTGTTGGCGAAAGTAACATTCCCCGCAAGGTCATATTCTACGTAACAGTCCGGCATTGCATCGAGCATCTGTCGATATGCCTCTTGGGATTCTTTGAGGGCTGCTTCAATCCTCTGGCGTTCATCGAATTCGTGGTTACCTTCCTTCATGCACGTTTCCCCCTTCTTCATTGTTCAGTGCACCGCAACATAAGAAAAGCAATCGGTATGGACATGCATCTTTGAATGGTAATGGTTTATTACAGCGGGAAGGACCATTAGTCAAGGGAATGCCGCGTATGCGCTATTTTCCCCTTGCCGGGAAGAATGCCGGCGGCTATGATGCGCCGGTACGGTGAATGATGGGATGATCCAGACTATCTTTGACGTAACGATTGTGGAAGCGGGTGTTGTCGGGCTCGCCGTGGCGGAAGAACTCGCCGGCCGGGTCAGATTCGGGCCGGACACGGAATATGTGACCAATTGAGCATATGCCGTTGACGAAACGAAGAGGAACTCCTTCTGGGAGTCCGTGAAACGATATATGCTTGGCGTGCGAAGGGAACAGCTTCACCCCGACACGAGCGGGATACGGCCGAAACTCCAGGGACCGAGCGAGCTCTACCGGGACTTTGTGATCACCGAAGAAAGCAGCCGCGGCTTTCCCGGCCTGATCAACCTGATCGGGATAGAATCCCCCGGTCTGACATCGTGCGTGCCCATAGCGCGGTATGTCGCACAACTTGCCGGGGCAGTGTTGCACTGATTGTTCAAGGTCTTCTGTTTGCATTGATTTCATGCCGAAGAAAGTGTTTAATCAGACAATCATAACTCCCCGTTTCCTGGGAGACCCCAAAGAGGAGGTGTGATCATGTCCGGAACCGATGAGTTGGCCTTTCTCGATGCCACGGCACAGGCGGAACTGGTGCGCACAAAGGAAGTTCACCCCCGTCAACTGGTCGATGCGGCCATCGAGCGCATCGAACGGATAAATCCGGCTCTGAACGCGGTGGTGACCCCCCTGTTCGATCTGGCGCGTGATCTGGCGCGGGGCACTCTGCCGGATGGCCCCTTTTCCGGGGTGCCCTTTCTTCTCAAGGACCTGCTGGCCTCCTGTGCGGGAGTCCGCATGACCTTCGGATCGAAGCTTCTGCAGGATTTTATCCCCGATCATGACAGCGAGCTGGTTTCCCGGTATAAACGGGCGGGATTCATCATCTTGGGAAAGACGAACACCCCTGAGTTCGGTATCCTCCCCACCACGGAGCCGGCCCTTCACGGCCCGTGCCGTAATCCATGGGATACGGGACGGACCACCGGCGGTTCCAGCGGCGGTTCGGCCGCGGCCGTCGCCGCTGGTATGGTGCCGGCGGCGCACGGGAATGATGGGGGTGGTTCCATCCGTATCCCGGCGTCGTGTTGCGGCCTCTTCGGACTGAAACCGACCAGGGGGAGAAATCCCCTCGGCCCCGACTTTGGCGATCTCATGAGCGGCCTTGTTGCCGAGCACGTCCTCACGCGCTCGGTCAGGGACAGCGCGGCGATCCTCGATGCGACGGCGGGACCGGGTGTCGGTGATCCCTACTGGGCGCCGCCCAAAGAGCGCCCCTTTGCGCAGGAGGTCGGCGCCCCCGCCGGACGGCTTCGGATCGGCTTCACCACGGGAACAGATGCCGGGATGCCGATCCACGACGACTGCATCAGGGCGGTTCAGGAAGCCGCGGCGCTCTGCTCGGATCTGGGCCATGATGTCGAGGAGAGTGCGCCGTCGATAAACAGGGATCAGGTGACAGAGGCCTTTGTCGTTCTCTGGTCGGCGGGAATCGCGGCAACGATAAAGGCGCTCGGCGTTCGGAAAGGTCAGGTCGAGCCGCTCACCTGGGCGCTTGCCGAGATGGGATTGCACTACGATGCCGCTGATTATCTCAACGCCGTGCTGACGATACAGCGCCTGGCCCGGGACATCGCTTCCTTCTTCACAGAGTATGATATCTTCCTCACGCCGACACTCGCCGAGCCGCCCGTGCCGCTGGGGACCTTCGATTCCCCACCGGACGATCCACTCAGGGGCTTTATCCGGGCGGGGACGTTTGTGCCCTTCACCCCTGTCTGTAACGCGACGGGACAGCCGGCGATGTCCGTTCCCCTCTTCTGGAATGATGACAACGTCCCGGTGGGGACCCATTTTGTCGGACGGTTCGGGGACGAAGCGACCCTCTTTCGTCTCGCGGCACAGCTCGAAGAAGCACGCCCCTGGGCCGGGAGACGCCCGCCCATATCGGCATGAAGACGCGGTGAGAGGACTTGTGTCGTTCAGGAGAAGTGCGGTCTCACCCCTTCGGCCACGTACTCCGGGCTTCGGATGGACATGAAGGTGTCACCTAGGAGGGTCGCGTTGGCCCCGTCGGAGATGTCGATGTAGGGGATCGGCCCGCGCTGGATGATCCGGGCCTGGGTCCGGAAGCTGTCATCCCCCTCCAGCCCCGAATAGAGGAAGAAATTGAAGCTGTAATAATACTGCTCGGCCATGTAGGCAAAGAGACGGGTCAGCCCCTCCGCCAGATCCCGGAGGTCGCTGTCCGCGAGTGATATGATCGTTGCTCTTCGCTGAAACACCACCCGGATGTCCATCTGGAACGAACGCGGGACGAAGCTGGTCATCCAGACCGTCTGTCCGATCTCGCCGATGTATCGCGCTCCCCGTTTTTTTTCTTCCCGAATGAGCTCGTCCCAGTAGGAGGTACCCTCTTTCCGGAAGAACCGTTTCGAGCTTGCCAGCAGCTTCTTGTGATAGGCGAGGGGAAAAGGCCCGGCAAAGGGCTGTTGATGAGGGTGAATCTGGCTGGCATTGGCGGGGGGGAAATAGTTCCACATGATCCCGCAGTACTTCGCCTTTGGATCGTACGCACTGACGGTCTTCAGATATTCCCGGGAGGCCCGGAAGGCGTCCGTGAGCATCGGTACCGTAAAAGAGGAAAGCCCCACATAGTGTTCCCGGGAGATCACCGTGACCGCGCCATACTGATTATAGGGGTAGAGGTTGGGAAAGACTCGCGCCTCTCCCGCCTGTATGTGACCTTCTTCCCGAAAGGCGGGGATGAATCGAGGGGTTGTCTCCTCCACTGCGCCGGGGCAGAAGGGGCACCTCTCACGTGACTTTTCGATCAACGATGTCAGATCGGGGGCGGGGGGATTGGGGTATCGCAGGTCCCTCACCATTCCCATCTCTCCGGTCAAGGGGTCGATCCGGTATTCAATCCCCCGCTCTTTATCCGCGAAGCCATCGGTCGGGTCGAGGAATCGAGCCGTTACCTTCTTGATTGTGAAGTCGATTGCCATACATGCACCTCCGTCGCGAGGGCACGATAGCACAAAAAGGGCCCGCATTGCCACAACGAGCTGTGACAAGCGATTCTTTTGTAACGATGAAAGGTTTCTATGATAAAAAGGGTGAAAGTTCAGGCGGGAAAGGAGGCGCCTCCATGGGAAAATG
Source organism: Syntrophales bacterium (assembly GCA_963662405.2). Taxonomy (GTDB): domain Bacteria; phylum Desulfobacterota; class Syntrophia; order Syntrophales; family UBA2210; genus UBA6078. Next base: position 1,411,560 of record CAXXKT010000001.1, read on the forward strand.
CAGGATTACGGTATTGGAAACCCAATTTAACGAAAAGCTTGCCAGGGAGTACGGGGTTGCCGGCATTGACCCCTGTCCTTTCCACAAAGTCGGCGATGTATTCGTGGCGGGATACGCGAAGCCCGAAGGCTTCTGCGACGAAGCATGGAAAGCAATCCAGCATTATGTCTTCGCCCTGGTACACGGAACAACGGGGACGTTTTTCGGCGATCGATGGGTCCGGCAGGAAGGCGTCTCCATCAATAGCTGTAATGACGGGCTCCGCCCCGTCATTTTCAAGCTGGAGCGGATGAACGAGTGAGATACCCCTTGCAGGAGGGCTGAGCTATGAAAATCCTCAACGTGTACGGAAGCATGGTCGATGGCTCCAGCGCCGCCATCGCCACCCGGTTTCTCGAAAAAGCCGGCCTTCTCTGTGCGCAGATTGAAAGCTTTACGCTCGGAGGCCTGCAGATCAACGGGTGCAAACGGTGCTTGTCCTGCAAAACCACAACCGACCGGTGCGCTATCCGGGACGATATCACCACGATATTTGACATCCTCGTTACCTGTGATGTCCTCGTCCTCTCCACGGGGGTCTATGAGGGAGATGTCACGGGGAATCTGTACCTCTTCGAATCGCGGCTGTTTTCATTCCTGAAGCCGGACTTCGAGACACGCCCTGACCCGTCACGGCTCCCCCCCCCCCCCCGCAAGATACTCGTATTCATCCAGACGCAGGGTGGCGTGAAAGAGTGGCATGCCGACATCTACCAGCGGTACGAGTCGCTCTTCTGGAGGCTCGGGTTCGGCGAAGTCTTTGTCATTCAGGCGGACTGCGTCGACCATCCCTATGACATCGGCGACGATGTCATGAACCGGGCGGAAGAGATCGCCGCGTCGGTCATCGAGCTGGCTAACTGACCCCGTGCCCCAAATGTCTGCTTGATTTCTTTTATCAATTATGAGAGGTTGCAAAACGATGTAACGAAATTTGTCTTGGGTGATCATACCCGGCCCCACTGTATACGAATTACTGAACAGAAGAATCGATCCGTCCCTTTTACGGTTTGAAGCAAGGGACTGGTAGCGGGATTTTTTGGTTAAAAAATACGACCTGTGAAGGAGCCAGCCCATGCACGCGTACATTGACGAGTATAAGCGCAAGTTGACCGCCCCTGCGGACGCCGTCGCGTCGATCAAGAGCGGTGATACCCTGATCCACGGCATGACCATCGCCGAGCCTCCGGCCCTCCTCGCCGCCCTTGCCGACAGGGCGGAGGCGGGGGAACTGCGGGACATCAAGGTCTATTCCTTCAACCCCCTCAAGTATGTGACCGAAACGATCTGCCGGCCGGACCTGAGCGATGTCATCGAGTCATATTCATGGTTTGTCAGCGGCCATTCACGGGGATTGGTCTCGGTCGGGCTGACGCAGTACATCCCCGTCTACTTCCATCAGGTCCCGCGGCTGATCCGGGAAGAGATGACCGTCGATGTCACCATCACCACCGTTTCGCCCATGGACCGGTCCGGGTTCTTCAGCTTCGGGACCAACAACGACTATACGTCGGTGGCGTCCAAGGCGAGCAAGAAAGTCATCGTTGAAGTGAACGAACACATGCCCCGTGTCTTCGGGAGCGGAATGATCCACATCTCCGACGTTGACGCCATCGTGGAAAACACCGTCCCGCTGCTTGAATTGCCGCCGCCACCGCCGAAACCGGAAGACGCCCTGATCGGGAAACATATCGCCGAGGTTATCCCCGACGGCGCCGTCCTGCAGCTGGGGATCGGGAATGTCCCCAACGGTGTCACTCCCTACCTGACCGGGCATAAAGACTTGGGTATCCATACCGAACTCATCGGCCCCGGAATGGTGGACCTCATCAGGCAGGGGGTGATTACGGGACGCAGGAAGAATTTACACGCGGAAAAACATGTCTACACCTGCGCATACGGGACACAAGACACCTATGATTTCATGAACGACAACCCGAGCATGGCGAGTTATCCCTCTTCCTACGTCCTGGACCCGGCCGTAATCAGCAGAAACGACAATATGGTTTCCATCAACGCGATCCTGGAGGTCGACCTTTTCGGGCAGTGCAACGCGGAATCGCTCGACCAATCCCAGTTCAGCGGTGTGGGCGGGCAACTTGATTTCGTGCGGGGGGCATGTAATTCCAAAGGTGGTAAATCCATATTGGCATGCTACTCCACGGCCAAAAAGGGGCAGTTCTCGCGGATTGTTTCCCGTCTCCCGGAGGGGACGATGGTGACGACGCCCCGGATGGATACCGACTACCTGTGCACGGAGTATGGCCTCGTCAAGATCCAGGGGAAAACCACTCGTGAACGGGCCCTGGCCATCATCAGTATCGCCCACCCCTCCTTCAGAGACGACCTGCTGCGGGAGGCCGAGAGCATGATGCTCTTATAAGTGATGTCGGCACTTCGGATAAGGGAAAGATGAAATGGAAATATTAAAGAGAACTCTCTGAAATCGGGAACTTATAAAAAATGGGCGCTGTCCCCATTTAATGTTAATGGTATTTTGTCAAGAAATTTTGCTGTAAGGCAATAGGTAGTCAGCAGAAGCTGGTGTTGCTCACTCAAAAAAGGAAAAGCCTTGCCGTTGTGACTTTTTGGTGTTAAGGCTACATAACAACAGGGGAGGTGATAATATGGGATCGGCAGCAATACGGGCCACGGTGTACCTGGACCCGGAATTACATAGAGCTCTTCGTCTGAAGGCGGTTGAAACATCCCAGTCCTTGTCGAAATTAGTGAATGATGCCATCAAAGAATCCCTGGCTGAAGACGCTGAAGATATTGCAGCCTTTGAGGAAAGAATAAGAGAGCCCTTAATCAGCTACGAAACGATGATCAAGAGGCTGAAAAAAGATGGCAGAATATGAGATTTGTTTCAAAGAGTCCGTTGAAAAAGACTTCCGTGCAATCCCCAAAAAAGATTTAAGAAAGATTCTCGATCGCATTGAGGCGCTTTCTCAAGATCCGAGACCACCGGGCCACGAAAAGCTTACAGGGCAAGAGAGATATCGTGTTCGCCAGGGGCTGTACCGGATCATCTATTCCATTCAGGATAAAGAGCTTACAATCTGGGTAATAAAGGTAGGACATCGAAAAGATGTTTATCGATGACCCGAACAGGTCAATCTTCTATCCGGGAAAGGAGGAACGGTCATGATAAAGCAGAAAGTCTACAAAGCTGTTCTTTATATTGTTGTGATCACGATGGGGGTCTTTTGGGGGGGCGGCGCGTCGTTCGCGGGAAATGACGAGGCTGCCATCGATAGCGTCCGCCTTGCCTTTAACGCCGCCTACAACGCGGGCGATGCAAAGGCAATGGCCGCGCTCATTGACCGAGACGCCATCTGGATGCCGCCGACGGGGGAGAAGGCGATTGTCGGGGCGGACCGGATCGTCGCCCGTTATGAGGCCTTTTTCGGCAAGACGCGTTCCACGTTCGAGTTGAAGGCCGGTACCATTGAGGTATGTGGCGGGTGTGCCTATCTCAGCGGTGAATGGCAGCGGTCGGACACCGTCAGCGCGGGAGGAACGGCCACGCCTCACGGCGGTTTCTATCTCATGGTGTTCAAGAAACAGCCGGACGGGAGCTGGAAGATCGCCCAGGATATCTGGAACGACGGGATCAAACCCTGAATTTCACTTGGCCGTCATTTTTGAAAGGATATTGATAAAAGATTGTGCAGTTAATTTGTATACGAGCAGGCCTAAAATAGGGTAACTCTCCAATGAGCATGTATAAAAAATGGGCGCTGTCCCCATTTAATGCCGAGTTATTTTTGATAGATAGGGAACTAAATAAGATGCAAGTATCTCATCCTTTAACTTTGACCAAGTACGTTTTGACGAAAAGAAGTTATAGGTTGCTTTCATATTTCTATAGCAGAACGGTGTTTGGTTGGTTCTATACAAAAATTCAATTTGTCTATGCTTGAAGTCAATAAGGAGGTCTAAATGTTATCTTAGGTTACGCAAAAAAAGCCCCATCTCTCTTTTTAAGAAACAGGGCTTTAGATGATCAGACCATAATCCCCCCCCGGTTACAGCTGCTCAAAAGCATAGATAATACGTTCAAGATCAATAATGTACTAAACCACTAACTCCATCATGATATATTGTCAAGAGATTTTACCGTGAGACTTTCAATCAGTAATCATCGATTTTCTTCAGGAATTATCCTGAGCAGTTGTAGATACCGTTCTTGTCAAGCGAAAGCTGGTTTATAATTTGGGTCATACTTTTTGCCGGATTTCAGGATTCCAAAGATAAGGTGCACCAGCTTCCTCATTATCGCACAGACAATCACTTTCCCGTTTTTTCCTTTCTCTTTAAGGCGATTATAAAAAGCAATCATAACGGGATTACATTGGATCGATACCAGTGCCGGCATATACAGAGCTTTTCTGAGCCGCGCATGTCCGATTTTGCATAACCTGGGTTTGCCTTTAATAGATGATCCTGAAAGTGTTTCCCGTGGCGCAAGCCCGATGAACGCCACCAGTTCCCGCACATGACTGAATTTGTCCAGATCATCCAATTCTGCCAGGATGTGAGGAATGGTTGCCGTGCCGATACCTGGAATGGAAGCCAAGAGCCCTTTCTTGTTTTTCAGGTTCGGATCCCGATCAATTAGATCAGCAATCTGTTCCCTGATTTTCTCTATTTCCTTATCAAGATAGTTAATGTGTTCTCTGATCAATGGAATAACTGATTCATGAGCTGCACTTATTCGATTCTTCTCCTGACTTCGCATGTTGATCAGACTGTCAACTCGCCTGACCAACGCCCTCAGGGCTCTGATCTCCGGTGAGGGTGGACTCCAGGGATCTGGTCTCATAGCCAGACAGAATCTGGCAATCAAGGCTGCATCAATCTTATCCGTCTTGGTGCGAATCAACTCGCTCTGGCCAAACCCTTTGATGCGAGCGGGATTGACAACACTGACCACATGGCCGGTTTCATGGAGATAGATCGCCAATTCCTCTCCATAGTTGCCGGTCGCCTCAAGGCAGGCATGTACCTTATGAACTCCCTGTCTCTCCAGCCAGATCGTCAGTGTCTCAAAACCTTCCACCGTATTTTTGCAGGTTTTGTGTTTTGTCTTCCCCTCTACAAGAAGTGCAACGTCGAATTTCTGTTTTGCGATATCTATCCCAAGAACCGATACTGACATACTACAATACTCCCTCGTACATTAATCTAATCTCCAGTAAAATAGCTTCGTTCGAATCAACCTTGCAAGTGCAAACTCATTCCCATCTGAGAAGGTTTATGATACCGTACGAGTTATTGAACAAAGCTGTGGGAAGAGGATCTACTCTACAAATCATGCTCTCTGGCATCAGGTGAAACACAGATTCACTCTCCCCATTTTACCCCAGTGTCTCAAGATCTCTTATATCTCCTAATCCCCTTCTAGAACACAAGGTGAAAAAAATAACGAGTCCGAAGCTTGTTTCGCCGGTGGATATGAGAGAATATATTCGGATGGGCGCGGGACGAAACAACCAGGTCTTTGTACTTTCTGAAAACCGTGATATGTTGGTTCGGTAAATATTTCAAGGGAGGGTCCTATGTTTACTTTTCATGATGTTTTGCTGGACACAACCGACAGAATCGCAACCGTGACGCTCAATCGCCCCGAGGCGAGGAATGCCTTTAACGGTGGAATTCTCAGGGGATTGTATGACGCCGCGGCCCATATCCTGGGCGACCCGTCCATCAGCGTGGTCATCCTCACCGGCGCGGGAGAACAGGCGTTTTGCGCCGGGACGGACCTGAAGATGATTTCTTCGGGTGAGGACATGACCGGCGGGATGGAACGGCATGACCGCTTCGGGCATATACAGATCTATCGGGACTGCTTCACGGCGTACGAGAAGCTTCCGGTTCCGGTCATCGCGGCCATTAACGGCTATTGTTTCGGCGCCGGCCTGGAGCTGATTCTGGGGTGCGATATACGATTAGCCGATGAAACGGCGATGTTTTCCATCCCCGAGGTTCAGCTGGGGATTATGCCCGACGGGGGCGGGACGCAGAGGCTTCCCCGAATCGTGGGCGTCGGCAAGGCCAAGGAACTCATCTATACCGGGCGGAAGATCGATGCCCCGGAGGCGCTACGCATCGGGCTGGTGGAACATGTCTATCCCAAGGCAGACCTGATGGGCGAGGCCCAAACGCTGGCGCGCGAGATCGCCGACAACGGCGATCCGGTAATCGGGTGCAAACGGGCGATCAATATCGCCGCGAACTATTCCACGGATGTGGGACTCCTCTTTGAATCCACCACGCAGCAGTCCTATCTGGAGGCGTTTCAAAAGGGCGCCGGCAAGATGCTGGAGAAGGTGAAGAAGAAATAAGCAGATAATGATAGTGGATCGGGCGTGCCGCAAGGGTGAAGAAACGGCGCGCCCGTATTCCTCAGAAGATACCTTGAGAACCCCGGAAGAAGATGGCAGGATCAGGAATGGTCCTGCCATCTTGTATGTGCATTGCGACCAATGGCTGAGCTCGTTGACCGCGACACCGTCTGGATGCCGCCGCCGGATGCCGGGGCGACATCCTATTCACTGTTGAGGGGACGCGTCAATCGGAATGCCGCCCATTTTTACAGATACCACGCATCTCAATAATTTTGTCTTGCCGTTGGTGTTCTCCTGCGTATCCGCATCTATCCCGGTACTCCCCCTGCCAAAGCAGCCATAGATGAAAGGTTGGTCCGACCGGGAGACCATCTCCTCCTGTTGTTCAGGGAGTGGTTGTATGGGACAACTCACCTCCGGATGGCTGATCGGTTGCACGGGGGTGATCCAAGAGCGGTGTTTTTTTCTAAAACAGACCCTGCACCGGTAGGTGCAGGGCGGATTTTTCCTGCTCGCCATCGAGGTGACCAGTTTCACTATCATGGAGTGAGTGGAATCATTGAACCTGTCCTGTGTTTCTGGGATAGTGATCCAACATTTTGAAATACGGATGTCCAATCATTGCATGCACGATAAAGCGCACGTTCGCGGTTTTTTTCTTTCGTGTAGGCGGAAAAGATGACCGCTGGGGTCCTCGAGCTTGTTGCGTTGAAGCCCTCTGAAAACGCCGTCGGGCTGCCCTTTGTGTGGGGAATGAAAGGGATGTGATACAGAGAGAAAACGATTGGGAAGGTGGGGGCAGTGTTGTTTTCCAGTGGCTGTTTTTGATAAAGAGCCAATTAAATCAAATGATAAGGAGGAAGGTATGCTCAGGAGGTTTGGAACCGTAACAACTATTGCCGTTATAATGGGGTTACTGGTCGTCCCCGTACTCGCAAAAAGTCCCACCGGTCCGTCGGGAAAATCGAACGTAGGACATGTGTATCTGTATGAAAAAGACGCGGAGTGGACACTTGTTGAGGGTGGCGCGTGGGGGAAAATGAAATATAATCTGTCCGGATCGACATTCGACTTCGTGTTCAATGGGCATGACCTGCCCATCGGACAGGATTATACCCTGATCTACTACCCTGATCCCTGGCCGGGAACCGGTCTGATCTGCTTGGGCTCCGGTGTCGTCAATGAATACGGAGACATCCATATCAAGGAATCCGTGGATACCGGTGACCTGCCGATTGAGACCGACGAAAACGGTGGAGCCAAAATCTGGCTGGTACTGTCCGATGACGTAAGCTGTTCCGGCGAGAGTGAGATGGTCGCGTGGGATCCCACAGCTTACCTCTTTGAGGGCGATCTGATTCTCTTTGACGACGAAGACGAAGAATAGATGATGGGAAAAGACTTCAAGGTTGTCGGCAGGTAATCGCCGGTTCTCACATCCATTTTCTTGATGAATGTTTACAAGGCAGGGCAGCAATGCCCCTGCCTTTTTCATTTTTGAATTGTCTATTTGATCAGCATACTGGACGCGTCCAGGGCGAGCCGGGAGAGACCGGAGATGATATCTTCCGGTCCTTTCAGCGGCTTGATCCGGATGTTGGTTTCCTCCGGTTCGAGTTTGAGCGCCACATCAAACAGATCCTGGATATCCGCTATCGATGTCGGAAATGCACCGGAGGAGGCGTTTTCGTGGCGGTGGGTATGCACGCTGAACCATACCTGTAGCGATTGCTCTCCGGCCAGCATCTTCATTTCTTCCAGACAATTCCGTGCTGATTCGTCGAATCTGAGGCCGTCCACAATGATCATGTCGGGACGAAAAATGTTCTGCTCGTCGAGATCCATAAGCCGTTCTCGCAATTTCGGCACGCTGAACCCGGCGATCCTGAAGGTCATGATAAAGCGGTGCGGGAGCAAAGATTCCAGGGAAATGTCACCCTGCTCGACCCCGTCCCTCTGGCTCAAGTGATGGAACAGCTCTTCATACCAAAGGGTTACCTTGTCGACCGGATCAATCATACTGATATGCAGGACATTCTGGTCCCTCAGCATGGTGTTCAGGGCAAGTTGTACCAGGAGGGCGGTCTTGCCGACACCGGCCCGTGAAAGGACGGCTCCGAACTGTCCCCCGGCAATAATATCGGGGACCCCGCCCTTAATACCAAAGGGATGCCTATTGATGAGATCGCTTTTAACCATCGGTGTACTCCTTCATACGTTGTACCGGATCCGGTTTCAGATTGTTATTTACCCTTTTTGGCTTGTGCTGCTTTATCGGCGAGTTCTTCGGCGATTGACTGGGGGACCAGTTTGTAGAGAGCGAACTCCATGGTGAACTGGGCTTGTCCCTGCGTTGCCGACCTCAGGACGGTCGAAAAACCGAACATCTCCGCCAGCGGAACCTGCGCCTCGATGACGCACACGGGACCGTCATCCTGCGTGCCGACGATCATACCACGCCGTTGATTGAGAAGGCCCATACAGGCACCCTGAAATTCAGTCGGTGTCTCGACGACGACCTTCATCACCGGTTCGTGGATAACGACGCCCGCCTTGGCGTAGGCCTCCAAAAATCCCCCTCGCGCCGCAGCCTGAAAGGCCATCTCCGAAGAGTCGACGCTGTGTGCTGCTCCGTCATTGATGACTGCTCGAACGCCGGTCACGGGGAATTCCAGTTTGGGACCCTTTGCCATGCAGGCCTGGAATCCCTTCTCACATGAGGGGATAAACTGTGTGGGGATGGCCCCTCCCACGATTTTGTTGACGAATTCGAATTCCCCTTCCGTAATCGGCTCGATATATCCCGCGATCCGACCGTATTGTCCGGAACCACCGGTCTGTTTCTTGTGCGTGTAGTTGAAATCCGCCTTGCGGGTAATGGTTTCGCGGTAGGCGACGCGGGGGTTGCCGGTCTCGACCTCTGCCCCGTACTCACGTCGCATGCGCTCCACGTAGATCTCCAGGTGCAGCTCGCCCATCCCTTCGATGATCGTCTCTTTTGTTTCATCATCGACATGGGTCTTGAATGTCGGATCTTCTTTCGTGAAGCGGTTCAATGCCTTGGACATGTTGATCTGTGCCTTGTTGTCCTTGGGGGTGATCGCCAGGGAAATCACCGGATCGGCGACGAACATTGAACTCATGGCGAGGGATGTGCCGGGAGAAACGAATGTGTCTCCCGACGCGCAGTCAATCCCGAAAAGGGCGCCGATGTATCCTGCCGGGATTGCATCGATATCCTCCATCTGATCGGCATGCATCCGGACCACCCGCCCGATCTTTACCTTCTTTTCCGTGCGGGCGTTGACGATTGTGTCTCCTTTTCGGACCGAACCCTGGTACACGCGGATGTAAGTCAGCTGGCCGTAAGCGCCGTCTTCCAGTTTGAACGCGAGCGCGACCGTGGGGGCATCGGGGTTGGAGGAGAGGATGACGGGTTCTTCCCCCTTGCTCAGGTCGAGGGCCTCGTTTTTCATCTCCGAGGGGCAGGGGAGCAATCGGGTCACGGCATCGAGCATAGGCTGAACCCCCTTGTTTTTATAGGCCGAGCCCATAAATACCGGTGTCATCGCTCGGGTCAGCGTTCCCATGCGCAGGGCGTTGATCAGCAGCTCCTCGGGGATGTCTTTCTCTTCGAGAACGGCTTCCATCAATTCGTCTGAAAACATGGTGGCCGCCTCGACCAGCGCTTCCCGTTTGACCTTGGCTTCGGAGGCAAGGGCGGCTGGAATTTCCTCAACGCGGACGATTTCCCCGTTATTCCCGTCGAAATAGACCGCTTTCATTGTGATCAGGTCGACAACCCCCTGAAAATCATTTTCGAGTCCGATGGGGATCTGGACGGCGACGGCGTTATGCCCGAGTTTCGTTCTGAGCTGGTCGATGACCCGGGAAGGGTTCGCGCCGCTCCGGTCGCACTTGTTTATGAAGGCGATACAGGGGACTTTATATCGCTTCATCTGTTGATCGACGGTGATCGACTGTGATTGGACGCCTCCCACCGCGCACAGAACGAGGGCCGCCCCGTCGAGGACCCTGAGGGAGCGTTCAACCTCGACGGTGAAGTCGACATGGCCGGGAGTATCGATAATGTTGATCTCATGTCCCCGCCATTGGCAGAATGTGGCCGCCGAGGCGATGGTAATCCCGCGTTCCTTCTCGAGTTCCATAGAATCCATAGTCGCTCCGACGCCGTCTTTCCCCTTGACGTCGTGAATCGCATGGATCCTCTTTGTGTAAAAGAGTATCCGTTCCGTCAGTGTCGTTTTCCCTGAATCGATGTGCGCACTGATCCCGATATTCCGTACTTTTTTGTCATCCATCCTACTTTTCCTATGGGTAAATATAAAAGAAGATACGATCAATACGATTATATCAATTAAATAACCCCCTCGCAATCTTTCACTGCAGGGGGTATCGTCATATCTCAACTCAATGCGAAAAGGCGGGTTTTATAGTCAATTCGTCTCCGCCTGTCAAGAACTATTTTAGCGAATCGACCGGCAAGAAATACCACCTTGACTTTTATGGGGCGAGTTGGCATAATCGAACCAAAACAAGATATTGTCAGATAAAAATAGAGGTTAGGCGTGGAATTAGAACGATTTGGTGAACTTGAACGAAAGATTCGGGAGATTGTAGAAGGGTGTTCCACGCTAAAAAATCGGAACCAGGAATTGGAACGATTGCTGGAAGAATCAAACGCCCGGCTGGAAGAGGCAGAAAGGAAAACACACACGTTAAGCGAGCAAAAGGATGCGGTACGTACGAAGGTGGATACGCTCCTTGATATGCTGCGCGATATCGAGATGTAAAGGTTGAAACACAGGGGAATCGCCTTTGAAAAAGCGTTTCGACATAGTGGTGATGGACCGGCGTTTTTCGGTCCTGAGCGATAAAGGGGATGAGTATGTAGAGAAGATTGTCCGATATGTGAACGAGAGGGCTAAGGAAATAGGAGAGGCCTCAGAGAATGCAACAGCTTCAGATGTCGCTATTTTGGTTGCTTTAAATATTACCGAGGAGTTGTTTGGAATACGAGAAGAAAAAGAGAATCTGTCTAACAGGTTTGCAGGTGAAGTTGAGGATTTAATCAGGTATATAGATACAAAAAGCACAGTAATCCCCTGCGATGTGCGTGATGGCCTGTAAATTTTTTGAACCAACACCTTATGACTGAAGCACCCTTCCTTGCTTGTGGTGTGCATGTCCGCCGTGTCCCGTAAGGGGCGGGGGGGAAAGCCTGAAGCGGCAACAGGTTGCTAATCCTTTTATGAGGTTCAAAATAATGGTTGTCACGGCATAGGCGGGGGAGACGTATAGCAGAAGCGTTTTTACCCCTCTCAAGGCCTCGGGCGCGCTTGGTCGTGTCCTTTCTCCGGCGGTTGTGCCTATCCGAACGGCATGCCGTGTCATATCCTTACCCCTTCCTACTTACTAATTTACGAGTAATATTGTTCCTGTTCCTGCGAAATAATGACGGGGGGGAGGTAGAAGATCGTGTTGAATATTAGTTTTGTAATACTGATGGTGTTGGTGGCCACGGCACTGGGTGTGGCCTTGGGCTATGTCCTGCGAAAGATGATTTCCGACCGGATGCTGGAGTCATCGGAGAAACTGGCCGCGCGGATTACGACCGAGGCCCAGAAAGAGGCGGAGAATATCAAGAAAGAGGCTATTCTCCAGGCCAAGGATCATCTCCTCAAGGCCAAGAATGAATTTGAAAAAGAGGCGAGAGACAGAAGAACGGAGATCGAAAAGGTCGAAGAGCGGATCCACCAGAAGGAGATAAATCTGGACAAAAAGACGGATCAGCTTGCCCAGAGGGAAAATTCTTTTGAAAAAAAAGAAAATAGCCTTCTCGATAAAGAAAACCTCTTGCGTGAAAAGCATGACAAGGTGGACACAATTATCGAGGAGCAACGGGCGCAGTTGGAACGGATCGCCGGGATTTCCTCGGAGGAGGCGAAGGAGTCTCTTGTCCAGCTGATGGTGGATGACGCCCGGCACGAAGCGGGTGGTATCATCCGAAAAATGGAGGATGACACCAGGCGGGAAGCGGAAAAAAAGTCCCGCGAGATCCTGGCCTATGCGGTCCAACGATATGCCTCCGATTTTGTAGCGGAGAACACCGTTTCGGTGGTCAACCTCCCGTCGGATGAGATGAAGGGAAGGATCATCGGGCGGGAGGGGAGAAACATCCGGGCCATTGAGGCCGCGACCGGTACGGATCTCATCATCGACGATACCCCCGAGGCGGTGGTTATCTCCAGCTTCGATCCCGTACGGCGGGAAGTGGCGAAGCGGGCCTTGGAAAGTCTGATACATGACGGCCGAATTCATCCGGGAAGAATCGAAGAGATCGTCAAAAAGATCCGGGCGGAAGTTGATAAGGTGATTCAGGAGACGGGAGAGCGGGTTTCCTTCGACGCGGGGGTTCATGATGTTCATGCCGAACTGTTGACCCTTCTCGGGCGGCTTCGGTTCCGGACGAGTTTTTCCCAGAATGTCCTGGAGCATTCCATTGAGGTTTCCCATCTTGCGGGGATGATGGCCGCCGAGCTCAAGATGAATGTGAAAGATGCCAAACGGGCCGGCCTGCTGCACGATATCGGGAAGGCGATCGACCATGAGGTGGAAGGACCGCATGCCGCCATCGGAGCGGAGTATGCCCGAAAATATGGGGAATCCGAGAAGATCGTTCAGGCGATCGCGCAGCACCACGATGACGGGCATAACAATACCGTTCTCGGTGTCATCATACAGGCGGCGGACACCCTTTCCGCCGCACGACCCGGCGCTCGCAGAGAGATGCTTGCAACCTATGTCAAGCGGTTGGCGGAGCTGGAAGGGATAGCGACTTCCTTCAGCGGCGTCGATACCTGCTACGCGATCCAGGCCGGACGGGAGATACGCATCCTGGTGGAAAACGAGAAGGTGTCCGACAGTGATGCCGTTATGCTCTGCAAAGATATCGTCAAAAAGGTAGAGTCGGAGATGACCTACCCGGGACAGATCAAGGTCACGGTGATCCGGGAGATGCGCGTGTCTGAGTTTGCGAAGTAGAACAGGAAGGTCTGAGGCGTGAAGGTACTCTTCATCGGAGACATCGTGGGAAAGCCGGGGCGAAAGGCGGTGCGTGCTCTTCTCCCCGGTATCGTGGGGCGCCGTGGGGTGGATGTCGTTATCGCCAATTGCGAGAATGCGGCCGGCGGGTTCGGCGTCACCAGAAAGGTCGTGGAGGAACTCTACGATAACGAAATCGATGCCCTGACGTCCGGCAATCATATATGGGACAAGAAGGATATAGAAGGGTTCATAGATGACTATGACACTCTCCTGCGCCCGGCTAATTATCCGGTAGGCACCCCGGGGAAGGGGAGCGTCGTCGTGCAGACCGGCCGGGGAATATCCCTGGGGGTCTTGAACCTTGAAGGGCGTGTCTTTATGAGGCCCCTCGATTGTCCCTTCCGGGTCGCTGAAAAAGAACTCGAAACATTGACGGAACTGACGGATATTGTCATCGTTGATATCCATGCCGAGGCGACCTCGGAGAAAGAGGCCCTGGGGTGGTTTCTTGACGGACGGGTGAGTGCCGTTGTGGGGACGCATACCCATGTGCAGACGGCGGACGAGCGGGTTCTCCCTCATGGGACCGCTTACATAACGGATGTTGGCATGACGGGCTCCTTTGATTCCGTCTTGGGGATCAAAAAGGAGGTGGCCCTTCAGCGGTTTCTGACACTTCTTCCCAACCGGTACGAGGTTGCGAAAGGGGATGCTCGACTGCAGGGGGTCTTGATAGATATTGATGATCAAACAGGCAAGAGCCTTTCGATCGAAAGACTGTCTCTTGCCATGGAAAGTTGACGAGTATGAACGAAAAAAGCGCCTATGATATCTTATACGAGAGGGGATTCGTCGAGCAGATTACGGATGAAGAGCCGATACGGAGACTCCTGAAGGACGAGACGGTTACCTGCTATATCGGGTTTGACCCGACGGCGGCGAGCCTCCATATCGGGAGTCTTGTTCCGATCATGTCGCTCATGCATATGCAACGTTGCGGACACCGGGTGATTGCCCTTGTGGGTGGCGGTACCGCCTTGATCGGCGATCCCAGCGGAAAGACCGAAATGCGCCGTATCATGACGCGGGATGAGATCGACGGCAACGCGGAAGCCATCAAAAAACAGTTATCCCAATATATCAATTTCGAAGAGGGAAAGGCGCTTCTCCTGAACAATGCGGACTGGCTGGCGCAGCTCAACTATGTCGAGTTTCTGAGGGATATCGGACGGTGCTTCAGCGTCAACCGGATGCTCGCCGCCGAGAGTTATAAAATGCGCCTGGAGAAGGGGCTCAACTTCATCGAGTTCAACTATATGCTCCTCCAATCCTACGATTTTTACTATCTGAGCAAGCACTACGACTGTGTCCTCCAGATGGGGGGAAATGACCAGTGGGGAAATATCGTGGCGGGTATCGATCTGACGAGGCGGCTGGAGGAAAAGAAAATCTATGGGATGACCTTTCCCCTCCTTGTCACGTCTCAGGGGCACAAGATGGGAAAAACGGAAAAGGGAACGGTCTGGTTGGAAGCCGAGCTCACCTCCCCCTATGATTATTTCCAGTACTGGATCAACACGGAGGATGCCGATGTCGGGAAGTTCCTCGCGCTTTTTAGTCTCCTGCCCATGGAAGAGATCGAGGAATCGGGAAAACTGATGGATTCGGAGCTGAACATGGCAAAGGCCGTTCTGGCCTTTGAAGCAACACGGATTACCCACGGAGAGGACGCGGCGGTTGCGGCCTGGGGGGCGGCGGTGAATAATTTCGGACTGAGACCGGTCAGGCCCGACCTCTTCCCGTCAAGTACCATTCCGCGGACCAACGCGACTGATGCGTCGGCGATTCCCACTGTGGAAAAGGCAAGAGGTGAACTGGGAGAGGGGATCTCGGCCTTCGAGCTTTTCCACGATGCAGGCCTGTGCAAGTCCCGGGGCGAGGCGCGGCGGCTTATCACACAGGGAGGTGCCTATGTCAACGGTCGTCAGGTGACCGTCTTCGATGAGAAAATCGGAAACGATGATGCCGAAGATGGTGTTATCCGCCTGAGAAAAGGGAAGAAACAGCACGTCCTCATTCGGGTGGTATAAAGGGGAGTCTGTCTCCCCCGCTCGGATCATATCGGCGGGCTATGTACCC
Organism: Syntrophales bacterium; assembly: GCA_963662405.2. Classification (GTDB taxonomy): domain Bacteria; phylum Desulfobacterota; class Syntrophia; order Syntrophales; family UBA2210; genus UBA6078. Next base: position 1,427,159 of record CAXXKT010000001.1, read on the forward strand.
GTAGACCCCTTTTTGTCCGTTTGATCGATCCCGATTCCCTCCGCCAGCGATTTGTTGATCAGTGCCTTGTTATACGCCGAGAAGATATCCCTTCGTGAGAGAATGCCCACTATCTTGCGCGGGTTGTTCTCATCGACCACCGGAAGCTGTTCTATGTTCTTCAGCCCTATCTTTTTCAGCGCCTCATCCAGGCTTTCACCCTCCGTTATGGTTATGACGCTAGGGATGGCGATATCCTTCACCACCACGAGGTCTCCCAGGCCCTCTTCGAAGACCACCTCCTTAAAGTCCTGAAAGGTGATAATTCCGCTGAGTAGGCCGCTCTCGTCGACCACGGGAAAGCTGGAATACTTGCTTGAGAAGGTGTGTTCCAGCAGTTTGTTGAGATGCATATTTTCCGATACCGTTGCCACGTTCCTTGTCATGGCGTCTCTGACGAGAAGAGACTTCATGATGTTGATCTCCCTCCCCGCCTTGATGTCGATCCCCCTGCGGAACAGCTTTAAAGTGAAAATCGATTCTCGGGTGAGCTGTGAGGAGATCAGGTATCCGATGATGCAGGACAACATCAGAGGAATGATGATCTTATAATCCCCGGTTATCTCAAATATGATCAGGATTGCGTGTAGCGGACCGTGTGTGGTTGCCGCGAGAACGGCCCCCATCCCCACGAGACAGTAAGCCCCTGGTGGTGCTGTTATGGCGGGGAAGAGAAGGTGCATGGCGTACCCGAATGCTCCTCCGGTCATGGCCCCCATAAAGAGAGAGGGGGCAAATATACCGCCCGAGCCGCCCGATCCGATGGTGAGGGATGTGGCCGCTATCTTGACGAATATCAGGGCAACCAGCATATACCAGGCAAGTCCCTCCTGGAGGGCGAGGCCGATAGTGTCATATCCCACCCCGTATACGTAGGGGAGAAAAACGCCGATGCACCCCACTATCAGGCCGCCCACCCCCGCCTTCGCATAATCGGGGATCGGTATGATCTTGAAGAGATCTTCCGTTTTGTAAAGGGTCCTGATGAACAAGACACCGACCAGACCTGCTGTGATCCCCAGGAGCATATAGAAGGGGAGTTCGAGAGGGCTGACCAGGGTGTACGAGGGGACGAGAAAGGCGGGGTAGTCTCCCAGGTATATCCTTGATATGACGGTTCCCATGACGGATGAAACGATGATCGGACTGAAGGTGGCGATCCCGTAGTTACCGATAATGATCTCCATGGCGAACATGACGCCGGCGATCGGTGCATTGAAGGTCGCCGCGATCCCCGCTGCCGCTCCGCACCCGACCAGGGTCCTCATCCGGTCCGCCGAAACCCTGGTCAACTGTCCGACAAGAGAACCGATTGCCGATCCTATCTGAACGATGGGACCCTCTCTCCCCGCTGATCCTCCCGAACCGATACACAGCGCCGAAGCGAGAATCTTGATGAGGAAGACCCTCTTTCTGATCATGCCGCCTCTCATCGCCACGGCTTCTATGGTCTCGGAGACACCTGGCCCTTGAGCTTCCCGGGCGAAGAAATAGATGATGGGGCCGACGAGGATACCGCCGATCATGGGAGGAAAGAGCTTTGCATGCCACGGTAAGGTTGTCAAATGGCTGAGAAAGTTTGTCCCGCCCGTACCAAAAAAAAGTGACTGGAAGAGATGAATGACCAGTCTGAACAGGACGGCCCCATATCCTCCGAGCGCTCCCACAATCATTGCCAAGAGCATCATGACGACGTGTTCGTTTGATCTGAATGGAATCTTCAGGATATGAGAAGGATGCTTGTTCATGGAATTATTTCATGGTCATTTTTTGACTACCCTTTCTTACTATCGCTGAAAGCCATATTTTGCAAGAGAGATTTTATACTTACATGCGGAATTCACGGTGTGAGCAATCTTGTTTTGCCCTCTTTGGATCGTTGTGCTAAACAGGTACCGTATCGATGCAATCCGGTTCGAGGAAACGAAAAAATGAAGATTACGTCGGCAGAATTCATAACGAGTGCCGTGACGCCCGCCCAATATCCCGACCCTCTCTTGCCCGAGGTCGCCTTTGTCGGCAGGTCGAACGTGGGGAAATCTTCCCTGCTCAACGCCCTGGTGGGGCGAAAAAAGCTTGCCAAGACGAGTAATACCCCGGGACGGACCCAGCTGGTCAATTTTTTCGTGATCAACAAGGCCCTTTCCTTCGTTGATCTCCCCGGTTACGGATACGCCAGGGTTCCTGTCTCCGTCAAAAAAGGATGGCAGGCAATGATCGAGGGGTATCTCGAAGGGCGCGAAAGCCTGCGGCTCGTTGTCATGATCCTGGATATCCGCCGGGAGCCCTCGGAACATGACGATATGCTGATCGAGTGGCTCCGGAGCAGGCAAATCAACGTGGCATTCGTCCTGACCAAGTCGGATAAATTCTCCCGGAGCCGGGCAATCGGAGCCCATCGAACAATCGGAGAACATCTGGGGGTTCCCCATGAAGGACTGATCCCCTTTTCGGCAAAGACGCGTGCCGGCGTAGGCGAGGTCTGGCGGGTGATCGAGGCGGCCTGTCTCCCCGCGTCCTGACCCGCTTTCCCTGATTGTGCGGGATTCAAAAACTTTTACCGGACCCACGCACATTAGTATATGAAGGCTGTAATTAGGTCTTGACATGGGGTGCAAATCCTGCTACCCAACTTCCCGGTTATTTGTCAGATGACCAATGGTCATAACATGTACTCTAACGGGACCCGCACGGAAGGTCCTTACTATCAAATCCGAGGTGCGAAAAGCGGTGGTAAAAGATAGCGAAAAGATCGGCGCTGTGATGGTTGTTGGGTCAGGGATAGCCGGAATCCAGTCTTCTCTGGACCTCGCAAACTCCGGAATGAAGGTCTACCTTGTTGAAAACGACATCAGCATCGGTGGTATCATGGCCCAGCTGGATAAGACCTTCCCGACCAATGACTGTTCTGCATGCATCCTCTCCCCCAAGCTTGTCGAGGTGGGGAGGCATCCGAACGTGGAAATCCTAACAAAAAGAACGGTAAAAGGGGTGGACGGTGAGCCGGGACGCTTCGAGGTGAAGCTCGCAAGTGAGCCTCGCTTTGTCGATGTCGACAAGTGTACCGGCTGTGGTGACTGTGCCAAGGTGTGCCCGGTGACGGTACCGAACATCTTTAACGAGGGACTGGATGACCGGAAGGCCATCTACCGCAAGTTCCCCCAGGCAATTCCCAGCGCCTTCGCGATCGAAAAGATCGGTGTGGCCCCCTGTAAGGCGGCCTGTCCGACCCATATCAGCGTCCAGGGTTATGTGGCCCTCATTGCTGAAGGGAAGTACAAGGAGGCCCTGAAGCTGATCAAGCAGGAGAATCCGCTCCCCGCTGTCTGTGGGAGGGTCTGTAATCACCCCTGCGAGGCCGCCTGTAAAAGGGGCGAAGTGGATGATCCCGTATCCATCATGTATCTCAAGCGGTTCGTCGCCGATCTCGACCTGAATGACGAGACGAAATATATCCCCGAAGTCAAGGAAAAAAAGGACAAGAAGGTCGCGATTATCGGTGCCGGCCCTGCCGGTTTGACGGCGGCTTACTATCTGGCCGTCGAGGGGTACCAGGTCACGATCTTCGAGGCCCTTCCCGTGCCGGGCGGGATGCTGACCGTCGGTATCCCCGAGTACCGTCTCCCCAAGGATGTCCTGAATGCCGAGATCAAGACGATTGAGGAACTCGGCGTCGAGATCAAGTACAACACGAAGGTGGGCACGGATATCACCATGGAGGAACTCCGGAAGGAGTTCGACGCGACCTTTATCGGTGTGGGGGCCCATATCAGCAGTAAACTGGGTGTTCCCGGCGAAGATGATCTCGAAGGGGTGGTCCACGGTATCGATTTCCTCAGACGGGTTGCCCTCGGTGAAAAGGTCTTCCTCGGAGAACGGGTCGCGGTGGTCGGCGGCGGGAACGTCGCGATGGATGCCGTGAGGACGGCCCTCAGGACCGGTTCCAAGGAGGCGTTTGTCCTGTACCGGAGGACCCGTGCCGAGATGCCCGCAGCCGATGAGGAGATCGAAGAGGCCCTGCAGGAAGGGATCAAGATGGAATTCCTGGCTGCCCCGGTGAAGGTGCTGGGGAGCGGCGGGAAGGTGACCGGGATTGAGTGCATCCGGATGGAGCTGGGTGAGCCCGACGCCAGCGGGAGGAGGCGGCCCGTGCCGATCAAGGGTTCGGAATTCGTCATCGAGGCGGACGCGATCATTCCGGCGATCGGTCAGACCAGCGATCTCTCCTTCATTGCCGAAGACAGCGGGTTGGCTATCAATAAGTGGAATACCTTCGATGTCGATGAGGTGACCTTTGCCACGAACGTGGAAGGGGTCTTTGCCGGTGGCGATGACGTCACCGGGCCGGCAACGGTGGTCGAAGCGATCAATGCCGGGAAAGAAGCGGCGAAATCAATCAACCGATACCTCCTCGGCGAGGACATCAAACTGGGGCGCGAGAGAGACTGGACACGGAATATCGCCGACCAGGCGGATAACAGCTCCGTGAACAAAGAGCTGCGTCCCTCCATGCCTGAGCTTGAGCCGGCGACCCGGCGGACCAATTTCGAAGAGGTCGTCAAGGGGTACAGTGAGGAAGATATCCTCAGAGAAGCGAAGCGGTGCCTCAGCTGCGGGGTCTGTTCCGAATGTTACCAGTGCGTCGATGCCTGTGTGGCCGGTGCGATTGATCACGATATGATCGAGCGGGAAGAGACCGTCGAGGTCGGGGCGATCATCGCCGCGCCGGGGACGGAACTCTTCAACGCCTCCCTCAGAGGGGAATACGGCTTCGGTATCTACGACAATGTCGTCACCAGTATCCAGTTCGAGCGGATCCTGTCCGCCTCCGGTCCCTACTTCGGGCACGTACAGCGTATCTCCGACGGTAAAGAACCGAAGAAGGTGGCCTTCCTCCAGTGTGTGGGGTCGCGGGATTCGAACTGCGGGAACAGCTGGTGTTCGTCCGTATGCTGTATGTACGCCACCAAGGAGGCCATCATCGGCAAGGAGCACGCCAAGGGCTTGGAGCCGACTATCTTCTATATCGATATCCGCGCCTACGGCAAGGACTTCGACCGGTTCGTCAACCGGGCCCAGAATGAATACGGTATTCGGTACATCCGATCCATGCCGTCAGCGATAAAGGAATTGCAACAGAGCAAGAATCTGCTCCTCACCTACGTCCAGGAAGACGGGACACTGGTCGAAGAGGAGTTTGACATGGTCGTCCTTTCCGTGGGCCTGGCTCCGCCGAAGGAGGCACGGGAGCTGGCCGCGAGCCTGGGTATCGAGCTGGAGGAGCACGGTTTCTGCAAGACCTCTCTTGAAAACCCCGTCCAGACTTCCCGGGATGGTATTTTTGTCTGCGGTGTCTTCGGTGGTCCCAAGGATATCCCGGAGACGGTCATGGAGGCGTCGGGTGCCGCGGCATGCGCGGAGGGACTGCTCTCATCCCAGCGGGGATCGTTGACCATTGCGGAGCAGCTTCCCGAGGAGATGGATATGCGGGGGACCGGCCCCCGGATCGGTGCCTTTATCTGCCACTGCGGGATCAATATCGGGGGCGTGGTCAATGTCCCCGAGGTGGTTGAATATGTCAAGACCCTCCCCAACGTGGTCTATGCCGAGGACAACCTCTTTACCTGCTCTCAGGATACCGCGGTCAAGATGGGGGAGATGATCAAGGAACATAACTTGACACGGGTCGTTGTGGCCTCCTGTTCCCCGCGGACGCATGAGGGACTCTTCCAGGAAAACTGTGAAAAGGCCGGACTCAACCGGTACCTCTTCGAGATGGCCAATATCAGGGACCAGGATTCCTGGGTCCATATGAACGAACCCGAGGCGGCAACCGAGAAGGCGAAAGATCTGGTTCGCATGGCCGTCGCCAAGGCCCAATATCTCAAACCCCTGAAACCGGGGCAATTGGGCGTCAACAAGGCCGCCATGGTGCTTGGAGGAGGCCTCGCCGGGATCACCGCAGCCCTCTCGCTCGCCGATCAGGGTTTTGAATCCCACATCGTCGAGAAAGAAGCCGAGCTGGGCGGGAACTACAAGAAGCTCTACCACACCCTCGAGGGACTCGATACGGTGAAGCATCTGGCCGGGCTCCTGGAACGGGTGAAGAAGAGCGATCTCATCCACGTCCACACGGGTGCCGAGGTCGAGAAGGTCGAGGGGTTCATCGGCAACTACAAGACGACGATCAAGGCTGGCGGAAAAGAAGAAGAATTTGGGCACGGTGTTGTGATCGTGGCGACCGGGGCCTATGAGAACGAGACGACCGAATACCTGTACGGGACCAACGACCGGGTCGTGACGCAGCGAGAGCTGGAGGCCCTGATCCACGGAAAAGACGCGAAGGTGACGGGTGCGGACAGCGTGGTCATGATCCAGTGTGTCGGATCACGGTGTGACGAGCGGCCGTACTGTAGCCGGTACTGTTGCAGCGAGGCGATGAAGAACGCCCTCGCCCTCAAGGCGGAAAATCCTGACCGCGAGGTGACCATCATTTACCGTGATATCAGGACCTACGGTCTGAAGGAGGATTACTACCGGAGGGCCCGCGAGGCGGATGTCAGGTTCATCTGCTACAAGGAAGATCGGAAGCCCGAGGTGAGCGGCGATGGTTCGAAGGTTCGGGTGAAGGTCTTCGATCCGATCCTCAATCAGCCGGTGGAGATTGAGACCGATATCCTGGCACTGAGTGTGGGTGTGGTTCCCAACTCGGCCAACGAAGAGATATCAAAGTGGTTCAAGATTCCGGTTAATCAGGACGGGTTCTTCTTGGAGGCCCACGTCAAGCTGCGGCCGGTCGACTTTGCCACGGACGGCGTCTACATGTGCGGGATGGCGCACTCGCCGAAATTGAGCGAAGAGACCGTCACCCAGGCCAACGCCGCCGTCTCGAGGGCATGCACGATCCTGACGAAGGACTTCATCGAGGCGGAGGGGAAGACCGCATACATCAACAAAGATAAGTGCATGGCCTGTGGCCTCTGCGAGGCGAACTGTCCCTTCGGTGCCGTCGCGGTTGATGCGGTTGAAGAATGTGCCGTCGTCAATGCCGTTCTGTGCAAGGGATGCGGGGTGTGCACGGCATCGTGCCGGATGAACGCGATCGATCTCAACGGTTTCAACAACGAGGAAATCTTGGCGCAGATAAGCGCTCTGTAAAAGGTGGAGTACGGAACATATGACTGAAAAAGCGAACGAGAACTGGGAGCCGAAGATCGTTGCCTTTGTGTGCAACTGGTGTACCTACGCGGGAGCGGACCTGGCCGGTATCAGCAGGTTGCAGTATCCCCCGAATGTCAGGCTGATACGACTGCCCTGCTCGGGGCGGGTGAATCCTTTCTATGTGATCAAGGCCTTGCAGGAGGGGATGGACGGTGTTCTCGTCTCCGGGTGTCATCCGGGTGAGTGCCACTATATCAGCGGGAATCTGTCGGCCCGGCGTAAATTTGCCATGCTGAAGAATTTTCTCTCCTATGTGGGGATGGAGCCGGATCGGACGATCTTTACCTGGGTCTCCGCGTCGGAAGGAGAGAAATTTTCACAGGTCATTAAGGGCGTGACCGAGAAGGTCAAGGCACTGGGCCCGGCGAAGAAACTGGTGAAGAAACTGTAAACCGTCAAACAACAGGAACGAGGAATCGACAACTGTGAAAAATGTAGAAAAACAAGTGCGGGAACACGCAAAGAAGCTGCTTGCCGATGGCGCGGTGGATGTCGTGGTGGGGTATGAAGAAGGGACACTTCCGTTCCAGACGGCACCCTGCTTCATAACCGATCCCGAGGACACAGAGCGGCTTGTCTGGAACCGGTTCTGCTCCGTGAACCTGGCCAAATATGTCCATGATATCATCTTTGCCCACAAGGAATCGCAGAAGAGGGCAAAGCCGGAGGAACGGACGAAGAAAAAGGTCGCCGTTATCGCCCGGGGATGCACCACCCGGTCCCTGGTCATTCACCTCCAGGAAAAACAGTATGACCGTGATCAGGTCGTCGTTATCGGGGTTCCCTGTACGGGATTCATCGCCAACAAGAAACTCGCGGCCGCTGTGGGCGGCAAGGAGGTTACGGCGTGCTCCATCTCCGGTGATACCGTTTCCGTGCAGACGAAGGACGGGAGCAAGGACATCCCCGTGGGTGAGGTGCTTGCCGACAATTGCCTGACCTGTCGGTTCAACAATCCCGTCATATCGGACGAGATGATCGGTGACACGGCCCCGGCGATGCCCGGTGCGGAGAAGGAGTATGAGGCGGTTGAGGCCTTTGAGGGCCGGTCGATTGATGAGCGGTGGGCATACTTCACGAAGGAGATGGACAAGTGCATACGGTGTTACGCCTGTCGAAATACCTGTCCCTCCTGTTACTGCAAGGTCTGTTTTGTCGAGCAGAATCAGCCCCGGTGGGTGGGGGTCGGCATTGATGAGACCGACACGCAGGTGTTCCAGTTCATGCGCATGTTCCACATGGTGGGTCGTTGTGTCGATTGTGGTTCCTGCTTGGAGGTCTGTCCCATGGGGGTCGATCTCAGGACATTCCTCAAGAAGCTGGATAAGGACGATTTACAACTCTTTGATCACCGGGCCGGAGAGTCGATGGATAGCATGCCCTCCCTGAGTGCTTTTGCCGAGAACGATAAAGAAGAATTTATCTTTGAGCCATAGAAAAAACGGAGACAAGATGAGTACCTTTCTAGAAGACGTGAACAACAGGATAGGCGGGGTCCCGATACAGAGTTGTTTCCACTGCAGGAAATGCACGGCGGGGTGTCCGGTCGCCTTTGCCATGGAATACAATCCCAATGCCGTCATCAAGATGATACAGATGGGGATGAAGGATGCGGTTTTGGGGAGTTCCACCATATGGCTGTGCGCCTCCTGTGAGACCTGCGTGACCCGGTGCCCCAACGAGGTCGATATCGCCCGGATGATGGATACCCTCAGAGAGATGGCAATTGAGGAAGGCGTAACGGCGGGAGAGAAAAATCTCCTCAAGTTTCACGAGGCTTTTCTCTCCAACATCAAGTTGGGAGGGAGGATCAATGAGCCGATGATGCTTGTGCATTACAAGCTGAAATCGGGGGATTATTTCTCCGATATGGGACTGGGGCTCAGCATGTTCATGAAGGGAAAGATCAAGCCCATCTCTCCCCGCACAAAGGATATGGGGTCGGTACGGAAAATATTCAAATCAACGGGTAAGTAGCGGTAGTGCCCGGTGTTGAAGGAGGCTGTAGTTGAAAGTTTCATACTATCCAGGATGTTCGCTCCACGCCACGGGGAAGGAATATGACCAGTCGGTAAAGGCCGTCAGCGATGCCTTGGGGATCGAGCTGCAGGAGGTCGATGACTGGTCCTGCTGTGGTGCTTCGTCGGCCCATATGACCAATTTTAAACTGTCCGTTGCCCTTCCGGCGCGCAATATCATCGCCGCTCAGAAGGACAAGCTGGACGTGATGATTCCCTGCGCCGCCTGTTTCAATCGTTTTAAGAGCGCCCAGCACCATCTGGAAGCGGATAGCGCGTTGAAGAGCGAGATAGAGGAGATTGTCGGCGGTGCGTACGACGGGAGCGTTTCCTTGCGCAACCCGATAGACATTATTTACAACGATATAGGACTCGAAAAGCTGAGTGAGGCGGTCACAAAAAAGCTTGAGGGCCTGAAGCCGGTCTCCTATTATGGGTGCCTCCTCCTGCGTCCCCCTGAAATATGCCAATTCGATGACTACGAAAATCCCTATATGTTGGACGGCATCATGAATGCGCTGGGGGCCGATGCCCGCAACTGGTCTTGTAAAACGGATTGTTGCGGCGGGAGTCTGACCCTGAGCAAGACCGATATCGTCGTCCGACTCGTGGATAAGATGATGCAGATGGCTTCGGAGGCGGGCGCGAACTGTATCGTGACGGCCTGTCCGGTCTGTTTTGCCAACCTGGATACGCGGGCCAGTGAGCAGGGGCGGCTTCCGGCGTTCTACTTTACCGAGATCATTGCCCTTGCCCTGGGTCTGAAAGGGCCTGAATCGTGGTTCAAGATGCACAATGTCGACCCGATGCCCCTTCTGTCATCGCTGGGGTTGCTGTAGGGTCTTTACATTTCATACAATAAACGAGGCAACTAAGGGAAGATATGGAAAAGAGAGTCATAAAGAAAGACGCCTTGGCCGGGATAATCACAAAGATGGCGGAAAGCATGGTGGTATATGCCCCCGTCCGGGATGAGGACAACGTCCTCTTCAAGGTCCTGGAGGAGGGGATGGAGCCGCTCCTGGATTTCGATAATACGAAGAATGCCCCGAAGAACTTCTTTTTCCCCCAGACCGAAGTGATGATGCGGTACCTGGGTAAGGAGAGAGGAAAAGAACTTTCCACCGCGGAGGCGGAGGCGTCGGAGGCGGTGCTCTTCGGTGTCCGTCCCTGCGATGCCAGGAGCTTTGTCCTGCTCGATAATATCTTTAACGATCCGAAATACCAGGATCCCTACTATGTCGACCGCCGGGAGAAGACAACGATCGTCTCCCTTGCCTGTGTCCGGCCGCCCTACACCACCTGTTTCTGTACCTCCGTGGATGGCCATCCCTTCTCGTCGGAGGGGGCCGATGTCAGTCTCATCGATATGGGAGACAGTTACCTCGCCGAGTTCGTGACCCCCAAAGGGGAAGAGTTCCTGAAGAAGATGGGCGATCTCCCGGCCGCGGATGAGGCCCTTGAGGCCAAGAAACAGGAACTGTCCACAGCTGCTGAAAAGGAAGTCAACGGGTCGGTGCCGGCCCGTGCGATAAAACCGTGGATGGACGAAAACTTTGAGCATCCCTTCTGGGATACGATCCATCAGAGCTGCCTCGCCTGCGGGACCTGTACGTATCTCTGTCCGACCTGCCACTGTTTCGATATCACCGATGAGGTGAAGAAAGAGGACGGCCGCCGGATTCGCTCGTGGGATTCCTGTATGTCATGGCTCTTCACGATGGAGACCTCGGGACACAACCCCCGTCCTTCTCAGATGCAACGATGGCGGCAACGGGCGATGCACAAGTTTAAGTATTTCGCGGACAACTTTGATGCCGTCGCCTGTGTCGGCTGCGGTCGTTGCGTGATGTATTGCCCGGTGAATATCGATATACGAAAGATCGTAACAGACATTTCTAACCTATAGTTTGTGGAGATACCGATGCAGAACCCATACATACCGATACCCGTAGTTGTGGACAAGATTATCACGGAGGTAACGACGAAGGACATCAAGACCTTTCGTTTTACCTTTGTGAACAAGGAGGATGAGGAGCGTTTTTCTTACCTGCCCGGTCAGTTTGGTGAGCTTTCGATATTCGGCAAGGGTGAATCGCCGATCGGGATTGCCTCCTCGCCGACGCAGCCCGGTTATCTGGAGTTTACGGTCCAGAAGGCGGGGGTGGTGACATCGGAGCTTCACAGCATCGAGGAGGGGTTCCGGATGGGGGTGCGAGGTCCCCTGGGGAACACGTGGCCGATCGACTATCTGAAGGGGAAGAACATCGTGATCGTGGGGGGCGGTTTTGCCTTTACGACGCTGCGGTCCCTTCTCAACTACATGATCCACGAGGACAACCGTTCGGACTTCGGGAAGATCACGGTGGTGTACGGGGCCCGTGAGCCGGGGCTGTTGATCTACAAGGACGAGCTGGCGGCCTGGGAGGCCCGGGACGATGTGGACATGAACGTGACGGTGGACAAGGGAGACGAGGGCTGGACGGGGCGTGAGGGATTCGTTCCGGCGGTCTGCGGGGAGGTAGCTCCCAGTTCGGAGAACGCGGTGGCGGTAATCTGCGGTCCCCCGATCATGATCCGTTTTACGCTGCCGGTCTTTTTCGACCTCGGTTTTTCGAAGGAGAACATCTACACGTCGCTCGAGATGCGGATGAAGTGCGGGATCGGCAAGTGCGGTCGGTGTAACGTGGGGAACAAATACGTCTGCAAGGACGGGCCGGTCTTCTCTCTGGCCGAGCTGGACCAGTTGACGAAAGAGTACTAAAATATAGTTGGGCACAACGCGAGAAAAGCGGAGGTTCCCTCCGCTTTTTTTCGTTTATGACACGTACCTTTCGCGGGCCTCACGGGCGGTGCGAGGTACCCATCGATTTACTCCCGCCGACAGAGTGCATGGACCAGCAGGGGGCGCAAAGCCCGAATCGCGGATCCCCATGGTCTGGATGTGGGGATAATGATTGCATACGGTTTGTTGATTCAGTATGATAAGAGGGATTGAGTCCTTGATGGCACGGAATGAAACGGCGGGAGAACGTGAGGGAGATGAATAGATGGCGGGACCGGTGACACCTTATCTTGAAATATCACAGGCAATCGAAGAGGCCGGTGGAGAGGCGTTGAAAAAGTGCTACCAGTGCGGGACCTGCACCGGGACCTGCCCGTGGAGCGCACTGACCGATTTCAACATCCGGAAGCTGATCCGGCAGGGACAGTTCGGTTTTGACGGGATCGAGGAGTTCATGTGGGACTGCTCCACCTGTAACTATTGCGTGTCACGATGCCCCCGCGGTGTGGAGATCATCGATATCGTCCGGGCGGTACGCCGGGTCTATGCGGAGGGAGGACTTCTTCCCGAGAGTCTCCGTGTTTTTGTGGGCAGTCTCTCGGCGCGGGGCAATCCCTGGTCGGGCGATGGGAATAAACGAAACGACTGGTGTCAGGACGGCTGTCCCGTCCATGAAATTGGAATGGAGTATCTCTATTTCACCTGCTGTACGGTCTGCTACGATCCACGGAACATCCGGGTGGCCCGGGCCACGGCAGCCCTCCTCAACCGTGCGGGGATCAGCTGGGGCCTGCCGGGGACGGATGTCAACTGTTGCGGCGAGAGCGTGGGGAAGGTGGGAAACGCAGCTCTCTTTGAACAGCTCAAAGACAACAACCGAGAGAGATTTGATGCCGCCGGTGTGCGCCGGATCGTCGTCAATTCTCCCCACTGCTATTATACCTTTCGGGAAGAGTATGGTGGCGGGTATGATGTGGTCCATATCGTTGAACTGCTTGCCGAACTGATCCGGGAAGGGAAACTGGTCCCGATGAGGGATCTCGAAGGGGTGAAGATCACCTACCACGATCCCTGCTATCTCGGACGGCACAGTGGCATCTATGATGCCCCCCGTGATGTCCTTCGCTCCATTCCCGGGATTGATTTCGTGGAGATGCCGCGGACAAGGGAGCAGGCGATCTGTTGCGGCGGCGGCGGCGGCGGACTCTGGACCGAAAGGGAGAAGGGGGAACGGCTCAGCGACCTCCGCGTCGAAGAGGCCCTCGAAACGGGGGCCACGGTGCTGGCAACGGCCTGTCCGTACTGTATTTCTATGCTGGAAGACAGCGTCAAGACGGTTGGCGCCGGTGAGAAGATAGTGGTCAAGGACGTGACGGAATTGATCCTTGAGAGTCTGGTCTGAGAAGGAGTGGTGTATGAGTAGCAGGATAGGGGTCTTTGTCTGTGATTGCGGCCTGAATATCGCGCGAACCGTACGGGTCGGCGAGGTCGTCGAATTCGCCCGGCAGCTCCCCGGGGTGGTAATGGCCGAGGAGTACAAGTTCATGTGCTCGACCCCCGGGCAGGAACTGATCCAGGAAAGCATCAAAAAGCATAACCTTGATCGCGTGATCGTTGCCGCCTGTTCCCCCCTGATGCATGAGAAGACCTTTCGGAAGGTCGTGGAGAAGGCCGGGCTGAACCAGTACCTCCTCACCATCGTCAATATCCGCGAGCAGTGCTCGTGGGTGATCTCGGATGTGGACAAGGCGACGGCGAAGGCCAAGGCACTGATCAACGGGGCCGTGTACCGCTCGCGTCTGTTGACCCCTCTCGATTCGCGGATCATCGAGGTCCAGCCGGGCGTTCTCGTCATCGGCGGCGGGATCGCCGGTATCCAGACCTCTCTGGAGCTGGCCGCGACGGGTACGAAGGTCTATCTGGTGGAAAAGTCCTCCACCATCGGGGGTCACATGGCCCAGTTCGACAAGACCTTTCCCACACTGGACTGCTCCGCCTGCATCCTGACTCCCAAGATGGATGCGGTTCTTCAGAATCCGAACATTGAACTGATAACCTCCGCCGAGGTGACGGAGGTGAAGGGGTTCGTCGGTAACTTTACGGTCACCGTCCGCCAGCGCGCTCGGTACGTCGATCACGACAAGTGCAACGGGTGCCTTTCCTGCGTGGAGAAATGTCCCGGGCGGGGGGCATCCGAATTCGACGAGGGGCTGGCGCGGAGGAAGGCGATCTATATCCCCTTTCCCCAGGCCGTTCCCCAGAAGCCCGTCATCGACCGGGACAGCTGCACCTTTTTCAAAAAGGGGAAGTGCCGGGTCTGTGAGAAAATCTGCGAACAGGGTGCCATCAATTTCGACGAGGAGGATACCCTCCGCGAGATCACCGTGGGGGCCCTCGTTGTCGCCACGGGATACGATCTGATGGATGTGAGTCCCCTGGTGCAATACGGCTACGGTACCTATCCGAACGTCTATCACGCCCTGGAGGTAGAGCGTCTCTTCAACGCGACGGGGCCGACCGAGGGGAACGTGATCATGCGGGACAAGCGGGTCCCGGAGAGCATCGCTATCCTCCATTGCATCGGGAGCCGCGACAAGAACTGGCACGAGTACTGCAGTCGGGTCTGTTGCATGTATTCCCTCAAATTCGCTCATCTCTTCAAGGAAAAGACCTCCGCCGACGTCTACCAGCTGTACATCGACATGCGCTGTTTCGGAAAGGGGTACGAAGAATTTTACGATCGGCTGCTTGAGGAGGGGGTCAAGTTCATCCGCGGCAAGGCGGCACGGGTCACGGATCGGGCCATAACCCCCGACGAAGAGGGAAAACTGATCGTCGAGGCGGAGGATACCCTGTCGAGCCAGTTCCTGCGCCTCCCCGTCGATATGGTTGTTCTGGCCCCGGCGATGGAGGCCAGGGCCGATGCCGGTGAGATCTCCCGGCTCTTGAATGTCAGCCTCGACAAAAATAAGTTTTTCATTGAGCGGCACCCGAAGCTTGATCCCCTCGCGACGATGACGGACGGGGTTTTCCTTGCCGGAACCTGCCAGGGACCGAAGGATATCCCCGATACGGTGGCCCAGGCCATGGGCGCGGCGGCGGAGGCCCTGACGATTGTGGGGAAGGACGAGCTCGAACTGGAGGCCGCGACAGCCTTTGTCAATCCTGCCGCATGCTGCGGGTGTCACAACTGTGTGCGTGTCTGCCCGTACAGTGCCCCCTCGTTCAATGTCGAGAAGGGGGTATCGGAAATCAACGAGGCCCTGTGCAAGGGATGCGGTCTCTGTGCGGCAACCTGTCCGGCGGGGGCGATCATGACGCGTCATTTCACCAACGATCAGATTATGGGTGAGTTGGAAGGGTTGATGGAGTGGTAACTGTGAGTAACAAGGAGTAATGTTCCATGGAATTTGAACCGAAGATACTGGGGATCGCCTGCAACTGGTGCACCTATACGGGGGCCGACCTGGCGGGGACGACGAGGGTGCAGTATCCCCATAACATCCGGGTCGCCCGGGTGATGTGTTCCAGCCGGATCAACCCGTCCTTCATATTCAGGGCCTTCGAGCTGGGGGCCGACGGTGTCCTGGTGGGGGGATGTCACCCCGGGGACTGTCACTACTCGACGGGGAACTACTATGCCCGGCGGAAACTCGCCGTGACCAGAAAGATCCTCGCCTTCGCCGGCCTGGAGCCGGAGCGATTCCGGGTTGAATGGATCTCCGCCTCGGAAGGGATCCGGTATGCCGATATCGTGAAGGACTTTACCGAGGAGATCAGGGCACTGGGACCGCAGAAGAGGTTTGCGATCAGGAGGAGGGATACGGAAGCATGAAGCGGATCGAGGCGCGGCTGAGAGAGGAAGCAAAACGGCTCCTGGAGACGGGGGAGGTGACGGTCGTCCTCGCGTACGGCAGGGGATACGATGACCGGCACCCCATGCCCTCCGCAGTGAAGACGGCCGCCGATGCGGAACTGATCGTCTTCAACGAGTACTGTATCCACAACCTGGCCCGGTACCTGATGGACTATCCACCCGGAACGAGGATCGCCATCGCCGTCAAGGGATGTGACAGCAGGGCGGTGGTCGTTCTCTTGCAGGAGGAGAAGATCAAGAGAGAGGACCTGGTGATCCTCGGGATCCCCGTGGCGGGGATGAAGGACCCGAAGACCGACCGGGTCATTGATGCTGCGACGACCGGCGGCACATCAAATCCCGTCCTGTACGATATCCTTCTCGGGGAAACGGTGCCGGAGCCCGATGCGTCACCCTATGCGGTCCTGGAGGAACTGGAAGGAATGGAAGGTGCCGATCGGTGGGGCTTCTGGCAAAAAGAACTCGGGCGATGCATCCGTTGCTACGCCTGTCGCCAGGCCTGCCCCCTGTGCTATTGTGATCCCTGCTTCGTCGATCAGTCCCAGCCCCGCTGGGCGGATAAGTCTCCGTCGATCGAGAGCAATCTCATGTTTCACCTGACCCGCTTTTACCACCTGGCGGGACGGTGCGTCGATTGCGGGGAGTGCTCGCGGGCCTGCCCCATGGAGATTCCCTTGTACCTTTTCCACAAGAAGGTTGCCAGGGAGTGCGAGGAGATGTTCGGGCAGGCGGCCGGGATGAGCGTGGATGACAAACCGGCGATGGTCGACTTCAGGGTGGAAGACGCGGACGAGATACTGCTGTAAGGAGTTGAGGCGTGCTGAGAAAGATTGGATTTGAAAAGGTAGAGGCATTGGCATCCGCCCTGATGGAGAAGGGGGAACTCTTTGCCCCGGTCGCGGACAGCGCCGGTGTCGATTTTTGGAAGATCGACGATCCCGGCGACGTGACGCTGGACTTCTCCAATACCCTTCGGAGTCCCAAGTCCGTCTTTTTCCCCCAGGCGGATGATATGGTCCGTTACCGTCTCGCCCATGACGGGATCGAGACCGAAGAGGTCCCCCTCGGTTTTGATCGACGGATTATCCTGGGGGTACGCCCCTGTGACGTACGGAGCTTTGCGGTGATGGACCAGCTTTTTCTCGGAGACGATATCGTCGACCCCTACTGGGCGGAGAGACGAAAGAACACAACAATCATCGGGTATGCCTTCGACGCGGTTGAACCGGCCGATTTCTACACCACCTTCGGGATCGGGGCCGCCGACCCGACGGGGAGCGACATCTTCATGATAAAGGGGGAGGGGGTGTTCCTCCTGAAGGGGATCACGGATCGGGGAGAAGAGCTCCTCGGCGCGATCCCGGTTCTTGAAGACGCCTCGGCGCAGGACGGGGAATATTTCGAAAAGAAGATAGCGGATAACTCCCAACTCGAGACGCGGATCCTCGGGACGGAAGGGATTGCGAAGAAACTGGAGGGTGTCTTTGAAGATCCGTACTGGACCGACGCGGCCGCCCCCTGCCTGAACTGTGGGGTATGCACCTTCGTCTGCCCCACCTGTCACTGCTTCGATATCCAGGACGAGACCCTCTTCGGCGGCGGCGCGCGCAGGCGGATATGGGACTCGTGCATGTTCACCGATTTTACCTTGCACACGAGCGGACACAACCCCCGGACAAAGAAATCGCAGCGGCTCCGCCAGCGAATCAATCACAAATTTTCCTATTATATGACCAACTTTGACGTCTTTTCCTGCGTGGGATGCGGTCGGTGCACCCGGTCCTGTCCCGTCAACATCGATATCGTGGCCGTTGTTGAAGGGGCGGCTTCACTCCCATAAGAAAAACGATCAGCCGAAAGTGATTTCATGCAGAACCCATACATACCGATACCCGTAGTTGTGGACAAGATTATCACGGAGGTAACGACGAAGGACATCAAGACCTTTCGTTTTACCTTTGTGAACAAGGAGGATGAGGAGCGTTTTTCTTACCTGCCCGGTCAGTTTGGTGAGCTTTCGATATTCGGCAAGGGTGAATCGCCGATCGGGATTGCCTCCTCGCCGACGCAGCCCGGTTATCTGGAGTTTACGGTCCAGAAGGCGGGGGTGGTGACATCGGAGCTTCACAGCATCGAGGAGGGGTTCCGGATGGGGGTGCGAGGTCCCCTGGGGAACACGTGGCCGATCGACTATCTGAAGGGGAAGAACATCGTGATCGTGGGGGGCGGTTTTGCCTTTACGACGCTGCGGTCCCTTCTCAACTACATGATCCACGAGGACAACCGTTCGGACTTCGGGAAGATCACGGTGGTGTACGGGGCCCGTGAGCCGGGGCTGTTGATCTACAAGGACGAGCTGGCGGCCTGGGAGGCCCGGGACGATGTGGACATGAACGTGACGGTGGACAAGGGAGACGAGGGCTGGACGGGGCGTGAGGGATTCGTTCCGGCGGTCTGCGGGGAGGTAGCTCCCAGTTCGGAGAACGCGGTGGCGGTAATCTGCGGTCCCCCGATCATGATCCGTTTTACGCTGCCGGTCTTTTTCGACCTCGGTTTTTCGAAGGAGAACATCTACACGTCGCTCGAGATGCGGATGAAGTGCGGGATCGGCAAGTGCGGTCGGTGTAACGTGGGGAACAAATACGTCTGCAAGGACGGGCCGGTCTTCTCTCTGGCCGAGCTGGACTGGATACCCTCACAAAAGAGTATTAAAATTGTGATCCGTGGTGTGTGATCCGTATACCGTCGCGACAAATCTCATGGGGCAGACCCCGGGGAGAGACGCCACGCGAATAGTACGAAGAAAGGTGAGTACGGATGTATTATAATTGTTTGTTGCTGGAGAAAGAAGAAGGTGTCGGGGTCCTTTCCGTTAATCGTCCTGAGGCTCTCAACGCCTTGGATATCAACGTCATGAAAGATCTGAAGCAAGCGGTTGGCGATATCGCCGGTGACGATGAGATCCAGGTGCTGGTCATCACCGGTGTGGGTGAAAAGGCCTTTGTGGCGGGGGCCGACATCAAATTTATGCAGTCCATGACCTCGCTCGAGGGGAGAAGGTGGGGGATGTTGGGGCAGCAGATCTTCAGGGAGATAGAAAAAATGGAGAAGCCCACCATAGCCGCCGTGAACGGATTTTGCCTCGGGGGAGGCTGTGAACTCGCCATGGCGGCCGATATCAGACTCGCCTCAGAAAAGGCAAAATTCGGGCAGCCCGAGGTTGGACTCGGTATAACGCCGGGGCATGGTGGAACGCAGAGGCTCCCGAGATTGATCGGAGAGGGAAGGGCCATGGAACTCTGTCTGACAGGGGATATGATTGATGCCCAGGAGGCCTATCGAATCGGGCTCGTGAATCACGTCTACCCCGCCTCAGAGTTGATGGATGCGGCGCAGACACTGGCCCGGCGCATCGCGAAAAACGCCCCTGTTGCCGTAAGACACGCCAAAGTCGCAATCAACCGAGGAATGCAGGTAGATATCGATACGGCGATGACCATCGAGGCCGATCTCTTCGGCATCTGTTTTTCAACCGCTGATCAAAAGGAAGGGATGGGTGCCTTTATCGAAAAGAGAAAGGCCGCTTTTCAGGGAAAATAGAGGCACCGCCACGAACCAAACCCATTCCCCCCCCCGCAAGGGGGGAATGATCCTGGAAACAAAGGAGCCTGCCCTTATCCGTCTTTTCTTTCCCATTCATAGGGTATGTCGTTTTCGTGTGGGTGGACACGGAACTCGTCCGGGTCTTCATAATCGTATGTTTCAGTGGGGGTATTGACAACGATGGCCTCCCCCGGTGAGACACATTTGAACCCGTGGTAGACGTACGGGGGGATGTGCACCAGGATGGGGTTGTGCTCCCCGACGAAGAATTCGTTGACCTCTCGGTGTGTCGGGGATCCTTCCCTCCCGTCGTAGAGAACGATCTTCATCGTTCCCTTCACCACCGCCATGTTGTCGGACTGTTTCTTGTGGTAGTGCCACCCCTTGACCACCCCTGGGTAGGCGGTGGTCATGTAGACCTGGCCGAATCCCTCGAAGACCCCGTCGTCCCGGCGCAATATCTCCATCAACCGTCCCCGCTCATCAGGGATGACCCGCAACTTCTTGATCGCAACGCCCTCTATCATTCCGTCCTCCTTACCGGTTGTTCGATCCGGTTTCAGCGACCATATTCCCCGCGTACCGGAGCGAGTCGAAGGTCCCCGCGTCCGTCCACCAGCCATCCAGGATGTCGTGGGTGATGGTCCCCTTGCCGATGTAATGGTTGTTTACGTCGGTGATCTCCAGCTCACCCCTGTCCGAGGGCTTCAGGGTCTTGATAAAATCAAAGACCGTATGATCATACATGTAGATCCCGATCACGGCGTATGAAGAGGCCGGGTTCGCGGGTTTCTCGTCGATCCGGACGATCCTGCCATTCTCGAATGTCGGGACGCCGAAGCGCTGAGGATCGTGGACCTCCTTGAGAAGGACCTTGGCCCCCTCCTTTTGCCCTTCGAAGTCCTGGACCGCCTTTTTGATATTTTTTTCAATGATATTGTCACCCAGCATGACGACGATCTTATCGTGATCCGCGAAGAATTCCGCTAGACTCAGGGCGGCGGCGATGCCCCCTTCACCTTCCTGGTATGTATAATTCAGATGCCGGAGACCGAAATCCTTGCCGTTGCCCAGCAATTTCAGGAAATCGCCGGCATTATTCCCTCCCGTGACGATCAGGATCTCGTCTATCCCGGCGTTGACCAGTGTGGCGATCGGATAATATATCATCGGTTTGTCATAGATCGGCAACAAATGCTTGTTCGTGACCTTCGTGAGCGGGTGCATCCTGGTGCCGAGTCCCCCCGCAAGAACGATTCCCTTCATATATTCGCTCCTCTCTTCGAGATACTCAAAAACACTCGGTACCCCATAGCATATTTTGATGATGCGGGACAACCAATAATACGGATACGCTCGGGATCATTCCTTTTCTTTACACGAGATGTGCCATATAGTATATGGTGACACAAATAGACGCACCGGGTGCAGAGCTATGACAGACGAACAGTATATGAAAATGGCCTTGAGCCTTGCCCGGAGGGGAGAAGGGTGGACGAGTCCCAACCCGATGGTGGGGGCCGTGATCGTCAGGGACGGGGTGGTCCTGGGACGGGGGTTCCACCGGCGGTTCGGTGAGGCACACGCGGAGGTAAACGCCATCGAGAGTACCGGCGGCTTTTCCCTCGAGGGCGCGACCCTATACGTGACACTGGAGCCCTGCTCCCACCATGGAAAGACTCCTCCCTGTGTCGATCTGGTTATCAAGGAAAAGCTGGCGCGGGTAGTGATAGGAGGGGTTGATCCCAATCCCCTCGTTGCCGGGAGGGGTATCAGCAAGCTCCGCGGCCACGGGATCGAGACGACGGTCGGGGTGCTGGAACGGGAGTGCGCGGATCTGAATGAAACGTTCTTTACCTACATGAAGACCGGCATCCCTTTTGTCACGCTCAAGTATGCCCAGACCATCGATGGAAGGATCGCCTCGTCAACGGGGCATTCCCAATGGATCAGCTCGCCCCCGTCGCTCCGATTCGCTCACCGCCTGCGGGCGAGGCACGACGCCGTCCTGGTGGGGATCGGTACGGTCATGGCGGATGACCCGGACCTGCGGGTCCGTCTGGTCAGGGGGAGGAATCCCCTCCGTGTCGTTATCGATCCCACATTGCGAATTGCCATGGATGCGCGCGTTCTTGATAATCAGGATACCGCCGGAACGCTGATCGTGACCGGGCCGCTGTGTGCCGCCGATAAGCATGCCGTCTTGCGCGAGAGGGGAATCGAGACGCTGACTGTTGCGCAAGACGATACCGGCAGACTCGATTTGCCGGCGGCACTGAGAGAGCTGGGGAACCGGCAGGTATCATCGATCCTTGTCGAGGGGGGTGCGGGGATCATTACCTCCTTTGTGAAACAGGGACTCTTTGATCGTATGATCGTCATCAGTGCGCCCAAGATATCGGGGAGGGGGATCGAGGCGGTGGGTGACCTGGGGATCTCGAGCATGGACCAGGCCATCACCCTATGGTATGAGCGCGTATTTCGAAGAGGGAATGATGTCGTTATGTATCTGAGGAGGGGGGAATCCTGATATGGCGTGGTATGCGGTCTATACAAAGAGCCGTTTCGAAGATCGGGTATATGCCGGACTGGTTCAGCGGTCACTGGAGCCCTTTCTTCCCAAGATAGAGGTGTGGAGCCGGAGAAAGGACCGGAGAAAGAGAATCAATATCCCCATGTTCTCCGGGTATCTCTTCGTCGATTTTCCCGAATATACCAACGAACGGAAGCTCAGCGTCCTTACTACACCCGGTGTCGTGAAGATGCTGGGGAGACCGAATAGTCACGAACCGGTCGCGGTCCCGAATACCCAGATCGATGCAATCAAACGGCTCATAGCCTCAGAGGTAGATATACAGCCCTGTTTTTACCCGAAGGAGGGGGAACGGGCAAGGATCGTGGACGGGCCGTTCAAGGGGATAGAAGGGGTGGTGCTGCGGGCCGATTACCGCAGACACCTCTTTATCGTTTCCATCGATCTGTTGCAGCGCTCCGTCGCCATCACGCTGGAGGGGTTCCAGATAGAGAAGGAATGAGGATACGCCCCCGGTTGAGGGCCGCTCGACTCTCCTTACCGGGAATCTGAGCCTCTGAATGCCTTCATGGCCTCATCCACGAGAACATGCTCGCGTCCCTTGTATTTCGGCGAGAGGTGGAAGACGCGCATCTCTTTCACCCCCGCTTCCCGTGCGAGGATACCCGCCTGCCGCGCCGTCAGGTGGTATTTGTCCGCCGCTCTCTCGGCATCCTCCTCAAGAAAAGGGGCTTCGATAAAGAGGATATCGGATCCTCGCGCCAGATCCACGATCTTTTGTGCGTTCCTCCTGCTGTAGACCGCATCGGCGATGTACGAGACCTTCCGCCCCGGCGTCGTCCTGACGATTCGCTTCAGCTCGCCAAGGGCAAGCTGCTTGGTGTCACCGTTGCGCATTCGTGCCTTGATCATGGTCCCATCCGGGGTCCCACCGCGGATATCGTCTTTCAGTTTGATCAGCCAGTTACCGGGGGCGAGTCCCCCCGCTTCGAGGGCATTTTTCATGATGTTGATCTGTGTCTTTTCCTTCATCGCGAAGGCAAGGGAAGGGACCTTGTGGTCCAGGAAGGCGACCCGTACCGTGAAATGCTTCTCATCGGCGAGAGGGTCGGTGAGCTGTCCCGTGGTAGTCCCTTCCGCCCTGAAGCCGCCCTTGCAACTGTATCGCGTCTCCATCCGCTGTGTTTCGTTTATCTCGACCGACCGTATGACGAAATCGTTGGTATAGTTGTGAACCAGGTTCCACGTATAGGCGGCCAGCTTCCCCTCGACGTTCTTCGTGAATCCCGATGGACCGAAAAGCGTCAGGTGGAGATTCCTCCCGAGACAGATCCGCAGGAGATGATCGAAACCGATGAAATGATCCATGTGAGTATGAGATATGAAGACATGACCGATCCTGAGGATCTGCCTCGGAGCGAGGGCGGAGAGCTCCCCGAGGTCGAAGAGGATCGCCTCATTTCGATGCCTGAATTTCACGTATACCCCCGGGTCGGCTGAAGGGTTGTTGATCAGATGGACACTAAACATGGTTTACTATAAACGAAGAGAGGAAAAGGTGTCAAGGCGGTGGAAAAACCTTGACACCCCGCGGGAGCGGTGAGGTATGATGCCGAATATGGGGGTATTCGTCGTTTCACAGAAAAAGGAGGAAGAGCTTTTCGCCCGTATGGAACAGCTGGGCATACGGGAGGAGGATCTCCGCGAGACCTTTGTCAGGGCATCCGGGCCGGGAGGGCAGAAGGTGAACAAGACCTCTTCCTGCGTCCTGCTCGTCCATGTCCCGACGGGTTTTTCGGTCAAGTGCCAGCAGGAGCGTTCGCGGGCGTTGAACCGGTATATCGCGAGACGCATCCTTGTCGACCGGATAGAGCGGGTACGGAAGGGGCGCGCCAGCCGTGAGCGGCAGAAGATCGAGAAGATACGGCGCCAAAAGAGGCGACGATCAAAACGGGCACAGGAGAAGGTGCTCCGTTTCAAGCATATCCAGTCCGAGAAAAAGACGCTTCGATCGAAGCATATCCATGAAGAGGGATGATATTCGTGTATGGATCCGGGGATGTCATACCTGTAGGGGAACAGGTGCTTCTGGAGAGGGGTGTCACGGTCAGGAAAGAGAAAGGGGAAGGGACCCTTTTTATTCGTCCCTTCCCCTGTTCGATGAAGCCTTCTGTTTCGGTGATGCCCCTATCCGGCCACGTACTTGATCAGCGGGTTGGCATAGAGGATGACCAGCGAGACGACCAGCGCGTAAATCGCGATGGATTCCGTCATGGCCATACCGACGAGCATGGTGAGCATGATCTTGCCCTGGGCGTCGGGATTTCTGCCGACGGAATTCGCGGCACCGCCCGTTGCCTGCCCCATGCCGCTTCCGGCACCGATCGCGCCAAATCCCATTGCGATAGCGGCGGCGATGACACTGCACGCGACTACCAAGGCCTTGTTGTTTGCCAGGGTGTCAGGTGAAGCATCGGCGGCGAGCGCAACGGCAGCTGTCACGAACAGAAATCCCACGGTGAGCATAAAAATGGTGATACCCTTCAAAGATTTTCTCATACTTCTTTCCCTCCCGAATAATGTATTGGCCTGCCTTTCGAGATACCATCCTGCTCCAGACTCTCTTTATTCGCCGAAACAGGATTAACGCAAAATCACAGGCAAATAGTATGTATCCGTTCGGACTGTCCGTGTCAAGCACTATTTAGAAAAAATTGTCACGGGACAGGTGGATATGATATGGACATGAAAAAGCGGGCATCAAGGAAGGGTCACGGATGGTCGGAATGACGGATCAAGAACGGATCGTTGTACGGGCGGTGCAGGGAGATATCCCCCTTGGCGGAAGACCGTTTGCAACCATCGGCCGGAAGATCGGTATGGAAGAGGCCGAGGTCGTCGGGACACTGCAACGGTTGCAGGAAAAGGGATGTATGCGGAGATTCGGTGCCGTACTGCGGCATACCAGGGCTGGTTTCTCCGAGAATGCCATGGTGGTCTGGGCCGTACCGGAAGAACGATGCGAAGAGGTCGGCCGGTTCCTTGCGGGCTATCGTGAGATCAGTCATTGTTACGAGCGGATGCCTCCCTTTGAAGGGGTCTATAACCTCTTCACGATGATCCATCTGGCCGGTAAAACCGATGGCGCGGATCGGATGGCATCGTTTGTTCGGGAGGTCTCGATCGCCAGCGGGATCGGGGAATACCAGGTCCTCAGGACGAGGAAAGAATTCAAAAAAAGCAGCATGGAGTATTTCTAAATGGGCATATCGAGAGAGTTGTTTCATGAGGCACAGCGGTACATTCCCGGGGGAGTGAACAGCCCCGTGCGCGCCTGCCGATCCGTCGGGGTCGATCCTCCCTTCATAGAAAGGGCCGTGGGGTCGAAGGTGTACGATGCGGACGGACGGGAGTATATCGATTATATCGGGTCGTGGGGGCCGATGATCCTCGGACACGCCTTTCCGCCGGTGGTGGAGGCGATCAGGCAGGCCGCCGGAAGGGGGACAAGTTACGGTGCCCCGACCCGGATGGAGATCGAGATGGCTCGGCGCATCGTCGAGGCCCTCCCCTCGATCGATCTGGTCCGGATGGTCAGTTCGGGGACCGAGGCGGTGATGAGCGCGATCCGGCTCGCCCGCGGACACACGGGGAAAAACAAGATCATGAAATTTGAAGGGTGTTACCACGGCCATGGTGATTCGCTCCTGGTAAAGGCGGGGTCCGGCGTGGCGACCCTGGGGATCCCGGGGAGTCCCGGTGTCCCCGAAGCCCTTGCGCAGTTGACGATCACCGTTCCTTACAATGATACCGAAGCTGCCGTAGCGGCGATTGACCGGCATGGGGACGATCTCGCCTGTGTCGTTGTAGAGCCGGTCGCCGGGAATATGGGCGTGGTACCACCGGTTCCGGGGTTTCTTGAGGGACTGAGGCAACATACCGCCGAACGGGGAATCCTCCTCATCTTCGACGAGGTGATCACCGGGTTCAGGCTTGGATACGGCGGTTTTCAGAATATGGTGGGGATTAGACCCGATCTCACCTGCCTCGGGAAGATTATCGGGGGGGGGCTCCCCGTCGGGGCGTTCGGCGGGAGGGGGGATGTCATGGAACGGCTGGCACCGCTGGGGCCGGTGTACCAGGCGGGGACCCTCTCGGGCAATCCCCTTGCCATGGCTGCCGGGATTGCGACACTCGACTCCCTCCGGGACCCGGGGATATACGAAGAGCTTGAAGAAAAGACCGCACGCCTGTGTGCGGGGATTGCCTCGATACTCCACGACCGTCAGATCCCCCACCGGATCAACCGGGTGGGGTCGATGTTCACCCTCTTCTTCACCGATCGGGATGTCACCGAATTTGCCTCGGCCGCGCAGGTCGATCAGGGGTTGTTTGTCGATCATTTCAGAAAGATGCTGACCGGCGGGGTGATGATCGCCCCGTCTCCCTTCGAGACCTCCTTCGTCTCGCGTGCGCACAACGATGAGGACATAGAGGCGACGCTGAAGGCATTCCTCTAGCCTTGCCTTTAGACATATGCCGTGACGGATAGACGGGAACAGAGATACCGGTGTCGGAAACAGCGGGCGACTGCGTATGATACAGCAATCCGGAGAAAGAACACGGCTGGCGGGCCTTACCGACGCCATGGTCCTCTGCGGGATCGTCATTTTTTTATTCAGTTATTTTCGTCCCGAATACCTCTTTTCCCTGACGACGACGACCGGGGGGGATACGGGTTCCCATTTTGCTGCGGCGCAATACCTGCGCGATGTTCTCCTCCCGCAGGGGCGTGTTTCCGGTTGGACGATGGGGAACTGCGCCGGGTTTCCCCTGTTTCAGTTTTATTTTCCCTTTCCCTTTGTCCTGATGGCCCTCCTCGGGGCGATGATTCCGCTCCAGATCGCCTTTAAACTGATCACTATCCTGGGGGTAGTGACCCTTCCCCTGTGCTGCTACACCGTGCTTCGCCTCATGGATCAGAGATTCCCCGTCCCCTCTGCCGGTGCGGTCTTTTCCCTCTGTTTCCTCTTTATGGAGGCGAACTCCATGTGGGGAGGAAATATCCTCAGCACCCTTGCCGGTGAGTTTGCCTACGGTATCGGCTTGTCTCTCGCCGTTCTCTTTGCGGGGACGCTCTATCGGGGGGTCCGTGACGGCGGATACCTGGTGCTGAACGCCGTCCTCCTCTTCCTCATCGGATTCAGCCACGGGTATGCCCTCCTCTTCGCCGTCGGGATGTCGGCCTTCTTTCTCTTCGATAGATCCTCGTTCCTGAAGAACGGCATCTACCTCTTAAAGGTGCACACCCTGGGATTTTTCCTCCTCGGATTCTGGCTGCTCCCCCTGCTTGGTAATATGGGGTATACGACGGCCTATGCCGACCGGTGGTTTATCCGGTCGATCCGGGAGGTCTTTCCGCCCATCCTCTGGCCTCCCATTGCCTTGGCCGTGGCGGGTCTTTTGATATCAATTTCCCGTATCAGGCGAACAAGAGGGATGGAGATGTTCCGTACCGGATCGGGAAAAGCGGTGACCTTTTGTCTCTATGTGTTGGTCTTGTGCGGGGCGTGTTACGCCGTCGCCCCGCGAATCGGTATCGTCGATATTCGGTTTCTCCCCTTCACGCAGATATTTCTGATGTTGATGGGAGCGATCGGTCTCGGTGTCCTGGCTCGACCGCTGAAACAGTCGTGGGTGGTGCCGCTGGTTGCCCTCGCCTGTATCCTTCCATTCGTCAGCCACCTTGAAAAAAAGGCGACGCTGTGGATACCCTGGAATTACAACGGTTTTGAGGCAAAAGGCCTCTGGCCGGCCTTCAGCATGGTGAACGGACACCTCACGGGGACGGTCGGCGACTCGCGGGTAGTGTACGAACATTCCTCACTGCACAATGGAGCGGGGACCCCGCGGGCCTTCGAGTCCCTCCCTCTCTTCGCCGGGCGGTCGACACTGGAGGGCCTGTACATGCAGTCTTCTCCGTCTTCCCCCTTTGTTTTCTATATCCAATCCGAAATCTCGAAGGAGTCGTCGCGCCCCTTTCCGCAGTATCGGTATTCGGACATCGACCTCGTGGACGGGGTCGAGCACCTCAAACTGTTCAATGTCGGCGATTTTATCGTGATCAGTAACGAGATCAGGGAGCGGATACGAGAACTCCCCGATTTTCGGCTGAAGGAGGTTATACCTCCCTACAGCATCTATGAGGTGACGACAAATACGAACCGGTACGTTACCCCCTTGGAATTCGAGCCGATATTATGTACCGCTCGTGACTGGAAGCAGGTCTCCTTCCGGTGGTTCGAGACCTACCGAGAGAACAGGGGCGTTCACCTCGTATTCGATTCGGGAGGAGGGGTCAACAGGTCGCGATTCTCGACGGTGATCGCTTCATTCCCCCCTCCCGTAGCGGAGGGGTGCGCCGATGAGGCGGAGACGTCTCTGTCGCTCCCCCGGATCCCCCTTGGTAGAAACTGTACGGTCACTGAAGAAATCAGGAACGAGGAGATCCTCATCCGGACGTCCGATCCGGGTGTACCCCTGCTGATCAAGGTTTCCTACCATCCAAACTGGAAGGTGGAGGGGGCGCCGGAGATCTACCATGTTTCCCCTTCATTCATGCTGGTATATCCCGATCGGCATGCCGTGCGTCTCTTTTACGGGAAAACCGGTTGGGATTACCTCGGGTATTTCCTAACCGGTGCCGGGGTTATCGTTGTTTTGCTGATCGGGGGGATGGAAATGAGAAAGGAGAAAAAGGGGCGTGGCGGTCAATCCAGGGAAGAAAAAGAGGAACGATAACATCCCCTCAGTGGCTCTCATTGTCCCCGTCTACAATGAGGGGAAGATCCTGTCGGACAGCACCCGGCGACTCATATCGTATCTGGATACGGTTTTGCCCGGATCCGAGATCATCATTGTGAGCAATGGATCCACGGATGAGACGGTGGAGATCGGAGAACAGATGGCTGCGGTGTACCCGACAATCACTTTTTCCCGGACTGATAAACGGGGCGTGGGGTATGCCTTCCGGCTGGGTATGTCGCTGACTGAAGCCGAAAAGATCATCACCGTTGATGCCGATCTGACGACCGACCTCGATTTTATCCC
The DNA here is from genome assembly GCA_963662405.2 of Syntrophales bacterium. Lineage (GTDB taxonomy): Bacteria > Desulfobacterota > Syntrophia > Syntrophales > UBA2210 > UBA6078. Next base: position 1,456,345 of record CAXXKT010000001.1, read on the forward strand.
CCGTGCCTACGGCCTCTTGGACAGGTACGATATCGTGATCGGCTCGAAACGGATGGGTTCTCAGGAACGCTCACCGATCAGGATCGCCGGGAGTGCCCTGTATCTTTATTGTGTCAGGACGTTGCTCGACCTTCCTTTCGGGGATTATTCGATCGGTGCAAAGGCATACCGAAGGGAAATCGTCATCCGGCACCTCGGCTGTGTTGCTGGCGGGTCTTCATATGTCCTCGATATTATATATAAGTCATCGAGCGATGGGGCGCGGATTACGGAGATTCCCGTCCGGTGCAGCGATATGAGAAAAAGCCACTTCAGCCTCATTCACGAGGGGGTATATCGGTTGTACCGCCTCTTCGGCGTGTGGCGCCGAAAAGAATAAGGCATTACCCCCGTCGCCGGGAGATGCCCCCGGTATGCGGGGAAGGGGATCCTCGGTCATATGATCTTCCGGAGGCGGGAATCAAATCACTCCGGTGCGTCGAAATCCGATCTGAAGAAGCCTTTGACGTCGGGGGTGTCCTTGTGGCGTACCGCCTCGGTCGGTTCCGTCCCCACGAGGAAACATTCAAAGATATACTTCTCAGAGGCGGGACCCGCCAGCATCCCCGTTTCGGGATCGATTTTGGCAAAGACGACCCCCTCGGGGGGGGAGAATGACTCGACCGGAGTCCCGGCCAGCGCCTTTTCCATGAAATAGAGGAAGATTGGGCTGGCGGCGCGAGAACCGGTCTCGTATTTCCCCAGTGGTTTCAAATCGTCAAACCCGACCCACACCCCCGCGACGAGGGAGGGGGTGAACCCCATGAACCAGGCATCCTTGAGGTCGTTCGTCGTCCCCGTTTTCCCCGCTACCGGGCGATTCAGGGCCCTGACCCGCCACCCGGTTCCTCCCTTGATGACCTCCTGAAGGAGGTGAGAGGTAATGTAGGCGATCCCGGGATCGATTACCTGTTCCTCTTTCGGTCGATTCTCTTCCACTATGTTACCGGTGCGATCGACGATTTTTGTTATGAAGTAGGGTCGTACCCGCTTCCCGCCGTTTGCAAAAATCCCATACCCCCGTACGATTTCCACAAGGGTGACGCCGGAGGTCCCCAGGGCCATGGAAAGATCTCTCGTCAGGGGACTGGTGATACCCATGTTCGCCGCATACTCGGCGGCGTAATCAATCCCGATCTCCTTGAGGAGTTTGATCGTCACCAGGTTTCTCGATTTGATAAGGGCGGTCCTGAGTGTGGTGGGACCATAAAACTTTTCCGAAAAATTCTGGGGTTTCCAGAGGCTGTCCTTCAGTGCATCGTGATAAATAACTGGGGAATCCATGATGATGGTTGCAGGGGTCATCCCCTTGTCAAAGGCCGCCGTAAAGATAAATGGCTTAAAGGCCGAACCCGGCTGCCTCTTCGCCTGTGTCGCACGATTGAATTCGCTTTTCCCGTAGCTCCTTCCTCCGACCATCGCCTTCACTGACCCCGTTCGAGGATCCATCGCGAGGAGGGCGCCCTGCACGCGGGGTTCCTGTTCCAGGGCCATTTGCAATATACCGTCCGCGTTGTCCAAGACCCGTACCTCCACGACATCGCCCCGCCTCAGTACATCCGCCGGATCCTTCACCGTGACGGTATTGTAGGCAACGTTCGAATCGGGAACGCGAGCCCACGACATCCGCTCCAATGCCATGATCCCCTCATGGGGACCCGCTTTCAGCCTCACACTCTTTTCCGCGCTGTCGATATCCGTTACGACGGCCTGCAGCAGGTGCCCTTCGATGAGACTCTCTGCTTCGATATGCATACCCTCGATGTAGGGGTCGATTTCCTCTTCCGGCAGCCGTTTCAGCGGACCTCGATACCCCTGTCGTTTGTCGAGTTCCCTGAGTCCCCGTGCCACGGCTTCACGGGCCGCCTTCTGAGCAACCATATCCAGCGTGGTGTAGACTTCAAGACCTTCACAGTACAGGACGTCACTGCCGTAGGTAGCCTGAATATACCGGCGGATGTGTTCGGTAAAGTAGGGCGCTATCTTTTCTGTTTTTTCGGTCTGTTTCAGCTCGAGTGAGGTTGCGCGCGCGATTGTCTTTTCCTCATCCGTTATATATCCATCCTCGGCCATCCTCTCCAGGACGTAGATTTGTCGCTTGCGGGCGCGGTCAGGGTGAATGGAGGGTGAATAGCGGCTGGGGGCCTTGGGAAGTCCTGCAAGGAGAGCGGCCTCCGGCAGGGTCAGATACTCGGCCGATTTTCCGAAGTAGTGTTGCGCGGCGGCCTCGATGCCGTACGCCCCGTGTCCCAGATAGATATGATTGAGATAAAGATTCAGGATTTCATACTTTTTTAAATACCGATCGATTTTATAGGCCAGGATGGCCTCTTTCAGTTTTCTGATGTATTTTTTCTCGGGAGACAGGAAGAGGGCCTTGGCGACCTGTTGCGTGATGGTACTCCCTCCCTGGACGATGGTTCCCGCCTCCACATTTTTAAAAAATGCCCTGATGATACTCTGGAAATCGATCCCCTGGTGCCGGAAAAAACGGGCATCTTCCGCCGCCACGAAGGCCTGTATGACAAACTTCGGGAGTTGCGTGACCGGGATGACCTTTCGGTCTTCGAGATAGAACTCATCGATTAATTGGCCATCATTCGCGTATACCCGGGTGATGATGCTGGGTCGGTAGTCTTTCAACGAAGAGATACTGGGCAAGTCGTTGATGAGAGAATAGAGAAACCCGGCTCCCCCCAAGACCACCACGAGGATGGATATGAAGATCCAGAGGAGTATTTTTTTTACTGTTTGTCGTTTCTTTTTTGTCTCGTTGCGACGCGGACCGCCGGGCGGTTGTTGCTCGTTACTCATCGTTCTTCTTCTCAGCTTCCGTATCATTCTCTTTGTCTTCCGCCCCGTCGCGTTTCTTTTCTCCCGCCGTTACCACCCAGATGCTGATCTCATACAGGAGCATCAGCGGCAGGGCCATCAAACACTGCGTGACCACATCCGGGGGAGTGAAAAGGGCGGCGGTCACGAAAACCAGGAGGATCGCATATTTTCTCTTTTTTCTGAGTATCTTCGAATCGACCATTCCGATCCGTGCCAGGAAGAACATAAAGATGGGGAGTTCGAAGATAACCCCGAAGGCGATCAGGAGCTTCATCGAGAAAGAGAGATACTCTTTCAGTGAGAGCATGGGACGTATGAACTCGTTCCCGAACCCGACAAAGAACTTAAATCCGAACGGGAAGACGATGTAATAGGCAAACAGGGCCCCTCCCAGGAAAAAGATGGTGGAAAAGGCGACGAAGGGCGCCACGTGTTTCTTCTCTGATGCGTAGAGCCCTGGCGACACAAACTTCCATATCTGATACAGGATATAAGGACTGACAAGAAAAATCGACGATAAAAAAGATACCTTGAGGTAGGTGAAAAAGGCCTCGGGGAGACTGGTGAATATCATGGAGCTGTTATCGGGCATCACGGCGGCAAGGGGGAGCGTCAGGGCCCAAAAAAGTTTTTCTTTAAAGAGGTAGCAGATGATGAACCCGGCCCCCACCGCGATCAGGACCCGCGTCAGCCTGGACTTCAATTCTTCCAGGTGCAGGGTAAAGGGCATTTTTTCATTTGTCTGGTCGGTCATATCTCATTCTCGTGCTATCGGTCTGCGGCGAGTGTCTCCGTATCCGTCGGAACAAACGTTGGTATTCTTGAAAAAAAGAAGAGCAGGTCAACCACTTGCAGGCTCCGGAAAATAAAATCGTGAATGCAGCAAAGGGATGGCGGGTGACCCGATGTGCCCGGAAGGGATACGGGGACGAATCGCCACGGATCAATGAGGCTTCTTCTCCGCCGGTTCCGGGCTCTCCGCTTTGGCCTTCTTATCATTCTCTTCGGTGTCGGTTTTCTTCCCGTAAAGGACCGAATCCTTAAAATCGTCAGCCTCGTTTTTGATCTGATCGACATTGAGGCTTTCCCGTACATCATCGGTGGCGCGGCGGAACTCTGCGAGTCCCTTGCCGAGGGATTTCGCCAGATCCGGCAGCTTCTTCGGCCCGATAACGAGGAGGGCGACAATCAGTATAATGATCAATTCCGGCATTCCGATGCCAAACATACCATCACCATGTTTCCGTAAAAGTGTGCCCATACTATAGTATTGTCGGAATCTTTGTCAATCTCAAATCAGTCAAACAGATTGCAACTTGTGCGGTTCTGTGATAGGAGGTTTACCACATGTGCGTGGGAATCCTGCCGGTAAAGGGAAATTTTTCCCTTGGGAAGTTCGGATTCCCCACACGTACGTGGGAAGTTGCTACAGAGGAGGAACGGTACAGTGAAGATAACCGCGCAAGAGGTCGGGTATGTCGCCCACCTCGCCCGGCTCGATCTCGGAGAGGAGGAAAAGGAGACTTTCACCTCACAGCTCAACAGTATACTGCTGTACATGGAGATCCTGAACGGAGTGGACACGGAAGGTGTCCGGCCGATGACGCATGCCATTTCTCAGACCAATGTCCTGAGGGATGATGTAAAGAGACCATCGATCGGGGTGGAGCAGGCGCTCGCCAATGCCCCGGACGGTGGCATGGGTTTCTTCGAGGTCCCGAAAATCATTGAATAAGAGGAAGGTCCGGCTTGATCGTTACAGCCGGACCGGGAAAACGGTATGGAATCGAATCAGTCAACCATTCATGAACTGGAAGAGCGGCTCCGGAACGGCAGCCTGACATCCGTTGCCATTACGGAGTCCGTCTTCACGCGGATCGCATCCGTCGAGGAGCGGGTGCATGCATATATCACTCTGACGGAGGAAGGAGCGCTTGAGCAGGCCCGTGAGGCGGACCGACGGATACAGGAGGGCGACGTGAGTGCCCTGACCGGCATCCCCATTGCCCTCAAGGATGTTCTTTGTATGCAGGGTGTCAGGACGACCTGCGGCTCCCATTTTCTTGAAAACTTTATCCCCCCCTACGACGCCACGGTGGTCAGAAAACTGAAGGATGCCGGTGCCGTCTTCGTGGGGAAGACCAATATGGATGAGTTTGCCATGGGGTCCTCGACCGAGACCTCCCGGTTCGGGGTCACCCGGAACCCGTGGGACCTAGAGCGGATCCCCGGGGGGTCCAGCGGCGGTTCGGCCGCCGCAGTTGCCGCCGACGAGTGCATCGCCTCTCTGGGGACCGACACGGGTGGTTCCATCAGACAGCCTGCCGCCCTCTGCGGTGTCGTGGGACTCAAACCGACCTACGGGCGGGTCTCGCGCTTCGGCCTGGTGGCCTTCGCCTCCTCCCTGGATCAGATCGGACCGATCACCAAGGATGTAGAGGACTGTGCCATCATGATGAATGTAATCGCCGGCCACGACACCGGCGATTCCACCTCCGTTCCCGCTGATGTTCCTGATTATCGGGCCTGTATCGACCGGGGTATCGAGGGGTGGACCATCGGTATCCCGGAGGAGTACTTTGTCGAGGGGATCGATTCGGAGATCAGTGTGTCCATAGAGAAGGCTATCACGACCCTGGAGGGGCTCGGTGCCCGGTGCCGGTACATATCGCTCCCCCACGCCGAGTACTGCGTCGCCGCCTACTACATCATCGCACCGTCGGAGGCCAGCTCGAATCTGGCCCGGTACGACGGCGTTCGGTACGGATTCAGGGCGCCCGAACCGGAGAACCTCCTCGATATGTACAAGAAGACCCGATCGGCCGGTTTCGGGGCGGAGGTCAAGCGACGGATCATGATCGGGACCTACTCCCTCTCCTCGGGGTACTACGATGCCTACTACAAGAAGGCATCACAGGTACGGTCTCTTATCAGGCAGGATTTTGACCGCGCCTTCACCCAGTGCGATGTTATCCTGACGCCGACGACGCCCACCCCGGCGTTCCGGATTGGGGAGAAGATGGACGATCCCCTCCAGATGTACCTCTACGACATCTTCACCCTGTCGGCAAACCTGGCGGGGGTCCCGGGGATCTCGGTTCCCTGCGGATACACGAAGGGGGGACTCCCCGTGGGGCTCCAGTTCATGGCCGGTCACTTCGCGGAGGAAAAGCTGTTGCAGGTAGCCGCCGCCTACGAGAAGAATTCAGAAAAAGAAAGAAGGAAACCCGATCTGTAATGGATTATGAACCAGTAATAGGGCTTGAGGTACACGCCCAGCTTCTGACTGATACCAAGATATTCTGCGGCTGTTCGACCCGGTTCGGCGAGGCGCCCAACAGCAACACCTGTCCCGTCTGCCTCGGGATGCCCGGGGTCCTCCCCGTCCTCAACCGGAAGGTCGTCGAGTACGCGATGAAGATGGCGATTGCGACCCACTGCACGATCAATCCGGTCAGTACGTGGGCGCGGAAGAACTATTTTTACCCCGATCTCCCGAAGGGGTACCAGATCACGCAGTTTGCTCACCCCCTCGCGGAGCACGGATACGTCGATATCGAGACGGAGGGGGATAAAAAAAGGATCGGGATTACCCGCATCCACATGGAGGAAGACGCGGGTAAGTCGATCCACGACGAGGTGAGCGATTCCAGCTACATCGACCTGAACCGAGCCGCGGTTCCCCTGATCGAGATCGTCAGCGAACCGGATATGCGCAGCCCGGAGGAGGCGGCCCAGTACCTCCGCAGGTTGCACGAGATCTTGGTTTACCTCGAGATATGCGACGGCAATATGGAGGAGGGGAGCTTTCGTTGCGACGCCAATATCTCCCTGCGGCCGAAGGGTAGAGAGGCCTTCGGAATCAGATCGGAACTCAAGAACATGAACTCCTTCAACAACGTGCAGCATGCCCTCGAATACGAGATCCGGCGGCAGCAAGCCATCCTCGAGCGGGGGAACGAGGTCGTCCAGGAGACGCGACTCTGGGATACCGCGGAGGGGGTGACCCACTCGATGCGGGGAAAGGAGGAGGCGCACGACTACCGCTACTTCCCCGAGCCCGATCTTGTCCCCGTCGTTATATCCGATGAATGGAGGGAAGAAATCGCGCGGACCCTCCCGGAACTCCCCTTGGAGAAGCGGGGGCGATTCATCGCCGAGTACGGTATCCCGCCCTACGACGCGGGCGTCCTGACGGCGAGCCGCGCCCTGGCGGATTATTACGAAGCGGTGGTTGGTCTCTGCGGACGACCGAAGATTGCCAGCAACTGGGTGATGGGGGATTTTCTGGCATACCTGAACGAAGAGAAACTGGAAGTCGGAGAGGCCCCTGCTGGCCCCGCGGCCCTGGCGGAACTGATCGGGCTTATCGAGGATGGAACGATCAGCGGGAAGATCGCCAAGGGGATCTTCGAGGATATGTGGGGGACCGGGAAGGGGCCGAAGGAGATTGTCCAGGAGAAGGGACTTGTCCAGATCACCGATACGGGTGAGCTGGAGCGGACCGTCGATGACGTACTGGCGGCGCACCCGAAACAGCTCGAGCAGTACCGTAGCGGGAAAGAGCAGCTCTTCGGTTTCTTCGTGGGGCAGACGATGAAGGCCACCGGCGGCAAGGCGAACCCGAAGATCGTTAACGAACTGCTCAAAAAGAGATTATCCACGCCATGATCGAGACCATATCCTGGGCCGGGAATGCCGTCGTGATGATCGACCAGCGGTTCCTCCCGCACGAAGAGCGTCACCTGATCTGCCGGACGTACCCGGAGGTGATCGAGGCCATCAATGAGATGGCCATCCGGGGTGCCCCCGCCGTGGGGATCGCGGCTGCGATGGGGATTGCCCTCGGCGCGCTGAACATTCCCGGCGGTATGCTGCACAGTGAATTTCCTCGGATCTGCGACGCCTTCGCCCGCACCCGTCCCACCGCGGTCAACCTCTTCTGGGCCATTGACCGGATGACGACTCGTTTCAAGAGAGAACGGTCCGCACACGCCGATGATGACGGGATAAAAGAGGGCCTGATAGAGGAGGCCCGGCGGATCCGTGAAGAAGATATCGAGACGAACCGACGGATCGGGGCTTACGGTAAGACCCTGATCGCGGACGGGGATACCGTCCTGACGCACTGCAACGCGGGGGCCCTTGCAACCGGGGGGTATGGAACGGCACTGGGGGTCATTCGCGCGGCCCACGAGGAGGGGAAGCGGATCCATGTCCTGGTGGACGAGACCCGTCCGCTCCTCCAGGGGGCACGCCTGACCGCGTGGGAGATGTACCATGAAGGGATCGATGCCACCCTGATCACCGACAGCATGGCGGGTGCCCTCATGCACCGGGGAGGGGTCAACTGTGTCCTTGTAGGGGCGGACCGGATCGCCGCCAACGGCGATACCGCCAATAAGATCGGGACATATACCCTGGCGGTTCTCGCTCGGGAAAATCAGATTCCCTTCTATGTGGCGGCTCCCCTTTCAACCATTGACCGCCGGACACGCACCGGCAGGGGAATCACCATTGAGGAGCGGGGCATGGATGAGGTCCTGGGCTACCAAGGTATACGAACGGCCCCGGAGGGGCTCGCGGCGCTGAATCCTTCCTTTGACGTTACCCCCCATCGGTATATCACCGCGATTATCACACAGCGGGGAATCATTACAAAACCCTTCGGCAGGACGATTGGAGCTCTTTTCTCTCCCCCTGCCGCCTGAACCGATGAAAGCGATTACAATTACTATGAACAAGCTTTTTATCTTTGATTTCGACGGGGTTATCGCGGAATCTCTGAACTTCTACGAGGAACTCGTCAGGACACATCTCGAAAAGATCGGGGCACCGGCCATCACGACGCGGGATCAGTTTCTTGATCTCTTCGACGGGAATTTCTATGCTTCCCTCAGCAAGCGGGGTGTTGACATGGATGCCTTCAACAACGCCGTCATGGGAGCCGCTCCGGATATAGACTACACACAGATTCGTCCGGTCGACGGTATTCTCCCCGTGATGGATGCCCTTGCTCGTGATAATACTCTCCTCGTCATTTCCTCCAATATCTCTTCCGTGATACGGACCTTCCTCGAGCGGTACCGGTTCGACGGCATTTTTGTCGATGTCCTGGGGGCAGATTTCATGCTCAGCAAGACGAGAAAGATTCATCACGCCGTGGAACAGTGGCAGGAAGAGCGGGATCGGACATACTACGTAGGGGATACCGTCGGCGACATCAAAGAAGGGCAGGACGCCCATGTCAGAACGGTGGCCGTGACCTGGGGATGGCACCCAAAAGAACGATTCGAAGGGATTGGTGCCGATTACATCGTCGACGCTCCGGGAGATCTCCTGACGATTTAACCCCGGAAAGACCAAGGTCACGTATGAAAAAGAGGCCCTGCGGATATCCGCGGGGCCTCTTTCGGTGTTACATGGTGTGAACGGTCGATCCTTACATCATGCCGCCCATGCCGCCCATGCCGCCCATGCCGCCCGGAGGCATCGCCGGCATTGCCGACTCTTCTCTCGGCTTCTCGGCGACCATGCACTGGGTCGTGAGCATCAGGGCCGAGACGCTCGAGGCATTCTGGAGCGCGGACCTCGTCACCTTGGTGGGGTCGATGACTCCTACCTTGACCATGCTCTCGTATGTATCGGTTCGTGCGTTGAAGCCAAAGTCACCCTTCTTGCCCTTCACCTTCTCGACAACGATCGCGCCCTCGAACCCGGCGTTGGCGGCGATCATCTTCATGGGTTCCTCGATGGCTTTCTTGATGATGTTCACACCGATCTGCTGATCCCCTTCCAACTTCACCTTATCGAGGGCCGGGAGGGTTCTGAGGTACGCCACGCCGCCGCCGGGGACGATTCCCTCCTCTACGGCCGCCCTGGTGGCGTTCAGCGCATCTTCGACCCGCGCCTTCTTTTCCTTCATCTCCGTCTCCGTAGCCGCGCCGACCTTGATTACCGCGACACCGCCGACCAGTTTCGCCAAGCGTTCCTGAAGTTTTTCACGGTCGTAATCGGAAGATGTCTCTTCGATCTGTGCCCTGATCTGTTTCACCCGCCCCTCAAGGCTGGCGCGGTCACCGGCACCGTCAATGATTGTCGTATTGTCTTTGTCGATGACGATCCGTTTCGCGCTCCCGAGGTCTGCGAGTTGGGTGTTCTCCAGCTTCGATCCCATCTCTTCGGAGATGACCTTTCCGCCGGTCAGGACGGCGATATCTTCCAGCATCGCCTTTCTCCTGTCGCCGAAGCCCGGGGCCTTGACGGCGGCCACGTTCAGGGTTCCTCTGATCTTGTTGATAACCAGTGTGGCGAGGGCCTCACCCTCGATGTCTTCCGCCACGATCAGCAGGGGCTTGCCCATCTTGGCGATCTGCTCGAGGATGGGGAGCAGGTCCTTCATGTTACTGATCTTCTTGTCGTGGATCAGGATGAGGGGATCCTCCTGGACCGTCTCCATCTTGTCGGCGTTGGTAACGAAGTAGGGGGAGAGGTAGCCGCGGTCGAACTGCATTCCTTCGACGACCTCCAGCTCCGTTTCAAGACCCTTCGCCTCTTCCACCGTGATGACACCCTCCTTGCCGACCTTTCCCATCGCCTCGGCGATGATATTCCCGATCGTCTCATCGTTATTGGCGGAGATGGTTCCGACCTGGGCGATCTCTTTCTGGTCCTTCGTGGGGCTGCTCATCCCCTGAAGTTCTTTCACCACTACCTCGACGGCCTTTTCAATCCCCCGTTTGATGTCCATCGGATTGCTGCCTGCCGCAACGGCCTTGACCCCTTCACGGTAGATGGCCTGTGCGAGGATCGTCGCCGTTGTCGTTCCGTCACCGGCCACATCACTCGTTTTGCTGGCGACCTCTCTCACCATCTGGGCACCCATATCTTCGAACTTGTCTTCCAGTTCGATCTCCTTCGCGACGGTTACCCCGTCCTTCGTGACCGTCGGGGCGCCGAAGGATTTCTCCAGGATGACGTTCCGACCCTTGGGGCCGAGCGTCACCTTGACGGCGTCGGCAAGGGCGTTTACCCCCGCAAGGATCGCCTTTCGGGCTTCTTCATCATATTTTAGAACTTTTGCTCCCATCAAACCTTCCTCCTTCTTGCAGTCAGATTGTTATTTTTCGATTATTCCGAGTATGTCGTCTTCGCGCATAATAAGGTGCTCGACGTCGTCTATCTTGACTTCCGTTCCCGCGTACTTGCTGAACAGCACCCGATCGCCGGCCTTCACATCCATTTTGATGATCTTGCCGTCATCCGTCTTTTTACCGCCGCCAACGGCGATCACTTCACCCTCCATCGGCTTTTCCTTTGCGCTGTCGGGAATGATGATTCCCCCCTTTGTCGTTTCCTCCTCTTCGAGGCGCTTCACGATAATCCTGTCATGCAATGGTCGTATCTTCATGCTTCCTACTCTCCTCCTTACAATTAATTATTTTTCAAGGTAAATATCCTTGCAGGAATCTCAACACTTCATAAAATAAACATCAATCCAATCCTGTCAAGGGGCGCTCCTCTTTTTTATCTCCACGGGGACTTCGCACAGGTCTTTGAAACGTCGGGCGTCCTCCACGGAACCGACGATGTCGTCGTAGTGGATGGGGATCGCCGTTCCGGGGCGTACGATATTCACCGCGCGGGCGGCCTCCTCAGCGGTCATCGTGTAGGTCCCGCCGACGGGAACCAACATGATATCCGCCTGGATCGTTTTCATCTCGGGGATCAGGTCGGTGTCCCCACAGTAGTAGATCCTCGTTCCCTGTACCGTCACCACAAACCCGAGCCAGCCGTTTTCGCGGGGATGAAAGTCTTTGTCCGTATTATAAGAAGGGACCGCCTCAACCGACACCTTTCCGATTTGTACGACGTCTCCCGGCTTGACGATCCGAAGATTTCCCGAAAGGACGGCGGCGCTTTCCCGGGTGGTGACGATCACGGTATCCGCCTTCCGGATTTTTTCGACATCCTCCACCGAGAGATGATCATAGTGGCTGTGACTGATCAGGATCAGGTCCGCCTTCATAGGGTCCTTGAGCTTCCAGGGATCGATATAGATCACCTTTTCTCCCTCGATCCTCACGCTTGAATGACCGAGCCAGACGATGTCCTCTACCATGACACACCTCCTCATTATGCTTCGGGTTTTGTGTTATACGACTTCTCTATCGGCAGGTGGCTACCGTTTCCCGATATGCAGGATGCCCTTGGTGATATTGCACAGGTGATCGTTGAGTCGGTCGATGGCCGTCAGGACATCCGAATAGACGAGACCGGCATCGCTCATACACTCACCCTTCCCCAGCCTCTCGATATGATTTGAACGATATTGCTTGACCAGGGCGTGAGCCTCCCGATCGATATTCAGCGTAATGGCGGCTGCCTGGTGGTCGTCCTTTTCGAGGGCCTTCTTGGTCTGTCGCATCAGGGCGCGTGCCTTCTCGAACAGTTTTGCCAGTTCCATGTGCGCGGGAGCGGAAAATTTCAGGTCATGTTCATATCCCCGTTGCGACAGCTTCACGATGCTCTCGCAGTAATCCCCCACCCGCTCGAGGTCATTTACGCTGTGAAGAAGAGCAGGAACCAGGCTGCGTTCCTTGTCGGTCAGCTCCCCCTTGGTGACCTCGATCAGATACTGGGTGATGTTCCGCTGCATCTCGTCGACCGATTCTTCATCGAGGGTAATCTCATTCTTGATCCTGTGGTTGTACGTAGCGATACACTCCTCCGCCTTCTCAAACATCTCCTGGCAGAGGGTCAACATGGAGACCATCTCCTTGATGGCCGCGTCGATCGCGAGGTTCGGGGTGATGAAGAGGTTCGAATCGAGATGCTTTGCCTCCTTCTTTTCGTAGTCCCGTCCGGGGATCACCCGCTCCAGAAGCTTCACCAACAGGGGGGTCATCGGCAGGAAGATGAGGGCGTTGATCACGTTGAACACCGTATGGGAGTTGGCGATTTGCCGGGCAATATCCCCCGAGGTCAGGGGAATGAACTGGAGGTAGAATGGGACCAGGGGGAGCATGATCAGGGCCCCCGTTATGTTGAAGACGGTATGCCCGAGAGCGAGCCTCCTGCTGGAGAGATTTCCTCCGATACTGGCGATCCCTGCGGTTACGCAGGTGCCGATATTGACCCCGAAGATCAGGTATACGGATGATGTGAGATCCAGAAGTCCGACGGAAGCAAAGGCGATGATCATACCGGTGGTCGTGCTGCTGCTCTGGAGGATGGCTGTGGCTACCAATCCCGTCAGGATCCCGAGGAGGGGACTGGTGCCAAAGGTGACAAAGGCGCCTTTGATCATCTCGTTGTCCGCCAGGGGTTTGACCGACGAACTCATCATCGCGAGCCCCAGGAACAAGAGACCGAACCCGAGGAGCGCCCGCCCCTTGTTTTTGTGCTTGTCCTTCTTTGCAGCGAGGGCGGTTACGGCGCCGACGAAGACGAAGAGGGGGGCGACCGCCGTGAACTTGAAGGCGATCAGCTGCGCGGTCACCGTTGTTCCCACATTGGCACCGATCATGATCGCAATGGCCCCCGCCAAGGGGATAAAACCGGCATTGAGGAATCCGATGACGATGACCGAGGTCGCGCTCGAGCTTTGTATGATTGCGGTGACGAATGCCCCCATGCTCGCCGATCTGAGTTTCCCCGAGGTCATCTTCTCGAGCATTGTCTTGAGGAGTCCCAAGGACAGCCGCTTCAGCGAGTCGCTCAGGAGATACATGCCGAAGACGAACAGACCCAGTCCTCCGATCACACCTGAGATAATCTTAAAATCCATCTGATCTCCTCTGTAGGCATCGACGTATGGTTCCGGGGTTGATCACCGCTCCCCGCATAGCGAAAAGAGTCCTCCCCTCCCAAAACGTGACATGTATATTACACCGTATCAAAAAGTCAAGACATTCACTGGTCGCTCATCGTAACACCGCACTCGCACTGTACATGCCAAGAATCCACGACGGTACCGGTCTTACCTTGCAGTCCCCGGGCAAGGGGCGACAGTGCGACTGACGACCGCGCTTAAACCTGCCGAGGTTACGAACAATAGAGAGCATAGCATCCGTGGGAGGTGAACGGACCGGAGCGCCTTTGCCCAGAATGATCGCATGGCCTGAGACGATTCGGTATCGGATGGCGGGGCAGCGGAACCGTTGCGCATGGAGAAAACGATAACCAAGAAGGCGGGAGATATGACGGGAAACACCGCATGATAACGGGTGCAGACCACCCGCGTGTCAACCGTTCGGATTGATCGGGACAGGAAAAGAGGATCGCCACGACGCCGGTTTTTTGCCCCGCAGACGTTTAATGCAGAACATTGCTTCATGGCGTCAGGATACCGGCCCGGCAGGGCAGAGGATGAGACCTCCTCTCTTACGGATTTGTGTCTCCGGTATCTCCTTTGTCACCTCCGCATATCTTGATGCTGTATTTATTTATCAGTTTATAGAAATTTGTTCGTTGCATGCCTACGGCACTGGCGGCACGGCTGACGTTCCATTTATGGGCGGTGAGCGCGTTGATGACGAATTCTTTTTCCAACTCGACGATGGCTTGATCGCGGAGCTGTTTCTTCAGGCGTTTCAGGTCATTCACATCTTCAGGCTTCGCGATTTCCGAATGAAGCCCGGATATCCCGTCAGGAAGATCATGTAACTGGATTTCCGGATCATCTGCGTGAATAAGGGCTCTCTCCACGGTATTTTCCAGTTCGCGGACATTTCCCGGCCATCCATAAGCGAGGATGCATTTCATGGCCTCCTCCGAAATGCCACATCGAGAAGACGGATTTCGCTCGGCGTATTTATTGAGGAAATGATCAATCAGGAGGGGAATGTCCTCTTTCCGCTCCCTGAGAGGCGGAAGGAAGATGGGGAATACGTAGAGACGGTAAAAGAGGTCTTCCCGAAAGGCCCCCGTCTCGACCATCTTTTTCAGATTCTTATTCGTGGCGGTCACAAGTCGTATATCCGTTGCTTTTGCCTCCGTACCACCGACGGGGGTATATTTCCGTTCCTGAATGACCCGCAGGAGCTTTCCCTGGAGGTCGAAATTCAAATCGCCGATTTCGTCCAGAAAAAGCGTACCATGGTTGGCGACCTCGAAAAAGCCCGCCTTATTTGACATCGCCCCGGTAAAGGATCCTTTTACGTGACCGAACAATTCGCTCTCCAAAAGGGAGGAGGTCAAAGAGAGACAATCCACCGTGACAAAGCGGCTGTCCTTGCGTGCACTGTTTTTATGGATGGAACGGGCCACGAGTTCCTTACCCGTTCCCGATTCACCAATGATAAGGACGGTCGTACTCGTAGCAGCCACCTTGGTGACGAGCCTGAAGATTTCCATCATGCGCGGGCTGTTGGCGATGATGTTATCAAAAATCATTTCATGGGGCAGGGCTTGATCCGAGGTGTAGGGAGCCAACATCCGCCCCTTCTCTTCGAGGGCTTTTTTAACGGTCAGGATAAGCTCCGATGGTGTGAAGGGTTTGGAGAGATAATCAAAAGCCCCGCTTTTGATGCTTTCCACCGCCGTATTGATGGAAGCGTAGCCCGTGATAACGATGGTCTGTGTTGATGGATACCGTTCTTTTATGATCTCTATGAGATCGGTTCCGCAACGTCCCGGCATCACGAGATCGACCGTTACTACGTCGAACAGTTGTTTCTCGAGTTTCGCGACGGCCTCATCGACATTCATGGCGCCTTCGACACGGTATCCTTGGCTGGTGAGGGTCCTTCGGCAGGCCTCTTGTACCACTTCTTCATCGTCAACAATCAGAATATTAATGTCTTCCATTACATGCCTCCCAGCCCTCCTGCCCTATTGGACGGGTAATCGAACACTAAAGACGGCCCCCATGCCCTCATGGCTTTCCGCGATCAATTTACCCCCGTGGTTTTCAATGATACCCAGGCTGATGCTCAAGCCCAAACCGGTTCCCATATCTTTTGTCGTATAAAAGGGATCAAAAATCTTTTGAATTTCATTTTGACTGATCCCCGGACCCGTGTCTTCAAAGACGATGTCCAGCACGCGCCGCTGTTCGTGGTAAATCGCACTGATCCTGAGCATGCCGCCTTCAACCATGGCTTGCTGGGCATTGACAATGAGGTTCATAAAAACCTGTTGCATCTGATCCTCATCAAATAAAATCTTAGGGAGATTATCGCGAATGTCCTTGATAAATTTGATGTTACGGAAGTCCTTGTGATAGGCAACCAGGCTGATTGTCTTATTGAGCACGGCGATGATATCGTGACATTTCTTTTCAGGCTGGCTTTGCCGGGCAAAATCCAAAAGCCCCTTGATGATCTTCTTGCATCGTTCTGTTTCCCGAATGACAATGTCGATATCCTTTTGGACCTGCTCTTGATCCGCGCATTCCTCTTTAATGAAGTGAGAGAAGTTGAGAATACCGGTGAGGGGGCTGTTAAGCTCATGGGCAATTCCGGCGGAAAGATTCCCTAAAGAAGCCAGCTTTTCACTTTGGATCAGCAGATTCTGCTGTCGCACCAACTCCTCGTTTGCCTCTTCGAGCTCCGTGCCTTTTTTGTCCAGTTGCAGCGTTAAATCAAAGAGATCCTGACCGCGACGGTGAAGACTCCGGGAGATGGAGCTGGTCATGTAAACCGTCAGGAGGATGATGGTCGTGAACGAGGCCATGACCGTAATGAGACGTGGTGTATTGTGCCAAAGCTCGATGGCGGTAAGCCCGTCAATGCGGTAATGCGGAATGATGCCGAACCAGGAAAGACCTACCAAAACGCTGACGAGCAGGAAACAGACGATGGCCTGATACCAGATATCGCGACCGGTCAAGAAGATGCTTCCCAGAACCATGTGAAAGACGGAAAAAAAGAGGAATGGATTTTCGAGCCCACCGCTGAAATAAACCATAAAAATCAACGCCAGAAGATCGAGACCGATCTGCAGGTTTGCCTCAATGCGGAGGGATTTGGCTGATGGCTTGTATCGTGAAAAAAACCCCTTGTGAAGCAGGTAAAAGAAACAATTGTACAGCAGGACCATCCCGGCGATCAGCAGGATCGGGAACAACGGCAATTTGAAATGGAACCCCTTGATGGCAAAAAAGAGCAACAGGGTCAAGACGAGTAAAAAAACCCATCTGAGCTGAACACACCATCCCAAACGTGCCTGTAATTCATCTTCCGAGGGCTTATAAATGGGCATAACCATCCCCTTCTAACTCCTTCCTATAAGAGATACCCGATGATGTCAACTGCTGTATACGGCAGATATACAATCGTGGCGGGGCACGTGGGGGTGCTTTGGGGAGAGGTATTCCTTAATGCTATATATAAACAATGAGTTGGCATGGTTCGGCGGCGAGGTAATAGATCGTATTGTATAAATAAAATATACAATACATCCCCCCCCGGAACCCCGCCGCAGACTCGCATAGAAACAAATTTACAATATATCTTCAATTATAACAGGACATTGCACTTTTTTACCGGGATCGAATTTCTCCTGGCACATTCGTTGATATGAATAAAGTCAAAAATCAGAAGGAGGACCGAGAAATGAACGAACTGAAACGAGCAATTGGTTATGTCTGTGATATCCCCGTGACCGGAACGAATATGATCATCGGCAAGGAAGATCAGCGTATGCGCCTGATCAAGTACGCCGAGAAAGAAAACATCGAATTGGTCCATATTTTTGAGGATAATGCGTATACGGAGGATTTCATGAATCGTCCCGGTCTGCAAAAGGTCCTTACCATGCTTCACGAATATGACACGGTATTGGTCGAACGTGCCTGGGTCTTGACCACAAGGAAAAAGGACCTGATGCCGTTCCTGGAGATGATTGAATCCAAGCAAACCAGGCTTGTGGCGACGGCCTATCTGTGGGATTGCCTGCACCAGATACTTCGTCGCCGTTATGCCGATACGCTCGGATTCAAACCGGCCGGGATTATGGAAAAGACACGTTACAATATCCTGGAGATGAACCCGAGACAAATGGACGAGGTTGTCTGTACCCAAGATGCCAGTGTGGCCTGAGAAGATCAGGTATTGACCGGCAAAACGCTGGTGCTCCGGTGGACTGCTCAGAAGAGAAGGAGGAGAGATAGCGCAAGACGGAAGCGAATAAAGCGTGTGAACCGCCACACGGCAATGAACGGCACAAAGAGAAGGCGTCGTTCGGTCGCTTGCGAGATGGGGACCATCTCACCCCCTTTCTTTTTCAGCGTGACACCTTCCCGTGAGGCGGCACTGTGTCCACAATCCCTTGCTGGAGTCGGATACAGCGATCAGAAGAGAAAGTCATAAGGAGAACGTGACAAATGGAACAGTTGAACAGAACGAGATACGGGGGAAAGCTGAGGACCGCCGAGGCGGTGGCCCGGATGATCACGTCCGGCGACCGGATCTTCTTTTCCGAATTTGTCCTCCGACCCGAATCATTTGATACGGCCCTCGCCGATCGTGCCGATGAACTGACAAATGTTACCATAGAAGGTTTATGTATTGCCAAGGTTCCCCATTTTATCGAGGCAGACCCGAAACGGCGGCACTTTATTTACAATGACTGGCACTTTTCCGGGGTGAGCAGGAGACTGTACCGGCAGGGTCTGTGCAGCTACATTCCCCTTACCTATCACCAGGGACCCCGGATCATTCGGAAATACAAGGAGTATGATTTCGTGGTGGTGAGCGCGCGGCCCATGGACGGGCAGGGATATTTCAACTACGGCGTCTCCAACTCCCTCACCTCGGCGGCCATTACCAAGGCCAGGAAGGTCATCGTCGAGATCAACGAGAGCATGCCCCACTGCCTCGGGGGCAATCAGGAATCGGTGCACGTATCGCGGGTCGATTATATCATCGAGGGGAACAATCCCCCGATGATCGAGATTCCCCCTGCCCAACCCTCGGAGACGGACACCCTGATCGCCCGGCACATCATGACGGAGATCGAAGACGGGGCCTGCCTCCAACTCGGCATCGGCGGTCTGCCCAACGTCATCGGTGCCATGATTGCGGAGAGCGACCTGAAGGACCTGGGGATCCACACGGAGATGCTGGTTGATTCCATGGTGGACCTCTACGAGGCCGGGAAGATCACGGGGAACCGGAAGACGGCGGACCGTTTCAAGATGGTCTATACCTTTGCCATGGGGACCGGCAAGCTCTATGAGTTCCTGCACCACAATCCGGCCTGCGCCTCGTACCCGGTGAACTACACCAACGATCCCCGGGTGATGTCCTTCAACAGCAAGGTGACGGCCGTCAACAACGCCATCGAGGTGGACCTGTTCAGTCAGGTCTGCTCCGAATCCGTCGGGACCTCCCAGATTTCCGGGACGGGGGGACAGTTCGACCTTATCTTCGGTGCCTTCAATTCGCGGGGCGGCAAGGGGATCATCGGCCTGAGCTCGACGTTCCAGGACAAGGACGGAAATGTTCACTCGCGGATCGTCCCCACGCTCCGGCCGGGTTCCATCGTCACCGTTCCCCGATCCTGCGTGCAGTACATCGCCACCGAGTACGGGATTGTCCAGCTCAAGGGGAAATCGACATGGGAGCGTGCGGAGGCGCTGATCAGTATCGCCCATCCCCGGTTTCGTGACGACCTCATGAAACAGGCGCGGGAGATGAAGATCTGGCTCGATCGTGCTGATGACCAGAATCGATATAGTTTTGACCCTCACGTTACAGACCGCTCTTCCAATTCTGTTGAAGTAACCTGTTCATTGTGATAGAGATCCAGCAATTTCATCGCGGTAGTGGAGAGGTATATGGAAGGAAACTTGGGGAAGATGCTGGTGAATACGCGAGCTGCTTGTGCGGATCGGGTATCCCTTATATATAAGGATACGATCGTTTCCTATGCTGAACTGGACCAAGCGGTCAATGCCTTTGGTAGCCGGTTGCGAGCCCTTGGCGTAACCAAGGGGGACCGGGTGGCGATCATGCTTCCCAATATACCGGAATTTGTCGTGGCTTACTTTGCCGCGTTGAAACTTGGCGCCACGGCGGTGACCATCAATGTCATGTCGACCCCCTACGAGCTTCTCTATCTTCTCGGTAACTGCGAGGCAAAGGTTTGTATCACCGTCCCTTCGTCGGCAAAACGGTTCCAAGAGATACGAAAACAGCTGCCGCAACTCGAGCACCTGATCACGACCGACGAGACCGCCGGCACTCTCTCCATAGATGAATCACTGGAAAGAGAACCCCACACGCTTGAGATGCCGGAGATCATGGGTGAGGAGCCCGCCGTGATGATCTATACCTCAGGACTGACGGGGAAACCGCTCGGTGCCGTCCTGACCCACCACAATCTCTCTACCCAAGCTTCCCTCCTGGAGGAGGTCTTGAACGGAACACCGGACGACAGGGGTTTGTGCCTCATCCCTCTCTTTCATTCTTTCGGTGCCGTAGCCAATATGCTGATGGTCCTGAAGACGGGGGCCAGTGTCGTTATGCTCGATCAGTTCAATCTTGAGGCCCTCTTCAAGACGGTAGAGGAACAGAAGGTTTCTTATATCGCCGCCGTCCCGAGGGTTTTCCTGGGGATGCTCCTCTATGAGGGGGCGGACCGATACGACATGAATTCTCTGCGGTTTTGCATCACCGGCGGTTCGGCGATGCCGCCGGAATACATCCCGATGTTCGAAAAAAAGTTCGGGGTTATCCTGTTTCAGGGATATGGGCTGACGGAGGCATCCCCCGTTTGCTCGGTCAACAGGGTCGACCGCGTGCAAAAAGTCGGCTCTATCGGAACGCCGATACCCGGTGTCGAGGCGCGAGTCATGAACGGCAGCGAATCTTCCCTGGCGGCGGAGGAGATAGGAGAGCTTGTCATCCGCGGCCCCAATGTTATGAAGAGTTATTACCGCAATGATGAGGCAACCGCCGAGGTGATCCACGACGGGTGGCTCCACACCGGGGATCTGGCTCGGATCGATGAAGATGGGTATATCTTCCTCGAAGGGCGCAAAAAACGGATGATTATCACCAGCGGATTCAATGTATATCCCGCCGAGATCGAAAACGTCCTCAGGATGCACCCGGCCGTCATGGACGCACGGATCATCGGTCAGGAGAATCTCATGCGAGGAGAGATCGTCAAGGCCCTTATCGTAAAAAAAGAGGGGTTTTCTCTCAATAAAACTGATATTACTAAGCACTGTAGGACATATCTTTCTTCATACAAATCTCCCCGGGAGGTGGAGTTTGTAGAGAGACTTGATTAAACAAGAACAGCAAATCCTCCCTGACAGACGCGTGACGAAAGGAGACGTAACATGCGAGAAGTGGTTATCGTAAACGGAGCACGGACCGCCGTCGGCACATTCGGTGGGTCCCTCAAGGATGTACGGTGTGTTGATCTCGGTTCCCTGGTTATCAAAGAGGCGATCAAGAGGGCTGGTCTCAGGCCGACTATTTCCGATTTTATAAAATCATGCCGTGCGGATGCCTTCGGAGAATTCGAAAAGACACCGATAAATGAAAAACATTATGATTATGACAATTCTCTGATCCCTACATACTTTGATGAATGTATCATGGGGAACGTTTTGCAGGGTGGTCAGGGGCAGAACCCCGGACGTCAGGCGGCCATCTATGCCGGGTTGCCCGAGGAAACAACCGCGATCACGGTCAACAAGATCTGTGCGTCGGGGATGAAGGCGATTGCCCTGGGTGCCCAGGCGATCAAGGCGGGAGATGCGGATATCGTCGTTGCCGGCGGTATGGAGTCGATGAGTCAGGCACCGTACGGCCTCCCGAAGGCCCGGTGGGGGTATCGGATGGATATGCCCTTCGGTCAGATCACCGATATCATGGTCCATGACGGCCTCTACGAGATCTTCAACAAGTACCACATGGGATTTACCGCCGAGAACATTGCCGCACTCTATGGGATTACCCGCGAGGAGCAAGATGAACTCGGTCTTCTCAGCCATGAGAGAGCCCGGGCGGCGATTGCCCGGGGTGAGTTTGTGGATGAGATCGTCCCGGTCGTCATGCCGCAGCGCAAAGGTGACCCGAAGGTCTTTGATGTTGACGAACGTCCCATGGACACAACCCTGGAGAAGATGGCCAAACTGGCTCCCGTCTTCACCAAGGACGGAAAGGGAACGGTCACTGCCGGGAATGCCTCCGGGATCAACGATGCCGCTGCGGCCGTTGTCTTGATGAGCGCCGAAAAGGCCCGGGAGATGGGTCTCAAACCCTTGGCAAAGATCAAGGGATACGCGTCGGGCGGCGTGGATACCGCCTATATGGGCCTGGGTCCCATCCCCGCTACCCGGAAGGTCATGCATCAGTTGGGGCTGACGGTCAAGGATATGGACTACATCGAACTGAATGAGGCATTCGCCTGCCAGGCGATCGCCTGCATGCGCGAACTGGGGATCGGCCTCGACAATTGCAACCTCAATGGGAGCGGGATCTCCATCGGGCATCCCATCGGCTGCACCGGGGCGCGGATTACCTACAGCCTCGCCATGCAGATGCAGAAGAAAGACCTCAATCTCGGGCTGGCCACGCTCTGCATCGGGGGAGGCCAAGGGATGGCAATGGTCCTCGAACGGGTATAGACTCAACTACGCAAAGGAGAACGAGAGATGGAAGTGAAAACATTCGGCGTCATCGGTGCCGGTCAGATGGGGAACGGGATCGCCCAGGTCGTTGCGCATCAGGGTGGGCTGAAGGTCATCATGAACGATATCGCAGATGAATTCGTCGAGAGAGGCTATGCAGCCATTGCGAAACGTCTCGACGGGATGGTCGCCAAGGAGCGGATTACTAAGGAGAACAAGGAAGAGATCCTCAGCCGGATCACGAAGAGTACCAATCTTGAAGATATGAAAGGGGCCGATTTCGTCGTGGAGGCGGCCACCGAGCGGGAAGACCTGAAACTCGATATTTTCAGAAAACTGGATGGAATCTGCGCCCCCGGGGTTATCCTCGCATCCAACACCTCCTCGATCCCGATTACGCGGATAGCGAGCGTGACGAAGAGACCGGAGAAGATTATCGGGATGCACTTTATGAATCCCGTTCCCGCAATGAAACTGATAGAGGTCATCCGCGGATTGGCTACGGAACCGGCGACCTTTGACCTGACGGAACAATTGGCCCGGCAGTTCGGCAAGACCCCTGTCGAGTGCAATGACTTCCCCGGCTTTATCCTGAACCGGATCCTGATCTCGATGATCAATGAAGGGATCTATACCCTCTATGAGGGCGTGGGA
This sequence comes from Syntrophales bacterium, assembly GCA_963662405.2. Taxonomy (GTDB): domain Bacteria; phylum Desulfobacterota; class Syntrophia; order Syntrophales; family UBA2210; genus UBA6078. The sequence continues at coordinate 1,479,467 of CAXXKT010000001.1, forward strand.
AGCGCCGAGGCGATTGACAGTATGATGAAACTGGGGGCCAATCACCCCATGGGGCCGCTGGAATTGGCAGATCTCGTTGGCCTCGATGTCTGTCTCGCGATTATGGAGACGCTCTACACGGGACTGGGGGATCCCAAATATCGTCCGTGCCCGCTCCTCAAGAAATATGTCGCTGCGGGCTTTTTGGGAAGAAAAACGGGGAGGGGTTTTTATAACTACCCCGGCTGATCGGTTTGAGCAATCAGCCCAATATAGAGTAGTAGGAAGGAAGAAGCACTATGAATTTTCAGCCAACGGAAGAACAACAGATGGTCAAGGAGATGGTGGCACGGTTTGTCAATGAAGAGATCAAACCGAAGGCCGAGGAGTTTGACCGAACACACGAGCACCCGCAGGAAGTCGTCCGGAAGCTCGGTGAAATGGGACTAATGGGTGTTGCAGTTCCCACCGAGTACGACGGCGCCGGTATGGATAACGTCACCTACGTTATGGCCCTGATCGAAATTTCGCGTGGCTGCGCGAGCTGCGGTGTCATTACCTCCGTGAACAATTCGCTCTACGGTTATCCTGTTAAAACCTTTGGGACGGATGAACAGAAAAAGAAATTTCTTGCGCCGGTGGCGGGAGGACTGGTTGAGGGATGCTATGCCCTGACCGAATCGGGCGCAGGGTCGGATGCCGCTGGACTGAGGTGCCGGGCCGAACTCAAAGGCGATAAGTACATCGTCAACGGCGTCAAGAAATTCATTACCAGCGGCAACGTCGCCGATTACTGCGTGCTGGCGGCAACGGAAGATCCTGCCAAAGGGTACAAGGGCGTTATAAACCTCATCGTGGATTTGAAGAACACCCCCGGGTTCTCCGTCGGCACCATTGAGGATAAGATGGGCATCCTCGCATCCGGTACGGCGGAACTCGTTTTTGAGGACGCCGAGGTCCCCGCCGAAAATCTCCTGGGCAAACCCGGAGAGGGATTCAAGCAGATGCTGATGGGACTCGATGCCGGGCGAATCGGCATCGGAGCGCAGGCCTGCGGTATCGGAAAGGCCGTTCTGGAAGACTCGCTTGCCTACGCACAGGAGCGAGAGCAGTTCGGAAAACCGATCACCTCCTTCCAGGCGATTCAGTGGAAGTTGGCCGATATGGCAACGGAGATCGATGCTGCGGAAATGCTTTTACTCAAGGCCGCCTGGCTCGAGGACAACGGTCTCGATTTTGAGAAGGAAGCGGCTATGGCGAAGATGTACGCCTCCGATGTGACCATGAGAGCCGCCGTAGAAGGTGTTCAGATCTTTGGTGGTTACGGTTACTGTAAGGATTATCCGGCGGAGCGACACATGCGGGATGCCAAGATCTGCCAGATCTACGAAGGCACCAACGAAGTGCAACGAATGGTTGTCGCCCGAAAGCTGTTGGGCGCTCGATAACTGGATTAAAAATAGGACTCTTTCCGGGAGGGCACCATGTTGGAGCTGAACCGTCTTGCACAATATGAAGGGGTAAAAGGCCCGTTACTCCTGATTATCCTGGACGGTGTGGGGCTGTACCGGGGAGAGGAGGATGGCTATCCGGGCAATGCCGTCGATATGGCGGCTCCACCTACTCTGTGCCGCCTGATGAGGGAAGAACGTATCGTCCTCCGTCTCAAGGCGCACGGAGTCGCGGTGGGGATGCCGACCGACGCGGATCAGGGAAACAGCGAGATCGGTCACAATGCCATGGGGGCGGGGCGGGTCGTTGCGCAGGGGGCAAAGCTGGTCGATGAGGCCATCGAGACCGGTCGTCTCTTTGAAGGGGAAACCTGGAAGTCTCTGATCGACAATGCCCGGACGAAGCACACCCCGATTCACTTTATCGGCCTCATATCCGACGGGAATGTCCATAGCAACATCGCTCATCTGATTGCCCTGATCGGCCGGTGCGACCGGGAGGGTGTGGAAGAGGTCTATATCCACGGGCTCCTCGACGGACGGGATGTCCCCCCCATAAGCGCTTTGCGCTACTTCGGTGAGCTGGAGGACTATCTCTGGTCATTACGGGCGCAGGCCTCTGAACAGGGGACTCGGCGCCGTTACTGTGTCGCCTCCGGGGGCGGCCGGATGGTGACCACCATGGATCGTTACGAGGCGGACTGGTCGATTGTCGAGCGGGGATATCGCGCCCATGTCCTGGGTGAGGGACCTCGATTCCCCGACTGCCTCACCGCCATTCGAACCTTGCGCGAGCAGGAGCGGGAGGACGATCAGTACCTTTCTCACTGGGTCGTTCATGATCCGGACGATCCGGCGGTTTCCCTCACGCGGATCGGAGACGGACACGGCGTTGTCCTGTTCAACTTCCGGGGGGATCGGGCCATCGAGATCAGCCGTGCCTTTGTGGAAGACGACTTTGCCGGATTCCACCGTCAAAATCATCCTGCCGTCTTCTATGCCGGGATACTCGAATATGACGAGGATACCCATATGCCCCCCCACTTTCTCGTCTCTCCTCCCGAGATAGATCGAACGGTCTCGGAGTACCTGGCACGCAACGGTGTTTCGCAGTATGCCGTCAGCGAAACGCAAAAGTTCGGGCACGTGACCTATTTCTGGAACGGGAACAACTCCACCAAGTTTGATTCGAAGACGGAGGAGTGGGTGGAGATCGAATCCGATCGTCTCCCCTTCGACCAGGCGCCGCAGATGAAGGCCGACGAGATTGCCTCCCATGCCATCGCGGCACTCCAAGCCGGGACGTACCGCTTTATTCGCCTGAACTTTCCCAATGGGGACATGGTGGGACACACGGGGTCGCTCCCCGCGGCGATGGAGGCCGTCAGGGCCGTCGATCGGGCGGTGAAAAGGATCATAGACGCGGCCGACGCAGTTGGCGCAACGGTAATCATAACGGCCGACCATGGAAACTGTGAGCAGATGTACGCCGTTGATGGGAAGACGGGGAGACCCGTCATGGGACCCGGCGGGGAGTACCAGCCGCAGACGAGCCACACACTCAACCCGGTTCCTTTCATTATCCATGGGCCCGATACGGGGCGGTATGAATGTACCGATATCGCAGAACCGGGGCTGGCCAACATTGCCGGCACGCTCCTTTTTCTCCTTGGTTATGAAAGGCCGGACGATTACCTCGAACCGCTCATCCGGGTCGTCTGAGGCTCAATAGATCCCCGCCTCGATGCCGCCGGCGATCGTCTGCCCCAGTTCACGACACCTCTCGAGGATCTCATCCGTCACTCCCCCCTGTGTTCCCTTCGCGATGACGGGATCATACACCTTTTTGAATTGATAGCCGAGGGCGATTCGCTCGATACTGCTCAGGGCACCCGTTCCGTCGTTCCCCGCGCAGATAAAGACCACGTACGGTTTCCGGAATACCTTTCCCTCCGCCGGGTAAAAGGTGCGATCGAAGAAGTCCTTGAGCGCCCCCGACATATATCCGAAATTCTCCGGTGTACCGATCGCGATCCCATCGCAGGCGAGGAGGTCTTCCAGGGACGCATCGGCCGCCCGCTTCAGGCGCACCTCTGTGTTTTCGATGGACGCCGCCCCTTGGGCGACGGCCTGTGCCATCGTTTCGGTGTTCCCCGTTTGGGAATGGTATACAACCAGTATCGTGAACATTGCTCCTCCATCATCATGAAAATATACGCGGCAGATACGGCACCACTTCTACGGTCGATACACCGCCTTTGTCTTCTTTGCCAATTCTTCTTTTCGCAGTTCCCGCCGGAGGATCTTGCCGGTTTCGGTCTTAGGGAGCATAACGCGGAACTCCACCTCCGCCGGCAGCTTGTACGTGGCCAGTCTCCCCCGACAGAATTCGATCATCTCCTCCTCGGTCGCCTGTTCCCCCTCCCTGAGTACCACAAAGACCTTGACCCGCTCTCCCTTCCGAAGGTCGGGAATGCCGATGGCGCAGGCCTCCTGTACCTTCGGATTTTCATAAAATACCTCGTCCACATCGATGGGATAGATATTATATCCCCCCGAGATGATCATCTCTTTCTTGTGATCCGTTATGTAAAAATACCCTTCATCATCCATGAGGGCCACATCACCGGTATAACACCAACTGTTTCTGATGACATCCGCGGTCTCAGTCGGCATATCCTTGTATCCCTTCATGACCTGCGGTCCCCTGATGATCAGCTCGCCCGGTGTCCCCACGGGCATATCGGTGAGACCGTCTTCCAGGTCGACGATCCGGCAGAGGGTATCTGAAACGGGGACGCCGATGCTGCCGACCTTGCATGCTCCTTTCTCGAAGGGATTGATATGCGTGACGGGGGATGTTTCAGTGAGGCCGAATCCCTCGATGATGGAGACCCCGGTTACCTCTTCAAACTCTCGGAGGACCTCGTGCTCAAAGGGGGCGCTCCCCGAGATACATCCCTTGACACATCCCATGTCGGTCTTGGGAAGAGCGGGGTGATTGAGCATTCCTATATACATGGTCGGTACCATCGCCACAAAAGATGGTTGGTACGTTCGTATCGCCTTGAGGAGAAAGTCCGTCTTCGGTTTGGGGATCAGGATATCTGTCCACCCCATATAGATGGAAAAATTCATGACCGTGGACAGACCGAAGGTATGAAAGAAAGGCAGTGCTCCCAGTGCCCGCTCGTTCCCTTTTTCAAAGGAAGGGAACCATGCAGCCATCTGTTGGACCTGGACACTGAGATTGGCGTGGGTGAGCATTACCCCCTTCGACACCCCGGCCGTTCCCCCGGTGTACTGATACATGGCAACATCTTCAAAAGCCGGTTTCTCCGGTGGTGGACCCGGTAGATGCGTTTCCAGACACTCTTTCCAGGTGTACACTTCGGGTGCCGTCTTTACCGCAGCGATCAGTCTTTTGCGCTTTGCCGTAAAGCGGAAGAGAATAGTGCGCGAGAAGGGGAGGTACTCTCCGACGGAGGTATAGACGATCTGTTTGATCGGTGTCTCCGGGCGGAGATCGATCATTCGGTTCCCGAGGAGATCAATCGTTACCAGGACCTTCGCGCCTGATTGATTGAACTGGTGCTTCAGCTCCGCATCCGAGTAGAGAGGGTTGGTCATAACCGCCACCCCTCCGATCTTCAGGATGGCATAGTAGGCGGCGACGCAAGGGATCAGATTAGGCATGAGTACGGCAACGGCATCGCCGGGGCCGATGCCGAATGAAATCAGGCAGGCGGCAAAGCGGTCAACCATCTCCGCGAGTCTCTGATATGCGAGCGGATACCCGTCGCAGATCAAGGCCTCCCGTTCGGGGAACCGGTGGGCCGACCGCTCGAGGATATCGGGGAGACAGATCTCCTCGTATTCAATATTTTCCGGAATCCCATCTTGATACACTCTCAGCCAGGGCTTATCCTCATACCGTACCGCTGTCATACGCTCCCCCTTCTTACGTTTTCCCGACCCCAGAACAAAAAGGGCTCTCGATCCTACGGATCGAGGGCCCTCTCCACTACCCTAATACGAGATACATCTTCCACCTTATCGGTTGAAGTCTCTTCTCCCTAGGCCTCCTCGACGGGGGGCTCCTCGGTCTCCACCTTTTCTTCGAGACCCATAGAATTCCAAGCGATTTCGGCGATATCCAGTGCTACCATCTTCTCTTCCATCTGGCGGTCCTTGATGCCGTCCGCCATCATGGTGAGGCAGAAGGGACAGCCCACTGCGATCGTATCCGCCTTCGCAGCGATGGCCTGATCCGCCCGCATATCGTTGATCCGATCGCCGATATCCTCTTCCATCCACATCCTCCCGCCACCGGCGCCGCAACAGAAGCTCTTGGCGCGGTTTCGATCCATCTCCGCCAGTTGCATCCCGGGAACGGCCTGCAGGACCTTGCGCGGCTGCTCGTAGATATTATTGTACCGACCCAGGAAGCAGGAGTCGTGGTAGGTAAAGGTTCCCTGGACCGAATCTTTCAGTTTGATCTTTCCCTGTGCAATCAGATCGGCAATGATCTCGCTGTGATGATAGACCTCGAAATTGCCGCCGAAATGCGGGTAATCTTTTTTGATCATGTTATAGCCGTGGGGACAGGTGCAGATGATCTTCTTCACGCCGTACCCGTTCATCACCTCTATGTTCATCTGTGCCAATGTTTGGGAGAGGTATTCATTTCCGCCCCGCATCGCGGAGTCGCCACAGCAACCCTCTTCCTCGCCGAGGATACCGAAACTGACACCGGCCTCCTTGAGCAGTTTTGCAAAGGCGATCGTCACCTTTTTGCCCCTGTCGTCAAAAGATCCGGAGCATCCAACATAGAAGAGGTACTCTACATTGGAATCTTCGGCCATTGTCTTGACACCCAGTTCTTTGGCCCACTCGGCCCTCAGGTGTGTCCCGATCCCCCACGGGTTGGAGTTGTTCTCCATATTACGGTACGTTAACTGCAGCTCGGGAGAGAAATCGGCCTCCATGAGTACCTTGTACTGTCGCATCCCGGTGATCATGGGGACATGCTCGTTAAAGACGGGGCAGGCCTCCATGCAGTACATGCAGTTCGTACACGCCCACAGTTCGTGGAGATCGATAACCTCGCCCACCATCGCCTTCTCCGGCTCCGGTATCGCGGCCTCTTCCCCTTCTTTGGCGGCCTTCTTCGCCGCCATGACGACGGGAGCCCGCTCCAACCAGTACTCCTTAATGTCCTGATGGAGTTTCTTCGGGGAGAGGGGTTTGCCCGACAGGTAGGCGGGGCATCCGTCCTGGCACCGTCCGCACTTCAGACAGGCATCGCTGTTGAAGATCTGTTTCCACGTGAAGTCTTCGAGCTGTCCGACGCCGAAGGATTCGGCATTTTCAAAGTCGGCAATGGGTTCGAGATACCCCGTCGGCTTCAGCGATCGCATATACTGGTTAGCCGGCGCAAGCGCGATATGGATCAGCTTCGAGAAGGGCAGATACGCGATAAAGCCGAAGGCGAGAAAGGCATGGAGCCACCACGTCAGCTTGTGAAGGATCCTGACCGTATCGTAGTTGATCCCCGACAGGGTCTTTGCGAAGGCGTATCCCACAAAGGACCACCCACCCCAGGTGTACCCGTCGACGTTGATATTCACATGAAGTCGGAACCCCTCGAGGAGAAATCCCGTCACGATGATACCGGCGATGAGAATCAGGATAATCGCATCGTCCGCCGTGGCATCCAGTTTTCCCCGGTAACCGAGTCGATCCGGTTTCTGGACATATTTTCTCCAGACCGCCAGGACGACACCGACGAGGACCGCAAGACCGAACACCTCCATAATAAAAGAAAACCAGAGATAGAAGCTGCCGTTAAAGAACGGGACAAGGAAGGGAAGGTGGAAGTGGGTCGCATCGAAAGCCGCACCGAATATCAGAACAAAAAACCCGAAGAAGATCAGGGCATGCATGGCTCCCGGAAAGGCATCCTTGAATGTTCGCGCCTGCAAGAGGCCGTTCAGGAGGAGGGACTTGACCCGATCTCCCGCGTTATCGGTCCTGTTCTCCGGTTTGCCGATTGCCTTCCACATCTGCCAGCGCAGATAGAACCCATAGGCACAGATCGCTATGGCAATCGCTGCAAATAAGAAAAGTACCGGTTCGGAAGGAAATGGGGCATTCCAGAATACCTCTCTCCCCTCATTTCCCACAGAGTATACCTGTCCGCCGTGTGCCATAATGTTATCGCCTCCATATAGGAATTTCAGATTTCTAACCCTGCTGGTTTCCTAAAAGGTGAGGGGGTCTTACTACTCCTCATTCTTTTACAAAGCCAAAAGGATCAAAGATCACTGTAACGCTCGGATTGGTGTTCAAAAAAGTGGGGGTGGATATGATATCCACCCCCATATTGCCTATTACAGGATTTTTTTAACTTCCGCGGTCAGCTCCGGCACGACCTTGAACAGATCGTCCACGATACCGTAGTCGGCCTTGGCAAATATCGGCGCCTCCTCATCCTTGTTGATGGCGACGATATACTTGGAGGAACTCATCCCGGCCAGATGCTGAATGGCCCCGGAGATTCCGCAGGCGATATACAGGTTCGGGGAGACCACCTTACCGGTCTGTCCCACCTGGTCCGTCTGGGGTTTCCATCCCGCGTCAACCGCGGCCCTGGAGGCGCCCACGGCCGCGCCGAGAAGTCCGGCCAGCTCTTCAAGGATCTTGTACTCGTCGGGACCCTTCATACCGCGACCGCCGGAGATGATGACGTTCGCCTCCGTCAGTTCGATCTTGCCGCTTGCATCCTCCTGTGTCTCAAGGACCTTGGTCTTGAGGGCGTCAGCGGGGATACCCGCGTCGAACTTCACTACCTCGCCCGCCTTGGCATTCTCCACCGCGGCGAAGACATTTGGACGCAGTGTCGCCATCTGGGGAAAGCTTTCGATACCCACTTCCGCGAAGGTCTTGCCAGCGTACATCGGTCTGACGGCAACCATCTTACCACCATCAATCTTCAGCTCCGTGCAGTCGGAAGCCATGCCGGTGGCCAGTTTCCCAACCAGGCTCGCCCCAAGATCTTTGCCCTGCACCGATGCGCCCAGAAGCAGGATCGACGCATCATTTTCCTTCACAACCTTGGCAACCGCCGCGCTGTACGCATCGGTTGTATAATCGGCATAGATGGCGTCATCCGCCAGATATACCTTGTCCACACCATATTTGGCCAGTTCCGGGGCAAGTCCCTCAACACCGGACCCCACCAGAACCGCGTTTACCTCCTCGCCCAGTTCATCAGCAAGCTTTCTTGCCGCACTGGCAATCTCGAAAGAGACCTTGCGAAGGGCGCCACCTCTCTGTTCAGCAACTATCCATACACCTTTTGCCATTTTTTTATCCTCCTCTTCCCTCCGGTTAAATTACCTTGGCCTCTTCCCTCAGCAACTTGGCCAACTCAGCGGCCTTCACAGCCGGATCGTCGCCACCGATGATCTTTCCTGGGGCCCTCTCCGGAGGGGGAGTCATCTTGAGAATCTTTGCCTTCGGCTCAACGGAAATACCGAGTGCCGCAGCGTCCTTCACATCGACCGGTTTCTTCTTCGCCTTCATGATACCGGGGAGAGATGCGTAACGCGGTTCGTTCAGACCCTTCTGTGCGGTAACAACGCAGGGCATCGGGCTCTCTATTATAAGCTGTGCCCCTTCGATGGGTTTAGTGGCCTTTACCTTGCCGTCCGCCACTTCAAGCCCGGTCACGATAGTGACCTGGGGAATCCCGAGCAGTTCGGCCAGGATGGATCCGACCTGAGCGGAGTCATCGTCAATCGCCCTCTGTCCGCAGAAGATAATATCGGGATTGATCTCTTTGATGGCGGCTGCCAGCGCGGCTGCCGTGTTGTACTCGTCCGCCTCATCAATGGTGATATGAACCCCTTTTTCCGCGCCCATGGCAAGGGCAGTCCGGATCGTCTCCATCGCCCGTGCGGGACCGACTGATACAACGGTCACCTCTCCACCATTCGCCTCTTTCAGCTTCAGGGCTTCTTCGACACCGTACTCATCATAGGGATTCATGACCCACTTGATTCCGCCCTCTTCAATACCGGAGCCGTCAGCTTTTACCTTGATTAACGCCTCGGTATCAGGGACCTGTTTTACACATGCAACTATGTTCACAATTGCCTCCTTTCACCGATGAGTGTGAATCTCTTTACTTCTGCACTCATCTGTTATTATTGATTGTACTCCCGGTTTCTCCCCCGTGGTAGGGGAGAAACCGGAAAGAGTAATACTCTCTTACAAACGGTTTTTCAAGATATCATCTACAACGGATGGATCGGCCAGTGTTGAGGTGTCACCCAAGTCATCGATTTCGTTGGCTGCTACCTTCTTCAGGATTCTGCGCATGATCTTGCCGCTTCTGGTCTTGGGAAGACCGTCCGCCCACTGGATCTTCTCAGGTGTGGCGATCGGGCCGATCTCCTTGCGGACGTGGGCAACGAGCTCTTTCCTCAACTCATCCGTCTTCTCGACGCCGGTATTCACGGTAACATAAGCGTAAATCGACTGTCCCTTCATCTCATGGGGATACCCGACAACGGCCGCTTCAGCCACCATTGCATGCTTAACCAGGGCTGATTCGACCTCGGCCGTTCCCATGCGGTGACCGGAGACGTTGATAACATCGTCGATACGACCCGTAATCTGGTAGTACCCATCGGCATCCCTTCTCGCGCCGTCGCCCGCCACGTAGTAGCCGGGGAACTGCTCGAAATAGGTCTCCTTGAATCTCTGGGTATCACCGTAGATCCCTCTCGTGAGGCCGGGCCAGGGTTTCTTGATGCAGAGGGCGCCCGAAGCAACGGTATCCGTCAGTTCTTTCCCCTCATCGTCCAGGAGGACCGGCCAGACACCCATAAAGGGTACCGTCGCCATACCCGGTTTGATGTCGGTGGCACCGGGGAGGGGAGTAATCAGGATGCCGCCCGTCTCCGACTGCCACCAGGTATCGACGATCGGGCACTCTCCGCGTCCGATGAGGTTGAAGTACCAGTTCCATGCCTCGGGGTTAATCGGTTCGCCCACCGTACCGAGGATCCTGAGCGAGGAGATATCGGCTGCCTTGACCCAGGTGTCACCCTCTTTGGCGATGGAGCGGATGGCGGTCGGAGCGGTATAGAAAATGTTGACCTTGTACTTTTCAACGATTTTCCAGAACCGGCTCATATCCGGATAGTTCGGGATCCCTTCAAACTGGATGGAGGTGGCACCGTTGCAGAGCGGACCATAGACGATGTAGCTGTGGCCGGTGACCCACCCGATATCGGCGGTGCACCAGTAGACGTCACCCTCCTGATAGTCGAAGACCATCTTGTGCGTATAGGCCACATAAGTGAGATAACCGCCCGTGGTATGGACAACGCCCTTCGGCTTTCCGGTAGAACCTGATGTGTAGAGGATGAAGAGAGGATCTTCGGAATCCATCCACTCCGGTTCGCAGTTGGCGTCGACCTTCGCCATTTCATCGTTCCACCAAAGGTCTTTTCCTTCGGTCCAGTCACACTTGATCTTGTCCCCGACACGTTCAACAACAACCACCTTCTCAATCGAGGGGCATTCGCTGACGGCGAGGTCTGCATTTGTCTTCTGCGGGATGGCTTTTGCGCCGCGGAATGTGCCGTCACAGGTGACGAGCATCTTTGCGTTACTGTCCTGAATCCTGTCCCTGAGGGCGTCCGCAGAGAAACCGCCGAATACGATACTGTGGATCACACCGATACGGGTGCAGGCCAGCATGGAGACAACCAGTTCGGGGATCATGGGCAGATAGATCACCGCCCGGTCACCCTTCTTCAGGCCCTGGGCCTTGAGGACATTGGCGAATTTGCAGACCTCTTCATGGAGTTCCTTATAGGTGATGCCCCTCTCTTCACCGGGCTCGTTCCCTTCCCACTGAATGGCGACCTGGTCGCCTTTCTTCTCGAGGTGCCGGTCGAGGCAGTTATAAGAGACATTCAGCTTGCCGCCTTCGAAGTATTTGATGTAGATATCGCCTTTCCTGTGGTCGAAGTTGTAATCTTCGACCTTGTCCCACTTCTTGAACCAGGTCACATACTCTTCCGCTATCTCAGCCCAGAAGCCCTCCGGGTCCTCAAGAGAACGTTTGTAAATCTTTTCATACTCCTCTTCTCCTTTGATATGGGCCTTCTCTTTTATCCATGCCGGTACCGGATAAACCTCTTTCAATGCTACCTTCTCTTCCGCCATTGCTTTGCTACCTCCATTTTTTGTTGTTTTCTGTAAAATGTTTCACTGGACTCAGCAACACCATGATCAGCTCCGGGAGGAGAAAGGCCTCCATAATCCGGGACTTGTTACCGCGAGACAACCCAAGGTCAGAATATGACTAAAGGTCATACGGCTCAGTGAAGTAATCAAAAAAAGGGATGGATGTCAAGGAAAAAAACTTAAAGTATCGGGCCGGATAAATCCGACTGTAAGGGATCTATTGAAAGCACCCCCTGCATGGATTAAGAGAGTGATTTCTTCTCGAATCAATGTTGGTACCTTATTTCATGTCGCCGGGCTATTATTACACCGGAGTCGATTTTGGATGTATATACAATGGATGGGGCGTTGTCCGTCTGTGCTGATGGGGAGTGGGGCTTTTGTTCCAGTTCCAGTGACACGCGATCCTTTCGGTACGGTGACTATTCCCCCTCTCAACGGGTGGGGAATTTTCACCCTGATCGGGCTTATCTTGGCGGAAGGGACGAGAAGGACGAGGAGAAACAAACAGGAGGATCGGTAGGGCGTTTCTGTCGGGTCTGCGGGTTTTTCCTTTTCGTGTCTGGTGCCTGTATTGTTGTATATCGTACGGGCACAGTCTCCGTATGGACGAATCGTGTAATCCGGATCACGACCATGCCCGGTCGGTCTTGTACGAAAAGACGATTTCCAATCAGTAAGTGATGTGCACCTGGACCCTCTTACCGGTCGAGGAAGCCCTGGCTTTTTGCCCATTCATTTGTCAGCCCGAAATAACCACCGGATAATTACGCCTTGACAAACAACTCGAATTATGGTGAAAGAGGCAGCTTACAGATCTTAAGAGAGGCTTTCCGATGAAAAAGAATCTAACGAAGTTGAGCAACATCAAGAGAAAACGAACCCACGGGTTTCGTGCCCGGATGGCGACGCGATGGGGAAGGCAGATACTGAACAGGAGGAGAGCGAAGGGAAGAAAGCGGCTTGCGGTATAACCCTTTGCGCCGGGAGACGCTCGTTGCCTTGTAACGGTGGAGGTGGGCCCTGCCGGATCTCATGAAAGAACAATCCTTCGGAAAAAAGGAGCGAATACGCAAAAGGAAGCAGTATCTGGATATATACCGAAGGGGGGGGCGGCTTCACTCACACAATTTCATCGTCGTACTGAGCCCCAGTCCATCGGGGGAAAAGAGGCTCGGAGTAGCAGTCAGCAAAAAGGTAGGAAACGCAGTAAAGCGGAACAGGATTAAACGCCTTTTACGAGAGTTTTTCAGATTAAACAAAGAGGGGCTGCCTGATTCAAAAGACATGGTGATCATAGCAAAAAAAGATGTCTCTTCGCTCACGTACCAGGGCGTATGCTTTGAGCTGGCGGGTCTTTTGAACAAGAAGTAATACTCATGAGAGTTTTGGAAGATGTGTTCATCGCGTGCATCCGGTTTTATCAGGTAGCCATATCTCCCTATTTCCCTCAGCGCTGCCGATTTTATCCTACCTGCTCCGAGTACGCCATAGGTGCTATCCGGCGCTATGGTCCTTTCAGGGGGACCCTGCGCGGGTTTCTGCGCATACTCAGGTGCAACCCCTTTCACCCCGGTGGGTACGATCCAGTAGAATAGTTAACCACGGAGGTCTTGCATGGACAAGAGGACACTGCTCGCTGTTGTCCTGTCGTTAGCGTTATTGATGGGATATCAGTATTTTTTCCCGAATGCCCGGCCCTTTACCCCGAAGACTCCTCAGGAAATGGGAGAGGTTCAGGTCGAAGGACAGACGGTCGATGGCGGCGATCAAACCACACCTGGTATCGCTTCGGGTGTCGAGGAACGGAAATCATTGGTCGCAGGAGAGGCTGACCGTGGCGAGGGGAAGGATGTCGTTGTAAAGGGGGCACTCTATACGGCGGTCTTCAATTCACGGGGTGCGGGCCTGAAATCATTCAAACTAGAAGGGTACAGCGAAGAGCTCGAAAAGGATTCGACGCTGGTCGAGATGGTTGATATCGGAGACAGCCAGCGCTACCCGCCGGCTGCAACCTTTCCGGGGGCCAGCATCGATATCCCCGCCGATGCCCTTTACGAGACAGGTGTCGAATCGGTCGATTTTACCGATGCCTCGGGTAGTAAGGAACTGGTCTTTTCACGATCATATCCCGGCGCACTGCGGGTGGATAAGATTTATACCTTTTACCCTGACAGCTACTCCTTTGATCTTGAGGTCAGGGTGACGAACCTGTCGAACAATACCATCAAACAACAGGCCCGTCTCGTCTGGAGTCGGTATGCCGACCCAGAGGATAAGGCCAGCAGATACAGCCATGAGGGGCCCATCTCGTATGTCAAGAACAAGGTCGTTTCCGAGAAGGTCAAAAAGTTGGGGGGCCGGAAATTCAGTGACCCGGATGTGTCGTGGGGGGGATTCGAGACGAAGTACTTCATAGCGGCGTTGATACCGACGCAGCCGTCTCTCACTCGATTCGTTGTCTCCAAGGATTCCAACAATATAGTCGCCACCGAGCTCGAAGGGCCGAAGACCGTTATCCCGCCCGGTCAGTCGGGTTCGTTCAGCTATTCCCTGTATCTCGGGCCGAAGGAATACGACCGGCTTAAGGGACAGGGTGTCGGCCTTGAAAATGCCATCGACTTCGGGTCATGGATCAAGTGGCTTGCCCTGCCTCTCCTCAAGGCCCTGAAATGGATCGTTACGTATGTCCATAACTATGGGGTCGCCATCATTATTCTGACCATACTGGTCAAACTGATTTTCTGGCCGCTGGGGAATATCAGCTACCGGTCGATGAAGGGGATGCAAAAACTCCAGCCCCAGATGAAAGCGCTTCAGGAGAAATACAAGGACGACAAGGCCAAGCTCCAGCAGGAGACGATGGCCCTTTACCGGGCCAACAAGGTCAATCCGATGAGCGGCTGTCTCCCCATGGTGATTCAGCTCCCCGTCTTCTTCGGTTTATACCGGGCGCTGCTCTACTCGATAGAACTGCGGCACGCCCCGTTCGTCTTCTGGATCCAGGACCTGTCGGCCAAGGACCCGTACTACATCACCCCCATCGTTATGGGAGCGACTATGTTCCTCCAGCAGAAGATGACTCCGACGGCCGGAGGAAACGAGATGCAGGCAAAGATGATGTTGTGGATGCCTGTCATCTTTACCTTCCTCTTTCTCAATTTCCCCTCGGGGCTGGTTATCTACTGGTTGTTCAATAATATTATCAGTATCGGTCAACAGTACTACATCAATAAGAAGAGCTCCTGATATGAGGTAACGGGAATGAAAGACCTACTCGAGATAGAAGGAAAAACGATAGATGAGGCCATTCGCAAGGCCTGTGATGCATTCAATGTTCCAAGAGAGAAGCTGGGCATAGACATCCTTTCCGAGGGTTCGACGGGTTTTCTGGGAATCCTGGGGGTGAAACCGGCCCGCATCAGGGCCAAGATCCTGTCGATAGAGATAACCACGGACCGATCACCGGAGGAAGGTGCAGCGACCGTTCCCGTTACCGTCGAACAGGTTCCCGAAGATACCGTTCCTGAGGAAACCGCCCGTGAGGCACAGACCTTTGTCGAGGGAATTCTTTCTCATATAGGGTTTGATTTTCCTGTCACGGTTGTAGAAAAACGCGAATCCATCATTCTGAATATCCAGGGCGATGGGGGTGGCCTTCTCATCGGGCGCGGAGGGCAGACACTCGATGCAATCCAGTACCTGACCAACAAGGCGCTCAACAAGAATGGCAACGGTGGAAAGCGGATCATTATTGATACGGAGAATTACCGGAAGAAGCGCGAAGAGAGTTTAGTGGCCCTGGCGGAGAAGCTGGGGGAGAAGGCCAAGCGGACACGGAAACCCGTGACGGTGAATCCGCTGAACGCGCACGACCGCCGGATCGTACACATGGTGCTCCAAGAAGACAAAGACCTGACCACACGGAGTCGAGGAGACGGTATCCTGAGAAAGATCGTTATTGTTCCCAAAAAAGGCGGTAAGGCGAAGTCCTGACGCTGGAGGGCACCCGGAACGCCATGGCGGCATACGAAGACACAATAGCGGCCATCGCCACGCCACCCGGTGTGGGAGGGATCGGTATTGTGCGGGTGAGCGGGCCGGGCGCCGAAGAGGTTTGTCGGTCACTCTTCAGGTCGGTTTCTGCTCCCGCGCCTTTGAAGAGTCATCACCTCCATCACGGTCATATCATATCACCCTCCACCGGAGAGGCAATCGACGAGGTACTGGTTGCCCTGATGAAGGCGCCCCGTTCCTACACGGGCGAGGATGTTCTCGAGATCAACTGCCATGGGAGTCCCTTGATCCTGCAGATGGTCCTGGACGCCGTTATCAGGGTGGGAGGGCGGCATGCCGAGCCGGGGGAGTTTACCCGGAGGGCCTATCTCAACGGTCGCATGGACTTGGTGCAGGCGGAAGCGATTATGGATTTAATCGCCGCACGAACGGATCGGGGCCGGGCCCTTGCCCTTGCCGGTGTCAAGGGTGAATTGTCAGATGCGTTCAGTTCCTTACGCTCCGATCTGATCGACATTCTCGCCTCGCTTGAATCGGCAATAGACTTCAATGAGCACGATATCTCATCCCATACCGATTCCGTCTCACTTCAGGACCTCGAGGCTGTCATTTCGCGGATCGATGGGATCCTTGAGACCTATCAGGAGGGGAAGTTCCTCAGGAATGGCCTGAACGTTGTGATTATGGGGCGGCCTAATGTGGGGAAATCGAGTCTCCTCAACCGGCTTCTCGGTGAGCGGCGTGCCATCGTCACCCCCATTCCCGGGACCACCCGGGACTTTATCGAGGAGACGATTTCCATCAAGGGAATCCCGGTCACTCTCACCGATACGGCAGGGGTCAGGAAAGGTGCGGAGGCGAGTGAAGAGGAGGGGATCGCCTTCACATGGCACAAGGCACTGGCTGCCGACATTGTGATCATCCTGATCGACGGGAGTGAACCTTCGACCGAGGCGGATGCTGAAATGATCGCCCGGAATCGGGAAACGTCTTTTATCGTAGTCGTCAATAAATCGGACCTCCCGCAGCAAGTAACCGATGCCCGACTGGGCGAGTTGTTCCCCGGCGTTGAACCTCTGCGGGTATCGGCAAAATTCGGTCAGGGGATAGCCGATTTAAAGGAACGCATCCACGTCCTGGCGACAGAGGGAAAGGGCGAGACGGCGGGTGGTGTTATCCTCACCAATCTCCGCCATAAAATCGTTCTTGAGAAAACCGCGGTGTCCCTCGCATCTGCCCGCGCTAATTTTTCCGACGGTAATATGGAACTGGCGGCATTCGATCTGAAAGAGGCGCTTGATCACTTGGGCGATATTGTCGGGGAGACGACGGTCGAAGATATCCTCGGCAGGATTTTTTCAACGTTCTGTGTCGGGAAGTAGGGTATGTGCTATCATCGTGACCCGGTTGAGGAACGATGATCAGAGATAGATGCGGTTCTCTTACCGAGATAAAGGAGTGCTAGCAGTGAAGATACAAATATTGGTTGCCGGGTACGTGTTCGTCGCGCGAGTCGAGGAGGATGCTCCGCGAACATGGACGGAATTCCATAAGCTCCTGCCGTACCGGCAGAAACTCATCCATGCCCGTTGGAGCGGAGAAGCCTGCTGGATTCCCTTGGGAGACTTCAAGCTTGATGTCGAGATCGAAAATGCCACAAGCTATCCCGCCCCCGGAGAAATCCTCTTCTATCCCGGTGGATTCAGTGAAACGGAGATTCTCCTGCCCTATGGGTCAACCTGTTTTGCCAGCAAGCTGGGGCAGCTTGCCGGAAACCATTTCCTGACCATCATCCAGGGGCAGGAGCATCTGAAGAGTCTGGGAAGGAACATCCTCTGGGAGGGCGCCCAGGACATCATCTTTGAAGAGCTCTGATGTGTCCTCGAAAGACTGTATCGTATGGACGCATTTGATGGGCGGTACTGAGAGGTATGATAAAAGAGAGATAGGCAATCATGAAAGCGTATCTCCACGAGGCCCTCTCTCCGGCAGTCCGGTCTTATCTCCGTCTATTACTGATATATCGCGCAAGAGGTCCTCTCGTTCAATGGGCGAGAAGTCTTATGTTGGGCAGGAGTGGGGGTTGTAGACGATTCCTGCCGTGCTGCGAGCAGCTGTTTGTCCATCAGAGTTCCGGGCTATCTCACTTCCTTGAAGAGCAGACTGGAGAAGACAGGGCGCCCGGCCAATACCGCTGAACCGATGACGGATGAAACAGAACAAACGGAAGTGCGCCGGTTTCCGGACCCCAAATACCCCTCCGTGCAAATCGGCTTTTCGCTCCGCCGTAAAAATGCACCAGTAAAACTCATTCAAGAAAAACCCGACCTGCCGGGATGATACCCACCTTTCGGAATCTGAGAATATTTCGGATGCCGGACCCGCATTGATTCAGAAGCGAAATTTAATCCGAACCTATTGATCTCATACTGATTTTCGATAGGGGCTTGACACGGAGAGATGTTTCGTATTAGAATATTTCCAACTGAAACATGTTTTGTAAGGTAAAGACCGGTCTGAGAAAATTGAGGAGTGGCCGTGCCTGTGTCACGACCGAGAGAGGATGACACCCGTTGGTCTTGAGGGCCTGTTTCTTCAACGGCGTAACGGGTGACCGTTTTAAATATTCCCCCGGATGATATATCGCCGCGGTTACATCCCAATAAATTTCGTTTCGCCGAGGAGCATTGAAGCGGCGGGGGCGATTGGTATCGAGAGGAATGCAATGATCAGGGGAAATTCTGGATGAACAGTTATGAAAAGAACATGGAAGACTTTTCGTTTCGAGAACCAGTGCTTGGTGACGGTGCGGCTATCTATGAACTCGTGAAGCGTTCTCCCCCTCTCGATCTGAATTCGCGTTACTGTTATCTGCTTTTGGGCGATCACTTCAGCAAAACCTGTATCGTCGCAGAGCACCGGTCGGATATCGTGGGGTTCATTTCGGCATACCCCCATCCAAAGAAACAGGACACCCTGTTTGTGTGGCAGGTAGTCGTGGACAAACAGATGCGAGGACGAAGGCTTGCGGGAGATATGTTGGAGCGTCTCCTTGCACGGGGTGACCCCTCGCGAGTTTCCTTTATAGAAACGACGGTTACACCGTCGAACCGGTCGTCATTGCGTTTTTTCCAGACATTCGCGGACGCGAAGGGGGCCGGGTGTCGCCGCGTATCGTATCTCACCGAGGACCTCTTCGGGGAGGGCACGCATGAAGAAGAGGTCCTGCTCAGTATCGGACCCCTGGATCGAGCACACAGCATACATACACCAGTTAAGGAGAGAAAATGAGAATCTTTGAACAGATCGAATCCCAGGTGCGGAGTTATGTCCGTCATTTTCCCACGGTATTTGCCAGCGCTAAGTGGTCCACCCTCTGTGATGAGCAGGGAAAAGAATATATCGACTTTTTCGCCGGTGCCGGGACGATCAATTACGGTCATAACAACCCCGTTGTCAGTGATGCCCTGATCGACTATATCAAGGGTGACGGCATTGTTCATGGTCTCGACAAAGCCACAACGGCAAAAAAGCAATTTCTTGAAAAGCTGTATTATACCATTTTGCAACCCCGTCACCTTGAATACAAGGTCCAATTCTGCGGACCGACGGGGACCAACGCCGTGGAGACGGCACTGAAGATCGTGCGTATGGTGAAGGGACGCTCCAACGTCATCTCATTTACGAACGGATTTCACGGTCTCACCATGGGGGCCATGGCTATCACGGGAAACGCCTTCTACCGGGACGAGGCCTTCATAAACCGGGCAAACGTTACCTTTATGCCCTATGACGGCTATTTCGGGAATGGTACCGATACGGCCCTCTATCTGCGGAAATTTCTCGAAGACACGAGCAGCGGCGTCGATCTCCCCGCGGCCGTGATCCTGGAAACGGTCCAGGCTGAGGGGGGGGTCAACGTGGCGAGTTTCCAGTGGCTCAAGGATGTAGAACAGGTCTGCCGGGATTTCGATATCCTCCTTGTCGTGGACGACATCCAGGTGGGGAACGGTCGAACGGGGACGTTCTTCAGCTTCGAAGAGGCGGGAATCAATCCCGATATCGTCATCCTGTCAAAATCGATCGGCGGTGGGCTTCCACTGTCGCTGGTCCTGATGAAACCGGAACTCGACCAATGGAAGCCGGGGGAACATACGGGGACCTTCCGGGGAAACAACCTGGCCTTTGTCGCCTCGACGCAATTACTGAGTTATTGGGATAATGGAGATTTTCCCGATGCCATCCGCTATCGCGAGGGAATCCTCAAGGAAAGACTGGGGCAGATCACGGAAAAATACGCGGAACTTGGAGTCGAGATGCGGGGTCGGGGGCTCATCTACGGCCTGTACTTCCCCCAGCAGGGATTCAGCGGGAACGTCACGGCGGAGGCCTTTGAGCGGGGCCTGGTGATCGAACGTGCCGGGGCGAAGAACGACGTGATCAAATTTCTTCCCCCTCTGGTCATCGAAGAGGAGTTACTCCGTCAGGGTCTGGAGATCATCGATGAGTCGATTGCCGCCTGCCTCGACAAGAAGGAAGATATGATAAAAGGGGCCTTTTGCAATGATAATTAAGAAGATCAAAGAGATAGAGGGCACTGACCAGGAGGTCTTCGCCGAAAGCGGAAACTGGGTGAGTCGGCGGCTCCTGCTGAAAAAGGATGGGATGGGTTTTTCCTTCAATGAGACGATTATCTTTGCCAACACGGAAACCCCCATCTGGTACAAAAACCACCTTGAGGCCGTTTACTGCATTGAGGGAGAAGGGGAAGTTGAACTGGTTGAGACCGGTGAGATTATTCCCATCGCCCCGGGGACACTCTACGCGCTGGATCAGCATGATCACCATCTCCTGCGGGCCCGCGATCGTGACATGCGGCTCATGTGTGTCTTCACCCCACCGCTGGTGGGGCGCGAGGTGCACCAAGCGGATGGTTCCTATGCCCTGCCGGACGATAACTGATATCGATGTTCGGTGCTTGCGTGTTATCCCATCTTCTCTGATCCTGCGGGATTGAGGATGGCCGGAAAGAGAAAATGTAAACCGGACACAACGCTGCGGCCGGTCACGCTGGTTGATACCCATGCCAGGGCGGAGGGATGCCCCTTCGCTTTTCTGCCCGTGCCCGAGGGATGTCCCCCTTTTTGAAACCGGATAAGCCGATCTCTGCTGCGGGGAGGATCCCCGGACAATGTGATAACGGTCCGGTCCATGGTTTGTCCATCTGTCGCCGGGTACTTCTGTCTCGGAACGGATGGACACTGCAATACCCTCCGCGGAGGTCCTCTTTCCTGATGGTTTTCTTTGTGCGCGGGGAAACAACCTTTACACGGATCGATATGTGTGGTAGGCAAACAGCACCGCAGACTTTCGAGTGAGAGACCGGATTTTCAAAGCCAGATTCATCATATTCTTCATCATGAGGGTGTCCCGGTCCTGATATCACAAAGCGGTCATGATTAAGAAACCCTGAAAAACGTATGACGCTGTAGCTTTCCCTGAAGTTCGAGGCAGTATATGCCCGGATGACTGATGCGGAGGGGTATCTGCATTGCGGAAAGATGGGGAAACGGTCATAAAGACATGTAGTCTTTACCTGATTATATACACGTGGTGGTGAAGAATGCCTCATCGAAATGCAATCCGCTCCCTCGACATCTTAGATCATATCGCGACTTCATACCTCGAACTGGATCTGAAGGGATACTACCTCTTTGTCAATGACAATTTGTGCAAAGACCTGGGGTACAGCCGCGATGAAATCGTGGGCGAGCACTTCAGTCGGTTTGTCGTCCCCGAAGAAATTGACAAACAGTATAAGCTCTTCGGTAAGATCTATCGCACCGGCAAACCGGAGACCCTGCCCACTTCCAAAGTGGTAAAAAAAGACGGGACGGTCATCTATATAGAGCATTCCGCAAACGTTATGAGGGATCGGTCGGGTCAAATCATCGGATTCTGCGGCGTGGCGCGCGATATTTCGGAGAGGATCAGGGCAGAAGAGACCCTGAAAAAAAGCGAGGAAAAATATCGCACCATCCTTGAGTCCATGAAGGAGATGTATGTCGAATATGATCTGAAGGGACTGGTCACCTTTGTGAACGAGGCGTCATGCGCGCTGACGGGCTATGATCGTGAAGAACTGCTGGGGATGCATTACAGCGCTTTTTTCACCGCTGAGGATGCCCTGCGGATGAAAGAGGCCTATTCGGAGATATATCAGACTGGACACCCGGAATCCATGATCGATGCCGATGTCATTTCGCGAAACGGCGCCGTCAGGAATTACCAGGCCGATATCGTACTTCGCCGTGATGCATCCGGAACGCCAATCGGCTTTCGCACGCTGGCCCGGGATGTGACGGATTATAAAAGGGCGGAAGAAGAAAAGGCCCATGTTGAGAAACAGTTGTACCAGGCGCAGAAGATGGAGTCCGTCGGCCGGCTTGCGGGGGGAATAGCCCACGATTTCAATAATATGCTTACTGTTATCCTTGGGCATGCCGAACTGATTAAATCGCGCCTGCCCCAGGATGACCCCCTCTTTGTTGAGATGTCGGAGATAGAAAAGGCAGCGGGCCAGTCGCGGGATATCACGCGCCAGCTCCTCGCTTTTTCACGAAAAGAGATCATTATACCGGAACCTGTCGACCTGAATGTCCTGGTTGAGAACATCCAGAAAACACTCCTCAGACTGATCGGCGAAGACATAGATCTGAAATTTTATCCTGGCACACAGCTGTGGACCATTAAGGTGGATCCGTCTCAGATGCAGCAGATCCTTATGAACTTTTCGATCAACGCCCGTGACGCCATGCCGGACGGCGGTAAACTGACCATAGAGACGGAGAACATTCACCTCGATGAGGCGTACTGCAAGACATACCCGGATTTTTCCCCCGGTGACTATGTCCTGCTGGGGGTGAGCGATGACGGCGTGGGTATGGATCGGGAGACCATGAATCACCTCTTCGAACCCTTTTTCACCACCAAGGAGAGGGGGCGGGGGACTGGACTCGGGCTTGCCACCGTATACGGCATCGTCAAACAGAACGAGGGCTTGATCAATGTCTACAGTGAGCCGGGAAACGGAACGACCTTTAAGATCTATCTTCCTCGGAACAGGGAGGGAACCGTCCGGGTCGATGATATGCAAGAAGCGAGACCGGAACATGATACGGGGACCGTCTTGCTGGTAGAGGATAACGACATGGTACGCGTCATGACGACCGAGATGCTCGAGGCCATCGGGTATACGGTTGTTGCGATATCCTCACCGAGGGAGGCCCTCACCTGTTTCGATAGTGAGGATTTCGCCGTGGATCTGGTGATCACCGATGTAGTGATGCCTCAGATGAACGGCAGAGAGCTGGGAGAGCGAATTACCGCATTGCGCCCCGGGACCCGCGTTCTCTTCGTGTCGGGATACACCACCAACGTCATCGTCCACCGGGGGGTTCTTGCCGATGGGGTACATTTTCTCCACAAGCCGTTCAGTATGAGCGATCTGGCACGCAAAGTCCGGGAAGCCTTGGGAAGGCGTTGATCCCTTTTGTTCGTCAAGGACGAAAACAGGTCCCGGGTAACATTTTCACGCCGCCCCATGTTCATTACGGGCGATGATGCTGTCCTGGACGTCCTTGCCGAGCCTGGTGAAGTAGGCGACATACCCGGCCACCCTCACGGTGAGTTCCTGATGTGCCTCGGGATCACGTTGGGCTTCACGCATGGTTTCCGACGAGATCAGGTTGAACTGGCAGTGATGGATCTTCAGATCGACGAAGGTCCTGATCATGTGTGCCAGTCTGCGGACACCGACATCGTTTCCAAAGACATCCTGGCTGAGCCGCATGTTCAGGGTCTGTCCGAAGAAGATCGAGGCATTATCGATCTTGCCGACGGAATTGAACACGGCGGTGGGCCCGTTGACATCGACGCTGCGGGTCGGTGAGATCCCATCCGATAACGGTTCATGTGCCTTCCGCCCCGAAGGGAGCGCCCCGACGAGCTTACCGGTCCTCACGTACCAGACGAGGGGGTTCTGATAGGGGATGAGGTGCCCCCCGCGGGAATTCGTGTGCTTGATCACCTCATCACAATATGTCTTCATCACCCAGGTGACGATCTCGTCGACGTAATCATCGTCGTTCCCGAACTTGGGGACCTTCAGCAGTTCCTGCCGCAAGGATTCATCTCCCTCGAAGTTCTTGTCGAGGGCGTCGAGGAGTTCGGCCATGGTGATCTTCTGCTCCTCGTACACCAGCTGTTTGATCGCCGCCAGGGAGTCGCCCACATCCGTTGCGCCGGCGGTCGCGATGATGGGGCCGAAGTTGAACCGGGCGCCCCCTTCTTCGCGCGGTTTGCCGTTCTCGATACAGTCCTCGATCAGGGCGGAGGTGTAGACGGTCGGATACCCGGCCGCCAGCGCCAGTTCCGAGTTTTTGAGGGCGATCTCGCAGTGACCGGCAAAGTAGGCGAGCTGTTTCAGGTACGCCTCCTGCAGGTCGGCAAATGTGGTGAATGTCCGAGGATCCCCGGTCCGTACACCCATGTACCGTCCATGATCACGGCTCCACCCGTCGGCCAGTGCCAACTCCAGCATGTTAGGCAGGAGCAGGAACGACCCCACATTGAATTCCGAATCGTAGTTGGTGACGTGGGGTTCGTTGCAGCCGATGGCCCCACTCGTCCGGGCCAGCTCGATCGGAACGGGCGGTCCCCCCAGGGTCCCCCGCGCCAGGAAGTTCTCGACGAAGACGTCGTTATTGAGAAACATGGGGTGGCCGGTCCCCAGGACACAAAGCTGACAGGTCTTGATCAGAAAATCATCCGGTGTCTTGCTGTGGACGAGGATCCCGAAATTCGGTTCCAGCATCCGCGTGTGGATCATCCCTTCGACGAAGAGAAAGGACAGCTCGTTGGTCGCATCACTCCCGTCTTCTTTGAGTCCCCCCACATCCATGTGAGACGCAAGCCCCGCCTGGGGGATGTACGGGGCGATCCCCTGGGTAAAGCGCATAAGCCAGCAGTCCACCAGTTCCTGCGCCTCCTCACGGGTGATGAGGCCTTCCCGGATGTCTCTTTCGTAGTAGGGATACAGATACTGGTCGACCTTTCCGGGAGAGATGGCATAAATGATCGGTGTCTCACACCAGTTCAGGATCTGGGTGAACCAGACCGATTGCAGGGCCTCATGGAATGTTCGGGCCGGATGGGCGGGAACGCGCTCGCAGATGGCGGCGATTTTCTTCAACTCCGCCTTTCTCCACGGTTCCTTTTCCCGGCGGACCGCCGCACGGGCCGCGTCCGCGAATTTCATGCCCACCTTTGCCGCCGCGTCCATGGCGATTACCACCCCTTTGAGAAAGGGGACCTTGCGCAGATCTTCCGCGTCCGCCCAGTCGATCCGGGCCAGCCGGTCTTCCGCGTCCTTCTTGACGCCGAGAAATCCCTTCTTCAGGATCTTTTCATAGCCGAAGGAACTGTGGCCGATATGGTGGCGGGTCATGCCGTCATTGATAATCCCGCGGCCCAGGCCGTCCGTTTCGCCCGGGACTTCCTTGACCGCGACACGGGGGAGAGCGGGCACCTTCGACCGTGTGATGATCCCGACCTTGTCCAGATCAGGGTCGGGATCGCCGTAGAGGAGATCCCGCGTCTCCGGCGGAAGCATGGAGTAATTCCGATAGAACCAGTGGCGCCGCCAGTCGCCTTCGCCTTTCCAGTAGGGGATGATCTCTTCCTTGACGGTCCTCCGGTCTTCATCGCTCATGTGTTTGTAATGGTCGATCTCGATCTCCAGCCGCGCCCCAAGCTGCTCGGCGCCGATACAAACGGCCGTCGGAGTTCCCGCAAACCAGCCGAAAAACGGTTCGTCCGGAAAGATCTCTGCGGGCATGGCCTCCACGGCCGCCGCGAATGCCTTCCCCCGGCGCAGGACCATCGGTTCCCCTTCCGTCGCCTTCATGGATCGGGCGATGGCCAGGTCGTACTCGATCCGGTATTCGGGGTCCGTCCGCTTGGAATTCTCGACGTAGTATTCACGGAGCCGTTTCATCCGCCCCGTCGGTTGGATCGTCATAACTGTTTCCAGGAGATCGGCCATTTGTAAATCTCCTATTCAGACAAGATATCTTTGAATGTGGCGGGGTCCGTCGCGTACAGGACGGCATGTTCCACGCCGTCTTCCCGGTTTTCGTGGACTTTTATGTAACCGGGGTCGTTGGCCATCGTCAAGAAGGCCTTCCGTGACGGATATTGAACAAGCATGAGGATGTCCCACTCCCCCGTTCCCTGAAGTATCTCCTTCGGTTTCCCGAAATATATCACCTTGGCGCCGACTCCTTCGACATAGGGGCCCGATTCCTTGATATAGCGAAAATAGGCCTCGCGACCGCCCTCCTTTTTAAACTTCAAGAGGTTCAGCATGACAAAGGGCTCCTGGTTGGAATTATGGGCAAGCGCCTTGAATTGATCATCGTTGCTTTTCAAAGCCATCATTTTTCTCCTTTAGTGTTTTTTGTAGACAGGGTGCACCTTCCAACCCGATAGAAAAGACCCACCCTGTTGGTGTAAGCAATGACGTATCCTCGTTTCCATGTATTGAACGTCGAGACAATACAGTCCCTCATCACGGCACATTTACTCTTCCAGGGTTGCACGGAGCCGGCAGCATCTGTCGCCTTTCGGGAGTAATTTCGACCAGCCGTCTGTTTTATATTTCGGATTCAAAGACGTCAGCATGCCTCTGTATGATTCCGCAACAAGGAGTTCGCAATAATCCGGCTCCAAGGATATGGGTTTTACAATCGGACAGGTTGTGATTTCTTTTTCAAAGGCCTTCGGTGTGTGCTCTATGTACCCATCCCAGAAATTGGCATAGCGATCGTCGACATGGTCTTGGATCGTGGCTAACGGCAAACAGTCGGTACAATCTTCCCGCTTGATTCCGGTTTCGCGCAGCCACCTGTCCGTGGCTTTCTGGCCAATCTTAAAAAACTCCTGCTTCATACGCTCGACAAATTTCTCTCCGCCGAACTCTTTGCCGACCTTGTACATGAGAACCACCTGCCAGGCGAGGGTGTCCGTCCAGTTCTTGTAACGCTGACACATCTCCACGTCGCTGACCGGGTACTTTTCATAATCGGGTGTTTCCTTCACGATATACTCCCCCTGAAAAACGGAATAAACTCATTTGAACAGAGCCGCGATAATCTCCCCTGGTTCCGACCCTACCGTGCCTTAAAAAAATTGTTCATGAACGTTGCGACCTCGCGGGGTTTTTCTTCCTGGATAAAGTGTCCCGCCTGGAGGGTCTCGATCTGAATCGAGTCGAAACAGTCTTCGAGGTGATTCAGATTCTCTCTGACGATGACGATCTCTTCCTCGCCGTAGATGTACAGGGCCGGCATGTGAAACTTCTTCCCGGCAAGAGACTTCCAGTGCTTGGCGTCAAGGCGCGCGGAGCGATACAGGAAGGCTGCCGTGGCCGGCGTGTTCTCAATGCTGTAACAGCGGATATATTCTTCGATGGCATGGCGCGGGATGGTGCCGTCTTGACCCTTTTTGCCGAAGAAGTAGGAGACCCAGACATCTTCATTCCCCTTGATCATGGCCTCGGCGAGCCCCGGCTGTTGCTGAAAATACTGATACCAAAAAGGCAGATATCTCCTGGCGATCAGGGTCTGCATGGCCTCCTGTTCTCCCTTGGTGTTGGTGACGACGGGGATGTTCATGAGGACCAGTTTCTTCACCCGGTTCGGGATGAGCAAAGTCAGTTCCTGCGCCACGATGCCGCCCCAGTCGTGGCCGACCAGAAAGAACTCATCGATACCGAGGGCGTCGATGACCTCGATCATATCCTTGGCCAGTTCCAGTTTCTGATAGGCCTTCATGTCCATCGTGCGTTCGCTGTCGCCGAGACCGCGCAGGTCCGGGGCGATGATCCGGAGAGACGGATCGAGAAATTCCGCCACGCCCTCCCAGCAGTAAGAACTCTCCGGCCATCCGTGCACCATGACTAAAGGGAATCCGCCCTCGTTTCCCCGATCTCGAACATTAAATACCCCCCGCGCGACAGTGATCTTACTTGTATTCATGTACTCGCTACTCCTTTCGTTTCATATGTATGGATTATTTGAAAGTCAATCTTTTACCTATTCGTCTTCGCACTACATTGTATATTCGGTCCTGGCAATAATGCCGTCCTGTAGAGGCTTGAGAAGCCGTGTGTAATAGGCGCTGTATCCTGCCACCTTGACCACGAGGTCTTGGTATTGAGCGGGATTCTTTTGGGCCGCCCGCAGTGTCTCCCCGCTGACCATGTTGAACTGAACATGGAAAATCCCCTGATCCGCGAAGGAGCGGATAAAGTGAGTGAATCGCCTTATTCCGTCTTTCAACGTGAAGAAACTCGGGTCGAACCTCAGATTCAGCGTTACCCCGCCTGTCAGCTCCGCGTTGTCGATCTTTCCCATGCTCGCCAGGACCGCCGCGGGCCCTTTTGTGTCGCACCCGGCAGAGGGCGACCATGCATCCGAGAGGGGTTGCCACGCTTTTCGTCCGGATGGCAGGGCCCCGACTACCCATCCCCCGAACATTTCGTACTGGAGGGGAGCGCCGAGAGGAATGGAAAATCCGCCTCTGGTATTCGGCTGTTTCCCCATCTCTTCAGCAAAGGCATGACTGACCCACGCTGCCTCTTCAGTCGTGAGATCGCCTGAATCAATGTCATTCCGGTAATATTGATAGAGGTATTGGTCGATTCTCCCGGGTGTCTGGGACATGCGGCGCGGCGATTCCCAGTAGAGGAGGACCTGCAGCAGGAAAATCGATTGCAGTGCCTCGTGCAAACTCCTCGCCGGTTCCACGGGGACGCGTTCGCAAATCTGCGCCATCTTGAGGAGCTCCGCTCTTCTCTTGTTGTCTTTCTCTGATGCGGCGATTTTCCTCGCCTCTGCCGCAAATCTCCCCCCCACTTCCCTGGCCGCCTCCAAGGCCAGCAGCACACTTTCTAAAAACCGTCTCTTCTTGGTGCTGCCTGGGGGCAGAGAACCAAGTTTCTCCTGTGCTTCCCGGGCTATCCCGCTGAGTCCCTTTTTCAATACCTTTTCGTAGTTGGCGGAATTATGCCCGTAGTGGCCTCCCTTGATAAACGGGGTGTAGATTAATGAGCGCTTTGAGGGGAACGCCGTGTCATCGATAAGGAGGAGTTCTTTTAAGCGGGCGGGAAGGACTTTCAGGTTGCTGCCGATCTGGGTCCGCGCCCAGTCGCCGTCCCCTCTCCAGTAGGGAGCGATTTCTTCTTTCAACTCTCTTTGTTCGTCGGGATCAAGGTCTTCGATGGCATAACTGACTTGTTCTTTAACCGGTGTCACTTTTTTGCCTGCCAGGAGAACCGGTATGTCGTCGGGGATGACGTCTTCGTAGAGAGGTCGTATGCCGGCATGGCCCACAATCAGTTCGTCCGGTAAAATCACTGGAGGCGTTTCCCGACACACGGCGGCGAAGACTTGTGCCCGGCGCATGACCATGGGCTCATCCTCGGTCTCCTTCATCACGCGCGTCTCAATCCGCAATCGGTTAATGGAAGCGGCATCATGGGTAAGTTTGAAATGGTGTTCCCGTAATCTCGCCACGCGTATTCGCATTGGTGTCGTTGAAACATCCGTCGAGATTGGACGCTGTATATCGACGTCGTCTTGAATCGTTTCCATACAACCTCCTTTCTATCCCAACGGCACCCTCCGGATCGTGTGATACCATAAAGGCACAAATTACCCACCGATCTCTACAGTGATGCCGGCCGACCGGGCCACGTCCCGCAACGTCGCCATGTGCGCCTCCGTCGGTGCTTGAATGGATGCAACCGGGCATTCCCGTTCCAACTCATCGTAATGGTGAACGCCGTAAAGATGGTACGGCAGCAGTTCCATCCGGAGGATATTATTGCCAAGTTCACCGGCAAACTGTGCGCTCCTCCGAATATTTTCCTCGGAATCATTGAATCCGGGAACCACGGGAATACGCAGAATCACCTGATTGTGTCGGGCGATCTTCCGGATGTTGCCCAGAATCCCTCGATTGGACACCCCCGTCCACTCGGTGTGGAGTCTCTCATCCATGTGTTTGAGATCGATATAAACGAGATCGAGCAAATCCGCCAGCGGCGCCAGTCGTTTCCAAGAGGTAAAGGCGCATGTTTCCATGGCCGTATGAAAAAAATGGGACCGGCACAGAGCCAGGAATTCGCCTACAAATTCCGCCTGCATGGTCGGTTCTCCACCGCCCACGGTCACCCCGCCCCCGCTGCGACGGTAGAAGGAAGCATCCTTTTCAACCTCCCGGAACAGTTCTTCCGGTGAGTAATGCCGGCCCGACAGCTCGCGGGCCTGGTTGACACAGGTATCGAGGCACTCGCCGCACCCGGTGCAGAGTGCCCGATCCGTTTGGACCGGTGAGGGGTCTGTCCCCCTCGATATGGCCGTGTGGGGGCAGACCTCAATGCACCGCCCGCACCCTTGGCACCTGCTGCTGATGTAGAGAAGTTCGGTATGAGTATTCTGGGTGTATGGAGAAGAGCACCAGAGACATCGCAAGGGACATCCCTTCGTGAGAATAAGTGTCCGGATACCTGGACCGTCGTGAAGGGAAAATCTTTCTATTTTATGAATCAGACCCCTCTGAACATGCATGGCTTCATTCTCCAAAGATGATGGCAGCAATTTGTGTACCAATCAAGAACAGGCGCCTGTAGCTTATGATCACAATATTGTAACTGCTTATCAAAGAACACCATGGACAGTGATGGTGACAGCGTATCATTTTTGTTTCGATACGCGGCCATGTGAGTCAAAAGTGAGAATAAGGTCTGACGGGGGCACACAACAACCTTCCGGAAGCGGGTTGATTTCGTCGAACAGTCTGAGATAGGGCTGAAAAAAGCCGGGAGGTCATCCCCCCCGGCTTTTTATGGCGCCTATTTTAGGCAAGAATTCTCTTTGACATATTTGCCAGTGTCTCTTCCGCCTCTTTCATGATGGTCTGGACCAGGTCTTCGACCTTCGGCATGCTGGTGATGCGTTGGGCAATCTCGCCGCCGGCCATCATGGCCTTTTCCTTGTTTCCCTCGTATACGGCATCAATTGACTCGTCCTCGTAGTCAATCAGCGACCTGTCTTCCATGTCCATATAGCTGTCGGGTGTGCCGAGGAACACGCCGGGTGACTTTTTCAAGGTGTTGAGCGCGTGCTCTTCACTGCGGGCGTTTCTCAACCACCGGGCCGGACCGACATACCCGCGGGCAACCAGGGTGCCCCGATCCTGGGCGTCCACAACGGCCTGTTTCCAGAGAGGGGGAAAATCGCTCTCCTCCGTCGCGAGGAAACGGGTTCCCATCAGTGCCCCGTCACAACCCAGGGTCAGCGTAGCCGCCAGACTCCTCCCGTCACCGACTCCTCCTCCACCGACCACGAGGGTGTTTTCATCGGATACGGCATCGACCACGGCGGGGAACAGTACCATGGAGTGGAGCGGTTCCCAGTGCGTATGGAAGCCCCCTTCATGACCCGAGGCGACGATGACGTCAACGCCCGCCTTCTTGCAGCGCTGGGCGGCCCTGACGGAGGGGATGATATGGACCCAAACGAACCCGGCCCCCTTGATTATGTCTCCCCATCCCATGGGATCACCGGCGGAGGTATACATAACCTTGAGGGTATCTTTCATCTCGGGATTTTCTTCCCGCGCCTTAATGGCCGTCTCGATCATGATTTTCGAGTATTCTTTGAGTTCAGCGGATACCATCACGTTCGGGCCGAAGACACCACCCTTGTCCTTGACCAGACGGTGGGTACGCTTCAGGACCGTATCCAGGACCGTGGCCATATCATCGTCACGGTTGGCCTCGCCGGTGTCGCAAAATGCGTTATAAACCATGGGCTGAGTCTCTTTGTTGAAGAGACCGCTGGTGGAAAGCAGCCCGAGGCATCCTGCATTGGCTGCGGCAACACAGAGGTTGTTGTTGGAAAAGGGGCCCATCCCCGCCTGCATAATGGGATACTTGATCCCGATCAGGTCACACAATCTTGATTTGATCATTACACATCTCCTTTTATTTTTTGTTTCCTATTCATTCATCTCATATTCGCCGTTGAGCGGCTTCACATATTGTGTCCAGACCCGGTTATACTGAGCGTCGTCTCCCTGTGGTTTGATCAGCATTATTTCTTTGCAATAGGTGCGCTGTTCGTCTTTCGTGTTGTCCATGGCATATATCTGCAGGGCGAATCGGGAAAAATCACGCACCATAAAATCAAAGATCTGATTGATGATATCACTATCCATGTCACCCAATTCGCACTGCTCAAGAATCAGCTGACCGTAGACCACCACCGAAAACATCTCGCCCAATGGAAGCGAAAAGGACGAATCCATATCCTGGTTTTTGTCCGGGCCGGCCTTTTCCAGCAGTTCTTTAAAAATTTCAATTTGTTTCATAAAGATGCCGACGTTGGGAAGATGGGCAAACGCCTCGAAGATCGGCTTGTAATCGTGGAACTGCACGCTCCCCAGCCCCTTGGTCGGCCCCTGGTTGAAAACGAACAAATCATCTTTCGGGGATAATTCGGGCAGGATCTTTTCATACGATTTCGGGCTGAAAAAATAATTTTTCATGAATTTACGGATCAACTGAACGTTCACATGAACCGTTCCCTCCAGTTTGGAAGGACCCCGGATTTCGCTGGTAGCGGTGAAGAAATAGGTGTCTTTTTCAAAACCTCTTGCGGCAATAACATCCCACAGCAAGGCCATCACTTCTTCGGACTGAAGGGTTACTTTCATCTTACTGGTCGGATTGTAAAGCATGTACCGCCGGTCGTCTGGCGAAGCGTTACGGAAATAATCCGTCGCTCGCCTTTGGTACAGCTTCATTCCTATCAGTCTCAGCCAGGCCTCCATGAAATTGCGGCGCACATGCGGCATCTCAGTCACAGGCTTCCCGTAAAGGATGCGATTGCTGGCATGGGTGATTGCTTCATAAAAGCTATGCTCATTCATGGCGATTGAGCAGGGGGCAATATTGAATTTGCCGATGTTGACGGTGTTAAGCGAGCAATCCCAGGCATGGGGTCCCCGGGAAAGAATATCCTCTTCGGCGATCGGATAATCATGCAGGGCAAAATTTGAGACGTACTGCTGATGGGAGATAACGTTCTTTTTCAGTTCATAGGCTTTATTCAGATAATTAGTCACGAAGAATACATAGTCGTCCGTGCCGTCCTTCACTTTGCCGAAGGTGGAAACCATCTCCGCTTCGTTGCCGTTGCCGATATAGTATTTCTCTCCGTTGGCCACCCAGGTGCCGTCGTCTTGAGGTGTTAATGTCGTCTCGGTCGAATAGATATCAGCACCATGGTCACGTTCGGAGAGGCCGAATGCGAAGATAGCGCCTTTCTTGAGCAACGCGGCGGCCTTCTCCTTGGCTGTTTCATTGGTGCTCATCCAGATCGGCCCCAGCCCCAGGATACTGACCTGAAAGCAGTACCAGTAGCCGGATCCGTAAAAGGCCAAAAGTTCGCTGTATTCGTTATTACGGGCCGTATCCCAGCGGCAGTCCGGATCACCGCCACCGTAGCGGCTTGGAGTCAGGAGTTTGGCGAAAATCTGCTCACGGCCGACAAAATCAACGAAATTTTTGTACCAGACCTTCTTATGAAAATCATCGGTGAGCTTGGTTTTCCCAAGGCCTTCAAAGAAGGCGATGGTTTTTCCCATGATATCTTTTGATCCCGCATCGGCCATGAGACTCTGATACTTGTTGGGCTGCAACAGATAATTCATTTGTTCCTACCTCCATCCTCCATTAGTGTAAGTATATTCAAGCTTTCAGCGAATACTATCCACTCCATAGATAATCGGATCAGAGACGGGCAGTTTATCGGACGGGAACCAGTTCATGTAAACTGGTTTATGGGATTTGCACATCTTTCTGTGTTGTTTACATTTCAGATATGTTACCGAAACATCAGCACAAAAATCCTTACAGTCGCCACGTTATCTATTGCCTGCTGCTTCTCACCCCTCTTCGCTGTCTGTTGCGCGCCCAGTGGGCAAGCCTCCTTGCGTATAATCTTTAAAGCCACATGTACATCGGATCACCGGAGATACCAAAGCGATTCGAAGCAGGAAAATTCCGGAATAATTAAAGAAAAGCCCTGATCCCGAGAGTAATGCCACTCCCCACACATTGCACGGACCATGAAGCATGATGTAACTGAGGAACTCGTATCATCCCCCCGCTTCCCCCTCATTCACAAGAGAGATACCTGCACGTATTATACCAATTATCATTACGATATCATGGTTTTTTATCCCTTTATTTTTTTTGAGTTATCAACTTTTCCTCTTGTGCGGTTGTTATAAATGGAGTATCACGTTTGTCTCATTATCTGTTCGCATGAGACAAACGTGAGAACTCTTTGAGACGGGGGCGTGACACGATGGCTTCAAAAGACTCCAGAGAACTGCGTCAATTTAATGAAATTAAACTCCGTGAACTCGATTATTACAAGGAAAAATATCGTAAGACCCTCAAGGAATGGAAGAAATTTATCTCCGGCCGGGACGATATCGATGACTCCATCGTCCCTTCTGAAGTCCTGGCAGCATGGATTCGCTCGCGCGATTACGGCATCGATCCTCTGAAACTGCCGGAAAAAAATATCTTGAAAGGGAAGGAACTTGAAGATCTCCTGGAGAGAAACCGCGAATTTATCGATGTGAGCAGGCCGTTCCTGCTGAACCTGTATCAGTTCCTCGAAGGTTCGGGTTTTGATGTTATCCTCTTTGATCGTGAAGGTTATCTGTTGGAGATCATGGGCGACCACGATACCGCCGAGATGATGCAGAACACGGGTGGGGTTGTCGGCGCCCTGTGGAACGAACGGTCGGCCAGCCATAATGTGGCGGGTACGATTGTGGAGGTGAAAAAGCCCATCCAGATCTTCGGGAGCCAGCATTATATCAAAGACTACCATGGAGAAACCGGTTCCGGCGCGCCGATCTTTTCACCGGATGGAGAATTGGTCGGGGGAATTACCTTAACCGCCCGGAATTCCAGGGTCAATCCGCACACCCTCGGCATGGTGGTTGCCGCCGCGTATGCCGTCGAAAATGAGCTGCGGACCCGGAAGGCCTTTGCAGAGTCTCAGACGGCCTATCGGTATCAACAAACCGTTATGGCATCGATTACGGAGGCCATGATCACCGTTGATAATGCAGGCATTATTTTCCTGATCAACGATCCGGCAAAAAAGCTGCTCGCCCTGCATTCCGCCCATACGGAGGGTGTCTCCTTGGGCACCGTTTTGAAGGAAGAAAATACCCCTCTCCTTCAATTGATTGAACGCAATGACCATCTGACGGATAATGAGGTTCAGATATTTTCTCACAACTCATGGAATGATTATACCCTCACCATAACCCCCATTGTTTCCTCCGAAAGTCGGCATATCGGAAAGATTATTGTCCTGAATGAAATCAAAAGGGCGAGAACCATGGTCACAAAAATGCTGGGTGCGAGCGCTGTCTATCATTTCAAAGATATCTGCGGCCGGAATCCCCGGTTCCTGATCACCATGGAACAGGCAAAAATGGTTGCCCACAACAATTCCAACGTTCTTCTCCTCGGAAAAAGCGGAACGGGGAAAGACATATTCGCTCAATCGATCCACAATGCAAGCAGCCGGAGGGATGGTCCCTATGTTGCGATCAATTGCGGCGCTATCCCACGAGATCTGATTGCCAGTGAGCTGTTCGGCTACGAGGAGGGATCTTTCACCGGTGCCAGGCGCGGCGGCAGCCTGGGAAAATTCGAACTGGCCGATGGCGGCACGATCTTTCTCGATGAGATTGCGGAATTGCCTCTGGAACTACAGCCGGTCCTGCTGCGGGTCATCGAAGACAAGTCGATTACCCGCATCGGCGGTAAACAGATGCGGAAAACCGATGTACGCATCATCACGGCCACCAATAAAAACCTGAGAGAAGAAATCGACAAGGGAAGCTTCCGCGAAGATCTCTTTTACCGGATCAATGTGTTCAGTATCGAGATGATTCCTCTGCACGAGAGACCGGACGATATACCCCTCTTGACCCAGTGGTTCATAAAACACTACGAAGAGAGCCTGGGGAAACACATCTGTCATGTGGATGGTCGCATTATTGATGTGTTTGAGCAGTATGCCTGGCCCGGTAATGTCAGGGAATTACAAAATGTTATCGAGAGGATGATGAACTTTGCCCGGTCCAGCGAACTGACGTATGACCTGCTTCCCGGAGACATCACCAAAACCCGGATGATGCACGATCAGTTAGGCGATATGGAATCGCCCATGGAAAAAGAAAAGAACATGATCATCAAGATGCTGGATCTGAATTTTGCTAAAATGGATATCGCCGATAAGCTGCATGTCTCCCGGGCGACCCTCTATCGGAAATTCAAGAAGTACGGGATAAGGGTACGCAGATAAGGGGGGATGGACATTCCTTTCAGGACGGCATAACGGCTCAGCGCCCCGTCTTCACCGTGGGCCGTGCCCCTTGCCTGGGAATGACGCCGGTGCTTGATCAGTGGTGTCGGTGTGCACGACCTCCCACGGAGCGATCGGACCGGGGACGATACGGAAAAGGGGGTGCGGGTCGGGACGGTCAACGGGCTCTATCCCCGCCGGCCACGACGGGGCGCGGAGGCGCAGTTTTTTCAGGAGATGTGCCCACTCATAGTCGATTTGTCCCGACGTGACGTCGATCGGTTCGACCGGCCCGGCGGAAGGTATCTTTCCCCCATCGAAACGGTACCCCCGCCGCACGCCTTCGGCATGGATTTCCCTCAGGTAAAAAGCAATCGAAGCCATAGGAGCGGCCGTTTCGCGGAAACGGATCAACTGGGGATGATTCACATACCCGCGGGTTGTTCCCTTGAGGACCGCCTGTGCGAGAAGCGCCTCCCGCCAGAGGGCGACCAGCCCCCGGGGATCGAGGTATTTTGGGTGTAGTGTCCAGAGTCGCATTGTTCAGAAGTAATCGGCAGCCTTAACTGCACTATTTGTAAGGAAAACATGGATCATCAGGAGTGCCAGCCGTGGTGTGTTTTCTTATAATTTCAACTAATTCAACTGAATGCTGGGCAGCCGAATTCAATTCCTCGAGTGAATCGGAAAGACTCTTATTGGCCTCTCTCAGAGAATCTATTTCTTTTTGCAGCCCTTTACTTGATCGTCTGTGATAGAGTTCAGCAATAGATATTGAGACCAATGCACCTATTAGAGCACCGATAATTAATTCAATCATGTGACTCAAGCTCACTGTTTATCTCCTTGGCTGCTAACAGCATTGAAAATGGAAGTTTCCTTAATTGTTCCGAAGGATTTCTTAGGAATGCAATCCATAAAGTAGATCGCTTTCCATAATTATCAGTAGGTTCTAAATTGTTAAACGAGTTTTCCATTATCGTATTTTTTGAGGAGTTGACCTTTGTGATTTTTAACGATTACCTTTGAGTAAGTATCTTTCTTGCTTGCAGCAAACTCTAATGCTTCTATCTTATTATCAAAATGTTCTATTTTCATGCTGGGATCTTTGGGGTGATTTGGGCTCAGTGAACTTGTTCCTATATTATACATCGATACAGTAAAAGGGCTGGGCATGTGTCCTCTCCTATAAAAAGTCAATTCATGGAGAGCCTGTCAAACAGGCCCATGGTTAAAATTTAAACGGCCAAAGCATAACACCTCGCAACCTTACTCATCTCTACATATTTCGGGTCTGGCAGCATTTTCGATGGATCAAACGGCTCCCCCTTCTTCAAGATGGCATATACAATAGTGCTCATCTTTCGCGCCGTCGCTATTACGCTCTTCCCGGTTCCCTTGTTCTCTTTCATGGCTTTGTATTTGTACATAAGCCAATATCCATCGGTTTTATTCCGAAGCCGTAGCATCCCCATTACCATTTGCACAAAAGCCGTCCTCAGTTCCACGGGGCCTCGCTTGGTAATATGACCATGGCGAATGGTCTTGTTGGAGTTTTGAACCCATGGTACCAAACCGGCATGAGCAGCATACTGCTTGGCGCTCTCATATCGGTTGATGTCATCGGTATAAGCCCGAATCGTCGCTGCTGTTATTATTCCAACGCCAGGAATCGTTTGCAACAGAGCAACATCCTCGTCTTCAGAAACAAGATCAGATAATACGCGCTCAAGTCCTTTGACCTCGGATGCAATTTGGTCTATTGTACCAAGAAGCGGTTTTACCGCTCGGGCAGCGTTTCCGTAACTCCTATGGTCCGCGAGACCGTCAAGGATTCGCTGCCTTTCTTTTTTGCTCTGCAGCTGTCCCCGCCGACTCTCTATCCCATATCCAAGCAATAAACCGTGTATCTGGTTTTTCAAGGATACCAAAGCTTTCACCAGAACAGAACGTGACTTGAGAAGCCTTCGAATGTCCTCGCTTTCCTGCGAACAAAGAATGGACTCGGGAAGCATATCTTTCTCAAGAAACTCAGCCAATGTGCGGGAATCATGCTTGTCAGTCTTTTTTACTGACTCATTTACAACCTTGAATTTCAAGGTGTTCACTATCTTGACCTCAATCCCCGCCTTCAAAAACCGGTTGCGAAAGTGTCGGGTGTTCCCTGTTGATTCCACCGCTGCCGTGACCTCGTAACCGCCCTCATTCCAGTTGGACACCTTCATGATAAATGCCCGGTAACCTCGATCAGTCGTCGGGTAGATGCCCGACTCCTGAACACTCCGATCTTCACTCAAACAACAAACGGTAAACTGCGTCTTGTGAAGGTCAACCCCGATACTCATCTTCATAGAACGCCTCCTCACATCTTGGACAGCGCCTGTCAGGTGAATTGGTCCCAATCTCCTATTCGATCTCGAAGATCATTGAATGTTGCGGCTACAGCTCTTCATTCTCCTTTGCGGTCTCGAAGACCAGTAAACATGTCGAACAGTAGCCTTGCTGCCCAAAACTATAAAGTTTCAAACAGTGTATCCCAATTCACAGCTCATGAAGACTTTTTATCATTCCTCCTTTGTCGTGAGTTCATAATGGTCAAAACTATATACCACATATTTTAATCTTACCCGAAAATATCAGCGAAATGAAATCCAGGGGAAAATAGAAAAACAGCGACAACAGCGCCCATTTTTGACACAAACCGGCGTCCGGGAAAAGAGAGCCGAAAAGCTTGGAACTATATATTTCTTGACATACCATGACAATAAAATTATACGAAGATTACGTTTTTTTGAATCAATCGTATCGCCGGATGATTGTGAGCGGCAGTGACCCGGAGTGGATTATGGACTGATCATGGAAAGCCCCATTTCTGAAAGAAAGAGATGGGGCTTTTGTTTTGTCTGATTGAGCAGATCGAGCGATCAAAGCAACGAAACAGACCGAGAAAGGGAGATGGTATGAACCGTCTGCGCAGAATCATCGTCACTCTTCCGGCCGTGGTTGCCGCTGTTGGCCTCCTCGCCGATCCCGTCCCGGCCGGGGACCTGGATTCCCCGTTCGCCCCCGGCGCCACCAGTTCCTACACACTGGAGGACCTCTACAACCGCCTCGACACCGGTGCAGCCGGGACCCAGTCCAGCTTCACCGAACCGACTAACGGCCCGACCGCGGGGACCGTGCACACCGTCAACGAGATCATGGCCAAGGCCCCCGCCGCCGATGAGGACAGCGGGGCCACGGACACCGACGTGTCGGCCGGAAAGACCTACTGGGGCCTCACCAACGGGGCATGGGGCGTGCGGAACGGGACAGGCTCCGCCGGTGGTCTGGCCCCCTCGGCGGCCCAGTATGTCTTCGTGGAGCTGGCCGAGGGGAACACCGACGTCCAGAACGGAGCGGCCCTCCTGGCGGCCTATACCCAGGCAAAGGGGCTCACCCCGGGGGCGGCCAACCGTATCGCGGTCATTGTCCCGCCCGGGCGCTACGACCTGGGCACGGGGGCGGTTACCCTCGATACCGCGTACATCGACCTTGTGGGCCTGACCACGGACCGGGAGGCGCAATGCATCTACGGGACCTCCAACGGAGCAGGCACCGGCGTCCTCATGCAGACCGCCGACAACGTGGTCATTGCCAACCTGACCATCGAGTGCACCCGGAGCAGCGGGAGTTTAAGCCAGGATGCCACCGGCCCGGCGGCCTATTTTCCGAACACCAATCTGCCTCATACGACCGTCAGAAACTGCCTGTTCACGGCCACGGAATATGCCTGGTCCATGCGTATTTCCATCGAATATGCCGGCACCTATGAAGACTGCACCGGGGGAAGACGCTCTTTCGGCGGCGCCGGCGCCGGCGGCACGGCCAGCGGCACCTTCACGAACTGCACTGGCGGGGGGGGCTCTTTCGGCGGCGGCGGCGGCACGGCCGGCGGCACCTTCACCCGCTGCACCGGGGGGAATCAATCTTTCGGCAGCTTTGGCACGGCCGTCGGGGGCAGATTCTATTACTGCAACGGCGACGGTTCCCATTCCTGGAACGGCGACGAAACAACCACCGTGTACTGCATCAAAAACGGCAACCCCTATCCGTAGAGGAAAGAGGGACAACACCACCTGTTTTTGAAAAATAACCAAGCCCCGGAAAAGGGGTTTTGGAAAATCCAGAGCTATATATTTCTTGACATACTATGACAATGGGATTAGATGGAGATTACGTTTTTTTGAATAAATCGTATCGCCGGATGATTGTGAGCGGCAGTGACCCGGATGAGGATTATGGACTGATCATGGAAAGCCCTGTTTCTGAAAGAGAGAGATGGGGCTTTTGTTTTGTCCGATCGAAAAGATCGAGCGATCGAAACAGCGAAACAGACCGAGAATAAGGAATTGATATGAACCGCCTGCGCAGAATCATCGTCGCCCTTCCGGCCGTGGTTGCCGCCATGGCCCTTCTCGCCGGTCCCGCCACGGCCGGAGACCTGGATTCACCGTCCGCCCCCGGTGCCACCAGTTCCTACACACTGGATGACGTTTACAATCGTCTGGACGCGGGCACGGCCGGTTCCCAGTCCACCTTCACCGAACCGGCTGGCGGGCCGACCGCGGGGACCATGCACACCGTCAACGAGATCATGGACAAGGCCCCGGAGATGAATGATACCAGCGGGGCCGCCGCCGGAGATGTAATGGCCGGAAAAACCTTCTGGGGGCTCCTGTCCGGAGGCGGATGGGGGCTTCAAACCGGAAGCCTGGCCACTCAAACCCCGGACAGCGCCACTGTCAATCAGGCGGCAGGGTATTATAACGCATTTGATCTCTCCACGGTGGATACCGACCTTACGGCCGCCAACATCAAATGCGGGGTGACCATCTTCGGTGTGGCCGGGACCCATCTCCCCGGTTGCGTGGCGAAAACGGGCCAGACCGCGTGCTACGACGCATCAGGAACCGAGATCGATTGCTCCGGTACCGGCCAGGATGGCGACTATCAGAAGGGATGTGAACCGGCAGTTGCTCCTTCCACCTCTGGCTTATTTGGTGGTTACAATCGGAAGTCGTTCCTCCCGTGCGACGCAGGGTTCACCGACAACGGGGACGGCACGGTGACCGATAACCTGACCGGGCTGATCTGGCTGAAGAATGCGAACTGCACGGATACGGTCGGAGGTGTGGACAAGAGCGAAGGGAACCTGATATGGGCGGATGCTTTGACGTGGTGCAACAATCTGGCGGACGGCGCTTGCGGGCTCACCGACGGTTCCGCTGCCGGCGACTGGCGCCTGCCCAATTTAAATGAGTTGAGGAGTCTTGTGGGCGCCACCAATATTGAGCCCTATTTACCGTCCGGTCATCCCTTTATCAACGTTCAGGGTAACATGTACTGTTCGAGCACGACCAAAGCGGACGAAACGGGCAAAGCGTGGCATGTGGACACGCATTTTGAAAGGGTGTCGTCCTCTGACAAAGGCCTCGTGCGCTACGTATGGCCCGTCCGCGGAGGGCAATAGGAGTTTGGGTTCTCCGGACCCTTTGCCGCCAATGTAAGGCTCGGTCCGTGCGCGGCGGCATTTTTAGAGGGGCTTTCAGGTGCGGCGTCAGCCGCACGACCCGCTTGCGTGAGTGGCCTCACGGCGAATACAGAGGGAGGACGTGACCATGAAAAACAGTGACGGGCACCATCTTCCAAATCAGGAGGAAAAGAGGGACAACAGCGCCCGTTTTTGACCAACAGGAAGGATGAACATCCCGTGAACAGACGAACGACCCGCGACCCTGTCATCTTCAGATTCACATCACGGGCAATAACGGCCCTGGCGGCACTGGTGCTGCTGATCTGCGCGGCTTCCCCGGCCCCGGCCTGGGAGATCGACACCACCCACAAATGGGCGTGGTCCGCCACGGCGGGGTGGGTCAACCATCGGGCCACACCGGCCCAGGCCGCCGTGTACGCCGATCACCTCGAAGGGTACGCCTGGGCGGAGAATATCGGCTGGGTACGCCTGGGGACCCATACCGGGGGCGGCGCGCATACCTATCTGAACACCGCTGCAGACAACTACGGGGTGAACAGCGACAGTTCGGGGAACCTCTCGGGCTTCGGGTGGTCCGCCAACGCCGGGTGGATCAGGTTCGACCCCACCCACGGCGGGGTCAGCGTCGATCCTGCCACGGGCGATTTCTCCGGGTATGCCTGGAGCGAAAACACCGGCTGGATCAGATTCGCCGGGACGGCCCAGGACAGCACGGCCTATAAGGTGCAGTACACCACCACACCGTCGCCGACAACCTATACCGTCACCTACGACGGCAACGGAGCGGAGAGCGGCAGCGTCCCCGCTGATCCGAA
Organism: Syntrophales bacterium; assembly: GCA_963662405.2. Classification (GTDB taxonomy): domain Bacteria; phylum Desulfobacterota; class Syntrophia; order Syntrophales; family UBA2210; genus UBA6078. The sequence goes on from CAXXKT010000001.1 coordinate 1,522,062, forward strand.
CAGCCCGTACGCCGGCGGCGATGAGGTCACCGTCCTCGGCAACACGGGCAGCCTGGCCCGGTCCGGTTTCGTCTTCGGCGGCTGGAACACCCAGGCCAGAGGGGACGGCGTCCAGTACGCATCCGGCGCAACCTTTGACATGCCGTCGTACGCCGTGACACTGTACGCCCAGTGGTCGTCTTCCGAAGTGACCATCTCCCCGACCCGGAGGACGCACGCACCGGACGCGGTTTCCAGGCAGGACATCACCGTCACCACCGGCATGGCCACTACCTGGACGGCATCGCCCGGCGCGGTCTGGATCACCATCATCGGCGGGGCATCGGGGACGGGGAGCGGCACGGTGACGTACGAGATCGATGCCAACACCGCGCCCAACCTGCCGCGCACAGAAACCATTTCCATTGCCGACAAGGTGTGTACCATCACCCAGGGCACCAGTCATTGGCAGATTTCGAACGGAACCGGAACGGGCTGCCAGGGCCAGGTCACGGGAGAGCCCTATTTCGTCGAGGTCGCATGCCAGGCCGCGCCGCAGCCCCGCCCCCCGGGCATGGTCTTCCCCTGGGGCCTTTTCGGTTTCCGGATCGTCAATGTCCCTTCCGGCGGCCAGGTCACGGTGACCTTTACCATGACATACGATATCCCGGCCGGATCGGTCTTTTACCGGTACGATCCCGGAACGGAAACCTACACCCCATACGCCAATACAGGGGGTCTGGATGACGGCGACGACATATTCACGGTGACCCTGACAGACGGCGGCGCGGGCGATCGGGACGGGGTCGTCAACGGCGAGATCCTCGACCCCGGAGGCGTGGGCATCCTCGCCACAGCCATACCCACCCTGACCGAATGGGGGATGATCGTATTCGCCCTGCTGATCGCCGGAGCGGCGATCGTATCCGTGAAACGAAGAAGAGGTATGACGGGATAACAACCGCGCGGCAGATGGAATTGTTTCCACCTCTCTTTTGTGCACAAAATCATATAAACCAGACAACCAACTGATTACGAATCAGACTGTCTTCAGGACCATCTGATCCAGCGGCAGACGGGGACGCTGCGGGGGGAACTGCGCCGGGTAGCCAACGGGGAGGAGGGCGACGAGGATGGTGTCGTCGCCCAGTTCCAGTATCCCGCGCACCTTCTCCTTGTCGAACCGCCCGATCCAGCAGCTCCCCAGACCGAGATCGACGGCCCGCAGGACCAGGTGCTCGATCGCGATGGCCGCGTTCATCGAGAGGTACGCCTCCGCGGCGAGGTCATCCATGGGTGCGGTGACATAGGCCTGCAGGTTGGCCGAATCCGCCTCAACATCGGTGAAGGCCCCGGTCTCCAGGAGTTCCCCCACGCGCCGGTTCCGCGTTGCCAGGGACGCCCGGTCGGCGCAGCAGACGAATATGACGGGAGCCCGGGTGATGAACTTGTAGGGGGTGCTGGTCCCCAGCCGCTCCCGCATGGCAGGGTCTTTCACGACGACAAAGCGCGCCGGCTGGATATTGGACCCCGACGGGGCCAGGCGGGCCGCGGTGAGGAGCTGTTCGATCATCTCGTCGGTGATCTGGTCTTCTTTGAATTTCCGTATACTGCGCCGCCGTTCGATAGTCTGTGTGAATTCCATCTGATACCTTTTTCTGGTCTATGGGGGACGGCGAGGCCGTCCCCCTCATGGTTTCTAGAAGCTGCCCGGGGGCAGGATCCCCGCCGCCACCTTCGCCATCGTCTCGTATTGTTTCAGAGGGGACTCGGCCAGGATCATCATCTTCTGCGCCGCCATCGAGCCCTCGGCGTGGACCGTTGTCACTTCGTGGAAGGCCGACTCGTGCGAACAGACGTGCCGCATCGTCTCGTGGATCATCTGCATCCGCTCCAGGGTGCTGTACTTCTCGGACCCGCCCAGATAGTGATCGAGGTAGTCGTGGATATCGGGATTGTCCCAGTCTCTCTTGTCCGGCGTGGTCGCGATGATCCCCCCGGCTATATCCTGTATCAGCTCGACGAATGCGTGGTACTTGCTGGCGAAATGGAGCTTTGCCATATTCGCGATCAGGGGATTAGGGACGGCAATGTCGCCGTACATGACGGGATTCTGGGCCGCCGCGTTGGTCAGGGCGCGCAGCGTTTCCACATAGGCGGCGATGTCCGCCAGCTTGTCCCGTATGTGCCCCACCTTGTCCAGCCCGTTATAATTGGCCATGGCGACGGCGCAGCCGGCCATCACCTCCACCGAGGGGACCTTGTAACTGATCGCCGTGAAGCGGTGGAAGGTCGCGAAGGTGTAGGCGATCAGCATGGAGAACTGCCATTCGCCGCACATGAAGACCCGCTCCCACGGAACGAAGACGTTGTCGAAGACGATCATCGCCTCCGTCAGTTCTCTGACCGGCCTGTCGGGATGAAACTCCCGATCCGACCAGGCCCCCCGCCCGCCGCGGCAGATGAAGGTGACCCCCTCCGTGTTGGCCGGTATGGCAAAGCTGACTGCGTATTCCGCCTCGTTTTCCCGCATCTGCCGGGTCGGTACGACGACGATCTCGTTTGCCGCCGGGGCGCTGGTGATGTGGATCTTTGCTCCCTTGACGATGATACCGTCCTTGTTCTTATCGACCACGTGGAGATAGTAGTCGGGGTGTTTCTGCTTGGCCGGTTCTTTTCCCCTGTCCCCCTTGACGCAGGACACGGCGCCGCAGGTATGCAGGTCGTTCTTCCGCAGGTGCTCGAGGAAATTTTTCGCGTTGTCCTGATATTCCTTTTTGCCCATCTGACCGGCGACGACAAAGGCCGCGTTGAGACAGTCGGTTCCGATATCCTTCCCGAAGGGGAGGCTTCCGATGAGCTGGATGGATCGCTGGATCATCTTCGTCCGGTTCGCCAGGTCTTCCGTGCCGCCCGGCGTGATGAAGAGGCGGTTGATCGCTTCCCCCGTCTCGGGGTGGGGGGCCACGAAGAGGTTCTTCACCTCGGGGTCCTCCGACGCGGTCAGTCCGTACCCGGCCGCGATCGTGTCGCAGGTGATCCCCAGGATCGGATGTGTGGTGATGTCTTCCACCTTCTCGCCGCTGATGTAGACCCGTCGCCCGTCTCTCAAACTCTCCTTGTACTCTTCAACGCTTCGAATTCCCATGGGTTTCCCTCCTTGATATTGTAATCCCATTCACGATTATACGATGGGTTTTAAACGGACTTCCCCCCGGTGGGGTACGACACCACCTCCACCGCCAGCTATTTGACCACGTGCCGCCGCGACATGCAAATCATTTGCGTCTCACGGTCTGGATTATCGCTCCGGTCCCCTCCACGGGAAGAACATCGGCGTCTTTGCCTTGTATTCGATGTATTGGCGACCGAGGCGCATTGCGAGTTCCGGCTCCTCAATCACTTTCAGTTCAATGACATTGATCAGGATGAAGAGGGGGGTAAAGACGAACAAGAGCGAGGGAGATCGGAAGGCCAGGGCGAGGCCGAAGAGGGAGATGAAGAGGCCGCCGAGCATCGGGTTGCGGGTATAGGCATAGGGGCCGGAGGTGACCAGCTCGGGGGGCGGGTTGAAGGGAATGGGCGTCCCCTTGACCCGTAAAAAGTGGAGCACGGACCAGAAGGCCAGGAAGAGGCCAATGAAGATGATCGGGATCGACAGGACGGCGCTGACCGAAAGAGGAAAAAGGTCGGGAAGGCCCAGCAGGCGATCTGTCGGGAATGACAGGATGACGAAGAGTGACGCGAACAGGAAGTAGGAGAGGGCGACGATCGGTGTAATGAGGAGACGGACCTTTCTGCTCCCCGTCGCCGTCCGGTATATGAGATGTATCCACCTTTTTTTCAAACTCACAGCAGCCTCCGTGTGTCAGGGAAAACAGCTGGAAACGGTCGGAAACGCTTTATACGCAGCGAGGTTCGTTTTCCCTCGGCAGATAATCATCCCGCACCGGTGAGAAGACCTCGACGGCCACGGAGTCTTCGAGGATCGCGGCACCATGTTCGATACCGCTCCCGACGCACCAACTGTCGCCGGGGAAGGCGTCGTGTTCATCAGTCCCGATGGAAAGACGGATCCGACCGCTCACGAGATACCCGGTCTGCTCGTGGGGATGGGCGTGCCGGGGTAGGACACTTCCCTTTTTGAGGAGGAATTCGGTCATCAGGGTCCGTTCTCCGTATACCGTCGTCTTCATCTCGATCCCCTCGATGGCGGGGATGTACCCGTCTTTACTGCTTTTCTGAAACATGTTCACATTCCTTTCTCTCCGTGGCAACAGTCAAAGGTCCGCATCAACACTCCATGCACGGGCAATGGGAGGATTCCGCCGAAAGAAATCTCTCCGGACCGCCGCGCTCACCGTATTGAGGGGGCAGGCGAAATTGATGCACTGGGAGCAGAGGTATCGCTTCAGAGTCATGAAGAATCCTGCGGTGGCGGAGAGGTACACGATCAGCAGGAACCACGGTGAGCCCGGAATCAGGAAGAAGAGCGGAAATCCCCACACGACGGCGAGACCGCCAATAAAAACTGTTTTTTCTATCAGGTTCATCGACCCCGGGTGGTATCGCCACACCTTGGGGGAACCATAGTTCGCCCAGCACTTCAGAGAGTACCCCTCCTCGGCGTAGTGGGGACAGTGGGTGCAGAGGACCCGGATCTCGATAAATCCAAAGAACCCGACGATGACGGCGATCCACAGGACGAGCATCCACCCGTTTGCATGGTAGATCCCGGCCCCTCCCGCCAGAAAAGAGGGGAGGGCGGTCAGGATGAAGTGGGTAAGGTCCCCGGGGGTGAAGTGGCGGTGGAGCGTTGTTTCGACCGGGCATCCGTCACACCCTTTGGAAGCACACGAGGCAATTGGTTTTCTGGGATCGAGAAACAGCATGATAACACCTCGATACAATCAGCCCATGACGGCGCCGCCGTCGACGTTGATCGCCTGCCCCGTGATGTTCTGTGCCTCCTCAGAAGCGAGATAGGCGGTGAGGCTTGCAATATCCTCGGCGGTCTGGGGGCTGCCCCAGCGGGGTGAGGGGCCGTACCCGCTCCTCGAAGATCTCCTCGAGTTCCTTGCCCGCCATGGCGGAGAGGTTGTCCTTCATCATTTGGGCGAGTTCCTGCCATCCGGGGGTATAGACGTAACCGGGGCAGACGGCGTTCACCGTAATGGTGTATCGTCCCAATTCCTTGGCCAGGACCTGCGTCAGGCCGAGGACGGCAAACTTGCCCGCGCTGTACGCGCCGATCATGGATTCACCGACCTTTCCCGATATGGAGGCGATGTTGATGATCCGTCCCTCTCTTTTCTTCATCATCTCTCGGGCGACGGCCCGGGAGCAGAGAAAGGCACTCTTCAGGTTGAGTTCAATCGTCCGGTCCCAATCCTGTGTGGAAAACTTGGTGATGAATGTGGATCCGCCGCCTCCGCCCACGTTGTTCACCAGGATATCCACCGTTCCGTAAGCCTTCAGGGTTTCAGCGATCATCCGGTCGACATCCTCCTCTTTCGTCGCGTCCACCCGGAGGGCCATCCCATTTTTCTCACCGTCGGTGATCTCGACGACGACTGCCCGGGCGTTTTCCTCATTGAGATCCGTTGCCACAACGATAGCCCCTTCATCGGCAAGACGCAGGGCAATAGCCTTTCCAATTCCGCTTCCAGCGCCGGTGACGACGGCTACCTTGTCTCTGATTCGCAGGTCCATTCTCTCTCCTCTATCTCATATCTCGAGCCCGGCCCGGTACCCCTCGGCGACCGCCTCCAGGGCCTTGCGTACCCCCGCAGCGTCGCCGATGGTGATTATCCGGCCTGCCTTCTCTTCGATCTTTGATTGGAATCCGCTCCGGGGTTTCAGGCCCGCGGCACGCACCACCGTGTCGAAGGGGCCGATCGTCTCTCGTCTCCCGCCCTGCTCGATGATCAGACCCTCGTCCGCAATCGCGATGACCGTGGCCTTGACATAGATCGTAACCCCCTGATCGGCAAGCCCCTTGAGGAGAAAGGAGCGGGTATGATCCTCTTCATCCTGTGCCACGGCCGGGAGCATCTCCACGATGGTCACCTCCTTGCCGTGATGGGCAAGGTGGTACGCCGTCTCCGCGCCGATCATCCCCCCACCGATAACGGCGACCCGCGGTCCGGCGGTGACGTTTCCGGCCAGGATATCGTGTGCGGTGACGGCAAGCGCCGATCCCGGGACACTGAGAGACAGGGGGACACTCCCCGTGGCAACCACGACGACGTCCGGACCCTCGCGGCTCACAACCTCCCCGGTTAACTCCGTATCTAGATGAACGGTGACACCGCTCTCGGCAAGCTGCCTTGCGAGCCACTCAATGAAGGCCGCTATTTCTCCCTTGGCGGGGGGGACGGCAGCCAGGGTGAACTGTCCACCCAGCCGCCCTTCCTTCTCGAAGAGATGGACCTCGTGCCCCCGTTTGGCGGCCGCCATCGCCGCCTCCATCCCTGCGGGACCCGCCCCGGCAATAAATACCTTTTTTCTCGTCTTCGCGGGGTCTATCCGCAGTTCCTCTTCTTTCCCCAGCGTCGGATTGACCAGGCAGGTCGCGGGTTGATGGCGGGATATCATCCCCGTGCAGCCCTGCATGCAGCCGATGCAGTGATTGATCTCGTCGAACCTCCCGGCGGCGGTCTTGTTCGGCAGATCCGGATCGGCGAGAGAGGCCCTCCCCATGGCCACCAGATCGGCCGTCCCGCCGGCGACGATTGTCTCTGCCAGGAGGGGATCGGTGATCCTCCCCACGGTGATGATCGGAATACCGACGACCTTCTTTACCTCCCGCGCATAGCCGGTAATCCACCCGTGCGTGACGGCGGCCGGGGGCGTAATCGCGTACCCGCTCCCGTAGGTCCCGGCCGAGATGTGGACGGCGTCGATCCCATTTCTCTCCAGGATCCGTACGACAGTCTTGGTCTCTTCAATCGTCCTCCCTCCGGGGACCAGCTCATCACCCGATATCCTGAAGATCACGGGGAAATCACTCCCCACTTTCGATCGAATATCCGCCAGGACCTCCAGGGGAAACCGCAGCCGGTTCAGGAGAGAGCCGCCGTACCCGTCGGTTCGTTTGTTGGCATGAAGGGACATGAACTGGGCGATCAGATACCCGTGGGCACCATGGACCTCGATCCCGTCAAATCCGGCCCTCTGCGCCCGCAGGGCACACGCTCCGAACGCCTGCACGATCTCTTTGATCTCGGAGATTGTCAGGGCGCGGGGCATCTTACCGATACTCGGGCAGGGGATCGGCGAGGGGGCCACGGGTTGGGAGCCCGTGACACGCCTGGTGGTCTGGCGCCCGGAGTGGTAGATCTGGGCGAAGATAATCCCCCCCGCATCGTGGACCCTCCGGGTCAGCTCCGCGTGACCCGCGATCTGGCTGTCGTCCCACAGGCCCGGTATATTGGGAAAGCCCTTTCCTTCAGGGACCACGGCGTAGTCTTCGGTGATGATCAGTCCCCATCCCCCGCGGGCCTTTGTCTCATGGTAGGCGATGTACCGCTCCGTCGCCGTCCCATCGGCATTGCAGTAGTTCATCACCATCGCCGGCACTACCAGCCGGTTGGGGATCTCAATTGATCCGATCCTGACAGGGGAAAAGAGCGTCTCTACCATACCACCTCCTTGGCTGCGTAAGATTGGACCGGCGATTCGGCAGAGCGGTGAAAAGAAGTGCCGATATTCTCTGTTTGCCCGGCCATGGGTTATCCCAGCCGGGCGTTGACAAACTCCCAGTTGACGAGGTGTCCCATGAAGGCATTGAGATAGTCGCCCCGTGCGTTCTGATAGTCGAGATAATAGGCGTGCTCCCAGACGTCAACCGTCAGGAGGGGGGTGATTCCATGGGCGATGGGGGTGTCGGCGTTCGCCGTCTTCATGATCTCAAGCCTGCCCTCGCGCATGACCAGCCACGCCCAGCCGCTCCCGAACTGGGTGAGTCCGGCGCTCTTCAATTCCTTTACGAAGGTTGTGTAGGCCCCGAAGGCACCTTCGATCTTCTCTCCCACGGCATCCGTGGGGGGACCACCGCCACCGGGCTTCATACAGTGCCAGTAAAAGGTATGGTTCCAGGCCTGGGCCGCGTTGTTGAAGATACCGGCCCTGGCGGGGTCGCCTGCGGTCTTCGTGATGATATCCTCCAGCCCCATACCGGCCAGGTCCGTGTTCTCGATCAGGTTGTTCAGATTCGTCACATAGGCGTTGTGATGCTTTCCGTGATGAAACTCCAGCGTCTTCGAACTGATGTACGGTTCGAGGGCATCCTTTCCGTACGGAAGATCGGGCAGGGTAACGGCCATAGGTCCTCTCCTTTCTGGTGGTAAGAATGGCAGGCCAAACGGTCGGGACCGCATACCCCCTACCCGGTCCGTCAGGCGGCCGGACAGGTTTCCGCAAGCAGTCTCACGCCGTTTGTGTACAATACCTTATCATAAAAATCATCCGAAAGATCAAGGCTTAAAAGATGGTCGATCTCTTCCTCCCGGGGGAGTATCACATTGGGAAAATCCGACCCGTAGAGGATGCGAGATTTATGTCGCTCCAGATATTCCGGTCCGAGGTTGAAGGTGAAGGGGAGTCCGGGCCAGAAACTGTAGGCGGTGTCGAGGTAGATCCCGGGATGATCGTCCAGGAGGTCCATGAACTGTCTGAACTCGAGCCCTCCCATATGAGGGACGGTGGCGGGGAGGTCCGGGAACCGATCGAGGACCTTCCTGAAGTGGACGAGCCCCACGAATTCATTCCCCTGCGGGCCATTCCCGACGTGGAGGAGGAGGCGTTTTTTCTTTTCCATGATCAGCTCATAGAGGGGGAAAAGCCGCCGATCGTGGGGATACAGCCGCTGGACCTGGAAGTGTATCTTGATCCCGACGACACGGGGATGAGCCACCATCCGTTCGGCGTACGCGAGGGCGTTGCCGTCGTCGGGATGATAAGGGGCGAAACAGTACAGATCGGGGAATTGTTCGAGGAGTTCGATATTCCATTCGTTCATCGGTTCCGCGACACCTTTTCTGTGGGCATAGTTGGAAAAGACGATGGGGGAGACGCCGCGCTCGTGGAGGTACTCGATGCACTCCCCGCTGTAGTATCGGTGGAGGACCTCCGTCCCCGCCGCAGCGAAGAATGACCAGATGGCGTCAAACCCCCTATCCGGAAAGAGATGGACATGAAAATCCACAATTCTGGAAGGGAGTGAGGCTCTGAACTCTTTCGTCACGGCGCTCGCCGGGCGACCTTTTGCCCATCCCCTGATCGCCGCACGGAACGTCTCATCTGTATCGCTCAATCCCAGCACCCACATTCAGCAGACGGAAACGACACGACAGGGAAGCGTGTCCTCTGCCGCGCGATTTAGCCCGCCATCTTGGTGAGATCCCACATGGGGAGAAAGATGGCCATGGCGAAAAAACCGACCACTGCCGCGAGAGAGATGATCAGGATCGGTCCGATCGACTCCGATAACCCCTTGACGGCATATGCAACTTCATCGTCATAGTGCGTCGCAATTCCCCGAAGCATCTCTTCGAGCTGTCCGGATTCTTCACCGATCGCGACCATATCGACGACCATCGGGGGAAAGTAGCGCGATGATCTCAGCGGACCGGAAATCCCCTTTCCTTCCTGAATCTGATCCTTCAGACCGGAAAATTCCCTGCTGATGGCGGCATTTCCGATGGTTCCGACAAGGATATCGAGGGCACTCAGGACCGTTACACCACTCGCCTGGAGGATCGAAAAGATGCTCGCGAACCGGGACATGGCGGCCTTGACCAGGAGCGTGCCGATCAGGGGAATCCGCAAAATGAAACGGTCCCGTACATACCGACCATGCTCCGTTTTGAACCAATACCGCAGCCCGAGAATGACCACGAAGAGCCCTCCCACGAGCAGATACGCGTATTCGGAGAGCATACGGTATAGGTACAAACAGATCAGAGTCGGGATGGGAAGATCCAGACCGGCCTTGGTAAAGATCGACACGAATCGGGGTATGACAAAGGTGAGGAGAACGAAAAAAGCGACGCCAAGGGTGATGAAAACCATCATCGGATACTGCAGGGCCGATTTGATGTCCGACCGTACCTTGTTTTCGTGTTCCAGGAGATAGACCAGGCGTTCAAGAACATCGGAGAGGGCCCCACTGGATTCTCCCGCTTCTATCATGCTGACATAAAGAGAGGGGAATATGCCGGGATGTTGAGCGAATGCTTCGTGCAGGGCCGACCCCTCTTTTATTTCCGATGATATGGTCGCTATGGATTTCTTGAGTTTCAGATTCTGCGTCTGATGCTCCAGTATCTCGAGCACCTTGAGAATCGGGAGACCGGCGATGAGCATGGTTCTGAACTGCTTGGTAAAGAGGATCAATTCCTTCATCGTGACCGATGTCAGATCCGCTTGTATCCGAGAGAGAAAGCTGCCGGATCGACCGTCTCCTTCGGCCACGGAGGACGGAATGAGCCCCTGTTCACTCAAAAGATACTGCGCCGTCTCAATCGATTGCGCCTCGATCGTCCCGGAAATCTCGATCCCTCTCTGATTGATCGCTTTATAAAGAAAGGTCGGCATTATTACAGCACCATGACCGTCGAGGCTGCCTCTTCGAGGGTCGTTATTCCCCTGACGACCCGGTCCGCAGCGTCATCCTTCAGTGTTGTCAGTTTTCCCGCTGCCTGCGCCCGTCGTGTAATTTCCTGTGTGGTGTTTCCCTTGAGAATCATCTCTTGGATCTCCTCATCGACCTGTAAGACCTCGAAGAGACCCGTGCGCCCTTTATACCCGGTATTCATGCACTGGGGACACCCCCTCCCACGCTGAAAGTCGGCCCCTTCGACCTTGTCGAGGCCCCAGGCCCTGAGGGCATCAATCGGCGGTGTGTAGGGCTCCTTGCAGTACGGACAGATCGTTCGCACCAAGCGTTGGGCGAATGATACCAGGAGGACCGAAGAAATCAGGAACGGCTCCACCCCCATCTCCATAAATCGGGTGATGGTCCCTGCCGCGTCATTGGTATGGAGGGTACTCAGGACCCGGTGTCCGGTCAGGGCAGCCTGCACGGCGAGTCCCGCGGTTTCACTGTCCCTGACCTCCCCCACCAAGATCACATCGGGGTCCTGACGGAGTATCGATCTGAGTCCGCTCGCGAAGGTCATCCCCGCCTTGCGGTTCAGTTGAACCTGCCGTATGTGCTCCACCCGATATTCGACAGGATCTTCCAGCGTAATGATGTTGATATCAGGTGTATTGAGTTCCCGAAGGATAGCATACAAACTGGTGCTTTTACCGCTTCCCGTCGGTCCGGCGCTGAGTATCATGCCATAGGGCTTGACGATGGCCGATTCTATTTTTTGTCTGTCCAGAACGGACATGCCCAGCTGCTCAAGGGAATAGACGCCGGAACTCATGTCGAGGAGACGAAGCACGACGTTTTCCCCATAGATGGTGGGAAGTGATGATGCCCTGACGTTGATCTCTCGCTTGTCCATCCTGACCGTGAAGCGCCCGTCCTGGGGTACCCGTGATACGGAGATATCCATATTGGACAGGATCTTGATCCGCGAAACGATCGGGAGCATCAGGGCCTTCGGGGGAGAGGGAACCTCATGCAGTTTTCCATCGACACGGAACCGCAACTGCGCCTTTTCCGCCTCAGGGCTGATATGGATATCGCTCGCTCCTTCCCGGACGGCTTGGGCGATGATGGAATTCACGATCCTGACGACGGGGGCCTCCTCGGCCATACCTTGAAGCGAACTGACATGGACATCGACATCCTCTGTTGCGGTATCTTTCTGAACGGCGAGCGGGACATCTTCAACTCCTTCCAGGACCTGTTGCAGTCCCCCCGCCTGGGTGCCGTAGGTGAGTGTGATCAGCTGGTTTATCTCTTTTTCGGAACAGACGACGGGCAAGACCTCCATGTTGGTAAACACTTCCGTGGAGTCAATGGCATTGATATCCATGGGGTCCGCCATGGCAACCGTGAGGAGCCGCATCTTCTTCCTGAGGGGAACGATCTGATATTTCTGGACCATCTCGTAGGGAATCAGTTCCGAGAGACCCTGGTCTAGCGGATATTCCTTGGAATCATATTTTTCAATCTTCAGTTGCCTGCTGATCTGATCGATTACCTGTTCTTCCCGTACGATCCCTTGACGGACCAGGTATTGTCCAAGCTTCAGGCCTGTTCCCTTTTGAGCGGCCAAGGCCTTTTGCAGTTGATCATCGGTCAAAAGACCCGCATCGACCAGCATTTCCCCAAGTTTTTTACGTATATTCACCTGCAGACCCTTTCAATGCAACGGCATGCTCTCGCCACGGTTTCCCCCTTTCATGATACCCGTTCCACTCGTTTACGAACGAATACCACCTGGGAGAAAAAGATCGTGTCACCTTTCCAGCTGTGAATGATGCGTGCTTCCGAAGCGATAGGCGACGGCAATCGGTCAATCGCGTTTTGTGCTTCGTTGCCATCGGTAAAACGTCTCTTTAGAATGATATCGAATTGAAGCCCTTTGCCTTCGTTCCAGTGTGGAAATAGCTGTATCGGAGCGACTTTGGTCAGATAGCTGCGGTACACGGCGTAGGCATCCTCAAGGTTGTCGCGTTGTGCAAGGGCTATCAAACACGTTCCTTCGAGAAGGGGAGGACCATCCACGGCGGTCGCCGGAAGCTTGAGCATGGTCCCCGGCTCGATCCTGTTCGGATCATGGATGTGAGGATTGGCCTTCCAGACCGATGCTATACGATTGCCGGTGCATTGAGCCCCGTACAATCCCCTGATCACCTTGCAGATGGTCTCGTCCTTCTTGACGATGAGCCACCCCAGCGACTCGGGGCGGGCCGGTACCGGTTGGGTCCGCGCCTCTTCGGCAGGAACACTTTTTTGAAGGGTAAGCCTTACGGAGGGGGGGACGGCTGTTCTCTCGGATTCAACCGGTACGGCAACGGCAGCCGCATCCCCCGGCTGAAGGGCGACGCCTCGTATCGGTTGTGTCGAGTTCTCCGGAAACAGGAGATTGTAGCCAACGTCCAGGCCAACCACGGTAATCAAAAGCCCTCCGAGAACGGCAACCAGGGGAATCTTCCACGACCTCCGGGGGATTTCGCGTCCGCGGGCGCAGGTCCTGACCAGAAATGCACCGGCCTTTGATTGATTTCGTATGATCAGCGCGAGAATAATCCGGTGGCACAACCCGATGATCTTGCGGGGATATCCTCTCGTAGCTCGATATATCTCCCAGAGGGCCGGGAGGGTGAATCGAATCTCTTTCCCCGTCCCTCTTTCCCTGGTCGTATCCAGACGGAACTGCACCATCCCCCGCGTATCGGCAAAGCCCAAAGGGTGCAGTTCATACAAGAAGTTGACCCGATCCGCGAATGCCCGGTGAGCTTCAAGGATCGGATAAAACTCCTTCTGCGCGAATATAATGATCTGGAGCAGTTTGTGCTCATTTGTCTCATAATTGAGAAATTCTCTCAGGATCTCCAGGCAGAAATCCTGAATCTTCTGCCCCTCGTCGATAATCAAAACCAGATTTTTTCTCTCGCCTACGCCTTTATCAAAAAGATGATTTTTGATCTTCTCTTTCAAGTGCCATTCCGTCAGGTCCGGGGCGATGCCCTTGATCCCCAGGATCTCCGCGACGGCACGGAGAAAATCGATCGATCTGCTGAACGAGGGGTCGAGAATCAGGTATGTCTCGATGTCCGTATCGTCGGCGAGTCCACGTATAATCCGCCGGCAGATGGTGGTTTTACCCGCTCCCACATCCCCGATGACAACATTCAACCCGCGGAGCAGACGAACCGAAAGTTCCAGTTTCTGCAGACACTCCACATGCTGGGGAGACCGGTAAAACAAGTCAGGTTCGGGAGAGTTCGAAAAGGGTTCCCTGCCGAAGTCTAACAGCCTGAAATAGTCCATGTCACGTATCACTCGTGTGTCTTAATGTGGTTGTCGGTATCCGCCTGTTGCGGGGCCACTTCCGGCTTCAGGATACGAGGGGTGATAAAGATCAGCACCTCTTCCAGCTTCTCGGCCCTGCTGTCTGCCTTGAACAGATACCCCAACGCCGGGATGTCTTTGAGCCCCGGAACGCCGGCATCTCCTCCGGAGGTTCGCTGCTTGCTGAGTCCCGAGATCACGACGGTCTCTCCATCATTGACGATCAGTGTCGTGTCGGTCTGTTTCTTGATGATGTAGGGATTCCCCGCGACATCGCGTGACGTATCCACTTCATCTTTCTTGATCAGTATCTTCATCTTCAGGCTTTGCCCGTCAATGACATGGGGGGTGATTTCCAGACGCAACACGGCGTCTTCCCAGCTGACCTCCTGGTCACCATCTGAATACGAAACGAAAGGAACACGTTCACCATTTTCGGTAAAGGCCATCTGGTTGTCGAGGGTCGTGATGGAGGGACTGGAAAGGATATTCAGCTTGCCTCTCGACTGCAGGGCACTCAGCTGCATCTCAAGGATGTTCCCTCCGATCTTTCCGAACATGAGTCCCAGGGAGGCTGCTCCGCCTGCCGTGTCTATGGCGCTGCCGCTTACGGGAAAATTGATGCCCATACCATGGCCACTGACACCCGTGCTTCCGTACACGGGCGTATACCCGCCGCCGGCGGGATCTGCCCCGGTCGTTCCGGTATTTCCACCGGGGGTAATATAATAGTTATTCCCCCCGGTGGTGTTACCATACATGCCCCCCCACTGTATTCCCAGTTCACGAGCCGTCTCTTTGGTCGTTTCAACGATATTCGCCTCTATGCGAATCTGGGGGGTGGGTCTGTCTATGTCGTCTACCATGGCAACAATCTTTTCGAGGTCCCCCCTCGTCGCCTGTATAACCAGCGAATTGGTGTGCTCATCCACTCGGATCGAACCATGCGGGTTTCCCTTTTCATCTTTGCTCAAGAAGTTCTCGAGTGTTTCTTTCAATTTTTCGGGGTCCGCGTAATTAACGGGAACGACCATGGGGAGCAGGGGAGACAATCTCTTCTGGATGATCTGCTGTTCAGTTCGTTCCCTCGCGATCTTCTCCAGTTCGAGATCATTCTGCATATCCGCCGCCGTCGTTATCCGTATAATATCACCGTCCCACACATAGGTAAGCATCTTAGAGCGCATAATACTGAGAAACGCCTCATCCCACCTGACTTTTCTGAAATCAACACTAATCTTCCCTTCTATCTCCGATTTGATGAGGATGTTTTGTCCGGCTGCCGTGGCGAGCGTGCGGAGGATAACGCCGACATCGGTGTCACGCATGATGAGGGTGACTTGCATGGTGGGGAGATCCTTGCGCTTCATTTTAATGGCCGCCGTACTCGGATCTTCCGGTATCGTAAGAGAACGGCTCCGAACAATCGGTGAGCTTCCCGCAGACTCCTTCGCCTTGATATTCCACTGCTCGAAAAACGGATCTCTCTCGGGCGCTTTCTGTGTGCCGGCACAACCGAAGGCACATGCACCGGCCATGAGGGCCAAGGTTATCCATGCCATGGTATTTTTTCTCATTACCTTCACCGTACTCCCCATGAAAGGTTACTCCTCCCATAAAGGAACGGCAATCGTTCTTCCCGTTCCCTTTTCTTCAATATCGATCGATGAAGCTCCGATACGTTTCACAAGGAATCCTCCCTGCTCCAGTTCTTCGCCGGGTTCATAACTCACACCGTCAACAACGGCTATTTTGCGCGTGCCGATTTCCAGATATCCCGTGTAGGCGATAGGCCTCAGATCGGGCGTCCTCTTCACGGGTTTGTTCTCTCTGTAAAAAGGATCTCGTTCCCATTCGCTCTGGGCCTGGGTCAGGACAGCGGCATAGAACGGATAGGAACCGCTTTCCTGTAGGGTCTTCGAGGCCGTTGCTATCAGCATGTCGATTTCCTTGGCACGTTCATTCCCGACACCCGCTTGCCTCGGTGATGAATCGATAAAAAAATCATACGCGCCATACAGGACAACAGTCAGCATGACAACCATGATGACAACCTCTCGCGCTGATACCTTGATCTTTCTCATCATTCAACCGCCAGCCGTACCGTGAGGTAAAACGCCTGTTGTACGCCTTCTTCCCTGATCTTGATTTCTTCCACTCCTTTGAGGGAGGGGAGTGCTCCCGTTCCCAACAAAAACTTTCGGAAGTCGAAGAATCCCCCTTTCAGATGAAGAGCAACTACTATCTCATCGGATTTACTTATGATGCTTTGCAGGTTCGGTCTGACGGCGACCACCTGTACCCCGCTTTCAGCACCGATCTTCTGAAACAAAGAGGCGACGAGGTCTATTGCTCCTCGCGGAAGTGGTTTTGTATCAGGAACCGGCAAGACGATCTCGGTCGGATGGTTGTTGTGCTTGGCCATCTCTTCATAGAGAGGCCGGAGGTCCCGTTGCTTTTTTATCAGGTCCGTTACCTGCCGTATCTTGTCATCGATAGACGCCGAGAATCGCTGGTGCGGATACACGAGGCCGAAATAAAGAATAATCAATATTACAAGAGACAAAAGGCAATACATGATGCTCCGTTCGGGGATGCTGCCTCTCTGTGCGGTAACAGGCTTCATTTCATGCTCCCGGAAAAGAAACGCTTATGTTGAAGTGAAGCGCATCTTCGGTATGGAAGGGTTTTACGGTCTCTTTATCTATCGTGACCTCTTCGAAGATCTGCGACCCCTTGAGGGCAAGGACATATCTTGCCAGAGACGCCTCAAGGGAATCGGGAGGACCTGTGACGACGCCGCTGATCATCATGCCCGCCGACGCCGGTGCGGCCTTCTTCTCGGCATTCCTCCCCATGGTAGCCGTGACCGTTGAGAGGCATATGTCCGGGGGACTCAATCTCGACAGCTCTCCGATGACTGCTGCTCCCCAATACCGCCGGTGGAACTGTTTGAGCGTGAGGCGGTTTTTATCGATTTGTGAGACCATCGTGTAAGCGCTTTCCTGAACCGTTTTTATATCGGTTTTCATCTGGTGGTCGAGCTGGGTCAGGACGGCTTCTTTCCGTTCAATGACGATTCCCATCCAGAAAAAGAGTCCGATCAGAATCAGTGCTGCCACGGCGAATGCTGACGCGATCGACCGGTTTACACGGCTGGTTTGTGCAATCTTTTCCTTGTCTCTGTGGGTGCATATGAGATTCAATGTACGAGACATGCTCGACAGCGCCAGGCCCAGCGCGGAAGTCAGCGAAGCCCTTTGAGAGACGGATGTATGTTCCGTTATCGCATTCAGCGGATTATCCGGGCCCATGGGATCCAGTACCGTGTTATCCACCCTGAGTTGGCCGCCGATATATTCGGTAACGGGCCGATACACCCCGCCATCGGAGAATACATAAATGTAATCGATCCCCTCATTACCCAGAATAACGGTATAGTGCTCAAGGGTTCTCTCCACCTGCCTCACGAGTCGTTCCAAGGCAGGCTGAATCATCTCGAAGATCTTCTCCTTGCTGAGACCGAAACGGTCGGTTTTTCCATGGGGCGGAGGGGAATCAACCCCCAGGCTGAAAACCAGATCCCTTGCATCTTCGAGAGTTATGATGGTTTGTGGCTGTTCGTGATCGATCTCTGTATCGAGAATGTCATCCTGTTCTTTCGGAAGAATCGTGGCTGTATGCTCTTCCAAGAGAGAATCAGCCATACTGTCGATTCCCGCTCGTATGCCGCGCGTCATCGTCAGGTTCCCCAGAGAGAAGACGTCGATGCGTGAAGAATCATCCCCTATGAAAAGCGTGGCCGCCCGAGCGGGGACAGGGATCCAATCGGCCCTGAACAGGTTTTGCAAGGCGAAGGGGGCAGCGGTCAGGCCGGTCAACGGAAAGCCGATTCCTTCAAAGAGTTTTTCAATCTCTTCAACTTCGCGTTTCGGAGCGGTACAGACGACTACCGACAGCTTGGTGACCCCTTCTTCGACCACTTCACCCTGGACTTCAAAATCAAGGATCATGTTTGCTTTATCGAAAGCCGAGTTTTTTTTAACGGTCCAGTAGACGGCGTTTTCGAGCTGTTTCTTCGCCACTTTCGGAATCCGGATGTTTTCCACGTCTACCGTATCAGACCGGATCAGGCTCCAGATATTGAGGCCCCTCCCGGAACCGCAGAACTCTTCAAGGGTTGCCTTCATAAAAGAGGCATGCTCGGCGGTTCCCCGCACTATCCCCCTTGCAACGGAGACCCGTTTATAACTCAGCAACTCCGACTGGCCGTTCGAGAGCTGTCTTACCTTGACTAGCCTCAATTCGTCATCCGTGATATCCACTCCCACGGACAGGGCTTTCTTTGCGAAACCACCCCGCAGGTTTTCCTTCCTTGCGGTTTCGGATGGGGAAACCTTTGGTGTGCCGGATATCACCTCCCGCGTCTCCTTATTGCGGATCAGGGTGAGCAACCGTTCAGTTGAAGAAATGTCTTTGTGGGAAGGCACCGCACCACTCTCCCGTCTAGTCGTTACCAAACAACCGTTTATGTGCGTACAAATCAATGTCCTCCATGCTGGAAACAAGCTATCAAAAGATGCTTAACTGCTTGTCCCGTCTGCGAGTCATTTGCGTGCGCCGATAATTTTCAAGGATTTTTTTGGCCTCCCCGATATAATCCGTGGGGAAGTGCTTGAAGGTTCGCAAACCGGATTGAACCTCCGGAGGCTCCGGGATGATGCCTTTCTCTATATAGCTCCGTATCGTCTTCGCAGAGACCCCGAGAGCCTTTGCCGCATCTGCAGTTGTGTAATATGTCTTTCCTTCGATAATAACCATGTGATTCCCCCAGAAACTGCGAAATCATGTACCCCTTGTCGTTGGATCGGAAAGTTCGTCCATATCGGAATATCCAACAGGTACTAACATACCCTACCTTTCGAACCTATGTCAAGGTTTTTCGTTTTCCCCTATATCAGGTGAAACGCAATATATTCTTTAAAATTCAGCTAATTATCAACAATGATATCTTATGCAAAAATAATTATCTTCAATAAGGCCTAAAACCCCGGATAAAGTATTGACACAATCGCTGATCTCGTAATAGGGAATAATGGCATCTGTCATGAATGTAAGCTGTATGGGGGGGGAGTACCGGTGTGTACAATTCCCACGGACAACAGGCGGGACCGCATCTTCCTTGTTATGCGCGATAATGCCCGCACAATTCCCACGGATAACAGGCGAAACACCTCACAGGCCCCCCGGTCGTTCTGTGTCTTGGCAGGCATCTTGCGGATCGAGAACACCGCATACACTATATGAAAAGGAGAGGAATTATGATCGGTATCACGTCGTACGGCGCCTATATCCCCTGGTACCGGATGAACCGCTCAGTCATATTTGAGCAGTTGGGGTGGTTCAACCCGGCCCATGCCTCCGTGGCACGGGGTGAAAAGGCGGTTGCCAATTATGATGAAGACAGCATAACCATGGCCGTCTCGGCGGCCTTGGATTGCCTGGGAACACAAACTCGGGACCGTATCGGTGGCCTGTACCTGGCATCGACATCACTCCCCTTCGCTGAGAGGCAAAACGCCGTGATTGTCTCTCAGGGGCTTGACCTTTCATCAGGGATCAGGACCGCCGATTTCGGCGGTTCCACAAAGACGGGAACCAGTGCCCTTCTCGCTGCACTTGACCGGGCAGGAAAGGAGAAGACCTTAGTCTGTGCGAGTGAAAACCGGCTTGCAAAACCCGGAAGTGTGCAGGAGCACACCTACGGTGACGGCGCTGCGGCCTTTCTGACGGGGAATGACGATGTCCTGGCAGAGTTCAAGGGGTCCTTTTCCCTCTCCACGGATTTCATTGATTTTCGCCGTACTCAGGGTGAGGAATTTTCCCACGGATGGGAGGAGAGATGGATCCGCGATGAGGGGTACTCGCGGATTATACCACAGGCGGTGACAGGGCTTCTGGATCGTTATGGTTTAAAGATGTCTGATTTCGCGAAGGTTATCCTGGCTTGTCCCGTCGCGGGAGCTCTCAAGGGACTGCTTAGGTCTATCGGCGCCGTACCCGAACAAGTGCAGGATGCCATGGTCGCGCAGGTGGGGGACACCGGGTCGGCCCTTTCTTTGATGATGCTCGTTGCCGCCTTGGAAGAGGCACGGGCGGGGGATAAAATCCTCGTTGCCAGCTATGGAAGCGGGAGCGACGCCCTCTGGTTCGAGGTGAAGGACACGATAGAAACGTTCCACCGGACAGGAAGAAAAGGGATTCAAGGTCATCTTGCTCAGAGAAACGACCTGTCCCCTTACGGCAAATATCTGGTTTTCAGAAATCTTATTCCCCTCGAGGTGGGGATTAGGGGGGAAGAGATCACACCAACGGCAATGACCGTTCTCGGGAGGGATGGGAACGCCATCTCCGCCCTCGTGGGCTCACGATGCAGGGCCTGCGGAACGCCTCAGTATCCGAAACAGCGTATCTGTGTGAACCCGGACTGCGGTGCCGTGGATGATATGGAGGAGTATCGCTTTTCCGACAAGGTAGGGACCCTTACCGCCTATACCGGGGATAACCTGGCCTTCAGCTGGGATCCTCCCCAGATATACGGTCTTGTCGATTTCGAGGGGGGGGGGAGAATCCTCCTCGACCTGACCGACTGTTCGCTCGATTCCGTCAAGGTCAATATGCCGGTTGCCATGAGTTTCCGCAGGAAGTACGCCGATCCCCAAAGAGGATACTCCGGTTATTTCTGGAAGGCGGTTCCCGGCAAACAGGATTTGTCATCCACCAACCGGTAAAAAAGGAGGAATAAAATGGCACGAGGAATAAAAAATGAGGTGGCCATAATCGGTATGGGGTGTACCACCTTCGGCGAGCTGTGGGACAAGGGCGCGTCCGATCTGATGGTCGATGCCTTTCAGGAGGCTCTCGCGGACGCCGGGATAGAGAAGAAAGACATCGATGCGGCGTGGTTCGGCACCTGCTTCGATGAAGTCAATGTGGGGAAAAGCGCCCTGTCCCTGACCAAGACGCTGAAACTCCCCTTTATACCGGCGACCAGGGTGGAAAATTTCTGCGCCAGCGGGACGGAATCCTTCCGGGGTGCCTGTTACGCCGTCGCTTCCGGGGCATGCGATATCGCTTTGGCCCTGGGGGTCGAGAAACTGAAAGACACCGGATACGGTGGTCTTCCCGATTTCGGCAACCTGCTGGGATCGCAGAACAGGGCTATCTTTGCCAACCTCACGGCCCCCGGCGGTTTCGCCATGCTGGCAACGGCCTATTTCAACAAATACGGTTTTTCCCCCGAGGAGGGTAAACGGGCCCTGGCACACATATCATCCAAGAGCCACCACAACGGGACCCTGAGCCCCAAGGCGCACCTGAAGAACGAGGTATCCGTCGAAAAGATCATGAACGCCCCGATCATCGCCTGGCCGTTGGGGCTCTTCGACTGCTGCGGCGTGAGCGACGGGGCCGCGTGTGCCATCGTCTGCCGCGCAAATAAGGCCAAAAACTTCAGGAAAGATCCCGTCTATGTCAAGGGCCTGCAGATATCCGTCACCTCGGGGGAAGAGATGGCGCACCAGAAATGGGACGGCACCCACGTCATCCCAACCTATCGGGCCGGATGCGCGGCCTTCAGGGAGGCGGGTATTACCAATCCCCGCGATGAGGTCAGTATGATGGAAGTCCATGACTGCTTCTCCATCACGGAGCTTTCCACGTATGAGGATCTCCAGATATCTCCCCGGGGGAAGGCCGTCTTGGATATCGAAGCGGGCTTTTTCGATCTCGATGGGAAGGTCCCCTGCCAGACCGACGGTGGGCTGAAGTGCTTCGGCCATCCCATCGGAGCCTCGGGGATCAGGATGATCTACGAGGAATACAAGCAGCTCCAGGGGAAGGCAGATGCACGCCAGATCGAAAACCCCCGGATAGGATTGACCCATAATCTGGGAGGGTTCCCTTGTATGAGCGTTGTCAGCGTGGCGCTCTTCGGCAATACCCTGTGACGGTATTGTGGGGGAGCCGATGCCTGATAGAGGAGAGAGGGATCCGTCAATGAAAGTAAAGGAGGAAGCAATGGAAATCAAGAAAGTATGTGTTTTGGGAGCGGGGCTGATGGGGAGCGGTATCGCCCAGGTCTGCGCACAGGCGGGATATGCCGTTGCCATGCGCGACATTGAGCAGCGCTTTATCGACGGGGGGATGGACTCGATTCAAAAGAACCTCGCTCGGGTCGTCTCGAAAGGGAAAATGGAACCGGAAGAGATGGATGCCGCCCTTGAAAGAATCATTCCTACCCTGGATATACAAGAGGCCGCCCGTGACGCAGACATCGTCGTTGAGGTGATCGTCGAGGTGATGGATATCAAAAAGCAGGTGTACACCGAGCTGGAAGAAATCGTGCCGGAACGGTGCCTCTTTTTCACCAACACATCAGGCCTGAGCATCACCGAGATGGCGGCCATCACGCAGAGACCGGACAAGTTCATCGGCACTCATTTCTTCAATCCCGTCCCGGTCATGCGTCTCTTGGAGATCATCAAGGGGCAGGAAACCTCCGCGGAGACTCTGGCGGTGGCGAAGGAATGGGGGAAAAAGATCGGCAAGGAGATCATCGTCGTCAACGAGGCGCCTGCCTTTGCCGTCAATCGGATCCTGTGCACCATGCTCAACGAGGCCTTCTTCGCCCTGGGAGAGGGGGTGGCCAGCGCGGAGGACATCGATACGGGGATGGTCCTGGGATGCAACCACCCCATCGGCCCTTTGGCCCTTGCCGATCTCGTCGGCCTGGAGACCCTCCTCCATGTGATAGAGGGACTCCACGAGGAACTGGGCGACAAATACCGACCCGCCCCCTTGCTTAAGAAGCTGGTTCGGGCAAAGCGGTACGGCAGGAAAACGGGGAAAGGGGTATACGATTATGGTGAGGGGTAAGGATACGTTACCTTGTCAACCGGTGAGGAATATTGCTTAAAGCGATTCTTTAATTTCATACTAAAGTGGTATTTACAAACCGTACGTATCCAAGGATACTGCAAACGTGCTGGGGATTCTTGTGCCACGTGTGCGGATACATGACGGGGATAGGGAGGGGACATGGATTTTGAACTATCGGAAGAGATGACGATGCTGCAGGACATGGCCTACCGCTTTGCCCAGGCGGAGATAGCCCCCGTCTCGGAGGAGTGTGACCGGGAAGAGAAGTATACCCCTGAGCTGCGGAAGAAGGCCGCCCGCCATGGCCTCGTGTGTTCATGGGTCCCGGAAGAGTATGGCGGTGCCGGGGTCGGAATATTGGGGAACTCCCTGGTTATGGAACAATTTTCCCGAATCGACACGGGGATCGGACTCAATATCGTGGCGGCAGGCTTCGGATGTGAGGCGGTCTACGCCTTCGGGACGGAAGAGCAGAAACAGCGATATCTCCCCCCCGTATGCAGCGGCCAGCAGGTGAGCGCCGGCGCTTTTACGGAACCGAACGCGGGGACGGACGTGGCCGGATACGCAACGAGAGCGGTGCGAGACGGTGATGAGTACATCATCAACGGCAGCAAGATGTTTATCACCAACGGGACCGTCTGCGACTGGATGGTCTGCCAGTGTATCACCCATCCCGATGAAAAGACGCACAACCGGTTCAGCCAGATCATTGTGCCCGCCGACGCACCTGGTGTCACGCGAACCAAGATCCACGGTAAGATGGGAATCAGGGCTACCGATACGGCCGAGATCGCCCTCGAAGATGTTGGCGTTTCCCGGGAGAATCTGGTGGGGGAAGAGGGGAAAGGTTTCTACCAGCTGATGCATTTCTTTGACGTCACCAGGATCATGGTGGCCGCGCAGGCACTCGGTATGGCCCAGGGCTGCCTGGATGAGGCCGTCAGATACGCGCAGGAGCGCACCGCATTCGGCAAATCGATCGGGACCTTTCAGATGACCATGCAGAAGCTGACGGAGATGGCGATCAGGACGGAGGCCTTGAGGGGTCTTGTCTATAAGGCCGCATGGTCGGTGGATGCGGGGAAGCCCGATTTTCACCTGGGGGCGATGGCAAAATTCTACGGGGGACAGACCGCCGTATTCTGCGCCAACGCCGCCGTTGAGATCCACGGAGGATACGGCTACATTGAAGAGTACCCGGTCCAGAAGTGGTATCGGGATGCCAAGATACTGGAACTGTATGAAGGGACGAAGGAAGCTGAAATATTGACTATCGGGAGGGTCCTGCAATCCCGATAGACTGAGGGCGGAGGAAGGCTCGTAAAAGAAGTTGTCCGGGAAAGAGGTCTTTGAGCACAATGCCCTTGTGTCCCTCAAAGAGAATTTTATATAACGACCAAAGATATTGCAGGATGGTGGATCCGTTGCCGTCGGCTTTCCGGCTGATCGAGATGGATAAAAAAAGATCATTTACACGGAAGCACGAATAAAAACAGGTGAAAAAAGTTGATTGGCCGGCATGGACCATCGTGTTCCTGCCAGGGTGAGTAAAACGGTGTTTATCGGTAATCGCGGTATTGTTCCGGTAGAAGGGGAAATGGGAAGATCAGATGAACGATTGGGACAAAGAAGACGATTGTTTCCAAGACTCTTCTGATACGAGAATCGCACGAGGGGGTGTTGCGCAGGATCCCCGTGAGGAATCTCCCCACGGTACCCGGGGGGAGATTGGGGGGAAGTTTTTCCAACCGCCGCCCCTCTTCAAACATCGTGATCTCACGAAAATACCCAAGTCCGCGCCTCGAGTCACTCAGCGCACGCTGATCAATATCATCAATCACCTCAATTTTATCGACGGATACCTATGGGTCCATGTGAAAGACCCTCGGTACGAAGAGGATACCTTCATACATGCCTATCCCGATCCCTGTATGGGAGAGGCATGTATCTGCCGATGGTCTCCGGAAAACGTCCCGGGGATTGAATATCACCGCTTCCTGAATCTCGTGATCGATGACGGTATATCCGTAACCGTCATACCCATAAAACTGTTACGCATCGATGACGAAGGTTTTACGGTTCAGATGCCTGAGGAGGGATATGTCCTCGGGAAGCGTCAGACGAGGCGATACGCGGCTCAGGCGATAACCGCGGAAATCGACCAGAGCGGTTTTCTGGCTCGGGGTGATCTCCTGGACTTCAGCCCCCTCGCTTTTCGTGTGAGGGTCGCCCCCTGTTGTGGGGGGACCTTTCATTGGCTCAACTCTGATGAACCAGTCAATCTTACTCTTTATCAGGGGCAAAAAATCATTTTTTCATCTCCCTGCCGGCATATCGACCAGACAAGCAACATGTCTGTAAAGGAGATCGTGCTTGTCCCGCGGATGAGCCATTTCCATCGTTTCAAGGGGAGAAAGATACGGAGTCCCCGCGTTCATCTGGCACCATCATCCAGTATCAGCTTCGTCCATCCCCTCTCCGGAGAAATGGTGCAACGTGATATCCATGACATCTCCGTTACCGGTTTTGCCGTGCAGGAGGTGGAAAACGAAAGTGTCCTTGTTCCGGGAATGATTATCCCTCGAGTCGATATCCACTGTGCGGGTTCAGCCGTTATTCATTGTACGGCACAGGTCGTGTATCGGCGAAAAGAGAAGTCCAACCTCTTCCGCTCCGGTCTCGCTATCCTCGACATGGATGTCAAATCGTACGGAAACGTAATCAACATTCTCGGGAATGTGGTAGATCCGAACATCCGGGTTTCCCAGGAAATCAACATGGATGCCCTGTGGAAATTTTTCTTCGAGACCGGTTTCCTCTATCCAAAAAAATATTCGCTCATCGAACCACAAAAAAATATTTTCAAGGAGACGTACCGTAAACTCTATCAGGATAATCCTGAGATTGCCGACCATATGGTCTATCAGAGAAACGGTCAGCTATACGGCCATGTCTCCATGATAAAGGCGTACGAACGGGCATGGATGGTTCACCACCTCGCGGCATATCCCGATCCGATAACCGGGAGGAATACGGGTATCCCTCTTCTGAAACAGATCATACATTATTTCGAAGGATTCTACCGGCTTCCAGGTTATAAAATGGATCACTGGATCTGTTACTACCGCCCAGAAACAAAATTCATGGACATGTTCTTCGGTGATTTCGCACGATATCTGAAAAACCCGCGGGCCTGTTCACTGGATACTTTTGCCTACAAGGGCTATCCCACCGGAACTTCCCCCGTGCCGCTCCCCGATCGGTGGCTGTTGAAGAAATTTTCACCCGCAGATCTGTTCGAACTCGAACGGTTCTACCGAAATCACGGCAACGGACTTCTTCTGGATGTCCTGCGTCTCGGGCGCGCCGATTCAGGTGACGATTCTTTGGAAGACCTCTATAGACGTCACGGTTTTACGAGAAAGTGGAAGGCCTATTCGCTCACACACAACTACGAACTGAAGGCTGTTCTGATTGTGAATCAGTCTGATCTCGGCCTGAATCTATCTGAGCTTCTCAACGGCATCAAGATTATAGTGACCGACCCGACGGGATTGCCGTGGGAAATGTTGACCAACGCAATTACCCACCTGACGGGGATATATGAGGTTGAAAAAATACCCCTTCTCATATATCCTCATACATATTTGGATAATAATCGCATATCATATGAGAAGCAGTACATAATGTTTTCCATGGATATGCAGTACGGTAAAGATTTTCTGGATTACCTGAAGGGGCGGGTGAAGACGAAGATGCGGTTTCTGATTAAGTTTCTCATCCGACGGTATTTGAAAAGATGAGCGATATTCCGCTTTATAACATACGAATCGCGAAAACCTATGTAGAGTATATCAACAAACACTATCCCGAAATCGACATAGCCCCCATACTGGAATACGCGGGGATTACCACGTATCAGATGGAGGATGACGGTTCCTGGCTCACGCAGGATCAGACAGACCGATTCAACGAAATCGTCATCGATAAGACCGGCAATCCCAATATCGCGCGAGAGGCGGGGCGCTACGCCATTGTTTCCAAGGCGGGGCTACCGGTGCAGCAGTATGCCCTCGGGTTCATCGCACCCGCAACCGCCTATGCGGTTATCGAACGATTGTACAACCAGGTAAGCCGGGCCATTACCGCAACCACAAAACGCCTCGGCGCCAACAAGATCGAGGTAACGGTCACACCGAAAGGCGATGTCGTAGAAAAACCATACCAGTGTGAAAACCGGATGGGGACATTCGAAGGGGTGGCCAAGATGTTTACGAATCAATTTGCCGAGATTGACCACCCGACCTGTATCCACAGAGGCGACAACGCCTGCACATACATTATCGCCTGGAAACAGACCCGCTCCATGATATGGAAACGCATCCGTAATTACTCGACCGTTCTCAGCATCATTGGATGCTTCAGCGCCTTCTTCCTGGTTTCTCACTTCCACTGGCTATTGATTACAGGGTTGTGTGCCCTGGCCACCACGGGTATTTACGCCTACTCGGAATATCTCGAGAAGGAAGAGGTCAGCTCCAAGCTCCGGAGTGACAGCGAGACGGCCAGCGATCTCCTGGAACAGATCAATGCCCGGTACAACAATGCCCTCCTGATTCAAGAAATCGGTCAGGGGACGGCCAGCATACTGAATACGGATGATCTCCTTGCCTATGTTATGGAGATACTCCAGAAGCGCCTCGATTTCGACCGGGGGACCATCATGCTCGCCGACGAGGAAAGACACCACCTGGTATATGCGAATGGTTATGGATACAACCCTGAGTTGGAAGATTTTGTAAAAAAAACGAAGTTTCATCTTGATAAGGAAAGCTCTCTCGGGCCGCTGGTCGTGGCTTTCAAGGAACAAAGGCCCTTCCTGATAGAAAACATCGATAAGATTCAAGCGGATGTGACGCCGAAATCCAGGGAATTCATGAAACTGTTGGGGATCAAGTCCTTTGTCTGTGTGCCGATCATATACGAGGGGCGATCGGAGGGGGTGCTGGCGGTCGAAAATCTGCAATCAAAGAAACCATTCAGCCAGAGCTACATCAACCTCCTTATGGGTATTGCGCCTGAAATCGGCATCAGTATGAACAATGCCAAGGCATACCAAAAGATTCGGCAGAGCGAACAGCAGTTCCGCGCACTAGGAGAAAATGCTCCTGATATCATTTACACTTTGGATGCGGATGGGGCATTCAGTTATATCAACCCCGCCTGGGAAATCATTTTGGGGTACAAAAAGGAAGAGGTCATTGGACGGTATTTTATCGATTTTATCAAGAGAGAAGATGTGGGACGCTTTTCCCGGTATCTGGATCAGGTAAAAAACAATAAGGAAACCTTCATGGGTGTTACGGGCGCGATGCTGACCAAGGATGGCGGTGAGCGTCTTTTCAATATCAGTTGCTCGCCGAATCTCGGCACGAATGGCGAAGTGATCGGGGCGATAGGCACCATAAAGGATATTACCGATCTTGAGAAGCACGTTGAAATGCTTGAGACCGCCCTGCAGAGTACCATTGATGCCATGGCGGTCATCGTCGAATCAAAAGATCCATACACATCCGGCCATCAGAGGAGGGTCATGGACATTGCCGTTGCTATTGCCGAAGAGATGCATCTTCCCGAGGACAAGATCAACGGTATCCGTATGGCCGCCATGATACACGATATCGGCAAGATAAACGTCCCGGCGGAGATCCTCAATAAACCGGGTAAGCTGTCCGATATTGAATTCAAGATAATCAAGACCCACCCCGAGGCAGGGTACCATATCCTGAAAAATATCGAGTTTATGTACCCCGTCGCCCAGATTATACACCAGCACCATGAAAAAATGAACGGTTCAGGATATCCACGAGGTCTGTCCGGCAATGCCATATTGATAGAAGCACGGGTCATCACCGTCGCAGATGTCGTTGAGGCCATGGCGACAGACAGGCCATACCGACCATCACTGGGTATGGCCGAAACCTTGAAGGAGATAGAGGCCGGTGCCGGGACCCTGTATGATCAGGATGTGGTGGACGCCTGCCTGACACTTTTTGAACAGAAAGGGTTTCAGCTTGAGCAGGCGGTATGATGAAACAAAAGGGCTCTGAACCGAGCCTCTTTTCCCAACCGCTGTCTTTCTCTACCTTCCGTGATACGCGCTCCTTTATCGCACGGCACAAGCTATATGGACCCGAAAAACACTAGAGGTTCAATGAATAAATCGCACTGAGACAATGATTGTCTATATTGATATCGGCATGTGCTGCCTCTAAAGAGTCCTGATGGACAATGTCCTTTACGGAATTTGCTTCATTCCGTACATCTTTAAACAACAAGGAAGAGAACCCTTCAAAGTTGATGATATTAGGGACAACTAACGCAAAATTTTGACCTGCCCTGTTGAGAATATCCGTTTCCCCCACATGTGTTCCCAACTGGAAGCGAATCCCTGCTGAGAGGGCAAAGTCGGCGATTCGTTTTGACTTGAGAAGACCCCCGCATTTCGAAATCTTAATATTCAGCAGATCACACGCGCCCGAATCGATTAACAGTGCTGCATCGGATAATGTGCACATCGATTCGTCAACCATGACCGGTATCCCGGTCATCTTCCTGACATTCTTCAGTCCTTCCAGGTCATCACTGCGCACAGGCTGTTCTACCGCCGTAATATTGAATGCTTTCAGTTCATTCAGGTTGTCAATGGCCTGTCGATAGGTCCATTTGCCATTCGCTTCGATACTCATGTCCATGTCCAAACCGAATATGGATCTGATCAATTTCAGTCTTTCCACATTGTTGGCCACCGATTCTTCCATCAAGACCTTTACCGAGCTGAATGTGGCGCCCGTCAGAGATGCGGCCATCTCACGTATCGTATCGATGGGGAGAAGAGGTATGGGGATGGTATACGGTATGGTATCTCTTGCGACGGGACCTAATAAACTGCTCAGAGGGGTTGCCAGACTTTTACTGAGGCCATCCAACAGGGCGATATCGACAGCACCTAAGGCGGAAAGATAGGCGGAGACATTATCTTTACGGCATTTGTTTTCTAAGGTGTCCAGTATATTTTCAATATCGCTGACGGAGGCTATTTGTTCCCCCAAGAGAAGCGAGGAAAAACGGTCACGTATTACACTTGCAACGGACTCGGGCGTTTCTCCGGTGACATATTGTCTCGGTGCGCTTTCACCGTACCCGGAAATACCGTTTTCAAAGGTGATGTGAATAATGATCGATTCCGCCTGGATCCTGAAAATATGAGGCGAATGATAATTATTCTTAAAAGGGGTGTTACAGTGGGAAACATCTATTCTGATTATTCTCATATATTGTTGGTTCCTCTCGCCTGACTCAGTTGCCCTGTTCAAAGATATCTATAATATGCGCTCCAATCATAACGCCGTTCGCTACCGTCTCGTGTGACGATCCCCACTGTTATATGTACCAAAAATCCTTGAGGAGGAACGGTCTATTGTGACCATGGTTCCCCCGTTGTGGGGGATGAGAAAAACCGTACCCGGTCTCGCCGTCAGGAGATCGCTCTCCCCCTCACCCCATCGGCAGTATTCGGTCTCTATTCGGAACGATATCCATTACCAACATGGATACCAACGATACCAAGATCGTACTCTTTATTGAAATAACAGGCGACACGGCTCCTGTCCCTGCCGCCGCTCAGGCCGATAACGGCGTCGTGTCTTCCCGTATCACGGCGGGGTCGGGCGGTAATCCCCCGTTGGTTCTTCAGTGTTTTTTCCGAAGGGAGGCTTCTCTGCCCTGGTTCGGGATGAATATTGCGAACGCCGTTCTCATCGAAACGGATACCGGCATATGTTTCCGGCAAGATACAAACCGTACATCTTTTTAAGATCTTAGGCATTTCCGATACCGCCGAACATAGTCGATAATAACAGGAACATCAGGGGCACCCAATTGAAACTGCGCCGTGAGCAAACCCACAACTATGCAGCCCTTTTCCAATTACAGAAGTATAGGAACAACTTATCTTGTATGTCAAGGGGAAAGTACTACAAGATATTGTGGTCATATACCGTTGAGTGGAGACAGTCACCCCTCGGGCGGCACATTACACATCAAACATTCTTTGTATGGATCAGACCGATGTTAATAGGGGCGAGGATTCTCATGTCTGCCGGGGATGTTTTCATGACGGGACGGGCCGCTACCCCGTTTCAATTTCTTGGTGGATTCGATGATATTGAGGGAGCGCTTTTTCAGCTCATAGAACCCATGCCACCAGGCGTAGTCGGGTGCCATCATGGCGGCTCCCATGCGGGCCCGGCGTCCCTCGTGGTGCCAGAGTTCATAGAACTCCCACTCGAGGTCCTCATCGAAAAAACGCTCATCGCAGAGAATCCCGGCCTGGTAGAGTTCGTCCATGAGGGTACGCATGGGACGGTAGTATTCCTTGTTATAGTTTTCAACGACACGGTCCAGATTCCGGAAATGATCGTCCGTCCACGTACCGGAGTGGCACTGGAGACAGACTCGTTTCATGGTGCCTTGCTCTTCTCTCCAGTCCGTCGGGGCCGGGAAGGGCCGGAACTCCGAGGGGCGGACCGTCAGGGGCGCCTGGGTCTCCCAGGAGAGGCGTTTCGTCACGTCGTGGGATCGCTCCACGCCGGGGGCCGCCGACATATGGCAGGTCGAACAGGTGGGGGCCCGATAGTCTCGCCCCGCCGTCCAGGTCCCGTCGACAGGTTCCCACTCCCACCCGTCCCCTTCGGCGTGATAGAGCGTCCCGTGTTTGGACTCGTTGTAGATTTCGATCTGGGGATGATCGGGTCCCAGATGACACTGATCGCATGCCTCCGGTTTCCGCGCCTCGGCTGCGGAAAAGCGGTGGCGGGTATGGCAGCTCGAACAGCACCCCCGGCTGCCGTCGGGGTTGATCCTGCCGATCCCGACGTTAGGCCAGGTCCCCGGTGTGGGCCGGCCGTCGATGACCTCGACGGCCGTTCCGTGACAGGTATAACACCCCGTTGTCCTCTCGATCTCGTTGTTCATGTCGTGGTTCAGCCAGTAATCGACCTTCCAGATGATATCCCGGGTGTGGGCATGCTTGCTCCGGTCGAACTGGGAGGCCTCTTTCGGGTGACAGCCGGCGCAGCGTTTCGGAGAGACCACGACCGATATGGGGGTGGAACTGTTTTCCCGGTGGGCCGTGCTGGTGGCGTTTGTGTTGTCGCTCCCCCGGTGGCAGTCGTAACAGGTGACGCCCACGGCGGCGTGGACGCTCTGTTCCCAGTCGCGGTACAGGGCCGGTTTGGTGCGACGGTGACAGGACAGGCAGGTCTGTTCGATCGCCGCGGTTGTGTGGACCTCCGGTGCCGCGGTGAGGGTGAGAGAGAACGGTCCCCATCGCCAGACGCTGATACAGGCGACGATGAGGAAGATGATGAACAGATTCGTATAGGCCATCAACACGAAGACCCTGTGGGCCCGAGCGGGAGGCGCAGAGGGTTCGCCTTGATCCTCTGCCAGTCTTCCCGCCTGCTCCACCTTTTCGAATACTTCCGTTCCGTGGGGGGCACCCTTGAGGGCCTCCGTCAGATCGGCCCCGGCCGCGTGCCTCCCGAAGTGACGTCCCCCCTCCCACTTCACGCTGTCCGTCACATCGTATATCGTGTTCTCATAGACCACATAGGCCGCTTTTCCCCCGGACCCATCAAAATCGGCAAGCGATGTCCGCGTTACCACACCGGAGGATGGCGGAGGCGGGGGGGCTGATGCTTCCTCCTTCATCTTCCGGTGAACGACCGTTATCGCCGCGGCCGCGATCATGATCATCATGAGAAAGAGGACGATTTTGACGAACAGCATGAATCCGAAGGTATTGTTGAAGAACTGCTCCCACCGGTCGATGCGGTACCTCGTCAGAAAGAGACCGGTGATCGCAAGGGTGGCCATGCAGGACAGGCCGAGGATCCTCTCGGATCTCGGAATGCCTCCCTTGAGGCGGGTGGGACGGATGAAGATATGGATGTAGAAGATGGCGCCGAAGAATATGATCGCCGCCAGGAGATGGATATACCCGATAATCAAGCGGGCGGCCCGGTGAAACGGAGACTGATACCGGACGGATGTGGTCAGGATCTTTTCCGGGATCGGATAGTCGTACCCATTCCGGATATAGGCGAATCCGACCGGTGTCAGGGGACCGCCGAGGGTGTCCCGATGACAGTACGAGCAGGTTTTCCCCGTACGGGCGGCGTATTCCTCCTTCCCGAAGCAGGGTGGTGCCCCCGGCCACATAACCGTGAACAGCACCGCTAATACAAGAAAGAGTGGCAGACAGGCAGCCTTCCTCATAGTCAGAGTCCCTGAAAAACAGGCTTTCTTTGCCGAGTACCGTACAAAATACTACCGGTTATTGCGGGAATGATCAATAAGAATTGATCACTATTTTCCGCAATGGCAACCGAAGCCTCCCACCTGAGAAATTCACTCCCCGGCCACTGATTTCAAAGGGTTATTTTCCCTTGACCATGGCGGGCATATTGTATAGGAAGGTGTGCGGGTGCGCAGTTCGCGTTTTTCGAGGAGCGGGATGGACATCGAAACGATCGAATCAAGGGAGATCAAAGGGTTTATTGCCAGAGAGGAGGCACTGCGGCTCTACGAACTGGCGCGGGAGGCGAGTCGCATCGGTCCCTGCCTGGAGATCGGGAGCTACTGCGGGAAGACCGCCGCCTACATCGGGGCGGGATGCGAAGAGGCCGGCAGTGTCCTCTTCTCCATCGATCACCACCGGGGTTCGGAGGAGCAGCAGCCGGGGGAGGAGTATTTCGATCCGGAGCTCCTGGACACGGAGACCGGCCTGATCGATACCTTCAGATTCTTCAGGAAGACGATTGATGCACTTGGACTGGAAGAGACGGTGATCCCTATCATTGCGCGGTCGGAGGTCGCCGCACAGGAATGGAAGACCCCCCTCGGGATGGTCTTCATCGACGGCGGTCACACCTTCGAGGCGGCGATGACCGATTATACCTGCTGGACCCCCCACATCCTCCCGGGCGGCTTCCTCGCCATTCACGACATCTTCCCCGACCCCTCGCAGGGGGGGCAAGCCCCTTACCATATCTACAATCGCGCCCTCGACTCGGGCCTCTTCACCGAACTTCCGATGGTGCAGACCCTGGGGATCTTGAAGAGAAAATAGGATGGAGGGTACGATCTTTTGCGGTGGAGCAGCCCCATCCGTTCTGCGCCGGTGAGGAGCGGTTTCACACTGCGTGACACCGATTAGCCATCGACACGGTTATTGTGCGTCCAACGCCACGCGATGCGGTAGTCCATACGGTGTGCCTTGAGGTAGCCGGCACCGATAAAGTCCTTTATGGTACCCGAAACCAGTGCCGAATCAAATCCCGTTGCCTCCTCGATCCTGCGGCACAGGGCGCGGACGGAACCGTTGTCCGACGCGTCGTCGATGGGAAAACAGCCGTAGGTCTCGATCAGGTCCTCGGATAGCAAACGGTAGGTCAGCTGCATCCTGAAATGTCCTCCGACCTGGAGCTTGTCTTCGGGCAGCCCCCGCCCCTCCCGGCAGTCACGCACCTGTTTCTCCCATTTTTCGGCTATTTCACGATCAAGCGCTGCGACGAACGATTCCATCTCTTCGGGGGCGAGCCGGGACGTCCTGACGATAGCGCTGTTCGCATCATACCGTGTCCAGTCGTCCGTCAGTATTTCGAGATCATACTCCTCAATCCTCTCGCGCACGTCCGTGCCGGGGAAGGGGGCGAGAAAATGATATCCGTAGGCGATTCCCAGGCTCTTCGCGAATTCCCTCGTGTCGACGAGGGACTCCGGCGATTCTCCGGGGAGTCCCACCATAAATGAGGCGTGGGCTATGATCCCCGCTTCTTTGCATAGCCTGACCGCCCGTCGTGCCTGTTCGAGGGTGATTCCCTTTCTGACCCGTCGGAGCATTTCGTGATTGCCGGACTCGATCCCGAAACTGATCCCGTCGCATCCGGCATCGCGCATCATCTCGAGTATCTCCCGGTCGACCGTATTGACCCGCGCAAAGGCACTCCACTGGAAGGCGAGGCCCCGCTTCATGATCTGTTCGCACACCTCGCGGACCCGCCGCTTATTGGAGGTGAACAGATCGTCCGCCACGTTGATCCGGGAGATCCCGTACGACAGGATTTCTTCGATCTCATCCATCACGCATTCCACCGTACGGTAGCGGACCTTTTGGCCCACCATCCGTCTTCCCTGACAGAATATACAGGGGTTCGGACATCCCCGGCTCGTGATGATGCTGACCGGGAAGCCGAGCGCCCGATAGCGTGACAGGGGGAGGAGATGACGGGCCGGAGGGGGGATGGAATCGAGATCCTCGATCAGTTCCCTCGATTCGGTAACGATGATTTCGCCGTTCCGCCGGAAGGCGATGCCTCGTATGTCAGGCCACGCGGACCGATCCGCGTAGTGAGGGACCAGTTCCGCGATGGTCTCTTCCCCTTCACCCAGGACCAGGAGGTCGATCTCGGGGTACGTCTCAAGGGTGCGGGAGGCATCGAAGGAGACATGGGGCCCTCCCATGATGGCCAGGATAGAGGGGCGGTGTCTCTTGGCCGTTCGCACGATATCCGCGGCGGTGGGGAAGGTCATGGTCACCGATGTCGCCCCCACGATGTCGGGTTCAAAGGCGTCCAAATCCGCCTTGAGTTTTTCCACGGTATACCGCGATACGATATAGTCGATTATTTTCACCCGGCACCCCGCCGCCTCGAATGCCGCTGCCGCATACGAGACCCCCAGCGGGGGGGCCGGGGCCTCGTCAAGGGGGTATGGAGGAGCAATGATGGCTACTTTCATGAAGAATATACCGTTTTCGTTTTGATTACCGTGTGTTGTCCGGTTCCTGCGGACGGATCACCCCGTTGACAGAGG
Source organism: Syntrophales bacterium (assembly GCA_963662405.2). Classification (GTDB taxonomy): domain Bacteria; phylum Desulfobacterota; class Syntrophia; order Syntrophales; family UBA2210; genus UBA6078. The sequence continues at coordinate 1,557,901 of CAXXKT010000001.1, forward strand.
CGTGTCCTGATCTCCTTTCAGGAGGGCGTCGATCAATTCATCCTTTTCCTGCCAGAGCCGGGCCACCCATTCCTGAAACCTTTGTCTGAAATGGGGATCATCCTGATAATTCCCCTCGACGAATTCCGGGGGGATCGGCCGGGTCTTGACCCGCGCGATGATTCGTGACACGCGACCGGAGACAAAGTCCCAGAAGGTAAAGGCCCCTTCGGGGTACACGATCGTCACATCGAGCATCTTTGTGATCTTTCCCGCCATCGCATTGATGGCGAAGGCGAATCCGCCCGCCCGGGGACGCAGGAGGTGCCGGTAGGGGGAGTGTTGTTCCCTGTGCTTTTCAGGGGTGAAACGCGTCCCTTCGATAAAATTGAGGATGGCAACGGGTGTCTGCTTGTACCGTTCGCACATCCGTCGTGTCGTTGCCAGATCCGCTCCGTGAAACTCCGGGTGCTGAGCAATGAACTCTTTTGAGTAACGCTTCATAAAGGGGTAGTCGAGGGCCCAGAAGGCGGTGCCGAGGATCGGGATCCAGAAGAGTTCCTGTTTGAGAAAAAATTTGGGGAAGGGGATGCGGCCGGTAAATATCTTGAGAAGGACGATGATATCCGCCCAGGCTTGATGGTTGCTGTTGACGAAATACCATTCATTCAGATCCAAACCGTCGGTCCCCTTCACATCCCACGAGATCTTCTGCGTCAGGGTGAGGACGCAGAGGATCCCCCTGATCCACCAGTAAATAGTCCCCATCAGCAGTCGTGCGCAGAGGCGCTGCCACGGGGGGAAGCGGATGACGAACTTCAGCAGTGCCAGGATATAAAGAGGGATCGAAAAGACAAAGGTATTCAGCGCTGCCAGAAGGATCGATACCACCCCCAGAAGGTATGGCGGGAGAAAAGACAACATCCCGATCACTCGAATTTAACCTGAGGAGCTGCTTGGGCTGATTCGGGTACCTCGAAAAACTCCGCCTTCGTGAAACCGAAAAGACCCGCCATCAGATTGGCCGGGAAGGTCCTGATCCTGACATTATAGGCCCTCACGGTTTCGTTGTAGCGTCTTCTCTCGACGGCGATCCGGTTCTCCGTGCCGGCCAGTTCATCCTGGAGTCTGATGAAGTTCTGATTCGACTTGATATCCGGATAGCGTTCCACGGTCACGAGCAGTCTGCCGAGGGCGCTGGTAAGCTGGTTGTTCGCCTCTATCTTATCGGGAATATTCTTCGCTCCCCCCACCTTGGCCCGGGCCTCGGTCACGCCGATGAAGACCTCTTTCTCCTGAGCGGCAAACCCTTTTACCGTTTCAACGAGATTGGGGATCAGGTCGTAGCGCCTCTGCAATTGATTTTCCACCTGGGCCCACGCCGCCTTTACCCCTTCATCCAAAGTGACGAAGCTGTTGTATGTCCCCTTGAGGCCGGAATAGAACATCAGCAGGACCACAACGACCACCCCCACGGCGATCAAAAGATTTCTTTTCCCCTTTGTCATCGATACGCTCCTCCTTCATACAATATGATTGTTTTTATTGAAGCCTGCGGGCCGCATGCGGGGCAGGTCGTTCAGGATATCGTTACTCTAAGGTGTCGACACAATTCCACAGCCGCCTCACCTCGGCAAGATATTTCTTCATGGCGTCGTCCGTCTCGGGCGGGGGAAGTTTCTTTCCCTCTTTGATATCGAGACAATGGAGAAATGCATCGGCATCGATCCGAAGTTCACGGGTAAGTGCCTCCACGATCTCCCGCCGTGTGGAAGGGATCGCCACATCTTTGAGGTACAAGAGCCCTCTGAAGATCGAAATAAAGGCGGTGATCGATTCCGCAATCAGGGCCTGTATGCGCTTGGTCTTACCTTCCGTCTCCAGGAATCGCTCCCTGAGAAGGAGCAGTTTCCCCTTGATCTCCCGTTCGCACTGAAGCCTGAGGTGCTCCCGCCCGAATGCTATGCCGCCCAGCACATCCGTGCCGTACACGAGGAGGTAACTCTCCCGCATGTTCAGGAATTCGAGCGGGTACGAGTCAAGTGAAGAGTCGATGTAGGATGTGGTCATAAAGAGCGGTGTTGCCACCCCCTTTTTGCGCCACCGGGAAACCGTTGCAATGGCCCGATCCAGATGATCAATGGCCTCTTCGGAAAGGACGATCAGGAAGTTCAGATCCGATTTCCCCGGTCGGTAGTCTCCCCCCGCCGCGCTGCCGTACAGGGTGATCGAAATGAGGTCATCCCCATAGAGCTTCCGATACTCCTCGGAGATAGCGGGAAAGATCGTTGCCGGTTTGTCTGTTTTTACCATGGTATTCATTTCCTCCAGGATAGTGAATCGGGGTTAAAACCCCCGTCCCGCGCCGCCGCCGCCGCTCATGCCGCCGCCGAATCCGCCGAATCCGCCGCCGAATCCGCCGAATCCGCCGCCCCCTCCTCTGCCGCCCATCAGGAGCATGAGCAGTAGGAATGGGAGCATGCGTCTGCCTTGACGGGTCCCCAGGAGCAGGGACATGACAATCAGGAGCATGATCAGAGAGAAAACGCTGCTCCCCTTTTTCTGTCGTGACATCGAGTTCTTGCGTGTCTGCGGCACCCCGGTTAGCGAGACGCCCGCGTCCTTCGCGATAACGGATGAGACGGCAACCATGGCGCTCGACAGGCCCTTATCGTAATCACCTGTCTTGAGGGAGGGGATTACGTATCGGTCCAGGATCTCTCCCACGAGACCGTCAGGCAGGATCCCCTCAACGCCGTATCCCGTTTCAATCCTGATGCTCCTCTCCTGGAGGGCAAGGAATATCAAAACCCCCTTATCTTCTCCCTTTTTCCCGATACCCCATGCCTCGTACAAACGGTTTGCATAGCTGGCGGGATCATCCCCCCCGATCTCCTTCATCGTGACCACAACGACCGATGTCCCCGCCTTTTCAATGACCTCCCGGGCGAGAGATTTCATCGACTGTTCGTATCGTGGCGAGATAACCCCCGCGAAGTCGTTGACGGCCCCCGCGGGCCTCGGAAAATCATTCCCAAAGGCGCACGTGGCGATCAGACAGATCGCCATCGTTACAATGAGCAGGGCCGCTCCTATTTTTTTCTTCAAATCAGGGGTTCCTTTCGTGCAATCTAATCATAGCCGATACCGTCCTACTCTGTGTCAACCGCTTTCTGCACACCCTTGAGGAATTCGCCGACGGCCTTTCCCTTTTCCTCGGGAGTCAACTTCTCGAATTCCTCCTGAGAATGGCTCCACCCTTCCATCTTGTTATTGAGGTGACGGGTACTATAGGTGGCGCTGAGGTTTGTCACCAGGAGGATACCGAAGAGGACACCGAAGACGATCCAGGCTCGTTGTGCCCTGATTGCGTGTACCTCGATACTGGCGCATACCACCAGGTAGGTCATCCATACCAGCCCCAAGGCCGCCCCCAGATAGGGGACAATGCCGAGGATAGTAGTGACGGGTGTGATCGCTGCGGCATAGGCTCCGCAGCGGTAGGCGGTTTCGAATGGCTCCTGCGATCCCATAATTTTCCAAATGACGAACATGATAGCTGCACCCACGAATCCGAATATGATCGCGAATACCGGAGTTACTATCAGAAACAAAAGGGCCGTGCCGAAAGATCCGGCAAAACCGAGCCCCGTGATCGACAGGATCAGATTAATGACACCCACGATAATCCCTATCCCCGCCACGAATATCAGAGGGTCGCTGAATCCGCCGCCTCTGGGCATTGTCCTGAAAAACCCGGCGGGATTCAGAATCACCTCTTTCATCGTGTTGAGTATCGCTACTATATTTTCCTTCATTCGTTTTTCGATCTTCGATTTGTCGTCCCCCATTGATCCCCCCTCTGAGTAGCTGCTGATTTTACAACAAGCAATCGCATCAAAGATTGTGCCGGATAGCCATATCCTGTAGACGCTCCCTGTTCGAGCCGAAAATATCCTGAACAAGACGGCAGATAGGCTCAAAATCAACATATTACGGAAGCATTGAGTGTGCATTCTGCCACAACTGTAGATGACAACGCAACTTTTTTCCCAAGCAGGACGATACCGGTGTGCTCGAAACGTCTCTGGATTTGCTCACAATATATGGTGAACTCTTACGGCTTTGTCGAATTTTCACCCGAAGAGATTGGGTGGTGAGAGGGACTTGAGTGGGATACGGGAGAATGTATGGCTTTGATATCAAATTGTTATCTCGAAGTGATTCAGAAAAAAGATGATGCCGCCGGAGGGCGGCAGGCTCTGGGTATTTCCCCGAGAGGAGGCAATATGAAATGTAACCCCGGGAAGGGACACGACGGCAACCGCACGGTGTGATCCGAGGGTGGTTGATTGGAGGCGTTTTTTTGATGAATTGACTTGATTTTTTGCGCGCGGGATACGAAACTTAGCCGATCCTTGGGGGCTCCTCTGGGGAGAGGCGGCTCAATACTTTATCTGAGAGGTTTTCTATGTCGAAACAAATATGGATCGTGGGAATACTGATTTCCCTTATGGCCTTTTCCCTGGGCTGCTCGGCCTTTATGAAGGCGGATATCCTTGTGATTCAAGACGATTACAGGGGAGCTATCGAACTGTACCAGCAATATCTTGTGCACCATCCCGGCGATTTCGATGCGATCCGCAATCTCGGATTTGCCTACTTCAAGGCGGGAATGTCGGATCGTGCGGTTGAGGCATTTCGGGCTTCACTCGAGATAACTCCCTCAGACCCCTTTACAATCCTGTACCTCGGTGCGACATATCTCGGGCAGAAAAAACTCAGTCAGGCTACAGAGGTATGGGAACAATTTGAAGATAGTGGCCGACCGCAGGTTGAAAATGAAATCGAAAGGCAGTTGGTATTGCTGCGAGCCGCATCCCGTGCAACCGGATCAACCCGTGACGCGAAAGCGTCACTGGTCAGGCAGATGGAGCAAGCGGCCTTGCAGGTTGAAGCAGCGTGGCAGAAAGCCGAGGTTCAGGCTGCAACCGAAGGGGGAGGAAATCCAAACGCCAACGGCGATGGTGATGGAGGGGGGGGGGAGCGGCGGCGGGTGAGGGTGCTAGCACCGCGTGTGTTCTGTATGAACGCCTCATACATCATATTCATCCGAATCGTATGGAAAGAGGACTTCCGTTGTCGTCTGTTTCATACGCATACCCCCGGTTATCTGTTTTTGGTCTTGACATGAAGAATAAACTACTATAGGAAGCTTCTTTCAAGATTCCACAAAGGAGGAGATATTTTTGGCAAATCACAAGTCCGCCGAAAAGAGGGCGCGGCAGAGCGAGAAGAGACGGATACGGAACGCCTCCGCGAGGTCTCGTGTCAAGACGGCAGTCAAAGCTGTGCTCAGGTCCGTTGAAGAGAAAGACGCAGAAAGGTCACGAGAGGTGCTTCGTGACACAACAAAGACGATCGCCAAGGCAGTCCCCAAGGGGATATTCCATAAGAAAACGGCCGCTCGTAAGATATCCAGACTGACCAAAAAGGTAAATGCCCTGGGGTAGCGTCAGAACCCCGACATGATGTTTCGGTAAGCCTTGTCCGCCATGTCGACCGACAGCTTCCGGAGTGCATTTATCTTGTTGGTGTCGGTTACGGAGGTGTTCGCGTCTATCGTGTAGGCCTCTCGGTCCGAGAGGCCGCTGTTTGCCCAGATAACCTCCTTGTTGCCGGTTTTCCTGAATACGATTTCCAGCGTCATGGTCACGCGATCTTCCCTGGCAAGGTCGCTGCTGCTGTAGGCAAGATGTGAGGTGGTAATACTCACGATTTTCCCCGTCAGAAGCGCATCCGCCTCGCCTAAACGCGCGACGGGTGTGAACCGACTGCTCTTCCTGAAGCGGTTGAAAAATGCGTTTCTCACATAGTTCCCAATATTCGCTTCACTTGTCCTGTTGGCGAATTCGCCGATAAAGACCGTTTGGACCCCGGTATCGATATGATCGCCTCCGGGGGCAAAGTGATACCCGCATCCCAAACAGAGAAGCGCCAGTATAACCGGTAGAACCCGTTTCACCTTCATGGACACCCTCGCGTTCGCCGGGACCCCGAACTATGGTGATCCCTTCGCGACTTCCAAAAATTCCGATCGCTATTTAATGACGATATTCACCAGTTTTTTCGGCACATAGATCTCCTTGATCACCTGTTTGTCACCGATAAACTGTTTGATCTTCCCGTCGTTCAGGGCCAGTTCCTTGATCGTGTCGTCCGATTCGGATGCAGAGACCTGGAGGCGGCTCCGCACCTTGCCGTTGACCTGTACGACGATGGTGATCTCTTCCTCGGCGGCGACCTGCTGATCGAACGAGGGCCACGGGGTTTCGGAGAGCCGCTGCGCACCGCCGATTGTTTCCCACAACTCTTCCGTTATGTGCGGCACGATCGGTGAGAGGATGATGATGATATCTTCAACCGTCTCACGGATCACGGAGAAGGCCTTCGTATCCCCCGCCTCCGGACGCCGTGTCTGGTAGAGGGTATTGACCAGTTCCATTACCGCGCTGATCGCCGTGTTGAAGTGGAAACGATCCTCAATGTCGGTTGTCACCTTCTTGATGGTCTGGTGTGTTTTTTTCCGCAGGATCTTGAGATCGCCGTCGAGTTCCTCGCCGCCGTCAAAAGGCGCCAGCCTTTTGATATCATCGAGATAATCAATGATAATGCGCCACACCCGGCTGAGAAAACGGAAGGACCCGTCCACTCCCTGGTCACTCCACTCCAGGTCACGTTCAGGAGGTGAGGCGAAGAGGCAGAACATCCGGGCCGTATCCGCACCGTACTCTTCGATGATATAGTTGGGATCGACCACGTTCTTCAAGGATTTTGACATCTTTTCGGTCTTCCCGATTGTCACCTCGCGGTCGCAGTGTACGCACTTTCCGTCCCTGACTTCTTCGGGGAGGAGGTAGCCGTGTTCCCGGCACCGCATCGTCTCTTTGCAGACCATCCCCTGGGTCAAGAGGTTGGAGAAGGGTTCGTCGACACCGAGCACACCGAAGTCCCTGAGCATTTTCGTATAGAATCGGGCATAGAGGAGGTGCATGATCGCATGCTCGATCCCGCCGATGTACTGATCGACAGGAAGCCAGTAGTCCGTTTGCCCCCGGTCAAGGCCGGGTTTCTCGTCGTTGTGCGCCGAGCAATACCGGGCGAAGTACCAGGAGGACTCGACAAAGGTGTCCATCGTGTCCGTCTCGCGCCGTGCCGGCCCTCCGCAGTTGGGGCACGTGACATGCACGAATGAGTCAACCTTCCCGAGGGGAGATTCTCCTTCGCCCGTCAATGCCACATCCTTCGGGAGGACGACGGGGAGATCCGCTTCCGGCACAGGGACGACCCCACACTTCTCGCAATTGATCATCGGGATAGGTGCCCCCCAGTAGCGCTGCCGCGATATCCCCCAGTCCCGCAGACGATATTCGATCGTTTTTCTCCCCCTCCCGAGCGACTCCAGATATTCCGCGATATCCTCGAGGGCCTTCAGGTTTTTCATGCCGTCGAATTTCCCGGAATTGATGAGAATCCCCTCGTCCACATAGGCCTCGGTCATCGTCGCCGCATCCAGCGGTTCGTCGGGATTCTGGATCACCACGATCTTTTCGAGTCCGTATTTCTCGGCGAACTCAAAGTCCCGCTGATCGTGGGTGGGAACGGCCATGACGCACCCCGTTCCGTAGTCCGCCAGGACGAAATTCGCCGCGTAGATGGGCATCCGTTTGTTCGTCACCGGGTTGAGACAGTAGGCATCCAGAAAGACACCTTCCTTTTCATAATAATCGGAGGTCCGCATCATCCGGTCCTGTTTCTTGACACGCTCGACAAAGGCCTTGACGTCACCCTCCACCGGTTTTCCCGCCGCAAGCTGCATCACCAAGGGGTGCTCCGCCGCGATCAGCATGAAGGTGGCCCCGAAGATCGTGTCCTGCCGAGTGGTAAAGACCTTGATGACATCGCCGGAGTCGGCCATGGGGAAGACAAGCTCGCACCCGTGACTCTTGCCGATCCAGTTTTTCTGCATGGTGAGGACGCGCTCCGGCCACCCGGGGAGCTTGTCGCAGTAGTCCAGGAGTTCCTCGACGTAGTTGGTGATACGGAAAAACCACTGATCAAAGTACTGCTCGGTCACCTCGCTGCCGCACCGCCAGCACAGACCCGCCTCGACCTGTTCATTTGCCAGGACGGTCTTGCAGGTGGGACACCAGTTGACGGATCCACCCTTCTTGTAGGCAAGGCCCTTTTCGTACATCCAGAGGAAGAAGAGTTGTTCCCACCGGTAGTAGTCCGGTTCACAGGTGGAGATCTCCCGGTCCCAGTCATAGCTGAACCCCATCCTCTTGAGTTGCACCTTCATGGAGTCGATGTTCTCGTTGGTCCACTTCGCGGGGGGAATCCCATGTTCGATGGCGGCGTTTTCAGCGGGCATGCCGAAGGAATCCCATCCGATGGGATGCAGGACGTTATACCCGCGCATCTTCATATACCGGGCCACGACATCACCGATGGTATAGTTTCTCACGTGCCCCATATGGATTCGTCCGGAGGGATAGGGAAACATCTCGAGGAGGTAATATTTTTCCTTCGTGGTGTCTTCAAATACCGTGAAGGTCTTGTTACGGTCCCAGTAATCCTGCCATTTTTCCTCTATCTTCCGAGGGTTATACTTTCTCTTCATAACGTACTCCCTTGATCAATGTGGAAGGAATCTCTAACACGTCTCCGGCATTCTTTCAATCCCATTTTTCCAATTATTCACGTCCCTTCACGTCCCTTCCTTGACATATATCGAGGCGATCCCTATATTACCTTGCAAGACGAAAGCAGTGGGGGCAGTGTGGAAGATATCGAAGATATCGTCATACGGTCATTTCGGGAGAGCAGTCGTGTGAAAGAGGTCTTCGTGAATGAAAACCTCTCCCGGATTGTGAAGGCCGTCGATATAATCACCCAGGCCTTGAACGAAGGGCATAAGATACTCCTTTTCGGGAACGGAGGAAGTGCCGCCGATGCCCAGCACCTTGCGGCGGAATTCGTCAACCGGTTCCTCATCGAACGTCCCCCCCTCCCGGCCATTGCCTTGAGTACGGATACATCGGTAATCACCAGCATCGCGAATGATTATGATTTCTCAGAGATCTTTTCAAAGCAGATACGGGCTATCGGGAGCGAAAGGGATATAGCATGGGGGATCAGCACGAGCGGTACTTCTCCCAACATGCTGAAGGCATTCAAGATTGCTTCAAAGATAGGAATGATCACCATGGCATTCACGGGAAGGGACGGAGGGAAGATGGCGGGGATGGCGGATATATGCCTCAATGTTTCATCCAACAGTACCCCCCGTATTCAGGAAGCGCACATCACGGCAGGACACATCATCTGTGAGATGGTGGATTACCGGCTGTTTAAAAAACCGGGGAAGGAATAAAGGATACGTAAAGCATCATGGGAGAAGAGTTGACTGAAGACAAGGGGCGGACGGAAGAGAAGAAGGATGATGCCGAGAAGCGGGATACCGTTCATCTCAAATCGGCCTCGAAGAAGGATCTGATCGCACGCCTGGAAGAGGCCCAGCGGGAGGGATCCCAACATTACGACCGCTATCTGCGGGCTGTCGCCGAACTCGATAATTATAAAAAACGGGCGGCACGGGATCGTCAGGACTTTGTCAAGTACGCAAACGAGAATCTTATCAGGGATATCTTGCCGACGGTGGACAACATGGACAGGGCCCTCGGGCAGGTGGCTGATGCGGCCGATCTCGAGGCGTTTGTGGACGGACTCAGGATGATTCGAGACACCTTTATCTCTGTCCTCGGTAAACACGGTGCCACGCAGATCGATGCCGTGGGAAAGATCTTCGATCCCAATTTTCATGAGGCGCTCATGCAGGTGGAGGGAAGCGAGGGACAGGACAACACGGTCGCGGAAGAATTTGAAACGGGATACCTGCTGAACGGGAGACTGCTGCGGCCATCCAAGGTATCCATCGCAAAACATAAATAACGAATATCTTAATCAGGAGGTTTCAATACCATGGGGAAAATTATCGGAATCGATCTGGGGACGACAAACTCGTGTGTCGCCGTCATGGAGGGGAGCGACCCGGTCGTCATAGCAAATCAGGAGGGGAACCGGACCACACCGTCAGTGGTTGCCTTTACGGAAGGCGGTGAACGACTGGTCGGACAGGCTGCCAAGCGGCAGGCCATTACCAATCCGGAAAATACCGTATACGCGGTCAAAAGGTTGATCGGGAGGAGATTTTCGTCGAAGGAGGTACAGTACGATATCACCATCAGCCCTTTCAAGATCACGGAGGCGAAGAACGGTGACGCTCAAATAACGGTCAGAGGAAAAGATTACAGTACGCCGGAGATCTCTTCGATGGTTCTGGCGAAGATGAAACAAACCGCAGATGATTACCTGGGTGAAAAGGTGACCGATGCGGTGGTCACGGTCCCCGCCTATTTTAACGATTCGCAGCGGCAGGCAACGAAAGATGCCGGGAAGGTCGCGGGTCTGAACGTGCTGCGCATCATCAACGAACCGACCGCGGCGGCCCTTGCCTATGGCCTCGACAAGAAAACGGACGAAAAGATTGCCGTCTTCGATCTGGGTGGCGGAACCTTCGATATCTCCATCCTGGAGCTGGGAGGGGGCGTCTTCGAAGTCAAATCGACCAATGGCGATACCCACCTGGGGGGTGAAGATTTTGACCAGAAACTGATCGACTACATCGCGGACGAGTTCAAGAAAGATCAGGGGATCGATCTGAGGACCGACAAGATGGCCCTCCAACGCATCAAAGAGGCGGCGGAAAAGGCGAAGATGGAACTCTCCACGTCGATGGAGACGGATGTCAACCCTCCCCTTCGTTACGGCGGACGCGTCCGGTCCCAAGCACCTCAACATGAAATTAACCCGGGCCAAGCTGGAGATGCTCGTTTCAGACCTGATCGATAAACTCGATGCCCCCTGTAAGATGGCACTGAAGGACTCGGGTCTGAGTGCCTCGGACATCGGTGAGGTGATCCTTGTCGGCGGAATGACCCGTATGCCCCGGGTCCAGCAGAAGGTCAAGGAGATCTTCGGGAAGGAACCCCACAAGGGGGTTAACCCCGATGAGGTGGTCGCCATCGGGGCCGCTATCCAAGGGGGCGTGTTGACCGGCGATGTCAAGGATGTCCTCCTTCTCGACGTGACACCCCTGTCTCTCGGTATCGAGACCCTGGGGGGCGTCATGACGAAGCTGATCGAGAAGAACGCCACCATCCCGACCAAGAAGAGTCAGGTCTTCTCCACAGCAGCGGATAACCAGCCCGCGGTCAGTATCCATGTCCTGCAAGGGGAGCGCTCCATGGCGGCCGACAACAGGACGCTGGGCCGGTTCGAGCTGACCGGAATACCGCCGGCACCCAGAGGGCTGCCGCAGATCGATGTCACCTTCGATATCGATGCCAACGGTATCGTCCATGTATCGGCCAAGGATCTCGGTACGGGGAAGGAACAGAGCATCAAGATCACCGCATCGAGCGGCCTCTCCGAGGACGAGATCGACAAGCTGGTCAAGGAGGCCGAGGCCCACGGAGAAGAGGACAAGAAGAAGAAAGAACTGATCGAGGTGAAGAACCAGGCCGATTCGATGGTATACGGCATCGAAAAGAACCTGAAGGAAATGGGAGACCAGATAGACGCCGATCAGAAAACCCGGATAGAAGAGGCCATCGCCAAGCTCAAGACGGCCCTGGAGGGGGACGATATCGACGCCATCAAGGCCGCCCAGGAAGAGGCAACCCAGGCTTCGCATAAACTGGCGGAGGCCATGTACGCGAAGGCGACCAAAGAACAGGCGGCGGATGCGGGGGGCGCATCGGAAGAAGGCCCCCAGACCGGATCGGCAAAGCCCGACGATGACGTTGTGGATGCCGATTTCGAAGAGGTCGACAAATAACACTTTTCGTTCTTGCAATCAATGCCCGGGGGCATGTCCCCCGGGCATTGATTGTCTTCATCCTTGACAGTCATTCGCCTTTTTGTCATAATCCCCTTCGGCGATACGTCACGATTCATATACAATATCCTCATCACATTATCACCTTCTGTCCCTACTGATTCTTTGTGCTTTGTGAGATTCACCGTCCGCGGGGTCTGAGTCCCATTGAGGAAACTTCCATCGAGGGAGGACCCACACCATGAAGAAGATGATGGAGACAGTGATCGACATCGCCATCGACCGGGAGATAGCGGCCGGTGACTTTTACCGGGACCTTGCCGGGAAAGTTGAGGATCGGGCCGTCAGGGACACCCTGACCTTTCTTGCGGGGGAGGAACAGAACCACCGGGATTTCCTGATGGGATACCGTGACGGACGTTACGGGTCCGATGCGCTGTGCCTGACCGATACCGTCGATTACAAGATAGCCGAGTACCTGGGAGAACCCGACACCAGCGGGGAGATGAAAAGCGCGGATGTGTATCTCGTCGCGACTCATCGGGAGTTCCAGTTATACCTCTTCTACCGGGCGCTGGCCGACCTGCATCCGGACGGCGAGATCAGGGAGATGCTCCTTCGGATTGCCGGCGAGGAGATGCGGCACAAGGAGAAGGTGGGATACCTGTGCAGCAATGTGGCCTTTCCGTAGACGGCGGGAGGCTGAGAGACAAAAGGAGGGATCCATGTTTCATGACCGGTTGTCACGGCAGGCGTGTGCGGTATTCTTTCTTCTCTTATTGTTGACCCTTGCCCTGTGGCCGACCATGGCCCGCGGCCACGGGCCGAAGGATGTCGTTCTGGCCTACGATCCAGGGTCCCGGACCCTGCGCGTCACTATTACCCATACCGTATCGAACCCTCAAAAACACTACGTTAAAACAGTCTCCATCGCCAGAAACGGAGAACTCGTCACAAAAGAAAAGTACACGGACCAACCGGTCCCCTCGTCCTTCTCATACACGTACACTGTCGAAGCAGAACCGGGAGATAGACTCGAGGTCACGGCCGACTGCAACTATTTCGGATCGAAAACGGGAGAGTTCACTCTCGGCAGGTAACAAGGTCATTGGAGGAAACGCGCACGGGAGGAGTCCTATGATCTTCATCCATGCAGGGTGCATGTCTGCGGGTCTTCTGTTGCTGAGTGTCGGGGTTTCCGGAGCCATGATGATGCGAAAAAAGGAATGGTGGCTTCGCGTTCATCGGCGGTGCGGCACCGCGGGAGTGGTCGGTGTCCTCCTCGGATTGGCGGTTGCCCTGTACATGGTTTCCGGGCAGACAGGACGGCATTGTGCCGTCCCGCACGCCTGGCTGGGGATCATCACGGTTCTTGCCGTGGTGTGCACGTACCTGATCGGAGTGGCGCAGCTCAAGATGAGGGTACCCCGCATGCGACCGCTGCACCGGTGGGTCGGTCGTGTGACGCTCGCGCTGCTGGTCATCAATGTCCTGTCGGGACTGTCTCTGGTCGGGGTCATGTAGTTGGGGATCACGGGGAAAAGACTCTTTCAAGGTGGTGCGGTAAAACGGCAGGAAACCAGGGTTAAAATCGTCACGCAGAGGGAGGGTAAGGTATGAATATCTATCATTTCTGTCTGGGAATCATGGTCTTTCCACCGGCCTGTGCCTTCGCCGATGTCGGCGATGGCGGGTGTTGGTCCGGGTGGGGCCGTATGGGACCCGGGTTTGGAGGAATGTTTATGTGGATACTGCTTCTTGTCGCCGTCGGTCTGATCGCCTACTTTCTGGTGCGGGCGTCAAAAGAGGGGAACATCAGGGGCCCGCATGAGACGCCCCTCGATCTTCTCAAGAAACGATACGCCCGGGGTGAGATCACCAAGGAGCAGTACGAAGAGATAAAGCAGGACCTGGAGGAGTGACGGTGTAAGCCGTTTCCTGCCGGGGCCCATGGCGCGTATCAGTCCCGATGGTTGTTGTTGCGATCGTTTCCCGCAGAAGGAAACGGAAAATGGAGGTGTATCGCATGGCTGAGATACGAGTGGACGTACGGGGAGAGACCTGTCCGGTGCCCCTCGTGGAGACCCGCAAGGCGCTCAGGAAGGCCGTGGCGGGGGATACCCTGGAGATCACAGGAACGCATCCCGCTTCCAAGAAGGAGATACCCATGGCCCTGCAGGCGTTGGGTTTGGACGGGGTCGGGGTGCAGGAAGAGGGGGATGTGTGGACCATCAGGGTTCACGTTTGAAGGAGGGTACCTATGGCAGATAAGGCAACCATCGTTGTTCACAGCGGGGATATGGACAAGGTGTACAGTGCCCTCATTATTGCCACCGGTGCTTTGTCCATGGGGATGGAGGCATCCCTCTACTTTACCTTCTGGGGACTCGAACGGCTCATCACGGGGAAACTGGAAGGGGGACGCCTCTCACGGATGCACCTCATGGGGATCGGGAAGTGGATGGTGCAAAGGCGGATGAAGGCGGCAAACGTGGCCTCCCTGGAACGGCTCCTTCAGGACTTCAAGGAACTGGGGGGGAAGATCATCGCCTGCGAAATGACGATGCAGATCATGGGGATCAGACGGGAGGCCCTTCGCCGGGACCTGATCGACGAGTACGGTGCCGTGGGGACCTACGTGCAGGAGGCACGGGAGTCGAAGATCACCCTCTTCATATAAGGAGACGTTGCCATGATTGAGAAGACCGTCTATCTCGACAATGCCGCGGCAACCCGGATGGACGAGCGGGTCCTGGAGGCCATGATACCGTACTTCTTCGAGACCTACCCGGTCGCCACGTCGGAGTTCGGCTATTCCCTCGGTATCGAGGCCCGGGAGGCACTGGAGAGGGCCCGGGAGGAGATCGCACACCGCCTCGGTGCCGACAGTGAGGAGTTCATCTTTACTTCGGGGAGCACCGAATCGAGTAACCTGGCCCTCAAGGGGGTGGCCCGCGCCCTCGGCGATAAGAAGGGGAGACATTTGATCATTTCCGCCATCGAGGACTTTCCCGTTCTTTACAGTGCCAGGGCCCTCGAGCGGCAGGGTTTCTCCGTCACCTCCCTGGGAGTCGACCACGAGGGAGGTGTCGATCCCGAGAGGGTCCGGGATGCGATCACGGACGAGACTATCCTGGTCTCGATCCAGCACGCGAACCAGGAGATCGGGACGACCCAGGATATAAGAACCATCGGCCGCATCTGCCGCGAAAGAGGAGTCCTGTTCCACACCGACGCCACACACACCTTCACACGGGTACCTCTCGATACCACCCAGGTGCCGGTGGACCTGATAACCCTCTCTCCCCATACGATCCACGGTCCGAAGGGGATCGGCGGCTTGTATATCCGGAAAGGAACGCCCATCGCAAAATGGATGGACGGGGGGTTCCAGGAGTTCAATCTCAGGGCCGGTATGGAGAATATCCCGGGAGCTGTCGGTTTCGCGAAGGCGGTCGATCTGGTTGTCCCCCGGGAGAACGAACAGATCGAGGCGATGCGGAATCACCTTATCGATCGCGTATCGGCCGAGGTACCGGACACGACCTTGAACGGACACCGATCGAAGAGGACCCCGCAGAACGCGAACATCACCTTCCACTTCGTGGAGGGAGAATCAATTACCCTCCACCTCGACATGCGCGGCTTTGCCGTCAGCACGGGTTCCGCCTGTTTCAGCCGGTCGCTGGAGGCGAGCCACGTGATCTTGGGGATCGGCGGGGATCATGAACGGGCGCACGGGTCGATTCGCCTCACCGCCGGTCGGTACAACACCATGGAAGAGATGGACTCGGTCGTAGACACGATCACCGAGGTGGTGGGAGAACTGCGGAAGATCAGCCCTTTGACCAGACAGTAAGGAGGATCAACCATGACTTTTCCATACAGCGACACGGTGTTGGAACACTTTCGTCACCCCCGCAACGTGGGGAAACTCGAAAACCCCGACGGAAATGCCTTGGAAGGGAGTCCGGCCTGTGGGGACATGGTGGGGGTCCAGATACAGGTCGATCCCGACACGAAGCAAATTACGGATATCAAATTCGAATCCTACGGCTGTGCCTCCAACATAGCAACGGGTTCCATCATTACCGAACTGGCAAAGGGGAAAACACTCGACGAGGCCAAGAAAATCACGTGGAAGGAGGCGTCGGAGGCCCTGGGGGGATTGCCCCCGATCAAGGCCCACTGCTCGGTCCTCGCCGTCGAGGGACTCCGCTCGGCGATCCGGAACTATGAGGAACGTCACGGCCTGATTACGGATCAAGAACCCACTACCGTGGAGGGTGTCCGCAGGCGCCTCCAGAAGGTGATGAATCCCCTCTCGGGGCTCGATCTGGTTCGAACGGAACTGGTCAAAGAGATCTCGGTCGATCAGGGGATCGTCCGTGTGACGGTGGATATCCCCGCCGGCCATCAGTTCGCCCCTAATATCAGAGACGAGATCGTGGAGAAGATACAGCCCCTCTGGGACGTGGAACGGGTGGAGGTCCTCTTCACGGAGTAACTGGGAACCGCACAAGCAGAACTACTTGCGACCCATCTCGTGGCGCAGGGTGATCTCCGAGGGTGCGCCTGTACGTTGTTCCATTATATCCCGCCAAAGGATCCGCAATCAACCGCATTATTGAGATGATATCTGGGGGCTCGAATGAATAAAAATTCAAGTTTGGGGGGGTGGTGCCGATATATGAGGAAGGACAGGTACTATGATTCTGAATGGAGATACAAAGACGGGACAACTTGAGAAAGACCGGCTGACCCCTCCGTCTTCCCCCGGTCACTCGGATACGTCTATTCAAAACATAGCCGTTCTTTTTACCGATATTATCGGATCAACCCAATTCTTCCAATCCCACGGCAATCTTGCCGGGCGCACCATGCTCCAACAGCATGAAAGTCTTGTCTCAACGACCATTGCACGGTTCGGAGGAACGGTCGTTAAGAATCTGGGTGACTCTATTATGGCCTATTTCCTGAGTCCCCGGGAGGCGACGAAAACCGCCGTTCAGATACAAAAAGAGTTTCAGGATTATAATAAAGAGCACGGTGACGGTCACAAGATCCACGTGAGGATCGGTATTCACTTCGATGAGGGAATTGTTGAGAACACAGACATATTCGGGAACGCAGTCAATATAGCGTCGAAGATTACCGATCTTGCGGGGAGCAATGAGATCTGTATATCTGAGAACGTTTTCGCTCTGGCCAAAGCGCTCCCGTCCCTTACGTTTGAGCCGGTTAAAATCACGGATAACGATAATGCCCGATTGGAATCGCTGGCCTATCGTGTCTGCTGGGAGAAGAGCGTTGGTTTTGCTCCTGCGCTGATGACGGTCCTCTATATGAAACCGTTCTCCCAAAAACGGGGGAGTGGCATCTTCGATCCACTCTGGAAGAGCTTAATCACGGCCAGGGCGCTTTTTTGGGAAGGACGGGTCCATAGCGAAACAATTTTGGAAGATCAGGCTGTTATCCTCACAACGAAAAACCTCTCGGTTGCCATGGATGTGGTCGCTGATGTGCTCACCTTTCTCAAAGAAAGCATAGGGGGGCAATTTACCGTTCCGCTGCAGATCCTTGTTGACGCCGGCCCTCCTCAGATAATCGAAGGATTGATCCGTGAAGGGTTCAAACCTGAGTGGGATCATCTTCGGCCGGACACCATTTTCCTGACCACGGCCGCCCATTACCTTATAGCGGAGGAAAAGATTCATGTTGCCTCCATTACCCCCCCGGAACCGGGTACCCTTTATTCATTCTATGCAATAGCACCCAACGACTACCAGCAGAACGGAAACGAGCTTCTTTTCCCGTATCAGGGTATGCTTTACAAGGGGGACCATGCCCCCTGTTTTTACTGTGGCAGCAGAGATCACGCGATCAGCGACTGTCCGTCCAAACAACTGACGGTGGTCACCGATACCCTTGACCACTTGGGGTACCTCTCCTTTGAAGAGATCAGCGAAACCTTTCTCTCCTATCTCAAGAGTTCGGAAGAGGAAAAGGCCCGAACACTCCGATCTGATGAAGAAATGAACGGGCAGCCACCATCGGCCGGTCTTGGACTATACGAGCTTAATCAACTTTTCCAACTCCGCTTTCTGAGAAATATATGGGAGAGTGCGAGCAACGATTGGGATACGGTGGCACGGGCTCGGCAGAGGGGAGACGGCTCCGGGGATCTGATCTGGCTGGCGCAGGATTGTATCCGTGTCTCCAATCTCACAAAAGCGGAATCACTCCTGAGGAATTGCCTGGAAAAGTATCCTGATGACTACCGGACATATTGCGCACTGGCCTTTCTGAATATAGAGCAGGGAAAGTTTCCAAGGAGCGAACAGCACCTGAACAAGGCACTCCGCTATACGCGAACCGTCCCTCAAAAGATCTACATCCTTTTTCTTCTTTCCCGATTACACAACCTCGCCGGTGATTTCGATGGTGCTCGGAGAAGGACACGTGAAATAAGCATAATGCAACCCTACTGTCCCGAGGCGACCTACCAGGAAGTCGTTTTCAACTTCAGAGAGGGGCGCGAGGGCCCGGCGCTGAAACGGCTCATAAGCCTGATCCGGATGAACCGGGAATACTATGTCAAGACCCTGATCGATCCGGACCTGGCCCCTTACAGCCAGGTAACCCATCCTGTACTCAAAAATCTGTTTACGGAAATCAGGCAACAGGCACAAAGAAAGGCCTTTGAGGCCGGGAGGAAATTCACTTTCTTTGATCGGTTTTGGGTGAAAGGAGAAGAAGAGGACGCTCAAAAGATCAAAGCTTTCATGTCAAAGATGCAGTCCTTGGTGTCGACCGCCAGCTATTTCGGGTATTTGGATATTGCGGATTGCGCCGATTCTATAATCAGCATTTGTCGTCGGGCACAGATTCGTCGGAAGGAAAGGTTGATGGACAGCGTGCATGCCGTGCACAAGCGCATCGATTCCATCTTCGATTTCACCGCGGATTATCGTCCCCAGCTTTCTTCCACGTCTCCCTATCGGCAACTGCAGGCTGTGCGATCACAGTTCGAGGAATTCGTGAGATCGGCGGCGTTATATGATCTGGCGCGATATAAGGAAATGTCCGAACAATGCCGGAAGATGCTCGGAGAACTGACTGAGATCGAAGTGAAGCTCCGTCAGCTGAGGACAATTCTGAATCTCAAGCGGTTCATTCTTGTTTTCACGAAAAATGCCATCTTCATCCTTTCCATCATCCTGTTTGCAGAGATTGTGATCCTCCCCACGATTGCCTATTATCTGAATACATTTTTGCCGGACTTTGATTTGTTCACGGGGGGAGATCTCCGGGTCTACCACAAATACGCTCTTATCTTCGGGCTGTTGGGGGGTCTGGGGCTGACCTTTCTTAAATCCTTCAAGACCTTTTTCAAGGGCAAGGCCTGAGTGCCGGCGCAGCTGTCACCAGGCGATTTATGCCCGCATGTGTAGCTCATCCGGGTACCGTGAAGGGGTCCCACTCTTGAAGAGTTGAGTGGAGGGTCCTTTTGCAGAAAATCCTTTTGATGGTACTCCTCCGCCGGGTGAAAATTCGAGGCGGGAAGGATCCGGGTGAAGATCCTCCCCGCTCTATCCGAGACGAGTCGATCGCGCCGATGCAGGATCATTTGTTTCTGATCGTCCGTATGGTAAAAAGCGGCGATCATGTACTGACGTGAAGCCGCTTGGTGTGTGGGATCGTGGCTGCTCCAGAATATGTCGACCAGTTCACGGTAAGAAACCGTATCCGGATCAAATGCGATTTGAACCGTCTCGGTGTGGTCACCCGGGTCGTGGTAAGTGGGGCGCTTTTTTGTTCCCCCGGTGTACCCGACACGGGTCCGCGTGACCTCTTTGATGCTCCCGAACTGAGCATCGGTACCCCAGACTCAGCCGAGTGCGAAGGTGGCGATTTGTGTATGGGATGCCGCAGGGGTGGTTTGAACAAATGTTATTCCCATGAAGAGGATTACAACACAGATTCTTGAGGCGATTCTCCTTCGGTATGAGAAAGGCGATTCGTCCGTACAATTTTGGTGTGACATCATCTTTCTCCTGAGATGGACACTGAGAAAAAAGAACGGGAATCATCTTCTATGGAAGATTGTTTCAAAGAAGTATCGCCATCCCTTGATGGGCGCGATTATTTATAACCGGATCTTGGCCATCATCTCCCGTGCGAATGTAGCGGCATCTTCCATATCTCCCTTGTCGGGGTGACCCTCGGCGCTCTGCGCCTCTTCGGCCCAGGTCTTGTGTTCCGGCTTTTGCATCAGTGCATCGATGATATTTTGATCCACGCGTCCCCGGCACCCAAAATGGCCAAGTATCGTTGCCCGTGAGGCGAGGCCGATGGCGTGATCGAACGCCTGCTTCGGCAGCCGGCCCCCGCGAAGGGAGCCATGGGTGGAGAAGAAGGCTATTTTTTGTCCCGCGGGGAGTCCCGTAATAAAGGGTTGAGCCTTCTCCGGGACGCTGTGAGCGAGAACCGGAAACCCGCAGAATATTATCTCATATCCGGCCGAAGTTTCCACATTCCGAATCGGCTTGAGCTCTTTGGCGGTGGGGATGACGTCGTATATCGCATGAGCGACTTTTTCCGTATTGCCTGTTTGTGAGTAGTACGTAACCAGCGTTCTCATCCTCTCTCCCTTCGTCTCAGCAGTTTAAAAAAGAATTCTAACGGTTTTTCGAGCGCACCGCAAGCATGGGTTTTCATGTGGGGGCGGACCATTTTCCCCACTGAAATATCCTTGACTCGCCTGCGTCTTATTCTTATACTTGCTCGGACTGCGGGGAGTTCTTGCCACAAGTTTTTTTCCGAGTACTGATAGCGTTACTGTTGCATCGATTATGGGCCGGGAAGGAGATTTGGGAGAAGATGATTGATCGATCGCAATCATACGGCACGGAAAAGCAGGAGCAGGGTCCCGGAACGAGCGATATGTCCGGTCTTCCGGAAGTCATCCTGTCGCATGTCGGCGTCGGCATCTATATCGTACAGGATGGCGTGTTTGTGTATACCAGTCCGCTGTATCAAAGGATGACCGGTTATTCGGATCCCGATCTCATCGGTCGAAACTCCCTCGATTTTCTTCACCCCGACGACAGGACTTCCGTCAGAGACCATGCCACCGAAATCCTCAAGGGAAAACGCTCCGAACCATACGAATACCGATTTATCAAAAGCGATGGTGAAACGATGTGGATCCTGGAGATGGTCACCTCTGTCGCGTATCACGGCAAGCGGGCCACCCTGGGGAGTTTCATGGATATCACCGAACGCAGACGGATACAGGAGATGCTCCGCCAGTCCGAGGAAAAGTACCGGGCTATTATCGACAATATCCAGGACGGTTATTTCGAACTCGATCTTGCCGGGAACCATACCTTTTGCAACGGCGCCCTGTGCGAGATTCACGGGTATCCCAAAGATGAATTGCTGGGGATGAACAACCGGCAGTACACCGATCAAACGAACGCAGAGAAGGTGTTTCATGCCTTTCGTTCCATCTACAGGACTGGAGACCCCGGCAGGGTATTTGATTATGAGATCATACGCAGAGATGGCACCAGGAGACAGGTTGAGGTGTCGGCATCGCTCAAGAAAGACGCTTCCGGTACACCGATCGGATTCAGTGGGATTACCCGGGACATCAGTGAACGCAAACAGGCAGAAGAGGCGGCTCGCCGCAGCGACGAGAGGGCCCGAAGTATCCTCGACTCCATAGAGGATGGCTACTGGGAGGTGAATCTTGAAGGACAGTTTACTTTCTTCAACGACGCCATGTGTAGAATGTCGCATCTGTCACGGGAAGAACTCCTGGGCACAAATCTCTCCACCGGTGCCGCGCCCGAGGCGGCGGAGAGGCTGGCCGAGGCATTTCGGGAGGTCTCCCGGACCGGTGTCCCCCTTCAGCTGGCCGACTACGGGATAACGAGGGGAGACGGAACGAGAGGTACCTATGAGATCAGTGCCTCGCTGATGAAGGATCAGGCGGGAGGGGCAATTGGTTTCCAGGGCATCACCCGTGACATCACGAAACGCAAAACGATGGAGGACCAAATCCGTCACTCCGAGGAGCGATACCGCACCATAGTGGAACAGATGGAGGACGGATACTTCGAAACGGATCTCCGTGGTCGTATGACCTTTGTGAATGACGCGGAATGCAGGAATATCGGATTTTCCCGGGAAGAATTGATCGGGAGGGACAGCCGATTATTCGCCGATAAGGACACCTTTCAAGACCTTTCAAACGCCTTTGCAGAGGTTTACCGGACGGGGATACCCGTTCGGGCGCATGCCTTCGCGGTTACCCAGAAAGGCGGGTCAGAGGCCTTTCACGAGATATCCGTTTCCCTCATAAAAGATTCGGAGGGAAAACCGACCGGATTTCGCGGCATCGCCAGGGATGTGACCGAACGGAAGGTCATGGAGGAGCAGATACGCCAGTCCGAAGAGCGGTATCGTACCATTATCGAAGAGATGGAAGAGTGGTATGTGGAGGCCGACCTGGCCGGGACGATTCTTTTCTGTAACGATATCTTTGCCACCGGTTTGGGACATGCTCCCGGGGAGTTGGCGAGGGTAAATTTCCGTCGGTTCGTGAGACGGGAGGCGGTCGAGGCTATCTACCGGGAATTTCATAATGTCTATCAAACGGGCGAACCCTCCCGGAATTTGCCCTATGAGTTTGCACGGCCTGACGGCAGCACAACCTCCACCGAATTTTCCATTTTTCCAAGACGAAATCATGAGGGGAAGATTGTCGGGTTTCGGGGGGTCGGACGGGACATCACGGAGCGCAAACGCGCCGAAGAGAGGATTCAATATCTCGCCACACATGATACCCTGACGGGGCTTCCCAATCGTTTGATGTTCGCCCAGCACCTGAACCATGCCATCCAGGCAGCCCGCCGGCACAAACGGCGGCTTGCGGTCCTCTTCTTTGATCTGGACCGCTTCAAGGTTGTCAATGATACGCTGGGGCACGAGGCGGGTGATCAACTGCTCAGAGCGATCGCCGTGCGTTTGAGAGAGCGGTTGCGGGCGGTCGATGTCATCGCCCGTCTGGGGGGGGGATGAATTCGTGATCCTGGTCGAAGAGGTGGGCGATGAGGAGCAGGTCATCACCGTCGCCCAGCATGTCCTTGCGGCTATCATAAAACCGATTATGATTATGGAACAGGAGTGTCGCATAACGGCAAGTATCGGTATCAGCATCTATCCCCAGCACGGCGAGGATGAACAGTCATTGATGAAAAATGCCGATATAGCCATGTACTTCGCCAAGGAAGAGGGAAAGAACAATTATCAACTGTACTCCACGGATATCAAGACCCAATCGATCGAACGCCTCTCGATTGAGACGAATCTCCGCGAGGCACTGCAACGAGACGAATTTTCCCTCCATTACCAAGCCAAGCTGGATTTCAAGACCGGGGCGATTACCGGTGTGGAAGCCCTGCTTCGTTGGGACAACCCGGCTCTCGGTTCGGTCACCCCACTGCAATTCATACCGGTCGCTGAAGAAACGGGGTTGATCGTTCCCATCGGCCGCTGGGTCCTGAAGACTGCCTGCGCCCAGAATATCGACTGGCAGCGCCAGGGCCTTCCCCCTCTCTGCATGGCGGTGAATCTGTCGCTGCGCCAGCTGACAGACGAGGGTCTCCTGAGCGACATCCAAACGACACTCGGGGAAACCGGGATGGCACCGCATCTGCTGGAACTCGAAATTACGGAAAGTATGGTCATGCACGATCCTCCGCGCATGGTCAAGATACTCTCCGAAATCAAGAAGATGGGTGTACGACTTGCCCTCGACGATTTCGGGACCGGATACTCTTCTCTTGCACAGCTCAAGCAATTCCCGATCGATACCCTCAAGGTGGACCGGTCCTTCATCAGAAATATACCGAATGATTCGGAAGAAAACGCGATTACCGAGGCGATCATTTCCATGGGCAGGATCCTCGGCCTGACCGTTGTTGCTGAAGGCGTTGAAACACGGGATCAGATGGATTTTCTGCGGAAGAGGGCATGTGACGAGATGCAGGGATTTTACTTCAGCAAACCCATCCTTCCCGACCAGTTCGCCCGACTGATGGAAGCCCATAAACCGTAAGTGATCGATTGGATGGGTATATCCCGAGGCATACCGAAGAAAATAAGATAAGGGGATTGTTCCCCGGAGGTGAGGTGCTCGTCCCGGTCTGATCAACCGACAGGATGACGGCCCACTCGAGGATCATGGTGATCCTCCCGCAGTGAACGGTGTGCGATATCCCTGGTGGTCGCCGGCCCTATGCCGACCTGTCGTGGCGCCGGGTCAGTCTTTCGACCACCCGGATCGCCTCTACGCCGTCTCTGGCGTAATGGGCACCGATCGACTCCGCGTACGACTTCGTTACCACCGCCCCACCGACCATGAATCGGCAGTCGAGAGAACGTTGCCGCGCCAGTTCAATGACCTCCTCCATCTTCACCATGGTGGTGGTCATCAGGGCGGAGAGGCCGATGACGGAGGGATTGATACGGGCCGCTTCATTGATGATCACCGCGGTGGGGACATCCTTCCCCAGATCGGTCACCTCAAAACCGTGGTTTTTCAGCATCAGGGCAACGATATTTTTCCCGATATCGTGGACATCCCCCTCGACCGTCGCGATCACAATCCGCCCTTTTTGCCTCTCCGGTGCCCCGGCATCGGCAAGGTGAGGCTCCAGGAAGGCGATCCCCCGCTTCATTGCCTCCGCGCTCGCGATCAATTGGGGAAGGAAATATTCCTTCCGGTCGAAAAGGACGCCGACCTCTGTAATCGCGGCGATCATACTCCCGTCGACGATCATCCGCGCCTCTTTCCCCGCCTCCATTGCCTGAGTAATAACGGCCTCTATACCGTCTTTGTTTCCCTCCATGATTGCCTGAAAGACGCGGTCCTCAGGGGTGCTTTTGTCGGTGGGGGGAGGTTGTTCGCCCGGCGCGGTTCTGCGCGAGAAATGGCCAATGTAGGCCGTAGCGTCTGTGTCCCTCCCCGCCAGGAGATCTGCGGCGATGGCGCTGTTCATCAACTCTTCCACGCCGGGGTTGGCGATTGCCATGGTCAACCCCTTCGAAACCGCCATGGCGAGGAAGGCGGCATTCAGCCACGACCGCTCCGGCATCCCGAAGGAGACGTTGGAAAGACCGACAATGGTGTTGACTTTGAATCCGGCACTGGCCCACTCGACCGTCCGGAGGGTCTCCGTCGGGGCCGTCAGGTCGGAAGAGGCCGCCATGACGAGCCCGTCGATCACGATGTCATCCTTGGTAAACCCCCGTGCCGTGGCCTTTTCAAATACCTCCTCGACGATGAGCTTCCTCTCGTCGGCTGTTTTGGGGAGAGCCCCTCCGGCCAGGGGGAGGAGGATAAACATCGCTCCATACTTCGCCGCGACGGGGAGGAGCCGCTCCAGCTTCTCCCGCTCCCCCGATATGGAGTTGATCAGTGCTCGACCGGGATAGAGACGGAGCGCCGCCTCAATCACATCGCTGTCGGATGAGTCGATTACCAGGGGCAGATCGGAGGCCACGGAGAGGGTCCCGATCACCTCAACCATCATCTCCTTCTGGTCGATTCCCGGCATCCCCACGTTGATATCGAGAAGCGAGGCCCCGTTCTGTTCCTGTTCCTTCGCCATGGTCCTGACGCGTGACATCTTTCCCTCGCGGAGTTCCGCTTGGAGATCCTTTTTCCCCGTGGGGTTGATTCGTTCCCCGACGATGGCGAGGGGGCGGTTTCCTTCGAGGATGACCGATGATCGTGCAGAACTGACGGCACTGATGGCTTCCCGTACCGGGGTGAGGGGAGATGCCCCGGCGATTTCATTTTTCAATCGTCGGATATATTCCGGAGTGGTGCCGCAGCACCCACCGAGGAGATTGGCGCCTCTCTCCACAAACTGAGTCGCAAACGACGCAAACCGCTCCGCTCCCATGTTAAAACAGGTCACGCCGTCGATCAGCTCGGGCATCCCCGCGTTTGGTTTTGCCACCAACGGTACCGTGGCCCATGGTTTCATCGCCTTGATGATCCCCAGCATCTCCTCCGGTCCGGTGGAGCAGTTGCAGCCGACGGCATCCGCCCCGAGGCTCTGGAGGGTAATCAGGGCTGCGACGGGATCCGTTCCGTTCAGTGTCCTGCCGTATGTCTCATATGTCATGGTGACGCTGGTGAAGGCGTCGGTCAGTTCCTTCACGGCGATCAGGGCCGCCCGGGTCTCTTGAATATCGATCATCGTCTCGATGGTGAAGAGATCAACCCCCCCCTCGAGAAGCCCCCGCACCTGTTCCTTGTAAATCGAGACGGCCTCTTCGAAGGCCAGGTCGCCGAAGGGCCTGACAAAGCGCCCCGTAGGACCGATATCGCCCCCGATGAGGACCCCATCACCCCCCGCGCGGCGCGCCAGGAGGGCCAGTTCTCGATTGACCCGGGCAGCATCCCGCTCACCGTACTGGTTGAGCTTGACACGATTCGCCCCGAAGGTGGCCGTGAGAATGATGTCCGCTCCCGCATCCCGATAAGAGGCGTGGATCCCCTCCACGATCTCCGGGTTGCCCAGGCACCAGAGCTCGGGGCAGACCCCCGCCGGCATCCCCTTCTTTTGAAATTCCGTCCCCGTGGCACCGTCCAGTATGATAACCCGCTCTCGGATCTTTTTCTTGAGTGATGTATTCTCTTCCATCGTTTCTCTATCTCTGAATCCCCATCACCGCCGTGACGGATTTTTCCGGGATGAGGATGCAGTGTTCGTTGATTATTACACCGATACGGTCAAGGCCCAGGAGGGCATACATGCTTCTCTGGCTTTCCAGGAGAAAATCACCGTACCCTGCGGAGAAGCGCCCCTGTGTCAGACGTGCCTGCTCTCTGGTCAGAAGGCGGTTGAAATAGCCGGCGACCCAGTCAAGCGCCGCATCCGTCATCTCGCTCGCCACCGCGTCGATGATCACGCCGCGCGTCATCTTCTCCCCCTGGGTGTCGCTTCGTATGGCCTCCATGACCGCATCCCCAGCGGTTGCCCCCATGAGGAGGATCTCCGTGCATCCCCTCAGGAACCGGGCGAGCCTTTTGCTCTTGAACTCATCGCCGGTTCCGAGAACAACCGTATGAGGGGTCACCTCCCTGAGGGATATCCGTCGCCCGGCCCCCTTCAGTGAGATGAGGGAGAGGGCATACTCGATATCCCGCCCGATTTCTTCCTCCCTGTGGGCGTCGATTCTCGTCGTTCCCCTCCGGTAGCCGAGACGCCGGTAGATGGCATCCCGGGGTGTCGGGATCAAGAGCGACGGGAAGATTTGCTCCATGCCCTGCATCTTCCCTCCTCAGGAGCGGGAAATCAATTTTCTTGCGGTTTCAATCACATGCTGCACGGTAATGCCGAACTTTTCATACAGGACCGAACCGGGGGCGCTGGCTCCGAACCCATCCATGCCGACAATTGCCCCCTCATGGCCCACGTAGTGTTCCCATCCCAGCCGGATCCCCGCCTCCACGGCCACGCGCGCCTTCACCGATGAAGGAAGGACCACTTCCTGGTACGCCGCCGGCTGTGCGTCAAACAGTTCCCATGACGGGAGCGAAACGACGCGGACCTTGATCCCTTCCTCTTCGGACAGGATCTTCCCGGCGCCGAGGGCGACCTGCAGTTCAGAACCGGTCCCGATCAGGATTATCTCCGGCAGGCCGGTCCATGTCTCCCATACGGCATATCCTCCCCTGTGCAGACCATCCGCCGGTTCGTAGACTGAACGATCGATAATCGGGATGTCCTGGCGCGAGAAGACCAGCGCGGTGGGCCCGCTGTTGTTGAGGAGGGCCCGGCGCCACGCCTCCACCGCCTCCGTCGCGTCGGAGGGTCGAATTACCGTCAGGCCGGGCATGGCCCGCAGGCTCATCAGGTGCTCGATGGGCTGGTGGGTGGGGCCGTCTTCTCCCACACCGATGCTGTCATGGGTCAGAACATAGATGACGGGGGCACCCATCAGGGCCGCGAGGCGCATTGAGGGGCGCATATAATCCGAGAAGACAAAGAAGGTGCCGACGAAGGGGATGATCCCCCCGTGGAGCGCCATGCCGTTGGCGATCGCCGTCATCGCGTGCTCGCGGACGCCGAAGTGCAGGTTTCGCCCTTCGTATCCCCACGTATCCCCCACGGCCCCCTGGACATCCTTTGATCCCGTTCCGGGAGCCTGGAAATCACCACACCCCTTGAGCCAGGTCAGTGTTGAGGGATTGAGGTCGGCCGAGCCCCCCACCAGCTCCGGGAGGACCGGGGCGAGGGTCTGAAGGACCGCCTCGGAGACTTTCCGGGTGGAGACGGGTTTCTGCGTGCCGTCAAACACCGGGAGAAAATCCTCCCAATTTGGTGGCAGGATCCCCGCCTGGACGCGTTCGAATTGAGAAACGGCCTCAGGATCTTCATTCCTGTATTGCTCAAGGGTCGACTGCCATGCTGCCTCCTCCTTCTTCCCTTGATCGACAGCGCCGCGCATATGCCGTGTGACCTCCGGCGGGACAACAAACGGCTGTTCAGGCCAGCAGAGATGCTCCCGTGTGGCCGAAACCTCTTCCCCCCCAAGGGGGGACCCGTGGCAGGAGGCGGTCCCCTGCTTGGCCGGCGATCCGTACCCGATTACCGTTCGTACCGCGATCATTGAGGGGCGCTGTGTCTCCCCCTTCGCATTCGTGATGGCCCGGTCTATCGCCTCAACGTCGTTTCCATCCGCGACCTGTTGCACGTGCCAGCCGCACGAATCGAACCGTTTCTTCACATCCTCGGTGAAAGAAAGTCGCGTCTCGCCGGCGAGGGATATCAGGTTGTCATCGTACAAGACAATTAATTTGCCGAGCCCCAGGTGCCCGGCCAGTGAGCAGGCCTCGTAGGAGAGCCCCTCCATCAGGTCGCCGTCCCCGGCGATGACGTAGGTATAGTGGTCCACGATCTTTGTGCCAGGACGGTTGTGCACGGCGGCGAGGTGGGCCTCAGCGATCGCCATTCCGACCGCATCACCGATCCCCTGACCAAGTGGCCCGGTTGTCACCTCAACACCCGGGGTCACACCAAACTCCGGGTGCCCCGGGGTCTTGCCCTTCCACGTGCGAAAAGCCCTGATGTCGTCGATGGAAAGATCGTAGCCGGTCAGATGGAGGAGGGCGTAGAGGAGCATGGATCCGTGACCCGCGGAGAGGACGAAGCGGTCTCGATCGATCCACCCCGGGTTCGAGGGATTGTGCTTCAGGTGACGGGTCCAGAGGGTGTAGGCCATCGTCGCTCCTCCCATGGGGAGGCCCGGGTGTCCTGATCGTGCCCCCTGTATCGCATCAATCGCGAGGAAACGGATCGTATTGATGGAAAGTTCTGCCAACTGCCTGATGTCGTTATTATCCATGCTCTCTGTGTCAACTCCTTGAAAGATATTTAGAGGAACAACCCCGTGGGAAGGTGCGGGGAATCACCCCGCTCTCATGATACGAACATTTGGCTGCCGCTCTGCGGAAAACGCCCCCTATCCGGGCACTACTACTTGATTTGGCGGCAATTCTCAAGAAAAATGTCGGACATCACGGTATGTCCTGGAACTCGGCTATCATTACGGTGTGGTCGGAGGGTTTTTCTGCGCGTCTTGGTCCCAGATCGATCCGGCAATCAACCGATTGGCCAACCATAGGGTGGGTTGCAATGATGTGATCGACACGCCACCCGAGTCCCCGATCCAGGGCAGCGGGGACCCGGTAGTCGAAAAAGGCGAACTGCCCCGCTTCCCCCGGGTGGTGTTTTCTGAAAAGGTCGGTCAGGCCCCATGACGTGAGGAGGTCAAAGGCCTCCCATACCTCCGGGGTGAAATCGACATGTCCCATGAGTCGCCGGGGATCATGGACGTCAATCTCTTCGCGGGCGACGTTGAGGTCTCCACAGCAGACCAAGAGATCATCCGGTGAATAGTGCCGCTCCAGGAAGGCGCGCAGGCGGGCAAACCACTCGATCTTGTATTGGAACTGGGGCAGTTCCCGGTCACGCCCCTGAGGGACGTACAGATTCAGGACCGATACCCCGGAGAAGATCCCCCTGATCAGGCGGTCGGTATCGAATGGCTCTGCATCGTCCAGACCGGACGCAACCGCTTCGGGCTTTTCCAAGGACGCAATGGCGACACCGTTGTATCGTTTTTCACCGCTGAAAGCCACATGGTACCCGATCTCCTCGAACGCTCCCGCCGGAAATTTGGCATTCTCGACCTTTGTCTCCTGCAGGCACAGGACATCGGGGCGATTTTCCCGCAACCACGGGATGACGATGTGGAGGCGGGAACGGATGGAATTGACATTGTAGGTCGCAACCCGGAACATAGGTATCACCGTTTCATCACTGTGCCCTATCCGGGCATCAGGGTCTTCAGGATATCCTCCTTCCCGATAACACCGACCAATTTCCCCTGATCAATGACCGGGATGGTATGTATGTTGTGCTTGACCATCAGGGTGGCGATCTCTTCCAACTCCGTGTCACGTTCGACCGTCACGGGATTGGTGGACATGGCCTCAGCGACGGTGACCGCCGCCATCTTTTTCAGTGCCTTTTCGATATCCCGTTGGGAGGTCAGGGGGATCAGGGCGTCGAGGAGGATGAAATAGGATGGCAGAGGGATCTTTTTCTGCTGGGTGATCAGGTCATCCTGGCAGATCATCCCCTCCAGCTTTCCGTCCTTGCCGACAACGGGCAGGCCGTTGATGTGATGCGCAAGGAGCAGGCGGGCGGCCTGGGTAATTTCCGTCTCGGGATCAACCACGATGATATCCTTTGTCATGATGTCAGCGGCGGTGAACATAACGTCTCCTCCCCTCATTTTTTTTCTATTGTACCTGTTACGCCCCCTGTTTGTCACCTGGATTATGGAGGAGACCCATGACACCGGCGATCTTTTCCGATGATCCGACGGCGAAGAGGACATCGTCCTCCTCAAAGGGCGTATCCACATCAAGATGTGAGATGATCTCTTTCCCCCTGCGTATTGCCAGCACGGTCACACCGTATCGTTTCCTCAGCTCGATCTGAGCGAGTGATTTTCCGATGAGCGGCGCTGTGTGACCGATGCGCAGGGCGCTGATCTCGATATCGGGGACCTGGAGCTTTAGATCCCCGAAGGAAGCGGTCTTCCGGGCAAGTGACCGGAACATCTCGTAGCCGTCCGCCCGTACCTCGGCGACGAATCTCTTGATGACATCGTGAGACACCAGATACTTGGTCAGGACACGGCTGAAGATTTCCACTGAGGTCTCAAACTCTTCCGGAATGACATCGTCGGCACCCAAATCATAAAGAGGGGCCATCTCCTGAAAAAAACGCGTCCGAACGATGAGGTACACGTGCGGATTCAATCTCCGCGCAATTTCCGTAATCCCCCGGGTCGCCGCCGGATCGTTGATCGCAACTACGACGATCTTGGCATCCCGGACCCCCGCGTATTGAAATACCGCCTCCTGGGTCGCATCGCCGTAACAGATCGGCTCACCCTTTGCCTGTTCGGAGCGGACCGTCTCGGGATTCATCTCGACGATGACGTACGGGATATCCGCCACCTTCGCGGCCCGCGCAACGTTTCTCCCGTTTACCCCGAAGCCGACGATGATCACGTGATCGTTGATGCCCCCCGTTAGCGGTTCCGGGACGGGGTACAAACCGGTTCTGAGCCATTCCGGAACGGGGCCCCGCATGGCGAACTCCGCCAGACGGGGGGCAAACCCCATGATGAACGGGGTTGCCGCCATACTGAGGACGGAGAATGACAGGAAGGTCTGATACCCATTGCCGGTGAGGAGACCATGTTCGATGCCCGCCTTGGAGAGGATGAAGGAAAACTCACCGATCTGGCTGAGGGCGAGTCCGATCAGGATCGCGGCGCGCAATTGAAGGCCCAGCAGCACCGCGGCTCCCCCGGCAATAATTGCTTTGAGGAGAAAGACCCCCCCTGTTATCAAGAGGATCAGGCCCAGATGCCGGAAGAGAAAACCGATATCCAGCAGCATCCCGATGGAGACAAAAAAGAAGCTCATGAAGACATCACGGAAGGGGAGTATATTGCCGAGCGCCTGATGGCTGTATTCCGATTCGGAGATGATCAGTCCCGCCAGAAACGCCCCGAGGGCGA
The DNA here is from genome assembly GCA_963662405.2 of Syntrophales bacterium. GTDB lineage: Bacteria > Desulfobacterota > Syntrophia > Syntrophales > UBA2210 > UBA6078. The sequence goes on from CAXXKT010000001.1 coordinate 1,590,035, forward strand.
GGGAAAGGCCGATGCTGGAGGTCAACCACGCGACGGCGAAGCATATGACGACAATGGTCAGCAGAAAGAGTTCCGGGCTCCTGGTCCGGGCGATCTGATACAGGATCCGGGGGACGATCCACCGGGCGCAGACGATAACCAGGGCGATAATCCCGATCCCCTTGGTGACAAGGAGCAGAGAGGTGCTGGTCAGGTCACCCGTCGCCCCGGTCAGGAGGGGTGTCACCAAGATCATCGGTACGATGATGATATCCTGGAAGATCAGGATCCCCAGCGTGGTTTGTCCGTGGGGGGTGTCGATCTCGGCCCGTTCCTGGGTCAGCTTCAGGACAATGGCCGTACTGCTGAGGGCCACGAGAAACCCCAAGAAGACGGATTCTCCGGTCGGCTGCCCCATTCTTCCGGCCACGGCGAAGACTGCCAGGATTGTCAGTGATACCTGCAGAAGTCCTCCGACGAGGACGAGCTTTTTGATCTGCAACAATCTGTTCAGTGAAAACTCAATCCCGATGGTGAAGAGGAGGAGGACGACACCGATCTCGGCAAGCAGCTCGACCTCTCCGACTACCCCGACAAGTCCCAGTCCGTGGGGGCCCGCCAAGACACCGGTCAGGAGAAAGCCCACGATAGTCGGCACGTGGATCTGATGACAGACAAAGACGACGAGGACCGACAGGCCCAATATTGTGATACCGTAATTCAGCAGGTGGCTTTCCATTGTAATCGTATGTCCTTATGCCCCGGCAGTAACCATTTCCACAATCAAGAAAAACGATAGTAGCACCCTGGGCTGATATTTTCAAAGATATGATGCGGATCGGGTCATTTTCGACACAACGGCCCGAGGATCCCGTGGGGCTGATTCGGGATAGAGGAATACGAACAGGACCTGCTTCTTGACTTCCTAGGTGTTTCGTGTAAGAATCATTCGACTAAGAATATTTATACGTGGCAACGATTGAGGAAGTAATTTAAAACAGGGAAGCCGCCAGGCGGTAGATGACCGGTCCCCGGATGCCGCTGGAGGCTGCGTGACGGAGATGCCTTTTCATAAAAAAGATAAATCGGAGAATTTGGAATCCCTTCCCGTATTTTTTGAACATACCGGAATCGATGAAACGTTCGACATCGGGCAAGATGGATCGGACGAAGGCTGCAGTTTCCGGATCCTGGTTGCCCTGCGCCGGATCATGCATTTTGTCGATGCCTATTCCAAGAAACTCGCAGTTGATTACCATATAACAGGGCCACAGCTCATCTGTCTCTATTCCATCGTGAAGGAAGGACCCCTGACCCTTTCGGATCTGGGGAGGCGAGTCAGCCTGAGCATGAGCACCGTGAACGGAATTGTCGATCGCCTTGATTATAAGGAACTTGTCGTGCGTGAGCGGAGGGATCGGGACCGCCGCAAGGTGCTCATTTCGGCTACTGATTCCGGAAGGCAATTGGCGTCACAGGCCCCGCTCCCCCTGCAAGATCGGCTTGCCCAAGCGATTACACGATTGCCTGAGGAGGAGCAGGCTTCAATTGCCCTTTCATTTGAAAGGGTCGTGGAGATGATGGAGGTGAAGAGTTCATTTCCCCGTACCTGACGGTGCGCACCTGGGTGATGGATCCGGGCACTGAAAAGGTTTACAGGCAAGGGATCACACCTGTCCGGTATACCCGTCGGCTTACTCCGAATTCCTCCCAAAATTAAAGATACGGTGTATACGAGACAAACCCGTTTGTCTCATCATCATGAGGAGATTGCAGAAACATGGCTGAGAAAATTATTGTTGAACATCTGTTCAAGATCTTTGGAGATCATCCCGAAAAGGCGCTCAAGCTCTACAAGGAGGGCCTTTCCAAGGACGATATCATGGAAAAAACCCGTCAGACGATTGGGGTCGCCGATGTCTCTTTTACGGTTAACGAAGGTGAGATCCTTGTAATAATGGGGCTTTCAGGGAGCGGAAAATCGACCCTGGTCCGCTGTATCAATCGGCTGATCGAGCCGTCGTACGGAAAGATCACCCTTGACGGGGTTGATGTTACCACCCTCTCCAGCGAAGCGCTTCGCAAGCTGCGGCAGGAGCGCTTCGGGATGGTATTTCAGCATTTTGCCCTTTTCCCCCGGCGGACCGTCATCAAAAATGTGGAATACGGACTGGAGATCCAGAAGGTTCCCCCCCCCGTTCGCGAGGAAAAGGCAATCCAGGCCTTGGAACAGGTTGGTCTCAAGGGGTGGGAAGATTCATATCCCGGCCAACTCAGCGGGGGGATGCAGCAGCGAGTGGGGCTGGCGCGGGCACTGGCGCTTGATCCGGATATCATGCTGATGGACGAGGCCTTCAGCGCCCTGGATCCCCTTATCAGGAGAGACATGCAGGACGAACTCCTCGACCTTCAGGAACGGGTACAGAAGACGATCATCTTCATCAGTCATGATCTCGATGAGGCCCTCAAGCTGGGGGATCGGATTATCCTCATGAAGGACGGGAAGATTGTCCAGGAAGGGACCGCGGAGGATATCCTGACGAATCCGGCTGATGAATATGTGGAAAAATTTGTTGAGGATGTGGACCTTTCCAAGGTGATCACCGCCGAGACCGTTATGAAAAACCCGTTGGAGGTGGCCAGTTTTGCCCATGACGGCCCCAAGGCCGCCCTGTGGAAGATGAAGAAGGCGGGGATATCCAGTATCTTTGTCCAACACAAGGGAAAGGTACAGGGGATCGTCAACGCCGATGACGCCGCCCGGGCCCTCAAAAACGGTGAGAAGGACCTGACCGGGATCCTGCGGACGGATATCGTCACTGTAACGCCCGATACACTTGCATCGGAGCTGTTCCCCCTCTTGGCGGAGTCGAGCCCGGTTGCCGTGGTGAATACCGAAGGGAAACTGAAAGGGGTCATCGTCAAGGGATCTCTGATAGCAGCGCTTTCTGAAGGAGTAAACAACAATGGAACAACTTAGAATACCGATCGGTAAGACAATCGAGTGGCTGATCGAGCTCTTTACCGAGCATTTCTCATTTATCACCATCGCCTTTTCCCAGGTAACGGAAAACGGGATCAAATATCTCGTAAAGGTGATGATGTTTCCCCCGCCATGGGTACTCATTGTGATCTTTACCGGACTGGCCTGGTATTTGAGCAAGAGGAGGGGGATTGCCCTCTTTACTGTTATCGGCCTGTCCCTGATCTGGAACATGGGGTTGTGGCACCCGACGGTGAGCACGATAGCCCTGGTCCTCATCTCGACCCTGATAGCAATATTGATCGGCATGCCTTTGGGGATTGTCTCGGCGCTGAATCAGACCGCCTATCGGGTCATCATGCCGATCCTGGATGTAATGCAGACGATGCCTGCCTTTGTCTATCTCATCCCGGCCATCCCGCTCTTTGGTCTCGGTCCGGTGGGCGCGATATTTTCGACGGTCATCTTTGCCATGCCGCCAGCGATCCGGCTGACCTGTCTGGGCATCAGGCAGGTCCCCGTTGAGCTGATCGAGGCCGCAGACGCCTTTGGAAGTACCAAGGGACAGAAGCTGTTCAAGCTTCAGCTTCCCATGGCAACCCCCACCATCATGGCCGGAATCAATCAGACCATCATGCTGGCGCTGTCCATGGTAGTGATCGCCGCGATGATTGGTGCCAAGGGCCTCGGCGGCGAGGTGTGGAAGGCGATTCAGCGGCTCCAGCCCGATCGGGGGTTTGAGGCGGGTATCGCCATCGTCATTATTGCCATGATCCTTGATCGCATCATGCAGAGGATCGGGGGCAAGGCGGAGGGGACACCGGAGTGATAGAGCGAGGGTATACACAAAAACAGAAAAAGGATGATTCGGAGAAACAAACACAAAGAGGAGGAAGGTATGAAAAAGATCGGCTTAGTGGTTATTATTGTAGCACTGGCTTTGGTCCTGGGGCCCATTTCCAGTACGTATGCGGCAAAGGGAGAGGTTGAGCTGGCCTATGTTGAATGGTCATGCGCGACGGCGAGCGTGAATGTGGTGAAGGCGGTGTTGGAGGAGAAGCTGGGATACACGGTAGAGATTACCCCCGTGAGCGCGGCCGCCATGTGGCAGGCCCTTGCCAGCGGAGATGTGGACGGGATAACGACGGCCTGGCTCCCGGTCACGCACGCCCATTACATCGCGAAGGTCAAGGACAAGGTCGTCGACCTGGGATCCAACTGTGAAGGTGCGGGGATCGGCCTGGTGGCACCCACCTATGTGACGATCGATTCCATCGGTGAGATGAATGCCGTCGCCGATAAATTCGACGGCAAGATCATCGGTATCGATCCCGGTGCGGGGCTCATGAGTAAGACCGAAAAGGCCATCAAGGAGTACGGACTGACCAAGTTTGAGCTGATGGAGGGGACCGGGGCCATCATGACCGCCGTCTTGAAGAATAAGATAAAGAAAAAAGAATGGGTTGTTGTGACCGGATGGACTCCGCATTGGAAGTTTGCCCGGTGGGACCTGAAATATCTCAAGGATCCCAAGGGTATTTTCGGCGGGGCCGAGGAGATCAGGACGATCGTCCGCACGGGACTCGACAAGGATATGCCGGAGGTATACCGCTTCCTCGATAAATTTCACTGGAACCTGGCGGAGATCGGCCAGGTAATGGGGTGGAACGCCGACGGCGCTGATCCCTATGAATCCGCCAAACGCTGGATCAAGGAAAATCCGGACCGTGTCAATGAGTGGTTGAAATAAGGCGCACGCGAAGATCGTGCGCGGCACGCTGTAACATGACGGCCGCCCCGGACGGGGGGGCCGTTTTTTTTATGTTATGTGTTCCTATCGGACTTTTCATTCGGGTTCCTTTTGTCCGCCACCTGGCAGGTCTGATTCATTCAGGTGGGTATCCCCATCTTCGGGAATATATAGGACTGAAGAACAACCCAGACAGTGACAATCCCCAGAAGAATCAATATGTCGTGCATGCTCTCCCTCGCCACTCTTTTTCCGTAAGATAGTGTCCTGTTTCTTCCTTGTCAAATCCCCCGCCACGGAGCACTGGTATCGTCCTCTCTCACTTCAAACACCATTTTCAAGGGACACTAGCCCGGAAACGTGTGTCCGTTATCGTTCCGGGTCTCCATTCCGGGAGGGAGGAGACATGGTCTTGGTGGAGATAAACTTGACCTCGCCGGTTTGAGTGATTATACTTGAAAGAAATATTATAAAATTGGGGGGGTTTGTTCCTATGGTTCATCAGAAAAAAATCATCGTAATCGGTGGTTCGGCCGCAGGTCCCAAAGCGGCCGCCAAGGCACGAAGGTTGGATTACCATGCTGATATCGTCATCCTGCAAAAGGCGCCCGATCTCTCCATGGCCTCCTGCGGATATCCGTACTATGTCGGTGGGTATTTCGACGACCGGAATATGCTTCTGTGTACACCGACGGGTGTGACACGAGATCCCCTCTATTATCTCAACGCAAAGGGGATCGAGGCGCAGACGAACACCGAGGTAACGGCAATCGACCGGAAGGCCAGGATCGTCTCCTGTACGAACCTGTTGACGGGAGAGAAACAACAGCTCGCGTACGACAAGCTCGTTATCGCCACGGGTGCCGTCCCCAAGATGCCGCCGGTTCCGGGGACCGATCTCGACGGGGTTACCACGCTCCAGTCAATGAGGGATGCTGATTTTCTTCGAAAGGTTCGTGACGAGGGGAAGATCAAGAAGGCCGTCGTGATCGGAGGGGGTCTGATCGGGATCGAGACCTGCGAGGCCCTCCAACTGGCAGGGATAGAAATTACGGTGGTCGAACTTCTTCCCCAGCTCCTGACCTTTCTCGACTGGGAACTCGCCAAGCTGGTTGAGAACCACGTGAGGGCCAAATCGGCGAATGTCATCACCGATAACGGTGTTGTTCAGTTTCTCGGACAGGATGGAAAACTGAGTGGCGTGAAACTTCAAAACGGCGCCGAACTGGCCTGTGAGCTGGCCGTCATCGCCATCGGTGTGTCGCCCAATGTGCGTCTCGCGAAGGAGGCGGGGCTGAAGATCGGTGAGACGGGTGGGATCGAGGTCAATGAATATATGCAGACCTCGGACGAGGATATCTATGCCGTGGGAGATTGTGTCGAATCGTTCAATCGCATCACGGGGAAGAAGGTCCTGGCCCCCTATGGAGATGTCGCCAATCTGCAGGGGCGTATTGCCGGTGAAAATGCGGCGGCCGGAAACAGTGTTGTCTTCCCGGGAGTCATCCAGACGGGGATCTGCAAGGTATTCGATTACGCCGCCGGCTCGACGGGTCTCTCCGAAACGGTAGCTAAAAGGCTGGGGTACGATGATATCATCACGGCAGTCAACGCGAGCCCCGATAAACCCGGTTTCATGGAGGGACAACTCCTGGTTACCAAGCTGGTTGCCGACCGGAAGACCGGCAAGGTCCTCGGGGCGCAGTGCATGGGCCCGGGAAATGTGAGTAAACAGATCGCCCAGTGGGCAATGGCCATCCAGGGAGGTCTCACGGTTGAGGATATCGTCAATTCCGACCTGCCCTACGCGCCGCCCTTCTCTCTCGCGATAGATCATTTCATCGCGACGGCCCACATCATGCAGAATAAGATCAAGGGGAGAATGAAGGGCATATCGGTGACGGAGGTCAAGCAGAAACTGGAAAACCATGAAAAACCCTTCATGCTGGATACGCGCGGGCCGGACGAGTATGAAGAGATGCGCCTCGGTATCGGAGAGTCCATTATCCCTCTCGGCGCCCTGCGCAGACGCCTGAACGAACTCCCCGAAGATAAGGATCAGGAGATCATCTGTTTCTGCAAGATATCTCTCAGGGGGTACGAGGCGGCGCTCGTTCTCGAGGCGAACGGATGGAAGAACGTCAAGGTAATGGAAGGCGGTATCATGGCGTGGCCCTACGCGCGTGATAAATAAAAGGTGTCCTGAACTCGGCGGCCACCGTCACAGGGGTCGGTGGCCGCATCCGGTCGACGCGGCACGCATTAAAGCCGCAGTTCAACACATTCTTTCCGGGGGTGAGCGCTTCTCATTCGATAATCGAGAGGCGCTCATACCATAATTATTCCCAACCCTTAGCCGGTGCAATCGTTGCGACGTTCATTCCTTCCTCCGTGAGCCTGAAAGAGGCGTGCCCCCGTATTCCTAGTACATGTCTTTGACGAAGAGACAGGCGCATCTCCCGGTGAGTCTCATACTGCTTCCTCCTTTCATTTCTTCTTGTTGGTGTTTGCATGGAGATTGCGATCCGCTCTTCTGAGAATGCCGGCACCGCCGGATGACGGAAGGGCCGAAGGATTGTTTGGACTTCACAGATGGTGACGACATCTGGTATGACGATCCCTGGAAAACGAGCGAATACGAAAAGAGGAAAGGAGAGTGTATATGGATGTGGTAAAAATCATGCCCTGCCTCGACATGAAAGACGGCAGGGTGGTGAAGGGGATTCACTTTGTTGAGCTGAAAGATGCCGGTGATCCAGTCGAAAATGCAGCCTATTACCAGGCAGAGGGTGCCGATGAACTGGCCATGCTGGATATTGCCGCGACCGTCGAGAACCGGAAGACACGGCTTGAATGGATTGGGAATGTTGCCGCGGTGATCGACATACCACTGACGGTGGGAGGGGGGATTGCCAGCCTGGATGACATCCAAATGGTTCTCGATGCCGGGGCCGATAAGATATCCATGAACAGCGCGGCCGTCAAAGCCCCGGAACTGGTGAGACAGGCATCGGAACGGTTCGGGAAGGAGCGGGTGACCGTCGCCGTCGATGCCCGGAGAAGCAAAGAGATGCCCTCCGGTTTTGAACTGGTCGTGTCCGGTGGCACGAAACCGGTCGGGAAAGATGCGATTGCCTGGGCACAAGAATGCCAGAGCCTGGGTGCGGGGGTAATCCTCCCGACAAGCATGGACGGAGACGGGACCAGGGCGGGATATGACCTGGAATTCACCCGCGCGATTTCGGATGCGGTGGATCTCCCCGTGATAGCATCAGGCGGGGCGGGTATCCTGGAGCACTTCTACGAGGGTGTGGCCAAAGGGGGGGCGCGGATCCTTCTCGCCGCGTCGGTCTTTCACTATCGAACCCTGCGGATCAGGGAGGTGAAGGAATATCTGAGGGGAAAAGGGCTCTCCGTTATCCTCTGAAATCGGTTCATCCTGATGGGGCAGGCCTTCAGCCTGCCCCATCTCTGTAAGATTATGTCGTTACAAATTCTGGTGAGGCGACGGTACATCCGCCGTCCATCAGGATCGTCTCGCCCGTCGTGAAACTCGATGCATCCGATGCCAGGTAGATGGCCGCTCCCGCCATCTCGTCGGGTTCGCCGATCCTGCCCAGGGGGACATGCTTCGCCATCTCGGCCTTTTCCGCCTTGGCCTGTTCCTCGGGGAGGTGGAACCAGTGCGAGTCGAGCATCTTCGTGGTCACCGGACCCGGTGCGATGGCATTTACCCTGACATTGAACGGCGCCAGCTCGAGGGCCATCGATTTGGTCGCCATAATGACGGCTGCCTTCGAGATCGAGTAGATCCCCACGTATGGCTCCGGTTTGTAGCCGTCCATCGAGGCCGTATTGATGATGGATCCGCCTCCCTGCTCCTTCATGACGCGCGCGACGGCCTGACTCATGAAGTAGAGCCCCTTCAGGTTGAGATTCATGATGGTATCCCAGAGGCGTTCTTCGTTATCCAGGATCGTTCCCATCGCCGGCGAAGCCCCCGCATTGTTGACCAGGATGTCGATTCTCTTGAATTCCGACATTATCGTGTCCACCAGAGGTTTTATATTGTCCATCTTTCCGATGTGGGCCGCGATGGGCATGGCCTTTCTGCCCAGTTTCCGTATTTCCGCCGCGACCTCTTCAAGATCCGGCAGCTTTCTGCTGGTGACGACGACGTCGGCCCCCGCCTGTGCCATGCCGAGCGCAATCGCCCGTCCGATTCCTCTGCTCCCACCCGTGACGACGGCTACTTTTCCTTCAAGGGAAAAACGCGATAAATCTGTCATAGTATAACCTCCATTTATGATGTGTGCTTAGGTCACATACCTCCCCGCGCCACGGAGAGGGGCGATTCCGGTCGACGTCGGAAACGGCAGGGAGATGCCTCTACTTTGAAGATTCGATGTATTCCACGATCTTCTTTGCCAGCGTGTTTACCGTTTCCTCGAACTTGACCTCGTCTTTCTCCAGGAGCGTCAACCGGAATCCCGGAAGGGCGGTGAAGAATGATGTCAGCGGTACCACGCAGATCCCCGTGGCCCCGAGGAGGTAGTAAACGAAACGCTTGTCGTTTTCTATATTGGCGTTTGTTATCTCCTCGACGTATGTCTTGATAGGGGCATTCTTGATGCGCAACTTCTGTCGGTCGTTGAGGACGGCTTCATTGAATACGATCGTCATATAGAAGGCACCATTGGTTCGGTTCACCACGATATAGGGGACATCCTTGAGGATGTTGTACGCCATGTTGGAGAGTCTCTCGTAGTTCTTGATCCTGGTGTTCAGGTAGTTCTGATATTCGGGATGGTGCATGATCCGCGGTATGGACATCTGCGGCAGCGTCGTGGAACAGACTTCCGACATCTTCTGCGTCAGGATCGCCCCAATGTAACGCGAAAATATCTCGTCCTTATCGGCGTTATACACCTCGATCCACCCGCACCGCGAACCGGGCCAGGGGAATTCCTTCGATATCCCCTTCATGCTCATCCCGGGGACGTCACCGATGATGTCCGAGAGGGGGAGGGTCTTGTAGCCGTTGTACAGGATGTTTCGGTACGTCTCGTCGAAGATAAGGAAGAGGTCGTATTTCCGGGCGATCTCCACGATTCTCTGGAGACTCTCCTCGGGATAGACAAACCCGGTCGGGTTGTCGGGATTGATGACCAGGACCCCGACGATACTGTCGTGACTCTTCACTTTCCGTTCCAGTTCAGCGAGGTCCGGGTGCCAATTGTGATACGGGTTCATCCGGTAGGTGTTCGGCGGAAAGGAGGCGTGGTGGATCTCCGCGAGAAGATGAGTCGAGTAGGTCGGCTCCGGCATGATGATCCGGGCGTCGATTCGTATGGAGCTGTATGCCCTCGCGATGGCGTCGCCGAGACCGTTGAAGAAGATAATATCTTCCTTGGTCATCTGGTACTTTCCCCGTTTGTTGACCTCTTCCGCGAGGAATGCCCTGGTCTCGTCTATCCCCTTGGTGGGTGAATAGGCGTAGGAGCTGTCGTCGTTGATGATCTCCGTCAGGGTTTCCTTCATCCACTCGGGGATCTTTTCTCCCTTCACCACCGGATCGCCGATATTTTCCCACGTAACCTCGATGCCGTATTCCTTCAGTTTTTCCGCTATATTAACGATATTCCGTATCTCGTACGATATCCCCGTCCCACTTTTTGCAATATCAAATCTCATGGCCGTGTTCTCTCCCGATAATTTATCTATAATCGTAAACCTATAGTATATGTTGCAAAATAATTCTACAAAAATCTCCCTGAGTCTGAAATTGCCCCGAAGAAAGGTCGTTTTGTCTGTGTTTGGCTGATATGGACTATTCACATCCGGTCGATTTGCTGAGTGGGGATCCGAATGTATCGCCGGCAGGGCGCCGTTTCTGTCCCATGATGCCACTCTGCGGCAGAAAGGACAGGATCTCAGCAACCAGGCCGTAATTGTGGAAGGGGGAACATCCTTGACAGGGCCTTGACCGGAGGGGTATAAGCGTATTTTCAATGTACGGGTGGATGTGAGGAAGAGGGGTGCAATTCCCCCGCTGCCCCGCAGCCGTGAAGGGAGCGAACACCCACATAAGCCACTGTTCCGAGATAATCGGGGCGGGAAGGCGGGTTAGTAGGTCGCCCTGAGCCGGAAGACCGGTCCGCTCGCAGATCCTCGAGGGAGGCGTATCGCGAAGTGGTTGTATTTTGTTGTGACCCCGGGAGGTATATCGCCGTTTTGCCCTGTCGCGATGGTGCCATGTCCTCGTCCTGTTGCAAGGATGTGTCATGGAAAAGTTGGTTGTTACCCCGTCGAGGATAGCCAGGGTCAGTGTGCTTCTGGCCGTTTTTTTTGTGATCGTGGGGGGGGGCTCTGTTTTGACGGGTACCGCCGGTGTCGGTGCCGTTCGGGTTATGAATGGTATCGTATCTTGGTGGCGAGACGGTTCTCTTGCACTCGATCCCTCTGAACGGACCATCCTCTTTGAGATCCGCCTGCAGCGGGTCATCTTTGCCGGGATCGTCGGCGCGGCCCTCTCCACCGCCGGTGTCGTATTCCAGGCACTCCTCCGGAATCCCCTGGCTGATCCCTATATCCTGGGGGTGTCTGGGGGGGGCGCAGTGGGGGCGATTATCGGTATCCTCATCGGGGCGGGGGCCGTTCCCTTCGGCATCCCCGCGCTGGCCTTTCTCGGGGCGATCCTGACGGTAGCCCTGGTTTTCATGATCGGAAGCAGGGAAGGGGGCCTCGACTCCAACACCCTCCTCCTTGCCGGGGTCATCGTCAACGCCTTCTTTTCGGCCGTTATCATGTTCTTCATGTCCACCAGTTCCAGCGCTGAGCTGCACACCATCACCTTTTGGCTGATGGGGGACATGGGTATGGCAGATGGCGGGAAGAACATGCTCATGATTTTTCCTCTCGCCGGGGGAGGCGTTCTCGTATATCGCTATGCTCGGTCTCTGAATCTGATCGTGAGCGGTGAAGAGACCGCCATGCAACTCGGCGTGGATGTGAGGCGCGTAAAGATTATTTTGTTTGTCGTTGCCTCATTGATTACCGCTGTCGCCGTCTCGTTTGCCGGGATGATCGGATTCGTCGGTCTCGTGATCCCCCACATGATGAGGATGGTGCTGGGGACGGATCACCGGCTCCTGCTCCCGGCGTCCTTGCTCTTCGGGGCGTCGTTCATGGTGATTGCCGATACGGTGGCACGGGTGATATTTGCCGGCATGGAACTGCCGGTCGGCGTGATTACCGCCCTGTGCGGGGCACCCTACTTTGTCGTTCTCCTGAGAAAGAGGAGGCTATAACCGTGTCAATTATCACCGTGACGGATGTCGATTTCCGGTACAATGATATCCTGGCATTGCAGGCTGTCTCCTTCGATGTTCGCCGGGGGGAGTTTCTCGGGGTCATCGGTCCCAACGGTTCCGGAAAGACTACCCTCATCCGGGTGCTCGACGGCATCCTTGCGCCGGAGAGGGGTGTGGTCAGCGTGCACGACACTGCGATCCGGGGGATGAAGCGGAGAGATATTGCCCGGGTGATCGCTGTTGTCCCTCAGGAGTCCCCCATGGTTTTCCCCTTCAGGGTCATCGAGGTCGTCATGATGGGACGATCGCCGCACCTGGGGATGCTCCGATTTGAGGGGGAAAGCGACCTCCGGATCGTCGAGAAGGCGATGGAGATGACGGATACGACTCCCCTGGCGGATCGCAGCATGAACGGCCTGAGCGGCGGGGAACGACAGCGGGTCCTGATAGCGAGAGCCCTGGCACAGGAGCCGGAGGTAATCCTCCTCGATGAGCCGACCGCCTTCCTGGATATACGGCATCAGGTGGAATTGTTTGATCTCATGAAGGCCCTCAACAGAGAGCGGGAACTGACCGTTCTCGCCGTTACCCACGATATAAATCTTGCGGCATCATATTGTGACCGGGTTCTTTTGTTAAAAGAAGGAAATATCCACCGGATGGGGACGCCGGGAGAGGTCGTCACGGAGACGAACATCAGAACGGTATATGAGACCGATGTCCTTGTCGATGCCAATCCGTTAAGCGGGCTGCCGCGCGTGACGCTCGTAGGCCCGGACCTGTCGCACGAGGAAAGGATCGTATCTCGAGGGACACGGCAGGTCTCTATGGAACGGAACCGATAGTGACCGTTATGCATACAGGTGAAGGATATCTCTCCGGTGAGCTCCAAGAACGTTTTGCGGCGGCCGTCGCCCGGAACCGGGGTGGGGGACTGCTCTTCTCCGGCGGTCTGGACTCGGTCCTGGTAGGTGCCTGTGCGGGGACCTGCACGGCCGTCTCCGTACACCTTGCCTCATACGGAGGGGATCGATGGTATGCGGAAAGAGGGGCGACCTTTTTGGGACTGGACCACCACCCGGTGACCGTTACGGTGGAGGAGGCCCTCTCGGTCGTACCGGAAGTTGTCGGGATCATGAAGAGTTTCGATCCGGTCATCCCCAACGATATCACCGTCTACCTCGGGCTCCGGCGGGCGAAGGGCATGGGGATCGCGAAGGTAATGACGGGGGACGGGAGTGACGAACTCTTTGCGGGGTACGATTTTATGCAGAAGATACCGGATTTGACGGGGTATATGACTCGGATGCACGCCGCCATGCGTTTCAGCTCCAACACCCTTGGAGATTCTCTCGGAATCGTGATACGGCAGCCGTTTCTGGATGCGGAGTTTTTCGAATTCAGCCGGGAAATCGGACTTGATCTGAAGATCAGGGATGAAGGGGGAAAACGATGGGGGAAATGGATCCTCCGCAAGGCCTTTGCCGGTGTGCTCCCGCCGGAGATCCTCTGGCAGACCAAGAGACCCCTCGAATACGGTTCCGGCATGACACGACTGCGGGGGATCATCGAAAAGCGGGTGACGGATGAGGAGTTTGAGGAGGGGAAGCGTGCCTTTCCCGTCCGATTCTGGAACAAGCAGCATTATTACTATTACCGTCTCTACCGGGAGGTGGTGGGGAAGATCCCGCCCCCCGAAGATAATGAGAAAGAATGTGACTGCTGCGGAGCGGGAATGCCCCGAGGGGCTTTTCACTGCAGGGTCTGTGGAGATGTTGTTGCATGGAACGAACGGAAGAGCTAAAGGCCTTTGTCTCATGGAGCGGTGGCAAGGACGCCGCTCTGTCCTGCTGGCGGGCGCTGAAAGAGGGATACCGGATTACCCACCTCTTGAACATGATCGACGAGGATGGTCACCATTCACGATCACACCATCTCAGGGCTGAAATCCTGAGATTGCAGGGAGAGGCGATGGGGGTCCCGGTTGTTCAGGTCCCCAGCTCGTGGGAGACATATGAAGAGAGATTTAAGAGCGCCCTTGCCGACCTCAAACAGACAGGGGTGAAGGCGGGGGTCTTCGGTGATATCGACCTGGAAGAACACCGGCAGTGGGTTGAACGGGTCAGCAAAGAATCGGGAGTGGATGCCCTCCTGCCGCTCTGGGGGGAATCGACGCGGGAGGACCTGCTGGAGGAACTGATCGCTGCGGGTTTTGAAGCGGTTGTCGTCGCGGTCAGGAGGGATCTTGTGGGACCGGAGTGGCTGGGGCGGCGGATAGATCAGGACTTTATCCACGATATCAAGGGGGTAAAGGGCGTCGATATCTGTGGTGAAGGAGGGGAATACCATACCGTTATCCTGTCGGCCCCCTTTTTCAAAGGGAGGATCAGTATCGAAGAAACTGAGACACTGTTTCATGAAGACAACATCTTCCTTGAGATCACGCGGTGTGCCTTGGCAGGAGGGGAAGAGGCACCGACAGGGCGCCCAGTACAACGAGCGGGGTGATGACATGATGGTATTTGTAACGGGCGGTGCACGGAGCGGAAAGAGTACCTTCGCCCAGAATCTCGGAGAATCACGTCCGGGGAGAAGGCTCTTTATCGCGACCGCCGAGGCCTTTGACGAAGAGATGGAACGAAGGATCAAAATACACCGCGAACAGCGGGGGGACCGGTGGGACACCTGTGAAGAGGCGATCGATCTGGGCGGTGTTATCGGATCGGCCCGAGGAGAATATGAGACCATCCTGATCGATTGTCTGACCGTCTGGATGTCCAACCTGATGCACCGATATGAAGGAAGGGATAAAGAAATGTCGCGTATGACCGATGCCTTCTTTCAAGCGCTGGATCCGTTTCCGGGGGTCGCGATCGTGGTTTCCAATGAGGTCGGAATGGGAATTGTTCCGGACAATAGGCTTGCGCGGGAATACCGGGATCTCCTCGGCTTTCTCAACCAGCGGGCCGCGCGAATCGCGGACGAGGTATACCTCCTCTGTTCCGGGATACCCGTGAAGGTCAAATAATAGACAGGAGAAACGATGCGAAGATTGCAGTCTGTCCTGAACCGTATCCGCCCTCTGGACGAAAGATTCCTGGAACGGGCGCAGCAAAAGATCGACAGCCTCACCAAGCCGCGGGGGTCTCTCGGCAGGCTGGAAGAGTGTGCCCGGCGGTACGCGGCCATCAGGGAGGATCTGGCCCCTGCCGTTAACAGAAAAGTAATCTTCACCTTTGCCGGTGATCACGGGATTGTCGAGGAGGGGGTGAGTGCCTATCCGGGGCAGGTGACCGTCCAGATGGTCTTGAACATGCTTGCCGGTGGCGCCGGCGTCAATGCCCTCGCCCGTCATGTAGGGGCGGAGGTTGTCGTCGTGGATATCGGTGTCAATCATGACTTTGTCCCGCCCGGGAATTTGATCGTCAGGAAGGTGGGATACGGCACGCGGAACTTTACAAAGGGACCCGCCATGACCCGTGACGAGGCCCTCCGTTCGATCCGGGTCGGTATCGATCTGGCCGATGAATATGCGAAGAAAGGGATGGATATCGCGGGGACAGGGGAGATGGGGATCGGGAACACGACCCCTTCCAGTGCCATCCTGGCCGTGTTGGGGGGGATCGAACCCGAGGCAGTGACGGGGCGGGGAACCGGGATCGATGATCGAACACTCGGGGTGAAGACGAGCGTTATCGAAAGGGCCATCGCCGTCAACCGTCCTGACCCCGGAGATCCCCTCGATGTCCTTGCCCGGGTGGGCGGTTTTGAGATCGGGGGAATAACGGGGCTGATTATCGGTTGTGCCGCCCGTCGGATACCGGTGGTGGTGGACGGTTTCATATCGACGGCGGGTGCCCTGATAGCCACGCGGATGAGCCCGGTAATCAACGAATACCTGTTTTACTCGCATCTCTCCGCCGAGGCGGGACACCGCCAGATGCTCGAAGCGATAGGGGGGCGACCGATTCTGGATCTCGGTATGAAGCTGGGGGAGGGAACGGGGGCGGCGCTGGCGATGTCGGTTATCGAGGCATCGGTAAAGGTCATGAATGAGATGGCTACCTTTGCGTCGGCAGGCGTGGATACGGAGACGGTATAGCGATGGAAGGGACGACGAGATGATTCAGCGATTCCTGACCGCACTGCGGTTTCTGACGATCATACCGGTGCCGGGGGGACAAATCCTCAGTGATGAGGATATGGGGAGGTCGATGGCCCTGTTCCCCCTGATCGGTCTCCTGATCGGTCTGTTCCTGGCGGGGGGCAGGTATGTCCTGGGGATGATTTTCCCCGCCCCCCTGGCGGATATCCTCGTGATCGCCGTCCTGGTGGTGGTGACCGGAGCCCTGCACCTGGACGGTGTTGCCGATACGATCGATGGTCTGGCGGGCGGAACGGACCGGGAACGGACCCTTGCCATTATGAGGGACAGCCGAATCGGTTCATTCGGAGTCGTGGGGCTGGTGATCATCCTCATGCTGAAGGTGGTGGCCCTGATAGAGATCCCCGATGGGATGAAGGGAAGGGCCCTCATGCTCATGCCTGTCTTGGGGAGGTGGTCGGCGGTTCAACTGGCTGCGTGGCTCGATTATGCCAGGATGGGAGAGGGAACGGGTCGTGCCTTTGCCCGATCCACGGGGAGAGGGGAATCCATCATCTCCACCGGCATCGCTGCCAGTGATCGCTGCGGGGATCTTCGGTATGGAGGGTATGGTTATGTTTCTTGGCATCGCCGTACTGACTCTGTGCCTCGGATTGTTTTTCAGGAGGCGGATCGGCGGGGTGACCGGGGATGTTATGGGCGCGGCTTGTGAGATGAACGAGGTTGCCGTTTTGATACTGATATGTGCGTTCTTTATGTAAAGGACCATAAACCTGACGGGAGTGGATTGTGGAAACACCGACACGGATGTACCTGATACGGCACGGCCAGGTAATGAATTATGAGAAATGTGCCTACAATGGCCACCGCGATGTGGATATCACCGAGCATGGCGTCCGGCAGATGGAAGCGGTGGCGGAGAGACTCAGGGGTAAACCCCTGGCGGGGATTTACTGCAGCGATCTGATCAGGGCACGAAGGGGAGCCGATATCATTGCGGCTCCCCACGGCCTGACCCCCCGATCCCTTCCCGCCCTGCGGGAACTGGATGTCAAGCTGTGGGAGGGCCTGAATGCGGATGGTGTGGAGGAAAGGTTCCCGGGGGCCTTTGACGCCTGGATGAAACAGGGAATCGACTACCGCATCCCCGGAGGAGAACGCGTCCGGGATCTGGTGAACAGGGTGATTCCTGCTCACCGGGAAATTTTGAATACACACAGGAGAGAGTCCGTTGTCCTGGTGGTACATGGAGGGGTCAATCGGGTGATCCTGGCGGATGCCCTGGGGGCCGGGTTCGATCGTCTCTATTCGATCGAGCAGGATTACGGTTGTATGAACATTATCGATTATTTTGCCGACTATGCGGTCGTCAAGCTCGTCAACAAACGACTGCTCGACGGAGAGTGAGGAAGAGTGCTTATCCGTACATCGCTCCGATATCCGGGCCTCCTTTCGATGCTGCTCCTTGCGATCTTCTCGTTTCTGCGGGAGGCCGACGCCGTTCTGTACACCGACGAGGTGGGAAGG
Source organism: Syntrophales bacterium (assembly GCA_963662405.2). Classification (GTDB taxonomy): domain Bacteria; phylum Desulfobacterota; class Syntrophia; order Syntrophales; family UBA2210; genus UBA6078. Next base: position 1,607,692 of record CAXXKT010000001.1, read on the forward strand.
GATGTTGCCGTTTCTTCCCCCCCCCGACGGATCGTTTCTCTCGCCCCCAGCATCACCGAGACCCTCTTTGCCCTCGGCCTGGATCGGGAGATCGTCGGGGTGACCAGGCTGAGCGACTACCCAGAGGCGGCTCGATCGAAACCGCGGGTGGGTACTTTCATCAACATCTCTCTCGAACGGGTTGTTTCTCTGAACCCCGATCTGGTGATCGGGACTGCCGATGGAAACCGGAAGGAGACGGTCTTACAACTGGAACGGGTCGGTATCCCCGTCTATGTCGTCAACCCGAAGAGCTGTGAAGAGATATTCCATACGATTCTGGATATCGGCAAGATAACGGGGCGGGAGAAAAGGGCGGAGGAACTCGTCACCGATCTGCGGGGAAGGATCGATCAGATTGCCTCGTCCTTGGAGGGCCTGAAAAGGCCCCGTGTCTTTCTTCAAATAGGGGTCAGTCCGATTATTACCGTCGGGAGCGGTACCCTCCATAATGAGCTGATACTCCGTGCCGGCGGGGGGAATGTCTACGATGGAGTAGCGGTGTCTTACCCTCGGTGTGGGATTGAGGATGTCATTGCCAGAAAGCCGGACATTATTATCCTTTCGTCCATGAAGGAGGGGGGGAGATTTTCTCGAGGTCAGGGACGAGTGGAAGAGATGGAAGACTATCCCCGCAGTCAGCCATGAGAGGATTTACATTATCGATACGGACCTGATCGATCACGCATCACCCCGGATCGTCGACGGGTTGGAGAGGATGGCCGAGCTTATCCACCCGGAAGTCACCTGGAAGAAACGGTAGAAAGGATCTCTTATTATGTTAGATTACTTTTATCAGGGAGGACCGGTTATGTACCCGCTCCTCGTCTGCTCCCTCGTATCCCTCACGATTGTTATAGAGAGGACCATCTTCTGGATACGGGAGAAGCGGCGGCGTGATACAGAAATCCTGGACCGCTTTATGTCTTTTCTTGAGAGGGGGGAACTGGAAGCGGCGAAGACCCTGGTGATGGACTGTCACGATCCCGTTGTCCGGGTTTTGGTATGTGGTATTGTCCACCGTGAGTTTTCACTCAGAGACGCCCTTCGGATGAGTGCCGATCAGGAGATGGCGCGGATGAGACGATATCTTCCTATTCTCGACACGATGATAACCCTCGCCCCCCTGCTTGGTATCCTGGGAACCGTTACGGGGATCATATATTCTTTCAATATGCTCGGGACCGTGGGTGTAGAGAATCCGATGATAATAACGGCGGGAATCGGTCAGGCCCTCCTCACCACCGCTTTCGGCCTGACGATAGCGATCTTCAGTCTCATTCCGTACAATTATTTTCAGTCCAGGGTTGAGAAGACCGCGCAGGATATGGAGAAATACGGAACGACTCTTGAGATTCTCTTTGAAAGGATTCAAAAAACGGAAAACGGCAAGCCTGGTCGGTAAGTCCTTATGAAGATTACACGAAAAGAGAATGGTCGGGCGCGGATCGAGATGGTACCACTCATTGATGTGGTTTTTCTCCTCCTTGTGGCGTTCATATTTTTTGCCATGTCGATGACCGTATACCGGGGAATCCCCGTCGATCTGCCGGTCTCAGCGGCCTCCCTTGTTGAAGGTGAGGACTTTTTAGAGATCACGGTAAAGAACGATGGAATGGCGTATTTCAATGGGGAAGGGGTCGACCTCCAGGGCCTTCGATTGAGACTTGCCCGCCTCCACCGTGCATCTCCGGAGATACGGATTGTTGTCGCGGGCGACCGGGAGGCACCGTACGTATCGATCATATCGGTGATCGATGTGGTCAAAAGGGCCGGCATCACCGGGTTATCGTTGCGGACGGGGTTTCCCGATGAGGAACCGGACATGGTGTCGAGACAGACCGGGCGAGTCCGAGAATGATGCAGGGGAGAGATTTTGCAATTGCGGCTGTTCTTGCCGTTGCGCTTCACTGCGGCATCGCGCTGGTGCGTATGCCGGTATCCGGGGCACCGCCACTTCTTACCAATCAGACGATCGCCATTTCTTTTCTTTCCCATGACTCACTGCCGGATGTCTTAGAGGATACAGCCCATGAAAATGAAGATAATGCGGCAAAGAGATGCCCTCCGAAAACAGCGGCGAAACACGATACGGTGAGGAAACAGGAACCGGTAACGGAAAGAGTGGCGCAGCAGATCGCGGAAAAGGGAGAAAAAAAAGCAGAAAAGACGATCGCAAAGGAGGAGAAACAACGAAAACCGGTGGAACAGGCCGGGCCGGTGGAAAAAGACAGTATGCTCCTGGTTGAGACTCACGAAAGATCAGATCCTTCATTCGAAGGTCCGATCACGAAAACATCTCACCACGCACCGCCCCTACAAGAGACGAAAACGGCTCAACACATGCAATCGGAATCGGTTGCACCTCATTACAGAAGCGCCCCGCCTCCGAAATACCCTGCGATCGCGCGCAGGAGAGGGTATGAAGGCGAGGTCCTTCTTGCCGTGGTAGTTTCGATTGATGGTACGGTTTCGAAAGTGACGGTGAAAAAGCCCTCCGGGCATTCTCTGCTGGATCGTGCCGCTGTGGAGGCTGTTAGCCGGTGGCGATTCGAGCCGGCCCGGCGGATGGGCGTTTCCGTTTCATTGGAAGTGGATATTCCGGTGCGATTTGTGTTAGAAACGCCGTAGTTTTTCTGAAAAGAGGGATCGTGTTGATGAAAGCATTCGTTTGTAAAACAGGGGCACTGGTTCTCTTGGTGTCCCTGCTTTTCGCGACCGAGGCGTACTGCGTTTCGTCAAAGACTTACTATCGCCAGGGGAACAGTTTATTCATCAAGAAAAAATATGACCGTGCGATAGAAAAATATCGAAAGGCAATTCAAGTAAATTCTCATGTCGCCGATTATCACTACAAGCTGGCTGAAGCATACCGACTGAAGGAACTCGAAGATAAAGCCGTTGGGTGTTACAAAGATGCGATCGAGATCGATGCCCGATACTACGCGGCATACGCGGGTCTCGGCGAGATATATTTCCAAATGGGACAATGCAAAGAGGCCGTCAGCCATTACAGACAAGCCATAAGGGTCTGTCCCACCGCAAGCAAGGACCACTTTTTCCTTGGCAGGATATGTGAGATACAAAAAGATACGGACGGTGCCATCAGGGAGTATGAACGTGCCATAAAGATAAACTCGGGCTATTTCGAAGCCCTTTCCAACCTCGCCATGCGTTATGCCGATAAGGAGGAGTTCAGGAAGGCCGTGCGTTACTACGTGGAGGCGAGAAAGATACGGCCGTACGATGAAGATATTGTTGTGGGACTGGGTATAGCGTATACGCGGCTACGCGCTTTCAATGAAGCACAGGACATCTTTAACACGGCTCTTAGGATCAATCTCTTCAATCGTGACACTCGTTTTTACCTCGGGAAGGCCTATTATGGGATGGGAAACCTTGACCAGGCGATACGGCAAACGGAAAGGGCCCTGGAGATAGAGCCTAATAACCCGGAAACACATTTCACATTGGGGCTCTACTATGCTAAAAAAGGCTGGGCCGATTTGGCCGTTGCGGAATATCGTGAGGCCCAGTTATTAGATCCGAATTATATCATGAACGCGGTTCAGAAGATTGAAGAAAGAACGGAACAACCGTAGATAAAAGAGGGAGATGTTATATGGACCATAACACAATGAGGGCACGCCTGGCAGAGATGATCGTGGAACGAACCTTTCGTTACAGTGATGATCCGCCGTTTACACTTGCCTCTGGAAAACAGAGCAGTTTTTATTTCAATTGCAAACCCACGACACTCGACCCGGAGGGGATGAACCTGATAGGGAATATCATCTTTGATATGCTTGCGGGTACAGAGGTGACCGCCGTTGGGGGGCTTACTCTGGGAGCCGACCCGATGGCAAATGCTGTTTCCGTGATATCGTTTCAGAGAAACCGGCCCATCAATGCCTTCATCGTCAGGAAGGATGTGAAGGGGCATGGCACGCGGAGCGCAATCGAGGGGAATGTCAAAAAAGGAGATCGAGTTGCCATCCTGGACGATGTAATTACCACGGGGCAATCCACCCTGCTTGCCATTCAAAAGGCTCGGGAAGAGGGACTGATTGTAGATCATGTGGTTACTCTCATTGATCGCCAGGAAGAGCGGGGAAGGGAGAATATAGAAAAAGAGATTCCGAGGGTCGAGTCTATCTTTACCCGGGCCGATATCATGGGTCTCTATGAACGACGAAAGGAAACTCAGGCATGAGGTATCTGAAATGTCTCATGATGTTGTCCTGCCTGATGTTTTTTGTCTTTTTGGATGTCACTCAAGCTGGGGAAGGCGGTGCCCTGATCGTTGCCGGGTTTGAATCGGGGGAGATGAAAGACGGGGCGCCGGTGGGCTGGGAACTGGTTGAGAAGGGTGGAACCCCAAACCTTGTCCTTGAGAAACAAGGAACGCATTATGCCCTGCATTTGAAAAGTGACCGGCGTTCCTCCTTCGGAATAAAGAAAGAAATCAACCTGAAGGTGGGTGAATATTCCTTCCTGAATTGGGACTGGAGGGCACTCCGTCTTCCGGATGGGGCGGATGTCAGGAATGCCGATACCGATGATCAGGCCATCCAGGTCTATGTCGGATTCGAACCAACAGGCTGGCCCGCCAAACTGAATACCCCCGTTATCGGATATATCTGGGATGTTGAATGCCCCAAGGGCAGCATGGTTACCAGTTCGCAACTCTTTGCGGGTAAGGTGCGACATATTGTTCTCAGAAACAAAAGCGACACCCTGGGGCAGTGGTACCGTGAGAAGAGAAATCTGGCGGAAGACTTCCGGAAACTGTTCCCCGATATCGATGGAGGTAAACCGAGAGATATCAATGGGATAGTGGTTTATATTGATTCCCAGGACACGGAAAGCGAGGCGGAAAGCTCTATCTATAATATTCGTTTCAGCAAAGAATAGATCATAGCACCAGATCAACCGATCTCCTCTGGAACGGTTGAGGGTGATGCATATATTACGTTGGGCAAAAACAGAGGCTGTTCTCCTATGAAAAGAAAAAGCGCGTCGTGGCTCGGTTCAAAAAGCTGGATTTTCCCCCTCATCATCTTTCTTTCCATTGGTTTCCTGAACCCTGTCCCGGGGGCCGGACTGGAAACCGTTGATGAAACAGCCTCGTTCATACCGGATTCCCTCGTTGTCCTGACCGGTGCCCCGGTTATTGTTGTCGATAAGACGATGCAGCGACTCTTCGTCTATCGATTCGACGGCAACTCGTTCCAGCGTTTGTACGAGGCGGCCTGTTCGACCGGTAAAAACCAGGGGACGAAGGTTCAATCAGGTGATGCCAGAACACCGGAGGGGATCTACTTTCCCACCCAGTTATTTCAGGATAGTGAGCTGAGCGCTACCTATGGCCCCCTCGCCTTTGATCTCAGTTATCCGAATGCTCTCGACAGGAAAGAGGGGAAGAACGGCAACAATATATGGCTTCACGGGACCGACAAATCCTTGAAACCCTTCCAATCAAATGGCTGCATCGCCCTCGGCAATGGTGATATCACCGCCATTGCCGATTTCATTACCCTCAATGCGACGCCTGTTATTATTCACGACTATATCAGGTGGGTCAATCCATCGATACGGATGGCCCAGAAAAAAGATATCATATCATGTATCGATACTTGGTCCCGAGGTGTCTGCAGTGGAGATGTTCAACAGATGACCGAACTTTATGGGAAGGATTGTCGGCACGAAGAGGAGAGACACGGTCGATTTGCCGAGCAGATGCTGACATTGAAACGATACGGGGGGCAGGTGGCCCTGATCCCGGAAGACCTGATGCTGCTGAAACACGATAAGTATGTCGTAGCGCTTTTCCGACAGCAGTTTACGGTAAACGATCATTCCTACGACGCAGGATTACGGAAGCTGTTTCTGAAGAAACGGCAGAACGATTGGTACATCGCAGGTGACGTGCCGGTAGAGTCCGGGAAGGAACGCCGGTTCATGGCGGTTCTTGAAAAAATCAATGCCGACAGGGCGTATCGCGATGACGTGCGCAGGCTGATCGATACGTGGGCTACCAGCTGGCAGGAGGGAGATATGGAGAAATACGCCTCCTTTTATGCCAAGGATTTTCGATCCAGGAAGATGAACCGTAACGCGTGGCTTGCCTATAAGGAACGCCTCTCCCGGCTCAACAGTAACATTCGAATCGATATCAAAGACCTCACGATCCGCCACCAGTCGCACCACAGAGCTATCGCGATCTTTGAGCAACACTATCGTTCGTCACGGGTACAAGATGTGGGGATGAAGACACTGTACCTGAAATATGTTGATAATTCTTGGAAAATATGCCAGGAAGTATGGCGTGTAAAGAGATAGGAACAGGCTTCCTGCAATGGAAAACAATACAAAAGCAAAAAGCTGGTTTGTCATTGTAATCGGAGAGCGAGAACGTCATGGGCCCTATGAGATTACACGAAAGGCCCTCATCTGCTTGTGTCTTTGCCTGATGGCGATTCTTGCTGTGACGGTGGTGGGTAGCTCCTGGTTTTGGAGCCGGTCACAGATAGCTACCGGCAACGAACTGAAGGGGGAGCTTGCAGCCGCCAGGCAGGCCATCGATTTGATCAGTCGTGAAAGGGAGGATTTGTTAGGAGAAAACGGTCAGTTGAAGAAACAGATCGCACGGTCTCTCACAAAGAAGGATGATCACGTAAAGGCCTCAAAGAACGAGGATCACGTAACGGTGGTTGTCGATAAGGAAAAGGAAGAGGCCCCCGTCTCCATGAAGAAAGACGCTGTGGTGCTCTCTCCCGGACCGTTTGTTTCCGTTGAGGACATTCAGATTACACACAACGCCGAAAACAAGAAACTCAAGATCAGATTTGTCATCAGAAAAGAGAGTGATGATGAGAACTACATTTCAGGGTATGTATTTATCATTCTTAATCCTGCTCCCGGTTCCTCCGATCCGCGCAAGATTTATCCGACGGTTGAACTTACTGAAGGATACCCTCAATCATATGACAAAGGGGAGAACTTTTCCATCGCTCGTTTCAAATACATTGAGGGCGCTTTTCATTCGATAGCGGACAGGGGTACATATGCCTCGTTCTCTGTTCTGGTCTATGGGGATAACGGGACGCTCAGACTGAAAAAAGAGGTGCCGTTATAACGTTCCTCGATGATCCCATGAACATATTGAGCCATACCACACGGTGGTTTCCCCTCAGATTCAAAACAGTATGTATTACGCTCTGTCTCTGCTTTCTTGCATCCCTGGTGGCAATGACCCCGGTCTGTCACGGGAAGAACACCATGGAGACCTTTTTTCGGGATACCGACTATGAATTAAACGTTTACCGGATTAACGGAAAACTGCATGGCAAAACACTGCTGATCATAGGAGGTATCCAAGGGGACGAACCCGGAGGTTTCCTGTCCGCCGATCTGTATGCGGATATGGAACTCGTGCGGGGAAATCTTATCGTGGTTCCGCGGGCAAACTTCTATTCCATTATCCTCAACAGACGTCAGGTAAACGAGGATATGAACCGTACATTTTCCGGATCGTCGCGGGAAAACTATGAGACACAGGTGGTTTCCATCCTGAAACGGCTGATATCGGAGAGCGATTGTCTCTTGAATCTTCATGACGGATCCGGTTTCTACCGGGATACGTGGCAGGGTGAGATGAAAAACCCGGCAAGATATGGGCAGTCGATCATTGTCGACTCTGAAAGCTATAGTGATCTGGCCGGACATGAGATCCCTCTCGGCGAGATGGCGCGAAAGGCCATCTCAAAGATCAATGAACAGATCGATAATTCCGATCATTTGTTCCACTTCAACAACCACCGGACCAGGGCCCCCGATTCCTCGCATCCGGAGCAGAGAAAGTCGGCGACGTACTATGCCCTGTACGAGTGCGGTATACCGGCATTCGGAATCGAAACGAGTAAATCTCTCCCCCTGGAGACCCGAATCTACCATCACAATCTCGCGGTCAATTCGTTCATGGAAATGTTTGATATTATGCCGGAGATACCGGGGATCGGTCTGGCAGAGCCGCAGATAAGGTATGCCGTGGTAAAGATCAACGACGGTTCCCCGGTCGTTGTGGCAAACGGAGAAACACTGCACATCTGTTCGCATGACACCATAAAGATCGTTCATCTCGAAGGGAATTACACCCGTGGGCTCAGTGCCGATATAGAAGGGTGCGGTTCGGTGAACGACATGAATAAACCGTTTGTCTTAGACGCCCCCACGCGTGTTCTCATCAAAAAAGACCACCTGCTCTGTGGTATCTTTGACATTGCCTTGGGTGAGCGGTCTCCTCCCGGGCGGCTAACCACGGCGAAGCACGTTGTGGTCCTGTTCAAAGTCAAAATCAACGGAAAAGAGGGGTATTATCCCAACGGTTCTCATGTAGACATTGTCCGGGGCGATCTTCTGGAGTTGGTTGATGTCACCACAAATCCCGAATCACTGGCTGATATTGTCTGTAACTTCAAGGGATTCGTCGGCAACAGGAAAACCAATACCGGGGAGGACAGAGGGTATATCATAGACACGGCCGCAGACCTCTGGGAGCGTTACTCCCTGTATAATAAGGGAAGGGCCTATCAGGTCGTTGCCTCTGAAGGTGACGATACGGTCATTGGCCACCTTTTTTTCGACATACATCCCCCCCTCTTTGAATATCTCCTTTTGTGCCTCAATGAAACGGATAAGAGATGGTTTTCTCACAACGAACGGATACGGTTGAAACGAACGGATACGATGAAGATCGTGGATGTCAAGAGTAACCTATCCCCCCAGCGGTTAACGATAGTGATCGAGGGGATGAAACGGTCCCTTCCGATAGATCTGGGGGAAATCGTTACCGGTGAACGGATCGTTTCCCTCCTTGAGAAAATGGATGCCGAATGCAGTATCCGCATTGGCTGTGATGAAATCCCTCTTGCGCTGTTACCGATAACCATTGTAGATTACCGATCAGCTTCGACCGGGGGGGGTTGAAGAGAAGCAATTAAGGAGAACAGATGTGAAAGAAAAGGATGTTTCCATTATCAATAAAGGGTGCACGCTCAAGGGGTCGCTGGATTTTAAGGGATATCTCATGATAGCAGGCACGGTGGAAGGTATCCTTCATGCCGAGTCTGTCATTACGGAAGAGGGGAGCGTCGTCAAAGCGGATATCACATCGGAAAATCTGACCGTTGCCGGCGCCTTCGAAGGGAACATCATGGTGACCGGACTGTTGACCCTCCTCGGTACTTCTCATGTCCGGGCAGAGATACGGTGCGGCAGGCTGGTGATGGAAGAAGGGAGTATCCTAAACGGGAAAATCCTGCCTCCCTCAAGCGCAGACCCCACCTTTGGCCAAGCCACACTCTAGCGATTACCAATGAAGTGCCTTTCCCTCGGTTTCAGAACGTCTTGACTTTTCGGTTATGGGGAAGCGGTGGCGGGCAGTCTTTGATGCTCGTGGAGCAGCCTGATTTCTCCCGCCGCCAGGTGTGCCCTCCGTGTCGGTTCGGGCAGCCGGTATCCCCTACAACTTGCCAAGGTTACCGCTATGGCCTTCTCGCAACCGATCTTGTGTCCCGGTGAGATAAAAACGGGTTTCACGTTCTTCTTTGTCCGCAGAACGGCCCCCGTGATCTTTGCCTTGAAGAACAGGGGAGAATAATCGCCCACGTCGTTTCCCGGTTCATCGTACGATCCCACCAGTCGTGTCTTCCCGCACCCTATGGAGGGTGCGTCAAGGAAGAGCCCCATGTGTGATGCGAGACCCATCCCTCTCGGATGGGCGATTCCCTGCCCGTCGAAAATGATGATATCGGGCGAAGATGTAAGCTTCCGGAAGGCCTCCAACAGGATAGGACCTTCTCTAAAGGTAAGCAATCCCGGGATATAGGGAAAATCCGCAACGCCACTGGAGGATGCCTGTTCGATAATCTCCATGGTTTCAAAATCGAAAAGGACGACGGCGGCAAAAAAGGTGTTGGTGCTCTTGGCATACGATATATCGGCGCCGGCTATGGTTTGTATCGTGAGGGGGAGATCTTTGCTACGGAGGATAAGCCGTTCCCTGAGACGGAGCTGTATCTCACGAGCTTTTTCATAGCTGAGGTCCCAGTCATGCAGGTGGTTTATCTTCATCTTGTGATTCGATGGTTCTAGGGTGTGCTATTGCTTGACAGGACAGCTTTGGCCTTTTCGATATCCCTTTGTATCTGCCGTGTCAGTTCCTCGGGTCCTTTAAACTTTCGCTCGTCCCGCAGCCGGTCTATGAAGAAGAGGGTGATGTTTTTATCGTATATGTCACCCTCAAAATCGAGAAGATGGACCTCCGCCGAGGTTTCTTCGTTGCCAAACGTGGGGTTATTCCCTATATTGATCACCCCCCGGTACCTGATGCCTTCGAGCTCGGCAAAAACAGCATAAACACCTGCCGCGGGGATGACCTTTTCAGATTTTATGTTCGCCGTTGGGTACCCCACTATATCGGTGCCTCGGCGATATCCCTTGACAATGGTACCGCTGACGCTGTAAGGCCTCCCCAGCATCTCCGATGCCAGGCTGACATTTCCCGCAAGGATCGAAAGGCGAATATTGGTGCTGCTGGCAATCATCCCGTCTGTCCTGACAACGCCGATTTCCTCAACCGCAAACCCGAATTTTTCGGCTGATTTTCTGAGAAATGCTGCGTTTCCACCCTTCCCCTTCCCAAAGACATAATCATATCCGATAAACAGTTTGCTCAGGTGCAATTTCTCCCACAATATATCCTCCACGAACCTGTCGGCTATGATATCGGCAAATACGGGAGAGAAGGTAAGCAGAATAACCGCATCAACCCCGCATGATGCGATGAGGTCGAGTTTTTCCTGCAAGGGGGTCAAGAGAAAGAAAGGTCTCCTCTCCGGGTGTATGATCTTCTGGGGGTGGGGATCAAAAGTGATCACCACGGCCTTTGTATTTTGCCCCTGGGCCTCAGCGACGATTTTTCGAAAAATCTCCCTATGGCCCAGGTGTACGCCATCGAAGTTGCCTATCGTTACGATGGCACCTGTCAGATCTTCGAGGGGGGTATCAGGATCTCTTATAATATTCATAACGCGTCCCGTCGGATTTGAGGAATAATCGCTCAATTATAAAAAAGCAGCATAGCATGTATGGAGTTATTTTCAAGGGGAATTTCTCTTGACAATCTCCGGGTCCATCAGTATAAGCGTTCGTAAGATTTTCTTGTGCCGAAGTGGCGGAATTGGTAGACGCGCTAGGTTCAGGGTCTAGTGGGCGTACGCCTGTCCGGGTTCAAATCCCGGCTTCGGCACCATTTGAACGTAAGAGGGCGCAATCTGTAGGGGTTGCGCCCCTTTTGTTTTGACAGGGTGCGGATGAGTGCACATCCAAATAGTTTACCGCATTCCTGCTCTGGCTTGGTATCCACCTTGGTCTTTATTGCTCCAGAATACTTCCTTATTATAGGAGCGCTTTGTTTCGGTATTGACTATACCAATCAATGGTATCCTTCCTGAGGGCCAAGACCTCTCCGAATTTCATTCCCGTGTGTAGCGCGCAAAGGAAAACTAGCTTTTAACGTGTTGTTGGCGAGAGGGTTGATGCCCCCCCCCCCCCCCATGTCATGGGTCCAACGGGAGCCCTTTCTTTCTTCAGGTACAGCATTTTCGTAATACTTGGTGCCGGGTTTACAGTGATGATCTCTTTATCAAGGGCATATTACGAAGGTTCGTTTATGCAGACGTGATTAATGATGATCATACTGTTGTTCAATAGTACCTATTTAGAATTGTTTCAGTATCACGTCAAGGTATGTCTGCAATGTTTCTCGATCAATTTTTTTGATACTGTCATCTTTAACCGTTTCATTAAGCGCAAGCTGAATCATGCCCCTTATGCACCATGCCATTGCGTTCTGGTTACCAGGTTTGAATTCTTTTGCCTTAATACCTTCTAATATGGTTTTTCTAATGTACGTATGCATCTTCAGTTGAATGTCAACAACGATATAATCTTTGAAATTGAGAGACGGATTGCCCTTGGGAGGACCATAATAAATGCTAAACATGAGTCGTGAAAAATCCCTATGTTCCGTCACAAAAGAGAATGTCCTGTCAGCCATGTTCTTGAGCTTGATTTTAGCGCTGGGTGAATCATCTTCATGAGAGTCAAAAACAAGATAATGGAATTCTTCAAGATGTGTTCTCGCCAATTCTTGAAAGAGGCCCTCTTTATTTTTAAAATAATGATAAAGAGATGGAGCTGATGTCCCGGATGCATCAAGTATATTGCGGATAGTGGTTGAAGAATAGCCTTTCTGAGAAAAAATCCGTAAGGCCGCCATCATGATTTGTTGTTTTGTTCCGTTTTCGTCAGGTGTTTTCTTGCTTTCGTTCATAAATCCCTCTCCATATTATATATAACGTTTATTATCTATCGGTTTTGGCTATGATTGTCAATACATAAGGAACACTCTCTGGTAAAGATACTGTCGATTTTTTATGCGGTCGTAGACAGAATGCCACGGGTTTACCCGTGGATGAATGAGCCCGGAGGCGGTATAATGCTGTCATGGAATACACAACAACAGCTCACAGCATATACTATTTTCGGTACTATGTGGTTTAGGTTTGCAAATACCGCCGACGGATCCTAGATCCTGGCATGTGTGTTTACCAAACATTACAAGTATTATAGCAATTGATATAATAATTGTGAGCATATTTTTTAGTTGTTAAAACGCAAAAAATGCTTTTTTGCGTATAATACGCTCGAAGTGAATCCGCCACAATATTCTCATAATTTATCAAGTTAATACAGATAATTATACGGTACAGGCACATCATCATTTGTACATATGGCATCCGTTCGTATCATTGGTACCATTCTAATAATACATGAATTTTTGTAAATAATAAATGAGAGGAAAAAAATACCTTGACACAATTATAACGAGCGTTATATAAGGTCAAATACGTTCTAATGCTTTTGAAATTGCCATAAGCCTTCGATAATAAATAATTGATAGCATGTTATACACTTTTGTGCTGATATTATATCATATGATATGAAAAAGAGGGTATCGTTATGGACAGTCTGAAAGAAAGCATCACTTCTATACGAAATACCAACAAAATTCGTACCTGCGTCTTAACGATTGCGTTTTTCAAGACGTTGAGAGAAACGCAGCAAAGTGTCCCTCTGCTTTGCATGTGACATGATGGACTGTCATTTTGTCGGCATGTAGCTATGGCTCGGAACACGGAGTGGAAAATGGGGGGGCAGTAACAAATTTTCCCATGTCTAATTGTATGTTCACTTTTGGTCTTACCCTTCTTTAGGAAGAAGGTGTTTTCGATCGAAAGCTTGATGTCAGCGTTCGGGGTAAGGCAAAGGAAGATGCCACAAAGTTTAGGCAGTCTCTGATGCGAATCCCTTTTGGGAACCATGAAGCCGTTGCTGTTTCATCTGTTGCTTTTGAGAGACAAGGTGACGTTATGGATGTGAATGGTTCACCGAAGCACTTGTGGAAGATAGCCACGTGGTTAGTGAATTTGAAAAAGGTAGGGACAACTGGTTGTCCGTTCACTTCTTACGGGTCAGGTGCTTGCTGATACCTGTGATCATGATGGCGTATGCGGAACCTGGTGAGTATATTGCCGCCATTGACCGTGAAGAGTTTCAGAAATAATCCTTGGATAAGAAGAGGGTTCGTCACAAGTGATCCATGGATAATTATTTTGAGCACTGGAGGTTGCCGATGGAAAAGAAAAGGGAAATAGAAAGTGCGTTAAAAGCAATTGTTGGGGCGGATTATGTTTCTTCGGATAGCCCGGATTTGATCCCGTATATCGAAGATTCATACTCTGCAATGATGGGGAAAGGTGTGCCATTACCAGAGTTTGTTGTGTTGCCCAAAGATGAGAATGAAGTGCAAAAGATTGTCTTCCTGGCAAACGAGTTCGGATTCCCGATTTATCCCCGCAGTTTTGGTGTGAATATCGCCGGATCCGCATTGCCGTATAAAGGGGGCGTGGTAATCGACCTGAAGCGTATGAATCGTATATGGGAAGTTAACGAAGAAACGATGACAGCGACCATTGAACCCGGTGTCGCATGGGGAACTCTTCGTAAAGAGGCTAAGAAAAAAGGTATGGATATCATTGCTATTGCTGGACCGTACCCGGTGAGTCCGGTGGGAAATTTTTTGCTGACCAATATTACGCCGTATTCTTCGAAGTACAGCTGTGATCGAGCTGTATCATTAACGGTTGTCTTGCCAAATGGAGAAATCGTCAGGACCGGTTCATGGGCCAGCGCAGTAGGAGGTGATATCAATCCGTATTTCAGATGGGCCTACGGTCCTGACGTAACCGGCATGTTCAGGGGATCTATGGGAAATTTTGGTATCATCACAAAGATGATCATACGTTTACGCAAGATGGCTGAGGTTGAAAAAAACGTGTTCTATGGTTTTGATCAACTCGAGCAATGCATGGAAGCTTACAAGGCCATTGAACGTCTCGATATTCCCCGAAGCAGCTTGGTCATGAATAGGAAAATGGCATCACAGTGCGTGTTGTCTCCTCAAAAAATCTATGATGCTGATAAACGAGAGTGGTGGTTGAAGGAATTGCCCGCTTTTATGATTTCGTTTGGATACGGCGGGACCGAGGAAATGATTGCGTTGTACGAAAAGATCGCTGCACAGAAGATCATTGAGTTTGGAGGCCGCATATACAAGTTTCCGGACACGGAAGAAGGTCAGATGGCTCATAACAAAATCAATCAAGCTGTGGAAGGAAATAGCCGAACGGCTCTCAACATGTATGCTCCGCTGTCGGGATTTGCCGCAATTATTGGGTGCTTACCGATTAAAGGGGTGCCGGAAGTGTATAAGACAGTCAGTGAAGTTATTAAAAAATATAATATCAAAGACGCAATTACGGGTGAAGCGCTCGAGCAGGAACTCATTATTATGTCCTATGAGCGAACCTCCACCGTCTATGTGGAGCAGGAAATATTATACGATCCTGCCGGTCCAAAAGATGATTTGAAAACGGTCATGAAATGCTTGCGTGAATGTTATACGGAAATTGTCGGAAAGCATGGGGCAGCTCACACCATCCCCAACAAAACCATGCTGAATATGATGGTTCCAGCCTACACAAGTATTTTAAAGGGTTTCAAGCGAATGATTGATCCCAACAATATTATGTTGCCGGGGGGACCATACTCGTTGGAATAGCGGTCAAAAATAAATACCTTACCGTCGTTTTGATAGGAGGTTGCAATGCTCAAAGACTATCGGGAAATAATTATGCACTGCTTGAAGTGCGGCGCTTGCCGGCTTGCTTGGGAAATCTACACCCCCATATGTCCATCGGGTGTAAGATACGGTTACGATTCACATTACGCTATCGGTCGTATTGCACTGGCAAAGGCGCTTCTGGAAAATCGGGTATCTTTGGATTCTGACCTCATGCGCCGGGTATATACGTGCACGAGCTGCGGCGCTTGTGATGAACAATGCCATGAGGCAGTGGGCGTGGACCCACTGAGAGTCATTGAGGCGCTAAAACGTATGGCCGTCGAGAATGGGTGCGTGCCTCCTGAAGTGCGCGATTATCTTAAGTCTATGACTGTTTATGGCAATCCTTATATGTTGCCGGCGACAAAGCGGGGAGACTGGTCCGAGAAAAGTCATGTGGAGAAATATAACGGGCAGGAGTTTCTGCTGTATATAGGCGACACCGCTTCCTATGACAACCGGGGCCACCAGATAGCCGCTGCTGTTGCGAATATCTTTTCACAGTCTGGAGTGTCTTTCGGCTGTCTTTTGGCCGAAGAACTGAGCGACGGGAATGAGGTCATGAGGGTCGGAGACAAGTGGCAGTATGAATTAATGGCCCAATCGAACATCGAATTGTTCAAGGAGCTGAAGGTGCGGAAGATTGTGACCCTCTCCCCCCATGCCTTCAATGCCTTCAAAAATGATTATTCACAGTGGGGTGCCGATTTTGAAGTATTGCACTACACAGAATTGATCGCAGGATTAATCAAAGAAGGGGCGTTAAAGCTCACTTTGCCCCACGGCAAAAGGATAACGTATCACGATCCCTGTTTTCTGGGGCGTCACAACGGTATTTATGATGCGCCGCGGGAAGTATTATCTTCAATCCCCGATGTAACGCTGGTTGAGATGGAACGCAATCGAAACAACGCCTTTTGTTGCGGTGGCGGCGGGGGAAACTTTTTTACCGACATGCTGGGTTCCGGTGAACGGAGCCCGGGCAGAATCAGAGTGAGGGAGGCATTGGAAACCGGGGCCGAAATTATAGCCACGTCATGCCCTAAGTGCTTAATAATGTTAGACGATGCAATCAAAGCCGAGGGTGCGGAGAACCGTATAGAAGTGAAGGACATTTCGCAGCTTTTATAGAAAGGATAGAGCTATGATCAAAAAATATTATGGCAATGACTCCGTTGTGAAGGCTATTTTACAAGACAAAGCAGAAACCTTAGGTGATAAACCATTTATGAAATTCCGCGACATGACGGTGAGTTATCGTTTTGTGAATGATACTGCGACCCGAGTTGCCAATGGGCTGTTGAATCTGGGGATGAAGCAGGGAGACCATATCCTCATTATGTTGCCCAACGGTTTCGAGATCCTCTACAGCTGGTTCGGATCGGCAAAGATCGGTGTTGTGGAGGTGCCCGTAAACTTCAATCTCAAAGGCAATCCGTTGCTGCATATTATCAATGATTCGCGGGCCAAGGTGATGATCATTGATCACCAGTATCTGGATAGGCTTGAGTCCATCAAGGATAACACCACCGAATTACAAACGGTTGTTGTGCTGGGGGAAGACAGCGAACATGCGGCATTGAGTAAAAAGTTCAATGTTCTTAATTTCGATGCGCTGCTGGAGAGCGACAATCAGATACCGGATGTACTGGTGAAAGCGGGAGATCCGGCCACGATCATGTATACATCCGGTACTACAGGTGCGCCGAAGGGTGTTGTTCAGCCTCAGGCATTCGCATATAATTATGTAAAATTGTCCCTGTATCCTGTTTCAGACAATCCCGAAGACATCTTCCTGATGGAGAATACAATCCATTATTCCTATCTGCCGCTGTATCACACGGCTGCAAAATATGTCGATGTGCTGGGAACAATGCTTGCCAATGGCACTTTTGTCCTTGCCGACGGATTCCATCCGTCGACTTTCTGGGAAGAATGTACCAAGAACGGGGCAACGACGGCGTATGTTCTTTTCACTGCTGCGTTCCTGATGATGATGCCTCCCCAGTCGACCGACGCCGATAATTCGGTAAAACGAGTGATGTGTCTGCCGCTTATCCCGGAGATCGGCGAATTCTCAAAGCGTTTTGGGGTCGATGTATGGACGTGCTACGGATTGAGCGAGGGAAGCGCCCCCTTTATAGGGAGGGTTCCTGAAAAGTTAAAGGATACCGCGTTAATGGGCAAGGCGGTCAGAGATGATATTGATATACGACTTGCCGATCAAGAAGGGTATGAAGTCCCCAGTGGTCAGATCGGCGAGGTCCTCCAAAGACCGAAAACACCTTATTCATGTATGCTTGGCTATTTCAATCAACCTGATAAAACTGTGGAGATCTGGCAGGATCTTTGGATGCACACAGGGGACCTGGCTTACAGAGATAATGACGGATTTTACTATTTTGCCGGACGAGCCAAAGAAAGGATCCGTCGTCGGGGGGAGAATATTTCTCCGGAAAGCATAGAGAAAGAGGTAAATACCCATGCTGCAATAGCTGAATCTGCTGTGATTCCCGTACCATCTGATTTCGGAATGGCTGGCGAGAACGAGATCATGGCTGTAGTTGTGCTTGCTCAGGGAGAGAAATTGGAACCGGCGGATCTGATTGTTTATTTAGAGTCGCGGCTTCCTCGCTTCATGATTCCCCGTTATATCAAATTTGTAACCGATCTGCCGCGTACTGCAACGGCTAAGGTTAAGCGAGTTCTGTTGCAGGAGAATTGGTCGGAAGGGGAAGTCTGGGATCTAAATCTGAATAAAGCGGACGTAAAAAAATAGATATAAGGAGGATGCGACGATGAGCAAAGTTGAAGTTCCAAAACTGGATTGGTACGAGAGATACAAGAGAATGGTTGATATGGCCTATTCGCTTTTTATTACCGCAGAGTTACAAATTCACGCGGATTTTAAGGATCCGGAAGAGGCCCAACCAAGGATCAAGGCCCTGCACGGAAACTGCAGCAGTACGTGCGGCAGCAAGCTGGTAAAAGCACATGAGCTCAAGCCGACCGTTGAAGACGCTTTGAAACTTTTTATGCTCTATAGCTGCGAGGTGTGGGGATTCGGTTCTTATGAAACAGTCGCTGTGGATCTCAAGAACGACAATAAGGGGACCTTCGCGAATCTTGTTTGCCGCGGATGGGAGCTTGCCACAAGACAAGGTATCGTAGAAGAATTGAAGAAAACGAATTGCAGCAAAGGCTGTACCGCCGAATATGAAGCACTGCTCAGGACCCTTTCACCGGATTTGAAAATTACCATGACCAAGGCGCGTCCCTTGGGTGATGATTGTTGCGAGTTCACGGTTGAAAGATAAAGCGGTATTCACTGTCGCTGATGCAGGTGGGTGAGGCGACGAATACGGTGCCGGATGTATTGCGATCAAGGGACCTCGATATGAATGTTGAGAAATTTGGCCGAATAGTATTTGTTCCCGGATTAAATAAATCCCGTTATCCGTTCTGCAACTCAGTTTTCATCGATGATGACAGAAAGGTTGTTATCGATCCTGCATCAGATGATAAACTTTTACAAGAGATTGCTCCCGAGGAAGGGTTCGATATCCTGATCAATTCTCATTATCACGAAGATCATTTTGCCTTTAATTATCTGTTCCCTCGATCTGAATTGTATGTTCCCATCAACGATGCGCCATGCTTTCAATCGATGGATACAATGCTTGAGTATTATGGAATGAAAGATACCCCGTATGAGCAGGTGTGGAAACGTGTTCTTATTGATTCATTTCATTATCAGGAACGCGCTTCCGACAGGTTGCTTGAAGATGGAGAGATTCTTGATTTCGGACATACTCAATTAGAGGTGGTGCATACACCGGGTCATACCATCGGACATTGCAGTTTCTACTGTCCGCAAGAGGGTGTCTTGATACTCGGAGATTATGACCTCACCAGTTTTGGCCCATGGTATGGTGACGCATCTTCCGATATCAGACAGACCAGGGAATCTGTGCACAAACTTCTGAATATCCCTGCGGATGTCTATATTACCTCCCATGAAGAAGGAATCATCAAGGGAGATATCAAGGTATTGGCCGAGGCTTATCTTGATATTATTGATCAACGGCAAAATGAAATAATGAAATTCTTGAGGAAATCGAGATCATTAGACGATATCGTCAGGCAATGGATCATATATAAAAAACCGAGGGAACCAAAGCAATTTTATGAATTCAGTGAACAGGCAATGATCAAAAAACACCTCGATCTTCTCATGGAAGACGGCAAATTGGAGATTCGGCAAGGAAAATACGTTTGCATATAATTCTATCGGTTTGGTTGGGGAAAATAAAGTTTCATGTTCATGCCTGTTTTCGCAGGGTGGTGCTGTTGAGCTGTTAGGATATATCATGCCTTTGCAGAGAGAGATGGCACGATGGTTTTTCAAATAAATTTTTTTGCCCGAAAATGAATGTAACGTACGATCAATAACAATAATTGGTAAAGATTAACGGATATTCTTTTAATTACAAAGTTATATAGAATAGGATGATGCTTGTAAACAATATAACAATAGATACAATACGTGGCGTAATCTTCAGCTTCCGCAATAAAGATTTATGCCGTGAAAGGTATCGCGTTAAAGGAATATCTCAAAAAAACCGGAGAAAAACATTGATGCTGGACGGGTTTTGACGCGCAGGTGATTTGGAGATGTATGATGAGCGGCTTTCTCTGCCAAGTCGGCAGGGTGTTATTGACAAAAGATCCGGGACAACTCGTCTTTTAACTCGCCTGCCGTCAGTTATGTACAGCCGATCGATTGCGTGAAGATCACGCGTAATTTACTAATGGAAGGAGAAAACACTATGAGTCTACCAAATTTTTCGCTGGAGGGTAAAGTTGCACTGATTACTGGAGGCAGCCGCGGAATCGGCAGATCAATTGCCTTGGCGTTTGCGGATGCCGGTGCGGATATCGCGATTACCAGCCGGAAGGTAGATGCTTTGGAAGCTGTTGCCAATGAATGCCGGGCCTTTGGAAGGCGTGCACTGAGTGTTGCTGCTCATGCTGGCAAATTAGACGAACTATCAAACATGGTAAAGCAGGTTATGGAGGAATATGGCCGCATTGATATCCTGGTGAACAACGCCGGGACCAATCCGATGAATGTTCCTATTATGAAATATGAAGAAAAGTTGTGGGATTCGATCATGAATCTCAACCTCAAAGGTGCCTTCTTTCTCGGTAAAGAGGTGGCCAATATCATGAAAGAGCAAGGAGGCGGAAGCATTATCAATATCGCATCCGTCGAGGGATTCATGGTGGGAGATCTGTCGAGTGCATACGACATCAGCAAGGCGGGGATCATTCATTTTACGAAAACTGCGGCTGCTGAAATGGCCTTGAGCAATATCAGGGTGAATGCCATTGCCCCGGGCGGCACGAAAACGGCTCTGGTTCACGCATTGTGGGAAGATCAACAGATGTCAGATTTTGTTACACAGTTTGTCCCGATGCACAGATTTGCGGATCCCGATGAGATGGCGGGTGCCGCTGTTTACTTGGCGTCTGATGCTGCGAGTTATACGACCGGTACCTGTATCGTTATTGATGGTGGTGCCAGTCTTGCCGTAATGTATCATGATCCTTTTGTGTAAAGAGGTGATGCCCACGGTTGAATGTCATGCAGGGAGCTATAACGGCTGAAATGACATCTCATTTAAAGATGAGCACAGATGCGAGGAAGAAGCTGACACGAATGGCTCGTGATATCTTGGGGATGCTCACTGGGAATGAAAGGATCTCAGGAAACAAGTCTTCGTTGTGTGTCGTGGACTGAGTGCCATGGATTCACGTGTAGATAAGGAGATGAACTCGGCGGCGGTATGACGTGGAGATGGTATATGTGCTCACCCCCCCCCAGCAGTGCTTACTGTCTCTGTTGCCATGGAGTTGTTATATCCACATACCGTCGCCATAGTCTTAAATCTCAGGATGTGGAGGAGTGTCCGGTAGATGCTTAAATTGATTAGCTGTAACGATCTCACACATAATTCCTCGAGTCTCTGCATCCGGTTCTCCCCGGGGAAGCGGTGTGAGCACATCGGCGTTTGCCATATGTGTCTAGATCGTGAAACCGGTGAATTGAGGATAGCGAATACAAAATACCGTTATACAGCCAGCATGCTGGAGCCGGATAGACGTGTGTTTCCCGATTTTCACAATCACATCGAAGAAATCGGAGTGGCAATGTATGGGGGGTCAGGCGTTATAAAAGAGACGCCAACTAGGAATAATAACACGGGTCATAAGATGATGAGGCCCATTTGAAAGGAGGTATGCTGATGAAATTTCAAGAACTTCTCGAAGATTATGCCCAGAAGAAGGAAAAGGCCCTTGGACAGGGGGGACCGGAAAAGATCAAAAAACAACATGACCGCGGCGCTCTCACTGCCCGTGAACGGGTGGCAACGATCCTGGATAAAGACTCCTTTATGGAGTGGGGCCTCTTTGCAACCTCAGACAGACCCGGGATGGAAGACAAGACGCCTGCAGACGGAGTTGTGATGGGTTACGGTACCATCAATGATCGACGGGTAGGAGTGGTCGCCAATGATTTTACGGTGCTTGCATCCACCAATGCAAGAATCAACCTGAAGAAGAGTATCCAGTTCAAGACCCAGGTAAATAAAAACCTGGTTCCCCTCATCTGGTTCGGGGAGGCTGGTGGAGCCCGCATGCCCGACGTCCAAGGTTCAAAGGGGATCTGTTCGATAGGGGGAGGAGGTACTGACACTCTTCGGGTAGAGTACGGACACATCAGAAACTATCCCTTTATCATGGCCGCCATGGGAGAATGCTACGGTATACCCGATTTTCAAGCCTGTCTTGCCGATTTTGTTGTTCAGGTCAAGGGGAGTGCGATCTCAATCTCCGGTCCTCGAGCCCTTTCGAAGGCCATTGGTCAATCTTTTTCCGGAGAAGAACTCGGGGGCTGGGAGGTCCATGATAAGATCACTGGAATGGCCGACCGGATTGCCGAGAACGAGGGAGAATGTTTCGAAATCATTAAGGAATTCCTCGATTACATGCCGTCAAATAACCAAGAATTGCCACCGGTTCGTCCGGTACCGGAAGGTTCTGGTGACAACATGAATGGCATCCTTGAGTTTCTGCCGGAAAAGCGCACGCGTACCTACGATATGCACAAGATTATCGAATGCATCGTTGACGGGGGAAAACTGTTCGAACTGAAACCGAACTTCGGCAAGATGCTCATCACCAGCCTCTGCAGGATCAATGGGGAAACCGTCGGCGTTATTGCCAACAACCCGGCCCATAATCTGGGGGCCATGAATACGGATGGTCTTGAAAAGCTTGCCAGTTTCATGTGCCTGTGTGATTCCTTCAACATTCCTCTCTTGTTCCTCCACGATACACCAGGCCACTGGGTAGGAAAGGAGGCTGAAGAGAAACGGGTGGGAGCCAAGGTGATGAATGCCCTTCAGGCCCTGTACCAGGTTACGGTCCCGAAGATATCGATTGTGATTCGGAAATCATATGGTCAGGCCGCGGCGAACATGTGCGCTCAAGGCAGCGGTCCCGATTACTTCGTTGTGTGGCCTACGGCGGAGGTGGGGTTCATGGATCCCACGATAGCCGCAGATGTGGTATTCGGCAAGCTTCCCGAAGAAGAGCGGAATAAGTTGACCGAGGCCATGGTCCAGGATTGTTCGCCATATCCAATGGCACAGGAATTCTATGCGCAAGACATACTTGATCCGCGTGAAACTCGCAACTATCTGATCGGTGTGCTAAAAATCATTCGTGATTCGGCAAACAGAGGGATGAGTGAACATCTCTTGTCGGGATGGCCCACCAAGTTTTGATAACTGTTGGTTATCCAAGATATCATGGCGATTATATCGCGGCAAGGGGCTGTTACATAATGTATTTTATTGGCGTATACCTGTAAATAAAAAGAATATCCATGGCTGGTAGTGGAAGGCTTTAAACAAAATAATCAGGAGGAGTAGAAATGAGCGTAGAGATTACGGCCCCGATGCCGGGGAACATTGTCGAGATTATGGTGAAAGTCGGCGATACGGTCAGTGAGGGTGATGAGGTGATCATCCTGGAGGCGATGAAGATGGAGAACCCCATCTTTGCCCCGGCGGACGGTGCGGTCAAAGAGATCAAGGTCAAGGAAAAGGATGCCGTTGAAGCCGACCAGGTGCTGATGATCCTGGAATAGATGAAAGGTGAGAAGGGATAAGGGGGGTAGGTGCTTCACTTATCCCTTCTCTTGTGTTTGATCCCGGTAAATCGCCAGAGAACGGTTTATCCGGGCGAGAGGAGTCGATAGTGATATGATTGACTGGGGATTAGCGATTAAGACGGCCTGTGGTGGATTCGGCTTAGTCTTCGGGATACTGGTGCTGCTGTGGGGATCGGTGGAACTGACACGAGTGATTACCAACAAGATTGCCGGAGACAAGAAATAGATGCAGTGATGGTGCTGAAGAGGAGGAGCGGACGTGTTATTCGGATTACTTGAGACGGGATTTCCCCTTTTTTACTGGGGGAATGCCCTGATGATCGTGATAGGTCTCGGCTTTATATATCTGGCCATTGCCAAGAAGATGGAGCCCCTTTTGCTAGTTCCGATCGGGTTCGGCATGATACTGGTCAACCTGCCCCTCGGGGGTATGATGGATTATGAGATGAAGATGAGGGCCCCCCAGGCCGGCACGGTGATGGAGGTGTCGATGCGGGAAGGGGATTCCTTCCAGAAGGGTGGGGTCATCTATAAACTCGACTCGGGGGAGATACGGACCCCCGTCTTCGGGCAGGTTGACAGCCTGAAGATATCCACGGGTCAGCATATCGAGAAGGGGCAGGTGATTGCCTCTCTCATTACGATGGAACAGACCAACCAGGCGGAGTACTCCACCCGTCCCGTGGGACTCCTTTCCCGGATCTTCCAGTTCGGTGTGATGTGGCAGATCCTCCCACCGCTCATGTTTCTGTGCCTTGGCGCGTTGACCGATTTCGGTCCCATGCTCGCCAATCCCCGAACCCTGCTGTTGGGGGCTGCGGCGCAGTTCGGTGTCTATCTGGCATTCTTCCTGTCCCTGATCTGCGGCTTCAGCATGACGGAGGCGGCATCCATCGGGATCATTGGGGGGGCCGAAGGGCCCACCACCATCTATGTCACGTCACTCCTTGCCCCACATATCATCGGGGCTACGGCCGTCGCCTGTTATTCCTACATGGCGCTGGTCCCCATTATTCTTCCCCCGGTGATACGGCTCCTGACCACGAAGAAGGAGCGGCAGATCTACATGAAACCGTCTCTCCGAAAGGTATCGAAACTGGAGAAGATCCTCTTTCCACTGATAACAACCATTATCGTCATCCTGATTATTCCCTCATCCGCGCCCCTCATGGGATGTTTCATGGTGGGGAACCTCTTCAAGGAGTGCGGCGTCACGGATCGACTCAACAAGACGGCTCAGACGACCTTTGTTGACATCATTACGATTTTTCTGACTCTTGCCATCGGTGCGTCAATGCCGGCGCAGAACTTTCTGCAGCCCCGGACGCTCCTGATCCTCATCCTGGGTGTCATCTCCTTTGCCAGTGCGGCGGCGGCGGGGGTTATCCTTGCGAAGGTCATGAACCTGTTCCTGAAGGAGAAGATCAACCCGATGATCGGGGCCGCCGGTGTCTCAGCCGTCCCCATGTCGGCACGGGTTGTTCAGGTGATGGGGCAGAAGGAGAACAAGCAGAACTATCTCTTGATGCACGCGATGGGGCCCAATGTGGCCGGGGCCATCGGCGCGGCTATTGCCGGTGGTGTATTCCTGGGAATACTGGGATAAAAGCAATTACAATTCCCTAGAATATTGCTCTATAAACCGATCGGTTACCATGGTCCATTGTTTTTTGTTCATTCAACTATTTCCTGAAATGCAATATCTGGAATGAATAGGTGCAAATGCAGAATTGATAGACGCACCAGGTTTAGGATCTTATAGGCGTACGCCTGTCCGGGTTCAAATCCCGGCTTCGGCACCATTCATATGCAAAGGGGTCGGCTTCAAGCCGGCCCTTTTTTTTGCCCGGGTTCGGATGGGGATGCAACATGTTAAGAACAAATATTTTGTTCCTGCCGTCACAGCTGCGAGTCTTACCTCTGTGATTTTTCCCCTCGGATGAATACGGGGCTGGACGCAGTTTCCTGTTGAATAGCGAAGTAGTTTCTGTTAGTTAATATTACATGTTAATTGATAGCTGACCGCGTGGTGTGAAAGGAGGGTTATGCGTTGCCTTGGTGTTATTACCTTTATTCTTATCCTGTCTTCCCTCCTGCCTTTTTCGCATCTGCGCGCGGGAGAGCTGTACCTGTGGACAGATACCGACGGAGTAATACATATCACGGATACTCGCCGCGCTTTGCCTCACGGCGATGATGTGGAAACGATCCGTTATCGTGAGGAAAACGATGAACGGAGGGGACAACCGAACCGGACAGGGGATGTTCCTGAAGAAAAAAGTGCGATAAACAGCCTCACGGATGACCAGGTATCCAGAGCCAAAGAGACATTGAGGCAAGAAAAATGGGAAAGTGAGTTAAAACGCGCCAGAGAAGAATACGAGCAGGCGAAGGTGCTGGTGGAGAAACGAAGGCGTTACCATATTCGTCAGTCCGATAAGCACAGTAGAGACAGATATGAACATGCCCTTACACAACTTGCCGAGAAACGGGAACAGGTCAGGGCTTTGCAGAAGAAACGGTAAGAGATGACAATCGTTTAAACTATGAATAAAAATTCGAAGGAGGATTTATTCATGAACAGAAGAATGTGGTTGCTTGTCGCGTGTGTCTTGGGAGCCCTTTTTATGACTACCGGTTGCATGGAACAATTCGTCCAACCTACCGCCAAGACGGATACGGGAGAGGAGATGCAGCTTCCACCATACAGTGGCCCCAAGGCAAAAGTCGCGGTCGCCAACTTTGAGTGGAAGGTTGGAGGAAGCAGCAGCACGACGACTATTTCGGGCATGGGACAGGACGTCTCTATCTCTCACTCCAGAAACGCGGGGTACGCTCAGGGGCTGCGGGATATGCTGACCACCGCCATGGTCCAAAGTAAGCGGTACCGTGTCCTGGAACGACAGAATCTCGGTGCCCTGAAACAGGAAATGTCGCTCGGCCAACAGGGCTACGCGGACAAGAGCGGTGTCAAGAAGGGCGGCATCAAAGGTGCCGATCTCCTGATCATGGGGGCAGTTACGGGTTGGGATCCCGCGACATCCGGGACCGGGGGCGGTATCGGTGGTGGCGGTCTTCTGGGTTCGGCAACAGCCATCGTGGGTGGTCTGAAGGGTGCCTTTAAAAAATCGTCAATGGCTATGGACATACGCATCGTTGATACCCGGACGTCGGAGGTGTTGGCAGCCACTCGTGTCGAGGGAGAAGCAAAGGATGTCAATCTCGGTGGTTTTCTTGGAGGTTTCGGTGGTGGCGGCGGCATGGTGGGCGGCCTGGGCGGTTTTGCCAAGACTCCCATGGAGAAGGCGATACGAACCTGCTTATATAATGCCGTGAAATATATCGCTGAGAACACCCCGAAAGAATATATGAAGTATTGATCTGATCCGATAATCAATAACCCCGCGGCATGTGAGATGACCGCACGGTTGTTTCTCTGCCGCGGGTTTCTATTTGACCAGCCGGGAGATTTCCCTGAACCGGGTGGACCCGGCTCTCTTCATCATTTCGAAGAGGACCATTTCCACGCTGGTTATTTTTGCCCCTTCATCTTTCATTCGTTCGATACCGACGGACCGGTTCTCTCCCGTTCGTGATGAAATGCAATCCGTGACGATGTGCACGTTGTATCCCCTGCGGATCAGGTCGGCCGTCGTCTGATAGACACAGACATGCGATTCGATGCCGGTCATGAGAATCTCTTTTCGCTTTATCTCCTCCAGTTCTCTCATGAAGCGGTCCTCCCCGCAGCAGCTGAAACTCGATTTGGGGATGGGGGTGACGTTTCCCAGCAGGGAGGATATCTCGGAGATCGTACCCCCCAGTTTCTCCGGGACCTGTTCCGTTACGAGTATCGGGATACCCAATAACTCCGTTCCCTTGATGACCTTTCGCAGATTGTCGAGCAGGGCATCTTTTCCATGCATGACTCGTGCGAGACTTTCTTGGATATCGACCACGAGCAGCAGGCTGTTTTCTATCGTTAACATGTGCCAGTCATTCCCCCCCCGCTCTTCGCCATATTTCTCGGCGGCGGCGGTTCACGCAGGGTATTAGAGGACGATTTCGATCGCCGGGTCTTCGCGCAGTTGGTTATAGACCCCTGTACGGTGCCTCTCATCAACAACCATCACTTCAAGGTTCAAACAGTGGTATTTACCCGTTCTACTGGTATTGGACGGTGTGATCGTGCAGGCGCAGTCCCGGACAATTTTCCCTATGGCCTCTTCCATTGCCTTTTCGTCAGGGCCGATTACTTTATAGATCCACCGGCAGGGATATTCCATGACGGGCCTTGGGCCGTTTTCGGTGATCATTCTTTTTTGCACCTCTTTCCCCGGTCGAGCAGTCAGTATCGAAAAATAGCGGCGAGGGGGGCATCGTTCGGCATTTCTCCCGGTTTGGTCGGATATACGGTGCCTCCATTCAGGATCGTCTGTATGGCCGCCAGATCAAGAAGGTCTTCATTGCCGGTCTTGGCCTTTGAGGTCAGCCTGACCGTATCGGTGGTCGGATCGAACGTTCCCCATCGCTGAATTCCCACTGGGACGAATAGGATGCCAATACGTCCGTGGAAGGCTCCCCGGACGATCTCTTCGATGTTTTCGGATGTCAGGCCGGTCCCGGTATTTTGTCGGTACTGTGCCACCGCTTCGGTCTTTTTTGTCTTGGAGACCCTTTCCATGATTGGCCATGCGAGTTCGCTCAACCGCTCGGCACTCAGCCCTTCCGGATTACCCGATATCGACGTGTCCAAGAGATGAGCGTAGGTGTTCGCCTCTTTGTATATGGGGAACAGATAGTCCACCCCGGCAAAGATGAGGGGCGACTTGTGGTCTCTCAATAGTTCCCGCAGCCCTTTGTCGACGAGCTGAAAGTATTGTAAAATTTTGGCTTTTACATCTTCTGTGCCGGTATGACGCTGGAGACGTTTTTCGAAGTCATCAAGATTCAGCGCTTCGTCAAGATTTGCGGGGAGGTTCTCAATGCCTGTTTCAACGATCCGTTGCAGTGAGCACCGCACAAACCGGATTTCATTCTGGCTGATTGCGAGGATGGAAAATTCGGCATCTGAGATTAGGACCGGTATCAAAGGTTTCACGTGAAAGCGATCGGTTACCACTACCAGTTCCTCGAAGGGTTGCGACAGCCGATAAAAGGTGAACCATTCCGATGACAGGAACAGGGCAAGCCCGTCGCTCTGAGAACTCCAAAAGGGTACATCTCCCGCCAGTTCCTGCGCCGGTGCGAGCATCTCCTTTATCTCCGAGGGACGCAGATCGCCGCTGGCGAGGAGGCGTTCCTCGGCGCTTCTGAGCAGATTTTTGTACCGTATCTGATTCTGCTGAATTTCAGGTCCCTTTCTAATCGTAGGCATATAGAGGGAAACACAAATTCCAAGCTGTTGATGCATCAAAGACTTGAGTTCGTTTCCGGATAGTATGTCCATACGATCAATCTCCTTTCGTTAAACAGGATTTCTAAGGTTTTTTTACGACGGTGGGAAGCCATCGGCAGATTGGAGACAGGTACCGCGCCACCTGCCCTTTTCGGGGTATCATGAAGATGAAACACTTTTTCTGATCGGGAACTATCGCAATATGTCTGGTAATGCCGGGGTCGGGATTTCTGGTGATGAAATCCATGAGGCGAGAGCGTGTCTCAATAGTCTCATAGTACACGTGGAACGTGTGGTCCCCCCACGTTGTCGTTTCCCGGTTCAGGCGCTCCGGGTGGGTGATCTTTGCCCCGGCGAACCGGGAATACTGTTTTTCTATGAGGTGACATTCTTCCTCCGGTTTGTTCTTGACGTACAGCTCTATGAATAACCGGTCGTACTTTCTGATCAGTTTTGAAAATGGGAGATACAGCCATGAATGCCGGGGGAGCATGGTGATGGTGGCATCGACGCGCGACAGGAACGCCCCCTTCTTTCTGATGAAGAGATTGGCATGGTAGCCGATGGCCCCCCCGATATTCGTAAAGGTCTGATCGTCGGGGTGAAACACCTCCATGAGGTCGTTAAAGGCACTGAGAAAAAGCTCCTTGTTTTGTCTTCTTCCCCAGAAGTAACCGAATGTGAGGAGAAAGGAAAACGCGACAAAGAGAAAAAAGACAGGTTGTGTTAAAATGTGTTCGTATTTGAACATAGAATCAATGGTTACCACGAATCGGGAATAATACCTTCCCGGACATCATACAGGGTGCCTTTCTCCCCGTCAAGGAGAGTCTTTGACAGCTCAATGCGTTCCAAGAGGACGTCCCCTGCCGTTTTCTTCATCTGATCTTCGACGTGCCTCGCCATCTCTTTATTTGTCTCCGTTATCTTGTTGTTGATGAGGAGCCGTAAGGGAAGGCCCAGTTCGCGGAGACCTTCGATCAAGCGTTGGGATTCCCTGAGCGAGAGGATATCGGGATTGAATACCAGGGCGACATGACAGTCTCCGCCGCGGAGGGCACTGTCCAGATCTTGGTAATTTTTGTCCAGCTTCTTCAAACGTTTGAGGATGTCGTCATCCTCTTCTCTGTAGTCAAGGATGGTTTCTTCCGTGCTCAAGGTCCCCCTGATCCGGTGGATGGTGTAGCGCTTTTCGAGAATCTGCCGCCGTATCTGCATCAGGCGCTCGATCCAGGTGATGGTCACCTTCGGAAGAGCGAGGAACCGCAGGGTTAGCCCCGTCGGTGGAGTGTCGAAGATGATATAGTCAAACCCGGTCTCGTCCCGGATGGTTTTCTCTATGCTGGTCAGGAGGGCGTATTCCTCTATCCCGGGGGAGTATTTAAGGATCGAGAAATAGGTGTCGAGATTCAGAGTCTTCAGGTAGCTGTATGTGTTGGAGAGGACACTGGTCTCTTGTTCCAGATATTCGCGGGACAACTTCTGGAGGTTTACCTCGCTCAGAAAGAGTGTCTTCGTGAATTTTTTCTTTCCGTTTCTGATCGTAACCCCAAAGATATCACCAAGGTTATGCGCCGGGTCCAGCGAGACGATCAAGACGCGGGACCGCTGCGAAAGCTGCCATGCCGCGGCGGCTGCCATGGTCGATTTCCCGACCCCCCCCTTTCCGGTAAAAAAGAAGATCTTCATTCAATCGATCCCTATGGTTCCGGCCATTTCCGCAAGCATGTCCCCCGCGTCCTGAGCCCTTCTGTTCAGGACCTTCATCTCCCGCTCCATGAAGGGCATCAGTTCAACAGCTAGAAACGAAGGGGGGGCGGGGAGTCCGATGAAGGATCCCAAGAGGAGCAGGGCGAAGATGTTCTCGAGTTCCTTTACCTCGACTCCGGTGAGAGCGGTGACGTTGTCCCGGTGAGAGGCGTCGAAATCGGAAAGGATCCGTTTGAAAAGTGAGAGAAATCCCATGCTGATATCCCGACACCTGTGGTTGATAGAGCCGGTGCATGGGCTCAGCCCATGCACCGGATGATGTTATTGTAACATGTCACTCAACCCTGTACGCCTTCGACTTGATGAAGTCCCAGAAGAAGATGAAGTTCAGGATCAGCATCACGATCAGTATGATCATGACGGTCCATCCCGGGACCGGTTTCGCGGCGATAGCACCTGGCTGAACCACGACTACGAACCATAGGATAGCACAAGTCACGGTAATCCACAACAACCAAGCCGGGATGACGGCCGCGCCGGCGAAGCTCGATTTCAGTTTCTTGGCTGCGAAGGCGGCCCCGGTCATCAGGGCGATGGATGCGATGAGCTGGTTCGCCGCGCCGAAGGAACCCCAGATGATCAGCCAGTTTCCGCTCGCCGCCAGCCAGATCCCGATCGCCGCCGGGATGATGGAGGCGATCCAGCGGTTGGTCAGTAGGTTGTATACCCCCGCGGCTTTGTCCTTCAGGGGCAGGGCCATCTCGGAGAGGCAATAGCGCGCCAGGCGGTTGGTGGTATCCAGGGTCGTCATGGCGAAGGAGGCGACCCACATCCCGGCGATGATCTTGACGATCTTTGTCGGGATGAAACCCAGCCACGTCGCATTAACCATGTCGGCATACGATTGGATAAAGAGATTTGCCTTGGACAGTTTGACCGATGCTGCGGCCTTGGTGAACATGGCGCCCCAGTTTCCTGCGTTTAGTGTCTCGGCCGTCACCCCCGCGTTCTGGAGTGCCGTGTATCCGAACCCGGCAATGGAGACGATAACGATCGTAGAGAGGAACCCCTCGGTGAACATCGCGCCATAGCCGATCAGAAGCCCGTCAGTTTCCTTGGTGAGCTGTTTGGACGTTGTGCCTGAGGCCACCAGGGAGTGGAACCCGGACAGGGACCCGCAGGCGATGATCAGAGGGATCGCC
Organism: Syntrophales bacterium; assembly: GCA_963662405.2. Classification (GTDB taxonomy): domain Bacteria; phylum Desulfobacterota; class Syntrophia; order Syntrophales; family UBA2210; genus UBA6078. Next base: position 1,639,593 of record CAXXKT010000001.1, read on the forward strand.
GGCCAGAAGGGTGTCGGTTTGCCTCCCAGGAGGATCGGGGAGAAGGTCGAGAAAGCGGGCACCTCGAAGCCCCTGAAGGCGAAAACGGCGGCGATGAAACCGATCAGGAGTCCCGTATAGAGCAGCCACGAATTCAGGTAATCCCGCGGCTGGAGCAGGACATTGACCGGGATGGCGGCGGCGATGATGATATAAAAAAAGGTCGCCCACATCCACCCGGTGTAGCTCAGCGTGATCCCTTTCAACGCTCCCAACCAGATGGCGGCGCACAGCATCAGGATACCGATGACCGTCGCAACGGCAAAACTCATCTTAGTGCGATACATGAAAATGCCCAATATCAGAGCTGCTACGATCATCCAGGCAAATGCAGAGCCGATCTCAGGGGTCTTGACGAACATCCCGCCGACGATGGCGGCGAAGGCGGCCACGACGAGGATGAGGAGGAAGAAAACGATCCAGTAGAAGGCCGTCCCCGTCCGTTTCCCGATCAGATCGGTCGCGACGAACTGGACCGATTTTCCGTCGTAACGGACCGATGCCATCAGGGCCAGGTAGTCATGGACGGCCCCGATAAAGATGTTGCCGAACCAGACCCATAGAAGACCCGGGACCCACCCCCAGCAGATCGCCAACGCCGGGCCGATGATCGGAGCGGCGCCGGCGATCGAGGCGAAATGGTGTCCGAAGAGGACCTCTTTTCGTGCTGCGATGTAGTCGACCCCGTCGTACAGACGTTTCGACGGAGTCTCGTTGCTATCCGATGCCATCACCACTTCTCGTTCCAACTTTTTTCCGTATGTGAAATAGAGTATCAGGTAAAGAAGGAACCCTATAATAATAATGAGAGTTGTCATTTGCGTTACTCCTTAATTGACTGTAATTTTATCGTTTCGATAGATGTCCAACAAAACCAACGAACATTCTTTTGACTTTGAATAGCCCACAACACCTCCTTCCTCGAATTTCAGGTGCGTGCACTACTCCTTCAGGAGGTCAAAGTCAAATTTTTTTGACAATTTTTCCTTTGGGCGATCAATATCCGTGGTGATGTAAGGATTTGTAGTTTTGGAGAAAACTATTTCCCTGAGAAGTATTTGATAGAAAGTACCCGTTTTCCTATCCGGTATGATGGCACTATAAGCGAAGCAATTTGCGAAAAGGCAGGAGTGGTGATACTCAAATAATCTGCGATCTCATGCATGAGAGCCGGTACATGGGGTAAACCCACGTACCGGCTCCACATCACTGCTGTGCAAACATGTCACTCAACCTTGTACGCCTTTGACTTGATGAAGTCCCAGAAGAAGATGAAGTTCAGGATCAACATCACGATCAGGATGATCATGACGGTCCATCCGGGACCCGGTTTCGCGGCGACGGCGCCCGGCTGAACCACGATGACGAACCACAGGATGCCGCAGGTCACGGTGACCCAGAGGAGCCAGGCCGGGATGACGGCCGCGCCGGCGAAGCTCGATTTCAGCTTCTTGGCCGCGAAGGCGGCCCCGGTCATGAGGGCGATGGACGCGATGAGCTGGTTCGCCGCACCGAAGGAGCCCCAGATGATCAGCCAGTTCCCGCTTGCCGCCAGCCAGATACCGATCGCCGCCGGGACGATGGAGGCGATCCAGCGGTTGGTCAGGAAGTTATAAACTCCAGCAGCGCTGTCTTTCAGGGGCAGGGCCATCTCGGAGAGGCAATAGCGCGCCAGGCGGTTGGTGGTATCCAGGGTCGTCATGGCGAAGGAGGCGACCCACATCCCGGCGATGATCTTGACGATCTTGGTCGGGATGATGGTGAGCCACGTCGCATTGACCATATCGGCATACGACTGGACGAAGAGGTTGGCTGCGGAAAGCTTTGCCGCTCCGGATACCTTCGTAAAGGCGGCGCCCCAGTTCTCGAAATTGAGCTGTTCGGTCGTCACTCCCGCGTTCTGGAGTGCCGTGTATCCGAACCCGGCAATGGAGACGATAACGATCGTGGAGAGGAACCCCTCGGTGAACATCGCCCCGTATCCGATGAAGAGACCGTCGGTCTCCTTGGAGAGCTGCTTGGATGTTGTCCCCGAGGCGACCAGGGAGTGGAACCCGGAGAGGGAACCGCAGGCGATGATCAGGGGGATCGCCGGCCAGAAGGGTGTCGGTTTGCCCCCCAGGAGGACCGGGGAGAAGCTCGAAAAGGCCGGCACCTCGAATCCCCTGAAGGCGAAGATGGCGGCGAGGAAGCCGAGAACCAGTCCCGCGTAGAGCAGCCACGAGTTCAGGTAATCCCGCGGCTGGAGCAGGATATTGACCGGGATGGCGGCGGCGATGATGATGTAGAAGAAGAAGATCCACATCCAGGTATTGTAGCTCAGCGGTATTCCCTTCAGATACCCTACCCAGATAGCGGCGCACAGCATCACGATTCCGATGATCGTCGAGACGGCGAAGTTCATCTTGGTGCGGTACAACAGGACACCCAGGATCAGGGCGGCCACGATCTTCAGGACGTACGCCATGGCGATGCCGGGAGTCTTGACGAACATGTTGCCGACGATGGCGGCGAAGGCGGCCACGACGAGGATGAGGAGGAAAAAGACAATCCAGTAGAAGGCCGTCCCCGTCCGTTTCCCGATCAGATCGGTGGCGACGAACTGGACCGATTTCCCGTCGTAGCGGACCGACGCCATCAGGGCCAGGTAGTCATGGACGGCGCCGATGAAGATGTTGCCGAACCAGACCCAGAGGAGCCCCGGGACCCAACCCCAGCAGATCGCCAGCGCCGGGCCGATGATCGGGGCGGCACCGGCGATCGACGCAAAGTGGTGTCCGAAGAGGACCTCTTTTCGTGCGGCGATGTAGTCGACCCCGTCATACAGACGCTTCGATGGGGCCTCGTTGTCGTCCGAGGCGACCACCACGCCGCTTTCCAGCTTTTTGCCGTAGGTAAAATAAAGGATTAGGTAAAGCAGAAAACCGATAACGATGATTAATGTTGTCATCCCGTACCTCCTTATTGTGATAGGTCAAGAATTGGACAAACACGATACCTCTCTATCCTGCGATAAAACCTCCCCCATACTACTACGATTCTAGCAAAGCTACCTCTTAAGAAATTCAAAGTCAATTTTTTTTTGTTCTGTTGTCGTTTAGAGAGAAAGTCCATGATACGGCGGACACTGGAATTTATCGCACCCTTCGTTCGTGTTGTTCTGTTCTTGAATCTCTGTCTACAAGATATTGCCAATTCGGTAAAACAGGGGATGACACAACATAAATGCCGGCAGTCAATGTACGACTGAAACGTTTTATTGGGACAGGTGTGTCCGGTGCCGTGTCACGGAGATAACGCCCCGGAAGCGGGCCGTCTTAATCTGACGGCTTACGTGCTCCTGACATTACGTGCTCCTGACACTTGACAGAGACGGTAATCATTTATAACATACATATCATGTGCGTTATAACGGAAAACGGGGGTGATTGTCGCAGAGAATGAGCGTAATCAACAGGACGGTATCGTGCATAGTTATTATTGCGTTCCTGAGCTTTTCAATGTATGCAGAAGCAAGAGGGGACAAGATGGAAGCCGTACGAAAGCCAATGCTTGCGGGGACATGGTACCCGGCGGATCCGGTTCGACTCAGGACTGACATAGAAACCTATATCGCCGATGCACGGGAGGAGATGACCGATGGAAGTGTGGTGGGAATCATTGCTCCCCATGCCGGATATATGTATTCAGGGGCGGTTGCAGCACATGCCTACAAGGCCGTACGGAGAGATCTTTTTGACGTGGTGATCCTGGTGGGGCCCAGTCATAGGGCTTATTTCAAAGGTGCATCCATCTACGATGGAGATGGGTACGAGACCCCTTTGGGAATTACCCCTATCGAAAAGGTCCTGGCCGAGAAGATAGTGGAATACGGCAATGGCTTCGTGTCACTGGTGCCGGATGATTGTCTCCCCGAAAATTCTCTTGAGATCCAGGTTCCCTTCATACAGGTGGCGTTTGGGACGATTCCTTTCGTCCCGATTTTGATGGGAACGCAGGATTTGATTACGTGCAAGGCCGTGGCGGATGCGATTATTCAAGCAGCGAAGGGGCGTCGGTTTTTGATGATTGCCAGTTCCGATTTCTCGCATTATCACAGCTATGATAAGGCTGTTGCCATGGATTCGGCTGCGCTTGCGTATATTGAGAAGATGGATGATGAAGGATTCTTGCGGGGGATTGAACATGGCACATTCGAGGCCTGTGGCGCCGGACCGGTGGCCGTGACCACGATGGTGGCCCGCGAGATGAAAGCCGATACCGTGAAAGTCTTCGCGTATATGAATTCCGGTGATATCACGGGGGAGAAGAACGGAGTTGTTGGGTATGCCGCCGTTGTCTTGTACCAAAAAGGCGTTGACGGCATGCACGGGGAAGAGGGGCAATGAATCTGACGAAGGAAGAAAAGGGTCTTCTCCTTGCGATCGCGCGGGAGAGTATCGAAGCCGGGGTTATTGGTCAGAAGGTGTCTCGTCGCGAGGTTGCAGCCGATTTCCTGAAAGAGAAGACGGGGGCCTTTGTGACCCTCAAAAAACATGAACGGTTGAGAGGGTGCATCGGCTTTATCAGGGGGGAGAAACCACTGTATGAGACGGTTGAAGAGATGGCGCAGGCGGCGGCCTTCAGGGACCCTCGATTCGGTCCGGTGCAAAAAGATGAACTTGATGACCTTGATATCGAGATCTCGGTCCTGACCCCGCTGGAAGAGATTCATGATGTTGGTGAAATCGAGGTTGGTCGACATGGGATCTATTTGGTTAAAGGGTTTCATTCCGGTTTGCTCCTCCCGCAGGTAGCCCCCGAATATAACTGGGACAGGACCACTTTCCTGAGGGAAACCTGTCACAAGGCAGGTCTCCCTCAGGACGCGTGGGAAGACCCGGACGCGAAGATTTATATTTTTTCCGCGACTGTTTTCAGCGAAGGGTAGGTTGGGCGGGTTGACATGTTTTTGCTTTCAAACCACGATTTATGATAAAAACCTCTTGACAAACAACAAATTTCTATTTAGTGTTCCTGATTCGATTTGCGGGATAGAGAAAGCCCTTGTTTTGCAAGGGCGGAGGGTGGAGTTGACCCGTACAGTTCTTGAAAGTGATTTGATATACATAAGTTAACTTGCTGGCGTAGCTCAATTGGTAGAGCAGCTGATTTGTAATCAGCAGGTCGCGGGTTCGAGTCCCATCGCCAGCTCCAGTTACTGTTGATTAGTGTGGAGGGGTTCCCGAGTGGTCAAAGGGAGCAGACTGTAAATCTGCCGGCGAAGCCTACGGAGGTTCAAATCCTCCCCCCTCCACCATATTTTTGCCGTTTTGGGCTTCCACAAGGCGGGAGTAGCTCAGTGGCTAGAGCATCAGCCTTCCAAGCTGAGGGTCGCGGGTTCGAATCCCGTTTCCCGCTCCATTTTTTGATGGGTTGCCCGATACGTGGCTACCGGTGTTTATTGGCCCACGTAGCTCAGTCGGTAGAGCACATCCTTGGTAAGGATGAGGTCACCAGTTCAATCCTGGTCGTGGGCTCCACTTTGGTGAAGGCGGGTATATGTTATGGGAATGAGAGACATCGTTATTCTCGCATGCAGTGAGTGTAAGCAGAGAAATTATACGACTACGAAGAACAAGCGGATTACGAAGAACCGCCTTGAAATGAAAAAGTATTGTAAATTCTGCCAGCGGCATACGGACCACAGAGAGACGAAGTAGGACTCAGTGGATGCGCTGGCTGTGACCGGTCGGAGTTTTTCCCGGAAGGTGGTTGGCCAGGGTATCCCGGGTGCATTCGAGGGTGGTGAATGAGGGCATATTGTTTGGTACAGGCCAGTAGCTCTAACGGCTAGAGCACCGGACTCCAAATCCGGGTGTTGGGGGTTCGAATCCCTCCTGGCCTGCCATTTTATTTTTCCTGAGGAACGGGTGGATGGAAAAAATACGGTCGATAATAACCAGGATGACGCGCTTCCTCAAGGAGGCGAGAGCTGAGCTGAAGAAGGTGACATGGCCGACCCCGAAGGAGGCCCTCGCCTCGACGTCCGTCGTGATTGTCGTGGTTATTATTTTATCAATATTTCTTGGTATCGTAGATCTCGGTCTTACCAGGATAATACGATTGGTGCTGAGCTAATAATATGGCTTTCAACTGGTACGTTGTGCACACATATTCAGGGTTTGAAAACCGGGTCAAACGCTCTCTCGAGGAACGGGTGGTCACCTTCGGGATGCAGGATTATTTCGAAGACGTTCTGATCCCTGAGGAGGACGTGGTCGAGCTCAAGAAAGGGGAGAAGAAAACCTCGAAGAGGAAATTTTTCCCCGGATATATACTGGTGAAGATGGAGCTGACCGATGAGACGTGGCACATGGTGAAGGAAACCCCCAAGGTAACCGGATTTATCGGAACGAAAGACAGGCCGTCTCCGATATCCGATGAATCTGTGCAGTCGCTGAAGACCAAGATCGACGAGGGGACCCTCAAGCCCCAACCGAAATTCAAATTTGAGCTGGGAGATCATGTGCGGATCGTTGATGGTCCCTTTACTAATTTTGACGGGGTTGTTGACGAGGTTAAACCGGAGAAGGGAAAATTGCGGGTGATTGTGTCTATATTTGGTAGATCCACCCCCGTAGAACTTGATTTTATACAAGTAGTTCAAAACTAGAGGTTCCGCAAGGAAATTTTGAAACGAGAAGAAAATAGAGGGGAGTCTCATGGCTAAGAAGGTTATCGCAAGCATCAAGCTTCAAATCCAGGCAGGCAAAGCAACGCCTTCGCCGCCTATTGGTCCCGCCCTGGGCCAGCACGGGGTGAATATCATGGAATTCTGCAAGGCGTACAATGCCTTAACGCAGAATCAGGAGGGGATGATCATACCGGTTGAGATAACCGTCTATGCCGATAAATCTTTCACTTTTATCACGAAGACACCACCGACATCCGTTCTTCTGAAACAGGCGGCGAAGATCGCAAAGGGTGCCGGGGATCCTAAACGTGAAAAGGTGGGCACGGTGACACCCAAACAGATACGTGAAATCGCTGAGATTAAGTATGAAGATCTGAACGCCGTCGATATGGACGGGGCGATGGCCATCGTTGCGGGGACGGCGCGATCCATGGGTATTGAGATCGGCAAATAAATCTACTTCGGGGTTTGAACAAGATGTCTAACAGAGGCAAAAAGTATTTGGAAGAGAGAAACAAGGTGGAGCCCGGTAAGCGGTATTCACTGGGAGAGGCCGTGGAACTTTCATTGTCGACGGCACGGGCGAAATTCGATGAAACGGCCGATGTCGCCATCAAGTTAGGGGTCAATCCCAAACACGCGGACCAGATGATACGCGGGAGTGTCGTGCTTCCGCATGGCCTCGGTAAGACGGTCAGGGTACTGGTCTTTGCGAAAGGGGACAAAGAGCGAGAGGCCCTTGACGCCGGGGCGGATTTTGCCGGTTCCGATGATCTTATCGAGAAGGTCAGGGACGGCTGGATGGATTTCGATCGGGTCGTTGCTACGCCGGACATGATGGGGAGTGTCGGAAAGCTGGGAAAGATCCTGGGGCCGCGCGGGCTGATGCCCAATCCCAAGGTGGGCACGGTGACCTTTGACGTTAAAAATGCCGTCGAGGAATTAAAGGCGGGAAAGGTCGAGTTCAGAGTGGAGAAAGCGGGGATCGTTCATAGCCCCGTAGGAAAAATCTCATTCGGAGCGGACAAACTGACGGAGAATATCTTAGCACTTGTAGAATCGCTACTGAAGCTGAAGCCGGCATCCAGCAAGGGGACTTACCTAAAAGCCATTTCTCTCTCCACGACCATGGGCCCGGGGGTTGGTATAGATCCCTTGGATGTCAGGAATATTTTACGGGTCGTATAGAAGACGAAGAAGAAGTCAGAGACAGCAGGTACCGCGGGTTTAATCGAGCTGAGGATCGGCCTGCCGAGACTATAAGGGAGTTTAAGCAGTATCTTTTCCTGTATAGCGGTCTGACTTTCAGAGGATCCGGGTTGCTGCTCGGCGACCGGGATGTCTAGGAAATGACACAACGGAAGGAGGCCATGTATTGAATCGAAGTGCAAAAGAACATGTTGTCGCTGAGCTTCACAAAAAGCTGAAGGATGTGAAGCTGGCTGTTCTTGCGGATTACAGTGGTATCAGGGTCAAGGAGATTACCGGCCTGAGGAATGAGCTGCGAAAGGTGGAGAGTGAGTTCAAGGTGGTGAAGAACAATCTCCTCAGTATCGCTCTCAAGGATACCGATTTCATGCCGTTGGAGGATCACCTCAAAGGTCCCAAGGCGCTCATGATGAACTTCGGGGACGTCGTTGCGCCCACCAAGATCTTGGTTGAGTTCGCCAAGAAGAACAATAAGCTTGAGATTGAGGCGGGGGTTTTGGATGGTGCCCTGTTGGACAGAGATCATATCAAGGCCCTGGCCGAACTGCCGAGTAGAGAGGTCCTTCTGGCAAAGCTTCTCTCTATCTTGGTGGGGGTCCAGACCCAGTTGGTCACGGTCTTGAGTGGGGTTCCCCGTGGTTTTGTTCAGGTGCTCGAGGCTCATCGGCAGAATAAAGAGCAAGAAGGAAATTGATTAGATACAGGAAAGGATAGGAAAAACAATGGCAACCGAAAAGAAGATTACAAAAGAAGAAGTTGTTGAGTTTATTGAGAATATGACGGTTCTTGAGCTGTCCGAGATGGTGAAGGAACTGGAAGAAAGACTTGGTGTTTCTGCCGCGGCCCCGGTGGCGGCGGTGGCGGCAGCCGGACCGGCAGCAGCGGCGGCCCCGGCGGAGGAAAAGACGGATTTCGACGTAATCCTGACCGGATTCGGGGACCAGAAGATTCAGGTCATCAAGGTTGCCCGGGCCGTGACGGGGCTTGGGCTCAAAGAGGCCAAGGATCTGGTTGAGGGGATTCCCAAGCCGGTGAAAGAAGGCGTGTCAAAGGATGAAGCCGAAGAGATAAAAAAGAAGCTGGAAGAGGTTGGTGCTACGGTAGAGATTAAGTAGGTAACTAACGGTTACTCAAAGTTACATTACAGGGAGATTCAATGGAATGGGTCTGGAAGCCAGAGGTCAGAGAGGTTTTTCTGTTCTGGCTTCTCTCTTTTATGAAGGGTAGACCATTATAAGGATCACTATGGGTACGTATAGAAAAAGTTTTGGTCGCATCAAAAAGATCGTTGAGATACCCGATCTCATAGAAATTCAGAGAAAGTCCTATGAAAAATTTCTCCAGGCCGATACAGATCCCGGGAAGAGGGGGATCTTCGGCCTTCAAGGGGCCTTCAAGAGTGTTTTTCCGATTGTTGATTTCAGTGGAAAATGCTCACTGGAATTTGTCAGTTACAAGATCGGCAACGCCCGATATGATGTCAGGGAGTGCACGCAACGGGGAATGACCTATAATGCCCCGCTGAGGGTCGTGGTACGCCTTGTCGTCTTCGACAGCAATGGCCGTGCCAGCGATCAGAAGATCATACGTGACATCAAGGAGCAGGAGATCTACTTTGGTGAGATCCCGCTCATGACCGAAAAGGGGACCTTTAACATCAATGGTACCGAGCGGGTCATTGTCAGTCAGCTCCATCGATCGCCGGGGATCTTTTTCGGTCACGACAAGGGGAAGACCCATGTAAGCGGGAAGCTGATCTATTCTGCTCGGGTGATTCCCATCCGCGGTTCGTGGCTCGATCTTGAATTTGACCCCAAAGATATTCTGTATGCCCGGGTAGACCGACGGAGGAAAATGCCGGTGACGGTTCTCCTCAAGGCGATGGGATATTCCGCCGAAGACCTGATGGCCTACTTTTACAATGTCGAGAAAGTGAGCCTGACGGGGGGGCATGTCTCCCTGATTGTCGATGAAAACCTCATTGGCGAGAGATTGCCGGAGGATATCAAGGATCCTAAGAGTGGTGAGGTTATTCTCAAGAAGGGGCGAAAGATTTCTCGAACCTTCCTGAGAAAGGTTGAGGATGCGGGACTCGACCGGTTGGATGTTGGCGATGAGTATCTCCCGGGAAAGATTCTCGCCGCGGATGTGACGGATCCCGAAACCGGTGAAGTCTTCCTGAGATGTAACGATGAATTGGATGAAGAAAATGTGCGGCTCATCCATGAAAGGAAGATCACGGACATCAAGCTGATTCAGCTCGATGAGGAGGGGGTAAACGCCTATATCCGGAATACCATGCTCATCGACAAGATCGAGACCGAGGAAGAGGCCATCATTGATATCTACCGGCGATTGAGGCCGAGTAACCCCCCATCGCTCGAGACGGCCCACCGGTTTTTCAACAGCCTGTTTTTCAGCCAGGATAGTTACGATCTTTCCGACGTTGGACGTGTGAAGATGAACTATAAGCTTCGCATGGATGTTCCCTCCGATATGACCGTTCTCCGTCGAGAGGATGTCATGGAGTCGGTTAAGTATCTCATCAACCTGAAAAATGGTGTTCCTGAATACAGCGTGGATGATATCGATCACCTGGGCAATCGGAGGATCCGATCCGTGGGGGAACTGATTGAAAATCAGTACCGCATCGGCCTGGTGAGAATGGAGCGTGCCATCAAGGAGAAGATGAATCTTCTCGATATAGAAACGATGATGCCCCACGACCTTATCAATGCAAAACCGGTAACTGCGGTGGTGAACGAGTTTTTCGGGAGCAGCCAGCTCTCGCAATTCATGGATCAGACCAATCCCCTCTCCGAGATTACGCACAAGAGGCGGCTGTCGGCCTTGGGTCCCGGGGGGCTTACACGAGAGCGGGCGGGGTTTGAGGTACGGGATGTGCACAACACCCACTACGGACGCGTCTGCCCTGTCGAGACGCCGGAAGGTCCCAATATCGGCCTGATCGTATCACTCAGTGCCTATGCTCGGGTCAATGCATTCGGGTTTATAGAGACGCCATACCGGGTGGTGAAGAACGGACGGGTGCTTGATGAGATTCGTTATCTCACCGCAACCGAGGAAGAAGATTACATCATTGCCCAGGCAAATGTTTCTCTCGATGAAAAGGGATACTTTGTGGGCGAGCTTATTACGGCACGCAAAAGCGGAAATTACATCACCGCCAGCCCCGGGGAGATCGATCTGATGGATGTTTCCCCCAGCCAGCTTGTTTCGGTGGCTGCCGGGTTGATTCCCTTCCTGGAACATGACGACGCCAACCGGGCCCTGATGGGATCCAACATGCAGCGGCAGGCCGTTCCCCTGCTCAAACCGGAGGCCCCGCTGGTGGGGACCGGCATGGGGGCGGTTGTCGCGCGAGATTCCGGTGCCGTCATCGTTGCAAAGGAATCCGGCGTCATTGAGGACGTCGATGCGTCGCGGATAGTCATCAGACGTGATGTCACGGATCTGAACGCATCGGACATCGGTGTTGATATCTACAACCTGACCAAATATCAGCGTTCGAACCAGAACACCTGTTTCAACCACAAACCGATCGTGGCCAAGGGGAGCAGGGTTAACAGAGGAGATATTATCGCCGACGGCCCGGCAACCGATAACGGTGAGCTGGCCCTGGGCAGGAACGTAATGGTTGCCTTCATGCCGTGGGGTGGGTACAACTATGAAGATTCCATCCTGGTCAGTGAGCGGATCGCGAAGGATGATATCTATACCTCTGTGCACATAGAGGAGTTCGAGACGTTGGCAAGGGACACCAAATTGGGGAAAGAGGAGATTACCCGTGATATCCCCAATGTGGGAGAGGATGCCCTGAGGAACCTGGACGAGAGTGGAATCGTTCGAATGGGTGCGTCGGTCAAGGCGGGGGATATCTTGGTAGGCAAGGTGACTCCCAAGGGTGAGACCCAGTTGTCTCCTGAGGAAAAGCTGCTGCGCGCCATATTCGGGGAAAAAGCCGGTGATGTGCGGGACACTTCCCTCAGGGTGCCCCCCGGTGTCGACGGCGTGGTGATCGATGCCAAGATCTTTACACGCAAGGGTGCGGATAAGGATAGCAGGTCCCGGGAGATTGAAGATGAAGAGATAGAGAACCTCCTCAAGGACCGGGATGACGAGATCCGGATTATTGCCGATAATGTCGGGAAGAAGGTGTCCGAACTCTTGGTAGGAAAAATCTCAGCCTCAAAGCTGTTAGATCCGAATAGTCGGAAAACCCTGTTGAAAAAGGGAGATACAATTACGCGGGAGGCCCTTGGAAATGTGCCGACCCGACTCTGGAAAGATATCACACTCGATGATTATGACGTTGAAGAGAGAATGCGGGCGCTCCTGGCGGGCTTGGCTGAACGAGTGGAGAGTGTGGAGACCTTTTTCGCGGAAAAGATAGAAAAGATGAAAACGGGAGACGAGTTGCCTCCCGGTGTGATCAAGTTGGTCAAGGTGTATGTTGCCATCAAGAGAAAACTCTCCGTTGGTGACAAGATGGCGGGACGGCACGGTAACAAGGGGGTCCTTTCGCGCATACTCCCCGAGGAGGATATGCCCTTTTTTGAAGACGGAACCCCGGTTGATATTGTTTTGAATCCTCTGGGCGTCCCTTCACGTATGAACGTCGGACAGATCCTCGAAACCCATCTCGGATGGGCGGCGAGGGGATTGGGAGAGAAGATTCAGAATATCATGAGCGGTTCCGGTATGGAGGAAGTCAAGAAAGAGATGAAGCAGATCTATGCTTCCCCCGAATTCGACACCTTTGTCGATGGGGCGACCGATGAAGAGCTTCGAGCACTTGTTCATCGGTTGAGGCGGGGAGTCCCACTGGCTACCCCGGTCTTTGACGGTGCCCATGAAAAGGAGATCAAAGAAATGCTCGCGGCGGCCGGTTTGCCCGAAACGGGTCAAACGAGGTTGTATGACGGCCGAACGGGAGAGGCCTTTGATCAGCCGGTGACGGTGGGGATGATCTATATGTTGAAACTCCATCATCTGGTTGACGATAAGATCCATGCCCGGTCCATCGGTCCCTATTCTCTGGTTACTCAGCAGCCACTGGGCGGGAAGGCGCAGTTCGGTGGTCAGAGACTGGGTGAGATGGAGGTCTGGGCCATTGAAGCCTACGGTGCAGCCTACGCCCTGCAGGAGTTTCTAACCGTCAAGGCGGACGATGTGGCCGGTCGAACGAGAATGTATGAGGCAATCGTCAAGGGTGAACATAATCTGGAGCCCGGCCTCCCGGAGTCTTTTAACGTATTGGTTAAAGAACTCCAGGGCCTGGCCATCAATGTCGAATTGCTTGAGGATGCGTAAGAGAAACCGGGTCCTCTAAAACTGTTGGGGAAAAGGGAGTGATATCGAGTGGAAGATATCTACGGTTTTTTCGAGAAACCTAAGGATCCGGTGAGATTCAACGCTATCAAGGTATCGTTGAGTTCGCCGGAAACGATCATATCGTGGTCTCGTGGTGAAGTTAAGAAGTCCGAGACGATTAATTACCGGACCTTCAAACCGGAGAGGGAAGGCCTGTTCTGCGCGAAGATCTTTGGACCGGTCAAGGATTACGAATGTCTCTGCGGCCGGTATAAGAGAATGAAACACCGGGGAATGGTATGTGAGAAGTGTGGTGTTGAAGTCATCCAGTCGAAGGTGCGCCGGGAGAGGATGGGGCACATTACCCTGGCATCACCTGTTGCGCATATCTGGTTTCTCAAGAGTCTTCCCAGCAGGATCGGAAATGTCTTGGATCTCACCTTGAAAGAACTCGAGCGGGTCCTATACTTCGAATCGTGGATTGTCATGAATCCGAAAGATACCGCTCTTAAGAAAAAGGAGCTTCTTTCGGAAGACCAGTATATGGAGCTTTTGGACGAGTACGGAGAGGATGCCTTTCAAGTGGGGATTGGTGCGGAGGCAATCAGAACGCTTCTCGAAGAGATCAATCTCGAAGAACTGGACAGCGAGCTTCGAGTCGATCTGAGGGAGGCAACCTCGGTCACGAAGAAGACAAAGCTCGTGAAACGATTGAAGATTGTCGAGACGCTCAGGAAATCAGGAAACAGGCCGGAGTGGATGGTCCTGACGGTCCTTCCGGTGATTCCTCCCGACCTGAGGCCTTTGGTCCCGCTGGATGGTGGGCGGTTTGCCACCTCCGATCTGAATGATCTCTACCGGCGGGTCATCAACCGGAACAACCGCCTGAAGCGGCTTTTGGAATTGAACGCCCCGGAGATCATCATCCGCAATGAAAAGAGGATGCTCCAGGAGGCGGTCGACTGCCTCTTCGACAACGGGAGGCGCGGTCGCGCGGTTACGGGTTCCAACAAAAGACCCCTGAAGTCCTTGTCTGACATGCTCAAGGGGAAACAGGGCAGGTTCAGACAAAACCTTCTTGGGAAGCGGGTTGATTACTCGGGGCGGTCCGTGATCACGGTGGGACCGGATCTGCGGCTCCACCAGTGCGGGCTCCCCAAGAAGATGGCCCTCGAGCTGTTCAAGCCGTTTATCTACAACCGGCTTGAGGAAAAGGGGTATGTGACGACCGTCAAGAGCGCGAAGAAGATGGTGGAGAAAGAGGGGCCGGAGGTATGGGATGCCCTGGATGAGGTCGTTCGTGAATACCCCGTGATGCTGAACAGGGCCCCGACCCTTCACAGACTCGGAATCCAGGCCTTCGAGCCGGTCCTGATCGAGGGAAAAGCCTTGCAGCTCCATCCTCTTGTCTGTGCGGCCTTCAACGCCGACTTTGACGGTGATCAGATGGCGGTGCATGTTCCCCTGTCGGTGGAAGCCCAGGTGGAGGCCCGTTGCCTTATGATGTCCACCAATAACATCCTTTCACCCGCCAACGGGAAGCCGATCATTGTTCCTAGCCAGGATATGGTGCTTGGGATCTATTACCTGACCCGGTCGCGTGAGTATGCCAAAGGCGAAGGAATGATTTTTTCGGGGCCGGACGAAGTGCGGAGCGCGTATGATGCGGGTGCGGCATCGCTCCATGCCCGGATCAAGGTACGCATGGATGGGAAACTGGTCGATACCACGGTTGGCAGGATTCTCCTGTACGAGATTATACCCGATGAGATCCCCTTCACCCACATCAATAAAGTGATCAATAAGAAGGAGATAGCCAATCTGGTCGATTACAGTTACCGCTCTTCGGGGGCAAAGACAACGGTTGTTCTCGCAGACCGGTTGAAGGATCTCGGTTATAAGTATGCCACGATCTCCGGTCTCTCGATTTCGATTGGTGATCTCGCCATTCCCGAGAGTAAGAGCGATATTGTCGGCGGTGCTCAGAAGGATGTTTTTGATATACAGAAGCAGTACATGGACGGGCTGATAACCGACGGTGAACGGTATAACAAGGTAATCGATATCTGGGCTCATGCCACGGAGAAGGTGGCCGATGACATGCTGCGAAATATCGGGACCGAAGAAATGGAGGGGCCTGATGGGGTGAGTGCCCCGGTGGAGAGCTTCAATTCAATTTATATGATGGCTGACTCAGGGGCCCGTGGAAGCGCGGCTCAGACGCGCCAGCTTGCCGGTATGCGAGGGCTCATGGCAAAGCCGTCGGGAGAAATTATTGAAACCCCCATCACCGCTAATTTCAGGGAAGGGCTGACGGTCTTGGAGTACTTTATCTCCACCCACGGCGCTCGGAAGGGTCTTGCCGATACGGCTCTCAAGACGGCAAACTCCGGGTATCTGACCCGACGGCTGGTCGATGTGGCACAAGATAGCGTTATCATGGAAACGGACTGTGGTACCCTCGATGGTATCTATGTCTCCGCCTTGGTTGAAGGCGGCGAAATCATAGAAACGGCGGGTGAGCGTGTCCTCGGGCGGGTGGCCCTTGAGGATATTGAGGACCCCTTCACCGGCGAGGTCCTTGTGAAGGCGAATCAGGAGATCGACGAGGCGCTTGCGGAGAAGATCGATAAAGCCGGGTTGAGCAGGGTACTGATACGATCCGCACTTACCTGTAAAGCGAAACATGGGGTCTGTGCACTGTGTTACGGAAGAGACTTGGCGCACGGCCACTTGGTCAATATCGGTGAAGCGGTTGGTATCATCGCGGCGCAGTCCATCGGTGAACCGGGGACGCAGTTGACGATGCGAACCTTCCATATCGGCGGGACCGCGAAATTCGAGGAACACTCAACCTTGGAAGCCCGGCATGACGGGATCCTCAAGTTTGTCAACCTCAACATTGCCCCTGTTAAAGACGGCGGATTGGTCGTTATGAGTAGAACCGGGGAGGTCCATGTCCTCGACCAGGAGGGAAGGAATCGAGGCAAATATACCGTTCCCTATGGTGCGTATCTGCGAGTAGCGGAGGGGGAGGAAGTCAAATCCGGAACCCTGATCGCCCAGTGGGACCCCTATTCGATTCCGATTCTCTCTGAGATCGACGGTACGATCAAATTTGGTGACATCATTGAAGGGAAGACCATGCAGGAGCAGGTGGATGAAGTCACCGGTCTTTCAAGAAAGGTCATTGTGGAGTACCGGGCCGCCGATTTGCGTCCCCGGGTCTCGATCAAGGACAAGGAAGGGAAAACGGCCCGGGTGCCCGGAACAAACACAATCGCACGGCACCTCTTGCCGGTGGGGGCGAATATCGGCGTTTCGGAGGGGGATGCCGTCAAGGCGGGTGACATTATCGCCAAGATCCCCCGGGAGACCACGAAGACGAAGGATATCACCGGGGGGCTTCCTCGGGTCGCCGAACTCTTTGAGGCCCGAAAACCGAAGGAGTATGCCGTCATAGCCGAAATCGACGGAGAGGTCTCGTACGGTGAGGATTCCAAGGGGAAGAGGAAAATCGTTATCACTCCCGATGTCGGAGATTCGAAGGAATACTTGATCGCCAGAGGGCGCTATATCAGTGTCCAGGAGGGGGACCGGGTCATAGCCGGCCAGGCCCTGATGGATGGATCCAGCAACCCTCATGATATCCTCAATATCAAAGGTGAGAAGGAATTGGCACGCTACCTGGTTGATGAGGTGCAGGAGGTGTACCGTCTCCAAGGCGTCAAGATCAATGACAAACATATAGAAATCATAGTCCGTCAGATGCTCAGGAAAGTGCGGGTGACTGATTCCGGTGATACCGCCTTCCTCGTGGATGAACAGGTGGATAAAAATATGTTCGAAGAGGAGAATCGCGAGGCGATCGAGCAAGGGCGAAACCCGGCCACCGCCGTTCCGGTGCTCCTGGGGATCACCAAGGCGTCACTTCACACCGACAGTTTTATTTCTGCCGCATCATTCCAGGAGACGACCCGGGTGTTGACGGAGGCAGCCCTCTCCGGGAAGGTTGATTACCTCCGGGGTCTCAAGGAAAACGTGATTATGGGGAGGCTCGTCCCGGCGGGTACCGGGCTTCCCATGTATAAGAATCTGGGAATTGCCGTTGCGGCCGATGATCAGGTTCCTGAGGGTCTCGAAATAAATGAGGACGATATAGAGAAAAGCCTTGACAGTCAAGTCGTGAATTGATACAAACCGCTACTTTGCTAGCCCAGATTGGGAGCGGATTTACCAGAGAGAGCAGGGAGGATTTTGGAAGAATAATGCCGACGATAAACCAGCTGATCAGGAAAGGCAGATCAAAGGTGCAGAAGAAGACTTCGGCGCCGGCGCTTGCCAGTTGTCCCCAGCGGAGAGGGGTTTGTGTGAGGGTCTATACGACAACCCCTAAAAAGCCGAATTCGGCCCTGCGAAAGGTGGCCAGAGTCCGTCTCACCAGCGGGTATGAGGTCACCTCCTATATCCCGGGGATAGGACATAATCTTCAGGAGCACTCCGTCGTCCTCGTGAGGGGAGGCAGGGTGAAGGATCTTCCCGGTGTCAGGTATCACATCGTGAGGGGTTCTCTTGATGCCGTCGGGGTTCAGGATAGAAAACAGGGCAGATCGAAATACGGCTCCAAAAGACCAAAGTAGACAGGAATAGCTTTATGCCGCGTAGAAGAGAAGTCACGAAGAGAAAGATATTGCCGGATCCCAAACACAACAGCCCCTTGGTGGCGCGTTTTGTCAACAACCTGTTGAAGAAGGGGAAGAAGAGTGTTGCTGAATCGATCCTCTACGGAGCGTTCGATATTATAGAAGACAAGATGAAGGAAGCGCCCCTCCAGGTCTTTGAACGGGCGATGGATAATGTGAAGCCGGTTCTCGAGGTGAAATCGAGGCGAATTGGTGGCGCCACCTATCAGGTCCCTACGGAGGTTGCTGCGGATCGGAGAACGGCCCTGGCGATCAGGTGGTTGATAGGAAATTCCCAGTCCCGGGTTGGCAAGAGTATGAAGGAAAAGTTGGCGGCTGAACTCATGGATGCGGCTGCGGGACGAGGAGCATCGGTTAAGAAGAGGGAAGATACCCACAAGATGGCTGAGGCGAATAAGGCATTTGCCCATTATCGATTTTAGAGATAAGCGAGGCGCTTGGGTAGAGCCCGAAGAGGGCCATAGGGCGGGTGTAGATAAGCTAAAGCGGGATGTCAGACAGAGATAAACGAGCAAACGCTTTGAATAAGGAATCAGGTAACCATTTTTAAATAAAGGAGGTAATGGTTATGGCTAAGAAGAAATTTGAAAGGACAAAGCCGCATTTAAATATCGGAACAATCGGACATGTGGATCATGGGAAGACCACATTGACTGCAGCTATAACAAAGCATCTGGCTAGCAAAGGTCTTGCTGATTTTATGCCCTTTGACTCAATCGATAATGCCCCCGAAGAGAAAGAGCGAGGCGTTACCATCAATATCGCTCATGTTGAGTATCAGACCGAAAAGCGGCATTATGCCCATGTCGACTGTCCGGGGCATGCTGACTATATAAAGAACATGATATCGGGAGCGGCCCATATGGATGGGACAATTCTTGTGGTGGCGGCATCGGACGGTCCCATGCCGCAGACGAGAGAACATATTCTCCTTGCCCGTCAGGTGCAGGTGCCATATATTGTTGTGTTCATGAACAAGGTGGACTTGGTTGATGATCCGGAGCTCCTCGATCTGGTCGAGCTGGAGCTGAGAGAGCTGCTCACGGATTACGAGTTTCCCGGCGACGACCTTCCGATCATCAGGGGCTCTGCCCTGAAGGCCTTGGAAAGTGACGACCCGGATTCGGAAGAGGTTAAATGCATTTGGGAGCTGATGGATGCCGTTGACACCTCTATCCCGGAACCCGAGCGTGACCTCGAGAAACCGTTTTTGATGCCGGTCGGGGATGTCTTTACGATCTCCGGTCGTGGAACGGTGGTGACGGGCCGGGTTGACAGGGGGATTATAAAGACGGGTGAAGAGGTTGAGATCGTTGGGATTAGGCCGACCTTCAAGACGGTCTGCACCGGTGTGGAGATGTTCCGTAAGACCCTCGACGAAGGAAGGGCCGGTGACGATATCGGTGTCCTCCTGAGAGGTACCAAGCGTGAGGACGTCGAGCGGGGTCAGGTTGTCGCGAAGCCCGGTTCCATAACTCCCCATACGAAGTTTAAGGCGCAGGTTTATGTCTTGACGAAGGAAGAGGGCGGGAGGCATACTCCCTTTTTCAACGGGTATCGCCCGCAGTTCTACTTCAGGACGACCGATGTGACGGGTGTGGCCACCCTTCCCGAGGGAATTGAGATGGTGATGCCCGGTGATAATGTGGAGATGGTGGCTGAACTGATTACCCCTATCGCCATGGAGGAAAAACTGAGGTTTGCTATCCGTGAGGGTGGCAGAACTGTCGGGGCCGGTGTCGTTAGCGAGATCATAGAATAGGTCCTATTTGGTAAAGGTTTCGATGGAAAATCAAAAGATAAGAATTCGTCTCAAGGCTTACGATTATAAGCTCCTTGATAGGTCCGCACAGGATATTGTAGAAGCTGCGAAGAGGACCGGTGCGCGCGTTGCGGGACCGATCCCCCTTCCGACTGTTATCAATAAGTATTGCGTGAACAGGTCTCCCAATGTTGACAAAAAATCGCGGGAGCAGTTTGAGATACGCACGCATAAGAGACTTATCGATATCGTTGAGCCGACGCAGTCTACTGTCGATACGTTGATGAAGCTTGATCTCTCTGCCGGTGTCGATGTCGAGATAAAGTTATAGTTTTGACGGGGAATGAGGAGATGGGATCGGAAGTTTCATCTCCTCATTTTTTTCCGAAAAGATGCATGGGAAGTCAGAGTTGACATGAAAAAGGGACTGATAGGCAAGAAATTAGGGATGACCCAGCTCTTCTGGGATGACGGATCAGTGATCCCCGTTACCGCCATTGAGGCGGGACCTTGCGTTGTTATTCAAAAAAAGGTTCAGGGTACGGATGGATATGATGCTATCCAGCTTGGGTTTGATCGGGTCAAGGAAAAGGCCGTTACAAAACCCTTGAAGGGGCATTTTAAAAAGGCGGACCGGGGATCTTTTCGGATTCTTAGAGAATTCAGGTTGGAGTCCATCGACGAATATGACGTGGGGTCGGAACTCAATGTCGACATCTTCCAGGTGGGTGAGTATGTCGATGTGGTGGGAACAACCAGAGGTCGGGGCTTTGCCGGTGTAGTCAAGAGGTACGGATTCAAAGGCGGCAAGGCCACCCATGGATCGATGTTTCACCGGGCACCGGGGTCCATTGGCGCCAGCGCGTGGCCTTCCAGGGTATTCAAGGGGAAAAGACTCCCGGGACATATGGGGAACCGGCGACAAACCGTCCAGAACCTGATGGTAGTGGGTGTGCGGCCTGAGGAGAATATTATTCTCGTGAAGGGTGCTGTTCCCAGCAGTACGAACGGAATTGTCTTGATAAAGGATTCTATTAAATTATAAGGTAGATGAAATAATGCCGCTTCTGAATGTATATGATATAGATAAAAATACAACGGTGCAGATTGAACTGAGTGATGAGGTCTTCGGTGCTGATGTTAACGAGCACGTCTTGTATGAAGTGGTAAGGATGCAGCTTGCCTCCAGGCGTCAGGGGACTGCCTCCACAAAGACACGTTCTGATGTGAGAGGGGGAGGGAGAAAGCCGTGGCGTCAGAAGGGAACCGGACGCGCGAGGGCCGGAACTTCGCGATCTCCTCTCTGGAGGGGCGGCGGTACGGTCTTTGGGCCTCATCCACGGGACTACTCATATAAGGTACCCAAAAAGGTCAGACGGGTGGCGCTGCGTTCTGCACTGAGTATGAAGGTGAAAGAGGACAAGGTCATTATACTCAGGGATTTCCCAATGGATAGGATCAAGACGAAAGAATTTCAGCAGGTGGTAGACCGTTTTGAACTGGGGACCACCCTCTTTATCCTTCATGAGAGAAATTCCATACTGGAGAAATCATCTCAAAATATCAAGACGGTGAAGATGATGCGCGCGGAAGGAATCAATGTTTACGATCTGTTGAAGTACGACACGCTTGTTCTGTTGGAGCCATCCGTGAAAATGATAGAAGGGGCATTGTTATCATAATGGATATGTATTCCGTCATCAAGAGGCCGGTTGTAACAGAGAAGAGCACGATAGCCAGGGAAGAAGACAACAAGTATCTCTTCGAAGTTGAGCGAGGGGCGACGAAGGTCGAGATCCGCAACGCGGTGGAGAAGATATTCAAGGTCAGTGTGGTGGATGTGCATACCATTAACGTAACCGGCAAGAAAAAGAGGGTCGGGCGAGTTATAGGCAGGAGACGGAATCGGAAGAAGGCCGTCATCACCCTTGCCCCCGGGAATTCCATAGAGGTTCACGAGGGAGTATAGCAACAAGAGATTTGGGAAGACGATTATGGCACTCAAGACGTATAAGCCCACATCCCCTGGGAGGAGATCGCAGACGGGGTCTACCTTCGAGGAGGTAACAAAAGCAACGCCCGAGAAGGCCTTGGTGAAGCCGCTGAAGAAGAGCGGCGGGAGAAACAACCTTGGCCGTATGACGAGCCGGCATATCGGTGGCGGGCATAAGAGACGATTTCGGGTTATCGATTTCCGGCGCGACAAGGTGGATATCCCGGCTAAGGTAGCCGCTATCGAGTATGATCCGAATCGCTCCGCGCGGATTGCCCTGCTGCACTATGCAGATGGCGAGAAGCGCTACATCCTTGCCCCGTTGGGCCTTGAGGTGGGCTCTGTGATAGTCAGTGGAGAGCGGCCGGATATAAAGATAGGAAATACGATTCCCCTGAAAAATATACCTCTGGGCTCTCTTATTCACAATCTTGAGCTTAAGATCGGGAAGGGGGGGCAGTTGATCCGGAGTGCGGGGTCGTATGGACGGCTCATGGCAAAAGAAGGATCGTATGCTCAGGTTCGTCTCCCTTCGGGCGAGGTGCGGAAAGTCCTGATGGAATGCAGGGCAACCATCGGTCAGCTGGGTAACATCGAGCATGAGAATATCAGTATTGGAAAAGCAGGTAGGACGCGATGGCTGGGACGAAGACCCAAGGTGCGCGGGGTGGTCATGAACCCGGTGGATCATCCCATGGGGGGTGGGGAAGGTAGGTCGTCTGGTGGAAGGCATCCCTGTACGCCGTGGGGGGTTCCCACAAAAGGGTATAAGACAAGGAAAAACAAATATTCTGATAAGTATATCGTGAAGAAAAGAGGGTAGAGCGTGGCGCGTTCAATAAAAAAAGGTCCTTATGTCAATGAAAAACTTCTGAAGAAGGTCCGGTCAGCGGAGACCTCAGGAAGCCGGGCGGTGATTAAAACGTGGTCTCGTCGTTCCATGGTTGCTCCCGAGTTGGTAGGCCATACCTTTGCGGTTCATAATGGAAAGAAGTTTATTCCCGTCTATGTAACCGAGGATATGGTCGGACATAAGCTGGGCGAATTTGCGCCGACAAGGACTTTTTATAGTCATGCGGGTGACCGGAAAACAAGGTTGAAAAAGAGATAACCGCGGGGTTTATGACGGATGGAAGCAAAGGCAGTTGTCAAATATGTTCGGATATCGCCGCAGAAGGCACGATTGGTGGTCGATCTGATCCGAGGGAAGAAGGTTGCTGAAGCGGATGCAAGGCTCGGGTTTACCGATAAAAAGGCAGCCCGTATAGTCAGGAAGGTCCTCAAGTCCGCGATGGCGAATGCAGCCCAGAACCCCAATATCGACGAGAATATCCTCTACGTGCGAAAGATATTCGTGGATCAGGGTCCTGTACTGAAGCGATGGAGAGCGCGTGCACAGGGAAGAGCGGCGTCTATACGGAAGAGGACAAGCCACATTACGGTTATACTGGATGAGGGTAATCTCTAGGGAGGTGAAGGTTTGGGACAGAAGGTAAATCCGATCGGGTTCAGATTGGGTGTTAATAAAACCTGGAATTCTCGGTGGTTCGCTGAAAGAAACTACAGTGAGCTCCTCCATGAAGATATACGGGTCAGGAAAGAAATAAAAACCAAGTTCTTTCATGCCGGGATATCACGGATAGAGATCGAGAGGGCGTCCGATAAGGCGAAGGTGAACATATACACCGCCCGCCCGGGGATCATCATCGGGCGGAAGGGGACCGAGATCGAGAAGATCAAAAAAGATCTTGAGAAGATCATGACGGGAGAGGTCATCATCAATATCCTGGAGGTTCGCAAACCCGAAACCGATGCCCAACTCGTGGCCGAAAATATCGCCCTTCAGCTTGTACGAAGAGTCAGTTTTAGAAGGGCTATGAAACGCGGGGTGACCACGGCCCTGAAGTTTGGGGTCAAAGGAATCCGTGTGGCATGTGCGGGAAGATTGGGGGGTGCGGAGATGGCACGGCGGGAATGGTACCGTGAAGGAAGGGTTCCACTCCATACCCTGCGCGCGGATATCGATTATGGCTTTGCAGAGGCACGAACGACCTATGGAATTATCGGTGTCAAGGTTTTGATATTCAATGGTGAGGTCTTGCCGGAGAAGAGAGAAAGTCAGAGTCAGGTGTAAGGACAGGGATATATACTAATGCTAGCACCAAAAAGAGTAAAATACAGGAAGATCCAGAAAGGGCGGATCAAGGGCGCGGCCCATAAGGGGCTGAAGGTGGATTTCGGTGAGTTTGGACTTCAGGCGATGGAAAGCGGCCGGATAACGGCCCGGCAGATCGAATCCGCTCGTATTGCGATCACGCGTCATGTCAAACGTGGCGGCAAGATATGGATACGGGTTTTCCCGCACAAATCAATCACCCGAAAGCCGGCTGAAACACGTATGGGTAAGGGAAAGGGATCACCCGAAGAATGGGTGGCCATCGTCAAAAAGGGGGCGATCCTATATGAGATGGAAGGGGTCCCTGAAGATGTGGCTCGTGAGGCATTGAGGTTGGCTTCGCACAAGCTTCCGGTGGCTACGAAGGTGCTATCGAGGGAGATTTTCGATGAAAATTAAGGAAATCAGAGACCTGGGTGTGGATGAGTTGCAGGAAAAGGAAAGGGGCTTTGCTGAGGAGCTTTTCAGACTTCGCATCAGATTTGCGACGGGGCAGCTGGAGTCTTCATCTATGATAAAGAGTGTAAAAAAGGATGTTGCCCGTGTAAAGACCGTTCTCAGGGAAAGAGGA
The DNA here is from genome assembly GCA_963662405.2 of Syntrophales bacterium. Lineage (GTDB taxonomy): Bacteria > Desulfobacterota > Syntrophia > Syntrophales > UBA2210 > UBA6078. The sequence goes on from CAXXKT010000001.1 coordinate 1,664,056, forward strand.
GAGCTGAGGTAATATAATGGATACTAGGGGTGCCAAGAGGACAATACAGGGAATGGTGGTCAGCGACAAGATGGATAAGACGATAGTCGTTCTCACGGAGAGGCTGGTCAAGCATCCCAAGTTTCACAAGTACATAAAACGACATGATAAATATAAGGCCCACGATAAAGATAACCGGTGCGGTCTGGGAGATACGGTATTGATAGCCGAGTCGCGTCCCTTCAGTAAGGAAAAGCGATGGACGGTACGCGAGATTTTAGAGAAGGCGAAATAACGGGGTTTTGTCATGATACAGATGCAAACCTTTTTAAAGGTAGCTGATAATTCAGGGGCCAAAAAAGTCTGTTGTATAAAAGTCCTCGGTGGTTCACGAAGGCGGTACGCCCGCATTGGAGATGTTATCGTCGTATCGGTGAAGGAGGCGATTCCCAATTCAAAGGTGAAGAAGGGGGATGTGCTGAAGGCCGTGGTTGTACGGACAAAGAGAGAGATAGGGCGGAATGATGGCTCATATGTCAAGTTTGACGAGAACTCCGCCGTGTTGATCAATGACCAGCTCGAGCCGCTCGGCACACGGATATTTGGCCCTGTCGCGCGTGAGTTGCGGGCAAAGCAGTTTATGAAGATCGTATCCCTTGCCCCCGAAGTCATTTGAGGAATTGAACTGTTCGTGGTAGTGGAGAATCGTCCTATGCATATTAAGAAAAAGGATATGGTGCAGGTCATAGCTGGTCGGGAAAAAGGAAAGACCGGTAAGGTGATCGGTGTCACCAAGGAGAAAACCCGTGTGCTGGTTGAGAAGGTCAATCTGATAAAGAGGCATCAGAGACCTGACGCAAGGGGTCAGGGTGGTATTGTGGAAAAAGAAGCTCCCCTGCATCTTTCCAATGTCATGCTTTTTTGTAGTAAGTGTAATTCCGGTGTCAGGGTCGGATACAAGATGCTGGAGGATGGCAAGAAGGTGCGGGTTTGTAAAAAATGCCAAGAGCTGCTGGATGAATAGGGAAAAGAATGGCTAGATTAAAGCAATATTACAAAGAGGAAGTCACCCCTGCACTGATCAAGGAGTTTGGGTATAAAAACCTGATGCAGGTTCCCCGTCTTGAGAAGATCGTTGTGAACATGGGTTTGGGTGAGGCGATACAGAACAGCAAGATACTCGATAGTGCCGCCTCCGAGCTCGGCATGATTGTGGGGCAGCGGCCGGTCATTACCAAGGCGCGGAAGTCGATTGCGACTTTTAAATTGCGTAAAGGCATGTCGATCGGCTGCATGGTAACCTTACGGCGAGAGAAGATGTATGAGTTCCTCGACCGGCTTGTCAACGTTGCTATCCCGCGCATAAGGGATTTCCGGGGAATCCTGCCCCGGTCGTTCGATGGAAGGGGAAACTTTTCCATGGGAATCAATGAACATTATATTTTTCCCGAGATCGACTATGACAAGATCGATAAGGTGAAGGGTTTGAATATCAGTATTGTAACGACGGCGAGGACGGACGATGAGGCTCGGCACCTTTTGAAGCTGATGGGTGTACCGTTTCGTAATTAGGAGGAATGGGTGTGGCGAAGAAATCCTTAATAGCAAAGGCCAAGGCGAAGAAGAAGTTCCCCGTACGGGAATATAATAGGTGCCCGCTGTGTGGAAGGCCTCGTGCTTATTACAGAAAATTTGATATGTGTCGGATATGCCTGAGAAAACGCTCCCTCAACGGGGAGGTCCCGGGTGTTATAAAATCAAGCTGGTAAAGGAGAATCACAATGGGGATGACCGATCCCGTTGCCGATATGCTGACAAGGATAAGAAATGCTAATCGCATGAGGTTTAAGAATGTGGATGTGTTCCTGTCGAAGGTGAACCTGAATCTTGCGAAGGTCTTAAAAGACGCGGGATATATAAATGGGTTTGATGTCAGGAAAGGTGATCAGAATCCGCATGGTATGTTGAGGATACATCTGCGCTATTCAACTGGAAAGGAAAGCGCAATCACCGATATCCAGAGGGTGAGTAAACCGAGCAGGCGGGTGTATGCCGGGAGTGCGGATATCCCCAAAGTCCTGAACGGTTATGGGGTAGCCATTCTTTCAACTTCCAAGGGGGTTATGACCGACAAGCAAGCACGTGACTTGCGCGTGGGTGGTGAGATCCTCTGTAACGTTTGGTAATAATAGCTTTTGGGACGGTAAGAGAGAGCGGGAGATGTATTCATGTCGAGAATTGGCAAGAAACCGATAGATATTCCTGATGGTGTCAAGATCAAGCAGCACGACTCATCAATGACGGTTGAGGGTCCCAGGGGGGTCCTTTCCATGGAAGTCCCGCAGGGCGTTGCGGTTGTTCAAGAGGGCCATACAGTCCTAGTCAAGGTCCTGGCCGATGATCGGAAGGGGCGGTCTCTGTACGGCCTTGTGAGGACGCTCGTGGCCAACATGGTTACCGGCGTGAGCACAGGGTTCGAAAAGGCGCTCGAGATTGTTGGTGTCGGATACCGGGGTGAGGTGCAAGGCGACGTGCTCAAGCTCCTGATCGGGTACTCAGATCCGGTAGAGTATGCCATACCTGAGGGGATTTCCGTGAGGGTAGACAAACAGGTTAACCTGGCGGTTTCAGGCATTGATAAGGAATTAGTCGGGAGGGTCGCGGCTCAGATACGAGACTTGAAGAAGCCTGAGCCGTATAAGGGAAAAGGGATTAGGTACGCAGGGGAGTATGTCAGGAAGAAGGTCGGAAAGTCTGCGGGGACATAATATCTTAATAGAGGGATTATTGCGGTGGCATCGAAAAAGAGATTGATAAAGATACGCGAAAGACGCGGAAAGCGGGTACGGGGTAAGATCTTTGGCACCGAGACCCGACCACGGCTTTCGGTTTTTCGGAGTTCCAGATATATCTATGTCCAGGCCATTGCCGATGATGTGGGAAGGACTCTTGCCCATGCGTCGACGCTGAATGCGGAGATAAAGGCACAGATGAAGGGACTCAAGAAGAGCGAAGTGGCCCGGGAAGTCGGGAAGCTGTTGGCAAAAGACCTTCTTTCGAAAGAGATAAAAGAAGCTGTTTTTGACCGAGGGCGGTTTCTCTATCATGGAAGGGTCAAGTGTCTCGCAGAAGGCGTACGAGAAATGGGCTTAAAATTATAACTCTTTGAAGCTGGATACGGGGAATATGGAAGAGAACGAACTTCTTGACAAGGTAATCAAGATCAAAAGGACCGCCAAGGTGGTAAAGGGCGGTAGGAGGTTCCGCTTCAGTGCCGTGGTGGCGGTTGGTGACGGTAACGGCTCTGTTGGTGTTGGATTGGGAAAGGCTCATGAGGTTCCTGAGGCCATCAGGAAGGGAATGGAGATGGCAAAGCGAAACATCGTGCAGGTATCCATTGCCGATGGGACCATTCCCCATGAGGTAATCGGCCACTATGGAGCCGGGAAGGTCCTTTTGAAACCAGCTTCCAAAGGAACGGGTCTTATTGCCGGTGGGGCGGTCAGGGCGATCTTGGAGGTGGCAGGCGTGCAGGATATTTTGACCAAGTGTCTTGGTTCCCATAACCCTCATAACCTTGTTAAGGCAACAATGGAGGGTCTGAAGAGCCTTCGGGATCCAGCACGGATAGCTACCCTTCGGGGGAAGGATCTAGCTCAAATCTAACGATTGGTAATATGGAGCGTAGGTTGTGAAACGACTTAAGATTGAGTTGATAAGAAGTTCCATAGGGCGACCTCAAGCGCAGAGGGATGTCCTGCTGGGGATGGGGCTGAGGAAGATGCATAGGACGGTGTACCTGATGGACACACCGGAGATACGGGGGATGGTCAGGAAGGTATCCCATCTGGTTTCTGTGGAAGAATGTGAGATGGAAGCATGAAGCTGAATGAATTGAAGCCCGCCGAAGGGGCCACGAAAAAGCGGAAGCGAGTTGGGCGTGGCGACGGCTCTGGACATGGTGGGACATCCTGTCGCGGTTCGAAAGGTCAGAATGCGCGGTCTGGCGGTGGTGTCAGGCCCGGTTTTGAGGGCGGGCAGATGCCCCTTTCAAGGCGTTTGCCTAAGCGGGGATTTTACAATCGATTCAGAAAAGAGTTTGTGATCGTCAATATCGGGCAATTGTCTGTGTTCCCGGCGGATTCCGTTGTGGATATCGATTCCTTGGTACAGAAAGGTATCGTAAAAAAGACAGGTGATGCTGTTAAGATACTCGGAAAAGGCACAATCGAACATCCCCTGACGATCAGGGCCAACGGTATAAGCCGTGGAGCCCGCGAGAAGATCGAGGCTTTGGGGGGTAAGGTAGAGGTTGCTTGATGATCGGTGGTTTTAAGAACATTAGCAAGATTCCGGAGTTGCAGAGGAAGATTCTTTTTACCTTTCTCCTTCTTGCCGTGTACCGGATTGGTGTTCATGTCCCAACCCCTGGAATAGATACGCAAGCACTCGCCGCCCTGTTCGAACAGGCGAAAAACTCCTTACTGGGGCTCTTTGACATGTTTGCGGGGGGGGCGCTGAGCAGGCTTTCAGTATTTGCGCTGGGGATCATGCCGTACATCAGCGCGTCCATCATACTGCAGCTTTTGACGGTGGCCGTTCCGCATCTCGAGAAATTATCGAAAGAAGGTGACGCTGGACGGAGGAAGATTACACAGTATACGAGGTATGGAACCGTTATACTGAGTATTATCCAAGGTTTCGGAATAGCCGTTGGCTTGGAGAACATGGCGGGACCGGGTGGTCTGTCCGTTGTTATTACTCCGGGTTGGGCGTTCCGCCTGATGACCGTGATTACGTTGGCTGCCGGTACGTCCTTTATCATGTGGTTGGGTGAGACGATTACCGAGAAGGGCATTGGGAACGGTATATCCCTGATCATCTTCGCGGGGATTGTCTGTAGGGGGCCGGCCGCCGTGGTGAATACCTTCCGTCTGTTATCGACCGGTGAGATGGGGATTTTCTTCGTCGTGATTCTCCTCGTGTTGATGATTGGTGTTGTCGGCGTCATTGTTTTTGTGGAGAGTGCTCAGAGGCGGATTCCTGTCCAGTATGCGAAAAGAGTTGTTGGAAGGAAGATGTATGGTGGACAGACGACTCACCTGCCGCTGAAGATCAATACGGCAGGTGTTATTCCGCCCATTTTCGCTTCGTCGATTATTATGTTCCCGGCTACCATTGCGAACTTTGTTCCGCATCCGTGGATGCAGGCCATGGCGGGGGCACTGATGCCGGGGAAGATCGTGTATGAACTCCTCTACGTGGCATTGATCTTCTTTTTCTGCTATTTCTATACGGCCGTTACGTTCAATCCGGTCAATGTGGCAGATAATATGAAAAAATACGGTGGTTATGTGCCGGGTATTCGTCCGGGGAAGAAGACCGCCGAATATATCGATAGCGTGTTGACTCGCCTTACCTTCAGTGGAGCGATCTATGTTTCTGCTGTGTGTGTTCTGCCCAGTGTGTTGATTAGTAATTTCAATGTTCCTTTTTATTTTGGCGGGACAGCCCTCCTGATTGTTGTTGGTGTAGCTCTGGATACTGCCGGTCAGGTAGAGACGCATCTTCTTACGAGACAGTATGAAGGTTTTATGAAAAAGGGCAGAATCGGTAGAAGGCGCTGACGCAGCCGTATGAGGTGACGCGGTAGATGATTATTCTCAAGTCTCCCGAAGAGATACAGAAAATGGGAGAATGTAACGCAATAGTTGCAGAAGTGTTGTCTGGATTGCAGGAAAGGGTGAAGCCCGGAGTATCGACCGCGGAGTTGGATAGATTTGCTGAGGAACTGACACGAAAGAGGGGCGCGCGGCCCGCTTTTAAGGGATATGGCGGTTTTCCCTTTGCGCTGTGTGCTTCGATAAATTCCGAGGTAGTGCATGGGTTTCCTTCAGATGGTTTGCTGAAGGAGGGGGATATTGTCAGTCTTGATTATGGTGCCTTTTATAACGGATTTTACGGGGATTCAGCTATCACGGTTGCGGTGGGAAAGGTATCAAGCTCGGCCACGAAATTGATGCAGGTGACGGAAGAGGCGCTGTACCGAGGTATAGAAATGGCGCGAGCGGGGAACCGGTTAGGCGATGTCTCTTCTGCCGTGCAAGTTCATGCGGAAAGTGCTGGATTTTCGGTAGTGCGTGACTATGTTGGTCATGGAATCGGGAAGGGCCTCCACGAAGACCCGCCGGTTCCCAACTTTGGGGTGAGCGGCCGCGGCGTTAAACTGAGGGATGGCATGGTGATTGCGATAGAACCCATGGTGAACGAGGGGACGTACGCGGTTAAGGTGAAGCCTGATGGATGGACTGTTGTAACCGAGGATGGTGGTCTATCGGCTCATTTTGAACACACGGTGGCGGTGACGGAAGACGGGCCTGTGATATTGAGTGACAGGACATAGGGGTGGGTCGGCGTACTGTACCCCTGACGAGGTGATCACATGGCTAAAGAAGATGCAATAACTGTTGAGGGTACGGTGTTGGAACCGTTGCCGAATGCGATGTTTCGAGTTGAACTGGAGAATGGTCACCGTGTTCTCGCGCATATTTCGGGAAAGATGAGGATGCATTTTATCAAGATATTGCCGGGAGATAAGGTGACGGTTGAATTGTCACCATACGACCTGACCCGAGGCAGAATTACCTACCGATCTAAATAAAATGAGCTGGGAGTGAGAGAATCGTGAAAGTGAGAGCATCCGTTAAGAAGATTTGTGATAAGTGTAAGGTGATTAAGAGACGTGGCGTTGTCAGAGTCATATGCGAAAATCCGAAACACAAACAGCGTCAGGGATAACCGGCGGGAGGTTGCATAGGTGGCACGAATAGCAGGGGTCGATTTACCCAAAAACAAGAGAATGGAGATAGCCCTAACGTATATTTACGGTATAGGGAGGTCAAAGTCCCAAAAGATCCTGGAAGAAGCCGGGATCGATTTTAACACCAAGACCGACAATCTTCTTGATGAACAGGTCACCGCCATTCGGGATATTATAGATAAAGATTGTAAGGTTGAAGGCGATCTGAGGCGGGAGATCAGCATGTCCATCAAGCGTCTTATGGATATTGGTACCTACAGAGGGCTTCGTCACCGGAAGGGGCTTCCCGTGAGGGGGCAGAGGACCTGTACCAACGCACGAACACGAAAGGGTCCGCGGAAGGCCGTGGGAGGGAAACGAAAGTAAAACGAGCGGAGGTCACGAAACTGGAAGGGATCTCTACCGGGAGGAACAATGGCTCAACCGAAAAAGAGAACGGTCAAGAAAAAGGAAAAAAAGAACATCTCTGATGGGATTGCACATATTCAGTCGACGTTCAACAATACGATCGTAACTATTACGGATCTCAGTGGCAATGTCATTGCCTGGTCGTCGGGTGGTGGGCAGGGCTTCAAGGGTTCGCGAAAGAGCACACCCTTCGCCGCGCAACTTACTGCCACTGATGCGGTAAAAAAGGCAAGGGTGCATGGACTGAGGAATGTGCAGGTTTATATGAAAGGCCCTGGTTCAGGGAGGGAGTCGGCTCTGAGGGCGTTACAGGCTGCTGGCCTCAACATCAGTTTGATAAGGGACGTAACGCCGATTCCGCATAATGGCTGCCGCCCGCCTAAGAGGAGACGGGTCTAAGCACCGTTTTGCCGGATTCGAGTACATTACATACAGGTAAGTGGAGGAGTATTTTGGCCAGATACAGAGGATCTTTATGCAGACTATGCCGAGCTGAGGGGGCGAAGCTCTTTCTCAAAGGGGACAGGTGTTACAGTGATAAGTGCGCCTTCGAACGGAGAGGGTATATCCCCGGGGAACATGGGCAGATCAAGTTTAGACGTAAGCTGTCCGATTACGGCACTCAGCTGAGAGAGAAGCAGAAGCTGAAGAGAACCTTCGGTCTTCTCGAAAAATCGTTTAAGGGTTGTTTTGAGAGGGCGGAAAGACAGAAAGGGGTTACCGGCACGAACCTGTTGCTTCTCTTGGAACGAAGGCTGGATAATATGGTCTATCGGTTGGGATTTGCAAATTCCAGAGGCGAAGCGAGACAGCTCGTGAGACATAACCATTTTCTGGTGAATGGCAAGAAAGTAAATATCCCCTCATATCTTGTGAAGGTGGGTGATACGGTACAGGTGAAAGAGAAAAGCAAGAAGATTGCTACGATACTCGATGCTGTGGAAACCGTTGCCAGACGCGGTGTGCCCGAATGGCTGGAGATGGATAAAGAAAAATTTGCAGGTGTTGTCAAGGCGTTGCCCACTCGGGAAGAGTTGACCATGCCCATTCAAGAGCAGTTGGTGGTAGAGTTCTACTCAAAGTAAACCCTTGACTATGAGGAACGAGTAATATGGAGAAAAACTGGCGGAGCCTTATAAAACCGAAGAGAATAGAAGTGGACGAGAAGACCCATACGGCGTCGTATGGCGAATTTACCTGTCAACCCTTGGAGAAGGGATTTGGGATCACCTTGGGGAATGCGTTGAGGAGGATTCTCCTGTCGTCCATTTACGGAGCAGCAGTTACGTCGGTGAGATTTGATGGTGTGCTCCACGAATTCTCCAGTATATCCGGTGTAAAAGAGGACGTATCCGATATAATTCTCAATATGAAGGGGGTACGACTGAAGTTGAACGAAGATGCTCCACGGACCCTCCATATTGACGTGTCCGGTGGAGGAATCGTTACGGCAGGGGATATTATCATCGATGAAACGGTCGAGATCCTCAATCCAGATCATCACTTGGCGACCCTCTCGGATAAGGCCGTATTTAAAGCCGATCTGACAGCTGATATCGGAAGGGGATATGTCCCCGCCAGCAAGGAGGGAGATCCCGGGCAGCCTGAGGGTACAATCAACATAGATGCTCTGTTCTCGCCCATCAAAAAGGTTTCGTATACCGTCTCAAACGCTCGAGTCGGTCAGATAACGGATTATGACAAACTGGTACTTGAGCTCTGGACAGATGGGAGCGTGCTTCCCGAGGAGGCTGCTGCGTATGCGGCCAAGATACTGAAAGAGCAGGTCAGTGTATTCATCAATTTCGATGAGCCGGAAGAGGTCGAGCACGCCGAGGAGGTCGAAGAAGAGAGTCATGTCAACGAAAATCTCCTTAAGGGTGTGGATGACTTGGAACTGTCTGTGCGGTCGGCCAATTGTTTGAAAAATGCCGGTATTCAATATATCGGTGAGCTTGTTCAAAAGACGGAAGCGGAGATGCTCAAAACGAAAAACTTTGGGCGAAAATCTCTGAACGAGATTAAGGAAATGCTCTCCGAGATGGGTCTCAGCCTCGGCAGCAAGGTGGATTTTCATCTTCCCGGCAGAGAAGAGCAAAGGAACACGGAAGAATAATTGTGTAAAGGGGTACGACATAATGCGACACAGGAGAGCGGGAAGGAGACTGGGTAGAACGTCAAGTCACAGGAAGGCCATGATGAGAAACCTGGTTACGTCCCTTTTGGATCATGAAAGGATCACCACAACGGACGCAAAGGCCAAAGAACTGCGGGGTGTTGCCGATAAGATGATAACCTTGGGAAAGCGGGGGACGCTCCACGCGCGAAGACAGGCCCTGTCATTTATACGGGACAGCCGCGTGACGAAGAAGGTGTTCGAGGAGTTGTCTCCCCGATACACTGAAAGGATGGGGGGGTATACGCGAATTGTCAAGGTGGGTACCCGCGATGGAGACAACGCCCTTCTCTCCATTATAGAGCTGATGCCGGAGGGCGAAACGAAAAAGAGTGGAAAAAAGAAAAAAGCCTTGAAATAGTGATTATACGTGTTTTTTAAAAGGGCAGGGAGCTAACCTGCCCTTTTTTATTGCTTGATTTTTCATTGGAAGGAGCTATAATCAGCAAAGGTAATAGTAGGAATGATTTGTGATGCTATTTCTGAGCGGATACAGGGAGGATGAGTCATGGGAGAGGAGAAAGTTGGAGAGGTTATGAAGTTTTTTTCGAAACCCAGTGTCGCAGCCGTTAAGATTACAGCAGGTGAGGTATTGGTTGGTGATACCCTCAAGTTCAACGGCCATACTACCGATTTTGCAGACACGATTGCCTCGATGGAAATTGATAACGCACAGGTGGAAAAGGCCACGGCGGGAGATTATATCGGTATTAAGGTCTCCGATCGTGTCCGTCCCGGTGATGAGGTGTTCAAGGTCATACCCGAGTAGTCTCTAATAACGCGTTTCGTGTGAAGGCATGGATCGAAACCCTGAAAGGGTGGTCTATGCGGTGAGTTTTCTGGAGGTCGGGGGTTACTGTTATGGTAATCTCTGGCCTTTTGTTTGGTAAAACAGCCACATGAATGATTCTCTTGTATATCTGGATGAATTAAAACAACGAGGAATCCAATTCGGAATCGGTCCTATCTCCCGGCTCCTGCATCGCTTGGGCAATCCCCAGCATGAATTTCGAGCGGTGCTGATAGGGGGGACCAACGGGAAAGGATCAACGGCTGCCCTGCTTGCCTCCGTGTTGGAGACGACCGGTATGGCGGTGGGGCTTTATACCTCTCCCCACCTGTGTGATTTCAGGGAACGGATACGGATCAATGGTTGCATGATTGAAGAGCACGAGTTGTCTGATCTCATAGAAACGGTTCGCAGGAACAGCCGAGAGGATGTGACCTATTTTGAGTTTACGACGGCGCTGGCATTTCTGCATTTTGCGAAACGACCGGTAGATATTGCGGTTGTGGAGGTCGGGATGGGGGGGCGACTTGATGCCACCAACCTTGTGTCTCCTGAGGTTTCCCTTATAACCAATGTTTCCCTGGAACATCAAAAATTCCTGGGGCGCGATCTTAAGTCTATCGCCTGTGAAAAGGGGGGGATTATCGGGGAAAACGGTGTCTGTATCACAGCCGCTACCGGACGCACCGTGATTGGTACCCTCGAAGATATCTGCAGTCGGAGGAGGGCGACTCTCTATCGAATAGGCAAGGACGTCCGAGTCAGACGATCCGCACGGGGGACTTTTTCTTATTATGGCAGGAATAAGTGCTACCGGGATCTTACCATATCTCTTGCTGGAAGATATCAGGTCACTAACGCGGCCCTTGCCCTTGCGGCTGTCGATTACTTGGCGGGAAGAGGGATGGACATCAGTGAGCCATCCGTTATAGAGGGGTTGCGGAAAGCGCGATGGGAGGGGCGGTTGGAATATATCGCTCAGCGGCCGCGAATCATTGTTGATGGTGCGCATAATCCCGCGGGGATCGCGGCGTTATGTCGTGCCCTCGTATCAGATTTTACATATACCGGATTGATTGTTGTATGCGGTATACTTCACGATAAAAACTATGCCGGCATGCTGAAGAGATTAATTGCCCTGGCGGATGTTCTTATACTGACTCGTCCCCGAGAGGAACGGGCTACACCGCCGGCGGAGTTACTTGCTGTTATTCCTCCATCATACCATGACCATGTCGAGATTGTTGAAGATTCCGGAAGGGCCCTTGACAGGGCACGGTCTCTGGCCGGTCATGACGATCTGGTGTGTGTCACCGGTTCACTGTACCTGGTCGGAGAGATAAAAAAAGCTGTTTCCTCATGGCGTTGAACAGAGGTGCTCCCGCCTGATATTATGGATGGTGAGATGACCCGACGCGCGATTTCCAAAGAGTGGACAGAAATTCCTTCCTATCGTCCGCGCGCAAAGAGGACTTCCTTGATGGTGAGAAGCATAATGGCGAGGTCCATAAGCCAGGTGGAGTGCTTCACATAATACAGGTCATATTGGAGCTTTTCTTTGCTGTCGTCCATGCTGTCTCCATAGGAATAATTGACCTGCGCCCAACCGGTCAAACCGGGGCGGACAGAGTGGCGGAGGTTGTAATACGGTATCGTCCGTTCCATCTCCGCCACAAAGACGGGCCGCTCCGGCCGGGGGCCGACCATATCCATGTCTCCTTTGAAGATGTTGATGAACTGCGGTATCTCATCGAGTCTGAGCTTACGGATTAGCTTCCCGACCCGGGTGATACGCGGATCATCCTTTTGAGCGAATATCGGTCCGCTGGAACTCTCCGCTCCGGTGATCATAGACCGAAACTTGAGGAGGCGAAAGATCCTGCCGTTGAGCCCAACCCTCTCCTGCCGGTAGAAAACAGGACCGGGGGAATCCAGCTTGATCAGGAGGGCGGTGAGAAGGAGGAGAGGGGAGAGAATCGTTAAGAGACAGAGAGATATGATTATTCCCTGGGCATGTTTGATCGTTCGATGTATGGGGGTTTGACAGAACCCCTCTTCAAAGAGAAACCAGCTTGGTTTCAGATATTCATCAATGATGATCTTTTTCTTGATTTCTTCGTAAAAGGTGGACCCTTCCTGAATAAGGATGTTGGCTGTCTTGAGCTTGAGTAGATCGTGAACCGGCAGTTTGCCCCGTCGGTCACGCATCGTGACAACGATGGTATCGACGGGATAAGCTTGCTTGAGGGCCTCATGGATCCGTTCGATAGGTCCGATGACAGGGGTCCCGTAAAAATCTGTTTCCACCTGATTCTCAACGGTGGAAACAACCCCCACAACGTCATAGTCCCTGGATTTCTTTTTATGAGTTTCTTTGATGATCTCCCGCGTCAGGTCATTAGCCCCGATGATCAGGACCCGGTTACGATTATTGGGTATCTTGTAATAGAGTATGTAGCGGAAAAAGAAAAGAGACACAAAGATCGCGATGAGGGGAGGGAGGAGGTGCCAGTTGATCAGTGCAAGATTGCGGATGAAAAAGCTCACGCTTACGATAAACCCGCAGGAAATCAGGAACGCGATGATGGTTCGTTTGAGCAATTCAAGTGGAGAGACCTGTTCCGTAAAGGAAGAGAGCCCGGAAATAAAAAGGGAAATGAGAACAATGACGGTAAAGAGTGGCTCCGCCAGATGTCCTTGAAAGGGGGCATATATCCACAGTGTTGATGATTCGGGTAAAATCCAAAAAAAGAACTCAAAAAACAGGATGCTGATTATTATATCAGCGATGAAGATGGCGATGGCGCCCCGCGTCGTATGTATTGAAAACATCAGCTACTTATTCCTCCAGGTGCTCGAACGATTTGATGCGGTTCCCTCCCATAATCTTTGCCGATACGAGAACGGTCTTGGCGTTTTCCATCAGGGGACCTGGCGCTGATGCGTCCTCGGGAAATTGGATGACTCCTCCGCTCAATGTCAGGGGGTGTGACAGGGAGATTTTCATTTCACTAGGGAGTTCTGAAACCACATCAAGGATACGGCGCGCCACCTCGATGGCGTTGTGCTTGTCGGTGTTGGGGAGGATGATGCCGAATTCGTCACTCCCGATCCGACCTGCAATATCGTAATGTCGAAGGCAGCTGTTGATCTGGTCGGCGATCACTTTGAGGAGCTCATCGCCGAGGAAGTACCCATGATCACGGTTAAATCGATCGAAATGGTCAACATCCAAGACAATCAGGGAGAGCCTCGTATCGGTCAAGCGTTCTGCGCGTGCCACTTCTTCGTGAAGCCTCTTCCACCAGAGCCCGTAATTATACATGCCGGTCAGACTGTCCGTCGATGCCAGGTCCTGGAATCGTTGCTCCGAGGCTGATTCCTCGATGACCTTGGCTGCAGATTCACAGATTGAATGAATCAATCCCTGTGATGCCTCATCAAGTGTCGGGGGCATCGATTCGGTAAACAGAAAAAAATGTCCCTGGACTGTGTCATTCCGGACCAACGGCATCACGATATACACGTTCTCCCGCAGAAGAGTGAGAGGTGCCGAGAATAGGTCTTTCTTTTCAAAGGTTGTGATGTGTCGAAGTGCGTCGATTTTTTTCACTTCCAGATGTGTAGCCAGTTCTTCGTAAAGCTCGCGATACTGGGTGGTATCGAGTCCATAGCCGAGTATCAGATCGGGAAATCCTGATTGATGGTTTTTCAGGAGAAATATCCCCTTCTTTTTTGTCTTCAGAAGATTGGTCGTCAGGTGAAAGATGTAGTCGAAGACGATTCGGAGTTCACGCAGGGAACTGTACTCGCGAAAGATATTCATCATGTACAGTTCAGAAGGAGTATCATGATAGCTGAGAGGAAGATCGACCTGGGCGAGATACTCTGAGAAGCAATGGAGGATCCGCATGACCAGTGGTTCTTTGTCGGGTCGGATCCCATGTTCTTTCAGAACCGAGTTTATATTGATGGTTCCTATTGTTCCGTTGTGGAGCTTGATTGGAACTATATAGGAGGTGTCTATGTCGGGATTAATGAGATCATCAGGGGTTATGTCTAATTGTAAAGTGTCCTGTGTTCCCTTGACGAAAACGGTTTTCCCACGGGCAGCGACCTTGCCGGAGATGCCGTCGCCCAAACGGACACGGGCCTTTTCAACGACCTCTTTCTTCAGGCCTCGGGCATTACAGATTCTGAGTTCTTGCGATGTGTCGTCGAGGAGCATAATGGAGCCGCGTTTTGCTTGCATCACCTCCAGAACCACATCCAGGAGCAAGTCCAAGATCTCAGGGAGCATGTGGCAATCGGTATACCGATGATTATCTTCTGTACTCATGGCGGAGACGCTTTACAAAAACTGCTGTACCCTACAGACCCCAGAGTCAAGACGCTTCTTAAAATTTTGTTGGGAGTATATTTAAATTCGCTGCCTTAGCTCAAGGCATATCTATACTCTCACCCACAACGCCTAATGCTACGATACCATGCCCCGTTTTGCAAGTCCGAAATGATTAAAAACACAGCACCTTTTTATAAGGATTCGATTGGGAAACGCTGATTTGCGGAGGGACTCAGGGGGCGAGGCTGCCGATGAAGTCCATAAAAGAGGCGGATAAACCAATGGTGTCTCTGCAAGACAATATTACATTTCGGGGCCTATTTATTCCTTTACTTTTAGTTCTTTTTTTTGTTATTACAAGGACATTAGTATTTGTAGGTGATGACTGATGATCATTTGAGTCGGCCATGATCTGCTGCCAGGTTTGTTAAACAACATGCTTTCCCCCTTGGGCTTGGATGTGGCTTATCGTTATGCAGCCGAAGGATGTTTCGCGAGGTGAGCTGATACATTGAATCCCAGTATACTCGTCAACAAGGCCTTCGATTATGCGGAAGTTCACAGGCTCCGAGAGCGAATCACAGGCGAACTTCAGGAGCATAATTCTAAAACCCTCATGGTTGCCAGTCCCCACGACGATGCCGGCAATACTTTTCTTGTCTCTGTATTAGGTTACAATATAGCCCGCTTCAGTACCATGAAGGTGTTACTGGTAGATCTCAACATGCGCAAGCCCCAGCTCCATCTTTCCTTCGGTCTCGATATAGGAAAAGGCTTCAGTGCGGTTGCATCTGGGCTTCTACCGTGGCGTGACGTATTGATGGATACCAACCTCTCGGGACTGCAGGTCATGCCGGCCGGTCGTGTCGACATGGATTTCTCTCACCTCGTAACCCGCTCTTTTCTGGATGACCTGATTCAGGAAATGCGAGATGAATTCGATCTGATACTCTTTGATACCTCACCACTGCTCGTCCAGAACAGGGGGAATATCGACCCGGTTCTCCTCAGCCTTATCTGCGACGCTGTTGTGATCGTGATCCAAGACAAGAGGACGACACGAGCCGAACTGGGACGGGCGGTTGCCGCCATTCCAGAAGGAGAGAAGAAGATTATGGGGATTGTGTATAACCATACTTTTTAAATATCGAGTTTTTTATGAACGAGAGAGTACAAGACAGACAGTTTGATATTTCGATGTATGCGTCGAAATATGGAGTTCCTATCCTGGAAAGAAAATGGATGGTATTCATTTTCTTTATGGTGGGCTTGATGATTGCCATGATATTTCTCACCCCCCTCATTGAACCTCAATTTGTCAGCCAGGCGGTTCTCTTGGTGGAAGAACCCCGCTCTGAGATTTCCAGAGCCAAGCAAGAAACACTGGGTACGGGAAGAGTGTCGGGTCTCTACGTGACGACAGAGGCGGAAAAGATTAAGAGTCCCTTTTTCGCTGCGGAAGTACTGAAGATTTTACCCGAAAAAGCCAAGAATGATTTGCGGGCCGATGTGGGGATCTGGCCCCGGATTAAACGGGGTACCCTGAAATTGTTCGGTGTAAAGCAAAAGTCATTGTCGCAGCCGATGGTGGAACGGACGCTCCTCATTGAGATCCAAAAGAGGGTTGAGGTCACCAACGACCCCCAATCGGCCCTGATCTGGATAATGACGAAAAGCCCCGATAAGGATATTGCACTCGTTCTGGCCAGAAGCTATGTCGATGTTGCCCTTGCTTCAAATCTGGAGGACAACAAGAAGGTGGTCAGGTCAGAGCGGGAATTCCTGGAAAGGCAGAGAAATCGAGCTGATCAGAAATTTCGGGATTCTGAACAGGCGGTATTCGATTTCAAAAAAGAATATCAGATTCCCGGTGACTTCGATGACGCCCGTGATATCGGTATCCAGTTGCAGTTGAAACGTCTCCAGTCCCGGGCGGCAATGGATAAGGAACGCTTTGAGGAGTTGGATGAAGCCTTTTTTTCCAGTCAGGTAAAAGAAGCGGGAATACTGGGAAATATTCGGGTGATCAGCCCTCCGGTCTTCCCCGTGTCCCCTTCGAGGAAGCAAGAGATCCGACTTATGATCATCATCATTCTTGGGGGGCTAACGTTGGGGATCGGTCTCGCGCTGTTACCGGAGTTTACCCGTGGAACGATTCGCCATGAGGTCGATATTGCCGATGTCGGGTATCTCCCCGTCCTTACCCATCTTCCAAGGATCAAAACATGATGTCATGCCGGCGGCGATATGCTCGATTATTTCTTGCCGCACTTGCGGCTGTGTTGAGTGTTCTCGTATATTCTCCTTCCGCCATGGGGAAAGGGCGTATAGAGATTACTCCCGTGGTGACTGTCAGTGAAGTCTATGATGATAATATCTTTTTAGATAAAGAAAATACAAAGTCGGATTACATTACTTCCATTTCGCCGGGAATCGGGTTCGACATCTATTCACAGCGAAACGGATTGGATCTGTTTTATGCCCCCACCTTTGTAAAATATCATGAATACTCGGATAATGACACGACGCGGCACAATGCCCGGCTCCACGCCTGGCAGCAAATGGGAAAATCGTTACGGTTCGATCTGCGCGATGAGTACCTGAAGTCGGAAGATCCGGCTGAGGCGTCCCTTGCCAGTTATGAGGAGCGACAGAGACTCAGACATACCCGATATACCTATGAGAGAAATGTGGCGGATGCCGCGCTCAGGTATCAGTTCGGAGCCGAAGATTCGCTGAAGATTGGATACCGGCATGAGCTTCTGGAGAACAAGGATCCCTTACTTGATGATACCACCGAACATGGCCCGTATGGGGGAGTAACGTATTGGTTCGACAAACACAACGGTATGGATCTGAACTACCGTTTTACCAGGGCATCGTTTAACCGAAATGACGGCAATCCTTCGGGTGATGATTTTGACGGGCACGAGTTCGATGTCCGCTATTTGTACCGCTGGAATCAAAGGACGCGGGCACATGTCGGTTACGGTTATACGATAAGGGAATTCGAAGATGAATCCCGAGAGGATCGGACGGTGCATGAAGGATTAATGGGGATAACCCATAGTTTTTCTCCTTTGACGTCACTTTCTTTCGATGTGGGATATTACAAACCTGAGGGGTATGGCACGGACGATAAAGGGCACGCAAGCTACGGGGCAACACTGAACAGGAAGCTGGAGCGGGGGGGGCTTTCGCTGAGGGCCAGAAGCGGATGGGACGAGGATTATCTGGATGCGGAGGAACAGCGGGGGTATACACGGTACTGGTCTGTCGGCGGCAGTGTGGATTACGTGCTCCTGAAGAATCTGACCGCCTATGCAAACGCTTCCTACCGGGAAAACACATATCATCTGACAGACGCGGGAGATGAAACCTTCGGGGGAAGAAGTGGTCTCAGGGTGGGATTTTTACGTTGGTATTCCATCAGTCTGGAGTACGCCTATCTGAACCGACGGAGCGATGATCCCACCGATGAGCATGTCGATAACAGAATTATGGCGATCTTTTCTGCTTCGCGATCATTTCGATTGACGAAGTGACTCTTCCTTCTTCCGGGACATCTCCACCCGAATCCGATTTTTTACTGAACGGGGATGATTTCAACCCGCCTGTTCAGTGCCCGCCCCTCGGCCGTTTCATTGGAATACTTTGGGTGTGAAAAGGCATACCCCGCCGGGTTGAGACGGTTTTTCTCCACGCCACCCTGTATCAGATAATTCACCACCGCCTCAGCGCGCTTGTAGGAAAGCGTCTGATTGTAATCCATGGTTCCGAAGTTATCCGTATGCCCCTGTATCTCGGCGTTCAAAGAGGGGTTGCTTTTGAAGATGGTGATAACCTGATCAAGTGCTGAGTGGTATTCGGGGTTAATGACATATTTATCAAAATCGAAAAGTGTGTCACCGATAGTCCAGCACCCATCCTGGTCTACCCATGCGTCCTGAGGTGTCCCGGGGCACTTGTCGAGATGGTCGGGTACACCATCACTATCGCTGTCCAGAGGGCACCCTCTGCAATCAACCGATATCCCTTCAGGCGTTTCGGGGCATTTGTCAAGATAGTCGGGAACACCATCACCGTCGCTGTCGAGCGGACATCCCCGCTCATCGACTTCCACACCTTCAGGCGTTCCGGGGCACTTGTCGAGGTGATCAGGTACACCGTCTCCGTCGCTGTCCAGAGGACATCCCTGATCGTCAACCTTTATACCCGCCGGCGTCTGATCGCTCGGTGCGTATTTTATCGATTTCATGCATTCTTCAGGTGATTCGGCCTTAAGACACACCAGGCGCGCATGTTCCCGTGGTGATACCTCCTTTGTTGAGTGATCGTCGGAATCCATCAGAGAATAATTCGGAGCGCATCCCAGTATAAGGACACATAACACCAAACCGCAAAGTTGTACTCTCTTATTCATATGATATCCCTCGAATCTTTCCGAATCTGCGCTTCTCAGCGGAGCGGTTGGAACTGCACCCGCCGGTTCAACGCCCGTCCTTCCGCAGTTTCGTTGGATGTTCTGGGCCTCGAAAAATCAAATCCCATCGCGGAGAGACGGTCCCCATCTATGCCGCTCTTGAGTAAGTATTCCTTCACCGCCTCGGCACGCCGTTGTGAGAGCTTTTGGTTATAAGCCTGAGTCCCGAAAGTGTCGGTATGGCCCTGTATCTCAACTTTCAAGGAGGGGTTTTGTTTCAAGACAGCGGCGACCTGATCAAGGAGCCGGTAATATTGAGACTTAATGACATCTTTGTCAAAGTCAAACAGAGTATCACCGATTACCCAGCAGCCCTGTTCATCAACCTGCGCACCTTTCGGAGTTTCCGGACACATGTCGAGGTAATCGGGTACGCTATCTCCGTCACTGTCGATCGGACATCCTGCGCTGTTTACCGTAACCCCTTTTGGTGTTTCGGGGCATTTGTCGAGATGATCAGGAACACCATCGCCGTCACTGTCCAACGGACACCCCTTACTGTCGACCTTCACCCCCAGAGGTGTTTCCGGGCACTTATCAATATAATCGGGGACGCCGTCCCTGTCACTGTCGAGAGGACAGCCGTTACAATCAACCTCCACCCCTGCGGGTGTTTCGGGGCATGTATCAAGATAGTCGGCGATACCGTCACCATCACTGTCGAGGGGGCAGCCCCTGCCGTCCACGTTTACCCCTTTGGGCGTGTCGGGGCACTCGTCGATCTCGTTGGGAATACCGTCTCCATCGGAGTCCCTGAATATCTTCGAAGCGGTAAGATAATCCTGGACCCCGCGATCCTGAAACATCGCAGCTACCGCATTCGATACCGCAGTGTCACATGTTTCATACAGATCCTTTGCGGTGCTCGTTTCTTCGAGATTGACCTCGTATCCGTCACCGGTGATCACGTGGAGATTCAGGGTGCATCCGATGGTATCAAAACCCCAGAACAATTTCGCACGGGTGATGGAGAGCTTCAGTGTCTTGGGGGACCTCTCAGAGATAATCACGCCTCGCTTTGTCAGTTCATCGGTAAGAATCTCCACGGCGGTATCCGTCCACATAAGGAGATTAGCCGACCACTCGTGTGTATAATCTCCGATATGAGTCCACCCCGAGTTTGTCTGATTGTTGACAATACTGGCGGAGCAGACGATCTTATAGTCCGGTTTGAGGACCGTCCCGGGCTTGATCGGAATCGGTTTCGGAACATAGAAGCGCCCGCTGGTGGCACAACCCCACACTACCATCAGGACAAATACCCCCCCAACCATAACAGAGATTTTAATTAATGTGGATTTTGACATCTTTCCTCCACTCGGTATGCTTCTTGTTGATTATATGCCTTGTTATAGTACATCCTTGTTTTACTCAGCCGTTTCTTCCTGAAGACTGCCGGATGGTAAGCGGCGGAGAACATCCGTGTTGATGACCCATTTTCCACCCTTGCATTCACAGGCCGCCGGATCCCTCGCAACGGGGAGCCATATGTCGCCAGTGGCCTCGCAGGCTTTCCGGTTTTTCGGTTCGGGAACCCATGTGCCGCCTATGGTCTCGCACTCCGTTTCACTGATTGCGGGTACCCAGACCCCACCATTTTCGTGACAGTCGGCAGGGTCCTTTCCTTTAGCGCCCTGACAGTGTGCGGCGCCAAGCACTTCCCCGTCGGTTCCTCGACAGTACGCTTTCTTACGCGTCCCGTTTGCATCAACACAATATGCCTCGTCCGGATCACCATTGGTATCCCTACAATAGGCACATCGATACGCCTCTCCTCTCAAGTCCGGGTAATCCCCCAGGTTGACAAAGAGATGGGTCGCGCCGATCTCGGCGGCATTGTCCAGCAGCTCATTGAGGGCGTTGTT
The DNA here is from genome assembly GCA_963662405.2 of Syntrophales bacterium. Classification (GTDB taxonomy): domain Bacteria; phylum Desulfobacterota; class Syntrophia; order Syntrophales; family UBA2210; genus UBA6078. The sequence continues at coordinate 1,684,919 of CAXXKT010000001.1, forward strand.
GTGCGCTATCTGTCGTACGGTGTTCCACCAGGAAAGGCAACCGAAGGCAGGATAGGAAGACCCCTGCACGTTGCCAAGGGCCTCACACTGCACTTCGCATTGATGAACCTGTTCGGCCGAAACCAGCCGGACGCGGGATGCCCGTGTGGACATATCAGTCGCGCACGAACTCAGAACCACTGCAGCGACGAGACTGAGAATCGGAAGCCCCATTACTTTCCCTGTATCTTTCATAAACCTTCTCCCCGGATTAAAAAAATGCATATAAGAATTACATTCCTTTGTTATGGAACAACAATGGTATCATTCGGTGTCAGCCTGACGTTAACCTCCGGCTCTCTCCCCCTGACCCCTTTGTCGTAATTGAAGGGGATATTCTGCTGTTTGCCGTCCACCATGCGGACGATCATAATGTTATCCGAATCGGCCCACTCATTCAAGCCGCCCGCCCATGCGAGACCCTGAAGGACAGTCATGTCGTCGTACAGCTCGTATGACCCGGGTCGCAGGACCTTGCCGACGACATACACCCGATCTTGAGCCTCTTTTGTTGTCGTTTCAATGCGGGTGACGTAGACGGTGTCCCCTCCCTGGATTTTTGGTAGAGGCTTTGTTCCGCCCTTAGCCTTGCCATGCAGGAATTCCTCCAGGTCGAATCGAGTGATGACTTTGCCGTTCCGTATGATCGCTATGTCGGTCAGCTCCGCCCATTGGTCTTCTCCGCTGGCGAGTACCATGAGGTCAACAAGGTTCATGTCTTCTTCGACTTCGTATATCCCCGGGTTATGTACCGCCCCAAAAATCCTGACTTTTGCCTTGACATCCTCTTCCAGCCTTTCGGTCGGTGGAGTCCAGACATTGAGCGTTCTTTTGATATTGCCGAAGTTGGAAGTAATTGGTATAAAAATAGTGTCGTTTTGATGAATCGGGGTCAAGAGCCTTGTGTCGCCGGTTATCGTAAACTGGTAGAGATTGACCTCGACTTTTTGCGCCCCGCCGTTGAGGCTTCTCTGAATCACGACATCGCTCATGGTCGCCCCATCGACGGCGCCGCCCGCTTCACTCACCACCTCCTGTATGTTTGCCGTTTCCGGCACGTTGTACCAGCCGGGTTCAGTCACATGCCCCAGCACCTGGACGTAGTGTTTCTTTTCAATGATGCTGACCTCGACCTTCTGAAGAACAGCGATGTACTTGGGAAGTCGCGCTTCTATCTCCGTTTTGATCTCCTGAGTCGTCAGGTTATTGACGAAGATATGCCCATAGTTGGGGAGATAGATGTATCCGTTTCTGTCAATCTCGATCTTGTTCTGTGCCAGTGACTGGGTCAGATCGGCCGAATCCGTCGTGTCAGGTCTCCTCCCCGGGGCCTGCCGCTGCGGAATACTGATAAACATCAGATCTCCTTTGTCGGCTTCTTCCCGATACGCTTCAGGGATCGGAACAACCAGGATGTCATTCGGTCTAAGGGTAATTTTGTCACCTATACTGAAGTTTCGAAATTCCTCCCCTACCTTACGCTTGAGAACAATCCCAGACCGGACTTTCCTCGACAGCATTCCCCCCGCCATTTGGAGTACCGTATCCAGTTCTATACGGGATGGAACGCGATACCACCCAGGATAGCGCATGCCACCCTGAATGGAAATGTATCGCCTCCGTTCCACGATCTTGGTCTGTACGCTGTCTCCCTTGGCAATAAATTTTCTGGCTTCCCTGGTCAGTTTTTCGTTCAGGCCTCCTTCGCTGAGACCCTGGACTTCGACTTTCCCGATCATCATCATATAGATATTTCCATCCGGGTCGACGTCGTAATCGTAGCTCATTTCTTTCTGACCCGGTACCTCGATCCGCACAACATCTCCTGGTGATATGAGGGATTCCCGTTCCTCTGACACGGGGGGAGGGGGAGTCGTCGTTTCCGTTTGCGGGGGAGGTGGCTCCAGCGGTTTTCTGTAGGAGTTTGTATGCTTCGCAGGAGAAGGTTTCATGGAAGTTGGTTGTGTGGTTTCAGGAAGAGTGGGTCTCGCAACCGCCTGAGACGGCTTTCTTGCGCTGGCAAGTTTAAACCCCGGGGCGGCTGAGGGTTTCGGAGAGATGACGGGTTCCGACTTGATCTGCTGAATGTCGCGGGTTACGGCCCCTTTCATGTCAACCGGCGCTGCCGCTATCTCGGCTGAATAACCGCTTTCCGTACCCTTTTCGTCGATCGATGTTATCACAAAGAAATATTGTTTCGCTTTGTTCAGACCGTGAATCGTAATCTTTGTAACATCACGCCCCACACTGATCGGCGGCGGTCCTTCGACGGCGGAGTCCGCTTTGGCTGGTTCATAGGGTGGACCTGAGTCCGTGTCGTAATAAATTTTGTATCCGGCAAGGTTGGGGCCACCGCTGGCATCCCATTCCAGGGTAACTTCTCCTTTGGGTGGAGACGCAGTAGATTCTGTTTGACCGGGAGTGGGTGGCTGATCGGTTGGTTCTGATATGACGAAATTGTTTGTATTAATCTTCACGACGATAATGTCGCCCTTGTAGCCATGGATCCGCATGGCCTTTCTTTGTTCCAGGGTTTCGCTTTTTGTAGCAAAAGGACCGACACAGACGCGGTACCAGACGCCACTCCCCGGCATCTGTACCTTTTCGATGACAGCTTTTTGATTTTGTTGAGTCAGGTTATAAACGTACCGCAGCGCGGCTTCTTTGCCTCGGAAAGAATTGAGCAGGAGACCGTAGTCAGCGGAGGCAAGAGTGGCGAAAAAACAGATAAGGACAAATTGCTGTGCAATGCGCAAAGTGACCTTTTTTGCCATCTGACTGTGCACAAGCATCCCCTTTTTAGGTCATTCAAACGACTCTTCTCAAGATATGGTAGTCAGGTTGCATATTAGTACTAGATATTGTATATTGCAAGAAAAAACTTATTCTTTTTGCAGGGAAGGCGTCTGTTGTTATAGGATAATATGCAATGATTCTCGAGCTTTGATAATCGTTCCTCGTAGAGGGTATGGGCTTAACGATATATTTCGTGGAAAAATCAGGGAAAAGCTCGTAAAAGGGTCTATATGAATCGGATGATATGATCCGATCCGCTGGTGTCATGGGCTTTGCCGGACGGTCTCCTTGCGTTTGTTGATGATTTATCCTGTCGGCTAACACAGGGTGATAAAACGGGCTTTTGATTCATCGGGAACGTCCGGGAATTGTTAGCCGATACATGCCCTGTGGTAGATAGCCTGAACCGGGAAGCTTTTGGCGCATTGAGTTACAACTGTAACTCAAGAGGCGGAGCAGTGAAGAGAGGTGGCGTGCGCCTCGACATTGAACAAGCTCATAATGAATTTTTCCCAAAGCAAAGGGGAATGGTATGAATGGAGTTGATCGATACATCCTCTTCACCGTTGATCTTGAAGATTGGTTCCAGGTGGAGAACCTCAAACCGGGGATTTCTCGTTCCTCCTGGTCGTCCCGTGAATTACGAGTTGAAAGGAACACTCTTTGCATCCTTGATCTTCTCGAATCTGTGAAACGGGGAAGCGCGTATGATCCACTACACGCCACCTTTTTTGTCCTGGGATGGATTGCCGAACGTCTTCCTCACCTCGTGCGTGAGATACATTCGCGCGGGCACGAGGTGGCATCGCATGGTTATTCACATCAATGTTCCTATGATTTTTCATCGGACAATCTGAAAGGAGATCTGCTCGATAGTAAGAAGCTTCTTGAAGACATTATAGGCGATCGGGTATACGGGTACCGTGCTCCCAGTTTCTCGATTAATAATGAAGTCTTGAAAATCGTAGAATCCTGCGGTTATTCCTATGATTCCAGTTATAATTCGTTCGCGATGAACAAGCGGTATGGAAAGGTCCGGTTTGCCGGGTACCCAACCGAAGGAATTTCCGTAAAGATTTCTGATTCTTTTCATGAACTTCCGATCAGCAATCTTCACTGGGGAAGGACAATGCTGCCATGGGGAGGCGGGGGGTATTTCCGTTTGATTCCCCTGAGCCTCTTTCGCAAGGGCGTGAAGTCGATCCTGAAAGGGGAAGGCGCTTATATTTTTTACATTCACCCGTGGGAGATAGATCCTGATCAGCCGCGTGTTAATGCAATTCCCGTCTCTTACCGCTTCAGACATTATGTTAACCTGGGCCGAACGCAACAGAAGATAGCTTCGTTTCTGAGTCAAATGAAGGGATGTTGTTTTGTGTCTTGCCGGACCTATCTGGACCTCATGAAGAGGACGGAAGATGGCATCGACTGAGGCATTTTATACACAAGATGATTGAAATCCCACACTGAAGGAAAATATATTTTTCATGTCCATTCAGGTTGATCTGCTGAAAAAGAGTGACGATGCACTGTGGGATGAATATATACTCAATAATCCTCAAGGGACACCGTACCATCTGTCGGGGTGGCGAAAGGCAATTGAAAAGGCATACGGCCACCGATCTTACTACCTGGTTGCCTCCGGAACATCGGCAGGTCGTTCCGATAAGCCGCGCAATACGATAGTCGGTGTACTCCCCTTAATTCACCTGAAACATTTCCCTTTCGGAAATGAGATTATTTCGCTCCCTTTTTGTGATGAAGCTGGGATTATCGCCACCGATGATGAAACCGAAATCGAACTCATTCGGGGTGCAATCCGGATCGCTCACGATTTGCGATGTCACGCAGTGGAACTGAGGCATTCTTTCCCCCATCCGTGTTTTACAGAAGGGGAAGGGTTGTTTGCGGATAAACAGGCCCGGATCATCACCAGGGAGCATAAGGTCCGCATGTTACGGGAGGTAATGCCGTCATCGGAAGAGTTGTTGCGATCGTTCAAAGCGAAACTGAGGAGTCAGATCCGACGGCCGATGAAAGACGGTCTCTATGCTGTCGTGGGGGGGATGGAACTCCTCGACGATTTCTACGAGGTGTTTGCCCGAAACATGAGGGACCTGGGCTCTCCTGTTCATTCAAAGCAGTTTATCGGGGCGGTATTCAAGGAACTGTCAGAACGAGTCAAATTGGTGATCGTGTATCATAACGAGAAGCCTCTCGCGTGCAGCATGGTGATCGGGTGCGGGAATACGCTGAGAAACCCCTGGGCATCGGCGCTGCACGAATACAGCAGGATGAGTCCCAACATGCTCTTGTATTGGGCGATGCTCGCATATGCCTGTGACAACGGATACGCGTACTTTGACTTTGGGAGATCGTCGCCGGGGGAAGGGACGTACCGGTTCAAGGAACAGTGGGGGGCGAAGCCCTCTCCCCTGTATTGGAACTATCTCACGACTGATGCCACGTTTGTTCCCGGTGGAGAAGGAGGAGATGTCAAACGGTTCGCTGTGGCATTTTGGAAGAGGCTTCCCGTACCGCTTTCCCGCTTCATCGGTCCTCCAATCAGGAAACATATTGGGTTGTAAAAAAGTATGATAATCCGCCGGACACTGCCGCCGACGGCGGCGCCGATATATTGCCGGGATATCGTCAACGGGTTGGTTGGTATGCTCCGGGGCGGGCCGGAGATCGAACGGTTCGAAAGTGAAATCAGGGAGTATTTCGGGGTACGGCACTGTTTCACGCTGTCATCGGGACGGGCCGCCCTGACCGTTATCCTCAGGGCTCTCCATGCTCTCCATCCGGAACGAACTGTTGTCGTCATCCCTGCATACACCTGTTATTCGGTGGCAGCCTCGATTGTTCGTGCCAGTCTTTCCATTCGTCTGTGTGATATCGACGCGAGGACGCTCGATTTCAATTACGCAGAGCTTCAAGCTATCATCACCCATGATTCGAAGGAACTACTGGCGATTATACCAGCTCATCTCTTTGGGTTGCCTTCGGACATCGACAGGCTAAAAAACATCACCTCGGGACATGATATTTTCATCGTCGAGGATGCCGCTCAGGCGTTTGGTGGTAAAGACTCCAAGGGGAACAAGCTGGGGACGAAAGGGGATGTTGGCTTTTTCAGCCTTGGCCGCGGAAAACCCATGACGACGGTCGAGGGAGGAATCATCGTTACCAACGGGAACGACATCGCCCGGGGTATTGAGAAACAGGTCAGGAGGACGAAACAATGCTCGATGACACCGTTGATCATCAAGGCGTTGCTTCTCGCCCTTTTTATACATCCGGGACTGTATTGGTTTCCCAAAAGCCTTTCTTTCCTGAAGATCGGTGAAACGATATATGATGAAAAATTTAAGCTGCAGATCCTATCTTCTTTCCAGGCTGGTCTGTCGAACGGGTGGCAGCACAGGATTGAGTCCTTGAAACATGCCCGCCGTTCGGGAGCCCGGAGGTTTTTGTCGATAGATCAACACGATGCTTTTCACCGTTATTTCTCCGATGTCAATACGCTGCCCGATCTCCTCCGCTTCCCGCTTTTGTGTCGCGATGCGTCTTTCAGAGAGGATCAGACATGCCGGGGTGCCATGGAGCGGATGGGGGTCGTGCCGTACTATCCAACCGCCATAAACCGTATCGGAAACTTAAAAGACAGATTTACTGGAGAGCGATACCCGGAGGCGGATCGGGTGGCGGTTCACTTGATTACACTTCCCATTCACCCGCTAGTCTCGGAACACGACGCGGATGAAATACACAAGCTGTTGGAGAAACTGTTATGAACCTGACAAACGGACATGGCGGGGATGCGGCTGTGGCATGATATGTATAAAAAGATAGTCATTGCTGTCGTTTTTCTCTTGTTTATTACGGGACCGATCGGCCTGATTCCTGGATCGCTGTTTTCAGATGGATTGATACGATGTCTAGAGAAAATAACAACTGACGAGGATGTGATCCCGGCAGGAAGCTCATTCGACATGGTCTATATCTTGGGGGGTGGGCAAACAAGCCTTCAGGAGAAATATGCGCGGTTGGCTTCCCTGTATCGCCACATACACTGCGGAAGGATACTGATACTCGATAGACCTGGGATCACTGAATACGACCCTGAGGTAGAACGAAATCTCACCAACAACGAATGGTCCCTGCTGCGGTTGGGGTGGCTTGGGATCAGGAGGCAGGATGTGGAGTTTCTGTCAATTCATGATGGGTATTTCGGGACGCTCAGCGAGGCAAGGGCGGTAACAGAGCTGATGGAAGCGCGTGAATACCGCACGGTACTCCTGATCACGGCCCCGCACCACACAGGACGGGTCAAGAGGAGCTTTCGTCACATGTTCGGTGACAGCAGGAGGAAATGCCTTGTTACCGGCTCGGCCGAAGAGGCACCTATCGGTGAATTGCTTATGGAGAATCTTAAACTGGTAGTCTATACTTTCATTCTGTTGCCTATGGAAGATTGAGGAAAGTACGCGTACGGATTCGATGTGGTCACCTGAAACCTCCATGAAGATCGATGTCGAGTATCTCTATCGGATGGCCAAGATGCGGATACCCGCAATCTCTTTTGCCCTGGCGGCGGTAGTTTTTTTTATCGCCTCTTACCACGAGACACTTGCTTGGATGTATGGGCGTTATACCAGCCCTGAATCGTATTATTCTCACGGATTTTTGGTTCCCTTCGTCACGGCTTACCTCATCTGGCGCAAACGGGAGCAACTCGGGAACGAACCCGCTACCTTTTCGTGGTGGGGTCTCGTCCTTACCGTGGGAGGGCTGTTGGTACATGTCTTCGGGACCGTTATTTATGTCTTTTCGGTTTCCGGGTTTTCGATTTTTCTGTTGATCTTGGGAATGTCTCTCTTTCTCTTCGGGAGAAGAATTACACGGATCATCTTGTTCCCGCTGGCATTTACGATTTTTATGTTTCCCCTTCCCTCTGCCTTTATCAGCATTGTCTCTTTCCCCCTGAAGCTGTTCGTGGCGAAGAGCGGTGCTTGGATCGCGGGTTTGATGGGAATCCCCATTTATCTCGAAGGGTTTTATATCACCATTCCTGCTGGGAGCCTTCTCGTCGGCAATCCCTGCAGCGGACTCAGGTCGCTGATCACCTTCCTGGCCCTCGGTTCCATCCTTGCGTACCTCAGCCCGGTTTCCCTGTGGCGGAGAGGGCTTATCCTCTTTCTTTCCGTTCCCACAGCGATCGTATCGAACGTTATCAGGGTTCCTCTCCTGATTGTTATATCTCATTATTGGGGTCTCGAGGCAGCTCGACCCGAAGGTTTTTGGCACGATGCGTCGGGTATCATGGTGTTCGTCATCGGATTTATCCTACTTGTTTCCTTCGTGAGATTGCTGGAATGGAAAGCACCGGGAAAAGATACCTGATTGTCCTTGCCCTTTTGGCCTTGGTCGCACTGGTTGTCAATTATCTCAGTTATGACACCTTTGGTCGGACGGATAAGGGGTTAGCGGCGATCAATGGAATCCCCTACACCATAGGAAAGTGGGGCGGGAAGGATCTTCCGTTGGACCCAAGCGTGTACGAGCTATTGGAGACGAATACGATTATACACAGGAACTATCAGAGGGCTCATTCCTCTATCCTGTTATCGGTCGTATATTACCCCGAGACAAAAGTAGATTTTCATGCGCCCGAGAGTTGTCTGGGGGGAAAGGGAATACGTACGAAAAGCTCGGTCAGACAGATACAATTCAATTGTGAAGGAGATACCGTTAAACTCGCTATCAACATGATGACACGAGAGCAAGATGAAGAGAAGCAGCTCATTTATTATTTTTATAAGGCGGGTCCCTTTGTGGGTAGCAGCTATATAAAGCTTCGCTTTGCGGTGGCGTTCAACAAACTATCTAGCAGGAAGAAGAGCGGATCTCTGATTCGGGTGTCTACCCCGGTTATTCGAGACGATTACAGCAGAGCTTCGCAAAAGCTGACTAAATTTATTGAAGAACTTTACCCGTATGTTATCGACTATCTGTAATTTCCTCAATTATGAGTTTCACCTTATATAGCGTATAAGAAGATCTGAACGGTATGCCTCAGACAGAAAAAACCCTGAGAAGTGATCTGTACCGGAATGTCCTGCTCCGTATCCCCGCACAAATAGTCTTTTTTATAACGTCTATTATTGTCGCGCGAATTTTAGATCCTCGAGATTTCGGGATCATGGGAATTTCCATGATCATCATAGGATATATAGATCTGTTTACGAACTTCGGATTTATTCAGGCAATAATCCAGAAGAAAATAAGAGACGTCAGCGTACTCAATACCATATTCACCTTTAATATGGTTCTGTCCATACTGTTGGCGCTTACATTGGTCGTTTTTGCGGAGAATCTCGCCGCATTTTTTAATGCCGACGAGTCGGAGCATGTAATACAGGTCTTGTCGGTGATATTCGTTATCACCGCATTCCAGATTATTCCCACGGCGAACCTGTTGCGAGACATGCATTTCGGAGAGCTTGCCATTGGCGAATTCATCAAAAGGTGTTCCGCGGCGTTTGTAACCCTGGTACTTGCATTAATGGGGTTTCGGTATTGGTCTCTTGTCATTGGGCAACTGAGCGCCGGGATAATTGTTGCCATATGGTTGTGCCTGAAGGCACGGTGGTTTCCATCCATAATATATCTGCATCATCAGATGAAAAAACTCTTTGACTTCGGGCTCTGGAATTTTCTGAATGCGCAACTTCTGTTTTACGCTGATAATATTGACAAGGTCTTAATGTCAAAGTATCACGGTCTGCTTATGCTTGGCTTCTATGATAAATCACAGAGTCTCTCGCGTTTCCCGATCAGTGCCTTGATGCTGAATATCAATGCGGTCATGTTTTCATCCTTCAGTAAAGATCAGGACGAGAAATTGCGCCTCCGACAGAACTTCCTGAAATCTCTCACGCTGATTTCTGTTCTCGGATTCCCTGTTTATACAGGATTGATAGTGGTCGCTCCCTATTTTGTATATGGGTTGCTCGGTGCGAAGTGGAGCCCCATGATCGGCAGCTTTCAAATTATCTTGGGGGGATGTTTGCTCCGGACCGTTTATGGGTTGAGCTCGGAACTTAACATAGGAATCGGGAATTATAGAAGCAACGTGGTGCGATTGTTTGTATCTGCGATTATATTCACGGCAGCCTGTTTTTTGCTTATTCAACAAGGACTTATTGGAATTTCATGTAGTTTCTTGCTATACTCTATCATCTTAACACTGTTGGGTGTGTCACTTGCAAAGAAGGGTATCGGCATTTCGTGGAGTCACTTCGCCGCGTCGGTTTTGCCGGGTCTCAAGGCGAGTCTGATAATGGCCGGTGTTGTTATTTCTCTGTCGAGATTCTGTTGTGTTTCCTACACCGTCCTTAACTTATTCATCCTATCGCTGGCAGGAGCGGTTCTTTATTTTTTCTTGATGATGATCGAAAAAAACGAAATTGTGGTTGATATGAGGACATCCCTGATACATGACATCAGGCGGGTAACACCCTTTCGGTAAGTCACTGAATCCCTGATAGTTGCTGAATCTGAATGGAAGAGATGATTCCCTTAGTAAATACTTTTAATGGACCTTTAGGGGAGTGGATACCGTATGCTCACACAGGGTGAACCATTCGTCGATGAGAGACATGGTCGTTTCTATTACCGGTGGTGGTTCTATTTCACCGTCCTGTACTTTATTGTGGATTATGTGCGACCTCAGAACACCTTTTCATGGGTCGGCTACCTCCGTCCCGGGGCCGTGACAATCACACTGCTGGTCATATTCATTGTATTCAGCCGACAAATATATCTTTCTAATACGAGACAGACTCGATTTATCTGGGCCTTTGTCATCCTCCTGTTTATCCATGTCCCTTTTGCGGCAAACAACTACTATGCTCTCCTGGCGGCCCAAAACATGCTTAAATTCATGCCCTTTATCATGTCAGTGGTAATCCTCGTCTCCACCAGAAAACGTCTCAACCAGATGGTCGTAATTATGGTCGTAATCATGGCCTATATGAGTCTCTGGAGTATTACGCATGGAGGAAGGGGTGTGGGGGGGTGGTTTGGTGATGAAAACGACCTTGCGCTCTATATCAACGCGATGATGCCCTTTACACTGCACCTTTTTTATCATGCGCGAAGGACGCTTCTTAAAGTATTATACCTTGCTGTCTTTGGCCTTGGCGTTGGTGCCGTTATCGCTTCCTTTTCCCGGGGTGGGTTGGTGGGACTTGTTGGAATGGTCGCCGTAGGGTGGTTACTGAGCCGACATAAGATAAGAATATTACTCTTCTTATTGCTGGCCACTTTCGCATTTTTTACTTATACAAGTCAGGAATACCAGGAAGAAATGTCTACTATTACTGACACCCAGTCTGGAACGATTCATGGGCGGATCATTACATGGGAAGCGGCATGGGATATGTTTATTGATAATCCTCTGGGAGTTGGGGGAAATAATTTTCCTGTTCGGTTTCAGGAATATCAGTCGGGGGAATTTTCCCGTGGGATGTGGGGGCGTGTCGCTCACTCCCTGTGGTTTACCTTGATACCTGAACTGGGGATCCCGGGTATCTTTCTCTATTTCATGCTCATGTGGATTAATTTTAAAGACCTCTGGTTCCTCCTGAGGTTGAGATATGAAAGTGATCCGGATCTTATGTACATACAGACCCTTTCGATTGCTTTTCTGGCATCAGCCACAGGGTTTTTTGTCTCTGCTACGGGGCTTTCTGTTTTGTATTATCCCCACTATTGGTATTTGACGGCGCTGCTTGTTGCCATGAAAAAGATTGCCGAAACCAGGCTGGCGGTACTCGATAAAACCGGATCTGAGGATGAGAAACATTTCACACCAGAACTTATTCCCGTGGCACGGTAGGTCCTTTTTAATTTTCCTGCTACAGATATCTAAGCAATAGCCTGCCCGATTAGGGCCTGGCGCAATCAGGTCGTTGCAAAAGAACCATTTCCAGCGAAGCCAGTTTTCTGTAATGTATCTCTCCTGTTTTGGTGTAAACAGTTGAGGGTTCCCTTTCGCGGCGCTTTTTGCTGGGTTTGTATGAGACACAATAATGCTAAAGCCAACAAAACAAATCATCGATTTTTTCTTCAGAAACCTTTTGAGAAACCATCTGCCCGCAGTATTTGCGGTATTAAAAACAATTTATTATGGTTATCGAAGATTAACGGGTTCCCACAGATTGAAGAAACGGTTGAATCAAAGACCGTGGAAAATCACCTTGGGGGCATCAGGGACATACGATACGGGATGGATCCCAACCGATATTTATGAGCTCAATATTACGAAAGAGTCAGATTGGAAACGATTTTTTTCTTGTAATTCGATTGATGCGATGATTGCGGAGCATGTATGGGAACACCTGTCATCTGAAGATGCGGTTTTGGCAGCGAAAAATTGCTATAGGTATCTGAAACCTGGGTGCTGTTTGAGAGTGGCGGTCCCCGACGGATTTCATCCGGATCCGGAGTACATAAGAAACGTGAAAGTCGGTGGCATCGGCCCGGGTGCCGACGGGCATCACGTATTGTATACATACAAGACACTAACAGACGTACTCGAGTCTGTAGGATTTCGTGTGTGTGTACGGGAGTATTATGACGAATTCGGCCGATTCCATTGTGAAGAGTGGGAGTTGGAAAGAGGGATGGTCTATCGCTCAGCGCGGCGGAGCAACGGGGGCCACATACTCCTGAATGCGTCGCTCATTATTGATGCATTCAAGATGTTTCAAGAAAAAGGAGACGCATCTTCGGAGTGAATGGATCAGTGCTCGCCGAAAAAAGGTTCCGCCTTTCTCGATAGACAGACGGGTCAGACAATGAGCATGTTTGTCTAGGAGAGATTCCGTATCTTTTGCTCGGAGGAATAAAGCATAGAAACGGTTATGAGGTACCTTTGAGTGGCAGGTTTTACTCAATGACAATTTTCAGGGCGGATACGTTCCTTGTTTGAAAATGGAAAAACCGTGCATGATTAGTTCAATTCAGCAATGGATGATCTTTGTGGTACCACTTGTGACGGCGATCTGCGCGAGTTTGTTGCTCATCGCCGATGCGAGAATCGTTACGGAAGTGATGATGGGGTATGCCCTCTTCATCATCCCGGGGTATGTGTATTTCAGTGTCCGCGGAGACCGGTCCTTCCTGGCCCTGATCTACGGTGCCCCCTTGGGCGTTGCGGTAACTGGGCTGGCTGTTCTTATTATTGTGGCAAAGAAAGGGTGGCACACTCCCACGCTGGCGGCAGGGTATATCGGAGCAGTTGCTCTCCTGGCCGCGTTGGCGTATCTGTCGAAGAGGAAGGATGGAATCGGTTATTCCCCGAAGGGCGTATATGTTATACCCGTTTCCATCGGCTTGCTCGTGGCCCTGTATATCATGACGGTTATCACGATACCATTGGCGGGTGCCGGAGCCCTCACGGATAAGGGATATGCCTTTACCGGCCTCTTCGGCCACGATTACATCCTGCGCGCGCTAACGGCAGTTGCCCTTTCGCACGGCATCCCCCCCGACAGTTACTATTATGCGGGGATGAAGATGCATAACTACTACTTCCTCTGGTACACCCTCCCGGCATTCGTGTACAACCTCGGCGGTAAGTTGAATGATATCAGAAAGATCGTATCGGTCGTCTCGATCCTCAATATCCCCTTCTTTTTCTCCATCCTGTTCCTCAAACTTGCCGAGATGGTCACCGATGGAAAGGCAAGTGCAGCTCTGAAGAAAAGGCGGTTCCTCCTTGCGGCATCCGTGCCCCTCTTTCTCTGCTCGTATCACTGGGTGTTTTTCTTTCTGAAGTGGCTCGCGGCCCGGGTGGACATAGCCCTTCTGAACACCCTGGCCGGGCAGATGAGCTATACGTCCCAGTCATGGACGAGGATCCTTTTGTTCGAACCCCAGTTTCCACTGGCCATCATGATGATCATTCTCGTGATGATGATCATTCGAAAGAGACCGTCATATCACCGGGGGATTGTTCTGGGGCTCCTCCTTTCGGGTCTTGCTATGACCGATCTCGTCGTCTTCCTTATCTTCGCCGCTGCGTATGCGGTTTACTGGATATCGGAGATATATCGTTCACGGGACAGGGGAGAGATCGTCCAACTCTTCTTTATCCTCACCGTGGGGATCGCAGTCGCCCTGACGATGTACCACATCGAGATCTTTGCCGCGGAGAAATACTCAAACAGTATCGTTATCAGGCCGGGCATCAACACGGTGCTGCTGTTTGTCCTTCTCCCCATGGAGCTGGGCTTTCTGCTCGTGTGGGGGATAATAGGGTCGGGGGCGCTGATGAAGAGACGCGAAGGGGCGCTGCTCCTTTCCATGATGGTGGCGTCCCTTCTTGCAATGGGCTTTGTGACGGAGACACTGGAGGGGAATGTCTTCCTGCGGAAGGGGCTCTACCTGCTCACGCTCCCCCTTTTCCTTTCGGCGGGATATTACCTGTATGACGCGGCGATGAAGAAGGGCATGCTGATCATGCTTGCCTGCGCGTTCGTCGCGTTGCCTACAGTGGCGACGGATATGCATGCCCTGATCGATACGGATGACGAAACCTTTACCACCTACGTGTCGGAAGAGGAGATGGACGCCGCGATGTGGATGCGGCGAAACACGCCCGAGGATGCCGTCGTCCAGTCCAAGATCGATTATCCCGGGCACTTCGATTATTCGCTTACCGTATGCTTCGGTGAGAGGAGAGCCGCCCTCGCGAACTGGAAGATAGCGTACCACCGGTATCCGAACAGGGCCGCCATCGACAGGAGGGTTGCCGAGATACGGAGAATCTTCCAGGCCGATGACAGTGACGAGCGTCTGCGGTTACTGGAGGCGCTCGGCATCGGGTATCTGTTTGTCGGCGAGAAGGAGCGCGGCAGTTTCCCCGGATGCGAAGAGAGGATCGAAGGGTCCCCCTTTATGAAGAAGGTATATGGCAACGACGACGTCAGGGTGTATCAGGTCATGAAGGCTGCCGGAGGGAGGGAAGGGTAGCGTGCCGATGCTGAGGGCGATCATTGACCGGCGAAGGGGGCGCGGCAGATGAGGCCGAGACATATCCTGATCCTTGGCTCCGGTGTGTATCAGGTCCCCTTGATCCGACGGGCTGTTGAGTCCGGGTACCGGGTCACGGTTGCCTCGTATGGCGACTACCCGGGGATGAAGATCGCCCACGACGTCTGGCATGTCGATACCACGGACAGGGAAACGCTCCTCAGCCTCGCAAAAAAGCATAAGATTGATGCCGTAACGACTACCGGTACCGATGTCGCGGTGCCGGCGATCGGTTACCTGAACGATAGCCTCGGGTTGCCGGGGGTCGGCTTTGAGGCCGCGCTTCTCACGAGCGACAAGATCCTGATGCAGCGGCGGTTTAAGGACAGAAGGGTGCCGGCTGCCCGTTTCTTTGAATGCATGACCCTGGGCGATGCAAAGTCAGCCGTGGAAGAGATCGGTCTGCCCGTTATCATCAAAGCGCCGAACAGTTCGGGATCACGGGGGGTGACGGTCGTAGGCTCTGAAGATCGTCTGGAAGAGGCATTCCGGTCCTCGAAAGAAATCGCTTCCGGCTCTGCCGTCCTGGTCGAAGAGCTCCTCGTCGGTGAAGAGTTCGGCGCACAGGCCGTGATTGCCGACGGGGAAATGTCTGCCTTCCTGTGCCACAACGATACGGTGACAGCCCCTCCGGTTACGGTGCCTGTCGGCCATTCGTGCCCGTCCCGGCTGCCGCGGGATCTGCAGGATGAGGCGCGGGATGTCTGCGCGGGGGCTGCCCGTGCCCTGGGAGTCACCGATGCCGTTTGCAACTGCGACCTTATTCATACTAAAAGTGGCGTGAAAATTCTTGAGATCGGCGCCCGGGTCGGGGCGACGGGGATCCCTGAAATTGTCCTCCTCCATTATGGAATTGACCTGTACAAACTGGCCCTTTCCTTTGCACTCGGTGAAAGGCCTGTGATATCATTGCTGACAGGACCGGCCTCGGCGATCAGGATCGTGGAGGCTCCGCGGACCGGCAGTCTGACCTCCTGCCGTGCTCCCGAAGAGTTTATGCGGCGCAGGGGTGTAGTTGCCGTTGAGCTGGATTATCAGGTCGGCAGTCCGGTACGCAAATTTCGTGTGGGGCCGGACAGGATCGGAAGTGTCGTGGTAACGGCTGAGGATGCCGATGCCGCTGAACGGTTTGCGGACAGCATCATTCAGGAACTCCATATCGAGGTACAGTAAATGCTGATATCGATAGTCATACCAACCTACAATTCATCGGGATTCATTGGAGAGACATTTTCCGCCATCGAGCGGTATGCCGCCGGGAGTGGACATGATTTCGAGGTGGTGATTGTTGATGACGGCAGTCTGGATGGCACCTATGAAACGCTAAAAGAGCTAGCCGAAAAGAGCGCCCTTCAAATGACCATTGTGCAACTGTTCACCAACCGTGGGCAGTTCCACGCCCTTATGGCGGCTCTGGCGCATGCCTCCGGGGACTATGTCGTAACCTTCGATGATGATCTGGAATATCACCCTGATCAGATCGATCGTCTCTTGGAAAAATTCAATGCTGAACCGGGCAGATGGGATGTCGTGATCGGAGCGCCCAACTTTAGGAAAAGGAAAACATGGCGCAATATTGGTAGTTATACTGCTAATTTGATTAATACAATAATGTATAACAAACCTAGAGAATTGCGATCAGGTTGTTTCAGACTGATGACTTCAGAATTTGTGAAACGCATACTTGAATACCAAACTGCAAATCCAATGTTTGGCCCATTGATTTTTAAAGCTACTCGCAGGATTACAAATGTTTTTGTCGAGCATCATCAGGGCTTGCGCCGCTCAAATTATTCATTGTCTGGTTTGATAAATGTTTTTTACAGAAATTTTCAGAACTTTTCGGAATTTCCGTTACGGTATATCTCCAATATTGGTTTTGTCATCTCTATCCTCTCTATTAGTTTTTCATTATTTTTTATATTTCAATATATTACTGGGATTCCGTGGCAAATCAAATCACCTGGATGGACATCTCTGATTACAAGCGTTTGTTTCTTTTCTGGATTAATACTTGCGGCTATAGGTTTTCTTGGGCAGTACGTTTTTCGTGTGCTTGAAGAAGTGAATAAAACACCGAACTTCCAAATCAGAAATATAGTTATTTCCAGAAAAAGAACACAGGATAGCAAAACTGATTTGGATCGTTAAAAGAACATGAGTTTGTCTAAAATCAAGAAACCTCGATAATTGGGAGAATGTGTGCCGGTTGTTGATCCCATGGTAGGAATATAATTTGAAATTATAATCATTTTTAACAGTTCCTCTGTCAGTAAAAGAAAAATAATATCAATAGCATGTTTTAAAGCATCCATCCAAAAACCAATATGCCTCTCTTTATCAGTCGAATGCTGAGCAAGACCTTCATGAAGGGATTGTTTTCTCTTAACTTTCTGATTTACGATATATTTCAAGAGCACAAATCATGTGGCTTATTATCTTATTATTGTGAGAACTGAGAGCAGAAAAAACAAAGGGTAAAGAGATGGTAAACTATTTAAGGCTCTTTAAGACTTGGCAGCGATTGAAAACATTTCAATATAGAGACGTTAGTGAGATTAAGGAATATCAGATGGTTAGGTTTAAGTCACTGATACAACATGCATATGAAAGTGTACCTATGTATCGTGAGTTTTATGATTCACATCGCTTCAACCCTTTCTCCATTCATAGTTATCAGGATATTGAAGATGTCCCTATTATTACAAAGGATATCATTCGAAGTTTTCCGCTAGAAACAAGAGTTGATTCCCATATACGTGAACGAGATGTTTTCAAAGAATCCACCAGTGGTTCCACCGGAGAACCTTTAGAGATATGGAGTGACAGAACAGATAGCATTGTGCAATCAATGAAATGTATTCGCTTTCTTCGTGAATGGGGGTATTCAGCATTTGATCAAACAGTGCAACTCTGGAGAGATGTTCATGGTAGTAAGAAAATGGCAATACAAAAACTTGGGTTATTTAATCGACAGTATGTTTCGTTTTTGAATGATGTGGATACGCAGATAAAAGAAATAACAAGGAGCCGCTGTGATGTTCTTTTTTCGTCACGTTCTTCACTCGAAATTCTTGCGGATGGTCTAAAGAAACGGAACTACCAAATAAAACCTCGAATCTTAGTGTCCGGTTCTGAAATGCTTACTAATGAACATCGACGGTTGTTCGAGGAGGTTTTTGGTTGTAGCACATTGGAAATTTACGGCTGTAATGAGATCGGAAATATCGCTTGGGAATGTCCTCAAATCAATGATTCTAATAACTTGCATGTTGAGATGGAGAGCGTGGTTGTGAATTTTCACAATCTAGCAACAACACCTGATAACAACAAAACAGGCTCTATAATCGTTACAAATCTTGAAAATTATACGATGCCTTTTATTCGATATGACTTAGGGGATGTAATATTGTGTCCTACGAACCTCGTATGTAATTGTGGGCGTACTCTGCCCGTTCTCGGGAAGGTTCTCGGTAGAAACGACGATGTAGTACACTATAACGGAAGAATGTTTAATTGGCATTTCTTTTACAATTATTTTAAGGATTACAAATATATAAAAAAATATAAAATTATTCAAACTAAAACTGACGATATTGAATTCCAGATTCATCTGGCATATGATACTGAAGAAAACAAGAAACTTTGCCTCTCTGATTTGTCAACGGCATTCGGCAAATATTTTTCCCCTCTAAACGTTCGTTTTGTAGAAGGATTTCCCATATCGGCAACGGGAAAATTCAAGGTTATTGAAAAAGAAACATAGTGGAGCCAAGGAATGTTTTCTTAGCGTTTCTGAGAGTTTATCTTAATAGATCATTGAGCGTTGTGAATATGTTGCTGTAAAAATGATAAGGTACTTTTACAAAGAAGTTTAGGATTGGCGAGACGCCCATACGATTGAAATTGATGTGAATAAGACATATGCTGTTAGAAAGACGAGCGTTGTTTACAGTTTTTCGGGATAAAAATATTCAAGCAGTTTTTCCTCGGGTGTCATTCCGTCAATACCTTTGTGGGGTTTGACACCATTATAGAAGTTAATAAACCTGCGTAGCTCATTCTTTCTGTGTGCCGATGATGCAAATTGGATCTTTTTATGCCACATATCCATGATAGTTTTAATAACTCGCTCAGCCTTACCGTTAGTACGGGGAGTCTTAACTTTTGTGAAACGCTGTTCAATCCTATGCTCTCCACACAGAGTCATAAATGCGTGGTGAGAGCTGGTCGGGCAAATTTGGACAGGTGCATAAGTGGGAAAGTTGCTCTATAGTGGACGTAAGGAGGAAAGAGATATGAGCAAGAGACCGCGGAGGAACCATGCACCGTCCTTCAAGGCGAAGGTGGCATTGGAGGCACTGAAAGGGGACCAGACGATCGTTGAGCTTGCCGAGCGGTATCAGGTACACCCGAACCAGATCACCACATGGAAGAAGCAGTTGATGGATCACGCATCGGACGTATTTGGCAAGGGTCATAAGGACAACCAGGGTCCGGATGTAAAAGAACTTCACGCCAAGATCGGACAGTTATCGATGGAGAATGATTTTTTATCACATGCGCTCGGTCGCATCAACGGAACGAGCGCAAAGCGATGATCAAGAGAGAAAAGAGTGTGCCCATAACCCGTCAATGCGAACTCTTGGAGCTGTCCCGATCGAGTGTTTATTACTCTCCGGTTCCGGTCAGCGCGAAGGATCTGGAGCTGATGCGTCAGATTGATGAGATTCATCTTCAGTATCCCTTCTATGGGAGTCGGAAGATTCGCAATGAGCTGTGGCAGAGAGGGTATGATATCGGACGTGATAAGGTACGTCGGTTGATGCGTCGCATGGGGATCGAGGCGTTGTACATCAAGCCGAGATTATCGATAAAGCATCCCCAGCACCCGATATATCCGTATCTGTTACGGGGACTTGATATCATCCGTCCCAACCACGTATGGTCTGCCGATATCACGTATATTCCCATGGAACGAGGGTTCTGTTATCTGGTAGCCGTTATGGACTGGGCGAGTCGGATGGTCCTCTCCTGGCGGTTGTCGAATACGTTGGACAGTGCGTTTTGTGTGGATGCGCTTGAAGAAGCACTCACCACGTATGGGCGCCCGGCTATCTTCAATACCGATCAGGGCAGTCAGTTTACCTCACAGGCATTCATCGATGTCCTTCGCTCTCATGATATCTCTATCAGCATGGACGGTCAGGGGCGATGGATGGACAATGTCTTCATCGAACGGCTCTGGAAGAGCGTCAAGTACGAAGATATCTATCTGAAGGCATACGGTTCAATGAAAGAGTTGAAGAAGGGGCTTACCGACTATTTTCAGTTCTACAACGAGAAACGGTGGCACAATACTTTTGACAGAAAGACACCGGCTATGGTTTATTTTGAATCACTACCACAGGGACAGGCTGCGGCATGAACACAAACCCAGGGCAACTTCCCACTTATAAATCCCTGTTACCTGTCCAAAGAAACCGGACCACCTCTGTGAGCCGGGTCTCCGCGATACTCTTTGCCATTGTCCGTATAGTATTGCTCTATTGTATAAGGACATTCTTCCAGGACCTGCTCCAGAAACGTTCTGGAAGAATTCTGTGTCTTGTCCGGAAGTATTGCCGCATACAGTTCTCGGGAGAAATCGTCAATCGCAACAAACAGATATTCTCTTCTCCCGAATGATGATTCTCCCTTGAGCAGAGGCAGACGTTTTGTATCTCCATGCAGCATCTGACCGGGATAGTCTTTATTGTAACGTCTGGCCTGTTTTTTCAAACGGGCCTCTATGGCTTCTTCGATCTTTGAAAGACGTTTGATACCATACTTCAGACAGCAGAACCTTTTGTTCGTACTCGGGTGTATCGAAAAATCCCGTTGCCTGCCACGCTGGATGATCTTGTAAATCGTGGGACGAGAGACGTGATAAACCTCAGCCAGATAGCTGACCTTCTTACTCTCATCATGATATTCTCCGTAAATCGCCTGGCGCTGAATTGGTGTTAACCGTGTCCGCTTATGAATGACCATGGGACTTCCTCCTTTCTTACTATCCTTTGGCAGGAAATCCCGAAAATGTAAACAACGCTACTTTATCTTACACATATTCCTTAAAAATATTGAATATTATTATACAAAGAAAAAATATAAAATACATATTCAGTGCCGTACGGTTTATACTGCCAGTTGGAATATTGTACATAATATTCCAACAAATAGATCTTGTAACATTTAAGTCAAATATCGTTAAGACAAATGTATGGTGGTTCATAATCGGAATTGCGTATTACCCTATTGTCATATTAATTGGGGGGATTCGATGGCAAGTTATTGCAAGGGAATATTTAGAAAAGAAACTGAGCGTTGGATTTTTTCTTCGTCATTATTGGATTGGTTTGACTTTAGGATTTTTTGCTCCAGCTTCTTTGGGTTGGGATGTATACAAAGTAGCTGTAGCAGGGAAGAAATATGGACAGTATTTAGAAAATATAGCGACCATCCTTGTTGAGAAATTTATGGCTCTGCTAAGTGTTTGTTTCCTAATTGTTGTATTATTCCCATTTTTAAATGAATACATAAAAAATGATTATAAGTTTGTACAATATCTTACTCAGATAGCAAAATATATTCTATTGATATTAGTCATAGGGATATTCTGTCTCAGTTTATTGATGAAGCATCGTTTTCTCTCATGGCTGAGTGGAAAAATAAATCATATTATCAAGAAGATATCCATAAAAGTCGAAAAAATGTCAAAATCTTCAAATGTGATGGATAGTGCTTATATTTCTTTTTCAAAATTGTTTAAGCCTTTAACAACACCTGTGCCTTTGTCAAAGATCTTCTTGTTGTCATTAACCATCCAATTTGTGTCAGCTGTGGGGAATCAGATCTTTTTTCGAGCAGTTGGCTATCCGATTCCAATAATGGTCAATTTATTTCTATGTCCTATCTTCTATTTTATTTTTATACTGCCAATATCTTTTGGAAGTATCGGTATAAGAGAAGGGGTCTATATATTATTATATGGTTTCTTTGGGGTTCCTCAGGAGACTGCTTTGCTGGTAAGCTTCTTAAATTTTGCTGGGATAATTCTTAATCAATTTATTGGGGCCTTGCTAATTATGACCTGTAAGGGTCTAGAAAAAGATATGATATTTTAAAAAGCATGCGATTGAAAAGGAAGTAATGACGATATGACAAAGATTCCCTTTAATCGACCGTTCATCGTCGGCAAGGAGCTATACTATATCGCCCAGGCCGTTCAAGGGGGGCACCTGGCCGGAGACGGGGTCTTTACGAAAAAGTGCAACGAGTGGATGGAACAAGAATTTGACGCAAAGAAGGTACTCCTGACCCATTCGGGTACCGCCGCGCTCGATATGTCCGCCATGCTCTGTGACCTCGATCCGGGTGACGAGGTGATCATGCCCTCCTTTACCTTTGTCTCCACCGCTAACGCCTTCGCATTGCAGGGTGCAACGATACGCTTTGTCGATATCCGTTCCGATACCCTGAATATGAATGAAAACCTGATTGAGGCTGCCGTTAACGAAAAGACAAAGGTCATTGTGCCGGTTCATTACGCGGGCATATCCTGCGAGATGGATACGATTATGGAGATCGCGGGTCGGCACGACCTCCTGGTCGTAGAGGACGCGGCCCAGGGTGTAAACGCGACATACAAGGGGCGCTATCTGGGGACCATCGGCCATCTCGGCGCGTACAGCTTTCACGAGACAAAAAATTTTATCAGCGGCGAAGGGGGGGCGCTGGTGGTGAATGACGATCGCTTTGTTGAACGGGCAGAGATCGTCCGCGAGAAAGGGACCAACCGCAGCAAATTCTTCCGCGGCGAGGTGGACAAGTATACCTGGGTCGACGTCGGATCGTCATTCCTCCCCTCGGAGATTGTCGCTGCCTTCCTCTATGCGCAGCTCGAAGAGGCAGACACCATAACGCAAAAAAGACATGAAATCTTCAAGTATTATGCGGATCAGCTTGAGCCGCTGGTCAAAAACGGGTTTATCCGCATCCCGACAGTTCCTGGAGAATGTCGGCACAACGCTCATCTCTTTTACCTGATTATCGAAACCTCGAGGGAAGATCGAGGCCGTTTGCTCGTGCACCTGAAAAAGAAGAGGATTGGAGCGGTATTCCACTATGTTCCTCTCCATACATCACCGATGGGCCGGAAGATGGGATACGAGGAAGGAGCCCTGCCGGTAACTGAAGAGATGAGCGAGCGTTTGGTAAGGCTTCCGTGCTACTACGAGTTGACCAGGGAGGAACAGGATCACGTGATAGGATCGGTCCTCGAATTTTTTGGCTCTGCGTAAAGATCTGGGCCATGGAGATGAAGGGGTACACGGATGATTTGTCATGACGTCGGAGAAGGACAGGGATGAAACGTGTCCTGAAGAATAGTGCCACCCGGGTGTTGCATAGTGCAGGCGTGGCGGCTCTCTACATAAAGCGGAAGAGCAAAAAAAAGGCTCTCGTTCTTTCTTACCACCGTGTTGTTCCCGGAAAAGAAATCGATGAGTCCCGCATGATGCCGGGTATGTATCTTTCTTCGGAGGCGTTTCAGGAGGAGATAGAATGGTTACGGCATCGCTTTGATCTTGTTCCTCTTGAAGCGATAATAAAAAAAGTCAGAACTGGTCTCCCATGGGAGCGTCCCCTGTGTGCCGTTACCTTTGATGACGGGTGGAAGGATGTGTATGAGCACGCGTTCCCTGTTCTCAAAAGGACCGGTGTCCCCGCCACGGTATTTTTGGTGGGGGCAGGACAACGGTCAGATACATTGAACTGTTTCGACTCCTGTTTTGAGTCGGTCCTGAGGGTTAAAGATTTCGGGACCGAAATCTCAGGTGTCGAAGAAATAGACGCGATCATAGGGGCTGATGATATTACCGACAAGCGCGAAAAAGCCCGTCTTGCCATCCATACATTGCGCGGTCTCCCCTATGACAAGTTTGTGCTGGCATGTAACAACCTGACCCGGTATCTCGCATCTCACGTTGATTACGCTTCTCTGAAAGACAAATACCAAATGCTTTCCATTGATAACATAAAGCATATGAGTGAGAACGGGATCGATTTTGGTTACCATTCAAAGAGCCATTATATCCTCACACGCATCCCTGAATCTCTTCTGGATGATGAATTGGTGATTCCGACGCAAGAATATCTCTCGGTGGGAATCAAATTAAAACCTGTCTTTTGCTATCCCGATGGACAGTACAATGAAAAGATAATATCGGTGCTGGAGAACAACGGGTACCAGGGGGCAGTTACCTTGAACAAGGGGTATAATACCTGCGGTGGTAATCCGTTTGTGCTGAAACGGATCAACCTTCATGAGGGGAACGCGGGGTCTTTGCCTCTGTTCCTGACATCCATTGGTATCCTCAACCGGTAAGGTCAGATTTTATGATTGGTTCTCAAACGTCCGCATGGAGCGCACCGCGTCGGGTTCGGACGGGTTTTAGAATAAATATAATGAAGTTGAAAGAATATGTGCGGTTTGACTCGGGATTGCTATCGATCTTATTGTCGGCGTATTACCTGTTGAAATATATGTGTATCAAGGTATGTAAGAATGACATCTCCGGCCTGACCGTTATGGGGAGTATGTTCCGACACACGAAATTTGATCGGGTCAGAGAAATGGCAACCCACTATCTTTTAAAAGCAATTGCTGTTCATGGAGTTGTTAGGGTGGGGGGAGAGTTTCGTCAAGGTGCGGCCAGGACGATCAGCGAGAAAAATGAAGATAAAATGAGGCACAGCATAGAATCGGGACACAGGCTTTTGCATAACCGCCTCTTAATCCTTTCATCTCCTGTCGAGGGGGCAAAGGGCGTGCTCATTGTGAAGTTTACAGAGTCCTTTAAGTACGTGCTGCGGATATTTGATATGAAAAGTCTTTGCGAGGATTATGTAATTATTGTTGAACCCAGTGCCAGTGGGTATTTTGACGAAGACATATTGCAGCTTCTCTCTTTGGAGGAGCCTGTGCTGATCCAGGCACTAGAACCGGTTGATTACGATTTTATCAGTAAGCTCCAATCGAATCTGATCCCCATTCGAATCGGCGCGAACCATTGGGTTGATGATCGTGTGTTTTATCCGATTGACGGTGTTGATAAGATCTATGATGTCGTCATGGTAGCAATTTGGGCGGATGTTAAACGCCACTATCATCTTTTCGAGGCCTTGAGCAAGATTGATAAGGAAATGA
This sequence comes from Syntrophales bacterium, assembly GCA_963662405.2. Classification (GTDB taxonomy): domain Bacteria; phylum Desulfobacterota; class Syntrophia; order Syntrophales; family UBA2210; genus UBA6078. Next base: position 1,710,108 of record CAXXKT010000001.1, read on the forward strand.
GGATTGCCTTGGTGGGTGCCCCATGGGGGAAAACGATCGAACAGATAAAGGAGGAAGCCGACTATTATGGTGTGCTCCATAGGATAGACTTTTTTGAAAGACTTCCGCAGGCTGATATCAATATACTCCTGAATCAGTCAAAATGTTTTTTGCTTTTATCGAAAAAAGAAGGGCCCAATAAAGCAATTATTGAGGCGATGTATGCCGATGTCCCCGTTTTCATCTTAGAAGGCTTCAACTACGGATTTCCATATCCATATATTAATCAGAGTACGGGTGGATTTATTAATCCCAGAGACCTGAGAAAATTTCTCTTAGACCTGGATGAGGTGTTGAAAAACAGTACGTTTGCTCCACGGGAGTGGATTCAAGCCCATGTGTCGGCACAGGCATCAACACGAGAACTCATTGATCAGTTGAATCTGGTGGAACGAGAATACCGGATAAAAATAAACAAGGATCTGTTTATAAAGATTAACACCCCTGAACTGGATTACTATGACAAACAGGCATGGGGTGCTGTCAAATTATCCATGACTGATCTGAAAGGATACCTGAGGCATTGAATAGTGTGCCTCTGGTTAAAGGAGCCCTTCACATAAGAGGTAAGGTTCTGTCCCATGAATCCAACAATATATGCCAGGGTTTTCATTGGTTTGTTTCTTTTCATTGCCGTTTCCCCCTGTTTCTCTTCGGCAGGTGCCTTGCGGGAGCATCATGTTGCTGTATCGGGGAACGATGTATTGGGGGACGGGACGTTGCAAAAGCCCTGGAGGACAATCAAGTTTGCAGTTTCCGAGATAAAGGGCGGGGATATCATTACCATTCATGGGGGAACATATCGGGAAAATTATATTAAGATTTTTCCTTCAGCTTCTGGGAGTAAACAGCATCCAACTGTAATACGCGCCGCGAAAAATGAAAAGGTGACGATTTATGGCCTGTTAGACAAAAAAAGTAAAGATCCCTATGCGATGGGAGTCCATGATGCCTCGCATGTGACGATAGAAGGTCTGAAAATAATAGGCTATAACCGTATAGCCGAAGGGGGAAGAGGTGGGACTCTTTTTATAAGTGGTAGCAGAAGACCCTGCACGAATGTAAAAATCACCAATTGCGAATTGATAAATAGCGGCACCAAACTCAAAGGAGGGTTGAATCAGTCAATTGTCGTCTTTAACTCTACCAAAAACTGCGAGATCACTCATTGCAGAATTTACGGTTCTGACAAGTGCGACAGAACGGGGATAAAGATATGGAGCAGTACATCTGAACTGTTGGTCCAGGGTAATGAGATCTTCAACCTTTTGAGAAGAGGGATTGACAATAAACATGGCGGAAGAAACAAAAACCATAGAATTTTGAATAATTATATTCATGATATCGGACGCCTGGGTATCCATCTGAATGGTGACGGATCGCTGGTCGAAAATAATGTGTTATACAAGTGTGATGAGGCGGGGATTGGTGTGTGGAGGAATGAGGGGTCACCCGGCGGTAGTCATAGTATTCTGAATCATAATACCATTGTGAATTGTGGGGCAGCAGGCATCTACTTGGGGGCTGGTCCAGCGGGGACAGATGGATTCCGGAACTGCACGGTCACAAATAATATTATCCTGAATTGCAGCGGCGAGTTTCGGGAATTATCCATAACTCCCTATGGAGGATCATCACATTTCGATTTCGGACATACCATAGATTACAATTGTTATTTTAATCATAGTAATTTAGTCGTTATCCGCGACCACAAGAGCGAGTTTACGTTGCGTGAGTGGCAGGCATTTTCGGGGCAAGATGCCCATTCGGTACAACAGAATCCGGAACTTCTTGGCGAACTTGATGGCTTTCACGATCTCTGTGACTTTCGAGTAAGCGAGAGGGGTTCAGGATCATTGAGGGCTTCGGATGGCGGGATTATCGGCGCGGATATTCAGAGTATGAAGGGGTACCCTGGCCATCTGCCTCTGGCTCCATCAAATGTCCGGGTATCCACCCCGTAATGAACCGGGAATGACAATGAAAAGAGAGATCTGGATAACGTGGGAGCGGCAGAGGAGAAACAGCGGGATCAGTTCGGCTCTGGGATGGCCCCTGTATGAGATGATCGATGGCTCGCCGCGGCTGATCCGGTACGGCCGCCTGATTACAAGAACGATCCGGACCCTGTTGCGGGAAAAACCTTTGGTCGTTTGTGTCCAGAATCCTTCTATCGTCCTGGCTCTGGTCGCTATTCTGTGCAGGGGGGGCATGGGGTACCGCTGTATCGTCGATGCCCATAACAGCGGCCTCATACCCCTGGAGGGGAGGTCCCGGCTCCTGCTGGAGATCGCCCGGTGGATTCAGCGGAGGGCCGATCTCACGATTGTGACCAACGATGAGATGAAGGTTGTGGTGGAGGCGAACGGCGGAGAGGCCGTCATTCTCCCCGACAGGATCCCGGCGGTTCCTCCGGTCGAACCGGTGACAACGCGCGGTCGCAAGACCGTCACTTATGTCTGCACCTTCAGCGAGGACGAACCGTATGAAGACGTTATCAAAGCGGCCGGGTTACTCGATAAGGATACGGTGGTGTACATTACTGGCAACCACCGTGGCAGAATCGATCCAGAATCATTTCCCCCCAATGTCGAACTGACGGGGTTTATCGACGAGACAGCCTACTGGTCACTCCTCGCCGCCTCCGACGCCGTTATGGTCCTGACGCTGCGGGAGGGGTGTCTCGTCTGCGGGGCGTATGAAACGGTCGCGCTGGGTAGACCGCTGATCCTTTCGGATACAAAGGCGCTCCGGTCGTATTTTGACCGGGGGTGTGTCTATGTGACGCCGGACCCCCGGTCGATTGCGGAAGGTATCCGGGAGGCGTTGCGGAAAAGGGAGGAGTTGCTGACCGGAATCAGGAATCTGCGCGAGACGATCGACCGGTCGTGGGCAGGTATCTTCTCTGCATTCCGTCATCGTATTCGGAAACTTTCGAATGGAGGTTGAATAATCAGAGCCGCGGGAGAGAATACCTCCGTCAGGGTATGTCACATCGTCTCCGGCGACCTGTGGGGAGGTGCCGAGGCAGTCGTGTATCATCTCAGCCGGGGTTTAAAAGCTCTGGGTATGGAGATCTCGGTGATTACCTTCAACGAGGGAAAGCTCCAAGGATTGCTGCAGGAAGATGATATAGACGTATCGGTTATCGACGAAGGGACGCACTCGTTGCTCCGGCTGGCGGGGGAGGTCAGAAGGCGCGTTGCCGGTACGAGCCCGGTGATTCTACACTCCCATGGGTACAAAGAGAACATGGTCGCCTTCGCCGTATCGAGGATAATCCCTTCCGTGCGGCTAGTTGCCACCCAGCACGGCTGGCCGGAGGTTTACGGGAGGCGATTGGATCTGAAGTACCAGCTCCTGAATCGACTCAATCTTTTCATCACAGCTCGTTTCTTTGACCGTCTCGTCTGTGTATCCGAGGATATGAAGGGGATTCTTCTCAGAAAAAGCGGGAAGGCGGCGGGAAAAGCCGTGGTTATCCGCAACGGGATTGATGTGCATGTCGGCGCACGAAAACGGAAACAGGGGAAGCACTTTGTGATCGGATCGTGCGGGAGGTTCGTTACCGTGAAGGATTTCCCATTTCTTGTCGCCATCGCCACCTCCATCCGGGAACGGAACGACAGTGTCCGCTTCAGGCTGGCAGGGGACGGTCCGGATCTTGACAGGGTGAAGGCCCTCGTGAAGAGCAACAAGCTAGAGGATGCGTTTTCATGTGTCGGTCCCGTCGATGATATGAATGATTTTTACCGGGGACTGGACCTGTACGTCAATACCTCCCTGCATGAAGGGATACCGGTGAGTGTCCTGGAGGCGATGCTTCACGGTCTCCCCGTTGTCGCGCCCCGCGTCGGAGGGCTGGGAGAGGTGATAAGCGATGGGATCGACGGATACCTGATCGATGAGCGGGATCCCTCCCGGTATGGTGACCGGTGTCTGGAGCTTATGGAAGACCCCGACCGGTACGATGCGATGTCGCGCGCCGCGGTGGCGAAGGTGACGACCTCCTTCGGCGCCGAGAGAATGGCACAGGACTACCTTTCGATGTACCGGAATGTTGCCACATGAATATGGCGTGGGCAGTCATGAGAATGGAAAGAAATTATCGGCAGCGACGGGATCACGTAAAGGCAGAAGACGATCTCCCGTCAGGTTATCGACTTTCCCTTCTATCCATAATAGCTCAATAATTGCAAAGTTGAATGATGGAGATACTGTTTATAACCACCATCCTGTCTGTACTTTTCGCGTACTTTGGCTACCCGCTCACCCTTGTTGGGCTTTCAAAGGTGAGAAGACGACAAGTGATGACTGCCGATATCACCCCATCTCTTACTGTGATCATCGCTGCGTACAATGAGGAAACAAAAATCGATGCGAAGCTGGAGAATACCCTGTTGATGGAGTATCCCCGAGACATGAGACAGATCATCGTCGTTTCAGACGGTTCGACCGACGGGACGAACGATATCGTCAGAAGATATGCAAAAAGGGGCGTGGAACTCGTCGAGACAGACGGGCGCGTAGGGAAAGAGGAGGCGCAACGGCAGGCGCTATCCCATGCCCGGGGAGAGATTATCATTTTCACGGATGTGGCGACCATGACCGATTCCCACTGCCTGGAACATATTGTTCGCAACTTTGCGGATGAAACCGTCGGATGTGTGAGCAGTGAAGACTGTATCATCAAAGACGGGGGCGAAGTCGGAGGTGAGGGAGCGTATGTACGATACGAGATGTGGCTCCGGTCGATGGAGTCGCGGGTCGGTTCGATTGTCGGTCTGAGCGGCTCTCTTTTCGCGGTCCGCTCATCTCTGTGCGATGGCTTTTCCGGCAACCAGCAGAGCGATTTCAGGACGGTCCTCGTTTGCATCCGCCGGGGACTGAGGGGGGTGGCCGATTCTTCAGTGGTCGGGTTTTACCGGGATGTCTCCGACGAATCGGACGAATTTGATCGGAAGGTGAGAACGGTGGTACGGGCCCTCACCGTCTTTTTCAGAAACGTCGACCTCCTGGCGGTGTGGAGATACGGGACCGCTTCCTATGCACTTTTTTGCCACAAGCTGATGCGCTGGCTCGTCCCCTGGTTGTTGGCCATCGCTTTTGTATCCAATGCGGTTCTGGCAATCCAATCGCTTGCATATCTCGCCATGTTTCTCGCACAACTTGTCTTTTATACGGGTGCGGTGGTGGGGATGGGAAGCTGGGGAAGCAAAAATCCCCTTTTACGGGTAGCTGCGTACTTCGTCAGGGTGAACCTTTCCATAGCGGTCGCCTGGGTGCGATACCTGAAGGGAGGAAGGATTGTGACATGGGAACCGACGAGGCGATGAACAGAGCCGGCGGAACCTTAGACCGACACGTATTGTGACCATGAAGATTTTAGTTACTGACGGAGAACAGCGAGCAGCTCTTGCTGTCACGCGATCACTTGGAAAGAGGGGGCATACGGTTATTGTTTCCTCTGAACATCGACATACGGTATCTTCCTGTTCCAAGTACTCAAAAGGTTCGTTTGTTTATCACAGCCCTGTTTCAGATGAAGGTGCTTTTGTAGAGGAGGTCAAGAGGATCGTCAAGACTGAAGGGATCGATCTCGTTATTCCCATTTCCGACCTCTCAATGTTTGTCCTGCTTGACCCTCAACACGCCCTGTCACCGGATGTGATATATCCTTTCCCTTCATACGAACAGTTTTCTTTCGTCAGTGACAAGGTAGAACTGGTGAGGCTCTGCCAGCAGATGAATATCAATGTGCCCCAGACGATATTCCTCGAGAGCGCCAGTGATCTTGACAGGCAGAAGGATTCGTTAAACTATCCCGTTATCATCAAACCGTATCGGTCGGTCATCAAGGTGGCCGGGAGGTGGTTCGGGGGGCGGGTGAAAATGGCCCACAATTATGATGAACTGGCAACCATCTGTGATCATGATATCATATATCGTTTTCCCTTCATGCTCCAGGAGGTCGTAGCGGGTGAGGGGCGCGGCATATTTACCCTGTATAGAAATGGGAAGCCCGTTGATTGGTTTGCCCACAGAAGGATTCGTGAAAAACCACCGGAGGGTGGGGTGAGTGTGTTCAGCACCAGTATCAGTCCTCGAGGTACAATGCTCGATGCGGCGAAGAAGGTGCTGGATCGCCTGAAGTGGCATGGCCCCGCTATGGTGGAATTCAAATATGATACCGCGGCCGACACGTATTACCTGATGGAGATAAACGGGCGATTCTGGGGATCACTGCAACTTGCGGTGAAGGCGGGAGTGGATTTCCCGTCGTTGTTGCTACGTGATGACGCCGCTGATGATGCCGGGGGGTATCGTGAAGATGTCCGGCTGCGATGGTTCCTGGGCGATCTGGATCACCATCTTTCACTGTTTCGGCGCCGTCAGGGAATCCAGGAGCGGATTGAGGTAGTGAAGAACTTCCTGCTGTCTTCAAGAGGGGAGGTGACGTACGACGTCATACAGGCCAATGACATGCGTCCCTTTTGTTATGAGGTTTTCTCCTACGCAACAAACGTTTTCACGGCCATGAAAAATTTGATTAACGGTAAAGCAAGAAGATGGAAAAGAACATGGCGGACGTGGTGTCTGCAGAGAATACGGAGGGTCGATCTGTTCCAAAGATTCCTGTTGCAAAAGATGCCGAAGAAGGTCAAAAGCGTACTGTTCGTCTGCCAGGGGAACATATATCGGAGTTCCTTCGCTGAACATTACACGAGGGCACACATGGGTACGGATCTGATTGTTGATTCGATTGGTGTGAACACGCTGGATGGTGCCCCGGTGACGATTGGTTCGGAAAAGATGGCCGCGATCCACGGTGTTGATCTTTCGAAACACCGTTTGAAATCGCGCTCACATATCAAGGGGAAACGGTTCGATGTTGTCTTTGTTATGGAGCGTGATCAGAAAAAAGAGGTCAGGGAGTTTGGGGACGTAATCTTGGAACTGGGTCTCATGAAGGACGGAAACGATCTGACATATGACATCCCCGATCCCATGGGAAAGACAGAGGTTGAGATGCGGCGGATATACCAAGGGATGTTAACCCCGTTACACAACGTGCAGAAGATCATCAAACCGGAGAAATGATAAATATCCTTTTTATGTTGGAAACGGGAGGACCGGGGGGGGCCGAGACGGTCCTTTTGAATGTGGTGAGCAATCTGAACAGAAAGGAGTTCAGACCCTATGTTGTCCTGCTGAAGAAAGGCTGGGCCTATGAAAGACTGCAGGAGGTGACAGGAGATGTGCACGTTATCTCCTCCCGGCGAGGATATGATCTATCGCTGATAGCCAAGATATACAAATTCATCAAAGATAATAGCATACATATTGTAAATTCTCACCTCAAGGATATGAACGTTTATTCTTCAATCGCGGCCCGTTTGGTGGGAGTGCCGCATGTCGCGGTTGAACATGGGAATGTTCATCTGGGACCCCTCTCCCTGCAGAAGAAGGTCAAAGTTAAGTTGACAAACACTTTTACGACTCGTTATATCGCGATTTCCCGCTATACTCTGGGCAAACTCAAAAATATTATCGGGGACGACAGAAAAATCAAGGTCATTTACAACGGCGTACGAGATGGAGTCCTCCAGAGGGCGGTCAGTAAATCCACCCTGGGGTTCGACCGTGAAGATTTTCTGGTCTTAAACCTGGCGAATCTGTATCCTGTCAAGAACCATAAGTCCCTCATAGCCGTAGCAAAACGGGTTGTCGAGGCAGAACCCGGAACACGGTTCCTCATAGCGGGACGGGGAGAGATGGAAGGTGAATTGTCTCATATGATTCATGCATTGGGGCTAGACAAGAACGTGATACTGTTAGGGTATCGTTCAGATGCCGAACGATTTCTTTCTGCCTGTGATGCATATCTGCAGACATCGGTATCGGAAGGGCTGCCCGTATCGGTTATCGAGGCCATGAGCTATGGAAAACCGGTTGTTGCAACCGATGTGGGAGGTACGGCGGAACTGATAGATAAAATCCTTGTGAAGCCCGATGATGTGGAGACAATAGCAGAAAAGCTGTTAACATTGATTAGAGATCAAAAGTTCCGGGAAAAACTGGGAGATGAAAATTATCTGAAATATAAGAAGATGTTTACTGTCAGCACGATGGTTTCTGAATATGAACAGTTGTATAAATCGCTCGTCAGCGAAGAGACGAGAGCACAATATCAGGGCACGATTAAGGATTGATAGGAGAAAATGACATGTCCGATATTTTGCGTATCGCCAAAAATATGTATCATGCGATTATACCTCGATTTGTCCAGGAATCTTCGTTTGTTTACAGACTGAAAAATCTGGTTGGACACAATGTCATCTATGATTCTGACTATTACGACCGGCAGGGCGAGGGTGTTGCCCTCCGGAGTGCCGGAGTCATATCAGAATCAATCGTCACCGAGTTTACACCGAACCGGGTTGTAGACGTGGGGTGTGGTACCGGTGCGCTGCTCGAAGCCCTGCGTGACAGAGGATGCGAAGTATATGGGCTTGAATATTCCAGTGCCGCGCTCAAATACTGCCGTGCTCGGAAACTCGATGTCATCAAATTTAACATCGAACGGGACACCTTTCGTGACGATCGTGTCTTTGATGTAGCTATCAGCACGGAGGTTGCGGAACATCTGCCTGAAAAAGAAGCGGACCGTTACATAGACCTGCTGACCCGGTTGTCTGACACGGTCGTATTTACCGCGGCTCCTCCCGGTCAGGGGGGGGGAGGCCATGTTAACGAACAGTCTCCGTCATATTGAATATCGAAATACAGGGAACGGGGTTTCGAGCTCGATGAAAAACTGTCAGATCACTGGAAGCAAAACTGGAAGGCAAGTGCCAGCGTTCAGCATTTTTATTACCATAATGTGATGGTCTTCAGGAAAATTCGGTAAACCGGGACGTGGACGGGCATATGCCGCAGACTCCTTCTGTGCGACCACAAAACGGGAAAATGAGATTGAAAGAAATGAAATGGGCTGTACTCATTGAGGAATCATGATGAGGTAGTACGCACTTTGGAGTTTATGTCTGTGGTCAGGATTTTTTCGCAGAAAGGTGAATATTCTCGCGAATAACGGGTGCGTTAATCTGGCGCGAAAAATATGGCTGATTTGAAATGATAGGTGGATAAAAGGAGAATAGCGATGGCTAAAAAGAGGATTCTTTTTGTTGAACTAACCCAAGACGGAACTATCGGTGGATCTCATTATTGTTTGCTGTATCTGATTCGAGGATTAGATCGATCAAAATATGAGCCGGTAACCGTCTTTTATGAGGACAGCCCTTTGGTTGATGAATTTCGACATGAGGGTGAGACAATCGTCATGAACACTGTGAAGTATTATTCGAAAGGTGGATTTATCATTAGAAAACCAATAAATTTTGTGTTGCTTCTCGGCTTTATTCTTACATGCTACCGATTTATTCGTAAGAATAATATCGACCTGGTCCATCTGAACAATTCTATTGGTGTAGGGTATGACACATGGCTCATCGCCTCTCGTCTGGCGAAGATACCGTGTATCACCCATGACCGTTCATTTTCGGCATATCCTGTAAATAAATTATTTTTTAGGCTCCTTTTTAAACGGTATGATCGAGTATTAGCTGTGTCAAATGTCATTAGGGACAATATTCTGAAATATGGTTTTGACCCACGATTCGTTGTTACCGTCTACGATGGTATTGACGCTGATTCATACAGGAAAAGAGTCACGAAAACGAAAGAAGAAATATTCAAAGAATTTAATATGTCTCACAAGACCCCATTGTTGGGATTAGTGGGGAATGTCCGTCAGTGGAAAGGGCAAGAATATTTAATAGATGCATTAAAGATCGTACACGATAATCTCATCGATTTTAAATGTTTGCTGATTGGGTCAGTTGCGACAAATACCGACGCTGATGTCCTGTTTAAGGATAGGCTGATCGAAAAGATTGATAAATATGGTCTTGGTGAAAAGATAATTTTTACGGGATACCGGCCTGATGTCCCGGATTTGATAAACGCTCTGGATATACAAATCAATGCATCCATAAAACCCGATCCGTTCCCGCATGTTATTCTTGAAGGGCTATCGCTGGGCAACGTAATAATTGCGACAAATCTTGGGGGCGCAAGGGAAAGTATCGAAGACGGAGTGAGCGGGTTTCTTATTTCCCATAATAACCCAAAAGAGTTTGCTGAAAGAATTATGAACGTGCTATCGAATAACGATGTGTCAAATAAGATACAAGCAGGTGCTACAAACAGGATCCCACTCTTCAGCATAGAGAAAAATGTACATTATACCGAACTGATTTATGATGAATTATTATGACAACGTGAGCCGATCTTTTTTTGCGCGGCGGATGTCTGAATGATAATTACTTTCGCTGGTTATCAATGACATACCCGTCTGGTTCCTGAGAGTGAAGTTGGTTTTATGAAGCAGCCGTTTATACTCACCAACCATAAAGGACAAGATCGAAGTGAGACGTGGGCTCGTGCTACCGATTATATCGAACATAAACGATATACATCATCCCACTCTCTCAATTCGTTTATTAATGCATACCGTCTCTTCAGGCGACGTAAACATTATGACGCGGTTGTCCTTGGTGGTTACGCGAGGGAAGACATGTTCTACCTCTTGATGCAAAGACTCAGCCCTTTTCTCAGGAGACCCGTTGTAAGAAACGAATGTCTCTGGAATAAGGCGAGGCCGACAATCCATCAATTCAAAAAAATTCTATTTCAATTTTTGGACCCTGTGGTCAGTCGATATATCGTGTATGCCAGGAGTGAGATCGATGCGTTCCCCGAGGTGTTTGGTCTTCCTCGGGAGAAATTTCAATTTATTCCTTATCATAACACCCTGGGATCCAACAATTTCTCAGTTTGCCGGGGAGAATATCTATTTAGTGGCGGAAATTCAAATAGGGATTATTCCCAGCTTGCGCAAGCGGTTGATGGTCTTAACCTGAGAGTAGTCATTGCCTGTTCTGACACGAGGTTACTTCAAAACATCGCTTTCCCGGACAACGTCGAATTGGTCAACGTTCATCGTGACGAATTTAGGCGTTTGATGGCGGAGTCCGGCATCAATGTAGTGGCACTGAGAAAAGGGCTTCTTCGATCGGCGGGACATCAAACTTTTTTGAATGCCATGACTATGGGGAAGGCGGTTATAGTTACCGATCCCAAAAGTGCGAGGGATTATATAGAAGACGAGGTTGATGGCATGTTGGTTCCTCCGGGTGATCCGGTTGCACTGAGAGCAGCCATTCTTAGATTGATGAAAGATCCTGATTTTGCTCTCAAGCTCGGTCAGGCAGCAATGAAAAAAGCGATAAAATGGGATACCGAAACCCATCTCTCTGCAACGGTTGGTGTGGTAGAATCTATTATGTAGATACAAGAACTAAAAACAGTTTGTCTTGGTGAGCCACGCATCTTCGCGTTGAACCTTATGGATCAAAAAAGTGAACGGAATCTGAGACTGTGCAGAATACATCGAACACGACAAACAGTGAAACAGGTTATGAATACTCTATGTATACCGGCGTTCGGAATAAAACGGACACTGTTTTATTAGTCGCAAATTATGCTTCTGATGTCGGTTATGCTTGGTGGCTCATGGAGAGTTTTTGGGCTAAGTTAGCTGATCATTATCATGTAAAGAACCATGTGCTTCTAGCATATCCTGAAATTTCAATGTTACCTGCGTCGATACTCAAAGCACCATTACAAACAGTCAGACAGGATTTTCATGGTTTAACTTTTAAAGAGATTATGACTCAGTGTTATTTCATTAAGCGTCACCATGTGAGTACAATATATTTTTCTGATCGGGCTACCGTTTCATGGAAATACCTCTTATATCGAGTTTATGGGGTTAAGCTAATTATCGTGCACGATCATACCCCAGGTATGCGTACGCCTGTTCGTGGACTTAAGGCTTTTCTTAAGAAAACCATTCATCTCCTGCCGTGGGTTTCTGTAGACGGGGCGATTGGGGCGACTGATTTTGTGCGCCAAAGGTTGATCACGTGTAATGGGATGCCAGCAAAACGGTGCTATGTGGCACCAAATGGACTTCCACCAATGAATCTTTACCCAGTTCCAGCTGATTTGCACAGGTTATTCAATATTCCTGCTCAAAGAAAAGTCATGGTTATGACTGGAAGAGCTCATCGTTACAAAGGAATACAGTTTATCTTGGAATGCATATATCAGATGAATAGGGAGGCGAAACAACAGTTACATTTTCTTTTTGTCGGTGAAGGTCCAGATCTGGAGCTTTTTGTCAAAACAGCAGACCGATTGGGCGTTTCTGATCAATGTTCTTTTGTAGGTAACCGCGATGACATTCCATCCTTACTTGAAGGTGCCGATTTTGCCATACATGCTTCCCAAGGTGAAGTCGGTTATTCACTCTCGGTGCTTGAGTATATGCGTGCGGGTCTTCCGGTTGTAGTTCCTGACAATCCTTCAGTTTGTGGCGCTACGGTGCATGAATTAACAGGTATGATATATGCGGAAGGCAATATTCTATCTGCCATATCCATGATTGACAAGCTTGTATTCGATGAAAATCTGAGAAAAGATTTAGGTGCCAGAGCGCGAAATAAGGCGCAACAATATTCCTTGCAAGCAACACATGAGGGACTTCTTGGGGCGTTTGAGAAAATTGATCGTAAAAAAATATTAACCAAAGGAGAAGAATCTGTAATTTCTGGGTGAGAATTAATATGTAGATAATTGGAAAACTATAACTTTTATCACACATTTTCTGTCAAAAATAATTTTCAAGAATGAGCTTGTCGATTTTACAGAGAAAAAGTTGTGGGATTATGCAATATGCAATGAACATTCGTGAGGGTGAAGAGATCAAATTCATTGTTTCCAGCAGAGTTTTTTGAGAAACTTGGTATAATGCTAAATAGTTGAGGAAAAAGAAAGGGATACCCTCAATAGTGAAGATTTCTTTTGATGGCAGAAAGGGGCGGGTCAGGTCAAGTGTCCGGCGGGACAGGACAAAAACGCAGAAATCCGTCGGTGATGTGGTGCGAGAGTTGAAGCAAGGCATGAAGAAACCTCCTGAAGAGGAATACCGAGAACGCTCGCTCTCGATTCACGGGCTCGTATGTGCGCGGTGTGGAAGGGAATTTGACCATGCCAACAGGCACCTTCTCACCGTTCATCACAAAGACGGCAACCACCACAACAATCCGCCCGATGGAAGTAACTGGGAGAACCTATGTGTTTACTGCCATGAAGACGTGCACAGTAGGGAGATGTTAGGAGAATATCTAGACGGGACCTCCAGGGGGCGAAATGATGTGATGGTCTACGAAGAAGATATCCCCGGAGAATTCGGCTCACTGGGGGCCAAGCTTCAGGAAGCTCTGAAAGGCAAGCGAAAGAAATAGTAGAACGGCGGTAATAAACTGACCACTTTCAGGCAAAATTTTCATTTTTAATGAATATGTCGCCATATGGATACCTCGGTAATCGCTGCTTCAGGTCATCAGGAAACCATTCTAAAAATTGTTCGAGTGACTTCCACTCAGTCAGATAGAAGGAGGCCGATTCGGCTGGGGTAATATTGATATAGCTTGTCCCCCAATCTAGCAATCTTTCCAGGCATGATACGGTTCTTGCTATCCCCTGTTCGTTGAGGTGAAACTCGAAGGAGATGAGCGGTATCGGTTGTGACAGTCCCTTGAGTACCTCCAGTTCCCATCCTTCCACATCAATTTTGCAATAAAACGGGTTTCCAAAGGCCTTGATGGCGGCGTCGAGGGTCACCACGGGTACCTGATAGGTGCCCACTATATTCGCTGTTTTTTGCCAGTTGCGGTCAAGGCTTGACTTCCCGGAATCCCGGGTGGCGTGCAATGTGGCAATGCTTCCCTCGGATCCCACAGCCGTGTTCACCAGAGTCCAGTTCTTGCGCTTGCCGCATCGTGCTTTGAGTTCGGGAAGCGCTTCGGGAGAAGGCTCAAATGCTACAACGTGGGCCCCGGCCTTGAGCATCGCTTCCGATTTCTCTCCGATATTCGCGCCCACGTCAAAACAGAGGGCAGAAGTGGGCAGTAAAGATTTATAGAAGCGTATATCGTTTTTGTAATCTCGGAGTTCATCGGGACGCAATAAGCGGGAAAGCCATCGGGCCTGACGGTACGTCCCCGTTTTCAGGGAAATATGTTTCACTGTGGTTGATACAGCCATACAAAACGTTCCTCCAAAAACATGGGTCCTTTAGTATCTTCCTCCATTCCCGGCCCTCCTCAAGAAAACACAGACAGAAATAATCTTATGGGGGACACGGTAATGCTCGAAGCGGGTCTATGATCTCACCCTTATGGGATGAGTATTCCTTTGGGGTCGTTATTTGATTCGGTCTTGTCGCCGACCGAGGTCCCGCAGTAGACGCAGGTGTAATCGTATTTGTCCCCGCCAGTCAGCACCAGGAGCAGCCTCTTGCGGACCGGCACGGCCCGCTTGCACCGGGGGCAGTACAGCTCCGTAGCGTCGAAATCTTTGTACGTCCTTTCCTTCATTTCACCTTTTCCTTTTCCGGTATCAATTCAGCATTTTTCAGCCATACCGTGGCCTCGCTGTCACTGGGGGCGCGGTAGTCTCCCCGCGGTGAGAGCGATCCCCCCGACCCCACCTTGGGGGCGTTCGGGATGCAGGATCTCTTGAACTGGCTGGTCTTGAAGAACCGATACAAAAAAACCTGCAGCCAATGTCTGATCTCGCCGATCGTGTAGGCCCGCCTCTTGTGTTCGGGAACGGCCGGCCATGAACCCCTGTTCTTGTCCCGCCACGCACAGTACGCCATGAAGGCGATCTTGGTGGGGAGATACCCGAACCGTGTGGTATAAAAGGTGTTGAAGTCCTGCAGTTCATACGGTCCGATCGTCTCCTCCGTCACCTGCGCCGGTTGGTCTCCGTTTTCTCCCGGTACCAGCTCCGGGCTGATCTCCGTCTCCAGGATGTCCAGCAGGATTGTTGAGGTTTCCCCGCCGAATTGTTCGGACTGCGCCACCCAGCGGATCAGGTACTGTATCAGGGTCTTGGGGACGCTCGCGTTGACGTTGTAGTGTGACATGTGATCACCGACACCGTATGTACACCACCCGAGAGCCAGTTCGCTCAGGTCGCCCGTCCCGACGACGATCCCCCCCCGCAGATTGGCGATTCGGAAGAGATGCGACGTCCGCTCTCCCGCCTGGACGTTCTCGAAGGTGATGTCGTAGACAGGATCTTCCTGGGCGAAGGGGTGACCGATATCCCGGAACATCTGGCGGCAGCTCTCCCTGATGTCGATCTCGTTTGCCTCGACCCCCAAGGATTTCATCAGGGCCGTCGCGTTTGCGTAGGTCTTTTCCGATGTGGCGAAGCCGGGCATCGTGTAGGCCTTGATGTTGGTGCGGGGGAGGCCGAGGAGGTCCATCGTCCGCGCCGTCACGATCAGGGCATGGGTCGAATCGAGGCCTCCCGACACGCCGATCACGAGATTTCCAAGTCCTGAGGACCTCACCCGCTGCGCGAGGCCCCCCACCTGTATGTTGTAGGCCTCGTAGCACCGCTGGTCCCGCTTGCTCTGATCCGACGGGATATAGGGATAACGGGCGTACTCCCTACTCAGGAGGAGTTTTTTTTTTGCTGGTACCTCGACGGTGAAGGGGATCTTCCGGAACCGGGCGACGGCCTCACGGTGGGTTCGCGCGTTCTGCCCGAAACCGGTCATCCGCATCCGGTCCTGGACGAGACGGTCCAGGTCGATATCGGCTTGGATGATCTGGGCTTCCTGTGAGAAGCGCTGCGATTCCGCGAGGAGATTACCGTTCTCACATATTATGGCATGACCGTCCCACGCCAGATCGGTGGTCGATTCCCCGGGACCCGAGCCGGCGTAGAGATAAGCGGCTAGGAGCCGAGCCGACTGGTTCATGACGAGGCTGGTGCGGTATTCAGCCTTCCCCACGGTGATATTGGAGGCGGACAGGTTGGCGATGACCGTGGCGCCAGCCAAGGCCGCAAAGCTCGACGGGGGGATGGAGACCCATACGTCTTCGCATATCTCGAGAAAGAGACTGAAGTTTTTTATATTCTTTGCCTCAAATAGTAAGTCGGCACCGAAGGGGATATTAGTTTGGCCACAGAGGTCGATCTCCTTCGAGATGATTTCCTCGGCGGGGCTGAACTGGCGCCCCTCGTAGAACTCTCGGTAGTTGGGGAGGTATGACTTGACCCCGATCCCCAGGATCTTCCCCCGATAAAGGAGCAGGCCGCAGTTGAAGAGGAGCGTATCGACCCGCAGGGGCGCGCCGACGGCCATGATCATGTTGAGATTACGGGTCTCGTCGAGGAGGGTCTCCAGGGCGGCGAGGGTCCCCTCCAGGAGGGCGTCCTGATGGAAGAGATCCTCGTTCGAGTAGGCCGATATCCCCAGTTCCGGGAAGAGGGTGAAGAGGGCCCCCTCTTCCACGGCCTTCTTCGCCAGTTCGACGGTGCGCGCGGTGTTGAAATCGGGGTCCGCGACCCGGACCTCCGGGATACAGACGGCGGTCTTTATGAAGCCGTGGTTATAGAGGTTAAAAAACTGCTCCATTTCTCCTCTTTTCAAGGGGGTATATATCCCGCTCGTTTCGAAAAATTTCAATATATGAGAGAATACTAGGGAAGCGGGGAGGTTTTGTCAATACTATCTTTTATCTGGAACAGTTATCGTGGATGCGCAGGGCGAGCCGCCCGGCGGATTCCATGTCCTCGTCCAAGGAGAGGAAGCCGTGATTTCTCATGATGATGAAGCGATGGTCGTCCAGTATCTCCAAGACACGCTGCACGAGGGCCACCGATCCGAAGGGTTCCTCCCGCCGGGTGATGGGAATGCCCATCTCCTCCGCACGCTCGAGGATGGGGGCACAGTGGCCGTGGAAGATCGCGTTGATGTCGCTTCGTGCCTTGTAGATCTCGAAGTGGAGGATGCTCTCGGACGAAGGCTCCCGCGTACCGCTCGCATGGACGGTCTTCTGATCGAGACTGCAATCATGGACGCGGACGAAGGCCTCCGCGGAAAGGTTGTTCTTCAG
Organism: Syntrophales bacterium; assembly: GCA_963662405.2. Lineage (GTDB taxonomy): Bacteria > Desulfobacterota > Syntrophia > Syntrophales > UBA2210 > UBA6078. The sequence continues at coordinate 1,727,255 of CAXXKT010000001.1, forward strand.
TTCAAGTTGCGAGGCGGTAATGACAAAAGAGCTCTCTCCTCGTGCCGCTCTGAAGCTCAGGTTACCCAGGGAACTTCCCTCGTAGGAAGGGGTGAGGCCCTGCTCGTGGAACCTCTTGCACCACCTCTTCAGTTCCTCCAAGGCGGGATCGCGGGGAGGGAGATTGTCGGTAAAGGTAGTCGTAAAGCTGACCCTCATATCGCCACCTGGACCGGTTTTGGGCTCAGGATCCGCTTCATGTCCGCCGGGTCCATCTCGGCGAGGAGGCCGCGGTGCCCGGCATTTATCAGCATCCGGGGGAGATCCAGAATGCTCTCCTCCACGTAGATCGGCATAGTCTTGCGTGTGCCGAAGGGGGAGGTTCCCCCCACCTTGTACCCCGTGTGTCTCTGCGCGACGGCGGGATCGCAGGGGGTGATCGTCTTTGTCCCGACCGTCCGTGCCAGGGTTTTTGTCGAGACCTCCCGGTCCCCGTGCATCAGGATGATAAGGGGATTTTTGTGTTCATCCTCCATGACGAGTGTCTTGACGGTCTGATGCTCATCACATCCCAGCTCGCGTGCTGCCACCTTTGTTCCCCCGTGCTCCTGGTATTTGTAAGGGCGGAGGGTGAAGGTGACACCGTTTTCCCTGAGGACGCGAAGGGCCGGTGTTGAGGGGATCTTTTCTTTTGCCATGATTCCAAGCTTTTTGACGCACCGATCAGGCACTACACCGCATCTTTTCACGGAGAGGCGTACAGGAAAACATCATTACGGATGTGAGGTGGTTACCCGAAAGGATCGCACCCGCTTTTTGAGCTCCGGCAATTTTCCGACCAGCCGCTGCACGTACCGGTCGTTCCAGACCCGGTCAAGCCTGATGACGGCCTTGCATGCCTGGAGCTTGGCGGGATCGTTCATCAGCTCTTCCAGAAACGGCCTCTGGCTCTTGACGAAGGCATCGAATTGCAGGAGGCTGCGCTGCTCGTTGGAGAAGGGCAGGCCACTGAGCTGCTCCACCTTCTCGGCGGTCAGGCCGGCGCCCTCAAGCATCTTGAGAAAATACTCGCCGGTGATGTTTCTGTTTCCCTGTGAAAATTCGCTGAACCGCTGCGGAGAAAGACCGGAGTCTTTCATGAATGCGCCCTTTGTTATCTTTCTTGACTGGGCGTACCCCCACAGAAAATCAAAATACTCGTTAAAATCTGTCTCTTTCTTTCTCGCTGCCATGGCTGGAAATATACCACGATTGTTTCAAGTTTCAAATTAAATTGTGATACCGATCACATTATCATCTGAAAATGAAGAAAAGAGGGATAGAATCGTGTTGCGAAGCCGCTTGATCAATTCTGCTTGGGGGTTCCTTGAAACTATCCGATCCGGGTCAGGGAGTTCCACCGTTCGAGCTCGGTCCCGACGGGGAGGCCGCTTCGCTCTAGGAAGGCGATAATGGCGGGGTCGTTGAACCTGAGGAAGGGATTCATCGCGCGCTCTTCCTCCAGGGTCGAGAACACGTGCGCCGGATTGTACCGTTCGAGGAACGAAGGGATCGCCTCGTTTGCGGGCTCGAGGTGTCGCGCGAAGACCAGAGAATCGCGGACGTAGTCATGCCCGGCGTACACGATAGTGGAATCAGGGAGGGCAAGCAGTTTCTTGATGGAGTGATAAAATCTATTCAGATCGCCGGAGAAACAGGTGCCGATGGTTCCATTGAAAAGGGTGTCGCCGGTGATGATGGTGTTTTCCGCCTTGAGGCAGATCGAGTCCTCTGTATGCCCCGGTGTGTGAATCACCTCGATCTTTTCACTACCCAGGTCGATAATTTGACCCGGGAACAGGGCCCGGTTGTCGATGAACTCCGCCCCGGTCCGGTCGATCAGCCCCTGGTTTCCAGAGGTATGATCCGGGTGCTGGTGGGTATTGGTGACGGACGTGAGGGTGAGTCCCTCCGACTGAATGAAGGTACACATCTCATCGACGGCGCCGCCGTCCACGGCGAGCGCACACCGATCCGCGTACAGGAGATACCCGAAATTATCCGTCCCATAGCGAAACTGCCTGACGCGCATGCCATCCCCTCGTGCCACCGGCAGCCACCGTTGATCCTTCCGGGTTAATCACGGGCGGTTTTTGTATCAACCCTCCAGCCACCGCTTCATGAGCGGCAGTTCTTCCGATTCCCATGCGGGGGAGAGGCGCTTGCTCAGAAAGAGTGAAAAGAGGTTTTCCATCGTCTTCACGATGACCTCGGTGAGATAAATCCGCTCAAGGAGTTTTCCGTCCCGGTCTTCTTCATCCGTATCCGTCGGGATCGGGAGTTTGAGTGACTGGAAGGAGAAGGCGTCGGCCTTGAAAGTGAATTCGAACTGTTCATTCCCCGTGCCGAGCTGGATGCGTGCCTCTGTTACCTTTTTCCCCTTGCGCAGCGCCGATTTGCCCTCTTCGAGGTCTGCATGGAGTCCTCTGCAGGCCACCGTCTCTGAGTACTCTCCTTCCCCCGATTCGAGGACGATTTTCCGGAGGAAAACCACCTCAATATCTCCTCCGATCTCGGGGATCATGATGCCGCCGCCACGCTCCTCGCTCTTGAACCAGAGCCAGGTGAGAAATTCCCTCCCGGGAAGATTCATGCCGTCGGGGAGAACGTTCGGGTCCCAGGGGAGAAAGGGGGAGAGAGTCAGATTGAATGACCGTTTAAACAGTTCCTTGAAGTCATCATTGACCTTTTCCGTAAGCGATCCGAAAAGGACCCGCTTTCCCGAAACCGACCAGCAGGCCTCATAAAATGAGGGGACGGGCTGTGCCCTGCCGAGGAGTCCCAACTTGACGGTTTCTCTGATATCCTCACGTTGTCCCTTATAGAGTTTTTTCAGGCCTTTTTCCTCTCGGAATTCCTTTTCCGCCTTGAGTACCCGCAGTTTCAGGAGAGCGGGGGGTACTGCCCGGCGGTCGATACGGAGGGAAAAAACAAAATAGTCTCCCAGCGAATAGTTCACGTATTCGAACTCGGTATCCAAGACGTTGTCGAGACTGGTCCATCCCAGGGCCTTCTCATCCGTGCCGGCAGCGAGCTCTCTGAAGGCGAAGAGCTTGATCTGCCGGTCCATAAAATCCGCGAGCGCATCCGGTGTTTCTCCGGTGACCCGGTATTCGGTAAAGGTCAGTGTTCCCTTTGATAATCCCATACAGACTCCTTCCATGATGAAGGGCGGATGGATATCCGCCCGACGGGAAACCTAACGCAGTTTATGTGACGGTGTCAAGCGTTTCCGGTGTCTCAAAAGGCGGCTCACCGGTATACGAAACCGGTGGTTACGGTACTGTGGTAACGGATGGCATGACGCATCTATTCGACGGGCGGCAGGGAACCCTGGGGCGGTCCATAGGGAGGAGGTGCCCCTGCCCGCCGCCTCACCTCCCTGATCTCACCGAGGGTATACCCCTTCCTTGGGATGCGCAGGACCTGCTCCGGGTAGATGCGGCCGGGACTATCAATCTGATCTTTGTTGACGGTATAGATGAGCGGCCACATGAAAGGATCGTTAAAGACATCCTCGTATTCCGCGATCCACCAGAGGCATTCACCTTTTTTGACAAGGTGTTCCCTCGCGAGAGTATCTTCATCCGGCTCAGCGTCCTTGTTTCCTGTATCGGTCTTCGCTTGAAAAACCGGCGGTTCTTTCGCGGCGGCTGTCCGGAAAAAATCCCGGGCATATGCCCCTGAGTAAAGAAGGCCGAGAAAGACCGTCGAAGCGAGAATAGCCGAGAACAACACGCCTTTCTTCATCTCCATACCCTCCTTCTTGTGTGGAATTCCATGACGACACAAAGGGTGCGTTTTTCGACGAATATACACGGCCCCTGTTAATAAGGGCGAAGGCCCGACCTATATAATCTTCAGCGACAGTTCGGCAAGCTGGTCGGCACTGACCTCCGACGGGGCATTGCTCATCAGGCAGGTCGCCTTCGCCGTTTTCGGAAAGGCGATGACATCGCGTATCGATTCTGCTCCTGCCATGATCATGATCATCCGGTCCAGACCGAAGGCGATCCCGCCGTGCGGCGGTGTCCCGTATCTGAGCGCGTCGAGAAAGAATCCGAACTTCATTTTCACCTCATCTTCCCCCAGGCCGAGCGCTTCGAAGACCATCGACTGAACGTCCGACTGGTGGATACGGATGCTCCCCCCTCCGATCTCGGAACCGTTCAGGACGAGATCATAGGCTCGTGCCCTGACCCTGCCGGGGTCGGTTGTGAGGAAGGGGATATCCTGCGCTACCGGGGAGGTGAAGGGGTGATGGGTCGTCATGTAGCGTTTCTCCGCCTCACTGTATTCGAACATCGGGAATTCGGTGATCCAGGTGAAGGCGAGGGCCCCCTGATCAATCAACCCCAGCCGGTTTCCAAGGTGCACCCGCAGGGCGCCCAAGGCGGCATGGACGACGTCCGCCGTATCGGCCACGAAGAGGATCGCGGCACCCGGACGGGCATCCGTCCTTTTTTCGACAAGACCCCTCTTCTCCTGATCGAAGAACTTCGCAAGCGAGCCGGTCCACCCCTCTTCACTCACCCGTGCCCATGCGACCCCCTTTGCGCCGTAGGGGCCGACAATCTCACCTAAGGCGTCGAGGTCTTTACGGGATAAGGATGCCCCGTCCTCTATGGTCAGGGCCTTGATTGCGCCACCGTTTCGCGCCGTCTCCGAGAAGACGCGAAACTCCGAAGCTCCTGCTATGTCGGTAAGATCGATAATCTCAAGGGCAAAGCGCGTATCGGGATTGTCCCTCCCGTACCGGCTGATCGCCTCCCCATAGGTGAGTTGGGGAAAGGGGGGGGTAAGCGTTTTCCCGAGACAGGCTTCGAATATGTGTGTCATCATTCTCTCAATAATATCGATGATATCATCCTCCGATATGAAGGACATCTCCATGTCTATCTGCGTGAATTCCGGCTGACGGTCCGCGCGCAGGTCCTCGTCGCGGAAGCACCGGGCGATCTGATAGTACTTGTCGAACCCCGATATCATCAGGAGCTGCTTGAAGAGCTGGGGGGATTGGGGGAGGGCATAAAAGCTCCCCGGTGTGACCCTGCTGGGGACAAGGTAGTCACGCGCGCCCTCAGGGGTACTCTTTGTCAGGGAAGGGGTCTCGACCTCGATGAAACCCGTCTCTTGGAGAAAGTTTCTTGTCTCTGCGGCGACCCTGCTCCTCAGGATGATATTCCGCTGGAGATCTCTGCGTCTCAGGTCCAGGTAGCGGTACTTGAGGAGGAGATTGTCCGACACCTCGGTCTCCCCGTCGAGGACAAAGGGGGGGGTGCTCGATTCATTGAGGATATCCAGTTCATCGGCGATCACCTCGACCTCTCCCGTTGCCATGGAGGTGTTGATCATATCGGCGGGCCGCTGGTTGACACGTCCCCTGATTGCCAGGACGAATTCATTGCGTATCGTATGTGCCAGTTCGTGAGCCTGCGGCCCCTGCTCGGGATCGAACACGACCTGGATCGTCCCTTCCCGGTCTCTCAGGTCGACGAAGATCAGCCCTCCGAGATCTCTACGCCGGTGGACCCACCCCATCAGGATGACCTCATTTCCCACGTCCTGCGCCCTGAGCGAACCGCAATAATGGCTTCTTTTTTGTTTTGTTATGAATTCAGACACAACAGATACCCCTTCTCATTGCTTGTACTTATTCGGTTGTGAAACGCAACAAAATCCTCAAGCGGTAACCCGCTGCTTGAGGGCTTGAACGTCCTTGATATCAACGGTTTCCTGAGTCCCGTCCTGCATATTCCTGAGCTGGGCGGTCGCTTCGGCCAGCTCTGCGTCTCCGATAATCAGCGTATGGGTGCAGCCGAGCTTGTTGGCCCGCTTCATCTGGCTCTTGAGACTTTTCCCCGAAAGGTCCATCTCCGCCCTCACCGCGGCTTGCCTGAGCGAATTGCAGAGGGAAAAGGCGTGCCTCTGGGCTTCATTGCCCAAAGCCGCGATAAAGACATGAGGATGTTTTGTATCGTGTCCGTCGGTGTCGGGGAGCATTGCGATGAGGCGATCGAAACCGATCGCAAACCCGATCCCCGATATGGCTGGGCCTCCCAGCATCTCAACGAGACCGTCATACCGCCCGCCTCCCGTGACGGCATTTTGAGCCCCCAGAGACTCGGTGGTGATCTCGAAGGCGGTCCGGGTGTAATAATCGAGTCCCCGCACCATCCTTCGGTTGACGACGAAGGGAACCTGCAGGAGTCCAAGGTACTCCATCACCTTTTCGAAATGGCTCCTGCACTCGTCACAGATGAAATCGAGGATCAGAGGGGCCCCGGTAATGGTCTCCTGGCACGACTCATTTTTACAGTCGAAAATCCTCAGGGGATTTGTCTCGAGCCGCCTTTGGCAATCCGCGCACAGTTTATCCTCTCGCTCTTTCAGAAAGCCGATCGCTGTTTCACGGAAAGCCGGGCGGCAGATATCGCATCCCAGGGAATTGATCTCGAGCTTCAGGTTGCCGATCCCTACCTCACCCAGGAGGTGCATCAGCATCGCCATCAATTCCGCATCAATGCGCGGGTCTTCCTGCCCCAGGAACTCGACATTGATCTGGTGAAACTGTCGGAATCGCCCTTTCTGTGGCCGTTCACGTCGGAACATCGGTCCGATGGTGAAGAGCTTTGCAATGGGATCCTTTTCGTAGAGGTGGTGCTCTATGTAGGCACGGATGACACAGGCCGTGGCCTCCGGGCGCATTGTCAGATATTCATTTCCTCTATCAAGAAACGTGTACATCTCTTTCTCGACGATGTCAGTGGCCTCACCGATACCCCGTTTGAACAGTTCCGTTTTTTCCAGGACGGGGATTCGTATCTCCCGGATACCGAAATCATAGAATATTGAGCGGATTTTTTCCTCGACACGCTGCCATTTCGGTGTTTCCTCCGGCAGTATGTCGCGAAATCCCCGTACCGACGTTATCTTTGCCATAATACCGATCTCCCGTTTATTGAACGGAAAACCACTAGCATATATCGGGAGAAAAGGCAAAATGGAAAGGAGGAGATCAGGGGAATCTCACACCCTTTTCCGTTCCGGATGGGGGGCGGATAACCTCCAGTGTCTTTCCGTCCGTACGGATAACCACCGCCCCGTCCCGGTCCGTCCGCAGTACGGTTGTCCCGATCCGTCTGTATCGCTTGAGGACATCAGGGTGAGGAAATCCAAAGGTGTTATCCAATCCGCAGCTGATGACGGCGATTTCCGGACTGACCGCCCTGAGAAAGGGGGCGGTGCTGGAAGTCCTCCCTCCGTGGTGAGGTGCCATCAGGATATCGGCCCTCAGGCTGTGGCCGGAAGTGACGAGGCGGGCCTCGGCGGGTTCCGATATATCGGCCGGGAGGAGGATGCGTATCTTGCCGAAGGTGATCTTTATGACGATGCCGTTGTTGTTATAATCGAAACCGGAAAAATCGATATCTCCCCGAGAGACCGGTCGCCGGGGATTCAGGATCCTGATTGAGGCACCTCCCACAATTCGCTCCGGTGTATCGGCACCGATGATCCTGTGAGTGATCTTCTTTTTTTTGATGATTCCCTCCAGAAGTCTCCAGGATTCGTTCTCCGATTCCTGGCCGTTCGACCAGATCTCTCCCACCGTGAAATTGTCCGCGAGGAAGGGGAGGCCGCCGACGTGATCCTGGTCGGGGTGCGTAAGGACCATGATATCGATTTCCTTGATCTTCTTGCGCCACAGGTAGGGTCCCACCACGTGCCGCCCCAGATCGAAGCTCCTGTCATAGAAGCCGCCGCCATCCACCAGCATGACGCCCCCTCCGGGAAATTCAAGCAACGTGGAGCTTCCCTGCCCCACGTCGATGAAGGTTACTTCAAGGTGTCGGCGTTGAGCAGCGCACAGGTTTGTGTAGAAGGCGTCGGCGACGAAAAAGAAGACGATCAGTCCCAGGAGGAGCCCCAGCAGGGTGCGCTCCCTGATACGGTAAAACACGGTTAAGCGGTCGATCAGCGAGGGTGATGGCGGAATCACGGGAACCTCGGTTCCACGCGATCGCCACGTATCGACCAAACGGATTGCCGCCAGGACGCAGAGGTAGTAGAGGATAATCCCCCGTGGCGTCGGTGTCGTCACGGGGAGACTCGCGCAGGGAAATGACGAAAGGGCCTCGATGATAAAGGCGGCAATTCGGACGAAGAAAGAGGCGATTGCCACCAAAAGCGGTGCGATTGTGGAGAACGGGGCCGACACGATGAGCAGCATCCCCACCGGGAGGACGACGAATCCGATAATCGGAATGGCAAACAGGTTGGATACGAGGGTGATGGTCGAGAGACGGTTGAAATAGAGGGCAATGAGAGGTGCGGTGCCGATCACGGCGGCGAGGCTGACCACGATAAGGAGCGCCACGGCATTTATAGCCCTCCGGCGAATTTCTCCCCCCGGTTGGGGGATCATACCGCCCAGCACGGGAGCCATGATCAGTATGGCGGCCACCGCTGTGAAGGAGAGTTGAAAGGAGACGTCAAAGAGTGACGTCGGGCTGATGATAAGGATTAAAAATGCGGCGAATGCCAATATATTGAAGAGATTTCGTTCCCTCCCGATCAGGAGGGCAAGGACGTAGCACAGGACCATGATCGCGGCCCGTATGGTTGATATGCGAAGGCCCGCGATGAAGGTGTAGCCGATGACGGGGATGATGGAACAGATGGTTGACACCTTGAAGATATTGTATCTTAGGAGGAGGTATTCGGAAGATCTCATGAAGATCCGTGCGATAGCGAAGGAAATGAGGGCTATGATTCCCACGTGAAGGCCCGATATGGCCAGGATATGAGATACTCCCGCCCGATTGAACTGCTGAATGACATTTTCCGGGATCCCTTCCTTTTCCCCCAGTACAAGCGCTCGCAGAATTCCCCCCTCGGGTGAAGGAGCGTCATCCGTGATTCTTTTCCGGATGAGAGATCGATACCGCTCTATCATGGTTCTGAGGTGCCCTCCGGCGGTCTCTCGCATGATGACGATCTCCGAAGGCCTGCCGATATACCCGAGCAGGGAGATCTCCCGGAACAGAAGGTACCGCTTGTAGTCGAATCCACCGGGATTGTTGAAGCTGTGTGGATATCTCAGCGTCGTGTCCGCCCTGATGTAATTGCCATATTTGAATAGGTGATTGCTATCTTTGACGGAAAGGAGTATCTTTCCCGTCACGGGAACGGCGATTGCGTCTTTGATGATCCGTGAGGTATCGATGACGAGTCGGGTCTTTTCCCCGACTGCCCGGGGAGGGGTGCAGACCAGCCCTTCAATGGTCATCCGGTCACCCCCTGCGTAATGTATTATATGATCTTTGCCGATAGATGGATAAATATACATCCCTATGTTGAGGATCCCCAGAAGAAAGAGGGACGCAAGGAGGCAGGGGAAGATACCATTCATCTTGCCTGAGGCGACGAGAAGGAGGAGTATCGCAAGAGTTGCCGCCAGTGCGGTGAGTGTCGGGATGCCGGGTATATGCGCATGGCTTCCGGCGGATATCCCTGCCATGAAGGCTGCCAGCAGGGGGATGATGGGGCTTCGCATCGACATGGCACACCCTTACCTGTAAGGGGTTGGTGCATCATCGCTTGACGATTTCCGGGTCGGGACTTTTTTTTATACCGAAGGAGATTTCATGTGAAAGAGGGTCTGCAGGGACACAAAAAACCCCGTGTGCAGCGGCTGATGTTTTTCAGGGTCGTGATCGCGTCGTTTCTGCTCGGCATTGCCGTTATAGTCCAGTTCCGAATGCCCGAGTCGCTCTCCGCCACGTCCCTCCGTGCGACCTATCTTCTCATCGCGGCGACCTACCTTCTTTCCATTTTGTACGTTTTCCTGCTGAAGTCAATCAAAAATATCTCCGTCAGTGTATATATCCAGGGTATCGTCGATATCCTCCTGGTGACCGTTCTTGTCTATGTTACGGGGGGGATAGAAAGTGTCTACTCTACACTGTATCCTCTTATTATTATATCTTCCGTCCTGTTTCTGGGGAAGAGAGGGGGGCTGTTCATCGCTTCGGTCAGCGGCATTTTGTACGGGCTTCTGGTCGACCTTGAGTTCTACGGTTTAATCCATCCGCTCTACAGCGGGGTGTACCAGTATAATACCGAGGCGGGGGATGTCTTTTTGCGTATCTGCGTTCACATCGTCTCCTTTTACGTCGTGGTTTTCCTGACCAGCTTCCTGGTGGAAATCGAGCGACAGACAAAGACACTCTTGACGGAAAAGGAAAGCGCCTTTGACCAGTTGGGGATACTCCACCACCGTATCGTTGAGTCGGTAGGCTCCGGTATCATGACGGTGGACCTCGGGGGAAGGATCAAGACTTTCAACCGGGCCGCCATGGAGATTACCGGTTTGGCATCTCGTGATGCCCTGGGGAAAAGTATCGATGAGATATTCCCCGATTTCTCAAGAGGGATGGAGGACTTCAAAGGAGGGGCGGGAGATCCCTCGGCGCAACGGATCGAAGTTGTCCTTTCATCGAACGGGAACGATACGATATTGGGGTTTTCGGTTTACCCCCTCATCGACCCCGAGGGAAATGGGATCGGCAGGATATTCATCTTTCAGGATCTGACATCCATCAAGGAGATGGAACGAGAGATTGAGAGAAGCAGAAGGCTTGCATTGATGGGGGAGATGTCGGCGATCCTGGCTCACGAGCTGAGGAGTCCTCTCGCGTCGATCAGCGGATCCATACGACTCCTGATAGACGGGCTCGACCTCAAGGACTCGGACAGAAAACTGATGGAGATCATCTTGATGGGAAAGGACCAATTGGAGAACCTCGTGCGCGATTTTCTCCTCTTTGCCAGGCCGGACACCGCGGACCGGTGCGTGGTGGACATCGGGGATCTTATCGATGAAGTGATCGGGTCCGCACGGGTTTCACTGGGGAGAAACCGGGATGTTGATATGATAAAGAACCTGTGTGCCGAAAACGAGGTCTACGGAAACAGGGGTGAGATTCGGCAAGCCGTCTGGAACCTGGTTCTGAATGCCTTCCAGGCTATGCCCGGGGGGGGGACCCTGGAGATCGAGACATGGACGGCTGTTGATAAGAGTAACCGACGCCTCCTTGAAATATCAGTCAGCGATACCGGATGCGGGATAGAGGAGACGCAGATGAGCAAGGTGCACGAGCCCTTCTATACGACAAAGGAAAAAGGGACGGGATTGGGGCTCGCTATTGTAAACAGGATCATTACAAGCCACGATGGGGAGTTCAGGATTGAGAGCGACCCGGGCGAGGGGACGCGGTGCACCATTGTCCTGCCGGTTGCCGGTCGGGCTGAGGAATAGATGCGGGACAGGGAGGATGTTTTGATGGCGAGGATTCTTGTCGTTGATGATGATCAGGGGATGAGGGAGTACCTTGAGATCATGCTCTCCAGAGAGGGGTATGATGTGAACAGTGTGCCGGGGGGGAAAGAGGCCCTGACGCTTTGTCGAAAAAAGACGTTCGATCTGGTTATTACCGATCTCAAGATGTCCGGGATGAACGGGGTCGATCTCCTCAGGGCCTTGAAAGAGTTATCTCCGGAGACCATGACGATCCTGATTACGGGGTACGCCTCCGGTGAAACGGCCCTCGCAGCGATGAAGGAAGGCGCGTATGATTACCTGGAAAAGAACTTCGAACCGGATGATCTGAAAACCCTGGTGCGTGAGGCATTGAGCAAGAAGGGTATCAGTGAAGAAGACGCTCAGTTCGTGAAAGACGTCAAGCGTTCGATCTCCTTTGGGGGGATGACGGGAAAGAGCAAGGGGATGCTCAAGGTGTATTCCCTCGTGAGGAAGATGGCGGATACCCTTGCCAATGTCCTCGTCCTGGGGGAGAGCGGGACGGGGAAAGAGCTGGTAGCCCGGGCCATACACGAACACAGTTCCCGGAAGGATGGTTCCTTTGTCCCCATCAATTGCGGGGGGATTCCCGAGAATCTCCTGGAAAGCGAGCTGTTCGGGTATATGAAAGGCTCTTTTACCGGTGCCTATGCCGATAAGCCGGGGCTTTTCGAGGTGGCCCAAGGGGGGACCGTTTTTCTCGATGAGATCGGAGAACTGTCACCCTTCCTGCAGGTCAAGATCCTCCGGGTGGTCCAGGAGAAGACCTTCAGGCGGATCGGAGGAGCGCGCGATATCAGTGTCGATGTCAGAATTATTTCCGCAACGAATCGAAACCTGGAGGAGCTGGTGAAAAACGGTGCATTCCGTGAGGATCTCTTCTACCGCCTGAACGTCATCCCCGTGGAGATTCCCCCTTTGCGGGAACGCAAGGAAGACATTCCCCTCTTGGTCGATTATTTCATAGAAAAATATTCCAAGGAATATCGTAAGAAAGTCAAAAAAATATCCCCGTACGCCATGGGCCTGATCACCCAGTACCCCTTCCCGGGAAATGTCAGGGAGCTTGAGAATATCATAGAGAGAAGTGTCGCTCTTGAAACAACCAATATCATTCTTCCGCAAAGGCTGGAAATCGGCGCTGTGGGCAGCGCGGCATTCCCTTCGGCCGATGATATAGAGATACCTGAAGAAGGGATTGATCTCAATGAGGAGGTTGCGCGATTCGAACGAACCCTGATGAAAAAGGCCCTTTTGAAGGCAGGTGGATCCAAAACGAAAGCGGCGAAACTCCTTCAAGTGAGCCTCGACTCCCTGCGATATCGGTTTGATAAGCTGGGGATGACGGAAAAAAATTAACAGGTGTTTCTTCCGCACCGGAGGATATCTGTACCCCGGAAACTGTCATTACCCCTTTCCCCGTGAAAATTACGTATAGAAAGTTGAGGTTGCCCTCTTTTCTCGGTGTGTACACCGTTGGCGTGCCGGTGAAGAAAAATAACCTCTGATAAATAGTGCATGATATCGGAATGTTGTGGCAGGTAAAACCTGTGTCTCCTGAGCAAAAGAGAAACTGGCATGCTCATTGCTATTTCACTACACCGGAGCGTATCAGGATGGAGAGCACTCCCTCGTTATGGAAATAACAAAAATATCATCTTAAGGAGGAATGAGTCATGTTGGTGAAGTTCAATGCAAAGAGAGATCAGAAGGGTTTTACGTTGATCGAACTGATGATCGTCATCGCGATTATCGGTATCTTGGCGGCGATCGCCATCCCGCAGTTCAATGCGTACCGGGAGAGGGGCTGGAATGCGACGGCACAGTCCGATGCACGGAATGCCTACACGGCGGCTCAGGCATATATCGCGGAAAACCCGACTACGGCGACCTTGACGCTCGATAACCTCACGGCCAGCGGTTACCGGCAGTCCGCCAGCGTAACGACGACCGTAACATTCACCTCCGTTTCAGCCTTTACGATTGCCTGTGTCCATGCCAACGGTACGGTAACCTATACTATCGACCAGAACGGGGCGATAACGCAGGCATAGGGTACAAAGATGGCGGGTCGGGACAGTATGACTTGACGTGCCAAGACCACTCAACCGCTTGACGACAAAGGGGGCTTACAGCCCCCTTTGTTTATCTTTCTGTTATTGCAGGATTACCCTGTGATCGTTGCCTTTCCCGCCTCGACCCCGAGGGCGAAGGCCTTTTGGTTCACCTCCAAGGCCTTTGTCGGGACATGGGGCTGTATCGCCTCCAGCGCGGATTTTTCCGAGATCATCCCGGTCATCCCCACAATGACCCCCAGGGAGACGATATTGGCGGTAATCGGTTTGCGGACCTGGTCGTGGGCGATGTCGGTGATGGGTACGGCATAGACCCTCTCGGGCAGCGAGCCGGGTTCGGCCTCGCCGTTGATAATCAGGATGCCGTCCGGTGCGAGGGTGGGCAGATACGACTGGTAATCCCTCTTCGACATAATCAGCAGCACATTGGGAGAATCGATCTTGGGGTAAAGGATACTATCATCCGACGCAATGACGTACGATGTGCTGTGTCCTCCCCGGACCTCAGGACCGTAGTTCTGGGACTGGACCACGTTTCGTCCCTCGTGCATCGCCGCTTCGGCCAGTATGATGCTGACCGTCACCATCCCCTGTCCCCCCGTTCCGATCAGACGCACTTCCCATCGTTTACCCACGGCCTGTATCTCCTTTCCTGACCCTCTCGATTAATCGGTCGTATTCTTCAACATATTCCGGGATATCGGCCCTGTGGAGTTCGCCGATGACAAACTTATCGCTCCGTTCCTCATCGGTCATCCTCGCCGCTTTGGCTTGCCGGACGGCATGGTCTTTCTGCCACAGCAGCATGTCGACGGCGGTTTCAAGTTCATTTCTCCGTCCGAAGTTGACCGGACAGTGCGTAACGGCCTCGATGACGGAAAAGCCCTTGTGCTCGGCCCCGGCGACGATCAGGTCGGTGAGCATCTTTGCATGATAACTCGTGCCGCGTGCGACGTACGAGGCACCAGCGCCGATGCAGAGATTGGTGATATCGAAGTGGGGATCCGTCGTTCCGTAAGGGGCGGTGGTGGCGTACTTCTCCCGATAGGTAGTGGGGGAATACTGCCCCCCCGTCATGCCGTAGATATGGTTGTTGAAGATGATTGCGGTCATATCGATGTTTCTCCGGCATGAATGGATGAGGTGGTTTCCCCCGATCGCGGTGGCATCACCGTCTCCCATGAAGACGAACACCTTGAGGCGTGGTTTGGCCATCTTAAGCCCCGTGGCGAAGGCCAGGGCGCGCCCATGGGTGGTGTGCAGGGTGTTGAAATCCAGGTATCCCGTAATTCGTCCCGAGCAGCCGATACCCGATACTGCCGCTACGTCGTCCCTGTCATATCCCAATCTGTCGATGGCACGGATAAAAGATCCCATGATCGTTCCGTTCCCGCATCCGGGGCACCAGATATGGGGCAGTTTGTCCATGCGCAGATATTTTTTATGGATAGCGTCCATACTTATCGTATCTCCTCAATGAGATCACTGATCTCGTGCGGTGTGATGAGCTCGCCGTCGATCTTGTTGAGGGGGTAAATAGGTGCGACCCCGGTGATCGCCCGTTCCACCTCGCGAACCATTTGTCCCAGGTTCATCTCCGGGACAATAACAGCTCGTTTCCCGGACGCCGCCTGGCGAATTTCTTTATCGGGAAAAGGCCAGAGGGTTACCGGCCTCAGGAGACCGACACGCTTGCCGACCTTCTTCATGCTTCGGACCACCTCTTCGGCCGACCGGGCGACACTCCCGAAGGCGATGATCAGGATATCGGCATCCTCGACATCAACATACTTGACCCTGACGATCTCATCGCGATAGCGGTCAAGCTTGCCGTTCATGCGCCTCATCACCCGGTCGACCGTTTCAGGATCGTTTGTCGGGAATCCCGTTTTGTCATGTATGAGGCCGGTGATGTGGTAGCGATATCCCTCACCGAAATCGGCGAATGGAGGTATCAGATCGTCGGTTTCTTCGTACGGGAGATATGGTGCCCCGGGTGTCGGTCCCTTCCGTTTGGCGTCCGTGACGATATCCTCCGCCTTGAATTCCACCCGTTCCCGCAGGTGCCCGATGATTTCGTCCATGAGGATGATGACGGGAATCCGGTATTGTTCCGAGAGATTGACGGCCCGACCCGTTTCACGATAGGCTTCCCGTGCCGTATAGGGTGCGATTACGATAATTGCATGATCGCCATGGGTTCCCCAGCGGGCCTGCATGAAGTCCCCCTGTGATGAAGTGGTGGGCAGCCCCGTGCTGGGACCGTATCGCATGACGTCTATGATCACACAGGGGATCTCGGCCTCCGATGCGAAACCGATATTTTCCTGCTTCAGCGAAAACCCCGGGCCGCTTGTTGCCGTAATCGCCTTCATCCCGGCGCAGGAGGCGCCGATCACCGCTCCCATACTCGCGATTTCGTCCTCCATCTGCATGAATTTCCCCCCCACCTTCGGGAGCTCCCGGGCGAAGATGTTTGCGATCTCCGTCGACGGAGTAATGGGATACCCCGCAAAAAAACGGACCCCTGCCGCCAGAGCCCCGAACACGCTGGCCTCATTACCCGCCAACAATTTTGCATCAGCCATGGGTGGTATCCTCCTCGACATCGATACAATAGTCAGGGCACAAGAGCTCGCACTGCCTGCACCCGGTACACTTTTCCGGGTACGTGATGACCGCCTTGTCGTCATGATCCGTTGTAAAAACCGAAACCGGACAGAAAGCGACACAGATGCCGCATGCCTTGCAGATTGTCCTGTCTACCGTTATCCTGAACTGTTTCTTGGCCATAGAATCCTTTCCTCTGAGATGACCGCATAATCCGTCTCTGTCGTCACGAGGTTGTGGTGTCCGGAGAGGTGGGGGTGCTCCCCTGCGTGATTCGGCGTATACCGGATTTCAGGTCGCCGATATCTCATATGTGCGAGCTCTGTCTAGGATGATGTCGTGTGGCTCGAATCGCATCATTCTCCCCCATGCGGCCTCGGGAGAGAAGCTCTTTCCGTTGTGGGTCTGAGCGACAAACATCGCAGGACCAGTTGATTTAATATCCTTATCGCCGGTTGGTTCTCCCGTTTCTCAGGCAGGCAGGACACCCTTGCCAGTCACTTCAGGGATCCGGAATATCAAGCAGCATCCCAGGCCTTCCCATTCTCCCGTATCGCGCAGCCTGATCCCGGCACGAGACAGAGAAAGGAAGCAACAAGATTCAGTATCATGCCCGGTCCGTACCCCCACCCGGGCTCAAAAGCCCTTCTGACTACCATATCGTGGCGCTTCGGTCAAATAAAAGTTACCATTCAGGGGCTATACGGTTCCTCTCCGGCCATGCCGTTCCTACTGTAACGTGACCTTTATGCCGGGTAGCCTCCACTCCAGGGGCTGTGGCAGTCATTTTTACTACCATATGGTACAATTCAGACACGGGCTGGTGGTCTGTTCGGTTGCCCGCGTGACCCACCCTCTTCCGGATATCGCACCGCCGGAAGGACGACAAATTGCTTTACATCCTTCGACAAATTGGTATAAGGAGTCACGGTGCTAGGTGTAGGAAGGTCAAGAGATATCTCATACTCACAGAAGGAGGTTTTCCATGAAGCTACAAGATCTGTTCAGTCTCAACGGGAAAATTGCCATGGTCACCGGCGGTGGCCGTGGTATCGGAAAATTTATTGCCACCGGTCTTGCCGAGGCGGGTGCCGATGTCGTCATCACCTCGCGGAAGATGAAAAACCTCGAGCCTGCTGCCGAAGAACTTTCAAAGGAGTACGGCGTGACCGTTCTTCCGATCGCCTGTGATGTGAGCAAGGAGGAGGATATCGATGAGATGCTGAAGACGGTCAAGGAGAAATTCGGCCGGGTTGATATCCTTGTCAATAACGCCGGGGCAACCTGGGGAGCACCGACTCTGGAATTCCCCCTGGAGAAGTGGGACTATCTCTTCGATGTCAATGTCCGGGGTGTCTGGATCATGGCCCAGAAGGTTGCCAATATCATGAAGGAGCAGGGGGGGGGGAACATCATCAACATATCCTCCGTCATGGGGTTCAGAGGCTCCGACGAGATGGCACATCCCGCCGTTCCCTACAACTCGACGAAAGCCGCCGTTAATCTCCTGACGATGAACCTTGCCGTCAAGCTCGCGCCGCACAATATCCGGGTCAATGCCATTGCCCCCGGTTTTTTCGGTACCGATATGATGGCCTACATCGAAAAACCCGAGTTCGAGGA
Organism: Syntrophales bacterium; assembly: GCA_963662405.2. Classification (GTDB taxonomy): domain Bacteria; phylum Desulfobacterota; class Syntrophia; order Syntrophales; family UBA2210; genus UBA6078. The sequence goes on from CAXXKT010000001.1 coordinate 1,744,943, forward strand.
GGCCTATGAGGCGACCTTGAGTGTTATCCCCATGCACCGGATCGGTCGGATCGACGACATGAAGGGGGTTGCCGTCTTTCTCGCCTCGGACGCCTCGGCCTTTATGACCGGCCATGTCCTCATCAATGACGGGGGACAGCTCGCCAAGTAGCGGTTGTCCATCACAATATGGATTCAAGCAACAAGACCCCTCGCTTGGGGAGGTGGGGGTCTTGTTGCTTGAGCGTTGTTCTCGGAACCAGTTCTCTTGATCCGCCGTGCGATCTCAGATTGAGAGCATCTCTTCAAGGATCGACAAATCCATTTTTCCGTCGAGGAGCGGGGCCACCGCTACGGAGAATTCCTTGAAATGGGGGGTCGATGAGTGGGCTTGGATGGCCTCTTTATCGCGATACCTCTCGATCACGACCAGGAGATCAGGATTCCTGCTGTCGCGACACAGCGCATATCCAACCGTTCCCTCTTCTTGTCCTACCTTCGGGACCAAGCCCCGGAAGAGTTCGGTTGCCTCATCCATTTTCCCTTCCTTGATCTTCATCTTTGCAATCACTGCGACCATGGTTTATCTCTCTTTCTTGCCGGTGTCCACCGGCTATTAGGGGTTATTGGCAACTGTTACGCCTCTTTCGGTTCCACACAAGAGGCGTGATACCCTTGCCCGGTTAAACCCACACACGCGCATCTAGGCAAAAAAAGACCACCCGAAGATTCGGGTGGTCTTTCCTGTGAGCCGATAATGCCGGTTACTTCTTGGTGTAATCGTACCAGCCCTTCCCGGTCTTCTGGCCAAAATCGCCTTTTGCAACGCGCTTTACGAGTTCTGGCGAAGGCATCTGTGCCATGTCGCCGCTCTCCCTGAATCTCTCCATGCCGATGTCATAGGAGAGATCAAGGCCGGTCAGGTCGTTGAGGCGGAACGGTCCCATGGGGTGTCCTGCGCCGTACACGCACGCCTTGTCGATGTCCTCGAAGGAAGCGACACCCATCTCGAGGATCCAGAAGGCCTCACGCGAAATGGAGGCGAAGATCCTGTTAAGGACGAATCCCCAGACCTCTTTTTTGATGTGGATCGGAACCTTATCGATCTTTTCACACAGCTGCATCGATACCTGTGCCGTCTCGTCCGACACATGGGGACCCTGTACGACTTCCACAAGCTTCATTACCAGGGCAGGGTTGAAGAAATGCAGGTTACAGACCTGGGACGGACGTTTTGTCGCATCGGCGATCTTGGAACTGACGATCATGGAGCTGTTCGTGGCGAGGATGGCGTGGGCCGGCGCGATCTCGTCGAGCTGTGCGAAGACCTTCCTTTTGAGATCGAGTCTCTCCAGAATGGCCTCAATCACGTAATCGGCATCCTTGGCCGCCTCTTTAATGTCACCGGTGAAGGAGATTCTGCCCCTGATTTCCTTCGCCTGTGCCTCCTCCATTTTGCCCTTCTGGACGCGGCCAGCCAGATAACTGTCGGCGAAGTCTTCGGCCTTTTTAAGAATCTCTGGAATGACGTCGGTGCATTTGACCGTATATCCTGAGATGGCGCACTGCAAGGCGATCTGGTGCCCCATGTTCCCGGCGCCGACGACACAAATATTTTTTACGTCTTCGATCTTCATAGCTTCTCTCCTTCCGAACAATATTTACGGCATGGGTCTTGGACCCATGCCTGATCTTATGAACGACGATTACCGTTTCAGGTTTTCGATGACGGTGGCGACACCAAGTCCGCCGCCGCAGCAGGAACCGAATATCCCGTATCTGCCGCCCCGGCGGATCAGCTCGCGCATGGCGAACATTCCGCACCGGGGGCCCGAGGCGCCGTTGGGATGTCCGAAGGCGATGGCGCCGCCGTTCGGATTCCAGTTGTCCATATTGACCTTCTCACCGGTCTGGTTTTCGATCTCCATGATAACGGCCAGGTTCTGAACGGCGAAGGCCTCGTTGCACTCCATGACATCCATGTCCCCGAGTTTCAGACCGGCACGTTTGATGGCCTGCGGCATGGCGTAACCGGGGGCGATCCCCATGATCTTGGGGTCGACACCGTAATCGGCGCCGCAGATCCATTTCGCCATCGGCTCGTAACCCAGTTCCTTGGCCTTTTCAGCGGTCATCATCAGGACGAAGGCTGAGCCGTCGTTCCGTCCGGACGAGTTTCCCGCCGTTACGGTGCCGCCCTTCTTGAAGACGGCGGGCAGGGAAAGAAGAACCTCCATTGATGACAGACGGGGATGCTCGTCCACCTTGAACTCGATGGGGGGTTTCTTTTTCCCCTGGGGGACGGTTACCGGAATGATCTCCTCGTCGAAATAGCCGGCATCCATGGCCTTCTTGGCTAGGGTCTGGCTTCGGAAGGCGAATTCATCAGAGGCCTCGCGGGAAATATCGTACATGACCTGCAGGTTCTCCGCCGTCAGACCCATCCCGATGCACTCCTCGGGGACGGGGGAGAGCTGGGTCTCCAAAGGCATAGGGGGGTTCAACCGGTACGGCTGAACGCTCATGGAAAACTTGGCCGGGATCTGACTGTAACCCTCCATCCCGCCGGCGATAACGATGTCCGCGTGGTTGCACAGGATCTTCCAGGCCGCGTGGTTGATCGAGTCGATACCGGAACCGCACTGCATCTCGATGTAGCTGGCGGATGTGTCGTAGGGGAGCCCCGCGTAGAGGGCCGCCCACCGGGCCGGGTTCATGGCGCGGGAGCAGTGTGCTGCCGATCCCAACATGACGCAGTCCACGTGAGCTTTCTCGTGGATCTTCGTTTTTTCGATCAAACCCTTGATGCCGATACCGGCCAGTTCTTCGGCCGAGATGTCCCGCAGGGTCCCGCCCATTCTGCCAAAGGCGGTGCGCATCGCTTCAACAAACACTACTTCTCTCTCACTCATCTCTTCTGTATCCTCCTGTCTCGATAATGATTGTTTTTCCCTTCGCTTTCATGAAATATGTTCAAGCCGATCGTCTGTAATGTACGTACCGGAGAAGAGAACATAAGAACTGCCATAACCACGACATACGGCAACATCTAACCCCAACATTATCGGGGGGGTAACACAACGGAGAAAAAGGATTGTAAAGTGATTTGTAAAGACTATTTGGTGATAATCACCCTCCTCCCCCATTGCCTGCGCTACCAACCCTTGCATAAAGCCCCTGAATTGTCCAGAAAAAATTTCCACGAATTGTGAGACACGAAGCAAGATGAATCATGCCGGTGAATGGCGACGCTAACATACCGGTATGTTTGTACCTTTTTGAATTCTCCCCGGGGGTTGGATGTCCCTGAGAGTAAACGAAATGGTTTGTGACAAAAGGTAAAATCGGATATATCTCCCAAAGATCGAATGTTGTAGTGGTGATCTCCAGGAGGAAGAATGTGAGTCATGATCGTATTTTGAGAAAGGATCTCCTTTCGAAGGTAATGGCACCCCGGGAAGCGGCCCGACTGATCCGGAATGGGATGACCCTGGCGTGCAGCGGATTTACCTCATGCGGATACCCGAAGGTTGTCCCCCTTGCCTTGGCGAAGCGGATCAAAGGGGGCGCTCCCATTAAAATCAATCTTATTACCGGTGCCTCGGTGGGTGAGGAATTAGACGAAGAACTCGCGTCGGTAGGGGGGATCGCCCGGCGCTATCCCTACCAAACGGGAGAAGTGATCAATCGGGCGATCAACGATGGTGCCGTGATGTACCATGATATCCACCTGAGCAGAGTGCCCGAGCAGGTCCGGTGCGGGTTTCTGGGGCACCTGGATATGGCCGTCATCGAGGCGACGGCTATCTTGGAAGACGGCAGTATTATTCCCACCACCTCGGTGGGTGCCTCCCCGACCTTTGTCAGCGAGGCCGACGGGATCATCGTGGAGGTGAACATGGCGCAACCCATGGAATTGGCCGGGATGCACGATATCTATGTACCGAAGAATCCTCCTCACCGCAGTCCCCTGCCAATCACCGATCCGTGCCAGCGGATCGGCCGTTTCTCCATCCCCTGTGATCCCGCAAAAATCATCGCAATCTGCCGGTCCGACAGCCTTGACAAGACAAGGCCCCTGGCGGATGTAAGCGATACGTCGCAGGGGATTGCCCGCCACCTCATCGATTTCGTCAACCGATGCATCCGGGGGAAGTTTTACGACGATCTGCCACCGCTGCAGTCGGGGGTGGGGAGTATCGCCAATGCCGTCATGGGCGGGATACTTGCGAGCGACTGGACGGACATTGGTCTGTGGGCCGAGGTCATCCAAGACGCAATTTTCGACCTGATCGATGCGGGAAAACTCGTTTGTGCCTCGGGGACCGCACTCACGCCGTCCCCCGAAGGGCTGATGCGCTTTTACCGGAATATCGATACCTATCGTGAAAAGATCATCCTCAGGCCCCAGGAGATCAGTAACAGCGCCGAGGTGATCAATCGGTTGGGTGTCGTGGCGATGAATACGGCGATTGAGGCCGATATATACGGGAACGTGAATTCAACCCACACCTTCGGGAACCGTGTCATCAACGGTATAGGGGGATCGGGTGACTTTTCGCGGAACGCCTTCCTCTCCGTTTTCATGACTCCCTCGACGGCCCGGGGAGGAACTATCTCAAGGATCGTTCCCTGCGTGACCCATGTCGATCATACGGAACATGAGGTCCACGTCATTGTGACCGAACAAGGGGTGGCGGATCTCCGGGGACTCGATCCCCGTGAACGTCCTGAGGTGATTATCGAAAACTGTGCCCACCCCGCCTATCGGGATCCCCTGCGGGATTACTGCCGCCGTGCGCTGCGGGGGGCGGGAGGACACACACCACTTCTCCTTGATGAAGTATTCTCCTGGCATGCACGCTATCAGGAAAAAGGAACGATGCTTCCTTGAGGTAGGCCCTGAGCACAATCAGAGAAAGAGGGGGTGTCGGTATGATATCAGATGCACCACAAGAGCCGTGAAGAAGAGCATCTTTTCGTCACGGAAGGTTTGATGGCTGAAGCGGGTGGGCCCCACGGGAGTCGCATTCATGCCCTGTCGGCTCTTATTCCATGCCTGACGGTTTCCTGCGGCGAGTCCTCTGAAGGTGACCGTTTCAATGGGGAGAGGGAACGGTAAGGTCCGGGTACCGGGAATACCGTTATATCGGGGATTGAAAGAATCGAAAAAAAATGACTGTTCCCTCTCAGTCCCGGTGAGGATAAAAACACGTGTTCGGAGTGGTTCTTTTCCTCGCCCCGCGAAGAGAGAAGGACTCTCTTACATGTGTGGAAGAAACAAAAAAAGCCGGAGGTTACTTCCGGCTTTTTTGTCACACGTGACGGGATCGGTCTAATCTAAATACTTGGTTTGGACGCTCCGAAGGATGCCTTCCGTATCCTTCACCACTTTCCTGACCATATCATTAACCACGGGCATGTCTTTGATTTGTTGAGCCGCCTCGCCGGCGGCCATCATTGCCCTTTCCGGATTCCCTTCGCAAACGGTCTTGATGGACTCGATCTCGTAGTCGATCAGAGACGTATCTTCCATATTCATAGAGCTGTCGGGTGTTCCGAGGAACACGCCGGGAGATTTCTGCAGGGTGTTTTTCTGGTGTTCGAGGCTGCGGGATGTTTTTACCCAGCGCGCAGGACCCACAACCCCCCGGGCCACGAGTGTGCCTCGGTCCGGGGCATCGACAACGGCCTGCTTCCAGATCTGATGGAAGTCGCTTTCCTGCGTCGCGAGGAACCGGGTTCCCATCTGGGCGCCATCGGCTCCCAGGGTCAAGGCCGCGGCCAGGGTTCTGCCGTCGCAGTATCCACCGGCACCGCATACGAGGGTATTCTCGTCGGAGACGGCTTCGACCACGGCAGGCAGCAGGATCATGGAATGGACCGGTTCCCAGGACGTATGAAAGCCGCCTTCATGACCGGACGCCACGATCACATCCACACCCGCCTTTTTGCAGCGCAGGGCGCCTTTCACGGAGGGGACGACATGCATCCAGGTGAAGCCCACCCCCTTGATCTTTGCCTTCCAGCCAAGGGGATCTCCGGCGGAGGTGAAGATCACCTTGAATGGATTCTTCCTGTCAGGGTTTTCTTCTCGGACCTTAATGGCTGTGTCGATCATAACCTGTGAGTGTTGAACCAGCTCTGCCGATACCATGACATTGATGCCGAAGATGCCGCCCGTGTCCTTGACGAGACGATACGTCCGTTTCAGGACCGTCTCGAGCACCGTGGCCATGTCATCGTCACGGTTTGCTTCGCCGCTGTCCACGAAGGCGTTGTAAATCCAGGGTTGATCATCTTTGTGGAAGAGACCGCTGGTGGAAAGAAGTCCAAGGACACCCGCGTTGGCTACGGCGACACAGACAGTAGTGTTGCTGAAAGGGCCCATTCCCGCCTGGATGATGGGATATTTGATCCCGACCAGGTCACAGAGCCTTGACTTAATCATGAAAACTACCTCCAAACATTAATGTGTTATCGTTGTGGCCCGGAGACCACGGCCCTGCATTCAGGGTGTCTCCCCTGTTCCAGAAATCTCAGCTAATGATTGTATATCGATTTTGTTTTCTAGAGGAACGGCGGGTGGGGTCTGGTCATTTTATGACCAAGACTGGCTTCCTATACAGTGGAGGGACCCCTTTTGTCAAGTGAACAAACACAACTGAGTTGAGGAGATTTCCTTAATCGAACACAACCGGTTCCCGGAGGATGGTCCTTCGTGCCGCGGCGGCCAGGGAGGCTTCCCGGGGATGCGTATCTTTGAGAGATGCTATCTGGTGAAGGCTGTCCGCCGTTCTTGATATCAGCATGGCCAGATCGCCGTCCGCTACCTTCGCCCGGTGAATGACACGATCCCAGGAGGCCCCCGCCGCCCATCCGTAGATCGCAGCGGATGCCCACAGCGGAAGGGGTGCTATGTCGAACCCCGCCTCCGTCATCCTTTCTGCAAGGGGAGATATGGCCCGTGTGACGCGATTATACGCCTTGTTGAGGCGTTTCGGCAGAGAGCTCTTGACAATTGTAACGGTGGAGCTCCTGTCACAGACAAAGGATGCGATAACGGCGGCAAGGAGGGCCTCATTGTCGCGGGGGAGGGCGTTCTCTCTCAGGCATTCCGCGATCAGGAGGGGTTGATCCAGCCTCAACTGTGATGCCCAGATCCCATCTTCCGTGAGGTGATTTCGTCCGTCCACGAATCCTTCCGCTTTCAGAAAATCGAGGTGCCGATTGAAATCATCCCAGAGGGTCGTTGTGCCCTGTCTCTTCCGATGCTGGTAATCCGCCAGCGAACGCTGGAAGATCTCTCCGATCTCTTCGGGGGTATGAGAGAGGAGGAGATTGAGAATCATCGAAAAATCACTGCGGAGACGACTTGTTATCTCTTCCGGTCCCCTGAAAAGGGTCTTTCTGATATGAACAAGGTCCATAAATCGTCCCGGGAAGGTTAACATAAAGCCTATCTTGTCCTTGCCTCTCCTGCCGGCCCTTCCGGTCATCTGATGGAAGGCGGTCGCGTCCAGGGGGATAAACTCGTGACCATTGAACTGGTCGGAGTTGAAAAGGACCACACTCCGTGCGGGGAAGTTCACTCCGGCGGCCACGGTGGATGTGGCGAACACCGCATCAAGGTATCCTCCGTTCATCATTGTTTCCACGACGGCTTTCCACAGAGGAAGCTGACCTCCGTGGTGGGAACCGACCCCGGCATGGCGCAGGGCCTGCAGTTGCTTGTGGTTTTTCAGGTAAGGGTGTCGCATGAGCATCTCGTCGAGGTCCCGCTCAAAGGGCTCCCGGTTCCGGTGATTTGAAAGGTGTGTGCACAGCTCCACCGCCGCATCACATTCCCCTCGTGATTTCAGGAAGAAGATCGCCGGGAGGAGATCGAACGCGCGCATGGTTTCTATGATGGAGTCGAAAGGGGGGAGTTTCCCCCTGGAGGAACGTCGGTGTCCCTTTTTCGCGAGCCACGTGGCAGGGGCCTTGTGGAGTCTGTCCTCGTCCAAGAGAGGTGTTATGAAACCCGGCGGATCGAGAAAAAGAGGGTACAATGGGACGGGTCGGATCGTATCTTCCACGACGACGCATTCCTTGCCCCTGAGGGTACTCAGCCACCCGGCAATCTCCCGGTTGTTTCCGATGGTCGCGGAGAGGAGAAGCAGACGCACCCTGACGGGAAGGTAGATCATGATCTCTTCCCATACCACCCCCCGGTCTTTGTCTCCCAGAAAGTGTGCCTCATCCAGGATGACAAGGTCATAATCGAGACTTTCGCCCCGGTACATGGCTTCATACAGCTTGTTCCGCAGGATCTCGGTTGTCCCGACGATGATGGGGGCATCCGCATTTTCCTTGGTGTCTCCGGTCAGGATTCCGACTTGTCCATCTCCGAAGATATCGCCAAACTCGGTTCGTTTCGAGTTGGTCAGGGCCTTGAGGGGAGAGGCGTACCAGCAGCGTCCTCCCTCCGCGTGGATTAATTGGATGGCCTTCTCGGCAATCCATGTTTTTCCCGCTCCGGTTGGTGCCGTTACGAGGCAGTCGGTTTGCCGTATGGTCTCGATGGCTTCAAGCTGGAAAGGGTCCGGGGTCAAAGGCGCCGGATCCGGATTCCCGATACGGGCAAATACCTTCTCTAACGCGGGATCCGCCTTCGGTTGAACCGCTTTTCGCTCTTCCCGATGTATGCGCGGGTTCTTGCCCGTGGAATGGTGGAATGGTTTTCCTGCTTTTCGGGGGATGGTGTGTATCTTTCGTTTGTATGTTGTCATAAGAGGATAGTGCAAACTCCGATGTGTCCTATGGGATGACTGGTAGATATCACACTTTGAGGGACTTGTAAAAAAAGGAGATTGTCGTATGGCGATCCCCGACGGGGAAAGGGGGGATCGCCGGGAGCCGGCTTTGTCTCCCCCGCCGTTTCGATAAGACTTCATATGTTCGCAGTGGCCTGATCAACTTGATACCGGTACCTCGATGGATCATAACGGCCAGGGTTCGGATTGTCGTGGTCGGTTTGATGGCTGCGGATTTTGTTCGGACACCGACGAATGACGAATGCCCTCGTTTTGATTATCCTTTCACCGGTTTCCTCCGGATTCAGAGCGAAGACGAACGGTGCCGTATGGCCGAGATCGCGAGAGGCGGGTATCACTGTAAGGGCGGCTTCTTCAACAATCCAATCCGATGGTTTGGGACAGCGTACCGCTGTATTTTAACCACTGAAAATCAGAAAGCTAAATGATAACTATCTGAAATTATTAGACAGCTGTAGATGCCTGTCTTGCGGGCAATCCGGTATAAGTGAGAAGTTGAAGCACACTTGCGTTTCCTTTCAACAGCGTTATCAACAGGTCTGTCAACAGGACTGTGGATTGTTGGCGTTGTGTTTTGTCGTACTGGAAATTACATGAAATCTCCCCGGAGATATCCGCAATGAGAGATCCGTTGGGGAACCTCGAAAGGTGGGTGAACCGAACGTGTAAGCGGGGTGTATGGTGGGCCGTACCGGATTTGAACCGGTGACCAACTGATTAAAAGTCAGCTGCTCTACCAAACTGAGCTAACGGCCCCTGATCCTGCCGTGATAAGCGCTGCTACCTAACAAGAAGAGGGCTCAAATGCAAGAAGAAAATGACAGTCCTGTTGTCAAGAGGTGGACAGTATGATAAACAATATCCGCTCTCGAGCGGTGTCGGATACCGATATGAGGATGGTCTGAATATGCACGATATACTAAGAAAAGTCCAGGTCAATGTGCCCTTTCGGATGCTGGTTGACGGGTATCTCGATCTGATCCTGAAAGAAAGGATCAATCCGGAAATCGGCTTGGATTGTCTTGCACTTGACCGTTTCAAGCGGAGTGAATTCCGCGACGTGGCTGATGCCCTCCACGGTGCGGGGCTTTCCGTTACCCTGCACGCCCCTTTTTTTGACCTGAGGCCCGGCGCCATTGACCGAAAGATACGGGCGGTAACGGTGGAACGCCTCAGGCAGGCCTTTGATCTGGTCCCCTGCTTCAGGCCGCGGACCGTGGTTTGTCATGCCGCCTTTGACGAGAAATACTATGTGTCCCACGAGCGGGAGTGGCTGGAAAGCAGCAGAGAAACATGGCGTGATATCGTGAAGATGATCGCTGAAACGGAGACGCGGGTGGCGATCGAAAATGTATATGAGAGCAGTCCGGCGCTCCTCCGTCTCCTGCTGGACACATGGGGAGAATCGCCCGATATCTGCTTCTGCTTCGACACCGGACACTTCAACGCCTTTTCCCGGTCGGATCTCGGTGCATGGATGGATGCCATTGGTCCCCGGATCGGTCAGATTCACCTCCATGATAACCATGGCGCATTCGATGAACACCTGCCGGTGGGGGAGGGGAGCTTCCCTTTTCAACGGTTCTTCGGGTTGCTGCGGCAAAGGAACATCGAACCGATCATCACACTGGAGCCGCATACGCAGGAAAACCTGTGGCGTACACTGCAAAATATCAGACGAATGGGACTAGCCGGAGAGGTGGATCGCTGTGCTCGGATATATTCTTAAACGTCTGCTCCTTATGGTGCCTCTTCTCGTGGGGATTACGATCGTTTGTTTTGTCGTGATCCACTTGACTCCCGGTTCTCCCACCGATATGCAGACGGATCTGAACCCGCGGGTCTCGGCAGAGGCGAAGGCGCGTCTCCAGTCGATGTATGATCTCGACAAACCCATCCACGAGCAGTACCTGCTGTGGGTCGGACGGCTCGCGACCCTTGACTTGGGACGATCCTTTTCCCCCGATCACCGGCCGGTTATCGACAAGATAGCGGAGCGAATCCCCATCACGATCATCATCAACGTTCTCTCGATGGGCCTGATCATCTTGGTTGCCATTCCCATCGGTGTTCTCTCCGCGGTACGTCAGGACTCTCTCTTCGATAAGGCGACGGCGGTCATTGTATTCATCGGATTTGCCGTTCCCACCTTCTGGCTCGCCCTTCTCCTGATGATCCTCTTCGGGGTGGACTTGGGCTGGCTCCCCATATCGGGGATCCGGTCCCTGAACTATGAGTATCTTCCCCCCCTCGCGGCTGCTGTTGATCTCCTGAAACACCTCATCCTGCCGGTCCTTCTCTCGGCCTTCGGGGGGCTTGCGGGGCTCTCACGCTACATGCGTTCCAATATGCTGGAGGTGATCCGACAGGATTACATCACGACGGCGCGTGCCAAGGGGCTCAGCGAGCGGGTCGTTATCTATAAGCACGCGCTGAGGAACGCCCTTCTCCCGGTCATCACGATCCTGGGGCTGTCAATCCCCGGTCTCATCGGGGGGAGTGTCATCTTTGAAACGATATTCGCCATCCCGGGGATGGGGCAGCTTTTCTACATGTCCGTCATGTCACGCGATTATCCCGTGGTTATGGGGATCCTCTTTATCGGGGCGGTCCTGACGCTGATTGGAAACCTGGTGGCCGATATTTCCTATGCCGTGGCTGACCCACGGATACGGGTCGCATAGCATGTCTCTTGAGGGGGAATGAGCGTCATGAAAACGGATTTCTGGTACCGATTCTTCAGGAACAGGATGGCGGTGGCGGGAGGGGTGGTGGTTCTTATCCTCTTTGTCATTTCCCTCTGTGCTCCCTGGCTTTCCCCCTATGACCCGAATGAGATAAACTTACATAAGGTCTTGGTCTCCCCCTCCCACGCTCACCTCTTCGGGACCGATCAGTTGGGGCGTGATGTCCTGAGCCGGGTGATAGGGGGGGCCGGTATATCGCTCAAGGTAGGGTTTGTGGCAACCGGTTTCTCGCTGCTGGTAGGGGTCATCCTTGGTGCCCTTGCCGGCTATTACGGGGGGTGGATCGATGCGGTGATCATGCGCTTTGTCGATATCATGCTCTGTTTTCCGGCCTTTTTTCTGATCCTTGCCGTTATTGCCATCCTGGAGCCTTCGATTTGGAATATCATGATCGTAATTGGCCTGACCGGTTGGATGGGGATTACCCGTCTGGTGAGGGCCGACTTCATCTCTCTCAGAGAGCGGGACTTTGTGCAGGCGGCTCGTGCCATCGGGGCCGGTGACCTGCGCATTATCTTCCGGCATATCCTGCCCAACGCCATGGCATCCATCCTGGTGGCCGCCACCCTCGGCGTTGCGGGGGCCATCCTGACGGAATCGGCGCTCAGCTTTCTGGGGATCGGTGTACAGCCCCCCACGCCGAGTTGGGGGAATATCCTCACGGCGGGGAAGAACAATATTGACATTGCTTGGTGGCTTTCACTCTATCCGGGACTGGCAATTCTGCTAACCGTCCTGGGATATAACCTGCTGGGCGAAGGGATACGGGATTCCCTCGACCCGCGCCTTAGGTAAGAGCTTGTAGTCGGATCGAATTGGAGAGGAAGGAGTAGTCAATGCTGATTGATTCTCACGCTCATTTGGAGATGGATGACTTTGACGGTGATCGAGAGGCCGTTATACAGAGGGCACGGGAAGAAGGTGTCGACCGCATCGTGACGGTCGGACTGAATCTTGAGGATAGCCGGAGGGCGGTTGCCCTTGCCGAACGGTACGATGTCATCTATGCCTCCGTGGGGGTACACCCACATGACGTTACGGGGATTGATGGGACAACGTATGATTTGCTCAGTGCGTTGTCGGAGCATGAGAAGGTCATTGCCTATGGCGAGATCGGGCTCGATTTTTTCAGAAACTTGTCGCCGAGGGATCTGCAGATACGGCGGTTTGCCGAACAGTTGGAACTGGCTGGAGAACTGGGCCTGCCGATCATTATCCACGACCGCGAGGCACACAGCGAGACGGTCGAAATGCTCGCGGCCCAAAAGAACGATCAAGGAGGGGTGATTCACTGCTTTTCGGGTGATTACGATATGGCCGCGAGATGCCTGGACATGGGTTTGTATATCTCCATTCCCGGGACGATCACCTTCAAGAAATCGGATGTGCTCCGGGATATCGTCGGGAAGATTCCCCTGGATCGGCTGTTGGTCGAGACGGATTGCCCCTTTCTTTCCCCCGAACCGAAACGGGGAAAGCGAAATGAACCGGCGTATGTGGCATACACCGCCCGGCGGATTGCCGAAATAAAGCACCTTCCGTTCGAAGAGGTGGCGGAAGCGACCTCTCGGAATGCCGAGGCTCTCTTCAAAATCCAAAAGAAACATACGTGATGCCTCGCCAGGATATTCCCCTTCCTCGGTCATAAAATGAACATGATCGACTGGAGACACGCACCGGCCGATAAGATGCGTGGTGAGGTCGTCTACTCACCCGGAGCATGTTGCCCTGTAGGGGTTGAGATGCGCACTATTCCTGAACCGTAGTGGATTGCCAGAGGGGCTGACACGGCAACTGATTGATAAGCCGGTTATATTTTTTGGGTTACATATCGAACGCAAAAGTAATAAGGGATTGACGCACTTTTTCCTTGACACAGCAATTCAAGCTTTGTTATACGTCCCCCACACTGAGGGAGCTTTGGTAGTGATACCCCGGGGGGGGATCTAAGCCAGTCGATATATACCAACCACATAATTAGTCCTAGAAGAACACAATATGCTTAAGTACATTGTGATCTCTTATATAGCGTAGCGAATGATATAAACCGGGTGGTCCGTGGGATTCGCCCCCTTTATACATGGCGGTCCTCGATCTTATATTGAGGTAACCGGGGAAGTTACAAAATACCTCCGGAAAGGAGTTGAGGATTAATGGTTGATACGATTTTGTTTGTTCTGGTTTTCGGTTTCCTAATGGGGGCCGTCTATCTGCTCATTGCGCTGGGGTTCACTCTGATCTGCGGCGTTTTGAGAATCTTTCATCTCGGTTACGCCTATCTCTTTCCCCTTACCATCTACGGAACATGGTTCTTTATGTCTGAGTTGAACCTCCCACTGATTCCGTCCATGGTCGGCATGGTCGTTGTCCAACTCATCGTCTCATATCTCATCTACGTTTTCATGGTGAAGCGGTATCTGGATGATGAGATGACGCTTTTGACGGGGCTTCTCATCGTTGCCCTGATCGTCGATCAACTGGCAGCGTGGCGCTACCCGATTCAGGAGGGGGTGTATCTTAATACAACACTGATGGACGGTATCTGGTCAGTCGGTCTTGCCGTGGTACCGAAACAGCTTGTCCTGTCATCGCTCATCGCCCTTGGTATGACGGGACTGTTTGCTCTCTTTTTCATCAAGACGAGAGCCGGGCTTGCCGTCCGGGCCCTGTCCCAGGATATCCTGAATTCCCAGTTCGTGGGACTGAACGTTGAAAAACTGTATAACCTGACCATGATGCTCGTTCTGGTACCGGTTATTGTCGCCATGCTTCTCATCGCACCGATCTGGACCGTGGAACCGGCTATGGGATGGCAGTACATGACCACCGCGATCCTGATCGCTGTGCTGGGGGGGCTTGGAAATATCAAGGGTACCATCATCGCGGCCTTTCTGATCGGCATCGACCACGCGCTTATGTGTTTCGTGGTGGGCGAACCGCGGTTTATGAATCTATCGGCTCTGGTCCTGGTTATGGTGATCCTGGTAGTACGACCCCAAGGAATTGCGAGGAGTGAATCATTATGGTAGACGTTGAAATCAAAAGAGATCGGATCGTTATTCGGTGGAAGGAGAAAAAGTGGGACTGGATGATCGAGCCCCGGTACTGGCGGAATACCATGTACTGGACGATCGCCATGATCCTCTTCCCCATATTTGCCTTTTTCTTCAGCCCCGGGCTCATCAATACAATGGTTTCGGCCAATATCTACGCCGCTATCGCCATTCCCCTGTCGCTGATGACCGTCGGAACGGGGCGGATCAACTTCGGCCCCAACTTTTACATCGGTGTCGGGGGGTATGTGGCGGCGCTTCTCAGCATCCATATGGGGTGGGGGCCCTTTGTAACACTCCCCGTTGCGATCATTGTCACGGCTTTTTCGGCATTGATCTTCAGCCCGTTGGTCGTCATGGCCCGTGGTCTCTACTACGTGCTCCTGACACTGCTCCTCCCCTTGGTGTTTCTGGAGATCACCTTCATCTATACGGGCGTCTTCAAAGGGGACGTGGGACTCTTCGGGATCGAGCTCTTATTTGATCTCGGGAGCGCGAAGTTCAACTTCATCGCGGCCGCCTATATATCGTCCGCCTTTGTGCTCCTTTTCCTCCTGATTTCCAATAAGATCCTCAAGTCACGGTACGGCCTGATTATGGCGGCGATCAATGACGATGAAGAGGTGGCTCACGGCATCGGAGTCAATATTAATCTGGTCAAAATCCTTACCTTTATTGGTGCCTCCGCGATGATCGGTGTGATGGGGTGGTTTATGGCCCATTACTTCGGGACCTTCTCGGGTATTACCTACCTGCCCATGACCTACATGCTCAAGATCCTCCTGGTCTTCATGGTGGGTGGTCGTGCACAGGTCTTCGGGTGTGTCGCCGGCGGCTATTTCGTCGCCTTCCTCGAGGAATTTCTGATCCGGGTCATGGGGGACTTCCAACCCGTTGCCTTCCCGATTATACTCTTGATTCTCCTTTTCGTGCTTCCGCGTGGAGAGGGGCTGTTCGGTCTTTACCGTAGGCGGCACTACCGGGAATACATGCCGCAAATTCACGTGCGGAGGTAAAAAACGATGTCGGATATTCTCACATGCACCAATATCACCAAGCGGTTCGGCGGCCTTGTCGCAATCGATGACGTAGGCTTCAGCATAAAAAAGGGAGAGACGCTGGGATTTATCGGGCCCAACGGCGCGGGGAAATCCACGATGGTCAATGTCATGGGCGGGTATCTGAAGGCGGATGCCGGCAAGATTGTCCTTGACGAGGTGGATATTACCAAAATGCCCCCTCACAAGAGGGTGCATCAGGGGCTTGCACGGACCTATCAGATTCCCCGGCCCTTTCCTGAACTGACGGCACTGATGAGCGTGGAGGTGGCGAGCCTCTGCGGAAAAAGGCGGAAGAATCAGAGCTTGGAGGATGGAGCCGGTGATGCTACCCACTATCTTGAATTCGTCGGCCTTTTCAGCAAGAGGAACATCTTGGCTCGTGATCTGACATTCTACGAGCTTCGGATGCTGGAGCTGGCCCGTGCACTTGCCACAACCCCGAAGGTTCTCTTTATCGATGAGGTTATGGCGGGGCTCAACCCCGGTGAGGCAAGCGCCGCAGTCAAGATGGTTCTCAAGGCAAAGGAGCAGTTCGCACTGTCGATCTTCTGGATCGAGCACGTCATGGCGGTTCTTGTGGAAGCGGCGGATCGGATCGTGGCTATTGAGTATGGTCAGAAGATTGCCGAAGGGACTCCTGATGAGGTTGTGAATAACGACAGGGTAATTGAAGCTTACCTGGGTAAGGGGTGGAAGAACTATGCTTGAGGTAAAAAATTTATGCGCATCCTACGGGAACCTTCCCGTGCTACACGACGTTAGCTTTAACATTCGGCCTGACGAGATTGTCACCCTGCTGGGATCGAACGGGGCGGGTAAAAGTACGATCCTGAATGCCGTTCAGGGAGTTATGAAACCGACTTCGGGGACGGTCATATTCCAGGGAAACGATATTACCGGTCTCCCTCCCCACGATATCGTCGAAAAAGGGGTTATCCATATTGCGGAGGGACATCGGGTTTTCCCCTACTTAACGGTGAAGGAAAATCTTCTCATTGGGGCCTATCCGGGAGATGCCTGGAAGGACAGGCTGCATGCCATGGAGTGGGTTGCGGAACTCTTCCCAATCCTGAAGTCTCGTGCCAATCAGGAGGCTCGTCTCCTCAGCGGCGGTGAGCAGCAGATGCTGAACATCGGCAGGGGGCTTATGTCCCATCCAAAGTTCATCATGGTCGATGAACCGTCGGTCGGTCTTGCCCCGGTCATTGTTGATGGGGTCTTTGAGGCCTTGGGTAAGCTTCGTGAGCAGGGGATTACCATTCTTCTCCCCGAGCAGAACGCTCTCCGGGCACTTCAGCTGGCCGACAGGGGATACGTGATCCAGGACGGGAAGGTCGTCATGGAGGGACCATCCGCGGATCTTATGAAGAGTGATCTCGTGAAAAAGGCATATTTGGGGAGATAAATTATGGAAGATTATTTTTCGTATACTGATAAGTTGTTCAATCCGGCAGGCGTCAAGGACAAGCCGGAGGTGTTGAAAGGTCTCAAAGTATTGGACTTTACCCATGTTATTTATGGGCCCACCGCATCGAGGATCTTAGGTACCTATGGTGCCGAGGTCATAAAGCTGGAGCTTCCCTTCTATGGCGATCTCTGGCGGCCCGCCACCTACTGGGGTAAGTACTGGAAACACTCGAATCCGATCTGGCACTTTGTGACACAGAATAAATATTTCGTATCCCTCGATCTCAAACGTCCCGAGGCGAAGGAACTGGTGTATCGGTTGGCGAAAGAGGCCGACATTGTCCTCGAAAATTTTGCTCCGGGAACCGCTGAAGCGTGGAAGGTCGGTTATACGAGTATCAAAGAGGTCAACCCCAAGATTATCTACCTGAGCTGTTCGACCTACGGTCAATATGGTCCTATGCGGTCCTTTCCCGGATGGGATCTCCTTGCGCAGGCGGCCAGTGGGATCCTGACGTTGAACGGGTACCCCGACACGGATCGATACTACAAGCTTCCCGATTATCTCGGAGACTTTGTCCCCGGAAATTTTGGTGCCATGGTTCTGCTGATGGCCCTCTATCACCGCAACAAGACGGGGAAGGGCCAGTATATCGATCTCTCCCAGACCGATACGATGATGCGTTGTATGCCCAATTTCACGTACAAGAGCGTGACAGGTGAACCCTTAGGAAGGGTGGGGCACACGGACCCCTCCATGGTTGCGGCATCCATATTCAAGACCCGGGACGGGAAATTCCTGGGGTTGGCCTGTGCGACCGAAAAGCAATTTGAAGGGCTATGCAACGCCATGGGAAAGGAAGATCTCCTCAAGGACAAGCGGTTCAATACGTATCTCGAGGCCCTGAAGGAGGAGAATGCTGAAGCGCTTCGTACCATTGCCGGTGACTGGATCCAGACGAAGGATTGCGATGAGATCGTCAAGCTGGCGAATGAAAAGTGTTTTGCCGCCGCCGAGGTGCAGGATGATGTGATGATATGTACTGATGAATGGCGGCGTGAGCGCGGAAGTGTCCTCTTGTTCAACGACGAGATGTACGGTGAGATTGCCTTGGCCGGACCATCGGCACAGTTGAGCAAGACCCCGGGGAGACCGAAGTGGACGGCTCGGCCCCTCGGATATCACAACCGGCTCGTTCTGATGAAGTTTCTCGGCCTGAAGGAGGCGGACCTGGTAAATCTTGAAAAGAAAAAGGTGATAGGGACGTTTGATGACCTGCCGGGTCTCAAGGCACCGCTCTATTACGATCTTGATAAGGATCCCATCTATAATTATGGCAGAGAGGTCAAGCGATGAGTCTATTCCAAAAGAAGAACAAAGAAAAAGTCTATACGCGATACTCAAGCAGCGGTGCGAATGCCTCGGTGTGGAAGGAGACGGTTGAAAAACTCCAGACGCCCGAAGGTCGTCCTGAAGTTCTTGATGATGTCGTGGTACTGGATGCCAGTAAGGCAAATTTTTCCGGGATCGTTGCTGCGAGTCTTTTTGCCGAATTCGGAGCCGAGGTCATCAAGATCGAACCCGCCGAAGGTGATCCCTGTCGCAAGATGACTCCCTACGGGAAAAACATTAAGGGGGTCGGCATCCCTTTTATGATGGAAGGGAGAAACAAACGGTACTTGACCCTTGATCTCGAGGATAACCCGGATGATCGGGAGACGTTTGCCGCCCTGGCGCAGAAGGCGACTGTGGTGATCGAGTCTTTTCCTGCGGGGAGAATGGATTCCTGGGGGATCGGATATCGGCAGCTGTCCGAGAAGAATCCAGGCCTGATCTATATCGCCATTACGCCGTATGGCCAGCATACCAAAAAGGCCCGCGAGTTTGTCAATTTCCCCGACACGGACATCACGACCCAGACCGGTTCCGGTCTGTCGGCCCAGATCGGTGACTTTGCGACCGAGCCGGAACCGTATAACTGGCCTTTTAAGGCGGGTATCTGGATGGGGTGGTATGTCACGGGGATCAGCGCGGCCCTGGGCGGCATGATGGCGCTCATGTACCGTCAAGCCACCGGTGAGGGGCAGATGGTTGACATCGCCGGCATGGATTCATACTCGTCGATGGTCGGTTTCCCCGCCACGATCGGATATACCTGGGATAAGTCGCGACCGCGGATCGGTGTTCTCGATTTCATCCTGTATCCGTATAGCCATTGGAGATGTAAGGATGGCTTGGTGGCGGTTGCGGCTTCACGGAATCAGGATTTCAGGGCCCTTTTGAAGATCCTGGGGAGGTGGGAGCTGGAAGATGATTTCAAGTTTTCACCTGACCGTATTCCCGATATCCTCGAGCAGGCGATGGAGCTGCACCGGGAGATCGGCAAAGAAACGATAAAGTATACCGGCGATGAGCTTACCGCCAAGGCGCTGGGTTATGCGCTGAAGGCGGCTCGTTCGAAATGGCGGGGAGGCGGGGTTCCCATTGTTATGAGGATCATGACGCCCGAGGATACGGTAAACAATAAGCAGTGGGAGGTTCGAAAGTCCTTTAAGGAGGTTGAGGATGAAACGCTCGGTAAATTCATCGTCACGTCCGGGTTTGCCAAGATGACCGAATCGCCTCCGCAGATCAAATGGATGTCCTGTGATATCGGAAAGGATAATGAATACGTCAAGAAAAAGTATCTGTAAGGCAGACAGGACGGGTTGTTGTTCGTTCATTAGAACTCGGGAATAAAGAACATACTCTTTACTACTGAGAGTTAGTGAAAGCAATAGCCCCCCATCGTTCGTGAAGTTGATATCTCGCTATCCGGGGGGGAAGCACGTGGTATCAGTTTTATCCTGTAGTGCGGCGGTTCGGGCCGCGGTGGGAAGACTTTCGGCGGGAGGCGTCAAGAGACGTCTTCCGCACAGTTGCAGTTGTTCCACCGGAATACTCCTTATCAGAAAGATGATGGTACCGTTGTCGGCTGTGTATGTCCGATAGGGGATGTGGCCCACAGTTTCTGCGGGGGTGTGCGGACGAATAATCAAGAGAGGATACATGCAACATTCGTTGCAGCAACAATACCAAAGGAGGGAAAGGTAATGGTAAGAAGATCCAGATTCAGTTTGGTCGTTCTCGTGGTGCTTGCCCTGACATTCTGCTTCGCATCCAACGGAATGAGTGCCGCCCCGTCGGGAGAACCCATTGTGGTCGGGTATATCGGGATGGTGCTTTCACCGGGGACGAGACCCTGCATGGCGATCCAGAAGATAGCGGTACAGGAAATCAACGAGGCGGGGGGTGTCCTCGGCCGTCCGCTTAAGTACGTGATTGCCGATAACAAGGGGGCCACATCACTAACGGTTGAGGGTGCACGGCGGCTGTTGATGGAGGACAAGGCGAAGTTTATCTTTGTTGAAGGGCGGACGGAGATTTGTCTGGCCGCGCAGGAAAACGCGGCGGCCATGGTAAAGGATTACCCCCATATCATGATATTCAACGGTCCCATGGGGATGGAACTGACCGACCGCGTCCTTGATGATTATGAGACCTACAAGTTCTGCTTCCGTGATTGGGACCCGGAGCCCTCTCAGTATGCCATGATGCGGTATTTCTGGCGGGATACGTGGCAGGAGCGGTTCCCCGGAGGGATCCAGAAGATGGCGCTCCTCTGGGAAGATCTCGAGTGGACCAAGTCGTACCGCGAAGGTATTCCTTCACTTGATTTTCCCTCCTGGGAAGAGATGCTTAAAGATGATTTCGGGATCGAGGTTGTCTACAGCAAAAACGTGAAGCCACGGGGGACAATGTACCTTCCGCTTCTCCAGCAGATTGCCGGGACGGGCGCACAGAACATCTTGTACGTGAGTTCCTGGTTCACCGACACGGAATCTTTTGCCAAACAGTGGGCTGATTCGGCGGCGCGGAATGTCCCCGTCGATCTCTATGGTGGTGTTGCACAGACCTCTGATTTCTGGAAGCTGACCGGTGGGAAGGCCTTGGGTATTGTCAGTTCTTTTACCGATTGTATGATCCCCCTGACGCAAAAGACTATCCCCTTTATCGAGATGGCCAGAAAGCATAAGATCCCGACCCAGATCCACGTTCACCTCGCCTACGCGGACATCTACTTCGTCAAAAAGGTGATCGAGACTGCGGGGGGTGTGGACGATATCGATAAACTGATCAAGGCGATGGAGACGGTGGAGACCTCGTATTCGCTCGGCAAGATGGCCTACGAAATGCAGAAGGCCAAACCCTACTTCCATTCCAAGATCAGGGTCGATCTCACCAATCCGATCGACAAGCAGCTCCCGGGTGTCTATCTGCAGCCGATCGCTCAGTTCCAGAACGATGGAAAGATATCGTATCTGGGAGCATCTGCCAAGGAAAATGAGCCTGCATTCGAGGGGTATGGCAAACCGTCGAACTATGTCATGCCGGCCGAGTTGAGAAAAAGAAAGTAGTCATTCTCCGGTATAAAGAGGGTTGACCGATAACGGGCCCCGCTGCGATGCAGCGGGGCCCGTTTTCATTTCGGGAATGCAACAGACAGGATATGGAACGCAGCTATTGATATGGGTAACCGGGCCGATCGGGTGGATTGCCGACAGTGTCTTGTGCGTCACAACCGGGAATATTTCAACGGCGGGATTGTATTTTTTCTTGACAGGGGAATGCTGGACATGCTAGCAAGGATACAAGTAAAATTGGGGAATTTCTCCTTTTGTAACCCCGTTTTGTTGTCCTGAGTCCGTCCAGTAGTTCACGGGTAATTTGGGATTGGCGATATTGTTACTGTCCGGGGGGCTGTGATATTCGTTTTATCCTTCGATACCACAGAATCTGCAGTACCAGAAGGGGAAGCACGAGGTGCGATGTCGGTCCTTGGGTGTTGTCTTTCGGAACAATGCGCCGATACTTCTCCTTCTGTCCCTTTCGTGCTGATGGCGTACCGGTTTTTGGGGGTTAGGTATGTTCGTGATTGGGAACGGGTACCTTAAGACCTGCGGTGCTTGCGGTGTGTGGGTACGTGTGACAAATCAATGGGTAGCATGCAACGAAAAAAGGAGGAGAGGATGATGGTAAAGAGATTGAGATTTGGCTTATTTGTCGTCGCTATACTTTCACTGACGCTCTGTTTTCCATCCACCGGGATGAGCGCCGCTCCATCGGGGGAGCCAATCGTGATCGGATACGTGGGGATGGTGCTTTCACCGGGGACGAGGCCCTGCCTCGCTATCCAGAAGATCGCGTGCCAGGAGATCAATGAGGCGGGCGGCGTTCTCGGTCGGCCGCTGAAGTATGTGATCGCCGATAACAAGGGTGCCACGTCCCTGAGCGTTGAGGGTGCCCGTCGTCTGCTGATGGAGGACAAGGCGAAGTTCATCTTTGTTGAAGGGCGGACGGAGATCTGTCTGGCCGCTCAGGAGAACGCGGCATCGATGTTCAAGGACTACCCGCACATCATGATCTTCAACGGTCCCATGGGGTCCGAGCTGACGGCGCGGGTGCTCGATGAGTACGAGAAGTACAAGTTCTGCTTCCGTGACTGGGATCCGGAGCCCGCCCACTACCCCCAGATGCGCTATTTCTGGGGGAAGACGTGGCCGGTCATGTTCCCGAAGACAAAAGGGAGAAGGGTTCAAGCGGCTTGGCTCTGGGAGGATCTCGAGTGGACCAAGCAGTGGCGTGATGGGATCGATTATATGAACATGCCCCCCTGGGAAGAGATGATGAAGAAGGAGTTTAATATCGACCTAGTCTACGTCAAAGCGGTCAAACCGCGCGGGACGATGTACCTGCCCCTCTTCCAGCAGATGGCCGGAGCAAAGGCCGATGTGATCCAGTACATCAGTTCCTGGTTCACCGACACGGAGTCATTCGTCAAACAGTGGGCCGATTCGGCGGCGCGTGATATCCCCGTCCTGCTGTACGGTGGCGTCGCGCAGACCTCCGATTTCTGGCAGTTGACCGGCGGGAAGGCTGCCGGGGTTGTTTCCTCCTATACGGAATGCAACCTTCCGCTGACGGAGAAGACCGTTCCCTTCGTGGAGATGGCCGTCAAGCACAGGATCCCGACTCAGATCCATGTTCACCTCGCCTATGCGGATATCTACTTCGTCAAGGAAGTGATCGAAAAGGCGGGGGGGGTGGATGATATCGATAAGCTGATCAAGGCGATGGAGACGACCCAGACCACTTACTCGCTCGGGAAGATGGCCTACGAGATGCAGAAGATCAAGCCTTATTTCCACTCCAAGATCAGGGTCGATCTGTCCGATCCTCTGAATAAGCAGATACCCGGAGCCTTTATCCAGCCAATGGCCCAGTTCGGGAAAGGCGGAGAGATTCGGTACATAGGGGCCTCCTGTATGGAGAATGAACCGATATTCGAGCGAGTCGGCGCCGGTACGGCGGCAGACTACAAGTATCCGGAAGAGCTGAGGTAGAAGGAGGAATACCAGCAAAGACATGCTGATTTGATGAAGGCGAGTCCCGCTTGAGTTGATAACAGCGGGGCTCGTTTTTTTATACCATCGAAGAGGGCGCAACCGGCGGGATGGCAATCGAAGATTCTCTGTGTATAAAGCTGATCGTACATAAAGAAAGGTTCGGACGACCGCTCAAACATATGATTGCAAATCACAAGGGTATCACGTCGTTGGGCGTGGAGGGCACATAGTGTCTCTGCTCAATGATTGTGACCACATCATGGCCTTCAATGGCACCATGGGATGGGGGTTGACGGGCCTGGTCCTGAACGAGTGCGAAAAATACATGTTTCGCTTTCGTGACTGGGGGTCTGGAGTTCGGCCATTATGGCCGGCACGTTCTTTCAACGGTCTCAAAAAGATGTCCATCCTCTGGGAGGATCTTGAATGGATCAAACCCGGGTGGGAGGGAATCGCTGGTCTGGGCTTGTTCCCTAGGGAGGAAGTGCTCGCAAACGGCTGGGGTGTCAAAGTAACATGCAATAAAGCTGAGAAGCCCTGTGGGGCGATGTGCCTGTTGCCTCTCCGGCCGATTATCGGGGCCGGTGCTGAGTTCGCCATTGGTGTCGGCTCGTGGTTCATCAATGCTGAGTCCTTTGTCAAGCAGTGAACGGATTCGGCCCTGCGGAATATTTCCCTTGACCTCTACGACGGTCTTTTGCAGGCCTCCGTGTTCTGGAAACTGATTGGCAAAACGTGTCTGGTTGTAACGGGTTTCTTCATCGAAAGCCGGATTCCCCTGACGGAGAAGACCATTCCCTTCGTGGAGATGGCCACGAAACACAAGATCCCGACCCGGATCCACGTTCACCTCGCTTACTCGGATATCTATTTCATCAAGAAGGTGATCGAAAAGGCTGGTGGTGTCGGTGACCTCGAAAAGCTGATCAAGGCGATGGAGACGACGGAGACCACTTACTCGCTCGGAAAGATGGCTTACGAGAACACGAAGATCAAGCCCTACTTCCACTCCAAGGTAAGGGTTGATCCGAGTAATTCTCAGCACAAGACTTATCCCGGTGTCTTTGTCCAGCCGATCGCCCAGTACCAAAACGGCGGGAAGGTGTTATATCTGGGGGGTGTGTAGAAAATGAATCGGTATTCAAGGATCTCGGTTTTTCGAACAGCGACTCTGTCGTTCCTGCAGAGCTGAGGAAACGTGAGGAATAAGGATTATCTTGTGCCCGAAACGGTATTCGCTGAAACGGGCCCCCTGTACTACAGACGGCGGTGCCCGTTTCAGCATGGGACGGACCGCCTTCAGGTGTGCGGTACAAGGACTGACACCGATGGTCCGCCATACCGCGATATGTGCTGTGGGATGTGGTCGGACAGAGGTACCGTTTCGTAATACCGATGCCCGATATATGACGGCAGGATAGGAGAGATGAGAAGAAGACGCGAATTCGGGCTTTTAACGGGAGCACGCGACGACAGGGTAATACCTTGATGATTATTCGATCAATGTTTGAAGGGGCCCGGTCGCAGGGTGCCGAAACGACAGCGGTACGGCTCACGACATAGACATGAAGGGATGCATGGAGTGCCTCAGCTGTCGCGAAACCCCCGAATTCTGAAAACAGCGTGATCCCCTGATCGATCACCTCGAAGCCATCAAGGTCAGTGATGCGTTATCGTTGTCTGCTCGATTTACCGGTACCGGATCACCGGTTACATCCGATCATCAGTGGACCAACCGTCCAACAACCTGTGAATACCGATCGTATGAATTCGGTTTGTCATTGGGTTGGTTCGATAAAAACCTTTCTATTTTTTCCTTCTGTGCCGAAAGCTCCTGATTTCAATATGGACAAGACAGCCATGCCAGGGACATTTCTTCCAGATGCCAAACCGGTTTTTGCCGCCGATGGTCTCGTAAGGATGAAGGGTGCTTGCTGACCAGAAAGTCGTTAAGAAGACCGGCCGGTCTTGGGGGTTCCCCCTCTGAAAAATGCCCCGCCTCTTTCCTGAAGCGAATGAAAAACCCCGAACAGGAGATGGGTGAAAGCTTCCTCCGCGCTTAATAAGGCCGAGGTCCGGTATCCTTCAAGGTGTCATGGATGTTTTTTCAGGAATCTTTTCCGGGATATGTGCATACTGACGGAGCCTCGAAAAAAATGGGCTTGTAGGATCGCGTGCGAAGGAATGCTTATCGCTCGCCCGGGAGACATTTCTTGACTTTCATGGCAAAGCAAGGAATACAGAAAACGGGGGGGAGTAGACCCGGTATCCTCGTATATTCGCCACAGACAGTGTCTCCGGCAATGAGGATGCCTTCTCTCTTTTAATATCCCATGGAGTGTAATGCATCACCGGTCTACCGATCGGGAACCCGGGCCATGTCGATCGAGAGAGTGAAATGACATTTACACCGACGGATGCGGCAACGGTTATCCTCCTGCGTCAAGTCAATGGGGGAAGGCCGGGATTCGAGGTCCTTATGGTCCTCAGAAATGCCGGCAGTTCCTTTGTCCCCGGCTCCTATGTCTTCCCGGGAGGGCGAGTTGACGAGGCGGATTGCCATCGAGATATGGAGCAATTCTGTGAAGGCTCCGAACTGGTCATGGCGCAGCGGGAGCTGGATGGAACATCAGCTCCGGAGAAGGCGCTGGGTATCCGGATCGCCGCTATCAGGGAGACCTTTGAAGAGGTGGGGCTTCTCTTCGCCCGTCATCAAGATGGGTCTCTCATATTGTTGGACGGTGGCGATGCCGGTCATCGATTCCGATCCTATCGAAGGCGGGTTCACGGAGGGGAACTGCCTTTTATAGAGGTTTTGCGGCGGGCGAAACTGGTGCTGGCACTTGACCGGTTGCACTACTTTTCCCACTGGATTACGCCCGAACTGTCGCCGATCAGGTACGATACACGTTTTTTTGTCGCCGAGGTTCCCTCCGGTCAGGAGGCCCTGCACGATGGGAAGGAGCTGACGCGACACCTCTGGATAAAGCCTGAAGAGGCGCTCAATCGATACCATGAGCGACGGTTTCATATGGTGGTTCCCACGATCGTCACACTGGAGGAACTGGCTCATTTTGAAGCGATTGATGATGTGATTGATTCAACCAAAGGGAAGGGGATCACGGGTGTCATGACGCGCCTCGTTGTTGAGGGGGATAAGATACGGGAGCATGCCCCCGACGGACGGATTTTTAGAACCCTGGCTCCTCGCCGGTAAGCGCGTATCGCGGGGGGCACGCGCATAATGAGAGTCGGCGTGAACAACGGACGAGAATACGGTGATGTCTCCAGAAGAGTCGGTCACCCGGTTTGTCGTCGATGGTGAGGAACTGATCTCTGAGATCTGTCGGGAGGGAAACCGGGGGAGGGACATCCTGCTCCCGGGCGGGTATCCCCAATGTCGCTGTCATGGTCAATGCGAGGTGTGGGGATTGTTTGGTCAGTACCTATGTTTTGCATTCCGGTGTTGGGACAGATCGGCCGCTACGGAAACCTCAGCACCACCTGCATCGACGATCAGGAAACGACAGGCCAGAGGGTGTTCCACGGGCGTGCCTTCTCGTAGGCCCGCGAAGCCTGAAGCACCAGTTCGTCCCGGTAGCGGGGGCCGATGATCTGGAGCCCCGCCGGCATCCCTTTTTCCGTGAATCCCGCCGGTACGGATGCGGCCGGATGCCCCGAGAGGTTGAAGGGATAGGTGAAGGCCACCGCGTCGAAGATGGAGGTGGGGCGGCCGTCTATCACTGTCGGGGGGGGGCCTCCGGCGGCAAAGGCCTCCGTGGGCATCGTCGGTGTGAGGAGGAGATCGAAGCGCTCGAAGAGGTTCCAGAGAATCCGGTTCTGCTCGGTTTTGACCTGTTGCGCCTCAAGGAGCTGCTCGAGAGTCAGTGAGCGGGCCTCTATGAGGGTTGCCACCAGTGCTCTCCCCATCTCACTGCCGTACTTTTCCAGGTATTCATGCATTGTCCCGTAGATGTTAAGGCTGAAGAGTTTCGACCAGGCGTCGACCACGTTGGGCATTGCCTCCTCCAAGAGGACCACGGTATGTCCCCATCTCTTCGAAGGCGTGGACCGCCTCCTCGATGCGGGCCATGACGGTCGCGTTGAACGGTCGCATACCCCAGGGTAGGGCTGAAGGCGATCGTGAGACCTTGGGGGATGTTCTCCAGACTATGGAGGTACGAGATCCCCGGGTGAGGGAGCGAGTCGGGTGCCGACGGGTGGTGCCCCGCCGTGCAGTCCAGGTAAAGGGCCGCATCCTCCACGGTTCTCGTCAGGGGGCCGAGGGAGACGATGGGATTCATGTTGAGGATCGGGAGGGGCCCCATGGGGATCCTCCCGTAGGTGGGTTTGATCCCGAAACACCCCGTATAGGAGGCGGGAATGCGGATTGACCCGCCGCTCGTCGGAGCCGGACGCCACGGGGATCATCCCGGCGGCAACCGCCGCCGCCGACCCGCCGCTGGATCCACCCGACGTTCGCTCGAGATTCCAAGGGTTCCGAGTAACCCCGAAGAGGCGGTTCTTGCAGAATCCCGTCGATCCGAATTCCGGCGTGTTTGGTCTTGCCCACCACGATGGCACCGGCCTCCCTGAGGCGTGCCACCTGCACTGAATCCTCTGTTGCAACGTTGTTTCTGAAAGGAACGGAGCCGAAACTGGTTACCATCCCGGCGACATCCTCGAGGTCTTTCACACCGATGGGCAGCCCTGCGAGGGGGGGTGGGGTCGCCCCCGCCGCGATCGATTTGGTGAGACCGCTCGCCTCATTCAGTGCCCGATCGGCATCTATTGAGACGAAGGCGTTCAGGGAAGGGTTTGCCTTCTCTATCCGTCTCAGCGTATCTTCCATCACCTCCAGAGGTGTGAATTCCCCCGACATGATACGACCAATGAGTTCCCGCGCCGATGTGTACGAGATCAATGACATGCCTTCCCCCCCTTTTTTTCTGTAGCGTATCGCTACCTACCGCCATACGCTAGTAAAAAAAGATTCTTTGGTCAAGGGAATAGGGAAGGAGCCATCATATAGGGCCGGCGGCTCCGGTCTCATCGGCGCTTTTGAGGTGTGCCGAATAGCTGCCGTGGCGGAGCGCTTCAACCAGTTCCTTGTCGGTCATGATCGGAGAAGGGAAGAGGGTATAGGCCCGCCCCACCGTGAGTAGGCCGTGGGCGTCGGAGCCCCCGATTCCTTTGAGGCCCAACATTGCCGCCGCTTGGAGGGCGAGCCGGTTGTTCTCCGGGGAGACGCTGGCGTTGGCGACCTCGATGGCGTAGAGCCCCTGGAGTGCCAGGACCAGATCTCCCAGCATCCCGCCGACCATGTCCGTCTGGTAGGGGTGGGCTGGGATAGCTACACCACCTCGAGTTTGGACCCAGTCGATCGCCTTCTGCATCGGGAGTCCTGAGAGGAGATCTCCTCGGCCGGCCTTGACCCCGAAGACGAGGAGGTGTCCCTCCGCCGCCCGGTACTCCATCCCCCTGAATATGGGAAAGCCGTTCTCTCGTGATATCTCCTCGAAGGGCGCGCTAAGGCTATGGGAATGATGCTCGGTAACGCAGACGGCATCAAGACCCACCGCCCGGGCCCGCGGTACGAGATCTTCGGGGTTAATATTGGAATCGCCCCCTAGGGCGCTGTGGATATGGAGATCAATCTTAAACATGACACCCTCCCGCCACATGGAAGCGGGGCCTTCGGGTCCCGCCTATCCATTCTGACTGGAGCACCATAGAGAAAAGAGGGGAGGTTGTCAAGGAAGGAAGTCTTTAATAATCCGCTCGGCATTTCCTCCGAGGATGGCGTCGATCTCCTCCTCGGTGAAGCGGATCCCGTCAGGTGCCTCCTCGGGGAGAGACCGCATCATCTGTATATACTCTCCGGTCGGGATCGTGGGATCGAAGATCGGACCGTCCGTTCCGAAGAGGATCTTGTCACATCCGGCCTTGTCGATGGCTTCTCGCAATTCCCTGCAGAAGAGGGGGAAGTTCCGTTTCGCCAGGGTCTGCCACTCGGCCATGTCGCCGTAAAGATGCGGCTGTGTGTAGGCCAGCCCCGCCCAGTCGCGCCACCAGTACTGCCCCATATGGGCGGCGATAACGGTCATGTCGGGGAAATCCGTGGCAAGGGGATCCAAGAGTAGAGGATGGGCATAGGTCCCCCCCTTCCCCGGGGGTATGATAGGGCCGGTATGGATGAGGACGACCCCTCCGGCCTCCTGGACGATCTCGTAGAGACGGTATGCCTCCTTGCCATTCGGGTAGTAGCCGTGGTCGGGATGGAGCTTGAGCCCCTTGAGGCCGTAGTCCTCGAGACAACGATGCATCAGATCCGTCGCCACGGGGCGTCGAGGATCGACCCCGGCGAGGCCGACAAACCGGTCGGGATGCCGTCGAGCGATCGCCCCCGTCCGTTCGTTGACCGTATCAGCCACCTGGAGGGTGCTCCCCTTGACCGCCGCATTGTCCACCGCGCAGAAAACGGTGACGTCGACACCGTCAGCGTCCATTTTCCTGAGCAGTTTTTCACCGTCCGGGTCCGCAAAATCATCGTGTGCGAGAGCTGCCAGTGTTTCGAGATCGAGGTCGATTGCCAGCTTCTTCGCCGTCTCGAATGCCCATTGGGCGACGACGCGGGCCGCCCCCTTGCCGAGGCGATACATCATGTGGTAGTGAGTATCGATAATCATCGGTGCCGTTTCCCCCCTGTTTTGAATTGGACCGGATTTTCTGAAGAAAAGCTCTTTGATTATGTACTGATCCGACTGGGGGAAGTCAAGAAGAGATAACGGGGAAGTTGACAGGGGTAAAACCTTTCACTATACTCCTCTCGCGTACACAATTCGATACACAGCGAAGGAGGGAGCGGTGGATGGAAACGACATTTGATCTCAGGGGGAAGGTGGCGATCGTGACCGGCGGGGGGAGGGGAATCGGACGTGCGATAGCGCTTGGTTTGGCAGAAGCCGGGGCCTCTGTCGTGGTTGCCGGGAGGACCATTGAGCAGCTCGATGCGGTGGCACAGGAGATTGCCGTGCTCGGTGGCCGGGTGCTTCCTGTTGAGACGGATTTGACGGATGGGGATCAGATCGAGAACCTCGCCGCAGAGGCGGTCAAGAACTTTGGCAGGATCGATATCCTCGTGAACAACGCGGCGCGGAGCTTTCTGCGAAGCCTCCTCGAACTGCGCGAGGACGGATGGGACAAGGTCTTCGACACGAATGTCAAGGCCGCCTGGCTTCTGAGTCGTGCCGTGGCACGTGTCATGATAGAGCAGAAGGGGGGACGGATCATCAACATCACCACGGTAGGGGCCGAGAAGGCGGAGTTGGGGATGGCCGCGTACGGCTGCAGCAAGGCGGCACTGAAGATGCTGACACGGTGCATGGCGCGTGAATGGGCCCCCTTCGGGATCCTCGTCAACGCCGTCGGTCCGGGGCTCACGCGAACGGATTTCAGCAAGCCCATCTGGTCGAACCCGGATATCGCGAAGCACGTCGAATCCCAGCTTCCCATGGGCCGCCTGGCGGAGCCGGAGGAGATTGTCGGGTCCGTCTTGTTCCTGGCCTCTGACCTGGCCAACTATATCACCGGCCATTCCATCTATGTCGACGGCGGAGCGTTGACGACATAGCCTCGACTGTGGAACGGGGAACGGTCTTGGTCCATCTGCGAAGTGGCGGGGAAGATTGTCTGTTGTGAAAGCCGGGGTGATCCCCGGATGTGTGGAGGAGAGTATATGAGTTGTGTTGAGCGGAAGCTGTGCGATGCCGATCAGTTTGATCGGATCTTCCATCCCGAACACCTGGCGATTATTGGGGTATCGGCGAAGGGAGGCGGATTCGGTGGGGGAATTCTCATGTCTCTCAGGGAGATCGGATTCGAAGGAACCATATATCCGGTGAATGCGCGCGGGGGAGAATTCGCCGGGATGAAGATATACAAAAATGTCGAGGAGATTCCCACCGAAATAGACTTTGCCATTATCGCAGTTCCTGCCGGGTCTGTTCCTGACACCCTTGAGGCCTGTCGAAAAAAAGGGGCGGCCGGGGCGGAGGTCCTCTCCGCCGGGTTCAGCGAACTGGATACACCGGAGGGGGTTGCCCTGGAGGAGCGAATCCGAGAGGTCGCTGCGCGGGGAATCAGGGTTGTCGGTCCCAACTGTTTCGGCATTTACTGCCCCCGGAGCGGTCTGACCTTGCTGCCGGGTCCGGATCTTTCCCGCGAGAGCGGATCGGTTGCCTTTCTCGCACAGAGTGGGGGAATGTCGATCGATTTCTCACATATCGGGAAATGGATGGGGGTCCATTTCAGCAAGGTGGTAAGCTTTGGAAACGGGGCCGACCTGCGCGAGGTGGAGCTGATCGATTACTTCGGGGATGATCCGGAGACGACGGTCATTGCAACTTATACGGAAGGGGTGGAGGATGGCCCTGCCTTTATCGATGTCCTGAAAAGGGTGACGCGAAGGAAACCGGTGATTGTCTACAAGGGAGGGCTCTCCGAGGCAGGGGGGCGGGCCGTGGCCAGTCATACGGCCTCCATGGGAGGGAGCAGGGTCATCTGGGAAGCGCTCCTCCGGCAGTGCAACGCCGTCCAGGTTTCAAGTCTGTGGGAACTGGCCCAGACGAGCCTGGCCTTTTCGATGCTCCCCGAGCGGATCTACCGGGGGATCACCGTCGCCGGCGGGGGCGGGGCCTTGGGTATTGCCGCCTGTGACGCTGCCGAGACTATGGGTATCCAGCTTCCTCAACTCGATCCCGCCATTACCGATGCAATCATGGAGATTCTTCCCAAACCCGGGTCAAGTGCCAATAATCCGATCGATGTGGCGAACCCGCACGTGCCGCCGCATATCCTGAAGGAGACACTCCTCCGGGCGGCACAGGATGAGAATGTCGATCTCCAGATCCTGATACAACTCCTCTATCACTACAAGCCAATGGCCATCTTTTCCGGCCAGCCGGTCAAGGAGGTGACTCCCTTCAGGGAACTGGCCGCCGCCGTCGGAGAAGTGGTGGCAACAACGGGTAAACCGGTGATCCTCGTGACCCCCAACGTCAAGCAGGGGATCGAATCACTCGATATCGAGGAAATGCTCCGCGAGGCGCGGGCCGCCTTCCTGGCGGAAGGGGTTCCCGTCTTTGACGATCTCGAAGACGCGCTCCGGGCCGTCAACCACATATCCCGGTATCGTGCCCGAAACGAGGCCCGGGAACGGAAGACCTGATGTGGGACCTGCATAATATCTCTATACCAATTAATCTGTGATGCAGGGAAAAAAGGGGGGGGAACACCGGTGGTCTCTGGAGAAAAACCCATCGTCTACTACGGATGGTACATCGTCCTTATTGCGTTTGTTGCCAATTTCATGTCCGTGGGGACCAGTTTTTACATCTTCAATGCCTTCATGGAACCGCTGAGCGAGGCGCATGGCTGGTCAAGGACCGCTCTGAACATGGCCCTCGTCATGGGGATGGTTGCCGGATTTGTCGGGCAGTTTCTTGCCGGGACCCTGGTCATGAGAACCGGTCCGCGGATCCTAATGTTGATCGGCCCCATCTTTTCCGGTGGGGCCTGCATCATGCTCGGCTGGGCAGATGTCCTGTGGCAGTTCTATACCCTGTATGTTCTCTTGTATCTCGGGAGTATGACCTATGGCGGCGTGGTGGCCAACACGGCCGTTAACAACTGGTTTGTTCGCAAGAAGGGAAAGGCGCTGGGATTCGCCAGCGCGGGGATATCCTTTTCCGGTGCCGTTCTTCCCCTTATCGCCATGGGACTGATACTCCACAGCACGATATCGGGAGCCTTTCTGTGGATCGGGTTTTTGACCATGGCCGTCGGTCCTCTGTCGTGGCTCGTGATCCGGGACTGGCCTGAGCAGATCGGTCTTCACCCTGACGGTCTTCCATTGGCAGGCCTGCGCGGTTCTCAGGCCCTCGATGGCCAGCAGGAACGGCAGGTCGACGGTGTTGAAAGGGAAGAATCATGGACCCTTCGCCGCCTGATCGGATCGGGGACGTTCTGGAAGGTTGGACTCTCGCTGGGCTTGGCACTGACCAGTGTCGGCGCGGTGATGTCGCAGCTCAAACCGCGGTTTACCGATATCGGGTTCGATGATATGACGGCGATGTGGTTGATGGCGCTGACGGCCTGTATCGGCGCCATTGCGAAGTATCTTTGGGGGATGTGGTCCGACCGCTTTGACCCCCGGCGCGTCTTCGCCGTTCTCGTATCGATGATGGCCCTCGGCCTGAGTCTTGCCCTCGTCCACGATTCGCTTGTCGCTCTTGTCCTCTTTATTGTCATATTCGGTTTTGCCATGGGAGGGGTCATGTCACTTTTCCCGATCATCGTTGCCGACCTCTACGGCCGTGAATCGTTTGCCGCGGTCTTCAGGTATGTTTCCCTGATCGTAATCATCGAGGTCTTCGGTTTTGTCATTGCGGGGCAGAGCTTCGACCGGACCGGCTCCTACGACTTGGCGTACGTCATCTTTATCATATTGGCGCTGATTGCCGCCTATCTGATCGCGACGACCAGACGGCCTCAGATCGACGGCGAGACACAACGGTAATCATCATAACTCTCACCCTGGGGATGGTGACTCAAAAAGGAGAAAAAGTGGCTGGACCTTTGCGGGGACTCAAGATTTTGGATTTCACCACGCTCCTTCCGGGGCCGTACGCGACTATGGGACTCGCGGATATGGGGGCCGATGTTCTTCGGATCGTCTCCGGTTCCCGCCCGGACCTCACCGCCCTTGCCCCGCCTTTCATCCCGGGGACGGATATCTCGTTCGCCACGGCTTGTCTTGGGCGGGGGAAGCGATGCATGACGTTGAACCTGAAGGACCGTCGTGCCGTTGAAATTATTCATCGTCTCTTGGCGCGATACAACATCCTGATCGAGCAGTTCCGCCCCGGTGTGATGGAGAAGCTCGGACTCGGGTACCATGCTCTCAGGGACGTCAATCCCGCCCTCATCTATTGTTCCCTCACGGGGTACGGCCAGACGGGGCCGTACCGTGGCCGGGTGGGGCATGATATCAACTACCTGGCGCGCTCGGGGCTCATGGCGTACTCGGGGAGAAAGGAGGGGGGACCCACCCTCACGGGAATGCAGATCGCCGATGTCGCTGCCGGTTCCAACAACGCCGTCATCGGGATCCTCGCCGCGTTTATCGCCCGCCATGAAACGGGGAGGGGACAGCAGGTTGATGTCTCCATGACCGACGGCGTCATCGCCTTCAACGCCCTGGCGGGGAACGCCTGCCTGGTGGAGGAGGAGAACAATCCCGGTCGCGAGTCTTTCCTCCTGAACGGGGGGTCTCTCTACGATTTCTACGAGACGATGGGTGGAGGATACATCAGCCTCGGGGCCCTCGAGCCGCAGTTCTTTGCCGCCTTCTGCGAGGGGATCGGCCGGCCCGACCTGGCGGCGGGAGGGATCTCTCCCGCGAATGTCGGGGAGGTCAAGGAAGAGATCCGGGCAATCATCCGGACAAAGACGCGCGACGAATGGACGGCGATATTCGAAGGGACGGATGCCTGTGTCGAGTCGGTCCTGACCCTCTCCGAGGCCTTGGGGAGTGACCATGCCCGTGAGCGATCCCTGGTGATTGAAGCCGATCTCCCGACAGGGGGGACGGTGAGACAGATTGCCCACCCCATCACCTTTTCGGAGACGAGACAGGAATACCGGTCGGCCGGAGTTCACGCCGGGGTGCATACGAAAGAGGTCATGCGCGAGCTGGGATATGCCGACGCCGAGATAGATGCATGGGAAGAGGAGGGGCTTTTCAGCTCTTAAACATTCGGGATGTCCCCTTCTCCCGACCGGTCGGGAGAAGGGGCATATCTCATGACGTACTTGAGGGTATCTTCCTTGCAGGCTTCAAACCCGAGTCGCCGGTAGAGGGTGACCGCCGGATTGACCTTGTCAACCTCAAATAAGACCTCTCTGTCGGTCGCATCCGCTTCACGGATGATCTCCCTCAGTATGCGGGAGCCGATACCTTTATTCCGGTAGGCCGGCAGCAATGAGAGATTGGTTACCCGGATACTCTGAAAATCAGAGTTGATCTGCAGCCTGCCGATCCGTTTGGATGCATGGACGATGACATGGTCTTCGGAAGAGGGGTATCGACTCTGGACGGACTGCTCAAAAGCGATGAACTGCTGTGCCATCAATCGTTCCCGGGCCTGTCGCGGCCAGGAGCCAGCGTGCAACTCGGCTGTTTTGACCTCGCCGAAAAGCATCAAAAGAAAATCCGCGTCACGCTCGTCTCTCTTCCTCAGGCAAACGTCCATGTGCCGACATCCCCTACGGCCGTATCGGATAGGAGCCAGAGAGGCAGATGATGTAATGCAGACATGTCCAGGGCGGCATATTCTCATGGGAGTGTAACTTCCCTTCGTCGTTTATCATATCGGCCTTCATTGTCGGATTTCCCGTTGAATCGGAACCGTACCCGGGGCTTGTTTTTGTGGCAAATAAATTATTCTGCGGTGTATTTTTGAGCTGCCGCGCCGATGACACCGTATCACACTGAACGGCATGGCTGTGGGCCGGTACGGTTAATTGGGTCAGTGGCACCTGCTCATATCCGCCCTTATCGCCTTGGTGACGATATGAGGTGCCCGAGCTCTGTCCCGTCCCCAACACGATGCGTCCGCGCAGATCGGGAAGATTAAACGTTGTCCTTCCGTCACCGCCGAATTGGGTGCCGATGATCGAATACAGCGCAGGATTTTCAGTGATGGAAAGAGAC
Source organism: Syntrophales bacterium (assembly GCA_963662405.2). Classification (GTDB taxonomy): domain Bacteria; phylum Desulfobacterota; class Syntrophia; order Syntrophales; family UBA2210; genus UBA6078. The sequence goes on from CAXXKT010000001.1 coordinate 1,781,228, forward strand.
TGCCCGTCGCAGAATGCCCAGTTTGCCGGCGGATAGGGGCCGGCAAAATATTTGACCTCGCCTATGAATCCTTCCATGATTACCTCCTTCCTATAAACGGTACCGGTGATGATGGTTAATCTCTCGGAGGCCACAGCCCTTCCGTGCACATGATGTACTGTAAACAACCCCAGGGGGGCATGTTATCGTGCGGTTGTCCGCCGCCGGATTCGTTGAGCATATCGGTTTTCATCAGAGGATTCCCTGTTTCATCGGCTGCATACCCCGTGCTTCCCTCTAATAGCGCCGGAAGATTGCCTTGAGGCGTGTCTTGGAGTTGTCTTCCTTGAGAGGTGATGTCGCATTTTACCGTATGTGTATGCTGGGGCATCTGAGCTGTTGTGAGGGTGACATTTTCAGCGCCGCCACGCTGACCGGCGATACGGGGTGTCAGACCGGGGCCTGTGCCGGCTCCCACCGGGACCCGTCCGCGCAGATCGGGGACGCCGAACGTTGTCGTGCCATCTCCGCCGAACTGGGTGCCTATTAAAGCGTAAAGAGACTGGTATTGAGCGACCGAAAGTAGCTGCCCATGACAAAAGGCCCAGTTCACGGGCGCAAACGTTCCTGCAAACATCTTGATTTCACCGAGGTATCCATCCATAACGTTCTCCTTTCTGTTGCGTGATTTGTTTTTTGTGAAACAGGAAACTGAATCCCTGAAAAGAATAGCTGTCCAAGCAGTATCGAGGACTATCGACCTGGATCCGGAAGATACAGCGTGTGAAATCAGAGGATCTCATGGCACTGCAAGAGGTCGCGAAAGAGATTTCACTGAAAATGTGGAACGGAATCGAAAGAGTTGTTGAAAAAAACAACTCACTATGGAATTATACGCTCCATATGCGATCCATACAACAAAAATATACGCACAGATCTTTGTGCCGATACTCTCGGTCAGAGAGGAGCAAGAACCATGTCTGGGATGAACACACATGTTCGAGCATTTTTCGGTTGCATGATCTTCTCTTCCATTTTCTTTGTGAGCGACATCCATGCCCGGGCATATTTCTTCTATAGCAGTGCCGACCCCTGGATATTCGTCCGGGGTGGGTCGGACGGGACGAATTCTCAATTCGTTTCCGCGGCATCGGATAACAAGATAAAAACCATCTCCACGAGCGACACTTCCTTGGGCGAGATATGTCGTAATGAGTGACTCAATCGGTCTTTTGAATGATTCGCATAAATAAGCACATCAGGTTTCTCCAGCACATAATAGTGAGGGGAAGAAGATGAATATGAATCGTGCACACCCATGCTGTACATTGAAAAGACATCTTTTCCATATATTTATCATCCTCATTCTCAACGCATCCCTGGCCGGTTATGCCTTTGCCTATCTCGATCCCGGCACTTTCAGCTCTCTCGGCACATTCAATCCCTCCAGTAACGTCGTCGTCAATATGACCACACGGTCGATGACCGGCGGGGTTACCGCGACCGGTGTTATGTCAGGAGACATACTCGTTTTTACCTTTGACAGCTTTAGCCTGGGGGCTGGTTACAGCATCTCCTTTTCGAATGTGGCTGATAATGATGACAAGATCGCCTTTCTCTCAAAAGGGGATATGACAATAAGTGGAAATATTTACGCAAACGCCTCGGGTACCGCTCCCGGGCCTGGAGGGAGGAGAGGTGGCACTTCTCAACCGGAAGTCGGTCAGGGCACCGGTGGAGGGCAAGTTGGCTTAGACGCAGGCGATGACGACGGAGCCGGCGGCGGCGGGTTTGGCGGCGCCGGTGGTGCACACGGGTATGGCGCCCCCGGAGGAACAACATATGGAGACCTTGCCACGGCCCTCGACGGGGGAAGTGGTGGGGCCCGCTCCGCATATTCGAGTGATACCAGTGCCGGTGGCGGTGGCGGTGGCGGCGCACTGGAACTGGGGGCGCTCGGTACGACAACCCTGAATAATGGCTGTAATATAGAAGCGAAAGGGGCGGCAGGTTCAAATGCCGATTTAACACCTTGCGGAGAAGATGGTGATGGAGGAGGCAGCGGAGGCGGCATACTGATTCACGGAAATGTTGTCACGTTCAATTCCGGGGCCAATGTCAATGCATCGGGCGGCAACGGCGGTAATGGAGATAATGATTCAAATTGCGGGCAGACATCTGGCACCGGAGCCGGTGGCGCTGGTGGCGGCGGCGGCGGCGGACGTATACGGATCGCTTACAATGGAAGCGGGACAAATAGCGGATCTGCTGTTGCCGCTAAGGGAACGGGGGGCACTGATCCGGGACCGTATGGGAGTTATCCGGGTGGAGATGGCTCAGCAGGCGTTGTGCAATTCGTCCAGGACTCAAACGTGCCGGTGACCAGTTCAGGTCCCGAGATATCCGTATATGGAAATTCGGTATCGATCAACGATGGAGACACCACACCCTCCGTGAGTGACGACACGCATTTTGGCGATGTCGATAAGGACAGCGGTACGGCAACGCATACCTTTACGATAAAAAATACCGGCCCGGCCACACTGACCATATCGGGCGGGCCGAATTATGTCTCGGTTGATAATGCTGTTTTCTCGGTCACGTCACAGCCCTCTGATGTGAGCCTCGAACAGAACGAGACGACCACATTCTCCATTCAATTTGATCCGGACGGCATCGGTATTGAGACGGCGAATGTATCCTTTGCCAATAATGACGATAATGAGAACCCCTTTAACTTTGTCATAGAGGGGAATGGGACGTCCGCTGCAAGCCTGTATCTCGATGGCCGTGACTTTACCTCGCTCGGCTCTTTCAATCCTTCCTCTGATGTGACCGTTAATATGTCCACAGGCGCCATGACGGGGGGACTGTCGGCAACCGGGACGGTTTCCAATGGCATACTGGTGTTTACCTTCGATGATTTTACCCTTGTCTCTTCGCGGAATATCAATTTCACAAACACGGAGAATTCGACCAACAAGATAGCATTCTTATCGCTCAGTAACATGACACTGTCGGGGGCGATCAACGGGAGCGGTTCGACATACACACCCGGGCCCGGCGGTGGTGCCGGTGGTACGGCAAAACCCTCGGACGGGACCGGCGCCGGTGGCGGCGGAGGTAGTGAGGATGGAGCCGGCGGAGCCGGGTTCGGTGGTGCCGGTGGGGACAGTGGTAATGGTGTGGGGGGCGGTTCGACCTATGGTGACCTGGCGGTATCTCTCAGCGGCGGCAGCGGTGGCGCCAGGTCGGAGTACTCAAGCACGGGAAACTATGGTGGTGGCGCCGGTGGTGCCGTGCAGCTTGGCGCCCTGGGGATCATCACCCTTAATTCCGGCGCGAGCATCAATGCCAATGGGGTGGCCGGTCCTGCGAGTACCGGTGTTGACGCCGATGGAGACGGCGGCGGCAGCGGTGGCGGTATCCTGATCCATGGAAAAACGATACGGCATAATAGCGGGGCAACCATATCGGCGAATGGCGGAAACGGTGGTGGTACCGCCGGAGCGGGTGACGGCATCGGCGGCGGCGGTGGCGGTGGCGGAAGGGTGCGGCTCGTGTATCATACATCGGGTGCCGGTGATATCGTCCAAACAGGGACGATTACCGTGAGCGGTGGTATGGGGGGTGCGGATGTGACTCCGGGAGAGGCCGGTGCATCCGGAACCTCGGCCTGGGCGTCGGATGCGAATGTACCGATCGGTGGCCCGGAAATCAACATCAAGGGCAACGGTGTCTCCATTGCCGACGGTGACACAAGTCCATCAACCGGTGATGACACGGATTTCGGCAGTGTTGATGTAACCTCGGGGTCGGATGAGCATACCTTTACCATAGAGAACCTTGGTGCGGAGACATTGAATCTGACCGATGCGAGTCCCTACGTGGCGATCACCGGGCATACCGCGGATTTCACGCTGACGTCAACTCCGTCAGCTGCCATATCAGACGGGAGCACAACCCCCTTCGCGATCACCTTCGATCCCACGGCGGGGGGGACGCGTGAGGCGACGGTCAGCATCGCCAACGACGACTCGGACGAGAACCCTTATAACTTCGATATCCGGGGGACCGGGACCTATACCGCCCCGACGACCCAGGCCCAGACGGTCACCTTTCCGAATATCGAGGCGACCACCATGACGATCGGGTGGACGAACGGGAACGGCACGGCACGGGTGGTATTTCTCTATAAGGGAGGGAGTTTAGAGACCGCGAGCCCCGTTGACGGGACCACCTATACGGCGAATACGGCATTCGGCGCGGGGACGCAGATCGGCGCCACCGGCTGGTACTGCGTCTATAACGGGACGGGGACGTCGGTAGCCGTGACGGGCCTGATGCCGGGGGCGACCTACCGGGCGATGGTGTGCGAGTACAACGGGGATGCGGGGTATGAGTCCTATGTGACCGATACGGCGACGGGGAACCCGACGAATCAGACGATGGTCACCGTCATGATCAACGAGGTTGACGCCGACACCCCCGGCACCGACACCCTGGAGTTTATCGAACTGTACGACGGCGGGGTTGGCACCGTCAGCCTGGACGGGCTGGTGCTGGTGTTCTATGACGGTACCGACGATCAGTCATATAACGCAGCCCCCTACGCGAATGCGATCGATCTGGACGGTTACTCGACGGATGCGAACGGATACTTTGTGATCGGCAATGCGGGCGTGTCCGGTGTGGATATGACCTTTTCGGATAATGCCCTGCAGAACGGGGCGGACGCCGTTGCCCTGTATGTGGGGGACGGGACGGATTTTCCCGATAATACCCCTGTAACAACGGTCAATCTTATTGATGCCCTCGTGTATGATACCGACGACGCGGATGATGCGGGACTCCTGACCCTGGTCTTGGCGGGGGGACAGATCAACGAGAGCGGGCGGGGAGGCAGCACAGGGCATTCCAACCAGCGGATACCGAACGGCACGGGGGGCTTGAGGAACACGACGGCGTACACCCAGCAGCCCCCGACGCCGGGTGCCGAGAATAACGCCTATCCCGAGATCACCTCCGCTGCGTATGACTATGGGACGAATCAGCTGGTGGTCACCGGCCGGTATCTGGTCGAGAATGATGGCGCGGACAACGACGTGGATGTGTCACTTCTGACCGTGACCGGTGAAGGGGGCGGCACGTACACCCTCGCGGACTCCGCTGATGTCGAAATCACCTCCGATACGCAGTTCACCGTCACCCTGAGCGGGGCCGACATACCACAGGTGGAGGCGCTTCTGAACAAGGACGGGACGAGTGCGGACGATGATACCGTCTACAACCTCGCGGCGGCGGACAACTGGATGCCCGGCGCGCCCGCGGCGGACGATATCGCCGATGCGACAAACGGGATCACGGTCAGCAACTATACCGTCCCCATGATTACCTCATGCACCTACGATGCCACGAGCGGCCAACTGGTCGCCACGGGAACGAACTTTGTCGTCAACAGCGGCCTGGCGAACGACGTCGATACGTCGCTCATCACCTTCACCGGTCAGGGGAGTGGCACCTATACCCTGACCGACACGGGTGATGTGGAGATCACCTCGTCCACCCAATTTACCGTGACCGTGAGCGCGACGGACCGGCCCCATGTGAACGGACTCCTTAACCGGGCGGGGACACAGTCGGCGGATACCGTCCTCTATAACCTTGCCGCGGCGGACAACTGGATGCCGGGTGCGCCTGCGGGGAACGACACAGCGGACGCGACCTCCGGGATCACCGTCAGCAATGTCCAGGCCCCGACGATCACCGAGGCCGCGTATGATTACGGGACGGATACCCTGACCGTGACGGGGGCGGCATTTGTCGCTCAATCCGGGGTAGCGAACGATGTGGACATCACGAAGCTGACCGTAACCGGCGAGGGGGGCGGCACCTATACGCTGGCGACTTCGAACAATCCCGAGATCGCCTCATCCACCCAGTTCACCGTCACCCTGAGCGGTGCGGACATACCGCATGTGGAGTCGCTCCTGAACAAGGACGGGACGAGCGCGGCCGACGGGCCGGCCTACAATCTTGCCGCTGCGGACAACTGGATGCCCGGCACGGACCCGTCGGCGGACATCGCCGATGGGGCGAGCGGGATCACGGTGAGCGGCTATGCCGTCCCGCAGATCACCTCGGCCGTGTACGACGCCGGGACGGGGCAGTTGGTGGCAACGGGGACGAACTTTGTCGTCAACAGCGGTGCGTCCGATGTGGACGCCTCGCAGTTCACTTTCACCGGTCAGGGGAGTGGCACTTATACCCTCACCGACACGGGCGATGTGGAGATCACGTCAGCTACCCAGTGTACGGTGACGTTGAGTGCGACGGACCGGTCCCAGGTGAATGGGCTCCTCAACAGGGCCGGGACACAGTCGGCGGATGCGGTCACCTATAATCTTGCCGCGGCGGACAACTGGATGCCGGGGTCACCCGCGGGGAACGATACGGCGGATGGGACCACCGGGATAACCGTCAGCAACGTCCAGACCCCGACGATCACTGAGGCGACATATGACGCCGACACGGGCGTATTCACGGTGACCGGGACGAATCTGCGGGGGAATGCCGGTGCGGCGAATGATATCGATGTCTCCCGATTGACCGTGACGGGCGAAGGGGGAAACTACACCATATCGGATGCGATTGCGGATGTAGAGATCACCTCGTCCACCGAGTTCACCTTTACCGTCACGGGGACGGACAAGACCCAGGTGGATCTCCGGCTCGATCTCTTCGGGACACAGTCGAGCGGCGGGACGACGTACAATCTTGCCGCAGCCGATAACTGGCTGGCCGCGGCCGATCCGGCCGCCGACATCGCCGATCTTACCAATAACGAGATTACCGTTACCGTCAATCCGCGGATCACGAGCGCGACCTATAATGCCGCCACCGGCGTCCTGGTGGTGACGGGATCCAATATCCGGGAGAACGGCGGGGGGTCCGATATCGATGCCTCCCAATTGACCTTTACCGGTGAAGGGGATGCGACCTATACGCTCACCGATACGCCTGACGTGAACCGGGACAGTTCCTCCCAGTTTACCGTCACCTTGAGCGCTGTCGACAGGGCAGCCGTCAACCGGATCATGAACAAGAACGGGACCGCATCGACCGGCGGGACGGCCTATAACCTTGCCGCGGCGGATGACTGGTGCACCAATGTCACGGCCGGCAATACCGCCGATCCGACCGGCAACGGGATCACCGTCAGCAACGTGCCGCTGCCGATGGTCACCTCCGCCACGTACAACGCGGGGACGGGTGTGCTGGTCGTGACCGGTACGGGACTGGTGAAGAGGGACGGTGCGGCCAACGACATCGATGTCTCCCAATTGACCGTTACCGGCGAAGGGGGAGAGACCTGTACGATCCAGAACACGGCCGGTGTCGAGATCACATCCGATACGCAATTCACGGTGACCTTAAACGAGACGGACCGGTCCGCCGTCAACCGGATCCTGAACAAGAACGGGACGAGCTCCACGTCGGGGACGACGTATAACCTTGCCGCCGCGGAGGACTGGGCGGCAGGGGCGGATCCGGCGGTCGATGTTGCCGATGAGGCGGGGAACGGGATTACGGTGAGCGGTGTGACGGCGCCGGTGATCACCTCGGCCTCGTATCAGTGGAGCACCGGGGTATTGACCGTAGCGGGGACGGGCTTTCTCAAGAAGGCGGGCATCGCCAACGACATCGATGCCTCGCGATTGACATTCCGGGGTGAGGGAGGGGTGACTTACACCCTCGTGGGCAGCGCGGATGTTGACATCACCTCCGATACGGAGTTTTCGGTGACCCTCGACGCGACGGACAAGGCCGCCGTGAATCCGCTTCTCAACAAGGCGGGGACATCATCGGAGGATGACACGGTCTACAACCTTGCCGGGGCGGAAGACTGGGCGGCGGGGGCGGACCCGGCCGTGAACGTCGCCGACGCCACCACCCCGATTACCGTGGGTGGGTTTACGGTCACCATCTCCGGGACGGTGACGGACGGGGTGAATCCCATCGAAGGGGCGACCATCACCTTCTCCCATGACGGTCATACGGAGCAGACCGCCGCCGACGGGACCTACTCGTATGTTGTCTCCGCCGGGATCACGACGACCGTGATACCGACGCATCCGGGGTACGCCACCTGGGACCCGGCGAATCGGACACTAACGAATGTAACCACCGACCAGCTCGGTCAGGACTTCACCGCCACCTCCGACACGGACGGGATTCCCACGACGGAAGAGAACGGTCCGGACGGGACCGATCCTGCCTATGACGGGAACAGCGACGGGATTCCCGACGGCAACCAGCCCCATGTGGCCTCATTCCATACGGCGGACGGAGAGAACTATGTCACTCTCGCCGCTCCCGACGGGACACTCCTCTCGGGTGTTCAGGCCCTCCCCGCGCCGGATAACGGGACGTTTCCGCATACCACCTACTTCCCCTACGGCCTGTTCCGGTTTACGGTGACCGGCGTGACACCGGGGGGAGCCACGGTGGTGCAACTCTTCCTCTCCGGGGAGACGACGATCGAGTCATACTGGCGGTACGGTCCGGAGCCGGGCGATCCTACCATGCATGCCTATGAGTTCATGCTGGACGGGGGGACGGGTGCCGAGATCGCGGGGCATGTCGTCACCCTGCACTTCATCGACGGCCGGCGGGGGGACGATGATCTTGACGGCGGGAACGGGGTGATCGTCGACGACGGCGGCCCCACTGCCGCGACTCCGGTTATTCCGGTCCTGACAAAGAATGGAATAGTCGTCTTTGTAGTCATTCTGTCCATTCTTGCCTGTCTGGTTATCCGGTCACGGCGACAGCCGGCCTAAGGGCAACCGCATCGGTTCATGCGCGCAGAGGGGATCTCCCTCCTGTGGCTCGCACCCCGGGCGGGTGGGCATGCCGGGGTGTGCTGCAATCCGAAGCCCGCTGCCCCGCCGCTGCACGGGGCGGCGAAGGATCTTCCCGGGTTACCGTGATGAATGGAGCGGGCAGATCAGAAAACGGTTGCGTATTCCAGCAAGTTATGTAATCTACGACAGAATCTGTGCCGTTCCGGCCGGGACCGGTACCATCTCGGTTGTAACCGCCGATACGGAGAACGGAACGCACAAAGGGCGGGCCGTCCGCGCCCTGTGGCGCTTGATGGCATCGCTGCGGCTGTGCACGCGGCGATGCAATATGAGAAATCACACGAAGGGGTCATACGTTATGAGACATGCAGCACGGGTCGTGATCATTCTGTCGTTCATCCTTTTTGGGGCGGATACCGGCTCTTCCGAGGAGACATCCCTGACCCTCCCCACCGCCGATTCCACCAGCAGCTTCAGGGTGTACAATAGCGCTTCGGCCAATCTGTTCACGGTGAGGGGCGATCTTAAAGTGGGGATCAGGCAGCCGAATCCGCGCGCCGAGCTTGAGGTCGGGGGGACCGACGGCATCCTCTGCACCGGGACCATGAACAGCGGCACGGTCCGGGCCCTGGGGGCCGGCGTGCGGTTTCACTGGTATCCGCGGAAGGGGGCCTTCCGGGTGGGAATGGCCGAGAGCTCGTACTGGGACGACAACGGGACATCGACCCCGAACCTGGCCCTCTATTCCATTGCCATGGGATACCAGCCGCGGGCGACGGGGGTCGCCTCCACCGCCATCGGCGCGTACAACCGAGCGACAGGGGATTACTCGCTGGCCCTGGGTTCGTATAACCAGGCCACCGCTTCCCACGCCGTCGCCATCGGGACCCAGGCCTTTGCCACCGGGATCTACTCTTTTGCCCTGGGCTGCGGCGCCGACACCAACGGCAAGGACGGCTCTTTCGTCATCGGGGATGATACGTATTTCCAGACGGCATACGCCAGCAACGACAATCAGCTCACCATGCGCTTCTCCGGGGGGACCGTGGCTGACGATTCCTCCGCCCCTGATTACGTCGCGGGCGAGCGGAAAGCCTACCGGTTCTGGACGTCCTATCCTGACTGTGCCGCAGGCGTCTACATGAACCACGGCGACAGTTCGTGGCGCTCCTATTGCAGCCGGGACCTCAAGGAGAATTTCGCGCCGGTGGACGGCGAGGAACTCCTCGGCAAGATCCGTGATCTCCCCGTTACGCAGTGGAACTACAAGGCGGTGGACCCCTCCGTGAAGTTCATCGGTCCCGTGGCGGAGGATTTCTGGGACGCCTTCCGGCTCGGCGGGACCGATAACAAGGGGATCAGCAACTTTGCCATCGCCGGGGTGAATATGGCCGGGGTGAAGGCCCTTGAGAAGCGGACCGGGGACATGAAGGAAGAAATGGCGGAGATGAAGGGGGAGATCGATCGGTTGCGGGCCGAGATCGCGTCCCTCAGGGCTCAGCTCGCCGCCGCCTGCGGCCCCCGTCTCGCGGCGCGGTAGCACGAACCGGGCGGGTTCGCCCTGCGATAAAGGCATATGCACACCGAACAGACACGAGGAAAAGACGGCTTGTGAAAAAGATACCCTTCGTCTTTGCCGCATTCCTGATGTTCCTATGGATCGTCCCGTCGGTCGGCGCGGACGGCCTGTCGATCTGCTCAGGCACGGTATTTTCGCTCGGCTCTTCCACATTCAGCCTGAGCGGCGACTGGTGCAACGCCGGGATCTTTACGGCAGGCTCGGGGACGGTTGTCTTCAACGGAGCGAGCGGTAACCAGACCATCACCGATCCATCCGGTGAGACCTTCTATCATATGACGGTGAGCAAGACAGTCGGCGACGTCCTCCTGTATACGGATGTAACCGTCAACGGGACACTCACCGTTACCGGCGGAGACGTCGACCTGAACGGGCATGTCCTGACGCTGCATGGCTCCGGGCTGGTGAGCGAATCGGATGGCGCCACGGTCAAGGGGACGTCCGGTTACATCACCACCACACGGGATCTCGATGCGCCGGCCGGCGTCGATGTGGCGGGGATGGGGGCGGTCATTACGTCGTCGGCCGACCTGGGGGGCACGACGATCCGGAGAGGACACGCTCCGCAGACGGGGGGTGGAAACAGCTCCATCCTCAGGTATTACGATATCACGCCCACCAATAATGCCGGTCTCGATGCGACATTGGTTTTTCATTATGATACCTCGGAACTCAACGGTCTGACGGAGGGTAACTTTGCGCTCTTTCAGTCGACCGACGGCGGGACCACCTGGACCAACCGGGGGGGGACCGTGGCGGCCGAGAGCAATACGGTGACAAGGACAGGCATTGCCGGTTTTTCGAGGTGGACACTCGGGGATGAGGACGATCCGCTTGACGCCCCCGATATGGATGTTCGGGGGAAGGGGGTGTCCATCTCGGACGGCGATACCACGCCCGGCACGGCGGATGACACGGATTTCGGATCGACAGGCCTTGCCGGCAGCATCACCCATCCCTTCACCATTGCGAACATCGGTACGGATACCCTGACCCTCACCGATCCGTCTCCCTCCGTGTCGATCTCGGGGACCCATGCCGGGGACTTCTCGGTGACCTCCATCCCTTCCACCAGTATTGCGGCAGGAGGCGGGACCACGACCTTTGCCGTCACCTTTACACCGGGCGCACTGGGGGTGCGCGAGGCGACCGTCGGCATCGCCAGCAACGATTTCGATGAGAACCCCTATGACTTTGCCATACAGGGGACCGGGATCGCCTTCCCTGTGGTGACGACCCAGGCAACATCGGATGTTGCCACGACAACGGCGACGGGGAACGGGACCATCGTGAACCTGGGATATCCGAATCCCACGCAGCATGGTGTCTGCTGGGGCACGTCGGCAGATCCCACCACGGCGGATAGCAAGACAGAGAAAGGCGCGACCGGTTCAACCGGTGCGTTCACGAGCGGCATGACGGGCCTGAGCCCGAGCGCGACCTATCACTGCCGCGCCTATGCGACCAATACCATGGGGACCGGGTACGGTGAGGATGTAACCTTCTCCACCCTGCCGGATCCACCGAGCACCCCGGACCTGCATATAGACAGCGACACGGGGACCTCCGGTACCGACAACATCACCAACGACGCGACCCCCACCTTTGCCGGGACGGCAGAGGCCCATGCCACGGTGACGGTGATTTCCAGCATCGACGGGACCCTGGGCACCACGACGGCCGACGGTGCTGGGGACTGGAACTATATACCCGGTGCGGTTCTCACCGAGGGGACGCACAGCATGACAGCAACCGTCACCAACACCACGACGGGCAAGACCTCGGCTGCCTCCTCGGCCCTGTCGATCACCATCGACACCACGGCACCAACGGTCCCTCAGGAACCGACGGGCGGCCTGGACGTATTCGAGAACGCGACGACCGGCACGAGTGCCGGCACGGTGACCAGTACCGATGCGGCGACCGTTACCTGGTCCCTCGATGCCGACGGAGACGGCCGCTTCGGCATCAACGCCGGGGCCGGTGAGGTCACCGTCCAGGCGGGGGCGACCTTCGACACCGAGACCGAGCCTACAATAATCATCACCGTGCGCGCCACCGACACGGCGGGGAACGCTTCGACCGCCGCACTTACCGTTGACATCGGCAACGTCAACGAACCGCCGGTGATCGGCGGCGTATTCGGCGACACCTCTTCCCAGGTAATAGCCGGATCCGGGGCCCAGAACGTTACAGGGCTCGACGACGCGACCGTGAGTGATGCCGACTCCGTCGATATGAACGGCGGCATCCTGACGATCACGCAGTCCGGCGGAACAACGAACGGCAGCTGGGGCGTCGACGGGACGATCGCCACCTCGGGGGGTGACGACACCGTGGCCACGGGTGAGACCATCGCCGTGGGGGGGATTGCGGTCGGCACGGTACACGCAACCGACAACGGCCAGGGGGGCAACTCCCTGCGCATCGGTTTTACGACAGCCGACGCCACCCCGGCCCGGATCCAGACCCTGCTGCGGACCCTGACCTATGCGGCGCCCACCGTTCTCGACACCCGCACCTTCACCCTGACCCTGAACGACAACGACGGCACCGCCGACGGGGGTGACCAGGACACCGCCGGCGCCTTCACCATAACGATCACCTCCAACCCGCCGGTCGTCTCCAACCTGAACGGCGACGGCGTCACGACGCGGATCACCATCTCCGTCAATATCGATGATGGAAGGGATGCAAGCGTAAGCGATCCGGACAACGTCGACTTCGATACCGGCAATCTGCTGATTACGGCATCCGGTGTTGCCGGCAATTTCGAGGTGGACGGCACCGGTGTGACCTCCGGAGGAGATGCGACCATTGCCGCCGGTGAGACGGTCTCAGTAGGCGGCGCTGCCATCGGTATCGTCGGAAACGACGGCCAGGGGGGCAATGATCTGCGGATCGACTTCAACGGTAACGCCACCCCGTTGCTGGTACAGACCTTTATCCGAGACCTCATATGGACCAGCAGTAATCCGGGAACAGCCACCTTCGGTCTGACTGTTACCGATGCCGGGGCGAGCGGGGCGACGAGCACGGCCTGTTCCTTCACTGTCACGGCGATCGCTCCCGAGATGGATGTCCGGGGGAACGGGGTGTCCATACCGGATGGCGACACCACCCCCGACACGGCGGACGATACGGACTTCTCGTCAGGCCTTACCAGCGGCAGCATCACCCATACCTTCACCATTGCGAATACCGGCACAGATACCCTGACCCTCACCGGTCCGTCTCCCTTCGTATCGATTGGCGGGACCCATGCGGCGGACTTCTCGGTGACCTCCGTACCGTCTGACAGTCTGGCGGGAGGGGGGGGGATCACGACCTTTGCCATCACCTTTACCCCCCCGAGTGTCGTGGGGGTGCGAGCGGCGACGGTCAGTATTGCCAACAACGATTCCGATGAGAATCCCTATGATTTTTCCATACAGGGGACCGTTCTGCCCGATGTCACTATCTCGGGGACGGTGACGGACGGAGTGAACCCCATTGAAGGTGCGACGATCACCTTCTCCCACAACGGGCACACGGAGCAGACCACCGCCGACGGGACCTACTCGTATGTTGTCTCCGCCGCGATCACGACGACCGTGACCCCCTCCCATCCGGGGTACGCCACGTGGGACCCGGCAAACCGAGAGATTTCCAACATCCTGGCCGACCAGCCCGGGCAGGACTTCACCGCCACCTCAGATTCGGACGGTGTTCCAACGACGGAGGAAAACGGTCCGGACGGGACCGATCCTGCCTATGACGGGAACAGCGACGGCATTCCCGATGGCAACCAGCCTCATGTGGCCTCATTCCATACGGCGGACGGAGAGAACTATGTCACCCTTGCCGCCCCGGACGGGACACTGCTCTCGGGTGTTCAGGCCCTCCCGGAGCCGGTTTACGGGATGTTTTCGAGTCGTATCTGTTTCCCCTACGGCCTGTTCCGGTTTACCATCACCGGTGTGACGCTGGGGGGAGCGGCGGAGGTGCGGCTTTTCCTCTCCGGTGAGACGACGATGGAGTCATACTGGCGATACGGTCCGGAGCCGGGCAATGTCTCGCCGCATGCCTATGAGTTCATGCTGTCAGGGGAGACGGGTGCCGAGATTGCAGGGAACGTGGTAACCCTGCACTTCATCGACGGCCAGCGGGGGGACGATGATCTTGACGGCGGAAACGGGGTGATCGTCGACGACGGCGGCCCCACCGCTCCCGCTCCGGTAATTCCCGTTCTCACAAAGAGTGGAATAGTCGTCTTTGTGATTCTCCTGTCCGTCTGTGCCTGCCTGCTGATGCGGGCACAGAAACGGTCGGTGTAGAGGCAGATTGTGGTAATAATGGTCGTACCAGATGATAGAGACAGAAACGGCGCAGCCTTTTTGGGGCTGCGCCGTTCGGTGTTTATCGACGAGATATCATGAAATATCGTACGTTATTGCTACTTATGTAACTTTCTTCTGCTCAAACCCGCGAGACCGGCCAGACCGAATCCCAGGAGGAGCATCGTCCCCGGTTCGGGTACGGGCTCTCCCCCTGTGGGTGTGTAATCGTAGGCAACCACTACGCTTCCCGAATAGGTGCTCGGGTCGTATTGTACGGAGACCTCATCACCATCAAAGGAAATATCCGGATCGTTCGAAACATGGAACGTATAAGTGCCGGTGCCGATGTAATAGGATATGAGAGAGCTGTCAACCGTTCCGATGGTGGAATCGATAAATTGCTCACCGCCGAAGCTCGTCGATGCGCCGTCGGCAAGTCCGTAGGTGTAGCTCTCGGAACCCGTTAATTCATCACCCTGCGATCCGATGTAGGTGTTAGAGGGGAAACCAACTGCGGAAATAAGATACGGTGTGCCGGATGAGGTCAACTCTGAGGTCATTGTGTATGTCGCCGTCCCCGAGGCATAGGCACCGGTGTTGTTGGTCAAGTCAAAGCCCCCGGTAGTCACGTCCATGGAAAAGGTGACGGTTATGCTGTTCAGTGTCCCGAGCGACGAATCAAAATAGTTAAACGTCAAGTCTTCGTTGGCGCTGCTGAAGGTGTCGCTGGTCTCCAGTATCGTCGCCATCCCCGATGGGACCCACAGGAAGGTTACCATCCCGGCCACCATCAACATACACGCCAAACGTTTTAATGTCTTCATGATAAACCTCGCTTTGCTTTGCAACAAACTGCGTAAATTTCACTTCTCATTTTAAAAGAAGTCTAATGATTCTCACCAAATCAGTCAATACGAAAGGGAGCTTAATATGTACGTATTTTTTAGGTAATTTCACCTACGCAAAAAGTAGTAAAAAAAACACCTCTAGTACTTTTTGCGTATTCGCTTTCCCCGTCTCCTCTTTTTCGATTCCGGCTCTTGTTCTACATTTCTGCGGGCGTAATCCGGTATTTCTTATCGAAACAGATCGCCATGCCCTGCTTCCCCGTCCGGATCACCGCCCCCTTCACCCTGATCTTCGCCTTTTTCCCCTTGACCTTCTTCAGCTCGTCGAGGGGGAGTACCAGATCCACCTGCATCTGGGTCCCCACGGGGAGCGGCGTATCGGTATAGAAAAAGGCGCCGCCCGCGGAGATATCGCTGGTGATCGCATCCAGTGAGCCGTTCTCAGCCCCGTTCCCGTTGTCGTTGACAACAATACGGGCGGGGAGCTTGAGAGAAAACCGTTCCAGCTTTCTTTTTCCGAATTCAGGCATCTGTATGCATCCCTTAAGTGGAAGACCGGGCTTGTGATTTCTCGGCGGCATATCCCGTTTGCCTTGGTTGCACTGTAGCAAGTCGATTCCGTCAATTCAATACGAAAAGGGTCTGATTTTTATCTCATCATTCCGGTGTCAACAGGTACGACAAAGGGGCTATGCCGATCTGTTTCGTTATTGATGAAGGTTTTGCCGGGACCTGGTGAAGGTCTGATGGGTTACAGATACTTCGCCACCCACAACATCGCTTGGAGGCGATTGGTGGTGTTGATCTTCTTGTAGATGTTGTAGATATGGGTTCTGACCGTATGGGGGCTGATAGAGAGATCGCTCGCTATGTCCTCATTGCTGGCGCCGGACGCGATCCCGACGAGGATCTCCTTTTCCCGTGAGGTCAGGATGTCGGCGGCCGCAAGGGAGGCTGCGCTCCCCTTTCCGGGTTCCATGATCCGCTTGGAGAGTGCCTTTCTCGAATACCACATCTCGCCGTCCAGCATGGCCTTGACACCCCGGGGAAACATCTCCAGTGAGTCGCCCTGGTAAAAAATCCCATGAATGTCCCGGTCCATGATTTCCCGTTCTTTCCCCGTCTTTCCGTCAAGGTTGAAGAGGGCGATACAGGTGGTGGTCGGATGGATGGTCGGATTCCGCTCAATCATCGCCCAGAGGTGCCCCAGGTCGGTCCCCCGGCAGTCAAAGAGGAAGAGTGATTGGGAGAGTGAATCGACCGTGGCGGTCTCCCCGTTGGGATCGGTCGTGAAGGTGCACACAAGACCCGTTTCCTGTTCGAGAAAGCGTGCCAGGAGTTCGTTCTGCAGCGTATTGGGGCCAACAATGATGACCCGCGGTCCTGCCGTGTCCTGTTTGTTTAAGGCCTTCCTGTTCAAGTTTTCGATTACCATCCACTGCGGCGCGACCGATCGGATACGCTCCCGGTCGGTAGAGTATCCCCACATTTTCCCTTGCGCATCCTTTTATATTCACGGAGAAAATACGAATATCACCATGCCCGCCGTATGTCAAATGCAGATTGCACCGTGGGATGCCGATCTCACCCAATTCACCTCCGGAGCGAAGATAAAGATGATTTCCCATTGGTTCGTTTCGTCCTAGTTTCCCGAAATCCATTGACAATTATTAAGACATGTGTAGTATCAAGCAGTCCGCGTTTGAGCGGGAACGATGATCGCCCTTTGGAGGGAGACTCGGGAAAACGATCCGGTCGACGGGGAGGGACTCAACCGGACCTGCGACGATTGCGGAAGACCGATGAAGATCTGCAGTATCCGGACGATTATGGAAAAATCCTTTCCGCCGGGATGGATAACGGTGGTCCTGATCAACCGGGACCAGGGGCTGTGACGTACCTGTGATACCCCGGGGGAGAATCGAGGTGCTGTGTCATGGAGCGTGACAACCGGAAGTCGATTATCAGCTGGGCCTTGTACGACTGGGGGAACTCGGCCTTTGCCACGACGGTGATGGCTGCCTTTTTCCCCATCTTCTTCAAGCAGTTCTGGAGCGCTGGGGTCGATCCCGTCGTGAGCACGGCAAAGCTCGGCATGGCGAATTCGATTGCCGGGATGGTGGTGGCGCTCTGCGCCCCCGTCCTGGGGGCCATCGCCGACCGGGGCGGGGCGAAAAAAAGGTTCCTTTTCTTTTTCGCTTTTATGGGCGTGGTGATGACGGCCTCTCTCTTTATGGTCTCGCAAGGAAACTGGATTACGGCCATCGCCGTCTATGTCCTGGCGACGATAGGTTTCTCGGGGGGGAATATCTTCTACGATTCACTTCTCCCGGAGATCGCGTCGGATAAGAAGATGGACTTCGTCTCCGCACTGGGTTTCTCGCTGGGGTATCTCGGGGGCGGTCTTCTCTTCGCCCTCAATGTGACGATGACCCTCAAGCCGGCCCTGTTCGGACTCGCCGACGCGGGGGAGGCCGTGCGTATCTCATTCCTTACCGTTGCCGCCTGGTGGGCACTCTTCTCGATCCCCGTCTTTCTCTTCGTCAAAGAACCGATCGGAGAGGAGGGTATCGCGGCGGGGGCCGCCGTCACGGCGGGGCTTCGCCAGCTCCGACGGACATTCGCTGAGATCCGGCACCTGCGGGTGATCTTCCTCTTTCTCATCGCCTACTGGCTCTATATCGACGGCGTCGATACGATCATCCGGATGGCCCTCGATTACGGGATGTCGATCGGGTTCGACTCCAACGACCTGATCCTGGCACTCCTCATCACCCAGTTCGTGGGGTTCCCGTCGGCGATCGCCTTCGGATACATGGGGGGGAAAATCGGGACCAAACGTTCCATCTACATCGCCATCGCAGTCTACCTCTGCGTCACGATCTATGCCTCCTTCATCACCCGTGCCTTCGAATTCTACGTCCTCGCCATTGTCATCGGGCTGGTCCAGGGGGGAATCCAGGCCCTGAGCCGGTCCCTGTACGCCCGGATGATACCGGTCGAAAAGTCGGGTGAATTTTTCGGGTTCTACAACCTCATCGGCAAGTTTTCCGTGGTGGCGGGGCCGATCTTCATCGGTGTCACGGCCCTCCTGGTCAGGGCGATGGGGTATTCGAGCGACGTCGCCTCCCGCGTGAGTATCACCTCGATCGCGATCCTCTTCGTGGCGGGGGGTATCTTGCTGTATTTTGTCGATGAGGAGACCGGCAAGAAAGAGGCACGCTATCTCTGATGAAGGTCCGGCGGGGACACCGGTGAGGGAACGATGACGGATTCAGTCCTTCTGCAGAAGGTCAGGCGTGAGCCCTACGCCGCCTCTCTCGGGATCCGGGTCGATGCCGTCGAGGAGGGGTATGCCTCCTGCTCGGTAACCGTCACGGGGGAGATGCTCAACTTCCTCGGGGTCGTTCACGGAGGGCTCATCTTCAGCCTGGCCGATGTGGCCTTCAGCGCCGCCTCGAACAGCGACCATTTCCCCTCGTACGCCCTCGACGTAAGCGGCTCATTCCTCCGGGCACCCCAGGTCGGTGACGTCCTTACCGCCGAGGCCCGGCGGGAGCACGGCACGAAACGGACGGGTGTGTACCGGATCGAGGTCACCGGCGGTGATGAGCTGATCGCGACCTTCAACGGGACGGTGTTCAGGAAACGGTTTTGATGCGGACGTTGTAATCGGACGCCCGGTGGTTTGTCTTGTACGTCCTCAATGGATCATGATTGCAGGCCTGCGCCACCGGCCATCGAAAACAATTCAAGGGGGGAGAAAGAGATGAAGCGGAGAAACGGGAGGGTGAAGGGGTGGAGGGTATCGCTCGTCGCAATGATCGTTGCCGGATTTGTCCTGTGGGCTGTGAACGGCTTGTGGGATGGGGCCGTGGCCGTGGCGGAAGATTCGATGAGGCTGGAGAGGAATACCGCCTAGGGAATCGTGATCGGAACGGAGGACAAGGTTACCAACACGCTTTCATGGAAGGGGATTCCCTACGCGAAGGCGCCCGTCGGGGATCTCCGCTGGAAGGAACCGCGGGATCCTGAGATGCGGCCGGAGCCCTTCACGGCATCGGTTTTCTGTGAGATCTGTCCCCAGTACACCGATCATGACGCAGATCGGACGACGCCGCAGGTCATTCTGGGCAATGAGGATTGTCTTTCCCTGAACATCTGGCGTCCCAAGTCTCGTGAGGACAAGCTTCCCGTTTTCTTCTGGATCCATGGCGGGGGAAACAGCATTCAGTGGCCCCGCCTCTCATGGCTTGACGGGAGCGTCCTAGCAAACCGGTCCAACCTGGTTGTCGTGTCGGCTAATTACCGTCTCGGTCCCATGGGATGGTTCAGTCACCCGGCCCTTCGGAGCGGGAAGGAAGGGGACGAACGGACCGATTCCGGGAATTTCGGCACCCTGGACCTGATCAAGGCCCTGTCGTGGGTCCGGGACAATATCGAGGCCTTCGGGGGCGATCCGGCGAAGGTGACCATTGCCGGGGAATCGGCGGGAGGACAGAACGTGATAATGCTCATCGCCTCCCCCCTGGCGCGCGGTCTCTTTCACCGGGCCATTTCCCAGAGCGGTGTGGTCAGGGCAAAGACCCCCGCGCAGGGAGAGGAACACGTCAATACCGTCATCAAAAAACTCCTGGTCAGAGATGGTTCCGCCCCGGATGAAGAGGAGGCCGCGGCCAGACTGAAGAGAATGTCCTCCGAAAAGATTGCCCGGTACCTCAGATCGAAGAGCGCCGGGGAACTGCTGGAGCTGTACCCGGAGGGCCCCTCACGGGGGATGATCGATTTCCCCAACTGGTTCGCCGACGGTACGGTCGAACCGGTTGGTTTCTACGCCGCCGTGAAGACGGGAAATTACAACAAAGTGCCCGTGATTCTGGGAACCAACAAGGAGGAGGTGAAGCTGTTCCTGTTGGCCGATCCCGTTTTTGCGCCGGAGGTGGCAAGTGGTTCGATCTTCATGGACCTCGCCCGGGGAGAACTTTATGACCTGGTCGCCCGGTATCGGACGGAGGGTTGGAAGATCATGGCGGTGGACGGCCTGGCGCGTATCATGCGATCCCACGCCGATCAGCCTCCCCTTTACACCTATGAATTTCTGTGGGGTGCGGGAGGTATGGAGAAGAGCGTCATACCCTTTCCCTACGGCATGTTGATGGGTTCATGCCATGCCATGGAATTGGATTTTATCTTCGGTACGGAAGCCGCGTCACTCGGCGGGTTTGCCTTCGACAGGCAGAACCGGCCGGGGAGGATCGCCCTGTCAAATGCCATGATGACCTACTGGGCCCAGTTTGCCCGAACCGGAAATCCGAATGAGGATGGGTCTTTCCTCCCCGCGTGGAAACCCTGGTCCAATGAGCCGGGGGCACCGAAGGGTATCCTGCTTGATGCGGGGTTCACCGATCTCAAGATAGCGATGTCCGATCGGGAGCTGACCGCGGAGATCTCAAAGAAGGCACTCGCGGCGGAGCCGAGGGCGGCGGAACTGGAACAGCTGGTCGGGATGCCTCCGGTAAAAAAAGATTAATGCCAAGATAAATAAGCTTTTTTATGGAAGGAACAGTTGATTTGCAAAAGGCCGCCCCGGCTGCTTTCATCTATTCGCAGACGGTACGGAGCGGCCGATTGGTTAAAATGACTGGCGTGGTTGCTGCTATTGATCCTTCGGCAGCGGTATGATGAAGACCGGTTTGTGGGCGCGTCTCAGGACCCGCTCGGCGACGCTTCCCAGGAAGGTATAGCTCAACAGTCCCTTCCCGTGGGTCCCCATGATGATCACGTCGCAGTCCTGGTCATCCGCGATTCTGAGGATCACTTCGGCGGGATACCCGCGCCTGACCTCGACCGCCGTAATCCTCTTTATGTATTCCGGCCGCTCCCGGAGTTCCTCCCTGCAGAAATCATCGAGGCGCCTGCTCAGCTGTTCTATGGTTCCCTCATTGATGTCACCAACATCCCAGTCGAGCATGCCGTAAGCCCGCATGGCCTGAGGGATATTCTCGATGACGTGGAGGACGATCATCTCCGCATCATGCTTTTCCATGGTGTTGACGGCATAGCGAAAGGCATACATCGAATTTTCTGAAAGATCTGTTGCATAAAGAACCCTCTTGATCTTCGGTATCATGATGCGTTCCTCCCATACGGCATTTTCACCATCTTACCCTATCTTATCGCATGATTCGATGCATGAAAGCAACAAGAACCGTGTCCCATGAGATTATCCGGTGACTCCGGTGATGATGTTGGCTTTTGGATGGTGTCGATATACGGAGCGCTGGGATCATGAGAGCTGATGAATTATTTCTGAGACATCTCTGTCACGGAATTGACGATCCGGACGCTGGTGCTCTTGATCATTGCGTAGACGGTATCACCCGGTGTGAGAGAGAGGCGTTCGAGAGAGTGGTTGGTAACGAGCACGTCAAAGGGTGTTTCGCCGGCGTTGAGAGAAAGGAGGGATGTTTTCCCTTCGTACGAGATCTTTGAGAGCGTGGCGCGGATATGATTTTGAGCGGAGGTCTGCGGTGACGGTTGAGTTCCGACGATTATGTCTTCCGGGCGGACGGCGAGACTGACCGTCGTCCCGATTTCCGCGGGATCGATCGTCTTCATCGTGAAGCCGTTGACGTTGACGGTGGAGATGCCGTTGTCACATCCGACGACGGTCCCTTCCATGAGGGTCGCCCCCACGAAATCGGCGATGAAGGATGTCCGGGGCCGGGTAAAGACCTCTTCAAGGGGGCCGAACTGCAGGAGATGCCCGTCCCTGATGACAGCGACCTTGTTGGCGAGGGTCCACGCGTCACCCAGGTCATGAGTGACATGCATGACCGTGGTATTCCGCTCGGTGATCGCCTGTTTGAGGAGCGTTCTCGTGTCGCGCCGCGTCTGCGGATCAAGGGCGGAAAATGGTTCGTCCATGAGGAGCATCCTAGGCTCAACGATGAGGGCGCGCGCCAGGGCCACCCGCTGTTGCTCTCCCCCTGAGAGGGTCGCCGGTTTCCGGTGGAGCAGATGATCGATATACAGAGCGCCAGCGATTTCGTGGATCCTGTCCTTCATCCCGCGGGGTTTCTTTTTTTTCAGTCCGTATTCGATATTCTTGTAGACGGTGAAGTGGGGGAGGAGGGCGTAATCCTGATAGACGATGCCGATGCGCCGTCTCTCCGGCAGTTCTCTCGTGATATCGATATCTTCAAGGTAGATAGTTCCCCGGTCGGGTGTCCAGAAGCCGATGAGACTCTCCAGAAGGATCGTCTTTCCCGCCCCGGTGGGTCCGATGATGGTGAGGTAGTCGCCCCGGTCGAGGTCGAACGAGACCCCGTTCAGGTAAAACTCACCCAGATCGATGTGGAGGTCTTTTACGGCAAGGAAACTCACAGGCTCACCTCCGTTCGTTCGAAGACATAGATTGCCGCGAATGAGACGACCATGAGGACGATGCCGCTGGTGAGCGCCATTCCCATGTTTCCGTAGGAGATGTTGAGATACAGAGTGATCGGAAGGACCTCCGTCTTCATGTAGGTCCCGCCGGCAAGAATGAGAACGGTCCCGAATGTCCCGATACAGCGCGCGAAGGCGATGACCGTCGATGCGAGGATGCCGTTTCGGGCGAGGGGGAGCGAGACGTTGAGAAAGGTCTCGAACATGGAATACCCCAGCGATCGTGAGACGAATTCCATTCTCGGGTCGATATAATCGAAGGTCGATTTCATGATGCGACAGGCGTAGGGGAGGGCTGTAAAAAACTGGGCGGCGACGACACCCTCTATGGTAAAAACGAAGTTGAGCCCCATACTGCCGAAGAACTTTCCGACGAAGGTATTGCCGAAGAGGAGCAGGAGACAAAGCCCCAGGACCAGTTCGGGAAAGGCGACGGGGAGATCGATAATGGTTTTAACGAACCCCTTTCCCATAAACTCGAATCGGGAGAGGGTATATCCGACGGGGAGGGCGAAGAGTGCCACGAGCGCCGTCGATAACAGCCCCGTCCAGAGGGAGAGCCTGAGGGAATACATCATCTCTTTGCTTTTGAGGCTCTCCCAGACATCTTTCAGATCGGGGACCATAAAGAGCGCCCCGATCGCAAGGACGAGTACGGCGGTGATGAGAAATGATATGAAAATCAACACTGCCTTGAAGGCATTCATCTGCTCCGTGCGTTGATGCGCCGTTACTGCCCGCACGGTTCAAACCCCCATTCCTGCCAGATAGCGAGACCTTCCGGTGATGAGACATAGGCATTGAACTGCATCGCCATGTCTCTATGGGGCGCCGTGGTGCAGACAGCGGTGGGGATGGTCTTGATGATATTTTTGCCGTCGGCGATTCGCACGACATCGAGCTTTCCCTTTCCTTCCGCCCAGGTAACGAGATCCCCCCAGATAATGGCGGCATCGACCTGTTTCAGGGCCACATAGATCAGAAGCTGGTTGACGGTCGGGGCATAGACGCCGATATTCGGGGTTATGCGTTCCCACAGATTCTGTTTTTGAAGGATCTTCTTGGCGACACGCCCGATGGCGGGGGCCTTGGGATCGCCGATGGCGACGCGCACACCCTCCCGCGCGAGATCTGCCAGGCAGGTGACCTGTGCGGGATTCCCCTTCGGAACGGCGATAACGGGAACGTGAAGGACGAGAGGACGGATGGTTTCTCCGTTGACCCAGCCGTTTTTCAGGGCGTCGTGCATATATTTTTCGGCCCCCGGGATGAGGACGTCACAGGGCTGACCGGCCGCCACCTGGGCGAATATTTCCCCCGAACTTCCGTAATGCACCTCTACTTTGAGGTGATGTACCGATTCGAAATTTTTTCTCAGTTCCTCCATGGGCTTCATGAGGCCGGCGCCGCTGAAAATGATGAGGTCTGCTGCGAGACATTGCCCTGTCCAGAGGATCAACATGGTAAAAATGATCAGAAATTTCTTCATTATACAATCCTTTCTGCTATGAAGATGATTTGTCCGTACCGTGTGGGCTCTATATCGTATCCCCGGGTAATTGTCAAATTAGGGTACTATCAATCAATATTAGTAATCCCCGGTTTTTTATTGGCAATATGTATCAATTTATTGCCGGATGACCTCGTGTTGGACAAGCGATCAAATCTCTGTTTGACTTTTTGGTGTTAATTCGGACAATGATAGAGAGCAAGAAGGGGGGACCCCGCCGGAAATAACGGGAGAGTCCGGGGAAATGACGAAGGCCCCTGTTGGCCGGAAGGGGTACTGCAGGATTTCAATTATGGGTCGAGACAGTCTCTATTCCGTAGAGGATATCCGAAAGGCCTACGAGGCTGTTCGGGATCACGTAGAGACACGCCGTCTGATTTCCCGATATTCCGTCAATCGGCAGGATATCCGCGAGCGCGCCCTGGAGGGGCTCGACCTGAGCGGTTTCGCGGATGTCCTGGATCTGGGCTGTGCCTATGGGTTTTTTACCGAACGGCTTGCCGGATGCCTGAGGGAGGGAGCCGCGGTCACCGGGCTCGACCTGATCGACGACGCCAACCGGAACCTCTTTCTCAGGACCGTGGATTCGATGGGATATCGGGGGCGGTTCATCGCGGGGAGCGCCGAACTGATTGCGGATATCGTCTCGGACAGCATTGACCTTGTCGTGGCCAGTTATTCTCTCTACTTCTTCCCCCATCTGATCGGAGAGATCGCACGGATCCTGAGACCGGACGGGGTCTTTATCGCCATCACCCATGCCGAATCTTCGCTCCGGGAGATCATCCGCCTGATCCCGGGGTGTATGGTATCGGCCGGCATCGATGCCCCCCCGGAGGAACCGGCCATCGCACAATTATTACGGGTCTTTTCCCTGGAGAACGGCGAGGCACAGCTTGAAGAGCACTTCGGCAGGATCGAACGGATCGACTTCGACAACGACCTCCTCTTTCCCCTGGACAGTATCGAGGATTGTATCGATTATCTGGGGAAAAAACAGACCCTCCTCTTCAAGGAGCTGTTTGACACCTGTCCGCAAAGGGCCGGTGAGGCGCTGTCCTGTTTTTATCGCGCGATCCATGAAAACGCCCGCCGGGAGGGGAAGGTGGCCATTACCAAGGACGACTGTATCTTCCGATGTTTTACTCCCCGAAGAGGGGGTGTGTCGTGAAGAAGGAACGGCGATACTGCTGTCACTGCGGGAATGTATTGGATAAACGGATGATTGAGGGGCGGATGAGGGGGTATTGCCCCCGTTGTGACACCGTCTTTTATGAAAATCCGCTCCCCGTTGCCGGCGCCATTGTGGTCAACAAAAAGAGGGAGATCCTCCTGGTGAGGCGGAAGAATGATCCCTACCGGGGGATGTGGTGTCTCCCCATCGGTTTCGCCGAGACGGGGGAGGCGGTGCGGGAGGCCGCCCTGCGGGAATTGCATGAAGAAACGGGGCTGCAGGGGGAAATCGTCAGGTTGGTCGATGTCGATACCGTGGATGATTCCTATTACGGGAGCATGGCCATTATCACGTACGAGGTCCGCCGGACCGGGGGAAAAGTCGCTGCCGGGGACGATGCCGTTGAGGCCCGGTTTGTCCCTATTGACGAACTCCCGCCCCTGGCGTGGGAGGCGAACCGGAAGGCCATCGACCGATATCTCGCCCTCTACCGGGACGCCTGGGCCATGGCGGATTCCTACCGGCACCTCTTTTCCGATATGGAAGAAAGCGAGGTCCCGCCGGCCGGACCGCATGAGGAACACGCCTTTCTCTCGGATGTGATGGTGCGGGCCATCGACCGGTACCAGGATGAGATCGTGCAGCATTGGCAGGATGATGTCAGACGAATTGTTCCGGATGTGGGCTCGCAGATACGATTGATTTCGAGAATGCACCTCCGGGTCCTGGAGGAAGTCAAACAGTTTCTGCGGGGGAGAGGAGGACCCTTCGATCCCGGCTATTTTATCAAAGCGGGGATGGATCTGCGCAGGCGCGGGATCTCACTTCCTTCCATTCTCAGTATGATGGCGTTGAGCCGGAAGGCGATCTGGACCCAGGTGATGAAACGCCGGATTTTCGGATCACCAATTCAGATCTATACGACCCTGGAGTTGAACAACCGGATCATCTTTCTCTATGACCGGATGGATTACCACCTTACTGCTGGCTGGTCGCAAGGGCTGACGCCGTGAGGGTAAGAAACGATTGAAAGGGATGAGGAACAAGCATGGAACACCGTACCACTGAAAAACATTCTATTTATCTCTGTTCTCCTGCGAATGCCCTGGTCGAGGGTATCTACGAAGAAAAGATCCCCTTTACGGAGATCAAAAAACACGGTGATTTCGGTATCGGCACCTTTGACCATCTGGATGGAGAGATGATTATGCTCGACGGGACCATATACCAGATAACAGGGGATGGTCACGTCCATGAGGTCGATGAGAAGGCCCTGACCCCCTTCGCCTGTGTTATCTTCTACCGTCCTCTCACCCATGATGAGATCAGCCGTGAAATGGCGTATCCGGATTTTCTGGAGTGGCTCGAGACGTTGATGCCCTCCCCCAATCTCTTTTATGCGATTCGAATCGACGGTCTTTTCGCGCATGTGGCGGTCCGGTCGGTACCGAAACAGGAAAATTACCGTCCCCTGGTCGAGGTCGCCGCCGACCAGCCCGTCTTCAGCTTCGACGATGTGGCGGGCTCTCTGGTGGGGTTTTTCACCCCTTCCTTTATGTCATCGGTGAATGTCCCGGGACTTCACCTCCATTTTCTTTCCGCCGACCGGCGCCGCGGGGGACATCTCCTGGAATGTGTGCTCCGCGAAGGGCGTGTCGGCATCCAGTTTATCCACACCTTGGAGCTTTCCCTCCCCATGAGCCTGGATTACCTCACCCTGGATTTCCAGCGTGATGCCGGGCAGGATCTGGCGAAGGCGGAGAAATAGCGTTTCCACGCGGGGGAACGGTTATCTCTTGTTGTTGGCGATATCCTGGGAGAGGAGCCGGGCGTAGCGGCCCAGCGTCCAGACGGACCGTTCAAAGAGGTTGGTCACGTAGAGGATCAGTGAACGCTCATCGGTGCCGAGGCTTGCTTCCGATGCAAGGTAACTGCCTCGAATCTTCTCCATCAGCTGACCTTTGTCCGCGGTGAGTGATGTAAGGATGTCCAGATCGGTCCGGTCGGTGCTCTCCGTCGCATCAATAGCGGTCAGTACGATGGCATCGAGACTCTCAACGATGTTCATGGCAAGGCCGGCGACCTTCCCCTCGACGGAGGTGTTCTTCAGTGTTTCGACCAGGTTGTAACAGTTATCCTCCAGGGCGGCGACCAGGTTATGGCGGTCCTGCACGTTGAGGAGCGACTCCGATGTCCTCAGCGAGAGATCCTGACGAAAGACGTCGGCGGTAAAGGCGTGGATCTCAGCGGAAACCTCGGCAAAAGCGGCATGATGGGCTTCGAGGGAGGGGGGCTGATCGGAGGCGATGTCCCCGCGCACCTTATCCAGGTAAGAGGGGATCCGACGCAACAGGCGGTGTACCTCTTGTTCGGCCAGCAGAACGGCGGTTTCGGGTTCACTGACGGCATGTTCATTGATGAATTGTATCTTGGATAACTCTTCTTCTTCCAGTGGCGGCCAGAAATGTTCGAGGAACCGATAGAGGGGGTCCAGGACAAAGGAGAGGACGACGGGTACCAGAAAATTGAAGATCAGCACCACCAGGGCTGCCTGCCGCGCGATGTCATCGGAGAGAAGCCCGATGAATGCCTTGACCAGTGGGATATCGGTATAGAGCTCGACATAAAAGAGCACCATGAAGATGGGGATGCCGAATACGTTAAAGAGAACCTGCCCCATCACCGACTGTTTGGCGGAGCCCTTGAGGCTCGATGAGAGGACATAGGTGGTCACACTCGATCCCAGATGAGCGCCGTAGATAATCATCAGGGTCTGATCGATGGTAAAAAGACCCGATTTGGTCATTGCCACGGCGATGATAATGATCCCCAAAGCTGCCTGTGAAACGAAGGCCAGTACCGCTCCGATCAGAAAGGTGAGGAGGTAGGAACTCCTCGTGTTATAGAGAAGAGTCTTGATCCAGGGGGTCTCGGCGACAGGGGATGCCCCGGAACCCACCATGTGCAGGCCGAGAAAGAGGAGCGATATGCCGAAGAGCGTGCCCAGTACATGATGAAACTCCTTCGGTTTTTCAAAGGCATAACAGATCCCCGAGATGCCCAGGAGGACCAGGACGATATTCTGGATGTCAAGGACGGCGAGAAGGACCAGCGTGGAACACCCCGCGTTTGCCCAGAAGACAATGGGGAGGGATTTGCGCACCGTCAGGAGTCCGCTGGAGATCAGGCTTGCCACAATAAAGGACGAAACCGATGTGCTCTGGGTGACGAAGCCGGAAAGGGCCCCCCAGAAGCCGGCAACGATGCCCCGATCGGTGAAACGGGCGATCGTCAGTTTGAGCCGCCTGCTGGTCATCAGCTTGAGGTTGCTGCTGACCATCCGGATGCCGACGAAGAAGAGCCCGAGACCTCCAAGGAGCAGGGCGATAGAGTTGTTAATCATGGGATGTCACCGTGGCTGTTTCAAGTACAGAGCGGATCTTTAAGCAATTTGCCCCTCACCGATTCTTCTACTATATCTTTGTTTCAATTGCAAAACCGCTTTCCCCCTCCGACGGCCTCGCGCAAAGGCTCACACGAGGATCGCGAGCCCTCATCGTGAGATGGGCATTCATCGGACAGACACATATGGCGGCGCTGTTTGTCAGGCTGGTGACTGAGAAGGCACCTATTCTGACCGGAGGGCATCGATGGGGTTGAGCCGTGCCGCCTGCCGCGCAGGATAGAAACCGAAGAAGACTCCCACCACTCCCGAGACGATAACACCGAGGAGAATGGCATGATACGACAGGAAGAAGTGCCACTGCGAAAGGGCCGAGATGCCATAGGACGCCCCGATTCCCAACCCGATACCGAGGATTCCCCCCACCATGCACAGCAGCATCGATTCGACAATGAATTGGAGCTGTATGTCGTTTCTCTGGGCGCCGAGCGCCCGGCGGATGCCGATTTCTTTTCTCCTCTCCGTCACGGAAACGAGCATGACGTTCATGACGCCGACCCCCCCCACAATGAGTGAAATGCTCCCGATGGCTCCCAGGAGGATCGTAAAAAGACGCATCTGTTTCTGCATCTGATTGATGATCTCTTCCGCGCTTTTGACGCGGATTGCCATGTTCCGTACCATCCTCTTGAAATACTGTTTTGCCTGCATTGCCGCAGTGAGATGGTTGCCTTCCGGCCGGATCCTGCCGATGATGTTTCGTATGGATCCTCTCTGATCGAGACGCTGGCTGGTGGTCAGCGGGACCATGGCGCATTCACTGATCTCGTAGGGGCGCATTCCTCCCGCGGGAACACCATCTACCGCGCCGATGATCGTGAACAGCTTGTCCTCAAAAAAGATCCGACCGCCTATCATATCCTTCATTCCCAGGGACCGCAGCTTTCGCGCCATGGTGTCACCAACAACGCAGAAATAAGACCGCTCATCGAGATCGGAAATAAATCGTCCCTCTTTGAGGCGGAGTTTATTCAGATCCATGAAACTCTCCGTGACGCCCATTACCGGGCCGTCCCACTTTTTCCCTTGGTATTTATACCTTCCATAGGTTGAGGTATAGGGAGCGACCGCTCCAATCTCCGGACAATAGCGGGGAATCGCCAGTGCATCGGTCAAGGCGATCTCATTACTCTTGGTCGAACTACTCCCACCTCTGTGATCCTTGCTGATGGTCAGGATATCCGTCCCCATCTCTCTGAATTGACGAAGTGCCTCATTCTGAACGATTGTTCCGATCGATACCATGGCGATGACCGAACCGATACCGACGAATATGCCGATGAGGGCCAGCAACGTGCGCTGTTTGGACGCCAAGAGGCTGACCGTGGCCTCCTTTATATTTGCTCTGATGATCATACCGGTTCGTACACCACCTTCCGTGTCTTTTTCAGGATCTCCCTGTTTCCACAATAACAACAGTATGCCGCTTCGTCTTGCGTGCCGATTCGTATGGTATCACCAGGGTCCCTCTTACAACACCGTGTCCTCCAGCAGCCCGTCGTTCATCCTCACGGTCCGCTTGCATTGTCTGGCAATGCCCGGATCGTGGGTAATAATGACGACAGTGACATCCTCTTCATCATTGAGGGTGAAGAAAAGATCCATGATTTCTCGCCCGACCTTGGTATCCAGGGCACCGGTCGGTTCATCGGCGAAGATAATGGAAGGATTTCCGACGAAGGCCCGCGCTATGGCCACTCGTTGTTGCTCCCCTCCCGAGAGTTCCGTCGGCCGGTGGTGCTGCCGGTGTGCCATTCCCACTTTTTCGAGCATCCGTTCCGAACACTGCCGCTGCTCCTTCTCCCCTGCTCCTCGATAGATAAGAGGAAGCGCGACATTGTCGAGGGCGGTCAGGCGCGAAAGGAGATAAAAGTGCTGGAACACGAATCCTATTTTTTGGTTTCGTGTGGCCGACTGTTCTCTGTCACTGAATTGAGACACGTCTCTCCCTTCGAGGAGATAGGATCCGGAACTGGCAACGTCCAGGAGTCCCATGATATTCATCAATGTCGATTTCCCGCATCCAGACGTACCCACGATTGAGAGCAGTTCGCCCTCCTCAACGGTCAGATCGATCCCCTTCAGGATCTCCATTTCCAGGGGACCGATGTGATAGGATTTGCGAAGATCATGTATCTGAATCATAGGCGTTTTCTCAGGGTATGGCCGTCGTTTGTGGTTGATCCGTATCGAATGTGTCCGGGGAAGGGAGAGAGATCACCGAGGACCCCCGGGGCACTGCGACTCTATCGCCTGCTACAATCCCTCGCGTGATTTCTACCGAATCGAGGGTGGTAATGCCGGTTTCGACTTCCGTTTCTCTTCGCTCCCCGCTTGAGGGGTCCCAAACAAAGGCAAAATGCCTTCCTTCAGAGGTCCTTATCGCCCCGATGGGGACCAGGACGGCTTGGGGATTGTTGTAGACCAGAACCTGGAGATTGGCCGACATGCCCAATCTGATGATCTCTTTTTGCTCCGGCGTCAGGCTTTTCACTGTTACATGGAGGCTGAACAGGGGGATTCCGAGCCCGGTCATGCTTTTCTGGGCCTGAGCGGATATGTGTGTGATTTCGCCGTGCAGGGGGGTGGAAAGGAAGGCGTCACCGGTGACGATGACCGTCTGACCGATCTTGACCCTTCCGATATCAACTTCGTCAACGGTTGCCCTGACAGTCAGACCGCTGAGATCGCCGATTGACAGAAGGAGGTCTCCTTGTGCCACGGATATCCCCCGTTCGATTGTCTTTGCCTTATCCTCACCTCTCTGGGTCGGCTTGATAACGATACCGCTCACCGGAGCCTTGACAACAGACTGCGCGACCTGCTGTCTCATCCTCTCCAACCTGCTTCTGGCATTTTCAAATTCCAGACGCAGAACCTTCACATTTTCTTCGCTCCCCTTTTTCAGGACGGTCTGGAGTTCCTCTTTCTGGTTGATATATTGCTCCCGGGCCGATTCGTACTCATTGCGGGAGACGATCCCTTTCTCATAGAGAAGTTTGTTTTCCTCCATCTTGTTTGCGGCACTGGCAAGGGAGCGTCTGGCTTTGAGCACTTCGGTACCCCCGGACCATCCTTCAAGTATTTCCAACTCCTTCCGGGCTTTGATATATGCGGACGTAGCCTCCCGGAGCTTGATCTCTATCTCGTTTGTGTCCATCAAAAGGAGCGGAGTTCCCCTCTTGACGAACGCTCCGTACGTGAAATATCGCTCTTTTATATGGCCTTGAAAGGGGCTGATTACATTGATTTCACCAAGGGGTTCAATGGCTCCCGCCAGTGATACGCTGGAGGAAAGGGGGCGAGGGGTCACCGTATAGGTGTCGAATTGTCCTGGTGCCGTCGTCCCGGTTGTCGCTCCGAGGGGGAGCGATGTTTTTTTCAGAAACCCGTCGCTCCATGAGTAGAATCCGATCCCGACGAAGAGCAGCACGACGCAGATGGTCACGACGACCCTGATAACCTGCACCTTCTTGAGCGCCGTGTTCAGGGTTTTATTCGATTCCTCAAGATCTCGGTAGGCGTCACGAAGCTGCCGGTTGAGTTCCTGCTCTGCGATTTGTAATTCTTTGATTTTCGTAACGTCATTGAAAACGACGATGACCCCCGTGTGCCCTCCGGCATCTTCCTCCGCCGATCTAAGGTATGACGACGTCACGGAGAGGGTGAGAGAGACATTGTCCCTGCGCCGAAATGAAACGGTTGCCTGATGGCCTGCAACGGACTCATAGATTGCATCGAGAATGGTCTGATTGAATTCGTCATTGCCCTCCATTTCCATCATAAAAACTTCGGCAAATGACCTGCCGATGACCTCATCGCCGGAAAAACCGAGGATTATGGATGCCGCTGGATTAAACATGATAATCCGTCCGCTGAGATTCAGGGTCATGACCCCGTCACTCATATTATCCAAGACATTCTTGTAAAATACCTCTGCCTTATCCATAAGAAAAATCCTTTCGGAAAGACCCTGATTGATGTTGTTCAGACGGCCGTTTCTGTCCCGCACGAAGGATCATCGATACTCAAACAATTCGTGTTCCAAGGCTTGATAGTCGTCCCGTAATTGTATCTTCCATGTGTCGAGCGTTGTTCCCAGAAGTTGATCGAGGGTCGTCAGCGATGTCAGATAGGATATGGTCTGATTCACTTCCGCCTCCTGCCTTTCCACCAGGGTATTCTGAAAGCTCACCACCTGGAAGAGAGTGGATCTGCCCGCGTTGAGCTTGGTTTTTTCAACCTCCAGTTTTTGCCTGGCGAGTTCGAGACTCTTGCGTGCTCGCTTGAGGAGCGCCAGTTGGGTGTGCACATTGCGGACGGCATTCCGTACGTCGGTCTCGAGATCGCTTCTGGCCTCCTCCAGGTTTAACCGCGCGACCTTGAGGGCCTTCTTCGCGAGCAGGAGGTCCTGTCTCTTGACGAGCCGGTCATTTCCATAGATTTCAAAGGGAATCGTGAGGTTGAGACCGATATACCACTCGCGCTCCTTGTCATCATCGGCAGCGTCTTTTACGAGGGCATCCTCGTAGTCCTCCCCGTATCGTGCGGAAAGACCGAGATCCCAGAGTCGGCTATTTTCTTCCTCCATCAGTTCAAGCTCACTGCGCGTCACGTTGTTCACCTTCTGTGCGTAGGCGCCGTTGTTTTTCAAGGCGATTGTCAGGCAGTCGTCATAGACGGGTTTCACTTCCCGGAGAAAGACCTCATCGGCCGGGGTAATGGAGATGTTCCTCTCGATATCGAGGACGTCGATCAGGGTCAGAAGGTTTGTCTCCACGATGTTGACGGCCTCTTCGTAGCTGAATTCCTGGTCGGCGACCTGGGCCTCCGATTGGATCAGTTCATTGGCCGCCATTCGTCCTGTTTCAACGAGGATTTTATTCGTTTCAAGCTGATGTTTTGCCTCTTCCAGCGCCGCCTCCCTGATCTTGAGATTCCGGGATGACTTGTAGAAATTGTTGTATCCGGATATTACCGAGGCAATGATGCCGCCGATATCGTCCCTCAGGTTCAGGAGGTTTTCTTGTTCCGTGAGTCGTGCCTTGATGAGCGATGCCCGATTATATGTGATTCCTCCCCCTTTCAAGAGTGGTTGCGTCAACGTTACCGACCACCCTGAAGGGAGTGTTGATTCGGAATCGGAGGCTCCGTCCGTCTTTGTCCGTATGGTGGTGTATTGCTGCTCCCATCCGAAGGCGATCTGAGCGCCAGTGGGAAGTTTCTGTGTGGCACTGGCGGTTACACCGGTCTCCAGAGATTCGGTGCGCGTTTTATCCTTCTCTCCCACCGCTGTCGCGTAGGCGTCCGTATAGGTCCCATCTGCGATGATATCAACCCTGATATTGGGAAGGAATTCTGCTTCTGCAATCTGAAGGTCGTATTTCTGGGTGACCCGATTGAGATAGGTGATCGCGATACTTCTGTTGGAGCGAAGTGCCAGCGAGACGGCGTCAGACAGGGTCATCTCGATCGTCTTACCGGATTCCTTTTTTCTCTGCTCCTGAGGCGTTTCGCCCGCCCAGACAGTGAGTGCCATCAGGAGTATAACCACAACAAGATAAAGTCGACTTTTCATAGCGCAATACTGCCTCAAGGCCTGAGAGATGATCGTTTACCGTTGCTGAAGCAGCACTCTAGCCCAATCCATGAAATAAGTCAAAAAGTATCGGTACATGCGCCGCACAGTTCCGTCTGACGGGTACGATCCTGAAACTGACGGTGCGCAATGACGCCTCCCTCCTGTTGGAATTGCGAATCAGGGACAGTATGGGACATATCGTGCGGAGATGGAAGACGGCGCACGGACGATCGTCGTGAAGGCCGGCAGCGGCCGTACGTGATCTTGCCCATTCCTGCTGGTGGAACCCAGTACCCGTCGCTCAGGATTTCTCAGTACGAAAATAGTGAGTGTACACAACGGCTTTGACCTCAAACGCGGCTTCGTTATACCCTGTCTTATCAGAGCCGAAGGACAAATGATCGCATGCCAACCGCCGGCATGAGAACCCTGGTCGCCACGAGCATCTGTTTCTTCATGCAGAATATCTCCTGTGATTCTCCGTCAGGTTTCCAAGAAACTCCAAGATAAAAAGAGTGGATACACGAGGACATCTCTGAGATTCCCCTTGCATTTTTCCACATATGTTATTACATCGGAGCTGAGATAGAAATACAGGAGGGTGTTATGGAGATATCCGCGGAAAAGGGTGAAAAGGGCCTGATGGTTCACGTGGCCGGTCGAATGGATGCTGTTTCGTCTCCGGAATTCGAGAAGGCGATGGACGCCTGGCTTGAAAAGGGGGAGACGATTCTTGTCGTCGATTGCAGCAACCTTGAGTATATCAGCAGTTCGGGGCTCAGGAGCGTCCTGACCATCGCCAAGAAGTTGAAGGCGCGGAACGGAAAGATCCTCCTCGTCTCCCTGACGAGTGTTGTCAAAGAGGTCTTTGACATCTCCGGATTCAGCGCCATCATTCCGGTCTACGATTCGCTGCAGGTTGCCGTTGCCGATCTATAGGCGGACAGGTACGTATCGAAACAGGGGGAGGCCCCTGCTCTCCTGTAGGAGGAAGCGTCGATGGAGACATTGCAACTGCCGGCAATTCTTGAGAACCTGGATCCCTTTATCGGATTCGTGCATTCAGGTGCGGCATCTTTTGGCCTGAGCGACAAGAGGATCCTGGAGGTTGAGTTGGCGTTGGAGGAGGCCCTGGTCAATGTCTTTCAGAATGCCTATCCGGGGGGGGACGGATGGGTGGAGGTGCGTTTCGGGTCCCGGGATACAAACCAGTTTGTCATAGAGATCATCGACGAGGGGATTCCCTTCGACCCTCTCGCACGTCCCGATCCGAATGTCGACCGGGGGATCGAAGAGCGGGAGGTAGGAGGGTTGGGGATCTTCCTGGTCAAAGATATGATCGACCACGTGGAATATCGCCGGGAGGGGGCGATGAATATCCTGACCTTCCAGGTGTTCAGAGAGTAGAAGGACTATGGTCGAAAAGAAAAAGTTGTTTATTGTTGTCATCTTTTTTGTTTGTTTCTCTTTCCCCGCGATGGCTGTTTCCGGGACGCCGGCAAAGATGTCGTTCATCCCGCAGTGGGTCCCCCAGGCGCAGTTTGCCGGATATTACATGGCGTACGAGAAGGGGATCTATGAGCGGTACGGGATTGATTTGACCATCATCACAGGTGGTCCCGATCGGCCGCCGTCGGACCTCCTTGAAGAGGGGACCGCTGATTTCGCTACCCTCTGGCTGACAACGGGGATTCAGCTGCGTGCGAAGGGCGTCCCGGTGGTCAATATCGCCCAGATGCTGAAGCGCTCGGCGCTGATGCTGGTCGCAAAAAAATCCAGCGGCATCGAGCGTCCCGAAGATATGAACGGCAAGAAGGTCGGTCTGTGGGGACCGGTCTTTCAGATCCAGCCCCGGGCCTTCTTTAAAAAATACAAACTTGATGTCCGGGAGGTTCCCCAGTCGTATTCCGTCAACCTCTTTCTCCGTGACGGTGTCGACGTCGCGTCGGCCATGTGGTACAACGAATATCACACGATCCTGAACTGTGGCCTCAATCCCGATGAACTGACCACCTTCTTTTTCCACGAACACGGTCTCAATTTTCCTGAAGACGGCATCTATGTCCTCGAAGAGACGTATCGAAAAAATCCGGAATTGTGCAGTTCTTTTGTACAGGCATCGCTGGAAGGATGGCAGTATGCATTCGAAAATCCGGAGGAAACGATTGCCGTTGTCATGAGTAACCTGGAACGTGAGCATATCCCGGCCACGGCGGTACACCAGAGATGGATGCTGAACCGGATGAAGGATCTCATGTTGCCGGACGGAGGTACCGATGGATCGCCAGGAAGCCTGCGTCCTGAGGATTATCACCGTGTCGCCATAGGGTTGAAGACAAACGAGTTGATAGAGACGATCCCCAGCTTTACCTCCTTCTATCGGGGGAGTGCCAGATGATACGGAAAAAAGGAATTGCCTTTAAACTGATCGTTTCTATTCTTGCCGGTGTCTCTGTTATATTCTTGGCTATCTTCGGATATAACTATCTCTATTCACGGAATCTGATCGTCAAATACGTGGAAGAGAACGCCAAGAATCTCGCGGGGAGGACGATCGGCCAGATAGATAAGGTGCTCGGTTCCGTCGCGAAGGTTCCTCAGAATGTTGCCCATGTCCTCGAGGATACCTCCTGCACTGCTGATGAGCTGGAAACCTTTCTCCGGTCGGTCGTGCGTGAAAATGATGAGATTTACGGTGCAACCCTTGCCTTCGAGCCCTATATGTTTGATTCCGGAAAAGAACGATACGCACCCTATTTTTATAAGGATGCCGATGGAGATATTCGGTTTTCCAATCTTGCAGGAGAGTCCTACAACTATCTCAACGCGGACTGGTATCAGATCCCGCGGGAACTTCAGCATCCTGTATGGACTGAGCCCTATTTCGACGAAGGGGGAGGGAATATCGTCATGTCGACCTATTCCGTTCCCTTCTATCGAGTCAGGGATGGGAAAAGAATGTTCGCCGGAATCGTCACCGCGGATATATCTCTCTCATGGCTCCAGCAGATCGTTTCGTCGATCCGAATCGCCCAGACAGGATATGGCTTCGTTATCACGAAAAACGGAACCTTTGTCGTTCATCCCGACAAAAAGATAGTCATGAACGAGACTATCTTCAGCCTCGCGGAGGGGCGGGGCGACCCCGCACTTCGCGAAGTGGGCCGAAAGATGATTCACGGCGGGTCCGGCTTTGTTGCTTTCCGGAGCACCGTCACGGAAAAGATGTGCTGGATGGTCTATGCTCCCTCGAAGGCGAGCGGGTGGTCGGTTGGTGTCCTTTTCCCGCAGGATGAACTGATGTCGGATGTGACCCGAATGAACCGGACGGTTCTGATTATCGGGTTCGTCGGGTTGCTCTTTTTGTGTTTCGTCATTGTTCTCATAGCTCAGACCATCACCCGACCCCTCCGACTCCTGGCCGGAGCGGCCCGCACCATTGCGACGGGTGATCTCGATGGTCGCATCCCCCGTGTGAAGGCACGGGATGAGGTCGGTGAGCTTGCCGAATCGCTTGATTATATGAAGGTTTCGCTGAAGAAATATATCGAAGACCTGACCGAAGCGACGGCGGCGCGGGAACGCATAGAGGGTGAACTTAAGGTCGCGCATGATATCCAGATGGGTATTCTCCCCAAGGTCTATCCGCCCTTTCCCGACAGACCGGAATTCGAACTCTATGCCATGCTCCAGCCGGCGAAGGAGGTGGGAGGAGACCTGTATGACTTCTTCTTTCTGGACGATGATCACCTCTGTTTCCTGGTGGGGGATGTCTCGGGGAAGGGCGTGCCGGCGTCCCTTTTCATGGCCATCACCAAGACGCTGATCAAGACGAAGGCTACAAAGGGCATCTCCCCGGAGGCGATCCTGGGGAGCGTCAATCAGGATCTTTCCGTGGACAACCCGTCTCTCATGTTTGTCACCCTTTTCCTGGGGATCCTGAACATACGGACGGGAAAACTGATCTATTGCAACGGCGGGCATAACCCGCCCTACGTCATCCGCTCGGACGGTACCCTTGAAACGATTGAGACGACCAACGGTATGGCCCTCGGTGTCATGGAGGACTTTCTCTATCAGTCGAAGACACTGACACTTGGTATGCATGACACGCTTATGCTTT
The DNA here is from genome assembly GCA_963662405.2 of Syntrophales bacterium. GTDB lineage: Bacteria > Desulfobacterota > Syntrophia > Syntrophales > UBA2210 > UBA6078. Next base: position 1,820,120 of record CAXXKT010000001.1, read on the forward strand.
ATACCGACGGAGTGACAGAGGCGATGAATGAGCGCCACGAGCTTTTTTCGGAACAAAGGCTGGAAGATATCCTGTTGACCTCGGTGGACACTTTACCTCAAGAACTGATCCGAAAAGTCCTGGAAATGATCCTGGAATATTGCCGTGATGTTGAACAGACGGATGATATCACCATGCTGGCGATTCGTTTCAACGGATAGTACACTATAACGGGGGAACGGTCTTGCCCGCATGTTTCGGTAAGAGACGAGCCATTCCCGGCATACAATGGAGGGTGTGGTATGCAGGCGGTACGCCGGAGACTGAAGATATTCCTGGCCCTCTTCGTTGTGGTTACGGCGGCGGGGACGGTCGGGTTCATGGTCCTTGAGGATCTCTCGTTTCCTGAGGCCCTCTACTATAACATCGTCACCATGTCCACCGTCGGATACGGGGATATCCACCCGACGAGCAACGCCAGCCGCCTCTTCGCCGTCCTCCTCATCATCATGGGGGCGGGGACCTTTATCGGGGTGATCGCGAACGCGACCGAGATGGTCCTTCTCAAGCGGGAAGAGCAGCACCGGCTCCGCAAGATCAATATGGTGCGGGGGATCTTCTTCAATGAGGTGGGGTATGACCTCCTCAGTCTCCTTGCCTCCTACGACCGTGATATAGAAAAGACGAGAGACCGATTCATCGTCGAGACGGACTGGTCGGATCGGCACTTTGCGTCCGTTCAGAAGGTGCTCAAGCGACATGCCTTTCATGTGGATGCCGATCGTGTCGATGTCATAGGCCTCTTTGATTTCCTCGAGGACAAACAGAGATTCCTCGCCCGGCTGCTGGAGAATCCGGTCCTGATAGAGCACGAGGAGTTCACGGAGGTCCTCCTGGCCGTTTTTCACCTGACGGATGAACTGGCCAGTCGTGACCAGCTCACGGTCCTCCCCCGGTCGGATATAAAGCACCTCGTGGGGGATATCAACCGCGTCTACGGGCTGCTGATCGGGCAGTGGTTTGTGTACCTGCAGCACGTGAAGAGCCAGTATCCGTATCTGTATTCCCTGGCCGTCCGGAAGAACCCCTTCGACGAGGATGCGACCCCGGTGGTCATTGATACCGATTCTGAAGAGGAGACGGTCGTCCTCGCGGACGAAGATAGAGAAGAAAAGGAAAAACAATGATGAACATCAAAATGATCATCAGTCTTGTCTTGGCTGGCCTGGCCGTGATTTTCATCATACAGAACGTTACGGTCGTCGAGGTACGGTTCCTCATCTGGACCCTGCCGATATCGCGAGCGCTCCTCATGTTCTTTACCCTGGCAATCGGGATCATCGTCGGGTGGACGCTCCACAGCATTTCACGATCCCGCCGGGACAACGAATAGGCAGGTTGTCATCCCATAACCGATAAAGCAGGGGAAAGATCACCATGAAACAATCATCGTATGGAACGGTTGTCATCTTCATTGGATTGATTGTCCTTGTGGTTGGATTATCGTTCCTTTCCGGAGAGATATGGAGCGAAAAGCCGGAAAAGCTGCCGAAGGCCGATGCCCTGGTCGTCGAAAAAGGAATGACCTTGGGGCAATTCGGCGAGGCGAACGGCCTGCCGAACCAGGTCTTGAAGGAGATATTCGGCCTGCAGACGAAATCCGATCTGGATAATACGCTGGAGCGGTACGGCACCCCGGAGCAGGTTTCGGCACTCGTGCTGAAGAAAATGGCGCTGGCCTCGGAGCACGCCTCCAAAAACTGGATCAAGATCCTGGTCAAGTTCTGTCTGTGGGTGGCCTTTCTGGTGTCTGTGTTCCTGATCACCAGGGGTCGAAAGGTGACCCCGCGGCTGAGGAAGGTGATGCTCCTCGCAGCCGTCCTGATCTTCGGTGTCGCCCTCGGCTCCGATCCCAGTCCGATGGGGACGGTCAAGGATGCCATTCATCTCTACGGCGTGGCGGGGGCAATCTTTCTCCCGCGAATGATCGCCCTGACGGTCTTTCTTGTGCTCGTATTCCTTGTGAACAAGTATATCTGCGCCTGGGGCTGTCAGGTGGGGACACTGCAGGACCTTATATTCCATCTGAACCGGACGGATAAACTGAAGGCCGTTCTGGGGAGGCAGGTCAAGCTCCCCTTTGTCCTGACCAATACCATCCGAATCGTCTTTCTGGCCCTCTTTACAGTCGCCGCCTTCATGTGGGGGCTCGATTTGATAGAGCCCGTTGATCCCTTCAAGCTCTTCAGCCCGGGCCATGTGGCGCCGGCGGCGGGGATCTTCATCGGCGTACTCCTTGTGGCGTCCCTCTTCGTCTACCGTCCCTGGTGCCACCTCTTCTGTCCCTTCGGGCTGGTGGGGTGGCTGGTCGAAAAGATCAGCCGTGTCCGGGTGAGTGTCGATTATGAGACGTGCATCGCCTGCCAGAAGTGCGCTGCCGCGTGCCCCTCGACGGTCATGGGGGCCATCCTGAGGCGTGATACGAAGACAATACCGGACTGTTTCGCTTGCTACACCTGCCGTGACGTGTGTCCCACCGGTTCGATACGATTCTCGGCGGAGAGGCTGACAATGCCGCCTGCCGGGCACTTTGATAAACCAGGCAAAAAAGAGGGTTAAGGATATCATTGTTGGCAACGGACGAGAAACGGATGAAAAAACACGGAAAGGCGATCAACGATCCCTGCGGGCAGGGTATGCCGCGTAACGTGCTCGGTAAACCGGGATTCGCGGAGCGTATCCGGGGGAAGGAGTAAGAAGATGGCTATCTATCCGGATACTGCCCTTGTGGTCGAGGGGGGCGCCATGCGGGGCGTCTTTTCCACGGGGCTCCTGGACGGTTTCCTGGAGCGGGGATTCGATCCGTTCGCCATGGGGGTTGGTGTCTCCGCCGGGGCGGGAAACCTGGCCGCCTACCGGGCACGGATGCACGGCCGGAACCTCAGGATCTACACCGACTATTCCCTGCGTCCCGAATTTATGAATCTGGGGCGCTTCCTCCACGGCGGCCATCTGATGGATCTTGACTGGCTGTGGCGGACCACCATCGCCGAGCTCCGTCTCGACCTGGACACCATCTACGCTGATCTCGGCAGGCCCTTGATTGTCTGTCTCACCGATGTCGGCACGGGAGAGGCGGTCTACCGGAGGACCGAGGCCGCTGATCTTGAACCCCTTCTGAAGGCCTCCAGCGCCATGCCGATCCTCTACCGCACATTTCCCCGGATCGACGGCCGTCCCATGGCCGATGGGGGGCTGGTGGATCCCCTCCCCGTGGGGGAGGCGATCCGCCGGGGAGCCCATCGTATCATGGTGATCCGTTCCCGCCCCCGCGGCTACCAAAAAAAAGAGAACCTCCTCCAGCACATCCTGAACTGGCAGCTGCGTCGCTTTACACTCCTGAAACAGGCAATGGCGGGCCGCGTCAAGCGATATAATGAGATGGTTGATCTCATTCGCCGGCCCCCGCCGGGCGTATCGATTACCGAGATCTGTCCCCCCGATGGATTCCGCTCGTCGCGCCTCAGCCGTGACCCCCGGATTCTCCACGAAGGATACGAGCAGGGGCGCGCCCTTGCCGATGAGGCTATCGCCGCGTGGGAACGGAACTCTTGAACCATCTCCGGTAGACAGCCGCCGCCAGGAGGTAGAGCATCAGGGCGGTGATGACCACCGACCGGAAACCCCAACCAATGGCGACAAGGACGGCCGCCGACGCCCCGATGACGGAGAGGAACCCGTTGATCCCCCACGCCCATGGGATGAGGGGGGCACTATTCCCCGTAAGACGGTCCAGACCGGCGGGGAAGGGGACCCCCATCGGGAGGGCAAGAGGGGCGATCATGAGGCTGCAGACCACCATGCGAGCCCCCAGCGGAAGGGCAAAGAGCATCCTCTTCAGCAATGGATCGGCGATGAGGTAGAGGGTTGCGACCACCGCGATCCAGAGGACGGCGATCATGACCTGTCTCTGTGTGCCGATTTTTCCGGCAATCAGACTCCCAAGCCCCGAATAGACCAGGAAGGAGCCGATGACGACGATGGCGGAGAAGACGGGGTCGTACAGATACCGGATGAACTGCTGGAGACACGCCATCTCCAGGAGCATATAGGCCAGGCCGAGGGAACCGAAATAGAGCAAGACGGGGACCTTCCCGCGCGTTTTCTCCCCGCCTATCCCGATGGGAAGGATAATCAGGGTCAGACTCAGGATGGCCAGAACCACGAGGGCCGTCCAGAGGAGGAGGTACCCCCAGTCGATCAGGGCAATCGAGACCCGCCCGTAGGGGATGAGATACTTTTTAATGATATCCTTCTTGAAGGTATGGGAGAAGAAGGGGCGGTCGTCGGTGGCGGGGCGGACGAAGAAAGGGTACGCGTCGTAGAAGCGCTGTCTCTCTCCCGCGAGAAGCCGTGTCGCGGCGGTGAAGAAATAACTCTCGTCGAGCCGGTTGACGAGATTCGTCTCCTCACGTGTGATCCCGGGGTAGTAGCAGAGGTCGAAGAGGCGCTCCCTGCAGAAGATTTTCACGGTTTCTAGCTGTTCCGGTGTGAAGGGGCCCTCCTTGACCAGGATGGTCGCCGTCTGCCAGCTCCTGATCATGACGATCGACCCGCAGGCCTTTGCGGGCCCGAGGGCGGCGATCGCCGTTGCCAAGATCTTGATCGAGTCGCGGGGCGGATTCTTGATCCACCGCGATATGCAGAGGATACCTCCCGGCGCAAGCCGCTCCCGTGCGGTCCGGAGGGCGTCGGTCGTGAAAAGGTAGTTTTCATTCAGCGAGTAAACACCCGCCGCGGCAGACTCCATCGATTCGAGGAGGCTCATCTGGATCAGATCGAACCGCTTCTCCGTCCGTTCCAGGTATCCCCGGCCGTCCTCGACTATGATCCGGGCGCGTGTCGGGTCGTAGAGGCCACCACTGAAGGCGCGGTACTCTCCCTGCATGAGGCGAACGATCTCCCGGTTCATCTCCACAATGGCTATCTCCCGCGACCCGTGGTGGCGGGCGCTGATGACCTCCGTCCCCCCACCCCCACCGATGACGAGGACCGAAGGCCTGTCCAGAAAACAGTAGGGGAGGGAAGTCGTACGCCATTCCATAGAACGCGTATCACCGCCGGTTGCGTTGATCGCTCCAGCCATGTCTCCGTTCAGGAAGAGGCCCTTCTGCTCGGGCAGGTCGAAGGGACAATTCAGACTCAGGTCCGGGAGGTAGTGGTACACAGGGCTGCCCAGGACGGTGACGAGACCGAGGGGACCGAAGACCTCCGTCTCTACCCTCGCCCCCGCCTGGCTCCGGGCAACGGAGAGGTCTTTGAATTCGCTCATCCCCACCGGCCTGCCGTGCAGGAAGGTGAAATAGAAGGGTATCGTTGCGATCAATGCGATTGTCGTGACGACAATCCCCCCGCGGCCCTCCGCTGCCGCAAGAGAGGCGCAGAGGATGATCAGCGAGAGGATCAGGATAATCTCGTACGGTCCCAGGCCGAAGAAGGAGAGAAGGATCGGGAGGGTCCCGACGCCCGAGCCGGCCAGATTGGCGAAGTAGATCCGGTGGATCTCGCCGGTACAGACCGCGAGACTGAGGTCCACGCACAGGGCGCCGATAAAGAAGGGAACCAGGAGGGAAAGGCTCAGGGCGAGGAGACCGAGCACCTCCCGTGGCTCCCAGATGATCATCAACGGGTTGAAGGCGATCACCTCTCCCAGGAAGACGGAGCCCCAGAGGGCGATGACCAGCACGAAGGGAACACAATACAGGATTGTCTTGAAATGTCGCTCCAGCCACTCACGGAAGAGGAAGATAAACGAACCGCTCGCCCCGAAGCCGATCAGGGCGATACTGACGATCAGGGAGGCAAAGTGGTGCCAGTAGCGGATGGCAAAAATCTTGAAAAGGAGGATCTCATAGGCGATCAGGGCGGCCGAGACGAGGAATACGACGGTCTGGACCCGTCTGATGGAGAGGGAGGAATCCATGGGTTATTCATGACTCCCGGTGAGGGGGACGAAGCGCACCGCCATCAGGTTTTGGGTGGTGATCCTCCCGGTCCGGTCCTTTTCCACGAGGACAAGACTCTGGACCATAAAGGGACCGCCGACCGGGATCACCATTCTCCCCCCCGGTTTGAGCTGCCTCAGGAGGAGGGGCGGGATGTGCCCGGCCGCGGCGGTCACGATGATCGCGTCGAAGGGGGCATGTTCTTCCCAGCCGTAGTAGCCGTCGGCATGCCTGACCGTGACGTTGGTATACCCCAGATCCTCCAGCCGGTGTGCGGCCGTCTTCGCGAGCTGGGGTATGATCTCGATTGTGTAAACGCTCTTCGCAACGGCCGAGAGGACCGCGGCCTGGTACCCCGACCCCGTTCCGATTTCGAGGACCGTGCTCTCCCTGCTTACCCCGACGATCTCCGTCATATACGCCACGATATACGGTTGAGAGATGGTCTGCCCGAAACCGATGGGGAGGGGCGTATCGTCGTATGCCTCGGCCACTAATCTCTCGGGGACGAACCGGTGGCGGGGGACGGTGCTCATCGCCAGGAGGACCTCGTGGTTCGTGACCCCCCGCCGGGCGATCTGATATTTCACCATTCGCTCCCGCATGGACGCAAAGGCGGTCTCATCCGGCTCCGCTGCGGGTACATCCCCCGTAATGAGTAGTATCAGGAGCAGTATGACGCCTGTCGTTCGAATCATATGCATCGGTTTGTGGTGGGTCGCGCTGTTAGCCCCGCTTTATATCCGTCACGGGAAGGAGAGAAGATGCGTGCTGCGCTGAACGATTGTAGTCGATGGGCGGGGGGAGTTTGAACCTGATGACCAGTATAACGCGTACGGTCGTTATTTCAAGTCATAAAAAGGCGACCTGACGGCGAAGCCGATTCACTTTTGTTTCGAAATTACGTATTGACAAACAAATATCCCCCTCCTATACTCCCCTTCCTTAAAGAAAGGCCGTTATTAAGGATGGCCTCTGAACAGTTGAAGGAGTTATTCATGGATGAATATTCACAAGCCACCGCTGCCATAGAATCCCAGCATCCGCTGATCGTGGCGAAGGCCGGCGAAGTGGTAGGGGATTCAGCCACGGATCGTGACAAGGTGGTACGCCTCTTTGCATTCGTGCGCGACCGGATTCCCTATAACCTCTTTATGATCTCGATGCACCCGGACGATTTTCGGGCGTCATTCATACTGGAGTCGCAGAAGGGGTACTGCGTACAGAAGGCCGTCTTGCTGTGCGCCCTTGCCCGGGCAGTCGGGGTCCCCTCCCGACTGGTACTGGCACGGATCCGCAACCATCGCGTTCCTCCCGCGCTTCGAGCCCGTCTGGGGCGCAACGAATTTCCCGGTCACGGCTACAATCAGTTCTACATCGACGACCGCTGGGTATCCGCGGCCGCCACCTTCGACGCCGCCCTGTGCGCACGGATCGGTGTGCCGGTGGTGGAATTCGACGGTTACAAAGACGCTACCTTGCCGGATAAGGGCCTGGACGGAGAGCCATATATCGAGTATCTTGAGCAATACGGGTACTTCGCCGACCTCCCTCTCGATTTTATCACCGAGCGTACCTCAAAGATCTGGGGATGGGAGAAACGCTCCTGGCTCCGTCCCGAGGATGATACCGGTTTCCCGTGAGTTAGAGACCTTGCGATTTGTGAAGGATGTGCGCTATTGAAAGTCCCTGCCGGTGCGGATCGCCGGTCAGCCGGTGTGCTGTGCCTGTAGGTGTCCCTCGGGCTTTGCCCCGTCGGAGGTCTGTCGCTGAAGGGGCTCTGCCGTCACCCCGTTCTTCAGGAGATACCCTTTCAGTCCGCGGATGCTGTTACCGATGAATTCCTCCTCCCTGACCTTGATGTCGTCCGGGAGGAGAGGATAGCTCTGCATGCAGGGGTCCTGGGCAAGGATATCGTTAAAAACGTCTTCCTCGCTGAATTCCCCATTCCTCCGGAGACGTGTTTCCATGATGTCGAGCCAGAGGGGGATCTGCGCTCGGGCGTGCCGGAACAGGTTTTCAGGGTCGCGCCGGAGCCCGTAGTGGGCGAAGCAGACCGTTGCAATGTCGAGAGAGGCAAGCTTCTCGAAAGAGTCGCGCTGTATCTCAAGGTTGAAGACGGGCGGTGTGGCCGGACGCAGGTACAGGCCCTCCCCGACGGGGCAGGTAACGCCGATGGTTTCACCCGCGAAGAGACAGTCCCCTTTCAGAAAAGACAGGTGGTGGGGTGAGTGCCCCGGCGTCTGAAGGACCTTGACCGGCCCGGTCTCCAGTTCTATCGTTTCGTGAAAGGCAACACGCTCTTCCGAAATCGAGGCGATATTTCCGTACAGCTCCGCGACGGACCCCAGGACCTCCTGCGATGCCTTCCACAGTTTTTCCGGGTGCACTACATGGGTGATACCCTTTGGGTGACAGACGACCTTAGTTCCGGGATAGTCATCCATGATGAGTCCCGCTCCCCCGGCGTGATCGATGTGGATGTGTGTCAGCAGGATGTACGATATTTTTGTGACCCCCAGCCTTCTCAGGGCCTCTTTCAGGACGGGGATCGTCGACCGAGGGCCGGGATCGATGAGGATGACCCCGCCCTTTTCGCGAATCACCCAGCTGCTGATGAAGTACCGGAACCCCTCCCGGGGCTGGTCAAGGTCGATGAGAAACAGACTGTCGCCGCAATCGTGAAGCATGGAGGGCCTTTCTGATGTGTCCCGCGCGTGATATCGTTCTGTGAAGAACGAACAGTGCCCCTATAACACGTGTCGGGAAGGCAGACAAGGCCGACTTCCAAAAACTGTGTGGGTTTTTGATGGAGAGCAGGATACCTCCCGCAATTTTCAAACTTCCGCCGGGCTTTGTTTGAAAAAAATCGTTTTTGTTCGTTGTATGTTTGTTGAAATTATTTGAGAGTCAGGTGGTTATAATTTCACTGAATATTTCTTTTGATAATCATTTGATAATCATTTGATAATCATTAACGTCGCCATCTGCCGCGGCACGTCGGCAGTATGGCATTGTTGGGTTCTGGTTATCTAATTGTGCAGACGGTCATGCGGTTGTCTCTGGTGAGTCCGGTTCCACAAAGTGATCCCTTGCGCTGATCCAGCGCTTGCGTAAACTCTCCAACTGGGGTTCCTGGGGCACTAATTTCCGGACTTCGTCCAACAGATTACAGGCTTGGGAGTACCGCCCCGCCAGCCACGCTCTGCTCGCGTCGTTCAAAACACGACATGCTTGGATCACTTTACCCCCATCGTCAACCTGCTCTTTCATTTGCCCGTCATAGGCACCCAATAGCCGTAGCCGTTCAATACTGGTGTTGAGGATTTCCGCCTTCGCCTCAACGTCACTGAAGAGCTTCTTGGGTTCCGGGTCCCAAAATGAGAAAGAAGGCCATAGGCAGTCCGCTGTGATGCTCTCGTGGTGGCCTAGGACGAACCTGACGACCAATCTGGACGCTTCGACCAGTAGATCCGTGTCCTCTCGGGTGCAGTCCTTCCTGCACATTCGGTGAAGCGCTTTCGACAGGTGGTGCACACGAAGAGTGCTTTCGAGAGAAGCCACGCCCGCTTCTACCGTGTCTTTGAGGCGTTTTCTAATGTCTGCTTGTACGGACTCTCGTTGGCCAGGTATTACGGCAAGTCTCAACTGTCTGCCAATTTCATCTTCTAACTCACAGTATGTAGAGAGGTAATCGAAATATCTAAAGAGGAGTTCGAGTTGTTCAAGAGTGTTGGGGTTTAATGTCTTAAGGATACTCGCCAGTCGATCGTAACAACGCTGAAACGGGGGACGCTTACTTGGGTCAGCAGCCAACATTTGTGTTACCAAACTCACCAGTTCTTGAGCCTGGGGGACTACTTGTGCAGGAGCAAAATGTCTTTCCCCTTCAATGGTCCATTTCTTCAGCTTTGAGCCTTTCCATTTCCACACCTTTGGACCTGAGCCTTTCACTGCAGGATGATAGCCCTGATACAGCTCTGCGATCACCAGCCCTACCCCGAATATGTCAGGAGCGAATGCGTCGTACAATTTGGCGTCATGCTGTTCGGGACCTTTGTAAGCATTGCTTCCACCCAAATGGCTGTCGTGCCAAGCGTTTGCAACCCCAAAGTCTGCAATTCGGACGGAGTACTTCACCGAGGGATCAACACCCGGAGGTGGAAACCCTTGGAATTTCCGACTCAGGTCTATGTAAAGCAGATTCTCGGGTTTCACGTCTTGATGGTGTTCCATGCCACGATTATTCGCAACTATCATTCCCTTCACTATCTGCAAAGCCAGGCAAACCACACCTGTCAGACTTTGTTCTTGTCCCACCAACCTGCTGAGGTCGCCATCACAATACGGCATACAGATTAGCGGAACACCATCCCAGCTTTCGACGAAGATCGGCTTGATTACAAGCGGATGGCCCGCAAAATGGAACCAGCTTCGAGCCTCCCGCTCGATCCGTTCGGTGTCAATGGAAACGTTGCTTTCGAATTCCTGGATGGTCTTATAGGCGACGCGTTTGGGATAGACGTTCTGTTTGTGTTCGACAATATAGATCAATCCACCTCTTCCTTTCCGCCGCTCTATTACCTTGCCCTTGAAGACCGTCATCTCTAGCAACGTCTGAGTGTGCTTATTCCAAGGCATGTGACTAATTCCTTTTAATCCTGTGTGACAGGAAGTCAGTGCCCTTGAGTAGGCGGGTATCTGCATCTTCGTTTGCATGATGCCCAACCTGCTTATATAGTTTCTGTATAAAAACCGAACACATCGATTTCACCGTATAAAACCCCTCGAAGACTTGTTAAGGATACCGTCGTATGCAATTGCCATAGGTACACATCTATAGAAATCTCCCATTTATGAGGGGGTGTTATGCGGAAACCGCATAATACCCCTTTTCGAGGGGTGCAGTCATGATATTAATCCGGCAGTTCACGAAAAACAAAAGCCCCATCTCTCGTTTTGAGAAACCGGGCTTTGATGACCAGACCATAATCACTCCCATGGCTATAGCTGTTTACAAGCAGTTGAAAATTGCATAGAGATCAAAACTAATAGGCAAATAACGCTATGATGATGTGTTGTCAAGAGATTTTGCCGGGGAATTAAGAGGACGTAACACCTGATCCCCAACCTTTCATACGCGAGAACCTACGATCTTCAGGAATCCAGAGAGAACAATGACGATTGTGTCTCATCGGCAAATTAATGAAAAAAAGAGAAACAACAGCGCTCCTGATTAAGAAATGAAATATTTCATACCCTGTGCTATAAATCTTGCAACGCAGTACTGAGGGAGGGCTTCAAAGATGACCAGAGAATTCAATGTGGTAATCGAACGTGATGAAGACGGTTATTTTGTCGCGTCCGTCCCCGAGTTGCGGGGATGTCATACTCAGGCCAAATCTCTCGATACGCTGATGGAACGTGTGGAAGAGGCCATAGATCTCTGTTTTGAGGTCGAGGAACCTGTATCGAACGAATTCATCGGTATTCAGCGTGTCGCCATCTCCTCATGAGTAAATTCCCTCCGCTTACCGGGTCCCAACTTGTCAAGGCCCTTCGAAAACATGGTTTTGAAGTGATCCGAACAAAGGGCAGTCACCATTTCCTGCGTTATCCTGATGGTAGGAGAACCGTCATACCGGTGCATCGCGGTGAGGCGATCGGGTGCGGACTCCTCGCTCCAATCCTGCGGGATTGCGAACTTTCCCGGGACAAGTTTCAGGGACTTCTTTGAAAAAAAGTAGCAACATTCAACTCATCTTCTGACACCTCTTCAACCCCGGTCTTGTCATTCCTTGGGATAAGAGGCATAATAGGCTATCCTACAGATTACAGGCTCAGATCGAACGCGAAGCGGATTCTGACCTCACCGTGCCGGACCGTATAACAACGATACCTCCGCTCCAACGGCGGTAGAAAGGAAACAGGAGGTGCATATCGTGAAAGGGCGTGAGCAAAAATTCCGTTTCAGGATAGTCATCCCGGCCTACCCGGCCTTCAATATCTACTCCCGGATTGCGAAACAGACAACGGCCCTGGGGCCTGTCTGTGTGGCCACGGTCGTCAGCACAATGGACGGGTGGGATGTCGAGATTATTGATGAGAACAATTACCGCAAGTTCGGTCCGCGGGATGAGACCGGTCGTCCCGATCACAACACCCTCCACACCATCAGGCACGCTGATGTAGTGGGCCTGTACGGGGGGCTGAGCAGCACGGTCCCGAGGCTCTATGAACTGGCCCGATTTTACCGAGGACAGGGCGTCACCACGATTGCCGGCGGCCAGCATTTCATCGGCGAGAATATCCGTGAAGCGCTCGACAACGGAGTCGATTTTGTCGTTCTGGGTGAGGGGGAGGATACCGTGCGTGAGCTGCTCCAGGTGCTGCGGGAGGGTGGTTCCCCCGATCGGGTTGCCGGTATTGCCTATCGAGAGGACGGGCGGGTCGTGCAGACCGCACCACGGGGGGACATCACGGATTTCGACAGTCTGCCCCTCCCCGATTTCAATCTCCTTCGCTACGCGAAGATCAAGCTGTATCCGATCAGTTGGGTCCGTGGTTGTGGGATGAACTGCGAGTTTTGCACGGTGAAGGGAAAAGCACGCCCCTCTTCGGTCGAGCGCGTTGTCGAGCAGATCAGTTCTCTCCTGGAGAAGCGCGGCGCGCGGCATTTCTTTATTGTCGACGATCTGTTCGGCTACCGGCGTGCCGAATCCCTGCGGCTGTGCGAGATGCTGGCCCACTATCAGAAGGCCGTCGGGACGCGGCTGGATATCACCGTGCAGATCAGGCTGGACCGGGCCAAGGACGCGGAGCTGCTCCAGGCCATGCGAAGCGCGGGGATTACCATGGTCTGTATCGGCTTCGAGTCGCCCATCGGGGAGGAACTGGCGGCCATGAACAAGAAGATCAATCCGGAGGAGATGCGCGCCATGACCGCGCTGTATCACAAGGCCGGGTTCCTCGTGCACGGCATGTTCATCTTCGGGTATCCCCTCCCGAAGGGCGTGGGGGTGACGATGCCCGCCAGACAGCAGGTACGACAGTTCCGGTCCTTCATCAGGAAGACCCGGATCGATACCATCCAGGTCCTGCTTCCCGTTCCCCTTCCCGGTACGGAGCTGACCGAACGGCTCCGGGCGGATAACCGGATCTTTCCGAGAGACTGCATCGGATGGGAATACTACGACGGGAATTTCCTGCTCTTCGAGCCGGACGAACCGCTCACGGCGGAGGAGATGCAGACCGCGATCGGAAAGATCATGGGCCGGTTTTACCGGTTCCGGTATATGTTCGCGATCGCGGGGAACGTGCTGATCTTTCCGGCCATGGTGTTCTCGCTGTGGAATATCAAATTCGGCTGGGGCAAGTGGTATCGGGCCTGGCGGAACGATCTCATGCGCTTCGGCGGCTGGATCATACTCAGGCGCTGGCGGTCCGAGTTCAAAAGAAGCGCGTTTTTTGGAAAAGCTCAGGGAGGCCGAGCAGAGGCTTCGTGACTTCGCCCACACAAATGTGACGGACAGCCGGTAGTGGCCTGCGGCGGACCGATAGGGATTTACACCGGGAGCCCGGTTTCTTTCAAAAAACCGGTGCACCACAACCATGTGACGGAGGATTAATACGATGACATTGCGAGCTGAGATGAGAAACATGGCCCTTTTCTGTGACTTCGAAAATATCGCCCTGGGCGTCCGCGACGCGAACTACGCGCAATTCGACATCGACAAGGTACTTGAGCGTCTCCTGCTCAAGGGGAACATCGTGGTGAAGAAGGCCTACTGCGACTGGGCGCGCTACAAGGAATTCAAGGCGGCGATGCACGAGGCCTCCTTCGAACTGATCGAGATCCCCCACGTGCGCCAGGCGGGGAAAAACTCCGCCGATATCCGGATGGTCGTCGATGCCCTCGATCTCTGCTACACGAAGGAACATGTGGATACCTTCGTCATCATCAGCGGCGATTCCGATTTTTCCCCGCTTGTGAGCAAGCTGCGGGAGAACAACAAGATCGTGATCGGTGTCGGCGTCAAGAACTCGACATCGGACCTGCTCATGGCAAACTGTGACGAGTTTATCTATTACGACGACCTCGTCCGCCGCCAGCCAGCCCGCAAGAAGCCCCCCGCCAAGGAGGGGGCGCGAAAACCGGCCCGGAGCGCGGCCGCCAAGGCCGCAAAGGCCGGGGAGGACAGGAAGCAGGAGGCATGGGATCTGATTGTCGAGACTTACGAGGCCCTTGTTGAAGAACGCGGGGAGGAAGAAAAGATATGGGGTTCCATGATCAAGCAGACCCTGAAGCGTCGCAAACCCGGCTTCAGCGAGTCCTACTACGGGTTCCGCTCCTTCGGACAGCTTTTGGAAGAGGCGGAGGCACAGGGGATCCTCGATCTGGAACGGGAGGAAAAGTCGGGTGGCCTGATCATCAAGAGCTTCCACGTTTCATGACGGCCACTGTTCGGACAGAAGGGCTCCACGAGGAGGGAAAGAGATTTCCCCGTGCGGGAGAACATTCGTCGGATTTACGAAAGAGGGTCTTATGGGGCGGCAGAAGTGTGGAATACCGTTATTCCGGCGGATACCGGCGCAGGATCTCGCTGATGATCCCTTTTTTGTAAAGTTGTTCAAAGGCGTCCACGACCTGGGGATCGAAAAAGGTTTCTTTCCCCGCCATGACCTCGGTAAGGGCCGCATCTTCAGGCCATGCGTCCTTGTACGGTCGAGCGGTGGTGAGGGCGTCGAAGACATCGGCGACACTGACGATCCGTGAAGAAAGCGGAATCTCTTCGCCCTTCTTTCCGCTCGGGTAGCCGAACCCGTCCCACCGCTCGTGGTGATTCCCCGCGATATCACGCGCCATCCGGTAGAAGGATTTGTCACGGAGGATGGTAACCCCCTCCAGGGGGTGTTTCCGCATCTCCTGCCATTCTCCCGCCGTCAGTTTCCCCGCCTTCATGAGGATGTCGTCCGGGACATGGAGCTTGCCCACGTCGTGCATCATGCTGGAATATCCGATCTCGGCAACCTCTTCTTCCGGGAGCCCGAGCTGTCCGGCAATGGCCTCGGAATAGCTGCGGACACGCTGGAGGTGACTGCCGGTGATGTTGTCCTTTGCCTCCGCCGCCAGGGAGAGCATGAAGATGGCCTCAAGGCTCATCTCGTAGAGCCGCTGCTCCAGGCGCTTCATCTCCGTGATGTCCCGCGCGATCCCGATATAGGCGACGGGTGTCCCGTCTCTGTCACGGATCTGGGATATGGAGAGGAAGGAATGCCACTGTTCGCCGGATTTCTTCAGATTGATGATTTCGCCGCGCCACCAGCCGCCGGCCAGGATGACCGACCACATCTCCTTGTAAGTGTCAAGGGTCGTATGAGGCGATTTGAGGATACGGGGCTTCTGCCCGACCGCTTCTTCCGAGGTGAAACCGGTAATGGTGGTGAATGCGGGGTTGACGAAGAGGATGACGCTGTCGAGATCGGTAATGACAACAGAGTCAACCGTGTTTTCAAGGGCAAAGCGGAAATAGTCCTCAACGATCATGCTCATGCGATTACCTCTTTTCGTCCCGGATGTTATCTGCCGGTTCCTGACGTAAATATTAAACCATAACGCTATCTTCCTGTCAAAATTATTGTACCGCCGGTTTTTGTGCTTGGTCTTGCTGATGCCTTTGGCAAAGCGTTCTGTCATTTTGTTGACATTCCGGCACCACGGTGTAAGATGAACGGCGAATCGCTCCCTGGGGGGAGCGTTATCGCACATCAGAGGGGTATTATGAAGACCATCGGTATGATCGGCGGAATGAGCTGGGAGTCGACGGTGTCGTACTACCGGCTTGTCAACGAACTCGTCAAAGAGCGGCTCGGCGGTCTCCATTCGGCGCGGGTTGTCCTGTACAGTGTCGATTTCGCGGAGATCGAGGAACTTCAGGTCGCCGGCAGGTGGGATGAGGCCGGGAAGATCCTGGCGGGTGCGGGGAGGATTGTCGAGGCCGCCGGAGCGGATTTTCTGGTCCTGTGTACCAACACCATGCACAAGGTGGCGGATGCCATCGAGGCGGCGGTCACGATACCGCTCATCCACATTACCGATGCGACGGCGGCCGAGGTGCGAACAGCGGGGTTGTCGACGGTCGGATTGCTCGGTACGCGGTTCACGATGGAGCAGGAGTTTTATCGGGGGCGGCTGGAGAAACAGCACGGGATCAGAGTTCTGGTGCCGAATGAGCCGAATCGTGATACGGTCCACCGGATCATCTATGACGAACTGTGCGCGGGGATCATTGACGATACCTCCCGGGGCCGATACCGTGAGATTATCGGCAGGCTGGTGAAAGAGGGCGCTCAGGGTATCATCCTCGGGTGTACGGAGATAGCGCTCCTGGTATCGCAGGCGGACTCTCCGGTTCCGCTCTTCGATACAACCGCTATACACGCACGCAACGCGGTCGATTTCGCCCTTGGGGAGAGGTGACGCCTCGGGAGAGATGCATGGCCGATCGGGATGCCGTTCTTATTGGTGTGGTCATTATCTGTGTCTTCCTCTGGCGGTGCGCGCGCACCCACTAACTCTATCTGACATCCCTCCACGTCCACACGCGGGGCCTGAATCCCATACGGTTCAAGCCCCACGACCTTCGCAGCTTTCTTGAACAGACCCTTCTGGGAAGACGCAGCGTAAAACCCGGATCTTTTTTTGTCCGGGGCATTGTCCCGACGGTTGTTGCGGTTTCTCTCTTTCCCTTTAAAGACTGTGCGCCGCTCCTCTACCGGACCGTTATCGTCATGATTGTGCTCTATATCCCGTGGTGCATCGTGCACGGCATCCTCTTGAAAAAAAGGCTTTCTCAGTAAACGGCACTTGTTCTCAGGTGGCTTTCTATAAGGTTCATTATCACTGAAGCCGAGGTATCTGCGGTGAATCACCATGGATGGAATGATATCTGTATTGCCGTCTGTGGCGTGCTTCGTAAGCCATATGTGAGGAATGAAGGAATCGGATCTGGTCCGGCAACAAATGAAACGAAGTTAAGGTTTGATTGTGTTTGTCCGATAAAGATAATAGCAGCTTCTAAATGTGTCTTGCCGGTATTGAGATAATGGTAAGGCCGGACCGGACCCATGGAGGAGCGAGGCATTATCAGGTACCAGCAAATGGAAAGCTGGTGATTGTCAATGGACGGAACGGGAACAGGGATTGCGATGATTTCGAGAGCTGAAAAAGAGCGGATGCGGCAGATTACAGATGCCTTAACGCAGGCGGCGGAAGGACGGTACGACGTGAGACTCAATTTCGCATCGGAAGGCGGCCCGCTCGGTTTCGTGGCGAGCGCCGTCAACAAGTTGATCGAGAGAGCCGGTCAGAGTGTTTCCTCGATGGACAGGCCGGTGGATGATCAGATGCTTGACGTCCAGCGCTACCGGAATATTCTCGACAGTCTCGAAGAGACCTATTTTGAGACCGACCTCGCGGGTCGTCTCCTCTTCTTCAACGGGAGGGCACTCAGGGACCTGGGGTATGCCCAAGAAGAGTTCCAAGGTATGCATTTTCAAGACCTCGTGGATGAAACCAATGCCGCCGTGGTGTACGCGGCGTTTCACGAGGTCTTTGTGACGGGCCGACCGAACAAGGGCTTTGAATGGGAGGTGTTAAAGAAAAACAAGGAAATCATAGAAGTCGAATCATCGGTTGCCTTGCTGCGTGGTAACAAGGGCGAAGCCGTCGGTTTCCGTGGCGTGGTTCGCGACATCACCGCGCGCAGACAGACCGAGCGGGATCTGCAAGAGCAGGAGAAGAAATACCGCGAGATCCTGGAAAACATGGAGGACACCTACCTGGAGACGGACCTGAGGGGCAACTTCACCTTTTTCAACGACTCGTTGTGCCGGGCCCTCGGCTATTCTCGCGAGCAGCTTCAGGGTATTCATTATCGTCTCGTCACCCCACCGGAACGTGTCCGCGAGGTATACCGTGCCTTTCGCGAGATCTACACTACCGGTCGGCAGAAGACCTTTATAGAAAGCAGGGTGATCGCTGCTGATCGTTCGGACGCGTATCTCGAATTTTCCATGTCTCTCCTGCGGTCTTCCGCAGGTGAACCGATCGGTTTCTGCGGTTTTGGTCGTGATGTTACCGAAAAGATCAAGGCACGGCAGAAGATTCAGGAAAGCGAGAGGCGACTTCGACTCATCACCGACAACATCAGCGACATCATCTGGACGATGGACTTCAACCTGCGTTTTACGTACCTGAGCCCGTCAGTCTTTCGCGTACTCGGCTACACGCCGGAAGAGCTCATGAACCTTCCGCTCAGTCTGATGGTGCCGGAGGATACGTATACGATGTTTCGGCGGCGTCTGGACAACGAGCTGGTTCAGGAACGAAGCGGGGCTGTTCTTGAAAAGGGGAGAATCCTGACCATTGCGATACCGCTGATACACCGGGACGGAAGCACGCGGTCGATGGAGATCAACATTACCTTCAACCGTGACGAGCATGGAAGCCCCTTCGAAATTGTCGGGGTAACACGCGATATCAGTGACCGCAGGCAGATTGAAGAGGCCCTAAGAGACAGCGAACAGCGCCATCGGGTGATCGTCGAAAACGTCAATGAAGTTGTCTGGACATTCGGCATGGATCTTGGATTCATATCAACCAGCCCGGCAAGTGCCCGTGTAACCGGGTATCCCAACGAAGAGATGGTGATGATGAAAGCACAAGATTTGCTCTCACCGGCATCCTTTGAACTGGCCGCGCAGATACTGGACGAAGAGCTTGCAGTGGAAAACAGCGGACAACCTTTTGACCCGCATCGTTCCCGAACCCTGGAGCTGGAAGTCCGCCGCAAGGATGGCGAGCATATCTGGGTGGAAGTAAATACCAAATTCAATCGCGATGCGGATGGCAATCCGACGAAGGTCCTCGTCGTCGGACGGGACATCACCGAACGCAAACAGGCCGAGGAGGCACTGGAAGAGAGCGAGAAACGGTACCGGATGATCGTAGAAAACATGCAGGATATCATCTGGACCATGGATCTGAATTTCAACTACGCTTACCGCAGCCCGTCCAACATCCAGATAACCGGCCACACCCCGCACGAAATCAGCGAAATTTTACCAAGGGATCTGCTTACCCCGGAATCCTCCGCCCGGGTGGGGCAGGCCTTGACGGAAGAATTGGAAAACGAGTTCGGCCCCAATCCCGTTGATCCTCACCGGTCGAGGACGCTGGAACTGGAGGCATATCACAAGGACGGCGGAACGGTCTGGATCGAGGTAACGGCGACATTCCTCCGCGATGACGAGGGCAACCCCGTTGAAATCCTGCTTGTCGCTCGGGATATGACCGACCGCAAGCGGATCGCGGGTGAGCTGGAAGCAAGCGAACAGCGCTATCGGATGATTGTCGAGAATATGTCGGATGTTATTATGGTTATGGGCCTCGATTTTACGGAACAGTACCGCAGTCCCTCCGCGGCGCACCTGACCGGTTACACCCTTGAGGAACTGAGCGCTATTCCCACGCAAGAACAGGTCACCCCGGAGTCCTACGCCCTGGTGGAACAGATACTGATGGAGCAGTTGGAAAAAGAATCAGATCCTGATGCCGTGGACCTACACTGGTCGCGGACACTGGAAGTGGAACTGTATCACAAAGACGGCGGAACGGTCTGGGTTGAGGAAACGGCGACGTTCCTCCGTGATGCCGACGGCAGACCTGAGGCAATCGTGCTCGCCATCAGGAATATTACCGAGCGCAAGCAGGCAGAGGAGGAGAAGGAAAGACTGGAAGGCCAGTTAATCCAATCCCAGAAGATGGAGACCGTTGGTCGCCTGGCGGGGGGCGTGGCACATGATTTCAACAACATGCTCAGCGTTATCCTGGGGTATGTAGATCTGGCCAAACTGCGTCTGGTCAAGGAGCATCCCGTCCTCAAGGATATTAACGAGATAGAAAAGGCCGCCGTCCGCTCCCGCGACATTACCTCGCAACTTCTGGCCTTTTCCCGGAAACAGATTATCACCCCCACGGTCGTCAACCTCAATGACCTGGTCGTCAACACGGAAAAGGCTCTGTCCCCCCTTATCGGTGAGGATATCCACCTGAAGGTCCGGATTGAAGAAGAACCCTGGATGATCAAGGTTGATCCGTCCCAGATCGAACAGATCCTGATCAACCTGGCGGTGAATGCCCGTGACGCGATGCCTCATGGCGGAAAGTTGACGATCGAAACCCGGAACGTTACCATCGATGAATTCTATTGTCGGGGTCACCTCGACTTTACCCCCGGTGATTACGTTCAGTTGTCGGTCAGTGACAATGGCACAGGGATGGACCGGGAAACGATGGGGCATATCTTTGAGCCCTTTTTCACCACCAAAGAGATGGGAAAGGGAACCGGTCTGGGAATGGCCACCGTATACGGAATCGTGAGGCAAAACAGGGGTGTTATCAACACTTACAGCGAGCCGGGACACGGGACGATCTTTAAGGTCTATCTCCCGCGGACCACCGAGGAAAGAGAGGTCTGGAAAGAGACCGATGAAAAGTCGATTACCGCCGAAGGGGGAACCATCCTTCTGGTGGAGGATGACCCCATGGTGCTTGAAATTACCAGGGGAATGTTGGAATCCATCGGCTATAACGTGATTGCGGCGGATACGTCACAGGATGCCATGAATCTCTGTCGTAAAGATGACACGCCGTTCAGTCTGGTTATTACCGATGTGGTGATGCCGGCCATGAGCGGCAAGGAACTGATAGACGAAATCAAAAAGGTCCGACCCGGCATCAAGGTGCTGTTCATGTCCGGTTATACCGCCGATGCCATCGCTAATCACGGTATATTGGAAGAGGGCATACAATTCTTACAGAAGCCCTTCGGGCTCAAGGAACTGGCGCGGAAGGTGAGAGAGGTCATGGCGGTCGATTGACCCGGTCCGAACGGATATCTCCGCACCTTCTCTTTCTGAGGAATGATGTATGAAAATCAATATTATCATCGCAAATCACGACTACCTTGCCACATGCACCATGGGACGGCTATAAAATCGTTGTTGCAATAAAGGGTCGTCGGGGAATAAAAACAAGGATGGTCTCACCCTCGACCGGATTTTTTTATGATACGGATTAAGCAACAGGTGACACTACGGAGGAATGATGCGTGAACACGTTCTGATCGTTGACGATGAAAATGCCAATCTCTATATGATAGAAACACTGCTGAAGGGACATGGCTTTCAGGTGACTTCAGCTGAAAACGGAAAGGATGCCCTAGAGAAGGCCCGTCTTGTCCCCCCCGACCTGATCGTCACCGACATCCTGATGCCGGTAATGGACGGTTACGCCTTGTGCCGGGAGTGGAAATCGGACAATACGCTGAAAGAGATCCCTTTTGTATTTTACACCGCAACCTATACCGATCCCAAAGACGAGGTCTTTGCCCTCGGCCTCGGAGCGGACCGATTCATTCTCAAACCACAAGAACCCGAGGTATTGATCAGTATACTGCACGAAGTCCTGCAACAGACCGGTACGGAAAAAGAGCGGAACACGAAACCCCTCGGTGAAGAGATGGAATTTTTCAGGCGGCATAACGAGATCCTCTTTAAAAAACTTGAGAAAAAGATGGCGGATCTGGAAACCGTGAACAGGCAACTCAGGGAGAGTGAAGAATGGTACCGGATGATTGCCGAGAAGATAACCGATATCGTGTGGCTGGCCGACATGGACCTGCGGACGACATACGTTACCCCCTCGGTACAGGGGGTACTGGGTTTTACCCCGGAAGAATGGATCCATCAGGCCGCCGATCAGCAGTTTACCCCCGAATCGCTGGCCTATGGGATGGAGGCCCTGACCCGGGAGTTCGCGCTCGAAGAGGAGGGAAATGCGGAGCCCGACAGGGTCGCGCACCTTGTCCTGGAATACTACCACAAGGACGGATCGACCCGCTGGATGGATACGGACATAACCGGTATTCGTGACGACAGGGGGACCCTGACGGGGTTGTACGGTGTGTCGCGTGATGTCACTGCCCGCAAACAGGCCGAGGATGAACTCAAAGGTACGAAGGCATTGTATCAATTGCTCTTTGAAGATGCACCCCATGGCGTGGTGATCCTGGACCCCGAAACGGCCCGAATCGTGGGATTCAACGAAAAGGCATGCCTGCAACTGGGCTATTCGCGCGAGGAATTTGCGGAATTGAACGTTTCCGATATTGAGGAAATCGAATCGCTCGATGAAATCAAAGCGACGATCGCACAAGTTATCCATAAAGGCAGAGCCGATTTCGAAACACGCCATCGGACAAAACAGGGTGAAGTCAGGGATGTCAAGGTAACGGCGCAATATGCGGAGATTCAAGGGAAGCACGTTTACCACTGCGTGTGGCAAGACATCACCGAGCTCAAGAAGGCCGAGGAGGCCCTCAGGGACAGCGAACAGCGCTATCGTTTGATTGTCGAAAACGTGAACGATATCGTCTGGATTGTGGGGCTGGATCTCCAGTTTGTCTACGTCAGCCCTTCAAACACACGCGTCTCCGGATACACGCGTGAAGAGATCATGAAAATGGCATTGAGTGATGTGGTCATTCCCGAGTCCTTTGAACTGGCATCGCAGATTCTTTCAAAGGAACTCGCCCTGGAGGCCTCCGGACAGTCCTTCGACCCGAACCGCTCCAAGACCTTAGAGCTTGAAGTCTATCACAAGGACGGCAGGCAAGTCTGGCTGGAGGTGAGTGCCGCTTTTAATCGTGACGATGAAGGTCGTCCGATGGAGATCCTTGCCGTGGGAAGGGATATTACCGACCGCAAACGGGCCGAGGGGCAGCTCCGGGAGAGCGAGAAAAAGTACCGGACCATTCTCGAAGAGATGGAGGAAGGATACTGGGAAGTGGATCTTGCGGGGCGTTATATCTCCTGCAACGATGCTTTGTGCAAGATCCACGGTTTTCCGCCTGAGAAATTGATGAAGATGACCTTTCGTGATTATACCGACCCCGAGACGGCAGAGAGGATAGCCACGGTTTGTAATCAGGTCTATCGAACAGGGAAACCCTCCCGGATTAGCGATCACGAAATCATACGGGGAGACGGTACCACGGGGAGGGTCGAGTTCAACGTCTCCTTGATGAGGGAGGATGAAGGGAGCCCGATCGGGTTCCGGGGCATTACCCGTGACGTCACGAAACGAATACAGGCCGAGCAGAACCTGCGGGAGAGCGAAGAAAAGTACCGCACCATCCTCGAATCCATTGAAGACGGATACTGGGAAGTAGATCTCAAGGGGAGATACACCTTCTGCAACGATGCCCTGTGCGCATTGATGGCACGTTCTCGTGAAGAGATCATCGGGATGAACAATCGTTCATATGTCGATCCTGACGTGGCGGAGAAGGTCTATAGGATTTTCAACGCGGTCTACCGGACGGGAATCCCGGCAAGCGTAATGGATTATCGATTTGAGAGAGTTGACGGCCGCATGGTAACGCACGAATTATCCGTTCATTTGCGAAGAGATGCCGCAGGGGCCCCGATCGGATTCCGGGGCATTTCCCGTGACGTGACCGAGCGACGTACGATGGAGGAAGCACTGGCGGAGAGTGAACGGCGCTACCGGATGATCGTGGAGAATATGCATGACAGTATCACGCTGCTTGATCTCGATCTGAACTACGTCTATCAGAGCCCTTCGGGAACTCGGTCTGTCGGGTATGCCCCTCAAGAGATCAGGAATATGCCCGTACAGGATCAGATGACCCCCGAATCATATCGCCTGCTGGAGCAGGTGCTGGTGGAAGAATTCGCGTTGGAATCCAGCGGAAAACCCGTCGACCCTCACCGGTCCCGCACTATGGAGCTGGAGATCTATCACAAGGACGGCGGGACGGTCTGGGAAGAAACCACGGCGAGTTTTCAACGGGACGAACAGGGAAGACCGGTCGGTATTCTTTTGACCAGTCGTGATATTACTGATCGCAAACGAGCCGAGGAACGGTTGCGGGAGAGTGAAGAGAAATACCGTACGATCCTCGATTCCATAGAGGAGGGCTACTGGGAGGTAGATCTCAAAGGGAGCTACACGTTCTGCAACGACGCCCTCTGTACCCTAACGGGGTTTTCCCGTGAAGAGCTTCTCGCGAAGGACAGATTCAGATATACCGATCCTGAAACGGCAAAGAAGACGTATAAGATCTTCAACGAGATCTACCGGACAGGAATACCGGCGAATGTACATGAATATCAATTTACGAGGAAGGACGGCAGCAGGGCGATTCACGAACTGTTCGTTTCCCTGCGAAGAAATGCCGAGGGGAGCCCGATCGGGTTCCGGGGTGTTTCCCGTGATGTGACCGAGCGACGTACGATGGAGAAAGCCCTGGCGGAGAGTGAACAGCGCTACCGGATGATCGTGGAGAACATCCACGATGTGATCATGGTAGTGGGGGTCGACCTTACAGAGAAATACCGCAGTCCGTCCGCGGCGTGGCTCACCGGTTACAGCCTTGAAGAGCTGGCCGGTGTTCCATTGCAAGAACAGGTGCCTCCGGAATCGTACGCCTTGGCGCAGCAGGTCCTGGGGGAGGAACTGGAAAAAGAATTCGGACCAGAACCTGCTGATCCGCATCGGTCGCGGGTGCTGGAGATGGAGGTATATCACAAAAACGGTGGAACCATCTGGGTCGAGGAAACGGCGACTTTCCTCCGCGATGACGAAGGTAAACCGGAGGCGATTCTTCTTGCCGTCAGAGATATTACCGAGCGCAAACGGCTCGAGGAGGAAAAGGGCAAGCTCGAGGGGCAGTTGATACAGGCGCAGAAGATGGAGACTGTCGGCCGCCTGGCGGGAGGTGTGGCGCATGACTTCAACAATATGCTCAGTGTTATCCTCGGATACGCGGACCTGGCCAAACTCAGCCTGGTCAAGGAGCATCCCGTACTGAAAGACATTGTCGAAATTGAAAAAGCCGCCATCCGATCCCGGGACATTACCTCGCAGCTCTTGGCCTTTTCCCGCAAGCAGATTATCGCCCCGACGGTCCTCAATCTCAATGACCTGGTTATCAATACGGAAAAATCGTTGATTCGTCTTATTGGTGAGGATATTGATCTGAGGGTTCATCTCGAGGAAGAGCCGTGGATGATCAAGTTTGATCCGTCTCAGATTGAGCAGATCATGATCAACCTGGCGGTAAATGCCCGGGACGCGATGCCCGGTGGAGGAACACTGACGATCGAAACAAAGAATGTCGTTGCCGATGAATCATATTGCCGGGGTCATGTCGGCTTTACCCCCGGTGATTACGTTCAGTTGTCAGTGAGTGACAATGGCACGGGAATGGACCGGGAAACAATGGATCATATATTCGAACCCTTTTTCACGACCAAGGAGGTGGGGAAAGGGACCGGTCTCGGGATGGCCACGGTCTACGGCATTATCAAGCAAAATAACGGGTATATTACCCTATACAGTGAACAGGGTCATGGAACGACATTCACCATCTATCTGCCGCGTACCACACAGGGGAAAGAGGTTCGGGAAGAGGATGAGAAGGAAGCCTTGCTGAACGGGGTCGGGAATATTCTTTTGGTTGAGGATGACCCCATGGTTCTCGAAATCACCAAGGGAATGCTGGAGATCATTGGCTATGGCGTCATTATTGCGGAAACACCTCTCGACGCCGTCAAGCTCTATCAGGACCATGATACACCTGTCAGTCTGGTCATAACCGATGTGGTGATGCCGTCCATGAGCGGGAAGGAGCTGATAGACCGGCTTAGAGAGATACGGCCGGACACCCGGGCGCTCTTCATGTCGGGGTACACGGAAGATGCCATTGCCCATCATGGTGTCTTGGAACAGGGTGTGCATTTCCTGCAGAAACCCTTCAGGCTGGGGGAGCTGGCTCGCAAAGTGAGAGAGGCCATGGTGATCGATTGAGCCGGTGAAGGGGGTCGATTCCAGACGATCGATGCGCGACGGTCAGTCTCATGCATCTCTTCATCCCTCCGGGTATCAGGACCCCGTTTGTAAAAACCCTCCCAAAATTATTGACAACCCGTGCCGAAGATAGTGTATGATCATCGGAAAAGGGGGTTTCTCCCCATACGGAAAGAAGGAACGGGTCGAATCGCCGTTTGACGGAAGAATGCGATAAGCAGGAAAACCCCGTACAGCGGTCGATCTGTTTGCCGTTGACCCGGGGTATGATCTCTTTTTCGGTTGTGAGAATACAATCAAACGAAAAAACATACTGCAATTCGGGAACGATCACTACCGCTTATTCTGCCCCGGTGACGAATTGAGGAGTGCTGCAGTGGCGTACAGAGCGTGTTGTGTCGAGTGAGGTGTTGTGATATGAGAGCAATTCGCCGGCGGGGACCGACAGGACCGTCGGGTGTTGTATGTGTTCGGCAACGAAGAGCAGAATTCGCAAATAATCAGACAGAAGGAGGCGTTCTATGGCCACGGAGATCACCGCGCAGGAACTGAACACGGAGGCGTTCATCAACGAGAAAGTGAAAGAGATCAGGGAGGCCGTCGGGGATGACATGGCGATCAATGCCCTCTCCGGGGGGGTCGATTCGTCGGTGGTCACGATGCTCGGACACCGGGCTCTGGGGGATCGTCTGAGGACCATCTTCGTCGAAAACGGGATAATGCGTGAAGGAGAGGCCGAACAGGTCGTCGGGTTTTTTCGTGAACTTGGCGTGACGGTCGAAGTGGCCGATGCGCGTGATGAATTTTTCGCCGCCATGGCCGGGATCACGGACCCGGAAGAGAAACGCGAGGCGATTACCCAGACCTTCTACCGTGATGTCTTCGGTCGTATCGTCAAAGAAAGCCGGGCGAAATGTCTCCTCCAGGGGACGATCCTGACCGATATCGACGAGACCGTCGCGGGGATCAAGCGGCAGCACAATGTCTTCGAACAGCTCGGGATCGATCCGCAGGCCACGTTCGGTTACCGGATTCTCGAGCCCCTCATCCAGCTCCGCAAGGATGGTGTCCGGAAGGTCGGCGAGGCCCTCGGCCTTCAGACCGAGCTATTCAAGCGCATCCCCTTCCCGGGGCCGGCCCTCGCGGCGCGCGTGATCGGGGGGGTGACACCGGAACGGATCGAGGTGGTCAGGAAGGCGAATATGATCGTCGAGAAGAGGCTCAAGGACAGCGGAGCCTTTCAGTACATGGCGATTCTCCACGCGGACCGCGTGACCGGTATGCGCGACGGGAAGCGCGACTTCGGCCGGCAGATCGAGGTGCGATGCTGGGACAGCGTCGACGCGCGGACCGCGTCCCCCACCCGGCTCCCCTTCGAGACCCTCGAGGCGATTGCCGCCGAAATCATCGGCGAGATCCCCGGTGTCGTCAGCGTCACATACAATATTGCAACGAAGCCGCCATCAACGATCGAGGCGATCTGAGGAGAACGGGCCGAGCCGCGGTATTATGTTTCGTGCGTGTTCCCGGTAAACGGTTGGGGCGTATCTTCTTATAAGCGGTACTCAGAGGAAATGTTTATGGCAAAGACGCTCACGCAGAAGATGCTGGAGGGACACTTAGTCGTGGGTACATATAACCCGGGGAGCGAGATAGGTGTCCTCATAGACCAGACCCTGACGCAGGATGCCACCGGTACGATGGCCTACCTGCAGTTCGAGGCCATGGGGATCGGCAGGGTAAAAACGGACCGTTCGTTGAGCTTTATCGATCACAATACCATACAGATAGGGTTCGAAAACGCGGATGATCATCGATACCTCCAGGACGTGGCCGCCCGCTGCGGTGTCTATCTGTCCCGGGCGGGAAACGGTATATGTCATCAGGTGCACCTTGAGCGGTTCGGAAGGCCGGGAGCGACGCTGCTGGGCTCCGACAGCCATACCCCCACGGGTGGTGGTATCGGGCAGATCGCCATAGGTGCAGGCGGTCTGGATGTGGCGCTGGCTATGGCCGGTGAGCCTTTTTACCTGACCTGTCCCACGGTGATCGGCATTAATCTGACAGGAAAATTGCAGCCATGGGTTAGTGCCAAGGATGTTATCCTCAAGGTCCTGGAGGTATTCGGAACGAAAGGGAATGTGGGATGCGTGCTCGAGTACGGCGGGCCGGGCGTGGAGACACTGACCGTTCCTGAACGGGCGACGATCACCAATATGGGGGCGGAGTGCGGCGTCACTACCTCCCTCTTCCCCAGCGATGGCGAAACAAGAAAATTTCTCAGAGCTCAGGGGAGGGAAGAAGACTGGGAGGAACTGGCCGCGGACCCGGATGCCGTATACGCAAAGGTGGTTAATATTGACCTGTCCGAACTAGTTCCCCTGGCGGCGACCCCTCACAGCCCCGGTAACATAGCCACCGTTAAAGAGTTGGAAGGCATGGAGGTGCACCAGGTCTGCATCGGGTCCTGTACCAACTCGTCGTACCGGGACCTGATGGTGGTCGCGAAGAGCCTGAAGGGGAAAAAGGTCCATCCTGATGTCAGTTTTGTCCTGGCGCCAGGCTCGAAACAGGTGGTTGAAATGCTGGCTCGGAACGGCGCCCTGGCCGACCTCATTGAGACGGGGGTCAGGTTGGAAGAGAACGCGTGCGGATTCTGCATAGGGAACAGCCAGTCTCCACAGACCGACGCCGTCTCTCTCAGGACCAGCAACAGAAACTTTCTGGCCAGGTCTGGAACCAAAAGTGCGAACGTTTATCTGGTAAGCCCGGAGACGGCGGCTGCGGCTGTGATAACGGGGAGGATAACGGACCCGAGGAAGATTGGGATCCCCTATCCCGAGATAGCAATGCCCGATGTCTTTATCATAGATGATTCGATGATTCTTTCACCATCCGATGACCCTGAAAGCGTTGATATCCGCAGGGGGCCGAACATAGGGGCGCCCCCCGCCACCGAGCCACTCCCCGAACGGGTTGACGGCGTTGTGACCGTCAAACTGGGAGACAATATCACCACGGACCATATAATCCCCGCCGGCGCAAGGATGAAGTACCGATCCAACATTCCGGCATATTCCGAGTTTCTGTTTGAGGTTGTCGACCCCGAGTTTCACAAAAGGGCCGGAGAAATACAGGCCTCCGGCAGGGACAATATAATCGTGGGGGGGCTCAGCTACGGGCAGGGTTCTTCCCGTGAACACGCCGCCCTCTGCCCAATGTACATGGGCGTCAAGGCGGTCATCGCAAGGTCCTTCGAGAGGATACATACGGCAAACCTGATAAACTTCGGCATTGTTCCTCTGACCTTCAAGACCGAGGATGATTACGATATGATACAACAGGGCGACTCCCTGGAGATTCCCGGTATTCGTGATAAGATTCGAGAGGGAGAGCCCCTGATGGTGAGGAACACCACCCGTGGCAATGAATTCGAAGTAGGCTATGATCTTTCGGGGAGGGCGAAGGATATTCTCCTCGCTGGCGGGATGCTGTCATTGATTAGAAATAAAAAAGTTCAGGAGAGGAATGAATGAGTGAAAAGATCGGAGTGAAGACCCCGATAGTAGAACTGGACGGGGATGAGATGACCAGGATCATGTGGTGGATGGTCAAGGATAAGCTGCTGCTCCCCTATCTCGATATGGATATCGATTACTACGATCTTGGTCTCAAGATGAGGGACGATACTGGCGATCAGGTTACCATTGACTCGGCCAACGCCATTATGAAGTATAAGGTGGGGGTCAAGTGCGCGACCATTACGCCTAACGCCGAACGGATTGAGGAGTATGATCTAAAGAAACAGTGGAACAGCCCTAACGGCACCATCAGGGGGATGCTCGATGGGACGGTATTCAGGGCGCCGATCCTTGTGAAAAACATACAACCCGCAGTCTCGGGTTGGAAAAAGCCGATCCATATCGGGAGGCATGCGTACGGCGATGTGTACGCGAACAGGGAGATAAAGGTGCCGGGGCCCGGCACCGCGGAACTGGTATTTACTCCGACCGGCGGAGGCCAGCCGGTACGAGAGGTTATTCATGAGTTCAAGGGGCCGGGTATTATCCAGGGGGTTCACAATCTGGATTCTTCCATCCGGGACTTTGCCATCGCATGCTTTACGTATGCCCTGGATCAGAAGATAGATGTGTGGTTCGGGACGAAGGATACCGTTTCCAAGACGTATGACGCTTCGTTTCGCGAGATCTTCCAGGAGGAGTACGAGGCGAACTGGAAGGGCGCCTTTGAGGCCGCCGGCATCGAATATTTTTTCACCCTTATCGACGATGCCGTTGCACGAATCATGAAGTCCGATGGGGGGATGCTCTGGGCCTGCAAGAACTACGACGGAGATGTCATGTCGGACATGCTTGCCTCGGCGTACGGAAGCCTGGCGATGATGACCTCCGTACTTGTCTCTCCGAAGGGATATTTTGAATATGAGGCGTCTCACGGCACCGTTCAGAAACATTATTACAAGCACCTCGCGGGAGAGAAGACCTCCACGAATTCCACGGCGCTGATATTTGCCTGGACGGGCGGTCTGAAAAAACGGGGGGAGCTGGACGGCACCCCCGAGGTCTCCGCCTTCGCGCAGAAGGTCGAAGACGCGGTCATAGAGACGATTGAAGGCGGAGTCATGACCGGAGACCTTTTGAGACTTGCCGACCCAGATCCGAAGAACCGTCAGGTCTTGACGGAAGACTTTATAGATTACATACGGGAGGTTCTGGAGGGAAAAATGTAAAGGAGGACCATGGCGCAGAGGGCTATCAGAGAAGCGGACGGCAAGGGGATGATGGCACGTCTCTTTGCGGGATATACCGGCGGGAGGTACCTGATCCGAAACAGGTTCGTGTCGGTGGGTCCTGAGACCGACCTGAAGCGGCTTCCTGACAGGCACCCATGGATCCTTAAGGAACGATTGGCGGTAAAGATCGATCAGTTGATAAAGCAGAGAGGAAAAAATGAACTGCTGCTCCTCGATGCCGACTGGAGGGATGTCCGGCAGTGGATCCGGGACCGGATGAACGCCGAGGTGACGCTGAATGGCGTTACCGGGGTGCTTGATCATTGTATTGTAGAACCATTTGTTCCGCACGATGCGAAGGACGAATACTATCTCGCCGTTATCTCTCAGCGGGCGGGGGACGATATTCTCTTCCATCACGCTGGCGGGATTGATGTCGGAGATGTCGATGCCAAGGCCGTGAGGCTGTCGGTACCCATCGGAAAGTTTCCGACGGCAGGGCAGATCGAAAAGAGGCTCCTCGGCAGGGTCCCGGAAGAGCAAAGGGCCCTAATCGCGGGCTTTACCGAAGTGCTCTTCAAATTCTATGCAGACCTGAACTATACCTACCTTGAGATAAACCCATTTATTGTTCGTGGGGCAGGTGTCCTTCCCCTGGACCTGGCGGCGAGGCTCGACGATACGGCCACTTTTGCCAGCGGGAAAAAATGGGGGAAGATACGGTTCCCCGCTCCGTTCGGTCGGATACTTACGAAGGAAGAGGCGTACATAGAAGAGCTGGATTCCCGGACGGGATCTTCGCTCAAACTGACCGTCCTCAATTCCGAGGGGCGCGTCTGGACCATGACCTCCGGAGGGGGTGCTTCGGTGGTCTACGCGGACACTATCACCGATCTGGGGTTTATGGGGGAGATGGCCAATTATGGCGAGTACTCCGGGAACCCCAATGAGGAATTCACCTATCTCTACGCGAAGACGATCCTTGACCTGATGACACGGAAAAGAGATCCCAAGGGTAAGTTTCTCCTCATCGGGGGAGAGATCGCAAATTTTACCGATGTTGCCGTTACCTTTCGGGGCATCAGCAGGGCCCTCAGGGAATACCGTGACAAGCTCAGGGAGGGGAAGGTGACAATCTTTGTCAGGCGCGGCGGTCCCAACTACAAGGAAGGGCTGGATAGCGTGAAGTCTCTGGCGGAAGAACTGGGCCTCCCCATCTCCGTGTACGGTCCGGAGACCCATATGACAGGGATCATATCGATGGCGCTCAAGGGGGACAGATAAATGGCACGAAAGAAATCAGAAATCATAGAGTACGAACTCTTCAACAGAGAAACCCAGGCGTTCATCTATAACATACAGGCCAATCCCATACAGGGGATGCTGGACTTTGACTACGCCGTGGGGAGAAAAACGCCCTCGGTGGCTGCCATCGTTAATACGACGGGGAGTGAATATCTGCAGAAGTTCTTTTTCGGTTCCGTGGAGATCCTGATCCCCGTCTACACATCCCTGGCTGCAGCCGCCCGCAGGCACCGAAAGGTGGATGTCCTGATCAGTTTCGCATCCTTCCGTTCCGCCGCCCAGTCCGCCGAGGAGGCTTTTGATCTGAAACAGATCAGGACAATCGTCCTGATCGCCGAGGGTGTTCCCGAGCGGCGGGCCAAAGAGTTGATCGCGAAGGCCAGGAAACTGGGGAAGATGATTATCGGACCGGCCACGGTGGGGGGTATCCGGGCAGGTGCCTTCAAGATCGGTAACACCGGGGGGACCCTGGAGAATATCATAGAGGCGAAGCTCCACAGACCGGGCTCCGTGGGTTTTGTCTCCAAGTCCGGCGGTCTTTCCAACGAGGCGTACAATATAATTGCCCGGAATACAGACGGCCTCTACGAGGGGATCGCCATCGGCGGCGACCGGTACCCCGGAAGCACCCTCCTGGATCATCTGCTGCGCTATGAGAAAAACCCCGCCATCAAGATGCTCGCTTGCCTCGGTGAGGTGGGGGGTATGGATGAGAATGAGATCGCCCTTGCCCTCAACAGAAAGGAGATCAGAAAGCCCCTGGTCATGTGGGTGACGGGGACATGCGAAAAGGCATTCAAGACGGATATCCAGTTCGGACACGCCGGGGCAAAAGCGGAGACCGGTATCGAAGGTGCGGATGCCAAAAATGCCGCGTTGAGGAAGGCAGGGGCAATTGTTCCCGACTCGTTCGATGATTTCGCCGAGAAGATCCACGATACCTATGAAAAGCTGGTCAAGAAGGGGAAGATACAGCCTGCGCAGGAGGTGGCGGCCCCGCAGGTTCCGGTCGACTTTGCCACGGCCCTGAAGACGGGTTCGATCCGCAAAGCGGCGAGCGTCATCTCCACCATATCGGACGACCGGGGAGAGGAAATGCTGTACGGGAACCTGCCAATATCACAGGTTTTCAAAAAGGATATCGGCATCGGCGGGGTTCTCAGCATTCTGTGGTTCAAGAAGCTGCTCCCCCGGTACGCTACGAAGTTCATAGAGATGATTATCATGGTACTTGCGGATCGCGGTCCGGCGGTATCGGACGCCCACAACACCATAGTGGCCAGCAGGGCGGGGAAGGACCTGCTACCCTCCCTGATATCCGGACTGCTCTGTATCGGGCCGCGGGTCGGTGGAGTCCTGGATAGCGCCGCCCTGGAGTTTTCCGACGCCCTTGACAGGGGGCTTGCCCCCCTCGAGTTTATCGATTCGATGAAACGAAAGGGCTCAAACATCCAGGGGATCGGTCATCGGACCAAATCCGTCCACAACCCCGATACGCGGGTGACCATCATAAAGAACTATGCAAAAAGGAATCTTAAGAGTACGATGCTCTTGGACTATGCCTTGGAAGTAGAAAATATTACGACCTCAAAGCGGGACAATCTGATCCTGAGCGTGGACGGCTGCATCGCCGTCTGTTTCGTGGACCTTCTGCGATCCGAGTTCTCCCGGGAGGAGGCGGACGAATATATCCGGATGGGCTCGCTCAATGGCCTCTTTGTCCTGGGGCGGAGCATCGGTCTTATCGGGCATCACATGGATCAAAAACGGCTCAAACAGGGTCTGTACCATCATCCCTGGGAAGATATTGCCTATCTTAAGGAATAGAACCGAGGGGAGATTCAAGGAATTGTGCAATTCCCTCCCGACCTTCCCTGTACCGGGTGAGGCGGGGATGATCTCCGCAGCTCCTCTCTTTTTTAGCGTTGCACACCTGTCACTTCCATACCGGTTTTGCCAACAAGTGGAACCCAACAGACAATTGTAAGGAGATCAGGATGAAGAAGATCAAGATTACGTGTATAGGGAATTACCCGCCGCGGGAATGCGGGATTGCGACCTTTACAAGGGATCTGGTCGAATCGATGGAACTGACCGATCGGGTCGAGTGCTCCGTTGTCGCGATGAATGATGAGGGTCAGGATTACCCGTATCCCGAGAAGGTACGATATGTCGTTCGGCAGAACCATCAACGGGATTATCTCAAGGCGGTCAAATTTATCAATTACAGTGATGCCGATGCCTGTGTGCTGGAGCATGAATTCGGGATATTCGGCGGCGACAGCGGCATTTACATCCTTCCGTTCATCCATCGGCTGAAGATTCCCCTTGTTGCTACCCTTCATACGATCCTTGAGAAGCCTTCCTATAACGAAAGGGCCATCATCCATGAGATCGGTGATAAGGCCGAGAAGGTGGTGGTGATGAGCCATCGTGCGATCAAGTTCCTGACCGAAATCTATGATGTCCGACCGGATAAGATTGAGCTTATTGAACACGGTGTCCCCGACCTCGATCTTGTTCAGAGAAATCAGTATAAAAAGAAGTTTAATCTGGAGGGCAAAAAGGCCATCTTTACCTTTGGCCTTCTAAGCCGAAGCAAGGGGATCGAAACAGTAATCCAGGCCCTGCCGCAGGTTGTTCTGAAACATCCGGAAGTTGTATTCATCATATTGGGAAAAACACATCCGGCCGTGTTGCGTACTTCGGGCGAGGAGTACCGGAATTATCTGCGACGCCTGGTAGAAAAAAATAAGCTGAGAGAAAACGTCTATTTCTATAATAGATTTGTCAGCGCAACGGAACTGTTTGAGTACCTGTCCGCCATCGATATCTACATAACCCCCTATCTGAATGAGGCCCAGATCACCAGTGGGACCCTGGCCTATGCGGTCGGAGCGGGGGCGGCCGTCATTTCTACGCCTTACTGGCACGCGCAGGAGCTCCTGGCGGATGGGAGAGGAAGGCTGTTTGATTTTCACGATTCAAACGCGCTGGCCGGTATTCTCAACGAACTGCTGGACAACCCTTCAGTTCTGTCCGAATTACGGCGCAAGGCGTACACCTACGGACGGCAGATGACATGGCCCGTTATCGGGGAGAAATATGCCAATCTCATGTATGATGTGGCGCAATCCTATCAGGAGGTGAGCGCCAGAGAGGATGCTATCGTCGATCCGCTGGTTCTCCCCCCATTCGATCTGGCCCACGTCAGGCAGCTCACCGACGATACCGGTATCATCCAGCATGCGAACTACAGCGTGCCGAGCCGGAAAGAGGGGTATTGCCTGGACGACAATGCCCGGGGACTGTTGATGGCAACCATGGCCTACCACCAGAAGAGAGACCCGGCGCCCCTGGGTCTTCTGCCCACGTATCTCAGCTACATCGATTACATGCAGCGTGATGACGGCCTGTTCAGGAACTTCTTGAGCTATAATAGAAGTTTTCTGGATGAGGTCGGATCGGATGATGCGTTCGGACGAACCATATGGGCCTTGGGATTCCTTATCCGTTTCTCCCCCCACGACGCCTTCTTTCAACTGGCTAACCAACTGTTCGCCAAGGCATATCCGCATTTCCGGAACATCCGTTCTATTCGGGGGATTGCCGACACGATCATTGGTGTCTGCCATTATCTCCATCGCTATTCGAGTGATGAGGGGATGAATGAAACCCTTAAGGAGATGGTACGGCGGATCGTTGCACAGTACGAAGACGAGGCCGATGGCCAGTGGCACTGGTTTGAACCAACGGTGACCTATGACAACGGCATTATTCCCCTGGCTTTGTTCCATGCCTGTGAAATAACCGGTGATGAGAAGGCCCTGGCCGTCGCCCGTGAGATGACGGACTTTCTCGAGGGGATTGTCTTCAGAGACGGGTATCTCGCGCCGGTAGGGTCCGACAGCTGGTACCAGAAGGGCGGAGAGTGCGCGCGGTATGCGCAGCAACCCATCGACGCAATGGCCATCGTGATGATGTTTTACCAGGCCTCTGTTGTGACCGGTGACAAACACTACCTTGACCGGATGGTTGCATCCTTCATGTGGTTTCTGGGTGAGAATGATATGCGGATCCCGCTTTATGATTTTGAGACACGCGGCTGCTGCGACGGCCTTGAAAGCCGCGGGGTAAACCGGAATCAGGGTGCGGAGAGTATCCTGGCGTATCTCATCTCTCACCTGACGGTACTTCTGGCCCATGAGCGGGAGACTCTGATAGCCTGACGTGAAGCTCAATCGTGTCCTGTTCTCACAGGGGACTGTGCCGGAGAAAGCCCTTCCGCCTGCAATGATGCAAGGAGCTTTGAAATGCCGATTATTCAAAGATATGAAAAGAATCCAATTTTAACGAGAAACGATGTGCCCTATCCCGTGGCAACAGTGCACAATGCCGGAGTGACCAGGTATAAGTGCAGATACATAATGATCTTCCGTTCGCATTTAACCAGCGGCCGCAGTATTTTAGGGCTGGCGGAAAGTGATGACGGGGTTAGGTTTAAGGTTGCCGAAAAGCCCTTTATGACCCCGGCAACAGAAGGGATATTCCACATATATGAAGAATATGGCCTCGAAGACCCCCGTATCACCTGTATCGATGATGAATATCTGATTACCTACAGCGCCTATTCCAGGCATGGCGCTCGCATCGGGCTGGCCCGAACAAGAGATTTTAAAAAAATAGAACGGATTTCTTTAATCACTGAGGCAGATTCGCGCAACCTGGCTATCTTTCCTGAAAAGATAGACGGTCTGTATGTCCGTCTGGACAGACCCCATTCGGGGATAGCCCCCTGGTCCATCTGGATATCCTATTCTCCCGATCTTAAATACTGGGGGGACGCCCGGTTGATTATAAAACCAGCTCAATATCACTGGGATGAGATGAAGATAGGACCCGGAGCTCCTCCAATCAAGACCGATCAGGGATGGCTGAATATCTATCACGGTGTCTTTCAGACCATGGCCGGCTCGGTTTATCGCTTGGGGGTTGCACTTCATGATCTGACGGATCCCTCGATAATCAGGGGGATCAGTGACGGTTGGATACTCCAGCCGGAAGAAGAATGTGAGATTACCGGTTATGTCCCCAATGTCGTATTTACCTGCGGGGCGGTGGCAGAACCGGACGGCACGCTCAAGATCTACTGGGGCGCGGCCGATACCGTGATGTGCGTGGGTACGGCCGACATAAACGCCCTTGTTGACCTTTGTCTGAACAATTCCAGAGCGGCGGTGTGAGATGAAGATTGCGGTCCTGGCTCCGATTTGCTGGAGAACACCACCGCGGCACTACGGGCCCTGGGAGCAGGTGGCATCGAATATTGCCGAGGGCCTCGTCTTGCGCGGACTGGATGTAACGCTTTTCGCAACGGGCGATTCCCTGACCAGGGCAAAACTGGAATACATCTGCGAGCGGCCCTATGAAGAAGACAAGACCCTTGATCCAAAGGTATGGGAGTGTCTGCATATTGCACATCTAATGGAATGTGCCGATGAATTTGACATCATCCATAACAATTACGATTTTCTGCCCCTGACCTATTCTCGTTTGATCACAACGCCGATGGTGACCACTATCCACGGGTTTTCCTCGCCACACATCATCCCGGTCTTCAAGGAGTACAACGATCATAATTATTTTGTATCCATCAGCAATGCGGACCGTTGCCTGGAATTGGAGTATATCGCCACGGTTTACAACGGCATTAACGTGGCCGACTTTACATTGAGGGAAGCCGTTGGCGAATATCTGTTATATTTCGGCAGGATACATCCTGATAAAGGAACCCATGAAGCCATACAGATCGCTAAGAGGTTCAAGATGAGGCTTATTATTTCCGGGTTTATCCAGGATCAGAGATATTACGAAGAAAAGGTAGGCCCCTTTTTAAATGATGAGATTGTGTATGTCGGTAACTCGGGACCGGAAAAAAGAGATACATTACTTGGCAATGCATACGCCCTGCTTCATCCCATCAGTTTCGACGAGCCCTTTGGCTTAAGTGTGGCCGAATCGATGCTTTGCGGAACGCCGGTGGTTGCCTTTAATAAGGGCTCCATGCCGGAGCTGATCGTCCAGGAGAAGACCGGATTTTTGGTTGATACGGTGGATGAAGCCGCGTACGCCTTAAAAGACGTACGGCAGATTGACCGCACATACTGTCGGAGGTGGGCCGAAAAGAATTTCAGTCAGGAAAAAATGGTTGATGATTATATCGAAGTTTACCGCAAGATAGTGGGTAATGCCTGCTGATTGTGCCTGGTAAACCATTATTAAAGCCTGTAATTCTTAAAAACAGCTACCAGCCTCCTCAATCATTCAACAGTTTGTCTAAAAGCTCATCCATCCGGACCATGGCGAAGCCCGAGGCGGAATCGGACATCCCGTACGGTATGATCAGATCACCATTACGAATGAGAGAACCACAGGAATAGACGACATTTGGGACGTAGCCCTCCCTCTCTTCCTCGTTGGCCACCAGCAAGGGTTTCCGAAGCTGCCCGATGATTTTGGAGGGATCCTCCAGGTCGAGCAGAACGGCCCCCAGGCTGTACCTCCTCATCGGACCCACCCCATGGGTGATCATCAGCCACCCCTTCTCCGTTTCGAGGGGCGAGCCGCAATTGCCCAGCTGAATAAATTCCCAGGGATACCGGGGCTCCTGTATTTTCTTGGCATCGTGCCATACATGAATGTCATCGGAGAACATCAGGTAATTATTGACCCCGTCGTAGCGGGAGATCATGGCGTACAGCCCCCTGATCTTTCTCGGAAAGAGCGCCAGGTTCTTGTTCTGGACATACTCGCCATGGATCGGGCGTATCTTGAAATGATAGAAGTCTTTCGTTTCTATCGATTTAGGCAGGATGGTATATCCGTCATAGGCCGTGTATGTCGCAAAGTAGGTAATGCTGCCGTCATCATCGATAAATTTTACGAACCGCGCGTCTTCGATGCCGTTGCTTTCATGGGCGGAGACCGGGAAAATGACACGTTCCGACAGGTCGGTATCCAAGGAGAAGGCGATTTCGTAATGGGAACTGGCTAGCCAGTTGATGGAATCGATCACCTTTTTCTTGGTGTAGGTGAGGGGTATGTCTCTGGTGACCTCGGCGATGCTTTTTTGGAGGTCGCGATAGAGGAACTTACCTTCCAGCTTGTCCATAACGGGGCCGATTATGTCCTTTTGGATATTCATCTCGTGCAGTTTTTCCAGAAACTGCTCCTTGTCATACACGTGGAGCTTCAGGGCCTCGGGCAGATCAACAAATCTTCCGGCCGGTTTGAAGATCAGCTCATTGTTCCGGGTAAGGATGCCGCTCCTGAAGACGATGGATGAGATATGCCCCTCCCCGACCGCGCGAAAACTGACGATAACGCGTTTTTCCCCCTCTTCTCGGTTCCCCTGGTTTGGGTCTTCTATCATTGAGGGATTAAAAAAGGCGGCAGCTTCAATGGCGTATTCCAAGGTAAAGTAGGACCCGATCAGCAGTTTTCTCTTGAGAGACAGGGGGCTCGGGAATATGCCGGGATCCGATGCCAGGATGTCTTTGACGGTATCAAAATTTTTCTCAAATATTTTTGTGATATTGCGGTGCCGGATTGAAAAATCAGCCAGGACTTCGTTGAGTGCCAGACCCACCTCCTGGTCGGAGAAGGCCAATATCCGGTTGATGATAATTTTTGCCCTCTTCCCATCGCCGGATCCGGGCAGATAGAACTTGGCAATGACCCGCGTGGGGTCCGGATAAAATTTATTCGGTAATCGTTTTACAGTTACGGCCATGACTCCCTCGTTCCGGGATACATCCGGTGGATGCGTGCCCTATCTCCTTCTTGCTTGACCCGGTCAAAGATCGGTGCTATTTCCGACCCAGCTCCTTTGAACGACGTGTCGCGGCCGCGACCGCGGCTGCGATGGTCTCCCGGATATTCCCGTTGTCCAGCGCCTTGATCCCTTCGATGGTGGTGCCGCCGGGGGAGGTGACCATCGCGGTCAACTGGGCCGGTGTCTTCTCCCCCTTGAGGCACAGCTTCGCGGCGCCCAGCATGGTCTGGGCCGCCAGTTTCAGTGCGGTCTCGCGCTCAAGTCCCTGGCTGATTCCGGCATCCGCGAGCGCCTTGATGATGATAAATCCATAAGCGGGGCCGCTCCCGCTCAGGCCCGTAACCGCATCGATCAGATCTTCTCCGACGACGACGGTCGTTCCGACGGAATCGAATATCCGGCGGGCATTCGCAACATCATCCTCCGTGGCCTTCCCCCCCCCGGCGAGGGCCGTCGCCCCTTCCCCGATCAGGGCCGGTGTGTTCGGCATCACTCTAATGACCCGTGTCTCTTTCCCCAGGTGTCCCTCGAGGAATCCGATGGTGATCCCGGCCGCGATGGAGATGAAGAGCTGATTCGCCACCGCGTCGGCGATGCTTTGCAGGACCTCCTCCATATTCTGGGGTTTGACCGCCAGGATGACGATATCGGCATCTTGCACGGCCTCACCGATGTCCTCCGTGGTATTGACGTGGTGAGTATCTCTGAAGTGATCGAGCCGTTCCGGACATATATCATGTATCGTTAGATCTTCCGGCCGTGCCACCCCCCCCGCGATCATTCCTCCCGCGAGGGCCTCCCCCATATTCCCTCCCCCTATCATGCATATCTTCTCGTGCGACATCGTGCTGCGGTAACCTCCCTCTCTGCCGCAAGGGCAAAGCCGTTGCCCCTCACGGAAAACAGATCTTGACTTTTAAGACGGCACTTACTATTCATAACTTATTTTAATACAAAGGGGAAGAGATGTTTGTCATAGGGAACTTCATTGAGGCACTTGCGAGGATTCTTGATCTGGGCCTGACGATATATATGTGGCTTATTATCATACGGGCCATTATCTCCTGGGTCAATCCCGACCCCTATAATCCTATCGTCCGTTTTTTGTATAAGGCCACGGAACCGGTACTCTACCAGGTCCGGAGGTTAATCCCGATGCGGGGAATCGGCATCGACTTTTCACCGATTATCGTGATCATAGTGATCGTATTCCTCCAGAGCTTTCTCGTGAGGACCTTGCTGCAGTTCGCGGTCACGTTCAGATAGCGGAGTTCCATTCGAGAAAAAGGGCTTTCATGATCCCGGTGGGCGAAACAACGGATGGCGTCGTATTCAATATCAGGGTTATCCCGCGCTCATCCAGGTGTGAGCTTGTCGGTATCCAGGGAGATGCCCTGAAGGTCAGGATCACGGCACCACCCGTCGAGGGGGCGGCGAATAAGGAATGCATCCGCTTCCTCTCGGATATTCTGGGCGTGAAGCGTTCTCAGGTACGGATTGTAGCCGGGCATCGATCAAAAAACAAAAAGGTCTCCATCTCGGGAATACACAGAAAAGATGTCGAGGCCGTCATGTAAGAGAAGCCTGAGGGGGAGTCCTGCCGGGTATGCGAGGTGATTGGTTCCGAGATACCTTAAGAGAGAATCTGCAGAAACGACTTGTTCTGGGATTTCTGGTGGCCACCTGTCTCACCGGCGTGGTGGCCACACTCGTCGGTATCCATATTATCAGTAGTCGCACCATGGATGAGGCACAGAGGAAGGTTCAGCAGGACATCAATACCGCAAAACTCGTCTATGGACACAATCTGGAACGGCTTATGTTTCAGGTTCGTTGTGTCGCTCTGCGATCCCCTCTCGGAGAGACGATTTCTTCCGGCACTGTCTCCCCTCTGGATGATCTGAAGAAACTTGTCCGGAGTGGGGTGGAGACGCCGGATGAACAGGGGGCCGGTTGCATCTGTATTGACATGATGTCGCTGGTGAATGCCGACGGGGTTGTTTTGTACCGTCCTTCCAACCCGTCTGTACAGGGAGATTCTCTGCTGTGGGATCCGGTGGTTCGGAGGTGTCTTGAAGAAAAGACTCCCATCTCGTCAACAGAACTGATCTCCGTGGAACGGATCCTCAGGGAGAACCCTCACCTCGCGGATCGCCTTACCATACCGATCATCAAAACACCCCAATCAATCGAAACCAGTGGGCAGAGGCTCACCGAGGGGATGGCCCTCCGGGCGGCCTATCCCGTCTTCGACGCGCAGGGTGATCTCAAGGGGGCGCTTGTCGGGGGAGTGCTCCTGAACAGAGACTATTCCATGGTCGATAAGATTAAGGCAACGGTATACCATGACGAAAAATATAAAACCCTTGATATGGGATTTGCCACTATATTCCAGGGGGGAGTGCGCATCTCGACCAACGTGACGACCGAAGATTCAAAGCGGGCAATCGGCACGGTCGTCTCCAAGGAGGTATACGAGCAGGTTGTTCGGGGGGGGGAAGACTGGGTCGGGAGGGCCTTTGTCGTCAATGACTGGTATCTCAGTTCCTATGTGCCGATCTACGATATCGACCATACCATCATCGGGATGCTCTATGTGGGGATACTGGAGGAGAAATACCGCGACATGAGGCTCAATGCCCTGTGGATCTTTCTCGGAATCACGACACTTGGGATGATTGTCGCTTTTATCATTTCCTTCCGCATAGGGCACTCCATTATCGAACGAATTCGGATCCTGAAACAGGCCACGGAGACTATTGCCACCGGCGATCTCGATTATCGACTTCCCTGCAGCACGACATCCGATTTCGGAGTGCTGGACGAGGCCTTCAACGATATGGTCACGTCGCTTCGGGATCGCGACGAGCGGTTGAAAAAGGCTCTTCAGCAACTGACGCAGACGGAGCGTCTGGTGTCTCTCGGACAAATGGCCGCCGGCGTTGCCCACGAGATGAACAATCCACTCGGCGGTATCCTCCTCTACAGCAATCTCGTCCTGGAAGAACTTTCCGAAGACAGCACGGCGCGGGAAAATATAAACAAGATCGTCTATCAGACGAACCGGTGCAAGGAAATCGTTCAGAACCTCCTGGACTTTGCCCGGACCCCCTCAGGTGAGATGGTCCCTCTCGACATCAATGAAGTGCTTCTC
Organism: Syntrophales bacterium; assembly: GCA_963662405.2. Taxonomy (GTDB): domain Bacteria; phylum Desulfobacterota; class Syntrophia; order Syntrophales; family UBA2210; genus UBA6078. The sequence continues at coordinate 1,863,107 of CAXXKT010000001.1, forward strand.
ACGTGTCTCAGCCTGGTGAAGGATCAATCGATGTTTCACGGGATAGCGATCGAGACGGCCTTTGCGGATGGGCTTCCCCGGGTGAACGGTGACCGATCCCGATTGGAGCAGGTCTTTCTGAATCTCTTTATCAATGCCTCTGATTCGATGGAGCCAGCGGGGACACTAACGGTGGCGACAAAACTGGTCAGCCGATTTCCTGTCAACCGGGATGAAACGGAGATAGAACGGATCTGTCTGTTGGCCAGTCCTTATACCATCAAGATTACCATCTCGGATACGGGAAAAGGGATCGATAAGGCCTATCTTTCCCATATCTTTGAACCGTTCTTTACGACGAAGGATCCCGGGCAGGGGACCGGCCTGGGCCTGTCCATCGCCTACGGAATCGTCCGCAAACATGAGGGGTTCATCGATGTGGAGAGCGAACCGGGCCGTGGAACGACCTTTTTTATTTTTCTGCCTGCTACGGAAAGTGGCGCACCACCGTGGGGAACGGGTTATGGAGGAAATAACGGTTGGCTGAGAAAATAGGGAAGGTGTTGATTGTCGATGACGAGGCATCCATACGTGACGGATGCCGACAGGTGCTCTCGCGGATGGGGTATGCGGTCGATGATACGGCGGATGCCGGCAGCGGTCTGGAGATGGCCCTTGGTGACACCTATGATCTGATCCTCCTCGATGTGAAGCTGCCCAAGGTCAGCGGCTTGGAAATCCTGAAAAAGATTAAAGTCGATTCCGCAATCTCAGCGAAGGTTATCATTATTACCGGCTACGGGACCATCGAGATGGCGGTGGAGGCGATGCGGGAGGGGGCGTCAGATTTCCTGGCGAAGCCGTTTAGCCCTGTCGAACTGCGGAAGGCGGTCGCGGGCGCCCTGAAGGCCCGTGAGAGGCAACCACCGGAGGATGACCCACTTCCCGAGCTTATCGGCGACAGTGCCTGTATCCGAAAGCTCAAGGATATCATCAGGAGGGTGGCTCACACCGACAGCACGGTCCTGATTACGGGAGAAAGCGGTACGGGAAAGGAACTGGTGGCGGGGGCGATACAGAAACTCAGTGCCCGAAAGAATGGACCCTTCGTCCCCGTCGATTGTTCATCCCTGGTTGAAAATCTGATGGAAAGTGAGCTGTTCGGGCATGTGAAGGGGGCCTTCAGCGGCGCGACGCAATCGCGGGAAGGGCGCTTTCAGGCAGCTGATGGGGGGGACGCTTTTTCTTGACGAAATATCCAATGTTTCTCTCGGTACCCAGGCCAAGCTCCTGCGGGTTATTCAGGAGGGAGAGGTGCCGCGGGTCGGCAGTTCAGGGATCGACACGGTCGATGTCAGGTTCATAGCGGCAACCAACAAGGACCTCCGGGCGCTGGTGGCGGCCGGCGATTTCCGTGAAGACCTCTTTTACCGGATATCGGTCGTCCCGGTAGAGATACCACCCCTCAGAGAGCATCCGTCGGATATCATTCCGATTGCCCAACATTATCTTGACCTTTTTACCGAGAAACATCAGGGAAAGGGCCGCCGATTTTCAAAGGAGGCCCGGCAATCGCTGATATCGTACACCTGGCCTGGCAATGTCAGGGAGGTCAGGAACACGATGGAACGTCTCTCGGTCCTCTCCGACAGCGAGACCATTGGTCTCTCCGACATCCTCTACTACGGGCAGGAGGAGAGCGCGAGGCCCCCCGTAGGGGACCCCCAGACCGGGCGCATGAAGCTCGTGGATGTCGAAAAGGAACATATCACAAGGGCCCTGAAACATTTTCATTTCCAGATCGGCAAGACGGCAACCTTTCTCGGTATCGACCGAAAGACCCTGAGAACAAAGATCAAAAATTACGGTATCGAAACGGAAGAATAGAAAATTTTCATTCTCCCGTCTTGCAACTCATCAGCGATTTTGCCTCGGTCGAATGGGGAGCTTTTCCTCCACCATGGGGCAATATGCCCCCCGGAGAGAGGTCCCTGAGAGATGGCGGAGTAATGATATTGAATAGTTAACAGTGATTGACTTTGCGGCACCGGATTTGCATTCTCAGGGGGTAAATCAAAAAAGGAGGTGACGAGTCATGACCGCGAAAAAAAAGATACTGTTGATCGATGATGACCAGGATTTTCTGATGGCGACCAAGCTGATTCTTGAAAAGAGCGGATATGAGGTGTCCCAGGCTGAGAATGGCAAGAGCGGCATTGAGATGATACAGTCCGTTGCTCCCGATCTGGCCATTGTTGATATGATGATGGAGACATGGGGGGAAGGCTTTAATGTGATCTCAGAGGTCCGTTCTATGGAGAGGGGAAAGACTCTACCCCTGATTATCCTCAGTGGTGTTGATCTCCAGGGTCCATATCAGTCATTTGAGCCGTCTGATGAATTTCCAAAAGTAGATTTGATATTGCATAAACCGGTCAAGGCCGATGACCTGATTCATCATATAGAATCTCTGTTGAGGTAAAGGCCATGTTGCAGACCCACGAGGGGTTGGTCCTTATCATCGATGATGAGGAGACCATACGGGACGGTTGCCGGCAGGTCTTGGAGAGATCCGGGTATGTGGTCATGACCGCTGCGGAGGGTTCGGAGGGCATCAAGATTGCCAGGGAACAGTACCCTGGTCTGGTCTTTGTAGATCTGAAACTGCCCGGCATGTCGGGACTGGATGTTATTGACATCCTGCTCGAGGATATCCCTCACATCGTACTGGTGGTGATTACCGGTTATGCCTCCATCCTCTCCGCGGTGGAGTCCATGAAACGGGGGGCATATGACTATCTCCCCAAGCCCTTTACCCCGGATCAGCTCAGGGCCGTCACGAAAAGAGGGCTTGAACATCATGCCCTCACCATCGAGGCGGAGCGTCTGCGCGAAGCGCAAGAGAAGATGACGAAGGACTTTATTACTTTTGTCAGTCACGAGATGCGTTCTCCCCTGGTGACGGTTCAGCAGTCCATCGAGTCCTTGAAGGTAGTGGCTGCTGATTGCCTGAACGACGAGGCGCAAGAAATTATTGCACGGTGTGAAAAACGGATTCGGAATCTTGAGGATCTGGTAGAACACTGGCTTGATATCCGGCACATAGAAGGAGGAACGCTGATACAGGAGAAGGGACTCCTCGAACTTGCAGGAGTGATGCAGCGCAGTTTGGAGGATATGGCTCCGCTCTGTGAAAAGAGAGGTATTGCCGTCACGCGTGATATCCCGGATGATCTGCCCATGATCATCGGAGATACGGAGAGCCTGGTGCGAGTCTTCGTGAATATTATCGGCAACGCGACGAAGTATACCCCTGACGGGGGGACCATAACCGTTCGCGTCGGGTATGATGATCATTACGTCAATGTGATGATCTCAGATACCGGGAGGGGGATTCCCAAAGACAAGATTCCCTTTATATTCGAACCTTTTTACCGAGTAAAGGAAAGGGGGGAACAGATCGAGGGGTCCGGTTTGGGTTTGACCTTTTGCAAACGGATCATGGATGCCCACGGTGGGAAGATAGCCGTCTCTTCAAAGGAGGGCAAGGGAACGACGTTTGATCTCAAGTTTCCACGGCAATGATCTCTGAACTCGAAGGATGAGGTCTCTGGCAGGTTGTACACGATACATTGAGGCGGCGGATTATGAAGTGTTACGACGAAGGGTATTACGAACGTCACGAGAACGATATGTCTGACACGTGTTTCTTGTGCGGAGAGGCGTCCAAGAAATTGGCCGTTGTCCGGCATGTTGCAAGTATGAAGATGGTACATCTGTGCCCCGAATGCATGGTTATCCGGACGTCCGAGTACCTCCTTGACAACACGAGGGCCTGGAAAGGTAAGGTGGGGAAAGAAGAGCGTGAAGAAGCCCTGAAAGTTTTTCGGGTGGGGCAGGGGAAGTAGCGGTGAAGCGTCGCCACTCCCCCTTCAATTTTTTGCTAGGCAAATGCAGCAGATGCAGCGATCAAAAGCCCTGCACCAAAGATAACCATTCCCAAGCCCGCTCCTCCTGCCGTGGCCAGGATGGGGGCCAGTCCAAACAAAAGAAATCCAAACGCACACCTTCCTTCTCTTCCGTCCATGGTAGTCTCCTTAGTCTTCAATTCGTTTAACACTGACGGCCGATATGACGAGCCGTGTTTTTGTCAGGGGATACTTCATTACGACCCCCACTGCTTCAACTCTGTCTCCCACTGCAACCTTGTTCGTGGGTGCGGTGAACATGATGACCCGTATCAGCGCCGTGTCGTCTTGCATGTGAAAGTGAGGTCTGTTCAGCCATCTGAAACTGATCTTTCGAACCTCACCCGATATCCGTACCACTTCCCCGATCTGTGCCGGGGTTATTCGCCCAATCATGCAGGACCGTGCTTGGGGCCCGAACTGCTCGTTCGCCTGCGTAAAACTCCGGCGGCTCATCCACGCCAGGGCCATGGGGATAACCAGCATCAAAATCAGGCCGGGAACTGCATACAGCAGGAATCGCGAATCACCCGTTGCGGTATAGTGAAAGGCGACCGCTACAGCGCATATGATAAATGCCACCCAGGCCGGTGCTGACATCCGTTTCCTCTATTCCGCAGGGAGATCCTTCCTGAACATCAGGAAGTAGGCCACCCCGATGAAGAGAAACCCGCCGAAGATATTTCCGATCGTAACGGGAATGAGATTCCAGAGCCATATGTCGGACCAGGAGAGCCCTCCGTTGGCGAGCAGGAGGCCGCCCTTTTTGGCGATAACGGCCGGATACCAGTCGCACAGGAATTTCCCTGTCGGCAGAAAGTACATGTTTGCCACACAGTGCTCAAATCCGGAGGAGACGAAGGCCATAATCGGGAACCAGATACCGAAGAACTTACCGATCACGTCATCTGCCGTAATGGCAAGAAGGATGGCGATGTTAACCAGGAAGTTACAGCCGATAGCCTTGATGAAGCAGGACCATAGTCCCGCAAAACCAACTGCTTTGTATCCGAGGATTTTTCCAGCCGCGATGCCGACCGCGGTCATCCCGAAGGCGTTGACCGCCATGGTACCGTCGGCCTGTCCGCTGACGAAGGGGCCTACGGTCATGATGTATGCGTATGCCAAGGAGCCAAAGAGATTGCCGATGTATACCCATACCCAATTTCTCATTACGGCACCCCAGGTGACCTTTTTCATCATTGCGGCCATGGGGACGATCATGCAGTCACCGGTGAAGAGTTCCATCCCGGTCAGGACGATGGCGATCAGGCCGACAGGGAAGACGGCGCCGCCGACGAGTTTGGCGATTCCGGCTGGTGAGACACCTGTAATACATACGGTGCACAGCGCGCCTCCGATGGCGATGTACGCACCCGCCATGAATCCTCTGAGCAGCAGGTTAAAGACTGAAAGTTTTGCCTTGCCGACTCCCGCATTACCGACGAGAGCGACCATTTTTGCCGGGGGGTTAAAAGCCATGAATCAATACCTCCTCCATTTATGATTTTTTACTCTGCCCGGTCCGCCCCCTGCGGACCCTCTACCCGTTTGTATATCCCCTCCAGGAGGGGAGTATTCCAGACAAACCACACCACAAAAATCCTCACGGGGAGTGTTGTGGCTACTCTCCATGCGAAGACAGTAAGGAAGCACTAACTGGCGAATGCCTCCTTGACCTCTTGCTTCCAGATGCAGAGGAGTTTCCCGCCGTGGGTCTGGCACTGGACCAGTTCCCACTCACTCTCCCCCTCCTTATCAAGAATTCCTTCGAACTGTTCCTGTCCGCCCGGTATGCCGTCAACGACACATGTTCCCGTATCATCATCGCACGAGATGGCCTCGGGTGGAATAACGCTGTCCAGATCGACAATGCTTGTCTTGTACTTCCATCGTGACATGTTCAGACCTCCTTCCGGATGCTGGTAAACACTCAACCGCTTGAATCTTCGCCGTTCAATCCCCGTATTCGGAGGATTTTTCCGCCTGGTCAGACAGGGGAATGTAGGTCGGAAGATTTGTGGCGGTCTCACTACAATGGAGATGCGTACAACTCGTTCTGTTCGGTACGTTCGTAACCGTGCCGGTCTGCGCCGTGCAGCTTTCGCATTGCGACGTAACGATATTTACCCCGCTGGCGGGGATGCAACGACCGAGATCATGTGTTCCAATCACCGATCTCACCGGTTTGGGGGGGGAGTGGTCTCCATCGTTAGTGCCCCCCGTCAAGGGGTGCATCATCTGCCTGTATCCCTCGTGTCCCCCGGTTGTTCCAAGGGGCGTTCGACCCTGAGATATTACCACCGTTTTTGTGCCAATCGGTAGAGAGAGTTTTTTACCCATGGCGAACCTCTCTGCTCTCTGGTCAACCCCGGTCGCTTCAACGGGGGCCGGATATATGCATCGATCCCCCCGACCACAGCAATCCTCTCACTCTTGGAATGCCGTACGGGATTCTCTCTTCATCCCGCACCACCCACCCGGGGCTTGCCCGAATAATCAGTGCCGGTTTATCAAGGTTTAGGAAGGGCCATCCCTCACGATATGATTCTCTGCATGAGCCGAAAGCACCATACATTATTTTCCTGTTCTTTTCAAGAATTATGAGCTCGCATTGCCGCTTGCTCCTGAGGTAATTAACCCCACGATTTCAAAAAAAATTCTGAGAAAGAGATCATATGGTCCGGTGGTGCGGCGCATTGATTTGCCGGGATCTTGACGGAGGCTTGTCGTTCTCGGCAAATGATATCCCGGTATGCCGTGACGGGTGAGTCTGATTCTCTGGCCCATCAAGCCAATAAATAGCTTGATTTCTGGAAAAGCGTAGTATAATAATGTCAAGTTTTTTTCGAACGGTTTCCCTGCCGGAGGGTGCGTCCCTCAAGGAGGGAAACTGAATATCACCGAAGGACTCCTTGCCCGGATCTGGAATCCGGGCTACAGAGCCGAGAGGAGAAGGTATGATAAGAAGGTACGAGACAGTATTCATTGTGAGGACCGATCTGTCGCTAGATGAGATATCCGGCGTGACTGATCGGTATGCGGGAATTATCGGGGATATGAACGGGACGATCATTAAGGTCGAGAACTGGGGCAAGCGAAGACTCGCCTATCCGATCGAGAAGAAGCGTGAGGGCTTTTATGTGAGGATCGATTTTGTTGCCCCGCATGAGGTCGTTTCCGAAGTGGAGCGAAACTTCAAGATTGATGAAAATATTCTGCGGTTTCAGACGGTGAAACTAGCCGATACGGTTGATATGGAAGAGATTGAACGTGAGATCGCGGAGGCCCGCAGAAAAGAAGAAGAACAGAAAGCGGAAGAGCAGAAGAAGGCGGAAGAACAAAAAGAAGAGACTGTTTCTGAACCTGCCCCTGAAGAGGCAACGGTGTTGGAAGATCCGGATGGTACTGATATCAAAGCCGAGGAAGAGAATGCCCAAGAGTCAGCACCGGTTGAAACAGACGATGAAAGGGCAAAGGAGGAATAAGAAATGGCCTATACACCGGATAATCGTCCAAGACGACCCAAGTCCAAATTCTTTCACAAACGGAAGGTATGCAGGTTTTGTGTGGATTCAACCATAGCGATTGATTATAAGAATTCGGCTGCCCTGAGAGGCTTCCTGACGGAGAGGGGGAAAATCATGCCGAGAAGGATCACCGGGACCTGTGCCAAACATCAAAGGGCGTTGGCGGTGGCAATCAAACGGGCCAGGAATTTGGCTCTCTTGCCCTATGTGTCTGCCGACAGTTAAAATTCATCTTAGTTGATCATATATGAGATTCGAGATGCCTGCCGGCTTGGCGGGCATCTCTTCCTTTTTTTAGCGCAGAGGTGAGGTATGCTCCGTCTGTCGGGGGTGACAATTCCCTACAAAGACATGTTCCTTGCTGTTACGATCACCTCTCTTGTTTTTCTTACGGTGGCCGTAATTTCCGTTGTCGGTGTATTCGGTGCTTTGCTGGTGCCTGTCCCGGTCTTATACTTCTATTCCAAGATGGGGAGAACCCCGGGTATCGTGGTTTTTGGCTTTTCTCTGGCTTTTACCATTCTTATCCTTGCAGGGCTCGATTTACAGGCAAGCTTCCCGTATTTTTTTCTCTTAGGTCTTTTAGGTATCATTCTTTCGGAAGTGTTGCGGAAAAACTATTCCATAGAAATGACCATTATCTATTGCGGAGGCATTTTCCTCGCTATGGGTTTGGTTATCCTCCTGTGCCTCAGTCTGCTCTCAGGAGAGATGCCTTGGGCCCTGATCGGGTCACACATAACGGCGGTGGTACAGGAAAATATCGAGCTATACTCCCGGGCGGGTGTCCCGAATGAACAGATGGATTTCATAAGGGAAAATGTCGATCTGATTACCGGCGCCCTTCTTGGCTTGTTCCCATCCATTGCCCTCGTGGGGACTGTATTTCTGGTTTGGGTGAATATCCTTGAGGGGAAATGGTTGTTCCGAACAAAGAGAATGTGGTACCCTTCCTTCGGAGATTTATCGCTGTGGAGGATCTTTGATAAGGCGGTGTGGCTGTTCGTCATTGCCGGTGTCCTCATCATGATTCCCTCGGTGACCCTCCGGATTGTGGGCCTGAATATAATGATCGCTCTCCTCTTTCTGTATATGTTGCAGGGGTTGGCTATCATAAACTTTTTCTTTCAGAAGAAGAACGTTCCTGTTTTTTTGCGAGTATTCGGATATTTTCTGGTCTTCGCTCAGCAATTTCTCTTGTTGCTCGTCGCGGGGCTGGGCTTGATTGACACGTGGATTGATTTTAGGAAGCTGGATAAAAACGCTGGACAATCGAGTTGTTAGGGAGCGATCAGAAGCTTCGAACCTGATCGTGTGATGTATGATGGGGGTATCAATCTGAACGCCGGGGCAGTTGGATAATATCCGGCCCTGCAAGAGGGAAAACTTCCAGGAGGAGAGTGTCTATGAAGGTGATCTTGTTACAGGGTGTGGCATCATTGGGAAAGGCGGGCGACCTTGTCAATGTATCTGATGGGTATGCGAGGAATTTTATCATTCCCCGAGGCCTGGGAATGGAGGCGAGCAGTGGCAATGTTAAGACGCTGGAACTTCAAAGAAAAGCGGCGGCTAAGAGAGCTGACAAGGAGAAAGAAACGGCACAGGCCCTGGTCGAAACACTTGAAAAAATCACCTGTCACTTTTCCCGGAAGGTCGGGCAGCAGGATAAGCTGTTTGGCTCCGTGACCTCAAAGGACATATCGGATGCCTTGGGTGCCCAGGGGATGGAGATCGACAAAAAGGACATCGTTCTTGAGGAGCCGATCAAGAGTGTCGGCCAATCGCCGGTCAAGGTGAAGGTGCATCCCGGGATGTCCGCTATGATCAAGGTTGTTGTCGCCGGTGAGGAATAACAAGATGATGAAGAGGGATACCGACTATTCGCCTCACAAGGTTCCCCCGCAGAACCTGGAGGCCGAGCAATCGATTCTCGGTGGTATCCTTCTGGACAATAATGCCCTGAACCATGTCCTCGAAATAGTAGGCAGGGGAGATTTTTACAGTGAGGCCCATCGGAAGATATTCTCGGCAATCCTTGAACTGTACGAGAGGAATGAGCCGGCCGATCTGATTACGCTGAACAATATCCTTCGTGACAGGGAATATCTCGATGGGGTCGGCGGGGAGGTGTACCTGGCATCTCTTGTCGACGGGGTTCCTTCAGCTGCCAACATTGCTTACTATTCCAAGATCGTGAAGGAAAAGGCAATCCTGCGTGGACTGATAGATGCCGCGACCGATATATTGAACAGGAGTTACAACGCCGGTCCCGACATTGACGCTGTTCTTGATGAAGCGGAGCATGTGATCTTCGAGATATCGGAAAACAAGATAAAGCCCGCCTTTTCTTCCATCAAAGATATTGTCAAAGAGACTTTCGAACATATAGAGCAGCTGTATGAGAAGAAAACGCTCATTACCGGGATATCGACGGGATTTCAGCGGGTCGACGAGATTACCTCCGGTCTCCAGAATTCCGATCTAATCATCGTGGCGGGGAGGCCCAGTATGGGGAAGACTGCCTTTGCCATCAATATCGCACAGCATGCGGCGATCGAAGACAGGGTTCCGGTGGCGATTTTTTCCCTGGAGATGTCCAAGGAGCAGCTTGCGCTTCGTATGCTCTCTTCCGATGGGAAAGTGGATTCTCAGAAGATGCGGAGGGGGTTTATCGGGGAGGTGGATTGGCCGAAGCTGGTGGCCGCTGCGGGGAGGCTTTCAGAGGCACCGATCTATATCGATGATACACCCGCCATCTCCGTTCTCGAGATCAAGGCAAAGGCGCGGAGGCTAAAAGCGGAGTCCGGTCTGGATCTCATTGTTGTTGATTATCTCCAGTTGATGAGGGGAAGAGACGCATCAGCACCGAGGGAACAGGAAATATCCGAGATCAGCCGTTCGCTCAAATCCCTGGCAAAGGAACTGAATGTGCCGGTCCTGGCCTTGTCACAGCTGAACCGGCAGGTCGAGTCACGAACAGACAAGCGTCCCCAGCTTGCCGATCTGAGGGAATCCGGGGCCATCGAACAGGACGCCGATGTGATCATGTTCATATACCGTGATGAGGTGTACAACAAGTCCGAGGACAACCCGGAAAAGGGGAAGGCGGAAATCATTATCGGTAAGCAGAGAAACGGTCCTGTCGGTGTAGCGAATGTATCGTTTCTGCATGAATTCACCTCCTTTGAAAACCTGGCCTACGACAGAGACGAATTCTAGTCGGTGAGGAGCTTTGGTTCCTCGGTCAGGTACGGGAGTGCGAGCCTCAGTTTTTTCAGCGCCTCCTTTTCGATCTGTCGTGCTCGTTCCCGTGTGATCTTGAAGCGATCACCGATCTCCTGAAGAGTGGCGGGGTTATCCGCCATAATCCTCCGCTCAATGATATAGTGTTCCCGTTCGCTCAGCTTCTCCAACGCCCCTGCTATGTTCTTCTTGACAAGGGCCATTTCGTCTTTCTTGATGAGGGCGTCTTCCTGGCTTGTCCCGTCGTAGACGAGGTGATCGATATACGTTGAGTCGCCCTCATCGTTTAAGGATGCATCCAGAGAGACATCGCGGTTCGAAAGACGCATGTCCATCTCTTCCGTCTCCCGTTCCGTCACATTCAGAATTTCGGCTATTTCTTTAAACTCAGGACTCTTTTGCGATATGTCCTCCAGCTTTTTTTTTGTCTGATTCAGTTTGAAGAAGAGTTTTCTCTGTGCCTGGGTAGTCCCGATCTTGACGAGACTCCACGACTTGATGACATAATTCTGCATATAGGCCCGTATCCACCATACCGCGTATGATATGAGCCGGTATCCCTTGTAAGGATCGAATTTCTTGACGGCGTGCATGAGGCCGATATTGCCCTCCTGAATGAGATCGATCAATTTTACCCGGTAATTCTTGTATTCGTGCGCAATCTTGACCACAAATCGCAGATTCGAGGTGACCAGTTTTTCGGCCGCCTTCATGTCGTCGTCTTTCTTGAAGCTGACCGCGAGCTTGAATTCTTCCTCTGCCGTCAGGATGGGGAAGCGGTTTATCTCGGCCATATAGAGATCAACTGAATTGGTTACTGCAGGAAGACTCATTCATGTCTCCTTCGACGTTTTATTTAATATTTCAGTCTAATTAAATGTTCTTTAAAAGTCAAGGCCTTTCGGAAAAACCCCCGCGGTTGTCACCCTCCTTGACATTGTCGGTCTGTGTGTTTATCTTACGGATAAAAGAGCGGAAAGGAGACCTTCATGGGTTCTCAGAATGAGTCGATTATGGAATTCGCGTTCCGGTTTGCGAAGGAGATCGAAGCAAAGGCTATTCTCCTCTACGGTGAAGTGGCCCAGGACGTTCTTGTGAAAAAGGGGGAGATTCCCTCTTTTGACACGATTCTCATAACGAGAGACAAGGATGGTGAACATCACGATTTGGGACTCTTTTCCAGCGTAATCGATATTCCCACGGTCAATGTGACACGGCTGAGCCAGATCAAGGTCGCCATCACGAAGGGACTTGCAACGAACCTCTTCAAAAAGGGCGACAAACTCGTATGCCTGACCGGTGTTCCGAAATTCGGATACATCGACAGTCTCTTTATAATCGACGTGGGAAAGGAATTCGAAATCCTTATATCCGAAGAAGTCTCCGATATATTCGAGGATATTCAGCCGGAGGTATTTGACACTGTTCTCAATATCGCCTTGGAACTCGCCTCGCAGGGGAGGGAAGGCCGCCAGGTGGGGACGATCTTTGTCCTCGGTGATCACGAGAAAGTCCTTGAACTCTCCCGTCAGATGATCATCAATCCCTTTATGGGATACGGAGAGGAGGAACGGAACATCCTTGACCGGAATCTACGGGACACCATCAAGGAATTCTCCGCCATTGACGGTGCGTTCGTGGTGCGCGGGGACGGTGTCCTGGTCACGGCGGGAAGGCACCTCAGCGCGGCTCTGGAAAACAAGGATTTTCCCAAGGGGCTGGGGAGCAGGCATATAGCTGCGGCCGGAATCACCAGCGTCACCAGGGCGATTTCCATTGTTATTTCGGAATCAACCGGTACCGTCCGGATTTTTAAGAATGGAAGGCTCTTTGTTGATATAGAGAAAGGAATGGAATAACGATCATGAGATTTGATAAATTGACCCTGAAACTCCAGGAGGCCTTGCAGGATGCCGAAGGGCTGGCGGGTCAGTACGGACACCAGGGGATCGATGTCGAGCACATCCTCCTGGCCCTTGTGCGTCAGCCGGAAGGGACCGTCCCGGGGATCGTAAAAAAATTCGGCGCAAAGCCGGAACAGCTTGCCGCTGAAATCGAGGAAGCCCTGGAAGAGCTCCCGAAGGTTTCCGGCGCCGGGCAGACCTACGCGACTCCCCGGTTGAATGAGATGTTGAATAAGGCCCTGACCGAGGCGGCCCAGTTGGGGGACGAGTATGTCAGTGTGGAACATGCCCTGATCGCAATCACAGGGGACACGAGCAGCCCCGCAGGGAAGGCACTTCAGCGATTGGGGATGAACAGGGATGCGATCCTGAAGGCCCTGGTGGATATACGGGGAAACCAGCGGATTACCGATCCGAATCCGGAGGACAAATACCAGGCCCTCAAGCGCTTTGCCCGTGACTTCAACGAACTGGCCCTCAAAGGAAAATTCGATCCGGTTATCGGGCGGGACGACGAGATCAGGCGGATCATGCAGGTCCTCTCCCGGAGGACAAAAAACAACCCCGTACTGATCGGTGAACCCGGGGTCGGAAAGACGGCAATCGCCGAAGGGCTGGCCCAGCGGATCATCAACGGCGATGTACCCGACAACCTGAAAAACAAACGGGTCGTCGGTCTCGATCTGGGGTCTCTGGTGGCGGGGGCCAAGTACCGGGGCGAATTCGAAGATCGCCTGAAGGCCGTCCTGAAGGAGGTGACCCAGACCAACGGGGAGATCATCCTCTTCATCGACGAGCTCCATACCATGGTCGGGGCCGGGGCCGCCGAGGGCTCCATGGACGCATCGAATATGCTCAAACCCGCCCTGGCACGGGGGGAACTCCACTGTATCGGTGCGACGACCCTGAACGAGTACCGGAAATATATCGAAAAGGACGCCGCCCTGGAGCGGCGGTTCCAGCCGATCGTCGTGGGGGAACCGACGGTGGAAGATACCATCGCCATCCTCAGGGGGCTGAAGGAACGGTATGAGGTCCACCACGGGGTGCGGATCAAGGACTCGGCGATCATCGCCGCCGCCACCCTGTCGAACCGGTATATCAGCGACCGGTTCCTCCCGGACAAGGCGGTCGACCTCATCGATGAGTCGGCCTCCCGTCTCAGGATCGAGCTTGACAGTCTCCCCTCCGAGATCGATGTTGTTGAGCGGCGGATCATGCAACTCGAGATCGAGCGGGAATCCCTGAAAAAGGAAAATGATAAGACCTCGAAAAAGCGGCTCGACAGTATCGAGAAGGAACTGGAGACCTTGGGGAAATCCCGGGATGACATGAAGAAACACTGGTCCGCCGAGAAGGAGGCCATCAAAGAGATCCAGTCGATCAAGGAGAAGATTGAGGAATACAAGGTAGCGGAGCAGAATGCCCAGCGGGAAGGCGATCTGGCGAAGGCCGCGGAGATCCGCTACGACACCCTGGTCAGGCTGGAAAGGGATCTGTCGGAGAAGACGACGGGTCTGGAAGAACTTCAGAAGGAGAAGAAGACCCTCAAGGAAGAGGTGGACGAGGAGGATGTCGCCGAGGTCGTGGCGAGCTGGACCGGTATCCCGGTCGCCCGGATGATGGAGAGCGACGTGGAGAAGCTGATCCATATGGAAGACCGGCTCAAGCTCCGGGTCGTCGGCCAGGATGACGCCATTCACACAATATCCAACGCCCTCAGGCGAGCCCGTTCGGGTCTGCAGGACCCCAATCGTCCCATCGGATCGTTCATCTTCATGGGGCCGACCGGCGTGGGAAAGACCGAGCTGACCAAGGCCCTTGCCGAGTTCATGTTCGATAACGAGCAGGCCATGGTCAGGGTGGACATGTCCGAGTTCATGGAGCGGCATTCCGTTTCCCGGCTGATCGGGGCTCCTCCCGGCTATGTGGGGTATGACGAAGGGGGATACCTGACCGAGGCGGTGAGGAGACGGCCCTATGCGGTGGTCCTCTTCGACGAGATCGAGAAGGCGCACCAAGATGTCTTCAATATCCTGCTCCAGATACTGGATGACGGCAGGTTGACGGACGGGCACGGCCGGACGGTCGATTTCAAGAACACGATCATCATCATGACCTCGAATATCGGCAGCCAGTGGATGCAGGACCTGTCACTGGGCGAGGAGGAGCGGCAGAAACGGACGATGGAAGTGTTGCGGACGACCTTCAGGCCCGAGTTTCTCAACCGGGTTGACGATATCATCACCTTCAGATCCCTCTTGATCGAGGATATCCGGGGTATTATCGGTATCCAGATCGGCATGGTGCAGAAGAGGCTCCAGGACCGGAAGATCAATCTCGAACTGACGGACAAGATCCGGGAGTATATATCCGAGGAAGGATACAGTCCCGTCTATGGTGCGCGTCCCCTCAAGAGGGCACTGCAGCGGATCATAGAGGACACCCTCGCCACCCAGATCCTGCAAGGTGAGATCGCGGAGGGCGACGATATCGTGGCGGATATGGACGGAAACGGCGAGGTTGTTTTCAGAAAGAAGGACAATTCGTAGATTCACTTGCAAAAGAGATGTCAACGGGGTTTATCCGTGCTCTGCGCCGAATGCTCCCCCACAGGAGAAACATGAGATGAACAATGTAAAGACGGTGGTGCTGCTGGGGTCCCTGACGGGTCTCCTGATGTTGATTGGTGGATATTTCGGCGGAAGGAGCGGTATTGTCATCGCTTTCCTCTTTGCCATGGTGCTCAATTTCGGGAGCTACTGGTTCTCGGACAAGATCGTCCTGAAGATGTACCGGGGCCGGGAGGTGTCCGAGGCCGATGCTCCTGAGCTCTATTCAATGGTCAAGGATCTGGCCCTCAGGGCCGGTCTTCCCATGCCCCGTCTGTACGTGATCCCGGGGAACACGCCCAATGCCTTTGCGACGGGGCGAAACGAACACCACGCGGCCGTTGCCGTCACCGAGGGGATCGTTAGCCTCCTGAACAGGGATGAGCTGGAGGGGGTCCTGTCCCATGAACTGACCCACATCAAGAACCACGATATTCTTATCAGCTCCATTGCCGCGACGATTGCGGGCGCCATCATGATGCTGGCCGGCATGGCCCGGTGGGCGGCGATCTTTGGTGTCGGGAGGGATGACGATGATGAAGGCGGAGGACTGGTCGGTCTCATCGTCATGGCCATTCTCGCTCCGATAGCGGCAACCATCATACAGATGGCCATCTCGCGTTCCCGTGAATACCTTGCAGACGAGGGGGGGGCGCGAATATCGGGAAAACCCGCCGGGCTGGCAAACGCCCTGGAGAAATTGTCGTCTTCGTCGAAGAACAATCCGATGAATGTCAATCCGTCGACGGCGCATCTCTTCATCGTGAAGCCTTTTAGCGGCCGGGCTGCGATGAATCTCTTCAGCACGCATCCGCCGATTGAAAAGAGGGTGGAGAAGCTGCGGGCGATGCAGCGGTATTAGTGGCCGGTATGTGAAAGACACGAAAAAATACCACGGTTCAGTGGGAAGAGAAGATGCTGGCATGGAACTCAACGTGAAGGTCCATTCATGGACCTTTTCTCAACTTTGTGGTAGGGAGTGTTCCTGATACGGCGGGACCAAGCATACTATTCGGGAGGGTGACATGGAGGAGAATAACGGAGAAAAGGGATTTGTGATTAAAGACAGACGGATGTTCGACGAAGAGGGAAAGGCGCGCGAGGAAGGGGCGCAACAGGAGACTCAAAAAGAACAGACGCCATCCGAGGGTCAAACCGAATCGAAAGTCGCAGATGAGACGCCACAGGTCGAGAAGGAGGAAAAGGTCGAATCGGGAAGAGAGGAACAATATCAGGTTCCCGAGATGAATTTCCATAATTTCGTTCTCTCCCTGTATACCTCGGTGATCTTCAGTCTGGGAGAGGTCCCCGATCCCGTATCGGGCGAAAAGAAGAAAGACCTCCAGGCGGCAAAACAGACGATTGATCTATTGGGAATGATCCAGGAGAAGACACGGGGAAACCTCGATAGTAGCGAGAAGGAACTGCTTGAAGGAGTCCTATCGGAAGCACGTATGAGATATGTGAAGGAGCGGGATCAGGCATGATCGTCAGGCGTTCACCCGCGAAGGTGAACCTCTTCCTCCGGGTACTGAGAAAAAGGGGTGACGGGTACCACGATATCCTCAGCCTCATGCAGCGGATCGACCTTTCTGACGAGATGTCATTCTCCCTGAGAGACGAAGGGATCGTGATCAAATGCCCGGGGAGTTCGATCCCCGAGGACAGGCGGAATCTGGTATACCGGGCCGCCGAGGCTGTCCTTGCCCTCGCCGGCGGGAAGACAGGCGCGGAGATAACCATACACAAGAAGATCCCGGTCGCCGCGGGGCTGGGGGGCGGCAGCTCCAACGCGGCAACCACGCTCGTTACCCTCAACGAGATGGTGGGAACGAAATGCAGCACGGAGGAGCTGATGCGCATGGGGGCAAAGCTGGGGGCCGACGTTCCCTTTTTTATTTTCGAACGGACTGCCCTGGCATCCGGTATCGGCGAATATCTCGAGGCGGTAGACGGGCTCCCCCGCATATGGTTCGTTCTCGTCAATCCCGGTTTTGAGATCTCCACCCGGGAGGTCTACGAGAGTTTGAGAATGGAATTGACAGAAGACCCGATACAATATAGGATGCCGGCTTTTAAGACGGTTTCCCATGTCGCGAAGGAACTGTACAACGATCTGGAGGAGGTCTCTCTGGATCGGTATCCTGTCTTGTCGGAGATCAAGGCACAGTTGATGGCGCATGGGGCCTCGGGTTCTCTGATGTCGGGGAGCGGTCCCACCGTCTTCGGTATCTTCGAAAATGAAGATGATGCGCGGAAGGCCGAAACAAAGCTACGTGAGACTCACACCGGTTCGGTGCTCGTCGCATCTTCCATATAATGGGGCGTCGTCAAGCGGTAAGACACAGGACTTTGGTTCCTGCATTCGGAGGTTCGAATCCTCCCGCCCCAGCCATAACTTTTCTCAGATGACGGCTCGTCACTTGGGCCGGACAGCGAAATCTCTTGACATTACATCACCATAAAGTTATCAGGTTAACGATTTGATCTTGATGTTATTTTCTGTTTGCGAACGGCTGTAACCAAAGGGGGATTATGGCCTGATCATCAAAGCCCTGTTTCTCAAAACGAGAGATGGGGCTTTTGCTTTTTGTCATAGAAAAGATTGGTATGCGAAGCCGCGAGACACAGTGAATGTGAGATGTCCCTCGTTTTTTCTAGGCCTTTACGAGTTTTCAAAAGCAATAGTTGAAAAAATCATTAATCACATTGCATGGAATAAGACAGGTCCTGGCGAGTTTCGAAGCCCTTTCACACGTGGGACTAAAGAGCGGCCACTGCGAATAACATTTCATACCTCTAGCGTGGCTGGAGCAACAGGGAAAGAGAAAGAAGCTCTTGAACTATTAATGGAATTGACCTTCGTTTCTGAAATACAAGCAATGCAAGCAGAGTCTGGGAGTCTTCCTTCCAAATTGGCTCAACTGATGAGAATAATAATTTTTTTCCGGTGACGGTGAATTACACAACTCACACTACTTACGCTAGGATAGCAAATCCACAACGATGGTCTCAGATCGCAGCTTCTCTTCTCGAAAAATATGATCAGCAACCTGATGTGATTAAGGTGCTTGATGCTTTATTGTTGTCGCCAGCGCATCATAGGTTGCACCAAGATATTTGTATGACTTTATCCCCCCAGTTACTCACCCACCGCACTCGGCACGTCGTTCGTGATGCCAACCCTATGACACCGAGAGAAGCTGCTAAGGTTGTTGGATATTTTCTGAGAGCTCGAGATAAATTCATTTATGAGGCGTGGGCAAAAGGTGCAGCGATCACTCGATCGCGGTTTTTTGCCGAAAATGTGATTTAGAACAGTTATGCTCAAGAGAATTTCTTCTGGAATCATATCAATTATTGTAAACAGAAGTATGATATAGTGAATATTTTATCCTGGTCGCACAGTGCCACCGGTTCCTCTCCTGATGCCCCGATCTCTCTCCTTTTCCCTTGACCTCTGGTCATTTTTGGGTTAGTAATGCCCAAATTGTTCCTAAGGTGTTCCTATTGCCCTCGGAAGTGCTGTATTAGCGTGGGGGTACGAAGGTTTAAGCCCTCCCGCTCCAACCAGATAAAGGGAAAGAAGGTCCTAGATGTTAGAAAGAATGAGGATATTTTCCGGTAATGCCAGCCGGGTTCTTGCAACTGATATCTGTAGAAAACTCGGGGTATCGCTGGCCAAGGCCAGCGTTTCCACTTTCAGTGACGGCGAGACGAGTGTTGAAATTGATGAAAATGTGAGGGGGATGGATGTCTTTATCGTTCAATCCACTTCGACGCCGGTTAATAAGAACCTGATGGAACTCCTCATCATGATAGATGCCTTGAAACGAGCGTCTGCCGACCGGATAACTGCCGTCATCCCCTATTACGGGTATGCCCGGCAAGACAGAAAGGCCGCCCCGAGGGCTCCGATCACGGCGAAACTGGTGGCCGATCTTCTCACGACGGCCGGGGCGAATCGCGTGATAGCAGTGGACCTCCATGCCGGCCAGATCCAAGGCTTTTTCAATATCCCGGTTGATAATCTCTACGCAACTCCCATCCTTCTCGAGTATGTGAAACGCAATTATGCAGGTAATCTCATTATTGTATCACCCGACACGGGCGGCGTCGTGAGGGCGAGGGCCTTCGCAAAGAGGTTGGGAGCCACGTTGGCAATCGTGGACAAGCGGAGGGATGCGCCAAATGAATCCCAAGTGATGAACGTTATTGGTGATGTAAAAGACAAAAAAGCAATCATTATCGATGACATGATCGATACGGCCGGAACGGTTGTTCAGGCCGCCGAGGCCATCAAGAAAGAGGGGGCTAAGGAGGTTTCTGTCTGTTGTACCCATCCTGTCCTTTCCGGGCCGGCGATTGAGCGGATGAGTTCTTCCTCCGTGAAAGAGGTGATCGTGACGGATACCATTCCCCTGCATGAGAAGGCGCAGACCTGTAAAAAGATACGGGTCCTTTCGATGTCGGGGGTGTTAAGCGAATCGATCAAGAGGATTTACTATAACGAGTCCGTAAGCTCATTGTTTATTTAAAGCCTTGGTTTTTGCTCCCAAGGGAGGGAATGGGGGTCCATGGGCGTTTGATATGTGTATATATGAGTTTTGAACTTTTTAAATAGGAGTGACAGATGAGAACAGTTGCGTTAAGCGCTCAGATACGGGAAGGGACGGGGAAAGGCCCTTCGCGGAGGCTGCGATCGGGGGGCTTTGTCCCGGGAACATTTTACGGATACCAAGCAGAGCCGATGATCGTCAAGGTTGATGCATCCGAGTTGACGAAGATCTTGGTGCAAGGACGGGGAGAGACGGTCTTTATAAAGCTCGGGATCGAATCAGACAAGGAGAAGAAGGTCGAAAAGCTCTCCGTTATAAAAGATCTCCAGATTGACACGGTCAACAGAAAGCCGGTCCACGTTGATTTCTATGAGATTCGGATGGACAGGACCCTCGCGGTGGATGTGCCCGTGGTTTTTACCGGTACATCGTCAGGGGTCGAAGATGGTGGGGAAATGCAGCAGCTCAAGAGGGATGTGAAGGTATCGGGTCTTCCCTCCGATCTCCCCGAATCCATTGAAATAGATATTAGTCAGCTCGGGATTGGTGATTCCGTCAAGGTGAGCGATCTTGTTGTTGAAGAGGGAATCCAGCTTCTCGATAACGATGACGTGGCCATCGTGGCCGTAGTCCCCACGCGCGTAAGCCTGGCGGCGGAAGTGGCCGAGGGTGAAGAGGGTGAAGGAGAGGTTGCGGGAGCGACTGAGGCGTCTTCTGCCGAAACGGAAGGTGAGGGAGAATAATCATAAGCATGATGATGCTCCGGCAGGGAAACAGGTGCAGCTGATAGTTGGGCTGGGCAATCCCGGTGCCAAGTATGTCGGTACCAGACATAATATGGGATTTCTGGTTGTCGATGCCGTGGCTCGGAGGGTAGGTGTAGCTGTTGACCGTAAGCGGTTTGATTCCCTCCTCGGCAAGGGAGATATCTCCGGGGTTCCCGTGATTTTGGTGAAACCACAGACCTTTATGAACCTGAGCGGGAGTGCGGTTGCTCAGGTTGCCCGTTATTTCGGGCTCGGTGCCGAAGAGATAGTAATTGTTCATGATGATATGGATTTCCCAACCGGCGAGGTCCGGATAAGAATGCGCGGTGGCGCCGGGGGGCACAAAGGGTTGCTCTCCATCATCGATCACCTTGGCAGGCCCGATTTTGCCAGGGTTCGAGTGGGTGTCGGTAGGCCGTCTGCTGGTGTGATGATGGAGCGGCATGTATTGGATCGGTTCCCGAAGAGCGAGGCGCGAATGGTGGATCATGCCGTTGAACGGGCATGTGATGCGGTGATTGAGGTTGTTTCATCGGGTGTTCAGGCGGCGATGAACAAATGTAACGCAAGGACCACACAAAAATTAAGCGAGGAGGTATAAACGGGACTATGGAATTTTTGGTAGATTATGCGTGGTTATGGGGCCTCATCGGTCTGGTGCTGGCATTCATAATTTACAGATACGTTATGACCTTTTCTCCGGGTAACGACGTAATGGTTGAGATCATGGACAGGATACACGCCGGTGCCATGGTCTTTCTGAAGAGGGAATACAAGATCATCTCGATCTTTGTCGTTGTTGTGTTCCTTATCCTCTTCTTTGCTTTGGACAACAAGATGTCATCCGTGGCGTTCCTGGCGGGGGCGATCTGTTCTCTGATGGCCGGTGTTTTCGGAATGCAGGCTGCCACCCTCTCCAACGCGAGGACGGCTGAGGCGGCCAAGACGTATGGCCAGGGCAGGGCCCTGACCGTGGCCTTCTTCGGCGGTTCCGTTATGGGGCTTTCCGTGGCATCCCTCGGGCTCTTGGGCTTGGGCGTCTTCTTCTATTTCTTTGCCGAAACGGATCCCGTTGTCATCAACGGTTTCGCCATGGGCGCCTCTTCGATCGCCCTCTTCGCCCGTGTCGGTGGTGGTATCTTCACCAAGACGGCCGATGTGGGATCCGACCTGGTCGGTAAGGTTGAAGCGGGAATCCCGGAAGACGATCCGAGAAACCCGGGCGTCACCGCGGACAACGTTGGGGATAACGTGGGTGATATTGCCGGTATGGGCGCGGACCTCTACGAGTCCTACTGCGGTTCCGTTATTGCCGCCATCGCGATCGGCGCGACGATGGGTCTCGGTCAGGAAGGTATGGCAATCAAGTGGATGATGCTGCCCATGCTGTTCATCATCGTCGGGCTTCTTGCATCGGTTATCGGAATCGGGCTCTTCAATTTCCTCAAGAATATGAAACCCCAGTCGGCGCTAAGCAATTCTCTCTATATCGCGGGGATTCTCTTCATCATCGCTTCGTACTTCGTTGTCAAAAATATCACGGCGGGGATGTCTGCCGAGTATCTGAAAGAACTGGGAATGATCAGTGCCCTGGGGCCCTTCTGGGCTGTTCTTCTCGGGATTGTTGCCGGTATGCTGATTGGCGCCGTCACGGAATACTACACGGCCCGTGGGCCCATCGAGCGGATAGCTGAGGCATCGCAGACCGGCTCGGCGACAACGATCATCAGCGGTTTCGCCGTCGGTCTCGAGAGCGTTGTGGCCCCGGTATTCTTCATCGCCATCGCGATCTGGATGTCCTATATAACCTGCGGTCTCTATGGGATAGCCATTGCTGGTGTCGGTATGCTGGGTACGGTCGGCATGACCATGTCAGTCGACAGCTACGGTCCGATCGCCGATAACGCGGGCGGTATCGCGGAGCAGGCCCATATGCCTCCCGAGGTACGGGAGATCACGGACGGTCTCGACGCGGTGGGTAACACGACCGCCGCTATCGGTAAGGGTTTTGCCATCGGTTCGGCGGCCTTGACGGCCCTGGCCATGTTTGCCGCTTACACCGCGACGGTGAAGACCTTCCCCGGTTTTGAAAATTTCACTCTCGATCTGACCGAGGCGCACGTTATTACCGGTGTGTTCCTGGGTGGCTTGATCCCTTGTCTGCTGGCTGCGCTCACGATGACCGCTGTCGGTGAGGCGGCGTTTGATATGATCAACGAGATCAGGAGACAGTTCAGAGAGATTCCCGGGATCATGGAAGGCACGACTCCTCCCGACACGAACAGGTGTGTGGATATCGCTACAACCGCAGCCCTGAAGAGGATGATCTTCCCCGGTGTCTCGGCGGTCCTGGCACCCATCCTCGTTGGTGTATTCATCGGCCCCCAGGCGCTGGGTGGATTTCTCGCCGGTGCGACGCTGACAGGCGTGATTCTGGGTCTGCTGATGGCAAACTCCGGTGGCGCGTGGGATAATGCGAAGAAGTACATCGAGCAGGGGCATTTCGGCGGCAAGGGTTCCGATGCGCACAAAGCGAGCGTTATCGGCGACACCGTCGGCGATCCCTTCAAGGATACCTCGGGACCCTCGATGAATATCCTGATCAAGCTGATGTCGGTTGTTTCTCTGGTTACCGCTCCGGCGATTATATATCTCTATAATCTGATTTATTAAGCCGGATAATCAGGATATAAGTATATGGAAGGGGGGTGGAGGAATCCATCCCCCTTTTTTTCTGAGAGAGAGTTATGGGTTTCAGGTGCGGCATCATCGGACTTCCGAACGTCGGCAAATCCACGATCTTCAACGCCCTTACCGCCGCTGGCGCGGAGGTGGCGAACTATCCCTTCTGCACCATCAATCCCAATATCGGTATCGTTCCTGTTCCCGACCCGCGGCTTGAACATATCGCCCACATTATCCATCCCCCTGAGGTCACTTTTACGACGATGGAATTTCTCGACATTGCCGGTTTGGTAAAAGGTGCGAGTCAGGGAGAGGGGTTGGGAAATCGGTTTCTCGGAAACATTCGGGATGTCGATGCAATCGTCCATATTGTTCGCTGTTTCAATGATCCCAACGTCGCGCATGTTCATGGTGCCGTGAACCCCGCCGATGATATTACGGTTGTGGAGATGGAGTTAGTCCTCGCTGACATGGAGACCGTAGAAAGACGAATCGAGAAGGCGGAAAAAACGGCAAAGGCTGGAGACAAGTCACATCGCAGTGAACTCGAACTGTGCCACAGGATTCTCGACTCCCTAGGGGGCAATATCCCGGTGCGCAATATTGCTCTGAACCCTGAAGAAGATGTTGTGCTGCGAGAACTAAATCTGATCACGGCAAAGAAGGTGCTGTATGTTGCGAATATTGACGAATCACAACTGCGGGAGGGGGATCAGTATATAACCGCCGTAGAAGAGATCGCGCAATCGGAAGGATCTGAGGTGATTGTTATCTGCGGCGATATGGAGGCCGAGATCGCGGCCCTTGCCGAGGAGGACAGGAAGGCATTCCTTGATGATCTTGGTCTGGCAGAGTCGGGACTCCAGAAGCTGATCCGAGCCGGATACCATCTCTTGGGCCTGGTCACCTTTTACACAACGGTGGGGGGGCAGCTTCGTGCCTGGACGATCCCGGACGGGACCAGGGCCTCCCGTGCCGCTGGAAAGATCCACACCGATATGGAACGGGGATTCATTCGGGCGGAGATTCTAAAGTATGATGATTTTGTCAGGGCGGGGGGCATTTCAACTGCCAAGGATCAAGGGCTTATTAAGGCGCAGGGCCGAGACCATATTATCGAGGATGGTGATATTGTTCACTTCAGATTCAACGTGTGATACAGAGAGAAAGGTACCATAGTCGATTTTGAAAACCCCAACCCCTACAGGGGTCTCGTATGCCAATGCCCTTTGGCAAAGAAGGCGTTGCTGAAACAATCGGCGCAAAAAGGCGGCAGCGAACCGCTGCAGCTTCCGCAAGTTCAAATCCACAGCACTGAGAATCGCATTAATCCGGTCCCCGCTGGTCCCTGTCAGACGATTCCGATCCATGCGATGCCTTCGCTTCAAATGAGCAACACCCGGTTCGATAGCCGGTCGGGGTTGCCGCCACGGCCGTCTTCCCTCGACACCTTTTACCCACATGAACCTGAAAAGTTCCCTCATATTCGTGACCACGGTATCCCATATCAACAAAGGCACGGGTCTGTTTCCCCTAATGGGCTCAACCTGCGAAAGAGTATCCTGCTAACGTATGCCCGGATTCCCCCGGAGTGCCCTAGCGCCCACGGATGAGCCCCCGCGACTGGTCGCCGCCATGGGCTCGTGAACACTGTATACCTTGTTCGTATTGGATTATGCCTTCGCCGGTACCAATAGTGCTTGAAGGTGTTGGTCCGGCCGGGGGCAGTTCCTGTCGATACCACGCATGACATGCGCCAGATAGGTCGTCGGTTTCCTCGTACACCCTGTTGCGCTTTTCATCTGACGGGCTTGGGCAGAACGGCTCTTCTCTGACTTGCCCTCGGCTTCGATTGCCGAGTGTGGTTCTGACGCGGGGGAATGCTCCTTATCTGTGGCAGCTGTTGCCAACCATTTCCGAGGACGATCGAAGAGCCGGGTGTTGGTGGAAAAACGAATATTCTTCTCCTGCACTGTGGTATCAGCATTGGCCCGCTTGAGTGGGGGACTTCTTGATTGCCGTGAGCTTCAAGCCCGCTTCCATGGGTTAATAATGACAGGGTAATAAATCTTTCGTCAGGGACGGCCATTATAGGAAAAGACGAACATAAAAAAAGGTGGCTGATTCCTTGAGACCTTCAGCCACCCGATATATAAACAGAGAGAACACTCAAAAGACACTCTCCGATTTATGTCTCCATCCCACAATGGGGGGGGTCGGTGAGCGGAAAGGAGGGAACGTAAAACCGCCCACCGACATATAAAGCCTTTATAACAACCCCCTCTTCTATGGGGGGGGGGCCGGTGAGCGGAAAGGAGGGAACATAAAACCACTCACCGGCTAAAAAACTCAATCCTCCGAAAGATCCGAAAGGAAGAAATCCTCACTCAAAACGGCATTCTTTGATCTCTTTCCCTGAAGATCCACGAAATGATTCGAAACCGAACCACCATCGCGCCGGACTGTACCACAATCTCTATGGGGTTTGAGAGCATCTGTACCTTTCTCTCCAGAGCCCCTCTCCAAAACCTTTTTCTTTGTCGTATCTTTCATCGAGACTCTCGCTCTTGATCCAAGGCCGTTTAAAGAACTCAGTTTGTCTGTTATGCAACAACGGTGCCAAAACTAATCTGAGTGAGAAAAAGACCCTGAAGCAGAAATGTATTGATAAATCGAATGGTTAGAAAGTAGGCCTCAATGGGAAGGGTGTCGCAAAGATGAAAAAATGGGGAGTATTCATGACAACCTGAGGAGATGATGTTGATAACCCGTGCTCGTCCCGCACGTTAATGGTCCAACAGGGGGGATGATACCCCTAAAAACAGGGTATGTGTGCGATCTGAGAACTATAAGTTCGAAGACCGCACTTTTTGGGGCGGTGTGACCTATGAGGCATCAGTTTCCAATTTTTTGAGTTCACGTATAAGTGTGTACCGTGAAATGCTGAGTTGTCTGGCAGCTGCGGCCTTGTTGCCGCGGTTGACCTCGAGAGCTCTCCGGAGGATTTCACCTTTAATTTTGTTCGTCAATTCATCGACTGAACGCCGGTAGTCTGAGGGATAGGGGATACCGAGGACGGATAGCTCGCCGGCATGGATTTCCAATGAATGGGGCTCTGCCGCCTTGATCTCCGCCGGGATATTATCAGAGGTAATTAAATTGCTGACACTTTGGAGGATCATGATACGCTCAATGATGTTTTTCAGCTCCCTTACATTACCCGGCCAATGATAGCTTTTCAGGAGCTTTTCCGCATCGGCGGTAAAGCCCTTTACGCTCTTGTTCAATTTTGTGTTGAACTCCTCGATATAGTGATAGGCCAGAGGCATGATGTCTTCGATTCTTTCCCGGAGAGGCGGTATCACGATAGGGACAACACTAATCCGGTAGAACAGATCTTCTCGGAAGGTCCCCTCGCTCGCCATCTGGCTTAAATCCCTGTTAGTGGAGAATATAAACCTGACGTCAATGGGAATATTGTCTACGCCACCAAGCCGTCGGATGTGATTTTCTTCGAGCATTCTGAGAAACTTTGCTTGAATCGAGGGGTTCATTTCGCCGATTTCGTCCAGGAGGAACGTTCCTCCGCTTGCGTGCTCGACGAGCCCAATTTTCCTTTTCCTCGCATCGGTGAAAGCCCCGGCCTCATAACCGAAGAGCTCACTTTCGAGCAGTGTCCCCGGTATGGCAGCGCAATTTACCTCCACAAAGGGTTTTGATTTTCTGGTGCTCTGTCGGTGAACAGCGCGTGCTATCAGTTCCTTTCCCGTTCCGCTTTCCCCCTGTACGAGTACACTGGTATCGTGCCGGGCGACATCCTTTATCATATGAAATATATCCAGCATCTTACTGGAATTACCTATAATATTATGAAAGCCCAAGAGTTTATTTTCTCTTTCTTTGAGCATCTCGACTTCCGTCTTGAGTGACTTGGCCTCACGGGAGAGTTGAGAACGCAAGATGGCGTTGTCATATGAAATAGCGGCGTTGATGATAAGGATGTCCAGGAGACTTTTCTGATCACTTGAATAGTCCCCTTGTCGCTTGCCCAGATACAGTATCCCTTTGAATTTATCTTTGATTCTCAAGGGTATGGCTATCTCAGATGGATGGCCGTCAAAGATGGGGGTGGCCCCCGACCCTTGAGGAGACAGTTGCGTGATAAGGATGTCCTCATCGAGTGCCTTCTGGATGATGCTGCGTTGTATCTTTGGATAGTATATATTGTCCTGATCCGAAAAGACCTGCTGTCCATCGCTGATTAGAAAGCTTCTCTTTTCGATGTCAAGGAAGTAGAGAAGCGCCTTCTCCGCCTCTCCGATTCTGATCGCGTTGTGTATGACGGTTTCATGGATTTTGTCCAGGTTGTACGTCGAGTTGACTTGTGACATCGCGTCTTGGAGCATCAGCAGCCTTCTGATCTTTTCTCTGTTGTCATCGAAAAGACGGAGGTTGTGTATGACGACACTGATGTGATTCGCGAAGGTCATAAGGGTGCTGATCACTTCCCGTGGAAACGTTGTTTTCCTCTCATACCATACGGCGATAATGCCTATCACGTCATCCTGTATCTTGAGGGGACCGCAGAATGCCGAGTATAAACCGGTCTCCCCGCCGTAGAGGCTGGTGAGTTTACGATCCGTGGGAGTGATCATGGGATCCGTCTCGGAATCTTCGAGGACGATATAATTGCCGGTCCTCGCGACCTTTGTCACGAGACAATCGTGCCGCTCGAGGTTCAGCTTGCGCGCAAAGGCCCGTTTTGCCTCCTCAGGGCTGTAATTCTTGACAACTTTGGTAACCAGATTCTTCTTTTGCTCGTCGAGGAGACAGATGACCCCCCGGTGAAACCCCATGGTGTCCACCGCTTCATCCAGGATCCTCTGGAGGGTGTCCTCAAAACTGAAGGGGGTCGTGATCAAGGCGCTCATGCGATAGAAGCACCCCAAGATCCGTTCTGTTGAGTAGAAGAAGTCAGGACTCATACGATCTTGCCTCGGGAGAGTTATTATGCCTTGTCGTACTTTAAAAACTGCATGGAAAAGGTACCCCTTCCCTGTGTAACCGAGCGTAGGTCGGTTGAATACCCGAACATCCGTTTTAAGGGAACGCGCGCCTTGATCTCACTCACGGGATCTTTGTGGTCGATTTGTTCCACTTCGCCATTCCTGGCATTGATGTTGCCGATGACCTCGCCCATGAACTCGCCCGGAGTGATGATATCCACCTCGACGATGGGCTCCAACAGAGTGGGTTGCGCCCGTGAGCACCCATTTGAAAAGGCTGTTGAGGCTGCTATGCGGTATCCGAGTTCCGTCGATTCCGCGTCTCTGAAAGAGCCGCCGACTACTCGAATGACCACATCGACGACCGGATAACCGGCTATCGTCCCGCTGAGGGCCGCGTCACGGATCCCATCTTCAATAACAGCTTGAAATTCAGAAGGAATAACATCACTTGTGGTTTCATTTATGACCACCAGACCGCTCCCCCGCTCACCGGGTTCCAGATGCAGGACCACATGGCCGAAATGCTTCTTGTCACCAAGCTTTCGTTCGAATATTTCCTCGGCCTTTGTCCCTTTTTCAATCGTTTCTCGATAGACAACCTTGGGTTTGCCGATATTGACATTGGTATGGAATTCACGGATAAGCCGGTCGATGATAATCTCAAGATGGAGCTCCCCCATCCCGGAGATGATCGTTTGAGCGGTCTCGTCATCATATTTAACGGTGAGGGTGGGGTCTTCGCTCGATAACTTCTCGAGGGCAAAGAGTAACCGCTCCTGATCCGCAGGTGTCTTCGCCTCTATCGCTTGACTGATAACCGGCTCATATGACTCGATCCGTTCGAGAATAATCGGATGGGATTCGTCGGATATGGTATCTCCCGTGGATGTATCCTTCAGACCGACCACCGCGATGATATCACCGGCCCCGGCCTCCTTGACGCGTTCCCGTTTATTGGAATGCATCTTCAAAAGTCGGGATACCTTTTCCTTGTGCCCCTTGCTTGCATTGTAGATATCCTCTCCGGCTTTGATTTTCCCGGAGTATATCCTCATGTAGGTGATCTTTCTTCCTTCTTCCAGCATTACCTTGAACGCCAGGGCCGCGAGCGGTTCCTTGATGCTGCTGCGGCGGGTTTCAATCTCCTTCGTGACGGGATTGATCCCCTCGACAGGGGGAATGTCTTCAGGGGAAGGAAGAAAATGAATGATGGAATCGAGAACCGGCTGGACCCCCTTGTTACGCAGGGCCGTACCGCAGAGTACCGGAACCACCTGGAGCGAGAGGGTTGCATTCCTGATTGATTCCAAGGTTTCGTTCTCGGTAATTTCGGTTCCCTCAAGGTATTTTTCAGCGATGACGTCGTCGATCTCCGCCAGTGTCTCGATCATTTTTTCACGATGTTTTTCGGTTTCGGTAAGCATGTCCGAAGGGATGTCGAAGGTATCATATGACTGCCCCAGGGTGTCTTCGTCCCAGGTGATCAACCGCTGTCCGATAAGATCGATTACTCCCTGAAAAGTATCGTTTTGTGTATACGGTATCTGGATCGGGAGGGGTATTGAGGTGAACCGCTCATTCATCGTTCGCATTGTGCCCCAGTAGTCCGCACCCACTCGATCCATCTTGTTGATGAATGCTATCTTGGGGACGTGATACTTGTCGGCTTGGCGCCAGACCGTTTCAGATTGTGGTTCTACCCCTCCGACGGCGCAGAATACGACCAACACCCCGTCCAAAACCCGGAGGGATCGCTCCACCTCCATCGTAAAATCCACGTGACCGGGGGTGTCGATGATATGTATCTCCTGGCCCTTCCAGAGACAGGTCGTAACCGCGGAGGTGATGGTGATCCCTCGCTCCTGCTCTTGTGCCATCCAGTCCATGACCGCCTCACCATCATGGACCTCGCCGATCTTATGGGTCCTGCCGGTATAATAGAGGATCCTTTCCGTTACAGTAGTTTTCCCCGCATCTATGTGCGCGATGATTCCTATATTTCTTGTTTTTGAAAGTCGTCCGGAGGCCATGATATTTTGTTTCGTATCCTCATTGGTTTTCTACGATCAGTTCCCTGTTCATCGAAAAGGGCGTGGTCGTGTCAATATGGCCCTTTATCGTTTCCACACCGGTTCCCTCTATCAGTATCCGCACCCCTTTGATCGATGGCATATTGATGGTAACGGTGTTGGTCAGCGAATAGATGGTCATTATCTCACTGGCACTTCCCCCGGGGTGAAGATCGATAAGATTCCTCCCGAAATCGATTGTGGCAACACCGTCCTTCACGGAAATACCCCTCAGGGCGGTCTCTTTCGGGAAGGTCTCTACCAGGTCGGTATGGGGGCCCTCGATCAGTGCCTCAACCAGTTCTTTCACCATGTCGCTTGAGGAATTCCTCCGGGTGACATACCGTTCTTCCGGAATGAGAAAACGCTCGTTGAGATCGGAGAAATAGAGGCTCATCTTCTCCTTTTCCTCCTTGACCACTGCTCCCCGCGTCCCACCGGCGGGGGGATAGATGTAATCGAACAGCGAGAGAAAGAAGAAGAGGAGAAATCCTACGCCAACCAGAATGATGAGTGACAGATAGAACGTTCTGGTATTTTTCTTTTTCTGTTTTGCCTTTATCTGTTTGGATTTTGTTTTTTTCTTGGAGCCCATATCGTATGTATTCCCCCGTTGGAAAGCGCGCCAAATCTAAGGTAAAATGCGCGTCCTGTCAAGATAAGAAAATCGAAAATCGTGGTTTCCGAAGAGACTGAATAAATTCAAATTATTATAACAACACGGTGGTGACAGCTCACTTGCGGTGACTCATGATCTCTCGCCGGAGCTTTTCCCCTCAGCGGAGCTAGGGATTGAAAGTCTCCAGTTTTTCTCTCGCCTTTGCTCCGAATACCGAATCCGGGCTTGTCTCGATGACGGACTGCAATTCCCGAATTGCCTTCTCCCGGTTTCCCGCTTCGAGATGGCTCACTCCTAACCAGTAGTGTGATTCAATCATGCCGGGGGCACTATCGACCGCCTTTGTCAGGAAATGAATGGCCGCATCGATATTATGCCCGGCAAGGTATGCAATCCCCGTGTTTTTCTGGATGAGTGGGCGTATGGGTGTATCGGGCTCTCTGGTCAGCGCAGCCTCATATTTCGTGAGTGCCGTTTGCCAATCACCTTTCTGATAGTATGCCCATCCGATGTTGTTGAGCGCCACCGCAGGCGTCTCATAGAGCATGTTTGAGAGTGCTCGGTTAAATGCCTCTATTGCCCTTTCATGCCTGCCCTCTTCCAAGTATATGGTCCCCAGATAATTGTGTGCCTCGGAGTAATCCGACCGGAGGGACACGGCTGCATGAAACTGTTCTTTTGCCTCTGATTTTAAACCGTTTCCGTAATAGGCGAGACCTGTATAGTACCGTATTTGAGGATCATTTGGGGAAAAACGTTGTGCCGTAAGGAATTCCCTGAGGGCCGGGGTAAAATGCCCGGACTTCAAATAGGCCGTGCCCATCGTCACGTGAGAGGATGCTCGTTCTCTGTCTTGACTGCTGGTAGCACAACCGCTAAGGCAAAACAGGGCCATTATGGTTGTTAGAATGGCGAAACGAGCAAGGCCCGTTTTTGCGCCGAGACGGGTGTCACTCATTATTGCTTGCATTGACCCACCAATCGCCCTTATCTTGAAACCACCACTCGGATGAATCCGTTTCGGTTATCTCCACCGCCAGTTTCTTCGCACTGTCCGTGCAGAGCCTCTTGACGGCAAAAGCGATCCATTCTCTGCTGTATTTGTTTCCCAGATCACCGTATTCTTTCAGCTGAAGGATCAGTGCAAGCTGATCGGCGTCGCGTGCCAGCAATGATTCTTTGGTCTTCTTTTCGTTGAATTCATCAATGGCGTTTCGAATCTCATCTCCGAAAGGAAGGGTTGCGGCAAGTTCTTCAACCGCTTTCCGTTCGTCAACCGTGACATATTTCTTGTTGACGTAATTCATGTCGCCGGTCCGTGCCTCCGGGAGATCATGCACGAGACACAGCTTCAAAACCCGCGCTTCGTCCACGCCGGATTCCAGTTTGCACAGGGTATAACCGATAAAGATTGTCCTGAGGATATGTTCCGCCACGGATTCTGATCCGGAACCCAGGAACTGAAACCCTGACCTTGGTGTCTTTTGAAGCATCCCTGCCTCAAATAAAAAATTTACTATACTTCTCATCTCAGCTCTTTTTCAGTATCTTGATCCGGTTTTCCATCATTTCATTGATCTTTTTTATTTCCACCTGAAGAGAGGCAATGCCATCGGGCTTCATCGACGCCACCCTCATGAGCCGTTCATGCCAGTACTGAACAACCGAAATCTCATGCTCTTTCAGCTTTTTCTCAACTTTTTCCTGAAAGTTTCTCAGAAATTCATGATCGGACATGTTCCCCCCTCTTTTCCCAAAATGTACGAATACAAAACTTACTGACCATATATCATTTAAGTTTGAGTTGCAACAGGCGCGCGCTCTCATTTTTGGACGGGCTCGGGTGAATGCCGCAGGATTTCACGGTTTGACTTTTAGTCGGCATATGTATATAGAAACAAACTTGTTTGAGGAGGGCTTTTGTGAACAGACCGGGTCTGTCAATCTATCTTCTAGCCGCCATGCTGTTTCTTGCCTTGGTCGATCCATCGGGTGTCTTTTCCAGTGAAGATACGGCATATATCGTGTTTGAGAGGGCAGGCGTTTCCAAGGATCTCGCCGATCCGTATATCATCAAGAAAAACGAACACCTTTTCGGGATCATCAGGAACCGGTATGCCGTTTCAGAAACCGATATTCACCGAATCTTGCAGCTCATCAGAAAGTTGAACCCTGAGCTGAAAGATATCAATGTTATTCACCCGGGACAGAAGATCCTTCTCCCCCGGAAGAGGTCTGCGGAGATCTCCCCCGCTCCTCAACACCCATTGACTGCCGAGAATTCGGAAAAGAGGGACAAGACGACCCTTTTCAAATATGTGGTGAAGAGCGGCGACAGCATCTCGGAGATTATTCATGGGTTCGGCAATTCATATGGTGATATCTATAGGATATTGAAACTGGTTCAGCGCCTTAATCCAAAAGTTAAAAATTTTAACGCGATATACCCGGGGCAAACCTTGCGGTTTCCCTCTGAAGTTTTTAAGAAATCGACACTTTCCTCCGAAGATCGGGATATTTCTCTCCCTGAACATAAGCTGGTGCCGGTGATCGGTCATATCGTGGGAAGAATGCGGGATAACATCATAACGGAAGGGAAATACTGTATTCCGATTCCTCCTTCCGGCGAGGTAACGATTAACTGCTCAAAGGTTCCCGTTATAGAGACCCGTGGCGGCAATACGATTCTTCTCGATCTTTTCGACCGGATACCCGCAGATCTGAAAAACATAATAGAAACGACGTGGCATACCTACCGTGTTGTTGATGGGGGGGAGAGGAAATCCATATCCTCCATTCTCCAAAGGGTGCTGAAAGCTGCCAGCGTATATAGTCTTGAACAGGTCAATCGCCAGACAAAGATCGGCGATACGCCGGAAATCGGGGTGTTGACGGACTGGATTGTTTCAAGGAAACCCCAATCGGGTGAATCGAGCAGATACGCATTGAATTTTTTGAGAAAAAGGTCCGATCTACTCCCCCTTCCCGTGAAGGATTATGCGCGGAGAAGCGGACTCGATATCATTGAAATTATGGATGGCTTCGGGATCGCCGGTGATGCGACGGTACATCAATCATTGCCCCCTCAGGCCATTGATTCCGACAGCGATCTCGTATGCGTTGCTTCTCTCCTGAAAATACTCGGTTATGCTCCGGTAGAAGAGGTCGAGATTGCGCTCCTGAACGGAGATGGTCTTTCTCTGTCTCTGAAGGCGGAGTTGCTGGTGAATAATGGGGGCATGCGTGTTATCGTAACGGCGCAAGAAATTGCTGAGCAGGTCATACGTCTCCTGCGGGACAGGGGGGACAAGGTCGTCATTGTATCTGACGACAAAAGACGGGCAGAGATCATAGCGGATATGGTACGCGCCCTGGATATCCCCTTTTCGCGTGAAGATTTCAGGTTTTCACTTTCACAAGATACCGAGAAGCGAAGGGGCTACATATCTCTTCCCGCCCTGCGAATCGAGGGGGACAGGACCCTGCATCTGGTCGAATACGATGTTGATAGTGGAATCCAAGCGCTTCTCCGTAAGGAGTGGAAAGTAGAATTGGTACGGTATTGAAGGTAAAGGGAATTGCTTTAATGTCCGGTGGCCTTGACAGCATTCTTGCCGTTAAGGTCATGCAGGAACAGGGAATAGAGGTTGAGGGCGTTGCCTTTGAGACGCCTTTTTTTAGTGCCGACAGGGCTGTGGAGGCTTCCCGCGCGATAGACCTTCCGTTGACCGTTGTGAATATCACGGAAGAGCATCTCGTTATGCTCAGGGCGCCGCGGTACGGGTATGGCAAAAATATGAACCCCTGTATCGATTGCCATATCCTGATGCTTAAGAAAGCCGGGGAGATCATGGAGTCCCGGGGGGATGATTGTATCCTGACGGGGGAAGTGCTGGGGCAGCGTCCCATGTCCCAGGGGAAACAATCGCTCCATGTCGTAGCGAAACGATCGGGGTACCAGCCATATATTATCAGGCCGCTGAGCGCCCTGCTCCTGCCGGCGACCGTGCCGGAGACGGAAGGAAAGGTCGATCGGACCCGCTTACTGGATATCCAGGGGAGGGGGAGAAAGCGCCAGATAGAGTTGGCCGAGAGGTATCGCATCACCGGGTATGCCACACCCGCTGGGGGGTGTCTCCTGACCGATGCGGGGTTTTCAAAGAGATTGAGAGACCTCTTCGAGCATGATACGGATGTAGAGATCAGGGATTTAGAACTCCTCAAGGTGGGGAGACACCTTCGATTGAATAATACGACAAAGATAATCGTGGGGCGAAAACAAGGCGAGAATGCGATTATCAGCCATCTATCCGGTGACCATGATATCGTGATCAAAATGAAAGATCTTCCCGGCCCGACGGTCTTGGTACCGTACGGTTGCGATGATCAGGAGCTGCGCCGTGCCGCCTCGATTTGTGCCCTTTACGGCCGATTCCGAGGCGATAAAGAGGCCGTTGTGACGTGGCGGACGGGGGAAGGAGGGCCATTGAGATATGTTGAGGTTGCGCCCGCTGAAGACCAAGAGGTACGAAAACTGATAATCTAAGAAAGCAAATGGATCCGCGATGGGAGCACGACTCTTCGTCACGATCGAAAGGGGCCTGTCGAAGAGTCGGTATCGCAGATGTGTCTCATTTGATAACTGTTAAAAATATATGGAAAACTGGTAGAACAAGGTGTAGTTATCTCGGTAAGGGAATAACGTTTCTACACAATCGTGGAGGGTTTGATGAAAATATTGTTCAATCAAGAGAGACGTATATCACTATTGATGTCTCTGATTTGTATCCTGCTCATCGCATTGATGGGGTCCGGCGCTGCAGGTGCGGCTGATAGTAAAACGTATGAGAACTTGAAGTTGTTTAATGAAGTCCTCAATATGGTTGAGAAGAACTATGTTGAAGATGTCGATCCACAGGTGGTCATTCATGGTGCCATCAACGGGATGATGAAAGCTCTGGATCCTCACAGTGTTTTTATGACGGCCGAGCAGTACAGTGACCTGCAGGCGGATACCAAAGGGACGTTCAGTGGACTGGGTATCGTCATAACCATGCAGGATGATATCCTCACCGTGGTTGCTCCGATTGAGGATAAACCGGCTTTTATCGCCGGTGTGAAGGCGGGAGACAGGATCGTCAAGATAGATGCTGAATCGACGAAGGGCTTTACCATTATGGATGCGGTCCATAAGCTCAGGGGAGAAAAGGGAACGAAAGTGACCATAACCGTAACCCGTGAGGACGAAGTCAATCCGATCATCTTCAATATTGTAAGAGATCTGATAGAAATTAAGAGTGTCAAGCATACCACGTATGGTGATATTGGATATATCAGGGTGTCGAGTTTTCAAGAAACAACCACCGATGAGTTGGGTGCTGCGCTCAATGAGATATCCACGGGGAATCCCCCTCTCAAAGGTATTGTTCTGGATTTACGGAACAATCCCGGAGGGCTTTTGTCGCAATCGATAACCGTATCGGATGCGTTCCTCAAATCGGGGGTGATCGTATCTTCCAAGGGAAGAACAACGAAAGAAAAGGTGGCGGAGGCCAGAGATGACGGCAACGAACCGGTCTGCCCCCTCGTTGTTTTGATCAACGGCGGAACCGCCAGCGCGGCTGAGATCGTATCAGGAGCTCTTCACGATAATAAACGGGCGATTCTCCTCGGTACTCAGACGTTCGGGAAGGGATCAGTACAGACCATTGTTCCCCTGAAGGATGGTTCGGCCCTCAAGCTGACGATCGCAAAATACTATACACCGGACGGTGAATCGATCCAAGCTAAAGGTATTATGCCTGATATTGTGGTTCAATATGTATCACCTGTTGCCGAAGATGAGAACAAACCCAAACAAATCAGAGAAAAAGATCTGGAAGGACATATAGAGGGGGAGGAAGAGAAAGGACCGGACGAAAAGGCCAAAAAACAAATGGTGGATCTAAAAAAAGACAACCAGCTCAAAAGTGCGATTGATCTGTTAAAAAGCTGGTATGTCTTTAAAGAGATGTAGCCTGTTGAACTGTTCGGTGCTCAGATGCGTGATTTGCGGGATTTGTATAGTACCCGAGTGAAGGAGACGGTTTCAAAAATAGCGGGTTCGGCTTGTTCAAGGAAAACGTATGTCACCGTCTGGATCTGTGCTATCGCCTTGGTCGGAGTTCTGATCGCGGTTGGATATATGGCGTGTCATTGGGGAACGGAAGATAGCGATGAAAAGGAATCGGTTCTGGAAGAAAGGGGGAAAATCCCCGGAAACTATCAAAGAGGAAGTCTGAAAGAGGAGGTAAGCTCTCGGACAGGGGAGGGCAACCGGGTCGCCTTTGTTATTGACGATATGGGGTATGATATATCGGTTGTCCATAAACTCCTCGCGTTGGGTATCCCCGTGACGATCTCTATACTCCCTCACCTCCCGTATTCAGAAGCAATCGCCCGGGAGGCATACAGGGCCGGAAGGGAGGTAATGCTCCATCTTCCGATGGAGCCCCATGGTTACCCGGAAAAAAAGCCGGGGAGCGGAAACCTGCGGTTGGCGATGCAGGGTGAGGAATTACGGGCCCAACTGGAAAACAATATACGGAGTGTTCCTCATATATCGGGGGTCAATAATCATATGGGGTCGCGTTTCATGGAAGACGCGGAAAAGGTAGGGATAGTACTCCGGGAGCTTAAAAGGAGGAGGCTTTTTTTCCTCGACAGTCTCACAACACAAGATTCGAAGGGATTGATGGTGGCGAAGAGGATTGGCCTGCCGCATGTCGGAAGAGACATATTTCTTGATAATGAGGGTAATTTTGAAGACTCGTTGAACATTCTGCACCATATTATCGAACGAAGAAACCAATGGAAGACGATGGTCATTATCGGGCATCCTTATGACAGCACCGTCCGGGCAATCGGCGAGTCGATGGCCGCTTTCAGACGCAGTGATATCCGCATTGTACCGTTGTCCGAGCTAATCAACTGAAAGGACAACAGCAGGATTGTTCCCAACGCCCTTTCGGATCGGGGCGCGGGTGGTTTTAGCGGAATATGAATCACTTCGGTATATACGCAGAGAGCGTGTGAGGAAAAAGAGGACCTGATCTGTGTGGCCGTATACGAGGCAGGGCACGAAAGGCATTTGCATGGCGAAAAACATACATATATCGGTGACGCTGTCCCTTCTCGTTTGCTTCGTAGCGTGTGTATCGGCGGTACCCGGCGAGGATCCCATGATGGTAAGCGGTTCATCATCCGAGGGATATTATCACTACTCCCGAGGTGTGCTGTTCATGGCTGACGGTGAGATGGACAAGGCTATTGAGGCGTATGAGCGTGCCCTGGGATTTGATCCTGAATCGTCCTACCTTATGACTGAACTGGCCGAACTCCATATAAAAAGAGAGGAGATCGACCGGGCAGTTTCACTTTTGGAACAAGCGGTTGCTCTTTCTCCTGAACAGGTTGACCCCCATATCCTGCTTGGCAGTCTGTACAGCAATGTGAAAAGATACGAAGATGCGGTCCGGGAATATGAAACGGTAGTCGGCATCGACCCCGGGAGACGAGAGGCCTACCTCTTTCTCAACCTTCTCTACCGCGAGAAGCGGGAATACGAAAAAGCCGTGAGCATCTTGGATGATCTCCTGGTCATTGATCCATCAAATCTGATGGGCGGTTATTACCTCGCCAAGACGTATGCCGTGATGGAGCAGTATGACAAGTGCGAACTGTGGCTTCGAAAGACTTTGGATATCAAGCCGAGTTTCAGGCCTGCGCTGGTTGATCTGGGGATGTTGTACCGGTCGCAGGCCCACAGTGAGAAGGCGGTAGCGATATATGAGGATTTTCTTCGAACCAATCCAGCCGATGTCCAGGTCCGATTTGAGTTAGCAAATACCCTCATGAAATCGAAGATATACGATGCTGCTTCCCAAGAGTTCGAAACCATATTGCGCTGGGAAAGCTCGCTGACAGAGGCGAGATTTTCGCTGGGACTGGCCTATTTCCTCGGTGGTGAGAAATTAGATGAAGCCATTGCGGCATTTCTTGAGGTCCTTCAGGCGGAACCGGATAATGACAAGGCAATATACTTTCTCGCATCTGCGTACGAAAAAAAAGGACAGTTTGCGGATGCGTTCAAAGAGCTCGAATCGATATCTGAAGGGTCGGGCCTCTATGTGGCGTCCCGTGTCAAAATGGGTTTTATCCTGCAGACTGACGGCCGGATTCAAGAGGCGATCGCACTGATCGGGAAAGAGATCAAAAAAACGGACACAGACCCCGAGTTCTACCGATTTCTGGCTGCTTTGTACGAAGAGGAGGAGATGTTTGAAGATGCGGAGCATATTTTAACGGAGGGGCTGGTCTTTTCCCCGAAGAACGTGGATTTTTACTACCGACTGGGTGTCGTATATGGGAAGCAAAACAAGCATGAACAGAGTATCGCGGCCATGGAAGCGCTGCTCGAGATTGACCCGGATAATGCGGATGCGCTCAATTACATCGGATATAGTTATGCGGAGAGAGGCGTGAAGCTTGATGAGGCTGAATCTCTCATAAGGAAGGCCCTCCTCCTGAAGCCGAATAACGGTTATATTATGGACAGTCTCGGGTGGGTTTTCTTTCAGCAGAACAGGTTGAAAGAGGCGATCGACTATTTGAAAAAGGCTGTGAAGCTTCTCCCTCAAGATCCAACCATTGCCGGTCATCTCGGCGATGCCTACAAAAAGACCGGTCAGGTCGAAGAAGCGTTGGATGTGTATAAAGAAGCGCTGCATCGTAACCCAGGAAACAGTGATCTCAAGGAAAAGATTCGGCGGGGTATTGAGACATCCGGTGAGTAAACATACTAGTATCGTAACGTGTTTTCTTCTGGTCTGGATCCTTTCGGGGTGTGGTGCCGGGAAGGGCAGAGAGACGGTCTCACTGCTTCCACTACCGATATCTGGGCAGGATGTGGTCATGAAGCTCGCCGCCATGCGGGACAGTGTTGGTATGATACGGGCCACGGCCCGTATCACTGTTACCGCTCCCGGTATGACATACTCGCGGAAAATGGCGCTTTTGCTCCAGATGCCATCCAACCTTCGTCTCGAGGCGATCCCGATTTTCGGGCCGGTTGACTTTTTCCTTTCCGCTAACGAACAATCGCTCAAGATGTTTTTCCCCGGCCAAGGGGAATTTTATGTAGGCGCACCGACGCCCGAAAACTTCTCGTTGTTTTTTAAGGTATCTATTCCCCCTTCCGATGTGGTTCCTCTTTTTATAGGAGTTCCGCCGGAGGTGATAGGAGGACAGCATTCGGGACACGGGGAAGGAAGTGTTTACCGTATCGATAGTAAATATGCGAATAAGAAGAGGTCTCTGTGGATAGATCGTGAAAATCAGACCGTGATGAAGTTGGAAGAGAAGAAGGATGATAGGATTCTGTGGAGGGTGCTATTCATGGATTACACCGTTGTGGGAAAGGTATCTCTTCCGAATCTGATCCAGATTGAAGGAGAAGAACCAGAGAGAGTGGAAATCGAAATTCAATATTTGCAGAGGGATATGATACCGTCGACGAGTGACACGGCACCGTTCAATCTTCCGATTCCCCCCGGCATCATACCGACACCGTTGGAGCACTAATTCGGGCATCCGAATCTTTTCAGAAGATGTGGATCAGCGGAATATTTATTCCACCGATCCACCGTGATACAATTCTACTTGAGACCGATCAGCCTTTTCCTGGCTATGCCTGCGGGTGTCGTGTTGGGATAATCTTTAATAACCCCCTGGAGCAACAACTTGGCGCTGGAGGTATCCCCCAGTTTCAGGAAGGAAAGAGCCTGTTTCAGCAGTGCATTGGGAACCTTGTTTCCTTTTGGATAGTTTTGGATCACCGCTTCATATTCTATGATTGCCTCTTCGTATTTTCCCTGAAAATAGTTGCATTCTCCAATCCAAAACTGGGCATTATCGGAATATTCTGAATTGGGAAAGGCCTTCAGAAAAGCCCGAAACTTATCCCTTGCGGCGCCGTATTGCCCATCTTTAAACATGCCGTAGGCACTGGCATATGCCTCTTCTTTGCTTGCGGACTCACCTTTTTCGGGTGAGCCCACCTGTTCCTTGTGAGACTCTCCACCTTCGGCAGATTCCTTCACCCCCAGAGAGTTCTCAAGATACGCCAACCGATCGGATAGATCACTCAGCGTGCTTGATACATCATTCAAACTGCTGGATAGATCTCTCAGCCTGATCTGCGGTTCCTGTTCCTTTGATTCAAGGACGGACACCTTGACCTCCAGCTGTTCCGTGGTGCCTCGCAGTTTCTGCAGGTTGTCCCTTAAATCGACCAGATCGGCACCGACATCCGCTTGAATCTTCCCACCGACGCGTATCGATTCGCTGTTTTCTTCGATGCGTTGCTCAAGGGACGATACCTTTGACCCGAGATTCACCTCAAACCGCTGAAGCTCTTCCTTCGTCACGCCGCACCCCATACAGGTAAATGCGACGAGCGAGAAAAGAACCGCAAAATATTTCAAGAGAAAAACTCCATGCCGTTATTATTTCTGAGGCGTTGGGACGAAGTGATCTCTCCTGTTTTTCGTCCATGCCCCTTCGTTGTTCGCGGGGTCCAGCGGTCGTTCCTCACCATAACTGATGGTCGTGATTCTCTCCTCGGCAATGCCCAAGCTGGTGAGGTACGCCTTCGCAGCCCCGGCGCGCCTCTCCCCCAAGGCCAAGTTATATTCGCTGGTGCCCCTGTTGTCGCAATGGCCTTCGATGGTTACCACCCAACCATCTTGATTTAACAGCCAATCTGCCATTTCTCTCAAGGTATCCCTGGCACCGGAATCGAGGTCATAGCGGTCAAATGCAAAGTGGATATCTTTACAGACTGCGGTGGCTTCGGCCATCAGCTTTTCCTGGGCTGCTTTTTTAGCCGCGGCAGCCTTCCTCATGGCGACGAATTCGGCCTTTGACTTGGCTGTCTCCTCTGCCAGGATGTCATTCATCGTGGCACCGCTTTTGATACCGGTTGCCGCACTCTTGGCCGTGGCCGACTCAGTCTTGACTGCCTGGTCCGTTGTTGTACACCCTGCGATGAAAAGCAATGAAAGTACGCACACGAACACCAGCCATCCACTAACAGACAAACTATTCCTCATTTGATCACTCCTTTACTTAGTGGCTTTCGCCTTTGCTGCTTTCTCCGCGGCTGCCTTTTTGGCGGCGGCAGCCTTCTGCATGGCGGCAAATTCGGCCTTCGACTTGGCGGTCTCCTCTGCCAGAATGTCGTCCATTGATGCACTCCCTGCGATCTTTGGCTCTTCCGCCTTCTCCTTCGCCGCTTTTGCTTCTGCTGCCTTTTTGGCGGCGGCAGCCTTCTGCATAGCCGCGAATTCAGCCTTGGACTTGGCGGTTTCCTCTGCGAGGATGTCATTCATCGACGCACTTCCCGCGATTTTACCTTGTTTGCTTGCACATCCCGTTGTGAAGAAAATTAATGAAAGACAACAGACAAACACCAGAAAAACGACAATACTCGAATGCTTTTCCATAGTTCCTCCTCCAAAAAGTTTAGTGTCTATCCGCTCAGGAACTCTTGGCTGTGGGCGTGTAAACACCCGGACATCGAGAATTCACCCCCCAAGAGTATCCCTGATGAATACCATCAACCAATGCATACTCCTTAAAACACAAAACAGTTGTAAATTCAATATAAATTTAAATGACCCGACCACGAGGGACTCTTGCATGCGCTCATGCCGGGTATGCAGGGTAATACTCTCAAATTTAGACCGTTAGCGTTTATCAGACACACCCGTTCTCCCCCGTTTTTCATCGAAGAGAAGGCTAGATATCGTCCATCTGGTGACCAGGAAGGTGATTCACCCCCCCCCGCCTCAAAGGTCAGTTGTATGAGATCTGTTCCGTCTTCTCCAATGGAAAATATCTGAAAATGACCGTTTGTCGATCCTGCGTACGCTATTCTGGTGCCATCAGGCGACCAGCAGGGGGACGAGTTATATGATCCATGAAAGGTTACCCTCCGTACCGCGCCGCCCTCGGTGTTCATAACGAATATCTGAGGGGAGCCGGAGCGGTTCGAGACAAAGGCAATCTTCTTTCCGTCGGTCGACCATGTTGGAGACACATCTATGGCGCGATCACGTGTGAGGCGTTGTAGCCTCCCGCTTTCGAGATGTTTTATATAGATATCTTCATTCCCGTCTTTACTGAGTGAAAGAAGGATTTTTGTGCCGTCTTGGGACCAGGATGCAGGGAGATTCAGCCCCCTGAAGGAAGAAATCTTTTGTATCTTTCCGCCCATGATATCTTTGATATAGCAGTCGGGATTTTGGTTTTTGTATGAAGTAAAGGCGATCCTTGACCCGTCCGGCGACCACCGCGGGCAGAGGGTGAGTGAGTGATAGTACGTCACTCTATCAGGGGAGGAACCGTCAAAGTTGATCGTATATATCTCCGAATTATGACCTTTTTTTCCGACGAAGGCTATTTTCGTATCAAAGACACCTCGCTTTCCGGTTAGCGCGAGGAGGATCTCGTCTGCAAACTTAAGGATCATGACCTCTTTTTCTTCCGGTTTTCCCCAGTATTTCTTCCCGGTAATGAATCTCCCCTCGATGGTATCAAACAGGCGAAGTTCCACGGCCAGAATCCCGTTATCGAAACTGATCCCCCCCTTTACCAGGAAATCAGAGCCGATACTCGACCAACTGGAAAAATCTATCTCTCCGATGGTTATGCCGGCACGGTTCTGATCTTCGAGGAAGGCGTCTCGATTGATTATCCTGAAAAAACCGGTGATCTCAAGCTTGCGGGAGAGTTGATCCGCAAGCCATGAGGACAGATTCCCCGGCGGCTCGGTGGATCCCAGGTTTTTAAACTCCGGTATTGCCAGTGGGAATTGCTGAAATGTTGGGGAATTAATATCTATATACACCTTGCCGTAGGCCGCTGGATTACACCAGATCATTCCCAAGAAGATAAAAAGAAAACTTACTATCGTACGCATCATCTCTCCTGCAAAATTCACCTGAATCGGCCAAGGTCCGATATCCCGCGCGTGTCGTCACCCCGTTCGCTATCCGGGGATAAAGAAGAACATGCAGAATCGCACCTGGCAGAGAAAAATAACTTGTTCCCACTCCGTCTTGCGGGTGTGACACTG
Source organism: Syntrophales bacterium (assembly GCA_963662405.2). Lineage (GTDB taxonomy): Bacteria > Desulfobacterota > Syntrophia > Syntrophales > UBA2210 > UBA6078. The sequence continues at coordinate 1,907,228 of CAXXKT010000001.1, forward strand.
TCTGGAACAATGCCCCGCGTGTCTTTCTCCCACGTACAATATCAGAACAGCGGCACGACGAAACGTCTGTGAGTGGGACCAGCGCTATTCGATTTTTGTTATTCCTAAAACTCTGATGAGCGAAACCGTATCCCCAGATCTATATATTTTTTGTTCAACCATTCAGGAAAAGGGGGAAATTTTCCCACTTTCTTGATCGCCTTCAGAGCGGATTCATCAAAATATCTGTTCCCGGATCGTCGTTCAAAGCTCAGATGTTCGACCGTTCCGTCTTGCAGGATTGTGGCCTCTATGATCGTCTCAAGGATAGTATTATTCAAGATGCCTTCGGGCAGGGCCCATTGCTCCTTTATCGCGGACCAGACAACCGAATAATAGACCTTCATTTGCAGATTCAGCTCCGGGTGATCGGCGGATGTGACCGGCTGGGGATCCTTTGCGGTGGCGGCACCGGAACCCGAGGCAGGAGGAACAATCGGTTCTGTGACGGGAGTGGCGGCAACCTTTTTCTTGATGCTCTCTATCGCTGCGCCGACGGCCGCGGTCTCTTTTCTCAGGGGTTGTGACTTTCTGACGGGGATGTGCAGATCTGTGCCGACCTCTTTTTTCATAACCATTGAATCGCGCTTGCGTTGCATACCGACCACTTCCCTTGAGATCTCTTTCGAGGATCTTACCTCGACGGAACGCGAGGGAAGGCTCACCAGATCCACCGTATAGGTCGGACCGAAGGTCCACCGAGGCTCCGGGAGAGACGGGGAAAAGAATATGATCGAAAGGATGAGGGCATGAAGAAGAAACGACAACACGACCATGTTGTGAAGGCCAACACCATCTTCATGGTTTTTCTCCAGCGTCTCCGCTAAAAAAGTCATGCCTATTCCTTCGGAGATTCTGTAATCATCCCCAGTTTATCTACACCGGCCTTGCGAACCTCCGACATGACGCGAACCACGAATCCGTACGGGATTTTCTTATCGGCACGCATATATATCTCTCTGTCGATTCGCGACGCGAAGATCCCTTCCAGCTTGGTCTTCAGATCCGCCATAGACGTGCGGTATTTGTTGATGAAGATCTCTTCCTGGCTGTTAATCGTCAGTATGAGCTTTTCCTCACCCACATCCACCGCTTTGGCTTTGACGCGGGGGAGATTGACATCGATACCCATCTGCAACAAAGGAGCGGTAACCATAAAGACTATCAGGAGGACCAGTATCACGTCGACAAGGGGCGTAACGTTGATGTCCGATATGGGCCGTGTTGTGGCGTTTCTTCGATTCCGTGAATATCTCATCTGCGGATACTTTTTGTGTAATATCTCTCTACGATGTTGAGAAATTCGGAAGAAAAACTATCTGACTCCACCGTCATAATACGTATCTTGTTGGTGAAATAGTTATAAAAAATAACGGCAGGTATCGCAGCTGCAAGCCCTGCGGCTGTGGCGATTAACGCCTCCGATATCCCCGGGGCGACGACCGCCAGTGTAGCAGAGCCCTTGACCCCGATTCCTTTGAAAGCATTCATAATGCCCCACACAGTCCCGAATAGACCGATGAAGGGGCATGCACTTCCCGTCGTCGCAAGGAACCCCAATGAGCTTTCCAACTTTGTCGTCTCTGCATCGCATGCCCTGTTCAGCGCCCGTTCGATGTTGTCCAGGCCTTTCATCTCGAGTGACCACGAGGATTCAGGGTCCGCGTCCGGAACGGTCTCCTTCTTGATCCCGACGATCTTGACGAGTTCCGTATAGCCTGCCCTGAAAACCGCCGCGATCTGAGAATATTTAAATTTTTTCGATTCGGGGAAAACATCGGACAACTTGTTGATTTTCATATATCGATCAAGAAACATTTCATTTTGTTTTTTGGACCTTTTAATCAGCCGGTACTTGGTTAGGATGATAGCCCACGAAACAACGGAAAAAAAGAGGAGCAACGAGAGCACAAATTGAACCATTAAACCTGAGTCCAGAATCATCTCGAGGACGTTCCCATGGAAGTGTCTTCCAATATCTGCTGATGTTACTGCCAAGGCTTCATTCACGTGTATCTTCTCCTGGATATGATGCATTTTTCTGGAGAATCCGATGTCCAGGCTCTCCACCAACTGATGTAGGGGACTTTTGTAGTTGAAATTCAACCTATTGTCAATACATCTTTTTTAACCGTCACATGGCGACGGTTTTCCCCGAATATGATAGAAATGCGAGTGTCTTATCCTCGGTTTTTATTGTGTACCCCGGTGAAAAACAGATCTATTGTGACGATCACGTATGACCTTTGTCAAACGATTCTTTTTGATCTTCCGAAAAAGAGGCTTCTATGGTAGGAGATACATCCGTTGCCTTTGCATGCCGATAATTCTACCGGGGGAGTGTCTCTTGAAAACAAGGTGGATACTGTTTTTTATCTCGCTATCTTTGTTTCTGCATGGCGGTGTTTCCTTTGCCTCTGTCCCGGATAGACCCAACCGGGTGGATATCGAGGCGGAGCGTCTGTTGTATGACAGCAATGCTCAAACATACCAGGCGAGCGGCAACGTCGTCATTTCCTTCAAAGGCGGGTTTCTCAAAGCCGATCGGGTGAAATGGGACCGGCTCAACGATGAAGCAACCGCCGAAGGGCATGTACTCATTAAAAGCGGAGAGGATCTTCTTGAAGGGGAGAAGGCTCGATTCCATATCGGAAGTGAAACGGGGAGTATTTCGAAGGGGCGGATTTTTTTGGACAGGAATCATCTCTACCTGAAAGGAGATACCATAGAGAAAAGGGGAGAAGCGACCTATTTTCTGAAGGGAGGAGAGGCAACGACCTGTGACGGTGAGAATCCCGACTGGAAACTCACCGGAGAAGAGGTGGCGGTTACCCTTGACGGCTATGGGACCCTTAAGCAGGGGACATTCCAGGTCAAAGGCTTCCCCGTGCTCTATCTGCCCTACCTGCTATTCCCCGCCAAGACGACCCGACAGACGGGGCTGCTTTTCCCCCAGATTTCCTATTCGGAACAAAAACTGGGATGGGACATCGGGATCCCCTTTTACTGGGCTATCTCGGAAAACGCCGATGCGACCTTTTACCAACGCTACATGGACAAACGGGGATTCCAGGAGGGGGTCGAGTTTCGCTACCTCATTGGTGAAAATACGCACGGCACCCTGTATGGTGATTATCTCAATGACACGATGGAGGTGTCCGAGGCCGAAGGTGATCCCCTCCTACGCAGAAACTGGGAAGATAACAACAAGCGGTGGTCTTATTATCTGGATCACGAGACGACATTCAGCCCCGGGTTTTACCTGAAGACCGATATCAGGCGGGTGTCGGACCGGTGGTACTTCAGGGATTTCGATTCGTACAACTATTATATGGCGCATTACAGCGGGAATGACACCCGCCCCTTCAGCGGGGTCTCATTCGATGCCGATAAGTCCCTGACGTCTCTGACCTCGTCAGCACGCCTCGTCAAAGAGTGGGACCTGTTTAACGCGAGCGCCCTTGTGGAATATACGGATAATTTCCGGAGCTACTCCAATGATGAAACGCTCCAGAAGTATCCGGAGATCACCTTTACCGGACTCAGGCAGCCCCTCTTCAAATCCCCCTTCGATTTTGAATTGACGTCATCATATGGTCATTATTACCGAACCACGGGATACCGGGGGGACGTGCTCGACATCTATCCAATTTTTTCGTGGCCGCTGAATTTTTCCGACTGCCTTGAATTGACTCCATCGTTGGGGGTGCGGCAAACGACCTGGGATAGTTCGAATACCGATCCCACGACAGGAAGCAAAGACAAAGACGGCAGCCGCGGACTGTATACCGTGGGAGCGACCCTTTCCACCGAGGCATATCGGATATTTGATGTGGGGGGGGAGGTTGTGGAGAAGATACAGCACGGTATCAGACCGGAGATTGAGTATTCCTACATCCCATATGTTTATCAGGATGACAGACCGGACTTCCTCGACGAGGTGGCGGAGGCGAACCGGGTGACCTACTCGATTATCAACACGCTGATCGCCCGGCTGAAGAATGAAGAGGGTGGCGTTTTCTACCGGGAATTTTTTCTGCTGAAGGTAAGCCAGGATTATGACATCAAGGAGGCACGAAGAGATGTCGTCAGATCCTCTGAGCCCCGGAGACCGTTCGGCAGCATCAACTCCGAATTGACATTTACCCCTTTCCGCTATCTCTCGCTTGATGCCGATGCACGGTTCAACGTCAATGGAGGCGAATGGGAACAGATCAATTCCACGGTGTATGTTAGTAACCCGCGCGGTGATTCGATGACCGCCGAGTATCGCTATACGCAGGATTCCGTGGAGGAGATCAACCTCTCTCTCCGGGCGAAGGCGACGGAGGTCTTGGATCTTAGATACGTCTTGAGAAAAAACAAGCTCGACGATAAAACCCTTGAAACGACCTATGCGATGGATTATCATCGACAATGCTGGAGCGTGGAGGTAAGCTATACTGATTCCCCCGATGACCGAAGTGTGATGCTGGTCTTTTACCTCTACGGCCTCGGGAAGGTGGGCAGAGTTTCGGGTGAGATGCCTTGATGAATGCCGGGAAACTTTTTTTGATTTTTCCTTGACAAATCTTTCGGAATTACATATTCTCGCGCTCTTTGAGTTTCTGAATACAGGTGGTTGTTTATGAAGACATATAGTGCCAAGAAGGAAGATGTCGCGAGGGGGTGGTATCTGGTCGACGCGGACGGTAAGGTGTTAGGACGGCTCGCCGTTGAGATCGCGCGGCGTCTCAGAGGAAAGCACAAACCCGTTTATACACCCCATGTAGATACGGGGGATTTCATCGTTGTGGTCAATGCGGAGAAAATTTCCCTGACGGGCAAGAAACTGACCGATAAGGTTTACCACCATCATACCGGTTATCCCGGCGGATTAAAGTCGGCGACAGCAGCTAAGGTGCTGGCAGAAAAGCCGGAGGAGCTGCTCCGCACCGCCGTCAAGGGGATGCTTCCCAAAAACAGTCTAGGGAGACAGATGCTGAAAAAACTGAAGATATACAAGGGTGACAAGCACCCGCATAAGGCCCAGATGGCCAGTATACCGGAAGTGTAGGCGAGGAGAGGGACAATATGTCAGTGAAGAATTATTATGCGACGGGGAAGAGAAAGACATCCATTGCGCGGGTGTGGCTGAAAGAGGGAAGTGGTGTGTTTGTCGTCAACAAGAGAAGCTTTGACGAGTATTTCCCCCTTGATATACTAAAGAGAATGATCACGCAGCCTCTCGACCTGACCGATAAGAAAGATAAGTTTGACCTCTACATTAACGTGCGTGGAGGAGGAATCGCCGGTCAGGCCGGTGCCATCAGGCACGGAATATCCAAGGCCCTTGTGGGGTATGATGAGGAGCTGAAAGCCGTCCTGAGAAAGGCCGGGTTCCTGACGAGAGATGCCCGGGTGAAAGAGCGTAAGAAATACGGTCAGCCCGGTGCCCGGAAGAGATTCCAGTATTCTAAGAGATAAAAGCAGCAAGACACGGAGGGGGCCGATGCGGCCCCCTTTTTTATTGGGAGGCGGAATTATGGTGAAGGTTGGGATCTATGGGGGGAGCGGTTACACCGGCCAGGAGCTTCTCCGGCTCTTGATCGGTCATCCCGACGCGGATATTGTCGCTATCACATCGAGAAAATTCAAAGGTATTCCGGTTTCAGAAGTCTACCCGGCATTTGCCGGGATGACGGACCTGCGCTTCATGGATTCGTCCCCCGATCAGCTCGGCTCCTCCTGTGACGTGGTTTTCCTGGCGCTTCCGCATGGGAAGGCAATGGCGGTGGCTCCCACCTTTGTCCGGGCGGGGATGAAGGTGATTGATCTCAGCGCCGATTTCCGTCTGAAAGATCGTTCGGTATACGAAACATGGTACGGAAAACACACCGCCTCGGACCTGCTGGGAGGGGCCGTTTACGGTCTCCCCGAACTGTACCGGGATGGAGTCAAGGGTGCAACCCTTGTCGCCAACCCCGGCTGCTATCCCACCAGCATTATCTTGGGGATTGCCCCCCTGCTGAAGAGGGGGTGCATCGATCCCGCAACGGTCATCGCCGATTCGAAGTCGGGCGTGAGCGGTGCCGGACGTGAGTTACAGCTCGGCTCACTCTTCTGTGAGGTGAATGAGGGTTTTAAGGCGTACAAGGTCGGGTCGCATCGCCACACCCCGGAGATAGAGCAGGAGTTGTCTCTGCTTGCGAACCGGGACTTGACGGTTTCCTTTACCCCTCACCTGCTGCCCGTTACCCGGGGGATACTGAGCACGATCTATGCGACCCTTAGCGCGCAAGTGTCCGTGGACGAAATCCTTGAGTTCTACCAAACATTCTATGCGGGTGAGCGGTTTGTGCGGATATGCCCGGCGGGGACCCTCCCGAATACCTCCTCGGTCAGAGGTTCCAACTTCTGCGATATCGGGTGCGTTGTCGACGGGCGTACCGGGCGCGTGATCATCGCATCGGCCATCGATAACCTCGTTAAGGGGGCATCGGGACAGGCCATCCAGAACATGAATATTATGTGCGGCCTTTCGGAAGGTGCCGGTCTGGAACAGATAACCGTATTTCCCTGAGAGGGAACAGCTGCGATTGAGGCGGGATGTCCGTAGGAGAGCGCCTCGATGATGAGGACACGGTAGTTATGAGCTTGAAACTGTACAATACCCTGAAAAAGAAGAGAGAAGAATTCGTCCCTCTTGAGGAAGGGAAGGTGGGGATCTACGTTTGTGGCATTACCGCGTATGATGTATGTCATATCGGTCACGCCCGATCGGCGGTGGTCTTCGATGTTATCTACCGGTACCTGAAATACAAGGGTTACGATGTTACCTACATCAAGAACTTCACGGACGTCGACGATAAGATTATCGGAAAGGCAATCGCGGAAGGAACCGATATAGCCACGATATCGGAACGGTATATCAAAGAGCACAACGAGGATATGGATCGTCTCGGAGTGGCCCGACCGACGGTGACCCCCAGGGCAACCGAAAACATCAAGGGGATGATCCGACTCATTGATACCCTGATGGAGCGGGGACTGGCATACGTTGTCAACGGCGATGTTTACTATTCAGTTGAAAAATTCGCCGGTTACGGTAAACTGTCGGGGCGTGGGCTCGATGACATGATGGCCGGTGCCCGAATCGACATCGATGAGAAAAAGAAGAATCCTTACGATTTCGTCCTCTGGAAGGCAAGCAAGGAGGGGGAGCCGTGGTGGAGCAGTCCCTGGGGAAACGGCAGGCCGGGGTGGCATATCGAGTGCTCCGTCATGAGCCAGCGCTTTCTGGGGGATACTTTCGATATCCACGGCGGGGGGGAGGACCTGATCTTCCCGCATCATGAGAACGAGATTGCCCAGTCGGAGGGGGCTACGGGGAAGCCCTTCGCCAACTACTGGATGCACAACGGGTTCATCAAAATCGACAGCGAGAAGATGTCCAAATCCCTCGGGAACACCTTGACCATCAAACAGACCCTCGTCGCCTATCACCCCGAGGTGGTTCGCTTCTTTATCCTCCAGCGACACTACAAGAGTTACATCGATTTCTCCGACGCAGCCATGGCGGAGGCTCGGATGGGTATGGAACGAGTCTACGCGGCATTGAAAGGGATCAAAGATGCCCGCGGCGAGGAGGCTGACCTCTCCGATCTCTCCGAGAAGGATCTTGACAAGGAAGATGAAATCGTATTCGAAAAGGTGCGGACACTCCCCGATCGGTTCACCGAGGCAATGGACGACGACTTCAATACCCCGATGGCATTGGGATACATATTCGACATCGTCCGTGTCATCAATAGCTATCTTCCCGCGAAGGAGTCACCGTTCACCCGGGGGATGCTTTTTACCCTCAGCGAGGCGCGGGAGCGAATCAGGGAGGCGGGGAAGGTCTTGGGTCTCTTTTTGGAAGATCCCGATGACTACTTCGCGAAGGATCAGGAGCGGGAGGTCAGAAAGGCCGGTTTGGACGAGGAAGAAATCGAGCGGTTGATCACCGAGAGGCGGCAAGCTCGTGACGCCAAAGACTGGGGGCGCGCCGATGAAATCCGGGATCTCCTGGTCGGTAAGGGGATCATCCTCAAAGACACCCCCACCGCCACCACGTGGAAGATAGGATAGACAGGAAAGAACGGAAAACGGGGACGGCGGGCGAAGCTACTCTATGGCGATGTCCACGACCTCAAATTCTCTGACGCCCCCGGGCGTATTGACCTTGACTTCGTCCCCGAGTTTCTTTCTGATGAGGGCTTTCCCGATGGGGCACGTAACCGATATCTGATTTCGGCTCATATCCGATTCGAAGGGGCCGACCAGTTGATACCGGGTTACCTCTCCCGTGTTGATATCCTCGATGGTAACCGTTGACCCGAAGACGGCCATCTCATTGGTCAGGTTGTTCAATTCGACGATTGTCGACTGCGCCAGGTTATTTTCAATTTCTTGAATCTTCCCCTGAATAAAGGATTGTTTCTCCTTGGCTGCGGCGTATTCGGCGTTTTCCGAGATGTCACCATGAGCTCTGGCTTCTTCGATATCGCGTATGTTTGCAGGGACTTCGGCTCGTTTGAGGTGATCCAACTCTTCCTTCAACCTGTCAAATCCGGCGCGTGTGATGGGAAATTTATTCATGTCTCTCTTTTCCGGGCTTTCGACCGCCAGGCCCTCTCGTAAAAATAACAATGCACAGAGTCGGCATTGCTCGACCCCATGCATCGCCTATTCCTATATATCATATCTTCGGCTTTTTCAACTGATAATATGACCCGTGTTCAGCGTTTTTGTCGATTGCTATTTCGGCTTCTCCGTATTACACTTTTGTCTATAAAACTCAGGGTGGTGAGAGCCATGGGGGAGAACAAGAAGGTTCGGTATCCCATTCCTATCCGCGAGTGGTTGGAAGATGACCGTCCCCGCGAGAAACTGCTCAGGCACGGTGAACATACCCTCAGCAATGCGGAACTCCTCGCTATCCTGATCAGGACCGGAACACCCGGAAAGAGCGCCGTCGATATCGGGCGGGTGCTCCTTTACCGTTTCAAGACCCTGCGTGCCATGGCCGGTGCCGATATCTCGGAATTTAAAAAGATTCCGGGTCTCAAAGACGCAAAGATCGCACAGATCAAGGCAGCCGTTGAGTTGGGTAAACGGATGCTCAGTGAAAAAAAGGAGCCCTCGGCCCCGATCCGACATTCCTCCAACGTGGCCGATCTGCTGATGCCCCTGATGCGGGACCTTTCGAAAGAACGTTTCATTCTGCTCCTCCTCGACGGGAGGAATGCCGTGACGGACATCATCGATATTGACTACGGAACCGTCGACAGGGCCAATCCGTATATCCGCGACATTATCCAGGCGGCTATTCGAAATAACGCGCCGTCGGTCATCGTCGCCCATAACCATCCTTCGGGAGCCACGGCCCCCAGCGAAAACGACAAGGCCTTCACCCGGAGCCTGATGGTCGCAGCGAAGGCCACGGGGATCAACTTTTTCGACCACATCATCATCGGCAATGACGGCTACTTCAGTTTTGCTGATAAGGGGTTCATCGGGGAATACGAAACGCGCGCGATCAGAGAACTCTAGCTCCCCGAAAAGTAACCGGTAATAGTACTTGACAGGATATTGTAGGAAAGGTAGGAGAGATAGCCTTACGCTACAATATATCAGGACAGGTATATAAAGTCGACTCTAATCAAAAGGAGAGTGATGATCTGAACGTCGAAAGCCCCGTTTCTCACCATGAGCGCCGGGGGTTTTTTTTGCCTGTGGATCTCTCCGAGAGGGGGGCATGTGTACTCATGAACGTCCGGGCAGCCCGAGCGGTTCATGAGCCGCAACGATGGCGAGGTATGGTAACCCCTCTGTATTCTTAAAGAAAGAACAACCCTGCACGAATTTTGAGTGTATCGAATTATGACTGCCCTGTCTGATGAATACCGAATGGTGTGGTGGCGTGCCGAGTTTGCAAATCGGAACACGGAACTGACCTACCAAAAACACATGCAGGAGATGATCAACCGGCAGCTGCGGGTTGTTCTTCTCTTCTGGGGAGGGTTCTTGCTTTCGTTTGCCTACCCTGATTATCTGGCGCTAGGCCTGACCCGTTCATTTTACCATCTCCTGGCCTATCGGTTCGTCATCGCCCTGGCGATTGTGGGTGTAGTATTCACCATCAGACCCGAGACGAACTCCATAACGATCAGCTCTATCGTCACCATCATTGTTATCGTCGGGTTCTCCGGCTTTATGATGTTCTTCTATTATCGCCCGGATGCTGTCGTCTGGGTCGTCGGCGTCATCATGATCCAGATCATCGGGCTCCTGATGTTTGTCCCCATCAGGTTCAGCATGGCCTGTGTCGGAGCCCTTTACGCTGTTGTGATCACCATGATAACCCGCTGGATGATGGGGTCGCCGAAAGCCACTCTTATAGGCCTGTTTTTTCTGCTCATGCTGCCGCTTGTCCTGGGGGCAGCGACGGCAATGCGGTTGAACCTCCTCCAGCGCAGACAATTCGTCCTCTTGCTGCAAGAGGAAAAAGCCAATCAGGAACTGGAACTGGAGATCGACCGCCGCCACAGGCTGGAACTGCAACTCAGGGAAATGGCTGCCACGGACCCCCTGACCGGGCTTTTCAATCGCCGCGAGTATGAAATGCTCCTTATACATGAAATCGAACGGGCCAAACGTACAGGGTCTCCCCTATCAGTCGGTATTTTCGACCTCGACTATTTCAAGAAGGTGAACGACACCTATGGCCACGGTGCGGGTGATGAGGTGTTGCGCCGAACAGCACAGCTGGTACGGGAGAACCTCCGACAGATTGATATCGTGGGCCGTCTCGGGGGGGAAGAGTTCATCCTGTTATTACCCGAGACCACCTCTGATAAGGCCGCCGTGATCGGTCGCCGGGTCTTGGAGGTACTCGTATCTACTGATATGGGTGTCGGCACCGCTATCGTGCGAGTCACCGCCACGATCGGCATCACCCAACTGCTTCCGACTGATCAGGATTTTAACGCCGTGATCCAACGGGCCGACGCCGCCATGTATATGGGAAAAGAGGCCGGACGAAACTGCGTTAAAGTAATTTGACGTAAATCAGCAGTCTCCCCCCCAAATATCCTCTGCATGGTCGTCTGTATCGGCTATGGGTGGCTGCGGTTATCCCCCCCCCCCCCCGCGGAGAATCTTTGAAACAACCGTCGCTGTTTCGCCTCTTACCCATTTCTCAAGAGGGCCTCCAGGACCGCCGCCGTGACCCGATAAATATGGGGGTCCCTGCTCTCACGGGGACCGGCGACGTTCAGGATCCGTATCTTATCGGCTTCAATCCATTGTTGTAGGGTATTCGCCGCTTTTACGATCGATAGCCTCTCCATGTCGAGATGGATATAAGGGAGCTCATGCCTCTTGGCATATATCTCCGTCAGTGCCGATCCTCCATCGAGGGGGCCGTGGGAGATGATCACGGTTCCGTCCGATTCGATCACGTTCTGTTCCGTCCGCGCCGCGTAGTCGGGGGTGGGCATCTCGCCTACCCGGTATCTGCCGGGGAGAATCCCGTCTTCGGCCCTCCGTCCTCTGGGTACCCAGCCACCGTGGGGAATGCCGAGCCTGATCGCGACGTCGAGGGCGGCCCGGTCGGCGCCGGTCTGTCCTCCTGATATGATTGTCTTAATCATCTCATGGACCGTGAATATCTGAGATCCGGAAGACCTTCCCCGTGGCTTACATTGAAGATGACACAATGCAAAACCATTCCGTGCAGGCAGAAGACCTCCCGGTCCGGAACAGTCGCGTTTCCGATCGAGTCGTTTCCCTCATGAAAGTCACGTGGCCCTCCAGAGGAAATCACGGCACCTTCCACCCTTTCAGCGCAGCGGCAAAGGGGTTTCCTCCCGATGCCTTCTTCCGCGCGGGCGTGCCGCCGGATTGCTTCTTACCGGAATGGGCATCGTCGGACCGTCCGCTCCGGGGCTCCATGGGATTGGAACGCATCGAGAGCGAGATGCGGCGGCGTGTGAGATCCACATCGATCACCGTGACATGGACCTTCTGATTGACGGTCAGGAAATCGTGAGGGTTGCGGATAAAGCGGTCGGCCAGTTCACTGATATGCACGAGTCCATCCTGGTGGACCCCGATGTCGACGAAGGCACCGAAGGCCGTCACGTTTGTCACGACGCCGGGAAGTTTCATTCCTCTCTGCAGGTCTGCGATCTCATTGATCCCGTCGGTAAATGCGAAGAGTTCGAACTGTTCACGCGGATCGCGCCCCGGCTTGGCGAGTTCGTTCATGATATCCGTGAGGGTCGGGATGCCGATATCGTCGGTAACGTACCGGTCAAGGACAATCCTGCTCCGCAGGGCTCCATCGGTCATCAGGTCAGAAACGGTGGAGTTTTGATCAACCGCCATTGCCTCAACGATCGGATAGCTCTCGGGATGGACCGCCGACGCGTCGAGGGGATCCGCCGCGCCGCTGATCCTGAGAAACCCGGCTGCCTGCTCGAAGGTCTTTGCCCCCATCCCGGAGACCTTTATCAGTTCCAAGCGCGAGCGGAACGGGCCCTGCGCGTCGCGGTGAGCGATGATATTCCCCGCCAGCCGTTCGGAGAGGCCGGAGACATAGCGCAGGAGCTGCCTGCTCGCGGTATTGACCTCCACGCCGACCCTGTTCACACAGCTGGTGACGACGTCGTCCAGCGATTTCTTGAGGGCCTTCTGATCGACGTCGTGCTGATACTGCCCCACGCCGATTGCCTTGGGGTCGATCTTGACCAGTTCGGAGAGCGGGTCCATCAAACGCCTCCCGATCGAAACCGCGCCGCGGACCGTCAGATCATGATCGGGAAATTCATCGCGTGCCACCGCGGAAGCGGAATAGACCGATGCTCCGCTCTCGCTGACCACGATCACGGGGATCTGACGGCCGAAATCGATCCCCCTGCAGAATGCCTCCGCCTCGCGCCCCCCCGTGCCGTTCCCGACGGCGACGGCCTCGATGGCGAATCTCTTTGTAAGCTCTTGGATGGTTTCAGCCGATTTCTTTACACGGTTATGGGGTTGGAGGGGAAAGATCGTCTCGCTGTGGAGGAGTTTTCCCTGTGGATCCAGGCAGACGATCTTGCACCCGGTCCGGAGTCCCGGATCAATGGCGAGGACACTCTTTTGACCGAGGGGCGGGGCGAGGAGGAGATTCCGGAGATTTTGTGTGAAGACCTTGATCGCCTCCGCATCCGCCCGATTTTTGCTCTCCAGGCGAATTTCCGTCTCCATGGAAGGCCCGAGGAGGCGCCGGTAGCTGTCCCTGACGGCGAGACGGACCTCATCGGCGGCGGGATTGTCCCTCTTTACAAAATGCTGCTCAAGGACCACCGCGGTCCGCTCCTCGTCGGGAAGGACGCGAAAGGTGAGGACCCCCTCGGCAGTGCCGCGGCGGATGGCCAGGATGCGGTGCGACGGCGCCGTGGCGACCGGCTCTTCCCACTCGAAGTAATCCTTGTATTTTGACCCCTCTTCTTCTTTTCCCTTGACCATCTTCGAACGGATGACGGCCTTTCTGGCGAAGAGTTCCCTGAGAGCGTCGCGGACCTTCGCGTCTTCATTGATCCACTCCGCGATGATGTCGCGGGCACCGGCGAGTGCGTCATCCACCGTCTCCACCCCCTTATCGGGATCGAGAAAGGCGATTGCCTCCGTCCGCGGGTCGATGTCTCCCTGATCGAAGATACGCGCGGCAAGGGACTCGAGACCGCGCTCCTGCGCGATCATTCCCCGGGTGCGGCGTTTTGGCCGGTAGGGGAGATAGAGATCCTCCAACATCGCCAGTGTCGGGGCGACGAGGACTTTCTCCTTCAGCTCATCGGTCAGTTTCCCGTGGTCTTTCAGGGACGTGAGGATTGCCTCTCTGCGCTTGCTGAGTGCGTTGAGCTGTTCGAGGCGATCACGGATGGATATGATATCGACTTCATCGAGTCCCCCCGTCGCTTCCTTGCGGTATCGGGCGATAAAGGGGACGGTCGCCCCTTCTTCAAGAAGGGCCGCGGCCGCCTGTACCTGCCGGTCCGTAAGATTCAGTTCCCGTGTGATCTGAGTGAGATGCGTGTCCGTCATCTGTTGTGCTGTCTCCATGTGTGTTCGATTCCGTATGAGATTGAGTTGCTTCCGGGGCGTTATCCTTAGCTGAACGGCATGACATATCGATACATCATCCAGAAATGGGAGAAGGTCCCCAGCATGACAAAGACGTGGAAGATTTCGTGAAACCCGACGATACGGGGCCAGGGGTCGGGTCGTTTGATCGCGTAAATCACGGCACCTGTCGTATAGAACAGTCCGCCGATGAGGAGCCAGATCATTCCCCCCAGGTGGAGGGCCTGTATCAGCGGCCAGATGGCCACGATGGCTACCCATCCGGTGGCGATATAGATAAGGGTGTAGAGCCACCGGGGGGCTTGTGTCCAGAAGGCCGTCATGATGATGCCGCTCGTGGTCAAGCCCCATATAGCTCCGAACAGGCTCCATCCCCAGACGCCTTTCAAGGGGATCAGACAGACGGGGGTGTACGTGGCGGCAATCAGGACAAAGATCATCATGTGGTCGATCTTTCGCAGACACTGGCTGATCTTTTCCGAGACGGGCAGCCAGTGGTAGAGGGTACTTGCCGTATAGAGCAGGATCATTCCCGCCCCGAAAACGGAGAAGGCGACAATATGGACGGGTCTGACGGGGTGCGTCGAACCCCAGATCAGGAACACCAAGCCGGTCACCGCAAGGACGAGTCCTATAAAATGGGTCAGCCCACTCACGGGATCCTTCAATTTTATCATGGTAGTATCCCTTTCATTTGTGTACGGTGGCTGGTGTTGTGCTGCCGTCGCTGGCATACCCCGGCCCGTCGCGGGTTTACCCCCTGTTAAAGCGTAAACCATGGCGGAAGATAGCACAAAGGAGGCCTTTATTGCTACCATTTCCAACCGATTCTTTATCGACTATATGGCCGAATTCCGCGCCGTCGGCGTGTTTCCGTGTCGATGCGCGCAGCGATCACCATCCGGATACGGAAGACTTCGTGATTCTAAAGAATTGCCATTGACCGTCTGACGGTCTTTGACTTTTTGTCAATTTTGAGTATAACTTCACGAGAAGAACGGTTCACCTCTTTCTCTATTGGCATTACAAATCGTTTCAATTGCCGATTCGGACAGCGGATTCTTGGGATCGCGCATGGGGAGACGGTCGGATTTTCCGGTTTCCCCTATGCGAAGCGATTATGCCTCTATCATCGCATCCGCGGCAGTGGTCGTCGCAGACAAGGAGGAGGGAGTGCCCGATACCAAGGGAATCACACGCAGGACATTTGTCACCGGTGCTATCGGTTCTCTGGCTGCGCTTCACCTGGGGACAAGACATCTTTTTGCCGCGCAGCCGGAGAAAGCCGATCTGGTCTTTTATGGTTCCCCGGTCCTGACCGTGGATGGGAAAGACAGTGTCAGGGGGGCCTTTGCCGTAAAGGGGAATCGGATTATGGAGACGGCAAGGAATTATGCCGGGATCAGACACCGTATCGGCGAAGGAACACGGGTCGTCGAGTATTCGTCGGGAAGTGTTACCCCCGGCATGATCGATGTCCATAATCATATCGTAGCGCAGGCCACGACAACGGTCAATTGGATTGACCTCATTCGATGCGCCAGCACCCGGCATGTCAGGGAGACCATCGCGCGATGGATTGCCGACAACGATTGGCCTCCCGGTCGGTGGGTCCGGGCGGTCGGTTACATGTGGATATGGGACAAGATCGCCATGGCAGCAAAGGAGGGGAACCGGGGGCCACCCCTGATGAATAAGTGGGATATCGATGCCGTGGTGACGATTGGCGAAAAGAGGGTGGATCTCAGCCGGTACCCCATCTATATCATTCAGTTGAGTGGTCATTATGCGACGCTGAATGGCCTTGCACTGCAGAAAGCCTATATCAGCGATGAATATGGCGCATTTTACAGCGGTCGCTACCGGGAATGCCTGACGGTTTCCGGGAGGAGCGTTGGGGAGGCGTTTTCACCGCAAGGACACGCCTTCGGATCTTTCTTCAACATGTCGCGGAACCGGGGGAGAACCGAAGTGGACGGTACCGTTTTTCACCACTACGCCATGGAGGAGTTTCTCACCCGCGCGATCCGTTACGGAGGGTTTCCGAAACTCGACGAACGTGAGATGACGGAGGCGTTGAAGATGCGGTCCCGTCAGTTTGTCCGGCAGGGAATCACTTCAATCTATGACAATAACCTTCGTGCGATCAGCCTGCTGCCGGCGGTAAAGGATTTTCCCCGAAAGAGTGATGTGGAAGAACGTCTCCGCATCAGCCTTTACCCCTATGTGTGTCATGCCACCAAGGGTGCCTTTCCCGCCTTTGACAGCGGCAGGAGGAGAGGAGTCACCTCACACGCGTCTCTCTTTGACGGTGAGTGGATGCGCCTGATCGGGTATAAGCTGCAGATCGATGCGTCCACCATGACGGGATTGACCTGGGAGCCCAGCAACAGCATCGGCGATGCGACAAAGGGAAAACTGAACCTGTGGAAATATGACGAGTTCCTTGATGTGGTGCAGGCGCTGGATGATATGAAAGCCCAGCTATCGATCCATGTCGTAGGGGATAAGGCGCTGGACTGGACCCTCGATGCCTATGAAGCGGCGAAGGTGGGAGGAAAAAACCGCCGCCATCGGGTTGAACATGTCCCCTGCGTCCCGGAAATGAGCAGAAACGGTGTGAAGAACAGGACACAGCCTCTGTACGAACGGGCGCGGGATCTCAATATGGTCTTTTGCCCGCAGCCGGCCTTTATCCTCTATTATGCACACTTTTTCGAGCAGGCCTTCGGATCGGGTGTGGGGAAATTTCGGCAGGAGAAACTCTTTCCGCGCATGGCTCATTCAATTCCCTATCGAAGCGCCGTCGAGGCGGGAATCAAAGTCGCCTTAAGCTCAGACAATCCCTGCGTCATCGATACGAGGCCGACGGTTGCGCTGTGGGAGTCCGTTCACCGCAGAACACGCCGCCTTGCCAAGGAGGGGCAGGTTTTCCTCGAGAGTTTTGTCTATAATCACCAGGAGGCCGACGGCGAAGTCTGTGATGAACGGGTCGATTTCCGGCAGGCACTGCGGGGGCATACCATCGACGCTGCCTATGCTGGTTTTGAAGATCACGTAAAAGGATCGATAGAGAAGGGAAAACTGGCGGATATCGTCGTCTGGGACAGGGATATCCGCATGATCGGGGACAGAATGCCGATCAATCAGGGCACAGAAGTCGCCCCGGTTCTTGTCATTGTCGATGGAAAGATCGCCTATCGTGATCCATCAATACGGATCGGAGTTGCCTAGAGGAAAGGAAGATCGTGATGAAAAAGGGGATTTTCCGATTGGTTATGTTTGGTTTCGCACTGGTATTCGTGGTGTTGAATCTGTTGATTACGACGGCGTACGCCCAGGATGCCCGGAAGGGCGGGGCCCTCTTCCTTCGGATCGTACGCGCATGGGACACAAACGGGGATGGAAGACTGGGGCCTTCGGAATGGGAAGGGAGACGTCCCTTCGGTGAGGTTGATACAAACGGCGATGGTGTTATCACCGAGGATGATTTTACAGTTACGGAGGCAGATGCTTCACCGGTAAACCGGTTTGAACGACTTGTATCGGCATGGGACAGGGATAAAGACGGGAAAATTTCGCCTGAGGAGTGGAAAAGTAAGAGAGATTTCAACGGATTCGATAAGGACGAAGACGGATTCATTACGCGGAAAGATTTTTCTCGGGGAGCGGCCGAAGCCGGCACGATAAACCCTCAATTACAGCAGGGACATTCCCTGGTTGATGCCCTCGACCTGAACAAGGACGGTCGCATCAGTCGTGCTGAGTGGGACAAGGAAAAGGGGAACTTTGACGATTTCGATATCAATATCGATGGGTATGTAACAAGGGAAGAATTGAACGAAGAGGATGATCTGTAGACCATATGTACACATCATACTACGGGTTCAGAGAAAAACCCTTTCAAATAATACATGATCCTTCCCGTTTATTCATGAGTAAGGGTCATGCGGATACGTATGCGCATCTCGAGTATGCCCTGGTGGCGGATAAGGGCTTTGTCGTCGTTACGGGTGAGCCCGGTTCAGGAAAGACTGCTTTGATCAATTTACTCATCAAAGAACAAGGGACAGCCTTCAAGATCGGGGTCTTGAACCCGAATGACTCACATCCGGAACAGCTTATGACGAGTATCTGCCGCATATTCGGGGTGAGTTCAAACAGTCATGATGTCACAGAGGTGATACGGGTGTTTCGCGGCCTCTTCGGCGGTTACCGAAAGGCGGGTCAACGGGCGGTTCTCATCGTGGATGAGGCACAGGACCTAACGGACGAAGATCTTGAGCAGATGCGGATACTTGCAAATCTGGAGACGCATAAGAACTACCTGATTCAGATTATCCTGGTCGGTCGTTCTGGTCTCAAGAAAAAACTTTTCGGAAACAAGACAAGAGATTTTATCCAGAGGGCCACGGTCATTTGTCACCTGGCCGGTCTGCAACGAAATGAGGTGGGCTCATATCTCCGTCACCGTCTCCAATATGCGGGGGGATCGCACAACCTCGGCCTCTTCGATCAAGAAGCGACAGAATCAATATATGAACATTCTCGAGGAGTCCCAAAGCTTGTCAATATTATCTCCGATGCTGCCCTGATCTATGGCTATGCCGATGAACTCAAGACGATTGGGAAGGATGTCGTTGAGGAAGTGGTAAAGGACGCCACTATGGACGACGGCATATACCCCCGCCCTCTTTCTGTGACCGGTAAGACAAAGATGGTTGACCGGAGAATGGATAAGGATATCCGGTGGGATATCGAAAAACAGGTGCGTGTCCTCGAAAACAGAATCCGGCGTATCAATCAGGCCTTACGCAGCCGAAACTCGGCCAGGAGCGATAAAAATGAAGCCGTATCCGAGCTGACATGCATTTTCAAAAAAGTGGAAAACCAATTAACCTCCCTGCTGGGAGAGATAAAGATCTTTCTTTCGTAGTTGTTCCTCCGTCTTATTCTTTTCTACACCCGCTTTGAAATCGTTTGTACACTTGGGGATCCGCCTTGAATAGTCCCGAAGGGGTTTGTGTGTGATCTCAGATCACCCACGATTTCAAATCCCCCCATTTTCCCCCATGGCCTATCACGGATCGGAAGGAAACGTCTGCGCCCATCCCCCGATTATCGGGCCCTTTTTCGTTCGTTTCTGAACCGGTGTCCCATGGTTTATCGAACGTTCTCCGTATCAGGGGCAGCCGTTGTCACGAAGAACGGTTCGGATGCCGGATCGACCCTGACGTGACGGCATGCCCTTAATCCGCCCGCTTGAGGTGAAGACACTTCGCAGTTTATCGAGCAATGTCTATTTTCAGGTCCTGAGCTGAAACGCATTCACGTTTGTATTGTCCCGTCGGTGACATCTCTTCCGCCATCAGAATGGATATTCCATGCCCCCTCATTTCTTTTGGCGCATTTCAATCGAGAAAGTAAACTAACATACTGGAAATACTTGTAAATACTACTTTAGTAGTATTTACAATCGGCTCTGGTTCTGGGAAAACAGCAGACAAGAAAACAGACAGATAAAGAATCGATAGAGAATTGAAAGTATGGAGAGAGGGGGAATGGGGAAATGAAGAAATTATTATTTGTCATTGTATCCGTATCTGTCCTGTTTATGGCGGGGGTTGCCGGCGCCACGCTGTATACTTTCGAACCCACCCCGACTGATATGTATGATTTAGACCATTATTACTGGTACACATGGGGTATCGGTCAGGTCATACCGGAGGGGGAAACCATACAGAGCGCAACGCTGTCCTTCAACAATATCAGGAATTACAACTCCGAACCGAATGATTTGTGGGTCCATCTTCTCGACTCGGTCACGGTCGGCGTTACCCAGGGAGAAGATTCTATCAATCCTGATCAATGGCGGGCGGATCACTTCGCCGGCCAGGGGATTCTCCTGTTTGATTGGGAACTTCCCGAGTATCCACAAGATCTCACATATGTATTCAATACATCTCAACTTGCCGCTCTGAATAGTTATATTGGGGATGGGAATTTCGGTTTTGGATGTGATCCCGACTGTCACTACTCCAATGACGGTGTCTCACTGACCATCCAGACCTCCGGAGCGCCGGTTCCTGAGCCGACCACGATGCTGCTCCTCGGATGCGGCCTGACGGGGTTGGGGTTTGTGAGGAAAAGGAAGCAGAACATCTCAAAAGCAACGAGAACGGAAGGTTGAACCCACCGCTCACACCTCGAAACGCTCTGTGAGGTATCGAAGGATATGCCCGGGAACTCGTTTCAGGGTTGTGCTCGAGGGTCGGCCGCCAGTGAGAAGAGAGTCCATTCAACACAGCGATAAAAAGAAGGATTGATCAAAAGGCCCCGGAGGGGCAAGATCATGTTGCTTCCGAGGCTCTTGCCGGGGGTGGTTACCGGTAGGCGACCACCCCAAATCCTACCGTTGCTTCCAAATCTCTCGACGGCCGGTTTTACTCTTAAATTCCCTTTGCCTGTTTCTTTTCCTTCTTTTTCTCGAGTTTCTTCTCGAGCTTTTGCTGGCGTTTACTCACCTCGGCAGGTTCCTCATCACCCTTCGCCTTCTTGGTTTTTTCCTCTTTGGGAATGGCCATCTTCTCGGTCTTGAGTTTTGCTTTTTCCTCTATTCTTCGTTGTTTTTCATCAATAACGGTGAGCCTGGCCCCGATCTCTCGTATCTTGGCACGTATCTTTTTGACGGAAGCGTCCTTTGCTATTGTTCCCTTATCAAGACCACGTTCTTTGAGAACCTCCAACCTGCTACTCAACACACCGTCCCAGTAAGACTTTTGGGTATCCCGTGCGATTTTATCCTTTGAAGCCATATAATTCCTCCCGGTTTTTATTTCTTGCTTGTTGTATCGGCAAACATCGCGCTAAGCTGCCACAAGTGACCGGTCAAAGTCAACAGAAGAAAACGGATGATGCGATATCACGGTGAATATTTTTCGGTATGCACTCATATCCATCGTGATTATTACGGGATCAACAGGACCGTTTCCGTTTGCAGGGCATGTTCCTTTTCGTTACAATCTTCACTGTTGGATTGCATCCCGGAGATGAGAGTTATGATCAATTGTCAGCAGTGCGAACACTATTACATCACCTGGGACAAGTATTTCCCTCACGGGTGCAGGGCCCTGTGTTTTAAGTCGGCCCAAGTTCCTTCCATTACTGTGTTGGCCAGCTCCAACCAGGAGTGCACATTTTACAAAAAGAAAATCCCGAAAAGAAAATAACTTGAATCATGGCGCCTGATCGGTGTTTGTTGATTGCTCTGGCTATGCCGTCATGCATTATCCATGAACCGCTTGCAGATTATATGAATGTTGACGAGGGGTCCGTTTGTGAGCCCGGGGAGAAAAGGACCGTTTGTTGCCGTTGCGCGGTTTCATGCTCCTTCCGCGTCGATTTTGGCCGGGAGAAGCGGGGGGGTTGTCCGCCGGCGGGGCAATCGTTAATCCTTCGACGCTCTGATATGTCACCCGGACCCCCAGGGTCCTTTTGAGTGACTGCACCAAGTCGATGTCCTGACCGGTCACGAAGGTAAAGGCTTCGCCGGCTCTGGAGGCGCGACCCGTCCGACCGATACGATGAGTATAGGCATCTTCCGTTGCCGGCATATCGTAATTAATGACGTGTGAGATGCGCGTCACATCGATACCGCGGGCGGCGATATCGGTGGCGACCATGATCTCATAGCGGCCGTCCCTGAAACCGTCGAGGGCCTTCCGGCGCTTTTGCTGAGTCAGGTTTCCATGGAGGGAAATAACACTATACCCTGATTTATCCAGCTGTCCCGCAACGCTTTTTGCCCTTGATTTTGTCCGCGTAAAAACCAGGACGGATTCCCGGTTCGTGTGATCGAGAAGATCTTTAAGCAGTGCCGTCTTGGTGTCCATCTGCACCGGATAGAATCGATGCGAAACGGTTTCGA
This sequence comes from Syntrophales bacterium, assembly GCA_963662405.2. GTDB lineage: Bacteria > Desulfobacterota > Syntrophia > Syntrophales > UBA2210 > UBA6078. The sequence goes on from CAXXKT010000001.1 coordinate 1,929,345, forward strand.
CGGGTGCCGTGCGGCCGATTTGAATCTGTACCGGATCCTGGAGGAGATCATTGGCGAGGCTCTGTACGTCCGCCGGCATGGTAGCGGAAAACAAAAGCGTCTGGCGCTTTTTCGGAAGGCGCTTCACGATTTTTCTGATATCCGGCAGAAACCCCATGTCGAACATGTGATCCGCCTCATCCAGGACCAGGACCTCAATGCGAGACAGATCGATCGTGCCTCGATTGACATGGTCCAGGAGCCGGCCGGGACATGCGGAGATGATATCCACATGGTCGTTCAGTTTCTTGATCTGTGCACTGATGCTTACTCCGCCGTAGATGGATGCGCTGCGCAGTTGCGTCTTGCGGCCCAGCTGCCCGATGACTTCATGGGTCTGCTCGCTGAGCTCCCGCGTCGGAGCGATAATCAGTGCACGGACGCAGTCGCGCGGCTTTTGCATGAGTCGCTGCAGAATCGGCAGAACAAAGGCTGCGGTTTTCCCGGTACCGGTCTGGGCAAGGCCCATGACATCGCGGCCTTCCATGACAGGCGGGATTGCTTTGAGTTGAATGGGTGTCGGCGTCGTGTAACCCAGGGATTGTATGCCAGCATGTATCTTCGGGTGTAACGGGAACTTCTCAAAACTCATTTTTTCTTTTTCCTTCTTCTCGGTATGTATTAGTGACATATGAATCCCTCTCTAATCGTCGCGGCTGCTTGCGATGTGTACTTCACACCCCCGTGCCGGACCGCAAAGATCAGTCACAGGCACGTGCCCAAGCTGGATTCTGGTACGATGAGCTGGATTTTCCTGCCGAAGTTTCTCAAGAGAGAAGAAAGATGGGAAGGCAAATAACTATCGTGATCACCACGCGTCTTTTACAGACATATTCTTGAAATAGCAAGCACTATCTTTGCGCGGCAAAAGAGACATGGTTTCGCATATCATTTTTCTTACTGTCGTGTTCAATAAAAAAGAAACCGTTTTCCGCAGGAAGTAAGACTTGTACGATAGATATCCGTCCTCAAAAGCGCCGGGCTCTTTTTTGTTACTGCTTTGGAGGAGAGACTGGGATTGGCTCTACCTCGATGGTTACCTCCACCGGGGGGCTCTTCCCGTCGGCAAAACGGGCCTCCGGAGGGATGACCAGTTGCGGGGTGACCTGTGTCGTTTCGGTAATCCCCGGGAGGTTGATCGGTTCGGTTGTTACCTTGATCCGTTTCATGTCTTTCTTGAGGGCCTTGAGCTGAACCGAGGGTGGTGAGGCGGTGACACTCCCGAGTTTAAGGCCATTCGGTAGGGCGCCGGAGAGGCTCACCTTGACAGGTACTTTAAAAGTGATGAGCATATGCGCCGTGAATTTGATCTTGTTCGGGTTGATAGCAACGACGGTGACGTTTGACGGATGCTGGAGATTTGTGGTACCGATCGGTAACTCCTGCCGTCCCTCTTTGATTCCGGTCATATCAAGAGTGACGTTCAAGGACTCTTTGTTTAAGAGGCTGAATGCCTGTTTCGAGCCCATGAGGGTAACCGTTGTCTCTTTCGGACTCTCCTCTTCGATGATCCAGTCGGGTGGAAGATTCCGATACACAATGGGCCTGACGAAATCGCGCCTGATACTCTCGGTCTGGTGCCCGAATGCGAGCCACAAGCCACAGGCAAGGAGTATGGCAATGATCTTCTCCCCCCAGTTTTCACTCAGCCAACGGAACCCCGCGTTTTTCTCAGGGGCCGTCTCCCGATATAATTGTTCGAGGATAGCGAGCAGATCTCCCGGGTGGTGGAGCCTCACCAGGTTCCCCTCACGCGCTATGGAGACGGTTCCCCGCTCTTCCGATACGACTATACAGAAGGCATCGCACCGTTCCGAAAGACCCAGCGCCGCCGTATGACGAAGACCCAGATTGGCTATTTTACCGGGGTTGACCGAGAGGGGGAGATGGCAGCCGAACCGGGTAATGTGTCCATTTTCGATAACGACTGCGCCGTCGTGTCCGATCGAATGGGGATCAAAGATACTCTCCAGGATCGCCTCACTCAGGTTCCCATCGAGATCGAAGCCCCCCTTGAGATGGCGATCCAGGAAATCGTCCCCTTTGAGGACGATTAGTGCCCCACGGCGGTTCTGGGCGATCCGGGTGATGGCACGATTAATGACCTCCGCGTCTTGAAGCGGTGATGTGTCGAGAGAGCCTTTCCTGGTGAATCGCCAGGTGGCCAGACGCTCAAAGAATCTGCGGATATCTTCCTGGAAGATGATAATCAGGGCGATGGCCAGGATGGCAAAGAAGCCCTGGAGGGCGTATTCCGTGATATACAGATGAAAGATCCGGGCAATGGCGTATATCAACGCGAGGATGAAGATGCCGATCAGGACAAAACGTGATGCCGTCTTCTTGAACCACATCAAGGTAATGTATGAAAATATGGCGATAATGACGATATCGAGAAGATCGGGAATTCGTATCGTGTGTGCCAGTTGGATGAAATATTGTTCCATGGTTCCCGTTCGTTTGGCGTTTTACGCGGAAAACATCCCTCCGATGACCGATGACATCGAATTCCGGAAAACTCGTTTATTATAGATAAGTGTAATACAATACGTTGATATTTGGCAATATCTTTCTTTTATGTCCCTTGAATTTGATGCCGGTATCGTGCTAGTAATGATTTTGAATGCGGGTTTTGCCGCTCCGATGGCCCGCCCGGTTCTATCCCGTGCTTTATGCCGATGCTCGCGAGAAGGATAGATACATATGATGGATTCTCAAGGACATACCCCGGATGACCCCGCAAAGGCGATGCTTTCCGTAGTCGGAAAGAAAAGGGCAATTTTGATCATGTGTCATAACAACCCCGACCCCGACACGATCGCGTCGGCAGCTGCGCTGAAATATATCTTTGCCCAAAGCCTCCATCGCAAGGCGGTTATCGGGTATGAGGGGACTATCGGTCGGGCTGAAAACCGTCAGCTCGTCCGACGCCTGAAGATTGAGATGATACGAACAACTGATCTGAATTTCAGTGATTTCTCAGTTATTGCCCTTGTCGACAGCCAGCCGCATACCGGGAACAATGCCATTCCTCAAAAGATCTTTCCCCATATCGTTGTTGATCATCACCCTATGAGGAAAGACACCGCGCGGTGTGCCTTTTATGATATTCGACCCGATTACGGCAGCTCATCAACAATCCTGACGGAATACCTCCGTGAACTTAACCTGAAAATCGATCGCAAACTTGCCACCGCGCTCTACTACGGGTTGAAGACCGATACGAACGGTCTCAGTCGTTCATTCACGAAGCCTGATCTGGACGCCTTCAACTATCTCTTTCCCCGGATCGCGCCGCGAACACTGGCGGGGATCGAGAATCCGAGCGTGCCGAAATCGTATTACCTGAAATTTGCCGATGCGATTGCCCGGTCGGTCCAGTACGGAGATGTTATGATTTCCCAGATGGGCGCCTTGACCAACCCCGATGTGACCGCCGAGATGGCCGATTTTCTCCTGCGGATGGAGAACATCCGGTGGACCCTCTGTATGGGGGAATACAAAGATTTGCTGCTGTTTTCCGTTCGGACATCACGTCGGGGGATGATGGCGGGGAGGATAGCGATCCGGATTGTTAAAAATCTGGGCACCGGCGGAGGACACGAAAAGGCAGCCGGCGGAAAAATCGGTCTTGACGGTCTGAAGCAGGAAGAGCGAGCGCAGGTCGCCCAGAGGGTTACCGATCGGTTCCTCAAGCTCCTCGGTGCCCAGGACCGGGAAGGGAAACCCCTTACAGCTTTGGCCCACGCGGATTAACACGATAAGAAATCACTTTTTACCATCGAGGATCATCCTGTCAGATCGTAGCGAGGATTACCATATGAACATCCAGGAACATATCAATTCGTCACGGCGGAGCGGGGCGATCGATTTCGTCATTGAAGAGAGAGATGAAGAATGCGTTGTCAGCAGCATGCCGGTCACGGAAGGGGTGCGTAATCCGTTCGGGACGGTGCAGGCGGGTGCCCTGATTTGGCTGGCGGACGTGACGGCATCGATCCTTGCAATAGGGGCGCACAAAATCGGTCCTTCCGGGGAGGGTTTCCCCCTCGCGATCAATCTGCATACGACGCTGCTTGATAATCAGCGAGATGGGACCGTTCGCGCAGAGGCGCGATTCGTCCGAAAGGGAGAGCGAATCATCGTGATACGGACCTGCCTTACCAGTGACAGGGGGGAGCTGCTGGCTGAGGTAAACTCTACACACATTCGTGCCGTATAACGTGGCATGGGACAGATAATCGATAATTGAGAAAGGAAATGGATGATGCATGATTCGAAGGGCGTTGCCGTTCTGACGGGATCGTCACGGGGCGTCGGGGCCGCGACGGCCCAACTGCTCGCACGGCAGGGCTACAACATTGTTGTCAACTATTCGAAGAGCGAAGGAGAGGCAAGAGAGATCGCGACGGCCTGCGAGGCCCTCGGCGCCGAGACACTTTTGTGCCAAGCCGATGTCGCCAATGATCAAGACTGTCGCAGAATGGCGACGGAGACAATGGAGCGGTGGGGGCGTATCGACGCCCTGGTAAACAACGCGGGTGCGACCAAGTTCTGCGCCCACGAAGATCTCGAAGGGCTCAGCAAGGATGATTTCCTCCATATATACGGAATCAACGTGGTGGGGCCCTACCAGATGATCAGGGCCGTGGCTCCCCATATGAAAGGTATCGGAAGCGGCGCGATTGTCAATGTGGCCTCCATCGCCGGGGTGACCGGGGTCGGGAGTTCCGTTGCCTATGCCGCCTCGAAGGGTGCCCTGATCACGATGACGCTTTCGCTGGCCCGTGTCCTCGGTCCCGAGATTCGTATCAACGCTGTCTGTCCCGGATTAATTCAGGGGGATTGGCTGCGGCAGGGGATGGGCTCCGAAAGGTATGAAGCTTCCGTACGGTATTGGGAAAAGAAAGCGCCTCTCCGGATGACGGCTACGCCGGAGACCGTGGCGGAGACGATCGTCTACTTTATCGTCGGTGCCCCTCTGGTGACCGGTGAAACCCTGATCCTCGACGGCGGCGGACACCTGGCGATGACACCGATGAGCCGACGGTAGAGGAACAATACCCGGCGAATGGTATGGCACGGTGGCATGTCTATATGATCAGGTGCGGGCAGGGGACTCTCTACACGGGAATCACCACCGATGTGGCACGACGTTTTGCCGAGCATCAGTCGTCGGGACCCCGAGCCGCACGGTATCTGAAGGGGAGAGGGCCGCTCCGGACCGTTTTCTCTGTCGATGTCGTCGACCGTGCGGCCGCGCAGAGGCTGGAGCGCAGAATCAAAGGGCTGACAAAGGCGAAAAAGGAACTCTTGGTCCGGCATCCCGAATCCTTGCGCGAGATCGTCGATACCGCTCCGACACGAGAGACTTGAATGACCCTCTGAAGTCATATTGAGCAAAGGGGTACATCTTCTCGGGCCCTATGAAAGATGAGATGATCATGTGCTGCCGATGCACCTCGAGAGGGCGGAAATCAAACCGGATCTCAAGGCCTCTCTTGATTTTTCGCTGGTCCGTTTCCTTTTGCCGGGAACACCCGGTCAAAATCGCGAAGCATCCGACCGGTCAATCTATCCCTGACCGATTGAGGGTTGTGGGTGATATCCAGGATAATCTCCTCCATGTTCTCCAAGGTGCTGCCGATGCGATTATCGATGCGGCGAGCAAGAATACCCGAAAAGAGTGCCATGACGAACCGGGAAATGCCGTTGTCTCCTCGCATGAAGAGTTCCACGACCCCCGTGATTCCTTTGCTGCCTGCTTCATACGCGAAGATGACCACACCGCTTGCGGTGAAAAACGAAGGGATCGCCCAGTGGTTGAAACTCCCTGTTGCACAGAAGGTCCGTGAACGATCGGACCGATCAATCTGCCGGACATCGCCGATAATCCCCTGTGGATCGGAGACGTGGATGCCGGCGTTTGTCCTGGTCACGCGGTAGGGAGGCCGGAACCCGTATATGACCCAGAGTTGCCCCATAAGGGAAGGATTATCCATGGCCTTTTCCCATATCGGAAGCGTGGTATCAATAGAAAATGTCTTTTGATAAGTCGTTGTCGGGGTTTCAATGATTTCTCCAACAGGGAGCTCGAGCGCCTGGACCGGAGACACCGCGGGGAAAAGCAAACAGATGATCATAATCAGCAGAGATCTTTTCAACATCAAGGCTCCTCGAGGGATTGGTGCCGGCAGTATAGATGGATTGTCCGTATGGATCAATCTCAAACTCGCGAGGTATGCTGACGCATTTCTGCTTGAATCGGGGAGATGGGGCAATGGGCAGCAAGCAGCCGCTGCGCATGTTACCGTATGCCCGGGAGTGAGCGGGCAATCGCAGCCAATGTCGATAAAAAAGGGGTCACGACATCTCGTAACCCCTTGGAATCTGGAGCCGATGAGCGGATTTGAACCGCTGACCTGCTGATTACGAAGTATTTGCTCCAGTTATATCTCATTAAAACAACTGATAAATGTGGAGAATCAATTGACTACGTAGGCGTACAGACTTCGACAATGGTCATCACAGCCCACCAGTTGATCACGTTTCCCAGTTCGGCGTGGGCGTGGGTGTGGTGGCCATAGATCTCTTTGTCGCCGGCATCGGTGATAACCGGCTCCTCGCCGCCAAGCATTTGACGAAATGCGTTCTGGATACCGGCGTTGCCTAGGTTGTTGATCGGATCGCCGAGGCCGAAACGCTCCCAGGTGAGCTGACAGCAGGGGCGGACGATCATCCAGTCGTATTTGTACATCTGATCCTGCAGCTCGCTGCCGGCATAGATCACATACGCATTGCTGACTGAGATGTCCGTCAGTGACCCGCGGGCTGTCTCGATCGAGACCGGGGAGGTGAAGTCCGAGATGTATGTCTGGGGATCCTCGTACCGCTGCTGCCACATCTCCCGGATTTCGGGGATGGCGGCGGCAATATCATGAGTATCGGTGTATTGATCAAACAGATACTCCTCGGACCGAGGAGTAATAATCCGTATGTCGTACGTTCGAAATCCAGCCCGTAACGGGATCAAGGCATCGACGTGACAGACTGATAATCACGACGTATTGAATAGGTGAAAGCCTTGGGTGGAGCCTCTTGCTGTGGGCAATTGGCGCCCACTTGTCATGCTCCTCTCATGGCTTTTTCTTTGTGATCATCTATGCGTGTACTGACATTTCAACGATTCATCTTTCTCCCGTGTGTGGATTATCGGATTGAGAAATCGAGAGACATCTTGTATAGAGATGGCCATAAAGGTCACCGCCATATACCAACCGGACCAGTCGACAAAATGCAAACGTCCCCTCTCTCTCGCCATCGAGAGGAACCTCGACCTGAGCCAGTATCTCATCAAGCACCCCGCCGCGACCTTTTTCGTGAAGGTGACGGGGAACTCCATGATCGACGCGGGGATCCATGACGGGGACATCCTGATCGTCGACCGTTCCCTCAAGCCCGTCGATAAGAAGGTTGTCATAGCCGTCGTGAACGGCGAGCTGACCGTGAGGAGAATCAGAGTCACCAGAGGAAAGGGGGTCCCCCTTGACGCTTTTTGCTGAAAATCGAGAGAAACACTCCGACAAGATCATGCAGGTCCTCGACAGCATCAACCGCCGGTTCGGGGCCAACACGGTCCGCTGCGCCGCCACGAACTCCACTACAAACCAAAAATGGCAAACGGTGGCCGAGTGGCGTTCTCCTTCCTATACCACCAACGGGGACCAGCTACCCCGCGTGTCGTAACAACATTACCATAAAAGGAGGTATCTTTCCCATGGCCCTGAAAAAAGAAGGTCTAGTCAAATTAATCGAAGAGGAACTTGGCTTTCCCAAGAACAGATCGAAAGAGCTGGTAGAATCCGTCTTGGAGATCATGAAGCAATCACTGGAGGAGGGTGAAGAAGTGAAGATCAATGGCTTCGGGAAGTTCTTCCTCATCGATAAGAAAGCCAGGAACGGGAGGAACCCACAAACGGGAGAGGATGTAATCATTGAACCCCGGAGGGTTGTTTCTTTCAAATTCTCCCCACAGGCGCGGGCCAAGCTCAACAGCGAATTGACATCACGCACCACTCAGAGCGGATCTGGCGCCTTCATGAAGCGAGCAACGAGAAGTCTTTAAAGGAGGGATTACAATGAGTGCTCGGAAACCACTTTTTAGCATCTTTACGTGTCTCTTTATTGTTGCTCTCATATTGGTTTCCCCACCTGGCGTTCAAGCTGTCGACTATTCGGAGATTCATTGCAAGCATTTCATCCACGGCTACCCAGCCGGCGTCCCACTGAGCAATGACCTCATTATTCGTGATATTTACGCACTGTCGTCAAATGATGCGACCAAACTAGCGGATTGGGTCTGCTATCGCCTCGATAAAGAGACCGTCACCGGAGACGTGGAAACCTCAAGGAAATGGCAGGCTGATCCGTGGCTGGACGAGATCGAAACATTGGAGCCTTCTGATTATGCGGGCGCACATGCTGCCCTGCATGTAGACCGGGGGCATCAGGCTCCTTTGGGAAGCTTCAAGGGGACAAAGCAATGGGCTGATACGAACATGCTTTCAAATATAACCCCTCAAAAGGCAAACCTCAACCAGGGGCCCTGGAAGAAGCTTGAAGAAAAAGTGCGTGACCTTGCGAGGGCCGGTGATGTCGTTTATGTGATGACGGGGCCGCTATATGAGCGAGATATGCCAAAGCTGCCCGGGGCAGATGAACCTCATTTGATTCCGTCAGGGTATTGGAAGATCATCGTCATACAACCAGACAAGGACATCAATTCCATCCGGACGGCAAGCTTCATCTTTGACCAAGAGACACCAAGAAATGATGCAGTAATCGATCATCTTTGCGCGATCAATGATATTGAGACAAAAACAGGGCTTGATTTTCTAAGAACCCTTCCCGACGAGAAGGAAGAAGAGATTGAAGGGGCAATGAATAACAGGTGGGTTGAAGCACAGTTTCAATGATCTTTTCACGCTCAGCCGGACAAACAGAAGCCCCGGATGAGAGAGGTTTTTTCACCCGGGGCTTCCGCAGCAAAAGTATCGCCAATCCCTGCAGTGTTTGTGGTTAAATTGTACCACCCTACCGTCATAAATCAAGGATTTTTTATGCCCGATAAAACAGCCCATATGCTTCAGAAAACCTTGGGGATCCTGAGCAAGCTCCAAAGCTATAGAGGTGAAGACTTTACAACGGGAATGCAAGAGTACCTCCAACTTGTGGACCAGTTCTACCGGGAGAACGAACATCTTGTGGCTCGCCAGCAATATGAAGTTGCACAGACAGATCCCGAGTACTTTTTGCGGCTCCTGGTTCTAGCCGAAGAGATCCACAAGGAGGAGTGATAGGATCAACCTTATCATCTACAATTGATCAGTAAGTTAAGGAGAATTTCGATGATTGTCTTTTGAAAGTCTCTCGGTAAAATTTCTTGACAATACATCATCGTAGAGTTACCTAAATAGCTGTTTTGATTTTGACGTTTTTTCTGCTTGCGAACGTCTGTAAGCAAGGAGGGATTATGGCCTGATCATCGAAGCCCTGTTTCTGAAAAAGAGAGGTGGGGCTTTTTGCTCCTTTCTAGCCACTCAACAACCATCAGGATAAGCTTTTTGAGGAAATATGGAGATGAAGCATCGCATAGCACGCCTACTGTGTTCATTGATTCTGTCCAATATCTCCCTAAATGTTTATGCAAGTGAACAAGGCAATCGAGTAACAAAAACTTTCTGGTCGATATGAAATAGGGATCAAGGTGTCGGTTATGAAGAAATGTGGCCCTCCTATCGTACGACTTCTCTGTTTCAGTTTTGCGATTTTTCTGCTCTTCCTAACAGCTTTCATTCTTCAGTCCGTGATTGCCCTCCGGGCTGAAGCCTCCCCAAACGCAAGTAAACCTCCCATCCTCTCCGCCTCTGAGCTTGATTACCCTCCCTTCTGCATCGTTGACGCTGAAGGCGAGCCAGACGGCTTTTCGGTGGAACTGCTGCGTGCAGCCCTGAAGGCCATGGGACGCGAGGTCACGTTCCGTACCGGGTCCCATGCCAAGGTGAGGGGCTGGCTGGAGGAAGGCAATGTTCGGGTTCTCCCCTTGGTGGCTCACACGCCGGAGCGTGAACACCTCTTTGACTTTACCTTCCCCTACATGTCTCTCCACGGCGCCATCGTGGTCAGGAAAGATGAAGAAACGATCCGAAATCTGGAGGATCTGAGAGGGCGGCGAGTGGCCGTCATGAAAGGACATAGTGCCGAGGAGTTCCTGTGCCGTGGAGACCGGGGGATCGAGATTCTTACGGCTAACACTTTCCAAGATGCCCTCCATATCCTAACCGAAGGGCGCTGTGACGCCATCGTCATGCAGCGGCTTGTAGCGCTCCGTCTCATCCAGGAACACAGTTTAACAAACCTCCGTGTTATCGAAAAACCCATCGAAAAATTCCGGCAGGATTTCTGCTTCGTCGTCAAGGATGGTGATCATGACGCACTGGCTCTCCTGAATGAAGGACTCGCACTCGTCATGGCGGACGGAACTTACCGCCACCTGCATGCCAAGTGGTTCGCTGACCTCCAGCTTCCGTCCGACCGGTCCATTATTATCGGCGGAGACTACAATTACCCTCCCTTTGAATACTTGGATGACAAAGGCCGCCCAAGGGGATTCACCGTCGAACTGACACGTGCCATCGCCCGCGCAATGGATATGGATATCCGGATTCACCTTGGCCCCTGGTCGGATATCGTCAGGAGCTTGGAGCAAGGCGATATTGACGTCATTCAAGGTATGTTCTACTCCCCGGATCGCGATCTTAAATTCGATTTCACCCAATCCTACTTAGCAAATCAGTACGTTGGCATTGTGCGCAAGGGCGAAGGTGATCCCCCTAACGGGACTGCTGACCTAATCGGTAAGCGCATCGTGGTGGAACGTAGTGACGTCATATACAACTTCCTGCTCGAACAAGGCTTGTCAAATCAGGTTACACTGGTTGAGACGCAGGAAGATGTTCTACGGGAACTGGCGGAGGGAAAACATGACTGCGCACTTGCCGTCAGGATCAGCTCCTTGTACCTGATTAAGAAGCACGGTTGGACTAACCTAGTTCTAGGTCGAAGTCCATTTGTTACGATGGAATACTGCTATGCTGTGCCGAACAATCGAAAGGCACTCCTGGCCCAGTTCAGCGAGGGGTTGAAGACTGTTGAACAAAGCGGTGAATACCACAGAATCCATGAAAAATGGATGGGGATTTACACGGAAAGACCGATAATCGAATTTCTGCGTTATACTGCAATGGTGGCCATTCCCCTCCTTCTCATTCTCTTGGCGATTTTTCTGTGGTCGTGGTCTCTGCGTAGAAAAGTGAGAATGAGAACAAAAGAACTGAGGGAGAGCGAGGAACGGTACCGTGCGTTTTTCGAAAACAGTATGGATGCCATTATGCTGACTGCACCTGATGGAAGAATCCTCGCCGCGAATCCGTCCGCCTGCGAGATGTTTGGCCGTACTGAAGATGAAATCCTCGAACTGGGGAGGAAAGGGATAGTTGCTGCAACCGACCCGCAACTTACCACATTCTTGGCCCAGCGAAAAGCACAGGGGCGGGCGAGGGGAGAATTGACGCTGGTTCGAAAGGGTGGCTCACATTTTCCCGCCGAAGTAACCTCTGCCTTCTTCCGGGACAGCTCTGGAGCGACAAAGACCAGCATGATTGTCCGAGACATGACCGACCGCAAAAAAGCAGAAGATGACCTTTTGAAAACTCTCGAACGACTCAGAAAGGCATTTGCCGCCACCATTCAGGTCCTGGTCTCAGCAGTTGAGATCAGAGATCCTTACACCGCCGGTCACCAGGTGCGGGTGGCACACCTTGCCCGTGCCATCGCCGAGGAGATGGGATTTGACGAGGAACGAATGGAAAACATACGCGTTGCCGGTCTCATTCATGACATTGGGAAGCTGTCAATCCCGGCGGAGATCCTTTCCAAGCCGACACAATTAACGCCAATCGAATTCAGTCTTGTCAAAGAACATCCACGGAGCGGCTACGAGATACTGAAGAGCGTTGAGACCGAATGGCCACTGGCTGAAATCGTCTGCCAGCACCATGAGCGGATGGATGGTTCAGGCTATCCACGACACCTGAAGGGAGATGAAATCCTCCTCGAGGCTCGAATCCTTGCTGTTGCCGATGTAGTCGAGGCCATGGTCTCCCATCGCCCCTGGCGCCCGGCCTTGGATATTGCGACTGCTTTGAATGACATAGAAAATAACAAGGGGATCCTTTACGATAATACCATTGTCGATACCTGCTTGCGCTTGTTCCGGGAGAAAGGATACAAGTTACCGGAGTAAAAACCCAGCCAAGGTCCACAGCAGACATCCGATATAAGATTATTATATTTTATTTGTAGGAGGAAGAATCGCGCAGCGAAAAGTATTTCTCGGATACTCCTGCTGCGATCCTCCCACTGTTCACTTATCCTCACAATCGAGTGCGCCGAGAGATTACCGATTATTTATTGAAGTCGACATTCTGGGGGAAAGTCTCTGTGTAGCAGATTTCTTTCGGTAATGCGCAGGAATGATCAAAGAAAAAAGGAAACGTGCTGTTTATTGGTGTCACCTACAACTCCTCAAAATCTTTTCAGGAGAAAATCGATGATTACCGTTTGAAAGTCTCCCCTAATATCTCTTGACAAGGTGCCATAATGGGGTTACTAGTCAAGCCATTCTATTGATTAGCTTTTTGTTAAGAATCACACAGGTACTCTTTTGTTACCGTTGGTGAGTATAGTGAAAAAAACGGTCATTCTTTTCGGTGCTGGTGCAAGTTACGGTGCAGGAGACATTCTTCCAGAGAAACCACCCCTAGGGTCGGATTTGTTCGATCGGCTGACAGCCTGTGCACCAAGAACTTGGGGTGCCCTACCATCTCCTTACCGTGATGAGTTCGTCACGAAAGGGTTTGAAGAAGGAATGGAACTTGTCTATGAGCAGCTATCGCATCTGATTGCGCCACTGATGAGGGATATGGCTGTATATCTAATACAATACCGTCCTTTTTCATTTGAGTCAGCTTACGACCACCTACTCGAGCAATTATCGTCTCTTAGTCTTATTAACTCGGTTCTGTTCTCCACTCTCAACTACGATTGCATTCTGGAGTTTTGCCTTATTCATCGTGGTCATAAACCGTCCTATTGGGATGAGGGTACAAACCATAACACGATTCCAGTATGGAAACTGCACGGATCGTCAAATTGGTTCACTTCTTCTGTGAAGGCGGGGTCGGGAGTATCATTTGGCAGAGGGGTTACATTTTCTGGCGGACTAGAGGCCTTCTTGGATATCGGAACAGTTGTTGAACACTGTTTGGTCAATCAAGGATTATATCCTGCAATGAGTCTTTATATGAAAGACAAACCTGTGCAGATTGCTCCCGAGCAAATCTTGCGCCTTCAATCAATGTGGAAAGACGCGGTTCTGAACGCACAGAACGTCATATGTATCGGCGTAAACCCATTACCGGCGGACAGACATATATGGGAACCAATATCTGAAACCGATGCTCGTTTGTTTTTTGTTGGCGACAAGAACGCTTACGACAAATGGATATCTAAGTATCGGTCAAAACCATCCATATATATTGATTGTTTTTTCGATTCAAGTGTCAAAAAACTGGTGAAGGGAGTGGCAGATGAACTTAACGGAAGCGGATAAAAAGAAGATCCTAGAATGGCTCGAAGATAAATGCGGGGCCATGAGGTGTCTAGCCTGCGGGCAGAATCAGTGGGAGTTGTTACCTTTCTCAACTTTGCAGATTGGCTTTGACCTCCACACGACACGTTTTCACTATCACAACGGCATACCATTCATAGGTATCACATGTGTTCATTGCGGTTATGTAATGCAATTCAGTTCTGGGGTTATTGGCTTTAAGCCTGAACCACCCCAAAAACCAGAGATAAAAGAATCTGAAAAGGGTTCGTAAATCATTAACACTTAAAGCATTTTTTCGGGGTCTTGTATTGCAATTTTGCAGAGTTTCTTTTTTATAAAAAAAGTACGTATACATTAGTTACGGGGCAATATGGAAATACCAATATTATTACAATTAATCTTTGCTGCTTTGTTAGGAACAGCGGGGTCTGTGATAGCTCAAAAATATATTGAAACCCATGCACCCCTAATAATTACTTTATGTATAATTGGGATGGTTATCATAGGGGGTCATGGTATTTATCGTATTTACTCGAAAGATATTTTTAAAGTAACTTCCATTATCCAAGTGAGGCTCAAATGGCCTGGGCCTTTGGTGTTCTGTTACCCATCTGCATCAGGGAAGAATCTTTCTCCCATTAGCGTAGCCCTCTTCGTAGAAGTAGTTAATAACAAGGATGTTATCTCACGTATCTCCAGCTATGAGTGTAGAGCGTTGTTGGAATATGACGAAGGGGGAAATACTGTTGTTAACCATGCACCAAATGGAGGGATAAAACTTGAATACAAACCGGCAGGGAAAACTGTGACGAAGTGGAGGAATTTATATGGTATGGGATTTGTGGACAACCAAGTATATTATATAACTGATCATGACTGGAGAAAATGCAAGCGCGTTGATTTTAGAAACAATGGTTTTGATAGGCTAGCCAAGGACACTCAATTAAATCCCGGCGAATCTTTAAAAGGGTGGATGTTTTTTGAATTGGAACATGATTTAAGGGGTCAATTGCCTGAAATTAAAAAAGTGGAATTGACATTTACTAATTCAGTCGGAGAGTCACAGTCATTGAAAATTAAAATCAAACAAAACGTAAAGGATGACAACGACATGGTTAATTATATAAGTTCAGGTGAATGGATTCTTCTTGAAGGGTACCATGACCTTACAAAAGAAAAATATACAATGACACCGATGGTTGACTTGCGTAGAATTTTAAAAACAGGAAAATCTATAATCGTAAACCCTTGAGCAGACATTAAAGCGGGATGTATAACAAATTCCCCTTACTATGGCATCAATCCGATAGGGGGGTACTGAATATTGCTGATTACGAAATGAAATATACAACAACTCGATGCCGATTGGTTCCCTTGCTTTCAGGAAGGAGCAGATAATCTACATGAACCTAGAATGTGCAGCCCGAGTTGTGCATCTTTCAACCCGCATTCGATAAGGTTGGCTGACGAATTGTGGTGCTGACTTGTATTTGTAGTCAATAAATGTGGGAAATGGATTCGCGGCTTGGCTTTCAATCCGTACTGTTCAGGCAGGATAAAGGAAAATGCCAGAGTGTCGGTTATTGACGCCACCTACAAGTCCATACCTTTCGCTTTGGAATTGAAGTGAGAATTACCACTTATAATCCAGTCTTTTCGAATGTAAACCCTTTTTCCCTGAACAGTTTTATGCAGGCATCCACCACATCTGCATCGTAAAGAATCCCCCGGTTGTCCTCGATCTCTTTCAGGCCCGCGTCGATACCCAGGGCGGCACGATAGGGACGGTGGGAGGCCATGGCTTCGACTACGTCACAAACGGCCAGAATCCGGGCTTCCATGAGAATCTCATCACCTTTGAGATTTCTTGGATAGCCCGAGCCGTCCATCCGCTCATGGTGCTGGTAGACAATCTCCGCCAGCGGCCATGAGGATTCCACACCCTTCAGGATGTCGTAGCCTTTCTGGGCATGTTCCTTGATCAGGGAAAACTCGGTCTCCGTCAGCTTTCCTGGTTTGGACAATATCTCTGCGGGAACGGATAGTTTTCCGAGATCATGAATGGAACCGACTATATAGATACCTTCAATCATGTTTTGGGGAAGCTTCATCTCTGTGGCGATAGCACGGGCAAGGATCGCAACGCGGAGCTGGTGATTGGCAGTATAGGGGTCTCTGGCTTCAACCGTGGATACTACGACCTGAATAGTAGCGTTGACGGCATGCCTGAGAAGCTCGAGGGTATTGACGAGGTCCTTCTCCGCCTGTTTGCGAACAGAGATGTCAAAAATGATGGAATGAAGGAGATCCTTGTTATTGACTTTGATTTTGCTGCTGAACACACCCACATCTCGAACTGAGCCGTCGGCCCGCCTGTGGCGAAACTCGAAATGCACTTGTTTATTGCTTCTGGCCTCCTCCATCTCCTTTTTGATCTCTTCAGGCGAAAGGGTGTTGATCTCTTGAATCTTCATCTGCGTGAGTTGTGCACGCGACCATCCATAAAATTTCACCGCTGCCCTGTTGACATCAAGGATATCCCCAGTATCCGGATCTAAGATCATCTTAACTGCTGCATGGTCTTCAAATACTTTTCTGAAAAGCAATTCGCTTTCCCTTAAAGCCTCCTCCGCCCGCTTGCGCTCGGTGATATCCACGATACTGGTAATGAGGTAAAGGGGGATTCCTTGCGCATTACGCTGTAGCGTGGCGCTGACATCTGCCCAGACGGTATCGCCGTTTTTGTGGAGGTATCGCTTTTCAAATCGACAATCGGTCTGCTCACCGGCTACGAGGGAACGGATATATTCCTGGCTTTCCGCTACGTCGTCCGGATGGGTGATGTGCTCGAAATTGAATTGTTGGAGTTTCTCGATACTATAACCCAGCATGTCGGCAAAGGCCCTGTTCACCTGCAGGAGACTTCCATCCGGCTTCGTCAGAGACTTGCCGATAGTGGTGCGTTCGAAAATGACACGAAACCGTTCTTCGCTTTCCTGAAATTCAATCTCTGCCTGCTTGCGGTCGGTAATATCGCGAAAAATACCCAGGAGAAAATCTTTATCGGATAATCGGACTTTTGCCGCCCGGATTTCAACCGGAACCACTGTGCCTCTTTTCGAAAGGAGTTGCTCTTCTAGCGTAATACCGGGATCTCCCTCCATGTGTTGTTTAAAGGTTCGAGAAATTTTTCCAATGATTGTTTCGGGAGGATGGAGAATTGCCTGATCCTTTCCGATAAGTTCTTGCTTGGTCCGCTCTACCATTCGGCATAAGCTCTGGTTGCAGTCTACCAGTCTGCAGGTTTCAATGTCAGCCAACGCCATACCGTCTTGAGCGTTATCAAACAGGGTTCGGTAACGCATTTCGGACTCATGCAGTACATCCTCCTCATGTTTCCGTTCGGTAATATCACGAAGATTCATTACGAACCCTGCCACTAGCGGATCATCCAAAAGATTACTGCCGACACCTTCCAGGATGCGCACGGTGCCGTTTTGGTGCTTCACATGGAAACTGTTAGGGATGAGGTTCTCTTTGACGAACAATGCCCTGCCGAAATCCGTAACGGCCCTTGGCTTATCGTCAGGCACAATCAGATCTAAAACCCGCGTTCCGATCAACTCGCCCGGCTCATAGCCGAGAAAATGCTCAACGGAGGGGCTCACATATGAGATGAATCCCCGCTTATCCAAGACAACGATGATACCGGATGAGTTCCGGATGATCGCCTGGTAATACTCCGCATTTTCCCGTACCGTTGTTGAGACCTTCTTGCGTTCTGGCTTAGATTGCTTCGGTTTCTTGATTTTCCGTTTCGAGGCGGATATTTTTTTGATCGGTTCTTGATTTATTCTGGTTGAATTTCGCACATTACCCCTCGCGTTGTAGCAAAAGGGATGATCCGAAAACAAAAATAGGCAAGCTGATATGAAAAACATTTGTGAAATCTACATGATAACTGTTGAAATGTCAACATGGGATATCGTCCATCAAACGCTGCTTACCGTTTAAAAGAATGTATTTTCATCAACGCTGACGTCTTACTGATTGCAGGAAGAATCGCGCAGCAAAAGTACTTCTCGAACACTCCTACGGCGATTCTCCCACTCTTCACCTACTTATCCTCACCATCGAGTGCGCCGAGAGGTTACCGATTATTTATTGAAGTCGACATTCTGGGGGAAAGTCTCTGTGTAGCAGATTTCTTTCGGTAATGCGCAGGAATGATCAAAGAAAAAAGGAAACGTGCTGTTTATTGGTGTCACCTACTACTGCTCAGAATAATTTCAGGAGAAAATCGAGCATTATCATTTGAAAGTCTTAACACAAAATTCCTTGACAATACATTGTCTTAGAGTTAACCAAGTTAGCAGATTTGATCTTTATGTTTTTATCTGCTTGTGAACGCTTGTACCCAAGAGGGGGGATTATGGTTCGGACATCAAAGCTCTGTTTCTCAAAATGAGGAATAGGGCTTTTCTTTTTGTGAACTGTACGATCCAATTGGGGGTACTATACTGCATAATCTTAGATGTTTACGATATGATACGAGATACATATAAATATTGTTAGCGAGTTGTCGTGTCAGAGCAAACCGCATTGAGGTCTTAAAAAATGGTGACAAGCCCGGAACCGGGAGGGGAAAAAACACGTCTCAGGATTGATCAAGCCAATGTGTTTTATAACTACGCGATAGGATTCGAAGCTAATTCTGTTGACCTCGTTGGAACGGCAAGAAAGCTCCTGAAAAAAGGGATTGCGAAAGCTGTATTTTTCTCTGACCGCAAAGTCCTATACACCGACGCGGACGGGAAAGTACAGATAGAGTTGATACAACCACAAGGTCGGCAATGGGACCACCGCTGGAAGGTCGAATTTGACTCAAAAATCCCCGCCGATGTCGATGCCGAACTTATCCTTGCATTCGAAGTGTCATTTGTTGAACACCGTATGGATGGCCCTAACGCTGGAAATATTCCGCCCTATCTCAGGGCCAGCCTTCCGCCGATTGTGTTGGAATCGGATGAGTTGCAGTTGCCTATTTTCGCGTCAATCAAACTGTTCGCTGACGGAATCGCCATCTTGAGTTTTCAGCTTGATGCTACTTGGGATGGTGTTGACGAGGAATACTTTGTATCGAACATTGTAAATATTTATCAGTGCTACTTCAACTCCATATGGGTCGATTCTCAAATTCAACGGCTTGATGCAGAAACGATACTGCCGGTAGCGTTCCAAGACGAGATATCCCTCGCTGGAAATCCGATTGGGGGCCGCAAAGTAAATAAATTATTGCGGAAGATGCGAATGGAAAGCCAAGCCTTAATAAACAAAGACCTCGGCGAGCAAGGGCGGCAGTTTGAAGTTGGCAATGAGCAATGGGTTCTACACCCGATTATTGGGACCAAGAACCAAGACTCGTGGGAATCAACACTAGATTTATGTCGACTTGAGTATTCTAATGCTTTGAGTGCGCTACTCGTGCATGGTCGAAAACAGCGGAAGATCCAGGCACAGTCCGCGTACTCGTGGCAAGGTCGACCTTCTGTTGCTCTTATGCGTTTCCGCAGGCAACCCACGACTAAGGATGATCTCCTAAGCGGTTTCGCACCCTCATTGTCACGAATACTCATGCGGTCAGCAACCTTGGAAACGCCGCCAGATCTTCCTCCAGATCTACGACTTTTTGGAGATTACTGCTTCCATGGAAATCGTTCTTTGCTCCTCTGGACATGGCTGCTTCCGCATGGGGCGCTAGTCAACGCTTGGGAGGAGTCGGAATCGCGTTCCGCTCTTATGGAACACCAAGCGCGTTCCGAGCACATTGAATACCACAACATGCGGATCGTCCGCGCATGCGAAATGGCCCAATCTCCACTATCTGATAACCACCTGAGAGAAGCCTATGAAACCCTAGCCTCGCTCCACGATGTGATTCACCATAGCAGCCAGGCGGGGGAGATTACAAATGCGCTGACGTATCTCTTAGAAGAGAGCGGTACGACGAAGCTGGTGGCTCCTGCGAAGGAAGCAGCACGCTGGCACCTTGACGAGTTGCGATACAGGTCTGATAAACGCCGAACCCGCGTGGATTATTGGCTCTCCTTCGTTTTTGGGCTAGTCGGAACCACAGGGTTGGCAGATTTTGCCATTCGGCCCTTTCTGGTCAACGCTTGGCCTGGTCTCAGTCGTGAAGCGACCCCGCTTGTCGCGTTAGGAATCGCTGGCTTAATCGTCTCTTTGATAGCTCTCTCCATATGGTTCCTTAACAGGGGAGAATCGGACGACTAGCCTGTGGCTGATCAGGAGCTCTGATTAAAGGCTACGATTCGCTAACATGTCACTTGAGGGGGATGTGAAAAACGCTGGCGCCTTTCCCCGGCCTCAGTTCATCGTTACCGCCGTTGAGTCACACATGAACATCGATTTGATTGAAAATTATTTTCTACAGAAATACCCTGGCGATGGCCGACGTAAGGCGATACGTGAAGAGCTTACAATTTGTTGCATTGATTTTGTAAAGTCTGGATTGGCTGATTCGAATTTCATCAATGAACTGTGTTCCGGTTCGGAAAACAAATTTTGGTCCCGTCTGTCGGAGGCATTATTATCAGCACGCCTAAAAAACGTAGGACTAATTCCCGAACCATCGCAAGGTGGTGGCCCTGATTTTTATGTAATTGATAATGGTCTAAAGGTCTGGATCGAAGTTATTTGTCCTGAACCAACAGGTTTACCAACCGAATGGACAGAACCAGAAACGGGTAAAGCGATAAGCTTTCCGTATGAGCAAATTCTTCTGCGTTAGACAAGCGCCATAAAGGAGAAGGCAGAAAAGTTACTTGGTAGCATGGATGGAGAAGGTAGAGGCTATATTGAAAAAGGAATTGTCTCTATTGACGACGCATATGTAATCGCTGTTAATGGCCGCAAGCTTCGTAGTGGCAATCCTTTCCCTGAACTTTATGGTATAAGCCAGTTTCCCTTTGCAGTTGAAGCGGTTTTTGCTGTCGGCCCATATCAGATAAAAATAGATCGCGATACGCTTAAACAAACAGGTGATGGACATCAGCACAGACCGTTAATAGCAAAACCTAAAGGAATGCCTGTCCCTGCTTACACTTTTCTTGATGAGAGATTTCAGCCAATCAGTGCCATTTGGGCTGTGGATATAGATGGCACGTCTGCGATTGGAAACTCAGAGCCAATGGTTGTGGTTCATAATCCAAATGCAGTTAATTCAATATCAACTGGCTTTTTGCCGGCCCATGATGAGTATGTGGCTACTCCTATCAAAACGGATGAATATGAACTGAAAAGACTTGATGGTAACTTACTTGACTGACGCACAAAAAGCGTGCGCGCCCCACAGCAGAAACGTTAAGATGCTTGTCTGTTCGGCTGCAGCGGACACATCGCTTGAGCCATCGGGCAGCCTGAGACGGTGTGCTAAAGGAATAAAGGCATGAAAAAATATCACGTCGCATTGTCGTTCGCTGGTGAAGATCGCAATTATGTTGATAACGTCGCAAGAAGATTGCAGGACTGCGGTGTCAAGGTCTTTTATGACAAGTTCGAGGAAACCAATTTGTGGGGGAAGGACCTCTACACATACCTGTCAGATGTGTATCAGAATCAGGCGTTTTTCACGGTCATGTTTATCTCTGAGGACTACAAACGGAAGTTGTGGACAAATCACGAGCGGACAAATGCCCAGGCCCGAGCCTTCTCAGAGAACCGCGAGTACATCCTGCCGGCATTCTTCGATACGAGCGTTGAAGTTCCGGGAGTACTGAAAACGACTGGATACGTGGACCTCTCAACGCTACCCCCTGAGGAATTCGCAGACAAGATTATCGACAAACTTGAGAAATCAAACGTCCTACTACTCACGGAGGTGCATTACTCATATTCCGATGTCGCTCGTGCAGACGTAGATTTTCCGATCCGGGACGGAGACGAAGTCTCAGAGATTATCACTGCCCTTCGATCAAATAACTGGTACACACAGAACCCAGCGATAGAGAAAATCTTCAAGCTTGATTGGAAGAAGCGGACCTCGGATGAGGCATTTGTCCTTGGACGGAATATCTATCAATGCGCGGACGGAGGCGAGCGCCGGGCCGAGGCAATCATGAATGACCTACGGCGCGAGTTTGCGAAGTTCCCTGACGAATGGGCCACACATATCCTGAATGGCATGTTCTACGAGGCATACTTCAACCACGAGGGGAATTTCAGGGGATCGAAGCTAAAAAGCAAGTTTCTCTCGCACTTATTCGCTATCGAGACTGTGGCAAAATTCGAAAAGACCATCACGTACATCCAGTACGTGCTCGATCCGTACCGAGGCAGCCTTGGCGTCCTACCGAATAAGTCTCCCGAGGTGCTGCGGATTAGAGTCAAAATCGAGGAAAAGGACCCACCGGTGGTCACGAGCATAAAGGCTCAAGGGAAGGAGCAACTGGTAACCAGCTCTGAAGATTTAGACGATCCCGGCTGGCGGTTCTCCTACCGTGGATTTACGTTGGATGGATTCCCCGAGCAGCTCATGAAGTTTTGGAATATCCCAGAGGACCACTTTGAGATTGATTACGACAAGGATCTTCCAGGCATAACCAAAGTCCACTTGCCCAAGGGGACGACGTTGGGACAACTGAAAGTGTGAAGCGCTTTTCGGGATTATCAGGGGGTGCGGCCGAACCTGTAGCTGCAGCAGACAGCCAGGGCCGTGGCATTTCAGACAATACGGAGTAGCTTGAAATTAAACGCATTATCCAAGTTCAGTGGAGGCCCTGGCTGCTGCTGAGCATGGCGTTACTGATTACGAAAAGAAATGAGATTATCTCGATCCCAATTGATTCTAACACTTTCAGGAAGGAGCAGATAATCTACATGAACCTAGAATGTGCAGCCCGAGTTGTGCATCTTTCAACCCGCATTCGATAAGGTTGGCTGACGAATTGTGGTGCTGACTTGTATTTGTAGTCAATAAATGTGGGAAATGGATTCGCGGCTTGGCTTTCAATCCGTACTGTTCAGGCAG
The DNA here is from genome assembly GCA_963662405.2 of Syntrophales bacterium. GTDB lineage: Bacteria > Desulfobacterota > Syntrophia > Syntrophales > UBA2210 > UBA6078. The sequence goes on from CAXXKT010000001.1 coordinate 1,952,165, forward strand.
GATAAAGGAAAATGCCAGAGTGTCGGTTATTGACGCCACCTACAAAGGCTCAGAACAACTCCGGAGAAAAATCGGTTATTACTGTTTGAACTTGCCCCCTGTAGTTGATAATCTTTCTCCCGGAATAATTTCAGGCAAACATCCACTGCATCCGCATCGTAAATGATCCCCCGGTTATCCTCGATCTCTTTCAGGGCCGCATCAATACCCAGAGCGGCACGATAGGGACGGTGGGAGGCCATGGCTTCGACTACGTCGCAAACGGTCAGGATGCGGGCCCCCATGACAATCTCATCCCCCCTCAGGTTTCTCGGATAGCCCGAACCGTCCATCCGCTCATGGTGTTGGTAGACAATATCTGCCAGAGGCCAGGAAAATTCGATGTCCTTTAGTATGTCATAGCCTGCCTGGACGTGATTTTTGATCAGGTCGAAATTTACCTTTGTTCTGCGGGAACATGTGTGCGCAGCAGATCGGCAAATTGTTCGGGCACAACGGGTTTACTGAAGTAGAACCCCTGCATTTCATCACAGGAGCGTTCCTGCAGAAAGTCCATTTGCTCCTGAGTTTCCACACCTTCGGCCACAACGGTAAGCCTGAGAGTCTTGCCCATGGCAATGATCGCCTCGGCGATCGCTTTGTCCCCAGAATTGTCAGGAATGTTACGAATAAAGGATCGATCCACTTTGAGTGTGTCAACTGGGAAGTGTTTGAGCTGGGAGAGAGAAGAGTAGCCGGTACCGAAATCGTCGATGGCAAGCCTCACACCCAAGTCCTTGATCTTCGAGAGCACCTTGATCATGCGCTTGGGGTTATGCATCACCATACTTTCGGTGATTTCAAGCTCCAGCAGATTTGGCTCCATCCCGGATTCGTCCAGCGCTGCTTTGATATCTTCGAGCAGACCGCCATCCATGAGCTGACGGAGTGATAGATTTACGGCCATACAGACAGGGGGAAGGCCCTGGTTTTGCCAGGCGACATTCTGGGCACAGGCGGTTTTCATGACCCATCTGCCGATGGGCACTATCAGCCCTGTCTCTTCGGCTACCGGGATAAGTTGCATGGGAGTCACTGAACCAAGCGATGGGCTCTGCCAGCGCAGCAGGGCTTCCACCCCGGTGATCGCACCGGTCTTAAAATCAAGCTTGGCCTGATAGTGCAAAGAGAGTTCGTTTCGCTGCAATGCCTCCCGCAGGTTAGTCTCGATCGAGAGGCGTTCGATGGATTGCGTTTTGATGCCCTTGGAATAAAACTGGTAGTTGTTTTTTCCTTCCTCCTTGGCAAAATACATGGCTATATCGGCATTTTTCATCAAGGTCTGTTCGTCCATGCCATCTTTGGGATAGATGCTGATGCCGATACTTGCTGTTACACGGCATTCCTCACCCATGATTGTCATCGGCTTCATGGCGGTAGAAAGGACATTCTTGGCCACGGTGGCAATCTTGCTCAGATCACCCACCTCCTCAATCAGTATGACGAATTCATCTCCTCCCAGACGGGCGATGACGTCGACCGCCCGCAGAGCCTGCCTCAATTGAGTTGCCATTTCCTGTAGCAGCAGGTCGCCGGCTTCGTGCCCCAGTGTGTCGTTGATAATCTTGAAGCGATCCAAGTCGATGAAAAATACAGCGAGTTCTCGCTTATAACGCTGCGCTGCCTGAATTGCATGGTTCAACAACTGGCTGAACATCAAACGGTTGGGGAGGTCGGTCAGGACATCATGTGTGGCGAGATACTGAATTTTATCTTCGGCACGTTTGCGCTCGGTGATATCGCGAACAATAGCCTGAATGTACTGTTTACCGGCTATTCTGAAGGCATTCAGGCTGACCTCTGCATCAAACAAGGTCCCATCGTAACGACGGGGCGTCCATTCGAAAAACTGCGGCTGACCTTCGACTGCCGCATTCATTCTTTCCCGAGCTTCCTCCACGGATTTTTTTCCATCAGGCTGAACTTCCGGAAAGAACGGGTCAGGAGGGTGCCCGATGATCTGCTCCCTGGTACACCCGAACATTTCCAATGTCTTTTTATTGCAGTCAATAAAGATATTCTGATCCATCAGGAAAATAGCGTCACTGGCAGACTCGAAGAGGGTCCGGAATTTGGTTTCGCTTTCCCGCAGAGCCTCCTCCGCCTCTTTGCGCTCGGTGATGTCACGGTCGATTCCTCGGTAACCGATAAATGCCCCCACCTCATCAAAAACCGGTTCACCACTGGTTTCTAATACTACCGGCCTTCCATCCTTATGCAGGTTAATGTTCACCAGTCCCGAGAACGCTTCGTGCGTAGCGATATAACCGCCGAATATACCTGCAACCTCGCTGATCCCTTCCGGGGGCATTAAATCGAAGGGTGTCTTCCCGATAACCTCTTCAGGTTTGTACCCAAGGATATCCCATACCTTCGGATTGGAATAGGTATATATGCCTTCGTGATCCACTACCCACATCCAGTCGCTGGACTTTTCGACTAAGTTCCGATACTTCACTTCGCTTGTACACAATGCCTCCTCCGCCCGTCTGCGCTTGGCAATTTCGCTTTGGAGCTGCTCATTTGTGTTCCGTAGATCTGCTGTGCGTTGTTCAACCCGATCTTCCATGCTTTTCCTGTCCAGCCCCATCTCGCCTATGAGCCGGGCCAGGCGAGAAAAGAAATCCATCATCGTTCTCACCTGGTTCTCGGAAAAGATGGGAACCCTGCTCAACGCTGCCAGGTAGTCAGTTTTGCCAAACCCAAATTCTTCCGCCTGTCGGATAAAGTATTTTTTGTCCGGCGGCTCAAAGAAAAACTGGCCGGTAAAAAAGTTGGCGACGTGTTCGTCGCCGAGCATGATAGGTACGGCGGCATCAACCAGACCATTCTTGCACTTGTAGACGTTATAGCCCTCTCCTTTTTTCAATTGACCAGCCAGGATGGTGTCGCTTTCCCGACAGCGACACGCCGTCGTGATGTGGACTCGGTGAAAACGCGTACAAATATCTTGCCATCCGGTGGCGATCAGGATGTTACCTTCCAGGTCAAGGATGGCCGTCACTGCCCCGGTGATTGCGGTAAAGCTCTCGCATAACTCGCGTAATTCGCTGATATTTACCAGTTCAGCAAACATGAGGCTCTCCCTGTGGGCTTCCTTGTCCATAACCTGCTCCTTTAACATAAATTTCTTTTAATCTCGGATACTCATCGCCAGTCGCAGACCATCCTCCGATTCCGGTACGGCGATCAAATGGATGTGGTTAGGTTAGGCATAAGGCAATATGCCCATACTTCAACACCGCAACGGGAAGACCATTCAGACAACAGGTTTATGTATTCCTGGTAATCTCCATCGTTAAAGAAGGTTTCCTCCACGTTGGGTTATATGATGTGGAAATCCTGGGACCACTATTCGTGCTATCCTTGTCATAATATGGAACACTATAGCTGAAGGTATGCATCTTACTTCAGTTCATGAAAAAAGAAAAGTGATTAATATCGTTCGAAATAAAGTATTAACTTAAAAACTGCCAGGCGCTCTCTTTCAGGAAGGAGCAGATAATCTACATGAACCTAGAATGTGCAGCCCGAGTTGTGCATCTTTCAACCCGCATTCAATAAGGTTGACCGACGAATTGTGGTGATTACTTGTATTTGAAAGTGTAAACCCCATATTGATTTCCGTCTTATCGAGTACGAGGAAGAATGTTTCAACTTGCTTGAAGTTCAATGGTTATAAAGAAGAATTGCCATGTTTAGGTTTTATCAGGATCCAGCCAAACATTGTTGGCCTTAAAAGATTGAATGAAACCATAACTTTTTTCTCCTCACTCACCCTTGATCTTTGTACGTCAATGGCGCATAATAAGATATATGAAATTCATTGAAACTCCAATATTCACGAAGGAAGTCCTTGAACTAATGGAGGACGATGAATACAAGGCATTACAAGTTGCCTTACTGCTGAGGCCTGAACAAGGAGCCATTATTCCCAAATCTGGAGGTCTCCGCAAAGTTCGCTGGGCAATAAAGGGAACAGGGAAACGCGGTGGTCTCAGGATAATCTATTATTGGGACAAGAAAACAGAGTCTTTCTACATGCTTTATGTTTATCAAAAAAACAAACAAGATGACCTAACGCCAGATCAGCTCCGGATCTTAAGTCGATTAGTAGAGGAGGAGCTAAAATGAAAGAACAAGACTTTAATAACCTACTCAAAAGCATTAAGCAGGCTGGAAAAATCCGTCGCGGAGAGATGAAAGCCAGTCGAGTTCATGAGTTTGTTCCCGCTGATATTAAAGCAATCCGGAACCAACTTCACAAGTCTCAGTCTGAATTTGCCATGATGATTGGAGTAAGTGTATCAACCCTCCAAAATTGGGAACAGGGCCGCCGTACTCCTGAAGGTCCAGCGAGAGCACTTCTCAAAATAGCTGCGGCAAACCCAAAAGTAGTGGAAGAAGCCCTTTCCGCATGAACGAAAGATATGGGCCAACAATCTGCTGTGAGACTCGCAGAAACCGCGCGCCCCACAGCAGCACATTGGAAGTCAGAAACCTGGAAGATGGGTATACAAAATAACCTAAAGTCAGTCCTTATCCGCGAGGGGTTCACGCAGGCAGAACTTTCCCGGGCCTCGGCTGTGTCAACCGGAACCACCAATCGCGTTCTGAACCGGCAAAGTTCAGTAGCCTCGATTACTATGTCCAAGATTGTTATTGCTTTCAACATGTCATCTTACAATAAGTACAGCATCAGGGGCGTCTTCCCCGCGCGCAGGAAAGAAATCTCCCGCGTCACTCAATCGCCCGATCGCGTAATGCCCGGAGTTTTTGCTCCCCACCCCGTCCACTGTCCGGACCCATAGCCCTTTGAGAAGGTTTCTTACGTAAGGCGGCGAGGGGGCGGCGACGGTGGCGGTCCTTTCGGAAACGGCGACCAGTCACCTCTGAGGGCTATCCTGTGGGCATCCGCTATCGTCGGGGCACAATCTCTGCACAGATAGCGCAACACGCCTCCGTTACGCCCATGGTACGGACCCGTAACAAACGACCACCCCCATGTTCTCCGAAACTCCTGTCTGCACACAACGCACTGACGCCAGAGCAACAGGGGGAACCTCAGAGAGATGCCCTGCTCATATCGCTCTTTGGGCTCACGCTTCACCTTGCTTCCCTCCGTTCTTCCCTCTTGTCCTCTTTTTCCTTGCCAGCTCGGGGCGGGTGTTCAGTCCTTCGAGGTGACCCAGGATTTCGCCCATGATGAATTTCTTTCGCCACTCCGCTATGAGCTCAGTGTCCGACATCCATATACCTCCTCCCCCCCGGGACTTTCAGGCTGGAAACCCTCTGTCTCTTGTCCACGCAAGGATCGTGTCGGCGGAGAGTTTGCAGTGCTCCGTTATCGCCTTCATGCCTATCAGTTCCACGCTACCATCTCCGTGATCCGGGTTTTTCCCCTTGGGGTTCATTTCTTTTCGCTCGCGTTTGTCATGTCCTTGGCCGGCTTCTTTCCCTGATCCTTCTTCCTGTTGCTGACTTTGCGCGCCGGCCGTGTCATGATCCGGTCGGTTATCATCTCGGCTGCCCCTTTCGGGACAATGCCTTTCAGGACGTATGAGATATACCACTGATCCACAGCGTCGGAGTCTGACAGGAGCGTCCCGCCGGGCTTTCCCGTTGATGATACGGCCGGGAACCCGTACTCTTTGATCCACTGTCGGATCTTGTCTTCCCCCACCTCGCCCTTGAAATGATCCAGGATTGCCTTCATGCCTATCAATTTTGCCATGCTTACCACCTCCGTGATTTAGGCTTTTTCTCTTGCGGTTCTTTCCGTGGCGCCGCTGGTACGGACGCCTGTTCTTTCTGTTGCCTCAGATAGCTTGCCAGCATCTTGAGCGAGGGCAACCATTCGCTGTCGGCGCATGCCGCCGCGATCACTTCACAGTCGAGCAGGTGGTTGTCCTTCCGGATCTGTTTCCAGTAGGTCTTGCCTCTCCGGTCCCGCCGGAACTCTTCGGCCAGGACCTGGCGCGCGTAGTCGAGACCGGTGTCCGTGTTGAGCAGGAATCGCTGTGTCTCGCCTTCTTCCCGTTCCATGCGCCAGTGCAGCAGGGCCTTGTACTGGTCGGTGTCGAGGAGTCGCAGCTCCAGACCGCCGGGAATTGGCTTGTTCGATCGGGGCAGCTTGTCGATCTGCGACACCCTGATCCGGCCTATCTGCCTATGGGTCGCACCCTTGGTCCCGAAGACCCTGCCCGGTTGCTGATCTCGTATCCACTGGTAGATCTCCTCGGTACGGGTCCAGATGTTCTCTTCCGTAACGCCGCCCCCGGTATCGATGCCGGCGCGCCAGATGCCCATCGTCTCGGTCGGTTTTCCCTCGATAGGATATTGCGTGTTGAAGACGAGGTTCTCCACGTCGTCGAATGTCGTCAGGTAGCCGTACTGGACCAGCCATGATGTCAGGTCGTCGGCCCAGGCGCGGACGACGAACCAGAACCCGCTTTTCTGAACGTCGATACCCGCGGTCAGGGCGACCGCGTCTTTAGGGACAATGCCGGCGGCAAGTTCGGTCCTGCCCTCGAGGAGGGCGCTTTCCTTCTTCGGGACCACCGTCTCCCGCCAGACCTCGGCCTTGTGCTGGGTGATGTAGACCATCATCTTCGACGGGTCCTCCATCCCACGCATATAGGCGGCGACGCAAGAGGACAGGGAGACAAAGGGACTGTACCAGGACGGGAGATGGAACCCGATGACCGGGGCGCGCTCCACCGGGCTGTCCGGGATCCAGCCGTAAAACGAATCGGGGTTCCCGAGCCCGTTCAGGACGGCCTTGTTGCGCAGATGATCATCCCACAGCATCCCGCAGGATTCGCACTGGTAGTGCGCCAGGCGCTTGCGGACGATCTCCCGGGGATCGTTGCAGGTCTTCGGCCAGTTGATCTGTCCGAAGTGCATCACCTGGGGGGCCCTGCAGACGGGGCAGACCGCGTAGTAACGCATCAGTTCGTCTGCCTCCCTTTCGATCATGGGGCCGATGTAGCCGCTCTCGTCCGTCGGGGTCGACAGGTCGATGGTTTTTTTGGTGAAGGGGTAGGCGTTCTGCCGCTGGTCGGTGAGTGCGATGGGATCGGCTTCCTTGCCGGTGAAGTCGGGATACTTGTCCACCTCGTCCCGGATCATGTAGCGGACCGATTCGGAGGACATCTCGGCGGCGCTGGTCGCCCAGGCCATCATGAAGTCCATGCCGTTCGTGAAATTGACATGCAGGGTCGTCGTGTCGGAAACGCCGGGTCCCAGGAGCTCGGCTATCCGGGACGTGGATCTGAACATGGGGAGAATCCGCCGGCGGGCGATCCGCTTTGTCACCTTCTCGTCGGGCATGATGTACATGCAGGGGCCGGGATCCTGCTCGATCCACTGGCAGAGGGCGTTGAAGGCGACCTGTGTCTTGCCCGTCTGGGGCGCGAACATGAGGATGATCCGCCTGACATGGGGCTGACTGATCGCGTTCATGGGCCCGACCAGGTAGGGCGTGGTCGTGTTCTGCCAGAGTCCGGTCATAGGACCGTTCGTGACGATGCGGTACCGCTCGGCCCACTCGGATACGGCCAGGCGTTCCCGGAGACGAAAGACGCGCCTCTCTCCCGGGGTGAAGGTGAGTGAGTCTTGGCTTTTTAGATCAGGAGCCGTGTTCATTGTTCGTCCTCCGTCTCTTCGTCTGTTTCGTCTTCCATAGCCTCGTCATTTCGTTCTGGGGGCGGCAGGATCACCCGGAAGGTCCGCTCCTCGCTGTAGCGGGCCAGGAACGATTCGAAACGGCCGAGAAGCCATTCGATCAGATCGGATATCGTGTCGGCATTGCCGGCGGCGCGGTTCACGATCTCGGATGCCTCGGCCCGCGCAAAGGTCTCAAGGTCGTTCCGGAAGACGGCGGCGCGTTTCGCCAGTTCTCCCTCGAACAGGTCCTTCGGCACGTAGGCGCCGGTGAACATCTCCGCCTTCATCGTCCAGTGCCGCGCCTGGGCCTTGGTCTTTTCGATCTCCGCGTGCAGTTTTTCCTGCTGCAGCTTCTCAAGTTTTTCTGAAGCGCTCCCGTCGGCCCGCTTCAGATAGGTCTGCGCATATCGGTCGACCTCATCGATCCGGTAGGTACCGTCGGCCTCGCATCGGAGTTTCCCCTCCTTTTTGTGCTTGTACACGGCGGACTTCCTGACCTTCCAGCCCTGATCCTGGAGGTACTCGGCCACCGCCAGTGTGTTGGCAAGGGACGGAGCGCTCCCCAGGTATTTTTCGGACAGGACCACCAGTTGCTGTTCCAGGGCGGACTCCGCCTTCTGCCAGTCGTTGAGGCGGGCGGAGGTGGATTCCGCCTGGTAGTCCCGGATGCATTTCACAACGGCGTTGTGCAGGACCTTCAACGCGATCTGGTCCTGCCCGCCGGCAACCTCAAGCAGTTTTTTTACCTTCTCCTGATCCATCATTCCGTCCGAGATCGCCTGGCAGATCATCCAGGCGCGCTGCGCGTTACTCGCGCGCTTCCAGTCATCAGCGACGATCTGATTCTCTTTTCCCTTTACCATTTACATGAGGCCCCTTTCGTGGTATCGGCACTCACGTGGATGGTAGCGCTTCGGCGCCCTGTGTCCCTGGCACAGGTTTACGGGAGCTCCCTACTCCCGGAATACCGTCCACCCTTCTTTTTTCCTTCAGTACAAACCGTCAATTATCTCTTTCGGATCTCACCTCCTCCCGATCAGGCTTCCCCTTTACCATTTACATAGGGGAATCGTTCGTGGTACAGAGACTCACGTGGACAGCAGTGCCGTAACGCCCTGTACTCTACCCCAGGTATTCCGGGAGTTTCCCAACAGCTCCCGGAATACCCTCCTTTCTTCCTTTTTCGCTTCAATACAAACCATCGGTCATACGGCCTTCTTCCCGGCCTCTTACCAGCTCTGCCTTTTCCCCGGTGAACCGTTCCCACCGCTTCACGATCACGTCGCAGTAGACGGGTGTCTTCTCCATCGTGTTGCAGACACGTCCCATCTGCTCGCACGCCATCAGGGTCGTTCCGGATCCTCCGAACCCGTCCAGGACGAGTATGTCAGGGCTGTTCGGCGTGCTGTTCCGGATCATCCTGCCCACCAGGGGAACGGGTTTCTGCGTGGGATGGAGGGGGTTCCGGGATTGGCGGTCCTCTCGCAGAACGGTGGCGGCCTCGCATCGCCGCATCTCCTTCACCAGTTCCACGAGCTCCGCGCGTTTCATCCGGGAGATGTCCGCCTCCTCGTCGATCACGGTCGTCAGTGAGTAGTCCATACAGAAGTAATGGGCCCGCCCCGGCTTCCATCCGTACAGGATGGGCTCATGTTTCCAGTTGTAGTCCTGCCGGCCGAGAACGGCGCCGTTCTTGACCCAGATCAGGCACTGCTTGAGGAGAAACCCCGCCTCGATGACGGCGCTCCGGAAGGCCAACCCCCCGATGTCGGAATGGGAGACGTAAAAGCAACTGCCCTCCCGGGTGTGGGTGTAGATGTTGCGGAAGGCGGCTGTGATCATCTCCCGGAACCGTTCAGGGGGAAGGTTGTCGTTCTCAATGCCCTCCCCGCGGTCGTTGTGATAGTCGACGTTGTAGGGGGGATCCGTCCAGACCAGATCGGCGAGGCGACCCTCCATCAGACTGGCCATCGCGCCGGCGTCGCTGCTGTCGCCGCAGAAGAGGCGGTGCCTCCCCAGGAGGTAGAGGTCCCCCGGACGGGTGATGGGTTCGGTGATTTTTGCGACCTCGGTTTCGGCATCGAAGCCGTCTTCCCGCGGTTCGGTCTCTTCCGCCCTCGGCATGATCTCCGCGATCTCTTCCGCGTCGAACCCGGTGAGGCTGACGTCGATCTCCACGGCCTCAAGTTCGACAAGCAGATCGCGGAGCCGGTCGAGGTCCCATTCGCCGCTGATCTTGTTGAGGGCGATATTGAGGGCCTTCTCCTTTTCCTCGGGGAGATCGACAACGGAGACTTCGGCCTCTGTCCAGCCGAGGTCCCGCATGACGGTCAGTCGCTGATGACCGCCGACGAGGCGCCCGGTCCGCACGTTCCAGATCAGGGGATCCACACAGCCGAATTCCTCCAGCGAGCGGCGGAGCTTCTCGTATTCCCGGTCACCGCTGCTCAATGCCTTGCGCGGGTTGTAGTCCGCCGCGGTCAGATCACTCAGTTTCATGGTACTGAATTTCATGGTGCCTCCCTATTCCACCTGCTTCGATATGGCCCGGAGCTTTCCCAGGGCACGGAACTTGATCTCCCACAGCCTCACCGTCTCGGGGCTGATCTTCAAAATCCCGGCAATCTCCCGGGGGGAAATCCCGAAATGCAAAAAGACGGCAAGGAGGAGGACTTCGCTGTAGGTCATGTGACACCCGGCCAGGAAGGAACCCGTGAGGGCTGTAAAGAACTTCCCGCATTGCCGGCAGCACACCCGTTTCCCTTCCCAGAATCTCTGCAACGCCTTTCCCGCTATCTCACCCCGGCACTCCGGGCAGCGGACGGGTCCTCTCCCGTGGATCGTCCCGAGGATCCATGCCCTGCAGGCGTCCTCATCCAAAAACCCCGCCTGAAATGACGCGGCAACATCGATCGGGACGAAAACGTTTCGCCTTATGCATTTCTCTTTATTTGCTTTAATTTCCATCGGTTCCGTTTTTCCATGCAGTTTTTATTCAACAAGTAGTGAAGAGCCGGGGTGCTCCGTCTCCGTGTCCAAGGATTCCCTCAGGAAGGACCCGCTCGAGGGTCTCCTGTTCTGATGAAGGGAAGGAGATCGCCACGGGAGATGAGTTCGTTCAGATCGTCACGGGCTTCCTCCAAGAGATCGCAGAGATTCTGGGCGGCGGTCCACCGAGCGGTGCCGATGTCGTCCCTAGTCATGGCCGGTTCGAAGTGGAGGCGGAAGCCGTCCCTCTCCCGGTAGATGGAAAAGCCCTTGTCCCGGTTCATCTTCATATACTCCGCCAGTCTCATCACCGCCGGGCGGTGCGTCCAGGGTGATGGATATGCGTTTGTCCTGTTCGTCGGGGATCCCGTTGTTTCTTGTGTCTGTGTTTCTTCTTTTCCCGTCTGTGACTGGTACTTTTTGAAGTCGATTATTGGCATGATTTCCTCCATAAACCGGCAAATCGCGATTTTGAACATCGCAGCATGTTGAAATTGCTTACGTATCCGGGTGGTCCAAGCTGGAATTGGCGAAACGAGTTGATATTGTTTGATTATTCGGAAAGTGGACCGGAAATGGACCGAAATGGTCCAAGCTAACTTTTTGATTTTATTGACTGGTCCAAGTGGTCCAAGTACTTTTCTATAAAATAGATTTATAAAATTGTAAGAAGTGTTCTCAACGCGCGCGCGCGCGTGCGCGCGCATGTGCAATATTTCAAAAAAGCTTGGACCACTTGGACCACTTGGACCGGGCCGCGAAATCATTACGGTTTTTTCGGTGGTCAGGTTGGACCAGCCTGGACCACCTGGACCACCCTGCACCGTTTTCGCCGGTATTTTGACATACGGCCGCGTAAAATACTCGGGGGACGCGGGGGAAAACAGCGGTCTGGTACCGCACCGGAGGAAGCGATTCAAATGCTTTCTCTTGTTCATGGTCATACTCATGTCTTCACCTTCAGTCCCACGCCGCGTATCACCCGTTTCCGTTCTCCGGAGATGCGGGGACGGTAGATCATGATGTTGTTCACGGCGTTCTCGAGCTCACGGAAGAAGTTGTTGTTCGACGTCGGCATGTACCCGTTCATCCCGCAGTACTGCCGGTACCGGCTGTAGATCTCGTCCTTGGCCACTTCCTCTTCACTGCCGGTGACGCACTCGTCCTCGACGAAGGAGAGGATCGGACTGTTCGATCTTCTGTAGGACATGATGAGGGCGCGGGTCTCCTCGCAGTCGGTGAACCGGCCCTTCTCCATCAGTCTCCTGAGCCCGCAGAGGGCCCAGTAGAAGATCTCCGACAGCTCTTCTTTGAGCTTGTCGAAGAGGTAGGGATCACGTTCGGGATCCCCCTCGAGGAACTGCCGCTTGAATCTGACCGGCAGGAACCGTTCGTACAGCGCATCGGAGGTGTCCTTGATGCGGGGCAGGATGTTCCCGGCGAATATCAGCTTGCAGTACGGGGCGAACTCGAAGTTGTCCCGGTGCTTGAAGGCGGCCTGGATGGGATCGCCGCTGGTGATCGCCTTGAAGTAGCTGCTCTCGATCGCCTGGCTCCCGATCTCCGTGGATATGTTCAGGAGCTTGTTGTAGAGCGACGACCGGGGGAACTCACGCTCCAGGTCCGGGAAGGAGACGGCGGAGCAGTTCCTCCCGCCCACCATCTCCCTGAGGAGCTTCATGAGCGTCGACTTCCCGTCCCGGCCCGGGCCGTAGAGGAAGAGGCACTTCTCGTAGCGTGCATGGCGCGTCAGGATGTAGCCGGCGAACTCCTGGACCTGGTCGATAACCGCAGGGGTCCGGACAGTGGCGTCGAGATAGGCAAGGAACCGGTCGCACCGTTTCGGGGACGCCGGATCCAGGGATACGGGGAAGATGGTGGTGAAATAGTAGTCCGGATCGTGTTCCTTCATGTCGAAGGTGGTGATGTTCAGCATGCCGTTCTGCAGGCAGATCCAGTCCATCCGGTCGTTGACCTTCCGGCCGTGGGGCAGCGTGCAGAGCTTCCGCACCTGGTAGACGGCATCCTCGACCCGCGCCTTCTGTGATTCGGTGGCCAGGTGCCGTATGGCGGCGTTCTTCAGGTGGTCCTCGTCGAACTCTTCCCAGTACTTCCCGTTCCAGAGATAGATCAGCCCGGACGCCGGGTCGGACATGAGCCGGTACTCCGCAAGAAGCCGCTCCGCCAGGAGGCGGGCCTTGAATGAGTAGCGGTGGTTGACGCCGTGTTCGAAGAACTCCTTCACAGACTCCAGATCGCCCGGGGGAGGATGCTCTCCTTCGGAAGAAGACGGCGTGGTCGACGTCGTTCCCCGGGTCTCGAACCGCGGCTTCTCCGCCGATTCGACCAATATCTTGAAGTCGTCTGTTGTCTTTTGATGTCTGACGAAGAAGTCCGTCAGATCCTGGCCGTGATCGGCCGGAAAGCCCCCCTGCTCGTCTTTTCCCATGAAGCCGGGCCATTGTATGACCCGTACCGATTTTGCCGTGCCGACGAGCGCCTGGGCGGCGTACCGGGTGTACTTCTGTCCCGGGCGGTCGGCATCGTAGGCGATGACCACGTCCCGGTCCCTGAAGGCGTCCAGCTGGTCGTCGGGGAACGTCTTGAGCTTCGTTGTCTGGGTGATTGCGTTGAAACCGTGCGACAGGGCGCAGATCGTGTCGCTTTCGCCCTCGCAGAGGATGACCGTATCTTCGGGGTGCAGGGGGCGTGCCGGGAAGAGGCGCGACCGGCCGGTGGACCGGGCGAAGGAGATGATCTTGTAGCGCTTCGCCCCCGGGCGGTAGAGCCTGATGTTGACCAGCTTACCCTCGCTGTCCCGTACGGGGACTGCCAGCCGGTCCGGGACCTTGATGGCCACCAGGGCGCCCTTCTTCGACAGGTAGTGCGTCTGGAGGCGGAGGTCGAGGATCTCCATCCATTTCCGTGACCATCCCCGTTCCTTCTCCATGCGGGCCAGGAGGCCTTCCGGAAGGGCCGGGAAGAGCTCCAGGGCGCGCTCCATCTGTTCGTTGACCATCGCCGGATCGAGGGGAGGTGTCTCTTTCTCCGATCGTTCTGCCGCAGCATTTTTTGCTCTCCCGGAGGAGTCGATCGGGATGTCGTAGGCCTCGCAGAAGGCCCTGAATCCCTCCTTCCGGCCGTAACCCTTCACCTCGGACCACAGCCTGATCAGGTCGCCGTCGGCGTTGCAGGAGAGGCACTTATAGACGTCTTTCTTGAAGTTGTACGAAAATGAGGGGTTCTTCTCGCCGTGGAGGGGACAGAGGCCGTGCAGTTCGCCCTTGGTCTCGTCGACGCTCGTGACGGTGAACAGCGTCCTTGCGATCTCCGCCCGGCGGGCTTCTCCCAGGTATTTTGCGGCAAGACCCACTATAAAACCCCTTTTTCTCCTCCTGGAACAGCCCGAGTTCCCGCAGTCTTACCTTTCCCCTCAGAATCGGGGAAAATCGAAAATTGACGCTGAAACCGCCCCCCAACAACCACTTTCAAGGGTTTCCTCGCAAGGGACGCCCCTTTACTTGTCCCACAAGGGAGGGATTCTTTCCCATACGATATGAATGGACCGGACAGGTTTCGATGAGACTCTTCAGCAGCGCGAATCATAAAGACAATACCTCCTGCGCAAGGCGCTTTGTACCCATGTCGATGTACTCATCTTTCAATTCGATCATGACGGCTTTTCTCCCCAACTCCTTTGCCACATACGCCGTTGTCATCGATCCGCCGAACGGGTCAAGGATCACATCACCAGGCATGCTTCCGGCTAGGATACATGGTTTGACAAGATCCGGAGGAAATGTTGCGAAGTGGGCTTCCTTATATGGCTGCGGGTTGATGATAAAGGCCAGTGGATCACCGTCATCGTCCGTCAAAAGACCCTGCCATGATTCGAAGAACCAATCAGTGTTGCGTCTAGCCCGGAGAGTAACAACATCCTTTACCGCCGCCGAGAATGACGTGTTCTGTTTGTCCCTCCAGCCCGGTCCACGACCGAATTTAGATGACGTTCCGAGCTCCTGTTCTTTCCGGCCCGTATCTTTTGTCACATTGTGATCTATTGCCCTGTGAGATCCCGGGCCATTCATCCAACCGGAGACGGGCTTTTGAGCCTTCGGGTTGACGCCGGGCGGTACCATATGCTCGAAGGATCGAGCGATTGTCTGTCCACCGGGACCGCCATCAGCATACTTGTGGTGATCTGATCTTCCTCGCCGCCCATACCGTGCGTGTGAATATGGTGATGCCATGATCTTTACCGATTCATGGTCGTAGAAGTATCGAGAGGACTTCGACAGGAGAAATATATATTCTATAAATTGAGCTGGTCTATCTTTACAGGATTCAGGCATCCCGTTTCTCTTCAGCCAGGGGCAGCACGAGCGTAACCACCAACCGTCTGCCTGGAGGGCCATAGCGACGCGGAAAGGTATCATGCATAGGTCTTTGGGCTTGAGTCCCAAAACACGATAATCTGATCGCGGGATGAGGGCATTATCTCTGCGACGTGATTGTGTGGTTGATCGCGCTCCTCCTCGTGCATCGTTCCTGTTGCCGGCATACAAATCCCCCATATTCAGCCACAACGTGCCGTCTTTGTTCAAAACCCGGCGGACTTCACGGAAGATAGTCACTATCTTCTCAACATACTCTTGGGGTGTCTTTTCGAGGCCGATCTGACCCGCGACACCATAATCACGCAGTCCCCAGTACGGAGGCGAGGTTACGCAACACTGTACATATTCGTCCGGGAGGCTCCGGAGGATTTTGAGCGCGTCACCGTGATAGATCGTTATCCCTGCGTGGTCATAATAAGGCGTCATTCCCTCTTCAACCTCCCTCACACATCGACAAGGGGAGCAATTCAACCGACATGATCACCCATCCAACTCTCAGCCCGTACGCCGGGCCGGGCAGGATAAAGATGATCCGCACAAGCATCTTCCGCCCGGTATATTCCAGTGGCTTTCCTTCTTTCATTTCCGCGCCGGTATACTTTGTCTCCCGCAGGAGGATCAAATCGCCCGCCTGATAATCCCGATCGTTGTACCGGATCTCCCACTCCCTCAATCCCCGGTATGATGCCTCAAACATCTCCGGGTCCGTCTTTAATTCGTGTTTCACTGTTTTGCTCCCTCATTCCTCCCGAATCATTGCGATCGAGATTCTGCAGGCCAAATATGAGCAGTGGAATATCTCTCCGGTGTATCGCTCCATGGGTTTGGGTATGCAGAAAGTTGATGTTAATGACGTCACTGCCGTCCTCCAGTATCGCGAGGCGTATCTTCTCATGCATGTCCGTCCGGGAGTCCTTGTCGGGGAAACGTACTATGTGACCGTTCGCGGGATCGGGGGGTGAAACATCCCTGCCGGCAACAATGCGGTCGAACTCATCGCGCAAGCGTTGTTCCATTTCCCTTTTATCCGGAGGGCCGATGCGAACCAGTATCAATTCATCCGGAGGCTCTTTCATGGGTGACTGTGCTCCTTTCCCGCAAGCGGCATTGTCCCGGCCGTCTGATCCCGCATCTTTTTCCCGTCTCATCGCCACTTCTACCTCCCCAAAAACATAACTTCGCGGGTTTGATTTCCGAAGGACCTGGCCTCTTCAACGGTACCCATAAAGACATCAACTCTCTCGTGGAACCTTTTGTTCATCAAATCGTTGACCCTCCGGACACCAACACCATCAATATAAACCCGTCCGCCAAGCCAGTGCATCAGATCCCGGGACACGGCGCAGGTCCACCCGGCCACCGGGCCCTCCATGGTGGCGGTGTGTCCCGGATCGCTGTTCGTCTCGCATTGCCGGTTTGTGTATGCCGTGACCGTGGCGGTGATCTCCTCGGTGGCGGAACCCCCCTTCACCTGGTGTATGACGTACACCTGGGAGGCTGCCAGGATCGCAATGAACAGGATGTTCCAGAAGAGTTTCATAGATCGTCAACCTGCCGTGCAATAAGTCTTCGTTGTCCGTGCTAGCGGCTGTCATGGCGCATAAGCAATATTCCATGTCGGATGATACAATCGTGACGCCTTTTCCCCGTCAATCCGTATGCGAAGATAGGGGCCGCGTGTTCCGGTGATAACGCCGTGCCTGCCTTCACAGTTCACTCTTCCGCCACGTTTGGCGGGGACGCCATAGGCTTTCCTGATATAATCCATGCTCACCGTGTCCCCTCCGACATATCCGCACAGTCTTTTCCCGTCTTGAAAATGATGTCCTGCAATCCTGACTCGAGGATGGTGATCGCCTCGCTTTCGATCATACGGCAGTTTATGCCTGCCGCCGTTTCCAAGGCCTTATAGATCTCAATATCCGGGCCCTGGAAAACGATGGTGATCTTTTTCCCGTCTCGGGCTTCTCTTATGGCTTCCTGGGCCTCGTTTGCCGCCTGTTCGGCTCTTTTGCTTTGAATTTCATCACATCGATCCTCGATGTCCTTACGCTCCTTGGCCAGGATCCGCTCTCGGACCTTCGCCAACGCCTTTTTTCGTTCCTCGTCTTCGAGACCCCTTGCAGCCTGGTAGCACGTGCCGCACAGCCCCTTGGCCATGATCTTGATGTCTTTCCGTCCGCAATTCTCACACGTCCCTATCTTCATGGCGTCCTTCCCCCTTTTTCTCCTTCACCCTCCACGGCAAATCGCGGTTTGGCCATCCTGTTGTGCCTCGGTCCCAGATGCTTCCGACATGCCGCTTACCGCCGCGGCCAAATGGCTCTCCGATCTCCGCAAGTGATCAAGGACCTGCTCATCGGGGTCGTGTCCGTCCCTCTCTCTATCGTTGATTCTCAACACCGCACGGCTGAGTTCCATCTGTGCACATCCCAGCTCTTCTCTCCAATGCATTGCCTGGTCCCCTTGCTGTGTTAATTATTTCTTCACCTCGGCATTCTCCCTTTCCAACAGTGGAAGATCCCGAGGGGAAAATGATGTTTTGTGCAATCTCCCTAATGCATCAACGTAGTCACACATCAATACAGGCTCTTGCACAAATCCGACTTCAACATTGCCGATGATAGTAGAGTGCCCGGTAACCAGCATAGTGATACCAAGGTATGTGAAGGATTCTCCCCGCTTCCTGAATGCCTCGAGCCTCTTGATTGCCTCTTCTTGCCAACTCGGTTTTTGTTCAGCTTTCTTCCTTTTCAACCACATACTGTTACTATTCTCCTCGCCGTGTCGTGATCCTCTGTATGTTCTGTGTCCCCAACCATTCTTCTCGCAGATGGTCCCGCTCTCCCTAGAGGATATAAAGCAGCATCAGGAACGCCCCCATCAGCATCACCAAAAAGGCGACGCATCCGAGCATGCGCCGCCAGTTGCTTCGAGGATCCGGCATTTCCAGCTTCACAAAATAGCCTGATACCTTCGCAATGACTTCCATGGTGTCTCCCTTTCTCATGTGTAGAGCTCACGCCGGGGAATCCCGTTGTCCGCGTCAAACTTCCCCTGATCCCAGGCCAGCGACATTTCCGGGGAGGAAAACAGGGTGAAGTGGCAGTTCCCCTCGTTCGGGCCCTGCTTTCCGCAGTCGTACCCCGCGTTGTATGCTTCCTCCAGGGTCCGGCGTTTCGGTATGATTTCTGAAAGTGTCATCACCGTCCTCTTCCTTCCGGGATGGTCCCGCTGTTATGAGTGTTTCTTAGACCCTCTGGCCGCGTCGGGTGGGTACGCTCCAGCCGGCGACTTTCCGCTTCCGTAATGCTTTTTCCTGAAATTGTGCACGATCCGATCGGCTTCGATCTTTGATTCGATCGGCGACTTCCTCCTCGTTTTGCCGAGGTTGAATGCATCAATGATCAGATCCAGCTTTTCATTCACTTCTTTGAACTGTTCATTCGTCATATCGATCCCGCCCATCGTCAAGACAGATCTGTGCCCGCAGAAGCGCCTCGATCGCCTCGTCGATCTCGCGTGAGAGACGCTTTTTTTCGGCATCCGTCACCCTTCCGTCGCGAAGCGACTCCGCAGCCACGGAAACGACATCCGCCGTCTCTTTCATGATATCTGATATCCGGGTTGCGATAGAGGAGGCACTGCAATCTGTGCCACCGTCGAGTTGGATAAAGTAACCGTTTGCCTGACGGCACAACTTTTTCATTGTCTGAACCGGTTTCGTGACCCTGATGATACCGATAAAGCCTTCGACCGATGGTTTGCCGTCCCCATTTCTATAATTCTGGTGAGTTCGCCAACTTCGCCCGACCATATTTTCAAGATCGCGGTCAGAATAGCCGTTGAAGTTTGCCTCCCGCATCAGATCCTTCAGAATGTCTTCCGCACAATCCCTGTGAGCCTGCTTGATTCCGGTCTGTGATCTTGTCATTGCCTCCCTCCCGAATATCGTGTAAATGCGCCACCTTTCCCCCTGTCAATTGACTACGACCCGCCGTATCATGCGAGTCAAGGGGAAAGAGATGGTCAACGAGATTGTGATCGATACGCAAAACGTCACTACGGAGATTATCGAAAACCGGCCGGAGCAGCTCCGCGAGCTGGAGCATGGCCCGTTCGTTGCCGCTGTGGTAGGACGTGAGCAGTTGAGAGACCCGGGCCCGGGACACGGGCGGGTTCATGTTCTGCGCGAGGATTTCATGCGTCAGCCCGCCGTAGGTGATCAGCGTCGTGATCATATTTCTATTGATAATGCGTTTTTGTTTCATTATAGTGACCCTTACCTCATGTTAGCTGGTGCGTTTGCGGAGTCTTTGAAAGAAACGGCACGGTATCAGAGAGCCCTTCGGTACGGTATAGCCGTTGACATTCTGAGCTGGCCAAAGAAAAAGCGGTCTCCGCGGACTCCGGTAGAGATCCGTCAACTGGAAGATCCGCTGAATGTAAGCAGCGGTGAGGGGTAAGAACATTAACTGAAATAACGTTGTTCATGATGCCCTCCGTTGTGAGTTTGTTAGTACGGTGAGTAAATAATCGGAAAAAATGATAATGTCAAGAAAAAAATCGAAATTTTCGAATAAAACATCAGATATTATCGATTATATTAAAAGGATAAAAGGCTTAAAAACTGACACAGAATTTGCTAAAATATTAGGAATACGTCAAAATACGGTATCTACCTGGAGAGGAAAAGATTCCTTTCCCGTAAAAAAAATAATCAAATTTTGCGATAAAGAAAATATATCTCTTGCGCCGTTCGTAGGTTCTGGTAACAGGTTCGACAATCCCCCAAGCCATACAAACCCATCCAACCATACCGATGACAACTATTTCATCAATGCTATGATGGCGCATCCAATTCCTATCGTAGGAACTGTTCCCGCTGGTTTTCCCCAACTACCCCCTGACGAAGATCATGTCATTGATTATCTTTCGATTCCCGACGTGCCGAGAGATTCATTTGCTATGATCGTATCAGGCGAAAGCATGTCTCCCACAGTCAGAAGCGGAGATTATGCCGTTTTTCAAATTGCCGGAGGAGGAGATATAAAAAGCGGTGATCTTGTCATTGTCAGTAATGAATGGAATGAGTTGATTCTCAAGCGGTTTAGAAAAAAAGATCAAAAGATTGTACTAACCAGCGACAATCCAGAGTACCATGCTATAGCTCCAAATGATCACTACAGAATTATTGGTAAAGTAATCAAGGTGATAAGGGACATTAAATTCTAAAATAAATTAATGCTGCACGTGTCAAAGAAAAACAACGGCTGCAATCATCCAGGAAAAGACGTCTGCTGAGGCGGTTATAAAGACACCTGTATCATCCTCACCGGTGCGGCCTCTGGTCTGGATCGGAAATTGTCCCCAATGGAAATACAGACATGAGCGTCCGTAGAATAGGTGAGAACAAATACCAGATCGACGTGTACGAAGCCGGCCGGAAGGGGAAGCGGATCCGCAAAATCATAGAAGGAACCGAGGTCGATGCAAACCAGCTCGAACGCGACATAAAGCTGGCGCTGGGCCAGACACCCTACAAAACCGAAACGATCGCTGCCTTGATCGAGCCGTACCTCGAATGGGTAAAAACCGATCAGTCCGACCGGACCTACACCGAAAAATACAAAATGCTCAATGGGCACATACTCTCATTCTTTGGCAAATTCATGCCCCCGGAAATCACCAGACGGCACATTGACGCCTACAAAAAATACCGTCTGGACGAGATAGGCAAAAAGCACCGGCAGATCAATCTCGAAATCACCACACTCTCGGCCATGATCAGGTGGCATTACGATCTTGAAGGCATCGACGACGCGCCGCTGCCGCGCCACAAAAAACTCCCCTACAAACGTCCCCTCCCGCAATACCTCTCCCGGGAGGAGGTTGATCGATTCATTGGGGCCATGTCGATATTCCATGTGGCGTTCTGCGGGTGCATGTATTACGCCGGAATGCGGTTTCAGGAGGTTGCGACCCTCAAGCTGGGGTCACTACACGAGACGCACATCAAAGTGATGGGGAAGGGCAGCAAGATACGCTTGGTGCCCATCTCCGGGACGCTCCGTGGTATCCTGGACAGATACCTCGAGGGACGGGCACAGCTCGCGGAGAAGAATGAAAAGATTGCCGGGTCCGATCTGGTATTTCCATCGGCAAAGACCGGACGACCGCTGACCAGTATCAAAACAGCGATCCGACTGGCTCTGGGGCGTGCAGAAATCGGCCGGAAAATCACACCCCACATGCTCCGGCACGCATTCGCGACCCATCTGCTCGAGGGAGGAGGCGACCTGAGATCTATCCAGATGCTGCTGGGACACGCTCAAATCAGTACGACACAGATCTATACAAACGTCGCCATGCCCCACTTGAGACACACCGTCGAACTCCTCAAGTAAAAAGCGTAGTCAATATTGACTACAAAAAAGGAGCTACGACAAATCGTAACTCAGAAGGCATCAAACTCTGCAAAGGACCCTATTTGCCATATCCCTACAGTTCGAATATTGAAGGGGCCAAGTACGGTGAAATAAGAGAACTGAGGATTCAACATAAGGGGAAACCATACAGAGTCATTTACGCCTTTGATCCCCGAAGGGCCGCTATTCTGCTGATCGGCGGCAGGAAGACCGGGGGAAAACGGTGGTACGAAAAATACGTACCCCTGGCAGAAAAGATTTATGAGGAGCATTTGAAGTCGCTAAAAGAAGAAAAAGGAGAAGTACCATGAGCAAACCTTATTCTATATTGAGAGAGAAGATGAAACCCGCGGCAAGAAAAAAGGCATCAGAGAAAACCAAGGCGATGCTTGAAGCTATGCCATTACAAGAATTGCGTCAGGCCAGAAATTTGAGTCAGGAACAATTGGCACAGACATTGTCTGTTAACCAGGCTGCGGTATCAAAGATTGAGCATCGGACAGATATGTATATCAGCACATTGCGGAACTTTATCAAGGCCATGGGGGGAGATCTTGAGATTATTGCTAAATTCCCTGATGGGTCGATCCCGATCAATCAGTTTAAGAGAATTGCTGGGAAACGGTAGAACAATCGATTCATATCTTCTTAAGTCCTATAGGATAGGGAGGAGGCGACCTGAGATCCATCCAGATGCTGCTGGGACACGCTCAAATCAGTACGACACAGATCTACACAAACGTCGCCATGCCCCACTTGAGACACACCGTCGAACTCCTCAAGTAAAAAGCGTAGTCAACCGTAGTCAATATTGACTACAAAAAAGGGGTTACGAAAAATCGTAACCCCTTGGAATCTGGAGCCGATGAGCGGATTTGAACCGCTGACCTGCTGATTACGAATCAGCTGCTCTACCGGCTGAGCTACATCGGCCTTCATACCGGACAGCTTGAAAAGTGCCTTTCTATCGTAACCTTCTCCTGTTGTCAAGAGATTAGCCGAGACATTATCGTTATTGTGCTTTTTGAATCGTATGGGGATGAGCAGAAGCGTATTTTGTCCTTTCCACCGAAGGCTCATACCCTTTGCCTTGACTTTCCCCCCTGTTTTGGTAGTATCTTCGCGGTTTAAGCGTGGGGTCAAAAGACCCGGAAGCAACACGGAGTCATAGGAGAGATGGCGCAACAGAGGCAGCGATACAGGAGCTGGGTGGAGATCGACCTGGACAGCTTCAGGGATAACTGGGCCGAGATAGGACGGTTGGTCGGTCCCGGTGTCAAGGTTCTCCAGGTGGTTAAAGCGGATGCGTACGGCCATGGGGCGATCGAGATCTCACGGGCCGCCGTGAAAAACGGCGTGTATGGCCTCGGGGTAGCCAATGCGGATGAGGGGGTGCAGCTCCGGGTCGGCGGGATCGACGCACCGGTTATCATCCTGAGTCCTTCCACGACACCTGAGATCGATGAGATCATCAAGTATCATCTCATCCCCTCCGTATCGGATGTCCACTTCGCGCAAGCGCTGAGCGAAAAGCTGGTCGAGAATGGGGCGCAGCTCCCCGTGCATATCGAGGTCGATACCGGGATGGGGAGAGGCGGGGCCATCACTGAGGATGCCATCGCCATGGTGAAGGAAGTACGTGCCCTCCCCAACATGGAGCTTGAGGGGATATTCTCCCACCTGTCCGTCAGCGAGGTGGGGGATGACGCGTATAACGATCTCCAGTGGGAGCGCTTTGATGAGATCCTGAGGGGTCTGGAGAGGGAGGGGATTACTGTTCCCATCAGGCACATCTCGAACAGCGGCGGGGTGATCGATTTTCCCTCCTTCTGCCTGGATATGGTCCGTCCCGGGATCATGACGTATGGTGTTTTCCCCGGTCACGGTATGGAGGCGAAGGCTCATTTGATCCCGGTGATGACCTTCAAAACAACCGTCGTGATTCTCAAAGACTTCCCCGCCGGATACAGTATCGGGTACGGCAGGACGTATGTTACCAAGAGGCCGACGCGGATAGCGACCATACCGGTCGGATACGGTGACGGGTACGGTGTTGTCATGTCGAACCGGGGTGAGGCGTTGATTCGCGGGAGGAGGGTGCCGATCGTAGGGCGGATCTCTATGGACATGTGCACGGTCGATGTGACCGATATCCCCCACTGTGAGATCGGAGACGAGGTGGTCCTGATGGGACGGCAGGGGGAAGAGTATATCTCGGCGGGTGAGATTGCCGAAAAGGCCGGGACGATCAGCTATGAGATCCTCTGCGCCCTGGGGAAGAGGGCCCCGCGGGTATTTGTCGATAGGGGGAAACCGGATGCGGTCGAACCGAAACTGCGGCGGATCTTTATACCCGGAGAGGAAAAGTCCATCGGTCGGATCGACAATATGATACGCAGTTGCCTCCAGGCCCGGACGATCGATCCGGCCTTCGCCGATGCGATCTACTATGAGATGTTCGAGACGCTCTTCGGGAAGGAAAACCGCCGGCTGGAATTGAGGATGGGGTTCAGATATGATATCAGGATCGGCGAGTTACACGAGCCGGACGGGGAGTATTTCAAGGCCACGACCCATATCGAGTATACAAAAACGTTGAGGGACACCCGCTTCATCATCGGGTGCGCCCGAAATGAGGAGCAGCTCTCGGCCCTCTTCGAGGAAGAGCGGTGTGAATACCGGTGGCTCCTGAACGGGACGAACAGTCCCATTCCCATCAGAGAGGGTGATTTTCGGGTGACCCGCGTGGCGATTGATGGTGCCGACGTACCGATTATCAGTACGCAGAGCACTCACCGGGGATACGAGGTCCTGTGCGGCGGAGATGACCTCGATGAATTCATGAACCGGCAGGTCAGGGTGGCGATCGAGATAGAGACGAAAAAGCACCGGGGGACCAGGATGTTCCCCGTCTACCTGGCATACCCCACCCGTGGATTGGGCATATCCTTCAGCTATGAGGGGACGGGGCTCAGGAATGTCAGGGAGGTGAGCTTCTTCGCGGGGCGGCGCCCCTATCCGGAGGTACGGATGGATGAGGGGCGGTCGATAGAACTCAGGATCGATGACGATGAATGGATCTTTCCGAACAGCGGCGTAACTTTTGTCTGGGATCTTTAGCGGATCAACAGTAAGGGAACGAGTTTGATGAACACAGTGCGCGTGGGGATTATACTGGGGGGGATGTCTTCCGAGAAGGAGGTCTCGCTCAACAGCGGGAGGAATGTGTACGATAACCTGGACCGGGAACGGTACGAGCCCGTCCCGATCTTTATGGACGGCGAGGGAAGGTTGTGGGTGATCCCCTGGCAGTTGGTGTCGCAGAACACGACGGCTGATATCGCCGATCACTTGAAGGAGGCGCGGCGGATTTCATACGAAGGCCTGAGCGGCGAGATCGACTTCGCCTTCATCTCTCTCCACGGGAAATACGGTGACGATGGGTGTATCCAGGGGCTTTTGGAAATCCTGGGAATTCCCTATACCGGTCCCGGCGTCCTGGCCTCCGCCCTGGGAATGGACAAGGATGCGCAGCAGAAAATCCTGAAGGCGGCGGGGATCGATGTCCCTGAGAGTATGACGGTCGGCGAAGGAGAATGGTTGCGGGATCGAGAAGCCGCCCGGCAAAGGATAGAAAAGGAATTCACAATCCCGTTTGTTGTCAAGCCGATCAGAGAGGGGTCGAGCATGGGGGTGACTATCGTACGGGACCCGGGGATGCTGGATACCGCGATGGCCGGGGCCTTCGCATGGGACCGGGTGGTTCTGGTTGAGGAATATCTGGACGGGACCGAGTTTTCGTGCATTGTCCTGGAGAGGGAGGAGGGACCTGAGGTCCTCGGGGTAACCGAGATCCACCCGCAGAGCGATTTCTACTCGTACGATGACAAATATATGCCGGGGAGGTGCAGCAAATTTACTCCCCCCCGGAATATCCCCGCAGAGGTGGTCGCCCGAATCGAGGAGCGGGTGGTCGAGGCCTTCACGATCCTGGGATTCAGGTCGTACGGGCGGATTGACGGGTTTGTCCTGACCGACGGACGGGTCCTGATCACCGACCCGAATTCATCCTCGGGGATGGCACCGTCGTCCTTCTTTTTCGAGCAGGCCGCGGAGGCAGGGATGCTCCCCCCCATGATCCTGTCCGAGCTGATCGAGATCTCGATCAGGGGTCACGGCGGGAAAAAAGGCCCGCTGCAATAGGGACAAGAGAAAAACCGCGGACTGAGAGGAAGCAGGTAACGGAATGATAATGCATGACGATGAGGGTGTATATCCCGTGGTCACCTGACGAACAGTTAGTGATGGAGTAACAATGGTTGTGGAGCAAACAAAAACCGGAAAAATGAGGGTCGGGGTCATCATGGGAGGGATCTCTTCTGAAAAGGAGGTTTCCCTCGAGAGTGGGAGAAACATCTTCAGCAAGATAGACCGGAAAGAGTATGAACCCCTTCCGATCTTTATGGACAGCCGGGGGCTCTTATGGGAGATCCCGATCAAGCTGCTGATGCGCAATTCCACCGGAGACGTCGAGGCGGATCTGGAGACGGAGGCCAGACGGCTTTTTTATGAAGACCTGAAGGGTGCGGTGGACTTTGTCTACATCGGCCTCCATGGCAAGTACGGAGAGGATGGTTGCCTGCAGGGGGTGTTGGAACTCTTGAAGGTCCCCTATGCCGGCTCAGGGGTTTTGGGATCGGCGCTTGGCGCCGATAAATACGTCTCACGGAAGATCCTTGCCATGAGCGGCCTGGATGTCCCGCGGACGAAGGCCGTTTCGCTCAAGGAATGGGGAGAGAACCGCGATGATATCATCGCCGGAATCGAAGAACGGATCGGATTCCCCTGTGTGGTAAAACCGACCCGGGAGGGGTGCAGCACGACGGTGAAGAAGGTCGTTTCCGCGGCGGGTATCGAGAGCGCCCTCCTGGCCGCCTTTCAATGGGACACCGTGGCCCTGGTCGAGGAATTCATTTCAGGAACGGAGGTTACGTGCGGTGTTCTCGGGAACGATACCCCCGAAGCCTTTGTCCCCTCCGAGACGATACCGACGCAGGGAATTCTTTCGCTGGAGGATAAATTCCTGTATGGTCAGGGAGAGAATAAGACCCCCGCGCGGCTCCCGGAGGATACCCTTCGGATGATACAGGATGTGGCAGTCAGGACCTTTCAGGTCCTGGGGCTGAAGGTATATGCCCGGATTGATATGTTTGTCACCGGTGACGGGCGCATTGTCGTTCTCGAGCCGAATAGTCTTCCGGGGATGACCCCCTCGACGGTCCTCTTTCACCAGGCGGCCGCCGCGGGGATTACGCAGACCGAGCTGATCACCAGGATCATACGGCTATCGCTCGAAGCACACGCGAATAAGAGAGGGCCGCTGTAGGCCGGGTGGTGTATGAACAGGATTTTCGCGGCAATCGACAGATTCGGGAAGGTTGTCCTCGAGAACATCGAGGAAATGGGGAAGATCCTGATCCTGTTCCTCTCCGTCCTGATGTGGATGGTGCGTCCCCCCCTGAAACTGCGCCTGATCTTCAAGCAGATGGAGTTTGTCGGGGTCAAGTCCATCTTCGTCGTTGTCCTCACGGGTACCTTCACCGGGATGGTCATGGCGCTGCAGGGGTACTACGGATTTCGGATGTTCAATGCGGAGAGCCTTGTCGGTTCTACCGTCGCCCTGGGAATGACCCGGGAGCTGGGGCCGGTTCTCACCTCCCTGATGGTGACCGCTCGGGCGGGGTCCGCCATGGCCGCCGAACTGGGGACGATGCGCGTTACTGAACAGATCGACGCCCTGTCTGTGATGGCCACAAACCCCGTCAAGCACCTGATCGTCCCGCGGATCATCGCGGGGGTGGTCATGCTCCCGGCCCTTACCATCGTCTCCGACTTTATGGGGATCCTTGGTGGATACTTTGTGGGGGTGCCGATTCTGCATATCAATGAAGGTGCCTTTGTAAAGAATATTACGAAGATGGTGGATCTGGACGATTTATATAACGGCCTGATCAAGGCGGCCGTCTTCGGGTTGATCCTGTCCCTGGTCGGGTGCTACAAGGGGTTCAACACGACGGGAGGCGCCGAGGGGGTGGGGAAGGCCACCACGGAGGCGGTGGTCCTCGCGTCGATATCGATCCTGATCAGCGATTATTTTCTGACGGCGATTATGTTTTAAGAAGGAATTTCCGTGGGGCGAGTGGGAAACGATATGATCAGACTGGTTGATGTCCACAAGTCGTTCGGGCGGCAGAGGGTTCTCGACGGTATCGATCTCGGTATAGAGGAAGGAAAAACCACCGTCATCATCGGCGGGAGTGGCGGGGGGAAGTCCGTTCTCCTGAAGCATATCATCGGTCTCTTGCGCCCCGACAGCGGCCAGGTGCTGGTGGACGGTGTGGATATCGCTGCGTTGAACGACCGGGATCTGAATGAGATCCGGAAGAAATTCGGGATGCTCTTCCAGGAGGCGGCCCTTTTCGACTCAATGAACGTCAGGGAGAATGTCGCCTTCCCCCTGAGAGAGCATACCAAAAAGAAGGAAGGCGAGATCCGACGGATCGTGGCCGAGCGGCTGAAGGCGGTCGGTCTTCCCGGTGTCGAGGATAAGATGCCGTCTGAACTGAGCGGCGGGATGCGCAAGAGGGTAGGGCTGGCCAGGGCGATCGCCCTGCATCCGCAGATTGTGCTCTTCGATGAGCCCACCACCGGCCTGGACCCCGTGATGACCGAGGCGATCAACGAACTCATCATCAAGACTCAGAAAGACTTCAATCTCACCTGTGTGGTGATCAGTCATGATGTCCAGTCGATCTTTACGGTGGGACACAAGATCGCCATGCTCTATCAGGGAAAGATCATTGAGCATGGAACCGCCGAAGAGATACGGAGATCTTCCAATCCGGTGCTCAGGCAGTTTCTCTCCGGGAGTCTTGAAGGACCGATCAATGTGATGTAAGGTACGTGGAATAAAGCGGTATAAAACACACCCCGGCGGTGAATAATGGAAAGAAAGTTGTCGTCAATCAGCGCGGAAGCAAAGGTGGGCCTGTTTGTTCTGGTGGCGTTGATCATACTGGGGTACATGTCGTTCAGGGTCGGCGAACAAGGGTTCGGCCTGAAGAAGGGGTATCCGGTCACGGTGATATTCGATAACGCGACAGGCCTTGAAAAGGATGCCTCCGTGCAGATAGCGGGTGTCGAGGTCGGGCGGGTCGAGGATATCTCGCTCAAGAACGGCAAGGCCCGGGTCACGCTCCGGATCCTTCCGGAGATAAAGCTGGAGAAGGACACACGGGCCAAGATAAAGGCGTACGGTATCCTGGGGGACAAGTATGTCGATATCGTACCCGGA
Organism: Syntrophales bacterium; assembly: GCA_963662405.2. Taxonomy (GTDB): domain Bacteria; phylum Desulfobacterota; class Syntrophia; order Syntrophales; family UBA2210; genus UBA6078. The sequence continues at coordinate 1,981,039 of CAXXKT010000001.1, forward strand.
ACCCCGGGCGAGACCTATATCGCGGCGGGCGGGGACATCGCCAGGGTGGAACAGCAGGCAGATATCGACAAGCTACTCAGCGAGCTGGGGACCATAGCAGGCGATGTCATGGAGGTGACGGCTTCACTGAAAAAGACCGTCGGAAGCGCGGAAGGTGAAGAAAACCTCAGGGTGATCATCGACAACACTCGGATTATCACGGAGGACCTCAGCCGGATCGTGAAACAGAACGATGCCAAACTCAACCTGATGGTCGAGAATCTCAGCGAGGCCTCGATGGAGATGCGCAGGGCCTTTGCATCGCTCAACCGTATCGTGGAAGGGATTGACCGGGGGGAGGGGACCATCGGCCAACTGATCGAGAACCGGGATGTCTTTGACAACCTCAATCAGACGCTTGTCTCGCTCAGGGATATTACGGACAAGATCAACCGGGGTGAAGGCTCGATCGGAAAACTGGTCAATGACGGTGGTACCGTTGACAACCTCGAGCAGACGCTTGCATCGCTGAGGGATATTACGGACAAGATCAACCGGGGTGAGGGCTCGATCGGAAAACTGGTCAATGACGAAGACACCGTCGATAATCTGAACGCAAGCCTCAATAGCGTCGAGACGAGTATGGAGGGGATAAACCGGTTTGTATCGAAGTCCGAACAATTCAGGACCTTTCTCGGATACCGAGGGGAATACCTCTTCGACGAGGGTGACGGAAAGGGGTATTTGACCCTCACTATACGGCCGAAGGAGGATTATTTCTATATTCTCGGTTTTGTCGCCGATCCCCGGGGCGAACGGACCGTGACCGAGGCTACGGTGGGCGGTGTCACCACAAGGACAGAAAAGTGGGAGGAGGATGAACTCCTCTTTACCGCTCAGATCGGCAAGAGATTCAAGGATATTGCCCTCAGGGGAGGCGTCTTTGAATCGACGGGAGGGATCGGGGTGGACTATTTTGCCCTTGACGACCGCCTGCAGTTCACCTTCGAGGCCTTTGACTTCGGCAGTGACCGGAACGCGCACCTCAAGGCATACGCAGAATACGGCTCATGAGGCACCTCTACCTGTCGGCGGGTTGGGATGACTTTATCAGTGACGAGGGGAACGAATCTCCTTTTGTCGGACTGGCAATCAAGTTTGAAGACGAGGACCTCAAATATCTCCTCGGCAGTGTGCCAATGCCGAACTAGCTGAGCGGGGAGCTGAAAATCCCCGGGATTGATACGCGCAGGATATCCCGATGGTACCCCCTTGACATTTTCCGGTATGTGTATATATTACGACCGCGGTTTGATGGGACGGTGTTGAATGAGGTGCTTCAGTCCACCGCAAATATCCCTTGTCGGGACGACTTTTCGATGTGCGGAGGAGTTGGCTGAGGATTATTTTCATCTTGGCAGAAGGGGTCTTAAGGCCCATCGGTACGAGGTGAAGACCCTTGCCCATCTGAGCGATCAGGAGGTGGACGGTACCGCGTTTGCTCACCTGTGCCGGTATCAGTACCGGAAAGAAGGCAAGGCCGATCATCCTGACAACTTCTACTTTTTCAAGATTTGTCTCCAGGATGACCGGATCCTCGATGCGGTGAAACGAAGCGAGTCATTTGTCAAGCTGGAGCCCCTCATGCTCTATATCGCGGCGCACGAGTTGGTTCATGTCATTCGTTTCAACAACAGTCAGGCCGATTTCGACGCGCCTTTCGAGGAAAAGGTTGTCGAGGAAGAGAAGGTCCATTCGATTACCCGGAGTATGCTGAAGCCGATAGCGGGGACGGATGTGAATCTCGTGCTCGAGTGCTTCAGTGATCGCTATCGAATTGGAGATATCTATAATGCCCGCTCATCCGAAAGGGATGATGCGGAGAGCGGGCACTGATAAATTGTCTGGCGGAGGTGGTAGTTATATGCCTATTTATGAGTATCAATGCAAGAAATGTGGAAAGAAATTCGAAGTTTTTCAGGGAATCACGGACGGAGAGATCAAAAACTGTAAGTTCTGTGACGGGACGGTTAGTAAACTGATATCCCTCACCTCATTTCACCTCAAGGGATCGGGGTGGTATGTGACCGACTACGGCGGAAAGAAACCGTCCGTATCCGAGGCACCTAACAACGATTCGTCCTCCACATCAAGCGAGACAGCGTCCGTGCCGGACCCCAAACCATCTTCCGAAAAGAGTGAATAACGGAGGCGTTGCCTCTCCAGGTTATGGCCGGGAATCCTCTTGTCACGAGGGTTCTCGGCTTTCTCGCTTGATCCCCCCGCTGTGTTCTTCCCTCAGCAGGTCATCCACGGTTTTCACGGGATTGAATGTTGCGGAAGGCACCGCCACGAAGACGGTGTTCCACCGTGCCATGGCGCCATTCCACAGACCGGGAAGTTCCAGGGCCTTCAGAGGTCGTCCTTCGGATGACTTGTGTGCGATAATCCGCGTGTTCCCGTCGACGTACCGTTTGAGGTCGAACTTTTCGCCCCGAAAATCCCGGGTGCCGCACACCAGGTCGACGGGATTGAAGTACGTGGATGATTTCCAGATGGCGCGCTGTCGTTTCGATTGATCAACCTGTACCTCTTCCACAATCTGCAGTGACCGAGTCCCGTCCGGTTCCTCCACCCAGAAGGGGCCTCCTCCCGGCTCCCCCTCGTTTTTCACCATACCGCAGACACGCAGGGGGCGGTTCAGGATATCGAAGAGCATGTTTTTTTTCCGTGTCCCGGTACAGGTGTAAAAAACCTGCGGAAGCGTGCGGGACAGCCGTTCACGGCAGAAGAGGGCGGTTTGGGAAAGGTCCGAATCATCCGGCTCTCCGTCGCTCAAGAGACGCAGGTGGTGAAAGATCTCTTCCTGAAGCGTCACGAGATACCCCCCGAGGACTTTTTTGTGGAGCACCGTCTCCGGCTTGAAACGATCGGGGACGACATTATCGATATTCTTGATGAAGATGATGTCTTCTTCGATAAGATTGAGGTTTTCCAAGAGGGCCCCATGTCCTCCGGGTCTGAACATCAGCGTGCCGGCCTCATCGCGGAACGGCTTGCCCTCATCGTCGATCGCTATGGTCCCGGTTGACGGTAACTGAATGGAAAGAGCAATGAGAAACCTGACATCATACTCGGTTTCATAGTCTCCTCTCACATCCGCAAGGTATGCTTCGACCTCCCGCCGGTGTTCTTCCGAAACGGTGATATGCAACCGGCATCCGTGCCGGTCATCCTTAACGTACAGGGCGGCCTCGACCAGGTGCTCTTCGAGAGGGGTGCGACTGCTCCCCGGGTACGGGTGAAACTTGAGGAGTGCCTTGGGCAGATGCCCGTAGTCCAACCCCTTTGCCGTCAGGATATATTTCAGTATCTCCCGGGGATTCTCACGGTGAATGTCACGGCCGTCCCGGGACAGGGCGCGTGACAGCTCCTCGAAAAAGGCGAATTGAGGGAGCTGCTTTTGAAAGATCCGGGCATCTTTTGTCGTACTAAACCCTTCCGTTTCATACCAGGTGAACCACCGCTCGAACATACGGCTGGCCGCCCCGGAGGCGGGAACAAACTTGATCATCCTTCCCTGTGCCGCCGCCCGGTCGTGCTCGGATATCAACCTCTCCCGGTCGGAATCGGGGATGGCGACGATCCCGTCACCGATCGAACAGGCCCCGGCCAGCGTAAGAGGGATCGTTTCCCCCTCCAGTGCCTCGAGTTGCGACGATATATCCCGTGCAGTCAATCCGATTTTCTTGATGGATTTCAGGTCATCTTCAGTAAAAAGCTTTTCAGCCATCGGGCAATTCACCTTGTCTTGATTCGCTTGCTGTAATTATAACGGATGAACCAGCAAAAAACAAACAGAGCCGGCATTTCAGGTACTCTTCGACGTAAAAGTATGGTAGGTGGTTCGATATGATCGATTCTGATCGAAAACGGTTTCTGAAAAAACATGCTACAAACGACGGATTCTGATTGCAGTCAACAACCCGGAATAATTGCGCAGAGGGGGAGGGCCCTGTATGGAGATATTACCTGATTTTTACGAGGCAGTATCTGAAACACAGACGTATGTGGAACGTCTGAAAAACACGGGTCAGAAGATCATCGGGTACCTGTGTTCCTACACCCCCGAAGAGATCATCCTTGCGGCGGGGGCTCATCCTTTGCGACTCTTCGGCACGAAGGGGACGATCTCCCTGGCCAACGCGCACCTGCAGTCCTACAGCTGTTCTCTCGCGCGGGGCGTGCTTGAAGACGCGCTCGCCGGGAGGCTGGCCTTTCTCGATGGCGCCGTCTTTCCCCACACCTGCGATACCATTCAGCGCCTCTCCGATATCTGGCGCCTCAATATCCGGTTTCCCTTCTTCGCAGATGTCGTCCTGCCCGTGAAGCTGGATACCGAGAGTGCCCGGGAATATATGGAGGATGTCCTCCGGAAGTTCAAACGCGACCTGGAAACGGGGTTGGGTGTGACGATAACCGATGCGGCGCTGGGGGAGGCCGTCGATACCTACAACCGGATACGAGGCTGCCTCAAAACTATTTACGAACTGCGTTCCACCCATCCCGGTATCCTGACGGGAAGCGAGCTGTATGCCATCGTCAAGGGCTCGATGATTATGGACCGGCACTCCCTGGCCGAGAAACTCCCCTCGGTGATAGATGACCTCAAAGAAAAGATCCCTGCGGCGGATACCGGAAAGAAACGGATCATCCTGAGCGGCAGTATCTGTGACCAGCCGGATCTCTATGCCGTCTTCGAGAAGGCGGGGGGTGTCGTTGTCTGGGACGATCTGTGCACCGGTTCGCGCTGGTTTGACGGGGCTATCGAAGGCGGTGGCGACCCCATTGCGGCGATCGCGAAGCGATATAGCGGTCGGGCGCTCTGCCCCGCCAAACACCTCTCAAACACGATCCGGGGAGAGAGACTCTTGGAGCAGGCCCGAGAACATGGGGCCGACGGTGTTGTCTTTCTCCTGATGAAATTCTGCGATCCCCACGATTTCGATTATCCCTATCTGAAGGGATTTCTGGATCGAGAGGGGATCCCCAGCATGCTGCTGGAGATTGAGGATCAGCTTCCCTCAGAGGGGCAGCTCTTGACCAGATTTGAGACATTTATCCATATGCTGTAACATGTGCTCGAGAAGAGGAGCGAAGAGATGATGGATACCGATGCGGGGAAGAGCGAGAAGAAGATGCTGTCCGAAAAAAAGATGAAGGAAATCATGACCGGCTACTACATCGAGGCTAAAACGGCCGAGCAGGCGGGGAAGAAGGTCGCCTGGATCACCAGCGGAGGACCGGTGGAACCGCTGATAGCGATGGATATCATCCCTGTCTATCCGGAGAACTACGGGGCGATGATCGGGGCATCGAAGATGGGGGCCGATCTGTGCGCGCGGGCCGAAGAGATGGGATACAGCGGAGACCTCTGTTCCTACGCGCGGGCCGATATCGCCTCTTCTTTGGTGGACGGCGGTCCCATCGGAGGACTGCCGAAGCCCGACATGCTGGTGTGCTGTAACAACATATGCGGGACGGTCCTCAAGTGGTACGAGGTGCAGGCCCGCCATTACGACGTCCCCCTCTTTATCCTTGATACCCCCTTCTGCCACACCGAATACAGCGACGAAGCAAAGAAATACGTTCGGAAACAGATACTCGAATATGTTGTCTTCCTCGAAGAGGCGACAAACCAGCGATTCGATTATGACCGGATGGCGGAGGTTGGAAAACTCTCCCTGGAAGGGCAGCGCCTGTGGCAGGCCGTTCTCGACACCGCCATGAACAGGCCGTCCCCGATGACCTGTTTCGACGCGTTCTTTCATCTTGCCCTCATCGTCACCCTGCGCGGGACCCAGGTGGCGGTGGATTACTACCGTATGCTCCTGAAAGAGATGGAGCAGCGTGTCGCCGATGGGGTCAGCGCAATTCCGAACGAGAAGTACCGGCTCTTGTGGGACAACCTGCCGATCTGGTACCGGATGCGGTGGCTCTCCGAGCAGTTCGCGTCCCATGACGCCTGTCTCGTGGCGGACACGTACACCACCGCGTGGTGCATGAGCCTGAAGTATATGGACGAGACCGATTTCCTCGATTCCATGGCCGAAGGATACACCAAGTCATATCTCAACATCGGGGTTGATGGGATGATCAAGATCATTCTCGAGATGGTGGACAAATATGACGTGGACGGTTTTGTCATGCACTCCAACCGGAGCTGCAAGCCTTACTCGCTCGGCCAGTACGATATCCAGCGGGCCGTTCAGCGGGAACGGGGGATTCCCTCCGTCACCATCGAATCCCACATGGTGGACGAACGATCCTTCTCCGAGAGCCAGACGGAGACACGGATCGATGCCTTCATGGAGATGATCAGTCAGAAAAAGGGATAAACAGGAGACAGTGAGGAAAGCATTTTATGATCACCGCAGGGATAGATATCGGATCCATAACCGCGAAGGCGGCGGTTCTGTCGGACGGGAGGCTACTCGGGTCGAAGGTGGCCTTTACCGGATATAATGCGCGGCAGGCGGGGGAGAGCATATTTGAGTCCCTCCTCACCGATCTGGAGATGGAGGCCTCGTCGATCGAGCGGATCGTATCCACCGGTTACGGGCGAAACAGCGTGGCCTTTGCCGACAAGGCCGTAACGGAGATTATCTGTCACGGGGCCGGGGCGTACTACCTGAATCCCGCGGTCCGATCGATCATCGACGTGGGGGGGCAGGACAGCAAGGTCCTGGCGATCAACCCCGACGGAACGGTCAAGGATTTTTCGATGAACGACAAGTGCGCCGCCGGCACCGGCAGGTTTCTCGAGGTGATGGCGCGCGCCCTGGAGGCGGATCTTGACGATTTCGGGTCTCTTTCGCTCCGGTCTGATAATCCGTCGAAGATCAGCAGCATCTGCACGGTCTTCGCCGAATCAGAGGTGATCTCTCTCATCGCGAAAGGGGAAAACCGTGAGGATATCATCGCGGGGATCCATGAATCCGTTGCGTTGCGTATTTCATCAATGGCACGGAGAGTGGGGGTGAGGGAACCCGTGATGATGACGGGCGGTGTTGGCCGGAACATCGGGGTGGTCAGGGCTCTGGAGCGGGCGCTCGATGTTCCCATCGAGGTCTCTGAATATGCCCAGGTCAACGGTGCCATCGGGGCGGCGGTCATAGCCACGAGGATTTGACTGTTTCCCGTTTGGCGTCCCCACAGGTGGACTGCTCATGCTTGGTCGTTTTCCCCCTGAGAAAGAACAAACAAAATTCGGCTACGGGACGGAAATGGAACGTGATTCTTCGACCCGATCAGGAAGAAAAAAATACAGCAGCGGTGGAGAAGAAGGCCCTCGTCCTGAACGACACAGGGGGAGACCTTGGCTTATTGATCAGGTCCATGCCTGCACTGTTTCATGACGACGAAGGATCGTATTCTGCATGGGCATTTCAAGCAACCGTGTCTGAATGCGGCTGAACAGGGTGTCCTCGAGGATACAATCTTTGACGGCGACAGGGAAACGGGGTCTTTGTTTGCCGGGTAGGAGATCGTCGGTATCCATCACATCCCAACCGTACAGGGACTCGTCGAACGGATCATCGCAGAGACCGAGCAGGCAATAGATTAGTTTCGGAGAAAACGTATTGCGTCATGAGCCTGCGAAAGGTGCATGCGATATAAGGGAGGATATGACAATGGAATGGCGAACGAAGATAACCGATTTATTCGGATGTAAGTATCCTGTTTTGCTCGGGGCCATGCATAAACTCGGGATATGGCAATTTGCTGCGGCCGTCGCCGAGGCAGGCGGTCACGGAACAATTACGGCGGCCATATCGGCGATGCCGGAACAACTGGAAAAGGATATCAGGAGTTGTAAAAAATCCACAACAGGGAGCTTCGGGGTGAATCTGAGCGTCGGTATGTGCCCCAGAATAGATGAGATGCTTGAGGTGTGCATTTCAGAAAATGTGCCAATCGAGACCTCATTGTATAAGCCGGATGACCTGGCGGCGCGCATTAAGGAATCCGGCCTGCCGTGGATTCACAAAGCGGCTCGGGTAAAAGATGCCGCCCATGCCCAGGAATTAGGTGTGGATGCAATAATAATAGTCGGATTAGAAGGAGGGGGTATAAAAAATCCCACACAACTTCCCACGCTGACAACCATTCGCCATGCTGTCAGATCTTTGTCGGTTCCTGTGATTGCTGCAGGGGGCATTGGTGATGGTCCAAGTTTTCTGGGGGCCTTGGCCCTTGGGGCCGAAGGGGTGATGTTGGGAAGCGCCTTTTTGATGACGAAAGAAAGCCCGATCACGCAGGAAGCCAGGGAAACCATGATCGCTCTGAATCTCGATGATCCGGAATTTCGCACCCGAGTGATGACTCCAAGACTCTTTGACCCGAAAGCACCACACAAGACATCTACCGAGATCAACTGGGCCAAGGCCGCTTCGTTCGCCGCAGCCGGTATTCCCCGAATTTTCAGTGTAAAGGAACTGCTCGACCATATCACATCCGAAGCGGCGGCTGTGTTAAAGGAGCGGCGCTTTCAGATAGACTGATACTCATATGATCTGGTCTACGACATCCTTCGGCGGTTTGCTCAGGGGTGTCCGCGGTATCAAAAGAGAAACACCGCGTGATGCGCTCTATGGGGGACCGTCTTGGCCGGTCACTCGAATGGTGGCCCGAAGGACCGTCCGTCCTCCCACCGTGTCGCTGTCGCAACAGCGGCGGGAGAGCCTCCGGGTTGGTCTCATGGGGAATGCAAAAGTACAGGATATCTATATTGTGGTTTATACCTATATTCCTGCCTGGGTGCTCAATCAGACCGTTAGGGGTGCCGGCGAGTATCCCTGTCTACCGTGGCTGATTTCCGGAGGAGATATATCGGAAGATCCTGTGGCGGATGATCTGTCTACTATTTTTTTCGAGGGTCTTATGATGAAACAAGGTAGAGAGAGACCTGGCCGCCCTTCAACGCCGTGAAACGCTGGTTCCGCGAAACCGGTGCCGTAAATACCGCAACGGGTCTCGGTTTTTTCACTGAACGGCGTTTAGCGTTAAAAAAGTCTATTTCCCATATCTTAAAGCCTTCTCTTGATTGACCTTCAGTCACAAATCTGGTAGAAAGACCTTTCCTGATAGAGGTATGTCCTTTTTTTCACTCTATTCCCGGGGGGTAATAAAATATTCACGCATGATGGAGCACACGGCTTCCAGATCACCCAACCAGAGCGATCCGCTCAGGATATGTCTCTTGACCTACCGGGGCAATCCCACGTGCGGGGGGCAGGGGGTATACATCAAGTATCTCAGCAGGGCGTTGGCGGAGTTGGGACATACCGTTGACGTCGTGTCGGGCCCTCCCTATCCGGAGCTGACCGATGGGATCGGACTTCACAAACTGCCGAATCTCGATCTGTACAATCCCGAACACCTCTTCAGACCGGCGAGCTACAGTGGTCTCTTGCGGTCGCCGATCAATCAAATAGAGCTCCTCGGGGTTTCGCTGGGGGGATTCCCTGAGCCCCTGACCTTCGGATTAAGAACCTATCATCACTTCAGGAGAAAGAGGCCGCGCTACGATATCGTACACGACAATCAGTGCCTCTCGTACGGACTCCTGGGTCTCCCCGGTCTCGGATTTCCCACCGTGGCAACCATCCACCATCCGATCACCGTTGACCGTGATGTGGAGATCAAATCTTCCCCCTCTCTCTTTCAGAAATTCAAGACATGGCGATGGTATTCCTTTCTCGGTATGCAGAAGCGCGTCTCGCGCCGTCTCTCCCATATCATCACCGTCTCGGAATGTTCGAAGAAGGATATCAGCAGGGACTTCCGGACATCGAGCCACCGGTTCCGGGTCGTCCCGAACGGGATCAATACCGACTTCTTCTATCCCCTCCCGGATGTGGGGCGGAGTGATAACCAGATCCTGGTCACCAACAGCGCCGACACCCCCCTCAAGGGGCTCAGATATCTTCTCGAGGCCGTGGCATCGATAAAAAAGAAGCGGAAGATCGGTCTCACCGTTGTCGGGACCCCGAAGAAGAAAGGGGTGATCGAAGGCCTTGTGAGGACCCTTGGAATCGGCGACTGTGTCCGGTTCACGGGGCGTATCGCATACGAGGAATTTGCCTCCTACTATGCCCGTGCCACGATGGCCGTGATCCCCTCCCTGTACGAGGGGTTCGGGATGCCGGCCGGTGAGGCCATGGCCTGCGGCGTGCCGGTGATCAGCACCGTGGGGGGAGCCCTGCCCGAGGTGGTGGGCGACGCGGGGATCCTGGTGCCGACCGCCGACAGCGGGGCGCTGGAAGGGGCAATCGTATCGCTCCTGGATAATCCGGACCTGCGGGGCCGGCTGGGGGAGGCGGGAATCAGACGGGTACAGGATTCATTTACGTGGCGGCACGCGGCACAGAGGACCGTCGACGTATACCGGGAAGCCATTCATGCTCACTGCTGATTTTGACCTGCTAGGGATACGGCCGGGAGACCGGGTCCTCGACGCCGGATGCGGTACCGGACGCCACGCCTGCGAGATATTCCGGACCAGAGGGGCGGACGTCGTCGGTGTGGATCTGAACTGGAATGATCTGCAAAAGACGGCCTTCCTCCTGGATAATATGGAAGACGGGCATGATCGTTCGTGGTTGGTGTCGCAGGCCGATGCCACCCGGCTACCCTTCAGGGACGAGACCTTTGACGTGGTGATCTGCTCGGAGGTCCTGGAGCATATCCCCGCGAACCGGACCGCCATAGCGGAGCTGGTGAGGGTCCTGAAACCGGGAAAGAATATGGCCGTCAGCGTCCCGCGATTCTTCCCGGAACGCATCTGCTGGGCGCTCTCGTCGGCCTATCACAACGAACCGGGGGGGCATATACGGATTTACACGAAGAAAGGGCTGATTTCACTGCTGGAGGAGGCGGGGACCCGCTGCTGGCGGATTCGCTACAAACACGCCCTGCATGCCCCGTACTGGTGGCTGAAGTGCCTCGTCGGCCACCAGAACGAAGAATCCCGGTGGGTCAATCTCTACAAGAAGTTCCTTGAGTGGGACATTATGAAACATCCTCCCCTGACCAGGGGACTGGATCGGATCTTGAACCCACTGATAGCCAAGAGCGTGGTCTTATACCTCAGAAAAGGATGACGGATATGGAGCTGAATCTTTCAAGGAACATCGTGGGGCAGTTTGTCAACTGCGACCAAATGGGGGTGTTCATCTGCGGCCTGCAGAGGGAGAGCGGAGAGATCCCGGGATCGAAAGAGGGGCAAACGGACCCATGGGATCATATCGAAAGCGCCATGGGACTCGCCGTTGCCGGATATGTCGATGAGGCCCGGCGCGCCTACGGGTGGATGAGGGAGGCGCAGCTCGATGACGGGAGCTGGTGGGCGGCCTACCGTGACGGTGTCCCGGAGGACCGGAGAAGGGACGCCAACTTCTCTGCCTATATCGCCGTGGGTCTCTTTCATTATTATCTGATAACGAAGGATCTTGTCTTTGTGCGGGAGATGTGGCCCACCGTCAGCGCCGGTATCGATTTTGCGCTCAGCCTCCAGGCCCCGACGGGCGAGATCTACTGGTCCATCGATCCCGACGGCGTCGTGGACCGGATGGCACTCCTCACCGGTTCCAGTTCCATCTATATGAGCATCAAGTGTGCCCTGGTTATCGCCCTGCTGGCGGGTGAAGACCGCCCCCAATGGAGGGTCGCCCTCGAAAAGCTGGGGAATGCCATCCGCACACTCCCCAATCGCTTCAACATGATCAAGTCGCGCTACTCTATGGACTGGTACTACCCTATCCTGTGTGGTGCCGTTGCGGGAGCCGAAGCCGACAAACGGATCGACAAATCCTGGGACAAGTTCGTCGAGCCCGGCTGGGGGGTCCGGTGCGTCTCGGATCGCCCTTGGGCGACGATGGCGGAGACATCCGAACTGGTCATGGCCCTCATGGCCATTGATCGGGTCGAGGAGGCGCGGGTCGTCTTCAGGTCCCTGGAGGGAAAATGCTATGACGACGGTTCGTACTGGATGGGCGTGACCTTCCCCGACAAGGTCATATGGCCCGAGGAACGGACCTCATGGACAACGGCCGCCGTCCTCCTTGCCTATGACGCCCTTAACAGCCTGACCCCCGCGAGTTGTCTCTTCAGTCACCATTTCTGGTGGAGCTGCGGGGTCGGTCGTGCCCGTGGACGTCACCTGTGGCTGGATCAACAGGCCACGGAACAGATCGGGGGAGAGGTCCTGTGAGGAGAGACCACCGACCTTATCTTCTCAAGCAGTGGGACATCAGATTTCAGAGATGGTACACGAAGCGGTTCCTGCGTCCTCAGTTCGAGCACCTGGGTGAACGTCACACCTTCATGAAACCGTGGTACGTCGAGTTATTCGGCGGACCGGTCTTCTTGGGGAGATGCGCCCACGTCATTGCCGCCCCGGACAAGAGAGTGCGGTTGACTGTCTGGACAATTCCCGATGAAGCGGGAGCCATACGGATCGGTGATTACTGCCTCATCTGTCCCGGCGTCCGGATCAGCGCGGCCAGCGAGATCACCATCGGCGACAGCTGCATGATGGCACAGGGGGTCTTGATCACCGATGCGGACTGGCACGGGGTGTACGACCGGAGCCAGTCGGTAGGGCAGGCGGCTCCCGTCAGGATCGGTAACAACGTCTGGATCGGCGACAGCGCGATCGTCGGGAAAGGGGTGACGATCGGTGACAACAGCATCGTCGGCGCGGGCGCCGTCGTCACGAAGGATATCCCCTCCGATGTGATCGCCGCCGGCAACCCGGCGGCCGTCGTCAAGAAACTCGACAAACGGCGGCGCATGACGACACGCGCCGACTGGTTTGCCGATCCCGATGACCTAGCGAGACGGTTTCAGGAGATCGACTGGGAACGCATGGGGGGAAACACGACCGTGGGGTGGCTCCGATCCCTTGTCTTCCCGAAGAAGGGAGACTAAAAAACAGCGCCCATTTTGACAGTAGCTACTCCACCTCTTCAATAAAACCTTCCTTTATGAGAAAGTCGCAGAGATGCAGGATGGCCCATTCGATAGGGACTTCCTCGTATATGGAATAGTGGCAATCGTACACCTTCGTCAATGTGCGGGTGTCATCGTCTGAGCACCCCGCGCGGATAAGGTCGAAGAGGGTTATTTTCTTCAGTTGGCGGTATGATGTGCCGTTGTGTGTGCAGGTTTTCATCTCTTCTGTGCCCACGTCACCACGTTCATACATATGTCTGTTGATTGTTTCTCTCCATCTGCCTGATATCAATATCCGGAAAATCACCGGTTTTCAACCCAATCTTTTCCATGGCGGGGTATGGAGGCGTGATGCCCCGGTTTGTCGGACACTTCAGGTATTTATGTTTGACGGTCGGTGAGGATCAGAGTAAAACGACGTCTAAACTGAGCGTTCCCCGTGTCATGTGCGCCCGGTGGGAGAAAAACGATTTCATGGGGGGCGAGTTCCTGTCGCTTCCTGCACATCAGTATCAGTTTTTATATATAGGGATTTCTATGAGCACCCACCCATTTTTGCGACTGGCGGTATATACGCTCTTTTTTGTCTCGGGCCTTACCGGATTGGTGTATGAAGTTACGTGGACACGGATACTCACGACCGTTTTCGGGAGTACCACCTACGCAGTGACATCGGTTCTCTCCGCCTTTATGGGAGGACTGGCCGTCGGCAGTTTTTTCATCGGGAGGTATATCGAAAGAAGACGGAATCCGATCGTAGTCTATGCTGTTCTTGAGATCGGGATCGGGATAACGGCCCTCTTGATTCCCACTGTCTTCAAGGTCCTGGATACCGTCTATCCGTTCATCTATGCATATACCACCCATTCCGTCTGGGCGCTGGTACCGATAAAGGTCGTTTTGTCTCTCCTGGTGCTCTTTGTTCCCACGTTTCTCATGGGCGGGACACTCCCCGTTCTCTGTAAGTTGTTTATCCACCGGCCACAGGAGAGCGGGAAAGAGGTCGGAATCCTGTACGCGATCAACACGATCGGCGCGACGGTCGGGGCCTTTGTCGCGGGTTTCTTCCTTATCGAACTGCTGGGAATCCTGAAGACGATTCAGGTGGCTGCGGGGGTCAACATCCTGCTGGGGGTCGCCTTTCTGATCCTCAATCTTTTCTCCAAAGACATGATGGCGGAAAGAGAAACGGCGACACCGGACGAAGAAGATTCCCGTGGTATCGATACCATCTCACCGTCATATTCCGTTCTGATCCTTGTCGGGTTTTTCCTGGCCGGTTTCGTGTCCCTTTCCTATGAGGTGCTCTGGACACGTCTCCTCGTCTTCAAACTGAAGATGACCATCTATGCCTTTTCGATCATGCTGACCACCTTTCTTCTGGGGATCGGTATCGGGAGCATGGCGGTTGCGATCATCGAGAAATATCATCTCATCAGGAATCACGCCCGGGCATTCGGGGTGGTGGAATCGTTGATCGGTATTCTGGGGCTGGTGACGATCGTCCTTTTCAGCCGGATCGATTCCATCCACCTCTTCGATACGGTTGGATTTTTCAAATCGTCACTCTCCTGGCACAGGCTGGTCTTCACGGAGATCCTGTTGGCGGGGATGATCATGATCGTTCCGACGATCCTGATGGGGATGACCCTCCCCCTGGTGAGCAGGATATTCACCCGGGATATCCGGATCGTCGGTAAAACCATCGGTGGCATCTATGCCGTCAACACCGTGGGCTGCATCCTGGGCTCCTCTGTGACCGGTTTTGTCCTTGTCACGGTATTGGGGACCCAACACAGCATCATCCTCATATCGCTGATTGCCCTGGCCGTCGGGACGGTCATTGTCCTCATGAACCGGCGGGAGTTGCGTGAATCGCAAAGATTCGGACGTTCCTCCGTGATATTTTCGGGAATCATGTGGACCGCCGCCGTCGCCGTGATTGTGTGGCTCCCGAAGGATATCCTTTTCCGGTACTACAATATATTTGAAGAGCAGTTTTTTAAGGATACCAAGATCCTGTACGCGAACGAGGGCATCGAATGCATCACCACCGTCCATCAATATCCGGACGGGTTTAGGGGTCTTTCAACAAGCTCGGTGAACATCGCCGGGACGCACTACACGCACCGGACCACCCAGAAGCTCCAGGCCCATGTCCCCATGCTCCTCCATCCTGATCCGAAGGAGGTTTTGCAGGTCGGATTCGGGAGCGGTGAGACCAGCCACATCGTGACGACGTATGACATAGAACGGCTCGATCTGGTGGAGATCAGCCGCGAGGTCATCGACACGGCGACACGGTATTTCGGAGAGATCAATCACGATGTGGCCCAGCATCCCCGGTTTCATCCCATCATCATGGACGGGGCAAACTATGTCCACCTGACCGGGAAGAAGTACGATCTTATCCTGAACGATGCCTCATGGCCGGGGTATACCGGATGCTCGGCCCTCTATTCGAAAGACTACTTCGAGAATGCGAAGAAGCTTTTGAAACCCGGCGGCATGATGACCAGCTGGTTTCCAATCATGGAAGGGGATGATTTCAAGATCCTGCTCAAGACCTTCCATTCGGTTTTTCCCTATGTCTCCGTGTGGCTGGCCATGACTCACGTCAACAAACATGCCCTGGTCGCCGGATCTTTGCATAAACCGGAGATCGACGCGAAACAGTTCCTGAGACGGTTCGTGCGGTATGCCCGGGATGATCTGAGGGTCGTCGACCTGGACAACCCCGTCTTCTTCCTCGATGCCTATCAGGTGGATGAAACCGCTCTGGGTGATGTGCTCGATTCCGTCCCCCTGCATACCCGTGATCATCCCATACTGGAGTTCACCGAGCGTAAAAAGGACCCGGTCGAAAATATCTCCGCCCTGCGAACGATTACGGGGCATAATGTGTCGGCGATACCATATCTGAAAAACGGAGAGGACATATCCATCAATGAGGAACCCTTTCTGCAGGCCCTTGCGGACGCGCGTGAGGCAACCGGGCTGGTCATGGAAGGGTATATCCGGGTCATTGGTTCCGGTGGGTACCAGCCTCAATATGAATCAGAATTCAAGGAGGCATTGCTGATCGACCCCTTCCATCCCGGGGCAAACTACTTTTTCTTCCGCATGTTCAAGATCCATTGCAATCTGGCGGGAGACTATGCGGAAAGCCGGAATGACCAGTATGCCGCGTACTGCTACCGGCTGGCCTTGCGGGAGATCAATTTTTACCTCTCACTGCGGCCGGATGTTGCGGCGGCGTATCATAACCGGGGGCTCATCTATCTGAAGGGAGGAACCTATCTGGGGCTCCAGGGAGAAGAGAGTGAAGAGAAGGCCAAGGAAGATTTTGCCAGGGCACGGATGCTGGAATCCCAATATGCCCCGCCGGAAGATGCCGGCGACAGGTCGTGATGTTTTCACTTTCTTTTCGTAATTTCCGGGAGGTTGAGGATGAAACAGCTTGCAAAGTTGATGCTCATCGTGTTTATTGTGGTCTGGTTTTCAGGATGTTGCAGCATCCCGGATCTCCCCGGTCCTGTGGGGATTCCCGGACTTTAGAAAAAGCCCTCCTGGAGGGTACGGCGAGAAATTGCCGGATCGGGTGGATTGAGAGCTGTATCTTCAGGTAGCGCTTGCAGCCGCTCCCTGAAGCTGTCCGTCTACACAATATACAGCATGAGGATAACGGATCTTGTTTTCGCACCCGTGACGCGAGTGCCGAAACGAGATCGATTACGGAACAAACAACATTATCAAAGGGAAGGGTCATGTCATGATTACACGTGCACCGTCATTTTTCGCGAGGGTTTCCTGTCGGTATCTGCTCCTCATAGCCCTGATCGTTCTGGCGATTCACGCCGGGACGGTGACGGGGGTGAGGGCCGATGATGCCGCCACGGTGGAGGTCGACGCGAATGGCATCGTTGTCACCCCCGCCACCTCCGCGGTGACCTACCTCCTCCTCCGAGTCGCCGATCCCCGGGGAGATCTGATCAGCGAAGAGAGCACCGCGGGGACCGGGATCACCTGGGCACCGCCGGCGGGGGCGGCGGACGGTTTCTACACCTGGGAGGTGCGCGCCGGTTTCAGCGCACGGAAGACATCGCGGGATGAGGCCGTGCAGGCACAGGAACAGACCCGCCCGTGGAGTCGGTCGGAGACCTTCCTCGTCAAGGAGGGTACCATCGTTTCTCCGTCCGGCACGGAAAGCGGTCTCCTCGATAGGCTCTTCTCCACGGCCTCCGCCGCCCTCGGGGTGTTTATGGACCTCATGGTCCCGCCGGCCTGGGCGGATCAGGTCTTTCAAGACGATGTTATCGTCCAGGGAAGCCTCGGTGTCGGGATGGACAACGACAACGGTGAGCCCTTCGGGTACGACACGATCCGCCTCAAGGAGAACAACCTGCGGATCCGTTTTTACGATACCAGCAACAGTGCCTCTTTCCCCACGAACGACTGGCAGATCGTCATCAACGACTTTTCCAACGGCGGGGCAAATTACTTTGCCGTGGAAGATTTGGATGCGGGGAGGAGACCCTTCACGATAGAGGCCGGGGCACGCAGCAACTCTCTGTATGTCGATAACGCGTACTACAGCCGTATCGGTATCGGAACGTCCACGCCGGGCATAACAGGGGGGGTCCACACGGTATGTGGCAACACCCCCACCGTCCGGCTCGAGCAGGACGGATCGAGCGGATGGGCGCCACAGACATGGGACGTGGCGGGGCACGAAACCTATTTCTTCATCCGCGACGTGACACACGGTTCAAATCTCCCCTTCCGGATTTTCCCCGGCACGCCGAGCGATACCCTCTGTGTGGGGTCTGGTAATGGTGCGGAGATGCGTGTCGGGATCGGGACCAGAAAACCGGCGGCGACATTGGATGTGCAGGGGGACGCACGGATCGGGATCGAATCAGGAACGACGGCGAATGTGGTAGAGGTGTACGGGACCGTCAGGGTCACGGCCGGAACGTCCTTTCCTGCGAAGCTGGAGGTGAATGGAAACGCCTTTGTCCTGGGGAATCTCGAGATGGGGAGCAGCAGGGAATACAAGGAAAACATCCGGACGCTCGAGGTGGAGGAGGCGATGAAGGCCTTGCAGGAACTCCGCCCCGTCAAATTTCATTACACGGTCGACCCGGACGAGGAATCGGTCGGCTTCATAGCCGAGGAGGTGCCGGATCTGGTGGCTACCAACAGCAGGAAATCACTGAGCACCATGGATATTGTGGCGGTCATCGCCAGGGTCACCCAGGAACAGCAGGGGGTTGCACGGGAACAGCAGAAGGTGATCGAACAGCTCACGCTCAAGATCGCCGATCTGGAGAGCAAACTGAAAACGCTCTCGCGGAACACCCACTCCGGGGGTGCGCTCTGAGTAACAGCGTCGAACGACCCCCGGATCTTGTGAAACGGGATGGTTCCGATGATTCGCTTCTTCCTGATGCCGGTACACGTGCTACGGTCCATGCGTTACGCAGAGAGGTAAAGCGACCATACTCCACTCTATGATGAGGCAATGATGAAAAGGCCTGTTTCTTGTGTAGCATTGCTCCTCTTTTTCGCTGTTCTGTCATTCGGGACTCTTCCGGCTTTAGCGGGCAGTATAATTATCCATAACGGAGCCACCCTGACCCCGAACGGATCAACGATCGATCTCAACTGTCAGGACCTCACCGTAGAAGATGGCGGGACATTTAACCTGAACAGTGGTGCGGTTTCGGAATGTGGGAACCTGATTGTCGAGAGCGGCGGGTTTTTGATCCAGGGTTCGGGGACGATATCTTATTGCACCCCCACCGTCACAACCGAGGCGGTGACTGGCATCGGGACAACCACGGCGACCGGGAACGGAACGATCACGGACCTCGGTGTATCAAATCCCACGGCACATGGTGTCTGCTGGAACACGACCGGTGCCCCCACGCTGGCGGACGACAGCACGGACGAAGGGGCGGCGGGGACCACCGGTACGTTTACATCCGCAATGACGGGGCTTTCGCCAAATACCACCTATTATGTCCGGGCCTATGCTGCCAATACGGAGGGGACGGCCTACGGTAATGAGGTGTCCTTTTCTACAGCGGCAGCCGCGGTTGCACCGACGGCCACCACCCGGGCGGCCAGCGGGGTCGACGACACGACGGCCACGCTGAACGGTACCGTCAATGCCAACGGTGCCAGCACGACCGTCGCATTCGAGTATGGCACCGATACGAGCTACGGGACCACCGTCACGGCCGACCAGAGCCCGGTCGACGGTTTCACCGATAGGGCCGCCAGTAAGATCATCACCGGGTTGACCACCGGGACCACCTACCACTATCGTGTCGTGGCAACCAATGTCAACGGCACCACCAATGGCGCTGACATGACCTTTACTCCCGGAGCCACGCCTCCGATGGCCACCACCCAGGCGACCACGGCAGTCGGGACCCAGGCGGCCACGCTGAACGGTATCGTCAATGCCAACAATGACAGCACAACCGTCACCTTCGAGTATGGAGAGACAGCCGCGTACGGCAGTTCGGCAGATGCCGATCAAAGCCCGGTTTCCGGCACGACCGATACGATCGTCAGCGCGACCATCACCGGTTTGACCGAAGGTGTTACCTATCACTACCGCGTCGTGGCGACCAATGCATCCGGCACCACCACCGGCGCCGATATGACCTTTACGACCGGTGTTACCCCTCCGACGGCCATCTCCCAGGCGGCCACGGCGGTGGGTACCACGACGGTCACGCTGAACGGTACCGTCAATGCCAATGGAACCAGTACGACCGTTACCTTCCAGTACGGAGAGACGACCGCGTACGGGGCCACGGCGAATGCGGTTCAAAGCCCGGTTTCCGGCACAACCGACACGGCTGTCAGTGCGGCGATCTGCGGTCTTACCGCCGGTACCACGTATCACTATCGTGTCGTGGCCCAAAATGGCGGTGGCGCGACTTACGGCACTGACCTGACCTTTACGACGGGAACCATGCCCCCGACGGTCACCACCCAGGCGGCCACGGCAGTGGGCACCACGACGGCCACGTTGAACGGCATCGTCAATGCCAACGGTGCCAGTACGGTTGTTTCTTTTCAGTGTGGGACAACTGTTGAGTACGGGAGGACAATCACGGCAAGCCAGAGCCCGGTCACCGGGTCCAGTAATACTGCCGTCAGCGCCGCTATGGATACACTCACTCCAAACACCCTCTACCACTATCGGGTATGCGCCGTGAATGGAACGGGAACCACATACGGTGCGGATATGACCTTTACGACCAATCCGCTCGGGGCTCCCACGGTCACAACCACCACGGTGAGCGATATAACGATGACGACGGCGACAAGCGGAGGAACCGTCACCGAGGAAGGAAACGCTCCGGTGACGGCGCGGGGAGTCTGCTGGGGTACCTCGTCAGGTCCGACCATCGATGACTCCATCACCTCGAACGGCACGGGCACCGGTGCATTTACCAGCGACCTCGCCGGCCTGAGCCCGCTCACGACCTATTACGTCAGGGCGTACGCGACCAATACCATCGGGACTTCTTACGGGGATGCAATGCAGTTCCCGACCGATGACGACGGCACGGGGGTGGAACCCGAAACCCAGGCTGCCGGGCCGAACGGCGGGGACGGGAACGGAGATGGGATGCAGGACAACCTGCAGAGAACGGTCGCCTCGCTCCCCTCGGCAACCGGCACCGGATATCTGACTGTTGAGATATCCGGTTGTGACCAGATCGAACAGGTGAGGGCGGTCACGTACGATTCAGTGGGATTAATCGATCCCGGATACGCTTATCCCTTCGGCCTGCTGAAATTTGAGATTCCCTGTTCACCGGTGACGGTCAGAATTTACTACCACAGTGCCGAGACCCTTGAGGGGTACCGCTACCGGAAATTCGGACCCACTCCGAATAACTGGAGCAGGTCGATCTGGTATACCCTGCCGGAGGTGACCTTCGGCACGGCACTGATCGGAGGGCAGACTGTGTGCTATGCAGAGTTCATCCTGACGGCAGGTCAGCTGGGAGACGATACCGACGGCCTTTCGATCATCGATCAGGGCGGCCCGGGATTATTTGACCCCTACGCAGTCCCCGTTTTCTCAGCATGGGGTATGATGCTGTTCACCCTGCTGGTTGCGGGAGCGGCGATTGTATGCGTGAGAAGAAAAAGCCATATGACGGTATAACAATCATGCGGCGGACCGTTGGTCGCGAGAAAAGGTCAGGGCCTTTTACATCTTTGACCTTTCGTTTCAATCGAACGGCAGGATGCACGAGATCATTCGTTGCAGGGACAGTGAAACCTCTTGAGAAGAAATATGCAAAGAATCGGCCCGGCAGGATGTTGTCAATAAAAGGAAATAAAACGTAATAAATGCTGTAAGGCGTAGCTTTCTTGTGATTATCTGATCTTCAATTCTGACGGTTTTAGAATGTGTGGATTGCCGTTGATTTAAAAGAAAAGAATGTCTCCGATCCCTCGCCGACCTCGAGGTCAAAGAGGGAGCTTTTGGTGATCAGCGATTTGAAGGTAACGTTTTCAATGCTCACACTCACTTCGTAGTAGAGCCCCTGATCCGTCACCTCCGTGACATGTCCCTTGAAAGAATTTCTCATGCTGGAGACCAGCTTTCTCTTGCTGAGGACGACATCTTCGGGACGTATGGCGATATAGCCGTGCCCGTTTTCAGGTGTTCTCCCCAGCTCGATCTCCAGTCCGTTTATGACGGCCTTGGTATCATGGAAACGGGCCGTAAACAGGTTTTTCATCCCGACAAAATCAGCGACAAACGTGGATCCCGGTCTCTGGAAGATCTCTTTCATCCCTCCGACCTGCTTGATCCTTCCTCCGTCCATGACGGCAGCCCGGTCCGCGAGGGAGAGGGCCTCTGAGAAGTCGTGGGTCACCATGAGGAAGGTGGCATCCGTGTTTTCGTGGAGTCGTTTGAGTCCCTTTCGCAGATCCTCTCGGAATACCGGGTCCAGGGCGGAGAGGGGCTCGTCGAGGAGAAGCACCTGCGGGTTTACGATCAATGCCCGCGCCAGGGAGACGCGCTGGTTTTCCCCGCCGCTCAGGTTTGTGGGGAGACGCTGCAGGAGGTGGGCAAGGTTCAACTCTTCCACCAAGCGATCAAAGCGTTGTGTTGCCTCTGCCTTGGAGGTCTTATGGAAGTGGAGACCATAGGTGATATTGTCCTGCACCGTCAGGTGGGGAAAGAGCGAATAGTCCTGATAGACGATGGATATCCCCCTCTTTTCCGGTGGAAGTCCGGTGATGTTTCGGCCGTCGACGATGATGTGCCCGCTTTTGACCCGGATCAGCCCCGCGATCGCCTCGAGGAGCACCGTCTTCCCCGCCCCCGTGGGACCCATCAGTATGAAGAACTCGTTCTTCTCGATCGAGAGGTTGATTTCTCGGAGGTCGAATTCCCCCAGGTGGATGTCGACGTTATCGATGTTGATCATGATCGCTCGGTGCTCCTGAGGGTGAGGATCCGCAAGACCAGAAAGAGAATCAGACAGATAGATACGAGCCACACCGCCACCGGTTGAGAATATTTAAGCCCGTAGCTTTCAAACCGTTCATACAACAGGACCGGCGCGATCATGGGGTGATACGCGACAATAACGACCGCCCCGAACTCGCTGATCGCGCGGGCGCTGCACATGATGATGCCGATCAGCATGCTGCGCCAGGCGAGGGGAAAGGTGATCCGGGTAAAGGTGCTGAACATGGAGGCCCCGAGGCTCCGTGATACGTTTTCGAGCCGGGGCGGGATGTTTTCAAATCCGTTCTTGACCGCGTTGACGTAGAAGGGAAGCCCCACAAAGGTGAGGACCACGACGATCCCCGTCACACTCCCCATGATCCTGATGCCGAGTTCGTTGAAAAACTGTCCGAGCCAATGTCCCCTCCCCGCGACGCTGAGGATCGCGATCCCCACGACCGGGTGGGGAATGACGATCGGGAGGTCGATGATGCTCTCTATCAGGTGTTTCCCTTTGAAATCGCTTCTCGCGAGGATATAGGCGAGTGGGGTGCCGAAAAGGAAGGCGATGACCGCGGCCAATCCGGCTGTGTAGATGCTCAGCCAGATCGACCGCACGACATCTTTGTCTTGAATGGTTTCCTTGAGCATGGATAGAGAAGGGGCCGTCAGCATCTGAATCAGCGGAAGGAGGATGAAGGCCATGATAACCAGCCCGCACGACACGGTGATCCAGAAAAACGGTTCCTTCTTTATCATTGTTTTTTCTGTTTCCTAGTTCTTGACGGTGACGAGGCCCTGAAGCTCTGAGGGGAGCTTCGCCTTCATCGCCTCAGAGGAAACCCTGCAGGGGACAAACGGAGGCTGCCCCATCTCCTCCAATATCTTAAGACCTCCTTCAGGGTCAAGCATATACGCGAGGAAGGCAACAGCGGCTTCCCGGTTGGGGGCGTTTTCGATGAGCGTGACGCCGTACGTACAGGATTTTCCTTTCATCTCCATATAGGTCCCCGGTTTTTTCCCCGTGACCTTTACCACCGCCTTTTCGTAAATCGGATCATATTTGTAATTCCCCAGGTTCATTTCGTCGGGAAGAACGATATATCTCAGCTTATGCTGGACCGCTACGGAAAGGTATTCCCAGGCATAGTCCATATTGCCGGTCTGGAGGAGAGAAATGAGTTCAACGGATTTGGGCCGGATATTTTCCTGGGGCCTGTTGGCCAGCAATTTATCGTAGAGACCCGGTTTCCCGAGTGCCTTTTCGGCGAGCTGCATCACCATCAGCGACCGGTAGCCGCAGGGATCGAGGTTCGGGTCGGAGTGGCCCCAGACAACGCCCTTTCTCTGGAGGATTTCGTACCAGTTGGAGGCGTTGATCTCACCGGCGAACCTGCTTTTGTCCGTGTAGCAGAGGACCAACTGGTTCGTTGCAAAACGGATGTTCAGGACGGAATACTGGGGGATCAGCAGTTTGTCGATCACCTTGTAGTCGGCCGAAGCCATGATATCGCACGGTTTTTTGAGATCCGATATCTTCCGCGCGGCCTTCTGGCTCCCGCTTGCCTCGCGCTGGAGATCGACTTTCGGGTACTTTGCCTCAAAGGCCTTTTCCATGGCGGCGAAGGGGACGGTGAGGCTCCCGGCGTGGAACATGGTGAGTTTTCCCTCAGGTTCGGCAAAACCGGTTGCCGGAGCAATGAAAAAAAAGATTCCGGTCAGTAAAAACCCCAACCACCTCCATCTGTTAATGGTCCTCATGCGCTGTCTCCTTTCGCGATAAAAGATAAAAAATGTAACCCTCCAAATCGATCGTTTTTCCTACCTCACCCGAATTACAAAGTCAATATCAATATAAATGGTAATTATTGATTCAAATTAGTAATTATTAATAATGATGAGTATATCTGAGTATGTTACGGTTATTATTAGTTCTAAATAGTAAGTTTTTATCTTGACAAAGGTTTTTGATGTGATAGGGCATACTCGCGTTTGAAGTAATACGTAATTTCTAAGGATTGGAGGAGCGTGTTGTGAAGATAAGATACGTGGTTCTGTCGATACTTGTAGGCATTCTTTTTCTCTATGGATCTCAGTGTTGGGCTGATTATGAGGTATACACGCTTGGTGAGGTGGTGGTCAGTGATGAAACCCCGGCGGTTGAGGAAACTGCTCAAGTAACCGTTATCACAGCTGAAGACGTTAGGGCGACAAACAGCCACTCGGTCGCGGATGTCCTGAAATCTGCGCCGGGGCTGTACGTGACCACGGGGAGGAAGGCCGAGACGAATGTCTCGATTCATGGGTTTAATCAGGATAAGGCGTTGGTCCTTATCGACGGTATCCCCTACTACGAGACATATTACGGCAAGCTGGATCTCAATAAGATCCCGGCTGATATTATCGCCAAGGTTGTCGTCACAAAGGGGGCCGCATCAGTGCTGTACGGTGCCAATGCGGAAGCGGGTGTCATTAATATCGTGACCAAAAAGGCGGGCAAAGAAGCTTCGTCCTCTGTGAACGTTGAGATTGGTGATAACCACTATCAGAAGGCGTCCGGGTTTTTCGGCGATACGAGCGGCATATTCAATTACTCGGTCAATATCCAACGAGAGGAAAGTGATGGATGGAATATGTCCGACGATTTTGACCCGGTTGTCGGATCGTACGGGAAAAAGAAAAAGATGGTGGAGGAGGTCCTCGAAGACGGAGGCTTCCGCAATAATTCCGATTATGAGAGTACGAATCTGTGGGCGCGATTCGGTATAGAGCCGAATCCGGATTCGGAACTGTATGTCAGTTTCCGTGTTGCCGAGGGGGAGAAGGGATTCCCTCTGAACATCTACGAGAATCCGACCCATTTTACGGACAGACCCGCCTTTTCATATCTTGCCCGATCGGAGTACCGGGACACCGGTGTTGATCTGAGCGGACGGCATGCAATCAATGACTTCGTGACGTTGAAGGCGAAGATCTTCTATCATGAGCATGAAGATGACTATATATCATACGAAGATACGACCTATGACTCCAAGATGGCGGTCAGCACCTTTGATGACAAATGTTACGGGTTAAGCCTGTTCACCGACTACAAGCCGGTTGAGTGGGATACGCTCAAGGCATCCATTCATTACAAGGTCGATTCTCACAAGAGCCGGGACGACGATTATCTCCCCTTTGACGAAGCAAAGGCGAATACCGGGTCGGTCGGTATCGAGAACGAGTGGAATGCCGTAGAAAATCTCTCGGTAGTGGCAGGCATAAGTTACGATTGGTTCGATGTGACCAAGGCTCAGTCAAGTGAGACCGACGACAACGGTGATTTTCTCAGCCAGGAAGATCTGACTGAGCCCGGCGTCAAGGATTGTGTCAATCCCATGATCGGTGTGGTCTATTTCTTCCGGGACACAACAAAATTCTACGCATCGGTGGCTCAGAAAACACGGTTCCCCGTACTCCATGAACTGTACTCCAGTAAATCGGGTAACCCCGATCTTGATGAGGAAAAAAGTATCAACTATACGATCGGCGTCTCACGTCCATTCTTCGATATGGTCACCATGGAGCTCGCTTTCTTTCACCACGATATCAGTGATCGGATCGGGCGTCCCAACCGCGATTACGATTATATGAATTATGATGAGATCGCCATGACCGGTTTCGAAATCATATCGGAGGCATATGTTGCCGAGGACCTTACGTTAAAAGCGGCATATATGTACAATGACGCCCGCGATAAGAGTAGGAACCGCGTTACTGACAAGGTGACGGATGTGCCCGAACATAAGATAGATCTGAGCGCTGAGTATGTTATCCCCTCCGTCAGGACAAAACTGAATGTGACCGGTTCATACATGGCCACGATCTATTCGGAACTTCCTACGACAAGCAATCCGGACGATCCTGAACGTGAAGCGGACAATTATTGGCTTTTTAATATGAGGATCACGCAACCATTGACGGAGCACCTGGAGGTCTATGTCGCGGCCAATAATATATTCGATAACGATTATGAAGAAGAATGGGGATGGCCGGGACACGGGAGAGAAGTATGGGCCGGTCTGAGCGCTCGATTCTGATAGGGTACGAGTTGATATTGTCCCGGAGGCGAGGGTGAGTAATGGGAGAGGGTCTGATGGACGGGGATGAAACCGGCCACAGACCCTCCATACCGTACGCAAGGTTAGTCCGGTAACATGAAATTTTGGCAATGTGTGGTTGCAGCCCTCTTGTTGCACATGGCGATTCTGATGATCCCGATAACGGTGACGGACATAACTCGTGTGGGAGAATTCCGGCTGGTGATCTCTGAGACGGTTTCCACTCCGTCCGTATCGGCTGTGGTACCGGCCGTAAGACCACCTCAGGTGAAGAAACCGAAATCTATCATAAAACCGAAATCCATTGTGAAACCAAAACCAAAACCGAAACCGCCTGCGAACACGCCTGAGATCAAACCGCTCAAGAGGGACAGCATATCCGAACCTGTGGAAGGCCCATCGCTTCCGGCAGCCCCCGCACCGGAGACCATTGAGGTCGGGAACACCGATCCTGTCGAGGAAGTTCCTTGTGCCGGGCCGGAGATTTCTCAGACCGCAGAGGAGCGCGAACCGGTGGAGATGTCCTTTGGTACCTCGGGAGGACCGAAATTCCTCAAGCAGGTACAACCGGTATATCCCCGGAAGGCAAAAATGTTACGGAAGAGAGGGGTCGTAACCCTCATGCTGACCATAGATAAAGACGGAACCCTGATTGATGTAGAGGTTGTGAAAGGCGCGGGGTACGGCTTCGATGAAGAAAGCATACGGGCCGTGAAGGAATCAACGTTCATCGGCGCCCGGAAGAACGGCAGGCCAATCGCCTGTAAGGCCTTACTGCCGGTACGATTTCGATTGAGGTGAATGCGGTGATTGATTTGTTTGTGAAAGGGGGGCCGTTGATGTGGCCCATCGCCCTCTGTTCCGTTATCATGGTTGCCATCATTATCCACAAGACGGTCCAGTTCACGGTATTACTCCGGCAGCTTTCATGGCCCCGACAACGAATCCGCGAACAGAGACCCCGCCATATTGCACTCCTGCTGGATGTACTCGCTGCGAAACGGGATGAGGAGGAAATCGTTCTGGCGGGGAGCAGGAATCTGAAGATCCTGGAAAGAGGGGTCGGGGCCCTTTCGCTTATAGCGGCTATTGCGCCTTTGATGGGGCTCACCGGTACGGTTCTCGGTATGATCGAGAGTTTCAGGATTATGGCTGCCTCCGGCGGAACTGCCGGTATCGGGCTTCTGGCGAAAGGCATATGGGAGGCGCTCCTGACAACGGCGGCGGGACTCCTTGTCGCCATTCCCGCGGAGATCGGCTACCACTATCTGGAACGGCGGCTGGATGAGATATCGATTGCCATGAAGTCTCTCGTGTTACGGTTTAGAGGTGCGGACGATGCAGTTTGAGCGAAAAAAGAGGGCTCCGATCCATACCAATATAGCCCCCCTTGTCGATGTCGTCTTTCTCCTTCTGCTCTTTTTTATGGTGACGTCTCATATCGCGCTGGACCCCTCCATCGATATCAGCCTGCCCCAGTCAAAGACTGCGCAGCATCATGAATCGGATCCTGTGACACTTTCCATATCGAGGGAAGGGGAGATCTTTATCGGTGGAAAACAGATTACGATAGAAGAAATCTGCGGTGCCGTCCGAGCACATCTGCAGGGTTCCGATACGAAAACGATCAAAATAAGGACGGACAAAGATATCCCTGTGGGAACCCTGATACGGGTGGTGGATGAGGTACGGCTTTCAGGGGCGCATGGGCTGAGCATCCTAACGGAAAGAATATGAGAAACGAGATGAATGGGAGGTAGAAGATGTCGAATAGGTCTGTATATCTGTCTGTGGTCATGAGTGTCCTGCTCGTCATTTCTGTGTTCGGATGTGACCGTTCGGACAGGGCATCGAGGCTGGCGGAAAAAAACGATACCCACAAGGCTGGGGTCACCAAGAAAAGCGGGGGGATAAATGACCCGGTCATGTCTCGGGGGAAGGCCGGCGTCCATTCGGGATTGCATATTTCCGGCGAGGTTCGGCAGCAACTCACCTTGCAACGAGAGGACCTTGAGCGGTTGCATGCAGCGACCACACGAACGAATGAAGTTTTACGATCGGGTCATTATCGCGGCGCGTTTACGTACCGTGGCCCCTCTCTCAGATCGCTCCTTGAATTTGCGGGCATAGATAAAAAGAGCTCCGATTTCAACAAAGACCTTGATCTGGTGATCGTGGTGGAAAACGGCGAAGGTGAAGAAATCGCCCTCTCCTGGGGTGAGATCTTTTATCGGAACCCCGGAGATATAATCGTTGCCGTGGAGGCCGCGCCGATCCGACCGCATCATGAAAGAGACCGCATCCCCCGGGCCTATTGGCCGTGGCTCGATCAACTTGACCGTGAAATCGGTTTCCCCAAGCTTGTCGTTGCAAATGATTTTTATTCGGATCGCTCCCTCGAAGGGATTCGGCGTATTCAGGTGATCGATCTGCACCCCGCTGTGCAGCGGAAGAAGCAGAAAATGCTCTTCTCGCCTTCTTTTTCCATATGCGGTGCCGTGGCCAATCCGGTTACCATATCGGTTCTCCCCGAGAAAAACTATGACACTGTTGTGTTCAAGGAAGTGGGGGACGGACAGGGATATCACGGGTTAAAAACGTTCGGGGGTGTGCCCCTCGTCGATCTGCTTGAACAGGCAGGGATGAAGGGTGATCTTGACACGGCCGTTGTCATCTCCGCCCCGGATGGGTACAGAACGACCCTCTCATATGGGGAGCTGTTCCTGTCGAACGGGGGGAAGGATATCCGTATCGGTGACACAATGGGAGGTGAATATCTCACCAATAGAGGCAAATTCTTTGTGTTATTGCCGGACGACCTTTCCGCCGACAGGTCCGTCAAGGCCATTCAGGAAATCAGAGTGGTACCGCTGAGCCGAGAGAATCCCTCTGAGTAGACGAGATCCATGGAAAACGATGTACTGTTTATCAAGAACTGGATGATGGCGGCATGCGGCTTCTATCTGCTGTCGAGCCTTGCCTATCTTGTGGGTCGGAAACGCATAGCGGTTATATTGCTTGTCACCGGGTTGCTGTCCAATGGTGTTGCCCTCGTCGGCAGGGGATATATCGAAAAAGCCTGGTATCCAGCCCTCATGGTGCCTGAGCTGTTTGTCCTTCCCGCGGCCATGGCCTTGACGATCGGTTTCCTGTTCAAGCGGCAAAGGGTCATCGAGGGCAGAGTGGCGCTTATTCCCTTTGCTGCCTGTTGTTGCGTAACGATGCTTCTGCCCGTTGAAGCAGCGCTCCCCTGGGTTAAACAGCAAACCGCCTCGGCCGCCCTCTTTTTCCTCACCGAAGCCCTGAGTTGCGCCTTATTGGTGATCGCCGGCGCCTGTGCATGTGCGTCTCTCGTTCCGAGGACCGACAACAGTGTAATATCCTATAACGGGCTGGTCCTCTGGGGTTTTCTCGCCTTTACGCTCTGCCAGATATCGGGAGCCGTCTGGGCATATCTCGGGTGGTCATACCCGTTTTCATGGAGTCCACGGCATTTGACCAGCGCTTCCCTCTGGTGCCTGTATGCCGCTCTTATCCATGCCCATTTCACGGGGATACAGGAACGGCTGAAGGCGATCCTGACCGCTTTTGGTATCATTCCAATCACATATATGGTCTATCATCATGAGATAGTCACACTCCTGCAGGTGGTATCGGCGAGGTTCACATGAACCGGTTCATTCGATTTCTGACCCGTATGGAAACAGGTTTTTTCCTGTTGATCGTTGCGTCGGCACTGTTATTGACGGGGGGCATTATAGCCGACGTGCATGACACGTCGCTCAGGGCATTAAATTTTCTCACCTTTCAGAAATGGTTTCCAAAACACTCCATGAGACCCCTCCTGTATGTGTGGATATTGCTGCTTTTCGGCATTTTTTTTCTTCTTGCCGTCAACACGTTTCTCTGCACGGTTTCCTATGTGAGAAACATGTCGAGGAAGGGACTGTCGGCGAGGAGATGGGGGATTGTTCTGTTCCATTGCTGCTTTTTGATGTTTCTCTCGGGACATTTTCTGTATGGATTTACGGGAATCTGTGAAAAAGTGATGGTTGAAGAAGATATCCCCTGCACGATCCCTGCCCTCGGTCTGTCCCTTGTCCCCTTCGCGGTTGAAAAGGGTGTCCTGTCCGTTTACGGGCAAGAAGTCCCCGCGGCGGTAAAGGCGGGGATCACGGTGTCGGATGAAAGGGGCGGGGAGACGACAATACATCCGGCAACGCTGAGACCGAAGCGCGCATTGGGATACACCGTTCATATCTCCATGAAAGATAAAGCCCTTTCTCATTCGCAGGTCGGCATCATCGTGCGCAAGCAATACGGTCTCGACCTTTTGATTGGAGGGGGGATCACCATGCTGATGGCCATGGCGCTCTTCCTGCCGAGCGTGTTTCGTTCCCGTGGCCGTTAGTCTTTGCCGTCCGCCGTTATGGCCTGGATCATCGGAAGAGCGCATTCTGTTTTGAGCCGTGATTCACTTCGCAATGTCGTTGACCATCATACCGGAACATGGTAAAAACCACGAATATGGAGAAAGAACTTCTCACCACGAAAGAACTGGCGGGTTTTCTGCGGTTCAACGAGAAGAAGATCTACCAACTCGTCAGAGACAGTGGTATCCCCCATGTCAAGATTGCCGGGAAGTGGTTGTTCCCCCGGCGGCATGTCCTTCGCTGGATAGACGAACAGGTGCAGAGGGAGAAGGATGTCCTGATTGTCGGGAGCGACGATGCCCTCATGACGAGGCTCGTTTCCCTCTATTCTCAGGAAAATTTCCCCGAGTCCCAGGCCTTCTACTCGTCCGTGGGAAGCCTGAAGGGAATCCAGTCTCTGATGCGGATGAAGGGGCAGGCCTGCTGCACCCATATCCTGGATATCGAGACAGGCGTGTATAACCTTCCCATCCTCGAGAGGATGCTTTCACCTCAGAGATATGTGGTCATTCACCTCTGGTGCCGGGAGCAGGGACTGATCGTGGCGAAGGGGAACCCCCTCGGGATAAAGACACTCGAAGATATTGCGGAAAAAGGGGCGCGATTCATCAATCGGAATGTCGGTTCAGGGACGCGGGTCCTCATCGACTATCTGATGAAAGAAAGAGGACTCGACGGACGAGAGATTACCGGTTTTACTACTGAACAAGACAGCCACATCGGGGTGGCGCAGAGGGTCTTCTTCGGAGAGGCCGATGTCGGTGTGGGAATCGAGTATGTGACGCACCTCCTCGGTCTTGACTTTATCCCCCTCAGGGAAGAGAACTTCGATCTTGTCATCCCCGAGGCGCTCTGGTCCACGGTCCCCATCAAACGCTTTGTCTCCTATCTGGACCCCGCACGGATCAAGGGACTCTCTGCAAATCTGCCGGGGTACAACCTGAAAGATACGGGAAAGCTGGCCTTCCAAAATTGATCCTCGAAGGGATCGAGTGAAAAAAAAGTTGCTTTCTCCTGTCGATTGGATTAGCATCCCTCCGAATCTGGGAGGTGAGTAAGGTCATGATGACGATTGTACGGTACGATTCTTACTGGTGGTGGCAAAACAACATAGGGAGTCGTCCGTCCGCAGGCTGATGCCAGCAACAACCGGAAACCGAAGGCCGTGGGCAGGCAGTGCTCGCGGCCTTTTTTTATGGTGAATCAAGATACTGTGAAGGAGCATACGATGGATCAGACATTCATGCCGAAGATCAAGGCAGAGAAAGAACTTCAGGCACTCCAGCTTGAGGGGCTCAAATGGACCGTTGCCCATGCCTATCAGGGGTCGGATTTCTATCGCCGACGGTTCGATGAGGCGGGGGTGAAACCGGAGGACATCCGAACCCTCGATGACCTGCGCAGGCTCCCCTTGGTCACCGCCCAGGACCTTCAGGAGCAGTACCCGTGGCCCCTCCGATCGGTTCCCTTCGATCAGATCGTTCGCCTCCACGCCTCCTCGGGGACGACGGGGAAGCGGAAGGTGATGATCTACACGGCGCGCGACATCGACGACTGGGCAAACATGTTTGCCCGCTGCTACGAGATCGCCGGCCTGACGCGGGAGGACCGGATTCAGATCTGTGTCGGGTACGGAGTCTGGACCGCCGGTGTCGGTTTCCAGCTTGGGTGTGAGCGGTTCGGTGCCCTCGCCGTCCCTGCCGGACCGGGGAATATGGAGATGCAGATGCAGTTCCTCGAGGACTTCCAGCCCACCGTCATCTGCGCGACGGCATCCATGGGGCTCCTGATGGCCGAGGAGGTCGAGAAGAGGGGATTGAAAGACAAGATCAACGTCAAGAAGGTGATATTCGGGGCGGAACGTTCCAACGACGCCATGCGGGAGACCATCAAGGGCCTGCTCGGCGCGGAGCAGACCTTCGACATCCCGGGCCTCACGGAACTGTACGGACCGGGGACCGGCCTGGACTGCGAACACCACACCGGCATCCACTACTGGGCCGATTACTACATCATGGAACTCCTTGATCCCGATACACTCGAACCGGTCTCCGACGGTGAGATCGGTGAGATGGTCTATACGACCCTCCGCAAGGAGGGGGCGCCCCTGATCAGGTACCGTT
Organism: Syntrophales bacterium; assembly: GCA_963662405.2. Taxonomy (GTDB): domain Bacteria; phylum Desulfobacterota; class Syntrophia; order Syntrophales; family UBA2210; genus UBA6078. The sequence continues at coordinate 2,014,193 of CAXXKT010000001.1, forward strand.
CCCGTGACCTGACGCGGTTGATCCCCGGCACCTGTCCCTGCGGGTCGATCTTCCCGCGGCACGACCGGCTGCTGGGGCGGTCGGACGATATGTTTATCATCCGGGGGGTCAATATCTATCCCGGCCATATCGACGAGATCCTCTCGGGCCAGGAGGGGATCGGGACCGAGTACCAGATACATCTCGATCGGCGGGATGACGGAAAGGACTACATGACGGTACGCATCGAACGGGTCGAGGGAAACCGTGCCGACGACGACAGCAGGATCGCCTCCCGGATCGAGAGCGCTGTCAAGAAGGGGATTATGGTAAGCGGGAAGGTGGAGATCGTCGATTATCACGCTCTCCCGAGGACGGAGCGTAAGTCGAAGCGTCTCTTTGACCACCGTGATGAATAAATGTGAAAAAAACTTGCTTTCCGGGATAAATTGCTTTAAAAGCGGAAAATCAACCGTGTGGATGGAGACGAGATGAAACCGGTCAACAACCTTTCGACAAACTGGTGGTGGTGCGAAATAACAGGGAGAGGTCTGTTCGCCGTGTAGATCAGGACATTATGCAATTACAGAGGCCGTGAACAGATCGTGTTCACGGCCTTTTTTTGTAAAAATCTGCGGTACAACAGGTGAAATGGAACAAACGATGAAAAAGAAGATTCTGATGGGAAATGAGGCGATCGGACGGGGACTGATCGAAGCGGGGTGCACGCTCATCTCCTCCTATCCGGGGACGCCGGCCTCGGAGATCCTGGAGTCGGCCGTTACCTTTGCCGGGGACGCCCCCCGGCCCGTCCATATCGAGTGGTCGATCAACGAAAAGGTGGCCTATGAGGTCGCCCTGGGAAACAGCTCTTCGGGGAAACGCTCCGCCGTCGCCATGAAACAGGTGGGACTCAACGTGGCCTCCGATCCCTTCATGCGGTCTGCCTACCTGGGGGTGACGGGAGGGATGGTGGTGGTGGTCGCCGACGACCCCGGTCCCCACAGCTCGCAGACGGATCAGGACAGCCGGTTCTTTGCGCAGTTCGCGCGCATCCCGGTCTTTGATCCGTCGAATCCCGCCGAGGCGAAGGAGATGGTGGAACGGGCCTTCGAGCTCTCGGAGCGGTACGAGATCCCCGTGATGCTCAGGCCGACGACGCGGGTCTGTCACGCCCGGCAGGGGGTGGCCCTCGAGAAACCGCAGGAGATCGAACGCCGGGCCCATTTCAAGAAGGACCCGTCCCGCTGGGTCGCGACGCCCCAGTTTATCCCGGCCCTCCACCGGCGGCTCAATGCCACGATCGACGAGATAGCCGGTCTCGAGGAGATGTATCCTTCCCGTATCGCCGGGAGCGGATCGTCACACATCTGCATCATTTCGTCGGGGGTCGCCTGCGCCAACATCTACGAGATCCTGGACGATATGGGGCTCCTGGGAACGATCGATCTCTTCAAGGTCGATCTCCCCTATCCCCTCAACCGCGACTTCATCGAGGCGATCAATGCCGGATACGAACGAATCCTCGTTGTGGAGGAGACCTACCCCACCATCGAGATGCAGCTCGCGAACCGGTCGATCAGGGGGCGGACCCTGAAGGATGTCCCCGACTACGGCGAGCTGACCTCCGACGTGATCGAGAAGATCCTCAGACAATTTCTGGATGTCCCCGGCGCACCCGCGGGAGATACGAAAGAGGCGGGGGGCATCAGGCCGAGCCTCTGCCCCGGCTGTCCCCACCGGGCCGCCTTCTACGCGATCAGGACCACCTTTCCGAAGGGGATCTTCCCCAGCGATATCGGCTGTTACACCCTGGGGATGAATTTCGGGGGTGTCGATACGTGCCACTGCATGGGGGCCTGTATCAGCCAGGGGGCGGGATTCTATCACGCCCACGCGGCGGACGGTCCCGATTGGCCCACGGTCGTTGTCACCATCGGCGATTCGACCTTCTTTCACGCGGGGATCCCGGGGCTCGTCAATGCCGTCTTCACCGGGGCCCGGTTCATCCTCGTGATCCTCGATAACGCGACCACCGCCATGACGGGGAACCAGCCCACCCCGCAGGTGGGGCTGATGGCCGACGGGACGCCGGGACATACCGTCTACATCCCCGATCTGGTCAGGGCGAGCGGGGTGAAATTTCTCGAGGAGTGCGATCCCTACGACCTGGAGGCCTTTACCGTCCTCCTGAGAGAGGCGGATCGGTTCTGCCGGAGCGACGAAGGCGGGGTGGCGGTGATCATCGCGAAGCACCCCTGCATCATGGACCGGAAGGCGCGGGAAAGCCAGAAACGCTACCGGGTGACGGTGACCGACGAATGCACGGGGTGCAAGATCTGCATCAAGCGGTTCGAGTGTCCGTCACTCGTCTTTGACGAAGACGCGGAAACGGTATTTGTGGATGAGAACACCTGTATCGGGTGCGGCGTTTGCGAGACGGTCTGCCCCGTGGGTGCGATTGAGATAGCGGAAATCGGAGGTGAGGCGTGAAACAGCAGATCATTATCAGCGGAAGGGGAGGGCAGGGCGTCCTCTTCGTGACGCGTCTTCTCGCCGAGGCGGGGTTGGCGGCGGGGGCCGATGTCCTGACATCGGAGACCCACGGCATGGCGATGCGCGGGGGGACCGTGGTCGCTCACGTCAAGGTCGGCGCATTCAAGAGCCCCCTCATTCGGATGGGGAGGGCGGATGTGGGCCTCTTCCTGACGGATGCCAATATCACCATCCACGGCGACTTTGTCGGGCCGGATGGCCGGCGTATCGTCAATACGGGAAACACCGGCGCATACGAGGGGATCGACGCGACGGCCATGGCCAGGGAGCTCGGCTCTCTCCTCGCCACGAATCTGGTCCTCCTCGGGTTTGCCGTCCGGAAGGGGGCCCTCTTCTGCGATGAAGAGGTCATGCGAAGAGTTATCACAGAAACATCTCGTCCCCGACAGGTCGAGCTCAATCTCAAGGGGTTCGAGAGGGGGTTGCAATTATCCGTATAACAAAAGGAGGGTTATATATATGAGAGTACTATGCAAAACAATCGTAGTGTGTGCCGTTATGGCCACGGTCTGTATGGCGGGCGTTGTGCCCGCGTCGGCGGGGTCGACGACGCTTTCCTATGCGAACTTCCCCCCCGCCCCCACCTTTCCCTGCGTCCAGATGGAACGGTGGAAGGGGGAGGTTGAGAGACGGACGGATGGCGCCCTCAAGATCAACACCTTTCCCGGCGGGACGCTCCTCGGGGCGAAGAACATGTTCGACGGGGTCGTGGCGGGACAGGCCGATATCGGCTGCTTTGCCATGTCCTATCATCCCGGTCGCTTCCCCGTGGTCGAGGCGATCGACCTCCCCCTGGGGTGGCCCAACGCGACGGTGGCGAGCCTCTCGCTCCTCGATCTCTTTGAGAAGTACCGGCCCGCATCATTCGGGAAGGTCAAGGTCCTGACTCTGTTCACCTGCCCGCCGGCCAATGTCATGTCGATCGATCCGGTGCGGACCCTGGCGGATCTGAAGGGGATGGAGATCCGGGCGGCCGGTACCGGCGTCAAGGTCTTCGAACTCCTCGGGGCGAGTCCCATCGGGATGCCCCAGTCGGACGTCCCCGACGCCCTCCACAAGAAGGTGATCAAGGGGATGGCCTCGTCCCTCGAGGTGATGAAGGATTTCAACTATGCCGAGTACTGCCGGTACATTACGATGACCAATCTCCAGGTGGTGACCTTTGCCGTGGTGATGAACCGTGACCGCTGGGACTCTCTCGCTCCCGAGGTTCAGAAGGTTCTCGACGACCTGTGCCGCGAACAGACGGAGTGGACGGGGCGGTATGTGGACGCGCACGTTGATGAGGCCGTTGCCTGGTCGAAGGAAACGTACACTGTTGAGGTGATCGAGTTCGACGCCGCAGGGAAGGCAGAGATGAAGAAGAGGCTCGAACCCCTCGTGAACGGATACATCGAACGGGTCGGCTCGAAGGTGCCCTCAAAAGAGATCATCACGGATGTCATGAAGTTCCAGGATATCTATGCCAAGAAATATCGGTAAGAAAGCGGGAATGAGGACTATGAGACACCTTGTCGGATACCTTGACCGTTCGGTGCGCTTCCTGAACGGCATCCTGATGGGAACAGCCGGTATCTTCCTTGTGGCGATGGTGCTCCTCGCCTGCGCGAACGTAGTGTGCCGGGGTTTCAGTGTGCCCGTGAAGGGGACCTTCGAACTGATGGGGCTTTTTGGTGCCGTCGTGGCCGCATTCGCCCTGGCCGCGACACAGCTCCAGCGGCAGCACATCGCGGTCGATGTCCTGGTCAATTCCTTTCCAAAGGGGGTCAGGCGTATCCTGAGTACCCTCAACTACCTGATCGGGGCGGCCCTCTTTCTGCTGGCCGCCTGGCAGACCGGGGTCCTGGCGACCAATCTCTGGAAGGTCCATGAACTCTCCGAGACGCTCCGGATCATCTATTTCCCCTTCGTCTACGCCGTCTCGTTCGGGTGTGTGGTGATCGCCCTGGTCCTGATCATTGAACTCTTAAAGATTCTCAGCGGAGAGGAGGAAGGGACATGAGCGTTACCTGTATCGGCCTCGCCGGTATCGTCATTCTCCTCTTTCTGCTCCTCTTCCTGGGGATGCCCGTGGGATTCACCATGGCCGCTGTCGGTTTCGGCGGGATCTGGTACCTCATCTCCTTCAAGGCGTCTGCGGGGATGGTCGGGGCGGAACTGTGGAACACCTTTTCCTCGTATGGTCTCACCATGGTCCCCCTCTTCGTCTTTATGGGGCAGATCTGTTTTTATTCGGGGCTCAACGAACGGCTCTTCCGGGCGACCCACACCCTGACGGGGCATATCCGCGGGGGGCTCGCCATGGCCACGATCTTCGCCTGCGCCGGTTTTTCGGCTATCTGCGGCTCCAACACGGCAACGGCGGCGACCATGACCTCCGTCGCCCTCCCCGAGATGAAGAAGTACCGGTATCATCCGGACCTCTCCGTCGGGTCGATTGCCTGCGGTTCCACGCTCGGGGTGGTCATCCCCCCCAGCGTGGTCCTCATCCTGATCGGCCTGTACACGGGGCAGTCGATCAGCAAGCTCTTCTACGGGGGGATACCGGCGGGACTCCTCCTCGCCGCCTCCTTCATGCTGACCATCGTTATCCTGTGCAGGATCAATCCCCAGTGGAGCCCGCTCGGCGAGAGGCGGTCCATGAGGGAGAAGATGGCCGCCCTCCCCGGTTTTCTGGAGACCATTCTCCTCTTTGCCCTGGTCATGGGGGGACTCTACGCGGGGGTCTTCACCCCGACGGAGGCCGGGGCCGTGGGGAGCTTTCTGGCCCTTGCCATCAGCCTGGTCAGGAGGACACTGACCTGGCAGGGGTTCAGGGCGGCCGTTGTCGATACCCTCCAGGTATCCTGCATGGTCTTCGTCATCATCGCCGGGGCGGTTATGTTCAGTCGATTTCTGGCCCTTACCCGGATCCCCTTCGATATCGCCGACTGGGTCGCCGCCCTGCCGATCCCGCCGTTTGCCATCTTGGGCGTCATATTCGTGATCTATGTGATCGGTGGGGCCTTGATGGACGCCCTCGCCCTGCTCCTGATCACCATCCCCATCTTCTTCCCCGTCGCCGAGAAGCTCGGGTACGACCCGGTCTGGTTCGGCGTGATGATTACCATTATCACCACGCTGGGCGCCGTGACGCCCCCCGTGGGGGCCTCGACCTATGTGGTGGCTGGCATGGCGGAGGGGATCGGGTTGGGGGGTGTCTTCCGGGGCGTTCTCTACTTTCTCCCGGCCTACATCCTGTGTATCATACTCCTGATGGTGGTCCCCGAGATCATCACCTACCTGCCGGGCCTGGTTCGGTAGGGGCTTCCGTCTACAAATTGTAGAAAATTCTGTCCACATGGAAGAACAACTCCCATTTTCTCATTTTGCTATCGAATATCGTATAAACGATCCAATTTCATATTCTTAGTGATTCAACTTTTGGATGCCAGAGGTATGAAAACGCCGTGTGGCAGGGAGAAGATCTTCTACGTAACGAAACATGACTTGACGTATTGTAGATGTTGCCTTAAAATGTGTCATCTACTAAATCGAAGGTATTCGTGAGGTGTGCTATGTTGACAGAAAAAACATTGAATCAAATCTTGGGAGTGCTTGAACTAACATCCAAATATTGTGAAACGGGCCTTCCTCTCCAAAAAGCTTATCAAAAATCTGTAAAAAATATCGCTCACAAATATTCAGTGAGATATCAGACCATTGCCGATGGCTGCCGCAGGAGATTGAATCTGGATAATATTAATGAATTTATCAGTCTATTGGATGAATGGTTAGGAGGTAACCCCAGTAATTTGAAAAGATTGCTTTTAAAGAATGTTGGTAATCTTGAGGAGTATAAAATTGAAAACTTTTTTGACCATATCAGAACTTCATCTCAAGAAGCACTAATTGAAAGAAAAGTAGAAAATTCATTTGAGGTAATTACTTTCAAAACTACAAGAGATGTGGCCAGTAAACTACGCTCATTAGCTGATGCAGAAGGTGAAAACATCCAAGATTATATGAATGTAATTATAAAAAACCACGTAGACAAACATTATGTTGAATATTTGAAGCAACTGATTAACGCTTTGCCTCATGAGCATAGAGAAAAAGTCATGGCAGAGTTGGCTAAGGGCTTGGAGTAAGTTTATAAATTGTTATAGATGACCACTAGTGTCCGGAATAATTACCTCTAGTCACGAATAACATATTGTTAATATTTGTTAATAATTGAAAAATGACTGTCCTCGACTTGAAAATTGCCCGTTATGCCTGCCATACTTTCCCAACAACTTCTCTGGGAAAGGATTCTTATGTACACAGGCCCGCTCGTCTTCGCCCAAGTCATGAACTTCATGCCTCTGAAGCACTTCCAACGATGTATAGAGAAGTATCAGGGCAATTTCAGTGTCAAAAGTTTCTCATGCCTCGATCAGTTTCGAGTCATGGCCTTCGCTCAGTTGACCTATCGCGAGAGTCTTCGGGATATCGAGGCATGCCTTCGATCCCAGAGCAAGAAGCTTTACCACATGGGCATACGGGGCAAGGTATCCAGGAGCACGCTTGCCGAGGCGAACGAAAACCGCGATTGGCGTATGTACGCCGACTTCGCTCATCATCTGATCGATATCGCTCGGAATCTGTATCTGGACGAGCCAACCGTTCTCGATCTCAATCAGACAGTCTATGCACTGGATGCTACAACTATCGATTTGTGCCTGTCCCTGTTTCCATGGGCACTCTTCCGACAGCACAAAGGTGCGGTCAGGCTTCACACATTGCTGGACCTGCGGGGTCATATCCCGACCTTCATCTACATCTCCGACGGCAAGCTCCACGAGGTCAACGTGTTGGACATCGTCCCCTTGGAACCGGGTGCCTTTTATATCATGGACCGTGGATATACCGACTTTCTCAGACTCTACGCGATAACACAGGCATCGGCTTACTTGGTCATTCGAGCAAAATCCAATCTGAACTTTCGCAGAGTGTACTCCCACGCAGTAGATCGAAGTACCGGTTTGATATGCGATCAAACCATACGACTATCAGGCTATTACGCATCCAGAGACTACCCGGAAAAGCTGCGCCGCATAAAGTATCGCGACAAAGAGACCGGCAAAACTTTGGTGTTTCTGACCAACAACTTTACGCTTCCTGCCCTTGTCATTGCGAAGCTTTACAAACAGAGATGGCAGATAGAGCTCTTCTTCAAATGGATCAAACAGAACCTGCGCATCAAGCGTTTTTACGGAACCTCGGAGAATGCCGTCAAAGTGCGAATATGGATTGCCGTATCCGTATACCTGCTTGTAGCTATTATTCGAAAGAAGCTCAATATCCAGGCCAGTCTCTACACAATTTTACAGATCTTGAGCGTGTCTATTTTTGAAAGAACTATGCTAAATCAACTACTTGGATTCTATGACTACACAACAGAAACAACAGAAAACAATAACCAACTGAATTTATTTACAGATTATCCCGGACACTAGTGATAGATGACAATCTTTCATGTTTGCATTTGCTAGGATGCTATTACTAAGTTCGGTGTTATCTATAAAAAGGAGAAATGTATGGAATATATGTTTACAGATTGGGATGGCCGGAGCTATAAAAGGAAAACAAAAGACAATATTTCAATTGCAGCGGAATATATTTCACCGGGAAAGATAGATGTGTCTTTGAAGCAAGAATCTGGGAAAAGCTTTCTTCGGTTAATTCTTGCAAGAAAAGAAGCGGCAGCTATTATCAGTTCGCTAAATGCAGCGGGTTCTGAATGCAAGCTTTGTATTATTTCGACATCATAACCAAAGTAATTTGACGACGCTCTACTATTTTCTCAAGAACAAGGCGAATTTTTACGCTATCGCCGTATTCTCTAGCTCTTTTCCTAAAGAATAGGGAAATATCTTGCTCACTTCCTAAGAGACGGTTGGTTGCTACATCTTTTTGAGAGGGCTCATGGGAAACACAAAAGAAGAAACATCATGGATCGAAAAAGCGGGAGAGGATCTCTTCAACTTTGCTGTTGATCGCGAGGACTTAAAGTCGGTTATGCTGCTTCTCCCGGAGGAGGCGGACATCAAACGGGAGACGGTCGCATATGAACTCCAGGTATTGAAGTTTATCAGTACCGGATGGAGTATCCCCTATTTCCTTGAAAACTCTCCAGACAAGGACCGGCTTGCCCGGTTGTATTGGGAAACGGTGTATCAGTCTTGTCTCGGCATATCCGAGGCAACGAATATGATGATCGGTCAAAAAATAGATTATTTCGATATATTAAAGAAACGCCTTGCAATGTATGTTGAGGCCATGAAGGGGCGACCGGATGCCCCCGAACCCGCCAGTGTCGTGGGACCGGAATTCGCACGGACCTGCGGGAATGGGGACGACGTATTCACGGTCATGGCGGGTGCACGGATGTTCAAATCGACCGTTGCCAGCGTCAAGAAATATTTAGAGACGGTGGGGATGCTGTAGCTTTCAGTGTGGCCGTCTCCGTCTTGCTTGTGTATATCGCGTGCATGATCCCTGTGATGATGGTTCCCGAGATCCTTCCCTGCCTGTCCGGTCTGGCTCGATAGGGAAGGAGAGTCTTTTCCTTTCCCCGCTGGAAATCGAACGGGTTCTGCGCATCCTCGATCATGACCCGGTGGCGCCCCGGTTTCCGCTGAAACAATCCTCGAATTAATGAAAGCGTATAAGACAAATAACTTTTATCAGGTTTACGGAATGACTGAAACAGGACCGAAGGGTATGACCTTGGCTCCGAGAGACCAACTCCGGAAAGCCGGTTCCATCGGCTGTATCGGCAGTTATGGGTGCAGCATGAGATTAATGAACAGTGATGAGGTGGAAGCTCTTCCCGGTGAAGTAGGTGAGATTTATCTCAAGACCGATAGTGTGATAACAGGTTATTATAATGATCCTCAGGCAACGGCAGCCGCGTTTCACAATAGGTGGTACAAGTCCGGTGACGTGGCCCGCATGGATGAGGACTGGTTATCTATTCATTGCGGATCGGACGAAGGACATAATTATCACCGGTGGTGAGAATATGTATTCCAAGGAAGTTGAGGACGTGATCCGGGAACATCCTGAAATCGCCGATTGCGGTGTCATTGGGGTTTCCCATCCTGACTGGGGTGAAACGGTGGTTGCGGTTATTGTGACGGTTCCCCGGGCACACCTGACCGCTGATATCATTTCCGCGTATCTGAAAGACAAATTGGCAAGGTATAAGATTCCGAGACGATATGAGTTTGTAGACGAATTACCCTATACCCCTTCCGGTAAGATTATGAAATTCAAGCTTCGTGAAACCTTTTCCAGGTCAGCTCGAATGTTTGGTGAGTGTATGGGTCAAGATGTCGGCGCCGCGAATCTTTGATCCTCTGTACGGGAGCATCTCTTTTTGAGCGAGATAGACGATATTCCTCCGAGTGATCTGATCCCCCGGTTTTGCCGGGGGATCGCTCAATCTTGGTTTTCCGCTTATATCAGGCTTAATCGGTTTCAGGGCTGGTGGTCGTGCTGTGTCTTGCACCTGCGTGAGGGTTATTCCGTTTCCCCGGACCGTTTCCTGGAGCCGCCGTACAGATCGTATCCGAAGAGCCGGCATTCGATGTTGCTGTTGTGAAAAGGGGTCCGGGTTTTCGCCCGCAGCCCCACCTGCTTGGCGAGTTCCCTGTTCCCCGTGAAGATGTAGCCGCGGTACCCGGTACACCGCTGTTTGAAATAATCGCCCATCCGCCGGTAGGTACCCTCCAGCTGTCTGATCTCTCCCATCCGCTCGCCGTATTCCGGGTTCAGGACGACCACCCCCGGTCCATCCGGGACCGGAGTGTCGGCAAAGTCGCAGACCTCGAACTCGATGAGGTGGGCCACCCCGGCGGCCGTCGCGTTTTTCCGGGCCGCCTCGACTGCCTTCGGATCTTGATCCGTCGCGATGATCCGACCGGGTGTTGCCTTCCTTCTCTTTTCCGCCTGCCCCTTCATCTTTCTCCAGAGGGTCCGGTCGAATCCCGTGAGGTGCATGAAGCCGTAGTTGCCGCGCAGGGAACCCGGATCTCTCCCGGCGGCGATGAGGGCCGCCTCGATGGCGAGGGTTCCGCTCCCGCACATGGGATTGACGAAGTTCTCCGAGACTTGCCACTCTGAGGCGAGGACGACCGCCGCCGCGAGTGTCTCCTGCATCGGGGCCGAGAGGGGGATCTTCCGGTATCCCCGGCGGGAGAGCGATTCTCCCGAGGTGTCCAGATAAACGCTGCACCGGGTGCCCTTCCAGTAGATGAACACGACCGACTGGTCTCTCTTCGGGCCGGAATCGGGTCGATAGTCGAGCTTTGCGTAAAACCGGTCGACAATGGCATCCTTCCCCCTGAGGTTGGCAAATCGGGTATCCTTCACCGATGGGGTCTCGACGGCGGAGGTGACACAGAGGTATCCTCTGGGAGAGAAATAGTCTTCCCACGGGATCTTCCGCATCTGCGCGTAGAGATCGTCGGTGGTTTTCGCCTGGAAGGTCCGGAGAAGGTAGAGGGCTCGCTGCCCGGTCCGCACCGAGAGGTTAATCCTCATGGCGTCCTCGAGGGTGCCTTTCGTCTCGACCCCCGCGATACGTTCCGATCGGACGGGAAGGCCCAGGGCGGCGATCTCCCCCTTCAGGAAGGGAGCGATCCCCTTCGAGCAGGTGACGAGGATGATGCTGCTGTTCGTAAAAACGGCCATGCGGTTACTTTCGGCGACCTCGCGGATAACGGGTCTCTCAACTATTCACCGTCGGCAAATTTATACCCGAATCCGCGTACGGTGAGGATATACTGAGGGCGCGATGTACTTTCCTCGATCTGTGCCCTGAGACGCTTGATGTGGACATCGACGGTCCTCGGTTCCACGAAGGCCTCGTCCCCCCATACCCGGTCCAGGAGCTGGCCCCTTGTATAGACCCTTCCCGGGTTCAGGGCAAGGACTTTCAAGACTTTAAACTCCGTGGGGCTCAGATCGATCTGCTGGCCGTGGGCCATCACTCGATGGGATGCAAAATTGATATGAAGATCTTTGTAGCCGAAGGTGTTGTCCTCCCCGGTCTCATTCCCCCTTGTCATCCTGCGCAGGAGGGAACGAACGCGGGCCACCAGTTCCTTCACGCTGAATGGTTTGGCCATGTAGTCGTCCGCCCCGACCTCGAGCCCCAGGACCGTGTCCGTCTCCGTCCCCTTTGCCGTCAGCATGATGATGGGGAGGGCGGCATGTGCCGGATCACGGCGGATCCGCTTGCAGACTTCGATCCCCTGGATACCGGGGAGCATGAGATCGAGAAGCAGCAGGTGCGGCTCTTCCGCCTCGATCTGCCTGAGGGCCGTCTCTCCATCGTAGGCCTTCACGACGGCGAACCCTTCCTTTATAAGGTTGTACGCGATCAGTTCGACGATGTCTCGTTCGTCATCCACCACCAGGATCTTTTCAGCCATATCCCTCCACTTGTTATGCGGTGATATCTTCATAATACACCGGGAAGACGAGAGAGACCGTGGTTCCTCTCCCCAGTTGGCTCTCGATTTTCATCCTCCCGTCGTGGGCCGCCACCAGGTGCTTGACGATAGACAGTCCCAGGCCGGTGCCCCCCAGTTCCCGGGAGCGGGTCTTGTCCACCCGGTAGAAGCGTTCCCCCAGGCGGGGGATCTCATCGGGCGGGATCCCGATCCCGGTATCGGTAATCGTGACGGAGACCGTGCCGTCTTTCCCGTCGGCACCCCGTATCGATATCGTGCCCTCATCGGGGGTGAACTTGACGGCGTTATCGAGAATATTCAGGACGATCTGGTGCAGGCGGTCCCGGTCGCCCCGGATCGACGGGAGGTCCTGGGGCATCCTGGTCTCGATGTGGAGCTCTTTTTTCGATGCCCCCGGTTCGATCACGGGGAGGACGTTCTCGATGATCCCGCCCAGGGAAACGGGTTCAAAGACGAATTGCATTTCTCCCATCTCGACGTTGGAGATAACCAGGAGATCATCCACCAGCCGGTCGAGGCGCTCGGCATTCTTCTGGATGGTTTCAAGGAATCCCTTCGCCGTTTCCTTCTCCTCAATGGCCCCCTCCCGGAGGGTCTCGATAAAACCGAGGATGGCTGTCAGGGGGGTCTTGATCTCGTGGGTGACGTTCGCAATGAAGTCGGCGCGGACCCGTTCCAACTGTTTGAGGCGGGTGACGTCGCGCAGGACGATCATCGTTTTGTCCTCTCCTTCCGGGAGCCCCTGAACCGGCGAGATGGTGGCATGCAGCACCGTGGGTTTTTGTTTTCCCAGGACGAGCTCTTGGAAAAGGGGAGTACCGGTCTTTTTGAATTGGTCGAGTGCCTGTTGCAGGGGGATGTTCCTGAATGTTTCAATGGGTATCTTCCCCACCATCTCTTCGAAGCTGAGGCCGAAGATCCTCTCGGCGGTGTCGTTTGTCGTCTCTATGCTGCCCTGGGTGTCGAGGACCAGGATACCATCTTCCATGCTGGAGAAGACCGCCTCCAGTTTCCCCCGTTCTTCATCGGCGAACCGGATCTTTTCCTTCAGCTCCGTAACCAGATAGTTGATGTTCCGGGCCAGACGTCCCGTCTCGTCGCCCGTGGCGATCATCAGGCTCCCCGTCTCTTCTCCGTCGCGCAGGCGTTTTGTGAACCGTTCCATCTCCTGGATGGGGGAGATCAGTCTTGATGTCATAACGAAGGCGATGAAGAATGACAGGGCGCCGACAATGAGGAACGATTGCAGGACCAGCATATTGATGTCTCGGATGGACTGCCTGACCTCCACGAGCGGGCGCGCGAGCCTGACGTATCCCCGTATCTCGGGACTCTCTCCCATGGGAAAAGCGAGATACAGGGTGTCCACGCCGAGAGTCGTGCTGAACCGCACCGATTTCCCCCTTCCCTTCACACGGGCCTCCTGGATCTCCGGACGGTTCAGGTGGTTGTCCATCGCCGAGGCCTGTTCGCTCGAATCCGTGAGGACCACTCCTCCGGGATCGATCAGGGTGATCCGTGCGTTGGAAAGGGCGGACAGTTTCTGTATGGTGCGATCGATTTCGGCATTCGAAAAGCCGAGGGAGATCATCCGGGCATGGGCGTTCAGTTCTCCCTCTATCCGTTCCATGATCGTTCCCTTGATCTGTCCGGTTGCGTACACCCACACCGCAACCATCACGACCAGAGTGATGACGAGATAGGTGCCGAGAATCTTGTAAAATAGGTTATTTTTCATGGATTCACCCGCCGATCAGAGCTCTTTCCCGGGGCCGCGGTGCCGCACGCTTTCCCCCGTTACCATGTAGATCACCATCTTGGCGATACTCTCCGCGTGGTCTGATATTCTCTCCAGATTTTTCGATATCTGCGTTATCAGGAGGGCCCGGTGGATGGTCTTGGGGTCCTCCAGCATGAAGGTGAGGAGCTCCCTGAATATCTGCTCGTTGAGGTTGTCCACAACCTCGTCTTTCTCCCTCACTGCGCGGGCCATATCGCAATCCTCATAGACCAGGGCGTCGAGGCTCTCTCTGACCATCTCCCGGGTGATGTCGGCCATCCGGGGGAGGTCGATATAGGGCTTGACGGGGGGGACTTCGTTGAGGTCCGCCGCCCGTTTGGCGATGTTAACCGCGAGATCTCCGATCCGTTCCAGGTGTCCGTTGACCTTGATCGTGGTGGTGATGAAACGCAGGTCCTTCGCCGCGGGTTGCCTGAGCGCGAGGAGGCGTATGCAGGCACCTTCGATCTTCTCGTCGAGCGTGTTGATCTGGTCATCCCCGGCGATAACGGATCGCGCCAGGGCGGAATCCCGCTCCAGGAGAGAGCGGACGGCGAGATGTATGGCCTGCTCGACGAGTGCCCCTTCGTAGAGGAGGTTTTTTTTGATCTCCTGCAGTTCCTTCTCGTAGTGCATGCTGGTATGCGTCTTCTCTTCCATGTATTTACCCCCGTCTCGTTCCTTAGCCGAATCTCCCGGTAATGTAGTCCTCGGTCTGTTTGACCGCCGGCGTTGTGAAGAGCGTCTCCGTCGGGCTGTATTCTATCAGTTTCCCGAGGTAAAAGAACCCCGTATAATCGGATATTCGGGCCGCCTGCTGCATGTTATGGGTCACGATGATGATCGTGTACTCCTTTTTCAGTTCCTCGATCAGTTCTTCGATCTTCGCCGTCGATATGGGGTCCAGCGCCGAGGTCGGCTCGTCCATCAGGAGGACCTCCGGTTTCATGGCGAGGGCCCGGGCGATACAGAGCCGCTGTTGTTGCCCCCCCGAGAGCATCATAGCGGACTGTCCCAGGATATCTTTGACCTCGTCCCACAGGGAGGCCTGCCTGAGGCTCCGCTCGACCAGCGCCTCCAGCTCAGCTTTGCCCCGGATTCCCGAGAGCCGGGGGCCGTAAATAATGTTGTTGAAGATCGATTTCGGGAAGGGGTTCGGTTTCTGGAACACCATCCCGATCCGCCGCCGTATGTCGACGGGATCGAGTTCCGGGTCGTAGATGTTCGTTCCCTCAAAGAGGATCTCTCCCTCGACCCGTGTCCCGGGGATCAGGTCGTTCATTCGGTTGAGGAGTCGCAGGAGGGTCGACTTGCCGCATCCCGACGGCCCGATCAGCGCGGTTACCCGGTTGTGTTCGAAGTCCATGGTGACGTCTGCCAGCGCTTTGAAATCGCCGTAGTAGAAGTTGACGTTCCGTGTCTCTATAACAGTGTCGCTTTGCACGCTACCACCCTTTATTCTTTCTCACATAACTCCGTATGACAATCGCGATCAGGTCGATGCCGAGAACGAGTGCCACCAGGACGAGGACGGTCCCGTACTGGAGGGGCCTCGTCTCTTCGATATGGGTTCCCGCCGTCGCCAGGACGTACACGTGGTAGGGAAGGGCCATTACCTCGTCGAAGATCGACGTGGGCAGTTTGGCTGTGAAGAATGCTGCCGCGGTGAACATAATCGGGGCTGTTTCTCCCGCCGCCCTCCCGATCCCCAAGATTGACCCCGTCAGGATACCCGGCAGGGCGTTGGGAAGGACGATGCGCAGTATCGTCTGCCACTTGGAGACGCCGAGCCCGAGAGAGGCCTCCCGAAAAGTCTGCGGCACCGCCTTCAGAGCCTCTTCCGCCGCCCCGATAATCGTAGGGAGGATCAGAAAGGCGAGCGTCAGTGAGCCCGAAAGGATGGAGGATCCGAACTTCAGAAAAACCACAAAAAGTCCCAGGCCGAAGAGGCCGAAGACGATCGATGGCACACCGGCCAGGCAGTTGACGCCGACCCGTATGATTCTGATTACCGGTCCCCCCTTTGCGTATTCGCTGAGATAGATAGCCGAGGCGACGCCGAGAGGGAGGGCAATGATGATGGCCCCCGCGGTGAGATAGAGGGTTCCCAGAATCGCCGGCATGATTCCTCCTTTTGTCATCGAATCCCGGGGAGGCTGGGTCAGGAACTCCCAGTTAATCGCTCCGATCCCATTGACGAGAATATATACAAGAAACCCGCCGATCGCCACCGCGATGATCAGTGCCGAGAGGCGAACGGTCATGAAGAAAAGCTGTTGTTTCAGATAACGCCACTTCATAATGTCGCGGAGCCGACCTCCTTGAATCGGTGTGATACGTAATCGGCGATCAGGTTGAATCCCAGGGTGAGGAAAAAGAGAACGACCCCCGTCGCGAAGAGCGCGTGGTAATGATCGCTTCTGAAGGGGGCCTCCCCCATCTCCGCCGCGATGCTGGCCGGCATCGGCCTGACCGAGTCAAAGATGCTTTCGGGAATGGCCGCCGCTCCCCCGGCGACCATGAGGACGACCATCGTTTCACCGATGGCACGGGCCATCCCCAGGATCACCGCCGTCGAAATTCCCGACAGGGCGGCGGGGACGATCACCCGCGCGATGGTTTCGAACCGCGTCGCCCCCAGCGCGTACGATGCCTCCTTGAACTCCTGCGGGACCGAGTAGAGGGCGTCCTCCGATATGCTCGATATAGTGGGGACGGCCATGAGGGCCAGGACGAGAGAGGCATTGACGATATTCAGTCCGGTGGGGAGATCGAAGGTTTCCTGCATCCAGGGGGCCAGGACCGCCATCCCGAAGAACCCGAGAACGACGGAGGGAAGACCGGCGAGGAGCTCGACAACCGGTTTGAAGATTTCCTTGATCAGGGGAGGAGCAATTTCAGCGATATAGATCGCCGATAGGACGCCGATCGGGACGGCCAGGAGTGAGGATAGTATTGTAACGATGAAGGAACCGACAATGAGCGGCCAGATCCCGAATTCGGGGGGATCGTATGTTGGATACCACTCCATCCCAAAGAGGAATTCTCTGACGGAGACCACGGTGAATATCGGGACCCCTTCGACGAAGAGAAAGAGGATGATAAGCCCGAGGATCACCACCGATACGAGGGCGATGAGAAGAAAGGTGTTTTTTATGATGATCTCTTTTGCTTTTCTTGACATGCGATATCCCCGGCAGAGTGACATTGGAGGGGGGATCTCCATATCGATCGGCCCCCTCTCGGTGAATCTTCGTGTACGGTCCTGTTAGAAGAGGGGAACAAACCCTTCCTTCTTGACAAGTTCCTGCCCGTCTTTGCTCACGACGAAGGTGATAAAGTCGGCAACGACTCCCGTCGGCCAGCCGTTGGTGAACATGAAGAGGGGACGGGCGACGGGATATGCACCCGAGAGTGCGGTTGCCGAGGTTGCCTCGATATCGTTTACCTTGGTTGCCCGAACGCTCTTGTCCAGGTAACCGAGTCCGATGTACCCGACCGCGTACCGGTTCTTCGAAACAGTCTGGACGACCGCGCCGTTCGATGCCTGAAGCTGTGCCCGCGGTGTCACTTTCGCCTTGTGGAGGATTTTTTCCTCCCACACCTCGTAGGTACCTGAACTGGTGTCACGCGATACCACGACGATCTTCAGGTCGTTTCCCCCCACTTCTTTCCAGTTGGTGATCTTTCCCTGGTAGATCAGGCTCAACTGTTCGATCGACAGATCGGTGACCGGGTTATTGGGGTGGAC
Source organism: Syntrophales bacterium (assembly GCA_963662405.2). Lineage (GTDB taxonomy): Bacteria > Desulfobacterota > Syntrophia > Syntrophales > UBA2210 > UBA6078. The sequence goes on from CAXXKT010000001.1 coordinate 2,031,765, forward strand.
GATCGGGACGATCGCGTCGATGGCGACGCGGTGCGGAACTGGGTATCTCTCTTTTTCTTGTGCGAGTTTGACTTCTTTGTCCTTGATGAACCGTGATGCGTTGGCGATGTCGGTTGAGCCGTCGATCAGGGCCTTGATCCCGTTTCCTGAACCACCCCCCGAGAGAGAGATGTTAACACCGGGATGAGCCTTCATGTATGCCTCGGATGCGACCTGGGCGACGGGGAGTACCGTTGTGGAACCCTTGATAACGATGGAATCACCGGCAAGGGCGGTTGATCCGCCGACAAAACCGAAAACCACAATAACCGTCAGCAAGATCTTTAACAGATTCTTTGTTACTTTGTTCATGGTTGTTTACCTCCATTTTTCAGTCTTGGGAAGTAAAATAACTCAAACCTGTTACGGCAATATGACGGTTATGTTACAGTTTAATGACATAATTTATGACACGCTACTTGCGATGAGACGGGATCTGTGACACCGGCCTTGCACGTAACAGGCTCATGTTTCCATGATTTATTTTTGAATCGTATTGTCCGTCATCTCTTTCTATTTTTCAAGCGGCAAGAGAGGTCTTTTGTGACAGGAATCTCTAATGCCGAATATATATAAGGGAGATGACAGGAATGTTATGGATGTATGAAAGTTCGATTACATCTGGAGTGTGGATTTGACAGGATTGAAGGGAAAGGTTGGAATTATTGAATTTGCTATTTTAAATCTCTGTGAATCTCTTTCTCATCCATTATCTTCCCCACATTGTGTTCCTTAAAATGGGTGACCTCAACGGCATCTTCGCTCTGCAATAAAGTCTTTGCATTCTGAACCGCTTTGCCTAAATCCTCCTCGGGATTTGTTGATATGTTGCCGTGGCCGGGGTATATCTCGACTATCTTTCTCGTGCTCAGCGACAACATGGAATTGATATAGTCCCCCACGCTCCCTGATTCCGCTATGTATGAAAGGGTCCCACCGGCAAAGACGGTGTCGCCCGTAAAGAGGATTCTTTTCTTAGGTTCATAGAGACATATGGATCCCGAGGTGTGGCCGGGGGTATGTATAACGTTGAGGCTGCAATTTCCCAGGTCGAAACGGCTCTTGCTCTCCAGCCAAAGGTGGACCTTCATAGGGATCTCGTTCAGATCTGAGGATTGATAGAGGGTAACGTACTTATCGTCGAAAATCATCTTTGTTGCCGCAAAGCGGTGGGCGGCTATGAGCGCGTAGTCCTGAAAATAGCGATTGGCCCCGATGTGGTCGAAGTGTTCATGTGTATTGATGACGATATCAATATCACGGATCTTTAGCCCAATCCTTAAGAGAGATTTTTGTAGGTCGGGAAAGTTGGAATCGATACCGGAATCGATGAGGAGGTTTGCGTCGTCCCCCTTGATAATGTAACTGTGGCTGCTCGTTCCCTGTCCTTTGATCCTGAAGATATCAGGCTGCAGTTCCCGTATCCTGTCGTTTTTCTCCATCTCGTTTCCTCTTCCAGGGGCTGTTTTCGGCACTGTCCAGATCTTCATAGGTATCAATGATCCGGTCCAGCCTGTTTCTGTTCAGATAGCTCTTTATGCCGGGTTGTAATGAACAGATCTTCAAGGACCCGTTCAACAGATCCACCTCTTTTTTAAATGCGATAATCACGGCGAGTTGCGTAGCCATGTTACTGCTCTCATCCAGATTTTCTAAATCGAGGATCACTTTGGGTTGTCTTCCGTGGAATTCGGCATTCACAATGCTTTTTATAAGAAAGGGGAGATTCTTTGTGATCGAACCGGAAAACTTGGCAATAGCGAAGTCTCCTTTTTCGATAATAAGACATTTCATCATATTGCACCTTCTCATCTGGATATTCATATAATGACCCGCATTGATTAGTCATTTCCATTTTTTGCTGTGCCGGTCTCAGGTACGAGGGTTTTTGTTTCTTCGATCGGGATGATAACAACGGATTATTGCATCTTTGTGAAGGATTCATGAATGGTTGGTGACATGTTTCTGGGTTGTATCTTTAGGATTGGAATTTGTTGTTTTAACCGCTTCACACTCGCCTGAGGCGTCACCATCATGGACCTGATCCCGGGTGATTTGGGAGAGTTCAGTCTGTTGGAGAGGTTGTCGGATAGGAGGAGAGGTCGATTCCCCCCCCCGTCTTTGAGACAGGGGGGGGAATAACGGGTGGTGCTGTTTGTTATGGAATGAGTCTTATAATGCCTCTGCGATCCGATCCATGGCGACCTCGACCTGTTCATACTGGTTGAAGGCGCTCAGGCGGATATACCCCTGACCGCACGCGCCGAACCCGCTCCCCGGGGTACAGACGACGGCAGCCTTGTTGAGGAGGAGGTCGAAAAAGGCCCAGGAATCCGCCCGCGTGTTGACCCAGATGTACGGGGAATCCTCTCCCCCGGCGCAGGTAAACCCGAGCTTTCGCATCCGTTCGAGGATCAGGGAGGCGTTTTTCAGGTAGTAGTTGGTCAGTTGACGGACCTGCTCCTTTCCCTCGTCCGAATAGACCGCCTCGGCGGCGCGCTGGATGGGGTAGGAAACGCCGTTGAATTTCGTCGTGTGGCGGCGGTTCCACAGGGAGTGAAGATCGTGGGCGCTCCCTTTGGCATCGTAGCCGGCACATGTCTTCGGGACAACGGTGTACGCGCACCGGGTCCCGGTGAAGCCCGCGGTCTTCGAGAATGATCGAAATTCGATCGCCACATCGCGGGCCCCGTCGATCTCATAGATGCTCCGGGGGAGGGAATCGTCACGGATGAAGGCGACGTAGGCTGCGTCGTACAGGATCAAGGCTCTGCTCTCGCGCGCGTAGGCGACCCACTCCGAGAGTTGTTCTCTCGTGACCGTGGCCCCCGTGGGGTTGTTGGGGAAACAGAGGTATATCAGATCAACCCGCTCGTTCGGAATCGCCGGGACAAAGCCGTTCTCCTCCGTGGCCTCGAGGTAGACGAGCCCCTCGTATCGTCCGTTGTTCCACCCGCCGGTCCTCCCGGACATGACGTTGGTGTCGACATAGACAGGATAGACCGGATCGGGGACGGCGATCGTCATGTCGGCGGAAAAGATGTCCAGAATATTACCGGTATCGCACTTCGCCCCGTCGCTGACGAAGACCTCGTCGGGATGAATGTCGGCCCCCACCGCCTGAAAATCGTTCTGTGCGATGGCCTCGCGGAGGAACCCGTATCCCTGTTCCGGGCCGTAGCCGCGGAAGGTGCTGTCGAAGGACAGTTCCTCGACGGCCTCATGGAGGGCGGCGATACATGCCCCGGGGAGGGCACGCGTCACGTCACCGATCCCGAGCCTGATGATTTCTTTATCGGGGTTTGATGCGGCAAATGTCTGGATCCGCTTCGCGATGTCGGAGAAGAGGTATGATGACTGGAGTTTCAGGTAATTCTCGTTGATCTGTATCATGGTGCTCCCTGCTTTTTTAGATATCCTACCTTATATTCTAAAATATACAGGAAGGGATGTATGTGTCAATGCCAAAACGGAGATGCTTGTAAAAACAGCCATTTCGACAAAAAGACACACCTGTGAAAAAAAGGAGTCTTATCCGAAATAACAGTTGACAAAGGGTGTCAGACTTGGTAAAGGAATTTGGTAAGTAAGTGATCACTCACTTAAGAGAAGGTGTTATGGCGGTACCGAATAACAAGCGCCTCTGCGCGGAAGAACGAAAAAAAGACGTTCTCAGAAGCGCCATCAATGCCTTTGGGAAATCAAATTACCGCGCGACGCGGATGGCGGATATCGCAGCCGAGGCCGGTGTCTCCGAAGCCATGCTCTATAAACACTTTGCCTCGAAGAAGGTCCTGTTCCTCAGTATCCTCGAGAACGTCTCCTATCGAACCGCGACCACGATCGGAAAAGGGTTCGAAGAAGAACCCGATGCCCTCAAGCTGCTGCGCCGGCTCCTCATCACCTACTATAACCAGATTCAGGAACACCCCAATCTCCTCAAGCTGCACTTCCAGGCCGTCTCCGAGATAGACGACGAGGAGATCGGGGGGAGGATCAAGAATGATCATGAGGTGTATGTCAACAATATCAAAGAGCTTATAAAGAAAGGGCTTGAGCAGGGAACGGTTCGGAAGGATATCGAGATCGATCCGATCTCGTGGCTTTTCAACGGGATCGGTGTATTGATCAGTATGATGGTTCTACTCGGTCGTGAAGGCGAAATAAAGAGGGGTATCGCTGATAAGATGATCGACCATCTGATAGAGAGCATCAGGGCGTAAGCTCTGTCGGTTTTTCATTCAGGTGACCATCTTAAAAAACCCTGAGAAGGGGTAAAGCAAAAGGAGGCAGGTATGTTAAGGACGAAAGAGCAGTATATAGAAGCGCTGGGCAAGATGAAACGGAACATCTACTTCAACGGAGAGAAGATCTCTCGTACCGATGAACGGCAGATGGACTGTATCAACACCATCGGGACCACCTATGACGAGGCCCAGAGTTCCGATCCCAAGGTGCAGGAGTTGATGCTGGCCAAATCTCACCTGACGGGTGAGACAATCAACCGGTTCACCCACATTCACCAGAACACGGATGATCTCCACAAGAAACAGGATATGACCCGGCATCTCTGCCGGATCGTCGGCGGCTGTATCCAGCGGTGTATGGGGATCGATGCCACGAACGCCATCTACAACGTGAGCTACGAAGCGGACAAAATAAAACCCGGCGAAACGGAGTATCATGAGAACTTCAAGAAATGGCTGATACGATTTCAGCAGGAAGACCTGATCGGGTGCTGCGCCCAGACGGATGTCAAGGGTGACCGGATGAAACGACCCCACGAGCAGGTCGATCCCGACCTGTATGTACGAATCAAGGAGAGACGGAGCGACGGCATCATCGTATCGGGATGCAAGCTGCACATCTCCGAGGCCTCGGTGGCGGACGAGGTGTTGGTCGTTCCGACCCGTGCCCTGGGTCCGAAGGACAAGGACTACGCCGTAGCCTTCGCTCTTCCCGGTGACTGGGACGGGATGAAGCAGGTGACAACGATCCACAACCTGCGTCCCCGGAAGCATTTCCCCCGCGGTTTCATGCCCGGCGCGACGGATTCCTACGTGGTTTTCGACGATTGTTTTGTCCCCTGGGATCGAGTTTTCCTGTGTGGCGAATACCAGCACGGCGGTGCACTTGCTCTTCTCTTTGCCCTCTTCCATCGCCACAGCTACTCGGGATGTAAACCGGCGATCGGTGATGTGATCTTGGGTACGGCGGCCCTGGCGGCTGAGTACAACGGGATCGAAAAGGCCGGTCACGTCCGGGAAAAATACGCGGAGATCATCCTGACCACGGAACTGGGATACGCGGCGGGGTACACCGCTTCCGATCTGGGCAAACCGGAGGTTTACATGCCCGGTGTGGGTTTTGTCCCTTACGGTCCGGGGAGCTACATCCCGAATTCGATCTACGCCAACGTCGGCCGCTGTCTGACCGGTGAGGCCGTCTACCGTGAGCAGGAAATCCTGTGCGACATCTCGGGCGGCATCGCAGCAACCTTCCCCCACGAGGAGGACTGGGTCAACCCCGAGACGAAGGATCTGATGGAGAAATACGTCATGCGTAATCCCAATTGTTCGGCGAAGGGCGCCGCGCAGTTCTGGCGGTTTCTCGGCGACACCCTCTGCTCGGCCACGGGCGGTATCACCAACGTGGGAAACTACCACGGCGGCGGATCACCCGTTATGGAGCAGGTTGCCATCACGACGCAGTACGATATCGAGGATCGAAAGAAACTCGTGAAGTACCTTGCGGGTATTGAAGACTAACAGGGACACGTTGCCCCGCGCCGCCCGGCGGCGCGGGGCAATAGCCCAGTAATAGAGAAAAGCGTTTTTCATGGACCGGTGGCGCGTTTGAAGCGCCACCGGTTTTTTTCTGGGAATTCGTGAGCATGAACGGGGAGAAACGGTTTCACCCATACTCATATCGTGTCTCGGTGTGGATTGGTAACACGTGTGGTAGATTACTTCGCGTGATCGGCGATCGCGTCTATAATCTCTTGCCATACCGGGACAAGGAGTCCGTGTCCCATTCCCTCTACGATCTTCAGTGTTGCGCCGGGAACGGCCTTCGCGATATCGATGCCGCACTCCACCCGGAGGAGCGGATCGACGCTACCGTGGATAACGAGCGTCGGGACCTCCAGAGATCTGAGCGCCTCTCGTCTGCTCCCCGAGGCATTGATTGCCGCGATCTGCCTCGCCACGCCCGCTGGATCGATCCCACGCGCGAATGTCTCCCGGGCGTACTTGCGCGCTCTCTCTTCATCAATCGGGAATCCGTTTCTGTTAAGGATGCGCCACATCTCCAGAAAACTCGCGATGAATCCTTCTTGATCCGAAGGGGGTGGGGTCGAAAGAATCTTGAGTGCCTCGGGTGTTGGTGGCGGGAGATCGGGGCTCCCCGTCGTGGATGACATCGATGTGAGGGACCGGATGCGGCCGGGATTCAGGAGGGCCATGGTCTGGCCAATCATTCCGCCCATTGATATTCCTACCACGTGGACGGATGCTATCTCAAGGTGGTCGAGAAGACCGAAGGTATCTCCTGCCATGTCGGAGAGGAGGTAGGGAACCTGCACCGGTTTCCCCGCCGCGAGATCGGCCAGGAGTCGGGCGATACGGGGAACCCTCGCATGGTCGAGGTGGGTCGACAGCCCGATATCCCGGTTGTCAAAGCGTATGACGAAGTATCCCCGTTGTGCCAGTGCGCTGCAAAACTCCTCGTCCCACATCACCATCTGCCAGCTCAGCCCCTGGATGAGGATGAGTGGAATATCAGAGCGGGCGCCAAAGGTGTCGTAGATCAGCTCTATGCCGGTGTCGAGACGGGCCGTCGTGGGACCGTTGTGCGGGGGATCCTGTGTCATCTGTTTGCTCCTCCATTGATTTCTCTCTAAGCACTCGTATACGTTCGTGAATGGAAAGTCAAAAAGTTATTGCCCCCGTATCCCGCCTCTGGTTGCGTCGAGATGGCCCCCAGCGATCCCACTGTTGTATTTTTGGCTTGACCGGGCCGGGAATAAAAGAGACTATGAATATGATTTTGAACAAATCCATCAATCTTGCAGAGGGAGGTGGTTATGTTTGAGAAGATACTGTATCCGACCGATTTTTCTGAAGAGGCGAACAAGGCATTGGATTTTGTCGTTTCATTGAAAGATGCCGGCGCGAAGGAAGTGGTGATCCTCCATGTTATCGAAAAGGGCAGCTTCGATGCCATCGCTCGGTACGCTACAAAAGACATCTTAGAAATTGAAAAAAATCTGACAAAGCGGGCGTTTGATGAGATCAAGCCGATCGAAGAACGATTGAAAAAAAAGGGGTTCAAGGTCAAGGTCGTTATCAGTAAAGCGGTTCCCTACATGGGGATACTCGAAGTGGAAAAAAAGGAGAAGACCTCTGTCATCGTGATCGGTTCACACGGTGTGACGAACATCGCGGAGGTTCTGATCGGTTCCGTCTCGGAAAAGGTGGTGAGGCGGGCAAAGGCCCCTGTCTTGGTCGTCAGGTGAGGGCTCAACCAAATCCGGTGGGGGCTTGTGAGCACCCGCCGTTTCTTTTTCCGGCAAAAGGTGTTTTACCCTGCTGTGCGATCCGTGCCGTTCTTTGTCAGAGCGGTTTGACCGGAATTAGATCTTCCGGCTGTCATACGCCCAGTTCAGGAGCGCCTGTCGTTGCCGCGGCCGACAGCTCAGGTCTCCCTTTCCGCAGTGTCTCTCGATCTGAGCGATATGCCGCGTCATCGCTTGCCATCGTTTGATCTGTCGTTCGTCATCGGGGCATCTCCTCCCCGTATAGTACCGGCAGTACCACTGGAACCACCCCCGGGGGTCTTCATGGTAGATCCAGTCTTTCTCCCGCCAGACGGATAAGGGTTGCGAGGCATTAACGCCGAAGTAATTCAGCGCCGGGTCGTGCCGTTCGTGGCAGAGTTTCGCGCGCGTGAACCATTCTGCGGGGAACTCGCCCCGGCAATCGGTCATGTACCTGCCGCCGAAGACCCCCATCTCCAGCATCTGTGGGGGTGTCAGCGCCGGTGTAAATCCCGCATGAAAGTTCGCCCCGACAGGCTCGGTACGGTAATAGACGTATCCCTTTTGCATCAGGTCGTTGACGATTACCTTGTGCCGTTTCACCAGAGTCTTCCCCCGACAGGGATACAGGAACGGGTATTATTCGCGTCGTCACTATGAATATGCGATGTAACGATATGACACTACTTTGTTCTCATCGTAACACAGGAAAGAAGGAAAGGAAAGTATGCGACAGAAGGGGCCGGAAGTGTTCATGTTGCCCGGATAACAGTTATTCTTGACGCGACGGCTTGAACTCTGTTAGGTCAGATGGTCAGAAAGACGTGTGGGAATGGCGGATATATGCCGGTAATACGAAGCGCCGCGACGGCCTGATGGTTTCCGGATGCCGGCACTCGGAAAGGGCATGCAGGCGCTAGACAGTAAGGTGCGGATGAAAACATGGACCGCGCACACTATTCATATCTGATGCTGACCGTTGTATTTTTGTTGAGCATGACTTCAGTTTCATGTGGGGCCGGAGAAAGATCTCCGTCGAACCGAATCGTCGGCGGCCCGTGCGAGTATCGGGAATACACGGGGAAGGCGACCGTCGTTTCCGTTCGACCGAGAGAACTGCGGGATCGAGATCCCCGCCCGAATTACGAGCAGTATGAAGTCAGGTTTATCTTCCATCCTGACGAGACGATCCGGGAACGCCACGGTCAGGTCGAAGGACGGGAATTTCTGCTTCTCCAGCGAAACTCCCGGTATCCGGGTCCGGCGTTTCTCCGGAAATACGGTATAGAGGAAGGGACGGTACTCGATGGCTCTGTGAAGGTCATCACGAAGGGGACCTGCACGCCTGTCCTCTTTGATTTTCCCCTGATCAACCTCGATGGTCATTCTGGAAACGAGGATTAGCTGCCCCTTGAATGAAATTTCACGCATAATACCGGATCCAAGGGTGGAGAATATAATGAAAAACAAATATTTTAGTAGGATTTTCCCCGTTCTTTTACTTGTCGTTCTGTTTCTGGCGCCGGTGTGGGTCGGGGCAGAGGACGGCGGGGCGGACTCAACCGGTTTGGGAGATTTTTCCAGTACCTATCCCATCATGCGCCCGGACCGCGAGACACTGAGGGAGTGGATACGAGCCTATGAACGGGCCCCCCAATTCTCCATCAAACGATTCGGGATATCCCGCCCGCTTCAGGGCTCCCAGAACCTCATCGATTACCTGCAATACACCCCTGAGGAGCGGGATCAGGGGTCCTGTGGTAACTGCTGGGCCTGGGCCGGCACCGGTGTGATGGAGATCGATTTGTCCGTCAACGAGGGGATCCGTGACCGGCTTTCCGTTCAGTACCTCAACTCCTGCAAATCCACCGGGAATTACGCCTGCTGCGGGGGCAACATGTCACGCTTCAAGGGTTTTTATCGAAACAATCCCCGGGCCGTTCCCTGGTCCAATACAAACGGGAGCTACGCGGACGCCACCCAGCGGTGCGGTGACGGCGCATCGTCTGTCTCCTGCGGTGATATTCCGACCGAGCCCGGGTACCCCATAGAGTCCATATCGGTCATGTCGATCGAAACGATGGGGGTTTCCCGGGAAGCGGCCATCGACAATATCAAGGCCGTACTCGATGCAAACAAGGCCGTATCCTTTGCATTTTACCTTGCCGACGATGCTGATTGGTATGACTTTTTTGATTTCTGGAGAAACGAGGGGGAAAGTGCCCTGTGGGATCCGAACCCGTACTGCGGGCATACCTGGCTTGACGAAGAGGGGGGCGGACACGCGGTCCTCTGTGTGGGATACAATGACGAGGACCCGGATCCGGCGAATCACTATTGGATCATCCTCAACAGCTGGGGCGCAAACGACGGGAGACCGAACGGCCTCTTCCGTATGAAGATGGATATCGATTACAGCTGCTGGCTTGACGATACCGTATCTGGTCCCTTCTATGCCCTGTACTGGGAGACACTGAACATTGAGTGGGGTGAGGGAGAAGAGGGGACACCCTGCGATATTACCTATCGATACACCGATGCAATGCCATACGCCTTTGACGACATCAGCACAACCGGTACCCCCCTGGGCCTCGGCGATGAGGGATATGCGTATTTCTCTATTCCATTTACTTTCCGTTTTTACTGTGAGGACTATACCGCTGTGGCGGTGGGTTCAAACGGTCTGATCTATTTTATCGACGACGCCTCGGGGTATAAGAATGTCTGCATTCCCGGGGCGAATGAAGACGGTATCCCCGCCTTCATCGCTCCCCTCTGGGATGACCTGAATCCGGGACGGGCGGGAGAGATCTATATCCAGGTAAAGGGGAATGCTCCCAACAGAAAACTCGTCGTCCAATGGGAAGGAGTGCCGCATTACAGTGGTGATGGTACGGTGACCTTTCAGGCGATCCTGTGTGAAAGGAACGGCGCGATACTTTTCCAGTATCAAGACGTCGATTTCGGAGATGCATCGTATGATGACGGTGCCTCGGCTACCGTCGGCATCCAGCTGGACCCCTCCACGGGGACCGGCTATTCTTGCGATCGGGCCGCCCTGAGTGACAAACATGCCATCCTGTTTGCACCCGTTAATCAGACAGGCTCCGGGGACACGGGACCGGTTCGGACGCGATGGTAACGTTGCTGAGGTGGGATCATGCAACAAAATCTTTTTCTGAGTTTTTCGAGAGATGTTGCCCCCGGTTATGCGCGGCGCCCATGAGAAGAAGGGGCATACCGGGGACCCGGGGTATGGGAGGGGGGATCGGGGAGTGCCGGTGTTTTTGTAAGATTCCGACGTGTGTGCCTCATAAGCCAGTCCAAAAATAAGGCAAGGGCTGAGGGATTTCCCTCAGCCCTTTTGATTTACTGGCGTCCCCACGGGGAGTCGAACCCCGGCTGCCGGCGTGAAAAGCCGGTGTCCTAGGCCACTAGACGATGGGGACGTGTTATCTGTATGATTCCACGTGAAATGAATTGCCGTTTATAATCTTTATCCCTCGTTATGTCAAACACAAATTATATTGTTGTCAGGAGCACGTAATATGTCCGGATTTGTAGCACGTAACCTGTCCGGTTTACAATAGCCACCCCGAGGAGGTGGTTATGAGACGGACAGAGATGCTACAGGAGGTCCGGAGGATGCGGTTTGAAGAGGCGTATGGTGTATGGACGGAGAGACGATTAACCCAAGCATTCTACACTGATCGTGGGAGTCATTACTGGTACACGCCTGAGACAGGGGGAAGAGTAAGCAAAGGTCAACTCACCCAGTTTGGGCGTGCCATGAAGTATTTAGGGATAGAGATGATTGCCGCCTATTCTCCGCAAGCACGGGGAAGGAGTGAGCGGGCCTTCAGTACGCATCAAGGTCGCCTTCCCAAAGAACTGGCCCTATATGGAATCACCACAATGGACGCTGCCAATCGGTATCTGGCCGAGGTCTATCGCCCAGCGTATAACGCCGAGTTCATGCAGCCTGCCGCAGAATAAGGTAGTGCCTTTGTACCATGGGTTGGAGCGAACCTTGACGACATTTTATGCGAGCAGCATCAGAGAACCGTGACTGCCGATAACTGCTTAAGTTTTGAGGGAAAGACACTGCAAATCCCGGCCAACCGGCATAGATGCCATTACGTCAGGGTTAGGGTGCGTGTTCATCGGTACATGGACGGCTCGCTGGCCGTTTTCCATGGCCCGAGAAAGCTGGCTGATTATGATGCACAGGGGAAATTGAAAGAAAATAAGAATGGAAAGGAAAAGGCAGCGTAAGTCTGCCGCTCGCCACTTTCTCAGAAAAGCAGATCCAGGCCATACCTTCCGCTGCTTTTCTGAGAGGTAAAAAGCGGACAACTCATTTGCTACAAAACCGGACAGTTCTATTTGTTGACAACACAGGGATTCAATGCGACTAAACCATTGTGCCCCAGAACTTCTATGCTCAAAAGAACTATCCGGAAAAACTACGGAGAATCAGGTATCTCGATGTGAACACCAACAAAAGACTGGTCTTTCTCATCAACAATTTTACGCTTCCGGCAAAAACTATCGCAGAGCATCTACCGCTGCCGCTGGCCGGTGGGCGTGTCCAGACAAGGACGCATAATCCAGTCGGTGAAAGTCCGACCGAGGCTAAAAGACTCAGGGCCTCGTAGCTTGGAAGGTGCCGTGGCGCGAAAGCAAGACGGTAAAGCCCTTCGACAACATTCTTTGAAAGGAGGATGCGCAACGTACCAGGTTGTAACGTGCAGTGAACGTAGACGTAGCCTCGTTACACGCATTCCGGTGGCCGAGATGGTCGATGACGTGCGAAGGCAGCAAGAGATGGCGGTGATGAGTCGTATACGCTATTTCTCACCGGCGGGGTATCAGCGGCGACATGGTATGAAGGATTATGCGGAAACTGGAGAAGCCTTCGACGCCCGTCGGAGAAACCTCGACGAGGAGTTCCGGCCTATAACCTTGAGTGGGAAGTGGCGGGAAAGGCGTCAGGGTGGCGGATCGGGTCGTAGTACTTTTGATCTGTGTGCAGCAAAACGCACAGGGAGGGAAGGCCCCGGACCGGTAGACATTCCGTTTCGGCAAAGCGAGGCACGGGTGAGATGACAAAGACGCCCATCAGTGTGCAGGAGCTGCGCCGGCGGATTTATCGAAAGGCGAAGTCTGAGAAAGATCATCGCTTCTGGGGGATCTTCGTGCATGTGACGAAGATCGAAGTGCTTGCAGAGGCATACCGGCTGGCAAAGAGGAATGGCGGCGCTCCGGGTATCGACGGACAAAGCTTCGAAGACATCGATGCGGCGGGCGTGGAAACATTCCTCCAGACGATACGGAATGACCTCATTGCAGGCGACTACAAGCCGCAAAGGAATCGTTTTGTGGAGATACCAAAGGGAAACGGCAAGACCCGCACGCTTCAGATACCGTGCATCAGGGATCGCGTGGTACAAGGTGCACTGAAATGGGTGCTCGAAGCGATCTTCGAGGCGGATTTCTGCCCGAACTCCTATGGGTTTCGACCGAAACGATCGCCGCACCGTGCCCTTGCGGAAGTCCGGAGGAGCATTCTTCGGCGGATGAACATGGTGATTGATGTTGATCTATCCAAGTACTTCGACACGATCAGGCATGACGTTCTGTTGGAGAAAATAGCGCGGCGGGTCCAAGACCCGCAGGTGCTGCACCTTGTGAAGTTGATATTGAAAACAACGGGGAAAATCGGCGTTCCGCAAGGAGGGCCGTTCAGTCCCCTGGCTGCCAATATCTACCTGAGCGAGGTTGACTGGTACTTCGACGGCATACGGCGCAAGACGGCGGAAGGGGAGTTCGAGGCGGTAAACTATCATCGGTTTGCTGATGATATCGTAATCACCGTAAGCGGCCACCATACCAAGCGAAGCTGGGCGCAAAGAGCCCTGCAACGACTCTGTGAACAGATCGAGCCCTTGGGCGTCAGTCTGAACATGGAGAAAACGAAGGTGGTAAACATGCTTGACGGCGGCGCCTTTGGATTCCTCGGGTTTGACCTCCGGCGGATATTGAACCGTGAAAGGAACCGGCATTACATTTCGGAATGTCCCAGAATAAGGTAGTGTAATTATGATTAAATGAGATTGTTTCTTGAATATTAGTATAGTATAACTCATCTCACATAAAATAGGGGGGTGAGTTATGATAAAAGGGATTTCAAATATATCAGTAATAGCTTCTTTCATCTTATATGTAATTGTGACGTTAATTGATCGGTGGGAAGCGGTTACTAAAATAGTGGGGTCAACTATGCTTACAAATATATCGTATGTATTGCTTATAATCGCAGCCATATCTGCTGGGGTTCTGTATTATTTATCAAACAGCAAGTCGCAAAAGAAACAAAAAGTGCGGCTTATTCAAGACCCAGCATCGGAGAAGTGCTATCTGGTCAGGGGTAAGACAATCTCCCATATCCCAGATCCAGAAACATTCAGGTATCTTGGAAGTTATTTTGGGTTTTCTTGGGCTAATGTTGAGACAGTTTTACAAGATGAAATTAATCGTAAATTTACAATTAGTACACCACTGCCAAGTATTCTGAAACATATTCAAAGGTAATATTGATGCTTTTTAATCTTTGACTTTTTTTGTGGCGAGGTGTTATTGGTGGGTGCAACGGTATGGTGTCACCGTTTAGTTGGGCGTTGAGCGTTTGTGCCGCTTAACCCTAACTGGACGACCGTTCACAATCCGCGTGTACGGTCTAACGGGAACAACCTTCTTGTCCTCTTTGGTTTTAGCCAATCAGACTCACCTCCTTCCCGGCGTAGGAAGAGGTGGTCCGGTTTCTTTGGACAGGTAACAGGGATTTATAAGTGGGAAGTTGCCCTGGGTTTGTGTTCATGCCGCAGCCTGTCCCTGTGGTAGTGATTCAAAATAAACCATAGCCGGTGTCTTTCTGTCAAAAGTATTGTGCCACCGTTTCTCGTTGTAGAACTGAAAATAGTCGGTAAGCCCCTTCTTCAACTCTTTCATTGAACCGTATGCCTTCAGATAGATATCTTCGTACTTGACGCTCTTCCAGAGCCGTTCGATGAAGACATTGTCCATCCATCGCCCCTGACCGTCCATGCTGATAGAGATATCATGAGAGCGAAGGACATCGATGAATGCCTGTGAGGTAAACTGACTGCCCTGATCGGTATTGAAGATAGCCGGGCGCCCATACGTGGTGAGTGCTTCTTCAAGCGCATCCACACAAAACGCACTGTCCAACGTATTCGACAACCGCCAGGAGAGGACCATCCGACTCGCCCAGTCCATAACGGCTACCAGATAACAGAACCCTCGTTCCATGGGAATATACGTGATATCGGCAGACCATACGTGGTTGGGACGGATGATATCAAGTCCCCGTAACAGATACGGATATATCGGGTGCTGGGGATGCTTTATCGATAATCTCGGCTTGATGTACAACGCCTCGATCCCCATGCGACGCATCAACCGACGTACCTTATCACGTCCGATATCATACCCTCTCTGCCACAGCTCATTGCGAATCTTCCGACTCCCATAGAAGGGATACTGAAGATGAATCTCATCAATCTGACGCATCAGCTCCAGATCCTTCGCGCTGACCGGAACCGGAGAGTAATAAACACTCGATCGGGACAGCTCCAAGAGTTCGCATTGACGGGTTATGGGCACACTCTTTTCTCTCTTGATCATCGCTTTGCGCTCGTTCCGTTGATGCGACCGAGCGCATGTGATAAAAAATCATTCTCCATCGATAACTGTCCGATCTTGGCGTGAAGTTCTTTTACACCCGGACCCTGGTTGTCCTTATGACCCTTGCCAAATACGTCCGATGCGTGATCCATCAACTGCTTCTTCCATGTGGTGATCTGGTTCGGGTGTACCTGATACCGCTCGGCAAGCTCAACGATCGTCTGGTCCCCTTTCAGTGCCTCCAATGCCACCTTCGCCTTGAAGGACGGTGCATGGTTCCTCCGCGGTCTCTTGCTCATATCTCTTTCCTCCTTACGTCCACTATAGAGCAACTTTCCCACTTATGCACCTGTCCAAATTTGCCCGACCAGCTCTGGAACCGCCTTGCCCTTTGCGGTATACGTCAAGTTAAAGGATACCGTTGCACCCATTTTTTCTGATAGGGAATTTAACCAATTAAGTCAAGAATAAAAAGGCGGGGTTTTGCCCCGCCTTTTTCTAATCGTCATCTCCGAGATCAATGGTGTATTGATCTCCAAAGGCTGGGTATGCCCTTTCAACAAGTCTAACGTATTTTTTCCAATTTGTGGTAGCCCTTGCTAGCGCCAGCAGACCACCAAAAAACTCTCTTAACCTAGGCTCTCCAACTTCATCGGTAAGAAATTGAAAGTGCTTATGCTTTCTATACCCCTTGTCTGTTTTTGAGTTTCGTTTTTCAAGTTCTCCCAATAAGTTGGGGGCCATTCTTTCGTAGATGTATTTATTGGTCCATTTTCCAATAATACTCGGTCTTTTTTGCGCATTTTCTACGCTCCATGGCCAATTATTCAACCTAAACCACTCTTTGTATAATACCAGTGGGAACGTAACCTCGTATTTTTTGGCCTCGTTCAAGAGGAACTGATTTAATATCTCATTTAAGACCCCCTTCATTCTAAGGTCTTGATATCCAGTGGCCTCATCAACCAGAGCCGTTATTCCAACATGAGCAAAACCTCGCATCAGCAACTCTGCTTTAAGCGCCGTTTTTTCTTGTGCTTTTGAAAGAGCGCCTTTTTCTCTTGCCTTGAGCCAAATATTACAAATATCAGAGAGAAGATGTGCTGGTAATCCCTGCGCTTCTGTACCAGATTTTGTCATGTAGGTAATTGGATTTAGGAGTTTATCTCTTATTTCCAGTTCAATAAATGGCTCTAGTTTTTTGGCTGAAACATATTCTGGAAGATGAGCGCCTTTTTCATCGGCTCTTTTGCGTTGCCAATGTGCGCCAGCGCCTTTTTTACCTAATGCTCTCGCAACACTTCTTTCTCTTAAAACTCTAGTTTCATCTTCTAGTACTGCGCATGGTATTACTGTATCACCTATCTTCAATTCACCTTGATGTGTTGCCTTTGGTAACCCCTTCGCCATTCCTACACCTCCAATGCTCTTTTTATTGTGAGGCCAAACAAATCTTCATGTTCACGGTAATTGTAGCGGTAGCAGAATTCATTCACGTAGTGGGGAAGATAGCGGATACTAACTTTGTGAAATTGGCCTATGATACCACGTTTTAACAAAGCCCAAAAGGATTCAATGGTATTGGTATGCACCTCACCGTCAACGTACCACATGGTATGATTGATAACCTTGTGCGCCATTATCTGTTGAATTCCCGCATAGCCACGGTATTCATCAGTCATGAGCGTGGTGTTTTTAATGTCCACATGCTGTCTGATGAGCGATTTAAGGTCTTTTGATTTGAGCTTGTACTTATTGACCACTTTGGCAGTTACCCGCCCTTGACGCTCCACCATCCCAACCACCGGGGTCTTGGTTGTTCCCCGGCCACGGTGAATTTTGCCACCGTTTGGCCCTCCCTTGCGTGGTTTCCCTCCGATATAGGTTTCATCCACTTCAACAATCCCCGTCAATAGTTCTCTCTGTGTGCGCTCCATCATAGCTTCACGGATCTTCATGGAGATACGCCATGCTGTGTCTTTGTTGACCTGGAGATCACGGGAGAGTTGACGGGCAGAAATACCCTTCTTTGCATTGAGGATGAGAGTAATAGCAAGGAACCATTTCTGTAATTGTAAGTGGGTATGGTGAAAGATCGTGCCAACCGTCACGCTGTAAGTTGTGTTACAGTTATTACAGTGGTGACGTTTTTGTTTTGGCAGTGGTGTGGAGTTTGGAGAATTACAGTAGGTACAACGCGGTTTACCTTGCCACCGGACTGCCTCTAAATGTCTAAGGCAATCATCTTCGGTTGGAAACTTTTGGTAGATTTCTATGATATTCATATGTGCTACCTCCTGTTGGGACAAAAGATAGCACACATTAAAACTAATTGCAAGAGAATTCTTCTACCTTAAATTGGGACATTCCGTTACATTTTGCTGAGCCCAAAGAAGAACGCCCGCAAAGCCATCAAGGCAAAGATTCGGGAGATCATCCGACACGGGGGCTCCACCCCCGCGAAAGACCTGATCAAAAGGATCAACGCCGCCTTGGCCGGATGGGTTGAATACTTCCGGGTCGGCAACTCAAGCCGGGCCTTCAGCGAAGTCCGCGACTATGGAGAAATGAAGGTCAGGACGTTGCTGACGCGGCGAAAGCGCAGACAGAAGCGAAGCGTGGGCTGGCGGCGGTGGAGTAACGAATACATCTATGGTGTGCTGGGGCTGTTTTGGGATTGGAAAATCCACCCCCTGCAAAACGTGGAGGCATACTCGTGAAAGTGGCTGTCAGCATCACAAGGACCCATAACCCTTTCGGAGAAGACTACTGGGCGAGCTGCTTGAGGGAAAACCTCACGAGCAGTTCCTATGGGGAGGGGCTGGAAACGAGCCGGGAAAGTGCCCAGGAACCGCGCCAGTCCTTTACCCGACAACTCTTCTTCAAATGGATCAAACAACATCTGAGAATCAAGTCCTTTTACGGTACCTCGGAGAATGCTATAAAAACACAGATCTGGATTGCAATTTCCGTATATGTTCTGGTAGCTATTATCAAGAAGGATTTGAAATTTGAAAAAGAACCAATTTTACAAGTCCGTACGAATAACGATTACATAAACCCAACCCCTACCTCTTCTAACCAGCCGAATCTATGCGGGTAACGTTGGGACAGTAGTAAACCGCTTTAATGCCTGAAATGACATTGCAATATGTCTGCAACATCCGTGTGAATAATGGTGAGGGCACCTATCTCCGAATCAGGTGAGAGGGTTGCTGGCCTCTTGTTCCCTTTTGAGGTACAATGCCCGATAGCATCGAAAGAGGAGTGATTTTTTAAAGATAGAGAGTAAATCCCGCTAACCCAAGTGGAGAGTAATAATGGAAGAGGCAAACAAGGGAAAACCAGCGCAGGCTGATAAAGACAGAAACGGAGTTCAGTCCATCGAAGACAAAAAAACGACGAATAATACAATGTCTCATCTGGGTGATAATCTTTCACTGCCGACGGATTATATGAGACTGGTGCTCGAAAATTCTCATGAGATGATTACAATCATACAGAATGAACAATATCAGTTTGTTAACCAGAAAGTTGTCGAAAATCGTGGATACTCACCCGAGGAGATGTACAACAAGCATATAAAGGACATTGTTCATCCCGAAGATTACGAAAGGATAAAGGGAAATTTTTATAAAAGACTTCGTGGTGAATTGGTTGAGAAATATCCATACAGGATTATCGACAAATTCGGCAATATCAGATGGGAAGAACTCTCCGGGGTCGAGGTTTTGTGGAATGGAAAACCCGCCGCGCTGAATTTTATCACCGATATCACACGCCGGTTCCATGCGGAAGAAGCTCTTAAAAAATCTGAACGACAATTGTTTGATATTGTAAATTTTCTTCCCGATGCCATGTTTGCTATTGATGCAGAGGGCAAGGTCATCGCGTGGAACATGCGGATGGAAAAACTATCAGGGGTCAAGGCCGCTGATATGGTTGGAAAGGGTGATTATGAGTATGCCCTTCCTTTTTATGGAGAGAGGAGACCTATGTTGATCAATCTCATATCTCAGCCGGATGCCTCGATAGAGCGGAACTATACATATTTAAAGAGAGATAAGAATTCTCTTGGTGCTGAAACATTCTTTGAAAATGGGGGGACTTCCTTGTGGATGTGGTCCGAGGCAAGCCTTATGCTTGACCATAATGAAAATATTGTTGGTGCGGTACAGTTGATCCAGGATATTACAGCCCTTCGATATACCCAGGACGAGTTAAAAGAAAAATCTATTCATCTCGAGGAGACAAATACAGCTTTACGGGTATTGCTGAAACATCGCGAGGATGACAGACAGGAAATAGAGGAAAGGTTCGTTTATAATATCAATAGCCTGGTGATGCCTTATCTGGAGAAACTGAGACAGGTCGGGCTCAGTGCAAGTCAAAAAAACTATCTCTCTATAGCCGAGGAGCATCTTGAAGAGGTCCTTTCTCCTTTTCTGGTGAAGATGGCACGGAAGCATTTACAGCTTACCCCACGGGAGACAGAAATAGCGGCTCTCGTGAAGGATGGAAAGACAACAAAGGAAATCGCAGAGATACTCCACATAGAGGTCAATACCATTAATAATCACAGGAGGCACCTCCGAAAAAAAATGGGTTTGAAAAATAAAGAAGAAAACCTCAGATCCTATCTCTTATCTTTCCAGAAATGATCATATATTATAGTCATTATAAGATCATTATTTAGCAGTTCCATTTTTCGGATTCTTGTCATAGTGATCATACTTATACAAGGGCATGATGATTTGCCTGATGCAAGGCTCACGTCATCTCTTTGTTTATTTATATGGCGAACGCATATATGCGTTCGCATTCATTATATCAATGAGGAGCGTAATATGCAGGAGCAGCCCTTTGAGGGTATTAAAATTCTCGATTTATCAAATCACATCAGTGGATCTTTTTGTACAAAGCTTTTTGCGGATTATGGAGCGGATGTCATCAAGATCGAGAAGCCAGGCACGGGAAGCCTGACCCGTTATATGTCACCGTTTGTGGGTGATATGCCAGATATTAATAAAAGCGTTTATTTTCTGTATCTTAATACAAACAAGAGAGGGATCACACTCAACCTGAAAACAGAGACAGGAAAGGAAATATTCTCACGGCTTGTTCAAGATGCCGATATTCTCGTAGAGAGTTTTGCACCCCGTGTGTCGAACCGTCTGGGACTGAGTTTCGATGTGATAGAAAAACTGAATCCTCGATTGGTTATGGCGTCAATTTCAAACTTCGGGCAGACAGGTCCTTACCGGGACTTCAAGGCTTCCGATCTGGTTGAATATGCCATGGGGGGCGCGATGTATTCGACCGGGCTCCCCGACAGAGAACCGCTGGCCAAGGGTCCCAACTCTTTACTTTTTGAAACAGGGACCCAGGCAGGCTACGCCATTTTGGGTGCCTATATGAGTGCGAGACAAGACGGTGTGGGTGATTATATTGATATCTCGATTATGGAGGCACAGCTTGCCGGATGCGAGCGAAGGACTGCTAATCTGCTCACCTACCAATATACGGGCGATATAACTCGTCGTGTTTCACCGGCCGATGGGATTGTATCGACAGCGCCGTCGATATTGCCGTGTAAGGACGGTTATGTGACATTGACGATAGGACCCAAGAATTTTTCAAAGTTTCTATCACTGATAGGGAGACCCGATCTTGTCAATGACCCTGCGTGGGATGCCAACAATATGGAAATGTCAGATGAAGTAATGAAAGTGTACTACGATTGTTTTTCGAGAAAAACGAAAATGGAATGGGCTGAGATGTTTCAGAAAGAGGGATTGATCTGTACCCCTCTGAGCACCCCCGAGGATGTTTGCACAGATGAGCATTGGGAACAGCGAGACTTTTTCGTGGCAGTTGATCACCCTTCAACGGGAACGATCAAATATCCCCGAGGGCCAATTCGAACCAATCCTGAATGGTGGAAGATACGGATACCCGCTCCATTGTTGGGTCAGCACAACAGAGAAATCTACGGTGAATTGGGTTTTACCGCTGAGGACATGACTGTGTTGCAGGCCCAAGGAATTGTCTAGGAATGTTGAATTAGGTAGCAAAGAGAGTAGGGTCGAATAACTATGAATAAGAAAACAAAAAAATTTCCGTTAGAGGGAATACGAGTGCTGAGCCTGACGGCATCGTGGTCAGGCCCCTTTGCGAGTATGTTGTTGGGCGATATGGGAGCAGAGGTTCTGAGGCTGGAGCAGATTCAATATGCCGGTGGTATGACCCGGGGACTCGAAGCCCGGCCAAATGAGAAGAGATGGACAAATGATAAGAGGGGGGGGGTAATGCAATACGTTGACCGTGAACCATGGGGACCAAATGGAGAATCCCCATGGAACCGGTTCAGTTTTGGGAATTGCCATTTGCAAAATACCCATAGTTTCACACTCGACTTTTCCCGACCCAAAGGATGGGAGCTCTTGAAACGCATCATAAAGATGAGTGACATTTTCATGGAAAACAACACTCCTACCACGGCACCGAAGCTGGGGTTCACATGGGAATTTCTCCACGAAGTCAATCCTCGAATCATCGTTATTCGATCGCCTGGTTTTGGCCTTAGTGGTCCGCATGCGGGCTGGAAGGGGTTTGGAAGAAACATTGAGGCAGCTATGGGGCATTCCTGGTTATGTCGGTATTCCGAAAGTCCTGAGCATCTCCTCAGCAACAGGCAGACATATCTCATGGACAACATGGGCTCTCATGCGATAGCCATGTCTGCCATGATGGCCCTCATTGACAGAGAAAAAACAGGGCAAGGAGCGCTGGTGGAGGTTGCGCAGGCAGAAGGCGCGATGGGTGCTTTGCCTGCTCCTTGGATTGATTACTTTGCGAATGGACGGATGCGGACGGTCAAGGGTAATCGGCTTCCCACAGCGGTGCAGGGTTGCTACCCAACGGCCGGGAATGACCAGTGGGTGGCCATCACTATCAATAACGATGAAGAATGGGAAAGATTCTGTCACGCCGTCGGCAATCCTCCCTGGACACGAGATGAACTTTTCAATAGTTTGTTAAGCAGACTTAAGAATCAGGACGATCTGGATGCGAATATTGCGCAATGGACGAAGAAACGGAGCAATTATGACGTCATGTACCTTTTGCAAGCGCATGGTGTTCCGGCCGGACCGGTGATGACGGAGGCAATGACCTTTGCGGATGGTCACCTCAAAGACCGTGAATTTTTCATAGAGGAGACACAGAAGTGGAGTGGCACTCACAAGTATACGGGATATACCGGCAAGTACGCCAGAACTCCCCGGAAGAACCGTGTCGATATGCCCCCTTGTGGTCTCGGCGAGCATAATGAGTACGTCTTTAAGACACTATTGGGCCTCTCCGATGAAGAATACACTGCGCTCGAAAAGGAGGAGTATATCGGGACCGAGATACTGGCCAAGGCTAAGGCAAGTCTTTAAGGATATTCGATAGGTCGTTGAAGAGTGATCTTAAGATTTCTCGTTTAGAAAAAGGGCGGTGAATCTGAGGCTGTATTCATGAAGAGGTATACGCAAGAAAAAGAAAGGGGGTATTTATTGTGAGGCGTTTAATACGTGGAATAGACACCATTAATGCTCTCGTGGGGCTTACGATGGGGATCGTGTCTCTTTTCGTAATGCTCAGCGTTATATATGAGGTGGTATCCCGCTACTTCTTTAATGCGCCGACACTCTGGTCGATGGAAGTCAACCAGTACCTGTTTTGTGCGATTACCCTTTTGGGGGGGGGATATTGCCTTCTGCGAGATGGACATGTCCGGGTTGATATCCTGTATCCCAAACTTTCACCCAGGGGGCAGGCAATCAGCGATTTTTGCTGTTTCCCTCTTGCACTTATGTTTTGCGGATTTCTTATCTGGTTTGGCTGGCAGGAAACATGGGATTCGATAGTGGGCCATCGCCTTTCTGACTCAGTTATTGCCTTGCCTCTCTGGCCGGTGTGGCTTGTCGTTCCTGTAGGCGGTTTGCTGCTGGGAATGCAGGTCATCTCCAGATTATTGAGGCGGGTGGAAGATATGAAGTCATCATGTGAAAAGAACGATTGACTATGTTTCTTTGGCATCATGGTGAATCATAGTGAGTTGGAACAGCTCATATAAGAAAAGGTGAAAAAATGGAACTATGGATGCTTTTTGCGATAACCGTTGTCGGTCTGGCCGCGCTGCTGATCTTGGGATTTCCGATAGCATTGACTATGGCTGGACTTGCAATTCTCGGAACTCTCCATGTCTGGGGGCCACTGGGTCTTTATTCAGTCGCCACGACGGCGTTCGGTAATGCGACCAATTTTGTCTATATCGCCGTACCGCTTTTCCTCTTGATGGCTTCTTTTCTCCAATCCAGCGGTCTTGCGGACGATATGTATGAAATTATTTACCGGTGGTCTGGCCGTGTTCGTGGAGGTCTGGCGGTCGGGACGATCATTATCTGTGCCGTATTTGCAGCTATGGCTGGCATCAGTTCCGTTGCGACCGTCACAATGGGCATGATCGCGTTACCGTCGATGATGAAACGGGGCTATAACCAATCGATGGTCCTCGGGTGTATCATGGCTGGAGGTGCCCTTGGCATTCTTATACCGCCGAGCATAATCATGATTGTCTATGGCGGTGTTGCCGAGGTGTCTGTCGGGAAACTCTTTATGGGCGGGATCGTACCGGGTTTGCTCCTTGCTGCTCTTTATATTCTCTATGTGCTGATTCGATGCTGGATCAACCCTGCAATGGGACCCGCAGTAGATACACGGTTCACCTTTATGGAGAAACTGGTTATTCTGAAAGGTGTTATTCTCCCGGTTCTCTTGGTTATACTGGTTCTTGGTACCATATATGCGGGTATATGCACACCAACGGAGTCGGCTGCAGTTGGGGCCTTTGGCGCTTTGATATGCATGATTATCCACCGTAAATTTACGTGGGGCACCATAAGAAACTCGATTCTGGAGACGGTGAAGACTAATGCGATGATCATGTGGATTATTATCGGCGCGGCCTGTTTTTCAAATTTTGTTGCGGTGGCTGGGTTCCAAGACAAAATAAACGAATATCTGGTGAATCTGGATATATGGCGGTGGTGGATCATCGTTCTCATGCAGGTCATCTTTTTTATTATGGGAATGTTTCTCAATCCTGCGGCAATAGTTACCCTCCTCGGTCCCCTCTTTGTGCCGATTATCATTAGTTTGGGATTTGATCCGTTATGGTTCGGGATACTTTTTGTTATTAATATGGAAATGGGTTACCTGACGCCCCCGTTCGGATTCAACCTCTTTATCATGAAAGGAGTGGTTCCCGACAGTATCACCATGAATGATATCTACCGCTCCATAGTGCCTTTTATCGGCATACAGATAGTCGCCTTGATATTGGTTATGATTTTCCCTGAAATTGCGACGTGGTTACCCGGCCTGATGATAGAGGGAAATGGTTAGTGCTTCGTTTCAATGTATTCTAGAACATTGCCGAATAGAATGTTCTTAGAATATTAATATTCTTAAAATTCATGCCTTAGTGTTTGGTCAACGCGAATGCATGAATGATAATGAAAGGGAGGAAGATAGAATGAAAAAGAAGTTAGCGTCAATGTTGGTAGTTATGGTGTTCGTCGCATCTTTCTGCATGCTGAGCGCCGGGGCGGTATGTGCTGAATCTAAGGTTCTTAAGTTGCAAGCAACGTTCCCGCCGTTGAGTCAGATAGGTAACAATGTTAAGTTTTTTGCCGAGAAGGTGGAGTTATTGACCAATGGTGAGGTGAAGGTAAAAGTTTTCTGGCCCGGCCAGCTGGTTCAGACAAAGCAGGCACTTTCGGCTGTGCAGAAGGGGATGGTCGAGGCTGTCATGACGGGTGTGGGATACTATTTTCTGGGTACCATCCCCGAGGCTGCCGGTGTCCTTCTTCCTTACGGATGGGAGAATACCGACGATATGGTCGATGTTTTTTTGAACTATGGGTATCTGGATCTGCTCCGTACCATATATGATCAACACGGATTGTACTATGTGACACCAATGTCTGTGGGTAATCAGGGATTGATCACAAAGTTTCCTGTTCATTCAATGGAAGACCTGAAGGGAAAGAAAATACGGGCGACTGGTATGATGGGATATGCCATCAAGGCGTTGGGTGCCGCTCCCGTTTCTTTAGCACCAACGGAGATATATACAGCTCTTCAGCGAGGGACGGTGGATGGAACCACGTGGGCGTGGTATGCAATGGTAGACTATAAATTTTATGAAGTGGCGAGTAACATTAGCATTCCTGGCATCCTCACTCCCGCTATATGCGATATCATAATCAACAAGAAGGTGTGGAGCAGCTTGACCCCTGATCAGCAAAACGCCATTAATCTGGCTGGTCTGCAGATGTTTTTCCGCTCCAAGCAGTTGAATGATAAAGCTGATGCAGATACATTCGCTTTCTGCAAAAAGAATAATGTTGGAGTCATTACTCTCAGTGATGCTGAGTTGAAACGATTCAAGGAGACGGTTCAGCCGATCTGGAAGAAACACAAGGAGACGTCGCCTCTGTGTGCCAAGCAAGTTGAAATTCTGGAGAAATATGCAGCCAAGAAGGCGGCGGCAAGAAAGGCTCAACAGTAAGGTGATCGCCCAGCGTTGAATACAGCATTACAACCGATAGTATACAATTGTCCCCCCTCTTTTTGTGTTCGTTTGTAGTGGCTGTGACGGAGGTTTTGCGGATCTCCCCCGCCCGTTTATGTGGGGAGATCCTATCCTCTGTTTCCTATTGGTTGACTGTAATTATATGCAGGAACTGACTTGAAATCGGCCGGCCAATACAATGGGAATGAAGAAACGGAAATCTTACGATGCAAACGATTTTCAGGACATCGATTGATTTTTCGGGGATGCGGTAATGAGAGAAACGCTGATTCATGATGAGTTTTAACGTGTTATGAGACGGTCGAGAAAAAAATCAGTGTAGATAACTGTGTGATACGAGGTAACAAAGAATGAAAAAAAATTTATTGTTGAATCCTCAAAAGATGGATCAGGTGATGGCTGACAAGAAAACACAAGATCTGTTCAATCTTACGGTGGATTTTTTCGAACACAAAGGCAACTTTTCGATGCGCATCGACTCCAAGGCGAGACGTATGCCGACTGATTTCTATCAGTTTGTCAAAGAATCCGGCTTGTTTGCTACTTTACTAACTCCGGCTGGGTACGGTGATGCCGATGCCAGGTGGGATCACTACAGAATAACATCCGCCAGTGAGCTGATAGGTTTCTACGGACTTTATCAATATACGTTCCAGGTTTCGATACTTGGGGTAGGGCCGATATGGATCAGTAAGAAAGAGACGCAGAAAAAGGAGCTGGCACAGTTACTCAAGGAAGGCCATGTTTTTGCCTTTGGTATGTCCGAGCGCAACCATGGTGCCGACCTGTACAGTAACGAAGCCAACATCACTCCCATTGGTGATGGCAGGTATATAGCAAATGGAGAAAAGTATTATATCGGCAACTCTTCTCGGGCACCGAAGATCAGTGTCATGGGAAAGAATGCAAAGACGGGAGAGTATGTATTCTGGGTTGTCGACTGTCGTGACAGACACCTCAAGTATTGCGGTGACATAGACGTTGTCGGTATGTTCCAGGGTCAGCTGGGCCAGTTTGCAATGATTGAGTATCCCATCACCGATGTGGACATTCTGGAGACCGGGGATGCCGCTTTCGCAATGGGTCTTTCCACGGTCAATATCGGGAAAACGCAGACAAGCATGAAGAATGCGGGTATTGCGACGCATATGCTCTATGAAGCGATTAATCACGCCCATAACCGTTACCTGTATGGCAAGAGAGTGACGGACATGCCGCATATCAAGAGAGGATTTCTGGAAGCCTGGAGCCGAATCGTGATGAGCAGGTTGTATAACTATCGTGCCGTCGATTATTTCCGTCAGGCGGACAAGGAGACGGATCGTCGGTACTTATTGTTTAACCCAATCCAGAAAGCACGTTCAGGGGCGCAATGTGATCTGGCCGTTACCATCATGCACAACATCATGGCTGCCAAGGCATATGAAACAGATACATTTGCCGAGACAGCCGTACGTCAAATCGGCAACTCTGTTCGCCTCGAAGGGACAGCTCATGTCAATCTGTCTCAGGCAGTCAAATTTATCAATAACTACTTCAATGACAATGTAGATTTGCCTGAAGTTCCAGACGGTAAGATGGTGAAGGATGATTCTTCGAGCATGTTTGACCAGGGCTTCGGCAAGGTCAAAAACATCAAGTTTAATGATTACCGGAAGGCATTTAACGGGTGCACACTTCCTAATGTGAAAATATTTCTCGAGCAGGCTGAAGCGCTCAAGGAATTTAACAATTGCTCACCCATGACCAAGGATCAGGTTAAAAACTCTGATTTTATGCTGAGTATTGCTGAGATCTTTGCCGTTGTTGTCTACGGCCAGCTTGTGTTCGAAAAAGCCAAGTTGGAAAGTATCGAAGATATGGTTGTTGATCAACTCTTCAGCTATTTGGTCCGTGATATTAACAGTTCTGTTATGCGCCAGATCAATGAATACGCCGGCCACTTTCAGGCAGGCCAGAAAGAAGGTCTTGCGGCTATTATTAAAGATCCTCACATTGATTTTGTGCGTGAAGAGGCTATCCTGACCGATTATATCTTGGCACTCGATGGTGCTTATAGCAGTACGTATGGAGTCGTTATCAACGAGTGAACTGATTGACAAGATGTCTGTTCATCCAGCTGTTTTGTACAGAGAAAGCCACACGTGCTTTCACCGTATGGCTGAATGGACAATGATATCTACTTCAAACGCTGAGAGAGTCAACGTGAAAACACATACAGCAGCGGCGTTTCAGTGCGGTTTTGTGAACAAGGTAGTCGTGCCCGAACGGCTCGATGACGAGGCGTATGCAATAGCTAAGGAAAATTTCAATCACGCACTGTATGGTCTTTTAGAGCGTCAACTCGAACTGGAACGGGATGGCATGATCAAGGCCGGAAGAACGACGGATTCGAAAGAAGGGTTTGCTGCATTTCTGGAAAAACGGAAACCACACTTTGCAGCAAAATGAGACATTATACACAGAGGCTGAATCAAAAAAGATCAGATATCTGGACAATGAAGAAAAGGAGCTTGGGTAGTGTAAAAGAAAGGTCGCAATTTGAGGTATTGTCAGAGGCCATCGATATCTCCTAAAAAGGTGTCAGCGAAGACACTTGGGAAAGGAGACAGAGCGATGGCCCGGAAGTATGATACCGCGACGTAAAAGAAATTACTACTGCATTTCATGGGAGAATCGGATCCGTTATATGCGATGCTCCAGTGGTTGACACAGCGGATGATGGAAGTGGAATCGGAGATAAAAGTGGGAGCGGCCAAGGGGAAGCATACAGATGAGCGGACGACGCATTTTTCAGGGACCCGAGTTCGGCGGTTTGATACCCGGTTGGGGGCCTTGTATCTGTTGGTTCCGAAGCTTCGCCAGGGTGGGTATGTTCCCTTCTTTGTCACGGAGAAGAAGCGTTCCGAGCAGGCGCTGATCCAGGTGGTACAGGAGGCATTTATCAACGGTGTCTCTACCCGGAAGATGGAGCGTCTGGTCCAGTCCCTGGGGATTGAGGGGATATCAGCGAGTCAGGTATCGGTGATGGCGAAGGAACTGGACGACCAGGTTTCCTGGTTTCGATCCCGGCCCCTGGAGCGAGAATATCCCGTTATCTGGCTGGACGCCCTATATGAGGATATCCGGTTCGACGGTCGAGTGACAAGCATGGCGGTTCTGGTTGTTGCCGGGATCACCGTTGAGGGACGTCGTGATATCCTGGCCTGTGAGCCCATGATGACCGAATCGGAAGAGACCTATCGAGCGCTCTTTGCCAATCTCAAGAGACGGGGAGTGGAGAAGGTCTGGCTGTGTGTTTCTGACGCTCACATCGGTTTAAAGAAGGCGGTTCGGAAGGCATTTCTCGGGTGCAGTTGGCAGCGATGCAAGGTTCATTTTATGCGGAACATTCTGGCTCACATTCCCCACAGAGAGAAAGACTCCTTTGCTGCGAGATTGAAGGCCATCTGGCTGCAGCCCACAAAGGAGACGGCCCTCCAGGTAGCCCGGATGGTGATCGATGAATATCGAGATCGTTTTCCGCAGGCCATTACGATCTTGGAAGAAGGTCTGGAGGATGCCCTGCAGTACCTGTCATATTCCTCATTCGATCATCGGAAGATCAGCTCCACCAACATTCTCGAACGTCTGAACCGGGAGATTCGGAGGCGGTCACGGGTTGTGGGGATCTTTCCCGGCATGGACTCTTATATCCGACTGATCACTTCGTATCTGATTGAGTACAGCGAAGACTGGTCGACAGGAAAATGTTACATCAAACCGTCACTCATCGAGGAGAAAAGAGAGTCGCTACAAAGGGTGGCGTAACAGGGAAATATCGATGACCTCATGAATTGAAATTGCGAACATTTATTGACGTGACCAAGCTTGAGCGGAAGTTATTCAATTGAATATAAAAGAAAAATGGTATCTGCTGCAGAGGCCGCCGAGAAGCGGGACATATGGACGAGGAGTAATAAGATAACATAGAAAAAACATAGAGAGAAGCATCTGCGATAGATCACTCATTGTCTTTTCTGGAAAACTCAACTGCCGGGAAAGGCATCTTTTCTGACCGCCGGACAGGAAAATGTCCGCATTCCTGTCCGGCATTTATGAAATACCCCGCAGAATACCCCGTCCTGTGGACGGGGATGAATGCGGAGCAGGGGCAGGGGGGATGCAATCCCCCTCATTTAAGCTTTTCAGATGCCCCGCCCTGTGGGCGGGGTAATTCACGTGTGCCCGGCATGGGCAGCAGCTTGGAGGTGAGAGTCCTCTACAGGTCCTGATGGTGGAAACTGTTAGCCGAGGGCAAGGGCGTCCATCGCGAGGTGGGGTCTGAAGGAAGCCGGAGGCAAAATCCCGATCCGAGGAACACGAATCGCATATCAGGCTGTATCATTGGGGCGAGCTTACGTGAGAAGGCGAAGCCCGTAGCCATCAAACGGTGATGCAGTAAATGCGGCGGATGCGGGGTGAAGGCGGCTGTTCTTACCCGGGGAGGTCTGGGAACCTGTCGGAGACGACAAGGGGTTTCGCAAGGGACTCTGAACGGTTTCCAGAAGTCAGCAGAGGCCGTATTAGGTGTGGCGCAAGCCGGGCTGAAGGGCCGAACGTGTGGTCGGTGGTGAGACTCAAGGATTCGTGGTCGTGGAGATGCGGCAACTTTCATTATTCGATGAAGGCCTTCTGTCATGTTTGAAGGGTGAAGCCCCGAGGAGAGATGGGAGGAGGTATCAAGCGGCGGCGGCATTGGAGAGATCCGAACCCATCATGGTTGACCTGATGCAGGAGGTAGTGAACAGGGAGAACGTGATTCGCGCATGGAAACGAGTCAGGGCGAACAAGGGGAGCCCCGGCATTGACGGGATGACCGTCGATGAACTGACGGATTACCTGCGGGAACACTGGCCGCGGATTCGGGAGGAGTTGTTGACAGGGGAGTATCGCCCCCAACTGGTGAAAGAAGTAGTGATTCCGAAGCCGGGAGGCGGGACCAGACGGCTTGGTATCCCCACGGTGACGGATCGATTTATCCAGCAGGCAATTTTGCAGGTGCTCGATCCCCTGTATGATCCGACCTTTTCGGACTACAGTTATGGCTTTCGTCCTCGTCGCCGTGCTCATCAGGCGGTGAACCGAGCGAAGAGATGCATATCTGAAGGATACGAATGGGTGGTCGATATTGACCTGGAGAAGTTTTTTGACCGGGTGAACCATGACATCCTCATGGGGAGACTGGCCAAGAGGATCGGTGACAAGCGCATTCTCCGGGTTATTCGTCGGTATGTGCAGGCCGGGATCATGGTCAATGGGGCCGTACAGGAAAGGTGGGAAGGGACGCCGCAGGGCGGACCCTTATCGCCGCTGCTGGGCAACATTCTTCTGGACGCACTGGACAAGGAGTTGGAACGGAGGGGTCACCGATTCTGCCGGTATGCGGACGATGTGAACATCTATGTCAAGTCTCAGCGCGCCGGGAAGAGGGTGTTTGAATCCATTGAGGCATTTTTGCTCAAGCGGTTGAAGCTTCGGGTGAACCGGGACAAGAGTGCGGTAGCCCGATACCATGAGCGGGGATTCTTAGGATTCGGCTTTACCTCCGGGAAACTCCTCAAGATCAAGCTGACGGGCAAGGCCCTGAGGAACTTCCGGGACCGAGTCCGGGCGATCACGAGGCGATCTCGGCGCGTCTCCATCAACCGGATAATCGAGGAACTCCAGACGTATTTGAGAGGATGGATCGGGTATTTTCATCTGATCGAGACGTGGACGATTCTGCGGGATCTGGATAGTTGGATGCGCAGGAGGTTGCGGTGTTTCATGGTCAAACAATGGGTAAACAACTGCCATACCCGTTATAAGAACCTGATCCATCTGGGAGTAGGGAAAGATCAGGCGCGTATCGCGGCAGGGTCAAGCAAAGGACCTTGGGCGTTGTCCAACATGAAACCGCTGAAGATTGCTTTGTCCAATCGGTTTTTTGCCGAACGGGGTTTTCTTGGACTCTGGGGTCAGGCTCAAACATTGGGCAAGACTACATGAACCGCCGTGTACGGACCCGTATGCCCGGTGGTGTGGGAGGGGAAGGCCGTGAGGCCTTCCCCTATCCCGATTTGGTAATCATGGCAGATACCTCCGCAGAAAATGAGGTTACCGTGATTACCCCACCCGCAGGGCAAGATAATCCAATTCTATTTTTCATAAAAGAAAAGAAATCTCCATTTTTAGCCCCTATCCTTTCAATGATGATCATATTTAATAGTCATTATAAGGTCATTATTTGGGAGTTCCCTTTTCCAAATCCATAGCATAGGCTGCATTTCCATAGAGAGATGCGTCGTGTCTGAAGAGTGGTAAACAACATTTTTTTTAAACATGTAGTGGATATATGTTCGTTAACGGAAATTGTAAAAGAGGAGCATGGTATGGAGGCGCAACCCTTTAAGGGAATAAAGATTCTCGATTTATCGAATCATATTAGCGGATCATTTTGCACGAAGCTTTTTGCGGATTATGGGGCGGAGGTTATCAAGATCGAGAAGCCGGGCAGGGGAAGCCTGACACGTTGCATGCCGCCGTTTGTAGATGATGTGCCTGATGTGAATAAAAGTGTTCATTTTCTGTATCTGAATACGAACAAGAGAGGAATTACGCTCAATCTGAAATCAGATACCGGGAAGAAGATTTTTGCACAGCTGGTCCAGAGTGCTGACATCCTGGTAGAGAGTTTCGCTCCGCAAGTGTCGTCGGATCTTGGATTGGAGTTCGACGCGATAGAGAAGCTGAACCCCTCGTTGGTTATGGCCTCGATTTCGAATTTCGGGCAAACGGGGCCTTACCGGGATTTCAAGGCTTCCGATCTGGTTGAGTATGCCATGGGAGGGGCGATGTTCCAGACTGGTCTCCCCGACAGAGAACCTCTGACCAAGGGACCAAACTCTCTGCTTTTCGAGGTGGGGACGCAGGCGTGTTACGCCATACTCGGGGCTTATATGGGTGCGAGGCGAGATGGCATTGGTGATTATATCGACATCTCGATCATGGAGACTCAACTTGCTGGAGCTGACCGAAGAAGTGCGAATCTGCTTACGTATCAGTACACTGGTGATGTGACCCGTCGGGTTGCCCCGCTTCAGGGCGTGACATCAAAAGCACCGGCAATTCTGAGTTGTAAGGACGGCCGTGTGTCTTTGGCGATAGGGCCGAAAGTTTTCCCCAAGTTTCTGACCTTGATGGGGAGACCTGATCTCGTTGATGATCCCGAGTGGGATCCAATCACCATGAAGGTGACTCCTGAGGTGATGAAGGTTTATAACGACTGCTTTGCGAAGAAAACAAAGATGGAATGGTCGGAAATGTTTCAGAAAGAGGGACTGATTTGTACTCCTTTGAGCACACCCGAGGACGTATGTAAGGATGATCACTGGAGATCCAGGAGTCTTTTTGTTGATGTGACACATCCCTCGACAGGAACGGTCAAGTATCCCCGAGGGTTTATTCGTACGGAATCTGAGTGGTGGAAGGTAAGAAAGCCGGCTCCGTTGCTGGGGCAGCACAACGGTGATGTCTACGGTGGCTTGGGTTATACCGCCGATGAGATGGCTACTTTGGAGGCACAGGGGATAATATAGCTGCGAACACTGCTTGAGGAGTCAAGAGGGAGTAAAGTCGAATGAAAGTGAATGAAAAAATAAAAAGTCTTCCGTTGGAAGGGGTCCGGGTGCTGAGCTTGACGGCATCGTGGTCAGGACCCTTCGGATCTATGCTGTTGGGTGATTTGGGAGCAGAGGTTCTCAGGCTGGAACAGATTCAGTACGCAGGCGGTATGACGAGGGGGGTGGAACCGCGCCCTGAAGAGAAAAAGTGGATAAACAATAAGCAAGGGGGGATCGCTCAGTATGTCGACCGAAAGCCGTGGGGACCGAATGGGGAATACCCGTGGAACCGATTCAGCTTCGGAAATTGTCATCTCCAGAATACCTATAGTTTTACACTTGATTATTCCCGGCCTAAGGGGTGGGAGCTTGTAAAACGTGTCATAAAGATGAGTGATATCTTTATCGAGAACAACACCCCCACCACCGCGCCGAAATTAGGATTCACGTGGGATGTTCTCCACGAGATTAATCCGAGACTCATTGTCGTTCGGTCGCCCGGGTTCGGTCTCGATGGTCCCCATATGAACTGGAAAGGGTATGGAAGGAATATAGAAGCGGTGATCGGCCATGCATGGTTGGTGAGGTATTCCGAAGCCCCCGAACATCTCTTCAGCAACAGGCAGACATATCTAATGGACAATATGGGTGCTCACTCTATCGCCCTGTCCGCCATGATGGCACTTCTTGACAGAGAGAGGACGGGAGAAGGGTCTCTTGTGGAAGTTGCTCAGGCGGAGACTGCCATGTGTGCCTTACCGGCACCCTTTATCGATTACTTTGCCAATGGAAAGATACGACCCGTAGAGGGCAATCGGTCTGCAACGGCAGTCCAGGGGTGCTATCCGACGGCGGGGAATGATCAATGGGTGGTTATTACGATCAACGGTGACGACGAGTGGAAAGGATTTTGTAAAGCTATTGGAAACCCACCCTGGACACAAGATGAGCGTTTCGGTGATCTCTTAGGTAGATTGAAGTACCAGGACGATCTTGATGAGAATATCACACAATGGACGAAGGAACGCGGTAATTACGAGATCATGTACCTGTTACAGGCGCACGGTGTTCCTGCCGGGCCCGTTATGACAGAGGCAATGACCTTTGCAGATGATCACCTAAAGGATCGTGAGTTTTTCATAGAGGAAACACAGAAATGGTGCGGCACACATCTCTATACGGGATATACCGGTAAGTATACCAGAACTCCACGGAAAAACAGGGCCGATATGCCACCCTGTGGCTTGGGCGAGCATAACGAGTATGTTTTAAAAGGACTCTTGGGGCTCTCTGATAAAGAGTATGTGGAACTGGAACGAGAAGAATATATCGGGACCGAAATATTGGCGGGAGCCAAGGCAAATCTCTAAGTATGTTCAGTGGATATTACATGAGTTGGCATTCTTGTATATGTCACAGGAGATATGAGACGAAGTGGCCAACTGAATAGGCAGCAGCAAAACCCTTACTGCGAAAGATAAGGGAGAGATCACACTCAACAGTACTTATTGTTCAGCGTAGAGGCACTATCTGGGGAAGTTTTGTTTGTTTAAGATTTCCTTGATCAAAAAACAAATGAGGGAAAGGAGCAACAAATGAGACAGGCATTAAAAAGCTGTGGGGTGTTGAGTATTTTGATTTTATTTGCGGGATTTGTTGTGTTCAATGCGGGTACGGCTGACGCGGCAAAGGTTCTCAAATTTCAGTGTGCTTATGTGAAAACGGCCGGATCGAGCCAAACCATGGAATTTTTGGCTGACAAGGTCAAAGAATACACCAAGGGTGAGGTCGAGCTCAAGCTATACTGGTCTGGCCAGCTGGTAAAGGCATCGGAGGCGCTCACTGCAATACAGAGGGGAATGATTGACGGATACAGTGGTTCGGTGCTGTATTTTGCAGGAACGATCCCGGAGGCAAACGGCCACTATCTTCCCTATGCCTGGAAAAATCCACTGGAACTCTTAGATATATATTACAACCATGGATTCAGGGAGGTGACGCGTGAAGCATTCGCAAAACATGGAGTATTGTACCTGACAACATTTACCGCAGCGAAATACGGTTTGATGTCAAACTTCCCGATACGCAAGCTGGAAGATCTCAAGGGGAAAAAGATGCGAGCGGTTGGAACCGGTGCGCGTGTTCTCAAGGAGTTCGGAGCAGCCCCCGTATACATGCTGGCAAATGAGGCGTACACAGGCCTGCAACGGGGAACGGTCGAAGGTAATCTCTACGTTTATTACGTATTGCAGGATTACAAGCTTCATGAGGTGACTAAGTATGTAATCGAGCCGCCGCTGTACAGTCCCGGAATGGGCGATATCATTATGAGCCTGAAGGTCTGGAATGAGCTTACTCCTGATCAACGAGAAGCCATTGAACGCGCTGCCGCAGAGACGACTTTGCGGTCCTATCTGTATGGATTGGTTAAAGATGAGTACGTGTTGAATGAATTCGCACGGGAAAAAGGAGTGGAAGTTATCACCTTGGAGCCGGAAGAGCTTGAACGTTTCAAGAAAGCGGCCGCTCCGGTGTATGATGACCATGCGAAAAAATCCCCCCTGTGTGCTAAGCAGGTCGAGATTCTGAGAAACTATGCCCAAGGCAGAGGGAAGATTAAATCCCCTCAGTTTTTGCCGAGCAGAGTCAGGATAGAAGCTATGAATAAAAATTAAACAGCAGTCAATATTAACCAAACAGTGCACCAGCTGTGCACGGGTATTCTTCTTCGATGAATACTCGTGCAGTTGGTTGCTATGAGAGTAGACGTAAATGGCAGGTGTTGGCGGGGATGTGAAGGATAACATTCTCTTTCCCTTATATCCAACAAGTGTCGGTGGAAAGGAAGAGAGGAGGTAAGGCTTGGTATGAAAAGCATTGTGAAGGTCATTGATGCGATTAACCGCTTTTTCGAGTACTTTCTCGGCGGGGTTACCTTGCTGTTGGCATTTCTGGTCTTATTTGAAGTTATATGCCGATATTTTCTGGGTAAACCAACATTGTGGTCCATGGAGGTCAATACATATCTGTTCTGTGGTCTCAGTCTGTTGGGAGGGGGATATTGTCTTCTGCAAGAGGGACATGTTCGGGTGGATCTCTTTTATCCAAAATTTTCCCCCAAGACGCAGGCGATAGTAGAGATGAGCACCTTTATTCTTCCCTTACTCTTTTGTGTAGTTCTCGTTTGGCTGGGAGGGAGGGAATTTTGGGCAACACTGATCGAGAATAGAAGATCCGATGGGGTTCTCGCGCTCCCCTTGTGGCCGGTCTGGATGACCATGCCTTTAGCCGGGTTTTTGCTGGGGAGTCAAATTGTATCCAGATATCTTAAGGATATAATGCTATTAACCACTAAGGAATGAGTTGGCCTTCCGCCTCTTTCCTTGGGGGATTGTGGTTGTTCGATATGCCAGTCAACTGAGAGGGCTTAAAGGGAGAAATAAAGATGGATGTAGGGTTACTTTCTTTGATCATTGCCGCATGCTTATTTATATTGCTGGGGCTGGGATTGCCGATAGCCTTTGTTATGGGGGGATTGGCAATTTGTGGCACAATTTACGTGTGGGGATGGGCAGGTCTGTACATGGTAGTGACTACCACCTATAGCAATGCGACCAATTTTGTTTATGTTGCCATCCCGCTTTTCCTTTTGATGGCCAATTTCCTGCAGCAGAGCGGTCTGGCTGATGATCTGTATGAGGTTATATACCGGTGGGCGGGCAGAGTGAAGGGAGGCTTGGCAATGGGTACCGTTATTATCTGTGCCATATTCGCCTCCATGGCGGGTATCAGTTCGGTGGCCACGGTTACAATGGGTACTGTCGCGTTGCCGTCCATGATGAAGCGTGGGTATGACAAGTCAATGGCCCTGGGATGTATTATGGCCGGGGGCTCTCTCGGAATTCTTATTCCTCCCAGCATTATTATGATTGTTTACGGTGGCGTGGCGGAAGTTTCAATCGGCAAACTTTTTATGGGCGGTATAATCCCTGGGATCCTTCTTGCAATCCTCTATATACTGTACATCGGTATCAAGTGCTGGATTCACCCTCAAATGGGTCCACCTGTGGATGCCAGTTTTTCGCTGAAAGAAAAAATAACGAGCCTGAAAGGGATTATTCTTCCGATCATACTGGTTATACTTGTTCTTGGGAGCATATATACCGGCGCGTCTACGCCGACTGAAGCAGCTGGCGTGGGGGCTCTTGGAGCCCTTGTGTGTATGGCGATTTATGGCCGGGTGACTTTTGCGCGAGTGAGAGCCGCGTTGTCTTTCACGGTGATCAATAATGCCATGGTGATGTGGATCATCATCAGTGCCGCATGTTTTTCTCACTTTATCGCCGTTGCCGGGGTTCACGACTGGTTGTTTGGATTCTTTGACGGGTTAAATATCTGGCGGTGGTGGATTATTGTTATTATGCAGGTTGTTTTCTTTATACTGGGAATGTTCCTGAATCCAGCTGCCATTGTTACCCTGTTGGGTCCTCTTTTTGTGCCAGTTGTTGTCAATCTGGGGTTTGATCCCCTGTGGTTTGGAATCCTGTTCGTTATCAATATGGAGATGGGTTATCTTACACCGCCGTTCGGGTTCAATCTTTTTGTCATGAAGGGGGTCGTGCCGAAGGAGATAACCATGATGGATCTCTACCGTTCCATAGTGCCTTTTGTAGGTATCCAGGCACTCCTTTTGCTGATCATCATGGTGTGGCCGCGACTGGCAACGTGGTTGCCGAGCTTAATGATAGGAGGATAGTGATAGGTTTTCAGCCTGTTGTAATTGTAAAGTATAACTGATGTGGCTAACCTTTCTCATGCGGAATGTATTGCAGTATAGGCCATATGTTCAGAACAAGATGAAAGTGACAACCGAATTCTAAACTTAGAATTTATGAGGATAAATATGAAAAAGATGCATTGCTCGATTCAAGATGGAATTGCACAAATCACACTTGACGATGGTAAGATGAACGTCATGAACTGGGAATTTTTCAGTGAGTTGAATCAATCTCTCGACCGTGTCCAAGAAGACGATGCCGGTGTTTTAATCCTTACATGTAAACCCGGCATTTTTTCCGCTGGTCTTGATTTGAAACTTCTTCCTACGCAGTCCCTGGAGGAAAAGTTGAAATTTCAGAAAACCTTTGCCACAATAATGTTACGAGTCTTTCAGTTTCCCATTCCAACCATAGCGGCTTATGAAGGGCATGCTGTTGCCGGAGGAGCAATTCTTTCATATGCATGCGATCGGTTCATGATGCTTGACGGCTCCTATAAGATTCAGATCAATGAAATCGCTAACAAAATGGCTATTCCCAGCTGGATACTTTTGATTTGTCGATCCTCGATTCCTCACCGTTGGTGGAGAGAAGCGCTGCTTCATGCCCGTGCCTATACTCCTCGTGAAGCCTTCGATCGAGGTATTGTAGATGATCTTATTCCTTCTGGTTCCAACATCCTTGATGCGGCTCGGGAGACGGCCCAGGACCTTCTAAACCTTGATCGACGTGCTTACGCGGTTACGAAGAAATATATGTACCAGGAAGAAGCAACACGCGTTCTGGATATTTTCTACCGGGAGGTTGTGGAATGGAGGCTTGCCTCCGCAAAATCGTAGAAAACGAATTCAGCGAGTGTGTTTCCCAAAGATACGTTTTAAGCAATAAAAAGCAATCACGAGATTATGGTGTTGTTATCGACAGGTGATCTTTTGTGATCAAGCGCTTCTGAACCGAATGAAGTCTCGGTATCTATGCATTACGTGTCCTCCTACCTTCTCACCATCTTCTTTCAAAAGGAACGCCATGCCGGCGGAAATTTTTCTTGACAACGGATGTGTGATCGCTTAGAAGTGGGTGACCTACAGTCATATTTTGACCTTTGTTTAGACGCCAGCCCTTGTGGTTGCTAGATGCCAAGCCTGCGTACATTTGAAAAATTGTATAGAGGGGGGAACGCGATTGGTTCTGGAGAAGCGCAGAGAGAAGGAGCGGAAGCAGCGGAGGAAGGCTATTCTCCGGGCTGCCAGGTCGCTTCTCTTCAAACAGGGGCACAAACCGGTCACCATCGCGGATATTGCCCAGAAAGCCGAACTGAGCAAAGGCGCAATCTATCTCTATTTCAATAGCAAAGAGGAGATTTGTGCGCAGATACTCCTTGATGATATCGGAAAAGTTCACA
This sequence comes from Syntrophales bacterium, assembly GCA_963662405.2. Classification (GTDB taxonomy): domain Bacteria; phylum Desulfobacterota; class Syntrophia; order Syntrophales; family UBA2210; genus UBA6078. The sequence continues at coordinate 2,071,516 of CAXXKT010000001.1, forward strand.
GCAAGGTCCTCCCCATATTCAACGGTACCAGTCGCGCTTCTGAGAACCTGACGGAGTTTGCCCACCTGTATGTGGATTATTTCCTGAGGGACAGGGGTATGTTCAGACTCCTCATGGATTTCATGATGCATGCCGATCATCTGAACCTTTCGACCACTACCAACCAACGAATTATCCAGGAAACAAACAAGGCGATCTCCGTCACGGAAAGTATCTTTCAATACGGAATCGATACGGGAGAGTTCTCCCTCGAGAAAGGGGATGTGCTTGATATGAGGAATGCCTTATGGGGTATGCTCAACGGGGTGATCTCCCTGCACCTCTTTATCGGTCAGGAGTCAACGCGGGCGGAGAGAATACATAAGAATGTGAATGATTGTTTGAAGCTTTTTATCGAGGGGCTCAGTAAGTCCGGAAACGGTTCCGGCGTAAAATAACGGTAAAACAAGTTTTTTGTTTTACACGTAACAAAGGAGGAGTGATATGCCGTATAAGATCAGGGAAGCCGCCGTTATAGGGGCGGGAGTCATGGGCGCGACGATAGCCGCTCACTTGGCCAATGCAGGAATCGAGAGCGTGATGCTTGATATCGTGCCCCCCTTTGATCCGAGTGAGAAGGATCTGAAAAAGGGGGTGACCAAGGAGAGCAAGGCGTGGCGGAACAGTTTTGCGGCCAATGGTCTTGCCGGAGTGACAAAGTCCAAACCGGCGAGTTTCTTTTCCAAAAAACTCGCGTCGATGATCACTATCGGAAACCTCGAAGACGATCTCGATCTCCTAAAGGATGTTGATTTTCTGCTCGAGGTGGTGGTGGAGAATCTCAAGGTCAAGCAGGAACTCTTTGCGAAGCTGAAGAAGGTCCTCAAACCGGACTGTATCGTTGCGACCAACACCTCCGGCATCCCGATCGCCGATATCTCCGCGAAAATGGACGATACGCTCAAAGAACGTTTCCTGGGTGTCCACTTCTTCAATCCCCCCCGCTATATGAAGCTGGTGGAGGTGATTCCCGGCAAGACGACCAAGAAGGATCTCATCAGCTATATGGTTGCCTTTCTTCAAAATGTCGTCGGGAAAGGTGTTGTCCTCTGCAAGGATGTCCCCAATTTTATCGCGAACCGGATCGGAACCTTCGATATGTCGAACGCGATCGACACCATGGTCAGCACGGGAATGACGGTGCCGGAGATGGATGCCATCATCTCCAAGCCCCTCGGCAGACCCGGTTCGGCGATCTTCGGTACGCTCGACCTCGTCGGTCTGGATACCGGCGACCATGTCAACAAGAACCTGATGGAAGCGGTCCCGAATGACGAGATGATCTGGATCTTCAAGGGCCCTGATTTTATGGAAAAAATGCTCGAAAACAAGTGGCTCGGCAACAAGACGGGGCAGGGCTTTTACAAAAGGGCAAAAGACGAGAAAGGGAAGAAGGTCAAACTGGTACTTGACTACAACACCCTGGAGTATGCCCCCTTCCAGAAGCCGGTCTTCGAGTCCATCGCGGAGGCGGCAAAGGCCCCCGGCGGATTCGACGGAAAGCTCAAGGCACTCTTCTACTCGAAGAAGGATAAGGCCGCTGATGTCGTCCGGCAGTACCTCTGCAGGAACTTCATCTATGCGGCAAACCGGATCCCCGAGATCGCCGACACGGTGTACCAGATCGACAACGCCATGAAGTGGGGCTACAACCACCAGAAGGGTCCCTTCGAGACGTGGGATGCCGTGGGGGTGAAGAAGTCGTTGGGGGTGATGGAGAAACTGGGGCTGAAGGTCCCCAAGAAGATCAAAGATATGCTGGAGAAGGGGTGCAAGACCTTCTACACGAAGAAGAAGGACGGGATCTACTGTTACGACTTCAAGAAGAACGATTACGTCAAGATGGAGGAGAACCCGCGGGTTATCCTCCTTCCCGAACTCAAGGCGAAGAAGAAGGTTGTCAAGGAGAATGCCGGCGCCTCTCTCGTCGATATCGGTGACGGCGTGGCATGCCTCGAGTTCCATACCAAGATGAACGCCATCGATCAGGATCTCACGCAGATGATATATGACAGCTGTGATATCGTGGAGAAGGATTTCGAGGGGCTGGTCGTTGCGAACCATGCCACGAACTTCTCTGTCGGCGCCAATGTCTTTAACCTGCTTGTGGCGGTCCAGCAGGGGCAGTGGGACGATATCGACAAAGAGATCCACGCCCTGCAGTATGCCAACATGAGACTTAAGTATCTGGACAAACCGGTCGTCACCGCTCCGGCGGGTATGGCATTGGGCGGGGGCTGCGAGATAGCCATGCACGGCCACCGCTGCCAGCCCTGCGGCGAGTCATACATGGGCCTGGTGGAAGTGGGCGTCGGCCTGCTCCCCGCGGGCGGCGGATGCAAGGAACTGATGGTGCGCTGCACCGAGGGTCTGCCGACCGGTGTCGTTGAGGTTGCGAACCTGGATCCCATCTATCAGAAGGTCCTGCAGAACATAGCGCAGGCAACGGTTTCCACCAGCGCGGTGGAGGCGATGGAACTGGGGTATGTCAGGAAGACGGAAAATCTGAGTCTCAACCGTGAGCACCAGATATGGGATGCCAAGGAGCTCGTCTTGGCGATGGCCGGGTCCTTCAGGAGGAAAAAACCCGACATGATCCCCGTCCTGGGAGAGAATTTTATGGGTATCGTACAGGCCTTCCTGTTCAACATGAAACACGGGAACTACATGTCCGACTACGACCTGCACGTCACCACAAAGATCGCATGGGTCCTCTCCGGCGGTCAGTGTCCGGAGAACACCTTTGTCACTGAAGACGCGATTCTTGATCGTGAACGGGAGGCATTTCTCAGCCTCGCCGGTGAAGAGAAGACGCAGAAGCGTATTGAGCATATGCTCACGACGGGGAAACCGCTTCGTAACTAACCATGACACATTGAGCCGCCATGAGCGCGGCAGACGATAAGGAGGATTATTATGCGTGAAGCTGTTATTGTTGCATCAGTAAGGAGTCCGGGTGGACGATACAAGAGGGGCGGTCTGGCCCAGACCAGGGGAGACGAGATAGGAATCCAGGTGCTCAGGGGGCTGATGAAAAGGGTGCCACAGGTCAAACACGAGATGGTCGACGATATCGTCTGTGGGTGCTCATTTCCCGAGGCCGAACAGGGGATGAACCTCGGCAGGATCATAGGGCTCGGGGCCGGGTTCCCGATAACCACCTCGGGGATGACGGTCAACCGTTTCTGCTCTTCCGGTATCCAGTCCATAGCGGATGCGACGGCGAAGGTCAGGGCGGGATGGTCGGATATCATCATTGCCGGCGGCTGCGAGACCATGAGCCATATACCGATGGGTGGATGGATAACCCGCCCGCATCCCGACTGGGGCGATCTCCCGATGGCCTACGTCTCGATGGGAATCACCGCGGAAAATGTTGCGGCCAACTACGGCATTTCCCGTGAAGAGCAGGACAAGATGGGGCTAGAGAGCAACCGCAGGGCCTACGAGGCCATACAGGCGGGCTTGTGGAAAGAGGAGATCATTCCCATCAACGCCTGGAAGTACAAGAAGGACAAGAAGGGGCAGTGGGTCAGGAATACCTTTGTCTTTGACATGGACGACGGCGTGAGATGGCCCTCGACCATGGAGAACATGGCGAAGCTGAAATCCCCCTTCAAGCTGGGTGGGTCGGTGACGGCGGCAAACGCCTCGCAGATGACCGACGGGGCCGCCTTCTCGATGATCATGTCCGCCGAGAAGGCGGATGAGCTGGGGTTGAAACCCCTCGCCAAGCTGACCCATTATGCGGTCGCGGGGAACAAACCGGAGGAGATGGGTGTCGGTCCCCGTTACGCGATCCCGAAGGTCCTGAAGCTGGCCGGGATGACGACGGACGATATCGAGCTGTTCGAGATCAACGAGGCCTTCGCTTCCCAGGCCCTGTATTCCTGCAGGGAACTCGGGCTGACCGAGCGGTACTGGAAGGGAGATATCAATCCGAACGGCGGTGCCATCGCCATCGGCCATCCCCTGGGATGCACCGGCGCGAAGCTGACCTGCCAGTTGCTGCACGAGCTGAAGAGGCGGAAACTGAAGAGGGGAATCGTTTCCATGTGTATCGGTGGCGGAATGGGCGCGGCCGGTATCTACGAGATGCTGTAATCCCTGACGATCATCTCTGATCTGGAAAAGCCATGGCCCCCGCGGTCATGGCTTTTCTGCGTTTTATAGGCGGATCGGCCTATCGTCGGTCTGTGGAAACCCGCCGTTCGATCCCGGGGAAGGGGAAAAACCGAGGCGGGTGCAGACAGGGCTGTATCTTTTGTTTCCGGTGTGATACTTTATCCAAAAATAGCTATTACAACCCGATTTCCATCTTCTCAATCTCCACTCACCTCGGCTCAAGTGACTGGAATAATGGCCATAATTTGCTGTAAGTCTTGAAGCACGGCCTGCCATAGCACGTTGTTTGATCGCACCACAGAGACCCAACATCATTGCATATAATTTGATAAACAGATTACCCAAAGGAGGGCTCCCATGGACAAGTATCAATTGTTTATCGACGGGCAGTTTGTAAATGCGGCGAGCGGTGAGATGTTTGAAACGTGTGATCCCGGCACGGGGCTTCCGATTGCCACCGTCGCCCGGGCGGGTGCGGCGGATGCCGAGGCGGCCATCGCGGCCGCCCGGAGGGCCTTTGACAGCGGCGTGTGGAGCGGGCTCACCCCCGCCGCCCGGATGGCCAAGGTCCAGGATTTCGCCGATCAGGTCGCGCAACAGGGACTGCGGCTGGCGCTCACGGAGTGCATGGATGCCGGCCACATCATCAGCCTCGCCAAATACTGGCCGCTTCAGTGTATCTCCTTCCTGCGCAACCTGAGCCTGGCGGCCACGAACCAGTTTCCGTGGCAGGAGGAGATCCCCATATCGGGGAATGTCTTCGCGCCCGGCCGCGACTATATACGCCGGGAACCCCTCGGGGTCTGCGTCGGGATCGTTCCGTGGAATTTTCCCCTCTATATCGCCATCTGGAAGATCGCCCCCGCCCTCATTATGGGGAACACGGTGGTCGTCAAACCGGCGACGATGACGCCGCTGACGGCCGTGATCCTCGGCGAGGCCGCCAAGGCGGCGGGAATCCCCGACGGTGTCCTCAATGTCGTGACCGGTCCGGGGGGTGAACTGGGTAAGACCCTCTGCACGCACCCCGATGTGGACAAGATCTCGCTGACCGGCTCCACGGAGGTCGGCCGTGAGATCATGAGGCTGGCCTCCGATACGGTCAAAAAGGTCACCCTGGAACTGGGGGGAAAGTCCGCCAATATCATCCTGGATGATGCCGACATCGATCTGGCGGTGGAGGGCGCCTGTTTCGGCACCTTTTTCCATCAGGGGCAGGTCTGTTCCTCCGGGACGCGTGTCCTTGTCCATTCCAAGATCTATGACGAATTTATCGAGAAGATGAAGAAACGCGCCGAGGCGCTCAGGGTCGGCTATCAGATGGACCCCAACTCGCATCTGGGCCCGCTGGTGGGCAGCGATCAGATGGCGAAGGTCGAGGGGTATGTAGCCATCGGCAAAGAAGAAGGGGGCGAGGTGATCACAGGCGGTGAGCGCGCCGAGGTCCCCGGGCTCGAGGGCGGTTTCTATTACAAGCCCACGATCTTCACGAACGTCAAAAACAGCATGCGCATCGCCCAGGAAGAGATCTTCGGCCCGGTCGTCTGCGTGATGAAATACGACAGCGACGAAGAGGCGGTCGTTATCGCCAACGATTCTCTGTACGGCCTGGCGGGGGGTATCTTTTCCAGCGACACGGCGCGGGCCGAGCGGATCGCGCGGGAGGTCCGTACCGGCACGATGTGGATCAACAACTACCACATGTTCGCGGATTTCTGTCCCTTCGGCGGGTACAAACAGTCCGGTATCGGACGCGATTTCGGGATCGAGTGTCTCCATGGATTCACGCAGACCAAACGGGTCCATATCACCTCCATGGCGGATGCCAGAACCAATATGACCTGGGAACTGCTCTCCGATTATAAAAAAGTGGACGGTTTCTCGTACCTTTGTCCGACCAACATCATTGCCGGACACGGGGCGCTGACCGCGATCAACAAAGTGGTGGCGGATCTGGGGTGCCGGCGGGTTGTGCTCATCACCGACCCGGGTGTCCACGAGGCAGGACTGGCCGATCTGGCCAGGAGCGCGCTGGCCGATTTCTGCGTGGGTGTCTTCGATACCATTCCTCCCGATCCCGATCTGGAAACGGTGGACGCGGCGACCGCATACGCACGTGATCTCCAGGCCGATTGTATCGTGAGCGTCGGTGGCGGGAGCGTTATCGATACCGGGAAAGGGGTCTGTGTCGTCCTGAAGCAGGGGGGGAAGGCCAACGATCATCTGAACCTCCTGACCCTGACCGAACCCCAGACGCCCCATGTTGTTATCCCCACCACGGCGGGGACCGGTTCGGAGGTCACCAACATCTCCGTCCTCACCAGCCACGGCGCGGGGCGCAAACTCTTTATTGCCGACAAGTACATCATGCCCCACGCGGCGATCCTCGACCCGCGCTTTACCATGTCGCTCCCGAAGCGGATGACCGTCTCCACGGCCATGGATGCCATGACGCACGCCATCGAGGCGATGATGAGCACCATGTCGAACCGGATCTGTGACGCCCAGGCCCTGCAGGCGATCCGCCTGATCAACGCGAACCTGCCGCTCGTGATCGCCGACGGGAAGAACGAAAAGGCCCGTCTGAACCTGCAGATCGCCGCGACCCTGGCGGGGTGGGCCTTCACGATCGCGCAGGTGGGGCTGGCGCACGCCATGGCGCACACCATGGGGACGCTCTTCCACCTGCCCCACGGCGAGGCCTGCGGGATCATTCTCCCCAAGGTCATGCGCTATAACGTCGATCACGCGACCGAGGCGCTGGTCCAGGTGGCCAGGACCCTGGATGTGAACACGGCGGGGATGGAAGATCGCGATGCTGCCCTGGCCGCGGCCGACGCAGTCGAGGCGCTGATGAAGGAGGTGGGGCATCCGCTGCAGCTCCGCGATGTCGGTGTTGCGGAAGACACGTTGGATATGGCGGCTTTCCACGCGGTCTGCGACACGGCGGCGCTCTTCAACGCCCGCCCGGTCAGCGATCCCGGCGAAGTCGCCGGTCTGTACAAAGAGGCGTATTAAACAAACAGTGCCGTATATCTGGTAGAGATCCGGAAAAGCCGTGACCGTTCCGGCCATGGCTTTTTCGCTTTACACGAGAGCTCGGACGGGATATTGACGGGAAACTCCCGGCAGGAAAGCATAGCAACCAGGAGCCGGGAAATTTCCATATGAGAGGAAGAGATGAAGATCGGTTTTGTACAATTTAAGCCGCGGTTCGGCGATATCGACGGCAACCTGGAACAGGCCGCGGGCCTGGTCAGGGGAACAGACGCGGATCTGCTGGTCCTCCCGGAGCTCTTCAACACCGGGTACGTCTTTACATCAAAGGAAGAAGCGATAGCTCTTGGTGAGGAGGTGCCGGATGGGAAGACGACGCGGGCCCTGTGTGAGCTGGCGGAGGAAACGGGCACCTGTATCGTCGGCGGTCTCGCCGAGCGAGACGGCGAGCGGGTCTTTAATGGAGCCGTCATGGTATCGCCTGACGGGTATGTCGGCAGGTACCGCAAGACGCACCTCTTCTTCGAAGAGACGCTGTGGTTCGACCCCGGGGACGAGGAATTCACCGTTTACGATATCGGTATCTGCCGAGTGGGGATCATGATCTGCTTCGACTGGTTTTTCCCTGAGTCCATGCGGATCCTTGCCCTCAAGGGGGCAGATCTCGTCTGCCACCCCTCGAATCTGGTGCTGCCCTTCTGCCAGGAATCGATGAAGACCCGGTGCCGGGAAAACCATGTCTTCGCCGTGACGGCAAACCGCACGGGAACCGAGACACGAGGCGATCGCTCACTCTACTTTACCGGGATGAGTCAGATCACCGGGGCCGACGGGACCATCCTCTCCAGCGCCGGCGAGGATTCACAAGAGGTCAAGATCGTGGAGATCGACCCGACGGAGGCACGGAACAAAAACGTCAACGACTACAACAACATCTTTACGGACAGGAGACCGGACTTCTACGGCGATATCGTCGGGAAGAAGGCGGAGGAGTAGAAGACGGCATTCCTGAATATCGAAATTCATATTCCAAGGAGGCATGCTATGTTCGATAGAAAGAAATGCGCTTTGTTCGTACTGGTCGTGATCTTCTGCTTGGGTTTGCTGGCCACCCCGGCTTCTGCGACCCAAAACTTCACCCTGATCAACCACAGCCCGTGCATTATCTGGATCCAGATACGATCCGACCAGGGGGGGGCGTCATTGCAAAAGCACTGGTCCCCAATGAGATGTTCACCAGAGAGAATCGTGGGGGCAACGGCATCAGCAGAATACAGGCCGGTCCCACCTGTGCCGTGGATGATTGCTGCTACATCAAAAAAATCGACCTCTCCCCGAATGTTCAAGGCACGGCCTGGCGGGTGGATATATACGGCGATAGGCTGGAGCTTTATGACTGCACCACCTGGACGAAAGTGGCATCTGCCACGGGAAATATGACCAATTGCCCGTCCTGTAACAAGACTAATGCTATGGTTTTCGGCGCTGGTACAGGACCGACGGAGACGCGCGGAACGGAGTAATGGCGCCAGGAGTTCCGAGTTCCGGAGTTCCGGGGACACCTTACTTAATTATTGACAAAAGCCAGCTAATTTGATTGATTTTTGACATGGCACGAATAGCAAGAGCAGTAGCGCCGGGAATCCCGCATCACGTAACACAGCGAGGAAACAGGCGGCAGCTGACATTTTTCAACGATGAAGATTACCAATCCTATTTGGAGTTAATGTCCGAATGGTGTGATACGTTTAGAGTGGAGACTTGGGCTTATTGTCTTATGCCAAACCACATTCACCTGATTGTTGTACCTGAAACAAAGGAAGGTTTGAATCAGGCAATTGGTGAAGCGCACAAACGATACACACGACGGATCAATTTTCGTGAAGGATGGCGTGGGCATTTATGGCAGGGAAGGTTTTCATCTTTTATCATGGATGAGGGGTATCTTTTGGCATGTACCAGATATGTAGAATTAAATCCGGTCAAGGCAGGCTTGGTAAAAAAGCCTGAAGACTGGCAATGGAGTAGTGCCAGACCACATATGAAAGGTAAAGATGATATTCTTGTAAAAACAAAACCATTGCTGGAAATAGTAACCAAACCCTGGAAAGAATTTTTGTCTGTTGCTGCTCAGGAACAGGAAATAACGTTATTGAGAAAACACGAACGAACCGGGCGGCCTTTAGGAACAGCTTCTTTTATTGGGACAATGGAACACCTTTTAGGCCGAAGGCTTAAACCTCAAAAACCTGGACCTAAAAAGAGAGATAAGTAAGGTGTCCCCGGAATTCCGGAATTCGTCATGGCTAACACACTATTGCACGGCGACCCCACCCGCGCTCGCCAATTTTGACATACGTGCCCGCCGTAAACGTTTGGGTAGTTGTGTCGGCTTTCTACTGCCGCACCCGGCGCGGGTAGGGCTCGTGAATAGAGGCATTAGACTACACAAAAATATCAAATATAATGGGGAAAAATGCTAGCCAGATATTTTATTGTTTCCATAGTTTTTCTTTTATTTAATTTTTTTGTGTTTCGATTAGTTATTAGGAATGATTATCTAAAGAATCATAAATTATCTCCTTTAATTCCGTAATTCCGGGGACATCCGTAATTCCGGGGACACCTTACTTAATTATTAACAAAAGTCAGCTAGGGGCGGCTTCTTTTATTGGAACAATGAAACATCTTTTGGACCGAAAACTTAAACCTCAAAAACCTGGACCTAAAAAGAAAGATAAGGAAGGTGTCCCCGGAATTCGGAAAAGTATAGGAAGATGTACGATCTGTAATATCTTTCATAGAGGGTGATGCACTCCGGAATCCCCGCGATATAATGACAGACAGCCCCTGACAACAGGAGATGCCCGGCAACGTATCGGAGTAAAGGCGGATATCCCGCTTATACGGGATTGCGGCATCCATGAAACTCGTTGACACTTTTATTTACGAGTTAATAGAACCGTGAACCAAGAGGCAAAAGGCTAGACCTGACCCCTAAGACCCCCAACATATCGTACGTGTATTTAGGAAGTGTGGGAAAAATCTGTTTGGTAAGGGAATTGACAAGTTTCTGGATTCTTCCTGCTTTGAAGCGGTTTTTTCCAAAGGGGACGTGCATATTGTCAGGGCAACATGTCTGGGAGAGAAAACATGAATACACCAACACCAAAGGTCATAGAATTCTTAATCCCTTGTTATAATGAGGAAGAGAATATAGAAACTCTCATTTCCGAAATTCAGAAAGTAATGGCCCACACTCAATATGAGTATACGTTTTTGTTTGTTGACGATGGCAGTACCGATCAGACATTTCACGTGATATCAACTCTCGCACATCGAAGCCATAACGTCTCCTGTGTTCGACTGACTCGTAATTTCGGTAAAGAAGCCGCCATTGCGGTTGGCCTTGATAGATCGAGAGGAGATGCGATGATCATTCTTGATGCCGATCTGCAGCACCCCCCCCATTTAATTCCGTCCATGCTGTCGGAATGGGAAAAGGGGGCCTCCATCGTTGATGCAGTAAAAGCCAGCGGGCATGAAGGAAATATCCTGAAACGGCTGACACAGTATCTCTTTAACAGGCTTTTCAGCAATATCACCCGTATGGATTTTGAGGGGGCCTCCGACTACAAATTACTGGATAAACAGGCCGTGGAAATCCTGAGAGGACTCGATGAAAAGAATCGTTTCTTCCGTGGGCTCACCAACTGGATCGGCATGGAACACAGTAAAATTGAGTTTAAGGTTGAACGGCGTCGCATGGGAGAAACGAAATGGAATTGGTTAAAACTGTTTCAATTATCGGTGGATGCCATCACGTCCTATTCTTCAAAGCCTTTGCACATTGTGACGTTCTTAGGGACTGTATCTCTTGGTTTTTCGATAATATTAGGGATTCAGACTTTGTACAATAAGTGGTTTGGAGATGCTGTCAGCGGTTTCACCACCGTTATCCTGGTCGTGTTGATCATGTCGAGCATCGTCATGATTAGCATGGGAATATTAGGAATATACTTATCCAAAATTTATGATGAAGTCAAAAATCGTCCTATTTCAATTGTAAAGGAAGAAGTTAGTTCTTCAAAAAAAACTCAGGATCAGACTTTTTGAACATTTTGCGGTAGTCGTAACATACAATAGTAAATTACTACTGTCCCAATGTTACCCGGATAGATTCAGATGGTTAGAAGAGGCAGGGGTTGGGTTTATGTAATCGTTATTCGTACGGACTTGTAAAATTGGTTCTTTTTCAAAAAGCGTGACGCTCAAAACCTGTAAAATTGTGTAGAGACTTTGGTCCAGTTTCAAATCCTTGAGTTCCGGGGACACCTTACTTAATTATTGACAAAAGCCAGCTAGGGGCGGCTCCTTTTATTGGGACAATGAAACATCTTTTGGACCGAAAACTTAAACCTCAAAAACCTGGACCTAAAACGAAAGATAAGTAAGGTGATCTTCCCCCAGAAAAACGGACACCTAGGTTAGGGGACAACCCCGGCGTTTTCAAATGCCAGGGGGCTTCTGTACTTTAACGCAGAATGTCTGCGCGTGCGATTATAAAACAGCTCAATATAATCAAAAAGGCTCGTTCTAGCTTCCGATCGTGTTTTGTAATCCTCAAAACCAACCCACTCGGTCTTCAAAGAATGAAAGAAACTTTCCATCGGTGCGTTATCCCAACAGTTGCCTCTCCGGCTCATACTGCAGATGACACCCAAATTGTTCAGTAGGTACTGATACGATGTCGAAGCATATTGCGCACCCTGATCGGAATGTAAAAGCACCCCCTGGATATCTCCCCGATGAGCAGCCGCCATCTTTAATGCGTCTACGGCGAGTTGTGCACTATTTCTGTCTCCCATCGACCAACCTACAATCATTCGGGAATACAGATCCATAATCGCTGACACATACAACCAGCCTTTGCGAGTGGGTCTAAAGGTCACATCGGATACCCACTTCTGATTCGGCTTCTCTGAAGAAAATATCCTTCCCAGTATGTTCTCAGCCGGTCTTTTCGTCCTCCTTGAATCGGTTGTAACGACAAAGCGCTTATGAACCTTCGATTGAATATCGGCTTTGCGCATCAAAAAAGCCACGGTGTTTCTACCGACTCTTTCGCCTTGATCAACCAACTCCCCATGAATCCGTGGCGAGCCGTATATCTTCCTGCTGGCTATATGCGCCCGCCTTATCTTCACCAGCAAATCCCGGTGTCGCTTTGTTCGTAAACTCTCCGGACGACCCAACCAACCATAATAGCCACTCCGGGATACCTCCAGAACCCGACACATCACCGCCACACTGAAATGCGTTCTCTGCGACCGAATAAACTGATACTTTACTTCAACTCGCGCGCAAAGAACGCTGCGGCTTTTTTTAAGATTTCATTCTCTTCCTTTACTTTGGCTAACTCATGCCGTAATCGACGGGTCTCGTCCGCTGCGGTCCCGCTTGCTGGGCGTCGTCCGGATCCGGGAAACGCACCGCCACCCGCTCTATCCACCGTCTCTTTCCACTTATACAACTGGTTCCTTCGTATCCCCAACTCACGGGCCAGTTCAGCAGGTGGCTTTTTCCCCTCGTCCATCAATCGCACTGCTTCAAGCTTAAACTCCCGGCTAAATGCCTGTCGCTTCCCTCTCATCGGACACTCCTTTCTTCTCCATTGTATACGCATCCGGATACTTTTTGAAGTGTCCGTTAAACTGGGGAAGGTTCAAGGTGTCCCCGGAATTTCCGAGTGTTCGGAAAAGATTGTAAATTAATCCGGGAAGTGTCCCTGATTTTCCCTGGTGAGGAACCGAGGCGGGCAAAGCGGTCGGAAAAGAGATTCGTAAAATAATACGGGAAGTGTCCCTAGTTTTTGCGGTAAAAAGGCAATCCCTGAAACTCCTTGACAATTTTCATAAAAGTTATATCATCCAGCCGTTGTGTTCATTCTGACAGATGTAAAAACCTGGTTTGCTTCTTTTAACAGTTGAAAGAGGGAACTATGAACGGATACCACTAGAGCCCCGTTTCTCATACAGAGACGGGGCTTTGTGTTTGTGGGGAGCAGACGATCAGGCATCTTGGAGCGTTCTAAAAAGATTACAATTTAATACGGGAAGTGCCCCCCCGTTTTTCGCATAGAGGAAAAGGAGGAATGATAAAAAGTCTTCATGAGCTGTGAATTGGGATACACTGTTTGAAACTTTATAGTTTTGGGCAGCAAGGCTACTGTTCGACATGTTTACTGGTCTTCGAGACCGCAAAGGAGAATGAAGAGCTGTAGCCGCAACATTCAATGATCTTCGAGATCGAATAGGAGATTGGGACCAATTCACCTGACAGGCGCTGTCCAAGATGTGAGGAGGCGTTCTATGAAGATGAGTATCGGGGTTGACCTTCACAAGACGCAGTTTACCGTTTGTTGTTTGAGTGAAGATCGGAGTGTTCAGGAGTCGGGCATCTACCCGACGACTGATCGAGGTTACCGGGCATTTATCATGAAGGTGTCCAACTGGAATGAGGGCGGTTACGAGGTCACGGCAGCGGTGGAATCAACAGGGAACACCCGACACTTTCGCAACCGGTTTTTGAAGGCGGGGATTGAGGTCAAGATAGTGAACACCTTGAAATTCAAGGTTGTAAATGAGTCAGTAAAAAAGACTGACAAGCATGATTCCCGCACATTGGCTGAGTTTCTTGAGAAAGATATGCTTCCCGAGTCCATTCTTTGTTCGCAGGAAAGCGAGGACATTCGAAGGCTTCTCAAGTCACGTTCTGTTCTGGTGAAAGCTTTGGTATCCTTGAAAAACCAGATACACGGTTTATTGCTTGGATATGGGATAGAGAGTCGGCGGGGACAGCTGCAGAGCAAAAAAGAAAGGCAGCGAATCCTTGACGGTCTCGCGGACCATAGGAGTTACGGAAACGCTGCCCGAGCGGTAAAACCGCTTCTTGGTACAATAGACCAAATTGCATCCGAGGTCAAAGGACTTGAGCGCGTATTATCTGATCTTGTTTCTGAAGACGAGGATGTTGCTCTGTTGCAAACGATTCCTGGCGTTGGAATAATAACAGCAGCGACGATTCGGGCTTATACCGATGACATCAACCGATATGAGAGCGCCAAGCAGTATGCTGCTCATGCCGGTTTGGTACCATGGGTTCAAAACTCCAACAAGACCATTCGCCATGGTCATATTACCAAGCGAGGCCCCGTGGAACTGAGGACGGCTTTTGTGCAAATGGTAATGGGGATGCTACGGCTTCGGAATAAAACCGATGGATATTGGCTTATGTACAAATACAAAGCCATGAAAGAGAACAAGGGAACCGGGAAGAGCGTAATAGCGACGGCGCGAAAGATGAGCACTATTGTATATGCCATCTTGAAGAAGGGGGAGCCGTTTGATCCATCGAAAATGCTGCCAGACCCGAAATATGTAGAGATGAGTAAGGTTGCGAGGTGTTATGCTTTGGCCGTTTAAATTTTAACCATGGGCCTGTTTGACAGGCTCTCCATGAATTGACTTTTTATAGGAGTAAATATGGCGACTACAAAATTGAGAATCGATTTGGATCAAGGAATCATTGAAGTTGAAGGTGAGGACTCCTTTGTCAAGGCGGTATACGATGATTTCAAGGAAAGGTTATTATCCGATATGCCAGTTGAACAAAAGACTCGTACTGGCACAAAAGCTAATGCAAAAAAGAGATCCACTCCTAAGGCTAAATTGAAAACAGGAAACGCTTCTAAAAAGAAAAAGTCAAGCAAAGGAAGTGCATCTGGATCTATTGTTAAAGATCTTGATCTTTCGGGCGGGGGGAAGATTCAAAGATTGAAGGATTTTTTAGGGCAATATAAGGTTTCTTCAAATTTTGAACGAAATCTCATTTTCGTATATTACCTTCAGCATAAACTTAACATCAAAGGTATAACCCTCGATCATATATTTACATGTTACCGTGATGTCGGCGCTAAAGTGCCTGCAGCACTTCAACAAAGCTTATGGGATACCACCAACCGAAGAGGTTGGCTTAATACTTCATCTTCTGAAAATATTCTAGTCACAGTGCCAGGCATGAACTTTATAGAGCATGACATGCCAAAATCGGGAGCTGAATAATGAATGATCAGTTAGAGGGCTTCTTGCAACAAATTCCTAATATCGGAGAACAATCATCCGCCTCATTGGTAGACTACTTCGTTTATTTTATAACTGTCATTCTGGGGGATGACACTGCCACACCTGCCGGTGTTGAGCGTTGTTTCGAGATAACCAAGATACAAAAATATTCAAATATTTCTTCTTATTTGTCTCGACAATCAAAAAAATCCCGTGGAAAAACTGCAAAATACTTAAAATTAAAGACTGGTTACCATTTAGAACGCAACTCAGAACTCGAAATTCAAAAAAGCCTGCGCTCTGGACCCTCGAGGCAGGAAACAAGCCATTTACTCAGAGGAATGCTCCCCAAAATTAAAGATCCTAACAAAAAAGCATTTTTGCAAGAAGCTATAGATTGTTATGAAATTGGTGCAAGAAGGGCATCAATTGTCCTCACATGGATTCTAACGATCAACCACCTCTATGATTATATTATTGCGAAGGAGTTAGTTGCTTTCAATACCGCTTTGGGGAAAAATACAGACAAGAGGATCAAGGTGTCTTCAATCACTAAGCTTGATGATTTTTCCGAGATTCCAGAAGGGAAATTTATTGAATTAATGAGGTCCGCAAATATTGTTTCTAATGATGTGAGGAAAATACTGGATGTAAAGCTCGGAATACGAAATTCCTCAGCTCACCCATCAGGGATTTCAATTTCTGAAGTCAAGGCTACTGATTTTATCATCGATCTTGTTGATAATGTAATCGCAAAATACCCGATTTGACGTTGCTTAAAAATCTAACAATCATTTGGAGCGTATAGACCCGCCCGCTGAAAAGTACATTAGAATGAGCCCACAGCCTTAATGCGAGGTGCCTTGTGACAAAAGACAACGAAAATGCAATTATGATAGCGGCAAATCGAGAAATGGCCGTTGCTAGTGATGTCCAGGGTTTAATGCTCCAAATTAGACCTGAGTGGCAATCAAAAAATCTTGTTCAAAGAGTAGCAAAATTGCTACCGGTCGATCCAAGTAGTGCATGTCAAAGGCTTTTTAATGCAGCTATTCACGACATCAAAAAGAAAATATTGGTGGCAGGCATCGACATCGCTAAAGAAGCAGCCACATCAAACAGGCTTCCTCAAATAAACCGTCCAGAGGATATAGAAGAATACAATGTCTCAAAGACAATAGATCTTGCGTATTATATGGGGTTATTATCCAGGCCCGAGTGGCGAAGAATTACACGCGTATATGATATACGAAGAGATTTAGAACACGAAGATGACGAATATGAGGCAACAATTGAAGATTGTTTTTACATCTTTAAAACATCCATTGAGGCTGTGCTGGCTAAAGACCCTATTGAGGTTATCAGATTAACCGATATCAAAGAAATTGTCGAACAACCAACCGCTGTGACATTAGACCATACCGTCAGAGAAGAATATGGTGTTGCCCCTGCCGTTCGCCAAATTGAAATATACAAATTTCTCGTATCGACAGCTCTAAACAGTAAGCATCCCGATATTGTGCGCCAGAATTGCTATATTTCTTTGGGTGTGCTTTCTCCACTAACGAAAGACCAGGTAAAAATTGAAGTTTCTCAGTTTTATTCCGACAAAGTTAAAAGAAATGGGTTGGACTTATTTACAGCTCGTGTGTCATTCGCAGCTGGTATTCTACCTTACTTCAAGAAAAGCATATTAAAGACATTCTATGCCAGCTATTTGGAACATATGAAAACTGTTGGGTATGATTTCAAGAGAAATGATAAACATGGTACCCTCCTTCGTGAATTCAGGGAAATTGGCGGGCTCGAATTCTGCCATGATGAAGTCGTTCCGGGTATGATCGAGTGGCTCTGTCAATGCTATATCGGCGAGCGGAGTTTTGGTCGTTATTCAGAAAGCAGACCCGTTTTTTACTCTAATGTTGGTGCCCCGATTTCCAAAGAAATCCTTATAGACTCAAAGCACAAAGTCTCTCCATTGATTGAAAACATTATTAAAAAGAGTCAGCCGATTCAACGAGAATGCAAATGGAAACATTGTCAAAGAAGAGCACAGGATTTGATTGATGCTATGCTTCCAGTATAAGTTTGATAAAATCATTTTAACAAGGCTTTTACAGCGGAGCGCAAAAAGCGGGCGCCCGCTGAAGAGTATGGTTGGACTGGCATATAACATTGGTGGTATTCCGGCGACACCTCCCTTAATCATTTTTGCTATTGACAAGCCCCCTTTGTTCTGCTAGATAGAAACAAATTTTGGAGCAGTGGGTAGTATCATGACACAGACAACCTCAGAACAACATAACTATTGGTGGTGGCGGATCTCGGAGGAGAGGTTCGTCTGCCGGTAGGTTCCTGAGTCATACAGATCGCAAGCCGCGGAGAATCTTTCCAGACTCCGCGGCTTTTTTGTTTTCAATACTGAATCCAGAAAGGCCGTGACCGATCACGGCCTTTTTTATTTGAGAAACAGAGGTACCGCATATGTACAGTCCGTCTTTTGAGACATTTGAAAAACTGACCCGCGAAGGGAACCTGATCCCCGTTTACCGCGAGATCCTCGCTGACACGGAGACCCCTGTTTCGGTCCTGATGAAACTGCGTTCCCGGCGGCACGCCTTCCTCCTGGAGAGCGTCGAAGGGGGAGAGAAATGGGGGCGCTACACCTTCCTCGGGTCCGATCCCCGCGTGAAATTCCGCGTGAGAGGAGAAGAGGTCCTGATCCGGGAGAACGGAAGGGAAGAGAGCCGTGAACATAACGGCGATCCCATGCGTTTCCTGAGGGAACTGATGGCGCGCTACCGCCCCGTCCAGGCGGAGGGCCTCCCGCGGTTCTACGGCGGGGCCGTGGGTTTCCTCGGTTACGATATGGTTCGCTACTTCGAGCGACTCCCCGCGCAGCCCGCGGACGACCTCGGCACCGACGACGCCGTCTTTCTTATCACGGACACACTGATCGTCTTCGATAACGTCCGGCACACGATCAAGGTTGTTGCCTGCGTCTGTACCGAGGGGGAAGAAGACCTCCGTGCTCTATACGAAGAGGGCCTGCGGGAGATCGAAGAGACGGTTGCCATGATCCAGGCGCCCCTCGAAGGACCGGATACTTCCCGTAAAAAAGCGGGCGATGCCACTCTCAGTTCGAATATGACGCCGGATGAGTACAAGGCCATGGTGGAGCGGGCGAAGGAGTACATCGTCGCCGGTGATATCATCCAGGCCGTCCTCTCGCAGCGGTTCGAGATGAAGAGCGACCGGGACCCCGTGGATCTCTACCGGGCCCTCCGGTACATCAATCCCTCTCCCTATCTCTTCTACCTCCAGTTCGACGATACGATCCTCATCGGTTCGTCCCCGGAGGTGATGGTCCGACACGAAGAGGGGGTCGTCGAACTCAGGCCCATCGCGGGGACACGGAAGAGGGGAAAAACCGAGCAGGAGGATCGTGCCCTTGCCGACGAACTCCTCCAGGACCCGAAGGAACGGGCGGAGCACGTCATGCTCGTCGATCTGGGGAGGAACGACCTGGGGCGGATCGCCCAGACCGGGAGCGTCCAGGTCAACCAGTTGATGACGGTGGAGCGGTACTCCCACGTCATGCACCTCGTCTCCAACATCCAGGCCCACCTGGCACGGGGAAAGGACTGCTTCGATGTCCTGGCGGCCACTTTTCCGGCGGGGACCCTCTCGGGGGCGCCGAAGGTCCGGGCCATGGAGATCATCGACGAGTTGGAACCGACCCGGCGGGGGCCGTACGGCGGGGCCGTTGGCTACTTCAGCTACACGGGGAACATGGACCTGTGCATCACGATCAGGACCATGACCGTGAAGGATGGAAAGATCTACGTCCAGGTCGGCGCGGGGATCGTCGCCGACTCCGATCCGGACGCGGAATACCAGGAAACAGTCAACAAGGGCGCGGGGATGATGCAGGCCATCAGGCTGGTCGACTCCCGGTTCGAAATTCTACACAGCAATGGAGAAAAGAAATGATTCTGATGATCGACAACTATGATTCGTTTACCTACAACCTCGTCCAGTATCTCGAACAGATGGGCGAAGAGGTAATGGTCTATCGTAACGACGAGGTCACCCTCGACCAGATCGAGGAGATGCATCCCGACGCGATCTTCCTGTCCCCCGGTCCCGGTTCCCCCGAAGGGGCGGGGATCACCGTGGATGTGATCAGGCGCTTTCACGCCACGATCCCCATCATGGGGATCTGCCTGGGGCACCAGGCCATCGGCTACGCCTTCGGCGCCGATGTGGTCAGGGCCGGCAGGCTGATGCACGGCAAGACATCGGGGATCATCAATGACGGCAAGACGATCTTCAAGGGAGTCCCCAGCCCCTTCGAGGCGGGGCGGTACCATTCGCTGATCCTGCGCAGGGAATCGATGCCTCCCTGTCTCGAAATCAGCGCCGAGACGGAGGAAGGGGAGATCATGGGCGTCCGGCACCATGAATACCCGGTGGAGGGAATCCAGTTTCACCCCGAATCGATCCTGACACCGAACGGGAAGAGAGTCATCAAAAATTTCATCACAATGAGGAGGGGGTACGTGTCATGATCAGAGAGGCGATCGGAAAGGTAGTCGGCGGGGAAAACCTCACGGAACGGGAGATGATGGCGGTGATGGACGAGGTGATGGAAGGGAAGGCGACGGACGCGCAGATCGCCTCATTCATGACGGCCCTGCGGCTTAAGGGGGAGACGGTCCAGGAGGTGACCGGGGCGGCCCGGGTCATGCGGCAGAAGGCGACGCGGATCGATGCCCGTTCGTCGGTTATCGTGGACACCTGCGGGACCGGGGGTGACGGGATGAATACCTTCAACATCTCCACCACGGCGGCGTTCGTCGTGGCGGCGGCGGGGATTACCGTGGCGAAACACGGCAACCGTGCCGTCTCCAGCGGTTGCGGGAGCGCGGATGTCCTCGAGGCCCTCGGCGTCAATATCGGTGTCGGCCCGGAGATCGTGGAGGAATGCGTCCAGCAGATCGGGATCGGCTTTCTCTTCGCACCCCGGCTCCACGGCGCCATGAAGTACGCCATCGGACCGCGCCGGGAGATCGGGATACGGACCATATTCAATATGCTGGGACCGCTGACCAACCCGGCCGGGGCGACCTCCCAGTTGATCGGGGTCTACGATCCGTCGCTGACGGAGATGTTCGCCGGTGTCCTGAAGAACCTGGGAACGAAGCGCGCCTTCGTGGTGCACGGCTCGGACGGCCTCGACGAGGCGACGGTGACGGGAGAGACGCGTGTTTCCGAACTGAAGGACGGTCTCATCACTACCTACAACATCAATCCGATTGACTCTTTCGGCAATGTGTACACGGTCGAAGATCTTCGCGGAGGAGATGCCTCGGTAAACGCGCAGATCACGAAAGATATCCTGTCGGGTAAAAACGGGGCCCGCCGGAAGATCACGGTACTCAATGCCGGCCTTGCCATCGTGGCGGGGGAGAAGGCGGATACCGTTCAGGAGGGAATCAAACTGGCCGAGGAATGTATCGACAGCGGGGCGGCGATCAAGAAGCTGCAGGCCCTGATCGAGATGAGCAACAGTTGAGCGGGGCTATGATCTTAGACGAAATAGTACAGGTGAAGCGGGCGGAGGTTGCGCGCCTGAGGGAGAAGACCTTCCTCGGTGCCATGCGGGAGGCGGCGCTGGATATGCCTCTTCCCCGGGACTTCAGGGGGGCGATCGAGGGCTCCCCCTGCGCCGTCATCGCGGAGGTGAAGCGGACCTCCCCGTCAAAGGGGAGGATCAGGGAGGATTTCGATCATCTCGCAATCGCCACCCTTTATGAGGAGAACGGTGCGGCGGCAATCTCCGTCCTGACGGACGAGACCTTTTTCGAGGGAAAAAGGGAATACCTTTCCGAGATCAAGGGGCGGGTCTCGCTCCCCATTCTCAGGAAGGATTTCATCATCGACCCGTATCAGGTCTGCGAAACGCGCATCATCGGCGCCGATGCCGTCCTTCTCATCGCCGCTATCCTGGACGGGCCGGATCTGGGGAATCTGATAGAACTGGCAGAGGAACTGGACCTCACCCCCCTGGTCGAGGTCCACTGTAGAGAGGAACTGAAGCGGGCGGTGGACGCCGGGGCGCAGGTCATCGGGATCAACAACCGGAATCTGCAGACCTTCGTGACGGATCTGGAGACCACACGGGAACTGGCTCCCCTCGTCCCCGAAGGACGGATCGTGATCAGCGAGAGCGGAATCGGGGGGCGGGGTGACATCGAACGGCTTATGCGGGGAGGTGTCCACGCATTTCTCGTCGGCGAGACGCTGATGCGGGCCCCCGATGTGGGGACCAAACTGAGAGAGCTTCTGGGAGAGTGAGGAACAACCGATGACCGAAATAAAGATCTGCGGCATCACCACCCTTGACGACGCCCTGACTGTCTATGAGGCAGGTGCCGATGCCCTGGGATTCATCTTCTACCCGAAGAGCCCTCGCTGCGTGCCGCCGAAGCCCGCACGGGAGATCATCACGGCCCTTCCTCGCGGTATCGCGAAGGTCGGGGTGTTCGTCAACGAGGACCCCGAGCGTGTCGTAAAGATCGCCCAATCGTGCGATCTCGATCTTCTCCAGTTTCACGGAACCGAGGCACCGAGCTACTGCCGCCAGTTTCCGGCATCGATGGTGATCAAGGCCTTTTTACCCCGAACCGCGGCCGACCTCGAAAGTGTGGCGGATTACCCGGTGCGGGCGATCCTCGTGGATGCCTTCGCGCCCGGTCTCTACGGCGGGACGGGAAAGGTGTCGAACTGGGAACTGGCCCGCGAGATCGGGGAGAAGTATCCCCTGATTCTCTCCGGCGGGCTGAATGAGCGGAACATAGAAGAGGCGATCGAATCGGTCTCGCCGGATGCCGTCGACATCAACAGCGGCGTCGAATTCGCACCGGGGAGGAAGGATCACGCAAAGATTATTAGAATCATAAGAACAATCCGCCAATGTGGTCGGAACGGCGGCGGAAAAGGAACACATATCTTTAGAATCGAGGACGGAACGATACAATGAGAACCATGCCTGACAAAAACGGCCACTTCGGTCTCTTCGGGGGGCGCTACGCGGCGGAGACGCTGATGCCTGCCCTTCTGGAGCTGGAGGAGGCCTACCGCGACGCGAAGAAGGATCCGGCCTTCAAGAAGGAGCTTGCCTCTTATCTCCGTGAATACTCGGGCCGCCGGACCCCGCTCTACCTCGCGAAGGGGCTCATGGAAAAGACGGGGGGTGCCCGGGTTTACCTGAAGCGTGAAGACCTCAATCATACAGGGGCCCACAAGATCAACAACACCCTGGGGCAGGCCCTCCTCGCGAAGAGGATGGGGAAGACGAGGATCATGGCGGAGACGGGGGCCGGCCAGCACGGCGTGGCGACCGCGACCGCGGCGGCCCTCTTCGGGATGGAGTGCCGGGTCTTCATGGGCGAGGAGGATATCCACAGGCAGGCGCCCAATGTCATGCGGATGAAGATCCTGGGCGCGGAGGTTATTCCCGTCTCGTCCGGGACCGGGACGCTCAAGGACGCCATGAACGAGGCGATGCGCCAGTGGGTCTCCCATGTGAAGGACACCTTCTACATCATCGGCAGCACGGCGGGTCCCCACCCCTATCCGATGATGGTACGCGACTTCCAGACCGTGATCGGGAAAGAGACGAGGCGACAGATTCTGAAGGCGGAGGGGAGGCTTCCCGATGTCCTGATTGCCTGCGTGGGCGGCGGGAGCAACGCCATGGGCCTCTTCTGGCCCTTCCGGAATGATCCGGGCGTCGAGCTGATCGGCGTGGAGGCCGCGGGGTTTGGCATCGAGACGGGGAAACACGCGGCGAGCATATCGGCGGGGAGGCTCGGTGTCCTCCACGGGAACAAGACGTATCTTCTCCAGGACGACGGCGGCCAGGTATGCGATGCCTCTTCCATCGCGGCGGGTCTCGATTATCCCGGCGTCGGTCCGGAGCACAGCCACTTCCACGAGACGGGGCGGGCCCGGTACGTGACGATAGACGACGATGAGGCCCTTGACGCCTTCCTGACCCTGTCGCGGTGCGAGGGGATCATCCCCGCCATGGAGAGCGCGCACGCCGTCGCCTACGCGATGAAGCTCGCTCCCACGGTGGATCGTGACAAAATCATCATCGTCAACCTGTCGGGCAGAGGGGATAAGGACCTCGGCATCATCGAAGAGAGAGGGGAGGGTGGACTGGCGTGAGCAGGATCGAAGAGAGATTCACAGAATTGAGGAAAGAGGGGTCGAAGGCCCTCATCGCCTACCTGACGGCAGGAGACCCGGACCTGGAGACGACACGGGAGATTATCCTCGCGCTGGACAGCGCGGGGGTCGATATCATCGAGATCGGCGTCCCCTTCTCCGACCCGACGGCCGACGGTCCCATCATCCAGGCCGCCTCTTATCGCGCTCTCCAGGCGGGTGCGACCCTGACCGGCATACTGGAGATGATCGAAGCGGTCAGACAGGTCAGCGAGATACCGGTTGTCCTCTTCGGGTATTACAACCCGATTCTCAGCTACGGGAACGAACGCTTCGCGAGGCGGGCGCGGGAGGCCGGCGTCGACGGGATCCTGGTTGTCGATCTCCCCCCGGAGGAGGCCGGCGAACTGAGGCAATATACGGACCCGGCGGGGATTGATTTTATTTCACTCATCGCCCCGACGACCACCGATGAGCGGATCAGGACGATCGCGAACAG
Organism: Syntrophales bacterium; assembly: GCA_963662405.2. Taxonomy (GTDB): domain Bacteria; phylum Desulfobacterota; class Syntrophia; order Syntrophales; family UBA2210; genus UBA6078. The sequence goes on from CAXXKT010000001.1 coordinate 2,095,537, forward strand.
TTCCGGCGGATTTTTGTACTACATCTCCATTACCGGCGTCACCGGGACGGCGAAGCCGAAAGTGTCTGATATCCAGAGAGATGTGAGGCGGATACGGGCCATCACGGATCTGCCGGTCGCGGTCGGGTTCGGGATATCCACCCCCGAACAGGCCCGCGATATCGCGCCCCACGCCGACGGGATCGTGATCGGGAGCGCCGTTGTGAGACTGATCGAGGAGGATGCCGGCGCGAATAACGGGGTGAATATCGTCGCCGGTTATGCTAGAGATATCAAGGCAGCCATTTCAGGCACACGCTAAAGCGCATCCGAGAGGGAACAGATGGACACATTCGAGATAGGGATCATCGGCGGCACCGGCGGGATCGGGCGGTGGTTCGCCGATTTCTTCCGGGGGGAGGGGTACACCGTCCACGTATCGGGACGGACGAGCGGGATGGGTCCGGATGATATGGCCCGGACCTGCGGGGTCGTGATCGTCAGCGTCCCGATCAATGCCACCGCCGCCACCATCGAAGAGATCGGCCTGCGGATGCCGGAGGGGTCCCTCTTGATGGACTTCACCTCCCTGAAGGCGGAGCCGGTAAGGGCAATGCTGAAATCCTCCCGGTCGGAGGTGCTGGGGTGCCACCCTCTTTTCGGTCCGGATGTCCCCTCGATCAACGAATTGAATGTTGTGATGTGCCCCGCGCGGGTCGATCGCTGGGCGGGCTGGCCGGATGAGCTCTTCCGGAAACGGGGTGCCCGTGTCTTCGAGACGACACCGGAGCGGCACGACGAGGTGATGTCCGTCGTCCAGGTGCTGAACCACCTGGACACCATCGTCATGGCCCTTGCTTTGAAGCAGACCGGTATCGACCACGAAGATCTGAAGCGATTCTCCACCCCCATCTTCGACACGAAACTGGCCATCATCGAGAAGGTATGCGGGAACAACCCCCGGCTCTACGCCGACATCATCACGGGAAACCCGGATATCGCCACTATTATAACGACTTACGAACAAAGCCTCTCCCGCCTCAAAACACTGGTCGAGAAGGACGATGCCGAGGGGCTGGCGGAGCTGATCCGCGGCACACTCGCATAGTTATCCGGTTGCGAGGGGAAAGACCGGTACCGTTCACCGACAGTGACGGGAAGGCGAAGACCTTTTAGAAACAGATAGAGGAAACAGGATGTCCAATCATATAACCGGTGTCACGCTCCTGCAGGAGAAATTCCCGACGGATGAACAGTATCCCTTTTCGCTGTCGACCTTTCAGCAGACAACGCACTTGCCCTTCGATACACCCGTCACGCTCTTTGTCGGTGAGAACGGCACGGGGAAATCGACATTGCTGGAGGCCTTGGCACGTGCCTGTAATATCCATATCTGGAACAGGTCGGAGCGTCCGAGGGCCCGGGCAAACCGGTACGAACAGCTCCTGTACGCGTGCCTTCGCGTCGATTGGGCAAACGGTCGCGTCCCCGGTGCGTTTTTTGGTTCGGAGACATTCAGAGACTTCGCCGATATCGTTGAGGAATGGACCGTCTCCGACCCCGGCCAGCTGAAGTATTTCGGCGGCAAGTCGCTGGTGACGCAGTCCCACGGTCAGTCCATCATGTCCTATTTTCGGGCGCGGTATAAGATACAGGGTCTGTACCTCCTTGATGAGCCGGAGACGGCCCTCTCTCCTCGCAGTCAGCTGGAACTCCTCGAGATCATCGGAGAGAACAGCCGGGCCGGGCACGCCCAGTTTATTATCGCCACGCACTCACCGATTCTCCTTTCATGCGATGGCGCGACCATCTACAGTTTTGATTCCGTGCCGGTCCGATCCATCGGATATGAGGAGACCGATCATTATGGGGTGTACCGGCAGTTTCTCCTTTGTCGGCGGAATGAGCTGAAGGGGTGAAATGGAAACCCCTCGCTTGGGGCGGATCTATGGACGACATCGTGATTCTGATGATATCCGTTGCCGCTTTGAACATCGCGGGATATTCCGCTATGTTCACCTGTGGCCGAATACCTCCGGGCCGGGATCGTTGCTGTACCGGTCGAACATAGGGGTCGATGCCTTTGACTTCGGGAAGACTGTACTCATGGATGGAAGGGTGATTGTTCGCTCCGACGATCTCTTCCTGATTTTGAACAGGTCGATTTCTACGGCCCGATCGGGGGAGATCCGGAACAGTATCTCAGAAGTGCCCTTCTGGAACCGGCGCCGCACTACTCGGGAAATGACATTGCGGAGATCTCTTGCCTGGACGGCCTCGCCCTCTTTCCTCTCTATTCGCTGACCGGCACGCAGAGACCGGGCAACGTCCTGACGGACCCGGAACGGCCCCCTGTGACTTTCGTAAATTTGTCCAATGAATACTTGCGGTCTCAGGAGAGGGGAAGTACAATTAGCACCATTATATAACAAATCGAGGTGAAGGGGAGATTCATGGCTAAGGGAAGAGATGCTCAAAAAACGGAAAAGAAAAAATCGGCAAAGACGTTGAAAGAAAAGCGCACCGAGAAAAAGGAAAAGAAGGCCCAGAAGGATAAGATTTGATTGAAAGGGCGGGCACGGTGATATCTTTCCTTATCGAAATCGAGGTATTACGTGCTATGGGATCATGTGAATCCGACGATATGCGAAGCTGGCAGGGCGCGGGGATGTTACCGGTTTCGGTGTTCCTATGATTATTGTGTGTCACCCGGTCTTGGATTCTTCCCATATTCTTTGACAGGCGTACGGGAGTGTGATAGAAGCGCCGCTCTGCTGAGTCGTCGCATAGACATATTCTGAACATACGCTTCATCATGGTACATTCGAATAATGCGATTATGGCGTTTTGGAGGAAGACGCATTGGTTGCGTGATGGTGTGCCGTCTGCTGCTTGAACACAAGACGATAATCTGACAGTTGCCGATACAGCCTGGGTTTTGAGAGAGGTTGCGTAAACGGATAGTCCGTGAAAATCGAGGGATCGGTGAAATATACCCTGGCGGCAAACGGTTGGAACTCCGAGGCCTGGCAGGACGTTACCTTCTGCCTGTATCGCATAGTGTGATCTGTTTCCAGGTATGATTCTCGCGCACATCATACGTCCATGAACGCATGGCGAGTTTAAAGACATATTGTCGAAATGACTACAGTAAGAATAAGAAACTATGGGGAGGAACAGAATGAAAGACTGCTCGAGGATTAAATTTTTTAGCGGCGGACTAAAAGGTGCGGAAAACGCCTTTGGAGAAAATGCGGAGAAGTGGGGGATTCACGAAGAAACGTTTTCGTTCCCGGGACATATCCTCTCTCGTGAAAAGAATGTGACGATCTTACGGGATGAGGAATTGAGATTGGGTGATGTGAGCATGGAGATTGTTTTCAAACGTATGGGGAGACGATATACCCATACCGACACCATCCGAAAGATAATTCAGGTTATTTTCCATATGGTCAATAACGGATTCCAGGTCATAGCGGTGGGTACGATTATAGAAGACGGGACCGTTAAAGGCGGAACGGGCTGGGCCGTTGAGCTGGCAAAATTTTTCAACCGCCCGGTGAGTGTTTTCGATCAGGAAAGATCCGGCTGGTATACGTGGAAGAACGGCACCTGGGAAAAGGACACACCCCTCATCAGTTATGAATCATTTTGTGGGACGGGGACGCGCAATCTGACTGAAAAAGGGCGCAAGGCAATTGATGATCTTTTTGAGCGATCTTTTGCTTGAATACTGATCGCCTGACGCTACGGAGGTTGCTGCTCACTTTGAGAGAGGGTCTCTTTCTATGTGATGGCTGAGGGACGCGCTCGATGTTACAGAGTGCCCAACGGGGCACTACTCCCGACTCATGCTGGTTGGACTTGCTGACTTGGGTATACCGGCGATTCGCTGTCGATAGAGAGGGGAACCATGAGATCGATTAAAGAGAACAATTCCGATATGGGGCCTGAAACGTACAAAGTTCCGATTCCAGTTACCCGCCAAGAGGCCTTTGTCAACGGCGTGTATGCTTCTGTGGACGAAGCGAGTGCTTGTGAACAGGATCGACTGAGAAGCGAGGAGGGAATTATCCCAACCTGTAAGATGGGGTGCTGTTACTGTTGCCGATATCATGTCCTTACGAACAGGGTAGAGGCACACACCTTGGCCCAATATGTGAGGCGGGTCCTATCGGACGACCAGATAGACGGTCTTCGCGAACGAACGCAGCGATGGCATGAATGGGATCATGCCAGGCGGGAGAGATATATGTCACCAGCGGTCGATGAGCAGAGCGATACTTCCAATGAAGAGTCGTGTCCGTGTCCTCTTTTGGTCGATGGCGCCTGTATCGCCTACCCGGTGAGGCCGGTCGTGTGCCGAACGCATTTTGTCTCTTCACCTTCCCGGTTGTGCCGAGCACGTCTCGATCCTAAATCGACGAAGGAGGCTCCGGTGGTGCTTCTGTCCATTGTGACAGCGACACGCCCGGTTTCACGAGCGATAAGGGATCATATCGAAAAAACAGGAGTGGATTTTTCTCGGTCGCAGATGCTTCTCCCCCAGTGGTTGGCGGTTGAAATGAATTGGGATTTTGCCATATCGGTGTGATCTCTCGTCCCGGTCTCGGCAGGAATGGGATCAACAGGATAATCACCCAAGCGGACGGTCATCACCGTCCGCTTGGGTGTGATTTGATCCATGGCCCCTATGCCCTGCCGATACAGTTGCCATAAATTCCAAAAGGGTATACAAGCGCCCCATGCCTCTTGTGACGTTACAGAATATTACCCTCAGCTTCGGCGGACCGCCCATACTGAAAGACGTCGGCCTTCAGATTGAGCCGGGGGAACGGGTCTGTCTGATCGGCCGCAATGGGGAAGGCAAGTCTTCGCTCATGAGACTGATTGTCGGAGATCTCGAACCGGACGGCGGCACCGTGATGCGGCAGAGGGGACTCCGCATCGCCCATATCGCCCAGGATGTGGCGTTGGATATCCAGGGTTCGGTCTTTGATGTCGTTGCCGGCGGGCTTGGTGAGGCACAGGAACTCCTCAAGCGGTATCATGAGATTTCCGTACGTCTGAGTGCCGGTGGAGACGACACGCTGCTGGCGGAGATGGAGTCGGTGCACCATCATCTGGAGATCTCCGGCGGCTGGCAGGCCCAGCAGCGGGTACAGACCGTGATCTCCCGCCTCCAGCTGGATGCGGAGTCCGACTATGCGCGACTTTCCGGAGGGATGAAGCGGCGGGTCCTGCTGGCTTCGGCACTGGTGAGCGATCCGGATCTGCTCCTCCTCGATGAGCCGACCAACCATCTCGATATCGATGCCATTACCTGGCTGGAAGAGTTCCTGCTGAGCGCGAACATCTCCCTTCTCTTTGTCACCCATGATCGGATGCTCGTCGGAAAGATCGCGACCCGTATCATCGATCTCGACCGGGGGTGTCTGACAAGTTGGCCCGGTGATTATGATACCTATCTGAGGCGGCGGGCCGAGACCCTCGCGGCCGAGGCGTCCCAGCAGGCCCGTTTCGACAAGAGGCTTGCCCGGGAAGAGATATGGATACGCCGGGGGATTAAGGCCAGGCGGACCAGGAACGAGGGACGGGTACGGGAACTGGCGAAAATGCGTGAGGAACGCGAGGCCCGGCGAGGGGTTGTCGGTCGTGCCCACATGCGGATCCAGGATGCGGTCCCGTCGGGGAAGCTTGTCGCTCAGCTCAAAGGGGTCACCTTCGGCTATGGCGATGCAGTCGTGATCCGGGATCTTTCCACCACGATTCTCCGCGGCGACAGGGTCGGTATCATCGGGCCGAACGGTTCCGGCAAAACCACCCTGCTCCGGCTGCTCCTTGGCGACCTCGAGCCGCAGCAGGGTACGGTCAGACTCGGTGCCAACCTTGAGGCCGCCTATTTCGATCAGCACCGCGTCCTGCCGGATGAAGATGATACGGTCGCCCATTACGTGGGAGACGGCAACGATATGCTGACCATCAACGGCAGGCCGAAACATATTATCGGATATCTCCAGGATTTTCTCTTTACCCCGGACCGGGCACGGTCTCCGGTCCGTCTCCTCTCCGGCGGCGAGCGAAACCGGCTCCTCCTGGCGAAACTGTTTGCCAAGCCGGCCAACATCCTGGTCCTTGACGAACCGACGAACGACCTGGATATCGAGACCCTGGAGCTCCTGGAGGAACTGCTCTTCGAGTACCGGGGCACGGTCTTTCTCGTCAGTCACGAGCGCGCCTTCCTCAATAATGTCGTTACCTCCACCCTTGTCTTTGAAGAGGAAGGGATGGTGCGGGAATATGCCGGGGGCTACGATGACTGGCTGATACAGCGACCGATAGAGAGAGCGGAGACTGCATCTGCGCCTGAAAAAAAGGTAAAGAGAAAACCGCGCCCCGCGGGACCGAGAAAGATATCGTTCAAGGAAGCGCTCGAACTGGAAGGACTGCCGCAGAAGATCGAGGCGATGGAGGTCGAACAGAAAGAGCTGTATGCCTCCATGGCGGCCCCCTCATTCTACCAGCAGGAAGGCGCGGTCATCCGTCAGGCCACCGCGCGGGTTGAAGAGCTGGAACGGGCCCTGTCCCTCGCCTACGAGCGATGGGCGGAACTGGAGGCGATCGGCACGAATGGCGCATAATTTTGTTCGAATGGTTGTGCCGTCGTGTACATCGGCAATGACAGGCGCCGTTTATTGCGAATCACGGCCGGCGATCGCCGGATCGAATCAGGGAGGATTGTGAGGTGCTGCACATCTTTGTCGATGCCGACGCGTGTCCGGTCAAGGAGGAGGTGTACCGCGTGGCCGACCGGTACGGTCTCGCTGTTACACTGGTGGCAAACTCGCGGATGCGGATTCCCCGTGGGCGGCGGATCTCGCTCGAGGTAGTGGAGGATAAACTCGACGCGGCCGATGACTGGATTGCCGAACACGTTCAGGCTGACGATATCGTGATCACCGCCGATATCCCCCTGGCGAGTCGCTGCCTGAAGAAAGGGGCGCATGTGATCGGCACAACCGGGAAGCCCTTCACGGAAGAAAATATCGGTCACGCCGTGGCGACCCGGGACCTCTTGTCGGGACTCCGCGAGACAGGGGATATAACGGGTGGTCCTCCGCCGCTGCGGAGACGTGATCGGTCGCGGTTTCTCCAGCAGCTCGACGAGACGATCCAGTCAATCCGTCGCAGGCAGGCGTCCTATTCCGCCTGATGATGCCGATCTGCCCCGGTTTCACTGTAAGGGCCCCTCTCTCATGGTGACCAATCTTACACCGGAAAGAAGACGGAAAAGCCTGTTTCTGGAGCTATCCCGTATTGCCCTGATACAAAACGGAAAAGAGAAAAAGATGCCACCTGGCGTGACCTGCCCCTGCAAACCGGAAAAGAATTCCGGCCGACCGATCAACACCGGTCCGGCCTCTTATGCTGAACTCTCATAATACATCTATAATAATAGTGAGTTATAAAAGAATCTCATTGCAATCTCCCCCTGGCACGGTTCCTGCCAATGAAAAACACTGAAAAGGAAATATTCTCTTGGGAGGCGTCTGATGATCGTTCAGGTGATAGTGTCGTTCGGGTTGTTGCTCGGTATTTTTACCGTGGCCTTTCACATAGACGTCAAGACCCTGGGCCTGATGGCCAACATCAACGCCCTCATGATCGTCATCGGTGGCACCATCGCGGCATCGCTCCTGGCATATCCCGTTTCCAGGATTGTGCAGGCCGCCCAATACGTCATCCGGGCGTTTCGAAGCGAAGATGAACTGGGATGGACGATCAAGACACTCGTTAGGATGGCACGGGAAGCACGGAAAAAGGGTCTGCTGGCGCTCGATAAAGAAGAAAAGTCCCTTCACGACGAATTGATCAAGAGCGGCATTGGTTTGATCTCATACCAGTTTGATCGGGAAAACATCGAACAGACCATGCGCCGGGAATCTCTTCTCGTATACAGCCGGTATGAAACCGCCTACAAGATTATATACAGTATGGCCAGGGTCGCGCCGGCTATGGGGCTTGCGGGAACCGTTGTGAACCTGATCCGCATGTTCAGCCAGATCACCAATCCGCAACATCTCATCGGTTTCATGGCAATCGCCCTGCTCAGCACCCTCTACGGGGTCATTCTTGCCAACCTGTGTTTTATGCCGCTGTGCAACAAACTCAGGGAATTCATGGATCAGGACCTTCTGCGGATGGAAATCATCGAAGAAGGGATCCTGGATATCTACGACCAGGAACATCCCCGCGCCATGGAGTTTAAGCTGGAGAGGATAGCCGGAATCAGGACGGAACTCCTGCCGCCGGTCATCACCGCCCCGCAACCCCAGGTCCGCGTCGCGGGTCTCAATGGGTGACGAGTCATGCCGAAGCTTCCGCCGTCATACACGAATCTGTGTCTTCAAAAGGTCAACACACCGCTGCGCCGTCAAAAACAACAGCAGGAACAGGAAGGCTCCAATGAAATCTGGCTGTTGACCATGAGTGACTTGATGATGCTGTTGATGATCTTCTTTATCCTCTTTTTTACCGTTTCCTACGCGCAACACGTCAACTCAGAACCGCCGCCGGTGACAATAAAGCCCCGGTTTGTTGAAACCACCGTCCAGGTCGTAGCACCCATTGTCCCCAAGGTTGCCGAACAGAAAAAGGCAATTTCCGAAATGGAGGCCGATCTGCAAAATACTGTGGAAGCAATGCCGGAACGGCAGGGTGTCCTCCTGGAGCGGCGGTTGAATCACGTGATCATGACCTTTCCCGAACAGATCATGTTCGACTCGGGCCGGTCCGAGCTGAAACGGTCGTCTCAAACCGTCCTGCAAACCGTCGCAGATTTCATCGATCAGCACCCCGGGCTGCTCCTGGAAATCCAGGGCCACACCGACAACCGTCCGATCAACACGAGTCGCTACCCTTCCAACTGGGAGCTTTCCGCGGACCGTGCCACCCGGGTAGCACGCGCGCTGGTGGCGCTGGGCGTCCGCCCTTTTCGGATTACCGCCAAGGGCTTCGGTGAATACCATCCCGTCGCTTCGAATAAGAGTGAAAAGGGACGTCTGAAAAATCGCCGTGTGGAAATCCAGTTCTCCCTTCAACCATCCGCGTAGGTGTGGTTCGCGGCCCACGCGGGGAGATGTTATCTCTCGCACGTGGCACGGGTTTTCCCGTCTCGATCCATGGCGGCGGATGCCGCTGCCACTCCGATACAAACCTTGAGTTTTCCCGCAATGGAAGTGTTCGGTCCTTGTTACTCTGCCGGCAGGTGATGAATCCCAGGCTTCATGACCCCGTGCCCACCGACACGAGGGAACGGTGATCTGATTATACGACCCCGCTTCACATACCGTGACGGAGTTTCTGCGTTTGGTGGGTTACAGAGTATTGGGGGTTTCTTGTGGAAGAGAGGGTGGGGAAGAAAAATTAATTGGGCGCTGTCCCCAATAAAACCGTTTTTGTCACAGAGGCCTCGCCGATTCTCCGGGGACCTCTCTGAAAAACCCTCTGAAGGAACTCGTGAAGGGATGGAGGTGCCGTTTCAGCCGTTCAAGGATGTCCATCCGCGAGTGAGTGCCCTGCCGCTCGGTTCCTTCAGCGGGGGAATACGAGGCCTGGTAATCGTATGACGTGAGAATCGAGTAGATCCATTCATTCCGTTCCCGGACAAAGTGTTTCAGTGTCTGATACGCCTCGTTGATCTGCTGGCATTCCTTCGTTTTCAACCGGACCATGGAATCGGAAGCCGCCCCGAGACGGTCGGGATGATTTTTAAAGATCCTTGCCTTATAGGCGCGTCTCAGGAGATCGGTATTCAGGTTTCTCAGGAAATCATCATTGATTTCAGAAAACCGCTTTTCAGGGAAGAGACATCGGCAGCTTTTTTTCAGTTCGTGCAGTTCGTGAAATGAAAGTTCGGGAAAGGGCATCGCTTCATATACCTCTCAGTTTGTAGTGTGAGCGCTGTCAAGGATATCTTTAATCTGGAGCAGGGAGTACCCGGTCTCTTTCAATTCTTTTATCTTTTCCAGTCGATTGAACACGTCTTCATCATACAGCCGATGACCCGACTCGGTGCGTTCGGTCTCCCTGATCAGACGCATCTGCGTATAGTTGTGGACGGTCTGCCGTGAGATTTCCCCATATTTCATGACCTCCCAGACCTTGAAAAGCTTTCTGTATGTTGCCATGGGCTTTTCTCTCCCGCACGCATCAATCAAACACAATGTATATTATATGTTGCAATATATAAAATATATTTTACATATTGTCAAGCAGTATAACGGTACTTTGCGCATACCTGAAAAAGGATCTGATAGTCTTTATGCTCCGCAGAGCATGACAGATGCCACGACGGCCTGGTCGGAAATGACTGCAGCGTACATATCTTTGACAACAATCTTTGATAAAAGTCTTGATTTTTGATGCGATACAGGTATTATCGGCTCGGAAGTGCGGGGTCCCCGCAACAGCTAATCGTGAATCAGTAGCAGTATCCCTATACGATCCGGCATGAGGAGTATGCTGTCAACAGCATGCCATGGTGGATGTATCCCTCGCGGGCACATGTATCATCTGAGGGAAATGACCGTATCCGCCTCCCGTAAGACGATTGTTTATTGAAAAATAGGGTGTTTCAGAAACGAAGAGGTAAATCTTACAATGCCCGCACGGATACCGGCACGTCACCCCATATTGAGGGGAGAGACGGTGAAAGGGTGGATCCAGCTGTCACGTCCCCCCTTTCATCTGGTGGGTCTCCTGCCGTTCATACTGGGGACGGTCATGGCATGGCGGCTGTACGGGATCTTCAATGTTCCTGTCCTTATCTGGAGTATTCTGGCAGTTGTCCTGACCATGCTTTCAACCTACTACAGCGGAGAGTATCACGACCTCGCGGTGGATACGCTTTCGGCCGGCATGGAGCGCAACGCCTTCTCCGGCGGGAGTCAGGTGATCGTACGGAACTTGCTGCCCCACAGGCAGGCCCGGTATGCCGGCTATGTAATGCTGCTCTTGGCGGGAGTGGTCGGGGTCGTTCTCCAATTCTATTACGATACCGGATTATGGACCATCCCTCTCGGCGTGACCGGTATGATCGCCGGATTCTTCTATTCCACTCCGCCGCTCCGCTGGGTGAAGAGAGGCGTCGGAGAACTGATCATCGGTTATTGTTACGGATGGCTTCCCGTGGCAACGGCATTTTATCTGCAGGTCGGCAGGATTGATGATATCGTGCACTGGGTCGCGATCCCCATTGCCTGTACGATCTTCAACGTGATTCTCATCAACGAGTTTCCCGATTATCCCGCCGATCTGATCGAAGGGAAGAGGAACCTGGTTGTCAGGCTGGGAAAGAGTACCTCGGCATATCTGTATATCGCAATGCATGTCACCGCCTGGATCGCATTCGGGCTTTCGGTGAATCAGGGCGTGCCCGGAGTGGCGATTCTCCTTTACCTCCCTGTTTTTTTCGTTAGTCTTATGCTCGTTGTTCTGGTATGGAGGTGCGGGTATCTCGACAGAAAACGACTGGCGTTGATTTGCGGACTGACCATATTCGTTAATCTCGGCACTTCTCTCTCATACACCATAGCTGTCTGGCTGGAAAGCGTTTGATCTCTCGTCATGCATAAACCCCTTATCTGCGAAGTTCCTTTACGTTCCATGTGTGTCCCGCCGACCCTGATTGTAAAGCAGTTGACAAGCGTGCTCTATTTCGGGAGCCTGGTGGGGTGGAAGAAGTTCCCCAACTGGTTTTTCAAACACGGGTTCAGGTCGTTACCGGTGGCAGCGGGCGCCATCGGTATGGGGTGCATCGGGTTCCCGGCGCATCCGGCCTGGGAAGTGACTTCGGCCTGCAATCTCCGGTGCATCCATTGCCACGCATCGAGCAGTAAACCGGCGCCGGATGAGCTGACAACCGATGAGGCAAAACGGGTCATTGACGGCCTGGCCGGTATCGATGAATTCCGGATGCTTGTTTATACAGGGGGAGAACCCCTCGTTCGCCCCGATCTGATCGAGCTGTTGCACCATTCCAAGAAGGCCGGCCTGGCCAATGTCATCGCGACAAACGGAACGCTCATTACCGAAGAGGTGGCCTTCAAACTTCGGGAGGCCGGCGTCGTGGGCGTGGCGATCAGTCTCGATTCCTCTCAGCGGGAGGTTCATAATTACATCCGCCGAAACGATAGGGCATTTGACCTTGCCCTGCGGGGGATCCATTCCGTGAAGAAGGCCGGGATCCTCCTGCAGATCAACGTCACGGCCATGGACTACAACTTCTCCACACTCGATGAACTGATCGGGATAGCCGATGGAGAGGGGTCGGGGATCATGCTCATGTATCAGTTGGTCCCCGTCGGGAGGGGGAGTGCCATCGAAGAGGCATCCCTGGGTGTGAACGAAAACGAGAAACTGCTCAAATCCCTGGCCGTCAAGCAGAGAGATGTTTCAACCATCATCGAGCCGGTAGCCGGCCCGCAATACTGGCCGTATCTGATGGAACAACGGGGTCGGTCCGACGGGATCTGGCTCAAACTTGCCGAACAGGTATTCCACGGCTGTTCGGCGGGGCGCGGTTTTGTGTATATCAAGCCGAACGGAGATGTCTGGCCCTGTCCCTTTGTTGAGGTGAACGCCGGGAATGTCAGGGAATTGCCCTTCGAAACCATCTGGCGGGAAAGCGAGGTCTTCACCAATTTGAGAAATCGGGAGAATACCCTCAAAGGCGCGTGCGGTGAGTGCAAGTATCGGACGATATGCGGTGGGTGCCGGGGACGCGCTGTCAGCTATCATGGAGATTATCTGGCAGAAGATCCTTCCTGTTTTCTCCATCCCGGCAATAAATAAGAACGGGATGTCCCTTATGCACTAGTTGGGTGTTGAACCGGCCTCAGCCGATTCAGTCTCAGTCGGTGTACAACAATTCCAGGATTCACGGGTTTTCGTGTCGGGTCGCTTGATGTATGATAATCAGTAGAACTTATCGTACATGAACCAGGCGGAGATATGATGAAAGACTGTATGCACCAGTTGTTTCGGTGGCGGTTTTCACGCAGGACGGTGGTGGCTTTCGTTGCGGGCTTTGGTATTATCGGCCTGTCGGTGGCGATGCGGCCCTTCTCCACCCATTGGCACTGGGTCGGTATTGCGATTCGGGATATCGGTCAGATCTTTCTTGTCGGGACTCTTTTCCCCCTCGCATATATCGCGCGGTCCCGCAAAGGATGGGCCGGATTTGGTTTCACTTTCAGAAAGTGGCCGCTTTTCCTCGCGATCGACCTTGTCCTTGGCATATTGCTGTTCTGGATGTTTTCGCTCGAGAGTCCACCTCCGGAGGGTTTTCACCTCGACGCGCCGATGGTATGGTCGGCGGCGTATATCACGCTGGCGTTGTGTTTCGAGGTGGTCTTTTTTTACGCCTTTCTGAGGACCCTCTTTGAAGAGGCCTTCGGCATCGTCCCGGCGATCATCCTGACCGCCCTTTTCTATGCCTTCCATCATATCGGGTTTCAACCGGAATACGGAAAACTGCTTTTCGTCGGTCTCCTGTACGCCGCCGTGTATCGGCTCGGAAACAGCGTTTTTCTGATCTTCCCGTTTTTCCTCGGAGTAGGGGGGCTGTACGATGTCCTGATCCAATCCCAGGTGGTTTCGCCCCTCATGCACCCGGAGGTCCGCGCGGTGTGCCTGACAGTGGCGTTTCTGGTGGTGGTTGTTGTGGGGTTCCGACAGAAGGTGCAGGCAGATAAAAAATCGCCCCCTATTCATTCTCGTTGATTTCGGACGCAAGGTCCGGGTAGTGGGGCGTAAAATACCATTCAACGAACGGTTACACGGTTACTTTTACCTTGGGGTTTCCATTTTCAGCGGGTTTTTGACCCGATGAGCGGCGGTTGTAATCCTCTGGAATCATAAATACTATACACGACCATAGAGGCCCTGCTCTATGATCAATAAACCGGTAACACCCTCTGATGAGCAGGTCCGCTAGCAGATATTGACCGTGCCCGTTGAGTGTGTTTGGGGTTGGCATGATTCCACTCTGTTAGTGCGGTTTTTCCCATGGCGGGAAAAAGGCGGGGCGCAGGGGGTCCCACCTCCCCACCAGCCGGTCGAAGGATCGATCGGGGAAGGTCTCCTTGAATATACGATAGTAGTACAGCTCCTCAACGGAGGCGAGGAGGGGATTGCCGGGCTGGCGGTTGAACGCCGCAAGGTCGGCCTCGGAGAAACGCCCTTCCGCCTCCCGGCGCATCACGTAGGCGACCCCGGAACCCTGAGAAAAGAAACGCTTTGTCTGGTAGATGATGTGTTCCGGCAGATCGCCTTCAAAGGCCTGCCGCAGGACCCATTTCCCGACCTGACCCTCGCCGTGGATCTTGTGTTCGAGGGGGATCTTGAGGGAGAAGTTCATGACCTCGGTGTCGAGGAAGGGCGTGCGGCTCTCGTATCCGTTGGCCGCGTTGAGCCGGTCGAGGCGCTGGAGGGCCGTATTGTGGGCCACCCTGATGACGAAATCGATGATACCGGCGATCTCCTCCCGGTTGTCTCCCTGCTTATACTGGCCGTCATACCCGGCAAAGAACTCATCGGCCCCCTCGCCGGTGAGGACGCACATGGCCTTTTCTTTGATGAACTGCCCCGCGATAAAGTTCGCGATGGCCCCGTGGACGCAACTCTCCTCGTACATCTCCTGGTGATGGATTGCCGTTGGAAGGATCTGCGCGATCTCTTCCTCGCCGAACATGCGAACATGGTGCTTGAGCCCCAGGGCCTCGGTTACGTCCCGGGCGAGGGGGAGGTCTTCCCCCCCCTCCATGCTCACGGTGAAACATTCGATGCCCGGTCGTATCCGCGTGGCCATGGAGGCGATCAGACTGCTGTCGAGCCCTCCGCTGAGGAGGACCCCCGTCACGGCCCCGTCCCTCATTCGCTTGTCCGTGGCCTTCTCAAGCAGTCCCCGAACAACCTCCTTGGCCCGTTCGTAGTTTTCAAAGTCCGGTGTCTCGATGGCGCAGGCATATTTCTGGAAACCTGTCTCTCGTGAGTACACATACCCGGGGGGAAATTCGCGCGCATCGCCGGCAATGCCGACCAGGGCCTTCGCCTCTGAGGCGAAACAGAGATTTCCCTCCGTGTCATGACCGTAGTAGAGCGGTTTGATCCCGGACTCATCGCGGGCGAGGAGCAGCGACCCGTCGCAGGAGAGGGCGCAGGCGAAGTCTCCGTCTATCTGTTCCGTGAAGCGTGAACCGTGGCGATCATACAGTTCCAACGCGGCCTGTGCGTCGGTTTGTGCCGCCAGTCCATCATTGTAGATGCGTCCGTCCATGACCACCGACCGTTTCCCGTCCCTGGCGTAGTGGGAGCCGTCCGGGCATCCGCCACCGATATTCAGTTCGTTACACCCCAGATGGATCGGGCCGTCATCAAACCGTACCGTTTCATGAGGCCCCCGGTGTCTGATCCGTTCGAGCATCAGATCAAGATTCCCGTGTTCATTTCCCAGAACGCCCGCGATGCCAGCCATTTTCCTTCCCTTTCCTTTTGTTTATGCCCGTGCCATCGAATCGAGTATCCTCACTGCCTCGAATCCGTCCACACAGTACACATCCGCGCCGATCTCATCGGCGTATTCCTTTGAGACGGCGGCTCCTCCGACAAAAATCTTCACTTTCTCTCTCAGGCCCGCCGCGGTAATCGCCTGGATGACCTCGTCCATGACGAGCATGGTCGTTGTCAGGAGGGCCGACAGACCGAGGTAGGAGGTGTTGTTTTCCCTCACATAGTCGACGATTCGCTCCGTGGGGACATCGATCCCCAGATCGACCACCTCGAACCCCGCACCCTTGACGAGGATGGATACGATATTTTTCCCGATATCATGGATGTCACCCTTGACCGTGGCGATGGCGAAGGTCCCTTTGGCCTCGACGTTTGCCTGTTCGAGGTGTGGTCTCAGGATGTCCATAGCCGCGCTCACCGCCTCCGCCGAGGCGAGCATGTCGGGGACATAGTACTCCTTCGCGTCGAATTTCTTCCTTACCACCTCCATCCCCGCCGTCAGGCCATGGGTGATGATGTCCTGCACGGGGATGGACCGATCGAGGGCGGCCTGTGTCAGTTCAAGGACGGCGGGACCGGTGAGGGAATCGTCGATCCCCTCGTCCTCTTCCGTCATCCTCCCCTGGATGACATTCTCTTTCAGCAGCGCTATCACATCTTCACTCATGGGTCTCCTCCCTTGTGGTATAACGGTTCAGCCGCGGCAGCATGCCGGGGATCTCCCTGAATACCTGCGCTGTTGTTTCTTCGTCGATATGTCGCGCGGGCCGTGCCAGCAGTTTGTTCATACGGTCGAAGGCCCGGGCGAAGACCTCATCGGTGTCCCCTTCTCCTTCGAAGGGGTACGGGGGAGAGAGGAGGCCGCTCCGCAGGACCTTGCGGATGTGGCGAATGTACAGTTTCTGGGTGGTGGCGGAGACGTCCCTGATCTGTTCCAGGGTCTCAGCGATCTCGTGGTCATCGATATGAGCCGGGCGCAGGAAGAATTTGATCATCTGGAAGTGGGCGTCGTCGAGGACCGCCTGGAGGGGGCAGAAGACGGAATTGCAGTCGAGGAGCCCATAGGCACAGTGGAGATACTGGGGGCCACTCAACGTCACCAGGATGTTCGAGAAAAGCCGTTCGATGGATGATTGCTGGCCGGGGACCTTCGGGTCGCAGACCCCCGAAGTGGAGTAGTTGGGAATTTTGTAGAAACGGGCAAGCTGGACGCAGTCGATGTTGAACTGACTCGTTTCCACCGCTCCGTATGAATCCGCCAGGGAGTCCATCCGGGTCATGACGGGGACGCTCCCGTACATGATCGGTGTTCCCCGCCTGACGAGCTGGCCGAGGGTGATCCCCGCGAGTACCTCCGCGTTGATCTGCGCGATGATCCCCGCTTCTTTAACGGGGGCCGTGGTCCCCGCCTGCGGTGACGAGGAGACGACGACCGGCAGACCCTTCCGGCAGATCTCGATGAATGACTGCGTCGTGTCAGCGACGAACTGAAGGGGGCTTTTGACCAGACAGGTGATAAAGGAGAGGAGGGGATTTTTCCTCAGTCGGCCGGGACCGCCCGCTATAATCGTTGCCATTCGGAGGACATTTTCGAGCTGACCGATGTTGGTCAGTCCGATCATGACGTGCTTCGTCGTGTTGTCGAGGGAGGCGAAGACCTTGTTGACATCTTTGTTCTCCTCCGTGATGTCCGGGTCCTGTATATTGACGTTTCTGATAAAGGCGTCGAGTGTCTCAAGGTGCTCGCAGAGGTGCGCCGCCCGGCAGAGATCCTCAATAGTCCCCCGGCGCGGCGTAAAGGAGGAATGATAAAAAGTCTTCATGAGCTGTGAATTGGGATACACTGTTTGAAACTTTATAGTTTTGGGCAGCAAGGCTACTGTTCGACATGTTTACTGGTCTTCGAGACCGCAAAGGAGAATGAAGAGCTGTAGCCGCAACATTCAATGATCTTCGAGATCGAATAGGAGATTGGGACCAATTCACCTGACAGGCGCTGTCCAAGATGTGAGGAGGCGTTCTATGAAGATGAGTATCGGGGTTGACCTTCACAAGACGCAGTTTACCGTTTGTTGTTTGAGTGAAGATCGGAGTGTTCAGGAGTCGGGCATCTACCCGACGACTGATCGAGGTTACCGGGCATTTATCATGAAGGTGTCCAACTGGAATGAGGGCGGTTACGAGGTCACGGCAGCGGTGGAATCAACAGGGAACACCCGACACTTTCGCAACCGGTTTTTGAAGGCGGGGATTGAGGTCAAGATAGTGAACACCTTGAAATTCAAGGTTGTAAATGAGTCAGTAAAAAAGACTGACAAGCATGATTCCCGCACATTGGCTGAGTTTCTTGAGAAAGATATGCTTCCCGAGTCCATTCTTTGTTCGCAGGAAAGCGAGGACATTCGAAGGCTTCTCAAGTCACGTTCTGTTCTGGTGAAAGCTTTGGTATCCTTGAAAAACCAGATACACGGTTTATTGCTTGGATATGGGATAGAGAGTCGGCGGGGACAGCTGCAGAGCAAAAAAGAAAGGCAGCGAATCCTTGACGGTCTCGCGGACCATAGGAGTTACGGAAACGCTGCCCGAGCGGTAAAACCGCTTCTTGGTACAATAGACCAAATTGCATCCGAGGTCAAAGGACTTGAGCGCGTATTATCTGATCTTGTTTCTGAAGACGAGGATGTTGCTCTGTTGCAAACGATTCCTGGCGTTGGAATAATAACAGCAGCGACGATTCGGGCTTATACCGATGACATCAACCGATATGAGAGCGCCAAGCAGTATGCTGCTCATGCCGGTTTGGTACCATGGGTTCAAAACTCCAACAAGACCATTCGCCATGGTCATATTACCAAGCGAGGCCCCGTGGAACTGAGGACGGCTTTTGTGCAAATGGTAATGGGGATGCTACGGCTTCGGAATAAAACCGATGGATATTGGCTTATGTACAAATACAAAGCCATGAAAGAGAACAAGGGAACCGGGAAGAGCGTAATAGCGACGGCGCGAAAGATGAGCACTATTGTATATGCCATCTTGAAGAAGGGGGAGCCGTTTGATCCATCGAAAATGCTGCCAGACCCGAAATATGTAGAGATGAGTAAGGTTGCGAGGTGTTATGCTTTGGCCGTTTAAATTTTAACCATGGGCCTGTTTGACAGGCTCTCCATGAATTGACTTTTTATAGGAGGGAACTATGATCTCCGTTGCGGGGTCCGATTTCTTCGTATAGGTCTCAACGTCGACATCAAGCCAGGTATTGGTCTCGGAACCGGAGACGAAGTAGACCCGCGGCTCGTCGCCGTGCATGACGAGGGTATTCGCGGGGTCCCGGGCGCCGAGGGTAATCGAAGAAGGGGTACTGTCCAGGGCGTCGAGGACGACCCGTTCCGGGATCCTGACGATCCGATGGGGGGGCGCGGCGGCATCGGTGGCCGAGGAAACATAGGCGCCGCCGTCGGCGAATATGGCCGCGGCCTCCTCGTTGAAACAGATGAGCCCCGGGTTTTTGAGCATTTCCAGCGATGCCCGGTGGATCTTCCCGATCTGATCTTCTGTCAGGCGTTCAAGGGGATTATCTATGAGCAGGCCTTCTCTGTGCATGAATGTCTTTTCTCCTCTTCATGATGATTATTCTTCCAACAGACCCTTACGGTAGGCCCGTGTGTATTTCCGGCAGAGGGAATCTCTGCCGGTCAGCATATCGGCCGCCCGCACCAGCCCCATCATCCGGGTGTCGAGGGGATTGAGGATGGCCGCATCGAGCCCGGCCGCGGCCGCCATGAGCATGAAGGAGCGGTTGACGATTCCCCGCCCCGGCAGACCGTAGGAGATGTTGCTGAGTCCCATAACGGTCTTGGCCTCGGGATAACGCTCCTTGAGGGCTTCGATCGTCTTCAGTGTGATGAGCCCCCGGGTGGTGTCGACGGAGATAGGGAGGACGAGGGGATCGAAATAGACCCGCTGTGGGGGGACTCCCGCCCCGCCGAGATGGTCCATGATGATGTCGGCCGCCTCGATCCGCTCCTCGACGTTCCGGGGAACCCCGGCACCCTTCATCACCAGGGCGATAATGCGAGCGCCTGCTTCGGCCACGATCTTCCCGATCGGGCCGAGGCGGTCCGCCTCGGCGGTGACCGAGTTGATCATCGCCTCTTCGCCGCGGTACGCGGTAAGGGCCGCCTCCAGGACGGCCGGATCGTCACTATCGATACAGAGGGGCTTGTCCGTTGCCTCCTGCACGACCTCCATGAGCCACCGCATGATCTCGACAGGGGTGCTCCCCGCGCCCCGGCCATCACCGGCGTTCACATCGATATAATCAGCTCCGGCCGCCGCCTGATCGCAGGCAAGGGATACCAGTGATTCCCGGTCCTGTGCGGCAATGGCCTTTCCCGTCGACGGGATGGACGCGTTGATCTTCTCTCCGATTATCAGCATAGGGATCTCCTATATCTCCCGCAACCCCGGTATGGACGAAAGCATCCGCCGGTACACCTCATCGGGGATGAAGTTTTGGGGAGGCGCCCCCAGCACCTCCCGGACTTGCCCGGCCGCCCGGTCCCTGATTTCCCGGGAGCCGGCCTTTTCCCACGAAACGCGATCGTCCCGGTCACTCAAGCCGGGAACGAATTGTTGCGTGCGCATGTACTTGCGGGTATGGGCCTGGGCCAGGTAATGGCCGCCGGGGCCGACCTTCCTGATGGTGTCGAAGCCAAGGGTCTCGTCGCTGACCTCGATCCCCTCGACGGCGCGCATCACCATCCCGATGATCTCGTTGTCGATGACCAGCTTGTCATAGGAGGCGGTCATGCAGAACTCGATGAATCCCGCCGCGTCGTGGATAAAATTCCCCCCCGCCAGGGCGACCATCAGATTGGTCAGGGCCGATTCGTACCCCGCCTGCGCATCGGGTATCTTCGCATCGGTCATCCCGGCTGTCGCGTAGTAGGGGAGTCTGTAGTATTGAGCCATCTGGGCCGCCGCCGCGTTGAGGAGGCCCATCTCGACGGCACCGCAGATGTATTTCATGCTGTGGAGATCGGCGATGGAGGCGACGCTGCCGTACAGGGTAGGGGTGCCCGGGTTGGCCATCTGGGCGAGCATGACCCCGGCCAGCGTGTCCACGTTCTGGATCACCAGTGTCCCGGCGAGGGTGACCGGCGCGGTTGTCCCCGACAGCGGCTCCGCGGGGACGACGACGGGAATTCCCTGCCGGGCGACCTCGATGGTCAGACCGGAATAGTGTTCGTCCAGCCTCAGGGGGCTGACGACGCAGGTGACCATGGAGATGATGGGGCGTTCCCGCAGTCGCTCCGGACCACCGGAAATCATCTCGGCTATCTGGATGACGTTGCGGATACCGTCGACCGTGTAGACGCCCCCCATGATGTGCTTGCGCGTATACCTCAACGCGGCCCCGAACCGGTTGACATCCACCTCGCCGGCATCAAGTTCGTTGGGATAGACATTCAGCATATAGAAGTGGATATTTTCAAGCGATTCGACGAGACGTGCCATCTGCACTATATCCGCCAGCGTAGCTCGCCGTGAATCGGTGGACCCGCTCTCCTGGACGTTCAGGGCCGTTCCCCCGGTCCCCATGTACACCCGCCGCCCCCCGATCTCGCAGTCGAGTTCGCCTTTATCCCCCCGTCCGCAGAGGGTCACTACCGGCGGCGCCTGGGCGATCAGTTCCTCAACCCGTTTCGCGGGGATCCGGACGATACCGTGTTCATCATCGATTGCGGCACCGGCCCGGCGGAAGAGCCCGCGCGCCTCGGGGAGGCGGGCCTCGATCCCCACCTCTTCAAATACCCGGAGAGTGGTCTCGTGGATTTTTTCGATATCTGGTTCCCCGAGAGGCCGGTAGGCCCCTCCTTCCGGTCCTTTCATGCGTCGTATCCTCGTTCCAAAGGAAGGGCGCGGACGATCCGTTCCACATGACGGCACCGGTTCATACTGTAAAAGTGGATTCCCGGGACGCCGTTTCTGAGGAGATCCTCGCTCTGCGCGGTCGCGTATTCGATGCCGTACTGTTCAACGAGATCGTCTCTGTCCTCTGCGTCACGGATCTTCCGTTCCAGTGATACGGGGAGACGAGCCCCGCAGAGTGACGCGATCTTCTGTATCTGCCGGTAACTGAAGAAAGGGAATATTCCCGGAATAATCGGAATGTCGATCCCGGCCTTTGTCGCGTAATCCCGGAACCGGTAAAAATCCGCGTTGTTATAAAAAAGCTGTGTAATGACAAAATCAGCCCCGGCATCGATCTTTTTCTTGAGATGGTCGATGTCCGCCGCCAGAGAAGGTGCCTCGATGTGACCCTCGGGATACCCGGCTACCCCGATGCAGAAGTGGTTGTCCCGCTGGATAAAGGTGACCAACTCATGGGCGAAACCGAATCCACCTTCAGACTTGACATAGGAATCCTGCCCCGCCGGCGGATCTCCCCTGAGGGCCAGAATATTCTTGATGTTCGATCTTTTTAATTCATCGAGAACCGACGCGATATCATCCTTCGATGCCTCCACGCAGGTCAGGTGTGCCAGGACCTCAGCCGTGCCGGTTCCTTTCAGGGCCGAGGCTATCTCGACGGACATGTCATGGGTGCTGCCGCCGGCGCCGTACGTGACGGAAATAAAGTCGGGATTGAGCCGTGCCAGTCTGTCGATGACGGGGAAAAGGCGATCCGCCGTACCGTCCCTGACAGGTGGGAAGACCTCGAAGGAGAGAGAAAAGTCGTTGTTTTGTAGGA
Source organism: Syntrophales bacterium (assembly GCA_963662405.2). Classification (GTDB taxonomy): domain Bacteria; phylum Desulfobacterota; class Syntrophia; order Syntrophales; family UBA2210; genus UBA6078. The sequence continues at coordinate 2,117,846 of CAXXKT010000001.1, forward strand.
TATCTTTAATCTTCATAAGCCTCTGCCAGGAATAAAACACTTCTCGGACGTCGAACCGTATGAAGAAACAACACGTCAGTCCCTACGTCAGTCCCTTCTCGCCGGGCAATCAGGCCGGCGACAATGGGAGCAGGGGTTATAGGAAGAATTGTGGGCGTCGGCGCCGACGCCGAATACGCCTGAGATCGATTTTCGGGGTGTCATGAGAAGGGACGATGTCAGGGTAACGCCGATCCTGCCGGCGTCTATGAGGGGAAAGAGTTTTCTCTGCTCGGTGATCGGCCAGTCACAGTAGCCGGGGCTGAAACGAAGGGTCACCCCTTTCCCCGTCATATGAGCCTTTTCCCTCATCATGTCCTGGAACGTCTCGACCACCTCTTCGATCATGATTGAGCCGATCGTATCGAGGGTGTATCCATCGGTAAGGCGGTACTGCTGTGGAAGCCTCTGTACGGCGTTCTCGATTCCGGGGCCGATCGTAGCAATAAAGCAGAGGAGACGGGAACATCCGCGGACGGTCCTTGTCAGCCGTGGGCTCTCGAGGATCGTCCCATCGGAAAGCATGACCCGTCCGCCCTCTGTGGATGCAATTTCCTTGACCGTGTAACTCAGACGCGGGTTGATCCACCTCCGGAGCATCTGTCCGAGGTTTCCGCCTTCTTTTTCGAGGGACCGCCGGAGACGGCGTCCATGTCGTTGATGCAAGATGCTCGCCAATACCCCCTCGTCAGGGGAAGGGATATATGCGCCTATCCCGGAGATAGACCCCATAAAACACCCCCGCTCGACCGGTGGGTCGTGAAATACAAGATTGGATATTTATAGTTGAAATGATTCCTACAGGAACGAACCTACCGTAAAATATGTCGGCTGTCAACCCATTTTCCGCTTCAGGTATCCCCCTGCGAGAGGATCGCGTGAAAGGGGATAAATGATATTTCCAGTATTCTGATACGAAAGGTTTGTGTTTTTAAAAGAGGCGCATGCTCAGAGGGGAGCGGGGGAGTCCCCGTTCGAAAGATCAATCTCCAGTTCTTCTGCGTCGAGCATTTCGATGAGGAGGCTCAGATTGCGGCGGATCTGTTCTCTCTGTTCCGTGGACCGTCTTCCGAGACCGTCCACGATCTTCTGCTGAATCGGGGGCGGGGCGTTCCGGGTGAGGCTCTCGCCCGCCTCGGTCAATTCGATCGTGATCACCCGACGGTCGCGGGAATTGCGGACCCTCCGCGCCAGTCCCTTCTGCTCCAGTCTGTCGATGACACCCGTCACCGTACTGGATTTAACCATGATGTGCTTGGCTATCTGTGATGGGGGAAGGGGGCCGTTTTCCGAGAGGGCGATCAGGCAGTTGAGCTGCGGCGCGCTGACATTGTACTTTTTGTTGAGTTCCTTGGTGTAGAGATACCCCGCCTGCATCAGGCGCCTGATCAGATAAATGATATCCCTGATGCTGTCATGAGGGGGTGTTATCCCGGTTGTTGACTGCTTATCCATTATTTCCGTCCATCCTGCAGAAAGCAGCAAGTCATTTTAGGAAACCGCTTTTATCACGGCCTTTTTGAAAGGGCAACCGCTTTTTGTTTCTTTATCCTTTCTGTCGGCAGGAAACGCCTCTGTGTCTCAGGAGGTGGTCCGCCAGGGTGATTGCGACCATGGCCTCGCAGACGGGGATGATGCGGGGGATCACGCAGAGGTCATGTCGTCCCCTTACCCTTATGGTTACGGGTCTACCCTGTACATCGATAGTCTGCTGCCCTTGCTCGACGGTAGGGATCGGTTTGCAGGCCACCCGGATGACGATCCGGTCGCCGTTGGTAATGCCCCCCAGGATTCCTCCGGCATTGTTCGTCGTGAACCCCTCCGGCCTGATGGGATCGTTGCACAGGGAACCGGTCATCCGCGCTGCCTCAAACCCGGCGCCGATCTCCACCCCCTTCACCGTCCCGATACCCATCAAGGCCTTCGCCAGGTCGGCGTCGATCTTGTCGAATACCGGTTCTCCCAGACCCGCGGGGCACCCCCTGACGAGGATCTCCACGATCCCGCCGAGGGAATCGCCCGTCGCCCGCGCCTCTTCGATTCGGGTCTCCATCCGCCGGGCCGCTTCGTCATCGGGGCAGAGAAGTGGGCTTTGAACAATGCGGTCTGTTGGTGTGCCCTGAGCCTGGATGCCCCCCAATTCTCTGGTAAAGGCGACGATGGCGATTCCCTCCCGGTCCAGGATTTTCCGGGCAATGGCCCCCGCTGCAACGCGCGCCGCCGTCTCGCGGCCGGAGGCGCGGCCGCCCCCCCGGTAATCACGAATGCCGTATTTCTTCTGGTAGGTGATATCGGCGTGTCCCGGCCTGAAGAGGTCACGGATCTCGTCGTAGTCACTGCTGGCGGAGTCTTTATTCTTTATAACCAATGAGATGGGTGTCCCCGTCGTTTGTCCCTTGAAGGTCCCGGAGAGGACCTCCACCCGGTCTGTTTCGCGACGTGGCGATTGTCCCCCTCCGCCACCCGGTCTCCTCCGGTCCAGTTCCACCTGTATGTCCTCTTTGGTGATAGGGATGTGTGGTGGACAGCCGTCAACGACCGCGCCGATAGCGGTGCCGTGGGATTCTCCCCAGGTCGTTACCCTGAAGACCGTTCCAATGGTATTTCCCGACATATTCACTCCTTGCTCAAAAAAAGACAGATTTCATCGGTAATTTCGTTAATCCCCTTGTTCGAGGTATCGATGGTCAGGGCGGCCAGTTCGCGGTAGACGGGCTCTCTTTCCTGTGTCATCTCAATCACTTCCGCTTTGATGTCGTTTCCTGACAGGGAGGGGCGCTGGTCGGTGTTCTTCAGATCGGAACGCATTCGCTCCACGATTGTCTCAACGTCGGCGGTGAGCCGGATGAAAAGGCCGTTTTTCCGCAGTGCCGCTCGGTTCCGAGGATCTTCGAGTGCCCCCCCGCCCGGCGCGATGATGGTTCTCTCCGTAGATACGAGCCCCTCGATCACCTCACGTTCCTTCCGCCGGAAGAGTGGCCACCCCCCCTCCCGGACGATTTCGTCGATCGACATGCCCGCATCCAGTATGACCAGTCCGTCGGTGTCGATGAAGGGGAGACCGAACCGCTCCGCCAGTTTCGTGCCGACGGTCGTCTTCCCCGTGCAGCGGTAGCCGATCAGTATGATATTCTTCATGGGTAGAGCCGCTCCATCTCATCCCAGAATTCCGGGAACGATTTGCCGACGCACGCCTCGTTTTCGATTGCCATCCCCTCCGCTGCGAGTCCTGCCACGGCGAAACTCATGGCGATCCGGTGATCGTTATACGTCTCAATCCGGGCGCCGTGCGGATTACCCCCTTCGATGACAAGGCCGTCTTCGCGCTCCCTGGCGTCGATCCCGATCCGATTCAATTCAGTGACGAGGGCGGCGATTCGGTCGCTCTCCTTGAGGCGCAGGTGCGAGGCGCCCGTGATCACGGTTCGTCCGGGTCTGAATGCCGACAGGACGGCGAGCGTCGGTACCAGGTCGGGCATTTTACCCATATCGAACTGGAAGTCGCCCGCATGGAGGGAATCCCCCCTGACCTCCACCCAGTCCTTCCCCTTTTTGACAACACAGCCGAGGCGTTTCACGATCTCCAGGAGACCGATATCTCCCTGCATCGTGTCGGGGTTGATATTGAGGATTCGAACCTTTCCCCGGCACAGGGCCGCCGCCAGGAAGAAATACGAGGCGCTCGATACATCCCCTTCGATTGCGTACTCGCGCCCGGCGTATCGCTGTCCCGCCCGCACGAGGTACGCCCCGCCCGTCCCCGTCGTAACCTCCACACCGAAGTCACGCATAGCCGCCGCGGTCATGTCGATGTAGGGGAGGGAAACGGTTTCTCCCCGCAGTTCAACGACCACGTCCTCCTGCGCATAGGGGGCGCCGATCAGGAGGGAAGAGATATACTGGCTGCTCCGGGTGTCGGTAAAGACCGCCCTTCCTCCCCGGAACTCACCGCCTTCGATCACGACGGGGGGACAGCCGTTGCCGTTCGTGCTGTGGCAGGAGACCCCCAGCCCCCGGAGGGCGTCGATGAGTGGTTCCAGCGGTCGCTCCCTGAGGCGGTCGCTGCCGTCCAGCGTGACCCCGCCCTCGGAGAGAGACACCAGCGTCGTGAGAAACCGCAGGGCGGTGCCGTTGTTCCCCAGGAACAGTGTCTTCCCGGGATTTTGAACGGCTCCACCCGTGCCGATGACCCTGATATCGCTGTCGCAGGCGAGAATGCCGGCGCCAAGGGATCGGAGGGCCTCCATCAGATAGGCGGTGTCCTCGGAGATCAGGGCATGGCGCAGGAGGGATCTTCCCTCTGCCAGCGAGGCGATGATAAGGGCCCGCTGGGTATAACTCTTCGAGCCGGGAACGCTCACCGTCGCGTCCAGTTTGTTCACTGTCCTAATCCGTCTCATTTCTCAGCTTCTCCCGGACCACCTGTTCCATGAGTTCCGTGGGAGGCTCCGCTCCCATCCACGTGCGTATCTGCTCGGTCCCCTGATGGACGAACATGGCGACCCCCGATATGGTCCGGCACCCCGCCTCGGTTGCTTCTCGCAGGAGACGCGTTTCCAAGGGATTGTAGATCATATCCATGACGCAGCTGAAATGCGGCAGGATCTCTCCGGCCACGGGGGAAACGTCCGTATAGGGGAACATCCCCACCGGCGTCGTATTGATGAGACCGTCGGCAATGAACGTTCCCACCTGATCGATGGGATAAAAATCGCACCCGAATTCTTGTGCGATCTCTTTCCCCCTCTCCGGTGTCCGGTTCATGACAACGGGGATACCCCTTTCGTGCTGGATGCCGTAGACGGCCGCCCGAGCGGCCCCTCCCGCTCCCAGGATGACGATCCGTTTCCCCGCGATGTCGATCTTTTCTTTCAGGGCATGGATCAGGCCGGTCCAGTCGGTGTTGTCTCCCCGGAGCCTGTCGTTCTCCCGCGTGACGGTGTTTATCGCCCCGATTCGCTCTGCGCTGGCGCTGATTGTATCGAGGTACGGCATGACGGCGGTCTTGTGGGGGATCGTGATGCTTGCCCCCGTGATGTCCCGTTTTTTCATCTCCTCCGGTATCTCTCGGGCGTTTTCCACCCGGATTGCCCGATAGGAGGCGTCGAGACCCATTTCCCGGAACGCCGCGCCGTGCATCAGAGGTGAAAGACTATGCCCCACCGGATTGCCGAAGAGGGCGAATCTGAGTGAATTATGCACCATTTCCCAGTATCCTCAATATCTCCTGCATCTCGGGGGCGGTCAGTTGCCCCGGTGCGGACTCTTCCCCTTCTCCGAGGGCAGCAAAGGTCAGGTACGACCCGATAAGGGGCGCCATGACCCGGCTTATCGCTCCCCTTTCCCTCATGCAGAGGGCAATGATGTCATGGCCGTTTTCCCGCGCCCAGGCGATCAGTCGCAGGATTATCAGGTTGTCTTCCATCGAATCGGCACTGGTGACGATCTTGACGATGTCTGCACCCCGTGCGGCGCACCGGGTGCAGAGGTCCTGCAACGTCCGAAACGGAGGTGTCCCGGTGAAATCGTGTGAGGAAACGATCAGTTTCGTGCGGTTCCCCTCCCGGAGTATCTCTTCCACGAGCATTGCCGTAAGGGCCTCATCGGTGCCGAGTTCCACATCGACCAGGTCCGCCCCCATCCGGACGGCCTGGCGCAGGAGGGCAATCCGCTCCGTCTCGCTCCCTCTGAAGTGCCCCCCCTCCGCCTTGCTGCGCGCGGTGACGAGGAACCGTCCCTTCTTGACGGAGAGGAGCTTCTCCAAGTCGACTTCCTCGATGAAGTCAATCCTGAGTTCCACGAGATCGGCCTGCGGAAGGGCGACGGCCATCCGTTCCAGGGCACGTTCATTCGTTGTCGCAACGATCGGTATGCAGATCATGGCTGTGGATCTCCGATCGGGTATGAACCCAGTATCTTGATAAAGGTGGCATGCCGTTCGAGATCCTCAAGACATTCCCGGATCTTTGTTTCCCGGACATGGCCTTTGAAGTCGACGAAGAAGAGATATTCCCACATCCGTCCCTTGATGGGGTATGACTCGATCTTCATCAGGTTGATCTCCTTTTCGGCAAAGGGTTGCAGCGAATTATGCAACGCGCCCGGCATATGCCGGGTTCCCATCAAAATGGATGTCTTGTCCTTCCCCGTCGGCTCGTTTGTTCCCCTCCCGATGATGAGAAACCGGGTGGCGTTCGAAGGGTTGTCTTCAATCCCTTCGGCGATGACGGTCAGCCCATACAACTCCGCGGCGCCGCTGCTGCCGATAGCGGCGGCCTCATCATCTTCCATCACCTTCCGGGCCGCATTGGCCGTACTGTCCGTTTCGTGGAGGGAACAGCGGGGAAGATGCTTCCTGATCCATTCCTGACACTGGGCGAGGGCCTGGGGGTGGGAATAGATCCGTTTGAGCCCGTCCGCTTCGGATCGCTTTGCCAGGAGCGCATGGCTGACCCGAAGATATACCTCCCCCATGATATGGAGTGGGGTTTCAAGGAGTCTGTCCAGTGTCAGCTTGACGGTTCCTTCCAGCGAATTCTCGACGGGGACAACCCCGCAGTTAGCCTTTCCCCGTTCCACCTGATCGAAGACCTCACGAATCGTCGGTTGAGGAGAAAGCCCCGTGCTTTTCCCGAAATGTGATTCGGCCGCCGCATGGGTGAATGATCCCTCAGGCCCCAGATATGCCGCCGTCAGGGGAGCCTGAAGGGCGCGTGAAGCGGACAGTATCTCGGTGAAAATCCCCCGCAGTGCTCTTTCCGTCAGGGGGCCTCCATTGATCTCCCCCAGTCGGGCATAGATACGGCTCTCCTGTGACGGGTCGTATACCGACCGTCCCTCTCTCTGTTTTGTCTCCCCGATCGCAAGCGATATGCGGGCCCGTTCGTTCAGGAGCCCGACGATCTCTTCATCTTTGACCTTCAGGTGATCCCTCAGGCTGTCGAGCGATTCGGATGTCATTGTTTCAGTTCCTCGATGGTTTCGCGGATAAGCGTGTCATCTACCGAGCCGTTGATAAAGGGCGTCCCGATCTTTTTTAATAGAACGAAGTGGACGGTCTCTCCCTCCTTTTTCTTGTCCGTCCCGATCTTCGCGAGGATCCCCTCGGTGTCGATCGACTCGGGGATGTGATCGGCAAGACCGACGGATCGGACAAGGCCCCGTATCCGCTCCGCCTCCCGGGCCGGGAGATATTTCATCCGCTGAGATATACGGGCCACGGCGATCATTCCCGTCGCGACGGCATTCCCGTGGGAGATTGTATATCCCGACACCGCCTCGACGGCGTGTCCGATGGTGTGGCCGAAGTTGAGGATACGGCGTACTCCGATATCCTTTTCGTCGATCTCGACGATCCCTTTTTTGATCTTGCATGACCGCTCGATGATCATCTGGAGCAGGTCGGGATCCCGGGTTTTGATGGCGTCATATTTTTCTTCCAGGAGGGTGAAGAGTTCGGCGTCATCGATGATCCCGTACTTGATGATCTCCGCCAGCCCATTGGTGAACTCTTCCTCCGGAAGGGTCTCCAGGAACCGGAGGTCTATGAAGATCGCCTGCGGCTGAAAGAAGCTCCCCAGGAGATTTTTACCCTCCGGGAGATCGACACCCGTCTTGCCGCCGATGCCGCTGTCCACCTGAGCCATGAGGGTGGTCGGCACCTGTATGAAGGGTATCCCCCGCATGTATATGGAGGCGATGAATCCGGTCATGTCGCCGGTGACGCCCCCCCCGAGTGCGATCAATCCCGAGCTCCTGTCGACACCCCGGGTGATCAGTTCCCTGATGATGGTGAAGGCCGTTTCCATATTCTTGGACGCCTCCCCGGCCGGGAACTCGATCAGGTCGGCCTTGACCCCTACCTCTTTCAACAGGCCGAGGAATTCTTCCCCGTACAGCGCTGATACGGTGGAATCGGTGATGACGGTATACCGATCGGCTATCTTTCCCTTCGCGATGACGAGTCCGATGCGATCGAGGATCCCGTGACCGATACGGATCTCGTGAGATGAGAGCATCTGCTTGTCGAGATTGACCTTGATCTTTTTCATGCCGACGCCGGTGCCCCTTTCCGTATGAGTTGTTCGAGTGCCCGTATATCTTCCATCAACTGGTAGAACTTTTCCGGTTTCAGTGACTGATTTCCATCGGAGACGGCCTTCCCCGGGTCGGGATGTACCTCGATCATGACGCCGTCCGCCCCCACCGCGAGGGCTCCTCTCGTCAGGGGGAGTATATATTTCCAGTTCCCCGCCGCATGGCTGGGGTCGACGATCACCGGGAGGTGCGAAAGCTCCTTCAGGACCGGGACGGCGCTGATGTCGAGGGTATTCCTCGTTGCCGTCTCAAAGGTCCGGATCCCCCGCTCGCACAGGATGACGTCGTCATTCCCCGATGAGAGGATGTATTCCGCCGACATGAGGAACTCTTCGATGGTTGTCATCATCCCCCGCTTGAGGAGAACCGGTTTCTTCGCTTTTCCCACCTTCTTCAGGAGGGCGAAGTTCTGGACGTTTCGCGCCCCGATCTGGAGGATATCGACGTACTCTTCGACGAGATCCACATCGGTGGTATTGATCACCTCGGTGATGACGGGGATCCCCGTCTTATCCCCCGCCTTTCTCAGGAGCTTCAGACCCTCTTCCTCCATTCCCTGGAAACTGTATGGTGACGTCCGCGGCTTGAAGGCCCCGCCCCTGATGATGTTCGCGCCTCCCTTTTGGGCGATGAAGGCGCTCTCCATCATCTGCTCCGGGCTCTCGATCGAGCAGGGGCCCGCCATGACGACAAACTCCGGACCACCGATTTCCAGGGGACCGACACGGATAACGGTTCTCCCCTCGCGCGACTCGCGGCTGGCCAGCTTGTAAGGTTTCAAGATGGGGATCGTTTTGTCAACTCCCGAGAGGGATTCGACAAAACGCAGATTTTCCTTGCCCCGGTTGTCTCCCACGGCCCCGATAATGGTCCGTTCAATCCCGTGGGAGGGGTGGGTCGTGTAGCCGACCGATTCAACCCAGTCGATCGTATTCTTGATCTGTTCCTCTGTTGCGTTTTTCTTCATCACGATAATCACTCTTCGTATCCTCCTGTGAAAAATAAAAGGGCCATGGTGAAGCCGATTTCACCATGGCCCTGGAAACAAAAAAGCCACGGTGCAGACCTTCGGTCTGCCCATGGCTTTCGCTTTTGTATGTTCTGAAGGTTAGCTACTCATAAGCGATGGGCACACCGATCCGCCGAAATAAAAATAGCTAAACCAATAAGTAAGATTCATTGTACCGCCCATCATGAAACAACCTTTCAAGATTCGTCACAGCTATATTTCATACTTTCAAATGATTGTCAAGAGAAAAATCATGATTATCGGGAACACCGAAACCGTCCGGGTTTGGAGCACGTAATCTGTGTTTTGATAGGCAGTGCCCTGGATGCGGCTGAAGCAGGGATTCACGCGATTTGTTGATATGCAGGATGTGAAGTGATGGTGTTAAGCGTACCACGTGATCATATACATATCGGCGTGATGATCCCCTCAAAGGTGTCGATGTGGAGTTTGACAGGGCCGGTTAAGGGACAGATATCGATGAAATTTTCGATAATTGAGAAAACCCTCTTGGGCGTGCCATTTTTTGGTGAAGGGATATTGTGTTGATACGGTTGGTTGACATGCCGAGATGATTCGGCAAGATGCCCGGTATCAGGAGAAGAAAGAGAGGGAAGGGGAGCAACTGAGCTTAAATAACTATAAGTCGCACGATGCGGTACGACTCGTTGGTCCCGTTTCCCGGGGACCGGGGCATATTGTCCCCAGTCTGATAAACACAATAGATTGTCGATGCTTTTTTGCCCAACCGGTTGGCCAGCTCTCTTTGTCCCGAACAATGACGGGCTCTTTCGGATCCCGTGGCATGTACCATTGCTTTTTCCGTAAAGAGTACTGTACCTCTGAACGAGTTCATAATCGATAGTCAGGAGATAATATGTGCTTCTGACGGTTTATATAATTTTGTTGACACCGACGAATGTGCTAAGGGGAAGGGATATATATGAGAAAGGAGAAAGGTATGAGCCATAGCACTGAATACCGGAAAAAACTGACCACGGCACAGGATGCCGTTGCTCCTATCAAAAACGGCGACACCATCGTTCATGGACTGACTATTGCGGAGCCGCCCGCGCTCCTTGCGGCCGTTGCCGACCGGGCACGGGCCGGTGACCTCACGGGAATCAAGGTCTATTCGCTGCTTCCCCTCGCGCATGCCGCGAAGACGGTGCTGGCGCCGGATCTCAGCGATTGCATTGATGCCTATACCTGGTTTGTCAGTGCCCAGGACCGGGGAATGGTGCGAGTGGGACTTGACAATTTTGTTCCCAATTACTTTCATCAGGTCCCCCGGCTCTGCCGCGAGTTCATGGAGATCGACTGGATGGTGACGACGGTTTCTCCCATGGACAAGGCGGGGTTTTTCAGCTTCGGGACGGCAAACGATTTTACCTCGACGGCGGCCCGACACTGCAGACACCTTGTCGTGGAGGTCAATGAACTGATGCCCCGTGTCTTTGGTGATTCTCTCCTCCATATCTCCGAGGTCGATGCCATCGTCGAAAACACGCATCCCCTTCTGGAAATGGGCCTCGGTGAACCGAAGCCCGAGGCGGAGACGATCGGACGCATCATCACCGAGATGGTTCCGGACGGGGCAACACTTCAGCTCGGCTTCGGGGCGATTCCCAATGCCGTCGCGGCGTATCTTTCAGATCACAAGGATCTGGGTATTCACACGGAACTCTTTGTCCCGGGCATGGTGAACCTGATCGAGGCGGGAGTGGTAACGGGGCGGAAAAAGACCCTCCATCCGCTGAAGCATGTCTTTACCGTGGCTCAGGGGGACACCCGTATGTACGAGTTCATGGACGACAACCCCAGTATGGAGAGCTATCCGGTTTCCTATACCAACGATCCGGCCGTGATCGCACGAAACGACCGTATGATTTCCATTAATTCCATATTGGAAGTGGATCTGCTGGGACAGGCCAACGCGGAATTCCTGGAAGGGGCACAGTACAGCGGCACGGGAGGGCAGCTTGATTTCGTTCGGGGAGCGTTTAATTCCAGGAATGGAAAATCGATTCTCGCTTTCTATTCGACGGCGGAGAATGGGGCTATTTCACGCATTGTTCCGCGGTTCGCGTCCGGAACGGTGGTCACCACGCCGCGGATGGATGTCCATTACCTGGTGACCGAATACGGGGCCGTCAACCTGAAGGGAAAATCCATCCGGGAGCGTGCCCTTGCCATTATCGGTATCGCCCACCCCGATTTCCGGGATGATCTCCTGCGCCAGGCGGAGGACCTCTATCTCGTCTAGGCGTCCGCAGAGCTCGCAATTCTTGTGGTGCCTTTTGAAGAGGTGACAGTGATCCTCCCTGGAGACAGCGCAGGGAGGTGATTCTGTTTCAACCAATGGAGGAATCGCCGGGTCCGATATTTTTGTGTCCAATATTTTCTTGACATGCGAGGGAGGAGCCGCTTACACTGCCTCTGTTTGTTTTGTCGGGGGACGATCATCAACAGGGAAAAACCGATACATAATCAAAAGCGAGTCCGGCTTAGTCAATCGAACTGAAAGGGAGGCACAGTTATGAGCCAACTGGAAACCGAGGTACTAATTATCGGAGGCGGGATAGGTGGTGCTGCCATAGCCAGGGAGCTGTCCAGGTACAATGTTGACGCGATCCTGGTTGAAAAGGGGGTGGATGTTGGCCAGGGGATTACCAAGTACAGTTCCACCATCATGTGTCAGGGGGCGAATGTCCTCGAATTCAGATCGGAGTATCATAACAGCCGGCTGGTCTGGGCCGGTATGCCTATGATGGAGCCGCTCTGCCGGGAGCTCGGTGTTCCGTTTAAACGGATCGGGTCGCTGGAAATGGTGGAAAACCAGGCGGGGATGCGTCATCCCGAGAAGATGATGCGACGGTTCAACAAATGGCACGGCACGCATCTGCCGGCCGACATAGCGCCACTCCAGTTTATCGACAGGGATACCCTTCGAAGCTGGGAGCCCAACGTGAATAAGAAGTACATCGGAGCCGTTTATGATCCGAATATAGCGATCAACGACCCTGTTCGACTGACCATTGCACTGGTTGATAATGCCAAAAAAAATGGGATCAACGTCCTCATGGAGACCGAGGTACTGGACATATCGGTGGGAACCGATGACTTTGAGGTGCAGACAAATAACGGCACCATCAAGTGCCGGTATCTCATCAATGCGGCGGGGGAATATGTAAACGACGTTGCGAAAATGGCCAACGCCGATGACTTCGCCATGTACCCGGTCAAGAGCTACCAGGCCGTCCTGGATAAGAAGGTGGGCGGATTGGTCAATAGCATGGTCCTGACAACGGGAAACGGTATGGTCTCCCCGACGATCCACGGCAACCTGTTCTTCGGTATATCACCCGGGACACAGCGGCTGGGGAAGGCGCATGATCACTCCACCGACAAAAAGCTTGCCGATGCCGCGCTGAGGCACGCCCAGACACTGGTGCCGACCATATCAGAGAAGGACATCATCAATTCCTTTGTCGGGTTCATTGTCTTCCGCAACTTTGAGGTCGGCTGGCACGAGTGTACGGTCGGCGTATCCCGGTGGGTGCCCCGTTTTATCAATGCCAGCATCGGATTCCCCGGGATCTGTGCCTCACCGGCGGTCGCCAAGGAGATGATAGAGATACTCGCCAGCGAGGGATTGACACTGAAAGAGAATTCCCAGTTCGATCCCTATCAGAAAGCGATGCCCGACTTCAGTGAACTTTCCGATGAGGAAAAGAGTCGGCTCATTGCCGAGGACCCCCGGTACGGGCATGTGGTCTGCCGCTGCGAGACGGTGACCGAAGGTGAGATCGTCGAGGCCATCAGGCGGGGGGCCAGGACCTTGGATGGGGTAAAGTTCAGGTGCAGGCCGGGCATGGGACGTTGTCAGGGCGGGTTTTGCGGCCCTCGCGTGACCAAGATCCTGGCACGGGAACTGGGGATCCCTGAGGAAGAGGTAACAAAAAAGGGCGGAGAATCCCGGAATCTCAAGTACAAAAGCAAGGAACTACTGGAGGCGCAAGCATGAAGCTGCAAGATATCGATGTAGCCGTGATAGGGGCCGGACCGGCGGGAATGGCCGCCGCGATCAGGGCCAGGGAAGCGGGGGCGGAGCGTGTTGTTCTGATGGAACGAGCGGAAGAGTTGGGGGGGCTCTTGCATCAGTGTGTGCACAACGGATTTGGCCTGCTCTATTTCAACGAGGATCTCACCGGACCGGAATACGGGCATCGCTTTATCGAAAAGGTGATGGACACCGGCGTCACACCGCTCCTGGAAACGATGGTTGTCAGGCTTGGTGAGGACCGGCAGATCGGCGCGGTCAATACCCGAGAGGGATTTGTCAGCTTCAGGCCCAAGTCGGTCGTGCTGGCCATGGGGTGTCGGGAGCGGAGCCGAGGGGCGCTGAATATCCCCGGATCGAGGCCGGGCGGCGTGCTGACCGCCGGAACCGCCCAGCGGTTTGTTAACGTGGAAGGTTTTATCCCGGGAAAGAAGGTGGTGATTCTGGGTTCGGGTGATATCGGGATGATCATGGCCCGCCGCATGACCCTGGAGGGGGCTCGGGTGGAAGCAGTGGTCGAGATACTCCCCTACATCGGCGGTTTGATCAGAAATGAGGTGCAGTGTATCCATGATTTTGACATACCTTTGTTTCTGAATCACACCGTTACACAGATCCATGGGGAAGAACGGGTCGAGGCCGTGACCGTGGCTCAGGTGAACGGTAACCGAGAGCCGATTGACGGAACCCGAAGAACCATAGAATGCGACACGCTTCTCCTGTCGGTCGGTCTTATTCCGGAAAACGAGCTGTCGATCATGGCGGGCGTACAATTAGATCCGGTAACCGGCGGGGCCCGTGTCGATGAGACGAGACAGACGACTATCCCCGGCGTCTTTGCCGGAGGGAATGTCCTGCATGTCCACGACCTTGTTGATAACGTTTCCTGGGAGAGTGAACTGGCGGGGGAGAGCGCCGCCCGGTTCGCCGTTGAAAAAAAACAGGAGACGAGAGGTGGTGTCAGGGTTACGGCGGGGAGAAACATTAGATACGTTGTCCCCCAGACCATTACCGGACAGAAGGATGCTACCCTCTATATGAGGGTTTCAGAGCCGGAAGAGACGGTCAGGATCCGGATAGGCGACATTATGACCAAAGCGGTGAGAGCGGTTAAGCCCAGCGAGATGCTGAAGATTGAGCTTTCCGCCGAGAAGCTGAAGACGCTGGGTGAGGGAACACAGGAACTGGTCGTAGACTGTGAAAAGAGGGGAGGGAAATAAGATGGCACAGGAGAAGACATTCATCTGCATCGGTTGTCCCTTGGGGTGTGCGGTCACACTGACCATTGACGATGCCGGTGAAGTGCAGGAATTCGCCGGCAATAAGTGTAAGGAAGGGAAGAAGTATGTCCTGGAAGAATATAAAAATCCGGTTCGTGCCCTGACGGCCACTGTTCTGACCGAAGGCAGTACCCAGCCTCTCTTGGCGGTCAGGACCAACAGGCCGATCTTGAAGACGAAGCAGCTGCCCGGCATGCAGGTGATAGCCGGAGTGAGGGCGAAGCCTCCCCTGAAGATGGGTGATGTCGTCGTTTCCAATCTGCTCGGTACGGGTGTCGATGTTGTGGCGAGTGCCGATCTTTTGTCATAGGTGCGCGGAGAGAATCCGGACCTGCGAAGGATATGCTGATAACAGAGAGGATGTCGGCACCGGGACCGATGTCCTGAACTGGTAATGATACGGAACACATGTGACAATCCCGATACGATGAGGGGGTAATGATCTCATGGAAGAAGTAACTCTGGAAATGGCTGAGAAGATGCTCGAGGCTGCCGAGCGGTGGGCGGCCCTCTCCGGTTTTCCGAGCAGTATCGCGGTCGTTGATAATGCGGGGGCGGTGATTGCCGTCCATCGGATGGATGGTGCCGGACCGATGACCACCGATATTTCGATCAATAAGGCCTTTTCAGCCGTGTATTCGACTGCGCCTACCCTGATGCTGGCTCGGATGATCGACCCACGTATGGCAGGTGAAATACCCGGCAGCGGGGGGCTGGGGCTCCTGACTCAGGCGAAGCTTCGCCTAATGTTCATACCCGGCGGCAATCCGATCAGGGATGAGGAGATGGGAGTAATCGGTGGCATCGGTTGTAGCGGTGTCCCTGACGGCGTTGGTGAGATAAGCGATACCACCGTTGTGCAGGCCGGATACGCTGCCATTTACGAAGAACACGATTAGCCAAGTGAAAAGCGAGATACCGAGGGGGCCAGTACTATGGTGATGAATATAGCGTTAGCCAAAAAGATAATTAAGACCGCGATACGGCAAGCCCGGGAGATGGACAAGCTGTGCAGCGTTGCCGTTGTTGATGACAGGGGATTTCTCGTTGCCCTCCACCGAATGGATCATGCCCCGATACCGACCGTTGATATCGCCCGGGATAAGGCATGGACGGCATCCACTTTCAGGATGCCGAGTTCTGATATCGGGCAGTTCGGTGACCCGAAGGCACCGGGGTTCGGATTCAATACCCAGAACTGGAATGATCGAATCACAACCATCCCCGGCGGGCTGCCGATCACGGATGGCGATCAGGTGATCGGGGGGGTCGGAGTCAGCGGGGGAACACCCGAAGAGGATGTGGCCGTGTGCCGGGCGGCCCTCGCTACGGCCTTCGCATCGGAGTGATCAGGGAAACCGATCCCCCTGATGCCCCTCTTCAATATGAGCATGAATAATGGAGGAGAAAAGGCTTTTCCTTCTCCTTGTGTACCATCTCGCTGCAGAGGGAACGGGATTCATGCGATTGGAGGATTTCCGATGGGGGTGGGATTTTTCCTGTCGTACACTAGAGGGGCTCTTTTGAGCCCCTTTTTCCGAATAGATACCGTATCAGTCGTCCGACGATGACAAGACCGAAAAAGATCCCGACGCCGATGGCTATCGGTATCGCTATCACGATGCTTACATGGAACAAAAAAATCGTCAGGGGAATAACGATAAGGATTAACAAAACGGTCACGAACCCGATTAAAAAATCAATCAACATGAGTTGCCTCCTGAACAAAAGGGTGCCAGGGATTTTTGTCATTGTTGCCAAGGCGCCCCCCCCCATACTCCTGTAAAAGGGGGGCAGATGGAATCATCGTACCTCGCGTTTTTTCAGCCAACGGTCCAGTTTCTTGAAGGCCTCTTCGACCGCTTCGAGCATCAGATCAAGTTTGATCGGTTTTGTAAAGAAGTCGTCAAATCCCGCTTCTCTGCACTCCTCGATCTCGAAAAGACCCGCCCAACCTGTTATTGCGTAAATAATCGCAATAGGGTTCTTGCTGCGTATCTGACGGCACAGTTGTATCCCGTCCATGCCGAAGAGCTTGAGGTCGAAGAACATGACCATGATGTTCTCATCATCCAGGATGCTGAGCGCCTCTTCCGCATTTGTCGCCAGTGATACCGTGTAGCCGGCATCAGAAAAAAAATCGCGGAACAGAGTCCGGATGGATGATTCATCATCCACAATCAGTATCTGTTTCTTCATCTTCGAACCTTTCGACCATTGTGGATCATAGACAGCATGTTTTATGCAATAGTTATCTTCAAAAAGCGCCGCACCATATTTCAAGAGTAAGTCCGACAGCGTGGTTGAGAAGACAACCCCCGGTGAAACTCCTTATGGGGAACGGCATACCTCCCTTCGCTGACGGTATCTCATAGCAGGACATGGAAGGGCACCGATGGCGAATGATCTCACGCTGTAATTTCAGCTAGATGCAATACGATTGTTATCCATAGGTCTCTCCCGTGGAAGGATTTGCCTCCTTTCCCATAATCGTTTTAATCTTTTCCGACAGATCCTGCAGGGCATAGGGTTTTTGGATAAAACCGTCCGCTCCCCGATCCAGAATCTCGTTTGCCTGGGTATCGATATCATACCCGCTCGAGAGAAGAACCTTGACATTCGGATTGAGTTTTTTAAGCCGGTCATACGTCTCTCTTCCGCTCATGCCCGGCATCACGATATCGAGAAAAACCATATCGATCGAGCCGGTGTCCCTTTTGAAAAGGTCGATCGCATCCACGCCGTTCCGTGCCTTGATTGTGGTATACCCCAGTGAACCGAGCAGCTGCGCGCCGACATCCAACACCATCTCTTCGTCATCGATGAGGAGAATCGTTCCGGTACCTCGTTCAGCGGTGCTTTCGCTTCGTTCAACAATCTCTTCACCCGTACCTTCCGCTGCAGGAAGGTAGAGAAAAAAGGTGGTTCCCTTTCCTTTTTGGGACTCTACGTCGATGTATCCGTCGTGGTTTTTGATAATACCGTATGCCGAGGACAGCCCAAGCCCCGCGCTTTTGCCGAGCCCTTTGGTCGAAAAGAAGGGATCAAAAATGCAAGACATGGTTTTCCTGTCCATCCCGGCTCCCGTATCTCGTATTGAGAAGAGAACGTACCGGCCGGGGCGCACGGTAAAGGGCTTAACGCCGATATCACGGTGGCTGATGTTGGCTGTATGTATGAACAATTCGCCGCCTTCCGGCATGGCCTCGGCGGCATTGATATGGAGATTGAGCAGCACCTGTTCTATCTGGTTCCGATCAGCCCTGGTCTCCGCGAGATCCCTCGTGAGGTCCTGATGGACAATGATATCTTTGTGTGTCATACTGAAGACCTCGCAGGTTTCCTCTGTCAGTCTGTTCAGGTTGAGGGCTTTGACCTCATATTTTCCCCCCCGTGCATACCCGAGAAGCTGACCGGTCAGCTTTGCCCCGTTTTGGGCTGCCTGCTTAATGTTTCTGAGATATTTGGAGCCGGCATGATCAGGGGTGGTCTCCAGGGACATGAGAGAGACGTTTCCCGTGATCGCCATCAGCAGATTATTAAAGTTATGGGCAATACCACCGGCGAGAGTCCCGATCGCCTCCATCTTCTTCGCCTGCTGGAGTTGGGATTCGAGTTTCTTCTTCTCCGTCGTATCGGTAATGCTGAAGCGGAGCCCGATAAGCTGCTCATCTCTGTAAATGGGGGCCCCGTCTGTGAGACCGATGATCTCGGAGCCGTCTTTCTTCAGGAGACGGTATTCCTCGGGACCATGCCTTCCCCCTGATGAAATCTGTGTGATGCGCCTCAAGGCGATCGCAAGGTCATCGGGGTGGATCAGATCTGTTATGAGCAGTCCGGCATCGAGATCCACCTTAGAATAACCGAATGTCTCAAATCCCACCCGGTTGGCGTATGTAATTCGGTTATCCGGATCTACTTCACACACGATGGTCGGCAGGAGGTCAGCCATTTCTCTGAACCGACGTTCGCTCTGTTTCAATTCCTCTTCTGCCTGTTTCCGTTCGGTGATATCGTACGCAGTGATCTGAACCCCTTTTACGTTTCCTCCTTCATCCTTGACCGGGTAAACAGTTGATGAGACCCACGTTCTGCCGATGGGAAGGTCAAAAAGATCTTCGAAGGTGGCACCCCGTCCACGATCCATCACCTGGTTGATTCTTTTTATGTGAAGATCAAAGGTCCCGGGCAATACCTCGTGCCAGGATTTTCCCGTAAGGTCTCTCTTCGTCCCCCCGAAGATTCTTGCCCCCCGTCTGTTGAGGAGAAGAAGCTTTCCCTCGGTATCGTAGTAGAATACGGCGGCACCGCTATTTTCAAAGAGCAACCGGTAGCGTTTCTCGCTTTCGCCCAGTGCCTCCTCTGCCTGCCGACGCTTGGCCGATTCTTTCTCTAATTGATTGACAAGGGTTTCCAGTTCTTCGTAGGTCGGTTTTAGGGTCATGACGCAGAAATCCCTCCGGCACTGTAGGCCTTTTCTTGAATCATGTTTTCTTGATCAGTATCGAGCATTGTCTCATCCTCTGCAAAACGGACCGGGTATACCTCACTCAACGCACCGTGCTATAACAATTGCCGAGGACAAAATCTGTTTTTCTCCGGATTCTACATAATGCTCTGGATCTCTGGATGATTGAGGTGCGATCAGGCAGCCTCGGCGTATGCCTGCGGGGCCATGCGAATCCCCGATAAATGGATGATTTAGCAACGGCCACGCCAAACCGCCATGTCACCGAACACCTGGCCCGCGAGAGTGTTCGGGTAATGTCTCCATACTTGCAAGCATTCCTCATTGCAAGGGAAAGTAATACAGTCGCAACGGGATTACCCTTAATTCGATTACCGATTATACTGAAGGTTACGCTTCGTATAAGAAGAAAAAAATGAAAAATCAAGGAAAATATCAGGAGCTCTAGCCTTCTTCGCGAGTGCTAACGCCCATTTCACTCATGGTAATTCACGAGGGGGGGTGTCGTGTGGCCTGTGTCCGGATAGCTCATCTGCTTCCCGGAGTCTGAGTCCGGATTGGTTCCGAGTACGGAACCGTATGGTTCTCCTTGGCGTTGGCGATCAGATCAGACGGACCGGAGAGGACCCCTTCGCCTTATCGGAACTGGCGATGTCTTCATCCTGAAAACGAGGGGGGAACGGTTTCCCGATACCATTGCATCGGTATTCCGTGCCACCTGTCGTGGGGAGTTAGCCTTGTGCACCCAGGGGCTCTCTCGAACTCGTTGCGGGCTCAGGTGCCGCCCTTTGTTACCGTATGGCAGGCAGCACCCCTCCTCGCCGGTTACAATGGACACATTTGCAAAGAGCCATAAAAACAAACCGCTTCCCGCGGAAAAACGGCTGATGGCACGGTACCTTGCAACCCCGCTGTCGTATCTGCTCATGCAGACGTAAACCGGTGGTTTTGCGTCCCAACCTTTCGGAAGGTTTGCCCTTCGGTAACAAAAATCTCTTTCTTGATATTTTCTATCGGTAGTGAGATCTCAAACTTTAAGAAAAAATCCGATAGAATGACGATGCATTGTTCCCCCGGATCGTTGGGAAAGCGAACCCGAACGTGAGATACGGTAAGGTCAGCTAGGTAAGATCGAGGGTCTCCCGGATTCCATGAATTCTGGAGATCCCATATCGGGGAGTTGACGGGATGTCCATGGCGAATGACATCCCGTCAACGATATGTCCGACAGGAACCGAGAATATGAGCACCGAACACCTCACAACGTTCCTGCGTGATAGATACACCTACGAGGCCGTGTGTTCGGGAATCATATTCCAATCGTTGGATTGCTCAGCTATTCGACTGTTCGCCGGATTTTTACCAAGACGAACGCCACGCTTTTCCTTCTCTCTTATGGTGCCGCTGAAGTCATGCTGATTCCCACCGATAGTGACACCCTTCCCATGGGTGCCGCCGACGAGGGCGATCAGTTCGACCACCATTTTTTTCATACTGGTTGCCTGCGCTTTCATTTCATTGGAGGTGCCGGCCGACTCCTCCGCATTCGCGGCATTCTGCTGTACTCCCTTCTCCATCTCCGCCATGCCTTTGTTGATTTCTTCGATCCCTTGGGCTTGTTCATTCGATGCCTGAGAAATTTCACTGATCAGGCAGCCCACTTTCTCCGAAGAATCGGCGACGGCCTTGAATCCGGCCTTGCTTCTGTCCACCAGTTCCGTTCCTTCCTTGATCCGCTTTATCGTGTCTTCCACGAGGTCTTGAGTGCTCTTTGCCGCTCCCGCGGCCCTCATGGCAAGGTTGCGTACCTCGTCGGCAACCACGGCAAATCCGGCTCCGGCCTCTCCCGCACGGGCCGCTTCAACGGCGGCGTTCAGGGCCAGGAGGTTTGTCTGGAAGGCGATCTCATCGATGGACTTGACAATTTTACTGATCTCCTGACCGGCATCGGAAATCTTTGACATGGCCTTCTCCATCTTGTCCATGTCTTCCCCGGCGGTATCCACGGATTGGTTTCCCTCCTTCATCAGGGCATCGGCTTGCTCCGCATTATCGGCGGTGGCCTTGGTCATGGAGGACATCTCCTCCAGGGAAGAGGCTATTTCCTCGAGATTGGCAGCCTGTTCGGATGACGCTTCGGCCAGGAGCTGGCCTGTCGCCGACATCTCGTTTGATGCAGAGGCGACCTGATCTGCTGACGCGTCCAACCGATTGCTGAGAAGGTCGATCGGTTTGATTGCCAGTTGTTTGATCAGGAGGATCAAGGCAATTACGATAATAAGGTTGAGAGCCACGGCACCCAGGATCAGCTTGATAATGAAAGTCGTCAGGGCCGCCTCCATATACTTCTTTGTCATAAAGACCTCGACCGAACCGAGCGGTGTTTCTTCTCGGGCAAGATCAACCTTTTTCGTCACAAGGCCACTGGATGGGATCCCGTCCAGCTCGACGATTTTCCCGGAACCGTCGCGTTGCCTGCCGTGAGTCACTTTTCCCCCGTCGGCGTCGTTGATCACGATGGCAAAGATGCGTTTGTCTTCCATCTCCGATGCGAGCATCTCATAAATGAGTGCGTCGTTCATATTCCACAGCGGCTCGATCAGGTTGATCGACAGACGGCTGATGGCCATCTTTGCCGAGCCTTCGAGCTCACCGAGCAGTGACGATTTGGTCTGCAGGTACCCGTACAGGCCAAAGAGGATCACAACGAGTGTGGTCACCGCAATTACGCCCATACTGACCCGTTTTGTCAGATTTCCGTGCATATCACCGTACCTCCCCCATCGATTCTTTAAACATTATTGAAAACTTTTTGTGGCCGCGCCCCATGAGAGTTGCCGGGCGCGGCCTGTTGTTTCTTTTCTGTTTATTTGTCCGGTTTGGGAGCTGGAACGCCGACCACCTTCTCGTAGGTTCCGTCATCCATCCTTGCCTTCATCGTGGCGGCTATCTTGTCCGCCAATGCCGCATGCTTCTTGTTTAGCCACGTGTAGAGGTTCACCAGGAGCAGGGGCTTTTTTACCATGGTGATCTTGTCCTCGATCCCCAGATTCTTCATGTGATAGAAGGCACGTGATTTGTCGGATACGACAACGTCAGCACGTCCGGCGGCCAGCATCTTGAATGCCTGCTCATAGGATGCTACCATCGTAATTTTATCCTTCGGTATTAAGGGCATAATAACCTTTTCCATAATGGTTTCCCCCCTGAGAAGGATGACCTGGTGTGACGAGAGACTCTTCAATCCGTCGATCTGAATGGTCGGATTGTTGGAAAATGCGTACAGGGGATAGTACGATGTCGGACAATCTACCCTAACCAGATTCGGATATTTAGCTTGGTCTATCTCGCTCTGTCGAAGGAAATCTCCGTCTGTTTGCCCCGTGTTGGCAGCCTCAAGCGAGCGAAGCGCAGGCATTGTCTTGACAGTGAGATCATAACCGTGTGTCTTGAAGACTTCTTCCAGAAAGGCGACGCGAACCTTCACCAGGGGAGTATCGGTGTTTGCAATGGTTCCCAGAACGAACTCCTTGGCGATGACGGGTGAACTGAACAGAACGAGACACGAAACAACAAACAGGATTGCCACTACAGTAATACGTTTTTTCATCGAAACCCTCCTAAGCTGATTTTGACCCTCATTTCGGACGTTGCATTGGTTTTCTTTAGTGCATAATTTTGAGTGTGATATGTTTTATGAAGATATTTAATTATACAACTGAATGCTCAATTTCAGTTGCGTCATACGGATGTCGCCACCGGGACGTAGAATCCTCCGCTCGGTTCCTTCCTATCGAACCGGACAGAGAGGGGGCGGTGTTTCCCTGGTGTGTACCCGATCTGTGTGGCCGGACCATCAACAATCAGGTAGACAAGGCCGATCAGTGGTATGGAGGCGATCAACTACGGTCAGATCACGTCTGTTTCTCGGACCCCCGCGGAAAAAGGAAAAGTATTCTGTGGAGTACGGATACGGACTCGAGATAAAACAAAGGTACGGTCGAGGCATACGAGAAGCGGTGCCTCCGCTCCCCGCATGCCTCTTTTCGTTAATCTGTCACACGGTTTCTTCCAGGAGTGTCACCTCGTCCCGGCTCAGGATACGGTCGATGTCGAGGAGGATCTTGACCGACCCCTCGATCTTCGCCATCCCCAGGATAAAGTCGCTGTCGAAGCGCGTCCCGAAGGTCGGCGTCTCTTCGATATCGCCCGCCTTGATGTTCAGGACCTCCGAAACACCATCCACGATGATCCCGATCTGGATCCGGCCCCGCCGGTTCGTTACCTCAACCACGATGATGCAGGTCCGCTCCGTGTAGGCCAACTCCTCCATCCCGAACTTCAACCTGAGGTCCACCACGGGGATCACCTTCCCCCGAAGATTGATCACACCCTTGATAAAGGACGGGGTCTGCGGTACCGAGGTCACCGTCATCATCCCGATAATCTCCTTCACCTTCAGGATACCGATCCCATATTCCTCGCCGGACAAGGAGAAGGTGAGGTATTTCCCTTCCTGTGCCATCTCTTTCCGGGTCGTTTCCGTCTGTTCGCTCATCAGGTCACCTCCTCTCTAAAAGTCACGGAACTCGCCGTCATCCAGGGGAATGACCTGATTCGGGCTCACCTCTCGCTTCCGCGCGGAGAGGGCAACATCCCGCACCGAGGTGGGGAGGGGCTTCGCCGCGGATCGCGAGGATCGCTGCACCCGCCGCATCTCGACGCCACCGTCGCCGTTGTGGCCGCCCGCACCGTCGCCACCGATGGCCGCCAGGAGCTGAGCGGCAATATCCTTCAGCTGGGCCGCCTGGGCATTCATCTCTTCCGAGGCGGAGGCGCTCTCTTCCGCGTTCGCGGCATTCTGCTGGGTCACCTTGTCCATCTCGCCGATCGCCTTGTTCACCTGGTCGATCCCCTGCGCCTGCTCAGACGACGCCGCGGCAATCTCTCCCACCAGTTGCCCCACCTTGGCGCTGCTCTTCGTCACCTCTTCGAAGGCCGTATTGGTCTTCTCCACCAGCTCCGAGCCTTCCTTGATCTTCTTCACCGACCCTTCGATCAGGTCCGCCGTGTTCTTCGCCGCCTCGGCCGCCCGCATCGCCAGGTTCCGTACCTCGTCGGCCACCACCGCGAATCCCGCGCCCGCCTCGCCCGCCCGGGCCGCCTCAACCGCCGCGTTCAGGGCCAGAAGGTTCGTCTGGAAGGCAATCTCGTCGATCGTCTTGATGATCTTCGAGGTCTCCTCGCTCGCGTGGGAGATCTCTCCCATAGAGCCGGTCAGTTCCGTCATCGACTGGTCGGCCCGGATCACCACCTGGTTGGCCTCCTTCATCAGACCGTCCGCCTGACCGGCGTTGTCCGCGTTCTGACGCGTCATGGACGATATCTCCTCCAGGGATGACGAGGTCTCTTCGATCGCCGAGGCGGACTCCGCCGACCCCTCCGCCAGGGACTGACTCGCCGACGAGACCTGGGTCGAGGCCGCGGCCACCTGGTCAGCCGCGCTGTTCAGCATCGCCACCGCCTCCGTGATCGGACGGGTGAGGCTCCGGGAAAAGTAGAACACGGCGAGGATGGTCAACGCCAGAAAGATCCCGCCGATAAGCAGGATGAAGTCCCGCATGGAACGCGCCGCGGCGAGAAACTCCGCCTCGTCCTGCGTGGCGCAGACGGACCAGCCCGTCAGTTTCACCGGGGCAAAGGCAGATATCTTATCGACCCCCTTGAAGGTATACGATTCGGTACCGGTCTGCTGCGCCAGCGCCCGTTCCGCAATTATTTCCATCCCTTTCATGTCCTTCATGTTTGTTTTCAAAACGAGATCTTTATTGGGATGAGCAATAACCCAACCTTCCTTGTTGACCAGGAACGGGTATCCGGTCTCACCAAGCTTGATGTTCGTGATATTCTCGGACAAGAAATTGATACTCATGGTCGCTCCAGTGGCACCGATTATCTTCCCGTCTTGAGAATACACAGGAGCACAGATGGGAACCACGGGATTACCAGTTGACTTTGAAATGATCACATTACCGATATTTATCTTTCCCGCCAGCGCCGTCTGGACATAACCCCGGCTCGCCAGTGAGAGGCCGATAAGGCTCTTTTCGCTCGATCCGGCAAGGACGACACCACTCGTGTCGACGAGGTAAAGATTTTCGTAATCACTTCCCAGTTTCTTTATCGTAGTTCGCAGGGTATTCCCCGCTCTTACCATTTCATCAAACTCAGCCGCATCGGTGGCGGTGACACCCCGATCGGCAATCGTGGTCGCTGCTTCAACCAATACCTCATTAAGGGACAGTTGCGAGATGACCTTGATTTCCTCCGCCATGACCAGCTCAGCCATGGCGGCGGTATCCGTGGCGACATTCACCGCCCGTTCCTTCGAAATAGTTTCGAGGGCGCCCGATGACTTCATAATCGAAAACAACCCGACAACCAGGAGGGGAATCAGCACAACGACGATTCCTCCCGTAACAAGCTTGAAACCCAGTGATTTTCTCTTCATACCCATGTGTCTCTGTTCCCCTATTCTACTCTATATTCTCCACCCATATGACAGATCGTGCTCCGGAGCCAACCGATATGGAATGCAGTTTCAATGGAGATCTGGTCTGATGACATTCCCATTCCTCTTTTCGGACGTTGCATTGGTTTTCTTTAGTGCATAGCGCTGAGCGCGACATGTCTTTGAATAACTAGCCGATTAGAAAGGTAAATAACGGGTGTGAGCCGTGTCATTCCGATGTCGTTGCCGGGGATGGGTGTGTTGTCTCCATGGAGTATAGAAGCAGATCTATGTGGTCGAATCCAGGAGGCGATGAAATCAGGTCACACGATGGAGGGAATCACCGAATAGAAGATTGAGAAAAAGTGAAAGATGCTACCGGTAAGGACGAAACCATGCCAGATCGCATGGTGATAGGGGAGTCTCTTCCATGCGTAAAAGACGATGCCGAGGGTGTAGGCGAGACCGCCCAGGATCAGATAGACGAGACCGATTGGTGGGATGGTCGAAATCAGGGGCTTGATAACGGGAACAATCAGCCATCCCATCGCGATGTAGAGGAGGACCGTCAGTGTGTGATGATTACGGGTCAGCAGAAAGAGCTGGAGAATGGGCCCGATGAGTGTCAGCCCCCAGATCATCACAAAAAAAGACCACCCCAGCGGGCCACGCATGCTGATTATCAGAAAGGGCGTATACGTCCCCGCGATGAGGAAGAAGATCGCCGCGTGGTCGAGGACCCGCAGCATTTTCTTTGCCGGCCGATATTGCACACTGTGATACAGCGTCGATGAGGCATAGAGGAGTATCAGTGTGGTGCCGTAGATGCTGCAACCTACAATGTGACGGGAGGTCCCGAAGGCACTCGCATAGGAGGTCAGGATCGCCAGCGCTGCTATTGCGAGGATGGTGCCGATGCCGTGGAGGATAGACTGGGCGATTTCTTCGCGGACCCCGTATTGGGGGAGGCTTAATTTTTCAAGCATACATAACACTCTCTTGTATCGGCACGGATAGTATCTCTTGTTGAAGACGCCTTATGGGAAAGGGGGATTAGATGCAGGAGAAAACAGAGGTCGAAAGGTTCATCATCAATGCGGGTGCCTTATATATGGCTCGCCGTCGGAAGTCAAATGAAATTATCCCCCGTGGATACGCCATCCGGCATTTCACGGATGTGGTTGACAAACCAATCGCTTTTATCTTAAGGAAAGACGATAGAGCGGCTTGTAATAGGTCATATAAGAGGAGTACCATGGACATCGTTTGTGAGAGTTCATCCATTGTTACATGGGTTATCATTCCCCTGCTGATCGCGTTGGCGCGAGTTGTCGACGTAACGTTGGGGACGATCCGCATTATTTATATCTCCCGTGGGATGAAGTTTCTGGCTCCTATCTTCGGTTTTTTCGAGATCCTCATCTGGCTGATCGCGATCGGCCAGATCATGCAAAACCTCAGCAATCCCGTTTATTATCTCGCTTACGCCATCGGCTTCGCCACGGGGAACCTGGTGGGGATCTTTGTAGAGGAGCGCCTGGCTGTCGGCAGGGTTATCCTCCGTATTATCACCCAAAGAGACGCCAATCAGCTTGTCGGCTACCTCAGATCGTCGGGATACGGAGTGACCACGGTCGATGCGGAAGGGGCGCAGGGCGCGGTCAAACTCATATTCACCGTAATCGACCGGGAAAAAATCGAAACGGTGGTGAACAGTGTACATGTCTACAACCCTCGGGCCTTTTATTCCATCGAAGATGTCCGGTTGGTGAGGGAAGGGATCTTCCCACCATCACGGAGGTTCAGTGATCTCCTCCGGATGAGGAAAAAGGAATAGGCCTTCCGTTCCCCGCAAACAAGATATATCGCTCCTCCAGGAAAGTATGATATCATTCGGGGCAAAACCCCCATTGAATACAGGAGGCATCCCGGGTGTTTCGCATCAGGCGCATCTATGATGACACCCTCCCTCGCGACCGCGAGGCCGTCGTCCAGGTTCAGGCCATCCTGCGGACGCAGTTTACCGCACTCGACGAACAGGATATTGCCAAGCTCCCCCTCCAGCTTCGCAATCCGGTGAAGTACCGTTTCAGGTCCGTCCTCTTTGTTGCAGATGGCCTGCGAGGGGACGTGAAGGGTTTTGCTCTCCTCCAGCACGCCCCCGACGTGGAGTTCTGCTACCTTGATTACATCTCCATCGAGGCGAACCGTCCCGGGCGCGGGGTCGGAGGGGCACTTTACGACCGGGTCCGTGAAGAGGCCGCGGCACTCACCCAGGTTGGCCTCTTCTTCGAATGCATCTCCGATGATCCGAAACTGTGCAGGAACGAAGCGGAACGGGCCCAGAGCCGGAAACGACTCCGTTTCTACGAGCGATACGGGGCCTATCCGATCATCAACACCGCCTATGAGACCCCCTTCAAGCCGGGAGACGATTGTCCCCCCTACCTGGTTTTTGATCCTTTGGGAAAAGAGACCGCCCTCCCTGCGGTGTCCCTCCGAAAGATCGTACGGGCCATTCTCACGCGGAAGTATGGAACCTCCTGCCCCCCGGGTTATATCGACAGGGTGGTCTCCTCGATTACCGATGGCCCGGTCGAGCTCCGCCCGCCGAAATACATCCGGACTCATCCGGATGCCCCCATCCATGCCACACGGTCGATCGAAAAGAGGATCGCCCTGGTGGTCAACGACAAGCACGAGATCCACCATATCCATGAGCGGGGATACGTCGAGGCCCCCGTGCGGATCGATCGGATCCTCGAGGGGATTAAGAACCTTGATCTCTTCGAGCGGATGCGCCCCCGCCACTTTCCCGAGCGGCACATCAAGGCCGTCCACGAGACCCGCTATGTGGAATATTTCAAGAGGATGTGTTCCCTCATCAAACCGGAAAAATCGGTCTACCCGTATGTCTTCCCGATCCGGAACAACGCGCGTCCCCCCCGGGAGATGCCCGTCCGAGCTGGATATTACTGCATTGATACCTTTACCCCCCTGAACAAGAACGCCTACCTGGCTGCGAAACGGGCCGTTGACTGCGCGCTGACGGCGGCAGAGGCGATCCTGGAGGGGTACCGTCTCGCCTATGCCCTGGTGCGCCCGCCGGGACACCACGCCGAGCGGGGCGCCTTCGGCGGCTTCTGCTACTTCAACTCCGCCGCCGTGGCGGCTCATTTTCTCAGTACCTACGGAAGACTGGCGATTCTCGACATCGACTACCATCACGGGAACGGGACCCAGGAAATTTTTTACGAACGCCCCGACGTCCTCACCATATCGATCCATGGTCACCCCCGTTTTGCTTACCCCTACTTCAACGGTTTCCCCACGGAACGGGGGGAGGGGAGCGGGAGGGGATACAACGTCAATTACGCCCTCCCCGAAACAGTGACCCCGGAGACCTACCAAAAGACACTGGGGAAGGCCATCAAACGGATCACCCGGTTCCGGCCGCGTTTCCTCATTATCGCCTTCGGCCTGGACACCGCCCGCGGTGATCCCACGGGGACATGGAGCCTTTCGACGAGTGATTTCTACACCAACGGCCGAAGTATCGGCTCCCTCCATCTCCCCACGATCATTGTCCAGGAGGGGGGGTACCGGACCCGGTCGCTGGGCGCCAACGCCGCTCAGTTCCTTCTGGGGCTCTGGGAGGGGTGCAACGGGATTTTTCCGCGAAGGGGGAACAGACATCTCTCAAAAACACGTCAGAAACCAAACTGCAGCGTGCGGTGATACTTGACCTGACGTCTGCAATCCATTATTCTTACCTTTATTACTTCCGAAAGGAGTCCTCAGCATGGGACTGAAAGAGAGCAAAACCGAAGAAAACCTCCGTAAGGCATTCAACCAGGAACTCAATGCCTATTTCGAATACCTCTACGCCGCGAGGGGAGCGAGCAACGAGGGATTCGAACTGATCGCCGATGTCTTCCACCAGACGGCCCAGAACGAGGCCGAACACGCCGAACACGAATTTCACTTCCTGGGATGGGAAGGTGACGTCAGGGAAAACCTCCAGGCCGCCATAAGGCACGAAGAGGAGGCGACGGCCTTCTACCGGGAAATTGCCGCCACGGCAAGAGAGGAGAAATTCGATGAGATCGCCGCCTTCTTCGATCGGATCGGGAAGGTTGAGGAGACACACCGGACAAAGTATGAGGAAATCCTGAAGGATTTTGATGACGATACAAAGCCAAAGGGGCGGACGGTCCGACACTCGGCCCACACCATGGCCCAGTTGATGCTTCCCGCCCAGGCCAACCCGGCGGGCTTTGTCCACGGCGGTGAACTGATGAAGCTGATGGACAACGCCGCGGGGGTCACCGCCGCCCGCCACAGCGACACCAATGTCGTCACCGCCCTGGTGAGCGAGATCAACTTTCTGCGCCCCGTCATGGTCGGATCGCTCGTGACCGTGAATACCCGGATCACCTACGTGAGCCGTTCCTCCATGGAGGTCCAGGTGGAACTCCAAACGGAGAATCTCCTGGAATCGGAGCAGCGCATCAAGGCCCTCACCGCCTACTACACGATGGTCTCCGTCAACAACCTGGGGCAGCCCCAGCCGGTCCCCCCCCTGATCATCTACACCGAGGAGGAACAACGCCTCTTCGACGACGGAAAGGCGCGCTCCGAGGTCCAGAAGGCGAAGCGGGGTTAAGAAGCCGGATCGGGAAAAGGCGGAGTATCATACCGGTGAACCCCGTGGTTCGGGGGGGTGGATGCTTTTCGGCTCCCGCCGGTATCCAGTTATCTGTATGAAATGTAAGTCACCTTTTTTACTTGACACAGATTACACTTTTCAGTTACGGGAAAAAATGGGTTGTTCTGCGTCAACCCCTGTTCTTGCAATAAAAATCATCCGTAATCCTCACCATTGCTTGTTTGACCACGTAACGCAAAGGAGGAAGCCATGGAAAAGATCTGTCTTACTGCTTTGTTTGTTGTCTTTTTGACCACACCCGTTTGCTGGGCGTCACCGTGGGTATCGTGGCGATCCGTCGAAGACGTTTTTTGATCTGATGATGCCGCGGGCGATTCGTCGCCCGGCTCCCCAGGCATGTCTGCGTCAACGAGATGCTGATCAGCCCGACCTGGAACCGCGGGTACGTATACGATCTCGGCCGCCCGCCGGTGGAAGAATAATATCCCGTCCGAAAGAAAAAAGGCGGACCTGCGGTCCGCCTTTTTCGTCTCTTCTCTGATTCGATCAGTCTGTTCTCGAAAACAGCTTTCGTCCCTGCACCGCGAGAAGCGCCGTCCCCGCCAGAAAGAGAGCAAACAGGATGGTCCCCCACTCCGAGAGGCTCGGGATGGCGGATCCGTGTATCTGGAGGGTATAATCACGACTTACCGTACAGCCGAGTCCTCCCTCATCAAGAGCGGTGATCGCGAAGTTCCACGTTCCCGCCGCAGTCGGCGTACCGGAGAGGACAAGGCTTCCCGGGGTCAGCGACAGGCCGTCCGGGATCGTCCCCCCCGTCAGTTGGTAAGAATAGGGGCCGTCCCCCCCGCTGGCGCTGAAGGTCTGGGTGTAGGGAACACCGACCGTGCCGCCGGGGAGGGCCTGTGTGGCGGGTCCCAGCGTGATCCCCGGACAGACGAGGAATGTGTAGAAGCGGAACCCCGTGCAGCCGCCACTTGCCCCGGTGGAGTCGGTGATGGTGATCTCGATGGGGAATTCCCCCGCTGCCGTGGGTGTTCCGGACAGGACCCCCGTTGTGGGATGGAGGGTCATCCCCGGGGGGAGTGTCCCATCCGTTACCGCAAAGGTGTATGGTTCAACCCCCCCGTACCCGGTCATGGCCTGACTGTAGAATACGTTGATTACCGCACTGGGGAGGTTGGCCGGATTGGGTTTCATGGCCGGGCAGACGGGATCATCATCGTGCTGCCATTCCTTGATGGCGTCGTTGTCGATGGTGTCACCGAAGTCCGTGCAGACCTGTGCCCCGGCGGCGTTGGTAAAACATGCACGGATGGCGTCCGTCCCGACGCCCCCGTCCCCCGTATAGGTAAAGGTTGCCTCCCCGTTTGCGTCCGTCGTGTCGGTGCCGGAGTTCCCAAGGTTCGGCCCACTCCTGACCTCGAAGCTCACAAAGATGCCGGGCAGCGGGGCCTCCTTGAGGTCGGTGACCGTGGCGGTCACCGTGTGATCGGTATCGAGCGGATTGCTGTCACGGCGCGGGTCCAGGGCGATCATTTCCTTCGTCCATTCCTTTTCGACAACGTTCGAGCAGATCTGAGTTTCACCCGAAGAGAAGCATGCCTGGATACGGTCTGTCCCGACGCTCCCGTCTCCGGTGTACGTGAAAGTGGCCTCGCCGTCGTTGTTGGTGGTGCCTGATCCGCTCTCTCCCTGGTTGGGACCGGCAATGACCGTGAAGGTGACCGATGTTCCCAGGGCCGGTGTCGGCGTGATGGTGGCGGTAACCGTATGGTCTTCCCCCACCAGATTGAGGGCGGAAGGAGGATCGAGCACGACCGCGGGCGTACCGGTTTGATTCCATACCTTCGTTACGGTCTGCGAACAGACCGTGTTCCCTTCATATGAGAAGCATGCCTGGATTTCGTCTGTCCCGACACCGCCGTCCCCCGTATACGAAAAGGCGGCCTCGCCGTTGACGTTGGTGGTATCTGTCCCGGTTTCACCCTGGTTGGGACCGGCGATGACCGTGAAGGTGACCAGGATGCCGGATGCGGGATTGCCGCCTCCGTCCTCGATGGTCGCGGTCACCTCATGGGTGTCACCCACGTCATTCGTGTCGGTCGGTGGGTCGAGCGTAATCAAAAGGATGCTGTTGGGGGTCGGTATCCAATTGGTAAAATCGGTGGTCGATCCATCGGGGTCTGTTCCTATACCGGTGTTCCACGCCGTGGAAACAGGATTTCCCCCTCACTTCAGATAAAAGTCACCCCACACGGGGGGCTCGACGCTCGTGAAGGTATAGACGCCATTGACGGAAGATCCGGAGGTATCGAACTTGATGCCCACCATATCGGACCCCAGATTGGGATTTCCCTTGTTCGTGCCTGCCTGGGTCGTATCGGGGAAATTCGGGTCTTTCTCCCAGTATCCCCCTCCGGGTGTGGCCACGGTGGCATTGGCGTCAAAGATGTAGTCTCCGATAGTGCCAAAGGGGATATCGGGGCTGATTTCTATGATCCAGTGACTCAGATCGGGGGCGATGGGTACGCCGGCCTTGTCCGTGATGGTGTATGAATAGTGCCAGAAGGCCCCATCGAAAGAGATTTCCTAGGCAATCTGCACCCCGCCATTGGCTTCCGTGTAACCACCGGTGGCGTCCATCCCCGAAACCCCGGGTGTCGTGCGGGACCCGGTGTAGTTGGCAGGCGGTACCGGTATGGCGGCAAAGGCAGTGTGTACAAAAAAGACAAAGACCCCTAAAAAAAGAAGTAATCTTTTCATACGTTACCTCGCTCAAAGGAATGATGGTAGAATTTTCCCTGAAGCGGAGCCATATCCCCAAAAACAAAACCCTCTCTCTTCTTGTCAGAAACAGGGCTTTCGGTAACCTGGCTATCAACCCTCCCGTCATTGCAGGTGGTTTCCAGTGCGCATAGGCATCTCAACGTGTAAGGATGCTAACTCGATTACAATATTGTGTCAAGGCATATAAGGGCATATAAGGGGGTGAAGCTTTACCGCCTCACATCATTTTTTTGGCGGAATTTTGGATGGTAGAGGGCACACAGAGCCCCCGCGCATTGGTGCGGGTCAGTTTTGATGGAAGGTGCAATGGTGGAAACGACAATCCTGCTCGGAAACCGCGCGGAAAATGTCCCCGAATCCGCCTCAATCTGATTATCAAAAATTCCTCTTTTGAGACCCAGTCAATATGGCTTTCCTTTTCTTTCTTGACACGGTTCATTGATTAGAGGATGGTAGCCGGGATCATTGGTTTTTCATTTTGGCACCGCAATGCAAATTCATGTTATCGGGGGGATATGAACACGTTTTGATCAAGCAAAATCGCCTGTTTTACGGATGGATTATCGTTGCTCTCTCTTTTGTCAACCTCGGAATCATATTCGGAATCTGGTATTCGTTTTCTGTTTTCTTTGTCGCTATTCTCGATGAATTCGGGTGGAGCCGGGCGGCGACGGCCGGTGTCTTTTCGTGCTTCATGCTTGTTCATTCCGGCTCGGCGATCGTTATAGGCTCCTTTCTCGATCGTTTCGGGGCACGGGTGGTGATCCCCGTGGGGGCATGTATCGTAGCCCTCGGCCTCTTCGCTTCGAGCCGGATCGACGCGCTCTGGCAACTCTATCTGTGGTACGGGGTATTGACCCCGATAGGTGTCTGCGCCGTCGGTTTCATCGCTCACGGTATTATTCTGCCGAAATGGTTCGACCGCAAGCGCGGTCTGGCGATCGGGATAGCCATGGCGGGGATCGGTCTCGGGATGCAAGTACTCGTTCCGGCCGCGCAATTCGTCATTGCCGACTTTGGCTGGAGGACCGCTTACTGCCTCCTGGCGGGTTTCATCCTTATCACGGTGCTGCCCCTGAATATCATTCTCCAGCGGAAGGACCCCCGAGTGGTCGGTCAGTATCCCGATGGGGCGCATGCCGGGGAGGCGGCGAGAAATGAGTCGAAGGGAATCGGACCGTCCGAGCCTTGTCGCACCTGTTCACCCGTCATATGGACGGTGCACGCATGCCTCCGCTCGAAACAGTTCTGGTTTCTGTGCGCCGCATTCTTCTTTACGCCCCTGGCAGTCCAGGGGACCCTCATTCATCAGGTCGCCAGTGTTGTCGACCGGGGATTTTCAGCCGTCCAGGGGGCATTTTTCTTCGGCCTCGCCGGGATCATGGGGTCGGTGGGGAAGATCCTGTTCGGATGGCTTTCGGATCGGATCGGGCGCGAAAAGGCCTTCGGAATCGGGCTCGGGTGCGCCTTTCTAGGGGTTCTCAGTCTGATGCTGTTGAGGGCCGACTGGCCGTATCTCCTTTACGGATATGCTATTCTGTTCGGGCTCGGGTACGGATCGATTGCCCCGATCATCCCGGCTCGCACCGCCGATCTCTTCCTGGGACCGCATTTTGGGAAGATCCTGGGGGTCCTCTCAATCGGGGGTGGTACCGGTGGGGCCCTCGGTGTCTGGCTGAGTGGGAAGATTTACGATATCACATCGAATTATAACGCCTCGTTTATCATCTCACTGCTGTCGCTGATTGTTGCCGTTTTTCTCTTTCGATGTGCAGGAACACCGGTTGTCTCCGCAAAAAATCCCTTTATCCGCGGTAGCCGACTACTCCCGCCAATTCCTTGACGATTTGTCTTACCGACGATGCCTGGGCGGTTGTTTCCTCGCACACGGATGCCGCCTCCCGGGCGCTGTCGGCATTTGCCTGGGCCGATCGATTGATCTGTCCTACAGATGCATTGATCTGTTCGAGCCCCTGGATTTGCCTTCGGGCTACATCCGATGCCGCCTCAAGGAAACTGCTCAGCGGCGCACTCGCCGTTCCGTAATCGACAAACCTCTTGAGACTCGTTCCCACAAACCGGTTACCGCCGTTGACGACCTTGATCGTCTTGTCGATCAGTTCGATCGTTTGTTTCACCGCATCGGTTGAGCGTGTCCCCAGATTTCGCACATCCTCGGAAACGACGGAGAAACCGACCCCGGCTTCGCCTGCCGAGGCAGCTTCAACGGAGGCACTCAGCGCCAGGAGATTTGTCTGGAAGGCGATCTTTTCTATCGCCTTGACGATCCCTCCACTCTCTTCATTCGATGTCTGGATCTTTCTCATGGCCTTTTTCGCCTGTTTCAGCATTTCGAATACCTCCATGCCGAGACCGAGGGATTTCTTTGACATGTCACTCAGCGCCTCAATATCGTCGGTACCCTGGCCGATGATCGGCTTGAGCTCCTTCTCGATCACATGGGATGTGCTTTTCACCTCTTGGGCCTGTATCGATGTTCCATCGGCGAGATGGTTGCTGGAGAGGGAGATCTGATGGGCGGCTTCGGCGAACTGATCCGAGGTCTCCGTAAGATTTTCGATGACATGGTTAACCGGGACCGTTATGGCTCGAGCAAAAAAGATCCCGAATGAAAGGGCTATGATGAGTCCTATTACGGTAGAGGCGATGGCTATTGTCTGAAGTCGAGAGGAGCGGGCAAGGCCGTCCTTTCGCGCCTCTTCGGACAGGCGCATAGAGAGGTCCAACAGCCCGCGCAGGCGCGTTTCCGATGTGGCGAAGGAATTGCCGAGCGGTCCGGCAAGGAGGGCTGTTGCCTCCCCCTGTTTTCCGTCCCTGACCAGTTCCATGAATGTGGCATGCTGCTGCCGCCAGGTTTCCCACACCCCGGTCAGACTGTTCCATCTTGATGCCATGTCCCCTTCTTTGGGCAGGGTGTCATAGCGTTTCCGCGCCTCTTCGGCACGGGCGCAGGCTTCTTCAATCTGGGTTATAAGCCGGGTTCCACCATGATTATCCGTACCCGAAGAATCGAGCCCCGCAAGTGAGTGATCGATCGTGCTGATCATCTGCTGACTTTTGCCGATGGTTGCGAGATACCGGATGCCCGGGAGGCGGTACTCCGAAAATGATCTCAGGTCATCGCCAACCTGTGAAATCCCGAGTGATCCGACGAAACCGCCTATCAGGAGCAACAACCCCATTACCATGAACCCGCCGATCAGTTTTGCGCTCAGTCTCAGCCTCAACATGGTTGCACCTCCTCCCCACCGTGGTTGGGTATCTGCAGCACCGGTTGTCTCTCCTTGATTGTGAAAAAGGGGCGGGTACGGGTGCCCCCTCCATTCGGAGGGTTGTTGCTTCCGTCTGTACCGATGACCGTTGCCAGCTTCTTGATATACTCTTTCATCGCCTCTGACTGAGAGGTCATCTCCTCGGTCGCCGCCGCGCTTTCTTCGGCGTGAGCGGCATTTTCGTGCACGATCCTGTTGATCTCCTCAATGGCCCGCTCGATCTGTTTGAATGTGATAATCTGCTTGGTGGACAGTTCCTCCGCCCGATCGATAATGGAAACAAACTGACCCGCAAAGTCTGAATATTCTCCGAATTTTGCCGCGCTGGTCTCCATAAACTCTCCGCCTTTTGAGATAGCCGTATCGGCCTCTTCAATGAGGACGTTTGTGTTTTTGGTTGCTTCCGTAGCCTGCAGCGCGAGGTTCCGGACCTCATCGGCGACGACGGCGAATCCGGCGCCCACTTCTCCCGCACGGGCTGCCTCGACGGAGGCGTTCAGCGCCAGGAGATTCGTCTGGAAGGATATCTTTTCGATCATGACCAGGGCTTCCGAGGTCTTTTCGCTTGATTCCTTGATTCCTCCCATCGCCTCTGCCGCGCTGATGATGTTATTGAAGGCCTCCTCACGGATGATGTCTATGTCGTGCGTTGTTTTTCGGATTGTCCGGACCTGTTCGTCGTGGGCTTGATTGACGGATGCCAGGTCTCTCATTACCTCTGACATCTTTTCCACTTCTTCCGCCTGTATCGCTGTCCCCTCGGCGAGGTGGTTGCTGGACCGGGCGATCTGATCGGCGTCTTCGGCAAACCGGGCCGCGCTATCGGTGAGTTTCGCGATGACGCGGTTGATCGGTATCGTGATGGACCGTGCGAAAAAGATCCCGGCGGCGAGGGCGATCATGATCCCTATCACGGTCCCGCCGATGGCGATTGCATTGAGCCAGAATGCCTGTTTGAGCCCACCCCGCCCGGCTGTTTCGGAAAGCTGAACCGTAAGATCTGATAGCTCGCTCAGAAGCTTTTCAACAGTGGCGAATGACCCTCCGGGTTGTGCGGCGATAAGGGCCGCCCCCTCTTTTTGTTTTTCTCCTTTGAGGAGTTGCATGAATTGATTCTGTTCCCGACGCCAGGTTTCCCACGCCGGCTTCAGGCGGTTCCATGTCGCTGCCACGGCCCCTTCTTTTGGGAGGGCATCATACCGCTTTCGGCTTTCTTCCGCGCGTCTCCACGCCTCCTCAAGTTTTGTAAGCGCACTGCCGCCGTTGTTCGCCGTTAACAGCCCTTTCTCCGCGTTCCGGATGATTATCTGTGATTCGGTCATAACACCGATGCTGTAAATGCCGGGGAGATGTATCTCGGAGATGTTTCTGAGTCTGTCATCAACCTTGGAAATTCCGAACGATCCGACCAAGCCGCCGATGAGGAGCAGCACCCCCATGGCCATAAACCCACCAATCAGCTTGGCGCTCAGTGTCCAATGTCGCGTCATTTCCCTTCCCCCTTTCGACTCGATAAGGACTTCCGTATACAGAGATAATTCAAATACGATTTTAGTCTATGCTATCGGTGAATTCTGGGGATTCTTTAGGAGAAATTACCAAATATGGCCGGTTCCGTGGGTAAAACGGAGCCAGCGGAGAGGAATGAGTCTGTATTCCCCCACCCCGGTGTACCTTAGGATTTGCTTTTGGGATTACCTTCTTATATTGTCACGTATCATGGGGATAGGTGAATCTCCGAATTTTACGCCGGATGAAACGGCAAGAACTGATTCTGATATAACTGAACGTTTCGAGGGTACAGGATGATTGCCTCTATTGACACCTTGAAGGATTCTTTCGTAGGTCCGCTTTCCGGCGTTTTTTTCGATATTGACGATACCCTGACGACGCGGGGGAGGGTTTCCGCACCGGCATTCGCGGCGCTCTGGAAGATGAAAGAGAGGGGACTTCGCGTTGTCGCCATTACCGGCCGCCCCGCGGGATGGTGTGATCACATCGCGCGGATGTGGCCGATCGACGGGGTGGTGGGCGAAAACGGGGCCTTGTATTTCTGGTACGATACCGGGACGAAGAGACTTCGGAAACGATTTCTCGATACCGATGACGAACGAGCGGCAAAACGACGGCGTCTGATATCCGTCAGGGATGAGATCCTGGCCGCCGTGTCGGGGGCCGCCGTGGCAAGCGATCAGGCCTACCGCGAATCCGACCTGGCCATCGATTATTGTGAGGATGTCTCCCCCCTCGGGAAGGAAGCGGTCGAAGAGATCTGCGCGATATTCAAAAAACACGGGGGAATGTGCAAGGTATCGTCCATCCATGTCAATGGGTGGTTTGGGGAATACGACAAGCTGGGAATGACGAAGACCTTTGCGAAGGAGCGGTGGGGAATCGATCTGGACGAGGAAAAGGATCGATACGTTTACTGCGGCGACTCCCCGAATGACGAACCCATGTTCCGGTACTTCCCGAACTCAGTGGGAGTCCACAACGTCCTGACCTTTGCCGACCGCATGCACTATCTCCCCGCCTTCGTGACATACGGGGAAGGAGGAGAAGGGTTTGCCGAGATGGTGGAGATTATCACCCGCCGTTGAAGACGGTATGACCTGAACCGTCAGTAGACCGATTGTGTCGTATCGGCGCTGAACAGGTGCAGGTGGTTGAGGTTGATGGCGAGTGTCAGCTTTTCGCCGACTCGTATGACTCGTCTTCCCTCGCTCGTGGCGGTCAGCCGCACCCCGTTGAAATTCATGTGCATATTTGTTTCGCCGCCGAGAGGTTCAACAACTTCGACGAGTCCTTCGATCTTCCAGTCGTCGGGGAAACCGTTTTCCCCGTTGTCTATCTTGAAATCTTCCGTTCTGATCCCCATGGTCACCGCCATTCCGTCTCTGAGCCGGGCCCCTTCTTTCTCCGGGACGGGTAGTTGCAGTCTCCCGTCGAAATCGATGGTAAGGCCGGTCTCTCCACGGATGATCCGTGCGGGAACCAGGTTCATCGGAGGGCTCCCGATAAAACCCGCCACGAAGGTATTTGTCGGCTTCTGAAACACCTCGATCGGTTCCCCGACCTGTTCGATATAGCCGTCCCGCATGACGACGATCCTATCGGCGAGTGTCATTGCCTCCACCTGGTCGTGGGTGACGTATATGATGGTCGCGTGTACCTTTTGGTGGAGCAGCTTGATCTCCGTCCTCATCTGTGTCCGGAGCTTGGCGTCAAGATTCGAGAGGGGTTCGTCAAAAAGGAAGATCGAGGGGTTCCTGACCATGGCCCTCCCCATGGCGACCCTCTGTCGCTGGCCGCCGGAGAGCTCATGAGGCTTTCGTGCAAGATACTCGGATAGCTCAAGTATATCGGCAACTTCTCCGACACGTCTTGCAATCTCCTCTTTGGGCGTCTTGTTGAGCTTCAGGCCGAAAGACATATTAGAGAAGACATTCATGTGCGGGTAGAGGGCGTAGTTCTGGAAGACCATGGCGATACCCCTGTCCTTGGGGGCGACGTCATTGATAAAGCGGCCGCCGATGTAAATCTCGCCGGCGGTGATCTTTTCCAGCCCGGCGATCATGCGCAGTATTGTTGATTTTCCGCATCCGGAGGGGCCGACGAGGACGATAAACTCGTTGTCCTCGATGTCCAGATTAACACCGTGGACGACCTCGACCTTTCCGAATTTTTTGACGACATCCCGTAACGCTACATTCGCCATTGCAAACCCCTGGTGAGTTCTTCGGTCTGAACATCCTCGACCGTTGGCGGGCACGAAACCTCCCGCAAAGGCGCGCCCAATCTACTACGATTGTTTCAAAAATGCAATGAAGGGATAGACGGTACCTGAGAGTGAAAAACCGGGGAGCTATATCTCTGATCGGGGATCCGGGAATCGGCGGCAGAGAGATTGTGAACGCGGAATGCGCGAGAAACTTTCCCGGGGGAGTTATTAGTGGAGTTATTCCTTGACTCGGCATAGAGAAGGAATTAAACTTTTTCAGATTTGAGGAGGTGAAATGGGCCCCGAGAACAGGCCTTGCGCCTGCTTCTTAACCAGATCTCTAGCAAGGGAGGATATGATTATGAAGATACGCAGGACGATTGTTGTTGCAGCAATTATAGCTTTTACGCTCTTTTTTGCCGGCCAGGCAATGGCAGAACCCATTACCATCAACTGGTGGCATGCCATGAAGGGCGCCCGCGGCAAGGTTGTCGATACCATGATAAAGGCCTTCAATGACTCCCAGTCCGATTATGTGGTTGTGGGATCATATAAGGGAAATTATGATGAGACCGTGAATGCGGGAGTTGCGGCATACCGGGCCGGGAAACAGCCCCATATCCTCCAATCCTTCGAGGTCGGGACCCAGACCATGATGCTTTCAGGCGCCATTTACCCCGTGTACAAACTGATGCAGGATGAGGGGTTGAACATTGACTGGAAGGGGTACCTCCAGCCCGTCCTTTCCTACTACATGAACGCGAATGGGGATCTCATGTCGCTGCCCTTCAATTCATCGACCCCCGTCATGTATTATAACGTGGACCTCTTCAAAAAGGCCGGTATCCCGATGCTTGACAAGACAACGCCGATCACATGGGATGAACTGGGTGAGATTGCGGCAAAACTGGTAAGATCCGGCGTGGCCGGCGGTCTGACCTGCGGCTGGCAGTCCTGGACCCAAGTGGAAAACTACAGCGCGATACACAACATCGCCTTTGCCTCGAAGGCGAACGGCTACGAAGGCCTTGATTGCGAACTCCTGATCAACAATCCCACGGTGGTGGCCCACATAGCCATGTTGAAGGAGTGGATGAAGGACGGACGCTTCTTCTACGGCGGGCAGAAGTTCCAGGGACCGAAGGCCGAATTTCTCGCCCAGAACGCCGCCCTCTATATCGATTCCATCAGCGCAATTGCAAAGCTTCAGAAGGCCGTCAAAGACTTTGCATGGGACGTTGCCCCCATGCCGGTGGAATCCTGGATGAAAAATCCCCAGAACAGCATCATCGGCGGGGCTTCTCTCTGGGTGTTCACGGGTCACGACAAGGAGGATTACAAAGGAGTGGCGGCATTTTTGAAACACCTCGGCAGGCAGGATATGCAGATATACTGGCACAAGGAGACCGGGTATTTCCCGATTACACTCGCCGCTTATGAGCAGCTCAAGAAAGAGGGATATTACGAAGAATTCCCCTATCAGGAGGTGGGAATAAAACAGCTGACGCGTCGGGAGCCGACGAAGGTCTCACGCGGTCTCCGCCTCGGCTATTTTATCCAGATCCGGAATATCATCAATGAAGAGCTGGAACTGGTCTGGAATGACACCAAGACGCCGCAAGAGGCCCTGGATAACGCCGTCAAGAGGAGCAACCAGCAGCTGCGGGAATTTGAAAAGATCTATAAATAGGAAGCAGTCTTAAAGATCCGGCATGGACAACGCTTCCCCTGGTTGCGAGGGGAAGCGTTGTTTTGCGAGCGGCGAAATCATGATAAAAAGATCCGTTTTTTCCTCGAGGACGCTCCCCTACCTGTTGATACTTCCACAGCTGGTGGTGACGCTTGCCTTCTTTTACTGGCCCGCTGTTCAGGGCCTGATCCAGTCGGTCATGCGGAGTGACCCGTTCGGTCAGCACAGTACCTTCATCTGGTTCGCGAACTTTCGGGCACTCTTTACGGATCCGCTTTATCTCAAATCCATAGGAGTTACCCTTTTTTTCAGTGCCTCCGTCGCAGCCGTATCCATAGCCACGGGTCTCTTTATAGCCACGATGGCAAACCGGGCGCTGAAGGC
This sequence comes from Syntrophales bacterium, assembly GCA_963662405.2. GTDB lineage: Bacteria > Desulfobacterota > Syntrophia > Syntrophales > UBA2210 > UBA6078. Next base: position 2,159,860 of record CAXXKT010000001.1, read on the forward strand.
GAAGGCCGTTGTGAGGACGCTTCTCATCTGGCCCTATGCCGTGGCGCCGGCCATATCGGGCATCCTGTGGCTTTTCCTCCTCCACCCTTCCTACGGGGTGGTCGCCTACGCGATCAAGAATTGGTTCGGTATCGACTGGAACCCGGTCTTGAGGGGGACCGACGCGATGTTTATGATCATTATGGCAAGCGCGTGGAAGCAGATCAGCTATAACTTCGTCTTTTTTATCGCTGGAATGCAGGCGATCCCCAAGTCTCTCATCGAAGCGGCGGCGATAGATGGGGCGAGTCCCTTCCGGCGGTTCTGGACCATAACGGTTCCGCTCCTGTCACCGACGCTGTTTTTCGTAACGGTCATGAACATCATCTATTCGTTCTTCGAGACCTTCGGCGTGGTGCATATGATGACGCAGGGTGGCCCCGGCGGCGCGACGAATATACTGGTGTACAAGGTCTATCAGGACGGGTTCATCGGCCTGAATATGGGAGGGTCGGCCGCACAGTCTGTCGTGTTGATGACGCTGATCATTGTCGTTACCGTCTTGCAGTTCAAATACGTGGAGAAAAAGGTTCAATATACGGGATGATGACTCATGGTTGAAAAGACACCGATTCTGGATACACTCACCTATATTCTCTTGATTGCGGGGATTATCATCGTCGGTTTTCCGATTATCTACGCCGTGATCGCTGCGACGCTTCCCATTGAAGAGGTCTCCCGGGTTCCCATGCCGCTGATCCCCGGTGACCAGTTCTGGGTAAACATCAAGAGGGCCTGGGTCGAAGGCGACCTGGGAAGGCACCTGCTCAACTCCTTCATCATGGCATCCGGAATCACCCTGGGTAAGATAACGGTTTCCCTCCTGGGGGCCTTTTCCATCGTCTATTTCAGCTATCGGTTCAGAACCGTGGTCTTCGTCTCCGTCTTCTGTACCCTGATGCTTCCCGTGGAGGTCAGGATCCTGCCTACCTATGAGATGGCCGCCAATCTCCTCGGTCCCTTTCAGGAACTGTGGCGGATTTTTCATCTTGACGGTGTCGTGTCCTGGATTGTGGGCCACGATATCGAGGTGAGCCTGGAGTGGAGTATCCTGGACAGCTACACGGGGCTTATCCTGCCTCTGGTCGCTTCGGCGACCTGCACCTTTCTCTTTCGGCAGTTTTTCCTCACCATACCCGAGGAACTCTGTGAAGCGGCCAAGATGGACGGGGCCTCGGCAATGACCTTCTTCAGAAAGATACTGATCCCCCTCTCCAAGACAAACATCGCCGCACTCGTGGTGATCGAATTCGTCTACGGGTGGAACCAGTACCTCTGGCCTCTCCTGATTACCACGAAACCGAAGATGCTGACGGCCGTCATCGGTCTCCAGAACCTGATTCCCGCGGCGGATGACCTCCCGTTCTGGAACGTCGCCCTTGCCGGTTCCCTGCTGGTTATGCTTCCCCCGGTCCTGGTAGTTCTCTTCATGCAGCGATGGTTCGTCAAGGGACTCGTGGAAAAGGAAAAATAAGCTGCCCATGGTTTGTCTTGTCCCGATGCCCCACAGACCATCTCCGATATAATTTGCTTTTGTCCTGCTCTTCTTATATCGTGCGCGGTCACTGAAAGGATATAAGGGGCGGTGGGCCGGTATCTTCGTACGAAGGTACGACAAACGGTACCCCCCCGATGGTGTAAACAGATGGGACTCATCAATCTTCTCGTAAAAGACCCGCTGACCTTCGTCCTCGTAGCGGTGCCGCTCCTGTATTCGATTATCCTACATGAGCTGGCGCATGGGTGGGTCGCCTGGCGGATGGGGGATCCCACGGCAAAGATGATGGGCAGGCTCAGTCTCAATCCACTGAGGCACCTCGATCCGGTGGGGACCGTGATGCTCTTTTTCGTCGGGTTCGGTTGGGCCCGTCCCGTCCCCGTTAACTTCGCGAATCTGCGGGGGAGCCGCAGGGAGCTGATCCTGGTATCGGCCGCGGGGATCATCGTCAACACGATTCTCGCCTTCCTTTCGATTCTTCTCCTTCGGCTGTGCGCGCCTTCGGAGCAGGGTGTTCTCGGGACGGGCCTCTTCTACATGGCCCAGATCAATATCATCCTGGCTGCCTTCAATCTGATCCCGATTCCGCCCCTCGACGGCTCGAAGATCCTCATGGGGTTTCTTCCCGACCGCCTGCAGTACTCCCTCGCGCGCCTGGAGCCGTACGGGTTTTTCATCATCATCGGCCTGCTCTTCTTCGGCATCCTCGATCCCCTCATCGATTTCTTTCGTTGGATCATCCTTATGATTATCAGTGCACTGCTGTTTTGATACAGCCCCCCCCGCTGATTCCGACCGCCGGGTGCGGGTCCGTCCGTGATCCGGCTGTTTCCCCTCGCAGCACCGCATCTCTTGTAAACCGTGGCAGGACACCGACCCCTGCGGCGGATCACGCCCGTTAAGGGTAAGGCCAAACCCGTATGCCGTATAAATTGTTGCACAAAAATCCTCTCCACGGTCTTTGCAAAGATCGTGATTAATGATATGAAGAGCGTCGTAATGTGGAGCCGGTTTGCGGCGTATTTTGAAATAATCACCCTGAAAGCCATAAAAAATAGACAGGTACCTATGGAATTTGACACTCTCTTCACAGCATACCGTACTGTTTGCAAAACGTATTCCGATCGCATCCTTTTTGAAAACCGCAAGATGACATTTGCCGAAACCTGGCGGAGCGTGGAAGCCCGGGGACTGTTTCTCAAGGAGAGCGGTTACGGCAAGGGAGATGTCATCGCCATTCTCTCCGAGACATCCCCTGAATGGTGCATAACCTACATGGCCGTTACGGCGATCGGTGCCATTGCCCTTCCGCTCGATACCAATCTGACTGCGGACCAATACCGGGAGATGTTACGAAGCGTGGAGGCGCGGGCGATATTCGTTTCCGCCGGATTGCAGGATCGTATCACCCACCCTGCCGTATACGGGATAGAGGCCGAGTATCAGACACCCGGCACCGGTCGCCTGGAAGACCCGGGATTGGCGAAGGATGATATAGCCTCCCTCCTTTTTACGTCCGGAACGACCGGTATCCCCAAGATTGTTTCCCTGACCCAGGGCAATATCCTTCATGTCGCCCTGGTATGCACACGGCTGGAGGAATATACCGAAGATGACCTGACGCTGGCGATGCTGCCGCTGTACCATGTATATGCCTTCGAATCCACGTTCATGGCCCCGCTTTTGACGGGAAGCTCCATTGTGTTCCAGTCTTCCCTGAAGGGGCCCGATATCATCCGCACGCTGGGAGAAAATCGGATTACCATATTCCCGGCCGCGCCCCAGATGTGGGAGCTGTTCTTCGACGCACTGCTGACCAAGATCAAGGCCCAATCGATCCTGAAATACCGCGTCTTCATGTTTTTCCTGCAGGCGGCGCCCTTCCTCAAGGCCTGCGGTCTGAACGTCCTCCTGCAGAAAATATTCAGCCCTGTGCACGACGTATTCGGCCGCCACATCCGTTTTTTCATCAGTGGCGGTGCGCCGCTCAAAAAAGAATATTTCAACTATTATCGCCGCATGGGTTTTTATCTCATGGAAGGTTACGGTCTGACCGAGACAACCGGCCCCATTGCCATTCCCTACTACAAGGAGGCACAGGCCGGGGCCGTCGGTCCGCCGATACCCGGCAATGAAGTGACGATTAAAAATATAAACGCCGATGGGATCGGCGAGATCTGGCTGAAGGGTGAGGCCGTCATGCAGGGCTATTATAAAAATGAGGAGGCCAATCGTCAGGCATTCGACGATGCCGGGTTTTTCAACACGCAGGATCTGGGCTTCGTGGACGGCAAAGGTCATATTCATATCACCGGGCGCGAAAAGAATGTCATTGTGCTGACATCGGGGAAAAACGTGTATCCGGAGGAGCTTGAACTGTATTTCAGCTCCTCGCCGGCCATCGCCGAGATCGCCGTCTTCGGACGGAAGATCGATGATCGGGAAACCACCTATGCGGTGATTGTCCCCACCGTCAAAGGGGCGGGAAGCTATGACGCCGTCCGGGAAGCGATAAGCGCGCTGAATGCACATCTTCCCTCCTATAAAACACTGACTCATCTTGCGCTTTCCGCCGATCCGCTTCCCCGTAATTCCACACGGAAGGTATTGATCGACGAGGTGATCCGCCTGCTGGATCAGGGGGTCTACCAGACCGATGCCTCGGGGACGGCAATCCCCCGCATTGTCCTTCAACCGACGGATATCCGCGAGGAAGAGATTATCGGTGCGCTGGAAAAGAAGTTACGCGTCAAGACGCTCCATGCCAATGAAACACTGGCTGATTACCGGATCGATTCCCTGGGACTCATCGAGCTCATCGTGTATCTTGAGGACTCCTTGGGCATTGCCGTCGACACGGAACAGGTCGATTCTTTGATGACGCTGGAAGAATTCGTTTGTTATCTGACCTCTTGCCCCCGAGAATCAGGAGCGAATCTTGATGAAACGATTCTGAGGAGCCCGATTACGACAAAGACAGGGGTCTTCCCCAATCCCGTGAGCGAACTGGTGTTGTTTCTTGTCCGCAGTATCTCCCGTCTGTCCTGGGGGCTGCGAATCGTCAATCCGGAAGGCCTCGTTCCGAAAAACAGTATTATTGTCGCCAATCATCAATCGTTTCTTGACCTGCCCTGGCTTGTCGGATCTCTTCCCTATTCCCGGAGAAAGAGGCTCTTCATCACCGGGAAAATGGAGCTTTCCTTTCTTAAATATGTGTTCGCCGGCTCACCGATCCTCTTTGTCGACCGGCAGGGAAACGTCGTGCCGTCACTCAAGGCGGCTTCGGATATCCTGCGGAGCGGTGACTCGCTGATTATCTTCCCGGAAGGGACCCGTACCGCCGACGGTACCGTGGGGGATTTCAAATCGGGAGCGGCGTACCTGGCATACAACCTCGGTAAAAAGATCATTCCCGTAACCATCAGGGGAGCCTTTGACGTGATGCCGCGCAATACCCTTGTCCCCCGCTTTTTTTCGGGAGTCCGGGGGGAGATGATTGTCGGAGAGACCATTGATCCTCAGAAATTCCCATCGGTTGAAGCGTTAAACAACCACCTGCACACCGTCATCTCGCAAGAGGTGCAGCGCCGGGCATAAACCCGTGCTCCGCGGATACGCCGGAGAGTTGGCGCTGAGATGCGGCCTATCCTTTTTCCCCTCCGCCGCACACCGCCTTGCGGGAGTCTCCTGTTTAGGATATATTCGGACAATAACATCCCGGTTTTCACAAGGAGGAATGTCATGGATAAAAAGGCGTTGATCGATATGTTGAACAGAGACCTGACCGATGAACACGCCGCGGTGGTGCGGTACCTCATCCACAGCTACCAGGAAGGGGAGGATACGCCGGTCGGTGCCAGTCTTCTCTCCCGGTGCCGGGAGGAAATGTGGCACATGCACTGGCTCGGGATGATCATCGGCGAGCTGGGGGGAGAGCCGGACTTCTCGATCGGACCGTATCCATTCGATCCCGCCAGCAGGGAGACGATGCTGCAATCCTATATCCAGTATGAGGGGAATCTGATACCGCATTACAACGGCGAGGCGGAGAAGGTCGATGATCCCCATATCAAGCGTGTCCTGCGGCGTGAGGCCTGGGAATCGGCCATCCATGCCCTGCGCTTCCGGCGGTTGATCGAGAAACTTTCCCCCGCGGAGAGAGACGGTCTTCCCGAGGGTGACCACGAACTCCCTGCCTCCTTTGCAGACAGGCTCCAGGATGAACTCCTGAGAAAGTACAACGAGATGCTGCAGCACATTCGCATCTCGTGGGTCTTTCAGAACGAGCAACAGACGGGGTGGCGGATTATGGACCAGGCGATGGAGAAGATGAAGCACCTTGCCATCTTTGCCGAGTCCCTCGCCGAAGACGGTGTCGCACTCCCCTTCAAGGCGGGCTCGATCGACATGAGCCGTGCCGTCGGTGACTCCCTCCGGAAGGCCGTTGATGACCTCCAGGCGGGGGGAGAACGGTATCGGGCCCTGCAGAAGGATGAAGAACTTCTGAAACACTCCGGCATCGTCATGAAGATGGATCTGGCGGTTCAGCAGATCGACTATCAGGCCGAAGAGATCACGGGCTGGCTGAAGAAGTAAGGGCCCTTTCGTCGCCGCCCCGTTTCGTCAGCATACCTTGCGGAACGTGGGGAATAAGAAGAAGAACGCCACGGCGAAGACACAGAGCAGGATGCCGGCGATTCCCAGGGAATCGGGGGTCCCGATCCCTTCGGCAAGGGCTCCGAAGGGGACCGCGCTGAGGGGCATGATCCCGAAGGTCATCATGGCCATGCTGACGATCCGGCCGCGCATGGCACGTGACGAGTATGACTGCATCATGGTCATGTTGAGAGACATGAAGACGGAACCTGCCAGCCCGATAACCAGCAGGACGGGAAGGGCTGTCGCGTAGGACGAGCATCGGGAAAAGAGTATCAGTGAACCGCCCCATACAAAGGCATTGATCACCAGGAAGATCCCGCGCCTCCTCAGGTGATCGAGGGAGGCAAGCCCCATCGCCCCGATGAGGGACCCGATGCCGACACATGCCATCAGGATACCAAGACCGTCCGACTCGATGTTCAGGACCTCCCTGCCCCATGCCGGCAGGAGCGCCAGATAGGGAAATCCGAAAAGGGCAGGGACGAGACTCAGGATGACCAGCCCGAAGAGGGGCGGGTTACCGGCGGCGTATTGAAATCCCTCCCGGATATCGGCGCCAATCCCCGTGTCGGGGCGGCCGCTCGATTGCGCCCGCCCCGTCTTGATCAAGGCGGTGCTGAGGGCGGAGAGGGCATGAATGAGGGTGATCAGGTAAAAGGTCCCCGCTGTGTCCAGATAGATAATAAGGACACCGGCCAGGGCCGGCCCGATGATCCGTGTTATGTTCATCCCCGCGCTGTTCAGGGAGATGGCGTTCATGAGGGCCTTGCCGGGAACGATATCCGAGATGATCGATTGACGACTGGGCATGTTGAAGGCCGCCAGTGTCCCGTTGCACACCCCCAGCACCAGGAGATGCGAGAACCGGATGATCCCGGTCATGTCCAGTATCGCCAACAGAAGCGTGAGGATGGCGTTACCGGTTTGACTCAGAAATATAATCTGCCTTCGGGGAATACGATCCGCCATGACGCCGCCCAGTATCGAGACGAAGGTGAGGGGCAGGGCGAAGGACATCATGACCAGTGCGAGGGCAAAGGGAGAGTCCTCGGTCAGGCGAAGGACGAGCCATCCGCGGGTGATCTGTTGCATCCCCACCGCCATGAAGGAAAGAACGGTACCGAGCCACAGCCACCGGTAATCGCGGTACTGAAATGACAAGAAGGCGCTTCCCCTCCTGCGGCCAGGGCCGGGCCGGGGTTCTGCTCCCTCTTCCCGGGGAGGCGGTTGTTTCTGCTGCTCTGCCTTGGGATCCGTCATAATTGCTGATGCCGAAAACCGTTCGGGCAGGTGAGGGCACCCCTTCTGAAAATCATATCGTACCGTTTCGTATCGGCCGGGGTGCCTTCCCCGGATCGGGTGAGACTGCCCTTTCTCGTGCCATGGTTTGTTTCCCTCAGCCGTTGTCTTCCTTGAGGAGGATCTTTGCCTGGATGAATATTCCGAGCAGGGCCAGGACGATGGCGATGGCCGTTTCCATCATCGGTTCCAGGATGAAGGATTCGGTAATGATCGATCCCCCGGCGACCGACGAGAGGATGATCAGGGCCCAGTCGAAGAGGAGGAAGAGGAGGATCGCACCGATGATCCCGCCACCGATGTAAGAGATCCAGAACATCTCCTGCGAGATGATCCCGAATGAGGTGACGATCATATAGGCTATGTAGGATCCCGCGAGGAACCCGGATACGAATATGGCGAATCCCTGGAGAAACAAGGCGATGACCACACCGATGGCCCCTATGATGATTCCGACGGAGAGGGACGTGATAAGGGATTCGATCCCCAGGATATGGTCGGCCAGGGTAAAGCCGGCGATGAACCCGACGGCACCCACGAAGAACCAGAAGAACTTTCGCCCTGCCACCAGCAGGAGTATGCCGATCACGGCGTACATCAGCGGTGTTGCATTCATATCAACCTCCTTTTCGGGACCGCTGTTCGAAAACGGGGGGGGGCCGCTTCGTGCGGATGGTTGTTCCGCCACTCCTGGCGAGGTCTCAATCCTTTTTCCCTTCACGGGCCTTGAGGGCTGCGTAGACCTTTTCATGGGCGGGGGCCGGCAGCCCGAGCCTCCTGGCATCATCGACGATGAATCCGGCGAAGGTATCGATCTCCGTGGAATTCCCCTGTTCAAAATCGCGCTGGTACGAGGTCTTGGCCTCGTAGGGGAAGCCCCGGACCTTTTCGATGGTCGCCTCCTTGATATTGTCGGGAAATCGTACCGTGTGGGCAGCGGCGAGGGCCAGCAGCTCATCGAGGAGCGTTTCCATCAGTCTCATCCCCTCGTCATCTTCCAGGATTGCCCCCATGGACCTGTCACGGAAGGTCGTCGCGTTTCCGACGGGTGAGACAAAGACGTACTTTTCCCATGCAATATTCTTGATGTCACTCCGCAACTCGGCGTCTATGTCCGCCTTCCGGAACAGATCTTCCACCCGTTTCCCGTCCGGTTCCTCCTTCGTTTCGTTTCCGAAGAACATCTTGCAGGAACCGCCGACCTGCCGGCAGGACCCCGGCCCGGTCAGGAGAGAAGAGATATAGACGCACCCGTTCCATATCCTCCCCTTCGTCAGGACGGACCGGAGCCTTTCGACGTTGTCCACCCCGTTCAGGAGAGGGATTACGATGGTATCATCCCCGATAGCGGGGGTGAGCAGCTGTGCGCTCTCGGTAAGGCTGTATCCCTTGACGCACAGGAGGACGATGTCGAACGTCCCGCACCCCGACGGGTCATCGGTCGCTAGGTCGGGGTGGGCCGTAAAGTCCCCCTGGGCCACGCTTTTCACCTCCAGGCCATGTGCCTGTATTGCCTTCAGGTGTTCTCCCCGTGCGATAAAGACGACTTCGACATCCGTATCGCCGCCGTACCGCCGTGCCAGCAGGCCGCCGTAATAGCCGCCCACGCCTCCTATCCCCATGACTGCTATCCTCATTATAATACTCCTCTCACGATGCATGCCGGACATTTCGTGCTTCTCGAATGGATTCGACCCGACGAATATCTTCAAACAGGTTACATTCGTTACGAAAAAAGGTCAAGGGAAAGGTGAATCACGATCCGGACGCCGGAGGCGCCATGCTGTTGGCGCCGGGATCGGGTCAGGCGTCAAAGGGGAAGTCATCGTCCCGGTAGTTTCTTTTTCTGATCAGCACCCGGATGAATCCCAGGATGGTGAGAAGTGCCCCCAGAAAGAAGAGGATCTCATAGAGGTACATGCTCAGGTATGTGAACCACGTTGATCTCTTCCTGAGGTTCCTCAGCCACTTCGCTTCAAGCTCGTCGAGGGGGATGAAGAGACTGCGGTGGATCGCCTGATCCGGTGGGGTGCCCTCCCTCAGGTGATTCAATATGTCCAGGATGCTATTGGCACCGAATTCCCTGACGATATACTCGATCAGGTCTCTGCTCTGTTCATATGCCGTCAGGAGCCCCCTTTCATCTGCGGGAAAATGTGTCGCCAGGTCCCTGATCCTGAAATAGTGCCCCGAGAGAACGGCCCGGGTCAGTACGAAACGCTCCCGGTCCATGATGATCTCCGCCATCCCGCCGCTGACCCACTGGGCGACCCCCTCATCGAGCCATTTGGGCAGATTGGGTGTTCGTATGTGACGGTGGAGGAGGAGATGACACAGCTCGTGCTTCAACGTTGTCTCGAGGAGGGAAGGGGCTGCGGCCATCCGTGAATAATCGATGACGATGGCCCCGTTCCCGGGGAGGGCAAAGGCCGTAATGAAGGGACTGCCGGCCCTCTCCTGAAACGTTGTTCTGTCTTTGATAAGGAGAACCGTTGGTCTGTAGTCGAGATCCCACCCCAGGGTCTTGTGGAGCTGGGCTATCAGCCCCGGATAGATGGCCGCCAGCTCTTGTGCCGCCGGTCTCAACGGTTCGTCATAGAGGACGATGACATCATCTGTTTTGAGGGAGGCGTATGAAGCTCCCCAGAGGGATGCCGGGAAGAGAAAGAAGAGCCATCCCACCAGGAGGACAAGGAGGATGTGGCTGCGATAGACCATTCGAGACCTCGTGCGATGTGCGATGGCGTGGGTAAGCGGGGGGAGGTTGATCTCCATCTCCTCTCGGCCTGCAGCCGATCCCCTTACCGGCGGAATAACCACAGAATCAAGGAAATAACGATGCTGACCACGACCATGGTCGTTATCGGGACATATACCCTGACGTGGGGCTTGTTGACAACGATGTCGCCCGGGAGGCGGCCCAGGGGGAGCGACCCCAGCCACGGCCAGAGGACCCCCGCAATGAGTATAACAAGACCGGTGATGATCAGAATTCGTTGCATCGGTGTCTTGAGTGTGACCATCCTTCCCTTTCCACCGCCTTATACCGTCCCTGATGACCTTTGTCAAAAGGTCATCGTCTCGAATGGGCGGATCATGCGGATCGCGCAATCGGGGGCGCTTGCGGAGATACACTTGAGGAAGCCTCTCATGTCCTGAAAGGGGAGGGGGCGTGTCGTGCTGGTTCCCCGCAGGGGCGAGGAAAAATCGTCGTAGTGAACCGGAACAATCACGCGCGGCCGGACGAGCCGGGGGAGGCGGGTGCAGTATCCCGGTGTCTTCTTCCACCCCGGGACGGCCATGAAAAGGACGTCACACCGGTGTCCCTCGATCTCCCGTTCCACGAAGCCGGCGCTCCCGCTGTGCATGAAGGTTACCCCCCCGATAGTCACCTTCGGGATGAAGACCTCGCCGAACCGATAATCGGAGATCCTCATCGGAAGACGGGATGCAGGGCTGATATCTCCCGGATACGGCCTTGTTCCGAAGAGAACCACCCCGTGCCGCGACCGGATCATCGTCACCGTCTCCCCTCCGGGGAGCGTGATCTGTTCTCCCCCCTCGCATACGGTGACGATCCCCGGCCTTCCGTTCAGCCCCATCAGTGTCCCGAGACTGCGGCTTCCGATGACCTTGCATCCGAGGCGGTGTTCGAGAGAAGGGATATCGAGGACATGGTCGTAATGGGTGTGGGTCGCGATGATCGCCGTGACCGTTCCCCGGAGGCCGGTAACGTACCGGTCTATCACATCCTCCCGGGGGGCCGGGTGGCCGAAGAGGAGGTCCCGTTTTCCCGGTCTCGAGTGGAAGGGGTCTATCAAGAGAGTCGTTTTCTCGTCCCTGATCTCAAGCCCGGCGGCGCCGGTCCAGCGAACGGTTACCATCGTTTTCCCTCTTTCTGTTCCCTTCATCCTTCTCCCCCGTCAGGAAGAACGGGGCGTGGTTTGAGGTGAAGACGGGTGGGTCTCTGAGGACGATGGATCTGATCGAGGGGTCCCTTTTGAAATCATCCTCCAGAAACCGCCTGACCCGCCCCCGGTACCACCCTCCGGGGTGCCTGAACTGGCGGTAGAGGGTCAGGTCGCCGTCATAGAAGTTCTCTGTTTCCAGTCCCGCCGTGTCCGGACCGTAGGCGGGGAGGTTGAAGACGGCGAGGTTCAGAAAATTGATATATGCATGGTGCCGCCTCACATAGTCGAGGGTGTCCCGCGCCTCTTCCGGCCCTTCGGCCGGTGTCCCGAAGAGGAGATACACATAGGTCCCGATTCCGGCCTCTTTCAGGGCCTTGAGGGCTTGTGATGCCTCCGCCAAGTCGATCCCCTTGTCGAGGGCTTCGATGACCCCCTGATTTCCCGACTCGAGACCGAGCTTCAGCAGGACACACCCCGAACGCTTCAGCTGACGACAGAATGCCGGATCGGTGAGGTGCCGGGTGATGCGGGCGAATCCGTACCAGGGGATCCCGAGGGGATTGTCCCCAATCGCCGCCAGGAGCGCCGGACTCATGGCATTGTCGAGGAAATGGACGAGAGAGGGCTTCTCGCTCCCGATCAGTCGCTCGATATCGGAAAGGGTATCGTGGATCGAAGGGTGTGTGTAGCGATTGCCTTCCGCCTTTTCCGGGCAGAAGGTACATCGGCCCCACCAGCACCCGCTCGATGCGCTGTAGGGAAGGACGAATCCCGGCGAAAGATAGGGGAGGTCACGGAAGGGTGCGTAGTCCGGTACTGCATGCCTCCTTGAAGGGGCAATCCCGCACATCTCCAAGAGGGGTTCTTCCCCCGGCCCGGCCACCATCTCGTCCACGAGGCCGCCGAAGGGATTTTCCCATCCCGGTCGGCTGATCCACGAGGTCACCAGTCCCCCGCCCAGGACGATCTTTGCCCCCGGGAGGAACCCGCGTATGAAACCGATCAGGGAAAAGGTGGTGATCGCCTGGCTCAGGTAGGTGAGCGAGAGGCCGATGATCGCTGGCTCGTCGTTGTCACAGATCTCCACCAGTCGTCGGGAGAGGTAGGGGAAGAAAGGATTTTCCTCCGGTCGTTCGGCTGCTCCGATGAGGTCCGCACTGCGAAGGGGGGAGCGGGTGGTATCCTGGTAATTCGCCAGACCGATCTGTGCGTGGAAGGGACGGCCCGCCACGTCGAGGAGGCGGTTTAATTCCCGTACCGCCTGGCGATAGCGATCGATTTTTCGGTACCGATTCTCAGATCGGAGCACCGAAAGGTTGGCGGCTCGATGCCGGAGCGCCCGTTTCGACCACGTATCATCCGCCGAGACAGGCCCTTGCAGGAGGGCCATGAGTCCTTCGATGTTGGCGTCGAGCACCCGGCACCGGATGCCGTGCCCTTCCAGTGCGCCCACGAGCCGAGCAATCCCCGCCGGGGGCTCGCAGGGTCGGACGACGGGGGGATTTATCAAGAGTATTGTCGCTGGTTTCACTGCTTCTCCGCTTCCCGTCAGTGTGGTCTCCCCGCCGGGGTATCCCGTGGGCCGTCTATGCGTCCTCGTCTTCCCGTGCCTTTCTCAGGTTCTGCCAGAAGGGCTTCGCGAGGAAACTCTCCTCCCCCAGGCTGCAGAGTTGTTCGTACATCGGCCGGGTGGTCGTAAAGGCGAGCAGATTCGGGTCCAGATATCGGCGCATCGCGATATCCGTCGCGCCGATGGCCGCCTGCGGGATGTTCAGGTCATCGAAGGAAACGATCAACTGCGAGCACCCCGAGCCGAAGGGGGCGATGACCGGAGGGGGATCACCGGGGAGGCTGAAGTACTGGGCCCCGATCATGAGCAGGGCAAGCTGGTCGGGGGTGACGAAGAAGGTTACACTCTTCAGATGCGCGTACTGATCCTCGCGGAGGTGACCGATGAGGAGATGGGGGTGTTCCTGTCGGTATCCCTGATGGTGGTCCAGCCACCCGTTCATCAGCGTGTGCGATGCCTTCAGCCCTTCGTCATCCACGAGAAACGCGACGAGTTCCTGGCGGGATCGTGTCTCCACGCCGCACAACCAGTAACCGGCGCCGGGGCAGCCGAAGGTTTCCTGCGTCAGGTGGAGTGTCTTACCGCGGAGCCACTGGCGGTAGAAGGCGAAGGTGCACACGCGTGTGCCCGGTTTCGGTTCCACCAGCGGTTCGAAGGGGCGCGTATCGGGGGCGTCGTAGAAGCCGATCGGGGGTATCTCCAGTCCCATCGTTTTTATCAGGTATGTCTCGTCAGGTTGCATGTCTCCTATGCCCCTCTCTCATGGACTGATCAGAAATCAATCATTGCCTTCACCGGCGGGGAGTTCAAGGAGTGTGACCGGCTGGACGGCGTTCCCCGCGATTCCTCTGATCGAGCTGTACATGTGGGTGGTGTTGAGGAGGACCTTCTCAATCTGCTTCTCCCGCTTCTTCCAGATCCCCTGCATGGCCCGCTTTTCTGACTCCAGGTCCGCATGCATCTGCGTGAATCCCTCCACGATCGCCTCCACCTGGAGGCGGAATTCGTTCCCCGTCAGGTAGTCGTAGATCATCCCCATCTTGTCGCCCTTGTTTTCCTGGGTTGCCACGGCAGTGCTGAGCCTGATGACCGATTCCCGCAGGACGACGCACAGTCCCTTGAATTCCTCGAAGGAGCAAACCCATATGCCGTCCCGGGGTCCCATTCGGTCCATATCGGTCGGCATCGACTCGGTGACCAGGACGCCGATATCGGCTCCTCTCTCGCGGATGTCGGTCTTGAACTTCTCGATCCAGCCGTCCTGGAACCCCTTGGTCCGCTTGCTCTCATAATAGATCGTCCCGCAGTTCTGACGCGTTCGCGTATTGACGATCTGGACGCAGTCGGCCCCCCGCGCTCCCTTCTTGATCTCTTCGATGGTATCGAGGGGGAAGGCGGCGGTCAGGTATTCCTCGATCGCCAGTTCCTGCACCTCCCCCTGGAGCTGCATGGATCCCTGCTCGGCCTTTCGCTGGGCCTCTTTCAACTGCTGATTGAGCTGGTCGATCACTTTTTCCCGTTCGGACAGTTTCATCCGGGACTTCTCCTCTTCGCTCTTCCGGATCTTCTCCCGCTCCGCGCCGAGGGTTTCACTCAATTTTTTCTCCGACTCGGCCTCAATCGACTCCTTCAGTTCATTTTTTTCCCGTTTGAGACGCTCGATCTCCGATTTAGCCCGATGAAACTCCTTGAGTTGTTCCGATTTTCGGTTCAGTTCCTCCTGGAGTGCCTTGAGATTTGCCGCCTGCTCTTCCTCCATCCGGGCACGGACCTCGGTCCGGAGACGCGTTTTCTCTTCTTCCAGACGGGATCGAATCGTCTCGGCGACGGTCTCCTCCTGCCGTCGCTTATCCTCCTCGAACCGTTCCCGCTCTTTGCCGAGGGTGTTCAGCTTGTCCTGATAGCGATTCCTCTCGACCGCCAGTTCATCCCGATACTTTCTCTTCAGCTCTTCCTCGACCTGGTGATACAGGATATCCTGTACGTCGATCACCTGCCCGCAGTTGGGGCATGTGATCGTATTCGGCTGCTGGTCCATTGTTTTTCCCCGATTCTGTGTCTCTGTAGTTGCTCCGCGCACGGGGCACCCCGGTGCCATCCGTACCGAGAGAATACGAAAAATTCTCTGAATTATCAATGCTGATTATTCCGCTCCATGATCGGACGGGAATAGAAAACTTGCAAAATTGGTGGAAAGGGAATACCAATCTCTGATAAAAGTGGATGTTTGATCACATGGGGTGCTTCGAGAATGGCGGATAATGAAACGACTGATCTGGCCCTTTTTGTCAGGACGTCGGGGGAAGATATCATCGGCTGGGATCGGCGGAAGATCGTCGATGCACTGATCCGTGAGGCGGGCGTGGATCTTGCCACCGCGGAGGAGATCAGCCGGGAGGTGGCCGAGCGGATTGCCTCGTCGGGGATCGATATCCTGACCTCCGCGCTAATCCGGGAGCTGGTGGACGCGCGGTTGATCGAGCGGGGGATGAAAAAGGCAACGAAACTGCACGCCCGTCTGGGGTTTCCCCTCTATGACGTGGGGCAGATGATCCTGTACCGGAACAAGGAAAACGCCAATATCCCCCACAGCCCGGAGGGGACGAACCTGACACTGGCCCAGGGGATCAAGAAGGAGTTTGCCATCCTCAATGTCTTTTCCGAGGATGTCGGATACGCCCACATGGGGGGAGATATCCATATCCACAACCTGGGGTATGTGGACCGGCCTTACTGCTCCTGCCAGTCCCTCGAGTACATCAAAAAATTCGGATTAAATCTCCCCAATGCCCTCGCCGTCGCTGTGCCGGCGCGGCACGCGGAGGTTCTCCTGTCGCACATGGTGCGGTTTGCCGCAGCCCTCCAGGGGACCGTTGCCGGGGCTATCGGATGGGACGCCGTCAATCTCTTCTTTGCCCCCTATCTGGAGTTGCTGTCGGACCGGGAACTCAAGCAACTCGCCCAGCGGCTGATCTATGAATTCGCCCAACAGGCCGTTGGAAGGGGAGGACAGACAATCTTCACCGATATACACCTCTACTGGGATGTCCCCCGTCATTTTCGGGATGTCCCCGCCGTGGGGCCGGGAGGAGTGTATACGGGGAAGACATATGAAGCGTATGAAAAGGATGCGCAACGCTTTGCCCGTGCCCTCTTCGAGGCATACCGGGGGGGAGATGCCATGGGGCGACCCTTTGTCTTCCCCCGGCCTTTCCTGCACATCACGGAGGAATTCTTTCGCACGCCGGGTCACGAGGAGTTTCTGGAGACCGTCTGCGGCGTCGCTGCCGAAAAGGGGAATCCCCACTTCATGTTCGATCGGGGTCCGCTCCTCAATCTGTCCGAGTGTCGCACCCTGGACATCAACAGTGAGGAAGAGCGGGCGGATGTTCGCGAACCCTGGAAGATGCGCTATTTCGGTATCCAGAGCGTGTCGATCAATCTCCCGCGCCTGGGCTACAAGACGGAAGGGGATGATTCCCGCCTCTTTTCGATGATCGACCATGCCATGGGGCTTGCGGCAAAGGCACACCTGCAAAAGCAGGCATGTATCGAACGGCTCCTGTCACACGGCGAGGAGGGACCCTTGTCTCTCCTGACGTTGCGGTACGACGGGATGCCGTACCTGCGGATGAACCGGTGTGCCTACCTGATGGGGATGATCGGTCTCAATGAACTGGTGTGGGCCCATACGGGACAGCAGCTCCATGAGTCGGAAGATGCCCGGGAGTGCGGGCGTCGCGTCGTCCGGCATATGAAGGATGTTGTCGACACACTGACGGTGAAGCACGGTATTCGGTTCATTCTGAACCAGTCACCCGCTGAGAGTACCCCCTACCGCCTGGCACGCCTCGATCTGAAACACTTTTCGCCGACGGCGGGACACTTCGTACGAGGGGATATATCGAGAGGTGATCTCTACTATACCAATTCAACCCTGCTTTCGGAGTCATCCTCCACGGATCCCTTTGAACGAGCGGCGTTTGAGGGTCGTCTCCATCCCCTCATCGAAGGGCATGCCGCTACCTGCGTCTGGCTCGGGGACAGGAAGCCGGCGTCGGAATCACTGGCCGCCTTTGTGACGAGGGTCTTCCGAGAGACCGAAAATCGCCAGGTGGTTTTCTCTCCGGAATTCACCTCCTGTCTCGATTGCGGCGAGACCTCTCGGGGAATGGCGAAGGTCTGCCCCTCGTGCGGTTCCGATCATGTGGAGGGGATTACCCGGGGGGCGGGGTATTTTTCCCGTGTATCGGATTGGAACCGGGGAAAACTGGCGGAACTGCGGGAGCGGAAAAAGCGGGGACGTGCCTTCGGTGATTTCGAAGGGACGGAAAAAATCGATACATGACATAACTTTTCTTGACAGCTCTATCCTCCTGGTATATAAAGCTCGCATCAAGGAAGAAATGATGGAAAAGATTAAAACCGTGGATATCCAGATCGTCGCTGTAATTATCGGCATCCTTATAATTATCCCCTCTACATACGGGGGCTGGGTGATGGTTTAATCTTTTACATATGTCTGAAACTGAAAACCGTTGCCGGTCCCGGCAACGGTTTTTTTTTACTTTGATAAAAAGGAGGTGTGCGGTGGAACTGAGTGGAGCTGAAATATTGATACAATCATTGGTGGCGGAAGGGGTCGATACCATCTTCGGATATCCCGGTGGTTCCGTTCTCGATACCTATGACGAACTTTTTAAGTCATCGATCAAGCATATCCTAGTCCGGCACGAACAGGGCGCGGCCCACGCGGCGGACGGATATGCGCGATCATCGGGGAAGGTGGGGGTGTGTCTCGCAACCTCGGGTCCCGGCGCCACCAACACGGTCACGGGGATTGCCACGGCCTACATGGACTCGATACCGATGGTCATCCTGACGGGACAGGTCCAGACCCCCTTCATCGGCACCGACGCATTTCAAGAGGTTGACATCACGGGAATTACACGCCCCTGCACCAAACACAACTTCCTGGTCAGGCGTGTCGACGAGCTGGCTAATACAATTCGGGAGGCATTTTACATCGCCCGTTCGGGACGTCCCGGTCCCGTTCTTGTCGACCTTCCGAAAGATGTCATGCAGGCCAAGACCGAGTATCGTGAACTGAAACCTCTGAGCACGGGAACTTCCGAGCCGGTCTATCTCCCCGACGCTGGGCAACTCGCCGAGACACTCGACCTGATCAGGAAGGCCCGGAAACCGGTTCTCCTTATCGGAGGAGGGATCCTTCACGGCCGGGCGACGGAAGAACTGACCGAATTCGCCCGCAAGGTCAACATACCCGTCACCTCGACCCTCATGGGGCTGGGGGCCTTTCCCGGTACCGATTCGCTCTGGATGGGGATGCTCGGGATGCACGGCACCTATTACGCGAACATGGCCATCAGCCACTGCGATCTCCTCATCACGCTGGGGGTGCGTTTCTCCGATCGGGTGACCGGGAGGCTCGCCACCTTTGCATCGAACGCGACCATCGTCCAGATCGATATCGACGCCGCCTCGATCAACAAGAACGTCCTCGTTCACATTCCCATCGTGAGCGACTGCAAGTCCGCACTGGCCCAGCTGAACGCCATGCTGAACAAGAACGGCCTCGAACAGATCCGGGAAGGCCGTAAGGAATGGCTCGCAGAGATCGACGGGTGGAGGATCGAAGGACCGATGGGATACTGTCAGGGGGATACGATCAAACCGCAGTGTGTCATCGAGACATTGTACAAGATGACCCAAGGGGACGCCATAGTGGCAACCGAGGTGGGGCAGAACCAGATGTGGACGGCCCAGTTTTTCCCCTTTGCCCGGCCGAATACGTTTCTCTCGTCAGGGGGACTCGGGACGATGGGGTACGGCTTCCCGGCAGCCATCGGTGCCCAGGTCGCCTTTCCTGACAGGCTGGTCGTTGATATCGCCGGGGACGGGAGCATCCAGATGAATATCCAGGAGCTTGCCACGGCCGTCAACTACAAGCTGCCCGTGAAGATCGTGATCCTCAACAACGGCTATCTCGGGATGGTGCGCCAGTGGCAGGAACTCTTTTATGGAAAGAGATACTCCCATACCGATATCGGCGGCCAGGTCCCCGATTTTGTGAAGCTTGCCGAGGCGTACGGCGCCGTGGGTCTGCGAGCCACAAAACCGGAGGAGGTTGAGGCGGTTCTCGCCAAAGGGTTGGGACACCCCGGACCGGTTGTGATGGACTTCGTGGTCGAGGCGGAGGAGGGAGTCTATCCCATGGTGAACCCCGGCGCCTCGCTGTCGGATATGAAGCTGAGCGGCGGGATCGGTATGTAAGAGAAGAGGGGGCTGTGCCCCCCCCCCCCCCGATACGATAACAGGAGAAAGGAATGAGATGTCATGGAGGTACGGGAACACACAATTTCACTACTGGTTCACAATAAACCGGATGTCCTCGCCCGAATCGCGGGGACGTTCAGCGGCCGCGGGTACAATATCGAGAACATCAGCGCCAACGTGACGATGGACCCTGCGATCACGAAAATCACGATCGTTACGAAAGGGAATTCGGCAACCGTTGTCCAGATCGAGAAACAGATCTCCAAGCTGGTGGATGTCATAAAGGCATTCCACGTGAAGAGCCGGGCGGCGATACAGAGGGAGATGGCCCTTGCCCGTCTGGAAGGAGACCGGGGGGGGATTATGCAGGCCGCCGAGACACTCGGCTGCAGGGTCCTGAAGGAAGAAGACGATCATGTCATTCTCGAAGTGACGGGGACCAAGAAAGAGGTCGATCAGGCGTTGACCTCCCTTGAAACCCTTGGTATGAAAGACGTGAGTAGATCGGGCATTGTTGCCTTATAACTTGAACATAATAGAAGGAGAAAAGAAATGGCAAAAATGAAAGTTGGCGATGTTGTAGAAGAGGTGATCACGGATGAAGAATTTTCCCTGGAGAAGGCTCGTGAGGTCCTGAAGGATGAGACGATCGCGATCCTCGGGTACGGCGTGCAGGGGCCGGGACAGGGCCTCAACATGGTTGACAACGGCTTCAAGGTAATTGTTGGTCAGCGTGAGAGCGAAAAAGAGTACTGGGACAAGGCCGTCGCCGACGGATTCGTCCCCGGTGAGAGCCTCTTCTCGATCGAAGAGGCGACGAAGCGCGGAACGATCGTCATGATGCTCCTCTCCGATGCCGGACAGAAGGCGGTATGGCCCACGATCAAGCCGCACATGACCGAAGGAAAGGCGCTCTACTTCTCTCACGGATTTTCCATTGTGTACAAGGAACAGACCGGTATTGTCCCGCCCGAGAATATCGACGTTATCCTGGTTGCCCCGAAGGGATCGGGACTGACGGTCCGGAGAAACTTTCTCGACGGGAGCGGGATCAATTCCAGCATGGCCGTCTTCCAGGATGCGACAGGGCGTGCCTTTGATCGAACCTGTGCGATCGGCATCGCCGTTGGGTCAGGATATCTTTTCCCCACGACCTTCGAAAAAGAGGTCTACAGCGACCTGACCGGGGAGCGGGGGGTCCTCATGGGATGTCTGGCGGGTGTCATGGAGGCCCAGTACAATTGTCTCCGGAAAAACGGCCACGACCCCAGCGAGGCCTTCAACGAGACAGTGGAGGAATTGACCCAGAGCCTGATCCGCCTGGTCGCGGAGAACGGAATGGACTGGATGTACGTGAACTGCAGCACCACGGCGCAGCGCGGCGCCCTCGACTGGAAAGGCCGGTTCCGCGACGCCGTCGTCCCTCTCTTCGACGAGTTATATGAAAGTGTCACGTCCGGTAAAGAGACGGCGATTGTCCTCGAGGCAAACAGTGCTCCCGATTATTACGTAAAGCTCCAGAAGGAGCTGGACGAGATCAAGAATATGGAGATGTGGCGAGCAGGCGCGGTACTCCGTGAACTCAGGCCCGAGCGGCGAAAGAAGAAATAGCGGTGTGAACGGGAAAGGGGAATTCTATGCGAAGCGACTTGATGACCAAGGGGCTGGAACGCGCGCCCCATAGATCATTGTACAAAGCGATGGGATACACGGACGAGGAACTCGCCCGCCCGATGATCGGCGTGGTGAATTCGGCCAACGAGATTATCCCCGGCCACGTCCATCTCGATACCATCACGGAGGATGTCAAGGCGGGAATTCGGATGGCGGGGGGTACCCCCGTCACCTTTCCCACGATCGGCGTCTGCGACGGGATCGCCATGGGACACCCGGGGATGAAATACTCGCTGGCGAGCCGGGAGCTGATCGCCGATTCGATCGAAATCATGGCGACGGCCCACCCCTTCGACGGACTCGTCCTCGTCACCAACTGCGATAAGATCGTGCCGGGGATGCTGATGGCGGCCCTTCGCATCAATATCCCCGCCGTCGTTATCAGCGGCGGACCCATGATGGCCGGGATCCATGACGGGCAGAGCGTCGACCTGATCAACGTCTTCGAGGGGGTGGGACGGGTCAAATCGGGGACGATGACGCAGCAGGAGTTGGATGAACTGGAAAACTGTGCCTGTCCCGGCTGCGGGTCCTGCGCGGGTATGTTCACCGCCAATTCGATGAACTGTGTGACGGAGGCGCTGGGGCTCGGTCTCCCCGGAAACGGGACCATCCCCGCGGTAAGCGCCGCGCGGAGACGCCTCGCCAAAGAGGCGGGGATGCAGGTCATGGCGCTGGTGAAAAAGGATATCAAGCCCCGCGACATCGCGACGCTCGAAGCCTTCGAGAACGCCATCGCCGTCGATATGGCCCTGGGATGCTCGACCAACACGGTCCTCCACATCCCGGCGGTCGCCCACGAGGCGGGGATTATACTCGATCTCGATCTCTTCAACGCCATCAGTAAGAAGACGGCAAACATCTGTTACCTGAGCCCCGCCGGTCCTCACCATATTCAGGACCTCAATGAAGCTGGTGGGATCCAGGCGGTGATGAAGGAGATCGGCAAACTGGGGGTTATCAATGACGACTGCATGACCGTGACAGGGAAGACGGTGAAGGAGAATCTCACTGTGGCTTCCGTCAAGGACAGGGATGTTATCAAATCGGTGGAAGCCCCGTACAATAAGGAGGGTGGGATCGCCATCCTCCGCGGGAATCTGGCTCCCGACGGCGGTGTGGTCAAACAGTCCGCCGTCGCCCCCGACATGATGGTCAACGAGGGACGAGCCCGCGTCTTCGATTCGGAGGATGACGCGATTGAAGCGATCCTCGGGGGAAAAATCAAAGGCGGTGATGTCGTCGTGATCCGGTACGAAGGTCCCAAGGGAGGTCCGGGAATGCGTGAGATGCTTGCACCCACTTCCGCCATCGTTGGGATGGGGCTCGACAAGTCCGTCGCCCTCCTGACGGACGGACGGTTCAGCGGCGGGACACGCGGTGCCGCCATCGGACACATCTCCCCCGAAGCGGCCGAAGGAGGACCCATCGGCCTCATCAACGAAGGGGATACCATTGTTATCGATATCCCGAACAAACGGATCGAACTGAAGGTCGACGAGCAGGAACTGGCGGAGCGCAAAAAGGTCTTTGTGCCGAAGGAACCCCTCATTAAGACGGGATACCTCGGGCGGTACGCGCGGATGGTCACGTCGGCCAGCACGGGTGCGATTTTCAAAGACTGACACGTCGCCACACGGGCATACCATTTTCAGAGAGCCTTCCCCGCGGGGAAGACTCTCTTTTTATTTTCATTATTTCCCTCCTGTCAAGATATGGTATTGATTCTTGACAATAACCACAAGATGTTGTATGAATTCGCAAATTGTTCCTTGATTTGGTTCGATTTTTCTCAGAGGGATGCGTTACATGTCGCTGGTTGTTTCGTTAATTATTGATAGAACCGTCTGATATCGTTGTGAAAATGAGAACGAGGCATGAACAGAAGAGACTTCTTGTGTAAGAGCGCCTCCGTGATTGCGGGAAGCCTGTTCGGTATAACCGGGGTTTCGACGGCATGTGCCTTTACGGGAGAAGAAACGTGTCCCCTCCTTCGTCTCAGGGTGGTCTCCCGGCCGCAGATAGCCCTCATCATCGACGATATCGGGTACAGTATTCCCTGCGCCCGGTGGTTCCTCGATCTGAATATCCCCATCACCTTTTCCATCCTCCCGCGGGTTCCCTTCTCGCGGGAACTGGCGCATGAGATCGCCGATCACGGGCATGACATAATGCTGCACCAACCCATGGAGCCGTACAACTCTCGACTTGATCCGGGACCGGGCGCCCTATACGAGGGGGATGACCTATCCCGTATCAACGGCGTTATTGAAGATAACATCGCGAACATACCCGGTGCGATCGGGGTGAACAACCACATGGGTTCACGTTTTACCGAGTGTCAGCCTGAGATCCACGAAGCCCTGCGGGTCATCAAGCGAAATGACCTCTTCTTTGTCGACAGCAGAACGTCTCTTCGTTCCAAGGCATATAGGACCGCACGGAACCTGCATTTGACGGCCGATCGACGAAACGTCTTCCTCGATACCGTCCGGAGCGAATCGGCCATTCTCTGTCGACTCAATCAGCTGAAGCAATGCGCGTACCGATACGGACACGCAATCGGAATCGGCCATCCCTTTCCTGAGACGGCCCGGGCGATTGAATGTTTCCTTCGGGATCCAGCCGTATCCGATATTCCTTTTGTCCATATGTCGAAGATTATGTACACTTGATTTCTATCGTCATTGTTGGATTTGGTTGAGATTCCCAATTCCGTTTCCGAAAATATAGTCAGTCTCCCTCATATCAAAAACCAAGTGTAAGGTGCTGCGGCGTACGGTGACGCGTCAAATCGGCGTCTTTCTGGAATTCCTGCGATCTCCCGAAGTGCGGAAGGTGTGGTACTGAAATCTTCCGTGCCATTTTGATGCCGTGATCCTGCGGTTGTTTCGCCGGCACTATTCATTGAGGGGCGGAGTCGATTTTCCTCCGTTTGCATGACTTTTGACACTTATCGATTATTCCTTCCACCAAGAAGCCATTCCAGACCTTCACGTAACAATCTATATTTAAAGCGTAAATCGGGTCGTTTTGTGAAATTGTCGTCTGCGAACACATTTTCACAATTCCGGCACATTTCCGCTTGACTTTTGTTTTCCATACTGTATATTGTCGACAAAAGACTAAAGATATGGAAAGGGCCTATGGATAAACTGATGATAGAAGTAAAGGGTGTCACCAGAAGCGCGGTTGAGCATCTGAGGCTGCTCATCATTGAGGGAACGCTTGAACCGGGTCAAAAATTAAATGAAGTGGAGCTATCCACCCGTCTTGGCGTCAGCCGTTCTCCCTTACGAGAGGCATTTCGGATTCTGGAAGGCGAAAAGCTGATAAACAATATTCCGAGAAGAGGGTGCTATGTAAGTCGGTTGTCCATAGATGACTGTCGTCAGATCTATGCGGTCAGAGAATTAATTGAATGCAGTGCCATTGACCACCTCAAGGAACAAAATATTCGCGATGTGAGCATGCTGTCTGAGGCACTTGTCCTCACCGATGCGCAGCAGAGTATACCCACTGATGATAGTAAGGTGGTTGAACTCGGGTCCCGGAACCCTTTCCCGTACTTTCATATCAAGCTGGTAGAATCATCACGTAATGAGTGGTTGGTTCGTTATTATCAGACCATTGTTCCTACACTAGCCCGATATCAGTACGTTTGTTATGTCCCCGAAATCTTAGTAAAGGCTCAAGATGACCATAAACAGATCTGCCTCTCGATAGAAGCAGGCGACCATGATGCGGCTAAGCAAATCTTGAAAACTCACCTGGCATGGTATGTGGCGTTTCTCAAACAGACGTTGGAAGCGGAAGAATCCAAATGGAATCCCGACCTACTGTCTGATTAATATGTCACAGCATAATTTTATGTTGGATTTACAAGAAAATATCTCGAAAGGGAGGCACAAGTAGAATGAGTGTAAATATAGAAGAGTTGGTTCAGAATTTAGAGCAAATCGTCGGTGCCGAGTATGTGCATGCGGATCTATTCGAACGAACAAATTACGCGGATACATCGCTGCCTTATGAAGTGGAGAAAAGTGACCTTCCCGATGTTGTTGTGCATCCTGCTGATACCCTCGAAGTTTCAAAGGTTCTTACATATGCGAATGAGCACAAAATCCCCGTTACCACTTACGGTTCCGGGACATCGCTCATATTCAGCACCAAGCCCAAGCACAATGGTATTACCCTGAGTACGGAACGACTAACATCATTGGAAATTAATGAAGATGATCAGTGGCTCGAGTGCGGGCCGGGAATCAAGACTGGTCAGGTCATCGCTGCTTTAGGGAAATTGGGGTATTTCTTCCCGATTCAAACCCAGATCGGATCAAGCGTGGGTGGCGCCATTACCGTTAACACGCTCGGGCATTTGACGGACAATGTGTTCGGGGGAAGACTGATCAGTCATGTCCTCGGGATAGAGGTTGTCCTGCCCACGGGGGAAATACTGGAAACGGGTGCCAAGTGCCTGCGGCGTTGTGCAGGATGGGATTTGGGGCGTATGTTCATAGGTTCGGAAGGGATATTGGGAGTTATTACAAAGATACGGATGGTACTCACCCCCATGCCGGAAACGATCGATGCTGTTGGGTTTTTCAAGACTGTCGAGGAAATCGGTTATGCCGTACAAAAAATGTACAAAGAGAAATTCCCACTCCCCATGGATGGGGAACTGGTAGGGGAAAAGGCATGTAAGGTGGGATATGAGGCTTTGGAGTTAGATTTTCCCGAAGGTGCCATAGCGGTGACTCGATCCATGGGAAGAGACAAAGACGAAGCACGGAAGAATGCGCAAGAAATGGTCAGACTGTTTGAGGAAGCGGGAGCCACACAGGCCTTCATTCTGGATGATCCTGAGGTTGCAGAAAAAGTCTGGAGAGTGCGGGAAAACGCGATGCGTTGGGGTCAGGAGAAGGGACTGAAAGGATATCAGGCTATAGAACTCAACCCGACACTGTCCCGGCTTCCGGAGGCAATGACCGAGCTCAGTCATATTACCGAGGGCAGGAACGATATCATCGGTGAAACAGAGGCGTATCTCTATGGTCATGTCGGGTCTGATTCGCTTCATTGTCTTTTTGCGTTCCCTTATGAGTGGTCAACGGAAAAGATGAAGACGGTGGTTGAGCAGATATGGAATCTGGAGAAAGAATTGCAGTTGAAATACGATGGGTTAGGCGGAGATTGGGGATGGCTTCCTTACCGTGTTCCATTTTTTAAAGAAAAGTACGGTGATGTGGCGTACGGACTTATTAAACAGATGAAACACATATTTGACCCCAATAACATTCTAAACCGTGGCAATTTAGAAGGAGAAGCATAATGAACGAGACGCAACATGAAGAAAACGCAATAGTCAATGAAATTATGGAGGCATTGATATCATGTGAGAAATGCCATTTCTGCAATACCGTGTGTCCCATTCTTGATTGTCGCATTACGCAGGGATCTTTCGGTATCAATCGCTCGATATATTATGGTCTGAAATGGGACGAACTGGATACCAAGCTGCGGGATTTGGTGTATTCCTGTACCACGTGTGGAAAATGCGTGGAGATGTGTAAAAAGGTATCACGGGCACTTCCGCTGGTGGATGTTTTCGAGAAGATGCGGGAGTATCTTTTGATTGAAAAAATGATGGGTCCCATGCCCGAACAGGTCAATGTGTTGAAGAATATGCATATTCAGGGAAACCCATGGGGCAATCCTTCGCATGAAAGAACGAAATGGGACGGACGGCATGACGTTCCCTTCGCTTCAGAAGCAAACCCGGTGGATGTGCTGTATTTTGTCGGGTGTGCTTCTTCTTACGATCCCCAGGCGCAGAAGATAGCGAAGAACCTCAGTACAATCCTTAAAACGGCGAACATCAATTTTGGCATTCTTGAGGGCGAGACGTGCAGCGGACATGAGGCTAAGAGGATGGGCGAAACAGGACTCTTTGCCTATCTTGCCGAAGCTAATATGAACATGTTCATGGAAACGAAGGCCTCCCGTATCGTGACCGGTGATCCTCATGGTTTCTATAGTTTCACCCATGAATATCCGGAACAGATGAAATCCTTTCATGTCCAGCATTACAGCCAGTTCCTTAATGAATTGCTGGATGAAGGGAAACTGAATCTGACAAAAAAGCAGAACAAGACGATCACCTATCACGATCCCTGCTATCTGGGCCGGAGGAGTGGCATTTATGAGGATCCTAGAAATCTCATAAAAAAGGTGCCGGGTGTTACGCTGGTGGAGATGGAGAATACACGGGCGGAGAGTAACTGCTGTGGCATGGGCGGAGGACGCATGTGGACGGAGCTTCCTCACGATCTGCTTCCCTCTCAGACACTGGGCGAAAAGCGGGTTCTTGAAGCGATAGCGACCGATGCCGATATTCTGGTCACGGCGTGTCCCTTCTGTAACATAACTCTCAATGACGCGGTGAAATCATTAGGACAAGAAGACACTATCGAGGTAATCGATATCACGGAACTTGTAATTCGATCATTGTAAAATCAGGTTTACACTAAATGCTTTAGGAGGACAATATAAATGAGTAGCAACAAAGTAAAGAACGGAGCAGAAATCGGAGGCCCTTGGAAAACACCGAATTGGCATGTAAGTCCTTGGAATTTTCTGCCGGAAGTGACCAAGGATTTTGCACCCCCCAAGCAGGTAAAGATTCATGATATTACCCTGCGGGATGGTGAACAGCAGGCCAAGGTTATTTTTACTAAAGACGATAAGATCAGGATAGCCGAGAAACTTGCCGAGATCGGTGTCCACCGTATTGAAACCGGTATGCCGGCCGTATCCCCGAATGATGAAGCAGCGATACGAGAGATTGTAAAACGAAATCTGCCGTCGGAGATCTTTTGTTTCTGTCGCTGTATGGCTCAAGACGTCAGACTCGCGGCTGACTGTGGTGTAAAAGGAATCGTTATTGAAATTCCTTCGAGTAAGCACCTTATCGAGCAAGGGTACAAATGGTCTATGGAAAAGGCCATCGAACTTTCCGTTAAGGCGACGGCGGCGGCAAAAGAAGAAGGGCTCTACACCGTCTTTTTCACTATTGATGCCACCCGCTCCGATCTTGCGTGGCTTTTGAATCTGGTCGATCAGGTAGCTACTGAAGGCCACATGGATGCTTTTACGTTGGTGGATACCTTCGGCGTACTCTCCCCCCAGGCTGCGACCTACTTTACCAAAAAGGTGAAAGAGAGAATCAACAAACCCCTTGAGGTTCACTTTCACCCGGATTTTGGCCTGGGTGTTGCCAATACCATTAACGCAGTCCTTGCGGGCGGGGAAGTCATTCATACAACGGTGACCGGAATAGGGGAGCGAGCGGGGAACACCCCCATGGAAGAGACTGTGCTGGCCCTGTTAGCTTTATATGGAATCGATACGGGTATTGACTATAAGAAGCTTAATGAGACCGCGGCGCTTGTTCAGAGACTCTCAGGCGTGGAGGTTACCAGCAACCGGCCATTCATCGGGGATGATGCCTACACCATTGAGTCTGGAATCGTCACAGGTTGGTTCAAGAATGTCTTTGAGAAGAACCCGACGACCGTGTTCCCCGTACATCCCGATTTTGTGGGTCATGAGACGCCGAAGATTGTGATGGGCAAAAAAAGTGGTCTCGATAATCTTGAGATTTGGTGCCGTAAGCTTGGTCTTAATCTGGATGAAGAGAAA
Source organism: Syntrophales bacterium (assembly GCA_963662405.2). Lineage (GTDB taxonomy): Bacteria > Desulfobacterota > Syntrophia > Syntrophales > UBA2210 > UBA6078. Next base: position 2,188,508 of record CAXXKT010000001.1, read on the forward strand.
GCCATGGATGTTCTCATGGAAGTAAAACTGCGATCACATGATCTCAAACGGGTGCTGACTGAGGATGAATTTGCAAGCATTGTCGAAAAGACACAGGGATCTTGATCTATGATGGAACCATAAAGAGGGGTCTTTGCCCACTGTTGTAAAAAGAGAGATGGTTCTCGGTCTGAATTAACCAATCTCGAAGTGAAAAAGTGAGGAAGATGCCCTTTAGTTTTTGGAAAACGTGGTTAGGCGGAAAGCGGAATCAGAGGTAGTAAAAACCAAAACGAAAGAGGAGGAAATGAGATGTTGAGAATGGTGAGATCGAGTGCAGCAGTCATTGCCGCAGCAGTTGTTCTTGGTATTGCGTTTTTGTTGCCGACGCCACAGGTACAGGCTGCCGAGAAAGACAAAAGCATGAAATGGGTAGGCCAGGCGTTTTGCGGTCGTTCTATTCGAATTTTTGATGGGATAGATCAAATGGCGTATATGATAGAAAAATACACAGATGGACGGCTGAAAGTAGAGTGCAAGCAGGCCGGTGAAATAGTCCCCGCAGGACAGGTCTTTGACGCCGCGGGCCAGGGGATTATTGATTTTGGGCATGCATGCACCTGCATGGCTCGGGCCAAGTCAGAGGCGCTTCAGTGGTATTGTGATGCACCCGGGAGCCAAAGCCCGATAGAAGAGCTGATCTGGTATTACAACGGCGGCGGCAAGGAGATATTGGAAGACATCTTCGAGAAGAAGTATCATGTTCATCCGCTTGCCTGTATACAGCATACCGCTGAAATCTGGCTGTTTTCCAATAAAAAGATCGAAAAGGTAGACGATTTAGTTGGGTTGAAGGTGCGGTCCGCCGGCGTGAGGGCTGAAGTTATGAAGAAGTTGGGCGTGTCAGTTGTGATCCTGCCGGGTGATGAAATCGTTCCTGCTATGGAGAGAGGGGTTATAGACGCTATGGAGTACGGTGGTCTTTACCTCACCTACGATGTTGGTTTTAACGATGTCACTAAGTATCTCTATTATCACCCCAAGAAATCTACCTCTCCCTTCAATATCTGGGCTGTCAATCTGGACAAGTGGAATGCCCTTCCTGATGATATGAAAAAGGCAGTGGAACGGGCAAGCAGAGATGCCGTCCTTCATTCTCTATCCTATTCAATCGAACAGGATTTTCTCGATATGAAAAAGGCTGTGGAGTTGAAGAAGAATATTATTCTGACTTTGCCTGAAGAGGTGACAGATGCCGTGGATGCGGCTTCAGCGGATTATTACTATGAAAAAGCAAAAACGGATAAAGATCTGGCGCGCATTCTGGAATCGTGGGCCAAGTTCAAGAAAGAATACGGTCCCTATGGAAAATGGATAGATTACATAAATATGACAGGCGATCACCTGGGACTGGTAAAAGGCGATTCGTAAGCAGGCCTTTTGAAAATAACAGGTGACCGGAAACCCGGCGGCGGTAAGCGCGAATTGACTCTACTTCCCGCCGCCGGGACTCAAAACAGGCTCTTGAAAATACAATCAGTGCTGAACCTGTATGAGCGCATTACATACTGGTTTTGATGTTCTTTTATGATTTTTAGGGGGTGTTCTTTTGAGCATTGTCCGGCGGGTTGATCACTGTAGGAGAGAAAAAAGTTGGAAGGGTGGATAATGTATTCAACTCAGAAGTAGGCTTAGCCATCGAGGAAATGGAATCCGTATTTCCGCGTGAGACCTATTATCCCTTCTCATACAGTTATCACGAACATAAAACTGTGCATTTCAAATCAATGGATGGTGAGCTGAGTATCCGTGTGATGAACCTGGTTGTCTGGTATGTGTTAAGAAACGAGGGAGCAATGAGTTGATGGTGTTTGAAATATTTAAAATCTGTTTGATCACAAAACCTGGATAAACAAACCGGGTAGGTTATCATTGCCATGAGGAATCACTGTGTTGGGGTTGGGGGTCATGAGCACGCAAAGTGTGTTGTGTGTCGTGAAAAACAATGATGAGGCGTGGATCGCCACCCCTAGCTTTGCTATCTGTTCCTCCATTGTTTCCCTTGGATAGGAAAAGGGCAATGCAATAAATGTAAAGGGGGCTCTCAAAATGGATCTTCTCAAGTGGATCGATAATATCAGTATCTATACCGGCAAGATATTTCGATGGGCAGGGCTGCTACTCTCCCTTGTTGTCCTGTACGAAGTCGCGGCTCGATATCTCTTTAATAGACCCACTATGTGGGTTTTTGACACATCACTCATCTTATATTCCATGCTTTTCATCTTTGGCGCAACATATGTTCTGTGGGAGCAGAAACATATCAAAGTTGATGTCCTTTACAATAGATGGTCACCGCGTACCCAAAGGGTTATTGACGCGATTTTTTATCTCGTGTTCTTTTTCCCCTTCGTGTGCGTGATGATATGGTTCGGAAGTAAGATGGCGTATATATCAACTGTTGCAGGTGAGATAAGCAATTCAAGTACCTGGGGCGAGCCGATTTATTTGTGGAAATGGATGATCCCCGTCGGGTTTTCCCTTTTGTTACTGCAAGGAATCGCGGAATTTGTGCGCACTATACAGAAGTTGAGGAGGACGGAGTATGACTCTTGAAATCTTGGCATTCGTGCTATTGGGTCTTATTGTTGTTTCGATTTTAGCCGGAATCCCCGTTGCTTTTGCGCTCTCTTCGTTGCCACTGATCTTCGGGTTTGTTTTCCTCGGAGACAGAATCCTACCGATGTACCCGATGCAATGTTTCGGGGTAATGCTGACGTATCCCTTTCTTGCTTGCCCGCTCTTTATTCTCATGGGTTCGCTTATGGAAAAATCGGGTATAGCCGATCAATTGTATAACAGCTTTTACCAACTTCTCGGCACCGTTCGGGGTGGCCTCGCCATCGCAACCGTTGCAATGGCCACAATTTTTGGTGCGTGTACGGGAAATGTTGGTGCCGGCGTTATAACGATAGGCCTGCTCGCCCTCCCGCCGATGTTGGCGAGAGGATATGACAAGGCCCTGGCTACGGGGTGTATTATGGTAGGCGGAGGATTGGGGGTTACCATACCTCCCAGTCTTATGTTGATCTTATATGGTGCTTCATCGGGAGTTTCTATCTCTGCACTGTTCGTTGCGGCCCTTATTCCAGGAATTCTCATGGGCTTTGTCTATATGGTCTACATCTATGTAAAGGCATCGCTTAAACCTGAGGTTGCGCCCCCTATTAAAGAAACAGATAAGATCAGAGGGCTTCCCTTGGTCCGCATGGTCTTTACCTCCTTGATACCCCCCATATTTCTTATTTTGGCTGTCCTGGGATCGATCTTTTTCGGAGTCGTGTCGCCTTCAGAAGCAGGGGCAATGGGTGTGCTCGGGGCAGGAATCCTTACGGTGGTATATGGGAAATTTTCGAAGAAGATGCTGACGGAGTGTATTACCTATACGTTGAGAATCACTTCAGCCATCGTCTTTATTTGCTTTGGCGGAAAATTATTTACAAGTATTTTCATCGGTATGGGTGGGGACCGGGGGCTTGTGAACTTCATGGAGTTATTTAATTTGGGGACCACCGGTATGATCTTCATGATGTTGTTCATCGTCTTCCTGATGGGGATGATTATGGACTGGATTGCCCTGATCTTCATCCTGGTTCCTATCTATGGCCCCATATTGAAGACTCTGGGTGTCGATCCTCTCTATTTCGGGATTATGTTTTGTTTGGTCCTCCAAGTCTCCAATATCACTCCACCGTTTGCCTATTCTGTATTTTATTTGAAAACAATTACACCGAAAGAAGTCACGATCGGGGACATGTATAGGGGGTGTATCCCCTTTGCCTGTGTGACCTTAATTGTTCCGCTTCTCGTGTTCTTGTTCCCGAAGCTTGCTTTGTGGCTGCCGGCACTGATGCAAAACTGATCGGAATTTCGCGTAGAGCTGGAGGAAATGAAAAGATCAATGGAGATTGAAGCATCTTTCAACTGGGGGACGTTTCGCTTTTGATCAGAGGGCAAGTTTCTGCCCGAGTTTGTTCGCAGTCTCTTTGTCGCTCGATTGATGATGTGGTGGTCGGTTCGGTACAAGATAAAGAATCATAATTGCCTGTGAGATAAAGAATGGTAATGGGACAGACAGAACAAAAGCTTTTGCGGAAGGCATATGATTTGGGGTTCGAGTACGAAAAAACATATCGGGGTTGTTCGCAGTGTGTGATAGCGGCGATACACGATACCCTGCATATAAGGGATGACAGCGTGTTCAAGGCGGGTACCGGTCTCGCAGGTGGCGGAGGCTTAACCGGAATCGGGGTGTGTGGCGGTTATGTGGGCGGTGTCATGGTCATCAGCCAATTGCTCGGTCGTGAGCGCTCCAATTTTGAGGATCCTGAAGGGATCAGATTCAAATGTTCAGAAGTGATACGGAGATTCATCCGGCAGTACACCAGGGAATTGGGTTCCATTATCTGCAGGGACATTCAATTTATCAGATTCGGCCGTCCCTATTATATCGCTGATACGGATGATTTTGAAAAGTTCGAAAAGGCGGGTGGACATATTGATAAATGCCCCGATGTGGTAGGGAAGGCTTCTCAACTGGCGGTAAAATTGATTTTAGATGAGGGCTTAGTCGCGTTACCGAGACAATGAATTTTGAATGTCAACAAACAGGTACGTAATTTATCACATCGAATACTGCTGTCAACAAAAGCAATTGAGTGAGTTTTAACCATACTGCTATTGAACCCCACCGGGAATTCTCCACCCGTAAGGGTGTGGAGATTTAGGAGTTACCGCCTAACGTGATGCCCCGCAAAGGTATTTGTTACAACTGCATCCTCGAGGTGATGAATTTTTGCCGGTATTACTTTCATTTTAGAAAACAAACAAAGGGGTAATACGCGGTGAGACGGAAAGGAGATACAGTATGAGCTATACTGAAAAGTTGGTTGATTTAATAGTGGAATTTAAAAAGGATGCCGTTCCGGAAGATGTGATAGAACACACAAAACTATATGTTTTAGATAATATCGGATGTGCAGTTGGCGGATATGCAACAAAGCAGGGTCGCGAAATAGTCGAGCAAGCGAAAGACCTCGGTGGTGGAGGCAGCTCGACGATTTTTGTTGATGGAGGCAAGATTTCAGCGCCGTTTGCATGCTGGGCCAATTCAAGCTTATCCAATGTATTGGATATGGATGATGTCTTTGCAGGTACGGCACATCAAGGCAATTGCCTCATTCCCACCGCGTTTGGGCTCGGCGAAATGAAAGGCGCATCCGGATTGGATGTTATTCACGCCATTATTTTAGGATTTGAGGTAGGGTCCCGCATCATGATGTACTCTTGGCCCTCCCCGGCTATGGAAGGGCAGTATTTTCCCTCAACGTGGCAGGTGTTTGATGCTGTTACTGTAACGGCCAATCTACTCCGGATGGAGAGGAAAGAAATTTATCATGCCTTTGGGTTGGCCGGAACAGTTCCTCCTGTCCCCATTGATATGAGCAAATTTGTGGAGAAGCCCATGGGATTTGCCAAAAATCCTTTCGGGTGGACCACCTTTACCGGTGTTTTCTGGACATTAATGGCTCAGAAGGGAACCGAAGGGGTACCGAACATATTTGATGGCGATTCAGGGTTTTGGAAGATAATGGGTTCGGACTATCGAGACTTTGATAAACTGTTGGAAGGCTTCGGCGAAAAGTACAACATTACTGAAACCAAATATAAGCCATATCCATTGTGCACGTGGGGACATACGAGTGTCGATACGGTCAAGAAAGTTTTCTCGGAAAATAATATCGAACCGGATGCGATTCAAGAGATCAAAGTGAAAACCATCAACCGGGCAACCGAATTTCTGTCGGGTATAGATCTCGAGTCCATATACGACGCACAGTTTAGCTTGCCTCACGCAATCGCCATGATGATACTGGGGAAAGCGCCGGGACCGGAATGGATGACAGAGGAAAACTTATTTGGGAATGAGAAAGCCAGGGAATTGGCTAAGAAAGTGAGAATAGTAACGGATCCGTGGGCAGAGAAGATAGCCGATGAGGAAAAGGGAGTGGCGATTCCATCATCTGTTGAAGTAACGATGTATGATGGAACGATGTTCAGCGATAGCTTGAAATATTCGAAGGGGACAACAGAGAATCCCTTTACGGCCGACGAGCTTAAACAAAAATTTTTAGGGCTTGCTTCATCGGTATATAGCAGGGAGAAAGTCTTGCAAATACTCGAAACGATAGAAAATCTCGATAAAGTAGACAAGATCTCTCAGTTGACAACTCTCTTGGTCCCTTGAACGGGCGATCATCGGCTTGTGCTCCATGAGATTCAACTGGTTCAGCCCGCCGGTAAGGGGATGCCTGTATCTGCGAAATCCGTGATATGTATCAAGCCGGATTTCGAGATCAAAGGGATCTGCTGTGGGGTTTCTCGGGGGTGGCCAAGGAGGAACTCCCCGGCGTGGACGGTCATATTTGATGGTATTTTCAGATACTGCCATATTGGTCGCAGAAATTATTGATAAAGGAGGAAAGTAACATGATACCGAAGATCAAGCGAATTCTTCACGCAACGGATCTCTCCACGAACGCCGTGTATTCTTTTCAATATGCCGTAGACACAGCGGAAAAGTACGATGCTGAAATAATTATATTGCATGTCATTGAGGAGGAACCTGCAGCCGTTCGAGTATACAACATCCAAGAGAGAGATGTTGCGGCTCTGAAAGAGAAGGCGTTAAAAGAACTGAACCGCTATATCGGTGAGGTTTTCCAGAACGAATCTCAGGGAAGAGCAGATTGCATAAAGGGAATAGACGTCAAGGAAGGATATCCCGCAGAAGAGATACTCAAAACAGTTGACGAACAAAACTGTGATATGATCGTCATGGGCGATCACGGAAAAGGATTTCTGACCCACGCTTTTCTCGGAAGTGTTGCCGAGCGAGTCCTAAGGAGTTCACGTAAACCGGTCCTTATCATTCCTCTTCCGGAACAATAAAAAACCCGACATAGAGCATCGCCAGATACGGTGATAAGGTGGGTTGTTGTGATGGGATTGGGAGTGGAAAAGGTTTGGGAGCAATGCGTATTGTTAACTCGATCACTTTGACTATAAGTGGTCCGTATTACTGAGTTAAGCTTTCTTCGAACATCATAGGGAGCTCTCTTGGCGTGGCAGAAGCTCTGTTATGCATTCAGCAAAGGACAACGCCACCATGATAGCATCGTTGAATCTTTGGTTGCCCAACCATATGGTATCGTTTGAAAAACCTGCGGTGGACGTGGATACTTCAATCCAAAATCAGATTATGGAGCTACCTGAAAGGTTTCTGAAACGAAGAAGAACCGATCGAGAAGTTGCATTTTTTTGCGTGAGCAGGCCATATCTGTTTCAACAATCAATGGAGACAAAGGAGAAAGATTGACAAATGGGCATCGAAATTTCGTTGAAAGATAAAGTGGCACTTATTACGGGTTCAAGGAGGGGGCTCGGTAGGGCCATGGCGTTGCGTTTTGCGGAGGCGGGGGCGGATGTTGTCGTTAATGATGTTGTCGCCGAGGATGGACAATTAAGTGACACCGCTGCGGAAATCCGGAGATTGGGGCGACGTTCGACTGCCGTTAAGGCCGATGTAAGTAATAAAAAAGATGTTGAAGGCATGATAGAACAAACGCTTACTGAGTTTGGAAGGATCGATATCCTTGTAAATAATGCGGTCATTGGTTTAAAAGATACCGTTGTTAATCTCCAGGAAAGCGATTGGGACAGGGCGGTAGGCATAGGTTTGAAGGGCCCTTTTTTGTGTTCTCAAGCAGCGGGGCGAAGAATGATGGAACAAAAAAACGGTTGCATCATCAATATTGCATCAATACGGGCGTTCCGGCCAAAAGCCGGTTTTTTTCCATACGGCCTCATAAAGGGGGGGATGGTTCTGCTCACCAAGCAACTGACGCGAGAAATGAGCGATTTTAATATACGGGCCAACGCCATTGCACCCGGCTACGTCAAAACCGAATTGACCCAGTACTACTGGCAGCTTCCGGATCAGGTGGAAGCAATACGGGGTGAAATCCCATTCGGTCATCAGCCGTGTGAACCGATTGATATTGCGAATGCAGCTCTTTTCCTGGCATCAGACTTAGCCAGGTACATTACGGGACATACGCTTGTCGTCGATGGTGGTGTACTTTCCGGACATCCTGTAGTTCCGTACAGGTTAAGAGAAGAAGTTGGGGAAAAACAGACAGGTGCCTGAGTGCTGAAATTACTTTATGCCGGAGAAGACGAGAAATTGAAGATAAGCAAAAGACCACGGAAGAGTCGAATATCGGCCTTCAAGGCGAAGATACTATTGAAAATGTTAATAAATAACCGGAAAATAGTTGAGTTTTTCTATTGATATCAGTTGCATCCCAACCGAATCGCCGCCGGGACGAGTTTCGATAGTGATTTTATCCTGGGGATGGCGAAGACGGAGGGTTCGGTGAAGATCCTCCTCGACATCGACCGGATCCTGAGCCAGGACGAGGTGGCACTCTTGGACGAGGTGGCATAGCTCACCATACAGTCAGACAACACTGCAGAGGAGGAATTCGGTTTTGTTCCGGCCCCTGCTACCTCCTGGCCCGCATCCTCCTCCTCCCCGATGCGGGCCATCATATAACGAAGAGGATCGGGCTTTCCATACCCGTATCTTTAACGAGATCCCCGTTACATTACAAAGACCGGATGTTTCGTTTTCTGGTATTAAATGTGCTTACAAATCAACAGGTATGCATTGCCGAAATCTGCTGTACTTTTTAGCGTAAGAATGTGCTAAGCAGTCAAGCGAGGGTGTGATTGATTGAGGACTAATACTGAAGAAAAATGGACACCGTTTCAAGAATTCTAATTGTTACAGGTAATCGCACAGCCGCCCTGGAGATCCAGAGTGTATTGGAGAAGAGGAGGTATGAAGTTTCTGTTGTCGTTTCTTCGGAAAAGCATGCTATAGAAAAGATTGAAAAATTATCTCCCGATCTGGTCCTGATGGATACCGCTCTTGCGGGAGGAAACGGCGGTATCAAAGCGGCTGGTCATACTGACACCCGCTTCGACATCCCCGTCGTCTATATCACCGACGGTATCGATGAACCCACTCTCGAAGAGCTCAAACACTCGCAACCATTCGGTTGTATATTCAAACCATTCAAAGAGGAGGAACTGCAGGTTGCGATTGAGTTAGCCCTTCTCAAACACGCGGAAGAGAAACGCCTGCGTAGCAGTGAGAGGATGCTCCGCATGGTGGCAGACCATATGCATGATATGGTCCGTCTGACCGATATGGAAGGGAATAACCTCTATTTCAGTCCATCGCACCAAGCGGTTCTGGGGTATACCGCGGAGGAGAGAATCGGCCGATCCAACTTCGAACTGGTACACCCCGATGACCTTGAGATGGTATTGCAGGTTTTTACCGATGCACTTGCCAATGCGAGACCCGCAAGGGTTGAATACCGTGCCCGCCGAGCGGATGGACAGTACATCTGGGTGGAGACGATCGGTGATTTTGCATACGATGACAAGGGAAATGTGGCGGGGATAGTAATGAATACCCGCGATGTTACCCAGCGCCGGGAAATGGAGGCGGCTCTCAGGGAGAGTGAGGAGCGGTACCGAACCATCATCGCGGAAATAGAAGACGGGTATTGGGAAGTCGATCTCGCCGGCAGGTTCACCTTTCTCAATCAGGCGACCTGTGAAATGGCCGGTTTTTCGGGTGAAGAGCTGAGGGGGATGAGCAATCTCGACTATACGACCCCCGAGACCGCGAAGAGGTTGTATGAAACGTTTAACGAGGTGTATCGGACGGGTCAACCAGCTTCTCTTGGTGATTATGAGGTAATACGGAAAGATGGTATTGGGAAGACCCTTGAGTTGAGTGTTTCCCTGATTAAGGACAAGACAGGTGATCCGGTCGGGTTTCGGGGCATCGCTCGCGATGTCACCGAGCGCCGGGCGATGGAGAGAGCCCTACGGGAAAGCGAGGAAAGCTACCGGACCGTCCTCGAACTGTCTCCGGACGCAATCGTCATTGCCCGGCGGAAAGGATGGCGGTACGTGCAGGTCAATGAAGCCTTCTGCCGTCACACGGGGTACGCTGCCGAGGAAGCCATCGGTCGAACCGCCGAAGAATTGAATCTGTATGCCGACCTGGCGGAGGGAAACCGCCTCGTCGATATCATGATGCAAGAAGGGCGGGTGGATGGGTTTGAAATTCAGTTCCAAGCAAAAGACGGGACCATCCTGGATGACCTCGTATCGGTGAGAACCGTCCGCTTTCGCGGCGAGACCTGTTTCCTGATAGTGGCCACGGTTGTCACCTCGCTCAAGGAGGCCCAGAAGGCACTCAGCCGGAGTGAGGAAAAATACCGGACCATTCTCGAGAGCATAGAGGATGGATACTGGGAAGTGGATGTTGCCGGGCGGTTTACCTTCTTCAACGACGCAGTACACCGCATGGTAGGATATTCCCGGGAGGAACTCTCCGGGATGAGCAATCGTGATTATACCGATCCAAAGACGGCAAGAAGAATCTACACGATCTTCAACGAGGTGTATCGGACCGGAAAACCCGCGAATATCGTCGATTATGAGGTAATCAAAAAAGACAAGAGCACAGCAGCACATGAAATGTCCGTTTCGCTGATGAGAGACAAAGAGGGCAACCCGGTCGGGTTCCGCGGCGTATCGAGGGATATTACCCCCCGCAAACGGGCGGAAGAGGAGATTCGGGCTCATCGTGAACACCTTGCCCTCATCAACCAGATCCTCAGCCATGACCTCATGAACGATCTTTTAGCCGTCCACGGTAGTCTCACACTGTATGATCAGTCCCCTGAAAAAGATCTCTTGAAAGACGCGTCGGACCGTGTAAAAAAGAGCATGGACCTCATCAGTCGAATGCGGGAACTTGAGGATTTTATCGCTTTCCATAAAGAGCTCAAGGTCTATCAGTTGCGGGATGTGGTCAACCGGGTTGCCGGAGGGTATCCTTCCCTTACATTTGTGATCAAGGGAAAGGCCCGGGTTATGGCCGATGACACGCTTTTCCCCCTTATGAACAATATCGTCCATAATGCCGTGGTTCACGGAAACGCCGATCGAGTCGAGATTGGTATCAGGCGTGAAGGAAATCTCTGCGAGGTGCACATCGCCGATAATGGATTGGGGGTTGCGGATGACATCAAGAAGGCGATCTTTGATAAGGGGTTCATGCACGGGACAAGCGGGCACACGGGTCTCGGCCTCAATATCGTCAAGAAGGCGATGGAGCGGTATGGCGGATATGTTTCCCTCGGGGACAACAAACCGCACGGGGCCGTCTTCACCCTTACCTTCAGGATGGTGGGATAATAATGGGAACCGCACGGTACGGGTTTCCTCTCCGCAGGGAAGCATTTCCCGGGCGTGACCTTATTCCTTGACAAAAAATATCCTTTTTCTATATCTTGACGTGGACGAGTTGGAATGGTTGATGGAAGAAGGGAGTGGGTATGGCAAAGATAGACGCATTTTTTAAACTGATGAGCGAGCAGGGGGCATCTGACCTCCATCTTATCTCCGGACAGCAGCCCGCCCTCAGGATCAGGGGCGAAATAGAACGGGTTAAATATTCCCCGCTGGAGAGCGACGCGCTCAAGGCGATGCTCTACGAGATAACGCCGGAGCACAAGATCAAGCAGTTCGAAGAGACCGGTGATGTCGATTTCGCCTACGAGATCCCCACCCTCGCGCGATACCGTGCCAACTTCTTTCAGCAGAATGCGGGCGTTGCCGCCGTCTTTCGGGAGATCCCCAGCAGGATACTGACAACCACGCAGCTGGGCCTTCCCCCCGTGACCGCCAAACTTGCGTCACTTCCGCGCGGGCTTGTTCTTGTGACCGGTCCGACCGGCAGCGGCAAATCCACGACCCTGGCCGCCATTATCGATGAGGCGAACCGGATACGGAAGGACCACATCATCACCATCGAAGACCCCATAGAATTCGTTCACGAGAGCAAGGGGTGCATCGTCAACCAACGGGAGGTGGGGATGCACACCAAGTCATTCGCCGCCGCCCTCCGCGGTGCCCTCAGGGAAGACCCCGATATCATACTGGTGGGGGAACTGAGAGACCTGGAGACCATCTCCCTCGCCATCGAGGCGGCATCGACGGGGCATCTTGTTTTCGGGACCGTTCACACATCGAGCGCGCCGAAGACGATAGACCGTCTGATCGAGGTATTCCCCGCCAGCGAACAGATGCAGATACGGTCAACCCTGGCCGACGGCATACGCGCGGTCCTCTCGCAGGTCCTCTTCAAGCGGGTCGATAAACCGGCCCGTTGCCCGGCCCTTGAAATCATGATCGCCACCCCGGCCGTGCGGAATCTGATCCGGGAATCCAAGACCTACCAGATCCCCTCCATGATTCAGACGGGCAGGAAATACGGGATGCAACTCCTCGACGATTCCATCATGGAACTTCTCCAGAAGGGATGGATCGGGACCGAGGATGCCTATATCAAGGCAAACGACAAAACAAAATTCAGGGCCTTGCTCAAGACCTCTCCCGCCGACTTTACCGAGGTATAACAGGAAGAGGACCGGTGCCGTGAAAAGGATGAAAAACGTACCAACCGCACAAAGAGGGACGCCATGAGAAAGCAGGAAATCGATTATCTCCTCGCGCACATGCTCGACTCTCACGACGATATCTCCGATCTGAACATCACCGTGGGAAAACCGTTCCAGGTGGAGAGTTCCGGTGAGTTGAAGACCGTTTCCACTGGTTTCACCAAACAGGAGATCACCCCTTTTCAAGCCGAGATCTTTGCGCTGAATCTGATCAATCGTGATCGTGCCCTGGCCAGGGCGCTGATCGAAAACGGATATTGCGACACGTCTTACGAACTCCAGGGACGGGCGCGATTCAGGGTGAACGTCTTTTCACGGGGCGAAACCTATTCCACCGTTCTCCGGAAACTGGAAGACAGGATTCCCACCTGCGAAGAACTGGGATTGCCCGTGATCCTCTCCGACATTGCCCAGGAAAAAGAGGGATTCGTCCTCTTTACCGGTGCCACGGGAACGGGGAAGACCACCTCCCTGGCCGCCATCCTGGGTGAGATCAACGAGGAGAAGCCCGTTCACGTGATCACCCTCGAAGACCCCGTAGAATATCGTCATACCCACAAGACCGCGACCTTCAACCAGCGCGAACTCGGTATCGACTTTACCACCTTTGCGGACGGCCTCCGCGCCGCGCTCAGGCAGGCCCCCAAGGTGATCCTGGTGGGAGAGATGCGGGACCGTGACACCATGGAAATCGGCATCAGCGCCGCCGAGACCGGCCACCTTGTCTTCAGTTCCCTCCATACAATGAATGCGGGACAGACGATCAATCGTATCGTGGGTATGTTCCCCCGGGACGAGCAGATGCAGATCAGGGCGCGTCTGGCCGATACGGTGCGGTGGATTATCTGTCAGCGGCTCCTCCCCCGGATCGGGGGAGGGCGAATCGCCGCGTTCGAGATCCTGAAAACCAATCTGCGGGTCAGGGATACCATCCTCCATGGGGAGAGCGAGGGGAAGACCTTCCAGGATATTATCGAGGCGGGACACGCCTTCGGGATGGTGACCTTCGACGAATATATCATCGGTCTGTACCGGGACGGGGTCATCACGGAGGAGACGGCCCTTTCGTATGCCACGACGCGCGGGGTCGTGGGACGCGGCATTGATTCCATCAAGAATGAAAAGGGCGAGGCAACGACGGAAATAGAAACCCTTGAGGTGGATTGGGGAAGGAGTAAGCATGGACCGGACAAAATCCGCTGACACCATAGCGTACAACGCCGGCGATAAACCCTTCGATTTTGTCGAAGAAGGAAGGAAAACGGCCCTCGTCTGCGAGTCCAATGATGTCGTGAGGGACAAACTGATCGCCGCCCTTGAGGGGATCGGATATTACGTAACGAAGGGGACCGCCACTCCCAGCGCCCTGCGGCGTATACGGGTCCACGTCTATGACGTGATCATAGTGGGAGACAATTACGATGAGGGAGGGATCCTGGAATATCTCCGGAACCTCGCCATGGGGGTCCGGAGAAACATCTTCGTGATCTTTCTGAGCGACACCATCCGGACGATGGACAACATGGCCGCCTTCGGGATGAGCGTCAATCTCGTCATCAATCGCGAGAATATCGACGACGCCGATGTAATCATCCAGAACGGTATCGCCGACAACGCCGCCTTTTACCGGCCCTTCAAAGAGGCCATGAAAGAGACGGGGCGGCGGTAGGGCCAATCACTTTTTCGACGACGCCAGGTACCCCCGTGCCAGGGCGGTGTTGACGTGGATGACGCCGCGATTCATGTCCTTCATCGGGTAGTCGTCCGTGACGGCGGGAAGTCTGTCCGCGTCCTCCTGGGTCTTGATCACCGAACCGGCGGGGACATACCGGCGGTCCGAGACGGTCACCCCCATGAGAATGCAGCCGGGTTCGATCACGCACCCCGTCCCCACCCGTGATTTGAATATCAGCGTTTTCATCCCCACAAAGGTATCGCCCATGACCACGGCCGGGCCGTGGATCTGGGCCTGGTGGGCGAGGGAGACCCTCTTCCCCACGTAGACGGCATATGGTTTTCCGTCCACTTCGTACCGGTTGGTCGCGACCGGTCTTCCGTTCTCCTCCGTTTCCAAGGCGTGGATAATGACGCCGTCCTGGACGTTGGAGTCGTCTCCTATGAAGAGGGGTTGTCCCTCGTCGCCGCGGATGGAGGCCATGGGGGATACCATGATGTTCTTCCCGAGGATGACCCTTCCGATGACGGATGCCTGGGGGTGGACATAGGTGGAAGGGTCGATCCGCGGTCGCGACACCTCGTTGCAAAAGTCGGTCAGGACATTCTCTCCTATCATCGGTTTATATTCCCTTCTCTCTTGTGACAAGCTCTTGCCAGACTTCTTCGACGATTGCCTCCGTCTCCGCCAGGGTCCCTTCGTTTCTGATGACGAAATCGGCGTAGGGGATCTTGTCGGCCAGGGGCATCTGGGACCGGAGGCGATCCTCGGCCTCCTCGGTGGTATAGCCGTTTCTCTCCATGATCCGTTCTATCTGCACTGCGGGGGATACGTAAACGAGGATCACGATGTCCATCCGTTCGTGCCAGCCGGTCTCTATCAGGAGGGGGATGTCCGATATGACGATGGCCTGAGCGTCTTTTCGGACGATTTCTTCAAAACGGCGGCACCACTCATCGAAAACGGCGGGGTGGACGATGCGGTTCAGCTCTTCCCGCTTCGCGCTGTCACGGAAGACGATGGCCCCCAGCGCCTCCCGGTCGATCGTTCCCTCCGGGGTCAGGATGTCCTGCCCGAAGCGCTCGACGATCCCCTGCCAGGCGGCCCTGCCCGGTTCTTCCACTTCGTGGGCGATCCGATCGAGGTCGAGGATAGAGGCCCCCCTTTCCCTGAAAAGGTTGGAGACGGTCGATTTGCCGCTCCCGATTCCGCCTGTCAGTCCGATGTGTATCATGGGATGCTTCTAGCACAGGGTCGCCCTTCCATCAAACAGAAATTGGAGGCTTGACAAGATCAAAAGGAATCATTACTTATACAGGAAATCGGAGGAAGATATGACGGTAAAGAATTTGTTGAGACACGCCGAACGATTCGAGGTGGATACGTATAAGCCCCGCGACTTCAGGGAAAACCATGTCTCGTTCATGGGGGCCCCGGAGAAGCATCCCTACGCGGCCGATAAGATTATCCTGATCCAGGATCCCTTCAGCACGAACATCTCGTACTATGAGTTCGCCGCCGCCGATGTCGTCGGCGTGGAAGAACTGCCCAGTCTCGTCTCCGCTGAGGGGACGTCCGTCAAGATGTGCCGTGTCTGGGTGAGAAAGGGAAGCATCGGGGTTCGTGCCACGCCCTTTGTTGTCGAGGACACTGCCCCGCTAGAGCGGGGATAGGTCGCTTCTTCCGACTCAGTCTTTCCCGTTAGGCGCCGTACTGCTCCGATATCCAGGACTGGTACTCGTTGCTCTGGACGCGCCGCACCCACTCGGGGTTTTCCAGGTACCAGGAGACCGTCTTCCTGATTCCCGATTCGAATGATTCCGATGGGCTCCACCCCAGTTCCCCGTGCAGTTTCGAGAAGTCGATGGCGTAGCGGCGATCATGGCCGGGGCGGTCCTTGACGAAGGTGATCAGTTCCCGCCGGGGGGCGCCCGTATCGAGGAGGCCCTTTTCGTCGAGGATGTCGCAGATCATCTCCACGATCGTGATGTTCTCCATCTCCATATTGCCGCCGATGTTGTACGTCTCGCCCCTCCTCCCCGACCGCATGATGGTCCAGATGGCGTCGCAGTGATCTTCCACGTAGAGCCAGTCCCTGACATTCTTGCCGTCGCCGTAGACGGGGAGCTTCTTCCCCTCTGTGGCATTCAGGACGATCAACGGGATCAGCTTTTCAGGGAACTGATAGGGGCCGTAGTTGTTGGAGCAGTTGGAGACGGTTACGGGAAGGCCGTAGGTCGTGCCGTAGGCCCGCACCAGGTGATCGGACGAGGCCTTCGCCGCGGAGTAGGGGCTGTTGGGACGATAGGGCATGGTCTCCGTGAAGAGGCCCTCGGGACCGAGGCTCCCGTACACCTCGTCGGTGCTGATATGGTGGAAGAGGGTGAAGGCTCCCTCGCGCGCACGGGCCGCCTCCAGGAGGTTGAAGGTGCCCACGATGTTCGTGTAGATGAAGGTGCCGGGGTCCTTGATCGAACGGTCCACGTGCGATTCGGCGGCAAAGTGGCAGACCGCGTCGATCCCGTGGCGGGAGAATATCTCGTTGATTCCTTCGCGGTCGCAGATATCGGCCCGCTCGAAGAGGTATCGTCCCGGATATTCGGCCTCTATTCCCGCGAGGTTGTCCGGATTCCCGGCATAGGTCAGTGTGTCCACGTTGATGATCTTTCCCGTGAAATCGTCTCTCCCCAGGAGATACCGTATGAAGTTGCTTCCGATAAATCCGCACCCGCCCGTGACCATGAGATTTTGAATGTTCATTCGTTTTGACCCGGCCCCTCTTGTTTTTTCGGTATGACTATCGCAAGTCCCGTCGGCTGTCAATCAAAATGCCCGAGCGCCCTGAGGCGGTTGTAAGAAATTTGGTATCCTTTATGGATTTACTTCTGATGCATCCTGGTGTAGTATTGCAAACATGCTTGTCTGGAACAAAATCATCTGAAAACATACAGAATATCCGAGGTGTCGCTTATGAAAAAAACGGGGTGGGTCGTTCTTGCCGTTGTCGGAGTGGTTCTGGCTGCTTTTCTGATTTTTTTCTTTAAAGACTCCTTATTCCCGGGCGCGAAGACCACTGCGGTTAAAAAACAGACAGAGGCGGTTTCAGAACAATCCGAGCCCCCCCGCGATGAGATCGTCCGAAAAAAGATACCGGTTTCACCACGGGAGGAACCGGCATCCAGCCCACGAGCCGTGAAGGAAATTACCCGTGATATCCTGCAGGAACGCGTGGAAGGATTCTTTTCTTATCTCGATCGACAGGAATACATCCAGGCATACGGGCTTCCCGAGGGGACCTATCAGTACTTCCTGGATAGTACCGCTGACCTTGCTTCCCGTCCCCCCGTTGTATCGGGCGAGATGGATGATCTCTCTCTCCTGAGGAGCAACATGGCTCATTTCTTCCGTGTCGTCGGAAGAAACGATATCCGGCTGGTCCTGGACGTCCTCTCCCACGAGAGGGAAGGGATCGAGGATGACATGGCGATCCTGTTCGAGTGGGGGATGAGGGAGGCGCAGAAGGAGGAAGGCGCAATCGAGGCCGATATGAATACGCTGTATGAGTACTCGGTCTTTTTCCTCAATACGGTCGGAGGAAAGGCGTATCTCCTGAGGCGGGAATCACGGATCCGGATCCTTCTCACTTACTATGCCATCCTGATCCTTGACAGGGCGCATGAGCAGCACCTGAATCGTCATGGTGTTGATATCTCACCCCATCTCACCCTCCTGATGAATGATATCAAACGGTACAAGGGGTTGGATCGCAAGGCGCGATACCTTGAGCAATTAAACGCGGTAGCGAGGCGGCATCAACGGTAACAAGACGGGTCCGGGCTGACCATCAGCATGGATCTTCTCCCGTCCCTAGGAAAGAATCCCCTTGTGTCTCCGGTACCAGATATTGGGAAACATCCGGTACAGGATCTTGGAAGGGGTGCCGATATATTCCTTGTTCCGTTTGTCGAACTGGCATGCCTGTATGATCTGTTCCCGGATTTCATCCCGGCTGGTCACTTCGTGAAATACCTTGTAGGCGCAGTGAAACAGCGGGCTGTACATATTTTTCTTTTCCAGGTACCGGTGCACGTTCTTAATCGTGTTGGGCCCTTCCGGAGTCCCGTCGATTTTTTTCCTGGACCTGATATCCGTTTCGATGGGATTGCCGTCGAACAGCTCGTAAAAATAACCGCCATACCGGTAATTCTTGCTGGCCTCCGATGAGAGGGTGACGTACATGTCGCCGACCCCCGCCTGGCTGTGAAATGACTGGAAACTTCCCCCCAGCAGTTTTGACAGGGAGCGGACCTCCACCCCTGATCGCGCGAAGATCGTGCCGGGGAAAGAGCTGCCCAGTTTCAACTGGTCGGATACCCCTTTGATGTTTGCGACGATATTCTTCAGGGCGCCGCACGATTCGATCCCCACCATGTCGAAGTTATAGTAAGAGGTCAGTTCCCGGCGATTCAGCTTGAGGAAGTTGTCAATAAAGACCTGGGCTACATGTCGTTCCCCCGCCGTCGTCACGCAGACCGGCCTCCCGGCGGCGATGTCGATGTCGAAGAAGGGGCCGCCGATGCAGACGATATTAAATTTATGTTTCAGGCCGAAGAGGTGGTTTTTGATCATCTGCGAGGGGGTGATTAACGTGCTGGTCTTCTCATCGGATGACAGCCCCTTGATCGCCGATACGAGGCAGGTCCTCCCGTTCTTTTTCGCGATCAGCGGCTTGATGTGGCTCAGCAGTTCACCGAGCCGGTTCATGGTTATCGAAAGGATAATGTAGTCGTGTTCATCGATCACCTTTTCCAGATCATTCGTTGCAACAACACCCGTCAGCCGGGGGACGTTATCAATACCACCCAGCATCGTTGCCAGATCGTCTGTCAGATGGAGAGGATTGAGATGGGTCCGGTTGATTTCGGTGCAGATCTCGGCGTCGTGGTAATAGATGGTCACCCCTTTCCCGTCGCGTCTGAACTTGTAGGCAAAGGATGTCCCGAGTCTTCCGGGGCCGATGATCGCCACTTTTGATGTGTCCATGTCCTCTCCTTTATCGCGAAGGGGTACGATTCCGTCCGTGCGTGGCCCGGCTTCGCGAACTCATAACCCTTATCCGAAAACACTGGAGGATAATAGGATAGCGATCGTTTGTCAACATCCGAACGATATCATTTCCGGTTCCGGTCGTTTGTGCTGTATAATTCACTATTGACAATCCGGGCCTCAGGAAGTAAAAGCACAGATCATGTGTTAGGAGAGAATTTCGGGTGATTACCTTCTCAAACGTCAATAAGTGGTTCGGAAAACTTCACGTCCTCAACAATATAAATTTTCACGTAGAATCGGGAGAGGTGGTCGTTGTCTGCGGCCCGAGCGGGTCGGGGAAGAGTACCCTCATCAGGTGCATTAACAAGCTCGAACCCATACAGAGCGGTGAGATCGTCGCCGACGGCATCCCCATCCATGACCGCCGGGTCAACCTGACTCACCTGAGGGCGGAGATCGGGTTTGTCTTTCAGCAGTTCAACCTCTATCCTCACATGACCGCTCTCCAGAATATCACCCTTGCCCCCATACAGGTCAGAAAGACCGATCCCGCAGAGGCCGAGAAACAGGGTCTCCGACTCCTGAAGAAGGTGGGGATCGGCGAAAAGGCCCACTCCTATCCCACGCAACTCTCCGGAGGGCAGCAGCAGCGCGTTGCCATTGCGCGTGGTCTCGCCATGCAGCCCAAGATCATGCTCTTCGACGAGCCCACATCGGCCTTGGACCCGGAGATGATCAACGAGGTCCTGGACGTGATGAAGGACCTGGCGCGCGAGGGGATGACCATGATCGTGGTGACCCACGAGATGGGGTTTGCCCGCGAGGTTGCCGACCGGGTAGCCTTTATGGACGAGGGGCAGATCATCGAAGAGGCGGCACCGGATGATTTCTTCTATCGCCCCCAAAGTGATCGCACCAAGCTTTTCCTGAGCAAGATATTGACACATTAGCATTTGCCGGCTCCCCCCTCAGGGGGAGCGTTTTTTTAGTTTACTTTAACAAGGGAGGTTGTCCGATGCAAAAGAGAATATGGAGAGCGGTATTGGTGGTGGCTGTGGCCTTTTTGCTTGTGCCCTCGTTCTGCTTTGCGGGAGCTACGTATGACAAGGTTATGGAAACGGGTATCGTGAAGGCCGGCTTGATGTACAACAGTATCCCCGCGGCATATTTCAACGACAAAAATGAATGGGTTGGGTTTGACGTTGATATCGCGTCGGAGGTGATCAAGCGGATCGGCCAGTCCGTGGGGAAAGAACTCAAGATGGAGAAGATCAAGCTGAACAACAAGACGCGGATCTCCTTCCTGACCTCGGGGCGGATCGACATGAGTACCGCGAATATGACCCATAAGCGCGAACGGGACAAGACCATCGATTTTTCCATTACCTACTTCTTCGACGGGGAAAAGATCCTGGCGAAAAAGGGCAAGTTTAAGGGCCATCAGGACTTCGTGGGCAAGAAAATCGCCTCCATGCAGGGTACCACCAGCGAGAAGAACGCCATCAATCTTCTGAAATCTCTGGGCGACACGGACCCGAAGGTTATCAGCTTCCAGGACGAGCCCTCTTGCTTCCTGGCCCTGCAGCAGGGCAAGGTTGCCGGCTGGGCGACCGACAGTACGATCCTGATCGGATACGCCGCCAAGGAACCGGGCAAGTATGAACTGGTCGGCGACTTCTTCAGCGACGAGCCGTACGGTATCGGACTCCCCGAGAACGACAGCGACTGGCGTGACGCCGTCAACTTCGCGATCCAGGATATGTGGAAGGACGGGACCTATATGAAGATATACAACAAGTGGTATGGTGCCGATACCCCCTACTACTTCCCGATGACCGAGAAGATCGAGATGTGGCCCTAAGGCATGATGATTTGAACAACAGGAACTGCGGCCCGGGTGAGATCAGCCCGGCCGCAGTTTTTGTGCGATGACCCTGGTAGAAAGCGGATATGATAATGACTGAATCGTGGAAACGTCCGGCGCAGCAGTTTGGGGTGGTGGCCGGACTTGCCCTCGTCATATACCTCTTCTTTGCGCACGTCGACTTCGGGTACCAGTTCCACTGGGCCGTCCTCTGGGAACTCAACCCCACGTACGAGGAGGTCTTTGGTATCTGGCTGTTGCGTGGCCTCCTGCTGACGATAGAGATCACCCTGATCAGCACCGTTGTATCCCTTCTGCTGGGGACCTTTTTCGGGATTGCCCGTCTTTCTTCGTTTAAACCGCTTTACTGGTTTGCCACGGTCTACGTGGAATTTTTTCGCAACACGCCGCTCCTGGTGCAGCTCTTCTTCTGGTACTTCGCGTTTCCCCTGGGATTGCCGGACGCGTTCCGCGAATTCCTGTACGACCACAACTACGAGCTGATAGCCGCCACCGGTGGCCTCAGCATCTATACCGCCGCCTTCATCGCGGAGATCGTCCGGGCGGGGATTCAGGCCATCCCGAAGGGACACCTGGAGGCCGCCGCGGCGTCCGGTCTGAGCCGGATCCAGGCCCTGCGCTTTGTCATCCTCCCCCAGGCCTTCCGTATCATCATGCCCCCCCTGGGGAGTGAGCTCTTGAACAACATGAAGAACTCCTCGCTTGCCATGACTATCGGCGTGGCGGACCTCTGCTGGCAGGCGCAACAGATCGAGTCCTTCACCTTCCGGGGATTCGAGGCGACCACGGCGGCGACGGTGATCTACCTCTCGCTCTCACTCATCATCAGCATGCTGATGAACAGCGTCAATCATCACCTGGAGATCGGAAAGAAAAAGGACCTGGGTCTCCTGGACCGCGTGCTGGGTGCCGCCGTACAGCCGTTCTTCCTGCTGGTGAGGCTGTCTGTCACCGGCCTGCAGGGGGCGTGGAAGATCCTGGCGCCGGAGAGGAAAAAGCCTCTGGAGGTTGAGGCCACCTATATGTCCACGGGGACCGCGTGGCTGGAGCGTCTGATACGTATTTTCTCTGTGACGGGCAAAGGCCTGTTCCTCCTGATCCTGCTGGGTATTCTCGTCGCGGTCGGGTACGGACTGTACGGTTTCAACTGGGACGTCATATTCGGTAACTTCCGCGCGCTTCTGATCTGGACCTTCCCCAACGGATTGGGGGGCGAGATATTCTACGGTCTTGGCGGTCTGAGCCTCAGCATCGTTCTGGCCTTCATCGGCCTGACGGCCAGTTTTGCCATCGGCCTCGCGGCAGGGTTGGGGCGCCTGAGCAAAAACTCCCTGATCAGTACCCCGAGCATCCTATACATCGAACTGATACGCGGAAACCCGCTCATCATGGTGATCTTCTGGGTCTATTTCTTCTCTCCCATTATCACCGGGATGCAGATGGATGTCTTCTGGAGCGCCACGATCGCCTTCACCATCTTCTCCGGTGCTTACCTGGCGGAGATCGTGCGGGCCGGTGTGAAGGCCATCCCGCCGGGACAGATGGAGGCGGCGATGGCCTCCGGCCTGAACTACTTCAAGGCGATGCGCTTCGTCATCCTCCCGCAGGCCCTCAAGATGATGATCCCCGCCATCGTGGGGCAGTTCATCGCCCTCTTCAAGGACACCTCGCTGGCGTATATCATCGGGGTCTTCGAGCTGACCACCGTGGCCCAGACCGTCAACAACCGACTCATGATCTATCCCTTCGAGATCTACACGGCGATTGCTGTTCTCTACTTCATCTGCTGTTACAGCATGAGCATGTTTGCCCGCAGTCTCGAACGCAAGTATACCCCCGAGGCCCGCATCGAGATGCCGGCCATGGCGTAGGAAGAGGGGGACTGCTTCCCCCCGTTCATTTTTCATGAAAAACCTTGACAAATTTTAAAACATCTGTAGTATCCGAGCGTTATATTCTTTCAAACATCATCCGTAACCGGGTTGTGCTTTTTACAGAAAAAAAGAGGGCCCCTATGAACTAACGCAAAACCCCCGCTTCACCTACCGAGGCGGGGTTTTTTCGTTTAATCACTTCCGACGCACGGGATTACCTCCTTAATGTTTTTCCCGTGAATTGAAACGTAAGGAAGTGAAAATGGGAACAACCATAAAACAAGGCACAGGTTTCAGGAATTTCAAATCCGGACGATTTGCTGGCGAATCCGGTACGCAGCCGAAACTACTCGATCGCCTGCGTCTTGCCATGCGCTCGCGGCATTACAGCAGACGAACGGAGCAGACTTACAGCTATTGGGTTAAGAAGTACATATATTTCCATAATGTGAGACATCCCGATGAGATGGGGGAGAAAGAGATCAATGCGTTTCTGACCCACCTGGCGGTAGAGGAAAGGGTGAATGCTTCCACACAGAATCAGGCCCTGTGCGCGCTTCTGTTCCTTTATCGTCACGTTATTGGCCGCGAGATTGGCGATCTCGGTGATGTCATTCGGGCGAAAAAACCGGTTCGCCTGCCCGTTGTCATGACACGCGATGAAGTAAAAGCGGTGTTGGAAAACCTGACGGGAGACAAATGGTTGATAGTATGTCTCATGTACGGTGCGGGGCTGAGATTGATGGAATGTCTTCGTCTGAGGGTGCAGGATATTGATTTTCATTCAAACCAAATTACGGTCCGTGATGGCAAAGGAAATAAAGATCGTGTTACGATGTTTCCAGCTTCGGTGAAAAAGCCTCTTGCCGAACACCTGAACAACATTAAAACAGTTCATGATTCAGATATTGCCAATGGTTTTGGCCGAGTTGTGATGCCCGATGCCCTAGCCCGTAAATACCCGAATGCGTCGAAAGAATGGCGTTGGCAGTGGCTATTCCCTCAAGGCAATTTATGGCACAACCAGCAAACCGGAGAACGAGGCCGACATCATATTCATGAATCTATTGTTCAAAAAACAGTAAAAGATGCCGTTACAAAAGCAGGGCTGGTGAAAAGGGCGACATGCCATACGTTCAGACACTCATTTGCTACGCACCTGCTTGAAGACGGTTATGATATACGGACGGTTCAGGAACTTCTTGGACACAAGGATTTGAAAACAACGATGATCTATACCCATGTGCTCAATAAAGGGCTCGCAGCGGTCAGAAGCCCTGCCGACAACCTTTAGTATACCGGTTGGGATATTATATAGAGAGCTGGTCGGGCAAATTTGGACAGGTGCATAAGTGGGAAAGTTGCTCTATAGTGGACGTAAGGAGGAAAGAGATATGAGCAAGAGACCGCGGAGGAACCATGCACCGTCCTTCAAGGCGAAGGTGGCATTGGAGGCACTGAAAGGGGACCAGACGATCGTTGAGCTTGCCGAGCGGTATCAGGTACACCCGAACCAGATCACCACATGGAAGAAGCAGTTGATGGATCACGCATCGGACGTATTTGGCAAGGGTCATAAGGACAACCAGGGTCCGGATGTAAAAGAACTTCACGCCAAGATCGGACAGTTATCGATGGAGAATGATTTTTTATCACATGCGCTCGGTCGCATCAACGGAACGAGCGCAAAGCGATGATCAAGAGAGAAAAGAGTGTGCCCATAACCCGTCAATGCGAACTCTTGGAGCTGTCCCGATCGAGTGTTTATTACTCTCCGGTTCCGGTCAGCGCGAAGGATCTGGAGCTGATGCGTCAGATTGATGAGATTCATCTTCAGTATCCCTTCTATGGGAGTCGGAAGATTCGCAATGAGCTGTGGCAGAGAGGGTATGATATCGGACGTGATAAGGTACGTCGGTTGATGCGTCGCATGGGGATCGAGGCGTTGTACATCAAGCCGAGATTATCGATAAAGCATCCCCAGCACCCGATATATCCGTATCTGTTACGGGGACTTGATATCATCCGTCCCAACCACGTATGGTCTGCCGATATCACGTATATTCCCATGGAACGAGGGTTCTGTTATCTGGTAGCCGTTATGGACTGGGCGAGTCGGATGGTCCTCTCCTGGCGGTTGTCGAATACGTTGGACAGTGCGTTTTGTGTGGATGCGCTTGAAGAAGCACTCACCACGTATGGGCGCCCGGCTATCTTCAATACCGATCAGGGCAGTCAGTTTACCTCACAGGCATTCATCGATGTCCTTCGCTCTCATGATATCTCTATCAGCATGGACGGTCAGGGGCGATGGATGGACAATGTCTTCATCGAACGGCTCTGGAAGAGCGTCAAGTACGAAGATATCTATCTGAAGGCATACGGTTCAATGAAAGAGTTGAAGAAGGGGCTTACCGACTATTTTCAGTTCTACAACGAGAAACGGTGGCACAATACTTTTGACAGAAAGACACCGGCTATGGTTTATTTTGAATCACTACCACAGGGACAGGCTGCGGCATGAACACAAACCCAGGGCAACTTCCCACTTATAAATCCCTGTTACCTGTCCAAAGAAACCGGACCACCTCTTAGATCTGCATAACATCCCAACCGAGTGAAAGAAAAATGGGATGATAACGATTGAATGTTCAGTGACTATGTCTAAAATGTAAGCTGTTTTCGAGGGGTGTTATGCCGCACTTTTTGCGGTGTTTGCGATATTATACGAGATCCGTATAAACATTGTTCAGGGGGCGCTCCACGATAAGACCGCTCCACACCCCCTGAACATGCGGCGGCTGCCCTGAGCTGGTTCGCTCGGCGCGCAGCGCCTCCCGAACCAGCGGATGGACTTGTCCCCTGCGGGGCAGGTCATCCGCCGCATGTTGTGTGCCATATTAATATTTTGGAGTTTACTGTGGGGCAATTAGAAAATTATTCAGATTTACAAGAAAAAAATAAGCAATTTTCTCGTAAACAGGAATTTTCAATCATTGATACTATAGAAGAATTTGATAAGTGGTATAAAACTCTTAAGGAGAGTTCTTCGAAAGTATCTTCAAAATCAAAAATCTCATCGGTAAATACAAATAAAATGTACAGAGGGATGAGTGAGTCAAAATACAAATTACTTACTTCTTCTCAAAGATTTTGGATTTTAAATGAACTGGAACAATGGTGGCGACCCAAAAGATATTTAGAATTTATAGAAACTTTCGTTGATAACGCACGGAAAAAGTTATTATTCAATAAAGTGTTCGAATACTACAAACTGAAGCCCAACCAAAGAGATTTCCCAATATTAAGTATACTTCAGCATTATGGTGCACCGACTCCACTAATGGATTGGAGTTATAATGTAGATGTAGCTCTGTATTTTGCCACTGAAGGGGTAAAGCCTTCTTCATCCAAAGATATAGAACTTTATTTTTCGATTTACGAAATAGATAAAAACAAACAAATTAAGAATGAATTTAACAACTTATTAAATTGGCATAAGGGCAGCTTTCCAAAAATAAGTTCATTTTTTGGTTGGGAAGATAATCAAAATTCAATTTTTTATATATCAGATTTTGAGGACAAACCTGAAAATCCACGGAGCTTTGTTGATGAAAGACCTATAACGACCTTCTATAATCAGAATATTATACCTCAAGAAGGGCTTTTTATTTTCAACCCTTTTCCTAAGAAGCCTTTAGAGAATTGTTTTAATACTGATCATGACGCAGATGGAAATAACTTGGATTTAATACCTTTTAGTTGTTTTAATATTAATAAAGACTTATCTGAATATATAAGACGAAAAATTAAACTCAAAGGTATTGATAACGCATTTATTTATCCTGATTTGAGAGTTTATTGTAATGGATTGATCGAAGAATTTTTAGACCAAGCAGCCGAGGCACACAACAAATAAATGCAGGGGACGCAAAAAGCCGCGCCCCTGATTTTAGCGTTCGATGTATGATGATTATGGGGGCTGATCATGGGTTTTGACAAATCCGAAATAGCACAACTTCTTGCAGATTGTGGCCGAAGGTGTTGCATCTGCGGCAGATTGCACAAAGTCCAGGTTCATCACATTGTCCCGGGCGATGATGATATAAGCAATGGTATTCCTCTTTGCCCAAATTGTCATGATGAGGCCCACACTGAGTACTCTACAGGTAGAACAACTCGAACATATACGCATGAAGAATTGAAGCTTCATCGCAAGAGAACAATTGAACAAGTGAAGCGAGAAGCAAAGTGGAAACCAGGTGGTGCTGATTGGCGCAAAGACAAAAAGTTGGTAGCGTTTTTCGCACAATGTTTAGATCGACCTGCTTTCCGTACATACTTCCATCAGGAACTTAGTTTTTCTGCGTTCGATCAAGCAATGGAAGACACTATTGTAGCCCTAAACACGGGATATTGGAAAATGAGGGATGGCACTTTGATTAAAAGAGCAGAAGGAAAAGCTTGTGTCGTCAATCCATTGTGGCGTGGAAAGCTTGAACAAATTACTAATCTCATCGAAGATGTTCGGCGAAAGTTTGCAGACCTATTTGGATTTAACGAAATGCTTTTCCATTTGCGTGGGCCACGCCATTTACACAATCAAGAGTTGGAAGCTTATATGGAAGGTTTTCGAGGAAATAGAGACCTTGGTCAATGGATGGATAAGAAACGTCAGGAAGCAATTGACGTCATGAACTCGATTCTTGAAGAGGTAGGAATGCAACCTCTCCGAGGGCTTCGAGAGTAAAAAACATCGAACAAATTAATCCAGCGGACGGCTTACAGCCGCCGCTGATCATTGCGTTCAGGGGGCGCTCCGCGATAAGACCGCTCCACACCCCCTGAACATGCGGCGGCTGCCCTGAGCTGGTTCGCTCGGCGCGCAGCGCCTCCCGAACCAGCGGATGGACTTGTCCCCTGCGGGGGAGGTCATCCGCCGCATGTTCGGCTACAAAAAGGAGGAATGATAAAAAGTCTTCATGAGCTGTGAATTGGGATACACTGTTTGAAACTTTATAGTTTTGGGCAGCAAGGCTACTGTTCGACATGTTTACTGGTCTTCGAGACCGCAAAGGAGAATGAAGAGCTGTAGCCGCAACATTCAATGATCTTCGAGATCGAATAGGAGATTGGGACCAATTCACCTGACAGGCGCTGTCCAAGATGTGAGGAGGCGTTCTATGAAGATGAGTATCGGGGTTGACCTTCACAAGACGCAGTTTACCGTTTGTTGTTTGAGTGAAGATCGGAGTGTTCAGGAGTCGGGCATCTACCCGACGACTGATCGAGGTTACCGGGCATTTATCATGAAGGTGTCCAACTGGAATGAGGGCGGTTACGAGGTCACGGCAGCGGTGGAATCAACAGGGAACACCCGACACTTTCGCAACCGGTTTTTGAAGGCGGGGATTGAGGTCAAGATAGTGAACACCTTGAAATTCAAGGTTGTAAATGAGTCAGTAAAAAAGACTGACAAGCATGATTCCCGCACATTGGCTGAGTTTCTTGAGAAAGATATGCTTCCCGAGTCCATTCTTTGTTCGCAGGAAAGCGAGGACATTCGAAGGCTTCTCAAGTCACGTTCTGTTCTGGTGAAAGCTTTGGTATCCTTGAAAAACCAGATACACGGTTTATTGCTTGGATATGGGATAGAGAGTCGGCGGGGACAGCTGCAGAGCAAAAAAGAAAGGCAGCGAATCCTTGACGGTCTCGCGGACCATAGGAGTTACGGAAACGCTGCCCGAGCGGTAAAACCGCTTCTTGGTACAATAGACCAAATTGCATCCGAGGTCAAAGGACTTGAGCGCGTATTATCTGATCTTGTTTCTGAAGACGAGGATGTTGCTCTGTTGCAAACGATTCCTGGCGTTGGAATAATAACAGCAGCGACGATTCGGGCTTATACCGATGACATCAACCGATATGAGAGCGCCAAGCAGTATGCTGCTCATGCCGGTTTGGTACCATGGGTTCAAAACTCCAACAAGACCATTCGCCATGGTCATATTACCAAGCGAGGCCCCGTGGAACTGAGGACGGCTTTTGTGCAAATGGTAATGGGGATGCTACGGCTTCGGAATAAAACCGATGGATATTGGCTTATGTACAAATACAAAGCCATGAAAGAGAACAAGGGAACCGGGAAGAGCGTAATAGCGACGGCGCGAAAGATGAGCACTATTGTATATGCCATCTTGAAGAAGGGGGAGCCGTTTGATCCATCGAAAATGCTGCCAGACCCGAAATATGTAGAGATGAGTAAGGTTGCGAGGTGTTATGCTTTGGCCGTTTAAATTTTAACCATGGGCCTGTTTGACAGGCTCTCCATGAATTGACTTTTTATAGGAGTTAAAAATATGACAATAAGCGATGCACTAATGATAATAGCCGTTTTAGCTGCTCCTTTCCTAGCGGTTTTTGCACAAAGACAAATTGATTTATGGCGGGAACAAAGACAAAGAAAATTATGGGTTTTTAAAACACTTATGGCCACACGTGGTCGAACTTTGTCTCCAGAGTATGTACAAGCTCTAAACATGATAGAACTTGAATTCCAAAAATCTTCTGAGAAACCTATCCGCGATGCATGGAAAGAGTACCATGATCATCTAAACTCTTATCCTCGTGAAGGTGAAAATCAGAAGGAGAGAGCTGCTGTGTGGGATGAAGCGTTGGCAAAACTGCTTGCTAATCTTCTTATTAAGATGAGTAAGGCTTTCTCATATGAGTTTGACGTAGTACAAATAAAGAAAGGGGCTTATTCACCTAAAGGTCATGCAACCACAGAAATCGAACTTCAGTTACTTAGGCGTTTTGCACTAGAATGGCTTGCTGGTGAAAGGAAGGTGTCTGTTTCAATAGTGCCTAAAGACGATGAGTCCGCTAAACAAGGTCAAGTATTTATGGCTGGTTTATCGGGCATTATCGAAGGCCAAAAACAAATAAAAGTTGAATTGGTTTCTCAAATGGATGGTGATGACAAGCCGAACAATACTAATTCAGCCGACGCAAAAAGCCGCGCGGCTGATTAGTGCCGTTCAGGGGGCGCTCCGCGATAAGACCGCTCCACACCCCCTGAACATGCGGCGGCTGCCCTGAGCTGGTTCGCTCGGCGCGCAGCGCCTCCCGAACCAGCGGATGGACTTGTCCCCTGCGGGGCAGGTCATCCGCCGCATGTTATAGCAATTTAATGATAAAAATATGGTAGATACGCAAAAATTAAATAGGTCATTAGATTTAATATTGAAAGATTTTATTCCTGATGATGAAGCCAATCAACACTGGAGAGATCCGAATGCCGGTCACCTAGCAAATATCAAATTTGAAGATAAGCCTCCTCCGTATATTGTTTTTATTATATTTGTATACTTAAAAAAGTACTCATTTGGAGGCCAATGGGAAAAAGTTAATTGGGAAATACCAATTAAGTATAAAAATGTACCCATGATGTTAGCACATAAAAAATTTGGGTTCCAAATTCTAACATATTCTGGCGTACCTAAGGATAATCAAATAGCTATTGAAGCACTAAATAAAATAAAAAAAGCAATCCCAATAGCAGAAAAACTAATTCAACCGACTATAAAAAGTCTCGTAGATTCTGGAAAAATCACTATTTCAAACGATTATTATCAGCTTCGATCACGCTATGAATATTTTAGAAATGAAGCCGAGTCTCATTTATTAAACAATGAAAAAGAAGACTTTGATTTCAGTTCCTTTCAAGACCACTTAACCGCACTTAATTCTTGGTTACAGCAAAAAAATAAAGGCGCCAATTATGCTTTTGCCATGATTGATTCATACTTTAGTCTGCTTGAGCACGTATTAGTATTGATAAAACCTTTCATCACGATTTCTGAAACTGAAACTGAATTATCAAAATTTGTAGGACAATACTGGGGTGATAAATATAAAAAACTCTTTGATATAACAAAGGGTGGTCTTCCAAAAGTTCATTATGATGCGCTTTACGAAGTAAAAGAACGTTATCGGAACATCGCATCACATGGTAATTTTGAAAAAGGTGGTGGTTCGTTTTTAGTCCATATGCCACACATAGGTGCGATTCCAATGTCACTAACCCAAAATAAATCACATTTTACTTTTTCAACGCCAAATGAACTTGAATTTGCAGCAATATGTAGTGTTTTTGATAGTTTTGATAACTTTCTTGATAGTGCCAGTATGACAAAATATGGGATGTTGTATATTAAGAGTGGCAATCATGTCATATTTGATGATGATACAAAAAGCACCTATTTAAATGCGATGAAATCTGAAAAAGATTTCAATGAATTTATTGAGTATATGGAGCAGCAATTTAATGATGCTTTAAATATGGATTGGTAAAGCTATAACAAATAATTCAACTCGGAATGTCTAAAAGCGCTTTCGCGCTTCTAGACATCCGGTTAATTATGCTGTTAGCAATGAAAAAGCAGAGTATTTTGAGGTTGTTTTTGCATAATAATAGTTTAACAGATTAATTCCATTTTTTCGGAGAGTTAAATGAAGTGGATACTTTTATCAATTGCTATATTGTCAGAACTTGGTGGTTCAACATGTATGAAGTTATCAAATGGATTCACCAATATTCCAGCTTCAATTATGACATTTGTCTTTTGGGCTATCTCATTTAGTATTTTCATATTTGCGCTTAAACACTTTGACTTAAGCTTTATTTATGCTCTTTGGGCCGGCGTTGGAATTTTATTGGTATCAGTAATTGGTATGACCTATTTCAAAGAACCAGTAAACGTAATGAAGGTTATTTCAATTCTTATCATTGTTGTAGGTGTTGTGATGCTCAACTTGAGCGAAATTTTAACAAATCAATAGATTAAAAGATTGCTAACAAAGCCATTAAGGCGGACCGCAATCGCACTCGGTACGGGCAAGTACACCTTTCATGGCAAACAAGTTGTTAACTCAAAATAGGTGCAGCGGCTGCTTATGGCCAGAGTTAGCGATGAAATATGAAATATGTTAATTCAAAGATGGTTGATATTTCAGAAGTAGTAATTCGGGAGTTAAAAAATGAAGAATTTTGGATTCTTGAAGAATTACTATATGAGGCGATCTTTCAACCTGATATTCCGAATCCAATTCCACGCGGTATAATTGATACCCCAGAAGTTAGAGTATATATTAAGGATTTTGGACAAAAAGAAGATGATTATTGTCTAGTAGCTGGTATAAATGAACAAATTTTGGGAGGTGTTTGGGTTCGAGTATTAGCTGGTGACATCAAAGGATTTGGTAACATAGATAGTGAAACTCCTGAATTCGCGATATCAGTTTTCAAAGAATTTCAAAATCAAGGAATTGGCAAGCTTCTCATGCGGGAGATGATCTACTACTTGATTAATAAAAAATACAGTCAAGCGTCTCTGAGTGTTCAAAAAGAGAATTATGCGGTCAAGATGTACAAAGAGTTTGGATTTAAGATATTAACTGAAAAAGGTGAAGATTATTTAATGATACTGAAATTAGTAAACAATCCAAGGAATAAATAAGAATCCGCTAACAAAAGGCTGAAGTCCGACCATGCCCGCCAAAAAGCAGCGACCATGGCGGCTTAGCCACGTGTTGGGCTACAAAAAGGAAATAATATGAAAACCATTTTTTCAGCAATCGTGCTTGTCTTGCTTGTCTCTATACCAGCATTGGCAACTGATATTAAATTGCCACACATAGTTGTATATGGAACAGCAGTATTGGAAATCACCCCCGATGAAATGCTTTGGGCCCTTAATGTTACAAATAAGGCTTCTAACGTAGAAGAGGTGGCAGAGCAGCATTCTGAAATAGTACAATCTGTTATCATTTTTCTTGGCAAGGCCAATATTGACATTGATGATATTCAAACTTCCAGAATGCAGTTCGGTGAAAATTGGGGATACAAGAACAACTCAAGGGTAAGAGAAGGCTATTTTGCTTCTACCCAAATCTCTTTCAAGTTAACCGTCTTTGACAAATATAAAAGTCTTTGGTCAGGCTTAGCAAATATAAAAAATGTATCTATCCAAAATGTGGATTATGACCACTCCAAACGAATTGAATTCCAAAATAAAACAAGGCTCAAAGCCTTATTAGCCGCGAAAGAAAAAGCAATCACGATGGCAAATACTTTGAACACTTCCATTGCAGAGCCATTGTTAATCGAAGAAGATTTATCATTCGATAAAAACCCTATGAACCAGAATATTCTAATGGTTAATAAAGCAAGTTCAAGGGCTGAACCGCAAAGTCTCGGAGGTTCATTTGCTCTTGGTAAAATACCAATTCGAGCAAGAGTTAAAGTTGCCTATCGGCTAATTAATCAATGATAAAAGCCCAACAAAATTTTCAACCCGCCTTTCCCCGCAGCTCGTTCCTCGCTCTGGGAAAAGCGGGTTAAACAGGCGTTCAGGGGACGCTCCGCGATGAGATCGCTCCACGCCCCCTGAACATGCGGCGGCTGCCCTGAGCTGGTTCGCTCGGCGCACAGCGCCTCCCGAACCAGCGGATGGACTTGTCCCCTGCGGGGCAGGTCATCCGCCGCATGTTAGGGCTTAAGAAAAAATGTCACAATTATCCTACGCACGAATAATGCTGGAGCAAATGGGGATACCATTTGAGGATATTCCAACATCAGATGAAAAAATGAAAAAGGAGGCGGATTTTCTAGCAAGTTTTGGTGATTCCAGAGTGCTTATCGAAGAAAAACTAAAAGAGGACGATCTGAGCTATCTTTCAGTTAGAGGACAGGAATTAGAGGCTGGAGGAATCCATGAGCATTCTGTTCCACTGACACGAGATGAGACTATTTCGGGCATAATAAGGCATGCTGCGAAACAACTCAAGTCCTCATCAGACAAGCCACATGATTTTCGATTATTGTGGTTTACTGCAACCGGCGTAGCAGCCGAGGCCAAAAGTGAACAGTTCATGGCAACACTTTATGGCCGAACAAATATCATAGAGCGCGGCGCTAATGGCTACAAAAGGTGTTACTATTTCCGATATAGTGACTTTTATCGACGTTCAGCAATAATAGATGGTGCAGTAGCTGCATTCGTGGAGGATGCTTCCATTACTTTGAAACTCTGCTTGAATTCTTTATCCCCGAGATATTTAAACTTAAAACACTCAAGTGTTGTTAAACCTTTCAGGACTGCTGTTGAAGATCCCTTGGAACTTGAAACCAGAGGGAGTGCTTTTATATTAGATAACGATATTGATCGAAAAGACGAACAGAAACTGCTTGAGTATCTAAAAAATAAGGGTCTTGACTAGAACAGCACACGGAAATATGTTAAGAGTCTAGTCATGTCAATAAGTAACAAGTATGTAAAAAATTCCAAAATTTCAGAGGCAAAATTTAGAGAGATCGTGAAGTATTTTGCCTTCGATTTGGATGCTCAAACCATCGCTCTTTTAACAAAACTCAATAGAAATACGGTGAATCGATATCTGTCTTTGATTCGTCAACGTATAGCTGATCTGTGCGAAGAAGAATCACCATTTCAGGGTGAAATCGAGGTTGACGAATCATATTTCGGTGCAAAACGTATCAAAGGGAAACGAGGCCGTGGGGCCGGGAGAAAAACCCCTGTATTCGGTATCCTGCAACGAAAAGGCAGTGTCTATACCGAAATCGTTCCCGATTGCGCCAGGAAGACTCTCCAGGCCATTATCAGGGGCAAAGTTGAACCGAATAGTGTCATACATTCAGATAGTTGGAGAGGCTATGATGGTTTGGTTGACTTGGGATACAAAAAGCATTACCGTGTTCATCACGGAGCCAATGAATTTGCCAGGGGGAAAAGCCACATCAATGGCATTGAATCCTTCTGGTCATTCGCAAAACGGAGGCTGATGAAGTTCCATGGTATTCCACAATCAACCTTTTACCTGCATCTCAAGGAATGTGAGTTCCGGTTCAACAACCGTAACACCGATATCTATAAATTGTTGTTAAAGAACTTCAAAAATAAACCGCTGTTCTAGTCAAGACCCAAAAATAAATATAAAACTGAGCCCTTAATGACAATTGACCTCGGCTACACGAGTGCTTCAATACTATTGCCGGAGGGTGAGCCCTAACCTTTTGCTTCACCGGATTCGGGCCAAAAAGCGGGCCTCTACGGTGAGCAATGCGTTATAACTATGAGATGCGAGAAGTGAACTACGATAGATTTCTGTAAATATCTTTTCGGTGGCCAATTTTGACGACCAAAATGACAAGGATATCATCTTGGATTTCATAAACGATCCGATAATCTCCAACCCGAACTTTATGAAAAGGGTTGTTTCCCTTCATTTTTGTCGTTTCGGGGCTTGGAAGATTTTCTGCAAAGCTATCAATCTTCTCAACTATTCGCACTCTGTCAACTTTTGGAATCTTCTTAAGGGTTTTCGCAGCGGAATTCTTAATCTCAATTCGGTAGCTCAAAGTTCAAGCTCCTTTTTAAACTCCTCCCAAGGTATTGGGTCGCCGGGTTCATTTTTGGCTTTCCAGGTATCTTCAATATCAATCTGTTCTTCTAACTCTTGTAACAATTTGAGTTCTTTTATTGATACTATTGCAGCTAATGGTTCGCCACGGCGTGTCAGAACAAATGATTCATTTCCAAAGGCTACTCGATTTAAAATATTAGAGAATTTTTTTCTGGCATCTGCGGTCGTTATTTTGTTAAGCATAACTTTGCTCCAATTGTTTGTTTTGTACACCAAGTACAGATGGTACCACATTCGATCGGTTTGTCAACAAATTCTATTTAATATAATAATAATCGGTTATAACATCACCATTCACAAAGGACTCGCAGGGGCGGACCGCCTTAGTTTTAGCATATTTTAGTGTTGAACTCTCATTTGCGAAGTCCGATAACCCTGCTCGCCTGTGATGGTGGGCGTTAAATGGAAAAAATGATAGAATTTAACGAAATCTCTCCAGACTTGGTTCCTCAAAAACTGTTACTAGAAGCGGATCCATCAATTGAACGAGTAAATCAATATTTGGAAGGCTCATTATGTTATGCGGCTGTAATTCAGAAAGAAATAGTTGGAGTCTGTGTTTTAAATTCCATAGACAAAAACAGAATTGAGTTATTCAATATCGCTGTCTTACCGGAAAACCAGAAATCAGGTATTGGGTCACAATTACTCCAATTTGTTCTGGACAGTGTTAGAGAGAAAAATTTTGAATCAGTGGAATTAGGGACTGGTACGTTTGGTTATCAATTGACATTTTATCAACGTTTTGGATTTCGAGCGGACTCAATACTCAAAGACCATTTCATCAACAATTATGATGAACCAATTTTTGAAAATGGTATCCAGCTTAAAGACATGTTACGACTTATTTTGAAGCTGTGATAAGAACCATTTAACAAATGCGCTTTCAGCCGACGCAAAAACCTCGCGGCTGAAACGGGACGTTCAGGGGACGCTCCGCGATAAGACCGTTCACGCCCCCTGAACATGCGGCGGCTGCCCTGAGCTGGTTCGGTTGGCGCGTAGCGCCTCCCGAACCAGCGGATTGACTTGTTCCTTTTGGGGTAGGTCATCCGCCGCATGTTCAGGGTTACAAGGAGAGAATAATGAAAATTTCAAGAGTTACAATACTAACGCTTGGCGTAGCCGATTTGGGTAAAGCGACAGAATTTTATGAGGCTGTACTTGGCATCCCTCCAAACAAATCTTTTGATGGAATCACTTTCATTGAGCTTCCAGGAACATGGATTGCTCTTTATCCTCTTGAAAAACTTGCAGAAGATATTTCACCTGATGTTTCTGTTACTCGCAATGGGTTTAGTGGAGTTACGCTTGCCCACAACGCCGGAAGCAAGGAGGAGGTTTTAGAAATTGTGCGGCGCGCGGAGTCAGCAGGTGCTAGGATTGTTAAGGAGCCTAAAGATACTGGATGGGGTGGTTTCAGTGGATACTTTGCCGACATTGATGGCTATTACTGGGAGGTAGCTTGGGGACCAATGTTTGAGTTCACAGAAAATGGCGAAATGACATTTAAAAGAAAACCATAACAACTGGCTCAACAGCGGACTTGCCCAAAACGCTTGCGCGTTTTCAGCCAGCCGGTTAGGCGGAGCGTTGGGTCCAGAAGAAGAGGAATACAGACATGCGCACATTTCTCCAATCACTTGTCGTTGTTTTGCTGCTTTCAACATCCGCCTGTGCCATGGAGCCTGCCACACCGGAACTGGACAAGACGTTTGATGGCCAGTCCAGTGACCTTGAATCAACAGCTATTGTGCCGACTCTCGATGCGGAGATTGCCGATGGACAGAATGCCGTGTGGTGTTCGTCATTCCTCACTGCATGGAAATCACTAGCCACAAACATTGTGAGAGCTGATATCTCCCTTGAAGGTTCGCCGCAGACAGCGGTCGCCCTAAACAATGCAGATGACCCGACACCTCACAATCCAGAAGGATCAACATATGTCGCGACCGGTTGGAACAACAAAGGCGTACTTGAGAAGATCCGAAAGGAACTCAAGGTTGCCTTCCCAGGCAAACCAGCTCCCACTTTCCCGGATATCATGCCTGACTCCTTCGTCGCATACTCATACCTTGAAGCGAACGTGAAGTTCGACCTTCCTTACTTCCAGAACCGCAAGCCTCTGGAGTTCACCGATTCGCAAGGAGAAAAGACGAAGCTCACATCGTTCGGCATCCGGCCGGAGGATGACTACGCTTACTATAAGCTTCGGAGTCAACCACGTATTCTGTTTCGCAAGGGTGGTCCAGGTGAAGAAGTTGAGTTGGAGTTCGCGATAGACCTTTGTGCCGCATCCTCGCCGAGCCAGGTAGTAGTTGCGCGGATCAAACGAGAACCCACCCTAGCCAAGGCGCTTGACCGAATTAGAAAGGAACTGAAGGGATTCGAGAAACTGAAACAGAAGAATCCAGACTATACGAAGTATCTGGAGAATATCGGGCCCAATGATGTCCTCTTGGTTCCTGATCTCTTCTGGGAGATTTCCCATCATTTGTCCAACCTTGAAGGCAAGCAATTCCTGAACGATCCTCTGAAGGGACAGCGTCTCGATGTAGCTCAGCAAGACATCCTCTTCCGTCTGGATCGCAGTGGAGCAGAGCTGAAATCTGAATCGAAGATGTTCTGTGCCCCCATCCCTACATACTTCGTGCTCGATCGTCCTTTCCTAATCTACATGAAGAACCGGAATGCAGAAGAGCCGTACTTTACCATGTGGGTCGATAACGCAGAATTACTAACGCCATGGACGAAGTGAGAAGACAGGATCCAACCAGAAAATGCAGAGTATTGTCGCGTCGCCGCGCCAAACCCTGGTTTTGATCGTTCGATTTTCAGAGATACTTGTACAACTTACTGTACAATTTACTGGACAAATCATTTTTTACTCTCTATACTTGTACGGTAAACAGAACAACTGTGGAGGATAAAAATGAGAGTCATAAATTTTAGTGAAGCAAGAAATAAACTGAAAGCAATATTAGATCAAGTTAACGATGATGCTGACTACACCGTAATTACGCGAAGAGACGCTGAAGACGCAGTAGTAATGTCCTTGGATACTTTCAACAGTTATCTTGAAACATTTCATCTTTTAAAATCTCCTGCCAACGCTGAGCATCTTGCGAAATCTATCGCTCAATATAAAAATGGTGAAGCAACTGAAAGAGAAATGATCAATGAATAAAGGACTCGCGTGGACTGATGAAGCCTGGAAAGACTACATCTATTGGCAAACTCAAGACAAAAAAACATTCACGCGTATCAATAGGCTCCTTGATGACATTAAACGAAATAACCCATTTAAAGGTATCGGAAAACCGGAACCTCTAAAAGAAAACCTGAGCGGATTGTGGTCCAGAAGGATTGATGATACAAATCGTTTAGTCTCTGCAGTCGATGAAGTATATATTACCGTTATTTCTTGTAGATATCATTATTAAAATCGAACAATTTGCTACAGGCGACAGCGTAAAAACCACGCTGCCTCTGAGCAACACGTTTGGCAGTAAGATTATATGAAGATAAGAAATGCATCCGATATTGATAAGCGAGATATCTCAAGATTGCATATTTTATCAATCAAGAGACTGTGTAGCAAACACTATACCCTTGAGCAGTTGAACGCCTGGACAAGTATTCTTACTCCTTCTGTTTATGATCAGGCACTCGAAGAAAAGATATTTTTAGTTGCCCATGATTCAAACCAGGATTTAATGGGCTTGGGCATTCTTGATATCCAAAATTCTGAAATCAGCGCAATCTATATCCACCCAGATGCTGCGGGAAATGGAATTGGGACAGAAATTCTTTGCAAACTTGAAGCAATAGCTCGAAATCATAATGCCGTTCAAATTACCGTTCATTCCACATTAAATGCAAAAGGCTTTTATCAGAGGCATGGCTATTTCGATCATGGTTTGACCTTTCACCGTTTGCCGAACGGATCAAAGCTTGAGTGTGTACGAATGTTTAAAGATTTACAAACGGATGTCGAACAACGGGAAAAAGCAGCCGCGCCTCATGCCTGGCGTTCTGCGGCGACGGACAAGTCGGAGGAATAAGCTCTTATGGATGAATCAAATGCGTTGAAGATATATACAGACCGGCTTGAATTAGTGGCGGCGACCCTCGACCATGTTCGGGCCGAACTGGAATCACCGGAAAGTCTGGCTGCCCAATTGAATGCTGACGTCGGACCCGACTGGCCGCCAGGTGAATACGATCGAGATGCTCAAGAGTTCTTCCGTGACTGTCTTCAAAAGGGTGGTTCAGCGGTTGTTGGGTGGTACTGCTGGTATGCAATTCGCAATGATGAGCATTCTGTGTTGATTGGATCGGGCGGGTATCTTGGTCTGCCGTGTGAGAATGGTGAAGTTGAGATAGGTTTTTCAATTGTAAAGAATTGGCAACGTGCTGGTTACGCAACCGAAATGGCCGGAGCCCTTGTCGCCAATGCACTCGCTGATTCCCGAGTTCAAAAGATCATTGCTCATTCAACACCCCGGAATTTGGCATCGTGCAAGGTGCTTGAAAAGGTCGGATTCAAAGTCGTTGGCACCGACGAGAAAACGGGGAATATTCGTTTTGAAATTCATCGAAATGGTCTGCCGCATAACAAAACTCATTCAGCCAACGCAAAAGACAGCACGGCTGATTAGCGTCGGTGGGTGTTCACGTCGGCGATAAAAATATGCCAAACAGGAATTTATTGAAAGAAACATCGAAGATGAAGTCAAATGAATAATTGGTTTACAATAGATCAAATTGACAGAGACACTTTTATCATAAGCGAATATCGCCACTGGGAAGAAACACATTGTTATCTTTTAAATGGCTCTGAAAGCAGTTTGCTGATTGATACTGGGCTTGGAATCTGTAACATCTATGATGAGGTTATCAGGCTCACTGACAAGCCGGTCACTGCCGTAGCTACTCACATTCACTGGGACCATATTGGCGGACATGGATTTTTCCCGGACTTTTACGCGCATGTGGCTGAACTGAACTGGCTTAACGGAGAATTTCCACTGACGATGGAGGAGATTAAAGGCATGGTCGTTGACCGTTGCGACTTGCCGGAAGGTTATGACGTAGGCAAATATGAGTTCTTTCAGGGTAATCCGACAAGAGTGCTGAAGGATGATGATGTAATTGATATAGGGGACCGCCTTGTTCAGATAGTCCATACGCCCGGCCATTCGCCAGGACATATGTGTTTTTGGGAAAGGGAGCGCGGGTATCTTTTTACCGGCGACTTGGTTTATAAACACACGCTGTTTGCCTTCTTTCCGTCCACTGACCCGGAGGCGTACCTCAATTCCTTGAAACGGGTATCGGCGTTACCGGTCAAGCATCTGTTTCCTGCACATCACACGCTGGATATTCAGCCTGAGATTCTGGGCAGAATGCGTGATGCCTTTTGGCAGTTGAAGGCTGAGGATAAATTGCACCATGGCACTGGCAGGTTTGACTATGGCGACTGGGCAGTATGGCTATAAAAGGAAAGACACCTACGCTAAGCCCGCCGCAAGCAGCGAGGAATGCGCTCGCTGTTCAATGCACAGCCGAAAGGAAGCATGTATGCGCCCCTATCGATAGAGGAACAATTCGGACCAGATCCGAGCACGGTAGAGCGCACTTCTAACCAATCAATTCAGGTGACGGGAAGGGGCTGCGGGGCTCTAATGAGGGAAACACATTGATCCGCGCCTGATATCAGACGTTCGCTATAAAAACATTCTTTGACGCTGTGATGTTATAGTGCTATAGTCACACAACGTCAGGGGAGGTGATATTATGGGAACAGCGGCAATGCGCGCAACAGTGTACTTAGATCCGGAATTGCACAAAGCATTACGGTTGAAAGCGTTAGAAACCACGCAGTCAATCTCGAAACTTGTGAATGATGCCATTAAAAAATCCCTTGCCGAGGACGCTGAAGATATTGAGGCGTTTGAAGCAAGAGCAAAAGAGCCACTAATCAGCTATGAAGCTATGATCAAGAGGCTTAAAAAAGATGGGCGAATATAAAATCTTCTTTAAAAAATCTGTTGAAAAAGACTTTCACTCCATCCCCAAAAAAGATTTAAAGAAGATTCTCTTACGTATTGAAACACTGGCGAAAGATCCGAGGCCACCGGGCCACGAGAAGCTATCCGCCCAAGAGAGATATCGTATTCGCCAAGGCACGTACAGAATTATATATTCCATTCAAGATCAAGAGCTTTTGGTATGGGTGGTTAAAGTTGGGCATCGCAAAGATGTTTATCGCTGAAGCGAACCTGTCACAAGGGCCGCTCCGGCTCAGCTCGTCGTTCAGCGGACGCTCCGCGATAAGACCGCTCCACGCCCCCTGAACATGCGGCGGCTGTCCTGAGCTGGTTCTCTCGGCGCGCAGCGCCTCCCGAACCAGCGGATGGACGTGTTCCCTGCGGGGTAAGGTCATCCGCCGCATGAAATCCTTCCAAGATAAAGAGGTTGAGAAAATATTCGGCAGGCAAATTTCAAAAAAGTTGCCGCAGGATATTCAGCGCAGGGCTCAAGGCTAATCGATAGAACGATGGTCTCGAAGGCCCAACGCTGAATACATTGTGCAGGGGGCGCTCCACGATAATCCTGCACCATTGCCCTGAACATGTAGCGGCTTTCCTGCTCCGATTATTCAGAGCCGAGTTGCCATTCGGCAATCTCCCGATAGAAGATGTCCAGGGTGTGTGCGGCACTTTCCCCATACAGAAAGCTTTTCGTGGTCCCGTAGGCGCGCCGGTCCAGTTTCAAGAGGTCTTGAGAAGCCTCCCGCGCCGCGTCGAGCACGTTTCCCCCGGCTTCAATGAGATCATCGACGATGCCCCGTTCGAAGGCTTCGCGCGGCGTATAGGCCCGGGAGTGGAGCAGGGCCTCTTTCCACCAGCGGGGAGGAATCGATGACCGGCAAATCAGGAGAATCCAGCTCGGGATAACCATCTTGTTGGCCACTTCGTTGATCTGGATCTTGTAAGGACCGTCGAGGATCATATATCGGTCACAGGCATACGAGAGGATCGCGCCACCCGCAACGGCATGCCCTTCATAGGCAGCGACAGTCGGAATGGGAAACTGGAGGACCCGTAACATCGTTGTAGCGAAGGTCTTTTGAAATCTCACCACCTCCTCGAAAGACTGTGTGGGGAGGAGCTTCAGATCGAGGCCGGCCGAAAAAACACCGGGTCTGCAGGTAAAGATCAGGACACCGGCTTTGTCTGCCAGCGCACGATCGAGGGATTCGTTCAATTCACTGAAGAATTCCCAATTCATTGCATTCATCTTGCCGTCGTCGAGGGTGATTTGTGCGATTCCGTCTTCAACCGAGTAGTGCATCTTTTTCATGATCTCTCCTCATGCGTATAGAATTTATAGTTTTGTATCATCCACACTGCCTCAAGAAAGGTGCCATCGCGTGTTCGGTGCGGCTTCACCTGATCACTGCCGGGTCAGGGTAAAAACCTCAGTTTCGAAATAAACCATAATCGGGGTCCTTATGTCAAAGTTTTGGTGCTGTCGCTGTTTGTTAAGGGGGATGAGATATGATCAAGTCTGTTTATAGCTCCACCGCCGGATCATATCCCTTCTTCTCATGAAAATTATGTTTCGCGATTTAACCTACTGATATTACGACTAATTTCTTAACATGCCCACACTGTTGGCTCTTTGTCAAGGATAATGATGAAATAACTGTTTATTTTTATGCATTATTTGCCCATTCGATGTACTATCTCCTGCTCGGAAATTACTGACTTTGATCTGATCTCTCATTTTAATTGAATCAACCCTTTTTTAATCTTCCTGTATATTGTAGATGGGTTGATGTGAAGGAGTTCAGCGGTCTTTTCGATGTTACCCGATTCCTGATAAGCTCGTTTGATTAGGATTTCTTCGACTTTGTCCACAGCTTGCCTTAGGGGCATCATGGTGCTGATGCGAATACAATCTTCCTCTTCCGCAGATGATTTCAATCCCAGTTCATTGACCAGATCGTATTCCGGATCACCAACCTCTTCAGAGCCTGCGACGACGAGCAATCTTTCGATGACATTTTTCAACTCCCGCACATTGCCGGGCCAGTCGTAATGATAGAGGCGGGGAATCAAGGAATTGGCAATCCTGACGTTCGTATCGTACTTCAGGTTAAGCGTTTTCAGAAAGAAGCGGATGAGGGGCAGAATATCATCGCGCCTTTCACGCAGGGGCGGAATATGGATCGGGATGACACTTAAACGGTAGAAGAGGTCCCGTCTGAATCTCGTCTCATCGGTGAGCTTTTCACGGGAAAGATTGGTTGAGGCAATGATCCTGACATTGGCGGTTATGGTTTTATTAGAGCCCACCCGCATATATTCATTCTCTTGAATGACACGCAGGAGTTTACTCTGCATGGCAAGGGGGAGTTCGCTGATTTCATCCAGAAAGAGAGTTCCCCCTTCCGATTTATCAAACAGGCCTTTTCGCCCACCTTTTTTTGATCCCGTGAAAGCCCCCTCCTCGTAACCGAAAAATTCCGACTCCAGAAGTTCAGAAGGAATGGCCGAACAGTTGACACCGACAAAAGGCCCGGAACTGCGGTTTCCCGACTGGTGGATCGCCTTCGCGACCATCTCCTTCCCCACCCCCGACTCTCCCCAGATGAAGGCTGGAGAATCGAATTTGCCTGCCTTGACGGCAATTTGTAGCACCTGCCCCATTTGCTTGCTGGAATAGATTATTCGGTCCCGCCCGAGCAGAACCTCCAGTGTGTTTAATTGTTTATAATACTGGTTCTTCAACGTCTCTGAACTTGTCAGATCGCTCTCAAGTTGAACCATCCGAGTCACATCCCTTCCTGTGTTGATCACCTTCTGGATCTTCCCATGGAGATCGAAAAAGGGAATGCTCTGCCACTGGAGCGTCGTACCCGTATTATAGGTGACTTTCGTGTTCGTCGACGTTTTCGCCTTCAGGGCATTGAGGGAAGCCGAGTTCGTCAGAGCATGCTCATCAACAAGATCATGAATATTCCTGCCGACCCATTCTTTGATGTCGACGCCGATGAATTTGGAAAGGAT
Organism: Syntrophales bacterium; assembly: GCA_963662405.2. Lineage (GTDB taxonomy): Bacteria > Desulfobacterota > Syntrophia > Syntrophales > UBA2210 > UBA6078. Next base: position 2,233,231 of record CAXXKT010000001.1, read on the forward strand.
TTTATTAAGCTGCTCCAATACGCCGTCCTGACCCGTAACGGCGATCCCGACATCGATGCAATCCAGAAAGTTCTCGAATTCCATAATTTTAAGAATATCAGCCGTATCGAACAGGTAGAGATGGCCGTTGTCTCTCTCGTCAAACCCAACGGGAAAGACCGTGATCCGGCGGGACACATTCCCGATCGGGATGCTTCGAGGTCCCCGAAAGGACTGTTCTGAATCCTGCTTCCCAAACAGAGGATCGATTTCGGAAACAGCACAAATAGAATCAAAGCCCGCAAAGCGGAACATTGATGCCGCCACCTCGTTCATCATGAAAATGTGTCCCTGTTCGTCTGTGAGAAGCAACGGGTTGACCAGTCCTTTTAGAAAATCATTTTCTAGCGTGATCATGTACTCCCCTCCGGTTGGATATATAATCCTTCAAAATGTCTGTTTTTGCAATATGCAAGACATCCTTGCATATTGCAAGTGATTTATCGGTCCTTCAGCGCGGTGAGTTACATAAATACAATAGAATCAACATATTAAATAAATGGCATAGCAAATGCAAATGCAAATGCGAGAAACAAGATCAACTATATAATGCTAAGGAGAATAAAATGACAATCCGTTTTGATCAACGCGTGGCAATTGTGACTGGCGCAGGAGCGGGACTGGGCAAGACCTATGCCTTGGAACTTGCTTCCCGCGGAGCCAAGGTGGTGGTGAACGACCCCGGTCTTCTAACCGACGGGTCTTCGCGCGCGATGAAGGTGGCGGAAGAGATCTGTCGACAGGGAGGTCATGCCGTTTCCAACTGCGACAGTGTGGCTGACCGTAAAGCCGCAGAAAAGATCGTCGCCGCAGCCATGGACAACTTCGGTCGCCTGGACATTCTCATTAACAATGCCGGAATTCTCAGGGACAAGAGTTTTGTTAAAATGCCTCTCGACGATTTCGAAGAAGTGTTGCAGGTCCATCTTCTCGGAACCGTCTATCTCACAAAAGCGGCTTTACCGTTCATGCAGAATGCAAATTATGGAAAAATCCTTCTCACCACTTCTACGGCCGGTCTTTACGGTAATTTCGGGCAGACCAATTACGCCGCGGCAAAACTCGGCCTCGTCGGATTTATGAATGCCCTGAAACTCGAGTGCGCAAAATACAACATCACCGTAAACACCATTGCCCCGATCGCCGCAACCGGTATGGCGGGCGGGACTTTCCCGGAGGAAATTTCCGAAAGAATCAAGCCCGAATGGGTTGCGGCCATGGCCCTCTATCTCGCAAGCGACCAATGTCAGGCCAACGGGAGAATCCTATCCGCCGGGGGAGGATATTATTCGTGCGTGCAAATGAACGAGGGCGGCGGCGTGCGTTTTAACGCCGATGCACCCATTACAGCCGAGCAGATTGCCGAGCGGTTCCCCGAAATCATCGACATGGCGGATGCGCGTTATTATGAAAATGCAACTGAAAACGTCCTGAATATCCTGTCTTCACTGATTGAAAAATGACGGGACAGCAGGAGCAATTATCATCATCATAAAACAATATCAGGAGGATTTATGAAAGATCGAGTCTATATCATCGGCGCCGGCATGACCCCCATCGTTAAACAGGACGGCGGCTCCTTTGAAGACCTCTGCAACATCGCCATTTCCGAAGCCATGGAAGATGCCGGGTTGAATTATGAGGGCGACAAGGCCGCCATCGGCGGCATCTGGTATGGTAACTGTGCCCAGGGCATGATGACCGGCCAGCACTGTGTCCGCGGTCAGGTAATTCTGCGGCGGCTCGGATTTGAATGCATACCCGTTGTCAACGTGGAGAACGCCTGCGCTACGGCCTCCACGGCCCTGAATCAGGCAATTCATTATGTAATGACGGGAGCTACCGACCTGGCGCTGGCCCTCGGCATCGAAAAGACGCTTCCCGATCTTAACGCCTTGGATGACCTTCCGGAAATCGTGGCCGCTCTCCCTTACATGACGCTTTCCTCTTTCTGGATGGGCTCGGAGCAGGACAGGAAAAAACACTATATCGAAAAATGGCGACGGGAGAAATCGGAAGTGCTTGGCATTCCCTATGAGGAAACGGATGTCGGCAAAGGGCGCAGCCCCTTTATGGACTACTACGCCGTGAAGGCTATGAAGGTCATGAAAAAATATGGCTACACCCAGAAGCAACTGGCCAAAGTCTGCTCTAAAACCCACCATCACAGCACTATGAACCCCAAAGCCCAGTATCGGAAGGAGATCACCTGGGAAGCCGTCATGGGTGACAAACCCATTACGTATCCCCTGACCCGTTCCATGTGTGCCCCCCCGGGAGAAGGGTGTGCCGCGGCCATCATCTGTTCCGAAAAATATCTCAAGGAACACAAAGGCATCAAGAATCCGATCCAGGTCATGGCTTCGGTCTTGGTCTCCGGCCGTGCAAGGGGGGACTACGATCAGGACATTTCAGGAAGAGGAGCGGAGATTGCATTCCGTCTGGCTGGTCTTGAACGCAAAGATATTGACATTCTGGAATTGCATGATGCGACATCCTTCGGTGAAATCTTCCAGACGGCCCAGGCTGGTTTTTGCACAGCTGAAGCAGCCGGGGACTACTGTTCCTCCGGGGAGACGGCTTTAGGTGGACAGCTGCCGACAAATGTCAGCGGTGGTCTGATATCGAGAGGCCATCCTGTAGGTTGCACTGGTCTTGCTCAGGCTTACGAACTGGTGACCCAGTTGCGGGGACGCGCCGGTGAGCGGCAGGTAAAAGGAGCGAAGATCGGCATGCAGATCAATGGCGGTGGTGTGATCGGCGTCGAGGAGGCAGCTCTGGGAGTTCACATTTACCGCAGTGCGGAATGAAAATGAACCATAGAAGGAGAAAACCATGGACATAAAAAATCACACGGCAATCGCTACCGAAGGCGCTTCCGGTCTGGGAGCGGTGGCGGTGAGATGAATTATAAAAGACGGAGCGTTGCGCATGGCGCCCCAATAATCTTCTGTTCCCGCTGGAAGTTTCCTGCCGCATGCGGGGGCTGCATATACCATTTTGCCGTTGCAAGATATTTCCCGGTCTCGAAAGCGATCTCATTGGTCGCTGACCGGTTAGGTTGCACCCGTCGGTGTGTGCCTTTGTGATGTCAAAGAAAAAAGTCCACGAAAACAAGGGAATATTCCGATTGCGGCAAACAAAATAAAGGGAAAACCGGAAGAGTGCAGAATACTTCCATTGAACAAAACAAAATGAAACATCTTACATCAGAAGGAGGAAAATTATGACGAGTACATTACCATTACAGGGAGTCAGGGTTCTGGACTTCAGCACATATGCTGCCGCGCCGATCTGCTCCATGACACTGGCGGACTGGGGCGCAGATGTCGTCAAAATTGAATCGCTTGCGGGCGACATGTTTCGCTTTTTTGGTCTGATCATGATGTGTCCGGTTCAGGAGGACGACAACATTCAGTTTGAAATGGATAATCGTAATAAACGGGGACTCTCCCTCAATCTGAAAAAGGATGAAGGAAAAGAAATTATCCAGAGGCTGCTTCAGACGGCGGATGTTATCGTCACGAATTACCGCCCCAAGGCACTTCAGAGCCTTGGACTGGACTACGAAACGTTGTCCGGGAAGTATCCTCGCCTGATCTATGCTTATCTGAACGGATACGGGGATGAAGGACCCGACAAAGACAAACCTGGATTCGATTTATCCGCTTATTTCGCCCGGTCCGGCATTCTGATTGAGATGCCGGAGCCGGGTGATCCACCGCTGTCGGCTCTGGCGGGATTCGGGGACCACCCGACAGGCACCATCCTGGCCGGAGGCGTCAGCGCCGCCCTCCTGCAGAGAGAAAAAACCGGCAAAGGCTGTAAGGTGCAATCTTCACTCATCAATACCGCTCTGTGGAATCTGCAACTGAACATCGCCTCAGCCAACAACAACGCCCATCTTTCTGACGAGGAATACAACAAGAGTAAACCCTCACGGAAGAGACCCCGTTCGGCCCTGATGAATACCTATCAGGCAAAGGACGGCCGGTGGATCACGGTCATGGCCCTGGAACATGATCGCTACTGGAAGTCCTTTGCTGAAACGGTGCTGCTTCGCTCGGACTTGGTTGATGATCCTCGCTTTAATACCCAGGCGGCGGGATTTCAAAATGCCCAATTATTGGCGTCCATCATCGAAATCGAGTTCAGAAAATATACCGGGGATGAAATTCTACGGCGGTTGAATGCGGCGGACATCGCTCATGAAATCAATCTCCGCTGGAAAGAATTAAAAAATGACGCGCAGTGTCTGGAAAATGGTTTCATCATTGAACACCAAATGCCAAGCGGACGCACCGACTGGATCATGGGAAACCCCGTCAGGTTCAATGGCGAGAAGACATCAATCCGCCGGCAAGCGCCGCGCCTGGGCGAGCACAATGACGAGATCCTCACCGAGCTGGGTTACAGCTCCGAACAGATTACAGCCTGGCGAGCCGGCATGATCGTCAAATAAACTCTGAAACAAGATCGTACGTTCCACGGGAGCCCTGCATTACGTGAGGCCGGATGGAGCCCCCTGCCCTTAACAGAAAAGGGGGAATCGCTTGATGAACGCAGCCTCATTATTAGTTTCGCTAAAGTATATTCGGAACAGACAAAAGACATAGATGCATAATGATGAAAGAATAACACATGCAAACCGTCGGGGGGGTCCGGACCAACCAAACCAAATATTAAGGAGAGATTATGATGAGAGACAACAAGCGATGGACGATTGTATCCTGGATATTCATTATCAACATGATTGCATACATGGATCGTATCAATCTGGCAGTGGCGGCGCCTGCGGTGATGACCGATTTGGGGATCACGCCATCCCAAATGGGAGTTATCATGAGTGCCTTTCTTATCGGGTATGCGGTTTTGAACTTTCTCGGAGGCATTATCGCCGACCGTTTCTCTCCGGCGAAAATGCTGGCCATTGTCACTATCTTCTGGTCTCTGATGACGTTTATGACTGGAATCGCCTGGTCTTTCTTCAGCTTTATGATCATCCGGATCATTTTCGGCATGTGTGAAGGGCCGCTGCCTACCGTCAATACAAAACTGGTCAATAACTGGGTCCTGCCCAATGAGAGGGGCACCGCGTCCAGCCTGTGGCTGGCGGCCATGATGCTGGGAACATTTATCGGGGCTCCTTTAAGCAGTGTAATCATATCCAAGTGGGGCTGGCAGTATGTCTTTTACATTTTCTCGGCAGTGGGCCTGATCCTCGGTGTACTGGCCTTGCGGTTTGTAAAATCCAAGCCGGATGACCATAAGACTATCTCAGATACTGAGCGAAAATTGATTAATGATTCGATCAGCAAGCATCAGGAGAGCCAGTTGATGGCAAATATAAAACCACAGGGATTGGTTGCAGTATTACGGAACCCGTGGTCCTGGGTCCTGGCGATAGCCTATTCGGCAAGTGCGTTCCTGTTCTGGGCCAATTTGACTTGGCTTCCGACTTACTTTGTTGAAGCCAGAGGTACTTCTTTGCTCAAGGCCGGTATCTATTCCGGGTTACCCTATTTGCTGGGCATCTTAGGTCCCATGCTGTTCGGCTATCTTTCGGATAAGCTCAGCGGGGGGTGGCGCGCTCCTTGGAACATCGTAGGTCTGATCATCATCGTGCCGGCCACCATTCTGGCGCTCAACGCACCAACCGTCGAGCTTTGCCTCTTGGGATTCTGCATTGCTATTTTTCTTCAGTGGGCCACCATTCCTCTGACGTTTGCCATAATCATGGATCTCTTTCCCGCCAATGCCGTGGCTTCCGTAAGCGGTTTGATGGTTATGTGTTCTTCAGTGGCGGGCATCATTGCGCCCATCGTCGTGGGATACATATACGAGGCGACGGGTTCTTTCAACATGCCCTATTATTATTTTTTAATCGGTATTGTTATCTCCCTCATCTTAACGATCGCCATGTTTTTCAAGGAAAGAAATGTGAGGAGAGCAAAAGTAATCGCCAATTAAGAGAGTTGGTAACGTCGACAAATGATTAAAATTATCCGGAAACGATGGATTCAACATTCCTTTTTTTAAGACCGGTATAAACGGATGAGGAAGAGGATCGACCATAAATCTTGTTAAGACGGGTATGACCGTGGGACGATCACGTTCGCGGTCATGCTTTCAACAATAAGACAAGGAGAATGATCATGGACAAAGAATCGGGTGTTTTAATTTCCGGTTGTTCATCGGGAATCGGCCTGGCGCTGGCTCGTGAGCTCGCTTCGCGAGGTTGCCGGGTATTGGCCACCGCTAAAAAAGATTTTTTCATGTGGTCGTAGACAGAATGCCATGGATTTACTCGTAGATGAATGAGCCCGGCGGCGGTGCAATGCAAAGATGGTAAATCTCTACCCCCCCCATCAGTGTTTACCGTTTCTGCTGCTGTGGGAAGGCGATATCCACATGCCGCCGCCGGGTCCTGAATCTTGGCATGTGTGGTTACCCGTAAGTTAATGCCTGGCTGTACCGCATCAGTTCCTCGATTCCGGCATGCCAGATGCCGCCATTGAAGGAGATTCCGAAGTTCCTGCAGGGACTTGGTCTCCGATCGTATATCGCACAGTGGACCGCCTGTCCGACTTCCCCTTCGAGGGCGATGCACTGGGAGTGGCTCCGGTTCGTCCTCTTCATACAGAGCCGCAGTTCCCTCAGGTGGTCCGTCAGTTCGGGGGGAACCACCCCGCCGCTCTCCTCGTCCCCCTCACGCCAGTAAAAAGAGCCCCTGAAGACGGCACAGCACGCCCCGAGGCCAGACCGGGATTGTCCGTGAAATCGTATCTTTGTACCGATGGGTGTGCTGGATCAATGATCGGCATCTGCATGTTCCTTTCATGCCTCTGTCAAAGGCGGCAGGGATTGTACGCCGAAAATAAAAGCTGTCAGGAGAGATCTTTCAGGATTTACCGCTTAGTATGGTGATCCTGCCTCCGACCTTCCTGTCGGAGGAGAGTCTCTTGACAGAGTTCTTTCTTTTTATCTATAGTGCGCCTGAGCGGATGCAGGAAGTGCCGGGGCATCGCCATGAAACGAATTCGAAAGAGCGTGTGATTTATGGAACCATTGATTTCGCGCATCGACCACGTGTCGATCGCCGTTCGTGACTATGAGAAGGCTGAACACTTCTTCCGCACCGTTTTGGGGGTGATACCGGGGGCGGTTGCCGAAGATCCCGTGATGAAGTATGTGTGGCAGATATTTTCCTTGGGTGACATGAGCCGGCTTGAGTTGATGCGGGCGACGGGGGAGGGGAGCTTCCTCGATAATTTCCTCGCGGAAAGGGGCGGGGGGGTCCACCACGTGACCCTGCAGACATCGGATATTGAAAGGGCGAGGGATGTCCTCGAGAAAAACGGTATCCCCTATTTCGGGTACAACGCATACGCGGATAGTTACTGGAAGGAACTGTTCATCCATCCCCGTGATGCCTTCGGCGTCCTGATCCAGATCGCCGAGTTTCATGCCCCGGACTGGTTGAACGAAGAGGTCAACCTCCCCAGGGGAAAACGGTGGGAGATCGATACGACGGATGAAGGAATCCGCCTCAATCTCGCCCACCCCGGCGGTGGCCGGATGCGACTGGAACTCACTCAGGACGAGGTCAAAAATCTGATTGCCGATCTTAATAAGAATCTATAAGGGGGAACAGGGCGTACTGATGAGGACCATATCCCGGGTGACAGAAATACACGACACCCGGTCTTCTTGATTCGCTATCCCAGGATTTTCGCTTCCTTTGCGACATCGCCAATGGCCCGGTGCAGATCGGCCAGGCTGCCGTCGTTCCCGATGGTGTACTGCGCCTGCCGCCCCGCCTCCGCGACGTGGAAGAGATCCTCTTCTTTCCGGTCCAGGGCGAGGAACTGTTCAAAGCTGTGGGGATCACGTTCCTCCCCCCGTGCGACCATTCGCTCGTATCGCTGCCTGGAGTCGGTCATGGCGACGTTGATCAGGATGAAATCGTCCGCGAAGAATTCTCTGAGAATCGTGACATCGGCCAGTGACCGGATCCCGCTGATCCCCACCGCCTGATCTTTTTCTTTCTTGATCCGTTCGGCCAGGAGCCTGACGAAGCACCCCTCGCCCCGCTCGCGGAACCAGCGCTCCGAGATGGCGCGGAGGTTGTCGCGCGTTGCCTCCACCCCCTCCTTCGCCGCGATATCCCGCACCATATCGCCCGTGGAGAAAAAGGGGACACCGTAGGTAGCCTTGAGGTACTTGAGGACCTCGTCTTTCCCCGAGCCGTTCTGACCGACTGCACCGATAATCTTCATAATAGCTCCTCCTTGAGAGAGGTGAGGATTATAAAAGAAAATCCCCACCCGCTGATCGCGGGCAGGGATTCGTGTGCTCTTTGTTGTATGCGTTTACACTTCGGCGTCGCACCGCAGGCAGCGAGATGCCTCTTTGATGGCGATCTCGATGGCGTAGCCGAGTTCCACCTCGTCGAAGTTGGTCTTCCGCTGGGCGGCATCCAGCTCCGGCATGGCGGCCTGAGGCTGTTCCTCCGATTCTTCGTCGATCTCGAAGGGGATATCGATATCTTCGACCGGGGCCTCCCAGGGGAGTTCGCCGTTCTTGGCGCGGATCGCACTGTCGATATCCTCGGCGGCCTGATGTCCCGCCCCGATGGCGCCGACGACCGTCCATGGTCCGGTCACCGCGTCACCTCCGGCGTAAAACTTTTCGCTGGTGGTGCGGGACTTGCACCCCTCAGCGAGGTCGAAGCACTCCCACCGGTTGACCGTAACATCGCTCTCCTTCGGTACGAAGGAAAGATCAGGTGTCTGGCCGATGGCGGCGACGACGGCATCGACGCCGAGGGTGAACTCGGAACCTTCAACAACGACAGGCCGTCTCCGCCCGCTGTTGTCGAAGTCTCCCGCCTTCATCCGCTCGCAGGTGATGCCGGTTACCTTGTCCTTCTCCACGACGATCTTCTTGGGGGCCACGAAGTACTCGATCTTGATACCCTCATGCTCGGCGGCGATGATCTCTTCCTCGGCCGCGGGCATGTCCTCGCGCGTCCTCCGGTAAAGGATCGTGACGTCCGCCCCGAGGCGGAGCGCGCACCGGGCGGCGTCAATGGCGGAGTTGCCTCCACCGATCACCGCGACCCGGGAACCGAGGGTCTTCTCGCCCTTCAACCAGGCATCCTCGTTGAGATTGAAGTCTCTCAGGAATTCGACGCCGCCGAAGACACCGGCCGCGTCTTCTCCTTCGACCCTCATCCGCTGGCTCTTGTGCGCACCGGGGGCCATATAGATGTAGTCGTATTTCTTTTCCACGTCCTCGAAGGAAATGTCCTTGCCGACGCGGGTGTTGCACTTGATCTCCACGCCCAGGGCTCGGATGTCGTCGATCTCTCCGGCGAGGATGTCACGGGGCAACCGGTATGAGGGGATCCCGTAGCGGGTCATCCCTCCCGGTTCGGGGAGCTCCTCGAAGACGGTCACGGCGTAGCCGCGCAGGGCCAGATCCTTAGCGGCGGTGAGACCCGCGGGTCCAGCGCCGACAACCGCGATTTTCTCCTTCCGGTCGACCGTGACGGGGTCGACCGCCGGACGGGTCGCGTTGTCGGTGATGAACCGTTTGATGAATTTGATGGCAAGCGATTCATCCAGGGTATTGCGTCGGCACTTGGATTGACACTGATGGTCACAGACCCTCCCGCAGATGGCGGGGAAGGGGTTCGTCTTCATCATGACCCGGTAGGCGTCGTCGAATCTCTTGGCGCGAACCAGTGCCATGTACTGAGGAACATCCATGCCGATCGGACAGGCGTTCTGACAGGGCGACTTGAAGAGCGCCGAGCAGACACCGGCCGAGCAGTGCTTGTCTCTGATGTGGGCCTCGTATTCGGCCCTGAAATACCGGAGGGTGCTCAGGACGGGGTTGGGGGCCGTCTGACCGAGGCCGCAGAGGGCCGCGTTCTTGATTACGTCGGCCATCTCTTCGAGGAGTTCGATGTCTCCCTCCTGGCCTCTTCCCTCGCAGATGTTGGTGAGGATCTCCAGCATTCGTTTCGTCCCCTCGCGGCAGGGGGTGCACTTACCGCAGGATTCATCCTGGCAGAAGTCCATAAAGAACCGGGCCATATCGACGGGACACATGTCTTCGTTCATGACGATCAGTCCGCCGGACCCCATGATGGCCCCCAGTTTTGCGACGTTCTCATAATCCACCGGGGCGTTGAGGTGCTGGACGGGGATCATCCCGCCGGAGGGACCGCCCAGCTGTGCGGCCTTGAACTTCTTTCCCTTCGGTATGCCGCCGCCGATATCGTACACGATGGTCCCGAGGGAGGTCCCCATGGGTACCTCGACGAGGCCGACGTTGTTGACGTCACCCGTGAGGGCGAAGACCTTGGTCCCCTTACTGGTCTCGTTTCCGACGTTGGCGAACCAGGCGCTTCCCTTCGCGATCACCTGACCGACGCTGGCCAGGGTCTCCACATTATTCAGTACGCTCGGTTTCTGCCAGAGGCCGGCGACGGCGGGGAAGGGGGGGCGGGGCCTTGGCATCCCGCGGTTTCCCTCGATCGATGTCATGAGCGCCGTCTCTTCGCCGCAGACAAAGGCGCCCGCGCCCTGGTAGACCTCGAGGTCGAAGTCAAACCCGGTGTCGAGGATATTCTCGCCGAGGAGGCCGTATTCCTTTGCTTGTCCTATGGCGATGTCCAGGCGGCGGAGGGCCAGGGGATATTCAGCACGGCAGTAGATGTATCCCTTGTGAGCCCCGATCGCCTTCGCGGCGATGATCATCCCCTCGAGGACGGCGTGGGGGTCGGCCTCAAGGACGCTCCGGTCCATGAACGCCCCGGGATCGCCCTCGTCGGCGTTGCACAGGACGTACTTGACGTCATTCTGCGACTGGGAGGCGAACTTCCACTTCAGGCCGGTCGGAAAGCCGGCGCCGCCGCGCCCGCGGAGGCCGGAGTCGAGGACCTCCTGGATGATCTCCTCCGACGTCATCTCGGTGAGGGCCTTGGCCATCCCGGCGTACCCGTCGCGCGCGATGTACTCGTCGATCACTTCCGGATCGATCAACCCCTTGTTCCTGAGCACCCGCAGTTCCTGGTGGGCGAAGAAGGGAATCTCGTTCATCTTGGGGATCGTCTCCTCCGTGGACGGCTCCTTGTACAGGAGGCGCTCCAGGGGTCTTCCCTTGAGGAGATGTTCTTCAACCAGTTCGGGAACATCCTCCGGCTGGACCATCATGTAGATGATACCGTCCGGGTAGACGACCATGATGGGCCCCATGGCGCAGAAGCCGTTACAGCCCGTTTCAACCAGCTTTATTTCATCGGCGAGGCCCTGTTTGTCCAGCTCCACGGCGAGTGCCTGCTTGACTTTTGCGCTCCCCGTGGCGTGACATCCGGTACCCCCGCAGATCAGTATGTGAGACCGAAAAACTTTCATCGGATATGTATCCTCCTTCAGTAGTAGTTGTGTCTCCTTGTCCTATTCCGTGACCTTGGCCAGGACAAAGGGGGTCTGTACCTCGCCCTCGAGGATGTGCCTCTTGAAGACCTGCCTCATCTTATTGGGGTTCATGAATTCATAGATGATGGGATCCTGTCCGAGTATCTCAACGGTTATCTCCGGCTCTCTGCTGCACAGGCCCATGCATCCCGACGTGGTGACGACGACGTCGTTGACACCCGCCTCTTCAATCTCGCTCATCAGGGTATCCATCACCTCGCGCGCCCCGGCGGCTATTCCACAGGTCCCCATGTGGACAGTGACCTTAGCCCGTCTTTCCCCCGCTCTCAGGGCGGTCTCACCCTGCACACGCTCCTTGATCTTCTTCAGATCTTCTATCTTTAGTTTTGCCATGTCGTACCCCTCTAATTGTATTGCTGTAGGATGCCCTTCAGTTTGTCGGGCTTGACCCTCCCGTGGATGTCCTCATCAACGACAACGACCGGCCCCAGGCCGCACGCCCCGAGGCACCGGACCGTTTCATAGGTGAACATGCGATCCGCCGTTGTCTCCCCCTCCTTGATACCGAAGAGTTTTTCCATGTTTTCGGCGATCTTCTTGCCGCCTCTTACATAGCAGGCGGTACCCAGACAGACACGCACGGTGTGCTTCCCGCGCGGGTGCATGGTAAAGAAGGAATAAAAAGTGACAACGCCGTAGACGTGGCTGAAGGGTATGCCGAGCTCCCTGCCGATCCTTTTCTGCACGGGGACCGGAAGGAACCCCAGAAGCTCCTGGGCCCTTTCCAGCACCGGGATCAAACCCCCGGGCTGACCCTTGTGCCGCTCGATAATCCCGTCCAATTCCTTGATCTGTTCCGCGGTAAACTCTTTTACAAGCTCATTGTACTCTGAATCCATATATTCCTCCTTGATGGAAAGTCAAAAGAGAGAGCGAGGTGCTATCTCCCGGCCCCGATCTCTTTCAGACTATCCTGTATGTTTTTCTTCAAAAATTGCAGAACCGTCGGATGGTTAATAGGAATGTCATCCAACTCTCTTTTCAGGTCCCGCGTATCCAATGTGTATGAATCATTGCCGTTTACGTGTGTATACACAAAATCAACCCCCGGATTACCGGTTATCAGCGTCGCCACGGTTGACGCCATGTCGCCCAAGGGCTGGCGATCGATGTGGCTGTATCCAAAGTCCGCTGCCACCGTTGTCCCTTCACCTCGCTTCGATCTGATCGTACACCCTCCACCGGTGATCGTGGCGGCCTGGGAGAGCATGGGAAGGCCCAGTCCTACTCGGCGCACCGTTTTTGATGTGTAAAAGGGGCTCAGGGCCTTCTGAACGGCATTCCGGCCCATCCCCTCGCCGTTGTCGATGATCTCGATACGCAGGATATCGTGTTTCCGGTCCTCGGTGATGCCGATCCGTATGAGGTTTGCCCCCGCCCGCGTGGAGTTCTCGGCGATATCGAGAATATGCATGGCGAGTTCCTGCACGGGTCACTCCTCGATGAACCGTCCCTCACGCCCCGCGAAGGCCATCTTCAACTCGGGAAGTGAGGGTTCCTTCATAACGATCCGCGTGACCCCTGTTCCGATGTCTCGAATAAAGTGGGCGTCGGACGACTCGATGAAGGGATAGCTTCTCAGCTCAGGATATCGGTCACGCGCCATCTTCGCCCCCGTCCTGCGGGATATCTCAATGGCATCAAAGCGTATATCGGGGGGGATAAATCCCAGCTGCCCCATGACGCTGAAACTTTCCCGGTCAATATGCGCGGCGATCGCGATCCCACCTGCGGCATGAACGACCTCAACGACCTCCTGGAGGGAGAGATCCGTGGCGCCTATGAGGAGCCGGTCGTTGAATCCCTCCACTTCGTCCGCCGCATTGACGATCGCCTGACAGCCGAATATCTCTTCCCGATTCGAACCGGAAAGAGCGGCATAGATCGTTCCCTGCACCCTCGACAGGTCAGCAACTGTTTCAAAGAGCGTAATGACGTGGGCCTCTTCTTTGGACGTGATTTCCATTCCGGGGAAGACGTGAAGGGGTTTCCCTCGGGCGGCTTCGATCACGTACGGGACATTCTCGGAGGCGTTGTGATCGCATATGCCGATCACATCCAACCCTGCGGCGACCGATCTCGCGACAAGGGCTGAGGGATACATATCCAGATCCGCACAGGGGGAAAGACAGGTATGTATATGTAAATCACACCGGAACTCCTTGATCCCCGTTGCCATAGGCACGCATCCCGATCCTGAAAAGCCTCCTGCCGTCCGATAGTGTCCCTGTGCATCACCCGTCAGGGATGCATGAGGGTATATATCCGGCCGGCGATTTCAAATCCGGACAGTTCGGTCGACAGGATGGGGATTCCCTCCTGTGAGGCTCGTTGGATGGTGTCCTCGTCGGGGTGTCTCCCCTGAATGAGGATAATCCCCGCCTGTTCCTTCAGGACACTTACCGCCACGATATTCTGGTGCGTCTGACAGGTGATCCATACGTCGCCGCTCTTGCTCCCCGCCATAACGTTGCTGAGAAGATCGCCGACGTACCCGCCCGACACCTCTCTGTCCAGGTGGCCCTCGCCACATTGTACCGTGAGGCCTAATTGCTCAACCAGAAATGCCACATCCATTTATCTCACCTGTTGATCAGAATCCTGAGATGGGTCCCTTTCCCCTGTTCCGATGATATTTCGAAGGTGTCGGAGCAGTTCTTTATGTTGAAGAGGCCCATACCCGCGCCAAATCCCATCTCCCGAATCCGATCATTAGCTGTAGAATACCCCTGAACCATGGCCTGCTCAATATTGTCTATCCCCGGACCGATATCCTGTATGTCCAGTAATATGTAATCACATGTTACCCGGAGACCGACCGTTCCATGAACGGCATAGGAGATGATGTTAACCTCCGACTCATAGGTCGCAATCGCTACCCTCCGGAGTATGTCATCCGGTATCCCGATTTTCCTCAGAGTCTTTTTGACCTCGACGGAGACCTTTCCGGCTTCGTCGAATCGTTCCCCTTCAACAGGGAAAGAGTGTTCGTACTCCTGAGTCATAACGGAACAACACTTTCAGGGCCTTCGATTTTTCTGATGCACCCGACTATCCCGTTTGCGTACAGTCTCCCCGATGTTTCGAAGAGGATATACCGTGTAGAGAGAACGGGAATATCCAGCTCTTCCGCCAGGCTCAACGTCTCTTCGGGGGGGATTTTCCCCCGGACCACCAAGATGGCCGAATTGTCCACGATACTTGCGATCCTGACGATCTGGGGATTGGTAAGGCCGGTGATCATGATGCTTCCGGGCTTCGCAAAGGCGAGGACATCGCTCATCAAATCGGCGCTGAAAGCGGTTTTCACCTCTTTGTTCAGATAATCCCCCCCTACTAAGATCTTGGCATCCAACAGATCAGCTATCTCACGAAGGGTCATTCCTTGCCTCCCTGGCTCTTCTGCTCCGTCTTTTCTCTCCTTGACTCTCTCAGAGATACAACACGCAAGCCGGAACAACATCGTGGAAGAAATTGCACTTTTCAGCTACAGAAATCGACTTCCCCTAGCACACGGATGAGATCATGTCAATGTTTTTGGGCTTCAGCACGTATACAATACCGATAAACCGGCGATAAACCCAAGCCACGGTTGAAAGGAGACGGATAGTGGAAAAATAGAGCGTACTTCCCTCTTGGATCCCCCCTCACATTTTTCGATTGACAGTCCGTACCTCCTTTGATATTTAGTGTACAAAATATATGGAGTGGAATACACATGCATTACTGCGATGATTGTATCCTCTTTCTTCTGTCAAAAGCCCATCAAAATGTCTACGGGAAATACAAAAAACGGCTCCAGGGATACGGTCTCACACCTGCCCAGCATCTAGTGGTCTTTGCCCTCTTCGAGGAAGAAGGGGTCTCGGCCGGTGAATTGGGAAAACAACTCACCCTCGATAACGCGACGCTTTCGGGGATTCTGGATCGTCTTTCAGATGGTGGGTGGATTGTCAAGGAATCGTCTGAAGAGGATAAACGCTCATTGAAGCTGTATCTGACGCCCAAGGCGAAAGAGCATATACCTGTCCTGGAACGCGAGGCCAGTGAGGCAAACCAAGAGGCGCTCAGCCGGTTCGGGATCGAGGAGAAGCTGCTGTTTAAACGATTTCTGAAAGATATGCAGTGCTGAAGTTGCTTTGTACGCAAACTATATGGCGGGGACGCTGCTTTCCACCGGGGGCGGTACGGTATTGGTTTACCATTTGATTTACAATAGGATGTGTCAACGGCTGGCGGAGGGTGGTCTTATCCCCCCTCCCGTCCGTGATCGCAATATTGCACAAAGATAAAACCGATTACCTGTTGAGGAGGAGGGAATCATGAAAGAGCTGAGGCATATTTTGTCTCCGATTACCGTGAAGGGTGTGGAGATCCCGAACCGCGTTGTGATGCCCCCCATGGGGACAAACCTGGGAAATGCAGATGGGACGGTGAGTGAAGCAAATATCGCCTATCTGAGACGGCGTGCCCGGGGCGGTCCGGGCCTGATCATTACCGAGATCGTCGCCGCCCACCCCGATGGGATATCGATTGACACACAGCTTGGGGCCTACGATGACCGCTTCATACCGGGTCTTACACAAGTGGTTTCTCTCGCACACGAGGCGGGGAGCCGGATCTTCATGCAGATCCATCACGCGGGTCGCGAGAGTCTGCACATGCTGAGCAAGGGGAAGGCCATGGGTCCTTCGGCGATTCCCAGTCTCATCTATCGAATGCCGCCGCGGGAGATGACGATCGATGATATCAAAGAGACGATCGCCGCCTTCGGCTCGGCTGCTCGACGGGCTCGAGAGGC
This sequence comes from Syntrophales bacterium, assembly GCA_963662405.2. Classification (GTDB taxonomy): domain Bacteria; phylum Desulfobacterota; class Syntrophia; order Syntrophales; family UBA2210; genus UBA6078. The sequence goes on from CAXXKT010000001.1 coordinate 2,249,581, forward strand.
GGGGTTCGACGGTGTGGAACTTCACTGTGCTCACGGATATCTCCTGACCCAGTTTCTTTCGACCCTCTCCAACCAGCGGACCGACGAATACGGTGGGGCCACGCTGAAAGAGCGATCCCGGTTCGTTGTTGAACTCATACAGACCGTCAGAAAGGACGTCGGGGATGATTTCCCCGTATCGATCAGGATCTCGACGGAGGAATTCATCAAGGGCGGGTACACGGCCGATGATATGCAGACGATTCTCCCCGATTTTGTCTCTGCGGGGATTGATATCATCCACGCCTCCTTCGGGACTCACGGGAGCCCCGGGGGGATCACCAGCGCCCCCATCGAGTACGAGCCCGGCTTCAACGCCTGGCTTGCACGAAAGGTGAAGGATGTCGTTGATATTCCCGTTATCGCCGTGGGCCGTTTCAACCATCCGGAACCGGCCGATGAGGTCATCAGGCGTGGTGATGCGGATATGGTTGCCTTCGGGAGGCAGTTCCTTGCCGATCCCGATTTCCTGATCAAAGCAAGGGAAGGCCGCGTTGAGGATATCAGGAAGTGCCTGGCCTGTAATCAGGGTTGTATCGAACGCCTGGTTCTTGGCGAGGGGAATATCCGGTGTGCCATCAACCCCGAGACGGGGCAGGAGACGATCTATCCGGAAGGACCGGCGGCTCATCCGAAGAATGTGTGGATTGTCGGAGGGGGACCGGCCGGTCTGACGGCGGCCTCCGAGGCCGTTCGTCTGGGACATACCGTCACCCTCTTTGAGAAGGATGGTGATCTGGGCGGCCAGATTCGATTTGCCCGGATACCTCCCCACAAGGAGGCGTACGGCGAATGGATCGACTGGCTGATCGACCAGGTGAAAAAAGCAGGGGTGACGATCAGGACCGGAACGGAAGTGACGGAATCGATGGTGCACGAAGGAAAACCCGATGCGGTTATCCTCGCCGCGGGCGGGGAGAAGATAGTCCCCGAAATATCGGGACTCGACGCTCCTCATGTCTGTGATGCCTGGCAGGCCCTGAGCGGTTCCGTGAAACCGGGAGAAAACGTCCTGGTCATCGGCGGCGGGCTTATTGGGATGGAAACAGCGGATTTCCTGAGTGAGCAGGGGAGTAAGATCACCCTGGTGGAGATGCTCAAGCACTCGCCCGTCCAGAAGATTACGTCACACGGGTACATGCTGCACCGACGGCTGCGCGACAAAGGGGCCCTCCTTCTCTTCAGCACGACGGTGAAGGCCGTCGGCGACGGGAGCGCGGTGATCGAGACGGCGGGAGAGGAGTCGACGATTACTCCCATCGATCAGGTGGTGGTTGCCGTGGGGCTGAAACCCGCGGACGGTCTCAAGGCGGTTCTCGAGAAGGAAGGAATTCCCTGCACGGTGGTCGGCGATGCTGCCGGAGCCCGGAGGATCATCGAGGCTACCGATGAGGGAGCACGAGCCGCCTGGGCTCTGTAGATGGCAGGATAGACAGGGAGAAGGAAGAGAGGGGGAAGGAACGCGCGTGGCGGTTGGCCATCCTGCGGTGAATCGTGAGTGGGTAAACAGGGTCTTCGTCATGTTTCCTTGCCGGGTGCCTTTTCAGTGGTAGACGAAAAGAGGCCCCCTGGATCCAAGTCCAGGGGGCCTCTCGTGTTTCAGGACCCCGGGTCCATCATCCCATTACACCTCTCGTGTCCAGAGAGATGCCATGGAGGGACCACTTCCGACGCACAGGGATGCCCCGCCGGTCGTTTTGTTGATCCGTTCGAGTTCGTAGTAGAGTGACACGATGAGGCGAAGCCCGGTGCACCCGATGGGATGCCCCAGGGCGATTCCCGAGCCATTGGTATTGACGTTGTCGAGACTGAGCTTTATGCCCATGTCTTCCTCCAACTTTCTCCCGACACCAAGAAATTGGGCGGCGAAGGCCTCGTTGATCTCCCAGTAATCGATATCTTCGAACTGCATTCCTGCTTGCTTGAGGCACTTGGGAATGGTGACCGCCGGCCCCAGGCCCATGACAAAGGGATCGACCCCCGCACTGCAGATGTTGATCAGTTTCAGGAGAGGCGTGACACCGAGTGCCTCGGCCTTGGTCTTGGACATGATCACCGCGGCCGCGGCGGCATCGTTGACCCCTGAAGCATTGGCGGCGGTCACGACGCCCCCTTCCTTGAAGGCGGGACGCAGCTTCCCCATGGCCTCAAGATTGGCATCCGGAATCATATGTTCATCGGTATCGAATATCGTCACGCCCTTCTTCGTCTTGATCTCTACCGGGACGATTTCGCGTTTGAATCGGCCTTCCCGGACGGCCCGTGTCGCCCGTTGGTGACTGATCAGGGCGAGCTGATCGCACTCCTCTCGGGTGATGCCGTACCGCTCGGCAACATTCTCAGCGGTCATGCCCATATGACCGGGGACGAGTTCATCGACAAGGGCGTCACGGATCATATGATCCTCCAGTGTGCCCGGTCCCATCCGGTATCCGCTGCGCCCTTTAGGGATCAGGTAGGGCGCTCCTGTCATGCTCTCGACCCCGACCACGAGGCCGATCTCGGTTTTCCCGAGCATGATGTTGTGACAGGCGATCTCCATCGCTCTCATGCCCGAGGCGCAGTTCTGATTGACGGATACGGCCGAACTCTCGTGGGACAGGCCGATTCTCATGCTCACCTGCCTCGCGGGGAGAGACCCCTGCATTGCGGGGAGGCATTGTCCCATGACGATCTCATCAATCGTATCGGCGGAGATACCCGCCCTCTTTACTGCTTCCTTTCCGGCCGTGACGGCAAGATCCCGGGCCGGTACGTCCTTCAGACTCCCCAGAAATCTGCCGATGGCAGTTCGACATGCGGATACAATGACAACTTCTTCCATTACTACACCTATCCTCCTTTTCCTATATGCCGTAGAGTGTCCCCATCGCCCATGAGTCGGGCGCCTGATGGCTTCTCAAGATAGCGGTTGATGTTATGATCCTCCGCCACCGTATGACGGAGGGTTTGATTGATCGCGGGCAGGACAGAGGCCCTGCCCGCGAATCGGCGCCCCGTGCATCATCCGGTTCGGGTTACTCACCGTCACCGTTGGTGTGGTTTATCCCAGACGTGTCAAGCGTGAGGGAGCCTTTGTTTACTTATTCTTCTTTGCTCGTGCCGCCGCAAGTTTCTCTTGCAGGGCATCAATTCGCTGATGATTGTCCTCAGACCCGATAAAGGTTCTGAAGAGCCATTCTTCCACTCTCATTGCGCTGTCGAGGTCCTGACCCAGAACGTGGTTGGAAAGCTGCTTGGTCTCTTTCAGACACATCCTGTCGTAGGTTGCCATCTCTTTGGCAATGGCCATAACGGACTCGATCAATTTTCCTTCCGGGAACACCTGGGATACATACCCCATCTTTTCCGCTTCATAGGCATCGTAGATGCGACCGGTGAGAGCGACTTCCTTGGCACGCCCCAGGCCGATGATTCGCCACAGGGGATCCATGATCGGTGTCAGTGAGAGAACGATCTCGCGCTGTCCGAACTTGGCCCGTTCCGACGCATAACGGATATCACACATAAGGGTCAGATCGAATCCCCCGGCAATAGCAGCCCCGCCGACCGCGCAGATAACGGGCTGATCGCAGTACAGGATCGCTCGGTATGCCCGGTGGAAGAGGGCGGTGTAATCTTCGTTGGATACCTTTTCCAGCTTGCGGATAATGGTCAGATCGAATCCGGCTGAAAAGTATTTTTCACCTCCCGTCAGGACGACCACATTGACATCCTGGCGTTTGCTGATTTCGGTAAAGAGTGTCTCGATTTCCTCAAGGACCTCGGGAGCCAGTGAATTTCCCTTATCCGGACGGTGAATAGTCACCGTCGCCACCTTGTCTTCAACCGAGAGCAACAAGTATTTCAATTCCATAACGCCTCCTTATCCCGTTTCTTTGTTTTTTTAGCGCAAAAATTCCGCTGCTGACATTACCCTCTGGATCTCATTTACACCCTCGTAGATCTCCGTGAGCTTCATATCACGGAACATCCTTTCAATGGGGAACTCTTTCGAGTAAGAAAAAGCGCCCATGATCTGCATGGCGTTGCTGACTACGCGATGACATGCCTGGGAGACGAACAGACGCGTCCGGGCCGATTGAAAGAGGATATCTTCTCCCTGCGATTTCTTGAATGCCGTTGCATAGGTGGAATAGCGCATCGCCTCTATATCAGACGCCATCTCACCGAGCAACCATTGAATCGTCTGAAATTTGGTAATCGGTTTCCCTCGCTGAACCCGTTCCTTGGCATACTGGAGGGCCGTATCAAAAGCACCCTGGGCCAGCCCGGTAGCTTCTGCGGAAATCCCCAGTTTTCCGACGGCAATCTCCGTCGTCAGGGTCTTGAAGGCCTTTCCCCGGAACGCCTCGCCACCGAGCGTGTTTTCATACGGAACACGGACATCCTGCAACACGACGTCGGCGACTTCCATGCCGTTCATCCCCATCTTCTCCACCAATTTGGGGGTGGCGTATCCTTTCGTGTCTTTGGGAACGATGATTGCGGTGATCTTACCGTCCAACTCCACATCCTTGCAGAAAAGGATGATATAACCGGGGATCGAAGAGTTCGTAATGAAGATCTTTTCTCCATTGATGACCCACTCGTCTCCTTCACGGACGCAGGTTGTCTTGACCGCTCCCGGGTCGGAACCTGTCGATGGTTCCGTGAAAGCGAAGCTGCCGACGGCATCACCCTGGAGCACGTCGGGGAGGTATTTCTTCTTCTGTTCCTCTGTTCCGAATTCTTCGAGTGAACCGGCACAGAGGCAGTTGACCGAGATGTGACCACCGATCGAGCAGTAGACGCGTGATAACTCTTCAAGGACTATCACATACTCGAGATATGTGCTTCCCACGCCGCCGTATTCGGTGGGATATTGGATGCCGTAAAAGCTCAGATCGCGCATCTTCTTGATCAGATCACGCGGGGTCCGCTTTGTCTCTTCCATCATATCGATGAGAGGCGCAATCTCCATTTCCGCAAATTTCCTCGCCGTCTCCCGAAACATCGCTTGTTCTTCCGTCAGATAGAAATCCATATGTTCCTCCTAAGTTTCATTTTTCTTATGTCGTGCCGCTTACCGAGGTTACCGGCCTTCTCGTTGATCTCTCGCCCGAGAGCATTGCCGTTATCGATCTGAAAAAGACCATGAGCGACCCCGCCGCTCACAGCGGGGTTGCTCATGGAAAGCATCATTGTCTGATTGACTCAGGATATTATCCTCAACAGATTAATACCATGAGCGTTTTTCCCTGAAGATCCCTTTCGTCGATTCCTCGACCGGGATGCCCGCAAGCTTCTTCGCGAGGTTTTTCGAATGCTCCATGTTGTGATCACGATAGATAGCCACCTTTTCAATAATCGGCGAACCGCCTCCATGAAGCGCATCGACCAGTTTGTGACCACCCCAGGTAGAGACCATCATGTCCTGAAACAGGCGAAATGCGCGGTGCTGCTCTTCGGCAGATACATCAGGGTTGCGCATGATATATTTGTCAAGAAACGGTCCGATTTTCTCATCGGCGAAATCAGCCTCGCTGGGGAGGGTACAGGCCAGACCACCGGCAATGGCCGCAAGGTTCTCGTACTCCCGATATATCGATTCGCCGGCCAGCATCCGCCCGGCGTTGACATAGTTCGTATCCGGTACGTATGTCCCGGAATCGGCTCGCGTGGCATTGATCGCCGCCGCAATACCCGCGGCGTATATCAGGTCGACGACCTGGACCATGTTCGCGAGCGTATGCCGCACGTGTCCCGCCTTCTCGATGCCGTTGTACTCCGCGGCCAGGGCCGTACACCCTGTTACCACCTCTGAAAGGGCCGCCTTGCATCCCGTGTAGCTGTGGCGGTGGAACAGGGCAAAATAAAGCGCAAGCTTACCCGCCTGCTCCGTTTCACCACAAAGAAAGACGCGATCCCATGGAATGAATGCATTATCGAAGATCGTTACAGAGTGGGAGAACCCGATATTGGCATGCGGGGCACTCAATTTGTCGCGCTTCGGCGGATAGAAGGGGGCGTTCACCAGGGTTACGCCTTCCCAGTCAGCGGGAATGGAGAACGCAACCGCCCAGTCCGTCTCGTCGGGCATCATATTCCGTGTCGGGATAACGACGATTTCGTCGACATAGGCCGAGGCCGAGTTGTGGGCCTTGGCACCGCTCACTATGATCCCGTCCTCGCGTTTCTCAACGACACGTACGTAGAGATCGGGATCTTTCTGCTGTCCCGGCCGCCAGATCCGGTTGCCCTTGGCATCCGTCTGGGCACAAACGAGGGACAGATCTTCAGCCTGTACCTTTTTCAAAAACTCGATAAAAGATTTATTATAGCTTGTTCCGTGTTTCTGATCGGCGTCATAGGTGGCGATCGAAAGGGCATTCAGACCATCGATTCCCATGCATCGCTGGATACATCCGCCCACCTCCTGGGCATAAAGCCTGGTCATCTTCTGCTTGTTCAATAGATCTTCGATGCTCTGGTGAATATGGCAGAAACGGTTGATCTTTTCTCCCGTGAGATGTGAGATGGCCGTGCCTATACCCTCGTATGCCGGGTCAAAGGCGAAATCATAAGTTGATGCCATGACATTGATCCCACCCATGATCTTCGGGTTGAATCGATCCACATATTTGCCGTCCTGAAATACATTGGGTTTTAATTTGGCTATCCTCTCTTTGTACTGCTCACCGGTAATCATCATCTCTTAAAATCCTCCAATTCGTTCATTTTTTCTCATAGGCGATTGATCGATTTGATTGGCATCACTGTCACCCCATAAGGGCCAACATATCTCACAACATTGTCTACAATATTGTATGTACATACTTGAATTTGTAATGTCAAGCCTTTTTTTGTGGTTTTGCGAACGATGTTTGGAGATGGTAAAAGGCGCGTTTCAACAATACAATACCATGACTGTTCGCCCCCTTATCCCGCATTGGAACGAGCGCATGAGAGACGTCCAGCAGGAGAGGCAGGATAATGCCGGTTGGCGGATGGAGTGGATCGTTACGGATTACTTTTTTAGAAATACGGGGAGTGCCGTGAGCATTGTGCCACGATCTCTGCCCTGAATCGAATTTGCAATAACATAGATGGCGAAAGCGGGGGATGTCTGAAAAACAGCTCAAGTGGAAGCGAACAGATTAGAGCGATGCCATACGGGTTATAACTAGTCGGTAACTATTCTAAAGATTAATGCTTGACAATTCGTGGAAAGTGGGGTAGCACGCCCATCATTGGTTGATTGTATGCAATCTTGGAGACAAGAAATCCGGCACGATTGTAGCCAAGCCAGTTTGAACGAAAAAACAAAACCGTAACCCGAGGAGGAGAAAGATATGATTCTAGAGAAGTTCAAACTTACGGGGAGTGTTGCTCTTGCGACTGGTGCCAGTCGAGGGTTGGGCCAAGGGATGGCCATTGCGTTGGCAGAGGCGGGTGCGGATGTGGTGCTGGTTGCCCGGACGGAATCCGCTTTGGAAAAAACGGCCGCAATTATCAGGGAAGTCGGGTCTCAGGCGCTGGTCGTGCAGGCGGACCTGGCAAAGGACGGCGAAGCTGATCGAGTCGTGCGAAATACCGTGGACCACTTCGGTCGGATTGACATTCTTCTGAATGCCGCCGGAACACAGGTCCGAAAGCCCATACCGGAAATCACGGAACAGGACTTCGATTACGTCATGGATGTCAACCTTAAGGCCCTTTACTTCATAAGCCAGTCGGCCGCACGGGAGATGACCAAGAGAAACAAAGGGAAAATTATCAATATCGCCTCGCTTTCCAGCTTTATCGGTTTGAATAACATCAGTATATACGCGGCCAGCAAGGGTGGTGTCGCTTCGCTTACGCATCAGTTTGCCGTTGAATTAGCCAAGAGTAATATACAGGTTAATGGCATCGCACCTGGGTATTTTATCACGGAATTGACGAAAGCGCTGTTCCAGGATCCGGAGAGGGCCAAATGGGTTTTGGGGAAGATTCCTCTCGGGAGGACCGGAGACCCGGATGACTTGAAAGGTGCCGTTGTCTTCCTTGCGTCGTCGGCTTCGGATTATATCACCGGCCACATTCTTAATGTCGATGGTGGATGGTTGTCCGCTTGATGACAAGTATGAAAGGGGGGATGTGCCCCCCTTTTTTCGTTCGAGACCTGGCTGCAGGTCGAGATGACAATATGTCATGTTTCGATAAACATGAAAATTCATATGAGAGGAAATCTATAATGCAAGAATTTACGACACCGAAAGCACTTGCGGGGCTCCGCGTCCTCGACTTGACGCGTGTCTATGCCGGGCCCTACTGCTCGACATTGCTCGGGGATATGGGCGCGGAAATTATCAAGATCGAGCCTCCCGGTGGTGAGGTGATGCGCGATAATCCCCCGCAGGTCGAAAATGGGAAGGGAGGACCGCATACGGCAAGCCGGAGCGGATATTTCTTGGGATTGAACCGGAACAAGTATGGGATTACACTGAATCTGAAACACCCGGGGGCATTGCAGGTATTCAAGGACCTGGTCAAGATTTCGGATGTTGTCCTCGAAAATTATCGGCCCGGGGTGATGAAACGTTTGGGGATCGACTATCCCGTCCTGAAGGAGATTAATCCGCGCATTGTTCTGGGCAGCATCAGTGGTTTTGGACAGGATGGACCGTATGCAGACCGAATGGGTTTTGATACGATCGCCCAGGCCATGAGCGGTTTCATTTCACTGACCGGCCACCCGGGTGGCCCTCTGACGAAGGCCGGCACCTCTTTGGCCGATGCCAACGCCGGTGTCCATGCTGCTTTCGGGGTTATGTGTGCTTTATGGTATCGGGAGCAAACGGGGATCGGACAGCATGTGGATGTCTCCATGCAGGAAGCCATGGTTTCGATCCTGGAGAATGCGATTGTGAAATGGACCATCGGCGGAGTGATTCAAACCCCTATCGGTACCATGAATCCCAACGATGCCCCCTGGGGGGCGTATAAGTGCAAGGATGGCTATATCATGATCTGTACCCTGGGCAACGAACACTGGCTTCGTTTTTGTGATGCCCTGAAAAAACCTGAGTGGGCTGAAGACCCCGAGTATGCGACAAAGGAACAGCGCTGGGAAAAGAAATACGCTCTTCTCGAACAGATAGAGGATATCACGACGCAATATACCGTTGAAGAAGTCGGGAAGATGCTGGACGATAACCGGATAGCCAACTCCCGCATCCTCAATATCAAAGAGGTCGTCGAAGACCCGCATCTGAATGCACGTGGGTATTTCGTAGAAGTAGAGCATCCTGTCATAGGGAAAGCCACGATCCCCGGGATGCCGTTCAAGATGTCCGAAACCCCCGGAACGGTGGATCGTCCGTCCCCGCTCGTTGGTGAGCATGACCAGTTGATACTGGGGAAATACCTGAATCTCACCGCAGAGGATATAGAAAAGCTGCACGAGGAGGGCGCGATGTGACAGGCGCGTCCCATGGAGAATGCATCGAGTGGGGGCAATACAGATCCACCACCCAGAGATGCTTGACCTGATACGGGACGGATGCCGGTGGTTGTGGAGACCGTCATTTTCCCGGCAGCGCAGATGTGGTGTTTCCACGACCTCTCCCATGGGTTGAAGAAGGGAATTGATGCAGAGGAAAGGCATTCGTATCGCGGAGGATGGCGGTTCGGATTTTGATAAGAGAGACGGTGGACTGATTGTGAAATAAAGCTTGACAAAAAACAGTGTTCAGAGTAGGCCATTCCTCGTAGATTGTATGCAATCTACGAGACAACATATTAAACATTGTTGTATAATACTTTTGGCGGTTGCTGTTGGACAGACGGAGCGGGACAAGATCGTGAAGGTCTTATAAACTGTTTTGGCAAAAGTAACCATGCGTTTTTTTAGCAATACAAGATATCAATAAAGAAAGGAGCTGTTATGAAAAAGAGATACTTGGTACTGGTTGGTATGTTGGCGTTTTGTTTTGTGATAGGAGGCATGATCACAGCGGGAACCGTGAGTGCTGCAAAGACCGTTAAGCTCGGGGCCATTTACCCCTTTACGGGGCCTATGGCGCTGCTCGGTGAGGAGAGTTATCGAGGAGCCGAGTTGGCAACCATGCTGGTCAATCAGAAAGGTGGGTTGTGGGGAAAGCAGATAGAGTTTGTCAAAGGCGATGCGCCGAATGCCAATGCAGGGCAGGCCGAGGCGGAGAGACTCATCAACAGGGAAAATATCCAAATCATATTCGGATCATATTCCAGCTCAATATCGTATGCCGCATCGGAAGTTGCTAATCGGAACCAGGTGACATACTTCGAGTTGGGTGGTATTTCCGATCCCATCACGGAGCGCGGTTTTAAGTATCTTTTCCGCACGTGTCCCACGGCATCCATGTTCGCGTATGGCCAGGTTAAGTTTATTGCGGAATATGCCGCTGAGAAACTTGGCAAGGCTCCGAAGGATATGAAGGTTGCCATCGTCCATGAGGATTCGCTGTATGGTACTACCGTGGCGAAGTACAATGAAGAGGCCCTCAAGAAGTATGGTGTAACCCAGGTTATGGCCGCACCTTACAATGCAAAGGCAGTGGACCTTTCAAGTACGATCCTGAAATTAAAAAAATATAATGCCGATGCGTTGTGCGCCACCTCGTACATAACCGACGCGATTCTTTTCTGGCGTCAGGCGAAAGAACTGGGCTACAGCCCGAAGGTATTGGTCGGTTCCGGTGGCGGTCATACCATGAAGGATTTTCAAGATGCATTGGGTAGTGACGTGGAAGGTGTTGCCAATGTGGACTTTACACAGTTCGAGGTCAATAAGGCGTTCGCTCCCGGACTTGACGAATTTATCGAACTTTACAAGAAGACTTACAACATGCCGCCGAGGTCCGGTCACTCTCTGACCAACTTTACCGGTGCACTGATCATGTATGCCGTGCTTGAGAAAGCCGGTTCTTTTGATCCCGAAGCGGTGAGGAAGGCGGCGTTGGCATACAAACAGGATCCCGGGACAACGCCTTCGGGATGGGGTGCCGATTTTGATCCCAAGACGGGTCAGAACCTGGCCTGTGAAGTGCTGACGATGCAGTGGACGAAGGAAAAACTCGTAACGGTATGGCCTGAAAATGCGGCGGTACAGTCTCCGATCGTACCGATGCCCACGTGGGAAGAGAGAGCTGCGGGCAAATAATTCGCTGTTCGTTATCCAAGGCGGATATCGTTTTTGAAAAAGGGAAAGAAAGGGGGTGTGGTTTCCCCCCCCTTCTTCTCCCCTCCATGCTCATTGAAAAATAATTCAGTGGTGTCGCTCGATAACATGGTTGTCTGACAGGTGCGGGCGATTCTGAAGTGAAATCGTTTATGTTCCAAATAAGGTGTGAGTAGTTGAAACAAAAATGCTGGTAAGAACCGTACAGCTTGAAATCACAAGGTGAGGAGGAAGAGTATGATAGCGGACCTCATGCAAATCCTAGTGGTGGGATTGATGCTGGGGGGAATATATGCATTGGTGAGTATCGGTTTGACAATGATCTTTGGTGTCATCAGGATTGTCAATTTCGCCCACGGTGAATTCTTGATGATGGCTATGTATATAACGTTCGGGTTAAATATCATGCTTCACATAGACCCTTATGTTGCTATCATAGTGGTGGCACCGTTGCTCTTTATAACCGGAATGTTGATCCAGAAGTTTTTTATTCAGCCAATTCTTAATTCTCCATCGAATGTTCAGATCTTCGTGACGCTGGGGCTTTCCATTGTCCTGCAGAACCTGGCCCTGATGTTGTTTAAGGCGGACTACCGAACAATCAAGACCGCCTATCAGACCGCAGTAGTCCATGTGGGGCCGTTGCTGATAAGTTGCTCTCGTTTGATAGCTTTTCTCGTTGCCGTAGCGATTACGCTCCTGCTGTTCGCTTTCTTGAAGTGGACGTATAAAGGGAAAGCAATACGGGCGGTTGCGCTGAATCGTAGTGCGGCTGCCTTGATGGGGATTAACGTTCATCACATATACACCTTGGCGTTCGGTATCGGTGCGGCCTTGGTGGGTGTGGCCGGTGCGATGTTGATGCCTATCTATTACGTTTTTCCAACCGTTGGAGGTCTCTTCACACTCACCGCTTTTGTGGTGGTTGTCCTGGGAGGCTTAGGGAGTATCGGAGGCGCATTTTTGGGTGGCTTAATTATCGGGGTAGTTGAGGCGCTTGCCGGGGCCTTTATTGATCCAGGGCTCAAAGAGGCTGTATATTTTGCGATCTTTATCCTTATCCTTGTTTTCAGACCGGCCGGGTTGTTTGGTATGGGTAGAGGTTCCGAGGAGGTTGGATCAAAATGATATCAAATTTAATAGCGAAAAAAGAATACGATAAGTTGATTTTGGGGCTTGTGGGCATCGTTGTTCTCACGCTCCCGTTGGTATTAGTAAACAAATTTTATCTCCATATCCTGATTACGGTGTTTCTGTTTGCCGCGGTCAGTAGTGCATGGAATATCATCTGTGGATACGCCGGTCAGCTCTCCCTTGGGCATGCGGCCTTCTTCGGGATCGGTGCGTATACGTCAACGCTTCTCTATGTGCGGCTAGGCGTGTGTCCGTGGGTCGGTATGCTTGTGGCCGGTATCTTGGCGATGATCGTCGCCCTGGGGATCAGCTATCCCTGCTTCCGGCTTCGAGGACCATTCTTTACATTGGCGACCCTTGCCTTTGGTGAGGTGGTAAGGCTGGTCACCGTTTTCTGGCGCCCCCTTACCGAGGGGTCCGTCGGAATCCTTATCCCCTTCAAACCGTCATTCGGTAATATGATATTTTCAGGCAAGGTTCCATACTACTATTTGACACTCATTCTACTCGGCGTAGTGCTTCTGGTCTCATACTGGGTCAAGAATTCCAAACTCGGTTATTATCTGGAGGCACTCAAGGAAGATGCGGATGCAGCGGAGGCATTGGGGGTTCCCACAACGCGCTGCAAGCTTATTGCAATGGGTCTCAGCGCCTTTTTCACCGGAATTGCAGGTGTCGTGATGGCGCAGTACCTCTTGTTTGTTGAGCCGGATGGCGTGATGGAGATGAACCTCTCGATCAATTTTGCCATGATTGCCGTGGTGGGAGGAATGGCGACGGTTATTGGCCCCGTGCTCGGTGCCTTCATAATGGTACCCCTGAATGAGCTTTTGCGCGGGTGGCTCGGCGGCGACTTTGTCGGGCTCAATATGGTGATTTTCGGAGCTCTGCTGATCACGGTTGTCATGTTGCTGCCGAACGGTATTCTCCCCTGGGTGCAGGGTAAGTTGAACAGGCGTGCACTCGCTCAAGAAACTGTTACGGAAAAGGTGTAAAATAGCTGACGGAGACGAGAAAAATGAGTCAAACAATATTGCAAGCAGAAAATTTGACGAAACGGTTCGGAGGACTGGCCGCCGTCGATAACCTGAGTTTCAGCATCACTCAGGGAGAAATACTCGGATTGATTGGCCCGAACGGGGCGGGGAAAACCACCGTGTTTAATCTCATTACAGCGGTATTCCCCAAAACGAACGGCAAGATAATCTTTGATGGAGAGGATATTACCGATATCGGTCTGCCGCATCAGGCGTGTGCGAAAGGGATTGGGCGGACGTTTCAGGTGGTGAAGCCCTTTGGTGATATGACCGTACTCGAGAATATCATGGTCGGTGCCTTTAATCGGACGAAAAGCGTTGTTGAGGCGCGTGACCGATCCCGGGAAGCAGCCCAGTTTGTCGGCCTGGAACGGTCGGAAAGCGCGCTGGCGAGGAGCCTCACCATATCCGATAGAAAGAGATTGGAGGTTGCCCGAGCGCTTGCCACACAACCGAAATTGCTCCTCCTCGATGAGGTGATGGCGGGTCTGAACCCAACAGAGGTAGAGGAAACCCTTCCCTTGATCGCGAAGATTCAGGAAAAGGGTATTACCATATTTATTATCGAACATATTATGCAGGTGATCATGAAGGTTTCACATCGCATCATTGTGATGGATTACGGACGTGAACTTGCTGTGGGTCTCCCGGCGGATATCGCCAGAAATGAAAAAGTCATAGAAGCTTATTTAGGGGAGGAAACTTCCAATGCTTAGTTTAGAAAATGTCAATGTTGCCTATGGTGATGTGCAGGTCTTATGGGATATTTCCATGAGTATTGGCCAGGGCGATCTTGTTGCTCTGGTCGGTGCCAACGCATCGGGGAAAAGCACAACCATCAACACCCTCTCGGGACTGGTTAAGCCCCTTTCCGGGACGATTCTGTTTGACGGTCAACCGATACACGACATGGATCCTCATAAGGTTGTCGAGTTAGGGGTTGTGCAGGTTCCGGAAGGAAGGCAGCTCTTCTCGCATATGTCGGTGATGGAGAATCTGGAACTGGGAGCCTTCACTCGCGAGGCGCGAAAGTCCAAGAAGAAGAATATCGATATGATATTTGATATTCTGCCGGATCTCAAGGCGAAGGCGAAGACCTTTGCCGTGGAACTCAGCGGTGGTCAGCAGCAGATGTGCGCCATAGCGCGGGGATTGATGGCGGAACCGAAACTCTTGATGATCGATGAGCTTTCCCTCGGGTTGTCGCCTCTCCTGGCGCAACAGATGTTTGATCTGGTGAAAAGGATCCATGAGCAGGGGATAACCATCCTTCTGGTGGAACAGAATGTCCGCCAATCACTTCATATCGCAGACGACGCATTTGTTCTTGAAAACGGATGTGTCGCGATGTGTGGTAAGGCCTGTGATCTGTTGGAGGACGAAGGGTTGAAGCGGGCGTATCTCGGGATGTAGGGATCGCCATGCGCTCCTGTGATCAATTATGGAGTTCTTGAAAAATAACAGGTATCATGTAGTTATGATTTTCTATGCGTGGTTCGGGAACGTCGCGTAGTCGGCCCTATGCCCCCGGGTTTCAGAGCTGAGGGCATTCATTCGGTTGTGAGGGATTGGCGCACGGATGTGGTATGCCGGGGGCAGTGTACGACGCGGGTGGAGAGTCAGCATACGGGATGTTCCGCAGAAGGAATGTCGCATTATACGCTGGGTGATGGAGTGGGAAAGATGCGTGCAGTGGTAAAGACGGAAAGAAAAAGAGGCGCGGTGGAGGTCCTCGATGTCCCCTCTCCGGAGGTTTCGGAGAGAGACGTCCTGATCAGGACAGAGGCCTGTGGTATTTGTGGGAGTGATCTCCATGCTTATCAATACGATCCGGGATACGAGTTCATACAAATACCGGTCATATTCGGCCATGAATATTGCGGGACGGTTGTCGACACCGGCTCAGCAGTTGAAAACTTTAAACCGGGAGACCGGGTCGTCGTCGAATCAGGAAGCTATTGCGGAGTGTGCCGCCACTGCCGGGAAGGAAATTCTAATCTCTGTGAGCATTACCAGGTATTTGGCTTGGCCCGAGACGGTGGCATGGCACAGTTTTCATCCGTTGGTGAACGGTTCATTCACCGTTTGGATAGCAGGGTCGACGCTCCCAGTGGCGCCCTCGTTGAACCGGCCACCGTCGCCATCCATGCTGTCGCCGACAAGTGCACCGTCGGGTTGGGCTCTCGCGTCGTGGTGACGGGATTGGGTGTCATCGGTTTGCTGGTGGCCCAAGTGGCGAGACTGAAGGGAGCAAGCAGGGTCATCATGGTGGGCACTGCGGACGATGAGGAGATCCGTTTGCCCCTGGCGAGAACTCTGGGCTTTGAAACGATATCTCTTGCGCACCAAACGCTCGCTCAAGGGGTCGCGTCACTGACCGGTGAGTCTGAAGTTGATCTGGCCATTGAATGCTCGGGAAATGGCAAGGCGATTGAAGATTCCGTATCGCTTTTACGGAAGGGCGGTACGCTTCTTGTCGTCGGTTTGTATCCAAAGCCGGTCGAACTATTCCTGACGCCCCTTGTGCGAAGAGAAATTTCTCTCGTCACCAGTTATTGCTCACGATGGATCAACTATGAGCAAGCTATTGAACTTTTTGCAACAGGAAAGCTTGATCCGAGTCCTTTGATCTCCACCTACGATCTCAAAGATGCACCTGAGGCATTTGAGGACTCACTGCGGAAAAGAGTCGTTAAGGCGGTGCTGATACCGTAGCTCTATAAGCGCGGGCATGATCCTTCCCGATGTGAAGAGAGGGTGGCACTGCCCATTTCGTGGTACGGGAGACGGGTCGCGGCGTTACCGACCTGGAACCATGGATTGCTCCGATTATGCGTTCTCGAGTTCTCGCATGCAGGAGACGGAGGATATGCCGGCACCATGACGGATACATCCGGGGCGCATGCTTGTTTTCGAGGGGATCACGGGAAAAGGAGAGCACCGGAACATGATACGCCGAGATGATTATCGTAAAAGGTTCGCAGGGCTGGAGCCGAACCTGTACAGGGGCGGCAAGACCATCGACCGGTTTGACCCAAAAAAGGTGGGTGGCATGAGCGTTATGGCTGCAACCTGCGACACCGCCTTCGGTCCCGCGTATGAGGATCCGGGGACCGCCACCGTGCATATCACCGGAGAAAAGATCAATCGTTCTTGCCATATCTCCCTGAGAGTGGAGAACCTCCGCAACAAGCAGAATATGAGCTGTCTTTCCAGTCAGGAGGTGGCCGGGTGCACCCGGTGCTGTATGGGGATCGATGCCCGGTACGGGGGTGGTTCTCCCGACGGCAAGATCCCCCATCGCCCACAGGGTGTCGAACCTGATGATATTTGCCTGGGGATAAGAGGCAAATGCCGAAGAATACGGATCCGGTACCCCCTTTTGTGCTGGAAGGGGGTACGAGATTCTGTTATACAGGGAAAGGCTGAAACCTCCCATGCCCTGATCAGTTTGGAAAAAGCACGATGACTTGCCGCAGGATGTCGTGAATTGGCAAGGTGCTTTGTTGAATCTGCAATTGAAACGATATAAGGAGGAATGATGGCTAAAGAATCGACTGGGAAATCATTACGGCAGATCATTTATGAAAAAATACGAGATGACATCACCTACAGGCGTCTCGTGCCGGGTGAACGTCTGACGGAGATGGAATTATCCGAGCGGTACAGCGCAAGCCGCAGCCCCATTCGTGAGGCTCTGAGACAGCTCGAGAGCGAAGGGCTGCTCTCTTTTCAAAGGAATAAAGGAATTACCGTCCGTAAGCTCACCAAGAAACAACTGGGAGAACTATATGAATCGATGGCTGTCCTTGAAGGGTATGTAGCCGGTCTCGCCGTGAAAAAAATGGATGAAAAGGCCATCGAGACCCTCTCCACTCTTCATAAAGAGTTGATCAGGGCCGCCCGGGAGAGGGATTTGCCGTTGTGGTTTCACAACAATACCCGTTTCCACCGAATCTTCAGAGATACGGCGGAAAATGAGACGCTCAACGATCTCATCGATATGATTCAAAGAAGGGTCCATCTGTATCAGCATAGGTCTGTCGATTATCATCGAGCGTTCGACCTGTATATCGAACACCACCAAGAGATCATTACTCTCTGCAAACAAAAAGATTCCGCGGGCACCGAGCGGGTTATGAGGATCCATGTACAGACGGCGTACCGGTATATCATGGAATCATTATTGATGGATGAAGGCTTATTGGTACAAAGAGCTGCTTCCCTGGTCTCATAGGGCGCACGGCGGGTACCTTCCTGTAGAGAGTATATACAAAGATTCATTGGGGTGTCATTCCGACATTCAACCATTGGATCGGTCATGTGTCAATGCCGTTATCTCATAAACGGCTACCCTCCATATCACACCAATTTTCATTACGCTTGTCACAAAACACCGTGTGGTGGAATCCCCGGGAGACGCTCAACACCTCCGCAATCAAGAACGGAATATAAGATATCGTGCCGAGTCCTATGGTCTCTCCCGCACCCTGCGGCGCTTTTTCGCATGATATATGCGGTTGCTCCGCCTCATGCTGTCTGTCTTGAAAGAATATTTTTCATGCAACGAAAAATGTGTTATAGGCCCCGAGTGTAAAATCTCCGGGTGCTTGTTGATTTCCCTTGAGCGCGCTGTAAGTGAATAGTGTTCCTGATTTTTCCTGTGTCTATATGTGCCTGAATCTATTGATATAAAAGGAGGAAATACATGTTCAAGACGAGAATGACGGAGATGTTCGGAATACAGCACCCGATCATGCTGGCAGGGATGAACTGGATTACAGAGCCGAATTTAATATCGGCGGTCTGCAACGCCGGTGGGCTGGGTATCCTGGCCACCGCGCGGTGTACTCCACAAGAGACCCGGGAGAACATCAGGCAGATCAAGGATATGACGGACAAACCCTTTGGGATTAATCAGATCCTCATTGGCCCCGGTGCCAAAGAGAATATTGAAATCGCCATTGAAGAGAGAATTCCTTTCATCAACTATTCCTTGGGAAAACCATGGTTTGTCGATGACGTCCATGCGTACGGTGGTAAGGTTATCGGGACGATTGCCGTCGCCAAGCACGCGGCCCGCGCGGTAAAACTGGGATGTGATGCCCTGGTCGTCACGGGGCACGAGGCGGCGGCTCACGGCGATGCCGCAACATCTTTGGTCCTGATTCCCTTGGTGGCAAGCATGGTGGACATCCCTCTGATCGCTGCGGGGGGCTTTTACAACGGACAGGGCCTGGCAGCGGCGCTTGCGTTGGGGGCCGACGGGATATCGATGGGGAGCCGATTCATGGTTGTTGAAGAAAGCATGGTACATGACAACTTCAAGCGGCTCTGTATAGAGGCCACGGAACAGGATACGCTCTACGACAATGTCTTTGACGGGATGGATGGCCGTGTCCTGAAGACAAAGGAAGCCGAGGCGATGATGAGGCGGGGTTTCCCGATTGTCGAAGCGATCAAGGGTGCCCTTTTGGCGAAGAAGATTTTCAAGATGTCCTTTGCAAAATTCTTGGGCGCGGCCGTCGAGATGGTGCGCGCAGAAGAAGGGCACCCCCTCCTGGTTCTCGCCCGGCAGGCCGTCGCAAATATGAAACATATGAAGGCACTCAACGAGGGCGATGTTGAAGGCGGGATCCTCTTCGCCGGTCAGTGCTGCGGAGGAATTACCGATATCCCCACGACAAAGGAGGCAATCGATCGGATTATCGCGGAAGCCGAAGAGACGCTGCAGAAGGTGAATGCCCTGAAGGTATAAAAGCGTCGACGGCTCATTTCTCCGGGGCCATTCATGGTCCCGGGCGCCCCACTTTTTATTCCATACCGGGGGGACGGATTGTTTCCCCCGCCCCCCGGTTCCTTATTCCCTTCGCTCGCTCATGGATACCCGGTGGCGGGGAAGCCCCACTCTATTGATCCAGCGTGAAGGCGTATCCTATCCAAAGAGGTCTTCTCTCGCAGCCAGCAGGCGGTGCAGAGCTGTCATGTTGGTCAGGACGGCTAAGAGGCACACTGCCGCAACGATCGGAATATCGGCATCATCAACAGAGTACCATGAAACCGGCACGGTCAGGATGGATCCTGTGACGAGCAGCAGGACCCGTTCCGGACGTTGCATGAACCCGACAACGCGTATGGTACCAAGCGACTCGGCGCGGGCCTTTACGTAGCTCACCGTGAAGGAACCAAGTAAGGCCAGGATTATAGCAAAAAACATCCAGTGATAGCGATAGTATATCAAGAGACCGGCGAAAACGATGAAGTCGGCATAGCGATCGAAGGTGGAATCAAGGAGCGCCCCAAAGAGAGTCGATTGGCCTTTCAGGCGGGCCATTGTTCCGTCGAGGGTGTCGAGAAACCCGGACAAAAGCAGGGTCATGCCGCCTGTGAAGAAGAGACCACCGGCATACATGATCCCCGCGACCAGCGATACGATGAGGGAAACGAACGATATCACGTTCGGCGAGACCGATGATCGTACCAGCGGCCTGAGCAGTCGTTCGATCAGACCATAGTATGTCCTCAGAAGCCTTTCTCGCATTTTTCCCTGTCTTTCCCCCCTGACTCCCGTTGCGTCGCGGGTTGCTCCTGCCGGTATGGCATACCGTGAAACAATACGAGAAATCAATAAGTCAACCCGATACCTGCTTCAGATAACGGGAAATAATATTAGGGTCTTGACTAGAACAGCACACGGAAATATGTTAAGAGTCTAGTCATGTCAATAAGTAACAAGTATGTAAAAAATTCCAAAATTTCAGAGGCAAAATTTAGAGAGATCGTGAAGTATTTTGCCTTCGATTTGGATGCTCAAACCATCGCTCTTTTAACAAAACTCAATAGAAATACGGTGAATCGATATCTGTCTTTGATTCGTCAACGTATAGCTGATCTGTGCGAAGAAGAATCACCATTTCAGGGTGAAATCGAGGTTGACGAATCATATTTCGGTGCAAAACGTATCAAAGGGAAACGAGGCCGTGGGGCCGGGAGAAAAACCCCTGTATTCGGTATCCTGCAACGAAAAGGCAGTGTCTATACCGAAATCGTTCCCGATTGCGCCAGGAAGACTCTCCAGGCCATTATCAGGGGCAAAGTTGAACCGAATAGTGTCATACATTCAGATAGTTGGAGAGGCTATGATGGTTTGGTTGACTTGGGATACAAAAAGCATTACCGTGTTCATCACGGAGCCAATGAATTTGCCAGGGGGAAAAGCCACATCAATGGCATTGAATCCTTCTGGTCATTCGCAAAACGGAGGCTGATGAAGTTCCATGGTATTCCACAATCAACCTTTTACCTGCATCTCAAGGAATGTGAGTTCCGGTTCAACAACCGTAACACCGATATCTATAAATTGTTGTTAAAGAACTTCAAAAATAAACCGCTGTTCTAGTCAAGACCCTAATATTATTGATCGCAGGATGTCCACGGAATTTTTGATTTTCATTATTGATCTCTTATTGTATCATACAATGATTCATGGTTCTGTATCGAATATTCGCATGTGGCTTTCTTCAGGAGGTGATTGTTGTGGGTAAAATCAAAGTAGCGTTGGCGGGGGTTGGTAATTGCGCCAGTTCACTGATTCAGGGCATTCATTACTATAGAGAGAAAGAAGCCGAGGATGTGATAGGCCTCATGCACGGGGATATCGGGGGATATCGGCCCGGAGACATCGAGGTGGTCGCGGCGTTTGATATTGACACGCGCAAGGTCGGTAAAGACCTCCACGAGGCCATATTCGCCCCGCCGAACTGCACGACGATCTTTTATCCCGATCTTTCAGTGTCAGGGGTGACGGTTCAGATGGGGAAGATCCTGGACGGTGTTTCCGATCATATGAAAGAATATGACGAACAATATATCTTTTCCCCCGCCGGGCTTCCTGAACCGGAGAGGGAAGCGGTCGTGTCGGTCCTGAAGGAAAGTGGCGCCCAGATCCTCCTGAACTACCTGCCGGTCGGCTCTGAGGAGGCGACTCGATTTTATGCGGAGTGTGCACTGGAAGCGGGCGTTGCCCTTATCAACAACATACCTGTCTTTATCGCCAGCGATCCGCTCTGGGCCGGGCGCTTCGAGGCGAAGGGTCTTCCCCTCGTCGGCGATGATATCAAGTCACAGCTCGGCGCGACCATTACACACCGCGTCCTTACCGATCTCTTCAGGAAAAGGGGCGTCAAGCTGGATCATACCTATCAGATCAACACCGGCGGTAATACAGATTTTCTGAATATGCTGAATCGCCACCGCCTGAAGTCGAAGAGAACATCAAAGACCGAAGCGATTCAGTCGGTTATGGAGAACCGTCTGGCCGATGAAGATATCCATATCGGGCCGAGTGATTATGTGCCGTGGCAGAAGGATAATAAGGTCTGCTTCCTTCGGATGGAAGGGAGGATATTCGGTGATGTCCCGATGGATATAGAGCTTCGCCTCTCGGTTGAGGATTCGCCGAATTCAGGGGGCGTCGCGATAGATGCCATCCGCTGTGTCAAACTTGCTCTCGACCGCGGAGAGGGGGGAGTCCTTGAAGGGCCGTCTGCCTATTTCTGCAAGCATCCGCCGCGCCAGTATGCCGATGATGAGGCATATCGGAAGACGGAGGAATTCGTAAAGAGGTGAAGGACGACTCTGCTCATCGCAACCCGCTCCTCTGAAACAGACAGGGAGAACGATGGCAACAGAGGGGGGACCGCTCTTCCTGCCCCATATCCTCACTTGCTTGTGGCGTTTGAACCGGGGGGTACCTGACGGAGAGATCTCTATTCATACCAAAAACAACAGGTAACCCACGACAGTCAACGGTGAGCCGTGAGTCCTATTCTTTTATCGATTGCTCTGCGGCGCTGACCCATCACTCTCTGGAAGTGAGATCCCGATTGAGGCGCTGGGTCGGGTGTGCCTCCGCTCAATAACGACATATTACAGCCATAACGATATATCGTTATGGCTGTATGGGCACGCCTTTCTTCGTTCAGCCACAAGGTGTTGTATATGCATCCGAATAGATCGTCTTCGTCCGTGGCACGGCACTTGCGCTTGTAGGTATGGTTCAGATAGTTGTCTCTGCCATTTTTGGGCGAACCCGATGGGCCTACCAACGAATGATCTCGGCGGGGCGCACAGATTGCTTATGGGATGCTGTTGGATGACTGAGACGGGGGCGGATATCATCACAGAACACAGCACAGTACAGGGGAGAAACGGTCGCGGACCGTACATCCGAATCCTGGAACATCATAGGTGCGGTACCTATCATGTATCCAGGCCTGAAGATTGACGGGTGTGCCCCCGCCGCGGCAGATGGAAGCCTTTTGACAAGAAGAAACAGGAAAGGTTGTAATGCGGGGAGGCTCGTCACGAGGTGAATGTTCCTGAATCTCGTACATCAGGAGCGGCTTTGTGCAACGAGTGCGGAGCGGAAACATTTTAAGAAAAGGAGAGGATCATGAAAAAGATGCGTCTGTTTTTGAGTGTTTTTATTGCCATCTCTGTTGGGGCGTTGGGGGTGTCCACGGCAGCTATCGCGAAGGAAAAACCCATCAAAATCGGTTTCATGGGGAACCTGTCTTCGCCGGCAACACTGAGCTCACAGGCCGCTGCCAAGCTGGCGGTCAGCGAGATGAACTTAGCCGGCGGGATCCTCGGACGGCATGTCGAGCTAATCATTGAAGACACAAAGGGAGAAATTCCAAAGTCCATCGAGATCTATAAGAAGCTGGTCATGTACAATAAAGTGGATGCCGTGGTGATAGCCGAAAAGGTTGAAATGGGTGTTGCCGGGATGGAGATCGGCGCCGAACTCTTCCGGGAGTTTCCGCATATCATGTTTTCAACCATCGGATCGGGAGATACCATCTGGCATCATGTCCGGGACAATTATGACAAATATAAATTCGGTTTCCAGACCTACTATTACATCTCGACAAACTACCTGAACATTATGGGAAAGGAAGTCTTACCGAATTTCTTCAAAGAGACGGTCGGCACCAACAAGGTCGCCATCATCTATGAGGATATGGAGTGGACCAAACCCCTCCGCAAGGGTCTCGAGGGCGTTTCCGCCGGCTTGAGGGCTGAGTATGTGAAAAAGGGGATGGAGGTCGTGTATGAGGCGACCCTGTCGCTCGACCAGAAGGTATTCAGCACCGTCTTTGAAGAGATCGCTGCATCAGGCGCCGGTGTGATGGACTGTGTCGTGGGATACATAGACCAGGGTTCCTTTATCAAGCAGTGGGCGCAGTCCAGTGCCAAGGATATCCCCTGGTTCATCTGGGGCGGTCTTGCCGGCATGCCCGTGGCATGGAAGATGACAGAGGGAAAGGTCGCCGGTGGTTCCGTCGGCTCGTCCTTTGTCAAGATCCCTATCACGGAGAAGACCATTCCCTTCATGGATGACATGGTGCAGAAGTATAAAACGGGTCCTATCTTCGGATCACACACCACCTACGATACACTGAACGGTTACAAGAAGGCGGTGGAGCAGGCGGGGGGCACGAAGGATATCGATAAGCTCATCAAGTCATTGGAGCATGTTCGCGAGGTTGCCGTTCTGGGAACGATTGGTTGGGATCCCCAGTATCATTATAATCTGCCCTATCCGGATTATATCACCCCCATCGTCCAGTGGCAGAGCGGGGAAATGGTGGTGGTCCAACCCTTGAATATTGCAACGGGGAAGTTCAAATCCCCGAAGGAATTACGGAAGTAGTATACGATTTTGCGGAACGGTGGGCGGTTCACCGGAAACGGTGCCTATCCGCCCACCGTACCACGGTGCCCGCGGCATGAGAAGGGTGCAGGGGTGCCGGACAACAACACGAGAGAGTGAATTATGGCCGTTGCTATTCAGAACATCATTGTCTATACGATCATATGGGGATCGATTTATCTCCTTATCTCGATGGGATTTTCATTGATCTGCGGCGTATTGCGCATTTTCCATCTGGGATACGGGGCCACTTTTGTGATTGCCGCATATGGCACCTGGCTCTTTATGCATGAGCTGTCACTGGGGCTGGTGCCGAGTATTCTGCTCATGGTCCTTTTGCAGATCACGATCGCCATCTTGGTATTCTACAAGGGGGTTTTCCAGCGCTATCTCGACGAAGAGGAAAATCTCCTGGTAGTTTCAATGCTGATTTTCTTGGCTGTTGCCCATTTTGCCAATTACCTCTATCCGCAGACGGCGGGAGTGAGTCTCCCTACCGCCCTGGTGACCGGCATGGTTCAGATCGGTGCCGTGAAGATATCCTCTGAGATGATCGCCGCCGCCGTGGTCGGTGTCGTGGTCACGGGACTCTTCATCCTGATGTTTCTCAAGACACGCATCGGCCTGATTATCAGGTCGATGAGTCAAGACGTGTACGCCGCGAAACTGATGGGGGTCGGTGTCGATAATATGTACTATCTGGCGATGATCCTGTCGGTCATTCCCCCGACCATCTGTGTTCTCATGATTGCCCCCTTCTGGAGTATCGATCCGTTCATGGGGGCGCCGCTCCTCTTGACGGCAATGCTCATTGCCATCCTCGGCGGATTGGGAAATCTGAAAGGAAACATCATTGCCTCGTATCTGATCGCGTTTATCCACTTCTCGGTGAGTTTCCTGTGGGCACCCCGTTTTATGGGGCTTGCGGCCCTTGTTGTGACGCTCATTTTCTTGATTGCGAAACGCGGAGGATTAGTGGCGGGAGAAACGATATGGTAAAGTTTGAATTAAAACGGGACAGAATCTTAGTACGGTGGGGTATTGAAAAACTGGAGTGGTGCATCGAACCGCGTTACTGGAGAAATCCGATCATCGGTGTCGCGCTCCTCTTAATCCTGCCGATATTCTTTTATTCGCTGCCGCATATCCTGACGATGCTGACGACAGCCAATCTACTGGCGGCCATGGCGATCCCCTTAAGCCTGCAGATCCTGGGGACGGCACGTGTCAATTTCGGGCCCCAGCTCTATCTGGGGATCGGTGGCTATACCGCTGCACTCCTCAATCTGCATTTTGGCTGGAGTCCCTTCTTTACCCTGATTGCCACCATCATCGTTTGCGGATCGGTTGCCCTGCTATTGAGCCCGACGACTTGGATTGCAAAGGGACTCTATTTTTCGCTCATAACCCTGATACTTCCCCTGACCTTTCTCGACCTGACCTATCAGTTCGGCGATATCTTCAGGGGGGAGGTCGGACTCTTCGGGATGAGTCCGCTCCTCGATCTGGGACGGGTCCGCTGGAACTACATGGCGTATTACTATCTGTCCCTGTTCATGATGCTCCTCTTCATTCTCATTTCGGATAAGATCGTTCGCTCCCGGTTTGGCGTGACGCTGGCGGCGATCAACGAGAATGAAGAGGTGGCCCGGATGATGGGGATTGATGTCCCCAAATACAAGGTCTTTTATTACGTCTTTCCCTCCATCCTCATCGGGATCGTCGGATGGTTCATCGTCCACACCTTCAGGTCATTTGCGGGGGTTACCTATCTTCCACTCGAGTTTATGCTGAAGGTGCTGATTATCGTCATCATCGGGGGGCGTGCCTTTGTCTATGGTGCGGTCCCGGGCGCATACGTCGTCGCCATTGTTGAGGAGGTCCTCCGCGGTTTCGGGCACATCAACCAGTGGGTATTTCCACTCGTTCTGATTGCCTTGATCTTTTTCCTGCCGCGGGGGGAAGGCCTCTGGGGTTTGTACCACAAACGACATCCCCGCGACTATTTCCCCAAGCTCCATGTCAGGCGAGAATAACCGGGTATTGTTACTCGTTACAAGAGTCTCCCAAGAGTACGTGAGCCTTACCATTGCAAGGAGAATTGTGAAACGTGATTGAAATAAAAAATATCGGGATTAAATTCGGGGGCCTGCAGGCACTCGACGATGTCAGTTTTTCAGTCGGAAAAGGGGAGGTGGTTGGCCTGATCGGGCCAAACGGTGCAGGCAAGACAACAATGATGAATATCATATGCGGCCTGTATAAACCAACCACCGGGTCGATCCATTTTGAGGGGACCACGATTACCGGTTTGCCATCCAACAAGATATGTCACCTGGGTATATCGAGAACCTACCAGATACCGCAGCCTTTTTATGCAATGACCGCGCTGGGAGGGGTGACCGCCAGTGTCCTGAATGGAAAAAAACGGCCCAATATGTGTCTTTCGGACGCCGGTCTTGAGGCATCATATTACCTCGAATTTGTCGGTCTCTTCGCAAAGCGTGACGAACTTGCCAGCAACCTCAACCTGTATGAACTGCGGATGCTTGAGCTCGCCCGAGCCCTGGCGACGACACCGAAGCTCCTCCTCCTCGATGAGGTGATGGCCGGATTGAACCCGGTCGAATCAACCCGGGCCCTTGATATGATCTGGAGCGCTCAGGACCAGTTCGGGATAACGCTGTTATGGATTGAACACGTGATGAAGATCATCATGAATGCCGCCCAGCGCATCGTTGTTCTCCAGTACGGCAAAAAGATCGCGGAGGGGCCTCCCGATCATATTGTCAAGGATCCGCGAATCATAGAGGCCTATTTAGGGGGTAAGCGCCGATGATGTTAACGATTGAAAACCTGAATGTCTCGTATGGCGTGATTCCGGTCCTGCATAATGTCAAGCTGGAAGTGGGGGAGGGAGAACTGGTGGCCCTGCTCGGTGCGAACGGTGCGGGGAAGACGACGCTTCTCAACACCATATCGGGTCTCATGCGTGGAACGTCGGGAACCATCTCGTTTCTGGGGGACAACATCGAACATACATCCCCCCAGAAGATCGTCCAGGGAGGAATCTCACAGATACCGGAGGGACGGAAGATATTTCCCTACCTGACGGTGAAGGAAAATCTGTTCATGGGGGCCAGTACCCGCCATGCATGGGGCTCGCGGTACCGGATGTTTGATGAGGTGTCGGAGATCTTTCCCATCCTGCGGGAACGAACAGAACAGCGAGCAAGCCTCATGAGCGGAGGCGAGCAGCAGATGCTGGTTATTGCCAGAGGGCTCATGGCACGACCGAAACTCCTCATGATCGATGAACCGTCGCTGGGATTGAGCCCTGCATTCCAGGACCTGATCTACGAGGCCATCGAGGCGCTTCCGAAAAAGGGGATAACCGTTCTCCTGTCGGAGCAGAATGCCCAGATCGCATTGGAGATCAGCAACAGGGGGTATGTCATGCAGGACGGCGAAGTCGTCATGGAAGGTACCAATACGGAGCTCCTTGCAAGCGACCTGATACAGAAAGCGTACATGGGAGTGTAGAGTTATGAAAAATGATTACTTCTCATACACAGCAGAGATCTTCGATCGATCAAAGGTGAATCAAAAATCGGAGGCGCTGAAGGGGATACGGGTCCTGGATCTGTCCCACATGATATTCGGCCCCAAGGCGGCCAATATCCTTGCCGAGCATGGTGCCGAGGTCATCAAGGTCGAGGTCCCCTATCAAGGTGATTACTGGCGCTCATCCACCTACTGGGGGAAATACTGGAAACACTCGAATCCCATGTGGCACTTCATCAATCACAGTAAATATTTCGTCGGTATCGATGTCAAGTATCCGCGGGGGAAGGAACTGATCCTCGAGCTTGCGAAGCAGTCCGACATCGTGATCGAGAATTTTGCCAGCGGAACCGTCGAGGCTTGGGGGATCGGTTATACCCAGGTCAGTAAGATCAATCCCAAGGTTATTTATGCGAGCATGAGCACCTTCGGGCAATCGGGACCGGCACGCTTCTTCCCCGGATGGGATCTCCTGGCACAGGGGGCAAGCGGGGTCATCAGTATCACCGGGTATCCCGATACGGAACATTACTTCAAGGCACCGGACTTCTACGGTGATTTCTATCCCGGTTTTTTCGCCGCCATGACGATCATGATGGCTCTTAATTACCGTGAAAAAACCGGTGAAGGACAGTATCTCGATGTGTGCCAGACGGAGATTCTGATGCGCTCTCTCTTCAATTTTACCTATAGCAGCGTGCAGGGAGAAGAGCTCGGACGGACGGGTAATCATGATCCCACGGCGGCGCCTTCAGGGATCTTCAAGGCGGCCGACGACGTGTTCTTTGCCGTGGCGATCGGTACGGATGAACAGTTCCGTTCGCTGTGCACCGTGATGGAGAGAGAGGCTCTGATTACGGACAGTCGTTATGCAACGGCCTTGGAACGGCTGAAGAAGGAGCACGCCAAAGAGTTGGATACTCTTGTCAAGGAATGGATCGGGACGAAGAGATCCGGAGAGCTGCGGACCCTTGCCAAGGAGTGCGCCTTTCCCCTGGGTGAGGTCATGGATGATCTGAAATTGTCGAATGATCCATGGAGGAGAGAGAGGGGAAGCGTCGTGGAGGTTGAAGACGAGATGTACAAGAAGCTGGTTATGGCGGGGTCTGCCGCCATGATGAGCAGGACGCCCGGACGGATCAAATGGCTGACCCGGCCTCTCGGATACCATAACCGGTATGTCTTTAAGACACTTCTGGGATTATCGGAGGAGGAGATACGTACCTTGGAGAAAGAGCGAATCGTGGGAACGTGGGACTATCGCGTCGGACAACGGCCCCCTGTGTACTACGACATGGAGACGGATACCATGTTCAATTACGATGGGAAGGGGGGTGATGACAATTAAAGAGAAAATCTATTCGCGACACATGCAGAACAAGGGCGCCGCCAAACGGCTCTCGGAATGGAGCAATGTGATCGCCGATATCATGTCTCCGGAGGGAAAACCGGAGGCGTTGAGTGGGACGGTCGTCTTGGATCTGAGTTACGCCAACTTTACCGGCGTTATTACTTCGGCCCTGCTTGCCGAGGCGGGTGCCGAGGTCATCAATATCGAGCCACCCGAAGGCGATCCGGCGCGTGTCATGACCCCTTACGGCGTTACGCTCCAGGAGACCGGTATTCCCTACCTGATGGAGAGCAGAAACAAGTTCAACATCACCCTTGACATCCATGATGCGGCGGACCGGGAGAATCTGATTGCCCTCGTCAAGAAGGCGGATATCCTGATCGAGACCTTTGAACCCGGCATGATGGATTCCCTCGGGATCGGATATCGGCAGCTTGAAAAGATCAACTCCGGCCTGATCTATCTGGCGATTACTCCGTACGGCCAGTATACGCAACGGGCGGAGGAATGTGCCTCCATGCCGTGGTCCGACCTGACCAGCCAGGCCGAATCGGGACTTGCCGCCCTGATCGGAGGACTGGAGGATGAACCGGATCCATACAACTGGCCGACACGATCCGGGTTTTACGCGGCCGGATATGCCACCGCCGTTTCGAGCGTGTGCAGTACGCTCATCGCCCTTTTCTTCAAGGGCCGCACCGGTCAGGGGCAGATGATCGATGTCGCGACGGCGGATTCATTCTCGTCCTGTGTCGGTATCCCCTCCACAATCGGGTATATCTGGAAGAGGCCGCGACCCCGGTACGGGACGCTCGACTACGGTCTGTGCCCCTACGGATTCTTCAAATGCAAAGACGGTTACGCCGCAATCGCCTGTTTCAGGGATCAGGATTTCAGAGCGGCCCTCCGGATACTGGGCCTCTGGAAGATCGAGGAAGACTGGAAGACGCTCCTGGATCGGATCACCGATGATGTCGAAAAGGCGAAGATTCTCAACCGGGAGATAGAGAAGGCCGTGGCCGGCATGACCTTTGAGGAGATCTTTACCAAGTTTCAGGCTTTTTGTATGAAGGCTGCAAAGTCGAAGTGGCGGGGAGGCGGTTTGCCGGTTACCACCAAGATGCTGCGTCCCATGGAGGTTATGGAGATAGAACACTGGAAGGTGCGGAATGCCTTTTTCAAGGCGGACGATACCTATTACGGGACCTTTCAGGTGCCGACGACGGGGAAAATGTCCAAGACGCCCATGAGAATCAAGTCGATCTCGGCCCGTATCGGAGAGGATAACGACCGAATCTATAAAAAATATGGATTGAAGATACACAGAGCCAATTCAAACCCGGCATAGGGCGTATGCCGGACTCATGAGCACTCCTGTGCTCATCGGGGTGGCGGTAATGAGATAGATGGCTTTGTGAAGGGACAGGGGTGCCTCCTGTCCCTTCGTGCGATGGCAAAACGATCGTGTCAATCTGGTAAGGAGGATAATCTGGAATGCCCTTTGAAAAACAGATGGAAGAGCTGGAGCGCCGACGTAAAAAGGCCCTGATGATGGGGGGCGAAAAGAAGATCAAGAAACAGCACGATGAGGGTAAGTATACGGCCCGGGAGCGGATCGATACGCTGATTGATCCGGGCTCATTCTCCGAGGTCGGAATGTTCAATCACTCCGACATGCCGGGGATGGAGGAGAAGAGCCCCGCCGACAGCAAGGTCGGGGGATATGGCCAGGTCAACGGGCGCCCCGTCGGCATACTCGCCGCGGATTTCACCGTTCTGGGTGCCACATCGAGCCGCATCGCCGCGCGGAAGGAAGGCGATATCAGGGATATGGCGGATCGCCATGGCTTCCCCTTTATCTATCTGGGTGAGGCCGGGGGGGCGCGCATGCCCGACATCATGGGATCGGCCGGTCTGGCATCCTACGGAGGCGGACGCCGGGATTCCTTTATCGAGCATATGAGCCGGGTGCGAAAGACCCCCATGGTGATGGCCGTTCTGGGCAGGTGCTATGGAGAACCGACGTGGATGGCCTGCCTCGCCGATTTTGTGGTGATGGTGAAAGGGACGGCGATGGGGGTGTCGGGTCCGCGGATCGTATCGATAGCCTTGGGAGAAAATATCACCGACGAGGAACTGGGGGGATGGGAGCTTCATTCCAAGGTAACGGGGATGGCCGACCGGGTGACGGAGAATGAAGATGAGTGTTTCCAGGTCATCAGGGATTATCTGAGCTATATGCCCGCCCACAACGAAGAGCTGCCACCGCTTGCGCCGGTCCCGGAGGGATCGGGAGAGAATATGGGGGATATCCTCAACCTCCTCCCTGAAAAGCGGAACCGGACCTACGACATGAACCGGATCTTGGAATGTGTCATGGACAAGGGGAGCCTCTTCCCGATCAAACCCCTCTTCGGGAGGACGGTGATCACCTCGTTGGCGCGGATTGAGGGAAAGGTGGTCGGTATCGTGGCCAATCAGCCGCAGTTCAACGCCGGCGCCATGGACACGGACGGAATCGAGAAGGTGATGAGCTTTCTCTGCCTGTGCGATTCCTTCAATATACCCTTGGTCTTCTTCGAAGATATACCGGGGTTTCTGGTGGGGCGCGAGGCGGAACGCAAACGGGTCGGGGCGCACGTCATGAATTTCATGAACGCCCTGGGACTCCTCACCGTCCCCAAGATTACCGTTATCGTGCGGAAGGCCTACGGGATGGCCTACTGGAACATGTGCGGTTCCGGGAGCGGGGCCGATTCGATCGTTGCCTGGCCGTCGGCCGAGATGAGCTTTGTCGATCCGGTCATTGCCGCGAACGTGGTCTTCGGAGCGAGCCCGGCAAAAAGCCCGGAAGAGCAGGAGGAACGCATAGCAAAAATGGCCGAAGGGACAGAGCCATATGGCGCCGCGGGACTGCACTTTATTCATGATGTGATCGACCCCCGTGAGACACGAAACCACATCATCAAGGTCCTGCGGCAGACCCAGGACCTGTCGAAGACAAAAGGAATCAGCGAGCATCGGCTCGCCAATTGGCCCACGAAGTTTTAACCTCTTTTGCTTTGCCACTCGTGCCCCCTCTTCCTTCTGAAGGAAAGGGGGCACCCCCATCCATATTTGTTCCAACAGTTGACAATCCCCTCCCGACGGTGTAGGAATCTGCTCTCTACACGAAGAAAACCCGAAAAGAGAACGGGATGTTCTGGCCAAAGTACCATCTGTTGTGATTCATCAATCTGCCTGGAGTTGCGTGGGGAAGCTTTCGTCCGGAGGTGTGAATGAGTGCGAAGAGATACTGGTCTGAAGCGGCAATCCGTCAATATCGGGAGACGTTGTCTCCGGCGGCCTTGTTTGATGGTGAGTTTAATATCGACTGGCTTCAGGATCTGACTGGGGGGAAGGCGTCGGAAATCTTTGCCGCCTTGAAATTTGGTATTACCAAAGGGTGGTTGTCCAGCCAGGATTTCCTCAGATTCTCCTTTATAGATCACATCGAACAGCAGGCACTGCAGGATACCCTTTCTCTTGACAAGAAAAAGGCATTGCACCGGAAGATTGCCGACCTTTTACTTCAGCATGCTCCCGATGGGATCGACGCCAAACAGAGATTGGCCCGGCATCTCCTGTTCGTTTCCAACGATCTCGACGGCTGTCGCCTCCTGATCGAGATAGGCGATTTCCATCGCAAAAAATTCCGGGACGATGAGGCACGTCTCTACTATGCTAAGGCTATCGATGATCTCAGAGGGCACAAAGGGGAAGAAAAAAATCGTTTCTTCGTCGAAGCGGCACTTCAGTATGCCAAGGTCTCCGCAGACAATACGGATCCGAACCAGGTAATATCGATCATAAAAGAGGCGATCCGCCGAGCACACATATGTGGATATGGGAATTATGTGGGTTTTTTAGAAATGCACCTGGGCAAGAGCGAATGGCTTCGCTCCCGATATCAACCCGCCCTGCGCCATTTTAAAAAAGGATGGGCGCTGACCCGTGAGATAGATGATCCCATAACGCAGAGATCGGCCCTGATTTTGGGTCTTTTCTTTCACTACTGGTCGGGAAACTATCGGGAAGCGGTACAAACCTACGAAACCTTCGTTCCGGATGTAGAACACACATTTCCCAAAGAGAGCATGCCCCTGCTGGCCGCCCTTACCGCAGGGGCATGCCTGGGGCATACCGGTCTGTATTCTCAGGCCCTGGGGATGCTCCATGCCATCCGGGAACATAGCCGGAATATTGGGAACCTTTCAATTGCTGGCCTGGCGGGGGTCACGATGGGCCATCTGCTGCTGGAACTGCACCGTCCGCAGGACTCCATACAGCACATAGAGGCGTCGCTGGATGAGGCAGTCAAAAGTCGGAGCATCTATGCCCAAATCGGGGGATTGGGACTCCTATCCTATGCGTATCACCTCATTGGTGATGACGTGAGGGCCGTCTCCGCCTTATGTGAATTTCTCGAGCTGAGTAAGCGGGGGCGAATGACGGTGAAGTATACGGCCTTGTGGCTGTGGATTTGCTGGGCCGTGGAAGAGGGGCGGTTGCCTCGGGTAGAAGAGTTTTCCATGAAAGAGGAGATTGATTATTCGATTCGGAGTGGGAATCTTCTTATGAAGGGCGTTGCCTATCGCTACCGTGCGCTCATGGGTAGAAAGGAAGGCCTGCCCGGTAAAAATATCATCCAGGATCTGAAAAGATCCATTTCCTCTCTTCAGACCTCCGGTCACCAGATTGAACTCGCTCAATCAAAAATGGAATTGGCCCGGGAGTATCTTCGGGTCGGCAATGAAAAAAGGGCGGTGGAATGGGCCACACCTGCCGTTGAAACCTTGTGTTCCATCAATGAAGCACTGGTACCTGATGATATGCGACCTCTGGTCAAGGATCTGCGGTACGGTGAGAATCTTCTTGATGAGATCCTGCAGTTGAGCCGGGAGTTAACGACGATCAGGGACTATAAAGAGCTGCCGCGGCGCATTATCTCTACGATCAACCGCCTTACCGGTGCCGAACGAGGAGCCATCTTTCTCCTCGAGGATCAGAATCCCGATAAGATTGTTCTTCGGGCCGCGAAGAATCTCATGTCGGAAGACATTACGATGCCCAGTTTTGATGCGCCTATGAGACTGATCAAAATGACGGCGAAAACAGGAGAGGGGCGCGTCATGGATCTGGACATACAGGAACAGCCCGGATCATCTGAGACAAATGCTATTCGCTCGTGTATCTGTGTCCCCATGACCATTCGAAACAGGGTGGGGGGTGTCCTCTACCACGATAACCGCCTGTTCCGGAGTGCCTTCAAGGAATCAGACTTGAAAGTGCTGGACTATTTCGCCGCTCAGGCCGCTATCGCCATAGACAACGCTCAGGCCTGGACGACCCTCAATGAACTGTATGAGAAACAACGGCTGGAAAAGCAGTATTATGAGCAAGAATACCTGGAGACCATTCACTTCGAGGATTTTGTGGGAAAGAGCCCCTCGATTATTAAGGTCTTCAACCAGGTGGAGCAGGTATCAGAAACCGATGCCACGGTTTTGATATTAGGGGAAACGGGGGTCGGAAAGGAGCTCGTGGCCCGGTCAATCCACCGAAATAGCCCCCGCAGCCAAAAGCCCTTTATACGGGTTCAATGCAGTGCACTCCCCGAGGCGCTGATCTCAACCGAACTCTTCGGCCATGAGAAGGGGGCTTTCACCGGGGCGACAACACGGCATATCGGACGGTTCGAACTGGCAAACGGAGGCACCATATTCCTCGATGAAATTGGCGATATATCGATGGACGTTCAGGCGAGGCTGCTTCGGGTCTTGCAGACCAAAGAGTTTGAGCGGGTGGGAGGGCACGAAACCTTGCAGTCTGATTTCCGCCTCCTCGCAGCGACGAATCGAGATCTGCAACGGGAAGTGGAGCGGGGCCATTTTCGACAGGATCTGTACTATCGGCTCAATGTTTTCCCCATCGATGTTCCGCGTCTCAGGGACCGGGAAGGAGATATCCCGCTTTTGGCCCATTATTTCTTGAGGCTCTACGCCGGTAAATTCAATAAATCCCTTGAAAGCATCCCGGAAGAAGAAATGAAGAAACTTTTGGCGTATAATTGGCCGGGAAATGTGAGAGAATTGGAGAACGTTATCGAACGGGGTGTCATCCTGAGCAGGGGACCGTATTACAAGGTACCGGAGTTGGAGGGTACTCGTTCCCTGCCGCCTGAGCGGACCGCTGTGAGCCTGCGGGAGAATGAACGGGATCACATTATTCGTGTATTGCAAAGGACGGGAGGGAAGGTGACGGGAATGGGGGGTGCAGCAGATATTCTTGACATCCATCCCAACACTCTTTTTTCAAGGATGAAAAAACTGGGCATTCACCGGCGGGCGCACTATATCTCAAAGACAGACATGAATGCCCGGCATTAATACAGGCAATAGAAAACGGTGAATCATCCCTGAATGGGGGATACCCGTCAAACAGAGAACGGAAAGGAGCGAATCATGGATTTATCGTTGTTTTCACTGGAAGGAAAGGTAGCGCTCATCACAGGCGGGAGTCGTGGTATCGGACGCGCCTGTGCCCTTGCCCTCGCCGATGCGGGGGCCACGGTCGTGGTCAGCAGTCGGAAGATTGAAGGGCTCGAACCGGTGGTGGATGAGATCCGCGCGAGAGGCGGCAGGGGGATGGCCATTGCGTCTCATGTCGCAAAAACGGAGGACTCGAAGGTTCTCATCGAAAAGATTATGAAAGAATTCGGTCGGCTTGATGTCCTCATGAACAACGCCGGGACCAACCCGTACTACGGTTCCCTCATGGAGCAGGATGAAAAGACCTGGGATGTCACGATGAATGTCAACCTGAAAGGGCTCTTCTTCCTCAGTCAGATGGCGGCGCGGGTCATGAAGGAGCGGGGCGGCGGATCGATCATCAACACCTCCTCAATCGGGGGATTGATCCCCGGAGAACTGGGAGTCTACTGCGTCACAAAGGCCGCCGTCATCATGCTGACCGAGGTGATGGCCAAGGAGTGGGGGCAGCACAATATCCGGGTCAACGCCATTGCCCCGGGGGTGATCAAGACGCGCCTCAGCGAGGCCCTGTGGAAGGACCCGGCGGTGGGGGCGCAGGTGGAGCGAAATATGCCCCTCATGCGTCTCGGTGAGCCGGAAGAGCTTGCCGGCGCCGTTCTTTTGCTGGCGTCCGATGCGGGAAGCTACATAACGGGGGAGACGATTGTGGTCGATGGGGGGCGTATCTATGGAGAGCCGGCGCATCTGGAGAAAAAAGAGAGCCGTTAAGGGGAGTCTTTCCTCAAATATTGCATTGATACAGGGGATGGAAACTTTATAGAGGAGACTGAAAGGAATGGGAACACAGAAGGATTGGGAGGCTATTTTTGACCCCAAGACGGTTGCGGTCGTCGGGGCCCCCCGTAGGAGACCCCCGGGATGGCCGGGGATATTCGGAAGCCTCCGTGATTACGGGTATCAGGGGAGACTCTACCCCATCAACCCGAGTGCCCCGGAGGTTGAAGGGATCAAGAGCTATCCCGATCTCGTGTCGGTCCCGGAGCCGGTCGACCTGGTGATCATCTCCGTTCCAGCCCCGGCGGTCCCTGCGGCCCTCAGGGACTGTATCGCCTCGGGAAACCGGAACGTGCACATCTTTACCGCCGGGTTCAAGGAAACCGGTGAGGAGGAGGGGATGCGGCTCCACGGGGAGATCGAGTCAATCGCCCGCGATGGGGGACTTCACGTTATCGGCCCCAACTGCATGGGGGTGTTCGTTCCCAGCCGGCGGCTCGTGACCTGGATCGGAGCGCCCGAAAAGAGCGGTCCCGTGGCCTTTGTCAGCCAGAGCGGCGGCCACGCCCAGGATTTTACTAATTTCTCCGCCCGGCTGGGGATCGGTTTCAGCAAGGTGATCAGCTTCGGCAATGCCCTGACCCTGGACAGCCCGGATTTTCTTGAATACCTTGCGGATGATCCCGATACGGAGATCATCACCATGTACCTGGAGGGAGTCAAAGACGGTCGCCGGCTCATCGAACAGGTGTCCCGGATCAATCCGATTAAACCGGTTATCATCCTGAAGGCCGGGTTGACGGAGGCGGGGACCAAGGCGGTGGCTTCTCACACGGGTTCGATGGCGGGAGGGGGACAGATCTGGGACGCCTTCTTCAAAGAAACAGGTGCCATACGGGCCCATTCGCTCGAAGATATGGCCTTTCTCGCCCTCGCCTTTCGGCACTTGAAGACGACGCGGGGTTCCCGTGTGGCCGTTATCGGTCACGGGGGCGGTATCGCCGTTTCCGCGGCGGACGCCTGCAGCAACGCGGGGCTTGAAATGCCCCCCTTCAGTCGGGCGACGGAGCAGGCCCTGCGGGCCTTTATACCGGCTGGGGGAAATATTATCAAAAATCCGATCGACGCCATGCCGATCTTCCGCGACTTGGAGATCTTTCGGGCAATGATCGACGTGGTATCCTCCGAGCCCCAGATCGATATGCTCATCGTTTCGCTTTCCCTCGACTGGCTCTACAATGTCGACAAGGGACAGCAGATACAGAAGGTGACCGACTACCTTGCCGGTCCGGTTGCGGAGCGACTCCACGGAAAACCTCTTGTCGCCAGTTGGAGGACCTACCGGAACGACCCGGCGATACGGGAGGTGGGGTGCCGGCTCGAAAAGCAACTCCTCGAATCGGGAATCCCCGTCTACCGTGGGTTCGAACAGGCATCGATGACCCTTGCCCGGTGGGCGTGCTATCACCGGTTCCTGCATGGGCGAGGACTGAAGTGACCCCTCTGTTGTGCCGTATCCACCCGCAATTATTCGCGGCAATTACCCCCTCTTATCCTGTATCCTGCCGGACAACAAGACCGGTTGACTTGGAACACGAAAAGCAGTATCGTCGGTGCCGGAAGAACAATGGGTACTGGACGGGCCTATGGGTCTGTGTGCCATTCGATTTTGAGAGATCGGGTCAGTGATGAGGGATGAAGAGAAGGACAGTGACCAGCTGGTGAGCGAAGCAACAGCCCTCCGCCGACGGGTCCGAGAACTCGAGCGAGCGTCGCATCATGAAGACCTGCAGGCCAGGAAGGAATTGCAATCGAGCGAGGACAAGTATCGTATTATCCTTGAAAACATAGAAGAGGCCTATTTTGAGCTCGATCTTGCCGGAAATTTCACCTTTTTCAATACAGCGACAGTGGAGATGCTGGGATACTCGGCGGAAGAATTGGCGAAAATGAATTACCGGGACTATGTCCTGCCGGAGACAACCATACGCCTCTTCAAGATATTCAACAAGATATATCGAACGGGAGAGCCTGCCGATATCTTCGATTACAAGGTTATCAGGAAGGATGGGACTTACCGATTTCGTGAGATGTCCGCGTCCTTGATCCGTGGGCCCGATTGTGATCCGATCGGCTTCAGATGTCTGGCGCGGGATGTGACCAAGCGAAAACAGGCGGAAGAGGAGTTGAAAAAGAAGGAAGCGGAGCTTGAGAGAAAATCCGCTTCCCTTGTTGAATCCAACGCGGCCCTGAGGGTCCTGTTGAAACAGAGGGAAGAGGATAAGGTGGAGTTTGAAAGAAACGTGATATCAAACGTAAGAGAAATTGTTGCCCCTTACATTGAAGAATTAAAGAAAAGTCAGTTGACCGCTAATCAAAGTGTGTGTATTGAAACCGTCGAAGCTAACTTGCAGAACATCATTTCACCCTTCTTACGCAATATCACGTTAAGACAATTTAATCTAACCCCGAAAGAATTTCAGGTAGCCAACCTTGTCAAAGAAGGCAGGACTACGAAGGAAATAGCAGATTTCTTAAATATTTCCCCTGGGGCGATTGATTTTCACAGAAACAACATCAGGAAAAAATTGGGTCTAAACAACAAAAAAAGCAATCTCAGATCCTATCTGTTGTCACTATCGTGATTAATCCCCAGCGGGAATTTCCCGTCCGTCCGTAAGGGTTTGGAGATTCATTACCAGTCTTTCCCTCATATATTCCTAGTAATTAATTCGTATTGAAAAAAGCACTCCATCCTGTCATGAGTACCCTGCTTTGCGATGTATCCCCTTCAGTAACGGGCGGGGTGAGTGTATGGTAACTGGTTAATATTGAAGATGAAATAGATCGTTTAACAAGAGTCGAACCGGAGCGGCTAGCTGAGTGGGTCAAGCAGGGATGATTCTTAAACATTTTCAAAATACGATCACAGCCGTTGCCAAGCTATCCGTAACGGCCATATGCGAAACGGATCCTGTAGATTTAAGATTACGAGTATTGGCGGCAAGCAGCTTGCCTAGGCATCATCTGCACTCATCTGTTACACCCGAACCAAACAATGCCGTAAAATTTACTTCAAACGCTCCACCAAACATGACTTTCCCGTGGCGGCTTTTCCCTTGGCTCGCACTCGGGGACCGCTTAAAAACCAGCCTCCACAAAATGTTTTTTGGGGTATTCCATTCTCCGACTGGTCACCCCAAGCGCTATCACAACATCCGAAACATCCCATGCCGGACCATCCACGCCTGTGTTGTGCGGCAGCAAAGGGCTGGCATGGGTAAATCTCCTGACGTTGGTCGACGACGTATCATAGCCTTAAGCTTTGTGCGCTCCTCCTTAGTCAGTGTTACTCGATATCTCGGCGAGATGGCAACCGTTTTCATTGAGTTGTCTCCAAACGCATCTCCTATAAATACGAAAGATACCAAGTCACATGGTATCAGGGTTCCGAGCGACCTTTATGCACAAAGCGTCAGAAGACGCTAATAATAAGATTGGGAGGTTTGTATTGTGAAGAAGTTTCTGATGTTTTCGGTTGTAGTATTGGTTGTTTTTTTTGCATGTACAATTGTTGTAACGGACGTTTCTTTTGCTGAAGACAAACCCATAAAATGGAGATGTCA
Source organism: Syntrophales bacterium (assembly GCA_963662405.2). Classification (GTDB taxonomy): domain Bacteria; phylum Desulfobacterota; class Syntrophia; order Syntrophales; family UBA2210; genus UBA6078. The sequence continues at coordinate 2,289,541 of CAXXKT010000001.1, forward strand.
GACCCATTGGCCGCCGTCCAGTTCGGCCTATAAACCGGGTGCTGTGTGGATGGCCAATGAGATTAAAAAACGTACAAATGGTCGCCTTATCATCGAGTTATATACTGAAGGCCAGTTGGTACCTTCCAAAGATATCTTTTCAGCGGTTAAAAGAGGAATGATTGAGGTTGGTGTTACCCCTCCTCAATACTATGCTGGTAAAGTTCCTCTGGCAAAGGTCGCATCCGGTCTTCCCTTCAATTTCATGTCGACATGGGAATGCGCCTATTTCTATAAATGGATGGGGTTTGAAGATATGATGCGTGAAGCGCTGGCGAAACATGGTCTTTTCTATGCGACGGAAAAGGTTTATGCAGGCCAGCTTGTGACGAAAAACCCCATAAGATCCTTAGCAGATTTTAAAGGGACCAAAATCAGGGTGACCGGGATAACCGCTCAATACCTCGCCGCGATTGGGGGATCAAGCGTATATATGCCTGGTGGGGAAACTTATTCCGCGCTGGCATCAGGTGTGGTTGACGGTGCCCACTGGGGAGACATGACGGGTGCGGAGAGCATGGGATTTTTTGAGATTTGCAAGAGTCTTCTTTGGACAGGTATAAACGTGACCGGGCTCGAGACGTGGCTCATAAATCAGAAAGCCCTTGATAAGCTCCCAAAAGATATACAACAGATTCTTTTTGCCCTCTTTGAAGAGCATTTTTGGAAAAGCACCAACGAGCACGAGTGGGCATTGCAACATTTCCTTCCAATATACCAGAAAAAATATGGTTTAGAGGTTACCCATATACCCCCCGAGGAGTATGCCAAACTGCAAGCAGCGGCAATGCCTCTCTGGAAAGAGGTGGCTGATCTGAGCCCTGAATGTGCGAAGGGTGTTGAGATGATAATAGAACTCAATAAGTCATTAGGACGGTTGCAACAATATTAATGTCACCCTCGGGGATGGTTGAAATCCCTCGCCTTTAGGCGAAGAGAAGTTTCGCGAAATCCCGTAGGGATAAGCGTTTATAATTGTTTTACTAAAGCAGCCGTTTATTGGTCGAATTCATTCGACGCGGCTGCTGAACCCCTCGACTTGTAGTCGAGGGTAGTTCAGTGGCCCTTCGCTTGGCAAAAGACAGAATAAGACAATAAACAATAGTGAGATGGCTCGGGATCCGGCAAACTCTAGCAGGATGTTGGACCGAGTCATCTCATCTTGAGACGCCAGGGGGAATAGTATGACGAAACTTGAAAAATGGGTTCTATTTATTGATTTTGTAAACGGATGGTGGGGGAGAATATTATCCTATCTTGCCCCGGTTATGGCAGTTTTAATTGTCTTTGAGATAGTGATGAGGTATTGCTTTAATTCCCCCACAACGTGGAGTAACGAACTGACACAAATGATATTTGGATGTTATGTGGTATTATGTGGTGGATATGTGCTTTTACGGGGGAAACATGTACGTGTTGATATATTATCCTCTCACTTTTCACCTAAAACCCAAGCTGTTATCGAGATAGTAACTTCTCCTCTTTTCTTCGTTTTCTCTGGAATGCTGTTATATTATGGGGGTTCTTTTGCCTGGGAATCGGTAAGTGCTTTGGAACATACCCAAACAGCATGGAATCCTCCCTCGTACCCGGTGAAATTAATGGTCCCCGTGGGGGCTTTTTTCTTGCTGTTGCAAGGTATAGCAACACTGATCCGGAACGTTGTCGTGCTTTTTGGCGGACAGAATCTGGTGCTGGCACAGGGCAAGGAGAGGAGTGACATATGAGTATTGAGCTGTTGACTATTTTGTTTTTTGGGGCCCTGATGATTTTCATTTTTCTCGGGGTGCCCCTTGCATTCGTTCTCGGTGGACTGTCACTTGTATTTCTTGCTTTCACATGGGGACCCGGGGCCTTTTTTATAGTACCCGTACATGTCGCCGGTTCAATGGGAAGTTTTAGCCTTGTTGCCATCCCGTTGTTTATATTTATGGCCATGCTTTTAGAACGATCAGGGGTGGCTGAGGATTTGTACCAAGCGATGTACCTATGGTTTGGTAGACTCCCAGGAGGATTGGCGATCGGGACTTTGGCCATCTGCGCAATTTTTGCCGCCATGTGTGGTGTCAGTGCTGTGGCTGTAGTGACAATGGGTGCCATTGCCCTTCCCTCGATGAGACGCCGTGGGTATGACAAGCACCTCATAATCGGTTGTATCAATACCGGGGGAGGGTGGGGAGTTCTCATACCGCCCAGCATTCTCATGATTGTTTATGCCATGATTGCAGAAGAGTCCGTCGGAAAGCTGTTCGCGGGTGGTGTGCTCCCGGGGCTGCTGCTTTTTGTGCTCGTTTCCACCTATATTGGGGTTCGGTGTTTCCTTCAGCCGAGCTTGGCGCCACCACTGCCCCCTGAAGAACGTGTGAATCTGAGGGAAAAAATCAAAGCTCTCCGATCAATCTTTTTACCTATGATGATCGTTATAATGGTTTTAGGTTCCATTATGATGGGAATTGCGACACCCACTGAGGCAGCTGGGCTGGGTGCCTTGGGTTCCGTGATTGCAACTCTTGTACACAGAAAATTAAACTGGACGCTGTTCTCCGAGGCATCCATTAATACCTTGGAACAAACCGGGATGATCATGTGGATCATCTTTGGTGCCCACTGTTTCAACGCGGCTTACCAGTCGATGCAGGCTTGCGAGTTGTTTACCCGTTTGATGCTACACATACCAGGCGGGCCTTGGGGGACGATTATATTTATCCAGATCGTGATTTTCATACTCGCGATGGTCTTGGACCCAGTTGGGATCATGATGATAACCCTTCCCGTGTTTTTACCGGTTATAACGTCTTATGGGTTTGATTCCCTTTGGTTTGGTATTCTCTTCGTCATTAATCTTCAGATAGGATATATGACGCCCCCCTTCGGGTTCAACCTTTTTTACACAAAGGCTATTGTTCCCCCTGATATTACCATGGGCGACATATATAAATCGGTTACACCTTACGTGCTCGTTTCTCTTGTGGGTCTTATCTTTGTCATGGTGTTCCCCGAGATTGCGGTATGGCTCCCTAATAAACTTTTTGGAGGAAACTGAACCATAAAATACTAAAAGACCACTTCATGAAATGGAGCGGAATAAGTTGGTTTGCACGGCCTTGTGCTTGTGCAGTAAAATGACTAAGGATGGTGAGAAAGAGAGGTTGTTTTGTATGGCATCAAGTGGGAAAGGGCCTTTAGCGGGTCTTAAGGTGGTTGATTTATCTGAATTTGTGGCGGTTCCCGTAGCGGCAAAGCTGTTTGCGGATTGGGGAGCGGAAGTCGTAAAGGTGGAAAAATTCGGAGGTGATGACTGGCGTTCGTATGGTCCGTTCTTTAATACCCCCTATGAGGACGATGAGAATCCGCTCTTTGACATGGAACATTTGAATAAAAAATTTCTTGCCCTGAATCTGAAGACGGATAAAGGCCGGGAGGTTATACACCGTCTCTTGTCCGAAGCAGACATATTTATGACGAACTACCGGGGTGATGCCCTCAAGAGGCTGGGGCTTTCATACGAGGATTTGACCGTGCTCTACCCGAAACTCATTTTTGCACATTTGACTGGGTTCGGAGAAAAAGGCCCCGATGCCGGAAGACCGGGGTTTGATGTCGTTGCCTATTGGGCTCGCAGTGGTGCGATGCTCGATCTGGTTCCGGCCGAGGTCGGCGTTCCTATCAACGCCCCCTTCGGGTTTGGAGATCATATCACAGGTTCGGCCCTTGCCGGGGGAGTCTTGGCCGCGTTATACAAACGGGAAAAAACCGGCCGCGGCGATAAGATAATTATGTCATTATTTGGTCACGCTATTTTTTGTGCCGGATGTATGATCATGTCTGCCCAGGACAGGTATGGAGATCCTTTGCCGCGATACAGGGAGAGACCCGGTAGTCCTGTCGGACATACCTATCAGTGTAAAGATGGGAGGTGGATACTCCTCTCCATCCTTGTGTACGATCGTTATTGGCCGATACTTTGTAAGGAGGTTCTTAACCGGCCCGATCTTCTTCAGGATGAACGTTTTCACACAAGGCCTACTCCTAAAGGGTATAGCGCCGAGTTGTACAAAATCTTACATGACGAATTTAAGAAAAAAGACTCCAATGAATGGTCTTCTCTACTCCGAGCGGCAGATATCGCCTTTGAGAATGTCGCACACTTCAGTGAGGTCACAAAAGACGAACAGGCGTGGGCCAATGGGTATATTTTTGAACATACCTTTAAGAACGGGAATAAGGCGATATTGCCCAAGACATCCATTCAGTTCGGGAGTTACAACGTTCCTAACCCCCTTCCCCGGGCGGGGACGCGTGTGGGCGAACATTCGGCGGATGTGCTTCTGAAGATGGGGTATACAGATTCCGAAATCGAGGATCTTGAAAAGGAGGGCATCATCAAAAAGCCTTCTTCACAATAAGATTCGATCACTTGAAATGAATATAATGTATGTGCGGGAGAAGGCGCAGGGAGGATTGACAAGAGGCAGAATCTTTATGAAATACCCCGTCCTGTGGACGGGGATGAATGCGGAGCAGGGGCAGGGGGGATGCAATCCCCCTCATTTAAGCTTTTCAGATGCCCCGCCCTGTGGGCGGGGTAATTCTCGTGTGCCCGGCATGGGCAGCAGCTTGGAGGTGAGAGTCCTCTACAGGTCCTGATGGTGGAAACTGTTAGCCGAGGGCAAGGGCGTCCATCGCGAGGTGGGGTCTGAAGGAAGCCGGAGGCAAAATCCCGATCCGAGGAACACGAATCGCATATCAGGCTGTATCATTGGGGCGAGCTTACGTGAGAAGGCGAAGCCCGTAGCCATCAAACGGTGATGCAGTAAATGCGGCGGATGCGGGGTGAAGGCGGCTGTTCTTACCCGGGGAGGTCTGGGAACCTGTCGGAGACGACAAGGGGTTTCGCAAGGGACTCTGAACGGTTTCCAGAAGTCAGCAGAGGCCGTATTAGGTGTGGCGCAAGCCGGGCTGAAGGGCCGAACGTGTGGTCGGTGGTGAGACTCAAGGATTCGTGGTCGTGGAGATGCGGCAACTTTCATTATTCGATGAAGGCCTTCTGTCATGTTTGAAGGGTGAAGCCCCGAGGAGAGATGGGAGGAGGTATCAAGCGGCGGCGGCATTGGAGAGATCCGAACCCATCATGGTTGACCTGATGCAGGAGGTAGTGAACAGGGAGAACGTGATTCGCGCATGGAAACGAGTCAGGGCGAACAAGGGGAGCCCCGGCATTGACGGGATGACCGTCGATGAACTGACGGATTACCTGCGGGAACACTGGCCGCGGATTCGGGAGGAGTTGTTGACAGGGGAGTATCGCCCCCAACTGGTGAAAGAAGTAGTGATTCCGAAGCCGGGAGGCGGGACCAGACGGCTTGGTATCCCCACGGTGACGGATCGATTTATCCAGCAGGCAATTTTGCAGGTGCTCGATCCCCTGTATGATCCGACCTTTTCGGACTACAGTTATGGCTTTCGTCCTCGTCGCCGTGCTCATCAGGCGGTGAACCGAGCGAAGAGATGCATATCTGAAGGATACGAATGGGTGGTCGATATTGACCTGGAGAAGTTTTTTGACCGGGTGAACCATGACATCCTCATGGGGAGACTGGCCAAGAGGATCGGTGACAAGCGCATTCTCCGGGTTATTCGTCGGTATGTGCAGGCCGGGATCATGGTCAATGGGGCCGTACAGGAAAGGTGGGAAGGGACGCCGCAGGGCGGACCCTTATCGCCGCTGCTGGGCAACATTCTTCTGGACGCACTGGACAAGGAGTTGGAACGGAGGGGTCACCGATTCTGCCGGTATGCGGACGATGTGAACATCTATGTCAAGTCTCAGCGCGCCGGGAAGAGGGTGTTTGAATCCATTGAGGCATTTTTGCTCAAGCGGTTGAAGCTTCGGGTGAACCGGGACAAGAGTGCGGTAGCCCGATACCATGAGCGGGGATTCTTAGGATTCGGCTTTACCTCCGGGAAACTCCTCAAGATCAAGCTGACGGGCAAGGCCCTGAGGAACTTCCGGGACCGAGTCCGGGCGATCACGAGGCGATCTCGGCGCGTCTCCATCAACCGGATAATCGAGGAACTCCAGACGTATTTGAGAGGATGGATCGGGTATTTTCATCTGATCGAGACGTGGACGATTCTGCGGGATCTGGATAGTTGGATGCGCAGGAGGTTGCGGTGTTTCATGGTCAAACAATGGGTAAACAACTGCCATACCCGTTATAAGAACCTGATCCATCTGGGAGTAGGGAAAGATCAGGCGCGTATCGCGGCAGGGTCAAGCAAAGGACCTTGGGCGTTGTCCAACATGAAACCGCTGAAGATTGCTTTGTCCAATCGGTTTTTTGCCGAACGGGGTTTTCTTGGACTCTGGGGTCAGGCTCAAACATTGGGCAAGACTACATGAACCGCCGTGTACGGACCCGTATGCCCGGTGGTGTGGGAGGGCGAAGGCCGTGAGGCCTTCCCCTATCCCGATTCAGCCGCATGAAACTTCAGCCCTTTGTCCAGAGATGTGGCGAGTGTTGGAGAGGACTCAAGCGGGTTTAATGCTCTGAAGAAAAATAGCAAGTCCTGCGATGATTTGATTTCGGAAAGAGAAAATGAGGAGGAAGAGATGAAGCGGAAAACATGGGGCAGAATAGCTTACTGTATTGTGATGTTGTCACTTATTAGTTTTACCTTACCATGTCAGCGGGTACATGCGGATGAGCAAGGAAGAATTAAAGCACTTGAAGCGAAGATCGCAGCTCTTGAAGAAGGGAGTATCCGTGTAATACACCCAGCTCCATGGGTGAAAGTTGCGGATGATCCTAAACTTGTAATTGAGGGTCCGGCATTTGATCGAGAGGGTAATCTTTATGTATCAGGGGTTGGAACTGGAGAGATATTCAAGATTACACCAAATAAAAAAGTTACAAGCTTCTTTAAACATCCTGCTATAAATCATATGTCTTCTATCGATATCCATAAAGATGGAAGACTCTTTTGTTGTACTTATACATTAGGGACTATAATTGTTGTTACCCGTGATGGAAGTAGTTACGAGGTAATAGTTGATAAAGCTAATGTTGAGGGAATGAAAACCCCCGATGATATAGTGTTTGATTCTAAAGGGAATTTCTACTTTACTGATCTTTTTGCCAGTAAAGTTTGGTATGTCACGTCAGATTTTAAAACTGTAACCGAACTCAAACCGAGAGGGACTTTCCCCATGTACCCTAATGGAATTAGTTTGGTTGAGAGCCCAATTTCCGGGAAAGAAAAACGCTTATTGATAGCCGAGTATAAGGATGGATTTTTATGGCGTTTTGATATCGACGCAGCAACACCGTGGAAAGCCGCTCCTATGACATTGGGGTCAAATTTCTACCCTGTGAATTTTGTTGCGCCTATGTCTGACTCAAATGCAGTAGATGCAGACGGTAATGTGTATCAATGTGTCAATGGTAGGGGTATTATTATCCTGGAAGCAAATACGTATAGACGTGTAGCAGAGGTGCGGTTTCCGGTAGTGGATTCCGGGGAACAAATGGGTGTGACTAACATGACCATTAAACCTGGTACCAATGAAGCGTACGCGGTGGTGAGTCATGGCCCACACGGTGCTGAAGTCTACAAGTTTACTGCACTTGGCAAAGCTCCGGCTTATTTTTCACATCAATAGGAGATAATGGAACAAACGAAATATGATACATCTGTCAGAGGGCAAGACGGTAATGAGAAACCATAAAGAAGTGTTGAGAAAAAATGTGTTAAATCAAAATAAAAATCCGTATCATATAAGTATGCCGCGGTCAAAAAGGCGAACAGAGCCTCCCTCGAATGGATATAGACGGAAGGATCACTTATCTCTATCCTTCCGTTCTGTTGTTGCCACACACTGGGTGAGAGGAGAAAGCGGTGGTCAGATTTTGTAAGTTATCAGACTGTATATGGCAACGTCAAAAACATAGTATTGGGTTTTGAAATGTTGGCCAGTAAAATTTTTCGCTATATGAATCGAGCTTTTACCCTTGATGAAATCGATCACCTGCGCCACAGAATATTTCGGCGGTATGGAGATCAACATAGGGACATGATCAGATCTGAGATGCCCCTCCAAGACGTTACTTTCCCTCTGCATCGCGAGGTCTTTGAATGTTGACCCGAGATACTGACGTAATTGCTCATATATCGCTCTCCTCCGGTATTTCGGTCTCCATACCACATGATACTTGCATTCCCATACACTATGGCTTAAAATCGCGCTGTCTTTCAATTGAAACCTCCTCCCCTGTAAACTTCGAACGGTTCACGGTGAGGAGGTTTTCTTTATATTCCCGGAGATGTCAAACTCAGGGAGTCCCCCGGCAAAGCCGGGGGTTTACCTAAATAAAATTATTAAAATATGGAAAGAGCCTCTTCCCAAAAGGGGATCTGGGAAGATTCTAAAAAAGAACCGTGAAACTTTTCATGATGCTCCAGCTTGTTTTTGCTTATCTGTCAAAACCACCGACAATGTCAGTGGGGGGGCGTGGGAGGCATGTGTGCACCGATTATATAAGGTTTTACCTTATATAATACTGATAATTAATTGGTATTCCATTTTTTTGTTTAGCTGGGGTACATAAAGCGAACAGATGGTGATGGGTCGTTGGTATTTTTTATTTGATACAAAATGTATACGGCACAGGAGGAATTAGACGGTGGAATTTAAATATGATGTGAGGGATCTGCAGTTTATTCTAAAGGAATGGCTTCCCATGGAGGAGGTCCTGGCATGTGATCGTTTCAAGGACAACTACGGTCTGGATGATGCCGATATGTACCTGAGCGAGGGGTACAAGGTGGCTCGCGAGGTGGTCAGTCCGATTAATGCCGAGGGGGACAAGATCGGCGCCATCCTTAAGGACGGCGTGGTAACGGCGCCCCCCGGGTACGCTGAGGTATACAAATTTCTCCAGGAAAACGGTTGGGGGTCCACGAGCGAGTGTGTCGAGCTGGAAGGCGGGATGCCACTCAGTCTCTACAAGGCCATCTTCGAGATGAATACGGCGGCCTGCCCCGCCGTCATGTCGTATGTCAAGTTGACGAGCGGCGTGGCGAATCTCCTCATCGAGTTCGGTGAGGAAAAGGACAAGGCTCTCTTTCTGCCCAAGCTCCTCGGCGGTGACTGGCAGGGGACGATGTGTATCACTGAACCGAATGCCGGTTCCGATGTGGGTGACTCCACGACAAAGGCTTTTCCGACGGACGACCCCGCGGTCTGGAAGATCAAAGGTACCAAGATGTTCATTACCGGCGGGGACGCAGGCACCTGTGAGAACACGATTCACATGGTCCTGGCGCGGCCCGAGGGAGGTGCACCCGGATCTGCCGGTCTCGGGTTGTATATCGTTCCCAAGTACCGGGTGAATGATGATCAGTCACTGGGTGCCTTCAACGATGTGATAACTGTTGGAATCGAACACAAGATGGGGCTGAGGGCTCAGGCGACGGCGCTCCTGAATTTCGGCGAGAACGACGACTGCTACGGTATCAGAATGGGGCCCATGCCCGACGAGAAGGGACGGTCTAGGGGACTGGGCATGATGTTCAACATGATGAACGAGTCTCGGATCGGCACGGGGCACAACTCCAATACGCAGGCTGCGGTGGCCTATTCCTTCGCATCACGGTATGCCACGGAACGTATCCAGGGCAGGCCCTTCGGCGATGCGAAGGCCGAGAGGGTCCCCATCATCAAACATGAGGACATACGAAGGATGCTCCTCGATATGAAGGCCATGACAGAGGGTGTCCGAGCCATGATCTTCAAGGGCTTCTACTATCTCGATATAGCCGGAAACTCGGCCGATAAGGAAAAGGCCAAGGCCTGTGCCGGTCTGGCGGCGGTGTTGACACCTCTGGTCAAGGGTTACGGGAGCGAGGTGAGTCTCGGCGTCATCGCGGAGGCGATGCAGGTCCTGGGCGGTGTCGGTTACACCACCGAATATCCCATCGAACAATCGATGCGCGACTCGAAGATCCTGACCATCTGGGAGGGGACCACCTTCATCCACGGGAACGACTTGGTGGGCCGCAAGATGAGGATGGAGGGAGGCACCCCCTTTGACAACTGGATGGCCACCATCAAGGATTTTATCGATGCCAAGGGGGGTACCCCCGGCCTTGTCGAGGAGATAGGGCGGCTTCAAAAGGCCTACGACTGTGTCGAGGAGATACGCGCTCTCTATAGTACGTGGTACGCGAATATGGATGAAAAGAAAGAGTTTATCCCCCTCAACGCGGTTCGTGTGATGACGATATGCGGCCAGGTTCAGGTGGCCCAGTGCCTTCTTGAGCAGGCCGTGATCGCTACAAGAAAGCTCGCAGATCTCCCCGCAGACCACTTCGATCGACCCTTCTATGAGGGGAAGGTGGCCAGCGGTCGGTACTATGCCAATCAGGTCCTGCCCGCCACCTTCATGCTAACGGAGATGATCAAGAGCGAGGACCGGGCCTGTCTGGACTGCCCGGAGGAGGCCCTCATTGTCGAATAGGCCGCGTGCCTGTTTTCTGATAAACTATAAACTTTATATAAGGAGTGATTGAGCATGAAAGAGATTTATCTTGTTGATGGTGTCAGAACCGCCGTGGCGCGTGCGGGAAAGAGGTCCTGGTTTACGAATGTCCGGGCCGATGACCTCGCAGTACGGGTTATAAACGAACTGATTCGGAGGACCGGTCTGGAAGAAAAGAAGGAGCAGATTGATGATGTAATCCTGGGCGGGACTGCCCTGATGGAGGATATGGGCTCGAACATCGGTCGGTTATCCGTTATTATGGCCGGTCTTCCCTACAGCGTACCGGGGTGTACCATTGACCGTTTTTGCGCCTCGGGATTGCAATCGATCGCGAATGCCGTTGCGGCCATCAATATGGGATGGATGGATATGGTTATCGCGGGGGGCGTGCAGCACATGACCCACGTCCCCATGGGAACGGGATCATCACCCAATCCCCGGCTCGGAGAATTCTGCGACCCCCGAATGAACTCTATGGGTTACACCGCGGAGATGGTGGCCCGGGACTTTAATATCAGCAAGGAGAAGCAGGATAAGATGTCTGTGGAAAGCCATGCCAAGGCCCATAAGGCAACGGTCGACGGCCTCTTCAAGGAAGAGATCCTTCCCATTGAGGCGGATATTCCCACGAAGGATGGCGGCACGGAGCGGATGGTGGTCGACCGGGATCAGGGCATCAGGCCCGAGACGACGATGGAGACCCTTGCGACCCTCCCCACGGTATTCATGGATGACGAGAAGGCGACCGTCACGGCGGGAAACTCCAGCCAGGTTAATGATGCCGCTGCCTGCGTTCTGGTTGCCAGCAAGGAGAAGTGTGACGAACTGGGGCTGAAACCGAAGCTGCGACTGATCGATTATGCCGTCGTCGGTGTGGACCCCAAGTATATGGGGATCGGGCCCTCTGTTGCAATCCCGAAGGTCTTGGAACACGCCGGGATGACGATGGATCAGATCGGTCTGTGGGAGGTCAACGAGGCCTTTGCATCCCAGGCCGTCTACTGCACGGAGAAGCTCGGAATCCGCGATCACGAACTGCTCAATCCGCGGGGAAGCGGTATCTCGCTGGGCCATCCCTTGGGATGCACGGGGAGCAGGATCGCCGTTACATTGATGCACGAGATGTCTTCCTATGGTGTCCAGTATGCCGTTGAGAGCATGTGTATCGGTCATGGCCAGGGGGCTGCGGCGATCTGGGAGTGGGTTGGATAAGGGTCCTTGGCCTTTGTGGCAGCACTCAAAATGTAGTATACAGCGAAGCTAAATATGAGTGAAAGGAGTGTATCAATGGCAAAAGAATTACCGCTGGAAGAGATCAGGAAACTTGTGGGAACGGAGGTTTACGTTTCCGGCTGGAAGAAGATTGAGCAGGATCAGATCAATCAATTTGCCGATGCCACGGAGGATCATCAGTGGATTCATGTGGACCCGGAGAAAGCGGCCGAGGGGCCCTTTGGTACGACGATCGCCCACGGGTTTCTGACCCTTTCACACATCCCCTTTTTCAGTTACCAGGGCGCTGTTTCGCCCGAGGGGGCGAAGATGTCGATCAATTACGGCCTGAACAAGGTCAGATTTCTCAATCCGGTCGCCGTGGGATCAAAGATACGGGACCGGATCGTTCTCGCGAACGTTGAGGAACAGCAGGGGGGACGGGTCCTCATAACGACGACCCATACGATCGAGATCGAGGGGCAGGAAAAACCGGCCTGCATCGCGGAATCTCTTGGACTGGTTTTTGTTTAAAATGTTTTAAACGCAGAGGAGAGATAAAAGATGAGAACAAAAGAAGAATATATTGAAGGTTTGAGCAAGATGAAGAGAAACCTTTTCATCAACGGTGAAAAGATAGGGCGTGATGATGAGCGGTTTGTCCCGGGTTACAATGTCATGGGAACCACCTTCGAACTCGCCGCGAAACCCGAGTATGAAGGATTCCTCACGGCCACCTCACACCTGACCGGTGAAAAGATCAATCGCTTTAACCACATCCACCAGAATACGGAGGATCTGCACAAAAAACAGGACATGACCCGGCTCTATTGTCAAGTCGTGGGTGGGTGTGTCCAGCGGTGTATGGGGATCGACGCGACAAACGCCATCTATACCGTTTCCTACGAGGCGGACAAGTCGAACAAGGGAGCTACCCAGTATCACGAGAATTTCAAAAAATGGCTGGAGCGGTTTCAAACGGAAGATCTGGTGGGATGCTGCGCTCAGACCGACGTCAAGGGCGACCGGATGTTGCGCCCCAGCAAGCAGCCCGACCCTGACTCCTACGTCCATGTGGTCGAAAGAAAGAAGGATGGCATCGTTGTCAGCGGTGCCAAGGTCCACATCTCGGAATCGGCGATTGCAGACGAGATCCTTGTAGTTCCCACACGGGCCTTAATGGAGGATGATAAGGATTATGCCGTTTCATTCGCCATCCCCGGCGACTGGGATGGATTGAAACAACTGGTCACGATCCACAACTGGCGTGACAGAAAGTATTTTCCCAAGGGATTCAACGCGGGGAGCAATGACTCCTACCTGATATTCGACAATGTTTTCATCCCCTGGGAGCGGGTCTTTTTGTGCGGCGAATACCAGCACGGCGGGATCCTGGCTCTCCTCTTCGCCCTTTTCCACCGCCACAGTTACTCGGGCTGCAAGCCGGCGCTGGGAGACCTGATGCTGGGGACCTGCGCCCTGGCAGCCGATGCCAACGGTATCAGCAAAGCGAAGCACGTCCATTCCAAATTTGCGGAGATCATCAAGGTAAGCGAGCTGGGATACGCCGCGGGATTTACCGCATCAGAACTGGGAAAACCGGAGGTGTATATACCGGGGAAGGGGTTTGTCCCGTATGGACCGGGTAACTATATCCCCCACTCCATTTATGCCAATGTGGGCCGTTGTCTGACCGGCGAGGCCGTCTTCCACGAGATGGAGATGCTGGCCGATATCTCCGGTGGAATGCCTGCCACGTTCCCCCATGAGGGGGAGTTTGTCAATCCGGAAACGGCCGAGTTTGCCAAGAAATACACCACCCGAAGCTCTAAGATGTCACCGGAGAACCAGGCTCAGCTGTGGCGCCATGTTGGTGACCTGGCCTGTTCCGCCAAGGGGGGCATCGCCAACTTCGGCGCGCTCCACGGCGGCGGATCTCCCCGGATGGAAACCATCGCCATCACGACCCAGTACGACATCGAGGCTCGCAGGGAGATTGTCCGGAAGGTAGCCGGGATGACGAAGGATTGATGTGAAATTTGTAAGGAGAGAGCGTTACGGTTGTTATAAGAAGGGACAGAGGCGATGATCAAGCAAATGTTTGTCGCCGGCGCGGGGTTGATGGGAGGTGGGATCGCCCAGGTCTGCGCGCAGGCGGGTTATGAGGTGACGATCCGCGACCTGAGCGAAGAACTCATCGAAAAGGGCCTTCAATCGGTCAGATGGTCGGTGGAGAAGCTTGTGGAGAAGGGAAGGAGCCCGGGCAGTGTCGATGAGATCATGGGCAGGATCACGGGGACAACCGATCTTGCCGCCGCCTCCGCCGCCGATTTTGTATTTGAGGCCGTCGTTGAGGATCTCAAGATCAAGCGGCAGCTCTTCGCAGATCTCGATTCCATATGCCCCCCCTACGCCGTCTTCGCGAGCAACACCTCGGCGATCCCCATCACAAAGATCGCGGAGGCGGTGGGCAGGAAGACCCAGTTCCTGGGGGCCCACTTCTTCAGCCCCGTTCCGATGATGCGGATCGTGGAGGTGGTGAGGATTTCCGAGACATCCGAAGAAACGATCGTCCTTGTCGAAGAGATCTGCAAGTCCCTGGGGAAGGAGACGATTCGGGTCAACCGCGACGTTGCCGGCTTTGCCCTGAACCGGATCAATTATCCCAGCACGGTTGAGGCGATCAGACTGGTTGAAGCGGGTGTGGTGAGCGTGGAGGACGTGGATAAGGGGATGCGTCTTGGCTTCGGACGACCCATGGGGCCTTTTGAGACCTCTGACATGGCCGGTCTCGATGTGGTCTACAACGCCTATAAGGCCGTCTATGAAGATACGGAGGACGAGAAGTTCTGTCCCCCGGAGATCTTCCGCAGGAAGGTGGAGCGGGGCGAGTTGGGGCGCAAGACCGGCACCGGCTGGTATCGCTACGACGAAAAGGGTAAGAAGCTGGGACCGGCGGATCTGCCGGAATAGCTGCTGTTTATGAAGAGCCTCCCATGCGGGGCTTTGTGGATGACAGAGATACAGTCTTTACACGAGAGGAGAGTACCTATGAGCGAGCAGGTTGTGAGTTATATTATCGAGGATGGGATTGCGACCGTGACGATCAACAATCCCCCCATGAACCCTTTGGTAACGGCCGTCAGGGATCAGCTTTCGGCGATTATGGGGGAACTCGCGGGGAAGCTGGATGAGGTCAAGGCGGTGATTCTCACCGCAACGGGGAAGGCCTTTGTCGCCGGAGCCGATATCAAGTCGTTCCCGGAGTTGAATCAGGAAAAGGCGAAAGCGCGGCTGAAAATAACGCGTCCCCTCTACCAGCAGATGGAGGATTTCACGCGTCCCGTCATCTGTGCCATCAACGGTTACTGCCTCGGCGGCGGTCTGGAACTTGCCATGAGCTGTGACGTCCGTATCGCATCGACGAAGGCACAGTTCGGTCAGCCGGAGATCAACCTGGGTATCATCCCCGGTGGAGGCGGGACCCAGCGTCTTCCTCGCCTCGTGGGGGCCGGCATCGCCAAGGAGTTGATCTACACGGGAAAGTTTATCAGCGCCGAGCGAGCCGCAGTCATCGGTCTTGTGAATGCCGTGGTGGAGCCGGATAAACTGATGGACGAGGCCAAGGAGATGGCAGCGCTCATCGCGAGCAAGCCCGTCCTCGCCGTGAGGGCCGCCAAAGAGGTGATTAATCACGGGCTTAATATGACCCTGAGTGAGGGACTCGATCTCGAATCGATGCACTGGAGCTACCTCTGCGGGACCGAGGACCAGAAAGAGGGTACCAATGCCTTCATTGAGAAGCGTAAACCGACCTTCGTGGGGAGGTAGAGGCGGTGTTGGTGCGTGGTGGTAATCAGATAGAATCAGTGATAACGAGATTGGATAATCAGAGAAAGTAAAGGGGTTATGAATATGGAAATCAAAACGATCATGGTGGTGGGTTCAGGATTGATGGGGGGCGGTATCGCTCAGGTCGCAGCCCAGGCAGGGTATAATGTCATCATGAACGATGTCAAGATGGACTTTATCGATAAAGGGTTCAACAACATCGCCGGGCTTCTGGACAGGAAGATCAAAAAGGGCAAGATGACGGAAGAGGATAAGGCGACGATTCTGGGCCGTATCAGCAAGTCGGTCGACTTTAATGCCGCCAAGGATGTGGATTTTGTCATCGAGGCCGCCTTTGAGAACCTGGAGGTCAAGAAGGGTATCTTTCAACAACTCGATGCTATCTGCGGTGAGAACGTGATCTTTGCGTCGAATACCTCCTCTATTCCGATCACCACGCTGGCCGCGGCGACGGGGCGCCCTGACCGTTTTATCGGGATGCATTTCTTCAGTCCCGTCCCGGTGATGCGTCTGGTCGAGGTCATCCCCGCCCTGAAGACCGCCGAAGAGGTGATCGCGGCGACGGAAGCGCTCGCGGCGAAGATGGGGAAAGAGACGGTCCGCGTGAAGGATGTACCGGGATTCTTGGTCAACCGGGCCAATGCGGCCTTTCGTGCTGAATGTTATAAATGCCTCCTGGAGGGTGTTGCCAGCCTCGAGGACATCGATAAGGCGATCAAGCTTGGTTTGAATCATCCCATGGGTCCCTTTGAATTGGGCGATTTTGTCGGCGTGGAGATTGGGTACAATGTCTTCAAGACCCTGTACGAGGGATATAAGGATCCGAAATTCGCCCCCTCCTTGATCCTGGAGAAGCTTGTCATCAGTGGAGACCTGGGAAAAAAGACGGGGAAGGGGTGGTACGATTATACCTCCGGAGAGAGAAAACCCCGGACGGATCTCAAGTTTTAGTAACAGCAGCTCGGGAGTGCCCGGGTCAGTGTGAAAATGTAGAGATATGACACGGCCCCGGCCGGTGCGATCGGCTGGCGTAGTGAGGAGGTTGAAATGAGAGAAGTAGTCATTGTTGATATGGCGAGAAGCGCCATCGGCAGGCACGGTGGGACGATTAAGAATCTTCCCTTCTGGGACCTGCTGGCTCAGACGGCCAAGGCGGTTGTCGATAGGAACAGCGGGAAGATCGCTCCCGAGATGTATGATTATGTGATTATGGGTCATGTGAAGCAGAGCACGGTCGTGTCAAACACGGCACGCAACCTGGTATTAATGATCGGGCTCCCCGAGGAGGTGCCGGCTTTTGCCGACACCGTTGCCTGCGCCTCGGGGATGCTCTCGATCATGGAAGGGTATGAGTTCATCAAGAACGGTTTTGCTGATGTTATCCTGGCTGGTGGTGTCGAGTGGATGAGCGGTGGCGAGTATTTTCTCTCCGATACGAGCAATCATTCCTTCGGTAACGGTGATGTGAAGCTCTTGGATTCGATTACTACCGGCGGACCCGGGGCGGCTCCGGTGGAACGATACGGCAATATCCCCATGGGGATCACCGCCGAGAATCTCGTAGAGATGCACAATATCTCCCGCGAGGAACAGGATATCTTCTCCCTGCGCAGTCAGAAACTGGCCGTGCAGGCGATTGAAAACGGCGACTTCAAGGCCGAGATCGTTCCCGTCCGGTACGAAAAGGACGACGGGACCATCGGTATCTTTGCGGTCGATGAATTCCCCCGGAAGGAGACGACGCTCGAGGGGCTGGCAAAGCTCAAACCCGTTTTCAAGAAGGACGGAACCGTAACGGCGGGAAGCTCGTCGGGAAGAAACGATGGAGCGGCGATCTGCCTCATCATGTCACGGGAAAAGGCGGACGAATTGGGCGTGACACCCCGGGCGCGGATTCTCAGTTGCGGTCTGGCGGGTGTCGACCCGAAGATCATGGGGAGGGGCCCGGTCCCCTCCACGGCGATCGCAATGAAAAAGGCGGGGATGACCCTGACCGATATGGACATCGTAGAACTGAACGAGGCCTTTGCAGGCCAGTCTCTCGCTGTCATGCGGGAATGGAAGGAGATGTACGGGATCGACGACAAATGGCTCGACGAAAACGTGAACCTCTGGGGAGGCGCGATCGCCCTCGGGCATCCCCTCGGCGCCAGCGGCTGCATCATCACGACCAAGCTGTTCTACGGACTGGAGCGCACCGGTAAGCGCTACGGCCTGGCCACCCTGTGCTGCGGAGGCGGCATCGGCGGGGCCATTATTATAGAGCGGCTTGAGGGCCGGGAAGGAGGTGCCCAGTGAAGGAAACAGTATTTGTCAGCGCGGTGAGGACACCGATCGGAAGATATATGGGATCACTCAAGACCGTGAGGATCCAGGATCTGGCGGCGCATACGATGAAGGCGGCGATCGAGCGGGCCGGAATAGACTCGGACGCCCTCGATATGAGCATCTACAGCCAGTCGATGCAGAGCAGCTTGCCGGCGAACGTAGGGCGGCACGCCTGGACACTGGCCGGCCTGAGTGAGAACCCGGCGGGGTATACTTTTAATACCCTCTGTGCCGGTGCGCTCCAGACGATGATCAGCGGTTTCAACAAGATCGTCGGCGAGGAATACCGGGGGATGCTGGTCGGCGGTGTGGAGAGCTATAGCCTGGCTCAGTACTACCTGTTCCACCCGCGGTACGAATTCGGGCCGCACAGCCTCTGCTTTAACGATGCAAAACTGGAGGTTGAAATGAATGCTCAGCCGGAGGAAGAGTATGGGGAACTGACGGCGGCTACGCTCGCCGACATGGTTGCTGCCCGATACGGCTTTACCCGGAGTGTTCTGGATGCCTATACCCTGTGTGACAAAGAGAAGGCCGTCGCGGCGATCGAGAGTGGCCGGATTGCCCCGCAGATCAAACCCGTAATCGTCAAGCAGCGAAAGAAAGAGACCGTTGTTGAGGCGGACGAATTGCCGGAGACGGTGACCATGGAGGAACTGATGGTCCTGACGCCGGAGAATGAGGGCGGGACGGCGACGGACGCGAATGTCGCACCCTGGGCGGACGGCTCGGCGTCGTTGATCATGTTGTCCGCTGAGCGGGCGGAGGAACTGGGGGCGAAACCCCTGGCAAAGATGGTCGGCTTCGGAGTCGCGGCCGGCAATCCGACACTTCCCGAATTGATAGCGGTTCGCTCGATGGAGAAGGCACTGGCCATGTGCGGGTTGGGGGTCGATGATCTGGACTTCTTCGATATCCATACCCCATCGGCCGCCTACGGCATCACTGTCGAGGAGATGCTCGGTGAAGCGACTGCCGGGAAGGTGAATGTGGACGGCAGCTCCCTCTCCTTCGGTCATCCCGGTGCGGCGACCGGCGCGATTATGGCGACCGGTATGATACACCGACTGGCGGGTAAGGCGGGCAGTCGGGGCCTGATCAATGTTGCGGCCCTGGGTGGACAGTCTCTTTCTCTCATTATCGAAGGGTGCTGACAGGACGATTGGTGAGCTTACGCATATAAGGATGTATAATATTACGGAAAGATACCACAAGGAGGTACGGAGTTAATGGATTTTGCACTGACGGAAGAGCAACAGATGCTCCAGGATATGGCGAAAAACTTCGCCGAGGGGGAGATCGCGCCCCACGTAGACGAGGACGAGGAAAACCACCACTGGCGAAAAGGGATATATGACCAAATGGCGGAGCTGGGATTCTTCGGTTTCAGTATTGATGAAGAATTCGGCGGCAATGGGATGGGATTCCTCGAGGGCGCGCTTGCCATTGAACAGGTGGCCAAGGTTCATACCTCTTGGAGAATGGCCTTCAATATGCAGGACTGGGGACCGGCCTTGACGATCCAGAAGTTCGGGACCGATGAGCAGAAGAGGGAGTATATCCCGAAATTTGTCAGTGGTGAGTACATCGGCAGCTTCGCCATGACGGAACCCGATTTTGGTTCCGATGTAGCGGGGATGAAGTGCCGTGCCGAGGACAAGGGGGATCACTTCCTGGTGAACGGCAACAAAATGTTTATCACCAACGGCTCGATCTGCGACTCCGGTCTTCTGTATGTGAAGACCGACAAGGACGCCGGGGCCAAGGGAGTAACCTGCCTCATCATGGACTACAGCCTGCCGGGGATCAGCCGAACAAAGATGACGGAGAAGGTGGGTCTCTGGGCCTCCGACACGGGAGAGATAACATTTGAAAACGTCGAGGTTCCCAAGGAACTCGTCCTGGGTGAGGTGAATAGAGGGTTCCAGATCTGCATGACGCAGCTGAACGCCACGCGGCTCGGCTGTGCGGCCGGAGCTCTGGGCCTGTCCGGTGCCTGCCTGGAGGCCTCGGTTCAGTATGCAAAAGAGCGGAACCAGTTCGGCCAGCCGATAGGAAAGTATCAATTGATCCAGCAGCAGATAGCCGAGATGAAGATGGAGCACGAGGCGCTGGCGGCCCTGGTCTACAAGGCCGCCTGGCTGAAGGACCACAATCTTCCCAATGTGATGGAGACCTCCATGGCGAAACTGTTTTCTGCAAAGGCGGCCGTCCATGCGGCGAATGAGTGTATGAAGCTACACGGTTCCTTCGGGTACTCGACGGAATATCCCTGCGGGCGATTCCTGAGAGACTGCAAGCAGTTCGAGACGCTGGAAGGCACTTCGAACATGCACACCATGATCGTCGCGAATGCGACGCTGGGGTTTGCCAAAAACAGGATATAGGACTATACGAAAAGACTACTCAGGTTCATAGGTTCACGGTTCACAGCCGTTAATGTGCCGCTGGATGCTTTCATGCTTCGTGCTGTACACCTTCTGCTATGCCCTTGCTGTGAGCCGTGAACCTGAGCAGTTGCGATACTTCCACGTTCGACCGGAGGGCTTATGCAGGGGTGCGTACAGGTTTACACGGGAGACGGAAAAGGAAAGACGACGGCGGCCTTGGGGCTGGCACTGCGGGCCGCCGGTGCCGGATTGAAGGTCTATCTGGCACAATTCGTTAAGGGGATGCATTACAGCGAGCTCGACGCCCTTGATCGCTTTCAGGACACCATCACCGTGAAGCAGTACGGCCGTGACTGCTTTATATACAAAACTCCCCAAGAGCAGGATATTCTGGCGGCCCGCCGTGGTCTTGAAGAGACCTGCCGAATCGTGGCGTCCGGCGCCTACGATGTGGTCATTCTCGATGAGGCGAACATCGCTACCCACTACAAACTCTTTTCAGTCGAAGATCTCCTCGCGTGTATCGATGCGCGCCCTCCCCACGTCGAGGTGATTATTACGGGGAGGCGGGCCGACGCGAGGATTATCGAACGGGCCGATCTGGTGACGGAGATGAAGGAGATCAAACATTACTATGCTAAAGGGGTACCGGCCCGTGACGGCATAGAAAAATGATACGTTCAGTGTGAGGAGATTGGATGAGATGAAGATCTTATGTGTGGACCACATCGGCATCGCGGCCGACAGCATAGAGGGAAGTGCGCAGTTCTATACGCAGGTGCTGGGAATCGAGATGAGCGGCGTAGAAGAAGTCGCAGAGCAGAAGGTCAAAACGGCATTTCTCCCGGTGGGTGAATCCGAGCTTGAGATACTGGAGTCGACGGCCCCTGACGGACCTATTGCCCGGTATATCGCCAAGAACGGAGAGGGGATACAGCACATTGCCCTGCGGGTTGACGATATTGACGCGGCCCTTGCGGAACTCAAGGAGAAGGGTGTCAGGCTGATCGATGAGGTGCCCAGGCGCGGCGCGGGTGGCACAAAGATTGCCTTTCTGCACCCCAAGGCCACCGGGGGGGTACTCCTCGAACTGTGCCAGAGAGACTGAACATGGGATGGCCATTCTAATGGGAGGATGAAAAGGGATGACGAATCAGGAGAAACTGGACGCGCTGAGGAAAAGGGCGGAAAAGATCGAGGCGGGTGGCGGTGAGAAGGCCACCCAAAAGCTGCATGCGACCGGGAGGCTGACGGCCCGGGAGCGCCTGGCCCTCCTCTTTGATGAGGGGAGCTTCGTGGAACTGTACAAGCATGTCGAGCACCGGTGCACGAATTTCGGTATGGATACGAAGGAGATACCTGGTGAGGGAGTAGTGACCGGGTACGGCGCCGTCGACGGACGGACCGTTTTCGCCTATGCGCAGGACTTCGGCGTCATGGGCGGGTCGCTGGGCGAGATGCATGCCACCAAGATCGTCAAATGTCTCGACCAGGCCACGAGGACGGGATGCCCGGTTGTGGGCATGAATGACTCCGGCGGGGCTCGCATCCACGAGGCCGTCGATGCCCTCGCCGGCTATGGGCGGATATTTTATAAGAACACCATGGCCTCCGGCATTATCCCCCAGATCTGCGCGATCATGGGTCCCTCGGCGGGCGGTGCTGTTTATTCCCCCGCCTTGATGGATTTTGTCTACATGGTCGAGAAGGATTACGCCCAGATGTTTATCACCGGCCCGCTGGTGGTGAAGTCCGTCACGGGCGAGGAGGTTTCCGCCGTGGAGCTGGGAGGGGCGATTACGCATAACCAGAAGAGCGGCAATTCGCACTTTGTCGCCGCCACCGATGAGGACTGTATTGCCCAAATTAAGCAACTTCTCAGTTATCTGCCGTCGAATCATAAGGAGCGTCCCCCCGCTCTTCACTGCGAAGACCCGACCGACCGCCGGGATGATGCCCTCAATACGATTGTTCCCGAGAGCAGCAAGCGTCCCTACGATATGAAGAAGCTGATTCGAATGGTGGTAGACCACGGCGAGATTTACGAAAGCCAGGCTCTTTTTGCCCGCAACATCATCACCTGCTTTGCTCGGATGGCCGGGGCTCCTGTTGGTATCATCGCAAATCAGCCGATGTTCATGGCGGGCTGTCTGGACATCAATGCCTCCGACAAAGCGGCCCGTTTCATACGATTTTGTGATTGCTTTAACATCCCCCTTTTGACCTTCGTCGATGTCCCGGGGTACCTGCCGGGGATCAACCAGGAGTTCGGGGGGATCATCCGTCACGGGGCCAAGTTGCTCTACGCATACCCCGAAGCGACCGTGCCGAAAATTACCATTGTTGTTCGTAAGGCCTATGGTGGGGCCTATCTCGGGATGTGTTCCGGCGAGGCCGGGACCGACATGGTCCTCGCCTGGCCGTCGGCCGAGATTGCGGTCATGGGAGCAGACGGCGCGGCGGATATCATCTTCCGGGGTGAGTCGGAGGAGGTGCGGCAGCAGAAGAAGGCCCGGTACGTCGAGGAATTTGCCACGCCGTACCAGGCGGCCTCTCATGCCATGGTCGAGCAGGTGATCGAACCGAGAGAAACGCGACCGATGATTATCAGTGCCCTGAAGATGCTGGAGAACAAGGAGGAGGAGCGTCCCTGGAAGAAACACGGGAATATTCCCCTGTAAGAGAGGACCGTTATCTCTTGACAGGAGAGGAAATTGTGTACGAGGGATAGAATAGTACGAAACGTCGAGAAGGGGAGAATGTGATCATGCCAGAACATCGTGATAAAAAGAAATGGGAAGAACTTGCGGAGAAGAGCCTGAAGGGGACGTCAGTTGACACCCTCACCTGGATGACGCCGGAGGGGATATCGGTCAAGCCTCTCTATACGGCCGAAGACCTTGAAACGCTGGAGTGCGTCAACACCCTTCCGGGTCTTCCCCCTTATATCAGAGGACCGCAGGCCACGATGTATGCGCAGCGGCCCTGGACGATCCGGCAGTATGCCGGCTTCTCCACGGCGCGAGAGTCGAACGAATTCTATCGGCGAAATCTCGCCGCCGGTCAGAAGGGACTGTCGGTGGCGTTCGATCTGGCGACTCACCGGGGGTATGACTCCGATCATCCCCGGGTGATCGGTGACATCGGAAAGGCCGGTGTCGCAATCGATTCGGTGGAGGATATCAAGGTTCTCTTCGACCAGATTCCCCTGGACAAGATGTCCGTCTCCATGACGATGAATGGTGCCGTTCTCCCGTGTCTCGCCGGGTATATCGTTGCGGCCGAAGAACAAGGGGTCACGCAGGACCAGCTTTCAGGGACCATCCAGAACGACATCCTGAAGGAATATCTTACGAGAAACACATACATCTACCCCCCGGCCCCCTCCATGCGGATCGTATCGGACATCATCGGGTACTGCTCGAAGCACATGCCCCGGTACAACACTGTCAGCATCAGTGGGTATCACATGATGGAAGCCGGGGCGAACTCCGTTCTGCAGACCGCCTTTACCCTGGCCGACGGCGTTCAGTATGTGCGAGCGGCCCTTGACGCGGGGCTCGATATCGATGCCTTCGCACCGCGGCTCTCTTTTTTCTTCGGGATCGGGATGAACTTCTTCATGGAGATCGCCATGCTCAGGGCGGCTCGTTTCCTCTGGCATGAGCTGATCAGCCGGTTTAATCCGAAAAACCCCAAATCCGTGATGCTCAGGACCCACTGCCAGACATCCGGTTGGAGCCTGACGGAACAGGACCCCTATAACAACATTGTTCGGACCACCATCGAGTGCCTGGCCGCCGCCTTGGGAGGGACGCAGTCCCTCCATACCAACTCCTTTGATGAGGCCGTGGCTACCCCCTCCGACTTTTCCGCCCGGATCGCGCGGAACACCCAGATCATCGTCCAGGAGGAATCCGAGATATGCCACGTGATCGACCCACTCGGCGGGTCGTATTACGTTGAGGCCTTGACGAACGGAATTATCCAGGAGGCCCGGAAGATTATCGAAGAGGTGGAAGAACTGGGCGGGATGGCCAAGGCGATCGAGACCGGAATGCCGAAGATGCGGATTGAAGAATCAGCGGCCCGGAAGCAGGCGCGGATCGACCAGGGGTTGGATGTCATCGTCGGTGTGAACAAGTACCAGATCGAGGAAGAACCCCTCGACAATATCCGCGAGGTGTCGGAGGCGGTTCGCGATGAGCAAATTGCCCGGCTGCATGAGCTGAAGAAACAGCGGAATCCCGATGCCGTACGGAAGGCCTTGGAGGCACTGACCCATTGCGCCGAAAGCAACGATGGGAATCTGCTGGAGGTGGCGATTGCCGCCTCCCGCGCGCGAGCAACGGTCGGGGAGATCTCGGGAGCCCTGGAGAAGGTCTTTGGACGGTATATCGCCACGACCCAGTGCATATCGGGGGCCTATGCAGCCGAGTATGCCGATAACGAAACATTTTCCTCCGTCAAGAAGCGGGCGGGCGACTTTATGGCAACCGAGGGGAGAAGGCCGCGGATGCTGGTCGTCAAGATGGGCCAGGACGGGCACGACCGCGGAAGCAAGGTGATCGCCACGGCCTATGCCGACCTCGGATTTGATGTGGATATCGGTCCCATGTTCCAGACCCCCGCCGAGGCGGCCAAGATGGCGGTTGAAAACGATGTGCATGTCATCGGTGTCTCAAGCCTGGCCGCCGGGCACAAGGCATTGATCCCCCAGCTGATCGAGTACCTCAAGAAAGAGGGGGGGGAGGACATCACGGTTATTGCCGGTGGGGTTATCCCCCGGATTGATTACGATGCTCTCTATGATGCCGGCGTGGCGGCGATATTCGGTCCGGGTACGCCTATACTGGAATCCGCCAACGCGGTTCTCAATATCCTGGAGAAGAAGACATGAAAACGGCCGATACCCAGCCGTATATCGAGGGGGTACTCAGACACGACCGGCGTATGATCTCCAAGACCATTACCCTGATCGAGAGTGCGCTCCCCGAACACAAGAAGATGGCACGGCTGGTTATCGATCGACTCCTCCCCCACACGGGGAAGGCGATACGCCTCGGGATAACCGGGGTGCCGGGGGCGGGGAAGAGCACCTTTATTGAGTCCCTCGGGATGATGCTGGTGAAGAAGGGGCTCACCGTGGCCGTTCTCGCCGTCGATCCGAGCAGTGTGAGGAGCGGTGGGAGTGTCCTGGCGGACAAAACGAGAATGGAGCGGCTCTCCACCCAGGAAAACGCCTTTATCCGCCCCTCCCCCTCGGGGGGAACCCTCGGGGGCGTTGCGAGCAAGACCAGAGAGACGATGCTCGTCTGTGAGGCCGCCGGATTCGATGTGATGATCATTGAGACGCTGGGCTCCGGACAGTCGGAGGTTGCCGTGGCCTCCATGGTCGATTTCTTTCTGATGCTGATGATCTCCGGGGCGGGGGACGAACTCCAGGGGATCAAGAAGGGTATCCTGGAGTTGACCGACGCGATCGCCATCAATAAGGCGGACGGCGACAACATACAGCGGGCGGCCTTTGCGCGCAGACAGTTCGAGACGGCACTCCATTTTTCGGCCCCCTCGTCCCCCAACTGGACCCCCCCCGTCTTGACCTGCAGTTCCCTGGAATCGACGGGGGTGGAGGCGATCTGGGAGGTTGTCCTCAAGCACCGAGAGAAGCTGATGGAGACCGGGGAGTTGGAGCTGAAACGTGAACAGCAGGCCTTAGACTGGATGTGGTTCCTGGTACGGGAGGGGCTCGCTGAGTGGTTTTATAGAAACCCCTACGTCAGGACGATGATCCCGAAGGTTGAGAGAGAGGTGGAAGTGGGGACGACCGCGCCGACCACTGCCGCGGATAAGCTGCTCTTCTTTCTGGAGGACAAGTGAGTTTGTCCCTCCGACTCGCACCGTAGGCGGAGAAAGGAACGATACGATGATACCCTTCATAAAAATGGACGATTTCGGCAAGCCGTTGAAAGAGTCGCAACTCAAGAGGATGGAACAAAACGTAGCCTTAGCGCAGGAAGTCATGCGCGGGATCGATGAGGAGGTCGAGAGGATCAAGGAAGTGGGAGTCCCGATCGAGAAGATCCACAAGTGCGGTGAGATGACCGTCTGGGAGCGGATCGAGTACTTGGCCGACCCCGGGACGTTCTGTCCCCTCCATACCATCTTCGATCCCGGCCATGAGGAGTCCGGGAGTACGGGTGTGGTCGACGGCCTTGCCCGGATCAACGGGCGGTGGTGCATGCTGATCGGGTTCAATAATAAGTGGATGGCCGGTGCCTGGATAGCCGGGCAGCCCGAGAACAACCTGCGGGCCACCGATATCGCAAAGATTATGAACCTGCCCCTCGTCTGGTTGGTGAACTGTTCCGGTGTCAAGCTGCCGGAGCAGGAGAAGATGTATGCCAACCGTCGCGGCCAGGGGACCTGCTTCTACCGTCACGCGGAGCTGGAAAAACTGGGTATCCCCGTCCTGGCGGGTATCTATGGGACCAATCCGGCCGGAGGCGGGTATCAGGGAATCAGTCCTACCATCCTCTTGGCGCACAAGAACTGTAACATAGCGGTCGGCGGCGGCGGCATCGTCGGAGGGATGAGCCCTAAGGGATATTTCGACGAAGAGAGTGCTGAAGAGCTGATCTCGGCGACCCGCCATTTCAAGTCCGTTCCGCCGGGGAGTGTGAAGATCCACTATGACGAAACGGGTTTCTTCCGGGCGGTTTTCGACGAGGAGACGCAGGTCCTGGATGCCCTCAAGGAATACATGGGCGGTCTTCCGGCGTACGATCCCCGCTTCTTCCGTCTTGCTCAGCCGGCCGAGCCCAAATATTCCCCGTCTGAATTACCGTACCTGGTGAGCATGAACCCGAAGGCGGGGTACGATTTCGACAACGTCCTTGCCCGCTTGGTCGACAACAGCCAGCACCTCGAATTCAGGCCGGGATATGGTCCGGAAGTCTACACGGGGCTTGTCATGATCGACGGGTTCCTGATGGGCGCCATCGGCAATCGCCAGGGTCTCCTTCCCAACTACCCCGAATACACGAATGAGTATATTGGTGTGGGGGGCAAGCTCTATCGCCAGGGTCTGATCAAGATGAATGAGTTTGTAACGCAATGCGGTCGTGACCGAATCCCGATTATCTGGTTCCAGGACACCTCCGGGATTGATGTGGGTGACACTGCGGAAAAGGCGGAGTTGCTCGGCCTGGGTCAGTCGCTGATCTATTCGGTGGAGCAGACCAATGTCCCCATGATGCTGGTGGTTTTGAGAAAGGGGACGGCGGCGGCCCACTATGTCATGGGAGGCCCCACCGCCAACAACAACACGGCCTTTACCCTCGGCACTCCCAGTACCGAGATCAATGTGATGCACGGCGAGACGGCCGCCGCCGCGAGTTACTCGCGCAGGCTCGTCAAGGAGAAGGATGCGGGCCATTCGCTCGAGCCGGTGATTGAAAAGATGAATGAGATGGTCAAGCATTACCAGGAGACATCACGGCCGGTGTACTGTGCGAAGGAAGGTATGGTGGATGAGATCGTGCGTTTCGAGGACATCCGCCGGTATCTGGTGGCATTTTCCAACGGTGTCTATCAGAACCCGCGATCGATATGCCCCCGCCACCACATGATGCTCCCGAGGCTAATTAAGTCTCAGATCGTTCGGGGACTTGACAGACCGGGGAAAGAAGAATAAAAGCGTAGTTCAAACGCTTGGATATAGGGTATATAATCAAAGTAATGAGGAGGAATGGAAATGAGCGTAGAAGTAACGGCCCCGATGCCGGGAAACATTGTTGAGATCGTGGTGAGTGTCGGCGATGCCGTCAGCGAGGGCGATGAGGTGATCATCCTCGAGGCGATGAAGATGGAGAACCCCATCTTTGCTCCGGCGGACGGGACGGTCAAAGAGATCAAGGTCAAGGAAAAAGATGCCGTTGAGGCCGACCAGGTGTTGATGGTCTTGGAATAGACTGAGCCGGAGGGATAAGGGGGGTGTTTGTCTCTCTTATCCCTCCTTCTGTCTGAACCCGGCAAACCGCCGGGGTACCGTTTATAGGGACGAGAGGAGTTTGAGCGGACATGATTGACTGGGCATTGGCGATTAAAACGGCCTGCGGCGGATTTGGCCTCGTATTCGGGATACTGGTGCTGCTGGGAATATCGGTGGAACTGACGCGGGTGATCACCGAGAAGATTGCCGGCGACAAGAAATAGATGCAATGATATTTATATAGAGGAGGAACGGAAGTGCTATTTGGATTACTTGAAACCGGTTTCCCGTTGTTCTACTGGGGGAACGCCCTGATGATCGTAATCGGTCTGGGATTTATATATCTGGCGATTGCCAAGAAGATGGAACCGCTACTGCTGGTCCCGATCGGGTTCGGGATGATACTGGTCAATCTTCCCCTCGGGGGAATGATGGACTACGAAATGATGCTGAAGGCACCACAGGCCGGTACGGTGATGGAGGTATCGATGCAGAAGGGGGATGCCTTCGAGAAGGGCGGCCTTATCTATAAACTCGACTCGGGAGAGATAACGGCTCCCGTCTTTGGGAGGATCGACAGCCTGAAGGTGTCCAAGGGTCAGCGGATCGAGGAGGGGCAGGTAGTCGCTTCTCTCATAACGATGGAGCAGACCAACCAAGCGGAATATCGCACGCGCCCCGTGGGGCTCCTCTCTCGGATCTTCCAGTACGGTGTCATGTGGCAGATTCTTCCCCCCTTGATGTTCCTGTGTCTCGGTGCGTTGACCGATTTTGGCCCCATGCTCGCCAATCCCAAGACCCTACTGCTCGGCGCTGCGGCCCAGTTCGGCGTTTACCTGGCATTCTTCCTGGCCCTGATTTTCGGATTCAGCATGACGGAGGCGGCATCCATCGGGATCATAGGGGGGGCCGAAGGGCCCACCACCATCTATGTCACCTCTCTCCTTGCACCGCACATCATAGGTGCCACCGCTGTCGCCTGTTATTCGTACATGGCGCTGGTCCCCATTATCCTTCCGCCCGTGATACGGCTTCTGACCACCAAGAAGGAGCGTCAGATCTACATGAAGCCGGCCCTCCGGAAGGTGTCGAAGCTTGAGAAGATCCTCTTCCCCCTGGTGACGACCGTTATCGTCATACTGATTGTTCCCTCCTCCGCGCCCCTGATGGGCTGCTTCATGGTGGGGAACCTGTTTAAGGAATGCGGTGTTACGGATCGGCTCAACAAGACCGCCCAGACAACCTTTGTCGACATTATCACCATTTTCCTGACCCTGGCCATCGGGGCGTCGATGCCGGCGCAGAACTTCCTGCAGCCCCGGACGCTCCTGATCCTTGTCCTGGGAGTCGTCTCATTTGCCAGCGCGGCGGGGGCGGGGGTGATCCTTGCGAAGGTCATGAACCTGTTCTTGAAGGAGAAGATCAACCCGATGATCGGCGCCGCCGGTGTCTCCGCCGTTCCCATGTCGGCGCGGGTCGTTCAGGTCATGGGCCAGAAGGAAAACAAGAAGAACTATCTTTTGATGCACGCCATGGGCCCGAATGTTGCCGGGGCGATCGGCGCGGCGATCGCGGGTGGTGTGTTCCTGGGTATCCTGAGGTAGAGAAGACATGGGCCGCGTGAAAGCGGCACTCAGCATAAGCCTATGAAGAAGCCTGTCGGCAGAATAAGTGGGGAGAGACTGCTTTATGTGGTCCTCCCCCTTTTTTTCTATCTGCTTCTGATCTTTGTCCTTTCATCGATTTCCCGTTATCCGAAAGAGATTTCCTGGGTCTTCAGTCTTGACAAATTCATCCACTCAATCGAATATTTCCTGTTGGGATACTTGTGGATGCGGGTCCTGGTTACCTCACCGTATCGTTTCTTCTCGGGGAGTCCCGTTGTCTTAACATGTATCTTCGGGACGTTATATGCTATGAGTGATGAGTGGCACCAATCTTTTGTACCCGGACGATACGCATCAGGATTCGATCTCCTGTTTGATATTTCCGGAGTATTCCTGGCCGCTGTTACCTACCGGTTAATCCGATACAGGGTCGGGTGGATTCGAACCATAGAAGACAGAATCAAGGGGGGAAGATAATGGAAAAACGATTGGTTATTACGGTTGACGGTCCGGCGGGCTCCGGCAAGAGCACCGTCAGCAGGATGATTGCGGAAGAGATATCATATATGTATCTGGATACCGGTCTCCTCTACCGGGCGGTCGCGTGGCGTACGATGCAACTCGGCATATCTCTGAGCGATGATACGGCCGTGAGGAAGGCGTGTGAGGATGTCTCGGTTCCCCTCGATACGAACGGATCGATGAAGGTCGAGGTGGAGGGACAAGATGTCTCGAAATATCTCAGGACCGAAGAGATCGGGATGATCGCCTCTTCGGTATCCGCGATCCCCACCGTGCGGGAGGCCCTCCTCCCCCTGCAGAGACGTGCCGGGCGGCACGGTGGGATTGTCGCCGAGGGCAGAGATATGGGGACAGTGGTATTCCCCGATGCCGATGTAAAGTTTTTTCTTGACGCCAAGGTCGAGGAACGGGCACGGCGTCGTTACCTTCAGCTGACAGAGAACGGAGGAAATGCCGACTGGGACGAGGTGAAGCGGGGACTGTTGGTGAGGGATCATCAGGATAGGTCCCGAGAAATCGCCCCCCTGAGACCGGCACACAATTCGGTCGTTCTCGATACAACCGACATCGGCATCGAAGAGGTTGTCGGAATGATGATAAAGAGTGTCACGGAACGTGCCCGTGCAGAAACATCCTGAGGTGTATGAGAACCCTGACCTGAGATACAATTATCCCCCTTGCCGTAAAAAGTGCTTGAAAAAGGCCGTTGATAATTGCTAAGAACCCCCTACTGATTACAATTGGGAATTCTTGCTGTCAGAGGGGGGGTAACAGTACCGAATGGAAACCATTGTATCCGTCAAGCCGCTGCTCGCTATCATCGTTTCGCTCTGTGGTTCGCTTCTTATTGTCGTCTGTGGCAGGAAACCCAACCTGAGAGAAGGGTGCTCCCTGACAATCGCACTGATCAAATTCGGCATCGTTCTTTCCATGCTGCCGGCGGTCCTTGCCGGAAAGAGGCTTGCCTTTACCCTGGTTGATGTCCTCCCCGGGGTGGGGATTGCCTTCCGGGTCGATTCGTTTGGCCTTCTCTTCGCGTTGGTGGCATCTTCCCTGTGGATCGTTACGACCATCTATTCCATCGGCTATATGCGGCCGCTGAAGGAACACGCGCAGACGAGGTACTTTACCTTTTTCGCCCTGGCCCTCTCGTCGGCCGTCGGTGTTGCATTTTCCGCCAATCTCCTCACCTTGTACATGTTTTACGAGATGCTGTCGCTCTCGACCTATTCCCTGGTAACTCACCACCAGGATGCCGAGGCACGGTTTGCCGGACGAAAGTATCTGACCTATCTGATGGGGACGTCTATCGCCTTTTTCCTCCCGGCGATGATCATTACGTACTGGTATGCGGGGACCCTCGATTTTGCGAACCAGGGTATCCTGGCGGGGAAAGCGGGGGGGGCGATGCTGACCCTTGTCTTCGTCCTTTTCATAGCGGGGATCGGAAAGGCAGCCATTATGCCCATTCATTCATGGCTTCCTTCCGCCATGGTGGCGCCGACACCGGTCAGCGCCCTTCTGCACGCGGTCGCGGTTGTCAAGGTGGGGGTCTTTTCCGTCCTGAGGGTCTGCTTCCATATCTTCGGGATCGATCTGATGCATGCGCTCTCCCTGGATGTCTTTCTCCTCTATTTGATATCAGTGACCATCATTGTCGGCTCGCTTTTCGCCCTGAGACAGGATGATCTGAAGGCACGACTTGCCTATTCGACAGTCAGCCAGCTTTCCTATATCGTTATGGCCGGAGGGTTGCTGAGCGTCATGGGGATGACGGGAGGGGTGATTCACATCGTCATGCACGCCTTCGGCAAAATCACCCTCTTCTTTTGCGCCGGTGCCATCATCTCCCATACCGGCTTCAAGAAGATCAGCGAGATGAAGGGGATCGGAAAGATGATGCCCGTTACCATGACGGCCTTCTTCTTCGGGTCGCTGAGCGTCATCGGTATTCCTCCGATGGGCGGCTTCATCAGTAAGTGGTACCTCGCCTTGGGGTGTATCGAGGCGGGGCAGATCCCGATACTGGTGGTGATCCTGACCAGTTCGCTCTTGAATGCAGCCTACTTTCTGCCGATAACGTATGATGCCTTTTTCTCACAGGGCTCCAACTTTGATGCCTCGACCCGCATGAATGAAGCACATATCTGTGCGGTCATTCCGCCCGTTTTGACCGCTGCTGCCTCCTTTATGTTGTTTGTCCGGCCGGGATTCCTTCTTGAACTGGCGCGGATGACCGCGAAGGCCGTCATGGGCGGATAGGATGATTCGTACCATTTCCCTCCCCCCGTGGGGATAGAGGACAGCGATCATGCCGGAGACCCGGAAAGACGAGCGCATGTGGACGAAGGCCAAGACCTTCGAAATGGTGAAGATCTTTTTTCTCCTTATCGTTATCCCCATGGTCTTGATGGCCGTTCTCGTGTTCAATGGTACCTCCCTGAATGGAAACCTGGTGACGAAGCAGGAAGCGGTGTCTCAGTCGGCAACCGGGGTAGCTTCTGTGGGCGAACCGGATGTGCCGCAGGGCGATCGGAGTGCCTGGTACCGAGTTGTTGTTCTCATCCTCACTCTTTCCGTTATCCTTCTCCTTTTGATAGCGGCGCTCCTCTCAAGGGGCATTTCCCGACAGTATCGGGTTATCGCCGAAGAGCGCGCTCGCCGTATTGAGATGGTTGAGCGGGAATACCAGGAGAAA
The DNA here is from genome assembly GCA_963662405.2 of Syntrophales bacterium. GTDB lineage: Bacteria > Desulfobacterota > Syntrophia > Syntrophales > UBA2210 > UBA6078. The sequence goes on from CAXXKT010000001.1 coordinate 2,322,726, forward strand.
GAATGGACCCTCCTCCAGATCGTCCAGGGGAGTACCATCCCCACTTTTGTCATAGACAAAAACCACGTTATTACCCGATGGAACACGGCCCTTGAACGGCTCACCGGATATACGGCCGACGAGATGATCGGGACAAAGAAACACTGGCAGGCCTTCTACACGGGGGAGAAGCCGATCATGGCGGACCTGATCGTCGATAATGTGAGCGAGGAAGAGATAAAGAAATATTACGGTGCCCGGGGACGCCGGTCCCCTTTTATTGAAGGGGCATTCGAGGCGGAAGACTTTTACCCACAGATGGGTGAGAACGGGAGGTGGATCTATTTCACGGCGGCCCCGATACGGGATCCCGACGGGAACATCTCCGGCGCGATCGAGACCTGTTGGGATCGGACCGATTCCAAGCTGCTGTACGATGAGCGCGAGAAGCATCTCAGGCACCTCTCGGTCTTGTGGAACGTAACGTCGATCCTGAGTTCCACGCTTGATCCCTTTGAGCGTGTCCGTGTTGCCGGAGTCGGTATCTTCAAGAATGTCGAAGATATTGATAGTCTCGGTGTCTATCTGCGGAGGAAGAGAGGCTCTTTTCGTGTCACGCATTCCTTCGGGTACAGCCAGGAGATTTATCAAGAGGGAAGCGCCGGGGGGTATGACGGCATCGTTGATCAAGTGGCGAAAGTAAACAAAATCATGTATTTTGAAGATGTCTCCGCCGACAACACCCCCTGCAAGGAGTTCCTGGATGAGGGGTTGAAGTCCGTTGCGTACCTCCCTCTTGCCTCCAAGGAGAATGTCTTCGGTGTCATGAGGGCATCAAGCCACACATCACCCCGTTTTTCGGCCGAAGATAAAAACCTCTTCCCCGTGATTACCAACCATGTTGCCTTGGCGATTGAGAATGCTCGGCTTCACTATGAGGCGGAGAAGTTCAGCCACGATCTGGAACGAAAGGTCAAGGAGAAGACACGGGAACTGAAGGAATCGTATCGGGAGCTGAAAAAATCAGAAGAAAACTATCGAGCCATGTTCGATGCCGATCCCAGTCCCATTATCATCGTTGACCGGGAGACCTTCAAGATACTCGATGTAAATGCAACGGCCGTCGAGTGCTACGGATATTCGAAGGATGAGTTTGTGGGGAGGTCCTTCGAATCCCTGGGGGCCAACATTGACCAAGAGGTCCTGGAAGGGCTTGAGACGATCTCTTCCAATCAGTCGGCATTCTATTCCCGGAGGCTCTACCGGCGAAAGGACAGGTCTTCTTTCTATGTCAACCTCCACGTCAGCGCGGTCATGTCTATGGGAAGGGATTCTTTGATCGTGGTGACTCCCGATGTCAGCGAGAGTGTGGAAAAGGAGACTCAGTTGATACAAGCCAGTAAGATGGCCACCTTGGGGACCATGGCATCAGGGATCGCCCACGAGATCACTCAGCCTCTGAATGTGATCCAGGTCGCCTCCGATTTCCTGGTAAAGACCATAACGCGCAATGGAGAGATCAGGAAAGATGACATCATCACCGTGGCCGGTCAGATCGAGAAAAATGTTCAGCGGGCGGCCCAGACCATTAAACATATGAAAGACTTTGTCAGGAAATCGGATGTCAAGGGCGATAAAATCGATATCAATAGTCCCATTAGGGATATCTTCAAGATCCTCGGACAACAGTTGAAGGTTCACGGAATAGGTGTTGAACTGAACCTTGCGGAGGACCTCCCCCCGATCTTTGCCGATCACAACCGTTTGGAGCAGGTCTTTATGAATCTGGTTACCAACGCCAGAGATGCCCTGGATGAAAGCACTAACCGCGATGATAAGATGATTACGATCACGTCTTTTCTGGAAAAGGACCTGGTGGTGATCACGATGTCCGATAACGGGATCGGTATGCCTGAAAACGTGAAGGATAAGATGTTCGAACCCTTTTTTACCACGAAACGGCCGGGGGAAGGGACGGGTTTGGGACTGAGCATCAGCTACGGTATCGTCACCGAGTACGGCGGTACCATCTCGGTAGAGAGCGAAGCGGGGAGGGGGACGGTATTCCGATTGACTTTCCCTGTGGCTGCCTGATTTTTCTCCGGCAAGGATCCTTGATCGAAGAAACGGGATATGTTCCCCAGTTTCAATAGCTTTTGCGTCTGATATGAGGACATATGTGATAGATCTTATCTTTACAGCGATGGTTGGTGGGTTGAGAGAGTGCCATGGATATGAACAAAATTTTACTGATCGATGATGAGGAGGATATCCTGGATGTCCTCTCCCTCTCTCTGAGGGGTGACGGGTATGATGTCATTACCGCCGTCTCGGGCGAGGAGGGCCTTGCGGCCTTCGAAAAAGAATCCCCCCCCATTATCCTGACCGATCTGAAGATGCCGGGTATGGACGGGCTCGAGGTCTTAAAGAGAGTTAAAGTCGGCAACCCCGATACCGAAGTGATCGTTATAACCGGTCACGGAGACATGGATTCCGCCATCGATGCCCTCCGGTACGGTGCTTCTGACTTCGTCAATAAACCGGTCAGGGAAGAGGCACTCCAGATCGCCCTGAAGCGGGCCAAGGAAAAATTGGTGATCCGGGAAAAACTGAGGGCGTACACACTCGATCTTGAAAATATGTGCCATATCGCCATCGGTGAGGTGAAGCGAAAATCCGATTTTCAGGACAAACTGATCACCCGTTCCAATGATGGAATTGTAGCGACGGATGAAAACGGCATCGTGGTGATATTCAATCCGGGGGCGGAGGCTATCTTTGGTGTGCCCCGGATTGATGTCGTGCGGAAGATGGATTATGAGGATCTGTTTCCTCCGGAAATAGTAGATCTGTTCAGCTTGATGCTCAAAAAAGGAAAAGATATGGGGGATGTGGGGTGGCAGGAGCTTGTCCTCCGTCGAGAGGAGAGCGGTGATGTCCCCATCCGATTTTCCGCCGCGCTCCTGTATGATGGTGACGATATCATCGGCAGTGTGGGTTTTTTTCAAGATCTCAGAGAGATAAAACACCTTGAGCAGGAACTGGTCAGGTCCGAAAGACTGGCCGCAATCGGTCAAACGGTTGCCCGGCTGGCACACTACATCAAAAATATCCTGACCGGTCTCAAAGGGGGTACCTATATCGTCAATATTGGTCTTGACAAGAATGATACCGATAAGCTAAGAACGGGCTGGTATATGGTGGAGAAGAATGTCGGGCGCGTGTCTTCGCTCGTTTTTGACCTTCTCACCTACTCCAAGGGGCGTGCGCCGGAGTATAGAAATTGCCAGCCGAACGATATCGCCGAGGATGTCTGTGAACTATCGGAAGGTATGGCGATGGAGAACCAAATCAAGATCGTGAGAGATTTCGCCCCGGACGTGAAAGAGGTATTGATGGACCCGGACATGGTCCATCGCACGCTCCTTAATCTGGTTTCAAATGCCGTTGATGCCTGTATATTCGATCTTGATAATAGCAAGGATCATAAGGTCAGAGTCACAACCCGACTTGAAAAGGGCAACATCGTCAGGTTTGAGGTGATCGATAACGGTTGCGGGATGAGCGATGAGGTCAGGGAAAAGATATTTACGACCTTCTTCAGCACCAAGGGGGGGAAGGGGACCGGTCTGGGACTTCTGGTCATTCAAAAACTGGTGGAAGAGCATCAGGGGAGTATCGAGATAGACTCTGAGGTTGGAAAGGGATCAACCTTTACGGTACGAATTCCCTATAAGAAGGCGCATAAGGGTACGGGCGTGGCTCACTGAACCACGATAGGCAGAAGCGATTACTGTAGACACGAACAACTCGAGACTCACGATGTGAGATTCTACCGATGAAGGAGGCCTGTAATGTCAAAGAGAGTTCTTACCGTTGACGATGACCCCGATATCAGCATATTTGTCAAGACGGTCTTGGAGGAGAATGGATATACTCCCCTGGTGGCACGAAACGGGGAGGCGGGGCTTTCTCTGGCGAGAGACGAGGCCCCCGATCTGATCATCCTTGATGTGCTCATGCCCAAGCAGAGCGGTATCCGCATGTACCGTGAGCTGAAGAGTGATGATTCTCTTAAGGACATCCCGGTTGTTATCCTCTCGGGGATTGCAAAACGCACATTTCTCCGCTCACAGGAGGCGCTCACCGAGTTCGGTGATCAACCGGTCCCTGAACCGGATGTATATATAGAAAAGCCGGTAGAACCGCTGGAACTGGCGGAAACGGTCAAGAGGCTGATAGGGTAGATACGCACGACAACAGATACGGGATACGTGAAGAAGGATACGATGAAAGATAAAAAACTACTCTTTGTGACTCAGTTTGAAGGGTTGTGGTTCGATGCCCTTCAGTCGTTGATGGACCTGAGAAAGGCGGGGTTCAACCACACGGTATTTTTACATGTCATCGAGCGTGAGAAGGTCGCCATGCACCGCGGGAAGGGGTATCTCAAGGACGAGGAGGTCCGGCTTCGCGAGATGGCGAATGTCCGCTTTATCGATTGGGCGGAGAGCCTTTTTGAACAGGGAATGGAAGTGGGGGCCTATATCGTGGTGGGGAACCCGATCCCCAAGATCATATCCACGGCGGCGGAGGAGGACGTGGATCTTATCGTGACAGGCCGTCACAAGCAGGGGAAGCTCGAAGAACTGTACGGCGGGTCGGAGACCCTCGAGATCCTCGAGCGGACCTCGACACCGGTCCTCGTATATAAATATATGCTTCCCTCCGGGAAGGTGAACGAACGGCCCTTTGAGTGCCCTCTCCTCACCATGGACTGGTCGCCCGCCAGCGAGAAGGCCGTTGATTATCTCCTGACCTTCAAGGATGTCCTGAAAAAGGTGATCGCCATCCATGTGATCAACGAGAAGGAATTCAAGAGTACGTCGGCAATGGAGATTCAGTCACTTCGGAAAGAAAACAAGCAAAAACTGGAAGAGGTGTGTGCAACCTTTGAGAAAGCGGGTGTGGAAGCCGAGTCACATCTCTATGTGGGCAGCACCTTTGAGCAGATAGAAAAAGCGGCGAATGAACGAGAGGCAACGATGATCGTTGCCGGTACAACAGGTAAAAACCCCTTGAAAGAGATGTTCCTGGGATCTGTTGCCACAAAACTGACGAAACATTCAGTGCTTCCGAGTCTGCTGGTTCCTGCGAGTGTCACGATGTAAGATGTAGCGTGGGGGACATTTCCATCGGGGGGGTAATGCGCTAAAATTGCTATACGTAACTGATCTGAGCGGGTGCGATTCGCCTTTTGGTGCCCTGAAGGAACTTGTGCCCCTGCAGAAAAAACTCTTTGACCGTATTGTCTTTGCCTTCCCCGCCTCTTCGCAAGGGGGGGGAGGTGATCTTCCCGATCCGGGAATTCCCTTCACGACAAAGACCATGGCAGATATTTCCTTTCGAGAGGTCATTGCCGCCGCTCGTGAGGATGGTGCGTCCAGTATCGTTGTCAACTGCGAGACGGAAGCCCACGAGGCGACCCTGAGAGGGCTCGCCGCGAATTCACCCGTCCCGGTCCTTGTTATTGACCGAGGTGCACCGACCGAGGGACTCTTGAACCACGTCATCTTCGCCACCGACTGGTCTCCCTCTTCCGAGAAGGCCATGGAGCTGATCATCGCCTGTTCCGATTTTATCTATGAGTTGGACATTATTCACGTCATCAGCGAAAAGCTGACCGTGAAAGACATGCGGGAACTCAAAGAGAAGTTGGAACACACCAGAAAGGTCTGTCTGAACGAGGGAATCAATGCGGAGTCGCACATCTATGCCGGTGATGTGGTGGAAGAGATCTTAACGGCATCCGAGGATTACCGGGGGAGCGTGATCGTCGTGGGGGCAGACACCCGGAGGACCTTCATGGAACGGGTATGCAAGAGAAGCAGGGTCTATTCGCTGTTACAACAGGCGGCCCTGCCCGTCTTCTTCGTTCCGTTTGCCGCAGGGGGGGATTGAGGCTATGGAAGTAACATTGTTTATCCATGCGGCGGACGATGCCTTTCGTATCATTGAAAACGCGAAGGTGCAGGCCGTCGGCCTCCTCGATACGGCCACCCGGCTGACATCCGAGACACGGTGGATGGAGGAGAGAAAGCTCCAGGCCATTCTGAAAGGTGCCCAGGAGACACGGTCCGGTTTTCAGAACTTCCTTGCCACCTTTGTTATGCTGATGGCCTTCTGGGCGCTTCTCTCGGGGAAGTTCGATGCCTTTCACCTCTCGCTCGGGGTCATCTGTTCCCTGATCGTTGCATACCTCAGCCACGACCTTCTCTTTGCCAATGTGAGGGTGGGGGACGGTCGCATCATCGCCCGCCGGTTTCTGCGGTACATCCCGTGGCTCTTTCGCGAGATTGTGACGGCCAATTTCCATGTTGCCTACCTCGCCCTGTCGCCGCGGATGCCGATAAACCCGCAGATTATCAAGTTCAAAACCAAACTGGAGAGTGACATCTCATGGGTAACCCTGGCCAATTCCATAACGCTCACCCCCGGTACCATCACGATCGATATAGAGAATCGTGAGTTTATGGTTCACGCCCTTGACCAGAAGGTGGCGGACGACCTGGATACGGGGGAGATGGAAGACCGGGTGGCGCACATCTTCATGGAGGCCGACCACATCTACATTCAGGATGTGCTGGATGTCTCACGTATATTCGCGGAACTGAAGCGGGGGATCTAGATGATTATCAAGAGCGATGATATTATTATAAAGACCATTGCGCGTATCTTTGTCCCCTTTATCCAACTGTACGCCCTCTACGTCATCATGCACGGTCACTACAGCCCGGGCGGGGGATTTCAAGGGGGGGTCATCCTGGGGGCGAGCCTGGCGCTGCTCCTGATCACCCACGGCTATGATGAGATGCACCGGCGGATTCCCGAGGGGATTGTCATCCTTCTGGGGAGCGTTGGTGTCCTGATCTATGCGGGGATCGGACTGACCTGTCTCCTCCTCGGCGGCAATTATCTGGACTATAGTCAGCTGTCGGTAATCCTCCACGTTGATACCACCCATGCCCGATCTCTCGGGATACTGGGGGTCGAACTGGGTGTGGGATTCACCGTCATGGCGATCATGTACTCCATCTTTTTCGATATATCGACGGGCGGCCTTCTCCCCGGGGACGGCAAACAGAGTGGCGAATGGGGAGAACATAAAGAAACAGCCGACCTTTGAGGTTTTCTATGAATACGTTTTTCGTGGCAGTTGGACTCGGCCTGTGCCTCCTGGTTTTTCTGGTGCTCTATCGGGTGATATTCGGTCCGGGGGTCTTCAACCGCATAGCGGCCATATCCGCTATCGGCACCAAAACCTTGATCATACTTCTGGTCTTCGGGTATGTTTACCACCGGGTTGATATGTTCATCGATATCAGCATGGTCTACGCACTCCTCAATTTCATCGGGTGTGTGGCCGCGGCGAAATACCTGGAAATGGAACGGTAGCGACATGGAATATATTACCGGTACTCTTGCAATCGTCTGTATTCTCGGCGGTCTTTTCTTCTTCACGACCGCGACGATCGGCCTCTTGCGCTTCCCCGATTTTTTCACGCGGCTCCACGCCACGGGGAAGGGGGATACGCTAGCCGTTTTCCTGTGTCTGATCGGCTTTGCCCTTTACGAGGGGTTATCTCTCACCGCCCTGAAGATCATCTTTATAGCGGTCTTCATGTTTCTGGCCCAGCCGACGGCGACGCACGCTATATCGCGCGCCGGGATACGCCGCGGGCTCAAGCCGTGGGTAAAAGAGGAAGACCAATGAACATACCCTTTGATATAATTATTCAGCTGTTTGTCGTCATGTGTGCAATCGCGGCGATCACCGTCAGGGACCTTTTGAGCGCAGTGATGATACTCGGGGCCTACAGCTTCTTTATGTGCCTCATGTGGGCGCAGCTCGGGGCCGTCGACGTCGCCTTTACGGAGGCGTCGGTCAGCGCGGGGATCGGGACGATCCTCTTCATTGCCGCAGTGTTGAAGACGACCAGGAGGACAAAAGATTGAAGATACTGGGTCTGATCGTATCGATTCTTGCGGGAGCGTTTCTCGTATACGGCACTCTCGATATGCCCGACTGGGGTGATCCCAATTCGCCTGCCAGTGTTCACGTCTCGCCCCACTATATCACGCATACCGAGGCGGAGATGGCGACGCCGAACATGGTCACCTCCGTCCTTGCCGACTACCGGGGGTATGACACCCTTGGTGAGACGACGGTCATCTTCACGGCAGGAATGGCGTGCATCTTGCTGTTGCGGAGACGCGGAGAGGGCAGCAGGAAGAGTAGACGATAAAGGAACCCGGGGGGGGAGCGTAATGGATTTCATCATAGCGAAGTACAACTACTGGATCTACATTACCCTGATGATGATCGGCTTCTATGCGATGATCGCCAAGAACAACCTGATCAAAAAGATCATCGGGATGAATATCTTTCAGACGGCGATTATCCTTTTTTTTATTTCCATTGCCTATAAGAAGGGGGGGGCGACCCTGCCGATCCTGACTGGAGCGGATGCGCACGCACACGGAGAACACGTCATAGAGGTTTCCCAGTATCTGAATCCTCTCCCCCATGTCCTGATGCTGACGGCGATTGTTGTTTCGATCGCGACCCTGGGGGTCGCCCTGGCCATCGCGATTATGATGTATCGTAAATACAAGACCCTGGAAGAGGATGAGATCCTGAAGGCAATCAAATGATATTAGAACAAGCCCCTGCCCTGATCGTTATTATATCGCTTATGTCCGCGGTGGCCACGCCGCTCGTCGGCTGGATCAAGAAAGAACTGTGCTACCCGTGGGTTATCCTTGCCCTCCTGGGTTCTACATCCTGTTCGATCCTAGTGCTGAATACCGTGATACAGGAGGGGGTCATTCATTATCATATGGGGGGGTGGCTTCCCCCGTGGGGCATCGAGTACGTTATCGATCACCTGAACGCCATGATGCTCGTCCTGATTACGGGGACCTCTCTCCTGGTGGCGGTATATTCCCGGCGGAGCCTCGAGGCGGAACTCCCCGACCGGATGGCCTATTTCTACACCCTCTTTCTCCTCCAGGTAACGGGTTTCCTGGGGATCGTCATCACGGGTGACGTCTTTAATCTCTATGTCTTCCTCGAAATCGCATCCCTGGCCGGATACGCCCTGATCGCGACGGGCGAGGAGGGGGCTCCTCTGGCCGCCTTCCGGTACCTGATTCTGGGGACCGTGGGGGCGTGTTTCTATCTGCTCGGTGTCGGGTACCTTTACATGGTGACCGGTTCCCTGAACCTGGCCGATCTGGCAGAGATACTCCCCAAGCTTTACGGCTCCAAGGTCATCCTGGTCGCCTTTGCCTTTTTCATGGTCGGGATAGCCCTGAAGATGGCCCTGTTTCCCCTGCACCTGTGGCTGCCCGATGCCTATACCAAGGCGCCATCGGCCGCCAGCGCCCTGATCGCCCCGCTGATGACCAAGATTGCCGTCTATATTATGCTCCGGGTGATGTTTACCCTTTTCAGGCCTTATTTTTCCATTGAACTCCTCCCCGTCATGACCATCCTGCTGTATGCCGGTATCGTTGCCATCTTTGTCGGTGCGGTAATGGCCCTGGCACAGAGAAACTTCAAGCGGATGCTGTGCTATATCGTGATTGCCGAGGTCGGTTATATGGTCGGCGGTGTGGGGATAGCCAATGCCGTCGCTATCAGAGGGGCGATTCTGCATGTGATGAACGATGTCGTGATGACCCTGGGCCTCTTTGCCGTTGCCGGCATCATTGCGTACAAGATGAAAAACAGCGAGATATCCGCCTTTGATAACATATTCAAAAAGATGCCCTTTACCATGGCGGCGTTCCTCGTCGTTGCCCTCTCCGTCATCGGTGTGCCCCCCACCTGCGGTTTTTTCAGCAAGTGGTACCTGCTTCAGGGCGCCATCATGGCAGGAAATTGGCTGTTTGTAGCGGCGCTCCTCTTCTCCAGCCTGGTGAATGTCATACTGTTCTTCAGGATTATCGAAACCGGTTATTATGATTTCGGTGCCGCAGGATCGGGACATGGGCATGGCCATCGAGAGGAATCGATGGTAAGCGAGGCGCCCCTCAGCATGTTGTTTCCCACCGTTATCGTCGCAGTGGCGATCATCCTGATCGGCCTTTACAACCAAACCATCATGACGGCCATCATTGACTTTGCGGTGCCGAAATTTTAGGCCTTGCAGGGCTTGTCGTATTGTTCTGAAACGATTCATACCCCGAGGAAACCAACGAATATGAATACACAAAGGATTCCCCTCCTGGGGGCGCATTTGTCCATAGCGGGGGGACTGGAACGGGCGCTCATTCGGGGAGGCGCGTTGGGCTGTACGACGATTCAGCTTTTTACCAAGAGTTCGAATCAGTGGAAGGAGCGAACCCTTGAAGATTCGGAGATTACGCGATTTCATCAGGAGCGGGAACGGACCGGCATCAATCCGGTTATCTCCCATGCAGGCTATCTTATTAACCTCGCCTCTCCCGATGATGAGGTATACCGTAAGTCTCTGGACGCTATGATTTGCGAAATCCGCCGGTGCGAACAGCTCGGGATCGATCTTCTCGTTCTTCATCCCGGTTTTCATAAGAAGCGTGGTATCGCGTGGGGAATCAATCGCATCGCGGATGCCCTCGACACGATCCACGGAGCTACCGCCGGGGCAAAGGTGCAAATCGCCTTGGAGACGACAGCGGGGCAGGGGAGCGCCATCGGGAGGAGCCTCGATGAAATCGCGCGGATTATCGAAAGGGTGGAAGAAGGTTCCCGCGTGGTCTTTTGTCTTGATACCTGCCACATGTTTGTGGCAGGATACGACCTCCGGACGCGCCAAAACTACCTTGATCTTTTACAGGAGATTGGTGATACAATAGGCAAGCAAAGGATGAGGGTTATTCACCTGAACGATTCGAAGAAAGCGGTCGGTTCCCGGGTGGATCGCCACGAGAATATCGGGGTGGGGATGATCGGTGAGGGTCTGTTCCGGCTGATAATGGCTGATGGGTCGTTAGTCGGTGTTCCAAAGATTATAGAGACCCCGAATGATATAGAAAATTTACAGTTGCTCAGAAGTTTTTTGAACCAAACGTAAAGGAGATCGGAATGAAAAGGTGTGTGTGTATTCTCTTTATTATAGGGCTTATCTTCTCCGGGCCGGTATGGGCCGAAGAAATCAAGAAAGAGGCGAAACGGGTTGCCGTTCTTCCCTTCGCGGTTCATAGCTCCGAGGATATAACCTATGTGCGGGATGGAATATGGGATATGCTGATTTCCCGCCTCTCGGCAAGCGACGCTATGCGTATCAGCACCAAACAGGAAGTCAAAGACGCGCAGGGGCAACCCGGAACTGAGGAACAGACCATTGCCGACGTGTATGGTCTCGGGAAACGGTTGAATCTCGATTACGCGGTATGGGGAAGTATCACGAAAATCGGCAACAGCATCAGTCTTGACGCGAAACTTCTTGATGTCTCCACGTATAAAACACCCGTAGGTGTCTTTGAGCAGTGTCAAGGGATGGATGATGTTATCCCTCGGATTAGCGATTTTGCGAAAAAGATACAGTACCATATCCAGGGGATCACCCCTCCTCCCACCGAGGCAGCCCCTTTGCCTTCGGCCGGAAGGAGACCTTCCGCCACTGAAACCCTGCCGCGTTCCGATGCAGAAAAGGTCATGCAGACCAGAGAGGGTACCTATACTTCCGTGATCAATCCCTCTTTTATCACGTCGGCCAACCCCCTGGCCCAAAAGGGCTTCTGGATGAGCCAGAAATACAAAAAACGATTCACAGGCATGGATATCGGGGATGTGAACAATGACGGTAAGAATGAAGTCGTTGTGATCGACCATAACTCGATACAGATCTACCAAAAAGACGGGTCGAACATGGTGTTGCTGGCCAAGCTTTCGGGGAAGCTCTACGATCAATTTCTCGCTGTTGACGTCGCCGATATCAATAACAACGGGATCCCGGAGATCATCGTGACCAATCTTTTAAAGGATGATCCCGATTCCTTCGTCATGGAGTTTCAAGACGGGACATTTAAAAAAATCGCCTCCGACCTGAGGTGGTTCATGCGGGTTATTGAAACGGATGATGGACCGGTCCTGATGGGGCAACAATTAGCGATGGGGAATCCCTTTTCCAAACCGATCTACGAGATCGTTTGGAAGGATGGCGCTTATCATGAGGGAAAACAAATGCTTATTCCCGAAGGGGTCTCCGTTTTCGGGGTGTTGTTCGCGAAAATCAATGGGGGGGTCGAGCGGGTCGTCGCGCTCGACGATTATGATCATATCAACATCTATCGAAAAACAAAGAAACCCCTCACGGAGATTCACGTCTTCGGCGGGAGTGATGATCTGATCTGGCGGAGTGATGAGGTCTATGGGGGAAGCAACACCAAACTCGATTATGATAGACGGTCATCGGGTATCGAAAGTGAGAGTACGGAAGACTCCGTATACGTGAAGGAGAGGATCTTTGCGTACGATATTGACGGCAATGGAAAAAAAGAGTTCGTAATAATCAAAAACCTCTCCCCTTCGGGAAGGATATTCAAGAATGTCAGGATCTTTACCCGAAGTGAGATATACAGTCTCGAATGGGACGGACTTGGGCTGGCCGAGAACTGGCGTACCCGAAAAATCCAGGGATACGTTGCGGACTATCAGATCAAGGATATCGACAATGACGGTAATGACGAGATTGTGCTGGCGGTGGGACTGGGAACAACTCTGTCAAGGAGTGTGATCGTGGCATATGACTTGGGAACTCAAGAAGGCTCTTGACAGAAATATAAATATGGGGTAGGAAGACTTCGCAATTCAGCAGAGGCGGTGTAGCTCAGATGGTTAGAGCATACGGCTCATATCCGTAGTGTCCGGGGTTCAATTCCCTGCACCGCCACCATGATTTCAAAGGGTTATGAAGATTCTCTTTATAACCCTTTTTCTTTTGACAAAAATAGGACAAAAAATCCCTCTCAAGTTTTTAGTTTGCTGATTACCGAGTGCGATTATTGAGGATACTTACAACTCCTCACATTCTTTTCATGAGCAACTCGATTCTACTGTTTGAAAATCTCGATCTAATATTTCTTGACAAGACGCTGTTATGGGGTTAGTGATTTTGAATATTCTTGATCTTGAATGTATCGCACGTACTCTTAACAGTTATAGCTGGGTGAGGGGATTATGGTCTGACAGTCTAAAGCCTTGTTTTTCACAAAGAGAGACAGGGCTTTTTTGCTAACAGCTTAAGTTAATATCGCTGCCGGAAATATAATCCCGGTTACAATATAGGTTTTTTTCTTTTCTTCGGGAAGGAAGTTAATTGTTACCCGAAGTTTGCTGCGATAGGAGATTATTTATGTTAGAAAAATATTATCCTTATGAAGAAGACCTTCCTATATCAAAATTACGTGTTGATGTAAAAAACCCGAGAATTCCAGAACAACAAGATAGTCAAATAGAATCTTTTCATTTGATGGCTAAAGTTCAGGAAGAAAAACTTATTGCCCTAGCAAAACATATTATCCAATATGGCTTAAATCCAGCTGAAAAGTTCATTGTCATACCTGACGATGAAGATCAATACATCGTTCTCGATGGTAATAGACGCTTAACTACTTTACGAATATTAGAAACTCCAGAAATTGTCCAAGGCCATCTGAAAGCTGATTACTCGCGGCAGCTAAAAAGACTGTCAGAAAAATATCTTAAGGATCCACTAATGGATGTACCTTGTCTTATTTTTCAGGATAGGGAGCAAGCGGATCCATGGATTGAGCTAATTCACGATGGCGAGAGTGGTGGCGCTGGACTTGTTAAATGGAGTGCGCAGCAGCGAAGTCGCTTCCAATCTAGAAAGGGTAAGAAGGCTTTACATCTCCAGGCTCTGGACTTTGTAATTGAAAATGGTGAATTAGAACCTGAAACAAAGACAAAGCTTGATCTTGGGAAATATCCCGCAAGTACTTTACAGCGGGTAATTGGGACCCCGTATGTTCGCGATAAACTAGGGATTGCTTCCGTAGATGGAGAACTTCGCACACACTTTCCTAAAAAAGAACTACTAAAGGGTCTTACAAAACTCGTAGATGATATTGGCACTGGGAGGAAAAAAGTTGATGATTTCATGACACAAAAAAAGCGCATCGATTATATCAATGCACTTACTCCCGACGAGCTTCCAGATCCAATTTTTTTTAGCGATGAATTGATAGCTCTTGCAGATGCTCCTGAAAATGGGACCTTTGATAGTGAGAATGATAGAGAGAAGAAAAGCGATCGTTCTCACAGCTCCAGAAGAAAAAAGTTAATTCCCTCAAATCTTCACTTAAATATTACAGAAGTGAGATTAAATGATATCTATATTGAATTAAAAAGGCGCTTAATCATAGAAGAACATACAAACGCTATTGCTGTTTTGATACGTGCATTTTTGGAAATGAGTGTAGATGGATATATCGAGAGGAATAATATCACTATTAATGGAAAAGATACTCTGCAAAATAAAATAATGGCTACTTCAGACTATATGGAAAATAATAATATCCTAAAAAAGAATGACTTGAAACCCATAAGAAGAGCTGCCTCTAAGGAAACAGACGCAAGCTCGGCTACGTCTTTACACGGATATGTGCATAATCGTCGTATACGTCCTTTGCAAGACGATTTAAGGGCTACTTGGGATACACTGCAAATATTCTTTGAAAAGATTTGGTAAATATCTTTTTAAAAATTTTAAAATGGATGTATGTTTATGTCGCATTTTCATTCTCCTTTACGATACCCGGGTGGTAAAAGAAAATTATCCAATTTTATTAAGCTAATTTTGAAAGAGAATAAACTCCTTGATGGTTACTATATTGAACCATATGCAGGTGGTTCAGCTGTTGCTTTATCCCTATTATTCAATGAATACGTCAGAAAAATCTATATCAACGACATTGATAAAAGTATTTTTACCTTTTGGCATAACGTTTTAAATAATACGGATGCTTTATGTCAAAAGATTAAAGATACTGTAGTTTCTGTTGAAGAATGGAAACGACAAAAAAATGTACAAAGCTCGGCAAATCCTGATCCGTTGGAATTAGCTTTTTCTACCTTCTTTTTGAACCGTACTAATCGATCTGGTATCATCTCTGGTGGTGTAATTGGTGGGATAAACCAACAAGGCCGTTGGAAACTAGACGCGCGGTTTAATAAAAATGATCTTATAAAGAGAATCGAAAAGATTGGCAGATTTAAAGATAGAATTGTTCTGTCAAATTATGATGCCGAATTTCTCTTGGAAAAAATATTGCCAAATTTGAATCAGCCATCTCTGATATATTTTGATCCACCATATTACGTTAAAGGAAAAGAAGCGTTGTATACTAATTTTTATATGGAATCAGATCATGCCCGTCTTGCTAATCGGATATGCAAGCTTACCTATCCTTGGATTATATCATATGATAATGTAAAACCAATATTCAGTCTTTATAATCGATTTAGACATATTACTTACAGGTTAAATTATAGTGCTCAAAGTAGATATACTGGCAAGGAAATAATGTTTTTTTCAGATAACCTAACTATACCAGAATTACCCGATCCAACAAGAATTAGCTCCAGGATATTTCAAGAAATTTATGCAGCATAAACAAGTGAACATGTAACCCACCAGCGTGGACGGGGATTTCGGAGGCTAAGTTTGTTATTCCCTATGTTTAGAAAATTTGGTGAGTAAATCGTTAAAACCTCATTCTCACAAAGAGGAATAGGATTTTCGTATTTTGTGGAGGGAGGTATGATTACCATTTATCCAATGTCTCACCCAGTTGGCTTTTGATCTTCATTGCCACGAAATGCTCAATGGTCGAAGCTCGATTGTATTAGATTTGTCGATGGAATTTCTTATTTTCCTGTTTTATCAATTGAAGCACGATTGTACGAAATTTCGGAAAATACCAAGTAAGAATATTACTTATTAGGGACGTGGAAGTGACTGACCGAGACAGGCGTATCTCAGATCAACTCGTAAGACTTGTCCAGATCGTGTTTGGTCTGGTAGTTGCGCAAAGTTTTCTGCTTCACCGAGATATTGTTTTGCACCCAGTTTCACCGAAGAACTTTCTCTCAGCCTTGGCCTTAGCCACTGTCTACATCACGACTGTGCTTAGCTGGATCGATTGGCACGTCACCATGGAGCTTCGACCCTACAACTTCAATCCCAGAAATCACTATCGCATGACTGAACAGTTTCGCCTTGGACTGGACCTTCTTGTTGTTACAGTCTATGCGTATTTACTCCTTGCTGTAGGCGATCTCAAGCCTTCACCATTGTCCACTACTACCCCACAAGAGGTATCAAACGGTGGAGTAGCTTCTTTTCTTATGGGATTCCCCGTTCTCTTCGTAACTTATCTACTTTCCGGACTCGCTCGACGGCGTGCTCACGGTCGGCTCGCGACCAATCCCTTACCTATCCTTGTCTTCGGCTTGGCATACATAGCATTATTGATCGCTTATTATTTTCTGCGCCCTGCACTTGGTGCAGGGTTCGCCATGTGGATCGACTTCGGTGCCATTCTAACAGCTTTTGTCCTGATGCTCGCCTACCGTCTGACAAGACGCTGGCTGGTCAAAAAGCGGTCCCAGCAAAAGAAAGCTGGTCTCGTTGTGGGAATTGATGTCGATGGGGTACTTGCCGATCAAATTTACGGTGTGCTGCCACGTGTTGAAACGCGCCTTGGAATACGGCTCAGCTATGAAGATGTGACAGAGTGGAGACTTCCGTTAGGCAACTCCGATATTGCCAAGGAGATCTCAATAGCTCTCGAAGATCAGGAGTATGTCTTGGATATGCCCCTTCACAAGGACGCTCGTAACGTCGTCGATGCACTATACGTGAACAACCGTGTCGTGATGCTAACGGGTCGGTCACCTGTCACAAAAGCGTGGACAAACCAATGGCTACAAAACGCAGCGTTTACCTTTGACGGGCTGATCACAGCCGAGGAGGAGAAGAAAAGTTTATATCGTTCGGATGTCTTAATTGACGACTATATTGGGAATATTCGAGAGTATCTCGAGAAAACGCATGGCGTAGCGATTCTTGTTGATCAACCTTGGAACCGAAGGGAAAGATCTGAACTCCAAGCTTGGATTGATGCTGGGAGGCTCCACATCGTTGTCCAGCTTCGCGATGTCCTCCCAATTGTAAGGGAACTTCGCTTGAAACGAGAGAATGAGCAAAGAAGACCACAAAATCAACATCCATAACTTGAAAGATAACTGATTAATTTATTAAGTCGAGTTTTGCGGCTAGTAGTTTTATAGTATCTTTAGACCCGTGCTGTGCGCGAATGTAAAAAATTGTCGCAGCATCAGCTATCTCGTCGATCAGTAAAATGCGCTTGTATTTCATTGTGTTTTTTATATCAGCGTGACCGGCCAGATACTGGACCCGCCGAATAGGTATCCCTGCCTCGAGCAAATGCGTTATATAAGTGTGCCGGAGCGAGTGCAAGTTTATTGCCTCTCGGCAGCTTCGCCTTGGTTTGCAGTGTGAGGAAGGCTACGCTATGACCATTCGGGAGCAGTAAGGGCTCGTCCTCAGAGCCAAAAAAGTACCTTGCTTTTCTCTCAAGGAAGAGTTGCAAGAGACCGACCAAATTCGTGTTGATCCCTACGATACGAAACTTTCCGCTTTTCGCTGAGAATTTGTTGGCGGCCGACGGCTGTATAGTAATAGTTCTCTTTTCTAGACCCACATCTTCAGTTTTCAGATAGACCCGTTCGCCACTGCGCATCCCCGTATAAAGATAGGTAGGCCATGATGAGGGGATATGCCTCCCCTCCGAAATGGCTGGTATTCTCCAGGGCGGTTTTAATACCAGCGAGAATTCCCCGTTGAATCTAACAACTCATTCAAGGCGACAGCTAATACAGAGGTGGTCCGGTTTCTTTGGACAGGTAACAGGGATTTATAAGTGGGAAGTTGCCCTGGGTTTGTGTTCATGCCGCAGCCTGTCCCTGTGGTAGTGATTCAAAATAAACCATAGCCGGTGTCTTTCTGTCAAAAGTATTGTGCCACCGTTTCTCGTTGTAGAACTGAAAATAGTCGGTAAGCCCCTTCTTCAACTCTTTCATTGAACCGTATGCCTTCAGATAGATATCTTCGTACTTGACGCTCTTCCAGAGCCGTTCGATGAAGACATTGTCCATCCATCGCCCCTGACCGTCCATGCTGATAGAGATATCATGAGAGCGAAGGACATCGATGAATGCCTGTGAGGTAAACTGACTGCCCTGATCGGTATTGAAGATAGCCGGGCGCCCATACGTGGTGAGTGCTTCTTCAAGCGCATCCACACAAAACGCACTGTCCAACGTATTCGACAACCGCCAGGAGAGGACCATCCGACTCGCCCAGTCCATAACGGCTACCAGATAACAGAACCCTCGTTCCATGGGAATATACGTGATATCGGCAGACCATACGTGGTTGGGACGGATGATATCAAGTCCCCGTAACAGATACGGATATATCGGGTGCTGGGGATGCTTTATCGATAATCTCGGCTTGATGTACAACGCCTCGATCCCCATGCGACGCATCAACCGACGTACCTTATCACGTCCGATATCATACCCTCTCTGCCACAGCTCATTGCGAATCTTCCGACTCCCATAGAAGGGATACTGAAGATGAATCTCATCAATCTGACGCATCAGCTCCAGATCCTTCGCGCTGACCGGAACCGGAGAGTAATAAACACTCGATCGGGACAGCTCCAAGAGTTCGCATTGACGGGTTATGGGCACACTCTTTTCTCTCTTGATCATCGCTTTGCGCTCGTTCCGTTGATGCGACCGAGCGCATGTGATAAAAAATCATTCTCCATCGATAACTGTCCGATCTTGGCGTGAAGTTCTTTTACATCCGGACCCTGGTTGTCCTTATGACCCTTGCCAAATACGTCCGATGCGTGATCCATCAACTGCTTCTTCCATGTGGTGATCTGGTTCGGGTGTACCTGATACCGCTCGGCAAGCTCAACGATCGTCTGGTCCCCTTTCAGTGCCTCCAATGCCACCTTCGCCTTGAAGGACGGTGCATGGTTCCTCCGCGGTCTCTTGCTCATATCTCTTTCCTCCTTACGTCCACTATAGAGCAACTTTCCCACTTATGCACCTGTCCAAATTTGCCCGACCAGCTCTTACTACGCCTGAATTCGATCGTTGGCCTAAAAAATGCTTGACCATTTCTGTTTTTGACGGCTATACTACGGCTATACATTAGGGGTGGTCAAATGCTCGCAAAAATTCAGAAATGGGGAAATAGTCAAGGACTTCGTCTTTCAAAGAATCTGCTGACAGATATTCAACTGGAAGTCGGTGATGAGGTTGATATCAGTGTAAAAAGCGGAATGATGATTGTCAAACCTGCAAAAATGATCCGTGGCAAGCATAATCTTAAGGATCTTGTTGCACGCATTCCTAAAAATTACCGAACCGGTGAATTGGACTGGGGTAAGCCGGTTGGTAAGGAGGTCTGGTAAATGGCTGCTTATGTCCCGAAACAAGGGGACATTATCACGATCACCTTTGATCCCCAATCCGGTCATGAGCAAAAAGGACGACGTCCTGCATTGGTTGTCAGTAAGGATCTATTTAATCGAAGCACTGGATTGGCTATTGTATGCCCGATTACAAACACAAAGCGCGGCTTCCCCTTTCATGTCCCCATCCCTGAAAATAGCAAGCTCACCGGTTTCATTATGGTGGAACAAGTAAAATCGGTTGATTTCCGCACTCGTCGCGCTAAGCGAATTGAGCATAGTGACGACGAATTGCTTTCTGAAGTCTTGTCTATACTGGATGCCTGCATTTATTAGGTCGACCAAAAAATTATGCCGTAGCCGATAAGTGCCCAACCCCTCAATTTTATGTTATGAAAAGAAATGTACAGTAAATTAGTCAAACGTGATTTTGTTGGTAGGAGGGAGAAATATCCTCACGAGCGACAATCATTTCAAACGTGACAGTGATGAAATACGTGTGTTTTGAGCATGGCAGGTGAAAGTCTCGACGAAAATTTCTTGACATGATACTATCATGAAGTTAATAGGTTAATGAAACATCTGTTTTATATCTGCTCGTGAATGACTGTAAACACCGGGGGGATTATGGTCTGATCATCGAAGCCCTACTTCTCACGATGAGAGATAGGGCTTTTTCATGTACAGCTCCAACATTATCGGTTTAACAAAGTTTTTTAGGAGGACAGTATGCGGCAAAATACCACTGTTAATCTCGGAAATCTTGCTCTCTCTCTTTCTGATGCCATGGACCTGTCCAATCCAATGTTGATACAGCATCAGCAAAGAACCGCATTTGTTGTATGGGAAATGGGAAAGGCTGTAAAACTTTCCAATGAAAGACTGGAAAACCTCTTCATCGCAGCATTGCTTCACGACATTGGTGCTTTTTCGTTGGAAGAGAAGATCTCTCTTCGAAACTCCGAAATGGTAGACGTTGAGCCTCATTGCATCCGCGGAGAAATGCTCCTTTCTAATATACCGTGGTTGCAGGATGCCGCGAAAATAATCAGATTTCATCACAGCCAATATCAAGACTTGGAACAACCCATTGAAGAGCCATTTATTTTGGATTCGCAGCTACTGGCTCTCGCCGACTATTTAGAACGTCAGGTGATACGGGGTAAATATATTCTTCACCAACATGAAGATATTATCTCGGAAATAAAATCCTTGTCAGGTTCTCTTTTCCATCCCATGGTCGTAGATCTTTTCCTGGCAGCTTCCAAACGTGAAGAATTTTGGTTAGATCTAGTGTCCCCGAGATTGTATTCTCTGCTCCTGCGAAGGGGACCCTTCAGGAAAATAGAGGCAGGGCTCGATGATATTTCACTTCTATCCGAACTTTTTCGAAATATTATTGACTTTCGTTCTCGTTTTACAGCGACCCATTCCTCGGGTGTCGCTACTGCAGCTGCCATGTTGGCAGAAAAGTTTGGTATGACTGAGACAGAAAAAGAACTCATGAGAATAGCGGGGAACCTGCATGATATCGGTAAGCTGGCGGTACCCAACAGTATCCTCGAAAAACCCGGTAAACTGACAAAAGCTGAGATGAATGTCATGAAATCCCATACGTACTATACGTATTGGATTATTGACACCATAGGAGGCCTCCAACAAATTGCGGAATGGGCGGCATTTCATCATGAACGTTTCGATGGTTCAGGATACCCTTTTCACTGTACAGAGTCTGAGTTGAATACCGGAGCTCGGATAATGATGATAGCAGATATATTTACTGCTCTGACTGAAGACCGGCCATACAGAAAGGCAATGTCTAAAAACGAAACTATTGATATCATCAAACGGTTTTCGGATCGCCGTCTTATGGATCCTGCAATAGCCGATTTACTCTTCGATAACTTTGAAGAGATTTCGCATTATGTCACTGAACAACAGATAATCGCAAAAGATTTTTATGAGAAGCAATCCTCCTTTCTCACTTTAAATAAAGCAATTACAATATGTTATCTCGAAAAAGATGGCAAGCATTAAAGAGCGTCCTCTATGTCGCAATTGGGGAAGTTTGTAAACGGCGGAATAAAATCTCTCTCATGTAATTGTTACTGATTCCGAAAAGGAATGTACAACAACTCTATTCGGTTTTATCTCCTCGATTTCAGAGAGAACAGCGCAGTAAAATACTTCTTTTGTCTCTCCTGCAGCAAAACTCTCATTTTTCTGCTTGCCCACAATTTTCAGCTTAAAAGTAAAATTAATTGCGTGAATCTGATTATTGTGTTCCTTCCTTTTCTGTGTACCCTGGAACATTAGGAATATATATTTTAAATGTAGTCCCAGAATCTACAATACTATTAACATCAATAAGACCATGCAATTCTGTTATTATCTGAAAAACATTTGACAAGCCTAATCCAGACCCTTTTGCTTTTGTTGTAAAAAAAGGTTGAAAAAGCTGAGGCAAAAATTCTGGAGGAATCCCTTTGCCATCGTCGGAAATTGATATAACGATATATGAACCTTCCGTAATAGAAAAGCCGTAGGTATTGCTATATGTTTTTTCAAAAATGATATTTGAAGTAGTTAATTCGATATTTCCTCCTGATGATAGCGCGTCCTGTGCATTTAAGAATAAGTTTATGAAAGCATTCATTAATCGACTTTTAACACATAATATTTTTGGCTCAATCGCGTCGAGATGACATGAAAAAGATACGTTTGAATGCATCGACGAGCGAAGAAGGCTAATGGTATCTAAGTATAGTTCATGTACATTAACAATCTCAGCAGAAATGGGCACATTCGATGGTTTTGATATTGAGACGAGCGAAAAAAGCAGTTTAGTGCATTGATTGACAGCAGATAATATTTTTTTAAGATGATTGGGAGAATTCGAATCATGTTTTTTAGATGGATCATTATGACACTTAAGTAAGGCGAGTTCAGTGTGTCCCATTATTGTCCCGAGAAGATTGTTCGCATCGTGTGCAATGCCGGCAGAAATTTGTCCTACCGTGGCCATTGTCTCAAGCGAAGCAATTTTGTCGGAAAATGGATCGAAATCATGTGAATCATTCTGCCGTTCCTTTGGGGCCTTGCAATAGCTGCTGGATGGAGCAGAGTAGAGGTCGTGATCTTGATTGCATAGAGCAGTAATCAGAAAAGAGGTATCAATGAGGCCTAATGGCTCTCCAGAATTATCCTTGACGACTATATGCCTGTCTCCCGCTTGCTGAAAAAGATTTGGGATGGTGGACAAGGTCTCATTGTCATTGATGAAAATGAAAGGGGAGCAAGGACAATCCATGAGAAGGCGAGTGAGTGGATAACCAGATAAATTCCCACGGCAAATTGGACCCTTGAACACGTTGTCGTCGTAGAGCAATAGAGAAGTTGTATCGTTTTGTTGCATCAATTGGAGAGCATCTATAACGGCGCTGTCAGATTCAATGCGTGGGAGTTTCTTTATAGCAAGATCAACGGGTTTAGGCATACATGTCTCCTATTTTACTACATGTTTCTAGATGGATTTTGAAACTGCTATCTTAATATCTAGATCAACCTTCACCATTAATTGTGGAGATATAAAAGCCTTCGTTTCGTCAAGGACTGCTTTAACGATCGATTGTTTGTCAGCCATAAGGAAGAGTTGACGTTTAACGATAAGTGCCTCAACGATATCATCCTCGATTTCCACAAGTTCAAATAACCCGGGGCATATTGTGTCCATCATTTTTTTGGCAGCTTTTGGGCCAACGGGTGCATGTTTTGCGAGGACCAAAACGTCACCACATGGTGGAACATTAAAAAGTGATATTTCCATATCTAAATGAACTTTTCTTGATTTCATAGAATCTTTGTTGTTTTGCATTTATTTCCTCCTGAGGTGAATAAAAAAGGGTATACAAGCGCTTGGACCACTCGCGTGGACAGGCTTGTAAAAATTGCATCTATATTTACTAGCTTTCGAAGGTTTATTGTTGTTTTCGGTTAGTTATGACTTTAAAGTATTGGCGTTGATCGCATGGTTATCAGTTGAAGAAAACAAAAGCCCCATCTCCCATTTCGAGAAAAGGAGCTTTGTCTGATCGATCATAACAGTTCCAGAGGGTATCAATTCGCCAATACATATATTGATGTTCACTTGGTTGTTAAACCTCTAATCCCATTACAGTACTATGTCAAGAGAAATATAAACTGTGATAACAGATACAGGATCTGTCAACGTATAGAGAAAAATAGTCCACTCGGCTTATAAAAATCAACACACCTTTAATTTACCCTTTACAGAGCCTAAAAGATGTTCCCCTGAAGCAGCCCTCGTTTTAACCGGACACCTAGAAACTCAGGCGGTCTTCCGCTATCTCGTCACTCGGCAAAAGGTGTGCGTATTTCATCGTGGTTTTTATGTCGGCATGGCCAGCTAAGTACTGGACCCTCCGAATGGGCACTCCCGCATCAAGCAAGTGCGTTATGTATGTGTGCCGGAGCGAGTGCAAGGTTATGTCATTCGGCAGTTTTGCCTTCTTGCGCAGTGCGAGAAAAGCTACGCTATGACCATTCGGGAGCAGCAAGGGTTCATTCTTAGTGCCGAAGAGGTACTTTGTTTTTCTCTCAACGAATAGCCGCAAGATATCGGTCAAATTCCTGTTGATTCCTATGATACGAAACTTTCCGCTTTTCGTTGAGAATTTGTCAGCGGCCGATGGCTGTACGGTAATAGCTCTCTTTCCCAGATCCACATCTCCCGTTTTCAGATAGACCAGTTCACCACGGCGCATCCCCGTATAAAGGTAGGTCATAATGATGGGGTATGCCTCACCTCCGAAATGAGCAGTATCCTCCCGGGCGGTTTTAACGAGAACGGATATCTCTTCTTTGGTCAGAGAACGAGGTTTTCGTTCCCGCGTGTCACGGCGTAGCATTCGACTGTCTACGGTACGGGCCGGATTGGAGGGTAGGGCATTTTGCTCGACGGCGATATCCAGGATCTGAGACAAGGTCAGCAGGTCTGCCCGCACGGTCTTTCCCTTAACTGTCTTTAATCGTTCCCGCATGTATTTTTGAACGGTGGCCTCGGTAATTTCATTGACCGGTTTTGTGCCGAAATAGTTGGTCAGATTTTCTGCTCGGCGTGTGTTGAAATAGTGCATATAGTCACGGACGTTCTCGGCAGACCGGGCAAGGAAGGCCTTTTTCAACTCGTCCCAGTGAGGAAGGATTAGGGGTGTATCCGGACCGCCTAAAGCGCGGGCTTCTTCTCGTGAGATGAAACCTTTTCTCAAGGCGAAGCGAAGTTCCGATGCGGTCAACGTGTCTTTCAGCGAATGAGTTTCGAGGACTTCTATGTCCGGATAGTCGGTGATCGCCTTGGCTTTCGAAGAGTAATACCTATACTTCTGTTCCTGAGTTCCGTCAGGGAAATAGACAATATACCGGATCTGGTAACCCCGGTTTTTATGGCGATAAAGCCGAGCCATTTGTGAACCTCATAAATCAGAAAAAAATAAAATTTCATATTTTCACTTTGATTGGTGATCCGGGTATTAATCCTGATCCCCCTACTTTGCCACCGTGACCAAGGTTAGAACAGCGTTAACTCTTACAAGACTATCAAATACAACAAAACAAAGCCAATTATAACCGCCGCAAACATCAGAACAATGATCATTCCCAACCGCTCTGACTGGTTCCTCGGGCGCTGGGGCTCCGAAGTGAAAGCTTCAGTTGGGTTTTCAGGCGGTTCTGGGGATGTATTTTCAGATACGGGTAATGGCTCTCCACAGTGAGGACAATAACCCAATATATCTGAAACATTCTTGTTGCATTTATGACAATAGCTCAAAGCCATTCGTGACCTCCCTCCATTTTCTGGATCCGGTTACCAGAATATGAGGACCCCTTTCCGATCTGATGCATTATATATTTCTGACATAACTTTTTTCAGTAAATATCCTCATTATGTAAATTACATAACCATCGCCGTTTATTCGGTATCGCCTGCCTGTTTCAATGTATTGGTTTTCAGTTTTTGTGATGGTTGCAGTTTGAAACTCTTCATGGAATCACTCTTGCCGGTGGCTATCTCACCACATGGCCCACCCATACGACCTTTCCGATTAGATAGAATTGTCGCATATCAACTTCAATAGGATCCGGAACCTCGCTCCTGTTATCAGATATAGCAAGGAGAGCCGATCCTTTCCAGACCAGTCTTTTGACCTTTACGAGGTCTCCTTCAGAAAAGGCATATATCTGTCCGTCGATAATATCCTTCATGCTTTTTAAAGACATGTCCACCAGGACCATATCGCTGTCACCTATTCCTGGGAGCATGGAGTTTCCCTTTACCGAAAAGAGCCCACAATTGTTTTTTGAGCAATGCCGGTTGAGCCATTCAGTTCGAAACGCATATTGGTGCTCAACATTCTGGGAAATAACGTAGGTGCCGGTGCCGGCTGCAAGGTCAAGTTCGTATTTCGGAATAAAAGTAAAATCCTCTATACATGCACATTCATCAGAAAGGAGGGGAGTCTGTGAAGAAGTTAGAGAGTCTCCTTCGCCGGTGAGAATGTAATTGAAATTAACATTACGTTTATAAGCTTCCGTTTCAATTAGGTTTATTATCGTTCCCCTCTTTATTCTGCCAGCCAAATCTTGAGGTAAGATACCGAATAAGTTAGCTAAATCTTTTTTTCTTTTGCAGCCAAAGATTTCCATGGCCCTCTTGACCATATCCTGAACTTCATATTCCGAGAATTTTATTCTTGACATAACTAATCTATTCGTTTATTATTCGTTTCAACACTGTAGAAAGGCAACTAATGATGACACATTCCAGTCGTTCCTGCAATGTTGAATTATTGGGCGCATATATCCGTCTAAGGGGTTATAGGAACAATGCCGAACTCGCCCGGGGAATAGGCGTGAGCCGGTCCCTTCTTTGTAAACTTTTCAATCCCGATCATCCTTACAAAAACTCCGATCGAATCGATCAAATCTCCTCATATCTTGGCGCACCGCCCGAAATTCTCTTTCCTTGGGTGCAGGATAGGGAGATGGGCGATCAATTACCAGCAATGAATATTGAGGTGGGGTAATGAATTCAATCCGGGAAATATTTTTAGTTGGTATCCGAAAGGCTGGAAGCCAGGACGCCTTCGCTCGGGAAATCGGTGTTGATCCTGCGCAGTTATCAAGGTTCATGTCACCCGGCGAAGAATCGGGTTTGAAGATGAGCGTTATAGACCGAGCCTGTGAATATGCAGGAGTAACGGTTATCCCCCGTCAAGAATACATGAGACTAATTGGAGCCTATCTGTTGGGGGCATCTCTCTATGAAAGGACTG
Source organism: Syntrophales bacterium (assembly GCA_963662405.2). Taxonomy (GTDB): domain Bacteria; phylum Desulfobacterota; class Syntrophia; order Syntrophales; family UBA2210; genus UBA6078. The sequence continues at coordinate 2,349,647 of CAXXKT010000001.1, forward strand.
TTTCGTGATGAATCTCACAGCGGAAGAATTTGCAAAGGAAATGAAGGTGAACAAGGCTACCGTTTTTCGGTGGTGTGAGCGAAACCTTCTCGGTCATCACCGTATTGGACGTGTGGTACGGATCCCGAGAAAGGACGCCGACGAATTTCTGAAACTGCATTACCAGGAACGGTACGCAAGAAAAAGAAAGTGAGCCGGATCTTTTATGCGGTTGTCGCAAATCATACCGGAACGCCGGAACTTAAAGGAAGCATACAACGCGGGGTACGACTGTGTGGAACAGGGCCCGAACGAGAGAAACTGCCATTTCGCCCTGTTTTCCTCTCCGGAAATGTCGCGGGCATGGGATCAGGGTAAGTTTGACGCGGACAGCGGAATTCCTCGGCGGGAGCTCTACACATAAGGGAGGTACCATGGAAGTCATAACAAAGATATCGGGGTATTTCGTGAAGCTGGAAATGCCGGATCCTAGAAGAAACTGGTTGCGTATGCTAGGGTGTATCGCCTTTTTGGTAATGCTGATGGGAGCATTCCTGATGCTGCTTTGTGCGCTCTAGGGAGAGCGAGGCCATTTCGAGAATAATGGTTGCGGATACAGAGCATACAGAGTCACGACAAAGTGCGGAAAATATTAACACTATGTGGTTGAAAAGGAAGAAAACCGAGTTGGGAAGATTACATGGCATGTCATTCGGCCTTGATGATCTACCTATGTTGGAAAAGGAGAATGCGGGAAGAATAACTGATTAATGCAGTAAGGGGGTTCGCTAATGAACTGGAAAGACGAGCTAGGATGTGCACAGATGGAACTCAGCCGTGCGGTATTGAGAATCAACGCTAGAGAGAGGGACGGACACGACCCCGATGAGCAGATCATTGATCATTTGCGGAGATCAGGGAGCCATTTGGCCGCGGCGATAAGCGGCATATCGGAAACATTTGATATCAAGTCAAAAAAGGATGGCCTGACCGCGTAGAGTAACCGGGGTGTTTACCGGCGAAGACCCCACCACAAGGGTCAACGGAGAAAGGCCATGCAACGGAAAATGAGGGCCGGAATAAACAAATGCGAGCAGACAGAACCAAGAAGCTCAGGGCATTGGGAGGGAAAACGTCGGATGTACAGTCCCACTGTTTTCGGGAAAAGAGATCTGATCATAACACATCATGAATGAAGGAAGGTGTACCGTGAAATTCTTGACGGTGATGAATATAGCCGGAGAGATATTTCGGGTTTACAAGACGGCTAACACTCTGGAAGGGGCCGAACGACTGGCACGGATAGAGGTTGCCAGGCAAAAGGGATTAATTCCGTCACCCTGGGCGGTGGATCCGTCAGACATCATAACTCGTGAGATCGCCGACCATGGCTTCAGCAATTGACCGTGAAGGATATACACCTATACACCATGAACCCTATTTCATTAAAACCAAAGATCTCTCGCTATCTTTACCCTGACAGAATTCTGTTTGTTCCCACTATGGAAGGCTCAGAATGACAAAAGATTACAGACAGTACGAGGAGCAAAACAGTGAAGCATGAATTAAAGACGGACCCGGAGATGTTTGAGGCATCATACCGGGGATTGAGGGAGTGGGAGATCCGGTACAACGATCGGGATTACCAGGTGGGCGATCTACTTCTCTTGCGGGAGACCAGGCACACCGGCGCGGAGATGAAAGAAGGAAAGCCACTGGAATATACCGGGCGGAAGATGCTTGTGCGGATCATCTTTATCCTGCCCGGTCCGGCGTACGGGTTGGCTGAAGATTGGGTGATCATGTCGGTTGAATTGCTCCCGTTGTCGATGTGTGAGGGAAGCTGAACGGATCGATGGCGTCCTGGACCGTTCTGAGGGGAATTGATAGTGGGTCTTGCCGCAAAATACCTGGGAGAAGCCCGCCGGGCGGAGATTGCAAGGACGCTGTTCACCGTCACGAGCGTCGACGAGGCCAAGGGCGAACTGCACGGCCTCTGTCCCCTCCACGGTGAGAAGAACCCCTCCTTTTCGTACAACTTCAAGAAAGACGTCTATAAGTGCCTCTCCTGCAACGCCGACGGCGATCTGATCAGGCTGTGGTCCGAGGTGAAGGGTTACGGCCGGAAGGAGGGATTCAGGACGTTTTGCGAGACCTTCGACATCCCGATCGATTCCTCCGGAGGAGCAGGGAAAGGAAAGAACATCGAATCGGAACGATCGGAGAAAGAGACACCTCCCCTCGATCCTGCGGTAGTCAACGAACAGATGGAGCGCGCCCTGGAGCTCTTCCCGGCCCTTCCGGAAGGCCTCCTGGCCCGCATGGAGAAGGAACGGGGATGGTCCCGGAAATGGATGGAGATCCTCGACCTCCGCCTCCAGACGCACTACCTGTCGAAGAAGGGCGCCCTGGTGGCCATCAAGGTCCCGGACCGGCTGGCCGTCCCCGTACGGGACACTGACGGGAATCTGGTCAACATCAGGCTCTACCGCCCGGGGGCGAAGCGCTACAAGATCATCTCCTTCGCCCGCTCCACCGGCCGGTCGCGCCTCTTCCCGGCCAGGCCCCTGCACCCCGAAGATACGGTCATTCTCTGCGAGGGCGAAAGCGACACGATCTGCGCCCTCTCGCACGGTTTCAACGCAATCACCCAGACAACAAAGCTCAAGACGTTCCCCGACGACCAGCTGGACGCCTTCCGGGACCGGGACGTGGTCATCGCCTACGATGCCGACCGCCCGGGACAGAAGTACGCCCGGTACGCCGCCCAGGCCCTCGCCGAGACGGCTAAATCGGTACGGGTCATACAATGGCCCGGCTTCATGGGAAAAGACGAACAGGGTGGCTTTCCGGCCGACCACGGCCAGGACCTGACGGACTTCTTCGTCAGACATCAGAAGACAACAGACGACTTCAAGATATTGGTCGAATCGGCGGAGAAGCCGCGGTTCGAGACCCGGGGAACGACGTCGACGGTGCTTGACGGAGAGCATCCTCCCCCGGGCGATCTGGAGTCTGTGAAAGAGTTCTTCGAACACGGCGTCAACCACCGCTACTCATTCAAGGCCCGCCTCCTGGCGGAGCGGCTCCTTGCGGAGTACCGGCTCATGTCCGACCCGGCGTCCGAGCTGATCTATCTCTGGAACGGGAAGTACTGGGAAGAGTTCGACGAGGACCACCTCAAGAACGCCGCCATACGGCACCTGGCCACCGAATCACAGAAGGCCCGGGTCGAGGACGCCGTCTACCAGGTGCGGAAGCTCTGCACGCTGCCCCACGGCCGGAAGGTCAACGACCGGATGGACTGGATCTGCCTGCAGAACGGCATGCTGAACATCACCACCTTCGACATGAAGGAACACGATCCGGACTACTACTTCACCACCATCTTCCCCGTGTCCCTGGATCCGGCCTCCCCGAAACGGTGCGACCGGTTCCTCGCCTACCTCGACGCCACGGTCCGGACCCCCGCGGTCATCGACCAGGTCCAGGAGTTCGCCGGCTACATCCTGACGCGCCACGCACGCTACGAGAAGTGTTTGTTCCTCTACGGCCCGGGCCGTGACGGGAAGTCGACGCTCATGAAGCTCCTCAGGGAGATGGTGGGCGGGAGGAACTGCTCCGCCGTCTCCTTCCCGGACCTGGAGCGTGAGTTCCCCCGGTCGTCGCTCTACAACAAGCTCCTGAACATCTCCACGGAGATCGGGAGCCAGGCGATCGAGAGCAGCTACTTCAAGGCGATCACCAGCGGCGATCCCATCCAGGCCGCCTTCAAGCACCGGGACAACTTCGAGTTCGCCCCGTACTGCAAGCTGATATTCGCCGGGAACATCCTGCCCCGCATCAAGGACACATCCGACGCGCTGTACGAACGGTTCCTGCCGGTCAGATTCAAGCGGCAGTTCCTCGAGGGGGATCCCGAACGGGATCCCTACCTCTTCGACAAGCTCAGGGAAGAGCTGTCGGAGATCTTCTACTGGGCGCTCTGCGGGCTCAGGAGACTGATGGAGAAGGGCCGGTTCACCGACTGCGAGGAGACCCGCGCCCTCATCATGTCATACCGAAGATCGAACAGCCCGATCCTCTCCTTCGTCGAGGACGAGTGCGTCACCGGCAGTGAAGAGGAAGTGGCCAAGGACGAGATCTACAGCCGGTACCGGCAGTACTGCGGGATGAACGGGTACATGCCGACATCGAACAACAACTTCTTCCGTGAGCTCGAGAACGCCGTGAACAACATCATGATCTACCGTCCCCGCATCTCCGGAGAACGGAAACGGGTGATACGCGGCGTGGGACTGAAGGTGAAGACATGAGAAAGCATTTGAATCTCTCACTCCGGTGTGGTACCAAATCACCATTGTTCCCCGTATCCCCCCGTTCTGCGAGGCGGCCATGCATCACAACATCCGCGAAAACGGTTCAAGGTGGTCCAGGTGGTCCAAGCTGGTCCAACCTGACCTCCAAAAAAACCGTAATGATTTCGCGGCCCGGTCCAAGTGGTCCAAGTGGTCCAAGCTTTTTTGAAATATTGCACATGCGCGCGCACGCGCGCGCGCGCGTTGAGAACACTTCTTACAATTTTATAAATCTATTTTATAGAAAAGTACTTGGACCACTTGGACCAGTCAATAAAATCAAAAAGTTAGCTTGGACCATTTCGGTCCATTTCCGGTCCACTTTCCGAATAATCAAACAATATCAACTCGTTTCGCCAATTCCAGCTTGGACCACCCGAATACTCAAGCGATATCAAAGCGTTTTAACGACTGCAGCCCGGATTTACCGGTTTATGGAGGAAATCATGACGACTATTGACCTCAAAAAGTACCAATCACAGACGGAAAGAGAAGGATCACAGACAAGAGGATCTCGGACAAACGCATATCCGTCACCCTGGATGCACCGGCCAGCGGTGATGAGACTGGCGGAGTACCTGAAGATGAACCGGGAGGGAGGGTTTTCAATCTACCGGGAGATGAACGGCTTCCGCCTGCACTTCGAACCGGCCCTGACCGGGGACGACGTCGGCACCGCTCGGTGGACCGCCGCACAGAACCTGTGCGACCTCCTGGAGGAAGCTTGCTACGATCTGAACGAACTCATCTCCCGGGGTGATGTTCTTCCGTTCATCAAAGAGATCGAAACTCTCATCAAAACAGTGGAAGCTCGTGCGGGTCCTTCCTGAGGGAATTCTCGGATACGGAGACGGAGAACCCCGGCTCTTCACTACTTGTTGAATAAAAACTGCATGGAAAAACGGAACCGATGGAAATTAAAGCAAATAAAGAGAAATGCATAAGGCGAAACGTTTTTGTCCCGATCGATGTTGCCGCGTCATTTCAGGCGGGGTTTTTGGATGAGGATGTCTCCAGAACATGGATACTCGAGGCGATTCATGGAAGAGGACCCGTACTCTGTCCTGAATGTCGATGCGAGATTGAAGGAAAAGCGCTGCAGAGATTTTGGGAGGGGAAACGGGTGTGCTGTCGGCAATGCGGGAAGTTCTTTACAGCCCTCACGGGTTCCTTCCTGGCCGGGTGTCACATGACCTACAGCGAGGTCCTCCTTCTTGCCGTCTTTTTGCATTTCGGGATTTCCCCCCGGGAGATTGCCGGTATTTTGAGGATCAGCCCCGAGACGGTGAGGCTGTGGGATATCAAGTTCCGCGCCCTGGGAAAGATGAGGAAGATATCATGAGATTCACCACCATGAAACTGAGCGATCTGACAGCGGCAGACTACAACCCGCGTAAGGCATTGGGCAGCGGTGACCGGGAATACGAGAAGCTCCGCCGCTCGCTGGAAGAATTCGGCTGTGTGGATCCCCTGATCTGGAACGTGCGGACCGGGCGCCTCGTCGGCGGTCATCAGCGATTGACCGTCATGCGGGACCTCGGCTGGACAGAGGCCGAAGTCTCCATTGTCGATCTTCCCGAAGAGAAGGAGAAAGCGCTCAATATCGCCCTCAACAAGATCAGCGGCGAATGGGATCTCGACCGGCTCCGCGATCTGCTTGTCGAACTCGAGGCCGTGGAGATCGACGTCAGCCTCACCGGGTTCGATACGGAAGAGATCGCGGAGATCATGCCGAGGGCGGAGGAGGCCGAGCTGCGGGAAGACGGGTTCGATGCCGAAACCGAGGTCTCGAAGATCACCGAACCGTTCACGCAACCGGGGGACCTCTACCTCCTGGGGCGGCACCGCCTCCTCTGCGGCGACAGCAGCGACGCCGGCGCGATGGCCATTCTGATGGAAGGACGTCTCGCCGATCTGGTCTGGACGGATCCCCCCTACAACGTCGACTATCACAACGACCGCGGGGAGGGCATTGAGAACGACAACCTTCCCCCGGCACTGTTCCGGGAGATGATCACAGCCGCTTTCCGCAACATCTACACCCACACCCGGGAGGGCGGCTGCTTTTACGTCTCCCATTCCGACATCGGGGGGTTGGCCTTCCGGAGCGCCGTCATCGAGGCGGGCTTCCTCCTCAAGCAGTGCCTGATCTGGGTCAAGAACGGCGCCGTTCTCGGCCGGCAGGACTACAACTGGAAGCACGAGCCCATCCTGTACGGATGGAAGCCGGGGCGGACCCATTACTTCTGCATGGACTACTCACTGACGACCGTGATCGACGAGGAGGCGGACATCTCCCGGATGAAACGCGCGGAGCTCGTGGAACTGGTGAAGGAGATGCGGCGATGCGAGGCCGCCACCGTTCTGCGAGAGGACCGCCAATCCCGGAACCCCCTCCATCCCACGCAGAAACCCGTTCCCCTGGTGGGCAGGATGATCCGGAACAGCACGCCGAACAGCCCTGACATACTCGTCCTGGACGGGTTCGGCGGATCCGGAACGACCCTGATGGCGTGCGAGCAGATGGGACGTGTCTGCAACACGATGGAGAAGACACCCGTCTACTGCGACGTGATAGTGAAGCGGTGGGAACGGTTCACCGGGGAAAAGGCGGAACTGGTACGCAACTCGGAAGGCCGTACGTCGATCTGTTCGGGTTTATTAAGTCCCGAAGAATGCAACCCTGAGAGGAGGTGCGATCCGATTACCATATCAAGATGACTAATGATTTTTATTGACGGTACAAAAGAAGAGTGGACGGTATTCCGGGAGCTGTAACTCCCGAAAACCTGTGCGACCACACAGGGCGCCGAAGCGCTACCATCCACATGAGCGCCGATACCACGAAAGGGGCCTCATGTAAATGGTAAAAGGAAAAGAGAATCAGATCGTCGCTGATGACTGGAAGCGCGCGAGTAACGCGCAGCGCGCCTGGATGATCTGCCAGGCGATCTCGGACGGAATGATGGATCAGGAGAAGGTAAAAAAACTGCTTGAGGTTGCCGGCGAACAGGACCAGATCTCACTCAAGGTCCTGCACAACGCCGTCGTAAAATGCATCCGGGACTATCAGGCGGAATCCACCTCCGCCCGCCTCAACGACTGGCAGAAGGCGGAGTCCGCCCTGGAACAGCAACTGGTGGTCCTGTCCGAGAAATACCTTGGCCATTCTCCGACCCTTGCCAACACCCTGGCGGTGGCCGACTACCTCAGGGATCAGGGGTGGAAGGTCAAAAAATCCGCCGTTTACAAGCACAAAAAGGAGGGGAAACTCCGATGCGAGGCCGACGGCACCTACCGGATCGACGAGGTCGACCGATATGCGCAGACCTATCTGAAGCGGGCCGACGGGAGCGCTTCAGAAAAACTCGAGAAGCTGCAGCAGGAGAAACTGCACGCGGAGATCGAAAAGACCAAGGCCCAGGCGCGGCACTGGACGATGAAGGCGGAGATGTTCACCGGCGCCTACGTGCCGAAGGACCTGTTCGAGGGAGAACTGGCGAAACGCGCCGCCGTCTTCCGGAACGACCTGGAGACCTTTGCGCGGGCCGAGGCTTCGGAGATCGTGAACCGCGCCGCCGGCAATGCCGACACGATATCCGATCTGATCGAATGGCTTCTCGGCCGTTTCGAATCGTTCCTGGCCCGCTACAGCGAGGAGAGAACATTCAAGGTTGTCCTGCCGCCGCCCAAACGGGGGGATGAATCAGGGGAAGATGAGACGGAGGATGAAGAATGAACACGGCTCCTGATCTAAAAAGCCAAGACTCACTCACCTTCACCCCGGGAGAGAGGCGCGTCTTCCGGCTCCGGGAACGCCTGGCCGTATCCGAGTGGGCCGAGCGGTACCGCATCGTCACGAACGGTCCTATGACCGGACTCTGGCAGAACACGACCACGCCCTACCTGGTCGGGCCCATGAACGCGATCAGTCAGCCCCATGTCAGGCGGATCATCCTCATGTTCGCGCCCCAGACGGGCAAGACACAGGTCGCCTTCAACGCCCTCTGCCAGTGGATCGAGCAGGATCCCGGCCCCTGCATGTACATCATGCCCGACGAGAAGGTGACAAAGCGGATCGCCCGCCGGCGGATTCTCCCCATGTTCAGATCCACGTCCCGGATAGCCGAACTCCTGGGGCCCGGCGTTTCCGACACGACGACCCTGCATGTCAATTTCACGAACGGCATGGACTTCATGATGGCCTGGGCGACCAGCGCCGCCGAGATGTCCTCCGAATCGGTCCGCTACATGATCCGGGACGAGGTGGACAAGTATCCCGACTTCACCGGCAAGGAAGCCGATCCCATCGCACTCACCGACCAGCGGCAGAACGCCTACCCCTTCACCAAAAAAACCATCGACCTGTCGACCCCGACGGACGAGAGCGGCTACATCGGCCCCATGATCGAGAGGGAGGCCGACGAACTGATGCGTTACTACGCGGTCTGCCCCGTCTGCAGGGCCCCCCAGGTGATGCACTTCGGACAGATCAACTGGCCGAAGACCTGCAACGATCCCCGGGAGATCGTCCGCGGGCGCCTGGCCCACTATCAGTGTGAATCATGCGGGATGCTCTGGGACGATCATATGCGAAACAAGGCCGTCCTGAAGGGGCTCGAGAACCCTGATTCCTTCCACGGCTGGATCCCGGACAGTCCGGTGGAGCGCGCCCCGGTCATCGGGTTCCATCTACCGTCCTGGTACAGTCCCTTTGTCTCCCTGTCCTCTTGCGTTGCCGCCTACCTGCGCGGGATGGAAGACCCGTCGAAGATGATGGTCTACATCACCCAGCACAAGGCCGAGGTCTGGCGGGAGACGGTGGTCCCGAAAAAGGAAAGCGCCCTCCTCGAGGGCAGGACCGAACTTGCCGCCGGCATTGTCCCTAAAGACGCGGTCGCCCTGACCGCGGGTATCGACGTTCAGAAAAGCGGGTTCTGGTTCGTCGTCCGCGCCTGGGCCGACGACCTGACCTCCTGGCTGGTCCAGTACGGCTACCTGACAACATTCGACGACGTGGAGGACCTCGTCTTCAACACGCAATATCCTATCGAGGGAAAACCGACCGAGACGATGGGCATCTGGCGTGCCGGCATCGATACGGGGGGTGGCGTCACGGAAGAGAACATCTGGACCCGTACCGAGGAGATCTACCAGTGGATACGAGATCAGCAACCGGGCCGCGCTTTCGGGACCAAGGGCGCAACCCACAAACAAATAGGCCGGATCAGGGTGTCGCAGATCGACAAGCTGCCCCGATCGAACAAGCCAATTCCCGGCGGTCTGGAGCTGCGACTCCTCGACACCGACCAGTACAAGGCCCTGCTGCACTGGCGCATGGAACGGAAAGAAGGCGAGACACAGCGATTCCTGCTCAACACGGACACCGGTCTCGACTACGCGCGCCAGGTCCTGGCCGAAGAGTTCCGGCGGGACCGGAGAGGCAAGACCTACTGGAAACAGATCCGGAAGGACAACCACCTGCTCGACTGTGAAGTGATCGCGGCGGCATGCGCCGACAGCGAATGGTTGCCCTCGCTCAAGATGCTGGCAAGCTATCTGAGGCAACAGAAAGAACAGGCGTCCGTACCAGCGGCGCCACGGAAAGAACCGCAAGAGAAAAAGCCTAAATCACGGAGGTGGTAAGCATGGCAAAATTGATAGGCATGAAGGCAATCCTGGATCATTTCAAGGGCGAGGTGGGGGAAGACAAGATCCGACAGTGGATCAAAGAGTACGGGTTCCCGGCCGTATCATCAACGGGAAAGCCCGGCGGGACGCTCCTGTCAGACTCCGACGCTGTGGATCAGTGGTATATCTCCTATGTTCTGAAAGGCATTGTCCCCAAAGGGGCGGCCGAGATGATAACCGACCGGATCATGACACGGCCGGCGCGGGCAGTCCGCAAGAGGACCGCGAAGAAGACAACAACGAAAAAATGAGAGCGTGGGGGGGGGTGACACATTATTCCCACTCTTCGTGCGCACAAATAGCCTCCCTCATATGTCCCCTAGCCGGGCAATCGTGCCTGAACACATTACCACCTTTTCGGTGCCCTGTTCCGACCCCCCAAAGGGGCGGGATGGGGTGCCTGTCAAGAAAAAAATTCCCGAAAATTGACTAAAAATCCCTCAGAATAGCCCCTATATTCCCGGAAATCCCCGGAGATCCGGGGATTTCGTATACCCCCCCTAAAACCGGCCTTATAATTGAACCATTCATAATATTCCTCTTTTCGTTCGGGGCCGTCGTCGTACCCCTTCCGCGATGGCGGCCCTTCTATCAACCCGGAGGCATTATGGCAACACAGGCAGACCTTACAGCGATCAATGCAGCCATTGCCGCTCTCAATGCGGGAGAGCGGGTCGATTCAATGACCATGTCGGACAAGACTTTTAGTTATGGCAAGGTCGACCTCTCTGATTTGCTCAAACAGAAAGCGGCGATTGAGGCCGAGCTGGGGTTGGCTGCCGGAACGTACAAACGCCGGACCTACTGCAAACAGATGGGGCGCGGGATATGAATTCTCTTGACAGGTTCATATCGTTTTTCTCCCCGTCCACTGCATACCGGCGGCAACTCTTCCGGGATGCCCTCAAGAAGCGCGAGACCTACGCAGCCGCGAAGACGACACGCCTTACCGGGAACTGGACCACGACATCCACAGCCGACGTAAATAATGTAATCTCCCTCTCCTCCCCGGCTGTCCGGGCGCGGGTCCGGCAACTCCTCCGGGATTTCCCCTACCTGGCGAGGGCCGCCAAGATCCTCGTGGACTACTCGGTCGGGACCGGGATCATCTATCAAAGCAAGGTCAAAGGATCAGACGGCAAGCTGGACAAGAAGGTGAACACTCGGATTGAGGACGCGGTAAAGTGGTGGATGGATGAAGCGGACGCGGCCGGGAAACTCCATTACTACGAGATGATGCGGCTTGCCAAACGGCAAGACTGCGAGTCCGGCGAGTTCCTGCTTGTCAAAGCCATGCAGAAAGATCCTAACCGATACGTCCCCTATGCTCTGCAGATGTACGAGGTGGACTGGCTGACGTCCCGTCAGGACACATACGGGTTATACGGGTTAGCGCGGAGCACAGACAGCACCAAGGAAGTCAGGCAGGGGATTGAGTACGACAACCAGACCGGGCGAGTGACCGGGTACTATTTTGCAGATCCCACCTATGGCGGTGACGTTACATATATTCCCGCTCAGCAAGTAGTGCATGGGTTCCAGACCTACCGGCCGGGACAGCTTCGGGGAATCTCCGATTTTGCGCCCGGCGTGATTCTGGCGAACGATCTGGCCGAGTACATGGACGCGGAGATTGACGGCGCGAAGATGGCGGCCAAGTGGGTTGCATTCGTCAAAACCAAGACCCCGCAGGCTTTGCAGAGTGGATTGCCGTACAGTCAGGTGACGGCCGGAGGGGACACCCAAGAAAAAATCGAAGAGCTGGCGAACGGGATCATCGAATACCTCCGCCCTGATGAAGATATCGAGCTTGCCAGCGCCAACCGTCCGGGACAGACCTTTCAGCCGTTCGTCCGGCTTCTCCTCACCATGCTTGCCGTGACGACAGGCGTACCTTTTGAACTTATTTCCGGTGAGTATACCGGCCTGAATTTCTCCACGGCCAAGATCGTCAGGAATGACTTTGCACAGCAACTCCGCCCCATATCGATGCAGCATATCAGACAATTTGGAATGCCGACGATAGGACCGGCCATTGATTACGCGGTCATGTCCGGGAAACTGTATCTCCCGAACTACTGGAAGAACAGGCGGCGGTACCTGGAGGGTGAATGGCAACCGCCGGGCATGGATGCGGTTGATCCGTTGCGGGAAGCGAAATCACAGATCGAGGCCATATCCTTCGGGCTCAAATCGCGGCAACAGGTAGCGCGGGAGCGCGGGGTGGATCTTGAAGACATCTACAAAGACCAGCGGGCCGATCTCGATATGCAAGAGGAATACGGCCTTAATCTGACGGCCGCAAAAACAAACGCCGCGAACAATCCGGCGGCAGTCAACAAAGAGGGGGATTGATCATGCTTATACGAGCAAAGACGGAAAACCGTGATCTTGTCTATCGGACAGCACCCGTGAATGTTCGCGCCGACGGTCCGGCAACCATAGACGAGGAAACCCGATCGGTGGAGGTCGTACTGGCAACCGAACAGCCGGTCGCCGTGTATGACTGGGACCATGGGGTCATCGATGAAGTGCTCCTGATGAGCGGGGCGCAGATCCCGGCAAAGAGAAAGCTTGTGATGCTGGACGCGCATAGTCGGTATGCCACGGGGGACATTATAGGGTCCGCCCGCGAGATCACAACCGAGGGGGAGGAGATGGTCGGCCGTGCCGTGTTTTCGGCGGAAGCCGAGAGCCAGTGGGTCAAGGTCAAAGAGGGGCACCTGACGGACTTCTCGATCGGGTACCGGGTCAATACGTCCGTATGGGTGCCGGAGAACCAAGAGCAGAAGATTGCGGGCCGGATATTCAAGGGTCCGCTTCGTGTTGTTACCAAGTGGACGCCTCGGGAACTCTCGGCGGTCCCGATAGGGGCTGATGAGTTGGCGAAGACCCGATCAACCCACGAACAAACAATTGATGAGGAGGTCAATGAAATGGATGCAAAATTGAGAGCATTCCTGGAGAGGAGCGGGCTGTCCCCGGAAGCGACAGAGGCGGAAGCTTGGGAGTTTCTGGAGAGTCGGGGGCTTGCAGAGCCCGAAGGACAGGACACCGAAGGCAATCAGCCGGAAGGTGAGAAGGCTGATGAGGCCAAGATCAACGCGGCACGGGCGGCGGCAACCGGAGCCGAACGGACGCGGATCAATGAGATTGACGCGCTCTGTGCAAGGGCTGAGATGCCGGATGAGGCACGGGCTCTCATACTGGACGGTACCAGTGTGGCGGATGCTCAGCGCAAGATCATGGACAAGATTATTGAGAAGTCCAAGAATCCCGGCGCGTCGGGCATTGTCCTGGGGATGGAGGACGTGGACAAGTTCCGGGCCGCTGCAACTGACAGCCTGTATCTGAGGGCGGGTCTGGAGATTAAGACCCCGGTTGCCGGTGCCGAAGACCTGCGCGGGTACACCCTTGTAGAGTTGGCGCGTGAATGTCTCCGCATGGCGGGACGGCCGTACTCCGGCCATGTCAAGGAGATGGTGGGGCGCGCCCTGACAAGCTCCGATTTCCCGAACATCCTCGCCAATCTCGCCACCAAGTCCATGCAGGAGGCGTGGGACGGGTCTCCTGAAACATGGCCGGTATGGTGCGGGGTTGGGTCCGTTTCGGATTTCAAGACCTACTACGACAATGCTCTGAGTGAGCATGATGATCTCGAAGAGGTCCCGGACAGCGGAGAGGTCAAATATGGCAAATTCACCGAGAAAGATCCCGAGACCTACAAGGCGGCAACCTACGCCAAGAAATTCCGTTTCACGCGCGTGATGATCATTAATGATGATCTCGGAGCTTTCACGGAACTGCCCACCAAGAGAACGGAAGCAGCGGCGCGAAAGGTCGGAGATGTTGCGTATGCAGTCCTGACAGCAAACGGGACGATGGGAGACGGTGAGACCATCTTCTCCGATGCTCACGCGAATCAGGCGGCCTCGGGTTACATGGCGGGTCCCGGCGTATCCAACATCGGTGAGGGTATCCGTGCAATGGGTGTCCAGAAGGACATTGCCGGTCTCCGGCGTCTCAATATACGGCCTCAATTCTTTCTCGGACCGAAGGCCCTTGAAGGGGCGGCGGAAGTCTTCTTCCGGTCCGAAAAATTCGCGGATTCCGATACGGTGGCCACGGATTCGTCACTGGCCGCAACCCGCGCGAATCCCTACAGCGGGAACTATTTTACCCGTGTCTATGAGCCGCGCCTGGACGACAACGACGAGGCGGCCTGGTACCTCGCCGGTCCGAAGGGAAAAACGATCAAGGTCGTGTTCCTGAACGGCCGACAGGGTCCGAACCTTGAGGTGCTGCAGCCCGGATTCTCCATCGAGGGGATCGAGTACCTGGTCAGCATTGATGTGGGGGCGTACGCGGTCGATTATCGCGGCCTGTACTACAACGCCGGTGAGTAGTCCCACGGAACGGGTCATAACCGAAAACCGACAGGGTGAACCCTGTCACACGATATAAGGAGGCAAGCCATGGCAACAAATAAAGTTCAGCCGGGAGAGGTCCTCAGGCTGTATGTGGGGACGGGCAAGGAGGCGGGTGATCCCGTGGCGGTCGGGGCACATCGGGGGGTCTGTCTCACTGATGCCGACTCCACCGGGTACGCGCAGGTTGACACGACCGGGGTGTGGGATCTTTCGGTAACGCCCCAGGATCAGGACGGGGCCAGTGCGGTCTCCGTTGGAGACAAACTGTATTATCACTCCGGGGACGGGTCCATCGACAAGAACGGCAAGACGGGCGTGCTCATCGGCACGGCAAATGAGGCAATCGCCGCGTCTCCCCTTGAGGCGGCCACGATCAACGTCAAGCTCGCGGGCGGAGTCGGGCTTGATCAGGTCAAGGGTGTCATTTTGGCGGCTGGTAATGCAGAGACAACCGAAGGGGAGACCTCCGTTGAGGTCGAGATCTCCGGGGTGGTGGCCACCGATGTGGTAAATGCGGGTTTTCGGGTCAACGGTAACAGTCCCACCCTCAATGTCGTTTCGGCCATAGCGAGCGAGGACACCATCACCGTGACTGTTGACGGTACGTTCGCCGATGGAGATGAGATCAGCTACCTAGTTATCCGGCCCGCGTAGTCTGCAGGCGTGAAACCTGTACGGCGGCGGGTCGATGATTCGCCGCCGTTTCAACATGACAAGGGGAATCAAGTATGAGGGACGCCTTTCTCGCGGCGGCTTCCAAGTTCTTGGATAGAGAGGGGGAGCCCGCAACCTTCAACCCCGCTTCAGGAGATCCAATCCCCTGCAAAGTGTTCATTGATTTTGATGTGCTGTTGCAACCCGCATCTATGGATGCACAGGCATGGGCCAAGGGGACGCAGATTGAGGCCGGTCTCTCGTCCGGGGATGACATCGGGATCGGCCGGATGCCTGAATATGGGGAGACGTTCACGGTCTGGCCGGGAGATCCGCTGGAGCAGACCTACTCAGTGAAAGAGATCCTTCAGAACGACGGGATAACGGTCAAGGTGGTGGTCGTGTAATGGCAACAATAGAGGTCAATCAGGTACAGCTCGCGGCTGCAGAGTTGGCGGTCAAAACGGCCGGTGGGTGCGCCCAAAAGGTCGTGTACCGGGCCATGAAAAAGACCCTGGACGGTGTCAAGACGGATGCCAAGAACGAGGTCGGTAAAATCCTGAACACCAAAAAGGTCGGGACTATCACCAAGCCGATGAAGGTCAAGGCCGGATCGATGCGGGCGATGAATGGGAAATTCATATGCAGCGACAAACCGTTGTATCTGGCCGATTTCAAACACAAGCCCACAAAGCCTGTCAAAAGAAAACCGGCCGGGGGTGTGTTGGTAACGATCAGGAAAGATGAACCGGGGAAGAGAATCCCCGGAACCTTCGTAGCAATCACCGGCGGCGGATATAAGGGGGTCTTTTGGCGGGCAAAACAAGGGGGGAAAATTGCTGCGAGGCGGCCTGTTTGGGCTCCATTCGGCCCTCGCGTAACAGACTATTTGCAGGACAAGGGGCCGATACTCCCAAAGGTTATGAAGTTGGGTAGCGAACGATTCCAAAAGAACATCAAACACGAAGTCGAATGGGAACTGAGTCAGTTGAGGTAGGCGCATGGATCTTACTATCAGGGAACGCATTATCAGGCAATTCATAGCACGGGCGGCCGTGATTCTGTCGTCCGGCTCTCCTCAGGTGTACGCAAATAACCTGGGGGAAAGGGTCATACGATCAAGACGAAAAGTGTCCCCCAATGAGGCGCCCTGCATCTTTGTTTTTCCGTTTGAGGAATCGGCCGAGTTTACGCATGGTGCGGTGTGTCACACAATGCCGATAAAAGTTACAGGGTTTGTGCGCATGTCTCGGGATGACGATGAATCTGTCATATCGGAAAGTATCCTGGGTGATTTGATCAGGTGTTTTGAGGATCATGCGTGGACCTCTTCCATACTTGCTGAATCTGTCTTGTATGCAGAGGGTGGCGAAGATGAAGACCCGGACGGGGGCAGCACGATTGCCGGAGCAGCGGCGGTCTTCCACGTTAAATACTGGACAGTCAAAGGAGATCCTTACTCGCAATGAAACGAATCCTCATCATAACGGGATCGGCCCCGTGCGTGACGGATGATCTGGCCGTCTTGATCCGGGATGTGCTTATCCCGGCGGACGTTGATGCTGACTACATGGCCATAGGGCTTGATGCCGTTGACAAGCATAAAAGCCGTATTGAGTACGTGGCGACATTTCACCCGGTCGATATCCCCGGAATACACGAACGGCGCAGGGCGTCGGGTGGAAACGAAGATTTTCAGATTATCAGTCACTGGCGAACCCCGGGTGTCGATATCCTTGTCCCGGACTTTTGGAAACCGACCGGCTCCTCCTCTCTCCTTGGCGTACAGGCGGCACTGACAATCATGGACTACCAACGGGTGATCCTGTGCGGCTGCCCCCTGGACGGAAAGAACGCTGACGGATCGAGCTATGCCACGTTCCGCGAAGGGTGGAAGAAACGCGGGAAAGAGGTCAAGGGGCGGGTGAAATCAATGTCAGGTTGGACACTGGAATTTCTCGGAGCCGCCACAATCGAATGGATCGGAGAGGATAGATAACGTGGAAGTAGATAAAGACAAAAATATTTGCGGGCTCCACGGGCAGGTGGAGTCTTCGATATTGCGGGCCATGTCCGCGATCGAGAGGGATCAAGATATCCCGGATGCGGCAAAGCAACGGGTCAACCGTATCCTGAAGGAGGGTGCTGAAAAGGTGCGTATGGCCCTGGTACGCGGTCAGGCCATGGAGAGGAAACTTGTGGAGTACCGGCGGGCCATAGAGCGGTGCGGCTACAGGCGCGAAAAGGACGGAGTTATCCAACCGAAACAATAGGAGGGAATGGGTGAAAATATCTGAGCTCAAAGGCAAGTATGCAGGGCAAAACTGCTACATCATAGGAAGGGGACCCTCATTGCTGAATATCGAACGGGACATGATCGGGCCGGGACTCGTTATCGTCATCAATGAGGCCATTCAGAATGTTTGTGCTCTGGATCTTCCAAACGATATTTATAACCAGTGGCGAAACGGAGACGTGCCGCCTGACACCCTGGACTATCTGAGGGACACGGACACCCTGATTCTCTGCGACAATCCCGTCTTGGGGGACCCTCCATCATCGACGCTGTTCATGGGCTACCCGAACCGATACACCTTCGAGTGTGCGCATGACCTCGGAAAAGTGCCGGCGACCATGTTCAGTCACGCGGCCGCCTTTGAAATCGCATATCAGATTTTGGGGTGCCGGAACTTTATCATGATGGGGTTCGATTCCTTCCGGGGCGAGGACCGCACCGTCCTCAAAGATGGGTTTGTACCGTCGGAGTTGAGGCCGGGTGATTACGCGGAGCAAATACAGGTTATGGGACGGCTCATAGATGCGAAACCGGATGTGACCGTGAAATGGTTTTTCCCGGATGGAGATGTTTCTTCTGTCAAAGGATCATCCGTCACGGTTATCACCTGTACCGGGGACCGGCCGGAAGCTTTCGCGTTGTGCCGGAAATGGATTGAGCACCAAACCGTTCAGTCTTTCCAGTGGATCGTGGTGGACGATGGGAAAACCAAGATGAAGGGTATCCCGGACAACTGCGACTATGTCAGGCGTGCCCCGAAAAAGAACGACCCGAAGCATACCCTTTTGCTCAACCTGAAGGAAGGATTGAAGCGGGTCAAGGGCGATCGAGTTTTGTTTTTCGAAGACGATGAGTATTACGCGCCCGGATACATAGAGGCAATGTGTAACCGGCTTTGGGATTACGAAGTCGTGGGGATAGGGCGGAGTAAATACTACCATCTGCGAGGCGGGTGGTCGATTGATCACAATCTCAATCATGCCAGTCTCGCGGAGACGGGCTTCCGGGCTTCATTCATCGACAAGGTTCTCTCGCTCTGTGACGGACGGGATATGTTTCTAGATATCCGGCTGTGGAAGATCCTGAACGGAGACATCGCCCCCAAGTGTGACGCGCACGACATGACCGAACGGGAGCGGGTCACACGGGACCGGCGCGGGATGATCTTCGATGATTACGAAAAGTGTCTGTATGTCGGGATCAAGGGCATGCCCGGCCGTCCGGGTATCGGGACCGGGGGGCATAAGTTTGGAGGTTATACGGTGGATGCGGACTTCTCTACCCTGAAAAAATGGATTGGGGAGGACGTACAATATTACGAGCAATACATGAGGAGGAGGTAAACACACATGAACGCTGAAAACGCAAAATTGCAGTATGAGGCGGGTCAAAATCTGGTCCCGTATACGGCTTTGACCGATCAGGGAGACCACAAGGATTTTCGGGGTGATGATGAGCTCTGGAGCAACAAGGCCGGATTCAAGCCGGTGATCAGGGCAAACGGTGTGGTCAGTGGCGGCGCCATTACGCCGGGGGCGGCTGAGAATACCGTCGCAGTTGCCGCGCTCAAAGTGAACCTGAACGGAGCGCAGGTGGAGGTTGAGGCTGACTCGGCCGTATCGGTCCCGCGTCCGACAAGCACCCATATCAAATACTCAATCACCATCAATGCATCCGGGGAAATCGCGGTCGTGGCAGGAGAAGAACACACGGCCTTTGCAACGGACCGGGGTGAGGATGGAGCCCCTCCGTATATTCCCTTGGACAGTGTCGAAATCGGACAGGTCTGGCTCTCCTCTTCGGACTCCGCCCTTGTTACGGCCGATGAGATCAAACAGGTGTGGGGGTCACACATGGAGCGGGCCGAGTATCCGACTCACACGATCAAGCATTACAATGTTTCGGACGGGATCATCGGTTGTGCCGGGATCGTCTTTGCTTCGGCTCTTCCCCTGATACACTCCGCAACATCCCCGGTGGACGGGGTCGCAAAGGCCGTCTATGCCCAGTACTATGAGCCGGAGTTTGCGGACATTCCGAAATCGAGCGACTTTGTACCGCCCGGAAAGTCCTACTCCGTGAGCTCCAAACAGATCTATCAGGAGACGATGGGGAACACATCCTCCTCACTCAATCAGGGATCGTTTACCGCGTACCTCGGGGATGGGAGCAATGATGGTCTCCGGCGCGAGACTGGACAGTGCATCTTTTTCAAGTTCTTCCAAAACCGACTCAATTCCTTCCCGTGCGTGCTGAGTCAAGGAACGCTCGGGTATCAGCTTTCCTATCCGGCGGCCGATCATATTTCGGCGGCGTGTACGATCAGCGCGGAGAAACCGGCCGAGCATATCCTCGGGTAAGGAGGGGCCATGTCCTTTGATGCAAAGAAGTTTATGAAGGAAAAATGGGTTCCCCGGACTGCAACTGTTCCGGTTGAAAACCTCGCGGACTATTTCCCTGAGGGTGAAAAACCAGAATGGACGGTCCGGGGCCTTACCGGGCATGAACTAGGTCGGATCAGAACCGCACCGGAACGGCTCAAGGCCCTGGAGAACCTTCTCGAGGGGCTGGCATCACAGTCCGCCTCACAAACGATTGAGGGGGCAAAGGAGCTTATCGGTATAGGCAACGAAACTCCTTCTGACGTCGCAAAGCGTATTGAGATGCTTGTCATTGGGTCAGTAGCACCGGAGTGTCCCCTCGAACTATCAGTAAGGATCTGTGAGGCGCGCGGGACAGAGTTTTACTTGCTCACGACGAAGATCCTTGAACTCACCGGGCTGGGGCATGAACCGGGAAAACGGAAATCCTCTGGCGAGACAGCCGAGTCCAAGCCGGACTCACCCTCTGCCACGTCAGGGGAAAGTTCCTCTACGAAGTGATGCCGGACTTTTTCCCGGAGGGGTTTGTGACCAACACGGAAATTGCGCTGTGGGACAAGTACTATAGGCAGAGGGCGAAAAAGAAATAATGGCCGACCTGAGCAAAACCGTTGAGATCATCTTTAAGGGTGATGATCGTCTATCAAGTGCCGTTACCGGGATCGAAAGCAATTTCGACTCTCTCACCGGCAAGTTGAGTGACGTTGCCGCGCCGCTGGCAAGCACGGCGGAGGCGGTACTGAAAGTTGAGGGTGCCCTGGCCGCCCTTGCCATTGGCGGAATGGCTCTGGCGATCAAGGCCGCCGGTGATTTCGGTGGACAGTTCAGCGAAATCACCACCCTGTTGGACGACGTAGGCACCCCGATTGATACATTTCGGAACGATGTGCTCGAATACTCAAAAGACAGTGTAAAGTCTATTGAGGAGATAAACGGGGCCGTCTATGCTGCCATATCCGCCGGAGTCGATTACAAGGATAGTATCGATTTTGTCACTGAAGCGGAAAAGCTGTCGGTTGCTGGGAAGGGAGACCTGAACAGTACAACCGTCGCATTAGTTTCAACCCTGAATGCATATGGTGCTTCGACGGATGAAGCGGGTCGTTACAGTGATATCCTGTTTCAGACAGTCCGGGCGGGGCAGACCACCCTCCCGGAACTCGCAACTTCTTTGTCACAAGTTACGTCAATAGCAGGGGCCGCAGGTATTCCATTTGAAACATTATCGGCGGCGATTGCCACCCTCACGGCAAAAGGTATGCCGACTGCGGAAGCCATAACCGCCATTAAAGGCACACTCACTGCTATTATCTCACCTTCGACCGAAGCCGCGACAGCCGCAGAACAACTCGGGATAGATTTCAGTGCGACGGCACTTAAATCAAAAGGCCTTGAAGGTGTCCTTCAGGAGGTCATGACAGCCACCCACGGGAACATTGAAGAGGTCTCTTCGCTGTTCGGGAACGTCCGGGGGCTTTCCGGTGTGCTTGGGTTGGCGTCTGACGATTCGGCGTTATTCTCCGCGAATCTCCTGAAGATGAAGGAGTCTTCCGGGGTCGTCAATGAAGCATACGAGAAAATGGCGGATGACATCAAGCTTATCAATCAAAACCTTGCCAACAATTTCAGGGCTACACTGGTTCAGATCGGAGACAATCTGCTCCCGACATACTCTGATATCGCAGGGAACGTAGCCGGGATATTCTCCGGCATTGGTGATGCTGTGCAATCTGGGGCATTTGATCCCATATTTGACTTGATTAACGATTTTGGGGACAGGGTTTCCACGATCCTCGGAAACATCAAGGAGAATCTGCCTGAAGCATTGGAGGGGATAGATTATACGGACCTCATCGCATCTCTGAAAAAGTTGGGAGGTGCCGTATCAGACGCATTTGAAAGTGTTTTCGGGGAAATGGATCTGACGACGGTGGAGGGGCTTGAAACCGCCATACAGAAGGGTGTTGATGCCCTGGCAGCATTACAGAATGTCGTAACCGGCGTGATTAAGGGAATGGACCCTCTTTTTAAAGCCCTCGGATTCGGGATAGAACATTTCTCTGAGATGGGAGATAAGGCCGCTGAAACGGCTGGGAAAATACTGGGGTGGGGTAAGACTGCCTCTGTCGTGTTGGAGTATTCGGGAATTTTTAAGACGTTCATCGGTCTGCTTTCAGGATCGATCATGATAAACGCTGTGGCCAACATCGTCAGCATGGGTAAGGCGTTAATCAGCATGGGTGGCACATTAGGCGTGATCGGAGCGGCAGGAGGTCCGCTGGTTGTCCTGACTGCTGCTATAACGGCAATCACCGGAGCATGGAAATATTCAACTCTGGCGGCCCAAGATGAAGACAACGCGCTCACCACAGTAAGTACATCAATTTTCGGGTTGATAGATAAGTATGGACTCCTTACCGGCGTCACTGATGAAGACCGAAAAGCGAGGGAGGCGGCAAATGTAGCATTTGAGGAAGCCAAGAAAAAAGCGGCCGCGTTAAACTCTGAGCTCGAAAATGTCCCCGGAAAAAAGACCACCGAGCTGGAAGCCTTCGGCTATGAAGACGCTCTTAAAATGGTCAAGGAGGCCATGGGGACCATTGAGGAGGTACCGGATAAAAAGACCACTGAGCTGGCGGTGGAAGGAGACCCCGACGAGGCGGAGCGGGTCGGGAATCTGCTTATTGAACGATTACCGAACGAAGAGATCATCATCACAAAGGTCGAACCGGATGATGATTCAATTGAAGAGACGAAGAAAAAAATAGACGAAGAAATCCCCGGTCAGAAAGAACTTGAGATCCAGACGAAGCTGGACATTGAGCGGATAAAGGCCATGAGCGATATCGTTCAGGAGTCTATAAAGTGGAAAGCTGAAATCGATATCGCGGAGATTGAGGCCGGAACGGAACGGATAAAGACTGCCTTTGAATCCGTCAACGTGGGAATCGAAAGCACGGGGGAGGTATTGGGGGACATATTCGCTGTCCTGGGAGACGCGGAAGACAGGCGGGTGCAGCTTGATATGTTTGACCTGGCTGATCGTGAAATGGTTCTCCGTGAAAAGGAGTTTGCGGCACAGCAGAAGTTGATCAATGCCCAGGTAAAAATGATGCAGTCAAAGACCGAAGCCCTGGAGCGTGGTGACGCGATGATATCAATAGACGGGTCGGGGCTGCAACCGCACTTGGAGGCATTTATGTGGGAAGTTTTGGGCGCGATACAGGTCCGGGCGAATGCAGAAGGTTCAGAGTTCCTTTTGGGGATATAAGAGATGATCGCATTCACTTCGATAGAATATGATGAGAACGGGTCTGTATTTTTGTATGACTGCGAACTCGAAGAGGTCAGAAACACCACCCGGCGGGTCTCGCGCACGAAAACCCTGGACGGCGGATGCGTGATTGTTGACGGTGGTTACTCAGATTCGGACCGTACATTCAAGGTCTTTCACAGGTACGATGAGCAGAAATATGCTGTTTTGGAGCACCTGCACAAAGAATATACCCTGATATATATCACCACACGCGAGGGCTATTTCACGGGGGTGATCTCGGCGGTCACGCTTTCAGGGGACAATCCGCTCCTCGTAAAACTCACAGTATTAATCAAAGATAAATTATCAGCATAGGGGGTGTGTCATGTCTGTAACATTAACACTCAGCAATCATTTCAAGTATCAGGTTGCGAAGGGGAACATCGATCTTTCGGGTGATGTCCTGAAGATCATTCTGATGAACAACACGTTCGCGTTTGACAAGGACGCTGACGCGACACTGTCAGATGTGACCTCGGATCAGCTTTCGACCGGGAACGGATACACGCAGGACAACAAAGAGCTTGCCAGCAAGTCGCTGACCGAAGACGATGAAAACGACAAAGCAACGATGACTTGCGACGATGTATCATGGACGGCTGACAGCGGGAGCATAGGGCCTACCGGCGCGGCCATTATTTATGATGACACCACGTCAGATGATACGGTCATAGGCTGTATTGACTTCGGGGAAGATTACACGATCCCGGACGGGTCCAGCTTTCAGATCACAGATATTGAAATCGATCTGACATAGGGGGTTGTCATGGCTTGGCTCTCCGGCTGGGGCAAACGAATCAAGCTGACCATTGATTCGTCTAAAATCGATTCAAATCTTTCGCACTTCCCCGTTGCTGTGGTTCTCTCTTCCACACACGGGGATTGTGTCTTTGACGAGTTGGGTTCTGACGCCAACCGTTTTAAAATCGCATTCACAAAAGCCGACGGCACAACGCAGCTTTACGGCGATATCGAGCTGTGGGATGACGCGAACGAAAAGGCCGTCATTCACGTTTCTGGATCCGGTTGGTCAATATCCTCGTCGGCGGATACTGACTTTTATATGTACTACGATTCGGAGCATGGCGATAATACCTCCTATATCGGAGACACCGGGGACACGGCCGCGCAGAGCGTGTGGGATAGTAATTTTGAGCAAGTCCTGCACATGCAGGATGAGACGACCACCACCATAGCGGACGCCACTTCCCAAGAAAACGACGGCACAAAGACCTCTGAGGGGAACCCGATCGAAGTTGACGGGCAGATAGGGAAGGCTCAGGACTTTTCAAGCGACAACATCTCCTACACCATATCAGGGGACGTGACCTATGTCACGATCGAAACCCTTTTGAAGCCCGACAACATCACGTCCGGTCAGTATATCAGTGACAACGGCGGAAACCGGATGGCCCCCATAGTGGGGTATCAGAGCGGATATTACAATATTTACGGGGGGGGGTATCCCACCGGATCTGCGTCTGACTCACAGATTGAGGCAACGGGCGTCGGAAGTTGGGATCTCCTGACATGGGTCAGAGAAGATGACACCATTAAGGGATATCTCAATGGTAGCCTAGTCGTTAATGTGAGCATTTCCGCTGGTAACTTTGCTCTTGGCACGAACGGAGTTATCGGCAAAGCTGGATCAGGGTCAAATTATTTTGACGGAACAATCTGTGAGCGTAGGCTGTCCATCGGATCGTCTTCTGCCGCCGGTCGCTCCGCCGCGTGGATCAAGGCCACCTACAACACCCTTTTTGATTCTCTCCTGACATACGGAAGCGAGGAGGAAGAAGAGACTGGGGATACTGTCACCTGTCCCTCTCCCTTTACTTTCGAAACCAGCCTTCAGGGGAATATCACGATTGCTTTTGTCCCCGGCGTTCTCTCAGGGCAAAACGGGATACAGGCAAATGTCGAGGTTTCGCTTTCTATCTCTCCTCTCACGGTACAGGGCGAGTTGCACGCGGTTATACCTGGAGCGGGGGATACCGTTGCGTTGACGGAACCCCTTTCCCTCGAAACATCACTTGCAGCCGCCCTGAAAATCGGCATTTCTCCACCTCCCCTCACGGCCGATGGGTCAATTGTTGGCGTTCCGGGCGTTGCAATAGCAATATCGGCCGGTGCACTCAGTGTTGAATCGAGGCTGTTCGGAACCCCCGTTGAGCCCCTGTCTCTAACCGGCTCGAACCGCGTTTATATCTTTACACTGACCGGAGACGCTGATGGGTTGGATGATATCGTGATTCCGATCAAGTCTTTTCAATCTCGCATCAGAAGCGGAGACCCTACATATCTGAGCGTGGTCATTCCGGGGACAGACTATCTCGCTGACATTTATACTCGTGGGAATGGAGACCTGATTGTGCGGATGGGTTACAAAAAAGACGGGGAGGTCCTGATATCTGAGACGATAGCAAGGGTCGAGATGGAAAAAGTCCGATACGACAAAGGCGGGACAAACAAATCAGTTACTCTTTCAGGGTATAGAACGGAAACCTACGAAGCGAAGACGGTCGATCTCCACGAAGTGACATATTCCTCGTTAAACGACGGGACTTTTCGGGTGCGGTGTAACCCGGATCTGTATGTGAGGCCGGGCGATCATGTGTATACGGACGATGAGGATTTTGATGTATCGCTTATCACGTACTCAGTGACTCCGGGGCAAGAGTTATTTGAGGTTGCAGGGGTCTGATAATGGGAAAGGGTGAGATCATAAGCCATATAGGAGGCGGACAGTACAACGTCAAGCTCCTCCTACACCGGGATAATATAGCGGTCATGATTGCCAATCTGGAAACTCAGAACGAAGCCATAGAGGACCGGATCGCCGCCCTTGATCCCGAAGTTGAGGACTATGAGGCAAGGTTGGCCGAACTGAATATACAGAAGCTTTCTCTCGAAAAGAAAAAATCATACCTCGAAAACAACATGCCCGAAGATCCGACTGTCGAAGCATGGTGCGCGGATTATACGACTGACCTTTCCGGGGAAGTGGGAACGATCGAGGTTCCGGGAGAGCGGGGGGAGGTCCTGATACAACCGGGATATGGTGGCAACGCGGCTTACAATCAAGCGAGGGACGGGAGACTGCAACCGTCGATTGCGTCCCGGAGCGCGGCTGCAACCTTCTACAATCTGGCTTTGCTTCCGGGGTGGCAGAAGTGGAAACCGACCTATCGGTTCGGTACGGTAACCGGGATATCATTGACAACCCAACTCGTCAGCGTCGCGGTGGGGGAGGTTGCGAGTTCGCAACAAGGGCTGGGAATAAATCAGACGTATGTCATATATGCCCCCGTACATTATATGGTCTTTGGCGTTGGGGTGTTCTCCGTGGGGGATAAGGTCGTTGTCGAATTTCAGGACCAAGACTGGACAAAACCTCGTATAATCGGGTTTCGAGATCATCCTAAGATGGTGTGGGAACCGTGGCACAGATCAATCACCGCATTCCATGATTGGGAAATCGAAAATGTCAGTGAAGGCGGGTCATCATCGGTTATCCTAGACACCTCCGGCGACGACCATTATCTAAAGGCTCGAACAGTTGGTCTGGCATTGTCGTTTGTTGGCGTAGAGATCGATCCACCTATATCTCCGTCAACCCTGATCATCAAGATATCAACATGGTACTCACTGGGCGGCGATGAGAAGTACTGTGGTCTCATGGTACATGGGGAGACAGATACGCACGTTTTTTTCTTTTTAGGCGGGTGGGGTGGCAATCCCGCATATCATTCAGTGGGAGACCACGGCGGTGAGGAGTTCGAAATAGACTTAGATGCTTATGGCGTGGGGGCTATATCGGGTCTAACAATGATTAATAGTTGCACTTCTTATGATTGGTATTACTTGGACTTGGTTTGAGAGGCAAAATGCACAGATCAGCAAAGATACTGAGTCCGGTTGACTACCCGAACTTTCCCGAGTTTGACGGGATGGACCTCTCGCGCGTAGACGCAGGATTGATCCTTGCAATCCAAAAACTCAGGACCGCCTCGGGTGTCTCGATGATTCCCTCTCCTGCCTCGGGAGCGTGGGCCCGGCTGTCCGGGAGTAAAAGGTCGAGACATTACGCGCGAGGTCGATTGTCAGACGCAGGCGATCTCTTCCCGGCGCGAGGTCGGATTCTGGATGTATGGCTTCAGGCCGTGCAGATGCCGTGTTTCGGCGGGATCGGGATATATACGGACACAAACGGGCCGGACGGGAAACCATGGCCGATGATCCACCTGGATCTGAGAGAGAACCGGGTCCTGTGGGGACGCGATACCGTGGAAGGAGAACAAACCTATGAGTACTTCCCGGATGGCCGGTTTTGGAGAATCGTCAAAAAATGTATAGGAGAATGAGACATGTCAAGGTTTCTGACTGAGCATGAATACCGCAATATCGATAACGTGTATGTCTCGCTGACAACGCCCCTCATCTATCAGAGTGATGTGCTCAAAGCATATCAGAGGGATGTGCTCAAACAGATGGATGCAACCGGAACGGTTGAAGCCCCGGTAGGGCTCGTTCACGATCTTGAAAGTGTTCCGCGATACGTCAAAACCAAGTACGGGTGGCTCACGAAAATAATCAATCTGCTTTTCTCCCCGATCCTGGCCGGCATCTTCTGGCTCCTGGCGAACACGTCAAAACGTGGGGGGACGATTCATGATTGTGGGTATCGGAAGGATTTCATGCCGGAGATCCCAAAGGAAATTTGGGATTTGGTTTATCTTGAAATCATGGAACTGCGTGAAAACAAGCAATGGGCTCGGGAAGTCAAATACAAGGCCGTTGACTGGTTCGGGAAAGGCAGCTTTGGTGTGTATAGCGTCAATGCGACGTATGAGGAGATAACAGGTAAAGAGGAGAAATAGCAGCGAAAGGAGCCCCGAAAATGAGCGAACAAATGCAGGAAATGGCGTCACAGAACGAGGCCGGGACCACAAAGATCACCGTGGGAATATGGGGTGTCATATGCTTGATAATCCTGGGGGTGGTTGGGCTATACGGGCTTTCCGCCAAGCATGGGGCCGCACTGTCTCAGCATGAATCGGAGATCGGCAACATCAAAAAAAATGTTGCTGATAATATCGTCTGGATCAAGGAATCGCTTGAGCGGGTCG
This sequence comes from Syntrophales bacterium, assembly GCA_963662405.2. Taxonomy (GTDB): domain Bacteria; phylum Desulfobacterota; class Syntrophia; order Syntrophales; family UBA2210; genus UBA6078. The sequence goes on from CAXXKT010000001.1 coordinate 2,377,881, forward strand.
AGACTCAACAGCAACGGATCGATACAAAAATGGACCGGCTGATTACAGGGGGGTTGAGTGATTCAATCGCTGGCAGAAGAGTTCCGCCGTATCGAAGCCGAGACCCCACTGATTAGCTTCGGGGTTATTCCTCCTGATGGGTGGCCTTTTCTGTTTTTTGAGAGGGCCACCTTTTTTATGTGGGCATTTCTTAAAATGCAGTCATTTTGTAGTCAAATATCGAAGATTCGGTCGAAGTAAAACAGTTATTGTGTTACAGGAAAAGGAAAGCCTGTATCAAGAGTGGTCAGGGGGGTGTGCTGCGCATGGTATTATTCAGTACAAACACACTTTGGGTGACGAAGAAACGCCAGAAAATCCACATCCCGAAAAGCCCCGTCCTTTGGTTGGGAATTCAATTATTCTCGAGTGGAGATAAGACACACAACTGCCAAGAATGGTGCTGTTGTCTGACAAAGAATTGACAAAAAATTTTGATATTCAGGGCGATATTTACGATCTATGTTACAAATGAGACACACATAAAGTATATTAGTAACAATAGGTTACGATTATCATTATAATTTAGCTAAACAATACACAAAGACTCATATCCGTAGTGTCCGGGGTTCAATTCCCTGCACCGCCACCATGAATATAAGGACTTAGGAGAAATCCTAAGTCCTTTTCGTTTTTCGTGGCATTTTGGTCCGCGAGAATATCATCAAGGATGCCGACAGTGGTCCGTTGGGTAATTCTTTAAGGTACCGGTAAAAGGCTTTTTCTCTGCTAGAGGTGGTGTGCGCTGCTGAAGGGGTTATGTGAACCAGCGCCGCTCCCAGCGCTGGCAGTAACGAATACACGAAATCAGGGAATGAAATTGTGCCGGATGAAAACCCCCCCGCCTTTTCAGGATCGGGGGTTTTTTTTCTCTATGATCCGGCTGTTACCAGAGTTCCTTTTTTTGTCGTTCCATGTTGAGCTTCGCTTCCCCGTAGAGCCTCCAGATGCACAGGCCGATGGCGAGGAAGAAGAGGCCGAACATGAACCCAGGTTCGGTATTGAACCGGGTATCGATCCAGCGGCCGACATAGAGGAACAAAAACGAGGAGGCGACGATCACGAACCCCCATACGCTGATCTGCAATATCTGAGTCAGGTTCGATCTCCAGTTTATCGAACTATGGTGGTGATGTGTGATGATCATTGCTTGTGTCCTCCTTTCCTATATTCTTACACCTTCTAGCTGACGAGATTCTTGAGCGCACCCACGACCGGTGCCGTGAAGAGGGCCACCAGGACGGCGTAGAGCGCGAAGGAACCGACCGCTTCGCTGAGGTACAGTTTCGAGTACTTGTGCTTCAGAGAGGTGATGATCAGCCCGCCGACGATGAGGCAGCCGAGATGGAAGTAGGGAAAGCCCGCCGCGTTGGTTGCGGTATATTCGGCATAGCCGAAGGAAGCGGTGACGAGGACCACGAAGGCCGCCATGATGATTGTCTGTACAGTTCGTTTCATGATTATATCCTCCTTTTGTTGTTCCTGTTTCTTTCTCGTTTTCTTACCCTTTTATTAATGAAAGAACCGTGCCATTTTGATGAATACCGTTCAAAATAGTCGTAACATACCGGATGTACGGGTTTTATCGAGGCGGGTAAGTCGAGGGAGGCGGACGCATCAGCCCCCAAAGGCGGGGTCGATTCAAAGAAACATCCAATCCGATTGAATGAAGTGTTCAGAAAAGAAGGAATGCGAAAGAAAAATGTATTAAGGGCCTTTATCCGGAGATATCTTTTTTGATCAATGAAAATACGTGATGACCATGTGCTCAATACCGGCGATACAAGCATTTCACGTGTGGCGGTTTGGTCCTCCAAGTAGACCTGTCCCGGGGGAAGGGTGGGTCACTTGTCCCGGGAGAGCTTTTTTCGTGTGAGCAGGGTGACGACGAGGCATCCGATTGTTACGGCAAGACAAAGGGAAAAGGCGTTTTGATAACCCTCGGGCGCATATGTGCCGTTGACCCGTCCCACGCCGTCAAGGATGGCACCCGTCCAGACCTGAAAAACGGCGATTCCCAGCATCGGGAACGGGTTCAGAAGGCCCAGGGTGAGGCCGAGGACGGACACGGGGGTCGATTCGCGGATCAGCGTCCAGAGTATGGTGAACAGCCCGCCTGCCGCACAGCCGATAACGAACATCACGATCATAACGGCACCTATCCCGCCGGGAGTACGGCTGAGGGTCAACCAGCTCCACATACCGGTCGTAACGATAAGAAGATCGATAAAGAGTGTTATCTTGTTGCGGAACCGTCTTCCAAGCCATCCCCAGAGGGGCGAGCCCATGATAAACCCGAGAGGAATCAGCAGGTTAATCTTGCTTGCAGAGGCAAGTGGGATTCCGAATCGCGATATGAGATAGGGGGTGGCCCACAGGCCCTGAAGGGTCAGGATCGTGCCGACAATGCCGAAGAGAAGCGTGCCGTAAACCCAGAAGTGAACGGATGTCAGTACCGCTATAATCGAAGGTGGTGATTCACGGGACGACGGGTCTTCAGATGTGCCGAGGAGGGCAGCCGGTGACGAAACCAGCGTATGGTCGCGGGTCAGAAAGAAGGCCGCCAGTGATAGGATGACGGTTATCCCGGCAATAAGATGAAAGCTGAACCGCCAGCCGCAAGCCACCGCCATCCAGACGAGGGGGGTCGTCGCGACGAGGGCTCCCAGGTTCCCGGCCCCGAGGAAAAGACCGGTCATCGTGGAAAACTCCTTCGTCTCGAACCATTGCGATATGGCCTTGAGGGCCGGAACATAAACGCCCCCAACGCCGAACCCGATGATGGCCCGCCCGAAAGACGCCCAGCCGATCGTGGGGGCAAGACCGAAAACGATGCAGCCGAAAGCAGCCGTCAGTGTCCAGAGGGAAATCACCCGTCGCGGACCGAGGCGGTCGCTCAGATAGCCGACCAGGGGCTGTTCGAAGGCGTAGACATAAAAATACATGGAAGACATGAAGCCAAGGGCGGTAGCGTCCGTCTGAAATGCTGTCAAGAGGTCCGGGGCGATAACCGATGTGGATACCCGGTGGAAATAGACGAGGAAATATATCGAGGCGATAATGCCAAAGACGACCCAGCGGTGCACATCGGGCGTTTCCGGTATCGGTTTGGTTTCCCCGGCGGAAGAACAATGCTTGCAAGACCCTTGAGGCATCTGAGGGATATCCATCCTTTCAGGAAATCGGATAACGGCCGCAATGACTCCCGGGCCGATCATGCGGGAGAGAAAAAGGAGGCGACTATATACCAGCACCCGGGCGATGTCAAACAGGGATACCTGGCATGCCTTCTTTTGAAGAAGAGCTGGCGTACGGTGCTTACCCGCCCTTGCGGTAACGACTATATCCCCGAATCCTCGAGTATTATAATCACGGTATACTCGGTCTCGGGGAGTCTTGACAGGAGCGAGGGTGAAAGGCATGATAGAGATATCTCAGGGGAAGTATCCTCCTCACGGAAATCAGTGGGAGTAAGGAAATCATGAAGGAAGTCACCACATATTATTGAGAGATAAACTGATCTTCCCCCGAAATAATAGACACCAAGTTAAGCTGCCATAGGCAGCCTGCCAAAATCAACAGGAGAAACATATCCTAATTAGGGTTTCCTGAAAAAAGCAATATTTCTCATTTTACCGTAAAGTTACCCGTGATACTGGTTGTGCCAAGCATCAACAGCAACACCTCTGATCAGGCCTGAAGGTCACCAGATGATGATATAATGGCACTTCAACAGTGAGAATCGCCCTATATTGCCGCTGAAGAGATTGCTCACACAGAAAAAAGATACAAAGAAGCGGAGAAAGAGCCGCCTTGAGCAGCTTCTCCAGGTTCATGACCAGGATGGTCAGGGTAATCACCGTAGCACTGGTGTCTGCCAGTTTTGCCATGATACGGTTAAGACCAAATCGCCGTTTCCCCTGGCCGAACTTCCCTTCCACCGAAATGCGATCCAACTCGTCTTGCCTGGTTAGTTGCTGGACCGCCTTCATCTCTTCCTGGTTCTCCGGGGTCTTTGTACGGGGACGACCCAGCGGTGGCCCTGATAAACGAATCCCGTATTTCCGGCAATATCGCCGGTTCTCGCGATTCCGGTATATCGCATCCACGTGGACCGATTCAGGATAGGTACCGAACCTCGTATGATACCGATCAATGATGTCCTTCAGGTCAATCCCTTCGTTGAAGTTGTCCCAGCTGATACGCTCGGTAAAGGCATAGCCCCGGACAAGACTGATAGATACCTTGGCCCCGAACTCCGTTTCCGCAGTTACCTTCCCCCGTTTGATCGGACGGAGGTACGGCTGGGAGATGCTGATGATCCGATCGTCAATCCGATGGGTCTTGCTCTCGTACATGGCCTTCTGTTGCCGGTAGACCTCATGGATGACCAGTAGATCACGATAGTGACGGGGGGAGAGTACCGAAAGAGATACCTGCTCCGCCAAGGTGTCAATGTGTCCCAGGTCTCGACGGAGGTATCGCAGTTGTTGCCCAATGGCTTTGCGTATCTTCTTGTGTCCGGGTCTCTTGGCTTTTGCTACGGCCAGGTAGTCCTTGCGGGCTTTCTTCCGGTAGGTCCGCGGCTTGGGTGCCCGGTCCGTACGGGCGCCATGGAGGGTGTCGATGATCTTCTCAGCCTTCTCCCTCGCTTTGTTCAAGAGGTTCAGATCGGTGGGGTAGGCAACATCCGGCGGGGTGCAGGTGGCATCAACGATCAGCTTGCCCTGGTTCTTTACCTTGGGTTCTTTTGATTGTGCCGATTCATTGCTCCGATCGGAACTGCCGCCTCCCGGTGGGGGATCATCGGATGAATGTTCTTTTGAGGTCTTGTCCATATCTTCCCGAATCCGGGCGGCGGCTATCGCCTCATTGATCCGATCAACCGCCTCGGCGGGAAAACGCCTGCGAAAATAGACCATCTGGGACGGATCAAAGGGGGCATCCTTCTGGAAGTCCCGCAACCCAATGAAGTACTGGAGATAGGGGTTCTCCGTGATCTGGGCCACGGTCTCTTCATCGCTCAGTCGCAATCGCTCCTTGATCAACAGGGAACCGAAGGCCATCCGGGCCGAATGGGCCGGGGCTCCATAATCACAACTCAATTGTGACGTATAGATCTCTTCCACCATCTCCCATGGAATCAATGTGGATAAGATGACCCACCGGTTGTCTCCCCGTAAATGTCCCCTGAAGGGCAGATTGAACTCCTCGAATGAAAGTTGCCTCACATTGTGTCTATACATCGTCCCATCCACGTGCACGGTTTTTGGCACCTATCGATCATTTTTCGGGCACCAATTACATAAAATATACACGTAACACCTTGTATTGTCAAGATAAATGACAGAGGTGGTCCGGTTTCTTTGGACAGGTAACAGGGATTTATAAGTGGGAAGTTGCCCTGGGTTTGTGTTCATGCCGCAGCCTGTCCCTGTGGTAGTGATTCAAAATAAACCATAGCCGGTGTCTTTCTGTCAAAAGTATTGTGCCACCGTTTCTCGTTGTAGAACTGAAAATAGTCGGTAAGCCCCTTCTTCAACTCTTTCATTGAACCGTATGCCTTCAGATAGATATCTTCGTACTTGACGCTCTTCCAGAGCCGTTCGATGAAGACATTGTCCATCCATCGTCCCTGACCGTCCATGCTGATAGAGATATCATGAGAGCGAAGGACATCGATGAATGCCTGTGAGGTAAACTGACTGCCCTGATCGGTATTGAAGATAGCCGGGCGCCCATACGTGGTGAGTGCTTCTTCAAGCGCATCCACACAAAACGCACTGTCCAACGTATTCGACAACCGCCAGGAGAGGACCATCCGACTCGCCCAGTCCATAACGGCTACCAGATAACAGAACCCTCGTTCCATGGGAATATACGTGATATCGGCAGACCATACGTGGTTGGGACGGATGATATCAAGTCCCCGTAACAGATACGGATATATCGGGTGCTGGGGATGCTTTATCGATAATCTCGGCTTGATGTGCAACGCCTCGATCCCCATGCGACGCATCAACCGACGTACCTTATCACGTCCGATATCATACCCTCTCTGCCACAGCTCATTGCGAATCTTCCGACTCCCATAGAAGGGATACTGAAGATGAATCTCATCAATCTGACGCATCAGCTCCAGATCCTTCGCGCTGACCGGAACCGGAGAGTAATAAACACTCGATCGGGACAGCTCCAAGAGTTCGCATTGACGGGTTATGGGCACACTCTTTTCTCTCTTGATCATCGCTTTGCGCTCGTTCCGTTGATGCGACCGAGCGCATGTGATAAAAAATCATTCTCCATCGATAACTGTCCGATCTTGGCGTGAAGTTCTTTTACATCCGGACCCTGGTTGTCCTTATGACCCTTGCCAAATACGTCCGATGCGTGATCCATCAACTGCTTCTTCCATGTGGTGATCTGGTTCGGGTGTACCTGATACCGCTCGGCAAGCTCAACGATCGTCTGGTCCCCTTTCAGTGCCTCCAATGCCACCTTCGCCTTGAAGGACGGTGCATGGTTCCTCCGCGGTCTCTTGCTCATATCTCTTTCCTCCTTACGTCCACTATAGAGCAACTTTCCCACTTATGCACCTGTCCAAATTTGCCCGACCAGCTCTGCTAACACTTCTTAAGAGATATCAACGACCAATTCAATATGCAAATTGAGAACTTTCTCTTACAGTACCTCGGCTACCTTATCTACTCTCAATCAGCACCTCAACACAATCCGAAAAATGGCCTAGTCACGGGGTTTCTTTATTCTGTCAAAAAGTAGACCACTGCTTCATCCTTGTGATGCTTTGGTAAGGTTTTGGCATACGAAGAGCCTCTCTTGCTTTGGTTATTAATCTTCATTCCTTCTTCATGGTACAGGTAGTCATAGAAAACAGCACACCGTCAAGGCTCAAAAGATCAAAATTTCCCTCCTTACATCTTAACTCAGGAAAGGGCACTTTTAGCCGCGACGCTGGAGGTGAAGAAGAGAATGCTCATCGCCAGACCCTACAAGCACATTCTATCAACTCAACATCAACCGATTTTGTCTAGACACGTTTGAGCCGGATGAATCTCGAGACACCGACCACCACCAGGTAGACGGCGCCGGCCAGCACGATGGTGGTAGCGCCTGCCGGCAGATCAGGTCCGTAACTAAAGAAAAGACCAAAGCATGTCAATAGGGCGGTGAGGATCGCGGAAAAGGCCATCATCTGCCAGAGTCTCTTGGCAAAATGTCCGGCCACTGCCACCGGCAAGGTGAGGAGTGCGATGACCATTACAATTCCCACCACAGTGACGAGCAGAACTACGGTGAGTGCGGTAAGACAGAGAAGCAACAAATAGTAGAATTCCACATGGATGCCCCTGATCCGGGCGAATTCTTCGTCGAAGCACACCGCGAGCAGCTGATTGTAGAAGAGGAGGGCTGCTGCCAGGATCACAATGTCCAGCGCGGCGATAAGCCAGAGGTCATGGGGGGAGACCATCAGGATATTTCCGAAAAGGTAGCTTGTGAGGTCCTCGTTGTATCCCGGTGTCTTGAAAATGAAGAGAATGCCGACCGCCATGCCGATTGCCCACACCGCACCGATGACCGTATCCTCTCTCTGCCTTGTGCTCCAGAGGCTTACCAACCCGATAACAAGGGCGGATAACAGGGCGGCTGCAACCGCTCCGTACAGAGGGTTAAGCCATGCCCAGCCGAAAACGGTCTGGCAATACCGGGCCGCTCCCAGCCCGGCCAGCACACTGTGGGCGATCCCGCCCGCAATATAGGTAATGCGCCGGGTAACCACATAACTGCCGACAACGCCGCAGGCGATGCCGGCCAGAATTCCCGTCAAAAGGGCATACTGAAGGAACGTTTGCTGCTGCAGGGCAGCGATAAATTCAGCCATGATGATGGTTCTCCGGCGGCCGGGTGTCGTGTCTCACCATTTGGACTTCGGAGCCGTAAAGCTCATTGATCATCTCGCCTGAGATATCATGGGTGGCATGCACAACGACCCTTCGATTCACGCATGCCACCCGTTTCACATAGCTGGATACAAAACCCAGATCGTGGGTTACAATAACAACGGTCATCTTTTCGTTGAGATGATTGAGAAGTTCAAACAACTCCGTTTCCACGGCGGCGTCAACATTGGAGGTGGGTTCATCCAGAAGGAGAAGATCCGGATCCGTCACGAGCGCCCTGGCGATCAATACCCGTTGGTGCTGGCCGCCGGAAAGATCCGAAAAGGAACGATTGCGCACATCCAGGAGTTCCATTTTGCGAAGAGCCTCCTCCGCTTTCTCTCGGTCCGATTTTCCGAAAAACCCAAATTGTCTGCCGTTTCCCATGCGTCCCATCAAAACTACATCCATAACACTGACCGGAAAAAGCGGATCCAGGTTCGAATGCTGAGGCATATAGCCGATGCGTGAGCAGGCTTTGGCAGGTGGTAGGCCGAACACCTGGATGGAACCACTCGTGGGCTTGAGCAGCCCGAGAATGAGTTTGAGCAGGGTTGTCTTGCCCCCGGCGTTGGGTCCTACCAAGGATAGAAAGTCCCTCTCATAGACCACGAGGTTCACGCTGTCGAGCACACGGAAACCGTTGTAGGAAAAGGAGACATTTTCGATTTTGATAGCGGGCTGCTTGTCCATCTATTTCCTCATTAGGGCCCCTCTGAGAAGGCCTGCCATTTGTTCGAGATTGCCAAGATAATCGCGGGGCAGAGGATTCATGGGAACCACCGCACCTCCGATTTCTCTGGCAATGGTTTCGGCATCCTTTTTTGCGTACTGGGGCTGCACAAAGATCACCTTGACCCCCTCGCTGCGGGCTTTGTTGATCAAATGCGACAGTTGCTTAGGTGAAGGCTGTTTTCCTTCGATCTCGACCGCAACCTGCTCGAGACCGTATCGATCTCCGAAATAGCCGAATGCGGGATGAAAGACATAGAACCTGGACCCTTTCAGGGGGGCAAGCGTTTCCGCAATTTCTTTATCGACACGGTCTAGATCGCGCTGAAAACTTTGGAGGTTGTTTTCGAAGGACGTGCGGTGGTCGGGTGCCACGCGTGTCAGGGCTTCGCAAATCGTGGCGGCTTGGATCTTGACCCGTGCGGGGTCCAGCCAGATGTGTGGATCGGGAACCGATTCGCCTTTGGATCTTTTGAAATACCGAAGACTAACCCCCTTCCGGGTATCCACGATCTCAAGGTTCTTGTATGTATCTTTCAGCTTGTCGATGAATCCTTTCTCAAAAGGTGTTCCAATCCTGAAATAGACCGCCGCCTCTCCCAATCGAGCTATCTGTTTAGGGCTAGGCTCATAGGTAGCAGGCGATTGTCCCGGGCCGACCAGCACTTCGACCTCCACCTGAGACCCACCAACCCTTTCCACAAAATATGCCTGCGGCAGGATGCTCACAAAGGCTTTGATTCTGGATGCATCACCAGCAGCCGGCCCGGAGATGATCGAAGAGATTAGGATCGAAAAACAAAAAAACAGGGCCTTTTTCATTTTTGTGTCTCCTTTTACTTTGATGCTTTTTTTTGCGCATGTTCCCGGGTCTCTTTTCCCTGGAATTTCTAGCCATTTGAGCAGATCAAGACACGCTCGTGGCACTTTTTGCATCGCTCGATCGCGTGGTCCTCTGAAAAAACATCCCAGTGATGTTTTTGGTTTTTGTTCAGTATTCCGGAACCCCCGCAGAGCGGACACACACTCCCCAAGGCCTCGACGAGTGCCGAACGGATAAATGCAGACCGGTTCGGAATGTTCTGGATGGCGCTGAACAGTTCGTCATCCACTTTAAAGGTAATGATGCTCTGTTTCTTGTTCATTTCTATTCACCTCCTATCGAGGGGTCCCAGTCTACCGGTTGGGCACCTCAATACCAATTATTACAAAGTAATAAATTATTATCATGTAATACCTCAAAGTCAAGCAAAAAAGATTGCACGGAAACTTGGGAGGATTTTTTCTAAAGAATTGACATTATGAGAGCCCTGAATAAAATAGGCTATGTTGAAAGTACTTCATGGGGAATTCGGGGGACACAATGATCTTCCCCCAGAAAAACGGACACCTAGGTTAGGGGACAACCCCGGCGTTTTCAAATGCCAGGGGGCTTCTGTACTTTAACGCAGAATGTCTGCGCGTGCGATTATAAAACAGCTCAATATAATCAAAAAGGCTCGTTCTAGCTTCCGATCGTGTTTTGTAATCCTCAAAACCAACCCACTCGGTCTTCAAAGAATGAAAGAAACTTTCCATCGGTGCGTTATCCCAACAGTTGCCTCTCCGGCTCATACTGCAGATGACACCCAAATTGTTCAGTAGGTACTGATACGATGTCGAAGCATATTGCGCACCCTGATCGGAATGTAAAAGCACCCCCTGGATATCTCCCCGATGAGCAGCCGCCATCTTTAATGCGTCTACGGCGAGTTGTGCACTATTTCTGTCTCCCATCGACCAACCTACAATCATTCGGGAATACAGATCCATAATCGCTGACACATACAACCAGCCTTTGCGAGTGGGTCTAAAGGTCACATCGGATACCCACTTCTGATTCGGCTTCTCTGAAGAAAATATCCTTCCCAGTATGTTCTCAGCCGGTCTTTTCGTCCTCCTTGAATCGGTTGTAACGACAAAGCGCTTATGAACCTTCGATTGAATATCGGCTTTGCGCATCAAAAAAGCCACGGTGTTTCTACCGACTCTTTCGCCTTGATCAACCAACTCCCCATGAATCCGTGGCGAGCCGTATATCTTCCTGCTGGCTATATGCGCCCGCCTTATCTTCACCAGCAAATCCCGGTGTCGCTTTGTTCGTAAACTCTCCGGACGACCCAACCAACCATAATAGCCACTCCGGGATACCTCCAGAACCCGACACATCACCGCCACACTGAAATGCGTTCTCTGCGACCGAATAAACTGATACTTTACTTCAACTCGCGCGCAAAGAACGCTGCGGCTTTTTTTAAGATTTCATTCTCTTCCTTTACTTTGGCTAACTCATGCCGTAATCGACGGGTCTCGTCCGCTGCGGTCCCGCTTGCTGGGCGTCGTCCGGATCCGGGAAACGCACCGCCACCCGCTCTATCCACCGTCTCTTTCCACTTATACAACTGGTTCCTTCGTATCCCCAACTCACGGGCCAGTTCAGCAGGTGGCTTTTTCCCCTCGTCCATCAATCGCACTGCTTCAAGCTTAAACTCCCGGCTAAATGCCTGTCGCTTCCCTCTCATCGGACACTCCTTTCTTCTCCATTGTATACGCATCCGGATACTTTTTGAAGTGTCCGTTAAACTGGGGAAGGTTCAGCTTACCTATTTCCCTTGAGAGATGTTCGATGCAGATTGCAGAAAGTTACGGCTTCCCCCTTTAAACTGATTTTCAAGAAAACACCATCCCGGGATACCTTATGTGTACGCGCTGTCAAACGCGTGCCGAGGAGCTTGTACCATGTCGAAGCTGATACCCGCCGGGAGTATGTGCCGTTCGGACATTATACTCCCGGCGGATATGTCACTATGCCTTGTAATAGGGTGTTTCGGTCATATCCTTGGCCCGCACACCCTTGGCGTAGGCCGCTTTGCCCACCACAAATTCTTCTTCCGGAGCCGTTGTCGTTGTGATGCCGATGTTTTGGTAGGTTTTCCGAATCAGCTTGCGCGCCGCCGCATCCAGATCCGGAACGAAGTTGTGTTTATAGTGAAAATCGGGGAAGAGGCCGCCGTTGCCGCCGACACACCACTGGAAGTACTTGTTGTGGGCCCAGGGATGAATGCCTCTCAGGATTAAGGGCATCTGCAGCTTGAAAAAGGCGTCATGAGCGGGCTCCAACTGGTTATATATCTTTATCGCTTGATCGTATTTCCCGTCACCAAAGAGTTTCATCATCTCGACGCCATACTGCTTTTCCGGAGACTGCACCGCCTCGACATTCCACTGTCCGCTCCACTGCATATGGAATTGCTTTGCCAGGGACGGCACAAAATCCAGGTTGGTCAGTCCGACATGCAGCCTGTCGCTCACCGTCTCACAGAGCTGGACGCTGGCGGTGAGGCTCACCGGTTGCGAAACCTTTACCGCTACGACATTGGGCAGATCCGCCAGGCGATCAAAGACCCTGAGGGGAAGGCCGTTTGGACCGAACTTGTTGTAGGCGGGGACAACATTCGCGTAGAGCACGACGGGCAGAGAGGTGGCAGTGATCCGCTGAACGTAGGCCTCGTACAGTTTTTCTTCCGTTTTAGGGCGAAAGAAAGGAATGAGGTGGGGCGCAATCAGGAGGTGCGTGCAACCCGTCTTTTCGCAGAATCTGATCATTTCCAGATCGGCCGCCAGCGGTTTCCCGATCACCGTGGCCCCGACCATGATCTTACCCTGTGCCTCGTCGCAGGCTATCTTGATCAGTTGATGATGTTTCTCCAGACTCCTGCCGATACCGGCGGCAAAGCAGAAGACCGAAAAGAAACCGTGACGGATGCTGTTGCGGACGTCGTTGCGTATGCCTTCTTCGTCGAGGGTACTGAGATCCGTCTGAAAAGAAGGCATGAGCAGCGCCTCCATGCCCTTATAGTGCTCCCTGGCCCACTCTTTTTGCTGGCTGAGCTTGATTTTCTTGATGGCCGGGGCAGCCGGTTTCTGTTCGGCAAAGGCCGATGAAATACCCATCGTTAACCCGGCAGTCGCGACACCTCCCGCGGCCAGCACCTTCATGAATGCTCTTCTTTCCATGTGTTCCCCCTGTCTGTGTTTCATCAGGATTGATCTTTCGGGACCTGACGTACTGCCATGTATCGCTGGAACGGTTACTGACATTTTTCACACCCTTCACGGCCCAGCTTACGGTATTCTTCGTCACTCCAGACGGGTTTCCCCCCGAAGATTGCCTTGTATATCTTGCAGTGATTGCACTGATCCGTGAAGGTGCGATCATTCAGGATATCCTGTTTGAGACTTTCTTGGGTGACCTCCTCGGAAGACATGCGGATGCCGCCATCCGCAGGGGTGTCAAAGATGATCATCTTTTCCGCACCCGCCGCGCTGTTCCAGGGTTTCCACCGCACCTCACCGCCGTCCCTGCCTGTGCCGGGATTGCCCCGATAGGCAAACTCCGTCCAGTAAGACATCATGCTGGCCGACAGCGCGCGTCGGGCCGGTATGTTCTTGTTGCCCAGCGGTACGAGAAAGCGTATTTCCTGGCCGAAGACGAACGGGATTTCCACCGTGTGACCGGCACCGATGGCCACAGACATATCCCATGTGCCCAGCATGCCTTGCTCGTCCCAATCGAAACGATACACATAGAGATCATGGTGTCCTCCCTTTTTCATGGCGCGGGCGATATCATCCACACCGCGCTGCTTCCAGGCCATCGATCCGTACGTGGTGAAGCGCACGTAATCCCCCGGATCGGTCGCCAGTACTGTTCCCCAGTACGAATCATTAAAGAGATACGTGCGTCGTTCATCTCGGTTGGTTCCAATGATAAGCGGCACTTTATTGAACATGCCGGTCTCGAATGCCTTGATTTCAGGCTCCACCGACAGGACGTATCCGTCGCCGAACAGGCGCGGGGCAGGGTAGAGGCGCATGCCCGTGGGATTCATGATTTTGTATATCTGTGCCGGTGTCTGGCTGTAGAGGAGTTGCCGGATTTCCTGGTCTGACATGGCCATCTGCTTGGCTTTTGCTTCCGTGCGGTTCCCGGCCTTGCCGTCGCGGATCAGGATCTTGTTGACCACTTCCTTTGCGCTGTTGGACGATCCGGGCACGGCATCGTCGGAATAATTCACCATGGTGTAGAGCGGCATCTTCTGCAGGACACCGCTCTGGGCGATGGCGCGGTGAAAGAGGCCCTTTGCACGGGGTGAACCGAGGAGGGAGAGGACGTTGACGGCGCCGGCCGATTCACCGAAAATGGTGACATTGCCGGGTGCGTACACGTTCAGGTACAGGCAATCTTCGGAACCGATAAAACCGTCTTTCGCCATTATTCCCCCTGCCAGAAAGGAGCTCTGGAAACAGGCATCGCAGTATTGGGTGGCGGCGAATCGTCCCGTCCAGGGTTTCGGTGGACGCGGGGCCTTCCAGCGGAGGTCGCCCATCGGCGGCTCCGCGAAGGGGATGCCGAGCCAGACCAGCGCGCCGTTGGCGGCCACCTTCCCGGTCAGCTCGCCTTGGGCGATATGGCGCAGCGTTGCCTTTTCCGCCGTACTCACTGCTTGACTTTGAACGGATTCCTCCGCCTGAGCGCTGTGTAGCACTCCCACCGGGAAGGCGCTGAACATCAGGCACACAATGGAAAGAAGACAGAACAATACATGATTCATAACATGCCTCCTTGAGATATTATTAGGTCTCTCGGTTCTGGTGAATAAATCTTTTTTACGTGATGATGGCTGACGACTTGGGTATGTGAAAATTATGTCTAAAATTGCATATAGCAATATGTTTGCCACAACGGCATTGGCGCTGCAAAAGGAGGTAAAACGATCAAATACAAGGGGTTGGGAATGTCAAAAGGGGGGAGGGTACTGTGTTGTCACTGTAATGCCTGTAATGGAGGTTGTAGCGTTACAGTGACTGTTACATCACATTGCATTTCCTTTCCCCTCTCTCACAAGGGGATATTGCCGTGTTTTTTGGGGGGAACCGTTCTTTTGACATTCTTGTACGTGCTCAGCTGATCGATGAGATAGGGCCGCAACACCGCCGGATCGATGACGTCGTTTATAAGACCGACGGCAGCGGGACCATAGGGGTGGGAAAAACGTTCACGAAGCGCTTGAATGATCTCTTCCCGGCGCTTTTCCGGATCTTCCGCGTGGGCAACGTCGCCGGCAAAAAGCAGATTCACGGTTGCCTCCGGGCCCATGACCCCGAATTCCGCCGTGGGTAGCGCCACGATGAAATCCGCTCCCAGTCCTTGGGCGCACATGGCCGAATAGGCGCCGCCGTATGCCTTGCGAACCACGATCGTGAGCTTGGGCACCGTGGCTTCCGCGTAGGCGTACAGGAGCTTTGCCCCGTGGCGGATGATGGCCCCCTGCTCCTGCTGAGTGCCCGGGAGATAGCCGGGGCAGTCCACAAAGGTCAGAAGCGGAATATTGAAGGCGTTGCAAAATCGGATGAATCGCGCCGCCTTGACCGAGGCGTTGATGTCGAGACAACCGGCCATATGAATCGGCTGGTTGGCGATGATCCCCACGGTCTCACCATCCATCCGGGCAAAGCCGACGCAGATATTCCGGGCAAAGTTGGCATGCACTTCGAGGAAATCGCCCCGGTCGACAATCATACGGATGAGCTTCCGTATATCGTAACTTTTGGCGGAGTTGACCGGGACAACATGGCGCAGATCGTCATCCGTCCGGTCGGCCGGGTCCCCCGAATCCACTCTCGGCGGTTGTTCCTGCGAGTTCAACGGGAGATAGCTCACAAGCCTTCTCACCATCTCCATGCACTCCTCTTCGCTCTCCGCCACGAAGTGGGCTGCTCCCGTCTTGGCGGCATGGATGTCCGCCGACCCCAGGTTTTCTTTGGTGACCTCCTCGCCGGTGACCGTCTTGACCACATCCGGTCCGGTAATAAACATGAGGCTGACACCCTTGACCATAAAGACGAAATCGGTCAGGGCCGGAGAATAGACGGCGCCGCCGGCGCAGGAACCCAGAATGACCGATATCTGCGGTACATAGCCGGACAGCTGCGTGTTCCTGAAAAAGATATCCGTATAGCCGCTTGATCCCGAATCGTTGACGCGGGCGCCCGCCGAATCATTCATGCCGATAACCGGCACACCCGTTTTCAGGGATTGGTCGAGGATATGACAGATCTTTTTGGCGTGGACTCCCCCCAGCGATCCCCCCATGACGGTAAAATCCTGTGAAAAGAGAAAAACCGGTCTTGTATCGATCAGACCTTTTCCGGTCACCACCGCGTCACAGACCATCTCTTTTTTGTCCAGATCTCTCATGAACATGTCGTGTTCGGAAAAAGTTCCGGCGTCAATGAGCAGATTGATTCTCTCCCGTGCCGTCAGTTTCCCCTTCTCGTGCTGCTGCCGGAT
This sequence comes from Syntrophales bacterium, assembly GCA_963662405.2. Lineage (GTDB taxonomy): Bacteria > Desulfobacterota > Syntrophia > Syntrophales > UBA2210 > UBA6078. The sequence continues at coordinate 2,394,003 of CAXXKT010000001.1, forward strand.
CTTCTTCGTTCCGCCCCCCAGCCGGGCCTTTTCTCTTTTTTGTTGTAACGATTCGATTTTATTCTCTATGGTTTCCACCATCCACCTCCGCACAACGGCGTCGTGTTTCAGTCTGTGTATGAGCTTTTATACGACAACGATGATCGATTGGTTGATATTCGACCGATCCGCATTGATTATGCAAGCATACTGCCAGAATGAAACATGAAGGGAGGTAAGGAGATAAAGATAATAAATACGAAATGATACGCTTTTACAGTAGTGGTTCTTACGCCATACGCCAGTGTAGCACCTGTAACAGGCACAGTTCCATTACTGCGTCTGTTACACTTCAGGCTGTGTTATCACTGTTCCGATTGAACGCCGGTAGTTGACTGATTTTGCTTTTTCATTTTTCTGTAGAGGGTTGTGCGCGAAATACCCAACATTTTTGCGGCTGCTGATTTGTTGCCATCCAACGTATCGAGGGCTTGATGGATATCCTCGTCTTTAACGGACGGCATTTGGGTCGAAACCTGATGTGCATTGGTTTTTGCCTGTGAGTGCGGTCTTACCGTGAAACAATCCTGCAGAATGCGGATATAGGCATCTACCTCCAGTTTTACATTTTGCACCAGAACGGAAAAACGCTCTACAACATTTTCAAGTTCACGAATATTGCCCGGCCATGAATAGCGTTGAAGGATCTGAAAAATCTCGGCACATGGTCCCTCGAATACGCGTGACAGGGACGGTGACTTTCTCACCAGTATGGACCGGATCAGCTCGGGAATATCCTCCAGATGATCCCTCAGGGGAGGCAGTTGCAGCTCCAGCACATTTAACCGGTAATAGAGGTCCTGTCTGAATTTTCCTGATTGGACAAGCCCCCAGAGATCCTGGTTTGTCGCTGCGATTATCCGGACATCGATGGGAATAAGCCGGTCACCGCCAATTCTCATAACTTCTTTTTCCTGTAAAACACGCAATAGGCGAACTTGAACGGAAGGGAGAATCTCTCCGACCTCATCCAGAAAGATGGTGCCGCTGTGGGCCATTTCAAACAGGCCGATTTTCCCTTCCGCTTTCGCTCCCGTGAAAGACCCTCTTTCATACCCGAAAAGTTCGCTGTCCAGCAGGGATTCCGTCAGCGCCCCGCAATTAATAGATACGAAGGGACGGAGACGGCGCGAACTGCTGTTGTGAATGCCCTGGGCGATCAATTCCTTGCCGGTTCCCGTTTCCCCGGTAATCAATACGGCTGAATCAGACATGGCAAACATCTTGGCCTTATCGATGGTCCGGCGAAGGACGGCACTGTTGCCGGCAATATCATCAAACGTGTATTGGGTAACGAATCTTTTTTTAAACAGATCACGGCGGATTTTCTCCTCCGCTTTTCGAATGGATTCCGCGTCATGAAGGACGGTCACCTGGCCGTAACACTGGTTATTCACTTTTATCGGGACGGAGCTGAAAATAAGAGATTTTTTGCCATAATTGCCTAATTGATTCAATCGAGGCAGGAAGTTGCCTTCTTCCTCCTCCAGCTTCAAATCGGGAAAGATGTCTTCAATCTTTTTCCCGATTACGGTCTCCGCCTTTACCCCCAGCGTCTTCTCCGCCGCCGGATTAAAGGTGGAGATATGGGATCTCCTGTCAAGGCCAATAATACCTGTGTAACTATAATCAACAATGGATTTAAAGGTTTCCGCCCGCTCTGTCTCCTTCAGGTACCGGGTTATCATCTGAACGGCAAAGCTCAAAGCCTCCCGCATACCCTCCGATGAATAGATAAAGATGCTTTTTATCCCGAATTTCTCCGCCTGATCACAAACCAGACTGCTGCCAATAACCACCTTACACCCCTCGGCCTTCAGCTTCATGAATATATCGGTGAGTTCTTCAGGGCGGCGAAAACTGAGCTGGCGGAGCTTGATATTCAGCAAGAAAGTATATTTTTCTAATTCATTAATATCCTTCATAAAATTGATAATCGTGATCTCCCGGGAATAGGCGATGGCCTCACCGATGGACCGCAATAATTCAAATCCGGTGATCTTGACCGGAATTGACCTGACAGCATGGCGGGTATGGAGGAAGAGGGATGTCTGATATCCGCAGACAAGGACATCGGATGGTTTCAGCTTTGGCGGGGCATCACCCGGCATAAATACATGGGAAGGGATGAGTTCCACTTTCACGCCGGGTGGAATATCCGTTTCCTTCAAAATGCTTCGGGCAAGGGTGAGCATCATATCATAACCCATGATAATGATCTTCGGATTCATCGGGCACCCTTCCTCCTCTGTGTGTCATTGTCATGTAACGCTACTGTATCTGTTACAGAGTTACACACCCCTATCATATTGCATCGCCCTTGTCCAATACATCGTATCCTGTTATTTTCAATAATAATAATTATTTTTTTTGCTCAATATCATTATCTGGCAATATGATTGCATAAACGTCTAGCCCATGCATGTTGCATAAAGACTCATGCGAAGTTATTATGTCCGTCCTTATAAATATAAGGCAGGGAATAGGCACATTCGCCAGAGGGATGTGTCGTGTATGTTGGGGGAAACGGGAAAATCTGCAGCAAAATTCGTAAAGTATTAGTAAAAAATGGCTGTGTGGTTCACACCCCTGTTTCTCGTTGTTACAACTTCTACACAGCGGATTGTATGATTCATTGAAGGAGGGGCAATGGGTAACTCTTCGAAAGGTGTGTTTGGCTTTGCTGCTGATTGTATAGATAGAATCAGCAATGTGTCGGGACTGGCAGCGGCCTGTTTTAATATCGCCCTGTGTATTCTTGTCTTTATCGGCGTCTTTTCCCGCTACCTCTTCAACCATCCCATCGAGTGGCGCGATGAGGTCTGTCAGTATATCTTTATCTGGGCCAATCTTCTGGCGCTCTGTTACGCCACGTATCACGAATCTCATGTCTCCTCTGATATGCTCTATGAACGGATGCCGCCCCGTGCGCAGTATATCCTGACGATGATCGGCTATTGTCTGGTCCTGATCTGTATCGTTTTTGTCACCTACTATGGTTTTCGAACGCTGTGGACCTACTACAACGGCGAATGGAGGTCGGAAACGATCTATGAAATGCTTCTTTGGCCGGTCATGGCGATAGTCCCTGTCGGGTTTCTACTCTTCGGCCTGCAATGTCTTGCCACCATGCGCAGGCTGGTTATCCGGATGAAGACGACAGGTTCCATAAGGAAGTAGTATCCAATTATAATTCAATTGATAATTCAATAGTTGGGGGGTAGTTATCATGCTTTTTGAATGGTACACGTTTGGCGCAATCATGTTCAGCGGTCTTCTGCTTCTGCTTCTCCTGGGGGTTCCCGTCGGATTTTCTCTCCTCATCACATCAATGGCAAGTTCGCTGATGCTGGGACAGGGGTTGATGTTCTGGGTTGATATTCCGGGGTATTTTTTCCATCACTTAAACAGCTTTACCATGACCTGTGTGCCGATCTTTATTCTCATGGCGCTTTTTGCACAGCATGCCCGGTTCGGCGAAGATCTTTTTCGGAGCATCGGTATCTGGCTTCGAAAGATTCCGGGCAGTCTCAATATCGTTGCTATAGCGACCTGTGCCATATTCTCGGCCATCAGCGGGACCAGCGTGGCAACGGCCGCCGCCGTGGGGCTGGTTGCCCTTCCGATATTTCAGAAATTCGGCTACGACAAGAGGCTTTCCGTCGGCACGCTGGCCGGCGGCGGTGCCTTGGGCATCCTCATCCCGCCCAGTGTTCCCATGATCATGTACGCCATTATCACCAATCAGTCCATTGGACACATGTTCGCCGGCGGTATCCTCCCCGGTCTCATGACGGCAGGTCTCTTCATGTCGTATATCGTTGTTCGCTGCAAGCTGAATCCCAAACTGGCACCGGTGATCCCCCGGTCGGCTATCGGAGACATATCAATATTTCGATCGGTCCTCAACGTGGGACCGCTGATAGGCGTGATTTTTCTGGTTTTACTGGTGATCTATCTCGGCATTGCCACGCCGACGGAAGCGGCCGCGATCGGCACCGTCGGCATGGCCGTCCTTGCGTTTTTGTACAAGAGGATGAACCTCAAAGGAATCTTTATAGCCAGTGCCGAAGGGATGCGGATCGGCGCATTTATCGTCCTCATTTTCCTGGCGGCCCTTGCCTTCGGCCACGTTGCCGTACGCGGCGGTGTTGCTGCCGGGATCAGCAACTATGTGATCAGTCTCGGCCTTTCCAAACATGCCGTGCTGTTCATGATCCTGGGAGTTTTGCTTTTCCTCGGCTGTTTCATGGACCCCATCCCGATTATCCTGACCACCATGCCGATTCTGTTTCCCCTGGCAACATCCGTTGGCTGGGACCCGGTTTACTTTGGCGTGGTCTGTACCATGTTGCTGGAGACGGCGGCCATTACACCGCCGGTGGGGATCAACCTCTTTATTCTTAACGGCATCGGTAAGGGGAGTATTTCCATGACCGATGTCATTATGGGGGCCTTGCCGTATAATTTGTTGTACTTCTTCGCTATTCTGATTGTTGTCATTTTCCCCGACATTGTGATGCTGTTGCCGAACATGATGAGGGGGTAATGGGATTACCGGGTCTTTGCGGCATCGCACAAACGGAGCACGAATGTTTTACAGGCTGTACAATCAATACAGAGGAGGAGAACAATGAAAAAAGCACTATTGTTGGCCATGTTGTTATTCGTTACCCTTTCCTGGAACATCGGTATAGCTCCCCAGGCCTTTGCCCAGGAGAAGATCAAGCTCAGCTATGCGGATTACGCGGCGCCGGGCTACGATCAGCTCAGTTACATCAAGCACTTTATCAAGAGAATCGGCGAGGAGACCAACGGCCGGGTGGAAATTACACTCTATCCTGCCGAACAGCTGGTCAAGGCCATGCAGCAGTACGAGGCGATGATACAGGGCACCATCGACATGTGCAACATTACCCCCGCATACTTCAGCGGAAAAGTTCCGTTGCTCTTGCTGACCATTGAATCCAGTTACTGGCGACCGGCCGATTCCGTGATCATTGCCTCCCGGATCAGCAAGGAAATCGCCAAGATTTTTGCAAAGGACGGGGTAAAGTACATGGGATGGTCCACCGAGCAGCCCCCGGCCGTCACTATCGGCACCAAACCGTTCAAGATGTTCGACGATTACAAGGGGATGAAGATCCGTGCGCCGGGAAAGAGCGCGAAGGTAATCAATAACTGGGGCGGCACCGGCGTATCCATTCCGGCTCCCGATCTTTACATGGCCCTGCAGAACAAGGTGGTGGACGGTGCATTCCTCTCCATCGGTACGGTGGAGGGGGCACGGCTGTGGGAAGTCGCCCCGGCGGTGACGACGACCATTACCGGTGGTACACCCCAGATGGCCTGTATGAACATGAAGAAGTGGGAGAGCCTCCCGGACGATATCAAAAAGGCCTTTGAGAAGGTCAACAGAGAGATGGTCCCCTGGGCCTATGAACACGCCACCGCATACAGCAAATCTTTGGATGAAACGCTGAAAAAGAACTTCAAGATCTATCATCTGCGGACACCGGAAGAACATGAAAAGTTTGTGAAAGCGGGTAGAGACGTCTACTCCAGACCGCTCATCAAAAAATTTGGTGAACCGGCCCAGGCGATATGGGACAAAGTACTGGCTGCGGCACAGGAATGCGCAGACGCGCGCAAAGAGGGTAAAACACCACCTTTCTTTACAGAGTAATTTTTATACTTGATTATCCGTGACAGGGGGGATGTGTATTGTTCAACATCCCCCCTGGAACACCATGACAATCAAAACCAGAATAATATTATTGCAAAGGTTAAAGAAATAATCATTATGAAACCATTGGAAAACATTACTGTTATCGATCTCACGCGAATTTTAACGGGGCCTTTCTGCACTATGATGCTGGCCGATTTTGGCGCGAAAGTTATCAAGTTTGAAATTCCCGGTGCGGGAGATGAATCGCGTCTCTTGGGGCCGCACATCAATGATGAGAGCGGCTATTTCATGAGTGTTAACCGAGGGAAACAATCAGTTACCCTGGACTTGCGGACCCCAGAGGGAAAGCACCTGCTCAAGGAGATGGCGAAGGAAGCCGATGTCCTGATAGAAAATTACCGTCCCGGCACCATGGATAAATGGGGGTTGGGGTATGATGAGATAAAAAAAATCAACCCACGTCTGATATATGCCTCCATTTCCGGGTTCGGGCACAGCGGTCCCTATATGGAGAAACCGGCTTATGACATTGTTGTTCAGGGAATGAGCGGCATTATGGGCATTACCGGACAGCAGGACGGCGTGCCGACGCGTGTTGGAACATCCATTGGCGATATCGTTCCCGCATTATTTACAACGGTCGGTATCATGATGGCACTCTATTCTCGCACCTTCACCGGTCAGGGCCAGCGGCTGGACGTAGCCATGTTTGATTCCCTGGTGGCTATTCTCGAAAATGCGCTGATCCGGTATCAGGCAACGGGGGAAGTCCCCGAGCCCATCGGAAACCGCCATCCGGCCATTACGCCCTTCGATTCATTCGCCGCAAAAGACGGGTACCTCATCGTTGCCGCCGGTAATCCGAAACTCTTTGAGAATCTGTGTAAAATTCTCAACATACCGGAATTGTTGTCCGACCCGCGTTTTAACGACCCCCATGTTCGCCACCAGCACCACAAAGAACTGAAACCGATTCTGGAGGAGGCCTTCTCCCGCTTTACACAGGCGGAGGTACTGGCACTGCTGGGCAAAGCCGGCATCCCCTGCTCACCGGTCAACAGGGTCGACCGTATTATGACGGATCCCCAGGTGGCTGCCCGCGACATGCTGGTTGATGTAGAGCATCCGATGGCGGGCATTTTAAAACTGCCGGGGATTCCAATCAAGATGTCCATGACACCGGGTGAAATCAAGGCGCCGGCGCCGCTCTTGGGACAGCATACGGAAGAAGTACTATCGGGGATCCTGGGTCTGACAAAGGAACAGATCAGCAGTCTGAGGGAAAGAAAAGTGATTTGATGTGATCGTCACTCTAATGCGACATCCTCCAACAGAAGCATTGCAATGGCATGTCATTTTCCGGGGGGGAGTTTATGTGAGAGGGGGTGATCACGGAGAGCAAAAAATTGAAGTGTCATTAAAGGCAAGTATGAGGGGTGAGGACAATTATTTAACAGGAGGAAAAGATATGAGAAAATTATTTTTCGGATTGATTGTACTGGTCCTGATGATGATGTTCGCTATGCCCGCAGCCGCGGTGGATATGAGCGTAAATGGAGAGTTTTATGTCCAGGGCTATTATGATGATAATGGTGACCTGCTGAAAGAGGAAACCGGCGCGAACGGTTCATCCAGCGCGTGGTACAACACACGTCTCCGTGTTGATGCGGTATTGACAGTAGATCCGTCCCTGAAACTGGTCACTCGCTTCGATGCACTGGAAGGATACTGGAACACTCCGGGTGGACCTGCAGAATATGATGCGGGGAGAGAGGACGACAATATCGATTTCGACCGTGCCTACATAGACTTGAAGACAAAATACGGTCGCTTCTTCGTCGGGTATCAGTGCGGTGGAACCTGGGGTACGTGGTTTGCCAACAAGGAAATAGATGTTGCAAGAATTAAATATTACTATTTCAATAAAGGTCTGGTTTGTGGAGGCATCATCGAAAAGAACCGGGAGGGCGATCAGGGGACCGATCTAACCGATGCGGACAACGACAAGTACTACCTCTATGCCATCAAGTATTTCAAGGGTGGCCAAGTCGGCATTCTTTATGGAAACATTGATTATGCAGCGTGGAAATCAACCGCACGCTTTGATATGCACTACCATCTCATCTATCCCTATTTGAAATGGAAGGTCGGAAACATATACGTCGAGGCCGAGTTGAACTATGCCTTCGGCGACTCCAAGGTGTGGGATGATGGTATCGCGGCGGACGATGTGGACAAGAAGGGACTTTCCTGGTACGTTAACGGCAAGTACTCTTTCGGGAACGCGTATGTGGGGGGCCAGATTGCCTTCGTACAGGGTGACGATCCCGATACGGCCGATGAGGACGAATCCGGTCCCACCGGCTCCGACTATGATCCCTGTCTGATCCTCTGGAACAGCGATCTGGTCAAATGGTCGGGTCAGAACCTTGGGCACGGGCCCACCTCTGGCGACAGCATGGCCAATAGCTGGCTGTATCAGATATATGCCGGGATGTCGGTGAATCCCAAGATCGATATCGTTGCTTCTTACTCGTACGCTACGGCCGACGAGGATGCGAACCTGGAAGATGACGAGATCGGTTCCGAAATCGACGTTACAGCGACTTACAAGGTGTTCGAAAACCTCGAGTACATGGTCGGCTTCGGTTACTTTATGGCTGGCGATTACTACAAGGCAAATAAGTCGGATGAGGTCGATAACGACTACGTTGTGATGCACAAACTGATCCTGACCTTCTAGTATCGGTTGCCAAACCGAACGTAAGGTCTACGTAAGGAAACGGCTCTGGGGATGAGCGTTTCCCCGGAGCCGTTTGAGGATTCTGGGCCTAGTGTTCGGTTGTATTCAAAATAGGCGCGAGGTGCATTTTGCTCTTGATCTCAATCTGCCCCGAGGGGAGGACTCTTGCCGGGGAGCGTACCCTTGTTCATTACAAGGCACTCTTTTATGGTTTGAGGAGCATTCTAAACGCTTCAGGTGAACCGTCAGGATTGAAAGGAGAAGCGATACGATGGATCTTAATTTAACGGGCCGAAAGGCACTGGTGACGGGTGGTTCCAAGGGGATCGGACGCGCATGCGCCGAGATCCTGGCATCTGAAGGGTGCAGTCTGCATCTGGTTGCGCGGGAAGAGACGAACCTGCGACAGACACAGGAAGTGATCGAATCGCAGTACGGTGTTGAGGTTACCATCCATCCCGTCGATCTGAGCCGGAGCGGTGAGATCACGGCACTTGCGGCAACGTGTTCCGATATCGATATTCTGGTGAATAACGCCGGGGCAATCCCGCGAGGGGATCTCTGGGAAGTCGACGAGCATCGGTGGCGCGAGGCATGGGATCTCAAGGTGTTCGGTTATATCAACCTGTGCAGGGCGATCTATCCACAGATGAGATCGCGCGAAAAGGGTGTGATCATCAACGTCATCGGCATGGCGGGCGAGCGGCCCCGTATCGAGTATATAGCAGGCGGCTCCGGTAACGCCTCCCTCATGGCGTTCACCAGGGCATTGGGGGCCCGAAGTCTGCAAGACGGGATCCGTGTTGTCGGTGTCAACCCCGGACTCATCCAGACCGAGCGCCTGCTGAAGATACTCAAGGATGGTGCCCAGAGAAGGTTCAACGATCCGGAACGCTGGAAGGAACTGATGCCCTCGGATCCGACGCCGGGAGACCCTGGCGATATTGCCGGTCTGGTGGTATTTCTCGCCTCTGATCGGGCAAAATATATCACCGGTACCGTGATAACCGCCGACGGCGGCTCATCGGCGGGATAACGGATCACGCACACACAGGATATTTCATCGGTTGGTGTTCCAAAAGGGGTTCATGCCCGTACGGTGCGACGGCCCCTTTGGCGGGATGATTCCAGTTATTATTGCTTCCCTTGACCTGCTTGCCGGACGATGGTCGTCGGCTCCGGCGACAGTGTGAAGCCTACTGGTTCATCATCTCCACCCCCAGGTCGAAGGCCGTGAGGTTGGCGGCCATCTTTTCCGCGGGGAGACTGCGTGCGAGGGCCGCCTGGAAATCATCCCTTCCGACGGGAAGATCACCCACGGCCGACAGGGCGCCGATCATAATAATATTTCCCAGGATGGAATTTCCCAGTTTGACCGCCTCGTCGGTGGCGTCGATAAACCAGGCACGGGCCGCCAGATCGGTCAGCATTTCCTTTATTTCGTCCAGCGATGGATAGGAAAGAGCTCCCGCAATGACGCCGGAGGGATAGATGGCCCGGGTGTTGGTCAGGACCTTCACCGCGGGGTTGCCGTAGCGGGCGAGTACCCGGATCGCCTCGATCGGCTCGAGGGTAACCACGACATCGGCTTTCCCCGCCGGGATCTGGGGACTCCAGGTCGATTCGGACGAGACCCTGATATGGCTCATCACCGAACCTCCCCGCTGGGAAGCGCCGAAGGTCTCCCCGATGGTAACATAGAATCCCTGCTGGACCAGCATATTCGAAAACATGCGTGATGCCATGACATTTCCCTGGCCGCCGACGCCGGTGATAATGACGTTGTAAGGATCTTTGGGTAGTATTGCAGTCATTGCTCAGGCCACCTCCTCCCGTTTGATCGCCCCTTGGGGGCAGATATCGGCGCAGACGCCGCAACCCACGCAGATGACCTCGTCAATCTGTGCCTTCTTTTCATTTTCATTCCATATGAGTCCGGGACAGCGGAAGATACGGGTGCAGAGGCGGCCGCAGCCGCATTCCTCACCGAGACAGAGTGCCTGGTCCACCCGGACATCATAATCCTTTTTGTTTTTTCGCTGAGGGCTGAGGGCGCAGGCCTTGCTCAGTATCAGCACCTTGACACCCTTCGTGTCCTCGATCAGTTCATTCAGGGTCTCCCGAGTCCCCTCGAGATCGAAGGGATCCCTGATCTCGACCCGGGCCCCGATACCCTCGCATATCCGTGCGATATCGATCGCGGGGACCTCCTCGCCGAGGACGTTGTGGTCCAGACCCGGGTGGGGCTGGAAACCCGTCATCGCCGTCCCGTTGTTGTCCAGCACCACCAGGGTGATGTTCGATCTGTTATGAACGGCATTGACCAGGGCCGGTATGACGGCATGGTAAAAGGTCGAATCACCACAGACAGCGATGATGGGCTGGTTGAGGCCGAACTGGCCCAGTTTCCCGAAACCGCTGGCGATACCCGTTCCGGATCCCATGGAGTGGAGGGTCTTGAGGGTGTGAAATCCGGTGGAACCGGTGGCCATGGTGTAGCAACCGATATCGCCGCAGACGAAACCCTTCCTCCCGTCCATCTCGAGGGCGTTGTGGATACTGAAGAAGGATGCCCGATGGGGGCAGCCCGGACAGAAGACCTGTTCCCGGTTCGGTGCACCGGAGGAGACGGAAAGCTGTGCCTTTTGCTGGTATTCCTCCGGGGCGGGGGTGTAATCGATCCCCAGCACGGAACTCAGACCCGCGATAACCAGATCGGGATTGAGTTCCCCCACCATTGGGATGGTCCCGTCGTTCTTCCCGTAGAATGTCTTGACGCCGATTGTTCCTGCCTGTTCGGCGGCCAGGATTTTTACCTGTTCTTCCAGAAAGGGGAGGACCTCCTCCACCACAAGAACCCGATCCGTTGTTGAAAGATGTCGTGCCAGCAGTTTCGGGGGGAGGGGCCACGTCGTTCCCATCTTCAGGAGGCCAACCCTCTCTTTCACGCCGAGGACATCGATCGCCTCCTTGCTGTACAGATAGCAGGCGCTGCTTGTGATGATGAGGAGCTCCGGGCTCTCCGGCCCCTCGTAGGTATTGAAGGGACAGTCTTCGAACAGCTCCCGCGCCTTCTCCACCTTCTTTTGTTGTTGCTCGTGCTTCCATTCCACGGGGCTGCTGATGACGAGCCCTGTATCCTGGTCGAGGACAAATCCGTCATAGGTAAACGTGGCCGTTCGCTTCCCGTCGGGGAGTTTCCCGTAGGTGATATTCCCGCTGGCGTGAGACATGCGGGTGACGCTCCTGACGACCACGACCTGTCGGAGCTCCTCCGACAGGTCGAAGGCCCATTTCGTCATCTCCTTCGCCTCCTGGAAGGTCCCCGGTTCGAGGAGCGGGATCTCCATCAGGCGGGCGAAGTACCGGGACTCTCCCTCATTGACGCTCGAGAGCGCCCCCGGATCGTCACAGGTCACCAGGACGAACCCTCCCCTGGTCCCCGAGCCGACGAGGTGGAGGAGAAAATCGGACGCCACGTTCACGCCGTTCTGTTTCATGACGCACAGTGTCCGCAGGGTGGCAAATGAGGCCGCGGCCGCCACCTCGAGGGCCACCTTTTCGTTGACGGACCACTCAACGTAAAGGTTGCGCTCCTTGGCTACTTTCGAGAGGCTCTCGATGATCTCCGATGATGGGGTTCCCGGGTAACCGCTGGCGACATTGACCCCCGCCTCCAGGGCGCCCCGGACGATCGCCTCGTTTCCCATTACCAGGTAAGAAGCTCCTTCTTTCGTATCGGTCAAATAGGACATCGTACACCCTCCGTCTATGCAATCAGCCGTTCGAGGACCTGCGCGCTGATCCTCAGATAGGATTTTGTCTCATTGTCGTTCGTATTGATCATTCCTTCTCTGTGTGCCTTTTCCAGGCCGCGTTTCTTCTTGTTCCCTGCCGCCCAGATGAGGTGCTCCCGATTTTCATCCGGGAGTTCGGACAGGGTCAGGTATCCCTCCGCCACTGCCTCGTCGACGATCTTTTTCCCCCGATCCGTCCTAACGATCAGGGTATTCATGTCGGGACGTCCCTCCATCACCCCCACGGAGATATCGGAGAACTCGGAGGTCATATCGATGCAGTATGAACAGCCGTTGGGGACGAGATTCCGAATCTCGTCGAGGGAGAACTCCCGTTTCGTTCCGCTTTCACTGTACACCTCCAGGATTTCGGACGGAGGCGGGGGGATGTCGATTTTTCCGATCCGACCAATCTCGACCCGTTCGGCGAGGAAGGGCTCGAAGAGCCTGAAATCGATTGCCCAGGTACAGAACAGGCCGACGACAAGCCCGAAGGGGTCGACAAAGTCATCCGTGTTTAGCGGGTTCGAACGCATCAGCGCCGTGGCCAGGACCTGGCAGGGTGTGCCGACAACACCGATATTCCGGTACCCGTCTTTCACCGCCCGATTGACTGCCGAGAGGGTCGGCGCCGCCGTATATTTCGAGGTGCTGCAGGCGCGGGCATCATCCGGATCGGTCACGAATCGGGGAACGGGGAGGAGCCCCTTCCGATCGGTCAGTGCCGCCCCTTGAATATATCCCTTTTTGAGGGCGAAGGAGATCAGGGCCGAAACGGTCCCCCCTGCCTGCGGGGTGATGTCCTTCAGGCGATCTCCGGCCCGTGCCGCACTGATCGATTGATAGGGGCCGAGCGGCTCTCCTTCATATGGTCTGTCGAAGAGATATCGAGACATCGTATCGAGATCGACCTCCACCTTGGGACAGTAGGCAAAGCACCGCCCCTCGTCGATGACGCAGGGGAAGAGCACCGCCGTTTTGCCCCGGTAAGACCGGTAGTAGGGGCACAGATCCATGCAGGCCCCGCATCCGGTGCAGAGGCCGGCGTCAAGGACATATCTTCTCAGTTCTTCCTGTCCCCTCTTGAGAACTCGTTCTTCCATTCGAGAACCTCCCCGATTATTCTATGGTTGGCGTAAAAACCCGACTCCCAACCACCATCGGTAGATATACGTACCTGTTTATCCCGGCGGTGTCAATTATTTCTTCGGAGGGCAGGGGGGCGATTACCCCGACCCCGAACTGGGAGAAATGAGAGCCCTTTACCCAAGTCTTTCCCATGGACACCCCCCCGTTTTTATGGTACGTAACTGCGGGGATTCCGTTAGGTATTTCCTGAGTAACATGTGGAGATCGTTATGGATATAAAAAGGGTCGGAATTATAGCAAACAGCAGCAAGGAAAAGGCCCCGGAATGCGCCCTGCAGCTCGCCGGGTGGCTTTCGAACAAGGGCGTTGAGGTTTTCTTCGAGGATGCAATAGCCGGGAAGATACAGGTCGCCGGTGTCTCAGGAAACAATCTGGCATCCGTGGTGGATCTCCTGGTGGTATTCGGCGGTGACGGGACCCTCCTCATGGCGGCACGGTTGACGATGGGATCCGATGTTCCGATCCTGGGGATCAATATGGGTGGTTTCGGGTACATGACGGTGATCAACCTGGACGAGATGCTCGGCGATATAGAGCTGGTCCTTGAGGGGAAGTACACCCTTTCTCAGAGGATGATGCTGAGCGTTTCCGTGGAGGGGGCTGAGCACCCGGCCCTCAACGATGTCGTCATCAATCGGGGGAGTCTTTCCCGGATGGTCAACCTGGAGACCTTTGTCGATGGAAAGTATCTGACCACCTTCAAGGCGGATGGTCTGATCGTATCCACCCCGACCGGTTCTACGGCCTATTCCCTCTCGTCGGGAGGGCCCATCGTGATGCCGGAGCTCAAATCTATTATCATCAATCCCATCTGTCCGCATACCTTGACAAATCGGCCTCTCGTGCTTCCCCCGAATCGGAAATCGAGGTGGTGGTCTGGGTCAAGGAGGGAAAGGCCTCGGTGACCCTCGATGGGCAGGATCTCTATATCCTCAAATCGGGTGATCGGGTGGCTATGCGGAAATCGAAGGATTGTATCAACCTTGTGGAATCTCCCCACCGTGATTACCTGGAGATCCTGCGAACCAAACTGGGATGGGGCGGATTGCCCGGATGAGATGCTGACGGAACTGAAGATACGAAATTTTGCCATCATCGATGAACTCCATGTCTCCTTTACCGGTGGATTAAATATGCTTTCCGGGGAGACGGGGGCCGGGAAATCGATCATTATCGGTGCGGTGAGTCTTCTCCTGGGAGACCGGGCTTCGAGCGATCTGGTGCGCTCCTCCGCCGATGCGGCCGTTGTCGAGGCGCTCTTTGATGTGAGGGACAATGCGGTCGTCCGCGAGCGGTTGGAAGAAGCCGGCATGGGGGAGGAAGAAGTACTATTGCTCAAGCGGGTGGTCTCGCGGGAGGGACGCAACAAGGTCTATATCAACGGAAGCCCCGCGACCCTAGGGATGCTGGCATCATTCGGAGAGGCCCTCGTCAATATCTGCGGTCAACGCGAGCATCAGCTCCTCCTGGATATAGAGAATCACATCGATATCCTCGATACCTTTGGTGGGCTGATACCCCTTCGAGACACGTTCACCGATCGGTACGCCGAATGGCAGGGATTGACGAAGAAATTGAATGGTCTGAAGGCGCAAAACGATGAAAAACTTCAGCGAGAAGAACTCCTCCGGTTTCAGTTGGACGAAATAGACAAGAGCGATCTCACGGTCGGAGAGGATGGAGCACTTCAGGACGAGAAGAGGGTCCTCTCTAACGCGCAGAGGCTTGACGAGTACGCCAGAGGCGTTTATGATACCCTGTATGCCGCCGAGGGGTCGATTATCGAACAGCTGGGGGGTGTCGTCGATCATATCAGGAAGATCAGAAAGATAGATCCCGGGTTCGCGATAACCGATACGGAGGTCGAATCTCTCTTTTTCAATCTTGAAGAGAGCGCCTTCGCCCTGCGGGATTACCTGAAAGGGATTACCTTCGATCCGGCACGACTGGAGGTAATCGAGGACCGCCTCGAGCTCCTGGCGAGAATCAAGCGGAAGTACGGAACGACGATTGAGGATGTTATCCGGAAGAGAGAAGAGATAGCGCACGAACTTGACGGAATAGCCTATCTCGGGGAAGAGATTGCGCGGGTTTCGGAAGAAATCTCACGGAGGGAAGAGGTGCTTCTGGAGCGGGCGGGTGAACTGTCCGCGCGGAGGAAAGAGACCGCCGTAATCTTGAAAGAGACGATCGAGAGCGAAATCCGGTCGCTGCGGATGGCCGATGCGGTCTTTGAGGTGCGCTTTCGGGACCGGTCCGGGGAGCCGATGATCTCTTCTGTAAACCCGAAAGGGACAGACGAACTGGAGTTCTATCTATCCACCAATGTGGGTGAAGATCTCTTACCGCTCAATCGCATCGCCTCCGGGGGTGAGCTGTCACGGATCGTGTTGGCCATGAAGAAAGCGCTGGCGGGGACCGGCGCCGTTGGTACGGTCGTTTTTGATGAGGTGGACAGTGGGATCGGAGGAGCCGTTGCGGAGGTCGTGGGGAAGAAACTGCAGGATGTCTCCCGACACCATCAGGTCATCTGCATCACCCACCTGCCGCAGATAGCCTGTTTCGGTGATACCCACTTTCTCGTCTCCAAGAGTGTGGAGGGGGAACGAACCAATGCCGCTGTTGACCTCCTCTCGGAGGAGGATCGTCTTGACGAGATCGCCCGGATGTTGAGCGGTATAGAGATAACGGAAAAGACCAGGGAACACGCATCGGAGATGCTGAGAATGTCAGGTCGATAGCCGGGTGCCGGGAACTGACGAAACGAAAGACGGGTAGTGGAGATGTTGAGAAAGGCAAAGGTAAGCGACGTAAAGATCATTCATCAGATGATTAATTTCTCTTCAAACAAAGGGGAAATGCTCCCCCGGTCACTCATGGATCTGTACGGCAGCCTGCGCGATTTCTTCGTCTCTCTCGACGATGACGGTTCCCTGATCGGTTTCTGTGCCATGCACATCTTCTGGGAAAACCTCGCGGAGGTCAGGTCTTTGTATGTACGAGACCAAAGCAGAAGGACGGGTGTCGGTAGAAAACTGGTAGAGGCATGTATCTCCGAGGCGATTACCCTCGATCTTTTGAGGATATTCACCCTCACCTATCAGACCGAGTTTTTCGAGAGCCTCGGTTTTGTGGTCACCGACCGATCCAAACTTCCCGAAAAGGTGTGGTCCGACTGTTTCAAGTGCTCGAAATATCCTGACTTCTGTGATGAAATCGCCATGATTGTCGAACTCTGAATGGGGGGTGTGCACTCTTTCTCTCACCGACAGAGGGGGTCTCTCCATCCGGGTGATCGCCTGCAGTCCCCTGGATGAAGTCGACGGCCTGTTGCCGGTCCCAGCTACTACCGGAAACCGGCGGTGAACGAAACTCCCCGCGCTGTCTACAAGACAATCGATTGCCGGGGGGAGTATCAGGTCCCCCTCTTCGAATCCCCCGAGGAGGCGGCGCGGGTTTTCCAAACCTCTTACCGGCATTCGTTGCGGAAGAGACGAACTGAGGGCGAGGAACCGGCACAAATCCTTCACAAAAAGGAGCCGCATAACCATTACCAGGAGCCCGCTATGAAGTTGCTCCGTCTTTGTTGTCTGATCGTCATGCTGGTCGTGATCATTCCGATACCGGGGAACGCGGGTCAGGCGGTCACCATAGTGCACACAAACGATCTTCACTCCCATCTCCTTGGCTTTTCGCCCAACGTCGATTATACCCCCCTCACGGCGGGGGACGACCCGACCGTCGGTGGGTGGGCACGGATAGCGGGCGTGATCAAGGAGGTCAAGCGGAGCCGGACGAACCCGGTCCTGGTCCTTGATGCCGGTGATTTTCTGATGGGCTCGCTCTTCCCTATGCTGAGTCGGGAGGAGGCCTTCGAACTCAGACTGATGGGTGAGATGGGATACGATCTCGTCACCCTCGGCAATCATGAGTTTGATCTCAAGCCGGCCGGCCTGGCCCGGATCATCTCAACCGCTGAACGTGCGGGGCGGATCCCCCCGTTAGTCCTTTCCAATGCGATCTTCAGTCGTGAAAGCGCGGCAGACGACGAACTGGAGAAGATCTTTGCCCGGGGGATTGTCCGGCCGTACCGGGTGATTGCAAGAGACGGGATCCGTATCGGTCTGTTCGGGCTCATGGGGAAGGCTGCGGCGGAGGTGGCCCCCTTCGCATCACCCGTCACCTTTGATGATCCGATCACCGTCGCTCGCCAAATGGTCGAGGTGCTGCGGGGAGAGGAGCGGGCCGATATCGTGATCTGCCTGTCCCACAGTGGTCTTTCCGAGGACCCCGAACGCTCCGAGGATGAGATCCTGGCGCGCCAGGTCCCCGGGATCGACGTCATCATCAGCGGTCACACCCACACGGAGACCGATCTTCGAACGGTTAATAGGACCCTCATCGTTCAGGCCTGGTGTTATGGGAGACAGGTCGGGGTGCTGGACCTCACCGGTGACGGCAGCGGGGTGTCATTGGAGAGGTATCGCCGTATCGATATCGATGATTCCGTCGAGAGCGATCCCCGGATTGCCGGTATGATCGATGCCTTTGAGTCCCGTATAAACAAGGAATTTCTGGTACCGAAAGGGCTTGCCTTCCGTCAGGTTATCGCCCATACCGCCTTCCCCAGAGCTGGTCGGGCAAATTTGGACAGGTGCATAAGTGGGAAAGTTGCTCTATAGTGGACGTAAGGAGGAAAGAGATATGAGCAAGAGACCGCGGAGGAACCATGCACCGTCCTTCAAGGCGAAGGTGGCATTGGAGGCACTGAAAGGGGACCAGACGATCGTTGAGCTTGCCGAGCGGTATCAGGTACACCCGAACCAGATCACCACATGGAAGAAGCAGTTGATGGATCACGCATCGGACGTATTTGGCAAGGGTCATAAGGACAACCAGGGTCCGGATGTAAAAGAACTTCACGCCAAGATCGGACAGTTATCGATGGAGAATGATTTTTTATCACATGCGCTCGGTCGCATCAACGGAACGAGCGCAAAGCGATGATCAAGAGAGAAAAGAGTGTGCCCATAACCCGTCAATGCGAACTCTTGGAGCTGTCCCGATCGAGTGTTTATTACTCTCCGGTTCCGGTCAGCGCGAAGGATCTGGAGCTGATGCGTCAGATTGATGAGATTCATCTTCAGTATCCCTTCTATGGGAGTCGGAAGATTCGCAATGAGCTGTGGCAGAGAGGGTATGATATCGGACGTGATAAGGTACGTCGGTTGATGCGTCGCATGGGGATCGAGGCGTTGTACATCAAGCCGAGATTATCGATAAAGCATCCCCAGCACCCGATATATCCGTATCTGTTACGGGGACTTGATATCATCCGTCCCAACCACGTATGGTCTGCCGATATCACGTATATTCCCATGGAACGAGGGTTCTGTTATCTGGTAGCCGTTATGGACTGGGCGAGTCGGATGGTCCTCTCCTGGCGGTTGTCGAATACGTTGGACAGTGCGTTTTGTGTGGATGCGCTTGAAGAAGCACTCACCACGTATGGGCGCCCGGCTATCTTCAATACCGATCAGGGCAGTCAGTTTACCTCACAGGCATTCATCGATGTCCTTCGCTCTCATGATATCTCTATCAGCATGGACGGTCAGGGGCGATGGATGGACAATGTCTTCATCGAACGGCTCTGGAAGAGCGTCAAGTACGAAGATATCTATCTGAAGGCATACGGTTCAATGAAAGAGTTGAAGAAGGGGCTTACCGACTATTTTCAGTTCTACAACGAGAAACGGTGGCACAATACTTTTGACAGAAAGACACCGGCTATGGTTTATTTTGAATCACTACCACAGGGACAGGCTGCGGCATGAACACAAACCCAGGGCAACTTCCCACTTATAAATCCC
Source organism: Syntrophales bacterium (assembly GCA_963662405.2). Lineage (GTDB taxonomy): Bacteria > Desulfobacterota > Syntrophia > Syntrophales > UBA2210 > UBA6078. Next base: position 2,413,290 of record CAXXKT010000001.1, read on the forward strand.
TGTTACCTGTCCAAAGAAACCGGACCACCTCTCCCCTCGAGGTCAGGGAGGATGAATGCAACCTGGGGAACCTGATTGCCGATTCCATTCCCTGGTATATCAACAGGCATGACTCTGATCCGGACAACCCGGCCCCCCCGGTGGCGATTGGGGTGGTCAGCAACGGGGTGATCCGCGATGCGATCAAACCGGGGAAAACGGGCGGAATCGCCGTCTGCGACGCATTCCGGGCCATCCCCTTGGGGATCGGATTCGATGACCAGGCCTCGATGGGGTATCCCCTGATTTCCTTTTATATCTATCCCTCGGAGGTAAAAAAGGCCCTGGAGATACTGACCAGCATCTACCCCCTGAAGGGGCCCGATTATTACCTCCAGTCCTCCGGCGTCAGGTTCTCGTATAATCCTCACCGGATGATCTTTGACCGGATCACGGAGATATGGCTCGGCGATGAAAAAAAGGGCTACACCCGGCTGGATTATTCGCCCTCAAACCGGCGACTCATCCGGGTCGCCGCCGATATCTACAATGCCACCTTCCTGAAGATAGTAGGGGATTTTACCTGGCATATCCTGGATATCGTCCCGAAAGACCGGAAGGGAATCCCCGTCGACGACCTGCGGACCGTCCGGGTCGATGCCGATCGGCAGGCCCCGGGTATCCAGGAGCTTAAGGAATATATGGGTTTTCTGGAGTATATTCGGTCGTTCCCCGATGTAACGGGTGACGGTGTACCGGACATTCCGGAGAGATATCGGGGAAAATCGGGGCGCCAGATTATCGCGGCCAGTTGGAACCCCGTCAGCCTCCTGAAAAGGGGAACATATGTCACCTGGATCGCCGTTGGCCTTTCCCTGATCGTTATTTTGGTCATTGCCCTGCTCGCCGTCCGTATCCGACATATGGTCAGACGATCGTAACTCAACCCCTTTTAGCGATGATATAATATGCCTTGACAGTGAGGAGGGTGTCGTTGTAGGTTTGGAAAAGCGGTGTGCGATTGCACCGGAGAGCCATTTGGAATCCGAATTGGCTACATGGCGGAGAGTATACGAGGGACCACCATGCTCTGCGGGGTGTGGTGGCCTTTTTGTATAAAATTAAGAAGCATTCTGTAAGATACCGAGGAAGAAAGGATAGGATATGTCGAACACAATAACATTGGGGGACACGATAAGCGTCCATTACACCGGAAGGCTCGAGAACGAAGAGGTCTTCGATTCCTCCGAGGGACGTGCGCCCCTTGTCTTTACCGTAGGGGCGGGACAGCTCATTAAAGGTTTCGATGATGCGGTTATCGGTATGGCCTCCGGGGAGAAGAAGACGGTCACGATTTTACCTGAAGAGGCTTACGGCGAAAGGCGGGAGGACCATATTGTCGATTTCCCGAAGGCGAACATTCCGCCGGACTTGGAGCCCGAGATCGGCATGGTCGTCCAGATGTCGGATCAATCGGGGCGTCCCATTCCGGTGATCGTGACGGAGATACTCGATGATGTGGTTAAATTGGATGTCAATCACCCCCTTGCCGGAAAGACCCTCATGTTCGATATCGAGATCGTCGAAACAGGACTCCAACCTCACTGCCAGACCTGTTCAGGGGATTGCGGCGGGTGCTGCGAAGGCTGAGGCGCCAGCGAAGGGTTGGATTTTTCTTTGAGCCCCCTGGATGTTGTTCCGCCTGTCTGGTATGAATAACGGGGTGTATCGGTTGTGTGGTGAGTTGTGCGGACGAAGGTACTGTTGATTTTTCTTGTGGTATTGTGTGTCGCGGGGTGTGCGATCAGAGCGCCGGAGCAAGAGCAGGGGCCCCTTGTCCCCGTGTCCCCCGGAGCGATCCCCCCCTTGGTTGATGATCTCGACCGGACATCCCTGGAGTTGGCGATCGACCGAAGTAAGGAGTACTACGACCGACTTCCCGTTGAACGGACCGTGCGTTTCGGAGACCGCCTGTGCACCGTCGGGGAACTGAAAGAGTCCCTCCACGCGTTCCTCGATATTCTCAGGACGTCTGATTCGGACAGGGAGAGGATAGAGAGGATCGGCAAGGCCTTTGATGTCTACAAGAGTCCCGGAAGGGGCGAAGCAGGGGTCCTCTTCACCGGATACTATGAACCGATCCTTGACGGTTCCCTTCAGCGGACGGATACATATCGCTATCCCATCTACCGAACACCTGACGATCACATTGCGATCGACCTCGGGACCTTTAAAGAGAAATACCGGGGAGAGCGGATCATCGCCCGGGTCGAAGAAGGGAACATCGTCCCCTACTATACCCGGGAGGATATCGATGTCAGGGGGTGTCTTGCCGGTAAGGGCCTCGAGCTTCTCTGGCTCTCCGATCCCATTGACATCTTTTTCCTCCAGATCCAGGGATCCGGGGTCGTAAAGCTCCCCGACGGTAAACTCGTCCAGGTCAGCTACGAGCAGAGTAACGGTCACCCCTACAGCAGTGTGGGGAGGATCCTGGTAGAAGAGGGAAAGATGACCTTAGGAGAGGTGTCTATGAAAGGGATCAAGAGATACCTCAGGGATCATCCTGATGAGATCTTTGAGATCCTGAGTCGAAATGAGAGTTATGTATTCTTCCGTATCGTTGACGAGGGTCCGGTGGGGAGCCTGAATGTGACGGTCACCCCGGGGAGGTCCATTGCCACGGATGCGAGCCTGTTTCCCAAGGGAGCGATTGCCTTCGTCCGCCTCCGAAAGCCTGTTATCGATGAAGAGGGTACCATTGTGTCGTGGGAGCCCTTTTCACGATTTGTCCTCAATCAGGATACCGGGGGGGCGATCAAAGGCCCCGGAAGGGTTGATCTGTTCTGCGGAAGAGGGAGAGACGCGGAGATCATGGCGGGGCATCTGCGGCAGGAAGGTGAGCTGTACTTTCTCGTGAAGAAGAGATAGATTGTTTGTTCCGTTTCCATCGCCTGGCCGTTTGTGAACGTTAAGGCATGATCGGGGGTTGTCCCGAGATCGATCTCGGTTTTGATTTTGCGCGGCAGTGGTGGCCATACGAGGATAGATATAAGGGCTTGGAATCTAAAGTTTCTCCATGCCGGGGTTGTGCCGAGGATGAAAGCGATCAGGTGAGGCGAGGTCGGGAAATCGTGAACCATCTGACGGCCGAATGCCTCATATCCGTCACTTCCAAGAGGCGGTTGATGGTGTCAAACGACTGCGACAAACCTCATTGCGGAAACTGTACCGGAGTCCCTTTGTCTTGTGGTTATTGGGTTTGCGGTAAATTTTGCTTGATTGTTCATTTCCTTTGTGTTAGGTGCATTTTTACAGTTTCTGCTGGTGTCGGAGTAGTGGTTTGGGATCTTTCACGGGAAGATCGTCTGATGTGGTGATGTGAGCGAGAGATGAGATAGTGCCGTCCCGGTATGTCTCAGGTGCTGGATTTATAACCGTACATAACTATCCAAGAGGAGGGAAAAATGACGAAAGCCGAATTAATAGCAGCAATTGCCGGAGATGCGGGGATTACGAAGGCTCAGGCCACAAAGGCCCTGGACTCGTATATCGACCATGTAACCAAAGAACTCAAAAAGAATGGTAAGCTGGGCTTAGTCGGTTTCGGGACATTTTCGGTTGTGAAGAGAAAAGCGCGGACGGGCCGTAACCCCCAGACGGGAGCGGAGATTCAGATTAAGGCGAAGAATGTTATCAAATTTAAACCCGGCAAGACGCTTGCTGATAAGGTTTGATCGTTGCGGTTTTATGGCCCCTGGTTTGAGTATCAGGGGCCATTTTTTTGTCCTCCCGTTTCGTTTTCGCCGATTGACACACCTCCTTTCAACGGATATTGCAGGTGCCTATGAATATCGGTGAAGAATTGTCGCAGCTTCCCATTTTCCCAGTATTGAAGGAGGTCGGTACATGTGCTGACCGGATGGGGTGCGGTGCGTATGTCGTGGGTGGATTGGTACGAGACCTGTTTTTGCGGCGTGAGACCGGTGATGCCGATGTGGCGATAGAGGGGGACGGCGTTGCGTTCTCGTCACGGTTCGCAGCCGATCACGGTGCATCCCTTACCCTCTACCGGAAATTCAGAACGGCACGCCTTCTTCTCCCGTCCGGGATCAAGATTGATGTCGCCACGGCACGAATTGAGTCCTATGAACGGCCCGCAGCCCTCCCTATCGTGAAGCCCGGTGCGATAGAAGATGATCTGTATCGCCGAGACTTTTCCATCAATGCACTCGCGGCCTGTTTGAATGCCGGTTGTTGGGGGGATCTCCTCGATCCCTTTGGGTCAAGGCGGGATGTGGCGGCCGGGTTGATTCGAGTCCTGCATGGCAGGAGTTTCATCGATGATCCGACGAGGATATTCCGGGCCCTGCGATTCGAGCAGCGCCTTGGCTTCAGTCTGGAAAAGGAAACTCGGCGATATCTGCAACAGGCCGTGTCGGCGCATCTCGTGGAGAGGCTATCCGGTTACCGGATAGCCTCGGAGCTGAAGCTTGTCATGAGAGAGGAGGAACCGCTTCCCATTATACAACGGCTCGAAGAGAGCGGAGTCCTCTCATCCGTTCGTAAAAGGGGAAGGAAGAGCGGGGATGTACGGAACCTGCTCAGCAGGATAGATGAAGTAAAATTGAATATTTGACAGGGAACCCCCTTTTTTGTTATAGGGTCGCTTCGATAGCCCTTGCGTCGGGTTGCAAAGCGGCGAGGGGGAGGGGTGCCTGTGTGCTTCCCTCCCGTGAATAGTCTGTCATGATATATGTCTGAGGAGATGTTGTGGAAAAGAAACGAATCTTGAGCGGTATGCGCCCCACCGGAAGGTTGCATCTGGGTAATCTCCACGGGGCTCTTCAAAACTGGATCAATCTTCAAAATGCGGGTGTCTACGACTGCTTTTACTTTGTCGCCGACTGGCACGCCCTGACGAGTGATTACAAGGATACGAGTCTCGTCAAGGATTACTCCCTCGATATGGTCGTTGACTGGCTGAGCGCGGGTCTGGATCCGGAGAAAAGCACCCTTTTCGTCCAGTCGGAAGTCAAGGAACACGCCGAACTGTTTCTGCTTCTTTCCATGATAACCCCCCTTTCCTGGCTGGAGAGAAATCCGACCTACAAGGAGATGCAGGACGAACTGTCCAACAAAGATCTCTCGACCTTTGGCTTTCTCGGGTACCCGGTTCTCCAGGCGGCGGACATTATCATGTACAAGGCCTACGGGGTTCCCGTGGGCGTGGACCAGCTTCCCCATGTAGAGCTCACGCGCGAAATCGCCCGGAGATTTAACTTCCTCTATAAGGAGGTTTTCCCCGTTCCCGAGCCCCTGCTGGCTGAGGTTCCCAAACTGATGGGACTTGATGGACGCAAGATGAGCAAATCATACGAGAATACCATCTACCTCCGGGACCGGGGGGATGTGCTCAGGGAGAAGGTCAGTTCGATGTTTACCGATCCCCAGCGGATGAGAAAAAAGGACCCGGGGCGTCCTGATGTGTGTAACGCTTTCCCGTTCCATACGATCTATTCTTCGTCTTCAGAAGCGAACGAGATCGCGGACGCCTGCAGGAAGGCAGAGATCGGCTGTGTCGAATGTAAGAAGCGCCTTGCACAGCGTATAGGAGAGGGAATGTCACCCATACACGAACGGCAACAGTATTACCTGAATCACCTGGAGGATGTGCGGGAGATCATAACCGAAGGTGTGCGAAGGGCAGCGGGAATAGCACGCCAGACGATGGAACAGGTACGGGAAGCCATAAAAATATGACGGACAGTGCCGCCTATCGGATCAAGTTGGACATATTTGAAGGTCCTCTGGACCTGCTGCTCTACCTCATCAGAAAAAACGAAGTTGATATATACGATATCCCCATTGCGCTTATAACCCGCCAGTATATGGAATATATCGATGTGATGAAGTCTCTCAATCTCGACCTCGCCGGCGAATACCTGCTTCTTGCCGCGACCCTGACCCATATCAAGTCGAGGATGCTCCTCCCTCCCAGTGCGGAGGAAGAGGAGGGTGAAGAGGAAGACCCCCGGGAAGAACTGGTGCGCCAACTCCTGGAATACAAAACCTTTAAGGAGGCGGCACTGGGACTGGGCCGGATGAAGATCCTGGGGCGTGATGTTTTCACGAGAGATCGGGTTGCTGAGGATATTGAGGAAGACGGGGAACCGTCCATTCGAGAGATCGGGATTTTTGAGCTTGTCGAGGCCTTCCGGAGGGCTACAGCCGCCGTCATCCAGCATGACATGATGGAAATAGATGTCGAAAAGATATCACTCGCAGAACGGATCAATGATATAGTGGATGAACTGCAACGGCGGGGGGGGGCGCTCACCTTCACTGATCTGCTGGGGGAGAGGGACAGCCGCAGGAGGCTTCTCTATACCTTCTTGGCGATCCTGGAGCTGATGAAGCTGAGAGTTATCAAGGCGTATCAAGCGGTCCCCTATGGCACTATTCGGATACAGCTTGTGGGGGGAGTGACGGATGGATAACCTGAAGGCCATCATTGAGGCCATTGCCTTCGTCTCCGATACACCGGTGACCCTGGGACTCATCGAGAAAGTCCTTGATGAAATCCCCCGGCGGGACATTGTTTCGGCACTGAACGAATTGATCTGGGAGTACGAAAAACGAGGTGGAGGGATTGTCCTCCAGGAGGTTGCCGGCGGGTACCAGTTCCGGACCGGTGAGTCTCTGGCTCCGTGGGTCTTGAAGCTCAAGGGACAGAGGCCGACGGAACTGAGTCCGGCCGCCATGGAGACCCTGGCGGTTGTCGCCTATCGGCAACCGGTCATGAAGGCGGAGATCGAAGAGGTGCGGGGCGTGGATGTCAGCGGTATCCTGCGAGGTCTTTTAGAGAAGAACTTGGTGCGGATCATGGGAAGAAAGAACGTCCCGGGGCGGCCCATTATCTATGGTACCACCGGAACGTTCCTTGAGACGTTTGGCTTGAAGACCCTTTCGGATCTTCCCACGCTGAGGGATTTCAAGGAATTGGAAGGGTAGGCCCGTATGGATGAACGTCTTCAGAAAATACTGGCTCGATGCGGCGTATCATCTCGGCGCGGCGCGGAACAGATGATGCGTGAAGGCCGGGTCAGTGTGAACGGGGTAACCGTGCTCCAGCCGGGGGCAAAGGCGGATACCGCGCGCGATAGTATACGGGTTGACGGGAAGATCATATCAGAAGCGGCGGTTGGCCCTGTGTATCTGATGGTGCATAAGCCGCGAGGCTATGTTGTGACCCTGCACGACCCTCAGGGCAGGCCGATCATTACCGACCTGCTCCGGGGTGTGCGGGAGCGGGTCTTTCCCGTGGGACGGCTCGACTACGATTCTGAAGGATTGCTTCTGATGACCAACGACGGAGATTTTTCACATCGGCTCCAGCATCCCGCATTCAAGATTCCCAAAACCTATATGGTGAAGATCCAGGGAAACTTGATGCGAAGCGACCTTGAGGCCATTCGAAAAGGGGTCATGCTGGAGGATGGCTTTTTCAAGCCGGTCTGGGCCTCTGCGGAGAAGCACAACAGGAAGAGCTGCTGGGTGGAAATGACCATAGTGGAGGGGCGTAATAGGATCATACGGAGACTGTTCGATTCGCTTCACCATCCCGTTGTCAGGTTGATTCGAACCGCCATTGCCGATATTGCTCTGAGTGATCTGCAGAGCGGAGAATATCGGTATTTGCAGAAGAGAGAGGTGCAAAGATTGATCGAACACGCACAGGTTGCGCAATAAACGAACTCACCTGAAAAATAGTGAAAATTATCTTGACTTTAATGCCAAAATAAATAATATCAATGAACAAATAGTTCGTAACGAACGTTGAGAAGTTTTTTAGTCTACTTTGAAAAGGTAAGAGGGGGTCTTATGAATAAATCCGAATTGATAGATGCCTTAAGTAAGAAAGAGGGCTTAACAGAAAAACAGGCTGCGGATGTGGTTGGTTTGGTTTTCAAGGGGTTCAGTAACCAACTGAAGGAAGGCGGCCGGATAGAGATCAGGGGGTTCGGGAGTTTTGTAGTCCGGGACTACGGCTCGTATACCGGAAGAAACCCGAAGACGGGTGGAACCATCCATGTGGCCCCTAAAAAGCTCCCCTTTTTCAAGGTGGGAAAAGAACTAAAAGAAAGAGTGAATGCAGGTAGATAGGTAGATCGGTAGCAGGGCTTTGGCTGCTGACCCCGAAGAAACGGGGGGTGGCGTGTGTATCATTTAAGAGGGGAGTCTATCTCCCCTCTTTTCCTTTTTTGATGCCGCAATCGTTGAAGGTATTGCATCTCGCGCGGGTATTCCCCTCAGCATAGACCTGTGTACACAGGTAACACGTATATGCCATCAGGAACATTTTATATTCAAACCTTTGGCTGTCAAATGAATGTTCACGACTCCGAGCAGATGGGACAGCTCCTGTGCGAGGCGGGGTATGTCGAGGCCGACGAGGCACTTGGGGCGGATATTATCATCGTCAACACCTGTAGCGTCCGGGAAAAGGCGGCCCAAAAGGCCTACAGCCAATTAGGAAGATTTAAAAAGCTCAAGAAGGAAAAACAAGATCTTATCCTGGGGGTGGTCGGATGTCTCGCTCAGGAGCACGGGAGCGAGTTTTTTCGAAGGGCCCCCTATCTCGACTTCGTTATTGGTACCCACAATGTCCATCGCGCTCCACAGATCATAGAGGCGGTGCGTCGTGAAAAAGCGCGAATCTCAGAGACCTCCTTTCAGCCCTCGGTTCAATCTCTCGGTATCCGCGTTCTTCCCCCCGATGGAAGAGTAAGTGCCTTTGTCACGATCATGCAGGGGTGTAACAATTTTTGCTCTTATTGTATCGTGCCGTATGTGAGGGGGAGAGAGGAAAGCCGGGAGAGCGCCGATATTGTCGATGAGATTCGATTTCTCGCCGCGGGCGGTGTCAAGGAGGTCGTTCTCCTCGGGCAGAATGTCAATTCCTACAGCGGTGGGGGGGTAAGGAATGTCGGTTTCCCGACCTTGTTAAGAATGATTGACGATATAGAGGGGATAGAGCGGATCCGTTTCACCACCTCGCACCCGAAGGATCTTTCGAGTGATCTCGCCGCCTGTTTTGCCGATCTTGACAAGCTGTGTGGCCATATTCACCTTCCCGTCCAGGCCGGTTCCGATTATGTCTTGAAGAAAATGAAAAGGGGGTATACTGTTGAATCGTATCTGGAGAAGATCGTTATGTTGCGGGATGCCTGTCCGGATATCAGCATTACCTCCGATATTATCGTTGGATTTCCGGGTGAGACAGAGGGTGATTTTCAAAAAACGGTTGACCTTATGAAAGAAGTACGATTTGATAGCACCTTTTCTTTTCGGTATTGCGACCGCCGTGGCACGGCTTCCGAGGGGTTCCAGGGAAAGGTCCCGGAAGCGGTCAAACAGGAGCGGTTGTCCCGGCTCCAATTGCTCCAGCGGGAACACAGCCTGGAGAAGAACCGGTCTTTGAAGGGACGGGTGGTGGATGTGCTGGTGGAGGGGGGCAGCAAGAGCGGCGGCAACGATGTGACGGGGAGAACCAGGGGAAACAGGATTGTCAACTTTGCAGGCCGCACCGATATGATCGGTCGGACCGTACCTGTCAAGATTGTCCGGGTGTATATGCATTCCCTGAGAGGAGAGAAGGAATGAAGGAGGGAGAGTCATTGGTAGAAGTGAGGGTGTTCGGGTTGGCCATGGATCCTGTGACCAGTACCCCCATTGTGATACTCAAGGATCTCGAAGAAAAGCGGGCTATCCCGATATGGATAGGGCTTTTTGAGGCGAGTGCTATTGCGACGCAGATGGAAGGGGTCAATCTGGCGCGGCCGATGACGCACGATCTCATGAATGAGCTGTTAAATATTCTTGATGCAAAGATCCTCAAGATCGTGATCAATGATCTGAGGAACAACACCTTTTTTGCCGTCATTCATCTTCTAAACGGGGAAATTCCCATGACGATCGATTCCCGTCCGAGTGATGCGATCGCCCTTGCACTTCGGGCCAATGCACCTATTTTTATTGATGAAAAGGTTATTGAGAAATCAACGAGTATTGATTTTGGCACCAAAACCAAGGACCTGAATAAATATTCCAAGGAACAGCTCAAGGAGTTTCTGGAAAATCTTTCTTCTGAAGATTTTGGGAAGTATAAGATGTAGTTGATGGACCGTGAGGCTGTCAAGCGGTAATGAACCTCGATTCTTCACAGGATGATGTCAATCGGGTCCTTGAGAGAGGACTCGGTTGTTTTTCGGATGGTGGAGGTGTTGCTGTGAAAGAAGAGACGAGGCGGCTCTACCTTAAGGCCGGCGACGAGGTGATCCATGCCAGGTATCCCGAATGGGGATCCGGCCGCGTCGTGGAGGAGAGAAATTCCGGTGTGGTCGGCGGGATGTCCTATGTAAAGGTAGCTTTCCGCGATGGACGGACGCGGATCTTTGATAACAACTTTGCCAATTCCTGTTGCTGTTACTATGCCGGCATCAGGAAGCGTTCCCCCGAGTGATCATGAAATGGCCGCAAAATCGAGTCGGATAGAAGATGCGATCAGGGATTTTGGCTTTCATATGGAGGTCGAAAGAAACCTGTCGCACCATACGATGAGGAGTTATCTGTCAGACCTGGAACAGTTCAGGTGTTTTCTCCTTGAACGCGGAGTTGATCGGCCCGGTGACGTCGATCAGATGGTAGTGCGGAGTTTTCTCGCGATCCTCTATCGGGGAAAGACGAAAAAGGCCACGATTTCACGGAAAGTGGCAAGCCTCAGGGCGTTCTTTCAGTTTCTGGTTCGGGAAGGGTCGGTACGATACAATCCCGCCAAGATGGTTCAGGCACCGAAGATAGACAAACACCTCCCATCTTTTTTAAGTATAGACGAGGTTTTTTCCCTTCTGAAGGTAACGTTTGAACCGGGAGTGACCGGTTTGAGAGACCGGGCGATTATTGAATTTCTCTATTCGGTTGGGGTGCGGGTGAGTGAACTGACCGGGCTGAATGTCGGCGATGTCGATTTTTCCAGCAGTCTGGTGAAGGTCAGGGGAAAAGGGAGAAAGGAACGAATTCTCCCTGTCGGTGGTCCCGCGCTGTCGGCCCTGGGGGAGTATCTCCGCAGTCGCACCGATACGGGAATGAAAACAGAGGTCGAAGAAGATATCCCTCTTTTCCTCAACCGGCTGGGCTCACGCCTGACCCCGAGGAGCGTGAGGAGAATTATCGACAAGTACGTGACCCTCGGTGGTATCGGGAAGAAGATCAGTCCCCATGCCCTCAGGCATACCTTTGCGACCCACCTCATGGATGCGGGTGCCGATCTGCGGGTCATACAGGAGCTGCTGGGACATGAAAGCCTGTCGACTACCCAGAAGTATACCTCCGTCAGCGTGACGCGGTTGATGGAGATATACGACAAGAGCCACCCACGGGCTCGAGGAGAAAAGATGTTATGAATACTATGCGGGGAACGACCATCGTAGCGGTGAGACATAAGGGGAAGGTCGCCGTCGCAGGCGACGGCCAGGTAACCCTCGATACGATAGCATTGAAACATGGCGCCCGAAAGGTGCGGCGGTTGTATCACGATAAGGTGATTGTCGGATTCGCAGGGGCCACGGCGGATGCCTTTACCCTTTTTGACCGCTTCGATCAGAAGCTCGAACAGTACAACGGCAACCTCCTGCGGGCCGCGGTAGAGCTGACCAAGGACTGGCGGACGGATCGGGTCCTGAGACACCTCGAGGCCCTGATGATAGCGGTCAGCGAGGTTGATTTCCTGATCATATCGGGGAACGGAGACGTGATCGAATCGGACGACGAGGTTTTGGCGATCGGCTCCGGCGGTCCGTACGCTTTGGCCGCGGCGAGAGCCCTGATTGGGCACTCGGACCTGAGTGCGAAAGAGATCACCGAAGAGGCCATGCACATCGCCTCCGAGATCTGCATATTTACAAATGACAGGATCCGGGTGGAGGAACTGGATGTGGCCGAGAACGTCGCCGAGCAGGAGACAGAGGGCACAAAAGACGGCACGACAAAGACAAAAATAAAGGATTAGGTAGGATCGGATGCCATCGACAAACTTGACACCACGAGAGACGGTCTCTCAGTTGGATAAGTACATTATCGGGCAACATGACGCCAAGAGGGCGGTCGCCGTCGCACTGAGAAACCGGTGGAGACGTCAGAACGTTCCTGAGGAACTGAGAGAAGAGATAGCCCCCAAGAATATCATCATGATCGGTCCTACGGGAGTCGGAAAAACGGAGATTGCCCGTCGGCTTGCCAAGCTGGATAATTCTCCCTTCCTCAAGGTGGAGGCCTCAAAATTCACCGAGGTGGGGTATGTCGGCAGGGATGTCGAGTCGATGATCAGGGACTTGGTGGAGCTGGCGATCAATATGGCAAAATCGGAAGAGCAGGAGAGCGTCAGGACACGCGCGATGGAGATTGCCGAAGAACGCATCCTCGACATTCTCCTCCCCCTCAAGCGCAGGGAGAAGGATACGGTTGAGCCGCAGGAGACCAATCTCCTTACCATGACCGAAGATGCTGCAGACGCCTCGGGGGAGGATCACCGCCAGGAGACGCGAGAGAAGCTGCGACGTCTCTTCCGGAGCGGAAAGCTGGACGACCGGATCGTGGAGATCGAAACAACGGACAGCCCCTCCGGTCCCATGATAGAGATCTTTTCCACCTCCGGGGTCGAGGACATGGGGATGAACATCAAGGAGATGTTCGGGAATATCTTTCCCCAGAAGAAAAAGAAGAGGAGCGTTCGGGTTACCGAGGCGGTCGATATGCTGGCCGAGGAAGAGGCGCAGAAATTGGTTGATATGGAGAAGGTTACCCGGATGGCGCTTGACAAAGTGGAACAATCGGGGATCATCTTTCTTGACGAAATCGACAAGATTGTCGGGGGAGATACCTCTCATGGCCCCGATGTGTCCCGGGAAGGTGTCCAAAGGGATCTCCTTCCAATAGTGGAAGGCTCCACGGTAAATACCAAGTACGGCATGGTCAGGACGGACCATATCCTCTTTATCGCCGCCGGCGCCTTCAGCATTTCGAAGCCATCGGATTTGATCCCCGAACTGCAGGGGCGTTTCCCCATACGGGTGGAACTCGACCCGCTTGAGAAAGAGGATTTCATACGGATCCTGACGGAACCTCACAACGCGCTGGTGAAGCAGTACACGGAGATGATGGCCACGGAGGATATCATGCTCGTCTTTCAGGACGATGCCATCGCCCAGATCGCGGAGGTTGCCGCGCTGGTGAATGAACGGATGGAGAATATCGGGGCCCGGAGGCTGTACACCGTTATGGAATTGCTTCTGGAGGAGATATCGTTCGATGCCCCGGACCTTGCGGTTGCCGAGAAAGCGGTCGATATCGATGCCGCGTATGTAATGGATAAACTGGACGGGATCATCGAGGACGAGGATCTCAGCCGGTATGTCCTGTAGAAACCCCGGCTACGGAGGAACCATGTATTCGGATAATCTGAAGGAACCGATGGAAAAGGCGGATATTCTCCTGGAGGTCTTACCGTATATTCGGCGGTTTTACGGCAAGACCATCGTTATCAAGTACGGCGGTCATGCAATGACCGATGAGAATTTGAAAGAGATGTTCGCCATGGACATCGTCATGATGAAGTACATCGGGATCAATCCGGTGATCATCCACGGCGGCGGGCCCCAGATCAGTTCACTCCTCAAAAAGCTGGGAAAGGATTCAACCTTCATCAAGGGGATGCGGGTAACGGATGAGGAGACGATGGATATCGTCGAAATGGTCCTGACCGGGAAGCTGAACAAACAGATCGTGGGCCTGATCAACAACCATGGCGGGAGGGCCGTCGGGTTAAGCGGCAAGGACGGGACCATCATCGAGGCGGAGAAATATTTTCTGAGCGACGACAAGGCCAAGGATACCCCGCCGGAGATCATCGACATCGGTCTGGTCGGGAAGGTGCGGAAGATCAACCCCGGCCTTATCACATCCCTGGTGCGGGACGGGTTCGTTCCCGTAATCGCCCCCACCGGGACCGGAGACGGGGGGGAGACATATAATATCAACGCGGATCTCGTCGCGGGAGAAGTCGCGTCGGCTCTTGGTGCGGAGAAACTGATCCTTCTGACGGATGTGGAAGGGATACTCGACGGGAAGGGGCGCCTGGTCCAATCCATCAATGCCGAGCAGGTGGAAGATTTGATTGGTGACGGCACTATAGAAGGCGGCATGTACCCCAAGGTAAAGTGTTGCCTGAAGGCCCTGCGGGGCGGGGTGGGGAAGACCCACATCATCGACGGGCGGCTTGATCATGCCGTCCTCCTCGAGATATTCACGGACAGGGGGATCGGAACAGAGGTCGTGGGAGACTGAAAGCATCGTGGAGAAAGGTATCATGAAAACAGAAGAACTGATCGTGCAATCGAGTCGATACATCATGGGGACATATGCCCGTCTCCCGATTGCCCTGGTACGCGGGAAAGGGGTGCGGGTGTGGGATGCGGATGGAAAGGAGTATCTCGATTTTCTGTCGGGGATTGCCGTGTGTGCCCTGGGTCACTCAAATCCGTTGGTTTCAGAAGCGATCTGTGAACAGGCCGGGACCCTGATGCACGTCTCCAATATGTACCATATCGAACCGCAGATTCGCCTTGCCGCCTTCCTGGTGGAGCACTCCTTCGCGGACAAGGTCTTTTTCTGCAACAGTGGCGCGGAGGCCAACGAGGCGGCCATCAAGTTGGCACGAAAATATGCCCACGAGCATATGGACGGGAATAGGCACCGTATCATCAGCATGAGGAATTCCTTCCACGGGCGGACCCTTGCCACCCTCACGGCGACGGGCCAGGAACGGTTTCACGAGGGTTTTGACCCTCTTCCGACCGGTTTCGACTATGTCCCCTACGACGATCTGATATCCCTCGAACGGGCCGCCACGGATGATGTCTGCGCGGTGATCCTCGAAGCCGTTCAGGGTGAAGGGGGGATTCGGGTCCCGGATGAACGGTATCTGGAGGGGGTGCGGAGAATCTGCGACGATAGGGATATCCTGATGATCCTGGATGAGGTCCAGACGGGGATGGGAAGGACGGGGGATCTCTTTGCCTATGAGAAAAGCGGTGTGGTTCCGGATATCATGACGCTGGCAAAGGCCCTGGGAAACGGTTTCCCGGTCGGGGCCATGCTGGCCACCGATGAGGTCGCGGCATCTTTTACGCCGGGGAGCCATGCCTCGACCTTCGGGGGAAACCCCCTGGCTATGGCGGCGAGTATCGCGGTCGTTGATACCTTGATCAACGGAGGAGTACTGGATAACTGCCGGAAGATGGGGAAATATCTCCGTGAGAAGCTGGGAGGATTGAAGGAACGGTATCCGGTGATCAGAGAGGTGCGAGGGCGGGGACTCCTCATCGGCGTGGAATTGACGATAGAGGGGGCGGATATCGTGAGGGGATGCATGGAACGGGGGTTGCTTCTGAACTGTACCTGCGGTAACATCCTACGCTTTGCTCCTCCCCTGATTATTACAGCGGAAGATGTGGATCGAGCGGTTGGTATTCTGGACGAGGTGATGGGAGAATGATGATAAAAGATTTGCTCACGATATACGATCTGGATGTCGATGATTGTGACGAGATATTTACAAGAGCGCGGCGGCTGAAAGATCTCCTGCAAAGAGGGGTGGCGCATGAGTCGCTGAAAGGGAAGACGCTCGGGATGCTCTTCGACAAATCATCCACGCGGACACGTCTGTCTTTCGAGGCCGGGATCCACCAGTTGGGCGGTATGGGGATATTTATGAGCCGACGCGACATCCAGCTGGGGAGGGGGGAACCGATCTTCGACACGGCACAGGTCATGTCGCGCTACATCGACGGAATCATGATTCGGACCTTTGAACAGGGCCTCGTCGATGAATTCGCCCGCTATGCGACGATTCCGGTGATCAACGGATTGACCGATCTTCTCCACCCTTGTCAGGTCCTGAGCGATCTCTTCACCATTATAGAGAAAAAGGGCGGATACGAAGGGTTGAAGATCGCCTATGTCGGGGACGGCAATAACATGACCAACTCCTGGATCAATGCCGCGGCCCGGCTCCCGTTTTATCTGTCCATTTCATGCCCCGAGGGGTATCACCCGGATAAGACGATCTTGGAGCGGGGAATCCGGGAGGCGAAACAGGGAATAGAGATCCTGCGCACTCCGGCCGATGCGGTCGCGGATGCCGACGTAATCTATACAGACGTCTGGGCCAGTATGGGGCAGGAGGGTGAGCAGGAAGAGCGAGTGGCAGCGTTCCAGGGGTATCAGGTGGATGCGGCACTGCTCAGGTGTGCGAAAGGTGACGCCATCGTGATGCACTGTCTCCCCGCACACCGTGGTGAAGAAATTACCGCCGATGTGATCGACGGGCCTCAGTCCGTGATCATTGATCAGGCGGAGAACCGCCTGCACGTACAGAAGGCGATTATGGAAATTCTTATGTCTGGAGGAAATGAAAAGTGAAAAGCGATGTCAAAAAAGTAGTCCTGGCATACTCGGGAGGACTTGATTCCTCGGTGATTGTCAGGTGGTTGATTGAAACGTACGGATGTGAGGTGATCACCCTGACCGGGGACGTGGGGCAGAAGCAGGAGCTCGACGGCCTTGAAAAAAAAGCGATTGCCACGGGAGCGGTCAAGGCGTACATCGAGGATCTTACCGAAGAATTCGTACGGGACTTTGTTTTCCCCGCCCTGAGGGCCAATGCGATATATGAGGGGAACTATCTCCTCGGCACCTCGTTGGCGCGGCCGATCATAGCCAAGCGCCAGATTGAGATCGCCCATCAGGAAGGGGCGGACGCCGTCTGTCACGGGGCTACCGGGAAGGGGAACGACCAGGTACGCTTTGAGATGACCTATATGGCGCTTGATCCGAGTATCAAGATCATCTCGGCCTGGAAGGACGAGCACTGGACCCTGCATTCACGGGAGGCGATGATAGACTATGCGGAGAGATACAATATCCCCATCAAGTCGACAAAGAAAAGCCCCTACAGCGAAGACAGAAATCTCCTCCATATCTCACATGAGGGAGGTGTCCTTGAGGACCTGTGGCAGGAACCGCCTGAGGATATGTTTGTCATGACCGTTTCCCCGGAAAATGCTCCGGACCGACCGACCTATGTGGAAGTCTCTTTTGAACAGGGGAACCCCGTAGCGATCGACGGCAAGGCGATGTCCCCGGCACGGCTCCTCGATTGTATGAACTCCCTTGCCGGTGAAAACGGTGTCGGCCGCGTCGACATGGTGGAGAACCGTTTTGTGGGTATGAAATCACGGGGGATCTACGAAACCCCTGGCGGAACGGCCCTTTGGGCGGCCCACCGGGCCATGGAAACGATTACCATGGATCGGGAGGCGATGCTGATTCGTGATTCCGTTATGCCCAAGTATGCGCAGATCATATACAACGGTTTCTGGTACTCCCCCGAGCGGGAGATGCTTCAGAAGATGATCGATGAAGCACAGCGGAGTGTGACAGGGACCGTTCGTCTGAAACTGTATAAGGGGAATTGTATCCCGGTGGGTGTCAAGGCCCCGGTGTCCCTCTACAGTGAAAAACTGGCCACCTTCGATGAAGATGATGTGTATGATCAGAAGGATGCCACGGGATTCATCAGGCTCAATGCGCTCAGACTGAAGATGCAGGCGCTGCTGAAAAAATAACCGGCGGTAGACGGAGTTCAACGATGCCCGGAAAGAAAAAGCCGTGGGGAGGACGGTTTTCCGAACCCACCGATAAACGGGTGGAGGAGTTTACCTGCTCTCTCCATTTTGACCAGAGACTCTATCCGTATGATATCGCGGGATCTATCGCGCATTGTCGGATGCTCGCCGCGCAGGGTATTGTCTCTTCGGAAGATGCCGATGCGATCGTCTCCGGACTCCAGGGGATCTTGAAGGACCTGAAAGCGGGGACGCTTCCCCTCCCCTCCCATCTGGAGGATATCCATATGGCGATTGAGGCGACCTTGATCGACCGTATCGGTCAGGTGGGAGGGAAGCTTCACACGGCACGGAGCAGAAATGACCAGGTATCCCTGGACATGAGACTCTATCTGCGTGATGAGGTCGATCGGACCCTCGATCTGATAGCGATCCTCCAGACGACCCTTGTCCGCGTTGCACGGCGGGAAATCGATACGATTCTTCCCGGATACACCCACATGCAGCGGGCGCAGCCCGTTCTCCTTGCCCATTATCTTCTCGCCTACTGGGAGATGCTGGAGCGGGATGCGGGGCGCCTCAAAGGGTGCCGGGAGCGGATCGACGTTTTGCCGCTGGGATCGGCGGCCCTGGCGGGAACGGGGTTTCCCATAGACCGGCAATATGTGGCCGGTCAGCTGGGTTTTCCGGCGGTATCGAAAAACAGCATGGATGCGGTTTCAGATCGGGACTTCGTTGCTGAATTTGTTTTTGACGCCTCACTTGTGATGATGCATATGAGTCGCTTCTGTGAAGACCTGATACTCTGGTCCGGCGATGAGTTCGGGTTTGTCACGATCTCCGATGCCTTTACCACGGGGAGCAGTATCATGCCTCAGAAGAAAAACCCCGACGTGGCCGAACTCATACGGGGGAAAACCGGACGCGTTTACGGGGACCTGACGGCAATCCTGACCCTCATGAAGGGACTTCCCATGACCTATGATCGGGATCTCCAGGAAGATAAGGAACCTCTTTTCGATGCAGTCGATACCGTCACGGCCTCCCTTGCGGTCCTGGCGGAGATGGCCGAGAACCTCACCTTCAACCGGGATCGGATGATCGAGGCCGCCACCGGAGGATTCTCCACCGCGACGGATATTGCCGATTACCTGGTGATGAAAGGAGTTCCTTTCAGGGAGGCGCACGGTATCGTGGGGCGTATTGTGGGGTACTGTGTTGAAAAAGGAAAGAATCTATGCGATCTTGACATGGGGGAGATCCGCCTCTTCTGGGAAGATGCAGATGAGGGGATCTATGCGCGCATGGAAGTGACCGGATCGGTCGATGCGCGAGGTATCATTGGTGGAACGGCCCGGAAGGCCGTATTCGCAAGGATAGAGGAAATAGAATCTCAGACAGTACATGAAATCCTTTGAAAGGGGTGTGCGTATGACAACGGGGAGGAGGATATCGATATGCTGCGTAATAGCAATCAGTTCCCTGGCCCTGCTGTGTGTCGGGTGCGGGAAAAAGGGAGATCCGCGCTATCCCGATAACAGCTATCCCGTGAAGGTTGAGGATCTTGCGATATCTTTCGATGGGGAAAAGGCCATCTTGGAGTGGAGCATACCCGGGCGGTGGGACCGGGCGGGGTATGCCCGGATCTTCAGGAGTGCACTCAAGGCACAGGGGAGCAGTTGTCCGAACTGCCCCCGGATATATGCCATCCTGGACTATCTTCCCCTTCGCGACGTACGATCGACAGAAAAGGGAATATTCAGGTACGTGGATCGAAATATCAGAGAGGGATTCCTCTACTCCTATCGGCTGGTCATCTGTTCCTCCTCCGGGAGATGTGGGGAGCAGTCCAATACGGCCGATAAAGAGATCCCCTAAGAGTGGGACGAACGGTAAACCATGCATTATTTTAATTATGCGGAAAATCATTTGTGGTGTGAGGAAGTGCCGGTTTCCACGGTGGCACGGGCGGTGGGGACGCCCTTTTATCTGTACAGCCACCGGACCCTGAAAAAACACTTTGAGGTCTTTGATTCGGCCTTCAAGGAGATTCCTCATCTGGTGTGTTTTTCCGCGAAGGCCAATTCCAACGCGGCTATCCTCAGGATATTCATCAATGAGGGGAGCGGTGTGGATATCGTTTCCGGGGGGGAACTGTATCGGGCCCTTCAGGCGGGAGCCGACCCGGGTAAGATCGTCTATTCGGGGGTGGGGAAACGAGAAGAGGAAATTCGCTACGCCCTGGAGAGCAATATCCTCATGTTTAACGTTGAATCGCAGCAGGAACTTGATGCGATCGATGCCTGCGCCGGAAGGATGGGGACGGTTGCGCGGATATCACTGCGGGTCAATCCCGACGTTGATCCCCTGACGCATCCTCACATATCCACCGGGATGAAAGAAAATAAGTTCGGGATCGACATCAAACGGTCCCTCGAGGAATACCGGCGCGCCCAGCGATTGGCTCATGTGGAGATCGTCGGGGTGGATTGCCATATCGGGTCGCAGATCACGCAGGTTGCTCCCTTTATTGATGCCCTGGATCGGCTCAAAGAATTGGTGGTGTCCCTCCGGAGTGAGGGGATTACGATCCGGTACCTGGATCTGGGCGGTGGGCTGGGAATCACCTACGATCAGGAGACCCCTCCCCATCCGGACGATTATGCCCGGGCCGTTATGGATAAGGTCCGGGACATTGATTGTACCTTTATCCTCGAACCGGGCCGGGTGATCGTGGGAAATGCAGGGGTCCTGATCACCGAAGTCTTGTATACGAAGAAGAACGAGGAGAAGACCTTTGTGATCGTCGATGCCGGGATGAATGATCTCTTGAGACCCAGCCTCTACGATTCGTTTCATAAGATCCAGCCCGTTCATGTCAAGGGGCGTGAAGGCGTCATCTCCGATGTGGTGGGGCCGATTTGTGAGTCAGGGGATTATCTTGCCCGAGGGAGAACTATCCCTCGCCTCGAGCGGGGTGATCTGATAGCGGTCATGAGTGCGGGTGCCTACGGTTTTAGTATGTCTTCAAATTACAACTCCCGTCCGCGGGTTCCCGAGGTGCTGGTTCGGGATGCGACGTTTCATGTGATCCGAGCCAGAGAGACGCGTGCGGACCTGGTACGGGACGAGATCATTCCCGATTTTCTCCGTGAGGAAGATCATCGGTGATAAATACAGCGTCAATTTTCAACAGGAGGAAGAGGTATGTTTACAGGTGCAATAGTCGCGATTGTAACCCCATTTAAAGATGGGAAGGTGGACGAGGAGGCGCTCAGGGAACTGATCGAGTTCCAGATAGATTCTGGAACCGATGGCATCGTCCCCTGCGGGACGACGGGAGAAAGTGCAACCATGTCTCATGAAGAGCACGACCGGGTCGTCGAGATCACCGTGGATGCCGTCAACAAGAGGGTGCCCGTCATCGCAGGGGCCGGCTCCAACAGCACCAAGGAGGCCATCCGGCTTACCGAACATGCCTACAAGGTGGGGGCGGACGGAACACTCTTGGTGACCCCGTACTACAACAAACCGACACAAGAGGGGCTGTATCAGCACTACAAGGCGGTGGCCGAGGCCGTACCGGTCCCGATCGTTCCCTACAACGTACCGGGCCGGACGGGGGTGAATATCCTCCCGGAGACCGCCGCGCGCCTTTCACAAATCAGTAACATCGTTGCCATCAAGGAGGCGACGGGGGATCTGAAACAGGTCAGCAAGGTGGTGGAACTGTGCGGTGACGACCTGACCGTCCTGTCCGGTGATGACTTTACCGTTCTTCCCATCCTGGCGGTGGGGGGGAAGGGGGTTATCTCCGTCGTGTCCAATGTTGTCCCGGGGGATATGGCAGCCATGATCGATGCCTTCGAGGCGGGGGATCTGGAGAAGGCGCGCGCGCTTCATTACCGGATGAGCCCGATCATGTATGGGTGCTTTCTGGAGACCAATCCCATCCCGGTCAAGAAGGCCCTCGTGATGATGGGGAAGATCCAGGATGAGATCAGACTTCCCCTGTGTAATATGTCAGATGCGAACCATCAGAAATTACGTGAGATCATGATCGATTACGGTCTGATCAAATAAGGGTGAATAACGTGACAAAGGTAATCGTTACCGGAGCCGCCGGCAAGATGGGAGGGCGTATCATTGCCCTTATCCAGGGAGACGACCGGATGGAGCTTGTGGGGGCGTTGGAACAGAAGGGACATCCGCTCATCGGAAAAGATGTTGGCTCGTTTCTGGGGCTGGGAGTAACCGGTGTCGCTCTTGGAGATGATCTGGATGGTTGTATCGACCAGGCCGATGTTGTTATTGATTTCACGAGTCATACTGCATCGCTGGATCACCTGCGAGTAGCGGCCGAGCACGGCACGGCGATCGTCATCGGTTCCACGGGATTTACACCGGATGAGATGGAAAAGGTGGCTGATCTCTCTCGCGGGACACGGTGTGTCTTTGCTCCCAACATGAGCGTCGGTGTGAATGTCATGTTCAAGGTCCTCAAAGAGGTGGCCGGTATCCTGGGGGACGCGTATGACGTGGAGATCGTCGAGGCACACCACAACCAGAAAAAGGATGCCCCCAGCGGGACGGCCGTGAAGATGGCCGAGGTCATAGCCGAGGCCCTCGGCAGGGATATGGGGGAGATCGGCGTATACGGTCGCAGGGGGATGATCGGGGCCCGTCCGCAGGCGGAAATAGCGGTTCACACCGTCAGGGCGGGAGATATCGTTGGTGAACACACAGTCCTCTTCGGCGGCATGGGTGAGCGGCTGGAGTTCACCCACCGCGCCCACAGTCGCGAGAATTTCGCCCGGGGAGCGATCCGGGCTGCGTTATGGATTGTCGATAGAGGAAAGGGCCTGTATGATATGCAGGATGTCTTGGGACTGAACGGCTGAAGGCGGAGGGACCTCCATGGAGGATGGTTTCATCTGTTTTCTGGGGATCGGCTCCAACAGGGGTGATCCGGTCCGGAACTGCGCCGCTGCATGGAGATATATATCCGCTATAGAGGGAATCACGGTCCTGAAGCGGTCATCGCTCTACCGGACGCAGCCGGTGGGTGTTGTGGAACAGGACTGGTTCGTCAATGGTGTCATTGAGGTGCGGACCGCGCTTTCCCCCCGCTCACTTCTGGGGTTTCTCCTGGACGTGGAAGATGTGATGGGGAGAGTCCGAACCGTCAGATGGGGGCCGCGGCTCATCGATATCGATATCCTCCTCTATGGGCAGGTGATCGTTGATGAAACGGAACTCGTTGTCCCGCATCCCCGGCTTCATACGCGGCGGTTTGTGCTGGTGCCTCTGAGTGAGATAGCACCACATGCCGTTCACCCCGTATTCGGCCTCTCCGTCAGGGGCCTCGTGGAGCGGCTTGATGATACGAGTATCGTTGAATGGTTGAGCAGCGAGTGGGACCACTCAGGTGATGTGATATGATTCGTTTAATAATTGCGGCCATAATCGTATATGTGGTATACCGTCTCTCCAAAGGGGTGTTTCACCCGAGGGAGAAGGTGTCGGGTCGTCCTTCCGGGGAGGTGCACCGGATCAAGGGGGAAGAACTCGTGAAGGATCCCTGTTGTGGCACCTACGTTCCGATAAGCAGTGCCTATACGACAACCCTGAACGGCAAGACCCTGTACTTTTGCAGTAAGGAATGCCTGGAGAAATACAGGCGGGAACAGAGGTGAAAGGAGCGCATGAAGTTTTTTATCGATACCGGCAACATTGATGAGATCAAAGAGGGACTGAACCTTGGAATGGTCGACGGTGTCACGACGAACCCCTCTCTCGTGGCAAGGGAAGGAAAGGATTTTGATACCGTCATCAGGGAGATATTGGGGATAGTGACGGGACCGGTCAGCCTTGAGGTGGTGAGCGAGGATGCCGAGGGGATGGTCTCTGAAGGGAAGGCGCTCGCAGCGCTGGCCGAGAACGTGGTGGTGAAGGTCCCCATGACGACCGAGGGGTTGAAGGCCACCCGGTCGCTGTCGGAGCTGGAGATCGCCGTGAACCAGACACTGATCTTTTCGCCGGTGCAAGCCCTTCTTGCCGCCAAGGCGGGTGCGCGGTACGTGAGTCCTTTCATCGGGAGGCTCGACGACATCTCCCAGACGGGAATGGATCTGGTGGAGCAGATACTCACCATATTCGATAACTATGCCTTTGATTGCGAGGTGATCGTCGCCAGTGTCAGACATCCCCTCCACGTTCTCCAGGCGGCGCTTCTCGGGGCCGATATCGCCACGATCCCCTTTAAGGTGATACAGCAGCTGGCCGGACATCCCCTTACCGATATCGGGATTGAGAAATTCATGGCCGACTGGCGGAAGGTTCCGAAGGGATGACATGTTCGATTTTCTGAAAAATCTTCTCGATAAGGTGACGAACCCGAAGGCGAGCGCGGAGATATTCAATCTTCCGAACACGATCACCCTCCTGCGATTGGCGGTGATACCGGTGCTCTTCCTGCTCCTCTTCTCTCCGGGGAGGATCCTGAGCATGATCATAGCGGTCCTCTTTATCATCGCCTCGATTACGGACCTCATAGACGGGTACATAGCGAGAAAATACAATATCGTGACCACGATGGGAAAATTCCTCGATCCCGTGGCGGACAAGCTCGTGGTCACCACGGCCATGATCATGCTGATCCCTATCGGGCGGATACCGGCCTGGATCGTCGCCCTTATCATCATGCGAGACCTGCTGGTCGATGGGCTCCGGAGTATCGCCTCGGCGGACGGCCTTGTTATCGACGCGAGCAGGTTGGGAAAGCAAAAGACCTTGTGCCAGGTGGTCGCGGTGTCGGCGCTGCTGATTCATTACGATACGGTCTTCGGTATCGACGCGCATGCGGTCGGGATGGTGGTCCTTGTCCTCGCCCTTGTACTGACCGTCTGGTCCGGTGCCGATTATTTCAGGAAGTTTTATGAGCAAAAAATCGGGAAACAGCAGGCGGGGTGAAAAGTTTTCGTTGACAACGGGGCCGTATTTTATTAAGAGGTCTTTCACAGAAATCAAGCGGGCGTAACTCAGTGGTAGAGTGCAACCTTGCCAAGGTTGACGTCGACGGTTCGAATCCGTTCGCCCGCTCCATTTTTTTGGCGGCATAGCCAAGTGGCTAAGGCAGCGGTCTGCAAAACCGTTATTCACCGGTTCGAGTCCGGTTGCCGCCTCCAAGAAATAACAAGGGGTTAGCCTACAACGGCTTGCCCCTTGTTTGTTTCAGGGTGCGTATAGGGTGCGTTTGGTTGCGTGTCCAGTTCGTCAATGTCCGATCTGCTTTCCTTTGGAAGCCATTTGTAATAAGTCCTATATGTGATTTCCGTTGTCGAATGACCCATTTCCTTGCTTACCTCTGCCAGGGAATCCCCTTTACTCAATCGCAAGGTAGCATAGGTGTGCCTCATATCGTGCGGGGTCCGTCTTCTCAGTTTTGACTTATCCATGCCCCGGTTCCATACACGATGAATGAAGTTGCCATAATTCAAGGGTGTACCGTCTTCATTGTTGAAAACCCATTCCGGCATAGACTTCCATCCCTGTTTAAGCGTTCTCTCTGCCATGTACTTTTTATGCTGTGTGAGAAGCTCTGCAAGTTGTGAGGTCATTCTTACGTGACGACGGCTTGACCGGCTCTTAGGGGTCGTTATTTTGCCCCGCGTGATGTTCCTTTGCACAAGTATCAACTTTTGATAGAAGTCAATATCCCCCCACTGTAGGCCGATAATTTCACCTATTCTGAGACCGGTTCTAAATCCACAAATGACAAGGGGATAATATGTCGGATACTCTTTTAAGAATGTCTGTTCAAGTTTTGCGCGCTCTTTCCATGACAAAGGGTCCGGTTCTTTTACTTGCCGTTCATCTTCGGGTTTCGGTATGGGAACCCCTCGCGCAGGGTTTGAAGAGATGAAACCATCAGGATTCACGGCATGCCTTAAAATTGCGCTCAGACAGTTTTTTATATTCCTTGCCGTGCTACTCCTTAACCCTCCCTTGATCTTTTCGCTTATAAGGTCGCTGATCATTCGTGACGTGATTTCATCAAGGGGTTTCGATCCAAAAGCAGGTAAGAGGGTTTCATCAATTATGAGTCGATAGCTACGGTACGTAGAATGCTTCAGAGATAGGAGGGCAACTTTTTTATACCAACCGGTTTGAGATTTGCCTTCAGAGTCTTTCCAGCCGTCAACATATTCCTTGAGGGTAGGGGGCTTAGAGGATTTATCATCAATCCCCATTTCTCCCAGGGTCAATTTTGCTTCGATCTTCCTTGCGGCCTCCTGGGCAATACGCTTATCATGCCCCACCTTCTTTGATTTGCGTTTCCCGTTGTGATTGATAAACAACCACCATTCCCCGGACCCTTTGACCTTTTCTTTGACCTTGACTCCCATAATTCACCCCTTTTCAAGGGGCCAGGACACCCGCCCCGGCCCCTTTCTCGAATCTGTGATTGTTTATCCCGCCCCATATAGTCCGCCCCGAATTAACGTTAAGTGAGGGGCAGAGGTTTTTACCTTTTCAACTACAGGTTTTTGATCTTCTTGCCATTTCTTATACACATCTTGCCATTCTGCAAGTCGTTGCTTGCCTACTTTAACATTTTCCTTATGCCGGACTAGCCATTTCCTGCTAAACCTCAAACCCATTTCCAGAAAGGCTTTATCCATACCGCTCTGATTTGGATGTGTTTTCTTTCGCTCAAGCCACTCCTTTATTTCTTGCCGACAATCCCTTACCCCTTTTTGATGTAGGGCAATCCTGTTTTTTTCAATAGCGATAAAGTCTTTAAGGTATTTTTCACGACCCTCTTCAAACTGCTTCCATTCTTCCGATACATAAAACCGCATTGCTCCTCTCCTTTCAAAATAGAAAACCCCCCGAAGACTTCTCAAGGCCATAGGGGACCGCCCCCCACGTTACCGGGGAGGGAATCTTCAGGGGGTTTTGGGTGGTCTGTAGCTTTTTCATGGCCCTATGGTTTGAGATTGAATGTAATGCTGTATATACAGCTATACCGCATGGAGGTCAAGAATTTTGTGTTGCAATACAGCAAAAAATACCATAAATGATACCCATGGATAAAAAACATGTAACATTCAGAATTGACCCGGCAATTGTAAAAAAAATGAAATTCCTTTCCGTAGAAAAGGATAGGTCTCTAACTGACTTATTTCTTGAAGCCATTGAAGACCTCCTGAAAAAATATGAAAAGCCTAAGCGAATGAAATAACTTACTGCCTTTTTCGCCAAGGGGGAGTTATGGATTTTAATAAGCCGGTCAAATATAGTAATTATATTTCTGGATTTTTGGCCATATGCCTATTTATTGTTTTGCCGTTTTTTATCTTAATGGATACTTGTTCTACATCATCTCCGCCCCCCACACCTGAACAAATTGCTGCTAAGCAATTACGTATGGATGATATGGACGCACGGACATGGGCCAGAATATATGTCAAAAATTCACTTAAATCGCCTTCAACAGCTAAATTTCCAAACGTGCTCGACTATATAGTCGCAAGAGCAGCAGACGAAAAAGGCAATATCATAAAGGATACATGGATAGTCTCTAGCTACGTAGATGCTCAGAATAGTTTCGGTGCAATGCTGAGAAGCAGATGGTGTGTTACGCTTAAAAAAGTAGGTGACAAGTGGATTGCACTTGACGTTGATATACGATAATCATGTCTTAAGGATTAAATTTGTCTCTAAGACGCGCCTTCTTAGCCTCCCCTCTAAAAGTCGATTCTGGGCGGCTTTTCTAATGTCAAAACCGCCATTCTGTCGGATTTGTTGCAGTCGTTTTACAAATCGGCAATTTTCGCCGTTTTCAAAGAACAAAATGGGAGGGGAGGGGTGTTTCCACCCCTCCCCCTGAAACAGCGAGCAGGGGGAGCGGCCTTGCCCGCTGTTTTTGTGTGCCGATTCACGTTCGGAGGTACGCAATCGGCCGCGAGTTTTGCTGAAACCAGGTAACTCGAAACCTGGTCGCCGCCTGCGGGATAGCCCGCCCCCGGCGCAGGGTAGTCAATACGCTTATTCAATCCGCCCCTGTGCGAAGATGCACAGGGCAGTATTGCTTGACGAATCGACTGTAAGAGAAGTTGCTGCCGTCAACACCATCCCGCCGTTTCGAAAATCCCATTGCAGTGAGGTATTCGCGGCCATTGCAACAGGACCTAGCAAAGCCGTTGTGACTGCTGCGCCTGTCTTCCCTTCGCCGATGGTGATACTCTGAGCACCGGCCCCGTTGTTAATGGTGAGATGGTCAACAATGATCGACGTTCCCGCCGCCGGAGCCGCTTTTAATACTTCACACCCGGACGCATCGGCGCTCGTGGCGTTCAAAATCCACCCGAATTTTCCGGGAGCTGGATTCGTTACAGTAATAGCCATAATTCACCCCTTCCTATGCCAGGCACGTAGGCATCCTGTTCGCGGGATATCGCGGTTCCAAGATTGCGAATACAATCGCCTGTCCGGTCGCTCCACCGGGATCGGTGAAGTCAAGCGTCAACCACTCTTCACCATTCGCAACATCCATCTCAGAGGCCATGATATCGACAACCAGCATGTAGTTGTCATAGGTGCCGTGAGTGAGCGTGAGTGCCGCGCTCGTACTCCAGGCAGTGAGAACGTCACAGGAAGCAGTACTTCCCGCAACCGCCGTTCCCTGTGCCGCACCGCCAAAGGCGTAACGGAAGGTCAAGGCCGAAGTGCAAGCCGCATCACTCGCGCCTGAATACAGATACAACACCGGGCTTGCCGTCCCGATATCGTAAAGCTGAATCAGGTAGGTGCACCGATGAAAATTCTTCATACAAATACTGTCCGAAAGGTTGGAAGCTGCATTATCGAAGTCGATATCAACACCAACCGGGACGGGTTTAAAATTTTCGATGAAAATCATGTTCATTTACCTCGTATATGTAGTGCCGGGACCCGAAGGCCCCGGCGTGTTTATTGTTATCGAGCACCAAGAACCACGAAGGGGCTTACCGTCGTGCTTCCGTCTTCAAGGGTCAGAGCCTCATCCCAGAGGGGCTGGCCGTCGTGCCGTTCTATGATTCTTGACAACAACTCATCCGTGGTAAAGTGAACATGGATTGACGTGTCAAACCTCATGCCCTCCCGGAGTCCCACAACGTACTGTGAGAAGTCACAGAGCATGATATCGCCCTTATTCCCAAGAACTTCCGTCTTTTCCGTGAACAAAACCGGCCTCGTGAGGATCTTGAATTGACCGTTACTTTCAGTCATAACGGGTATTCTGTCGCCTCCGGTGCCAACGGCAATGCTTAAGGTCAATAGTTGCGGTATCGTGGATTGGTGACACACCCATACAGAGTTTTGGAAGCTCCCCGCGAACATCCTCGCCATCATGTTTGTCAAATTTTCGTACACGATGGTATCAGCCGCCTGGCCGTTTTCAGGGTCAACCTCTATGGTGCAACCAGCATTCAGGATACCCAACGGTCCACCTGCCGCGCCGATCCCTTTCAAAAAGGCTTTATCCCGGTACCAGGCAAGGCCTTTTCCACACAGGGTTTCAATCTGTGACATCCCGCCGGGAGTATCCGCATTCAGCTCAGAGCTGAACCGAATCAAACCCGTCAATTTTTTCGCGTTCAGGGTCATGCTGCGAGCTTTCGGGGAGTTTTCGCTTATCGTGCCAAGCTCTGCTGTATAGGACGCGGTAAACCCGCCGAAAAGAGCTGTTGAATGATCCCCAATTGACATAGCTGGAATCTTGATTTCATTGCCCTTCATAGGCTGAACGAAACATCTCGGCATTACCAATTCATTTTCCAGTGATACCGCGTGAATCCTAGCGGCCTGCTCGGAGGGTACCAGAAAGCCCCCATCACTCGGAACCGTTTCACTCATGGAATTGAGTAGAAGGCCCGGATGGTGACGGCCGGAAAGCGCCGCTGCGAAGAAGTTCGTTGTCTCATCTTCCCACTTGTACCCGCCGCTTCCAAACAGGCTTTTATAATCTTTTGCCCCGTTCGGGGGTATCAGAGTGCGGGCACCGTCAAGCCGGTATTCGCTGCCATTGCCTCTATCGGTAAAATTCATGTTCTGAGGAAGGCTAAGCGGCTTTTCGGGAAGATATTTCCGCTCGTCTTCAATAGCGGATTCCATTTCGCCTATAAGTGAAATTTCCTGAGCATTCAAAGCCCGCCCTTCTTTAACCGCCTTTACCTGAATATGTCCGATTTTCTCAGACAGTTTTTTTATATTTTCCCGTGTCTCTTCTTCGATATGCATATTATTCACCTTTCAATTTTGTTTTATTTTTATGTATATAAAAAAGCCGATACAGCGTGAAACATCTCGCATCAAACTGGATCGTTCCGCCCGGTTTCCGCCTTTCCTTTTGACAACCTCCCGCTGTCCTGGGTTCGTCAGCATCCCGCTGATTTATCCCTAAGGTTCGGCATCCCTCAGACTTCCATTTCACAGCATCTCACTGTTAAAGGCATGGCCCTTAGACAATTCTTTCATAACCGCCGCCGCTGATTCGCAGTTGCAGGTTCGTCTGAAGATTTAAAAGCTTCCATATTTTCAAAAATTCCCCCGTTGCCTGTCGCTGCGTATTGAGTAACGGGTGTTGCCGGGCTATCTTTGACCGCTCTGACTTTTTGCTTAATCCCTCTTCCCGGATAATTCGCCCGCACTCATCCGCCTGGTCCATCGCTTCAAGACCCCGAAGGAATAGCGCAATTTGACCCGGAGCACGGACGGACCGGCCCACATAAAAACTGAATAATTCCTTTGCCTTTTCGCTTAAATGTTCCGGTGGTTCCGGCCATTTATGTTCATTTTCTGAGCTTGTCATATTGTTTCCCCTGTCACTTTTTGGTTTTTTTATTCCCCCAAAAGTTTAATTATGCGATTTTGGGCATTTCGAAGCCAGCGCGGTTAACTCGGCATTGCTTCCAGAGATTTGAATGCCCCCCTTGTTCTCCATTCAGAGGTCATTTATCCCACCACTTGCCCTTTTCATCTTCCGGCCTGTCTGTTACTTCCCGGAGATACCGGCCCACCTTTTCAAGCTTGACTACCTTTTCCAGGCAACCCGTTCTCCGGTGAAACTCTACCCGGACCTTTGCCCGGTTCTCTCCATCCTTCGGGGTCCGCTGTATCATCAAAACGCTGTCGCTTTCCTGAGAGACAAACGAGCTATCCCGGATTGATTCATAAGACAGGTTGCCCTCTGATTTGCCCTTCACGGTATGGCACAAGAGAAAGATAATCAGGCCATTATCCACCGCCAGGCTCTTCAGTCGTCTAATGACCGCGCCGATATCAAGGCTTGGGTTCCGGCTCCTGGCAATGTCAAACAAGTAATGAAGGTGATCGATGAAGACCACGCGGGTATGGTACTTGATAAACGATTCAAGGATTCTGTCTTCTAACCACTTCATGTCGTGTGCTTTTAGTTTTGACGGCATATAGACAAACGGGACTTTCTGAAACTGTGACAGGAATTGACGCGCCGGGACTTCATAGGAAAACCACAGCGGGAAGATTTGCTGTTTTATCATTTCCACCGTGAAGCTCTGACAAAGGAGCGTCTTTCCCCCTTTGGTGTAACCTGATACCGCGTACACCTCCCCGGCCTGAAAACCCTCAATGTAGCGGTCAAGGGTAGGGATACCGCTCTTGACGGTAACCACCGGCTCCGCCGTGCTCTCCAAGGCAAGGGAAAGCTCCGGCGCACTTATGACCCGATCCTCACCTTGATAGTTTTTTAAGCTCTCTTGCCGTTTCGCGGTCATTCAAGATTTCCTTTCTCAATGTTTCAATCGTGTTCATGTCCTCTGCTATCAGGCCCCGGATTAACTCTTGCATGTCCGGCTCTGCGCCCTCCGCCAGGGCAACCTCAATGCCTATTAGTTCCGTCAAGACCTGCATGTGCTCCCGGCTTTCCCGTTCATATTCCCGGTAAAGTTCCCCCACGTAATCACTCTTAGGGATGTTTCCTTCCCGCTCCTGTCTCTCTTTCTCCGCAACCTCCGCCCGTTCTTTCTCTGACAGGAAAGGGGCAACTTCCTTGAATGCCTCTTGACGGTTATTCCCAACCATCAGCGGCCCCCTTCGGTTCGTCTATTTCGTCTTCCCACCGGCCTTGATTCAACCAGGTGGAAGCGTGGGGGATATACTTCTTGTCCTGCCATTGCTCAGAGTGTTTATGCAGTTCAAGGATTGAGAGAAGTTCATCAAGGGGGGGAAGGTCCCCGTTTCTTTTCTTCCAGGCCTTCCATGCTGCATCTTTTCCCACCTTCCGAGGATACGCTTGCCAGAAGGTGAGGAAATTTGACGTATATATATTTTCTTTCTTTACATTCTTGTATGTTGCCACTTGTTTGTCGTTTTGCGTGTCGTTTTCGTTTTCTTCGTTCTGGTAAGTGTTCCAATTCACTATGGTAATTATCGAAAATTTGTTTGTCGTTTTGCGTGTCACATTTCCGGCCTTTTCCAGAAATTCAAGGATAGTGCGGATTTCCCGGATTGTAAGGCCCGTTTCCTCGGAAGCTACCCGTAACCCAAAGATGAATTGTCCCGGCATCAGGTGCACAACCTGCAACCCCACAATCGCGTCGTATTCCTTGTGGGATGCTTTCATCAGGCAGTAGGTCCAGAAAGCCCATAGCTTGTGATTCCTAACCCAACCGGCATCAAGGGACCTGCGCCACAATTTGACATAGCCTTGATTCATTTTCCGGCTCCTAGCTGGTATGCGTGCGGATCGTCGAACCTTGTATTGAAGAGGACTGTTAACTCTTCCTCAGTCGTCTTAACCCGTCCCTTATCATTTGCCAGTTCCGCGATTAACAGAAACATGTTCGCGCCCAGGGGGTTTTGGTGATATAGGCGGTCGTACCGTTTCTTGAATTTCCTATTAGGTTTGAAAGTTATCACTGCAAGTCCCTCAATGTTTCATTGACAATACTATCCACTTGGTCATCTTCCACGGCGAACGATTCAAGGTAGGCATCAATCCAATCGTACTTAATCAAGATTGTGCCGCTCGGTATGCGGGAATGCCTCAACCCATCCTTTAGCCAATCCCGCATGGTTCTTTCGCTTATTCCGGCGTATTGTGCAGCGAGTTTTATTTTTGCCCAACCATTCATGATTTGCCCCGTATTACCCTAACCCCGAAAAACCTCACTCGGATTTACATCAAGGTAGCTTGCAACTTTCTTTTCGATGTCAGGTGTTCCGATCCCATACTTGATAAGTGTAGATATCCGGCTTTCAGGAATATCTGTTTCAAAAGCGAGCTGCCTTTGGGATATTTGCTTTTTGAAGAGCAGCATTTTCAAGGTTTCGTTTGGCCTGTATCTCGTACCCATGAGTAACCTCCTGAAAAAGTATTTCTTAAAAATGGAAGCAAAATTTTTTTGCCTTTCTACTAAGGGTAAAAATGTAACAGGATTTTCATAGTTTTTTCTTTATTCGCGCCACCACATTTCTAACATTAACCTCAGTCAAATCAAGCATTTGGGCTATTGCGCGATATGTTTTACCAGCAACCAAAAGTGTAACAATCTGCTGTTCCCTTGGTGTTAATTGTATGCGCCGTTTGGGTGATGGAAACTTGCCGTGACGTGGAACACCGATAGTTATTTCTCTTTGCGGTGTTTCCTGCTTTTTTGTTCAAGGCTTTCATAAGCTCACTTCGGTAATCCTTGCCTTTCTACTAATAGTAAAAAAGGGGGTCAAAAACGTAACTATTTGAGGTATTTTACCTTCATGCGCTTGAGATGATTTCTGAGATTTGCCCTAGTAATATTCAGTAGTTCTGCAATTTCGACCCTCGAAAAACCTTTTTCTGAAAGCGTAGCAATTTTCATCTCCATTTCAGTCAAATGAACCTTGCCTTTCTACTAATAGTAAAAAAGGGGCTAAAACCGTCAAGATTTTAGGTATTTTTTCTTTGCATTTGCGTAGTGAACACCAAGGGTGTGCCTTGTTATTCTTAGCATTTTGCACACCTCGCCCCTCGACAGACCCCTTTCTAAAAGCGTCAAGATTTTCATCTCCATTTCCGTTAAATGAACCTCGCCTTTCTACTAATAGTAAAAAAGGGGCTAAAAGCGTCGCTATTTAAGGTGTTTTTTCTTCATCCTGTGCAAATGGTCACGCAAACTTTTTTTTGAAATATCCAATAGTTCTGCAATTTCAGCCCTTGAAAAACCTTTTTCTGAAAGCGTCGCTATTTTCATCTCCATTTCAGTCAAATGAACCCCGCCAGGAACACTCGGCCTCTTGCCAAAAACTCCTTGACAGTCTCAAATTCCATTGATTCCCTCCTACTTATAGGAAAAAATTGTAAAATCTTGCGTTTTGCTGAACGAATCTGATAGCTTACCTGCTCGCTCGATAATTTAAGATAAACCCCGTATTGGTTGGCTGAAGATAATCTTGATGCAATCTGCTTGTAGGTAAGACCCTCGAAGTAGAAAAGGTGGAGACACTTGTTTTGAAGGGGAGTTCACTTAGAAATTGACTCTTATCGACTTATAGACTATGTTTTTCACAGCACCATGCAAGGTGCGGCAGTAGGGTGCGTATAGGGTGCGGATTACGGCAAAATATACGCAATTTGTGATAGCCAAGGGCTAGTAATATCGGTAACTTAGGGTGGCTCCTGTGTCCTGCAAAACCGTTATTCACCGGTTCGAGTCCGGTTGCCGCCTCCAATTGTAAGGTGGGGGATAGGCCTCTGGCGTATCCCCCATCGTAGTCTTATTCGTGCCCTTTGTTCTGTTGTCCTGCCTGCCGATCTTGGAGGAGAAAGCTATGGCCTTCGAAAAGAAGATCTTGTGTATCGGGGCGGGGTATGTGGGCGGCCCGACAATGGCGATGATAGCCCATAAGTGCCCCCGGTACAAAGTCACGCTTGTCGATACCAATCCCGATCGTATCGCCGCATGGAATTCCGACACGCTCCCCATATACGAACCCGGCCTTGATGCGATTGTAAAAGGTACGCGCGGTCAGAACCTTTTTTTCAGCACCCGGGTCGAAGAGGAGATCCGGGAGGCGGAGATTATCTTTGTCAGCGTCAATACCCCGACCAAGGAATTCGGCGCCGGCGCCGGTATGGCCGCGGATCTTCAGTATTGGGAAAAGACGGCCCGGCAGATACGAGAGGTATCACGATCCCCGAAGATCATTGTCGAGAAGAGCACTCTCCCCGTGAGAACAGCCGTGGCGATGGAACGGATACTGACCGCCACCGACAACGGGGTCCGTTTCGATGTCCTCTCCAATCCGGAGTTCCTGGCCGAAGGGACGGGGATACGGGACCTGGAGTTTCCCGATCGGGTCCTGATCGGGTCGCATGAGACGCCGGAGGGTATCAGGGCCCGGGATGAACTGGTTGAGATCTATGAAAACTGGGTACCCCGTGACCGTATCATAACATCCAATATCTGGAGTAGCGAGTTGTCGAAGCTCGTCTCGAACGCCTTCCTGGCACAGAGGATATCCTCGATAAACGCCATCTCCTCCCTGTGTGAACAGACGGAGGCGGACGTCAGCGAAGTGGCTCGGGCGGTGGGTATGGATAGCCGTCTCGGGAACAAATTCCTGAATGCCAGCATCGGGTTCGGAGGATCATGTTTCAAAAAGGATATCCTCAATCTGGTTTACCTGTGTCGCCAGTATGGCCTCGATGAGGTTGCCGATTATTGGCACGGGGTGGTACGGATTAATGAATACCAGAAAGAACGATTTATCCTGAATATGCTGCGAGCCATGTTCAATACCCTCGTGGGCAAGAGGATATGCCTCTTCGGCTTCGCTTTCAAGGCCGACACGGGTGACACGCGGGAAAGCCCTGCGATTGCCGTATCCAGAAGGCTTATCGAGGAGCAGGCCGATCTGGTAATTACCGATCCCCGGGCCCTGGCGAACGCCGCGGCGGACCTTGCCGACCTGCAGGAAAAGGTAACCTTCGTTGCGGAGCCGTATGCGGCGGCCGCAGGGTGTGACGCCATAGCCGTCATGACCGAGTGGGATATCTACACCGCGCTGGATTTCGAAAAGATATATGCAACGATGCAAAAACCTGCCTTCATCTTCGACGGCAGAAATATCCTCGATCACCAGAGACTCTTCACGATAGGGTTCAATGTCTTTCCTGTCGGGAAACCCCCGATGACGCACTTTTAGGGAACGGTATCGGGAAATGATACCCAGGAGAGGATATCATTTCCCGGAATACAGCATTCTTTTCCCTTCCCGGAGGAGGCAAGAGATGCCGATGGATATCTTGACCGGCGGCACCACACCCTGTGGTAAACAACCGATGATCATTATCCTTACCGATCTTGACGGGACCCTTTTGGATAGCGAAACCTACTCCTGCCACGCAGCCTCCGAGGCCCTGCAGGCGGTTGCCGATCTCCGAATTCCCCTTGTGATAATGAGCAGCAAGACGAGGAGTGAAATCGAATCGGTGCGCCGCGATCTGGGCAACCCTCATCCCTTTGCCTCGGAAAACGGAGGCGGCCTTTTTGTCCCGGAAGGATATTTTCCTTTCCCCACCCCGTACACCCGCAGGGTGGAGGGATGCCTGGTCGTCGATATCGGCGTCTCCTATACGCGCCTGACGGTGTTTCTCGAGGGAATCGTCCGGGACCATTCACTCCCGGTCAGGGGGTTCCACTCGCTGTCGGTGGAAGCGGTTGCCCGCCTCGCCGGGCTTCCGCTTGAGTCGGCCGCACGGGCGAAGGATCGTGAGTACGACGAACCCTTTCTGTTTGACGGAAATGAAGAGCAGTGGGGCCTGCTGGAGGAGATGACCGCGACGGAGGGCCTGACACTCACCCGCGGGGGACGGTTTCACCACCTGAGCGGCCCCCATGACAAGGGGACCGCCGCTCGCATGCTTGTCGAGTGGTATCGATGGTGGTATCCGGATGCCCTCATTGTCGGGCTGGGGGATGCCCCCAACGACCTGCCATTTCTGAAGGTGGTTGATTGCCCCGTTGTCGTTCAGCGACCCGGCGGGATCGTCGAGATGGGAGAGGATCTCCCGGGATTGTCGCACACCAGCCGACCCGGTCCGGCGGGGTGGAACGAGGCCGTTCTCGAACTTATTCGCAAGGGCACATCAATCTAACGTCGGGCAGCCCGGGTTATATGATCCTTGAGCAGATACAAGCCCAGGAGATACGGTTTCTGAGACAGGAAGGCCCGTGACTGATTCTTGACCTCCTGCTCTGCGAAATCGACGCTGTATCGGAATGTCGTATAGTCAAAGGCGAGGCTGCGTGCAAAATACAGGGGTTTCAGGGCATCGATTATCTCCTTCCGTTGCCCTTCCGACGCGTCGTCAAAGAGGAAGAAGAGCCGGTAGACGATCTGCGACCAGAGCATGATGTCCATGTCATAGTGATCGATGGCAAACATGTTGCGGACCCTGTTGTAGGCATAGGTGCTCAAGTACTGCCTGAGCAGGTGCTGGTATTCGCCATACTCGCTTCGACACTGGTTCTTGAGAGCCATGACATCTATCGAGAGTACCTGCGGCTCCATCATCTTCTTGAGGCCGTACCGGGCGACCGGCCGTGTGTCGGGATAGGGATAGGACAAACCTTCGTGTGGCGTCTCCAGCCATGCCTTTCGATGCTTCAGGAGGAGTGAAAAAAGGGTATAGACCACCTCCTCAAACATCCTGCCGAGTTTGGGGGAGCTTGCGTTGTGGATCTTATTCCCGAGTCCCGACTGGCAGATCTTGAAGTCACCGAAGAGTGCGGTCAGCGACATGAAGATGTCGACGCCGTACTGCCTCGTCATTTCATTCCAGTCCTGATCGAGCCAGTATTGAGAGAGTCGCGAGGAGAAGGCGAAGTCTCCCCCGATCGGCTGTCTGACGTCAGCCCCCGCGAGTGAAAAGACGAGCGGGTAACAGAGGTGGTTGGTAATCGTACCGTCGAACTGGTGCCGCGAATAGAGGGGAGTGACGAGATCATGCCCCCGTTTGATAGGGTATCCGAGATATTTGATCCAGTCAGGTGTAATCGACCGGAGGTCCGCGTCGACGACGATCATGATCCGTGAGTCCACATCTCTGCAAAATTCGAAAAGATTGAAAAAATTGTTCCCCTTTCCCGTGATCCCTTCCGGTGTGGTAATGTATCGCTTTTCGATTTTCCCCGGCACCATTGTTGAGAGAAAGACATCTTTCGTTCCATCCATGCTGTTGTTGTCACAGTTGACGATGGCACACCTGGCGTCGGGGAAGTACTTGGCAAGGCCTTCTCCCGCCACCTTGGTCACGTAACCGATGGTCGCCGCTTCATTGTAAGAAGGGATCCCGACCACGACATCGAAGGTCTCACTCATAGCGTTTCCCTGTCATTTCACCTTTCTACCGGGTCTTCGCGGTAAAGAAGGCGGTCTCTTTTTTGACGGCATCCTGTATATCGCTCAGGATATCAGGTTGTTTCATGATAATCCGCTCCCACGAAACGGTTTGCGGGATCTCGAATATCCGGGTCTTGCTGTGCTCTTCATAGGCGATAAGGTCGTCGATCAGACCGGCTCCCCTATACCTTTCAAACCGCTTATCACTGGCGAGGAGATGGAGGAGATTATCGCTGACGAGATGAAGGGGTGAGGTGATGGATTCACCGGCGGCCAGGATGGCATCTCGGAACACCCCTTTAACCATCGCCTCCTCCGCGTCCCGGTCGTAGTCGAGATTGGAAAATGAGGCATTGTCGGAGTATTTCTTGATCAGTTCATCGGCCATGTTCAGGTAGGTTGCCGTGATGTCACGGACGAAGTAATTGGATATCTCGAACCCCTCCTCGACGACCAGTGTCCAGAGCAGCGTGGTCACGATGTCCGTCGCCATCTTATAGAGCCCCGATTGCGGGTCAGCCTCCGAGAGGGGCTGATGCTTGTGCTCGAACGGCCCGGGGGAGAACTGGACCTGCGCAATGTTGTTCGCCTTCCGGTAGGCCTCAATCAGTGTGAAGAGCTCGACCCCCCAGTTGGTGGCGAAATGCATCCGCTTCAGGAGATTGATCTCAAAGGCCACCTCTCCGGAGAGCTGATAGTTGAATGCCGTCAGGTAATCGACGAGGTTGATGAATTTTTCATCCTCCGACTCCCTGAATTTGAGCTTGAGGGCCAGGAGAAACGGATCGAGGAGGAGACGCTTTATCCTCCCGTACATCCGATTATCAGCGACTCTGATGTAGGATGCCTTGGAAAACTGGTAATTCAGGGCGACAACGGGGTAGAAGAGGCGATTGAGCTGGCGATAGTGAAAAGTCCTGATATCGGCGTCAATGACGCCGATATAGTTTGCCCCGATGGCCTGTGCCACACCGAAGGACATGAACATGTTCCTGCCTTTTCCCGGTTGCCGGGAACCGGGGCTGAAACTGTCGATCTTTTTGTACAGTTCCTTGAATCGCTTCCCCTCGTTGTGCTGTATGATGTGATTACGGATTCCCTGTTCCTTGAGGAGCAGGGCAAGCTCAATCGCCTCCTTGTCGGTAGCGGCGTCGAGCCCGAATATGATCTTCTTGAGATATGAAATCCTGCCGAGCTGTTTGAGGATATTGATAAAGACGGGGCGGTTCTCCTCCGCCGTGAATTCTGTTGCAAGGGTCGGAATAACCAGGACCGCCTTATATCCCCGGAGGGCCGATCGTATCTTGGGGGCAAGGTTCTGGTTATCTTTGTCGAAGAGGTATAAGGTTGTGATGTTTCTGCATTTCTGAGAAAAATTAATCATATCTTTTCCTCCTGAAATCAGAGTCTGCCATAAGATAAACGGTGAGAGAGAATGCCTGCTTCCGGACGGCAGCGTGGATTTACGGCGTGATGGTAAAATCGGTGGCCATCACGATTTAAACAACAAACCTCTTCTTCAGGTAACAGATTTTCTTACAAAAAACAAGATTTCTTTCGTTCCTTCCGCGATCGTCCATGAGCCCGATGACGTGGAGGATAAAGGGGTTGACAGCCCCGCGAGATAAGAATATGTTTGCGCCTGCGTTGCGGAGTGCTTTCTGCCTGAGATGATCTTATACCAGAAATACCATCCGATTTCTGATTAACAAAAACGAAATTTATGTTCGTAACGAACTGCTATGAGAGGAGAGATATGAAGACATTTTTTCAACCGGATTCGATTGCCGTTATCGGTGCCAGTGATCGCGAAAGAAGCCTGGGTGGCCAACTTATAACGAACCTCCTGTATGGATATAAAGGGGACATCTATCCGGTAAACGCTAAATATGAGGAGATTCAGGGGGTCAGATGCTTTCCATCACTCGAGGCTATTCCCGGTCCCGTTGATGTGGCCATTATTATCGTTCCGGCCCCCGCCGTACCCGAAGTGCTGGAGTCCTGCGGTCGTAAAGGGATCGTGCGTGTCATGATTCAAAGTGCCGGTTTCTCCGAGGTCGGTGATGAAGGACGGGTGTTTCAAGAGCGATGCACGGCAATTGCGAAGCGGGAGGGTATCCGAGTCTGGGGTCCCAACTGCATGGGATTAGTTGATATTCCCCGGAAACATTGCTTTTCTATCATGCATCCCCGTGTTTACGCCGACGGCCTGATCCCGGGAAGGATTTCACTGATCGTTCAGAGCGGGATGCTCTCGGCCGGGTTTCTGACGGATTTGATGAGCGAACGAGCCATCGGTGTGGGGAAGGCCTGTTCCATCGGCAACAAATCAGATGTGGATGAGTGCGACATACTCGAGTATCTCATCGGCGATCCCGAGACCGATGCAATCGCCCTGTATCTGGAATCGATTCCTCGGGGGCGGCGGTTGATGGAGATCATCTCCCGGTCTTCCAAACCGATCGTTATCCTGAAGGGAGGGAAGAGTTCCGCCGGGGCACGGGCCGCGATCAGTCACACCTCCAGTCTGGCGGGAAATGCCCGGCTTCAGGATAGTGTTCTTGCCCTGGCCGGGGTGACGATTGCGCACGATTTTCAGCAGATGATGGAAATGGCGCGGGCCTTGGCTATGATCCCCGATACCCCCTCTGATTGCCGTACCGCTATCCTGACCTTCAGCGGCGGTGCCGGAATCCTCTCCTGTGACCTCCTCGAAGAAGAGGGTCTGCAGATAGCCCGGTTCTCTCCTGAAACAGGCAAAGAGCTGGCCGGGATCTTCCCCGATTGGCTCCCCCCCGCGAATCCCGTCGATCTTTTCCCCACCTTCAGCATCCAAGGGCAGCAGGCGGCATTTGCCGACTCCTTCGCGGCGGTTGTCAAGGATCCCCAGGTGGACGTCATATTCATGCACTATTTTGCCGGGCTCCATGGGAACTTTCAGGGGATGCGGGAGATGAAAGAGATCGCCGACAGGGAAGGGAAGGCGTTGCTCATGTGGGTTATCGGGCGACGTGAAGGGGTGCGAACGTTCCGGGAGGAGGCTCAGAAGTGCGGGATTCCCCTGCACAGTGAGTTGTCACGGGCCGTCGAATGTCTCGCGCCGCATCGCGATACCAACGTCGGGAACAGAGGCCTGTGCGCGAGACGGGGAACGCACAAGCGAGTTTCCCCGAGGTTTCAGATCTCTTGCGGGAGGGTGACGGCGCGGAGATATGGGACGAATACGCGAGTAAACGCCTCCTTGAAAGATGCGGTATCCCCGTGGTGGAAGAGCGAATCGTTTCCACGGTCGCCGAGGTGGAAGGCGCCGCAGCCGATTTGGGCTTCCCGGTTGTCATGAAGGGTCTCATCCCCGGCCAGGTGCACAAGACCGAGTCTGGCCTCGTTCGTCTGGGTATCGCCACGCCGGAAGACCTCATGAACGCCTATGACGACCTGCAGCGCATTGTGGCGGCGGACCGCGGTCGTGTTGTGATCCAACGGCAGGTAAAGGCCGATTATGAACTAATTGCCGGTTTCCTGCGCGACGACCAATTTGGTCCTTGCATCATGTTCGGCCTGGGGGGTATCTTCTCGGAGATCGAACAGGATGTCGCCTTTGCCCTGGCTCCTCTCCACAGAGAGGATGCAATCGGCCTTGTCCGGCGAATCCGGGGCAGGAAGTTGTTCGGTGGGTTCCGGGGGATGAAACCGCTTCAGGAGGATCTGATGGCCGATATCCTCGTCAGGCTGGGTGATCTCGGTGCTTCCAGCGAGCGAATCGAACAGATCGATATCAACCCCCTCGTGGTGTCCCGTGGTATCCCCACGGCGGTTGACGCCACGACCGTTGTCGCAGAAGATAAAGGGTGATACCCGTTTTCGGGAGGCGTCGTGATGAGAGGAGCCCGGTATGTCGATACAACCGGCATTCGGGACCAGTAAGACGGTACGGGGCCCTTATCGGAGGAGATTCATGCCGGTGAAAATCTTTTATGGATGGTGGATTGTCGCCGCCTGCTTTTTCATAGCCTTCTATGTGAGCAGTGTGATCTTTTACGGTTTTACCGTTTTCTTCGAACCGCTCGTCAGGGAGTTCGGGTGGAGCTACACTCAGGTCTCCTTTGCGTCGAGCCTTCGGGGTCTCGAAATGGGGATACTTGCCCCGTTGATCGGTATGCTTGTCGATCGATTCGGCTCCCGAAAACTGCTCCTCGCCGGAACCGTCACCGTGGGGATCGGGTTACTCCTGATGAGCACCACGAAATCACTCCTCATGTTTTACGTTGCCATGGTGCTTATTGCCTTTGGGGGTGGGGGGTGCACCAGTGTGGTCACCATGACCGCCATCGCGCAGTGGTTCAAAAAGAATATCGGCAAGGCCCTTGGCATCATGTCGGCGGGATTTGGGGCCAGCGGGTTGATGCTTCCTCTGATCGTCTGGCTTGTCGATGCGTACGGCTGGAGGACGGCCCTCGTCATCCTGGGGGTGGGCATGTGGATCGTCGGCATTCCGCTGACGCTTGTCGTCAGGGATTCACCGGAACCGTACGGATATCTTCCGGATGGCGTGTCATCCGATGATACGTCTCTTCCCCCCACTCCCCGGGAACGATCACGGGTACGGATATGGGATGCCTTGAGAGAGAAGACTCTCATGTATCTCAATCTGGCGGAAGGATTGCGGTTTATGGTCCTTGCCTCGGTCGTCATCCACATTATGCCTCACCTGAGCACTCTGGGCATCCCACGTCCGACTGCCGGCGTGATCGCCGCGGCGATTCCGCTGGTCAGTATCGCCGGACGCTTCGCCTTTGGATGGCTGGGGGATTTGTTCGATAAGCGGTATGTCATGTCGCTGGCCTTCTCCTTCATGGCAGTCGGGGTTGTTTCCCTGAACTATATAGATGCTCTGCTGGGACTTACTCTTTTCTTCCTCTTGTTTCCGGCCGGATTCGGTGGCCTCTCCGTCCTGCGCGGTACGGTCCTTCGGGAGTATTATGACGCGTACACCTTCGGCACGAGGATGGGCATCATGATGGGATTCGCCGCCGTGGGCGGGATCATCGGTCCCACACTGACCGGCTGGGCCTTTGATATGTTCGGAAATTACAGGCTCGTGTGGTTCTGCTTTTCCGCTTTTCTCCTGCTGCCGGTTGTATTAGTGCTGAACATCCGGACGCACGTCTCCGTGGGCGGAGAGTGATGTCCTGCGGGCATGAGGTTTCGCCTGCCCTTCCCGATCCGATATTCAGGATGTTGAGACAATCCTTTGGTGCGAGATAGAGCTGTACATGCTGGTGAAGACTATGTGCCGCTCGGCGCTGGGAAAAGATTTCTTGCAGCCCAAAACCGATACCGACGGACACGGCAGAAACCAAGAGGGTGGCCTTTGCAAGGTCCAGGCCGAGCCCGAAGAGTATGACAGGAGAAACGGCAAGGATAACGAGCCATTTCGACAACATATTGAAGCTATGCCAAGAACCCCTTAAATTCAAGAACAAGTTGTTTTCCGGGGGGGCTTTGGGGCTCGGCCTGAATATCGCGCTTTTTGTGTGAAGACGAAGTATTTGATTCGTTAGTTGACACACCGGGGAGGTTGCCATACAATTCATCGCTGACTATGAGAGGCGTGAGAGTGTTCCATGCGTCTGGATGTGTTGTATCCGGGGCGAAGGCGCTCTACCGGTGTCGATATCGTTGTCTATGACGACGACGGGACGGGAGGTCTTCCCGGGACGGAACTCTTCAGAAAGACCTTGACCTCCGTTCCGACGGGGTGGACCACCACGACGATCACGGGAGTGACCGTAACGAGCGGTGATTTCTATATCGCTGTGGAAAAGGATGACGCGAGTCAGTCGATCTATATCGACGATGACAGCAATCCCACGGGGAGAAGCTACTGGCACAACGGTTCCGCATGGGTGGTTTCCTCGTATACTGCGGCGATACGTGCCGAGGTAGTGAATGACGCAACCTTCGACCGGACTAACAATATTGTCGGCCTGACCCTGGCAAGCCCCGCCACGGGGGTGGCACTGCGACGACCGATGACAACGGCAATTACAGCCAGGAAGTTTCTGAAGGCTGGAGCGGAACGGTGACGCCCTCCATGGAGGGGTATGAGTTCTGGCCTGCCCCCCGGAACTACGATAATGTTACAGAGCCGGTTACTGGTCAGAACTTTGTCGGGTTTTAAGTTCTGCCCGGGATCGTAGATCGTTCATCGTATGATTTTCCACATAGACATGGATGCCTTTTACGCGTCGGTCGAGGTGCTGGATAACCCGGACCTCAGGGGCCGGTGCGTCATCGTGGGGGGACAGTCCGGGCGGGGAGTCGTCTCCGCCGCGAGCTACGAGGCGCGGCGGTTCGGGGTCCACTCCGCCATGCCGATGTTTCAGGCACGGAAACGATGCCCCGATGCGGTCTTCCTGTCTCCCCGGATTGCACGTTACCGCGAGGTCTCGGCC
Organism: Syntrophales bacterium; assembly: GCA_963662405.2. Taxonomy (GTDB): domain Bacteria; phylum Desulfobacterota; class Syntrophia; order Syntrophales; family UBA2210; genus UBA6078. The sequence continues at coordinate 2,457,874 of CAXXKT010000001.1, forward strand.
CGGATCATGGCCATCCTCCGTGCCTTTTCCCCCCTCGTCGAACCGATCTCCATTGACGAGGCCTTTGTCGATGTCACCGGCTGCGAGCGGCTTTTCGGCGGGGTCGACAAGATCGCCCGCCGCATCAAAGAGATGATCAGGGACGAGGTGGGCTTGACCTGCTCCCTGGGGGGTGCGCCGAACAAGTTCATGGCGAAGATAGCGTCCGATATGTATAAGCCGGACGGGCTGACCATTATTCCCCCGGATGCCGTCGACCGGTTCATCACATCGCTTCCCATCGAAAAGATTCCCGGTGTCGGGACCGCCACCCATGAGAAGCTCAGACTCATGGGGGTGAAGACACTCGGTGACATCAGACGGTATCCCGAGGACACCCTGGTCAGGAAATTCGGAAAATTCGGTCATCGCCTTGCCGATTTTGCCCGTGGCATCGATCGATCGCCCGTGATCCCGGACGATGAGGTAAAATCGATCAGTGCCGAGGAGACGCTCCCCGCGGATACCGACGATCGGGATCTGATCGGGCGGTACATCCTGGGGCAGGCCGAGCGGGTCGCGCGGGAACTGCGAAAGGCGGGGGTCGGGGGACGGACCATCACGGTCAAGCTCAAGGACGCGGATTTCCGGCTGGTCACCCGGAGCGTGACGATCAGAGAGACCATCCAGTCCGCTGATATCATTATCAGAGAGGCCTTTCATCTCCTCGACCAGTACCAGATGACGAAGAAGATCAGGCTGATCGGCGTCGGTGTCTCCACCCTTGCGCCCCTCACGGAACCGGTCCAGATGGATCTCTTTCAACAGGATGATCGAAGGAAATCCCGGCGGCGGAAGCTGGATCAGGCGATCGACGAGATCACCGATCGATTCGGCGGGGGCGCCATCAAACGGGCCAGCCTCACGGAGCGAAAGTAGGCGCGGCCGCATTTCTCTGAAACGAACACCCCCGTGTGGTATAATTTCCCTATCCGGAAGCACAGATACGAGGAGGACCGTCACGAATTCAGGAGTTTTCCCATGAATCGCAGAGACTTTCTCAAAAAGGCGTGTTTCGCCGGGATCGGCCTGTCGATTCCCGGTACCCTTCATTCCCTTGTTGGCAGTCTGTATGCGTCCGAATACGCCGATATCGGCGTCGCCCGTGCGATACATCCCGGAGAAAGAACGGCCGTCGCCGTCACGAAGGCTGCCATCGATGCGATCGGGGGAATCGAGCGATTTATATCGAGGGGGGATATCGTCGTCAAACCGAATATCGGATGGGACGGAACGCCCGAACTGGCCTCGAACACGAATCTGGAGGTCGTGGGCAGCGTGGTGCAACTCTGTTACGACGCGGGTGCCGGGAAGGTCAAGGTTTTTGACAATCCCTGCGTTGATCCTCGAAGAAGTTACAAACAGAGCGGTATCGCTGACGCCGCTTCGGCGGTCGGGGGGGAGGTCAGCTTCATGGACGAACGGAAATTCAAGAATGTGGCGATCGGTGGTCGTTTCCTGAAAAAATGGCGACTGTATACCGATGTCCTTGAGGCCGGCAAGGTCATCAATATCCCCATCGCAAAGGTCCACGGCTCCGCCACCCTAACCCTGGGGATGAAAAACTGGATGGGGATCATGGGGGGATCCCGGTGGATGGTTCACCAGGATCTGGATCAGGGCATCGCCGATATCTCACGGTTCATGAAACCCGTGCTGGTCGTGCTGGATGCCATCCGAATCCTGACGGCCCACGGGCCACAGGGCGGTGATCCCCGATATGTCAGAACGATGAACACGGTCATTGCGGGGACCGATCAGGTGGCCGTTGATGCCTATGGGGCGGAGGCGCTTTTCCATCTGAAGGGGAGCACGCTGTCGTATGTGCGCATCGGCCATGCGACCGGTCTCGGGACGATGGACCTGTCGCGGTTGGCTATCAGAGAGGTCGCTGTATGATCGGTATCATTCTCTATCCTGCACCCACGACCCCGTGACGCGGGTCCTCATCGGGGGGTATGAAGACACAGACTGTTCGCACCCTGAGACGCCTTTCCCAGGCACTATTCCTGATCCTCTTTCTGTTCCTCTTTATCCGGACGGAATCGAAGGGCCTGGATGAACTGGGATACCCGGTCAGGATCTTCCTCGATTTCGATCCCCTCATTGCCCTCTCAACACTCCTCTCCGCCCACGCGCTTGTTACGGGATTTCTCTTTTCCGTGATCATGATCGTCCTGACCGCCCTTCTGGGGAGGGTCTTCTGCGGGTGGATCTGTCCCCTGGGGACGCTGCACGACGCGGTCGGGTCCTTCAACCGGAGGCGATCCGTGCCGATTCGCGCCAGCTGGCATACGCTGAAATACGCCATTCTCTTCTTTCTCCTCGCCTCCTCTCTTGTTACGGCCCAACTGGCCGGTATCATGGACCCGATCAGCCTTTTGATCCGCTCCCTGTCGCTCAGTGTCTATCCTCTCCTCAACTACGGTGCCCGGGCCTTTTTCGATACCCTCTACTCCCTGGATATCCCAGTGATTACCGACGGTCCCGAATGGATCTATGGTTTCCTCAAAAGGGGTGTACTTTCGTTCCAACAGCCGTATTTTCTCCAGGGGACCTTCATCGGTGTCCTGTTTGCTTCCATCGTGGGGATGAATCTCTTCGAGCGGCGGTTCTGGTGCCGGTATCTCTGTCCCCTCGGAGCGCTTCTCGGGATCTTCTCCCGCTTTGCCCCCCTGACACGGTCGGTGAGCAAGGGGTGTACCTCATGCGGCCTCTGCCGGAAGGTCTGCCCCAGCGGTGCCGTCATCGATAAAGACGGAAGGTGGAGAGGGTCCGAATGCCTGTACTGCATGGATTGTGAGGATCTGTGCCCCGAAGGGGCGATTCGTTTCGGATGGAGAAAGGGCGGCGAGAAGGTCCCCATCGATCTTTCACGCCGGCACGTCTTTGCGTCTCTCATCGCGGGCGTTTCCATCGTTCCGCTCTTGCGCATCGTCCCCCAGCCCCGGAAGGGGTGGTTTCACCCCACCCTGATCAGACCCCGGGCGCCTTGGAGGAGGATGAATTTCTCCGGCGGTGTGTCCGGTGCGGGGAGTGCATGAAGGTCTGCATCACGAACGGTCTCCAGCCGACCCTCCTTGAGGCGGGGCTGGAGGGGATCTGGAGCCCCCGGCTCGTCCCGCAGATCGGCTACTGTGAGTTTCGCTGTACCCTCTGTGGTCAGGTATGCCCCACGGGGGCGATAACGGAACTGACGGTTTCCGAAAAGGAGCGGGTGAAGATCGGCCTTGCGGTGATCGACCCGGAGCGGTGTCTCCCGTACGCCTACGACATCCCCTGTAGCGTGTGCGAAGAGATGTGTCCCACGCCGGAGAAGGCGATATGGCTGGAGGAGGTGAACATACAGTCTCTGGATAAAGGGGATTTCATCCTGAAAAGGCCAAAGGTGGATGTGGAGCGATGTGTCGGCTGCGGCATCTGCGAGGCCCGCTGCCCGGTCCGGTCCCGCCCCGCGATCTCTGTGATCAGTACAAATGAATCCCGGTCGGATGGCAACCGGTTCCTGGTCAATCCATGATGATTGGGATGCCCGGCCGGAAAGGAACGGTCATCGATCCCCCTCGATATCCCGCAGACGGGGGTCATTGTTCGTGAGAATGGTACAGGATTGCATGGTCTCGTCAAAGACGATCACTGCCCTGCCTGTTGCAAGCTGTCTTTTGACCTGTTCGATCTTCCGTTCGAAGGGGGCATCCGTTGTCCCGTAATCGGTCCCCTCCCGGGTGACGAACTCTTCGATTACCGCCTCCAGGATCTCAGGGGATAACCGATCATACGGCACCCGCACACCCCCCGTATTGTCTCGCGCTTGATTCATGAAATCCGATCGTGTGTGTCACCGGCGAATGAGCGTTTAACCCATGCGCGCCGTGATATTCCCGCTTACGGCTACCCTTCGGCAGGAACCGCTTTCGGTGCGGACTCCGGGGTCGTGAACTGTTTCATCACCCACCCGAAGTCTCCGGTCGGCAGCTTGACAAACAGCCACTCGGGCGCCGTCCCGTGGATCTCCAGGGTCGTTCCCTGGGGCACCTGGAAGGTGATGGCGTTGTTCGTGCCGGGGCCCGATCGCACATTCAGCATGGGCGGTAGCACCGCGACCTCGTCGACTGCCGGTGTGGCGGACTGGTAGTCAACGGGCGGTTTTGAGGATGCCTCATAGGGGGGATCAACGACGATATATCCCCGGGGGACCCTCTTATAGTATGCATCACCGTAGTAGAAGTACTGGACGCCGTTGGACCAGAATGAGACATGTCCGGCGGGCAGCTCCACGACAACTCCCCCAAGGGGTGGTGGTGCCACGACGTACCGGTTTTCGATGTGCCGGTAGTATCTCCCCTGATGATAGTAATATTGAAGTCCCGCGATGGTCAGCAGGGTGAAGCCCAAGGGGAGGAGGGGACTGATGCGATGCTGGCGATACCGTATGACAGGACGCGGATGATGACGTACGGGGGGAGGTTTCGGGTGGTGGTGACGCACAACGGGGCGCGGCGGATGCTTTCTCGGAGCGGCCCAGGCAAGTGTGTCAGGCATGAGGACAGTACAGGCAAAGAGGGCCGCGAGGCCGGCCGCAGAAAAGCTCCGTATATATTGACCTGTTGTTTTCATTGTTCCATACCCCCTTTTGTCGATGATATCTGTATAGTCGTTCGCGCGCGGTGAAAAGTTACAGGGTACCCCGGCTCATCCCACGGCTATCACTTTTTTTGTAATCTATCACTGAGCAACCTATTTATCAACGGATCATTCGAGACTGCGCACAAGAAACCCCTTTCACGTGTCTCCCCATTTCCCTTTGTGAGCGATCTCATCTGATGGCGAAATAGGGATTGCGACAATGGTGAGGAAGGTGTAATATTTCAATTTAATAAGGTAAAAAGGGGGGGGTATGCGACTCGCGGTACTGGAGACGGAGAAATGCGTCGGTTGCCAGAGCTGCATGTTTGCTTGCTCGCGAAGGGTGGGGGAGGCCGGACTTGCCCGCTCTTGTATCGGCGTCCGGTCGATCGGGGGGATGGAACGGGGCTTCTCCGTCATTGTCTGCAGGGCGTGTAGTGATCCCCCGTGTGCGAAGGTTTGTCCCACCGGCGCCCTGGTCCCGCGGAAAGAAGGCGGCGGGGTTCGGGTCCTTCCGGACACCTGTATCGGGTGCGGCCACTGCAGAGATGCCTGCATCATCGGAGCGGTCTACTGGAATGACGAAACCAACAAACCGATGATCTGTCTCCACTGCGGCTATTGCGTCGACTTTTGTCCCTACGGCGTCCTGGGGATGCAGAAGAGGGAGGTCGAAAATGTTGAAGAATGACCCGCTCGGGAACATCCTCTATATCGACCTGACGCGCAGGACCTTCCGGGTCGAAAAGAGACCCGAACTCTTTGAACGATATCTGGGGGGAACCGGCGTTGCCACGCAGCTCCTTCTGGAGGAGTGTCCCGAGGGGTGCGATCCCCTGGGCCCGGACAATCCCATCATCTTTGCCGTCGGCATCCTGACGGCCCTCTTCCCGCTCGCATCGAAGACCGTTGCCATGTTCAAGTCGCCGCTCACGGGAAACCTGGGCGAGAGTCACTGCGGGGGACGGAGCGCCGTCTCGATCCGTATGGCGGGATACGGTGCCATCGTGATCACGGGGGCGAGCAGCATGCCTGTCTATCTCTCCATCCAGGCTGGCCGGGTGCATTTCCGCGATGCCTCCACACTCTGGGGGATGGGGAACTTCTCTTCAGGCCGGATCATCCGCGAGAGGGAAACGGGGTCGGGTGAGAGGACGATCATGCGCATCGGCAAGGGTGGAGAGAAAATGATTACTTACTCTTGCGTGATGACTGAGACCTTTCGCCATTTCGGGCGGTTGGGGCTGGGGGCCGTCTTCGGAAGCAAGAAACTGAAGGCGATCGTTGTTGCCGGGAAATCGTCCCTTCCGACCTCCGATAAAAAAATATACCGGAAGCTCTACGACGAGGTCTACAAGGCCGCCGTCGAATCGCCCGTGATGAAGAAATACCACGACTTGGGGACGGCTGAGAACATTGTTCCCCTCAGTAAATTTGGGGGACTCCCCACGCGCAATCTGACGGCGGCGAGTTTCGAACATGCCTCAAAAATGTCGGGGGAGACCTTCGCCAAGCAATATCTGGGGAGGAGGCTCGCTTGCTCCCACTGTCCGGTCGGCTGCATCCATATCGCCGCCCTCCGAGAACCCTATGAAGACGTCTCTTATTTTTATAAGACCTCCATGATATCATACGACTATGAACCAATCTATGCCCTCGGTACCATGCTGGGGATCACTCGACCCGCCGATTTTCTGAGGCTGATGGATCGGGTGGAAGAGGCCTGGGGGATCGACGCGATGAGCCTCGGCGTGATCCTGGCCTGGGCCACTGAGGCCTTCGAGCGGGGGCTTATCACCAAGGAAGAGACCCGAGGGGTCAGGTTGAAATGGGGTGATGCCAAGGAATACATCAAGGCAGGCGGTTATATCATCGACCAACCGAACGATTTCTATAAGGCCCTCGCCCGTGGTGTCGAGTACGCCGCGTCCGTCTATGGGGGAACGGATTTTTCCCTCGCCTTCGGCGGCAACGAGATGCCCGGTTACCATACGGGTCCCGGTGCCCACCTGGGGGTCCTGATCGGTGCCCGCCACAGTCATCTGGACAACGCCGGGTACAGTCTCGATCAGAAAATCCTTATCAGCCGGCGGCTGAAGCCGGAAGAGATGATCGATACACTCCTCGCGGAGGAACGGTGGCGCCAGATTCTTTCCAGCTTGGTTATCTGTTTCTTTGCCCGGGGGATCTATACCCCCGAATTGGTCACTCGTCTCCTTGCTGTCGCGGGGATCGAACTCACGGTCGACGACCTGCAGCGAATCGGCCGGGAGATCCACACCGAGAAATACCGATTCAAGGTGCGGGAGGGGTTCTCCTTTGATACGCTCCGGCTGCCGAAGCGGATATTCGAGACAGCTTCCCCCGTCAGTGGCCTGGAAAGGGAGTATTTTGTGAAGGCCCTCGTTTACGCGAACAAGACCATCCAAAAAGAGCTGGATGCAACGGAGTAACCGAGCCCGCAGTCGTTGCCTCACCATGAATATCCTTGACTTTTATCACTCATGCACATACGGTGCTTCCTTGACGATGCGAGAGGCAGCCGGGGCACCAGCCGCCGGAAGGTCTCGCGCGGGGAGATTCCTTCATGGTTATAAGCAAGAAAATGAAATTCGCCATCATCACGTCGAACCCCTTTATCTCGATCATGTACCGGTTTGTCCGTCTCTACTCGGCCACCTGCCGCCTGACCGTCGAAGGCGAGCGGCAGTGGATGGATCATATCAGGGAAGGGGGGAGGGTGCTCCTCTGCGGCTGGCACCAGCAGTTTTTCCCCGTCCTCCGGTATTTCAAGGAATATGAACCGTATGGGGCGAGTGTCATGATCAGCAGGAGTTCCGACGGGGAATTTATCTCCGGAATCGCGCGCCTGATGGGTCTGCGCCCGGTCCGGGGATCGTCGTCGCGGGGCGGCCGCGAGGCGCTGACCGGTATGATCGAGGCACTGCAAAAGAGCGGTCTCGCCATCCACATCCTCGACGGCCCCACCGGCCCCATGGGGGTCGTCAAGGCCGGGGCGATCCGTCTGGCCTCCGCGGCCGATGCGGTTATCGTCCCGTTCTACACGAGCGCGGACCGAGCCTGGTACTTCAACAGCTGGGACCGCTTCATGGTCCCCAAACCCTTCGCCCGGGTGGCCATCCGGTACGGTGACCCGATCCCCTGTCCTCCCGCGGCGGATAATGATACGTTCGAAGCGCAGCGCGCCTCTCTCGAGGAGACCATGCTTCCCGGGCTTCGCCGTCCGAAGGACTATCCTCCTCCTGATCGAAGTGGTTCCCCGGAGGGTGACCGCCAGAGGGGTGTATGATTGAGATGATATCCGGTAAGTGTGGAGATCGGAGGATATGAACAGTTTTGAAGAGATTGTGAGGAACCGCCGGTCTGTCAGGGAGTTCGAGGAGCGTGAAGTCCCGGTGATGCTGGTACAGGAGATCATCAGGGAAAGCACGTTCGCGCCCAGTGCCAGCCATGGACAGCCCTGGCATTTCATCATTATCAATAACCGGGATATCATGAAACGGATCTCGGACGAGTGCAAACGCGGTCTTCTCAGGCAGATCGAACTCAACCCGGAGCTTTCGCTCGGCGGATACAAGACAGCACTCGAGGATGCCGCCTTCAATATATTCTACAATGCCCCGTGCCTGATCTACATCGTCGGCCGCGCCGATGTGGGGTCGCTTGATGTCGACTGTGCCCTCGCGGCCTCGTACCTGATGTTCAACGCCGCCCGCCGGGGTCTGGGTACCTGCTGGATCGGCCTGGGAACGATTCTCCAGGACCCTGGGCTCCGGGAAGAGATTGGCCTGCCCGCCGGCTACCGAATCGTTGCGCCCATGATCGTGGGGTACCCCGTTTCGATTCCGGAGCCTCTCCCGCGGGAGGAACCAAAGATACTCAAAATCATTTCATGATCATGGCTCGACGAGGATCTTGATCTCCTCGTCCTTGTGATTCGCCAGACGCTCGAATCCCCCCTCCACGATCCCGTCGAGGGAAACGGTGCTCGTCACGATCGCCTCCGGTTTGATCCCCTTGGTCACCATCCATTGCAGGGAGCGGAAGGGATTGGCGGAGTTGGAGCCGACCATCGTAATCTCCCGCGTCACGAACCCGAGCATGTGGATCAGGGCGCGTTCCGTAAAGATCCCCTGGACAATGACCGTCCCCCCGTAGCGGGTGGAGGCGAGACAGTCCTTCAGTGTTGCCTCGATCCCGACGGCCTCGACCGTCACATCGATACCCCGCCCGCCGGTCAGCTCGCGGATCGTGGGCGGGATCTTCACTGCCGCCGGATCGAAGGTCGCCGTCGCCCCCAGTTCTTTCGCCATCTTTCTGCGTTTCTCGGACAGGTCGGTCATGTAGATCGTTTCCGCGCCGAGGACCCTGACCGCCAGGAGGATCAGGAGACCGACCGGCCCCGCTCCCGCGATGAATACCGTGTCCGTGGGCTTGACGTTTCCCTTCTCCAGGGCGTAGATGGCTCCCGCCAGCGGTTCAAGCACCGCCGCGCGATCCCAGGGGAGATCATCGGGAAGCTTGAGGGTCTTCTCCTGCGGGGCGACGAGATACTCGGCGTATCCGTCCCGGATAAAGGTTGCCACGTGATCACCCACCGCGAAGCCCGTCACATCCGCGCCGACCGCGACCACCTCACCGCAGACCTCGTGCCCGAAGGGACTCTCGGGAAAGGGACCGTGCAGGTATTCGTGCAGGTCCGATCCGCAGATCCCGCAGTACTTGATCCTGACCTTGATCTCATTGCTCTTCGCCTCCGGCTCGGCGACCTCTTCGACCCGGACATCACGCACACCGTGGTACACCGCTTTTTTCATGTGCATTCCTTTCTCTCACAGAATCGACGAGTACTCTAACGGTTTTGCCCGCTCTCCGTCAAGCATGTTTCCGCCCGTATTGTATTGACATCCGAGCACTCTTTTGCGTATGCTCCCCCCCTCAAGCCGGCGATACGGGTCAGACGGAGTCTTGCCGTGAAAGGCGCAATGAGGGGGGAATATATGAAGGACGTGTATGAGCGATTGGCCGAGTTTCTCGATACCCTTTCGCATCGGTACCCGGTGCATACCGGATCGGGGATCGAACTGAAGATCCTGAGGCACATCTTCACCCCGGAGGAGGCGGAGTGGCTCATGCAACTCAAACCGGTACCGGAACCGGCGGAGGAAATCGCCCGTCGGATCGGAAGAGACCCGGAGGAAACCGAAAAGACACTCTACGACATGTCGAGGAAAGGGCTGCTTTTCCGCACGGGAAAGCCCGGAAACTACCGGTACATGGCAATGGACTTCCTGGTGGGAATCATCGAATTTCAGATGAACCGCATGACCCCGCCCTGGTGAAGGACATGGAGGAGTTCACTCCTGTCTTGTACGAGGCCACCTGGATGAAGGGGGAAACGCGGGACCTTCGCACCATCCCCGTGAGCGAGAGCGTATCGCCCGATTCCGAGGTTATGCCCTACGAAAGCGCCGAAGAGGTGATCAAATCGGTCCGGCACATCGCCGTTTCCGATTGCGTCTGCCGGCGGATGACCACTCTTCTCGACAAGGCCTGCGACCGTCCCGTGGAGACCTGCTTCCATTTCGGGAGCTCAACCCACTATTTTGTTGAAAACGGGCTCGGTCGCTACATCACGCAGGAAGAAGCCCTTGCGATCCTGAAAAAAGGGGTGGAGGCGGGGCTGGTCTGCCAGCTGGGTTCCTCACAGACCCCCAATGCCCTCTGCATGTGCTGCGGGTGTTGCTGCGCGGTACTGATGGAGCTGAAAAAACATTACACAAAATCGTCGGACCTGGTCAACAGCAACTTCTTTGCCCGCGTGGACCCAGACGAATGCACGGGTTGCGAGATCTGCATCGATCGATGCCAGATGAACGCCATCACCGTCGATGACGTCGCCGAGGTGGACCTGGACCGCTGTATCGGGTGCGGGCTCTGTGCCGTCGCCTGCCCCACCGAGGCCATCAGGATGTACCGGAAAGACAAAGAGAAGCAATTTATTCCGGAACGCACGGTAATGGAATCCAACATGGCGATCTACCGGCAGCGGCGGGAGCAGTAATCGAACATTCCGAGGAAAATCTTCGTTTCAATCAAAAAAACGGCATACTGGTGGTGTGAAATCAATCACTCCGAAGGTGTAAGGGGTATCATTGCGTATTTTCTTACCATTGAGTACGAATATACCAACGAGTGCGTTAACCGGTCATATCGTGTAAATCCGGTCTGTTCCGGTCAAGGGCGCACGGCCACCACCAGTTCTCTCAAAACCGATACAGACACACCGCCCGTGAAAGCGGGACGTAAAACCATGGGTCATCAATAGGGGGCCGATGGTTGCCGGGGTGCCGACGACTCTCCTTTTCCATCTCAATGTTTCTCCCAACGCATTTTTTCACAGGGGAGAGTCTCATCCGAAACATGACAAGGGGGATGGATGCAAGAGGTTCTCTCTCCACACCCGGCGTGTCCCGTGCACCGGGCAACATACTGAAAAAAGTGTATTACTGAAAAGATTCAAGAAACACGAAAAATATTCGGTATAAGCAGGTGGATACCTGTTACTGCGATGTCAGTCACGGTTGAATGAGAGATAAGGGGCGTTATGGAAAAGATCTGCATTGTGCGAAGGAGAAAAGATATTCGAAGTGTCGGAGTCGATATGGATTCCGTGCCGGGGAACCAGCGCCTGGGGGTGGTCCTTCCGCGGGAGGCGCGGGATGATATGGGCACGCGCGAAGAGAACCCGTTTCCCGTTGAGGCAGTCGTCGGCAGGAAAAAGGATGCAATTTCCTTTCAATTGACGCCCGAACAAAGTGACATGATTCGATCCGGGGATTTCGTTCCCTATCTTTCGAACGGGATATCAAAAGGCGCCGCTCTCAGCGTCCGGGAGCAGGCGGACGGTCAGATCAACCTCAGTTTTTACTTTGACCGGGTGAACACGCTCAGACTGCTCAAAGCGAGCCAGGTATGCGAGATGCTGCAGATCAGCAGAAGTTACCTGGGAAAGCTCATCAGGACAAAGAAGCTGAAGAGCTACAAGATCGGGGGACTGCGGCGTTTTGCATTGGAAGATATCATCGATTTTCTTGCAGGAACCGATCGCGAATCGAGTCGGCAGGATGATGTCTTGTAACCACGTATAACAGGAAAACAAGCGGGGAGATGAGATTATGTATTACCAATACTGGGACCTGACCAAACCGCCCTTCGACAACGTTCCCGACCCGTCCATGTATGTGGATACTCACCTCACGTTGGAAAATGCCGTTGCGGAAACCCTCTTTGCCATTGAGGAAGGAGGAGAAAGTATTGCGGTGATCGTCGGGGACGTGGGACTGGGCAAAACCCTGTCGCTGCGTTTGATCATCGATTCGCTCGATCAGGACAGATACCGGATTGTCCTCATTACCAATCCGAGTATTACCTTTATCCAGCTGATGAAGGAGATTATCGGTCAACTGACGGGGGCGCCGTGCGACAAGACGCGAAAGGTGGATCTCCTGGAGACCTTCAACCGGCTCCTGTTCGAGACTATCGACGAAGGGAAGAAAGTCCTCGTTTTTATCGACGAGGCGAACGCCATCCCACCGGCGAATCTCGAATACCTCAGACTGCTGACCAATATGCAGGACGACCAGAGAAATCTGTTCACGATGATCCTCGCCGGTCAGAAAGAACTGGCCCGACGCCTGGAAGATCCGCGGCGTGCCAATCTCTTCCAGCGCATCGGCACCTACAACAAGATCGAAAAGATACCGTCCGCAGAGGCCCTGAAAGACTATGTGGAGACCCGGCTGCGACTCGCAGGGTGCACACGGGCCGTCTTTGCCGATGATGTCTACGGTCCCTTGTGGAACCGTTCCGAGGAAGGGGTCCCCCGTCTTGTCAATAAAATATGCAAGTTATCTTTAAAGGCCGGAGAGACAAACGGTCTGGATCTGATAACCGGCGCGATCGTTGATCAGATCGGTCAGCGCTTCCAGCGGTTGAGCGGATCTGCCGCGCGAAAGCGAAAACAGGCACCGGTACTCGATACGACGGTTACCCCGGAAACGATCAGGGACACGGAACAGATTCTGGCGGACCATGAGCGGCAAGTCCCCGAGCCGGTTGTGGAAAAACCGGAACCTGTACCTCCGGTGGAGAAACAGATCCCGCTGACGGAACAGGCAGAGACGTTTATCGAAGCACCGGAACCGGTGACGGTGATGTCCCCTGAACCTGTCGAAGAAACCCCGACCATTCACACCACGGAATTACCGGAGAGAGGTCAGCCGCGTCTCGTCTACGAGCAGACCGAACCGGATACGCCGCCGCAGAAGAGCGCGCCGGCCGATGAAGATAAATCCGTAGAGGTCGAGATCGGGGGTATGAAGGCGACGGTGGTTCTGCCGTTCCAGGTCATCCGGCAGGCTCAATGCTCGACCGAGGAACACTGCGTCAAGCTGGCGGGAGTACTCGCGGCCCAGTTTCTTAAAGAACATCCGACTTTTACCTCTTCATTCCTCTCCGATCCTGTCGATGTATGGAGCAGGATCAGGGAATCCGTTCTGCAGACATTTGCGGAGGAAAAGCGGATAGGGGTAATGTAGGGCGCGCCCGCGTCCCGAAAATCGCTTCAATCATAGTACAACATTGCTTATGGATAAAACCGAGATCGCACGGGAATGGTTTATAAGGGGATGCCGATACAACTGCCTTGAACCGGGTTCGGAACGGGCCATCGAGGCATACCGGAACAGCATACAATTCGACGATACATTTTCAGATGCCTATGCCCACCTGGGATGTATCTGTTTCAAGAGAGGAAAGTGCGAGGAGGCGCTGGCATGTTTTGAAAAGATGATCGATCTGGATCCGGGAAACCCGCAGGCCTACAATAATCTCGCCTGCGTCTACGAAGAAATGAAGCGGATCGGCAGCGCCAAACAGATGTATTACCGTGCCTTGGAGATCGATCCCGAAAACGTGTGCGCGATGATCAATATCGGCAGGATCCACGAACTGGAAGGGAACTATCATGGTGCCATGCAGCAATACCGGGAAGCAATGGAAACGGACCCCGGGGCGGCTGCCCCTCACTTCCGGCTGGCCGTGTTATTCGACCGGCACGATATGTTCGACGAGGCGATCCAGGAATATCGCCATGCCCTGAGCAATAATCCCGATTACAGCGATGCCCTCTTTCATCTGGGGAATCTGTATGTGCAGCTCGGCGAATATCCCGAGGCAGTTACTGTCTTTGAACGGGTGATACAATTGGAGTCCGGTAAGACGGAGACGCTCCATGATCAGGGGACTTTCCCCCAAGAAAGAGAGGGGTACGGCCAGGGCACGGCTGACTTCAAACAGGATTCCCTCCAAGAGGAAGTCCCTGCCGATCCGGCCCGTATGGGGGCCCTCGATTCTGATGATTCATCCTCGAACGGTTCCAAGAAAGAGGAGATCGCTCAGCGGCTTCACTTTATCCTTTCCCTCAATCCTCACAACAGCAGGGGACAAGCCCTCCTGGAGAAGCTGACGGAGGCGCACTGATCGGGGCTGCACCCCGAGCGATTGTCCCGGTATATCCCCTTCTACCTTGCCAAAGGAGCCGTTTTGGTCTATGGTACCTCGTTTGCTTGGGATCTCTTTCTCAGGCATGATACCAAAGAAAGGTACACAGTGAATAATGACCGTACAGAATCAACAGAACAGTATCCCCGATAAAGAAGGATTTTTCGGAAAATACGGCGGCAAGTTTATCCCCCCCGAACTGGAAAAACCCTTCGCCGAGATCACCGAGGCATATCATCGGATTGAAAGCGACGCCGCCTTTATCGCCGAGCTGCGCTATATCCGTGAACATTTTCAGGGCCGGCCCACGCCGGTCTACCACGCACGGTCGCTGTCCCTGAAAAACGGCGGGGCCCAGATCTATCTGAAGCGTGAAGACCTGAATCATACCGGTGCCCACAAGCTGAACCACTGCATGGGGGAGGTACTCCTCGCGAAATATATGGGGAAAAAGCGTGTCATCGCCGAAACCGGCGCGGGACAGCACGGCGTGGCCCTGGCCACTGCCGCCGCCTATTTCGGCCTGGAATGCGAGATCCATATGGGAGAGGTCGACATCGTCAAACAGGCGCCGAACGTCAGCCGAATGAAACTCCTGGGCGCGACAGTGGTGCCGGTCACCCAGGGTCTCAGAACCCTGAAGGAAGCGGTCGACTCGGCCTTCGATGCCTATCTCGCGGATTACGAGAACTCGATCTACTGCATCGGCTCCGTCGTGGGGCCTCATCCCTTCCCGCTCATGGTGCGTGATTTTCAGCGCGTGGTGGGAATCGAGGCCCGTGAGCAGTTTTACGCAATGACCGGGATCCTCCCCGATGTCGTCTGTGCCTGCGTCGGCGGCGGTTCCAACGCCATGGGAATCTTTGCACCCTTCCTCGCGGATCCCTGCGCCCTGATCGGCGTCGAACCGATGGGAATAGGGAATAAACTGGGCCAGCACGCGGCGACGATGACCTACGGGCGGGAGGGCATCATTCACGGTTTCAAGTGCTACCTGCTGCAGAACGAGGATGGCACCCCGGCCCCGGTCTACTCCTGCGCCAGCGGGCTCGATTACCCGGGTGTGGGGCCCGAACACTGCTATCTGAAGGACATGGGCCGGGTCGAATACGTCACCTGTTCGGATGACGAATGCCGAGACGCCTTCTTCAAGCTGTGCCGCCTCGAGGGGATTATCCCGGCCATCGAAAGCGCCCATGCCGTCGCGTATGCCTTGGTGAAGGCGCGCGAGATGGAGACCGGGACGATCCTGGTAAACCTGAGCGGACGTGGCGACAAGGACCTGGATTACGTCCTCGAATACTGGGGCACCGGCGGTGAAGACGAGGCCTAGAGGCCTTCAGCCTCCGGGGGTTTCTGATATCCGGTTCCGCGGGGTGGTCAATATATGGGGGAGGGCAGGGGGATGTCATTATCCGATCCGGGCGAAAATTAGGGACAGCGCCCATTTTTTCGAGAACTCCGCCGAAAATGGGCGCTGTCCCTAATTAAATTAGATTTTGTTGGAGCGGCGCCAGATCTTCATCTTCTCCGCCTCTTTGATCAGGTCGTCCCTGAAATCGGGGTGGGCGATACTGATGATCTTTTCGGCCCGCATCCAGGTAGGACATGCGGTCAGTTTCACCGCGCCGTATTCCGTGACGATATAATCCACCATCTGACGCGGAATGGTGACCACCGTTCCGAGGGGCATCTGCGGCTGTATCCGTGAAGACGTCACACCATTGGCGTCCGTGTGTGTCGACGCGAGGCAGATGAAGCTCTTTCCCTTCTTCGACCACTGAGCGCCGAGGACGAAGTCCCACATCCCTCCGTTGCCGGACACCTGTTCCGTTCCACTCGTTTCCGCATTGACCTGCGAGAAGAGGTCGACCTGGATGGCGTTGTTGATGCTCACCATGTCGTCGATCTGCCCGATGATCCGGGGATCGTTCGTGTAGTTCACCGGATAAGAAGCGAGGGCCGGGTTGTTGTTCATGAAATCGTACATCCGCTTGCTCCCGATGGCGAAGGTGTACGCGCACTTGTGGCGGTCGATGCTCTTCATGGAACTGTTCATTTTCCCCGATTCAATCATGTCCACGAAGGCATCGACGAACATCTCCGTGTGCCCCCCGAGGTTTTTCAGGTCCGAATCGGCAATCAGCTTTCCCACCATGTTCGGCATCCCGCCGATACCGAGCTGAATGCAGCAGCCGTCATAGATGTATTCCATGACATGCCGGGCGATCTGTGTCTCCACCGCCGAGGGGTCTACCTGCGGCGCGTCATACAGCGCCTGATCCGCCGGTGCCTCAACGATATAGTCAAGCCGCGAGATGTGAACGGATTCCTCGTTCCCGCCGAGGCAGACAGGGGTATTGGGGTTTACCTCGATAATGACGACATCGGCGGCGTCGATCTTGGCCGACGTCTCCGAGTTCTGGGGACCGAGATTGAAATGGCCGGTTTTGTCCATCGGGGCCACCTGGATCATTGTCACCCATTTTGCCGTCCCCTTCCAGTTCGGATCGTTGTAGTAGAGAGACCGATAGTTCTTGGTGAAGTTCTCATTGGGATCCTGGGTGATAAGCTCCCGATAGTGTGAAGGACCCCGATGATAGAGGATGGGGCAATAGGATGCCGGCTGCACGAAGGCGTGGAGCATCCGGGTCAGCTTGCTCCACTGCCAGTCGATATAATTGAAGCTTTCAGGGTGATTGATGACCTCCGGAACGGGCGGGACCGTGACGGCCGTATAGATACTGACATCCCGGAGTTCTTCCGCGCGTGCGGCGAGCGCCGCGTCGAGGACGACTGGTTTCCCGTTAAAAAATCCGTAATCCACGATGTCGCCGGATTCGACGACCTTGACCGCCGTATCGGCGGAGACCAGTTTTTCTTTATACTGTTGTGCGTAGTTCATAGGACCCCCCATGTGAAATTTAGAGATTACTCCGTCCGTTTCCGATCAAGAAGCGATACGCATACGCTCCCTACCCGAGCCGTACCCTCCCTGTCAAGCAAAGAGAGACCTCCGGCGCCGCGAAAAGGTACAGATTGTGTCGTAACAATCCAATTTGTTTTGGCATAAACTTTTTTCTCTCCCCTGCCTTTCAGGTTTGTTGCGTCCGCTAAAAATCAGCTAGTAGAGTAGGGGGGAATACGGTATCATCACCGGTATCTGAAATGATCAATGGAGGTGACCATTGCATGAGAGGAACCATAATCCTGATCTCGATCATCGTCATCTGGTATGTACTCCAGCGATTCATCCTGCCCCGGATGGGCGTATCTACGTGACTCAAGCCATCCTGCCGGGCGGCGGACAAAAAGAGTCAAGATGACAACCCGGACGACAAAGACGCGGGATAAGACGTGAAACCTAAGCCGTCGGTTCTCACCCCGATTCATCGGGCTGAGGACTTTGCCTCTAAACAAGGATTGCAAAGGAGGTCATCATGCCCGACCACCACACACCCTTGGAGACCGAACGCCGGACCGTCGAGGCGATGATCGGGATCTTCTGCCGCGGCCACCACGGCACGAAGGAGGAACTCTGCCCGGAGTGTCGGGAACTCCTTGACTACGCCGCCGGGCGTCTGGAGAAGTGTCCCCTCAAGGACGACAAGCCGACGTGCTCGAAGTGCCCCGTGCACTGCTACAAACCGGCCATGCGGGAGAAGATCAGGGCCGTCATGCGCTATGCCGGCCCCCGGATGGTATACCGTCACCCCGTCCTTGCGGGGCGGCACTACTTATCTGGAAAATGAGAAGGAAAGAACTACAAAACAGGTTTATCGATCCGCAGGAGCATGTGTCCTTCAAAGACGGTCAGTATCTCAACAAACTCTCCCTTAACACGGTACACAATGCGATACTTTTTGAAAACCAACTCCCGGATATCCGGATGAGAGATTTCGGGAACGATTCTCCCCGCCCGTGGTGTATCAGCCAGTAACTCCACATGTTGGATAAGCTGATCGACGAACCCCACCGCTCGTTCGGGACTGTCTTTCGAGATATAATCCCCGATCCCGGTCAGACGCTCAAGGGCTTCCTGGGTCCATATGATCTTCATCCGGAACTATCTCTTGCTTCTGTTCGCTGTTAATGCCGCCCTGACTTCCTCGGTAGAGTAAGTTCGCCCGCTTTCAGCATCCGATATGCCTCTTGTGACGGAATCGAGAAAGGCCTTGCTGTAAACCAATTCATCGTAATCCTTCGGAGACAGCAGCACTCCGGCGGGTTTTCCGTTCTGTGTAATAACCAGGGGATGTTCCGTATCCTGGAGGCTTTTAAACCACTTGGAGATACCTTTCTTGAATTCAGCAATCGGAACGATACCGGTGGTGACCGAAATAGGCTTCATGAAATGGCTCCTTATTGTGACTCTTTTAATGGTCAAAATATAGATCAATAAATGCCGTAAATCAAGTGTTAATAGCTTCCCGATCAGGCAGGTCATGCGCTACGCCGGCCCCCGCATGCTCTACCGTCACCCCGTCCTTGCGGGGCGGTACTACCTGACGGGCCGGTAATCACGAGAATCAAACAGCCACCGTGCGTTTTGGGCCCGGCCCCGCGTACCGTCCGTACGAACATGGGTCGATCCCATTGGAATAATCATCTCCGTTTCACAAGATAATTGTGCGCATTTGCGGAAACACCTTGATCTCTATACGATCTGTTGCTAAGCATACCCCTTCATGTAAACTACGTGAAAATGAATGGTCGGCGTGTTTGGATGGAAGACATAGTAACCCCTCAGGGTGAAACTGCGGGTGGATACGAACTCAGATATAGGAGAAGAACATGGTAGAAGGAATGGGTTCCATAGATGGAAGCGAAATTTCATTTGAAGAATTTCTGCTGATGACGGCAATACAGATCGACACCCTCTCCCAGATCCTTATAGAAAAAGGCATCATTACAGAAGAGGAATTTCACGCCAAGTTTCAGGAAGTGCAAACGAGATATATAGGAGAGGGGAATAACTCCTAGAAGCCCCGGCAGGAGGGACTCTGAGACGCAGGGATTCTGTGAATTGATATCGAGCGGAGACGAGCTATAACCCCTGTCAGGGTGGAATCTTTGTCTGACGGATCGCCATGATATTCGACCGATCGGAGCAGTCGTGCGCTCCGTCGGTCCTCGGATGCTCTTCCGTCACTCCCTCCTAGCACCCAGCCCCTTGCCCCTAGCCCATCCTTCCTTGACCTCAACGGACGATTTCGCTATAGAACGTACACTACTCATCAGGGGGGGGTACTCATGATCACGGTGGATACCGAAAAATGTATCGGATGCGGGCACTGCACCGCGGTGTGCGAGCAGCAGGCGGTCACCCTCCTCGGCGACTACGACCCTGCCGAGATCATGGCATACGACGACCCCCGGAAGTTTCAGATTGAACCGGATAAACTCCTCAACCTGGTCAAATTCAGGAGGAGCATCCGTCAATTCACGGACGAACCGGTCAGCGACAGCGATATCCGGAAGATCCTGGAGATGGGCAGATACACGCAGACCGGCGCGAACATGCAGCTCCTCCGGTATATCGTCCTCACCAGGGATACCCTCCGTGAAATCGCGCCCATCGCTCTGAAGGCCCTGTCCGAACTCGACATCGCGACAGTCGACAAGAAGGCCATGCGCGTTCCCTATCAGTTCCTGGATTTTCAACAGATCTGGCAGCACTGGTACCGGGTGTATCAGAAAACAGGGCGGGATCTCCTGTTCCACGACGCCCCCAACGCCCTTATGGTCGTCAGCCGCAAGTGCAACGAACTGGACGGCGTCTTCAATATCGGCCACATGGAGCTGATGGTCAACGCCCTGGGCCTCGGCGCTTGCATGATGGGTTTCGGAACCTTTGCCTTCGATATATCCCAGGAACTGAGAGAAAGAGTCGGCATTCGAGATGACGAAGCCGTCATCATCATGATGGTCTTCGGGCACCCCAAGGTGAAATACCTCAGGACCGTTAACAGGAAGAAACCCAGATATCAGATAATTTGATCGTATACTCATTATGCCCAATTGTGAGAATATCTTTCCCGGCAGTCATGCTGTATCAGAGAAGTATGCACTGATTACCTAAATATCAGTGCATATTAAAAAATCGTGCACTGATTTAGTGCATTGAATGTTTGTACAATTCCCAGAAAAATTCCATATCGCAATAAATGCTATATATCGACACGAAATACATATATATCGATGACATAGCCATGAGAAAGGTACGTGTCCATAAAATGGTATTTAGGGGACACGTTATGTGAACATGTCCACGCCATGGACACGTTCTTTATCGTTCTCGATGATATTTGGCGATGAGCATCCAATCAGGTGCGCTACACCGGTCCCCGCATGCTCTATCGCCACCCCGTCCTCGCGGGAAGACACAACCTGAAGGGGAAGTAACCCTGCCAACGTGAAACGTCATTTTACTTCCTTGACTTTCTTTTGAAATCTGCTATTTATTCTGGTGCTTGCCAAGGGGGACGAAAAAATGAAAAGAGACACAACACAACCCTGCTTCTCACCATGGAGGCGGGGTTTTTTGTTAGGTGAAACCTAAAAACAAGGAGGGTGGTCCAGCCATGGCTGAAACGAGACAAATTTCAGAAAGTGAAAAGCAAGAAGTTCTGGAAAAACATGGGCGCAGATGCTTTGTTGATGCGGAGCCTATCCCGGAAGAAGATACTGTTGAATTCCACCATATCAAACCTTTTTCAGAGGGAGGCCCTACCAATATTGATAACATTGCACCAGTTTGTAGGCGGCATCATCAATCAATAGGAACGATGAGTCTTCAAGAATACCGAGATAAACTTGAACTTGGGCGTTTTTTTGAGGGCGAACCCAAATATCTTGATGACGTGATTAAACATAAAGAAGGGATTTTGGGGGAAAAATTTCAATACGAGACAGATGATAAAAAAATTACATTCTACTTTGATGTGAAGCAAGAGTATCCGATACATAAATGTCCTACAACTAACTGGGATTATCTTTATGCCACCCTGCCGATAAAATATCTGAAAAATGACAAAGAATTACAGCCACGAGCAATACGAGAAGTTTCAATGTGGAACCTCTATCGCCACTTTCAACGAAACACTCAAATATCTCCCTCAATTTGTCGGATTGATTCTGATGGTGACATTCTTCTTTTTGATGGGCAGCACAAGGCAGCCGCACAGATCTGGGCAGGGCGAAAAACTATAGAATGCAAG
Source organism: Syntrophales bacterium (assembly GCA_963662405.2). Classification (GTDB taxonomy): domain Bacteria; phylum Desulfobacterota; class Syntrophia; order Syntrophales; family UBA2210; genus UBA6078. Next base: position 2,479,344 of record CAXXKT010000001.1, read on the forward strand.
GTTTACTTGTGTCCCGATGAAAAAATATTAAAAGAAACCAACCTTGAAGCACACGGGCAGTTTCGTCAAATGTCGTTCTATTCACATGAATTGATGAAGAAATATGCTGATATATTTGGGGAAGACTGGTCAGAATACATGCAAACCAAAGGTCCAAAATCTGAGAAGGAATTCTTGAATTTCTTAATGAATGCAAAAGGGAAAACAAAAGCACAAGCAAAAAACGAAATCTCAATGGCTATGTATAATGAAATAGTTGATGAACCCAGTAACAAATTATCAGGTTTTCTCTCAGAAAAAAGCAGGGGACGCAAGCAGCCTTTATCTTTCGCGCGTCTCAAAAAGACTTTTTTCCAGAGCATGTTAATCCCGCCCCCTGTTGAGGCCGAGTTTGAATCTGATGAAGATTTTAGAAAAGAAGAAAAAACTAATTTAATAAAACTAATGAACATTATTGCTGAAGAAGGCCTTCAAAATAAATGGGCACCCGAGCGAAACGATGCCACGCATAAAAAAACAGAAAAAATCTTTAGTGCAGGTGCAATAAGAGCTTGGACAATTCTTTTAAGAGATGCCATTAATCAACATCTAAGACATTATTCAGATGATCAAAGGAGTACCTTTTTCTATCGTAATATTGCTGATGATGAATTTGAATATTTCAAACAATTTGTTAAAAAAATCTTTTCTCATAAAATATGGGACGATCCTGATCCATCTGGTGAAATTGCAGCCCGACTTTCAAAAGATGATGCAACAACGGCCAAGAGCCTTTTTGAAGAGCACAATCTCACCGCACAGTGGGTGTTAGGTTCGTAAAGCAACAAAATGCAGTTCATCGGTGGGACGGAGAAAGCTTGCTGCATCAGCGCTCGATTCACAAATTGATTTGAACCCGCTTCGCATTTCTGTAGTGGTTTCTATCAGATGAGAGGCTTGAAATAGCGATGGCCAAGAATCAAAAACTGGAACTCACCTGGATCGGGAAGGAAAACCGGCCGAAGCTGGAACCGAGGATACTGATCGAAGACTCGGAAAAATCCTACGGCGATAAGAACAGCGAAAACATGCTCATATACGGAGACAATCTTCTCGCCCTGAAGGCGCTAGAACAGGATTTTGCCGGGAAGATCAAGTGCATTTATATTGATCCCCCTTTTAATACGCAACAAGCTTTTGAACATTATGATGATGGTCTTGAACACTCAATCTGGCTAAATTTGATGCGTGATCGTTTAGTAATTCTACAAAAACTTTTAGCAACAGAGGGAACCTTATTCGTTCACATTGATGATAACGAGCTTGGGTATCTAATTGTTCTGCTTGATGAAATTTTTGGAAGATCCAACCGAATATCTATAATAACATTTAAGCAAGGGGCTGCAACAGGCCACAAAGCTATTAATCCTGGTTTAGTCACAACTTCCAACTTTGTGTTAATTTATGCAAAGAATCGAGCCTCATGGGCACCCAAACGTGTTTTTACAGAGAAGACTGGAAGAGACAAGAGATACTCACAATATATTGAAAATTATAATGAGGAATATCGTAAATGGAAATTCATAACTTTAACAACTGCTTTCGCAGATAGCCTTGGTTTGCCAACAAGCAGCTTAAAGAAAGCTTTAGGTGACCAATTCGAAGAAAAGTTGTTCCAATTTGTATTAGAAAATGCGCATAGAGTGATTCGTTTTGCAAGACCCAATTATAAGGCAGTAGGTGCTGTAGCTCGATCATTAATTGATGAGTCGCTACAGCATAAAGAACAAGTAATGCTTTTGAAAAGAAAGAAGTTTTCTGACATGTATTTTATTAAAGGAGAACGGATTTTATTTTATGCAGATAAGCTGAGGTTAATTGATGGAAAGCATATTGCTGGTGAACCTCTTACAAGCATATGGGATGATGTGCTCTCAAACAATCTTCATAATGAGGGTGGCGTAGATTTTCCTAAAGGTAAGAAGCCCGAAGCATTAATTAAGCGTTGTTTTGATCTTGCTTCTTCGCCGGGAGATATAGTTCTTGATTCGTTTGCGGGTTCTGGCACGACAGGTGCTGTTGCCCATAAAATGGGTCAGCGTTGGATTATGGTAGAGTTAGGTGACCAATGCCATACGCACATAATTCCACGTATGAAAAAAGTTATTAACGGCGAAGACTCAAGCGGCATATCCAAGACATTGCAATGGAAGGGGGGAGGGGGATTCAAGTATTACTATCTTGCCCCCAGCCTGCTCAAGGAAGACAAGCACGGGCACTGGGTGATCGATGAACGGTATAATGCAGACATGCTGGCTGCCGCCATGGCCAAACATGAAGGATTCAGGTACCATCCCGATGAGCAGGTCTACTGGAAACAGGGCCGATCCACGGAAAAGGATTTCATTTACACCACTACCCAGCTCATTACCGTCGAAACGCTGGACCGAATCCGCGAAGAGATGCAACAGGGGGAGAGCCTTTTGATCTGCTGCAGATCCTTTCAAAAAGTCTGCGAAGATCGTTATCCGGAGATCACCGTCCGGAAGATACCCGGCATGCTGCTCGGCCGGTGCGAATTCGGCAGAGACGATTACAGCTTCAATATCGTCTCTATGCCCGTCGATCCCGACGCGCCTGATTTCGTTCCCTCCGGTCCCCCGAAGGAGATTTCAAGAAAAAAGAAGAAAAACACGATGGAGCAGAAAGAACTTTTTTAGATACACAGATGTCATCACCTGACAGGAGCTCATGACAATGGATCGTATCGCAACTTCCATCAGGAACCGCCTGAGCCTGCGGGCACCCCAGGCGGAAAGCCTCGAAATACTCGCCGAACTTGTTGATAAACTGACACTGCAGAAGGATGCCGATCTGAAGACGGAATTGAGCAAGGTTCAGGAGAACTATCCGACATGCACCGATTTTGAGAGAAGTTTTCCCTCTCTCTGTTTCGCTCTCGCAACCGGCGTTGGGAAGACGCGCCTCATGGGCGCTTTTATCACCTATCTCTATCTGGAAAAGGGAATGAAGGATTTCTTTGTCCTGGCGCCCAATCTCACCATATACAACAAGCTCATTGAAGACTTTTCACTTCCTACCAGCCCCAAATACGTATTCCAGGGGATCGGCGAATTTGCTACCAAAAGACCGCACATCATCACAGGCGACAATTACCTGTACGCCTCTCAAACGACCCTGTACGATTCCGAAGTACACATCAACATCTTCAATATCTCAAAGATAAACGTCGAGACACGGTCAGGGAATATGCCTCGGATCAAACGGCTTTCGGAATATCTGGGCGAATCCTATTTCAACTATCTTTCCGGTCTCGACGATCTTGTTTTGCTGATGGACGAATCACATCACTATCGGGCCGACAGGGGCATGGAGGTCATTAACGAATTAAACCCCATTCTCGGATTGGAACTGACGGCGACTCCGCAAGTGGAGCGTGGGCAAAAGACGATAAAATTCAAGAATGTCGTCTATGAATATTCACTGGCAATGGCAATCCGAGACGGGTTTGTCAAAGAACCGGCAGTGGCGACGCGAAAGAACTTTGATCCCGCGCAGTACACCGCTCAGGAACTTGACAGAATCAAGCTTGAGGACGGGATGCGTATTCATGAAGATACCAAGGTGGCGCTCGACATATATGCAAAGGACAACGGAGCTGAAAAGGTAAAACCCTTTGTCCTTGTCGTTGCCAAGGATACGGAACATGCAAGTGCCCTGAAGATCTTGATCGGGTCTCCGGGATTTTTTGAAGGCCATTATGCCGACAAAGTCATGGAGATCCATTCCGCCCAGAAAGGATCTGAGAAGGATGAAAACATCGCCCGGCTCGTTTCTCTGGAAAATCCCGACAACACGGTGGAGATCGTGATCCATGTGAATATGCTGAAGGAGGGGTGGGATGTAACAAATTTCTACACCATCATTCCCCTTCGAACCGCCGCCTCAACTACTCTCCGAGAGCAGACCATCGGGAGGGGGTTGCGTCTCCCTTACGGCAAGAGAACCGGAAACGATAAGGCCGATAAATTAACAATTGTAGCGCACGATAAATTTCAGGAAATCGTCGATGAGGCGAACAAGCCCGGATCGATCATAAAGAAAGAACATATCATTGAGATAGATCCTGAGGATTTTTCACAGCAGAAGGAAGTAATTACATCGGTCTCAAGCATTGAAGAAAGATTGAAAGAGGCCCGAGCGATCATTGATAACATCGCAGAGCCTGAGGAAAAGAGGAAGGCGTGGGTAAGTCTTGAACTGAAAAAGACGATTCTCGATGTCCTCCCCGAACTCAACAGAGCAGCCAAGAGCGTAAATGAACTTTCGAGATCGGATATCAAGGAAATCGCCATCGAAAAAATAAAGCACAGGATATACGGCGATCCTCAGCAATCCCTGTTTGCCGAAGAAGCGATAACAGGGGTAATGGAATTATATCAGTCTGTCGTCGATGATTTTTCGGACAATATTATCGAGATTCCACGAATCACAATTCAGCAGAGTGGTGATGTCCTGTCGGGATTCAAGGATTTTGACCTTGACACCGGCAATCTCAATTACCAGCCTGTGTCCGAAGAGATACTGGTAAAAAAACTTCGTGAGCAAGAAAACAGCACGGATATTGTTATAGGGAAAGGCCGAATTATTGCCGACAGTCTTGATAATATAATAGTAACCGAACTCAAATCTTTCCCGGAAATAGACTACGATCGTCAGTCGGATCTTCTCTTCAAGCTTGCAGGTCAGGCTGTTGAAAAATTCAGGTCATATCTTGATGGTGATGCCGTTACCAATGTAGTGCAATACAACAAGAGGGAGATCGCAAACAGGATCTATGCTCAGATGATGGATCATTTCTATTATGAAACACCGGGATTTATGAAAACGACCGTTCGCCCTTTCACAAAGATCGAAGAACATCACTTTTCAAAATTGTCTAAAGACAGCATCTTCCATTACGCAGAGACAATTACGCCAGCCAGTGCCATACCGTCAAAGGTCTTCAGCGGATTCAAAAAGGCCTGGCATACCCTGTATAAGTTTGATTCAAAAACGGAAAAAGATTTCGCCACGTTGCTTGAAAATGACTCAGCGGTGCTGAAATGGCTTCGGCCTGCGGATAGGCAATTCCATATTTATTGGAATCATAATTCGCAGAGATATCACCCCGACTTTGTGGTTGAGGCGGACGATACAATTTATATGGTCGAGACAAAAAAGGAAAGCGATATCGATTCGTCGGATGTACAGGAAAAAGCACGGGCCGCGCTTCAGTATTGTAGCTACGCAACAGAATTCACGACAAGTAATGGCGGTAAATCGTGGAAGTATATTCTAATTTCCCACAATGCCGTCATGAGAAACATGAGTGTCGAATATCTCATGAAAAATTATGAATATAAAGATAGCTAGAGCGTTTAGGTTTATTATGGGCATGTGATCATTAGGAAACATAATGTAAAATTGTCAGCAGGAAGGGTTTTGCTAGTACATGAAAGGACATGTAGCCGGATGAACAAGCAATTGAACACAGGAGAAATACTCATATACCAGACGGAAGATGGGCAGGCCTTTAGAGGTTAACCTGACGGAGGATACGGTTTGGCTGAACCTGAACCAGATGGCGGTGCTTTTCGACAGGGATAAGTCAGTGATATCAAGGCACATACACAGTATTTTTAAAGAAGGTGAACTCGAAAAAAAGGCAGTTGTTGCAAATTTTGCAACAACTGCTTCGGATGGAAAAACCTATCAAGTTGGATACTTTAATCGATTGATGATGTGGTCGGATTGTGCTAGCGTGCACCCGCACACAACGTGAAGGATGCGCGATCACATGCCCCTGCCATGGCCTCTCGATCTCGCGGGTTTTTATCTGCGGCGAAAACTGGGACGACTTACTCTTCCCCTGCTGGCAAGTTTCAAGGTAACGCACCGCTGCAATCTGGCGTGCCGGGCCTGTCCCTTTCACCGGCAGGACCAGCCGGGACAGATGACGTGGGGGACTGCCCTTGAGGCGATGGATGATCTCAAGAGTCTGGGAACCCGCATCGTGGTTTTTGAAGGCGGGGAACCGCTCCTCTGGCGCGACGGTTCTTACCGTATTCATGACCTGGTCCGCGAGGCCCGGAGGCGGTTTCTCCGCGTGGCGGTGACAACCAACGGGACCTTGCCGCTAGATGTTCCCGCCCACATCCTCTGGGTCAGCGTCGACGGTCTCAAGGAAAGCCACGATGATCTGCGGAGTGGTTCCTTCGACCGGATCAGGGAGAACCTGGAACGGGCGGACCACGAACGGATATTCGTCCACTGCACGGTGAACCGGAGGAATCTGGAAGACATCGAGGGACTGGCACGGTGGGCCCGCGGGGTCTCCGTGGTGAAGGGGATGACCTTTCAGTTTTTCTACCCCTACAACCAGGGAGAAGAGGATCTTTCCCTCTCACCCGGTCAGCGGCGGCGGGCGGTGGAGACCCTGCTCGATCTCAAGAAACGGGGGTTCCCCGTCCTGAATTCGGCCGGGAGACTGGCGGCAATGGTAAACGGCGGGTGGACCTGTCATGACGATATCCTGGTCAATGTCGATCCCGACGGGTCCGTCACCCGAGGTTGCTACGTGAAAAGCCGCGGCGAGATCAACTGCGCCGCCTGCGGCTTTACGCCCGTCGCCGAGGCATCCGGCGCGCTCGATCTCGTTCCGGGGTCGATCTACGCGGGGTGGCGGCTGTTCCTGCGGTAGGCGTTTTCATTCGGTGGGCGATGCGTGGGAGTTTTTTCTTCCTTTCTTTTTCAAATGAGGATACTCACGATATCATGATTGGTGTGATTATTGATAATCGGGCGGTATCGACAGCACTGATCGAGGGGATGGTATGGACGTTATCCCGACCCTGGCAGGCTATGTCCTGTTCGGCCTGGCCGTGGCGCACGCGGTGGTGGACGGGCGCGATAATCGGGCGCAGCGGCTGTGCATGATCGTGACGCTACTGGTGTTCGGCACCCTCCTGGAATATATGGGGGTATCCAGCGGCAGTTATCAGTATCCCAGAGAAAAACTGGTCAATCTGGGCCCGGTGCCGCTGTCGGTCAGTCTCGCCTGGGTGGGCCTTATCTACAGCCTGATGATTATCGGGGAACGACTGCGGTTGCCGTGGTGGTCCCGGATTCTCGCGACGACGCTGATCGCGCTGAGTCTGGACTGGGGGATGGACCCGGTCGCCGTTCATATCGGCGCGTGGACCTGGTCGCGGCCCGGCGCGTACTTCGGCGTGCCCCTGTTCAACTTTGTGGGGTGGTTTTTTATCCCCATCGCGTATCTCCTGGCCTATGGTTTGAGCTGGGATCGAGAGCGGCGGCGCCCGACGTTACTGACCATCGCGGAAATTGACCATGACCCGGGATTCGGCAAATGGGGACGACTGGTCTATACCATCCTGCTGGTCGTGCCCGTCAGCCTGATCCTGCTGACACTGACCGCCGGTAAAATCGGGGGATTGGGGGTTATGACCGACACACCCTTTGCCGTCTTTGTGATCTGCGCGGTATGCACCGTTCTGGCTGCCGCGGGGGTGGTGATCCGGAGGCGGGAAACCCTCGGCCATGCGCGGAAGATCGACCTTGTCCCCCCGGTCATTCTGTTGGTTATCAGCATCAACTACACCGTTTTCGGCCTCATCACCGGCCGCCCGTCGCTGGGTCTTCTCATGTTATTCTCGGCCATCCCGCTGTGGCTGGTCTTTTTTTTCAGCGTGAGGAGAAGGAAACGGGCAACTGATTCAAGAATGATCCGTGGGTGAAACCTTTCACATTTTCTCATGGACATTATCCGGGGCGGCGGATAGGATGCGCTGTGCCGGGAGGTGGTGATATTCGCCGCTCAATGAGGTTGCCAAAAACGGTGTTATGGTGGATAATGCGTCTCCCTTAAGACCCGACCCCCTGCAGTCAGGAAAGGATAGACATGTTTGGATTTCAGGAGATACTCTTTATCGTGGCTGTTGTCCTGGCAGTTATATTGATTCCTAAAGTACTCTCTCGAAAGCCCGCGCGCAGGCAGGTGAGTACCGCCGTGCCTCTGTCCGGTCTGATGCGTTTTGCCATCGTGGCCTCTGTTCTCTATCCGGCCCTTGCCGCCGCTTATTTCGAGCCGTGGCGGAACGATCCGGTTCTGTTTTTCTACGTCGGCGTCGGTCCTGTCGTTCTCATATGGCTCTTGTTTTGGGCGACGAAGGGATTCAGAAAGTGAAAACACCAAAAGAATGTCAGGCCTCACCACTTGACATATGGGAATTGGGAAGGCAATCCGGGATGGAACGGCTGAGAACCCCGGAAGCAGTAGAGTAGTTTTCCCCGCCGGGGCGGCCGACAGGATGGTGACCTCAGATCATTTTTTCCGGAGCGACCAGTTTCATGTACGCATCGATATACGTCGTTTTTTTGGTCGTGGCCATTGCCACGGTTGCCGTCCTGCTCGTCAGTCTCTCTATCATCGTGGTCTCTCCCGTCACCCGGGGGGCGATGTTCCATCCCTCGGCGCGGATCAGGGTGAAGACCGCCCTCGATAACCTTCCTATGCGGGAGGATCAGTATCTCGTTGACGTGGGGTGCGGCGACGGGCGGGTGATCCGGGAGGCGGCGAAGCGCTCCGGCGTGCGCTGCCGGGGGTATGAGATCAATCCGCTCCTGTTCGCGATTGCCTGGCTCCTCAGTCTGGGGAGGCGGGGGGTCAGCGTCCGGTGCCGGAACTTCTGGAACGAGGACCTGGGGGAGGCGGATGTGGTCTTCTGCTATCTCTTTCCCGATGTCATGCCGCGGCTGGCGAAAAAACTCGAAAAGGAACTGCGGCCGGGTGCCCGCGTTGTCTCCTGCAACTTCCCCCTGCCGGGGTGGCGGCCGGTGAAGACCGTCCGTCCCTCCGCGACGATGCACGACGATCCGATCTACTTCTATGAGCATTCATAGCGCTTTCGATTTGTTCCATCCGTGGAAGGAACAGGTGAAAAAGAGTAAACCCCTCTGTCACTCCTCGTCTCATCGCTGTGGTTCCGGGTAACCGTGCCCGTGCGGTAAGAAGCCATTCTCTGGTTTTTTCTTGACAATACCGGCAAAAAGGGTATGAATTCAACAAAGCACGACCATCTATGCTGAATCTTTACGGGAAAACGAACTTCCACCACCATCGTGCCATTTCATAAGATTGAGGGGAAAAGAGAGGGTATATATGTGATGTGAAATACAGGACACTATAAGGGGGGGGTATCATGCAGGAATATCTTTTATTTTCAATCTTTATCATTTTTTTCTTTCCGTTGATTCTCATGATCGTCAACGCGATTCTCGATTACCACCAGATTAAGGCCGGAGGTAAAAAACCCGATGAGAAAGGGGTGTCCGGATTTCGCCGATCCACCATTGCCCTGACCTTTATCCTGATCATCGGCATCGCCCTCTTTCACCTGATCGCGGGAGGAGTCGTAAAGGAGATGTCGGGTGACGTGGTCGGGAATATTCTCAGCATGCTGGCCGGCGTTGTCGCGTCGATCGCTGGGTTCTATTTCGGCGGGAAAGTTGCGCTCGATTCTTCAAGTGAAGATTCGACGGGAAAGTCCCGACAAACGACTGACGAAGATCACGAAAGCAAAGAATCTCAGAAGGAATCACTGGAGAAAACACATCCTCAGGGGGACAGTGTCACCGTGTGATATCTTACAACGGGGAAGACGGACCCTTGGATCGATAAGGCTCGGAGCGGACTTACTGAGATCTGTGTGATGTGCCGCTCCCTCCGTATGAGGCAGCCGCCTGATGAATCAGGCGGCTGCCTCTTTCTCATACCTTTTTTATCAGCGTGTAATACACTTCCGCCGCCTTGCAGACCTGGTCGAAGGGGATGGATTCATCCACGGTATGGGCCTGGTCGAGGCTCCCCGGTCCGAGCATGATGGGCTTCAGGCCGCTCTCCCAGAGGCTGTTGGCGTCGGAGTGGCTCCTGAACGACGAGGGCGCCCAGGGGATGTCTTCGTCCGTAAAGGCCTGCTTCAGCGATGTCACCAGTCCTCCCTTTTCGGGGATCTCGTACCCCGTCTGGATGGTGTGAAACCGCATGGCGAGGTCGAGGTGGCTCTGCTTCTGCTGGAACTGGTCGATAAATTCCTCCAGGTCCCAGGTGATTTCTCCCGTGGGCGCGTCGGGCGGGTGGTGCAGATCGATCCAGACGTCGCATTTCTCGGGGACGGCAAACCCGGAGCGGGAGCTGGAAAGATCGCGTATATTATAAATGATCTGGGGGTACCGTTTCTCGAAATAGGTGGAAAGGTCCAGGAGAAACCGGAGGAGGGCGTCGACGGGGTTGAGTTCCTTGTCCGCCAGCGAGGCGTGACGCCTCTTCCCCCGCGATGATACCTGAAATTCCAGGTATCCGTAGTGGCTGAGGCAGGGCTTCAGTTCCGTGGGTTCGCCGATGATGGCCCAGGGGAAGTAGTAATCCTTGACGAATGCCTCCGCGCCGTCACCGGTTTCCTCTTCACCCACCACCAGCGCCAGGGCGGCCGGGGTCGCCTTTCCCTGTTCGTGCCAGACGGCAAGATAGGCCTCGATCATGGCAGCGCATCCCCCCTTCATATCGGCGCTCCCGAGGCCGGTGACGGTGTTCCCCTTTCTGACAAAGCCGTAATGGTCGAGATCGGAGGCGGTCACGGTGTCGAGATGCCCCACCAGAACGAGCTGGGGATCCGTGTCGGGGGGGACGACGATGACGTTGTAGCGGCTCTCGTCGACCTCCTGCCGGATCACGGGGAGGTGCTCCTTCGTCAGATAGCGATAGACAAAATCGAGAACCTCCTCCTCCTTGCCTGAGGGGCTGTAGATGTCGATGATTTCCTGGAGCAGGTGGCGGATCTTCTGTTTTCTAATTACGGCCATTCTTCCTCGTTTTGTTGTTCCCGTTTTTTCGCCTTGTTTCCCTGAGTTTGTCGTCCACGTTCAGCGAGAGGTACAGGTGCTCCTCCGGTTTCCCGAATCCCATGCGGGAGAAGAATTTGAGGGACTTGGTGTTGTCCGCCTCGGTGTCGACAAAGACGATCCTGACCCCTTCTTCCAGCATGGCGTCGCGCATCTCCTTGAACAGCCTCGTGGCGATGCCGTACCGTTGCAGTTCCGGCTCCACGCCGAGCCAGACGAGATACCCGTACTTCCAGGCGGAATTGCGTTTCGTGACGACGTAGCCGAGCGCAAAACCCACGATCTTTCCATCCATATCAGCCACGTAGGCGTCGCTCGTATCACTCCCGAAAAAGTCGATCACCTCGTACTCGTCCCAGGTCCGGTACAGATTGGGCATCGTGCGGGCCTTGAAGAGCTTCTCTCCCAGGTTGAAGACCGCGGCGAGGTCCTCGATTTCCATCTCGCGTATGTCGATCTCGGGTCTCTTCCGTCTACTGCCGGGGTCCTCGTTGTCTTGTGATTCCATAAATGATCTGTGCTCTCCGTAAAAAATAAGGTCATCTGTACTATATTCATTACCACCCGGAATGTAAAGTGATTACCTGTTGCAAACAGAGGACGTCGTATAGCCCGAGGTGAAGCCCCCCGCGGCTTGCCGCGGGGGGGCTTCACCTCTTGACATTCCGGAATCGAAGCAGTATTCGTTGAACGATTTGTTTGGTTCATCTCAATTATTTGTCCAATTTTTGTCATTGTAACATGTTTGGCCGTGTTTCAAACAAGCGGATCAGAAAGGAGAGATCAACATATGTCATCACCGAACGTGATTATTACCGCAGCCCTGGCGGGGGCCGGTACCTATAAAAATCAGAATCCTCATGTGCCGTATACGTTGGAAGAATTTGCTGAAGAGGCCCATAAGTGCTGGAAGGCGGGGGCCGCTATGGTCCATGTGCATCCGCGGCAGGATGACGGTATTCCGACTCATGATATCGAAAGGGTCCGGGCGACATACGATGCCATCCGAGACCGCACGCCCGAGTTGATCGTCAATCTGAGTTCCGGTCTGGCGTTTGATACGACGAAGGAGAAACGATTGGAGCAGATCATTGCCGTCAAGCCGGAGATGGCGTCCCTCAACACGAATACCATGAATTTCAGCTTTTTTAATCGAAAAACCGGTGAACTTCTCAGCGACGGCGTTTTTGAGAATACCTTCACCATGCTTCAGGAGTTCGGCAGGACAATGGAGGAGAACGGGATCAAACCCGAGATCGAGGTGTACGATATGAGCGGTATCGATAACGCACTCCTGGTTGCCAAGCAGGGATTCTTCTCCGACCCCATGGTCTTCAATTTCGTGTGGGGGGTTGCCGGCGGTGCGGCATTCAGGGCCGATTCGTTTGTCGCCATGATGCATGCCTTACCCCGGGGGGCCGTTTATACCACTTGTGGTGTGGGTCGCGAACAGTTTCCCTGTATCGCACAGTCCTGTCTCCTTGGGGGTCACATGCGGGTGGGTCTGGAAGACAATATCCGCATGCCGAACGGTGAACTGGCCAAGGGAAACTATGAACTCGTGGAGGTCGCGGTCAAAATGGCCGAATGTCTCGGGAGAGAGCCGGCAACGCCGGATAAAGCGCGTGAGATCATGGGGCTTGTGAAGAGATAGAGATACGGTATCATACGGATATAGCGTCCATCTCGATTTTCACACCAGAGATGTGAAAGGGGAACCGGACCGAATCGGGTATGACCGGCCGTCGATCACGGGTCCCTCGCCTGGCGAGGATAAGAGAACAGCCGGCCGTGTGCAATGGGTTGCCACACGGCCGAGCAGTGGGACGAATCAAACGGTTTCGTTCCCCTTTGGCTACTACCAGCAGTCGATATTGGGGCGTTTCTTGCCCGTGCGCCTTTCGGGTTTCGGCGCGGAGCGCAGGCCGGTCATGACCCACCGCCGCGTCTCGGCGGGGTCGATCACGTCGTCGATCTCCAGGGTTGCCGCCATGTTGATCGCTTTCCCGTGTTCGTAGTGCATCGCCACCAGTTCCTCGAACCGCTGTTCCCGTTTTTCGGGATCTGCGATTGCATCCAGTTCCTTTTTGAACCCGAGCCGCACGGCCCCTTCGAGTCCCATCCCGCCGAATTCGCCGGTGGGCCAGGCGACGATGAAATCGGAGATGTGGAAACTGCCGCCGGCCATGGCCATTGCGCCGAGGCCGTATCCCTTGCGCAGGACGACGCTGAGAATCGGGATGGTCGCATTGACGGCGTTCGTGAAGATCCGGCAGAAGTGACGGACCTGGGCCGTTTTCTCCGCCTCCGGTCCGACCATGAAGCCGGGGGTGTCGATCAGGACGAGCATCGGGATGTCGAAGGCATCGCATAACTGGATGAAGCGGGACAGCTTGTCGGCGCCGTTCGCGTCGACGGCACCGCCGAGGTGGAGGACGTTGTTCGCCACGAGGCCGACCGGTTTTCCCTCGATCCTGATCAGGGCCGTGATGATCCCGACACCGAATTCCCGTCGCAGTTCGAGGATGGAATCCGTATCGGCCAGGATGTTGATGACCTTCCGGACATCATAGGCCCGGCGGCGGCGCTCGGGGATACAGTCACGCAGCAGAAGCTGATCGGGACATTCCCAGTCGGGGAGGTCGCCCTGGAAATAGGAGAGATATTTCTTGGCCGTCCGTACCGCGTCGGCATCGTCCTCGACGAGGATGTCGACGACGCCGTTGGGTGATTGTACCGACATGGGGCCGACCTGGTCGGGCCGGTATACCCCCAGCCCGCCCCCCTCGATCATCGCCGGACCGGCCATCCCGATATTGGAATTCTTGGTCGCGATGATCACGTCGCTCTGTCCCAATAGGGCCGCGTTTCCCGCAAAACAGTATCCGCTCACGATCCCGACGACCGGGACGAGGCCGCTGAGGCGGGCGTAGTGCGAGAAGGACATGAACTCAAGCCCCGCCACGATTATCTGCATCATGTCCACATCGCCGGGTCGTCCGCCCCCTCCCTCGGCGAAGAGGATCGTCGGGAGCCGCCATTTGTAGGCGAGTTCAAGCATCCGGTCCTTTTTCTTGTGGTTGAACCACCCCTGGGTGCCCGCCAGGACGGTATAGTCGTATCCGATGACCATGCAGCGGGTCTCTTCACGGTCGAAGAGGTCGCCGTTGACGGAGCCGATCTCGGCAACCAGACCGTCCGCCTGCGTTCGTTTGATCAACTCTTCCATCGGCAGGCGACCGCGCTGGGCGGCGAGGGTGAGAGATCCGTATTCGATGGAATCGTCCGGATCGAGAAAGTCCGCGATATTTTCGCGGATCGTGCGCTGTCCGGTCTTGCGGCGCTTTGCCACCGCTTCGGGACGCGCATCGTCCATCAGGATCTTGTGACGTTCCATCACCTCAGCCAGTTCGGGCCGGATCGCATTCGGGTCTGTGCTCTTTCTGTCGCTCACGGTCTCTTCCTTTCGTATCTTCGGGATTTCGGTCGGGCCGGGGATCGTCCCGGATCGGTTTCACAATATCGCAGATGCTACCACTGTATAGGCCTGAAACGGGTTTGCTGTCAAGGGCTCCGTATCCAAAAGAAAAATCGTCCTTACATCACCACCGTGACTGCCATTACAGCATTTCGTTGACTCTCGGGGGCGTTCATCTTATAGTGCGTCACGGGGGGGATTTTTAACGGATGGGGGGTAAATCAGGGTATGGGTGGTAGCGGCGTGTCTCTCGAAGAAGTGTTCTCCCCGCGGGGGGTCGCCGTGGTCGGGGCCTCCGAGGTGTCCATGGAAGGAAAAATTTCCTTCGGCGGACTAGTCGTTCTGGGCCTGATCATGGCTCGGTTTCCCGCCGTGTACCCCGTGAATCCGAGATTCGAGAAATTGCTCGATCTGCCCTGTTTCCCGGACCTGGTCAGCATCCCCGGTCCCGTTGATCATGTGGTGGTTACCATCCCGGCCGAGGGGAGCCTCGATCTCCTCGATCAATGCGCCGCCAAAGGCGTCCGGTCGGTGCACTTCTTTTCCGCCGGCTTTGGTGAGAGCGGCGAGAAGGATCGGGTGGATCTGGAACGGGCCATGTTGGAGCGGGCGCGGATCGGCAATTTCCGGATCATCGGTCCGAACTGCGTGGGTATCTACGTTCCGAAGAACGGGGTGGTCAATGCCCCGAACCTTCCTCTGGAACCGGGACCCATCGCCTTCATCTCCCAGAGCGGCGGGCATGCCCAGACCCTCCCCGTCTTCGCGGCCGGCCGGGGCCTGCGGTACAGCAAGGTGGTCAGCTACGGGAACGCGCTGGACGTGGATGAGTGCGAGCTTCTCGATTACCTGGCCGAGGACCCGGAGACGGAGATCATCGCGGCCTATTTCGAGGGGGTGAGGGACGGACGCCGGTTTATCGATTCCATGGCGCGGGCGGCGCGTCGCAAACCGCTGATCGTCTATAAGGGGGGGAAAACGGAGGCGGGCAAGCGGGCCGCCTTCGGCCACACGGCCAGCATGACCAGTTCCACGACCCTCTTCGATGCCGCCTGCCGGCAGGTGAACGCGATCCCGGTCGATAACATCGAGGAGTTGATCGATACACTCGTGGCACTGCGGTTCATGCGGTCGATTCCCGCCGGTCCCAACGCGGCCGTAGTCGGCGGGGGCGGCGGACCCAGCGTCCTCGCCAGTGACGATATGGAGATCGAGGGACTCCGTGTCCCCCGTCTCTCATCCACGGTACAGGAAGAACTGAGGCGTTATCTCCCCCTGGCGGGGAGTATCTTTACCAACCCCGTCGATACGAACAACATGGTCGTCCCCGACGTCATCTCCTTTACCCTGCGGACCGTCGGCGGCTCGCCCGATATCGATATGATCATCTATCATCTCGGGTTTCATCCCATCGGGAGTTGGGGCATGGGGCGCTTTTCAACACCCTCCTTTCTCGACCCCGCCATCGAGGCCATCCTCGGTGCCCGTGAGGAGATCGGCAAACCGGTCCTGATGGCCCTCAGGCCTCCCCAGGACCTGGAGAGCATGAAGGAGTACCTGATGGTCCAGGAGGCCCTGGTAGAGGCGGGACTCCCCGTTTTTGTGTCACTGCGGGATATGGCGCGGGCCATCCATCGCATCATCACCTGGAAGGAGAGAAGAACTAAATGAAACAGCGGTTCGTGGTTGGCCTGAGAATACTGGGCATCCTGGTTATCGGTATCATCATTGCGGCCGGGTGGTATCTCAACAGGGCGATGCCCGTGGGTGTGGGGTATGTGGCAAAGTATCTCTGCTCCAGCACCTTTGTTTCACAGCGGGACCCCGATACCGTCTTTCAGGAGGACGTGAAACCGGTCAATCCCCTGGCGCACGTGATTCAATGGGAGGTCGACCGGGACGAACGGTCCGTGACGGCGTCAATGTTCGGGAAAGTGCCGGCGAAGGCCGTCTACCTTGAGGGGTGCGGCTGCACGCTGGTGCGCGGCGTGCCGGAAGAAACGGTGCGAAAGCAGACATTCTATGGTGCCGATCCGGAGAATCGTTTTCTCCGGCCCGACCCCGGCCGTCCCTGGCCGGGGGGGGACGGTCCGGCGGTCGATCCCGTCTCCCTGGGGGTGGACGGCGTGAAACTTGAGAAGGCGCTGGATGCGGCATTTGCCGAGCCGGGGCCCGATAAGGTCCGCAAGACCCGCGCCGTCGTGGTCGTCTATGACGGCCGGCTTGTCGCGGAGCGCTACGCCCCGGGATTTGACGCCGATATGCCTCTCCTCGGGTGGTCGATGGCCAAGAGCGTCACCAACGCCCTCGTCGGGATCCTGGTACGGGAGGGGGCGCTCGATATCCACCGCCCGGCCCCGGTCCCCGAGTGGCAGGGTCCGGACGACCCCCGACGCGCGATTACGCTCGATCTGCTCCTGCGAATGAGCAGCGGCCTCGCCTTCGAGGAGCGGTACGATCCCCTCTACGACGCGGTGGACATGCTCTACGGGAGTTCCGATTTCGCGGCCTTTGCCGCCGATAAATCCCTTGCCTTCGAGCCGGATGCAACGTGGAGCTACTCCAGCGGTACGGCGAATATCATCGCCCGTATCGTCCGGCGGGCGGCGGAGGAGCGGCATGATCACTACTACGATTTTCTGCGCCGGGAACTCTTCGACCGGATCGGAATGACCAGCGCCCTCATGGAGGCCGATTCGTCGGGGACCTTCGTCGGCTCGTCCTATTGCCTTGCCACCCCGCGTGACTGGGCCCGCTTCGGTCTCCTCTATCTGCAAGACGGCCTGTGGGGAGGGGAGCGGGTCCTCCCGGCGGGGTGGGTTGCCTACAGTACGACCCCGACGGAAAAGGCCCCCCGGGGGGAGTACGGCGCCCTCTTCTGACTGAACGCCGGAGCGCCGGATAATCCCGCAAACCGCCTCTGGCCGAGCGCGCCCCGTGATACCTTTGCTGCAAAGGGATATCAGGAGCAGGCGGTAATCGTTATCCCCTCGCGCAAGGCGGTCCTCGTCCGTTTCGGGGCGACGTCGCGTCGCACGGCCTGGGATACCGACCGGTTCATCGCCGATGTCGTGGCGGCCCTCCCGCCGGGGGAGTGATTGGGGGGTGCTCGATGGCAAAGGAACGGGTCTCGAGGAGACAGAAGGACCTATCGCGGCTCCTGCGTGAACGGAGCAGGGTCCGGAAGGATCGTGTCAGGAAGGGGAAACGACATGAGAAGTGAGGATATACGAGAGAGGTGAAAAAATGATGACGTGGGAAGAAATCTCTGAATTGGTAATGACGCGGCGCTCGGTCCGCCGTTTTGAGGACCGGCCGGTCCCGGAGGACCTCCTTCTGAAGGCCCTGGAACTGGCGACCTGGGCCCCCAACGGGGGGAATCAACAACCCTGGCGGTTTCTGATTGTTACCAACCGGGAACTGATCGGGAAGATGGCGGATGCGGTAAGGGGCAAGACCGAACTGATGGCTTCCTGGCCGGAGGCCGGGCAGTTTGAAGAGACCGTGGCGCGATGGCGGAAGAGTTCCGATTTTTTCCGGGGGGCGCCGGCATGCATCGCGGTCCTGATGGGGCGTTATTCCAGCATCGCCGATCAGATCCTCCGGGAGCGCGGGGAGCAGGATCCCGTTGCACGCGAGATCCGCTCCTGGCGGGATACCGGGAAGTCCAGCCTCCAGAGTGCGGCCGCGGCCACCGGTTACCTCTGTCTCTTTCTCCATTATTTCGGTCTGGGGACCACCTGGATGTCCGGTCCCCTGCAGGCCAAGAAGGAGATCGAGGAGCTTTTGGACGTTACCGGTGAATGGGACCTGGTGAACCTCGTCCCCGTGGGATATCCGGCGAAGGTGCCCGAGACGCCGCCGCGCAAGCCGATTGAAACGGTAGTCCAATTCTTCCGGTAGCCGGCACAACGGGTGACCCGGAGAATTCCCCTGCCGACGATCTGATGCTGATGCCGCTATTCTGTTTCCAGACTCACCCGTATATTCTTTTGGAAAGGTAACATTATGGAAAAACTGTTTTATCCGGCATCGATCGTCATCATCGGCCTTTCTTCAAAACCGAGCAATATCCCCCGGATCACGTTGGAGAACCTGCTCAGGTGGGGATACCGGGGGCGGATATTCGGTGTCAATCCCGCCGGCGAGGATGTCCATGTCGACGGGATTCGGATGTACCGGAATATCGAGGATCTTCCTGAGGTTCCCGATCTCGCCTTCTGTCTGGTACCGGCACGGTATGTCCCCGGGATGGTCGAACAGTGCGGCCGGTTCGGGATCACGCGGATGGCGATTCCTACGGGAGGCTTTGCTGAGTTCAGCGCGGAGGGAGAACAACTTGCCGCCCTCACCCTTGAGAGCGCGCGAAGGTATGGTGTGCGGTTCGTGGGCCCCAACGGGGTCACGGTTGCGAACACGGCGAACGGTCTCTGCCTCCCTTTTATCCCGCTCCATCGGGCCCCGGCGGGAGAGATGTCCATTATCGCCCAGAGCGGTGGTGTCTCGCTGATGATGCTCAATTTCCTTCTGGATGAGAACGTGGGACTCGCGAAATTCGCCAGCATCGGGAACAAACTCGATCTCGATGAGGTCGATTTTCTGGAGTACTTCGGGACCGATCCCGAGACGAAGATCATCTGCCTCTATCTGGAGAGCATCGTTCGGGGGAGGGCCTTTGTCGAGGCGGCGCGGAAGATCGATAAGCCGATTATTGTCTACAAGGCCAACACTACCGGAGCGGGGGGAAAGGCCGCCATGAGCCATACCGCTGCGGTGAGCAATGATGATGATATCATCGATTCCGCCCTGGAGGGGGCGGGGGTGATCCGCATCCACAATTTTCTCGATTTCTTTGCCATGGCGAAGGCCTTTCAGCTTCCACCCATGAAGGGGAGACGGATAATGGTCATGAGCCCCGCCGGCGGTTTCTCCGTCCTCACGGCGGACCTGTGCGAAAAGGCGGGATTCGAATTCGCCGACCTGGGTGATGATTTCTATCAGGGATTGCAGAAATTCAGCAATGCCGGGGTGATCAAGTTCTCCAACCCCCTCGATATGGGGGACATCTATGACCCGCAGCTCACGGCGCATGTGATCTACGCGGTGATGCACTCACCCCAGGTCGATGGTGTCGTCTTCGTGAGTCAGCGGCCCCAGATGCCCCAGGGGGAGAACGTCTTTCACCGCATGTTCCTGACCGATCTCTCCAAGGAGACGTGGGGGGCGATCCTCTCCGCCGGGAAGCCTTTCGGGCTCTGCCTCTTCGGGCCGACGCGACAGATTCAGCAGACAAAGCGGTATGTGTCCTTTCCGGTCTTCGACAGCCCGGAAGAGATGGTCCATGCCCTTGCCGTTCAGATGCGGTTTTACTCCCGTGAGCGGATTACCCCCGCCGAAGAAATCCCCGCGGGGACTGATCTGGACAGCGCTTGCGCATGGATGAAGGGGAGGGAAGGGAATTTCGGGGAGGAGGGCCTGGCGCTCCTGCGATCATTCGGGATACCGGTTCCGGAGTCCTTGGTTGCCCGCGATGCGGATGAAGCGGCAGGGCATGCCGAGCGTCTCGGCTACCCCGTGGTGATGAAGGTGGTTTCGCCGGATGCCCTCCACAAGACCGATGCGGGTGGCGTCTTTGTCGGTGTGGGGGATGGTGCCGAAGTGAAGGAACGGTTTGCCGTGATTCGAGATAACCTCTTCCACTTCAAGGCGGAGGCCCGTTTCGAAGGGGTGCGGTTGCAAGGGCTGGCCCCGGAAGGGTACGACCTGTTCGTCGGGGGGAAGAATGACGAATCCTTCGGTCCCGTGGTCTTTTTCGGGATGGGGGGGATCTACGTGGAACTGTTCGGCGATGTGGCCAATACACTCTGTCCGGCGCAGAGTGGCGAGATAAGAAAGCGCCTCGAACGGCTGAAGGCATTTTCCGTCCTGGGAGGGTTGCGGGGCCGGAAACGAGGTGACATCGATGCCTTTATCGACCTTGTTGAGAGGGTGTCGCACCTGCTGGCCGCCTTCCCGGAGATAAGGGAACTGGATATCAATCCGGTGCGGGTCTTCGGCGAGGGGAAGGGTGTGATGGCCCTTGACGCGCGTATGCGGATTCAGCAATAGAAAAAGGAGTAGATAGAATATGGATCGTGCACGGATAAACGGTATCGATATGGCGTACCGTGTCAGTGGCAAAGGAGAGCCGGTGGTTCTCATCGGGGGGTTCGGTATGACCAAGGAGGGATGGGCGGATCAGTTGGTCCCCTTGGAGGAGCGGTTCCAGGTCATCACAT
Organism: Syntrophales bacterium; assembly: GCA_963662405.2. Lineage (GTDB taxonomy): Bacteria > Desulfobacterota > Syntrophia > Syntrophales > UBA2210 > UBA6078. Next base: position 2,500,062 of record CAXXKT010000001.1, read on the forward strand.
TCGACAACCGGGGGGCGGGGGAAAGCACGGTCCCGGTGGAGCCCTTTACAATAGATGATATGGCGGACGATACGGTTGGTCTCCTCGATTATCTCGGGATCGATGCGGCGTATTTTTTCGGTGTCTCCATGGGGGGGCTGATCGCCCAGATGCTGGCCCTGGATTATCCCGACCGTGTCCGGAAGGCGGTCCTGGGCTGCACGAGTCACGGCGGCCGGCATGCCGTCCAGCCGAAGCCGGAGGTCATGGAGGTCCTGGCATCCGTCGCCGCCGTGGGGGTATCGGCCGAAGAGGCGGCGCGGAGGCGACTCCCCATTCTCTTTTCCGACCGGTTTCTCCGGGAGGAGCCGGGGAAGGTTGAGACCTTTGTCGAACGGTCGATCCGGTATCAGCCGACACCGCAGGGTGCCACCGGGCAGATGCGGGCGCTCAGTTTCTTCAATGTGAAACGGCGTCTCGGGGAGATCCGTTGCCCCGTCCTGGTGATGACGGGGAGCGAAGACCGTATGATGCCCCCTGAGAATGCCGGGCTCCTGGTCGAAGGCATCTCCGGGGCCGAGCTGTATATTGTCAAAGGTGCCGGACATAGCTTCTTCCTGGAAAGCCCCGAGGTAGTCATCCGGGTCCTAATCGATTTTTTCAAGGAATAGGACGGGACGGGGTATCTCGGGAAGAGGTTTTTTGCCCGGTGTGTCATTATTCCTTGACAGGGGCGTATGCTTTGTATAGTCCCGCAAGGGAGCCGATGTGTTATTCCATTGAAACGGCGGTTGAACCATTACTATGTGAGGAGGCGTGAAGATGAGGCTGAATGACAAGGTGGCAATCATAACGGGTTCAGGGCGTGGTATCGGCGAAGGAATCGTTATGCGATTTGTCGAAGAAGGAGCGAAGGTCGTCGTCAATGATGTCAATGAGGCGGATGCGAACGCGGTCGTCGAAAAGGTGAAGGCCGCGGGCGGTCAGGCCGTGGCCGTTATCGGGAGCGTGGCCTCCCGGGACGTGGTTCAGAACATGGTCGATACGGCGGTCAACCAGTTCGGTACCCTTGATATCATGGTGAACAACGCCGGCATCACCCGTGATGCCATGCTCCACAAGATGACGGACGAGCAGTGGGACCAGGTGATCGCCGTCAACCTGACCGGTGTCTTCTACGGGATTCAGTGCGCGGCGCGGTATATGCGCGAAAAGGGCTCGGGGAAGATCGTCAATATCTCCTCAACCAGCGCCCTCGGCAACGCGGGACAGCTCAACTATGCCGCATCGAAGGCCGGTGTGATAGGGATGACGAAGACCGCCGCCAAGGAACTCGGTCCCAAGAATGTCAATGTCAACGCGATCGCCCCCGGGATGATCTGGACCGACATGATGAAGAACATGCCCCAGGATGCGAAGGATCGGTTGGACGCGATGCTCCCCTCCATCGTTCCCCTGAACCGCAAGGGGTCGCCCCTTGATATCGCCAATCTGGCGCTCTTTCTGGCCTCCGATGAGAGTTCATTCATCACCGGCCAGGTCATTTTCTGCGAAGGCGGCATGAAGATGTAGGATATTCAGGGGGATGATAGCGGTGTTTATCATCCCCCGTCTTTCCTCCGGCAGTCGGTTACGACAGACATCGGTTGTTGACTGTTCGTCCTGAACGGTATAAAATCCTTCCCGAAATCGATATATCTTCAGACGGAAGATAAGCGGAAATCTTCCCGGACTACATGCCACCCGGCAGGAAGGAGGGAACCCATGCCGATATTTATGATGTTCGGAAAGTATACCAAAGAGGCCTTGGCGCATGCCTCTTCTGAGAGGACCACGGAGGCCATGGAGATCATCAAGCGGAATGGGGGGAAGGTGATATCGATGTACGCCGTGGCGGGGGAGCACGATCTTGTTTTTACCCTTGACCTCCCCGATATGGAGAAGGCGATGGCCACATCGGTGGCACTCAACAAACTGACCGGGATATCTTTTACCACCTCCCCGGTCGTCGATGTAGAGCAGTTCGACCGCCTGCTCTCCGAGGTGAAAGATCTCTGAATGAGATGACCATGACGATTATCACGACGCGATCAGGACCAGGGCCGCCAGGGCGACGGCAACGCCGAACCACTGGCGCGCACCGAGACGTTCCCTCAGAATCAACCAAGCGAGCAGGACGGTTACGGCGGGGTACAGTGAGGTAAGGATCGTTGAAACATCGAGTCTTCCCAGGCTGGATGCGAGGGCGAAGAGGATGTTCCCTGCGGCGTCGAAGATCCCCGCGAAAAGGATGATGAGAAACAGGCGTACGCCCCACGGGGAGGCCGTTTTCTCGCGGCGCGTCGTGATGAATATCGATACCATCGCAATCGAGACGACCCGCGCCGCCGCCAGCGGCCAAAAGATGGCGGTCTCGCTGACCTGATTGATGCAGATAAAGAAGAGGCCGAAGCCCGCTCCGGCGAGGACGGGGAGTCCCACCTCGCGAGTGCGGATTGAAACGGCACCGTTGCCGCCTGCGAGATACCAGATCGCGCAGATTCCCAGCAGGAGACCGGCCGTATGACCCGTTGAGGGGGTTCCTTCCAGGAAGATCCCGATGATAATGGGAAGGACGGCTCCCACGACGGCACTGATCGGAGCGACGATCCCCATGCGCCCGGCGGAGAGTCCCGTGTAAAGGGCGATAAGCCCGAGTGTCCCGAAGAGACCGGCCAGTCCGCCGAAAAGCAGGTTTTCGCCGGAGGGGATTGCCTCACCCAGCGCGACGGCCAGCGCAAGCAGGAGTATGAGGCCGAAGATCTGTGATACGACGATGACGCCGAAGACACTGCTCCGTTTCGTCGCCAGCCCGCCGCAGAAGTCGCCGGTGCCGAAACTCACCGCTGCAGCCAGGCCGCAGATCATCGCCAAAGCCTCCAATCCCATTAGGTCCTCCGTGTCGTTCGTATCGCCTCCGCTCCTAGTGCCTTTCTCCGGTGATGTCAAGTAAATTGCGCCCCTCGTCTTGTGCCGGTTCGGAGCGGAACCATCATTCTCTCTTGCTTTTTCTTTTCTCCATCGATTATATGGATGGTCACTGAACTGCGGGAGAGAGTGCGAGAGCCATGGACGATCAGAAGACGGAGGACAGCGAACAGCAGGAAGGACTGAATCCCCACTCCTACGTCATGCCGGTCGTCTTCCTGACCGGTGTCTTCTGTATCAATTTTATCTCTCGTATCATTCTATCCCCGCTTGTCCCTGCCGTTGAGGCGGACCTGGGGGTCGGTCACGGGGCCGTCGGGTCGTTCTTTCTTTTGATTACCGCCGGATACTTTGTTTCTCTCGTGGGCTCCGGTTTTATCTCGTCGTGGATTTCCCACCGCTTGACCATCGTCCTTTCCTCCGTATCGCTTGGTTGTGTCCTGGGCCTCGTCTCTCTCGCGGGCTCGGCGGATGTCATCGCCCTGGGGATGTTCTGTATCGGTCTGGCAACCGGCTTCTATCTCCCCTCGGGGATAGCGGCCATTACCGACCTCGTGCATCCCGGACGGTGGGGGAGGGTACTTGCCATTCATGAACTCGCTCCGAATATGGCCTTTCTGATGGCCCCTCTTATTGCCGAGGCGCTGCTCCTTTTTTTCTCGTGGCGGGGGGTCATTGCCGCCATAGGGATCGGTGCCCTCCTCATGGGGGTGTTCTTTTCGCGTGTCTGCCGTGCGGGTGATTTCCATGGTCAAAAGCCGGAAATGCGCTCCTCTCTCGCTCTCTTTCGGAATCCACCATTCTTGATCATTACCCTCCTCTTTTCGTTGGGAATCGGGAGCACGATCGGTGTCTACTCCATGCTCCCTCTCTATCTCGTTGTTGACCACGGGATCGAACGGGTGGAGGCGAATACCTTGATTGCCCTCTCTCGTCTCCTGACGCTCGGGACCGTCTTCCTGGGGGGATGGGCTGCGGACCATTTCGGCAAGGTCAGGACGATCAGGACTGTCTTCTTCATTACCGGAATCCTAACGATCCTTCTCGGATTCGTTCCCGCCCCTTGGATACGGGGTGTTGTGCTCTTTCAGCCCCTCTGCTCGGTCTGCTTTTTCCCGGCGGGGTTTGCGGTTCTCTCCGCCATTGTCCCCCCCGCGAGTAGAAACATAGCCGTTTCTCTGTCGATCCCCATGGCCTTCCTGGTGGGGGCGGGGTTGTTCCCGGCCGGGATCGGTATTGCGGGTGACGCGGGGATTTTCGGGACCGGGTTTATAGTGGTGGGAGGGTTGATCTTCACGGGGAGTTTCATCCCCGGGTTTGTGCGATTGAAGGACGAGTAATCGGAAGATACTGTGCGGTGACGTTCCCCATCGGTTGCGAATCCGGGGGGGGATGGAGGGAGTCGTAGGCGCATAGAAACCGGACGATCATCGGGTAGTCCGGCGACATAATCACAGAAAGCGTTTTAAAGAATCGAACTCGAAGGGCTTTCCTGCGAGGGGAAAAACATGATGGACATGATACGGGGGAAGGGCACGAAGTGAGAGACTCAAGGATATATTACGGATGGTTTGTCGTGGGCGGTCTTGTGGGGGTTGCCTTTTTCGGTCCCATGGGGCGCTATATCCTCACCTCCCTCTTCCCGTTCATCATGGAAGATCCCGGTTGGTCACGGCAGACGATCGGGCTTGCCTTTACGATCCATTTCTGGGCCTACGCCTTCTTCGCCGTCCTTGCGGGGCGAATGGTTGACCGAATCGGGGGGAGAAAGACCATCGCGGCAGGAGGCGTCCTGATGTTGGTTGGACTGATCTGCTTGTCATTGATGCGTCAGATATGGCAGTTCTACCTTATATTCGGTGTTCTGCTGGCGGCCGCGGTTTCCATGACCCATTTCGTTCCGAATACCGCCATTGTCAGGAAGTGGTTTGTCAAAAAAGCCGGGATGACGACGGGGATGGTCGGGGTCGGAACGGTTCTCGGTCTCGCCGCTCTGCCTCCCGTGATAAGCCGGATCAGTGCGACGATGGGGTGGCGGTCTGCGTGTCTTATCTGTGCCCTGGTCATCGGTACCATGATCATTTTGATCGCCGTCCTGATCATAAAAAATACGCCCGAATCCATCGGTCTGAAGCCGTATGGCGAAGGCGACCCCGTTTTCACCCCTTCAAGAGGCACTGGTCCCGCTATCCCCGGCCGGTGGGTTGAATTATCCCTGCGTCAGTCGCTCCACACAAAGGCATTCTGGTATTTTTTTATCGTCTATTCGCTGACCGGGATCCCGTTGCAGGGGATGTTGAGTCACGTGATCATATGGGGTGTCGAGGTCGGGGTCCCCTCCGAGCATTCGGGATTGATCATGGCGGTACTGGCGCTCCCTTCAATCCCCCTCCGGATTATGGCGGGATGGCTGGGGGATCGCTTCGGCAAGAAACAGGTCCTCGTCTATTTCAATCTGTGTGCGGGGTTGCTCTGGTTGTGGGGCTGGTTCTTTATCAAGGACGGCACAAGTTTTTTTATATTCTGTTTTCTCTTGGGGTTTGTCTATTCAGCTCCCCTCTCGCTCTATACGCCTTTCCTGGGGGATATCTTCGGCCGATTCTCGGTCGGGACACTGATGGGGGTCCTTACCCTCGGTCATGGGATCATCGGGGGCGCCGGTCCCTTTTTGTGGGGATGGATTGCCGATGTGACCGGTTCCTATGCCGTCAATTGTGTCATCTGTGCAGGGTGTTATCTGCTGATCGTCGTATTTCTCTCCATGATTGATCCGTTGGCATCCGAAAAGGTCCGGGAACACACGGCCTGATCGATGACTCTCGGGGACAACGGCACGAGATAGCACTTCGATTTTTCAGCTCGTCAGATAGCGGCACAGTTCATCGTAGACGCGGGCGGTATCGAAGTAGCCTTGGTCATAGGTTGCGTAAAGCCTGCCTGTATCCCGTTCGATCCGTCCTGCGGGTAGTGCCGACCGGGGACGGATGATGAATGCCGCGCCGCTCTGTTCCATCTCATCGATGAGCCCCATTGTTTCGTTGTAGCCGTCCTGCCTGCGGGAGAGGGCGTCGGACAGGCCGGGGAGACGGGGATAGACAATGCGCGCGAGGCTCCCGACGGGGGAGGGTTTTTTTCGATACCCCTTCGGTCTGGTCAGGACGAGGACATGCCGGGCATTCCCATCGTTAATACTTCTCCTGATCGGAACGGAATCGGAAATCCCGCCGTCCATCAGGATCAGTCCGTTAAAAGAGACCGGCCTGGATATGAAGGGAAGGCAGGTTGAGGCCTGGAGAATCGAGAAGTACTGGTCCCCCAGATGGTTCTTCTCGAAGTAGAGCGGCTGCCCGGTCATGCAGTTTGTGACCACGGTGACGCAAGTGACGGTGCTTTTCCTGAAGGTTTCATGGTCGAACGGGACGAGGGAATTGGGGATCGTGTCGAAGATGAAATCCATCCCGAACAGTTCTCCTCCCGTCAGGAGGCGTCGATAGCTGAGATAGCGTGAATCGTTGACGTACCGGGTATTGACGATGCGATTCCGCTCAGGTTGGCGGGAGACATAATTGGCGGCGTTACAGGCCCCCATGGAGACGCCGATTATATAGGGGAAGAAGAGATTTTTGTCCATAAAGAAACGGAGGACCCCCGAGGTATAAATTCCCCGCAGCCCTCCCCCTTCGAGAATAAGGGCGCTGTGTTTCAAGTCCATAGAATCAAATTACCTGTCGAGCGTGGCTGTCTGTTATCATCGTAGTGTCCATGATACGATTTTTTCGGTAATGGTTCAAGGGGGGGGCGGCCTAGTTGAGGAGGTGTTCTTCGAAGACCTTGACTTGGTTGCGATCGTCCTTTGCTTTATAAAGGGCGATATCGGCTTCCTTTGCTAACTGATCGAAAGACTTCTCGCCGTGGAAGGTGCTCGAGACCCCGAGACTGATCGTGATATAAATCGGTTTTTCTTCGAAGAGTACCGCCGAACGTTCGATCTCCAGGCGGAGCCGTTCTGCGATCTCGAGGGCATAGGCCCTCTCCGTCTCCGGGAGCAAGACCATAAATTCTTCGCCCCCTGTTCGTCCCAGGATATCCCCGGATCTCAGGCTGCGTGTGATGACGGATGAAAAATGCTGAAGGGCCCTGTCTCCGGCCGCGTGTCCGTAGGTGTCATTGACGTCTTTAAAGTGATCGAGGTCTATGGCGATCAGGGACAGCTCCGAACCGTTCCGATTCGCGGCGGCCCGGGCCTTTTCGATAAGCTTGATGAATGAACGCCGGTTGAAGGCATCCGTCAGGGAATCGACCTCCGCCTGTTGCTTGACTTGAAACATGAGATGATCCAGAATCAAAAGGACATAGGCTAGGGTAAAGGCGAAAACGGCGATGAACGATTCGCAGAATGTCGCCTTTGCCATCATGCCCCCCTCCACGAACGCTCGCATGTCGGGGATGGTCAGTACCACGGTCGAGCGAATGAGATTAAAGATGCCGTGCAGGGTCATCAGGATGGCGAACCCGGACGTCAGTATGCGATTGGACCGGGTAATGCCGGCAATCTCGAAGGCGATGAAAAAGCACAGGCATGCGATGAACGCAGTGACGAGGGAAGAACGCAACGCCTCGTTTTTCTCAAAGTATGTCAGATAGATCATGATCCCCGTAACGAGGATGACAAAGGCGGGAAAGAGGGCACATGCCTGATGTGCCTCCGCTTTTCCCCTGTGTGCCCGAAATCCGATGTACAGGGAGTAGAACCCCGCCGTGATGGAGATATTAAAGGCAACGGTGAGGAGGGGGTGGGGGGTCGTCGTCTCTCCGGCGAGGAAGAGAAAGCTCATGATAAACAGCAGATTACCCAGAGCCCAATAGTGAACCCCCGGGACACCGGGGTTCCACCTGAGGATTACAAGAGATATGACCAGAACCGCGACCAGCAGAATGAAATTGGCCGCTATCAGTGTTGGGACGTACAGTATCTCCACAACAAAAGATCTTCCTTTCTATCCGTGTGTCTCGTTCGATCAGGAAAAGCGAAGGCTCGAGGGGTACAAAACAGCCCACTCATACACCATATCGGCATCAATTGCCATTCTCATCTTACCGCCTGAATGGTACAATTCTCCCCAGGGGAAGGGCGATCAAGGGGGACCCTCGGTCTGTTGGCGGGATGCCGTTGCCGTGGATGACGCGAACCAAAGGACTACTTTTCCGATTCCCCCTGGGGCTTTCAGTGATGGAGAGATTCTTTTATAGAGTAGGGTTTGTCTGTCCCGACCAACCGGTGGTGAGTTTGCCGTCATCGCCTTCCTCAAAGAAGGCCACCCTGTTGCGTCCCGCTCTTTTTGCCTTGTAGAGGGCGATGTCGGACTCCTTCGCCAAGAGGTCAAAACTCTTCTCTCCGTGTGGGGCGTTGGCGACCCCCAGGCTAATGGTCAGCGCAACTCGGATTGCTTCAAATTGTACGACCGATTGCTCCACATTCATACGGAGACGCTCGGCAACGCCGGAGGCCTCTGACATCTCTGTGTCAGGGAGGAGAACCATAAACTCTTCACCGCCCATGCGCCCCAATATGTCCCCGGGTCTCAGGCTTTCGGTTACCGTGGCGGAAAAATGTCGGAGGACCGCATCTCCGGCCGCGTGACCGTAGGTGTCGTTGACTTTTTTGAAGCGATCGAGGTCTATCGAGACGAGGGAAAGGGTTGTTTGATCACGTCGCGCGGTGGCGAGGGCCTTTTCGACCAGCTTGATGAAGGAACGGCTGTTGAAGACATTCGTCAGAAAGTCGATCTCGGCCTGCTGCCGAAGCTGCCCCAGCAGATGGTCCGATATGAGAAGGATATACCCCACGGTGAAGATGAAGATCGCGACGGAGGATTCGATGAAGGCCAGCGCTGCCATTCCGCCCCCTTCAAAAAAGGCCTTTGACGGGGGAATGACCAGGGTCGCAACGGAGCGGGTAAGGTTCCATACACCGTTGAACATAATCAGGACGGCAAACCCTTGGGTCAGGAACCGGTCTCGACTGGGAATCCCGGCGACCTCGATTGCGATAACAAAGCAGAGAAACGCCGTGACCCATGAGACAAGAGCAACGCGGAGCGCCAGGTCCCGCCACCCGTATGTCAGATAGGCAAACGCTGCCGCAAAGAGGAACACAAGCAGCAGGAGTGGAATGATGGTTGCCATGTCTGCGGCCTTTTTCCCCCGATGGGCCCGAAATCCGAGGTACAGGATATAGAAGCCGATTACGATAAGGGTATTTGCCAGGACGATGCTGTAGAGAGAGGGGATCGTGGTCCTTGAAAATATGAGGAGGAGACCGGAGGCGTTGACCAGGTTTCCCACGACCCAGTAGCGGACCCCCGTAACCTCCGGGTTCCACTTCAGGACCACAATATTGATCATCACGGCCACAAAAATCAGGATGATGTTCATTGCTATCAGTGTCGGAACATCCAACATCTTCACGGCCCTCACTTGCCGGACGGTGTTACCGCCCCACATGAGTGGAAGCAGATGCGCTCCTGAAAAGCAATGCACGCATCGAAACGGTGTGACAAATCTATTTCCCCTTACTATACCATATCTTGGCATCAATCTCCATTCCCATCCTCATGCCGGCAACAGAACGCCGTGAAGAAGGGATCAATAAGGAGTGAAAGCTGGAAAGGGAGCTGAAATCAGCGACGAAGGAGGCGAAATCCACGGCGGGGATATGTTATGGATGTCCCGCGGTTGTTCGTGAGGGCGTCAGGGTCCGGTCGGGAGGGAGCCCCGGCGATTAAACCGATAGCAGCTGCCGTCCTGTTCCTTGGCGAAGCCCTTCACTTCCGATGCAATCTGCGAGATTTCTCCATAGTGGGAAAACCGATTACCTTCAGAAACAGCCACCCCGATGGATATGCTCAACAGGGGGAACTGTCTTTCCGCTCCGGCCCGGTCGTGACTCAGGATGTAGCCGAGGTCTCGATCCCGGGGGTCATAAAAGGTGGGAATAATGCGGTCGAATGCCGTGATTACCTCACGGCAGGTTTCTTCGATCAGGGCGGGTTCCGTCATAAAAACAAAATCGTCCCCGCCGATATGTCCCACGAAGCTGTTTCGAGACTGCCTGCCTTTGGTTATGTTCAAAAGCAGCCGTCCCGTGATTCTCAAGACCTCATCGCCCCGGCTGAAACCGTAGGTGTCATTGTAGGGCTTGAAGTTATCCAGGTCCGCATAGGCAAGGGCGAACGGTTCATTCCGGTCAATACAGCTCTGAATCTGGCGGTTGATGGAGATATTGCCCGGGAGACGGGTCAGGGGATTGACCTCGACTGCTCGCTGTGCACGGAGGAGGCAGAGCCTGACCCTCATGACGATTTCCCGCTCCACGTCGTTTTTCCAGAGATAATCGTCCACCGGAAAGGCGTCCCAGCCGGAAAAAGCGTCCGGCTTATCGAACAGGGCGATGATGGGCAGGCCGGAAAAGAGGGGATCATCCTTGAGGATGTTCAAGAATGTTGCCGTTTCCGGATCGGCTCCTGCATCGACGATGAGCAGGAGGGGCATCTCGTTACAGATGGTGTCGTATGCCGACGAAAAACGACTCAATGCCACCGGGTCTCCCTCCGCGGAGAGTTTTTCGGCGAGTATGGACGTCATCGCGGCATCGGGAGACAGGATAAGGATGGTTCGAGACATTTATGAGACCTCGGTTTCCGAAGATGCGGCCTCTTCCAGTTCCGCCAGGATACCTTTCACGTCGCCGTCGGATAGCTGCAGCAGGCTCCAGGCGTTGGGATCGAGATCAGGCACGCGGGCATCACAATCGCTGCCGATTCCCCGCGCACGGACCAGCACATCGGAGACGTGAACGATGGCCGTTTCCAGAACCGCCTGCTTCGATAACTGGGGACGGTGATGGTATTCAAGTGCTTCCACGAGGTTTATGGGGAATCGCCACTTCCGTGCCAGCCAGGAACCGACATCGGCGTGCGTGGCTTCGAAGAATATCCTTTCGGCCTCGTGAAGCGGGATGCCCTCCGCGTGGGCATGTTCCCGGGCCTTTTCATATTCCGTGGGAAATTGAAGGATGAGGATCACCTTGCCGATATCGTGAAGCAATCCGCAGACGGATACCTCTTCCGGTTCTTTGATCTCTCTCTTCTGGGCGATCAATCGAGACACGACGGCGCACCCCATGGAATGTTCCCAGAGACCGGAGATGGTGTTCTGCATCAGTTCGAAGACCGATACACCGAGAAGGAGACCCCTCACGACATTGAGACCCAGGAGCATGATGGCGTGTGATATGGAGGATATCCTGTTGGGAAAGCCATAGGCGGCGGAATTGACCATCTTGAGAATCTTGCTGGTCAAGGCCGGATCATTGGATATAAACCGTCCCAGCTCGTCGATCGACAGCCGGGGGTTTTCCAGCATGGACGAGATTTGTTTCAAGGTCGAGGGAACGGTCGGGAGCGCGCTGATGGATTCGACCTTGTGCCGCATGATGGTGGCGCTGATGGGTTCACTCATAAAGATCCACGATATGTTGTCTGACGATTTGTTTTATGTGCGCCATGATCTCATTGTCTCCGCTGTTCCCGAACCGGCTGTTCAGTGACGCCATGGCTTCGTCAAGGGAGATTGGTTGCTCCGCCGGGCCGTGGATAGAGACGAAACCGATTTCCATGGACTGTAGGCGCGTTATAACGCTTTCGGTGAGGAGTGAGCCTTCACCAAGGAAGACTGTTGAACCCCTGAGGATAGGTTTCGCCAGTTTCATCCCCGGTTCGAGCCTGTCTGGAGTGAGCTTACGCATGATCTTACAACCGATCCGTGATGAAGCCCCCGATCGTGACTTTACCCGCGGTCGCCACGAAAGAGAACTGCGATTTTGAAACATAGCGGTCGTGTAAGCCGATACCCCCGAACAGAGCGTTCACCCTGAAGGTTGACAGGAAGGTGCTTCCACGGCTTAGGGAGGATAGGCAAAACACTGCTGTATGTCAACGAAAAAATCGTCTTGGCGTTTTCCCTGATCGAAGCAGTCTGGCTGGTGATTTCCGTATATCCGGGGACCGATTGTTTGCTTCCCTTCCTGGGCTTGCCAGGAAGCGGGCAATTCCATCACCGGGCGGACGGTCATGGTAGAGGGGGGATGGACCAGCATGTGACGGCTGAGGATCCGATTGCGGGACCCCTCATTTCTGTGGTAACCTTCCATGAGTGTTTGTGTATGGGGGGTCATTGATCGGCAAGGAGGGACCCATGAGAAAAATATTGGTAGACTTCACCTTGGGGAAGGAGCACCTTGCACAATTGCGAAATAGTTGTGATGAGTGTGAGGTGGTTCTTTGTGCCGACAGGGGGATTTTCTCCGAACAGCTCAAGGACGCGGAAATCCTCATTACCTATCTCCATCCCATTCCGACGGAGATGATAGAAGGTGCCTCACGGCTCAGATGGATACAGGCCCTGACGGCAGGGGTCGACATGCTCCCTCTCGATATTATCCATCGGCGGGGTATCATCATTACCAGCGGAAGAGGGATCCACCGGATATACATGGCGGAGTATGCCATCGCGGCGATGATCATCCTCGCGCGGAACCTCCATCATATCTTCAGGAATCAGATAGAGAGGAAATGGGATCGCTCGGCGCCTCAGGGAGAGATCTACGGGAACACTCTCGGGATCCTCGGTCTGGGGAGTATCGGCCGGGAGATCGCGAAAAAGGTATCCTGTCTCGGGATGCGGGTGATCGGTGTCAAGCGCACCCCGGGGCCGGTGGAGTCAGTCGAAGAAGTCCACGGATTTGGCGGAATGAATGAGGTCTTCAGCAGAAGCGACTATGTGATCAACCTCCTCCCCGATACGGCAGAGACGCGGGGGGTGATCGACAGGAGTTGCTTTGACCTCATGAAGGATACGGCCTGCTTCATCAATATGGGCCGTGGTGCGACGGTAAACGAAAAGGACCTGGTCGATGCCCTCCGGACGAGAAAGATTCGCGGGGCGGCCTGTGATGTCTTTGCCACCGAACCACTCCCGGACGATAGCCCCCTGTGGGGTCTTGACAACGTCATCCTGACCCCTCATGTCTGTGGGGTGTCCCTCACCTACATGGAACGGGCAATACCTATTGTCCTCCGGAATCTGGGCGCATATCTGACCGGTTCCGGGAAGATGGAGAACGTGGTGGATTTCGCGACGGGGTATTGATCCATCACCGATTCGTTATCCTCCTGACGGGTGCCTCCAGCCGGGAGGTTGTTCTTACACCGCATCCTTCCATATTCTTCTATCCAGGCAGTTCAAAATACCTGTGCCATTATTGCCTTTCATGTCCCGAATATCAGATCCTCAAACCGTTTCTCCCCTTTTTGCCTTCTGATCATCTCCCGCGATCATGTGCCTCCAACAATGTGTGTGGTGCCCTCCTAAAGAAACGCTCAGGACTACCGATATCCCGGTAAAGCACACCATCTTCTCCGCGAGGGCCGGAGACGGAACTTCATCGCTGCGTGATATGCTCAGAAACGTCCCTTTGCCTGACGAGATGGAGGGCTTCTCGTGTATCGGCGATCAAAAGAGCGGATAAACATATGGTGGAGATAGGCACAATGATGTGTCCCCGAATGAAATATTTCTGGTTGGTCTTCGTTCCCGTGGCGATATTGACCTTCTGCCGGATTGGTCTCGTCAGGGCCGAGACAGGAGACCTGACCGGCCTGAGTATCGAGGAACTGATGAGTGTTCAGGTGACCTCGGTGAGCAAGAAGGCCCAGAGTCTCTCGGACAGCGCAGCTGCCATCTTCGTTATCACGAATGACGATCTGAGACGTTCCGATGTTACCACCATTGCTGATGCCCTGCGTATGGTCCCCGGCATGAACGTGGCGCGGATCAATGCGAACAAGTGGGCGGTGAACAGTCGGGGGAGCACCAGCCGTTTCGCCGGCAAACTCCTGGTCATGATTGATGGACGCAGCGTGTACACCCCTGACTTTTCCGGTGTGTACTGGGAAGTACAGGACGTGATGCTGGAAGATGTCGAGCGGATCGAGGTTATCCGTGGTCCGGGTGCGGTACTCTGGGGGACCAACGCGGTCAATGGGGTTATCAATGTCATCACCAAACACGCGGCGGACACGCAGGGCGGCATGGTGACGATCGGGGGCGGGACCGAGGAGCGCGGTTTCGCCGGGGCCCGATACGGGATGTCTCTGGGTGAAGGGGCATACGGACGCCTGTATGTCAAGGGATTCAGGCGTGATCAATTCGTTACCGAAACGGGGAACAATGCCGGGGATGACTGGGGTATGCTGAGAAGCGGCTTCCGCTTGGACTCTACCCCCAACGCCACCGACAGTATCACACTGCAGCGTGACATCTATGAGGGGGAGATCAATCGGTGTGTTACCCTCTCATCATTGGTGCCTCCCTATTATCATTCCCTTGAAGATGATGTCGACCTGTCCGGCGACAATCTTATCACCCGCTGGCAGAGAACCATTTCATCAACCGAGGAATGGACGGTCCAGGTCTCCTATCACCGGACGGAGCGTGAGGAGGCCCTTATTTCCGTGCGGAGAAACACCCTCGATCTTGATCTCCAGCATCGGCTCGCGGTCAGTGCTCGGCATGATGTGGTCTGGGGAGCGCGGTACCGCTATACCCATGACAAGGCGGAAAGCTCGATGTTCTCCATCCTCGATCCGGCGAGTCGAAGCGATGATCTTTTCAGCCTCTTCGTTCAGGATGAAATTACGATCGTTCCGAAACTGCTGTTGCTGACGGTAGGATCAAAATTCGAACATAACGATTACAGCGGGTACGAGGTACAACCGAGCGCGCGTTTGCTCTGGGCACCTTGCCCCACCCACAAACTGTGGGCGGCGGTATCGCGGGCGGTTCGTACCCCTTCACGCTACGAACAGGACGGGTGGCTTATCAATGTCGTGATGCCCCCTCATTCACCCCCCAGCAATCCGACACCATTTCCAATGGCCGTCACCGCCGCCGGTAGTCAGAAATTTGACGCCGAGGACCTGATGGCCTCTGAAGTCGGATACCGGTTCGTGCCGGCCCGGGCTTTCTCCGTTGATGTTGCCGTTTTCTACCATGACTACGAGGACCTTCGAAGCATTGCCTATGATCCGATTGTAATCCATGGGACGTATATCGAGCAACCGCTTCGATTTGAAAACGGTTTTTCCGCATACAGCTACGGCGTCGAAGTGGCGGCGTCATGGCAGGCGAATGCCCTGCTGAAACTGAACCTGTCCTACAGCTACCTCAACAGCGACATGGAGGAAGGCGTGGAAGTCGGTGACGAACCGCGACATATGGTGTCGTTACGGGCGGCCGTCGACCTGAGGAAAGACATCGAGTGCGATATCTGGTTCCGGTATGTCGATCAGGTGACCGCGCTGTATACGGGCTCGCCGGATCTGTTATACACGATAGACGCATATGTGGCCCTTGATCTGCGGTGCGCGTGGCGACTCAGGAAGAACCTGGAACTTGCCCTGGTCGGCCGGAACCTTCTCGATGACAGCCATGTGGAATTCGTTCAGGAGGCGTACACCTCGCCGACCGAGGTCGAGCGGGGGGTGTACGGTATGGCGACATACCGGTTTGAATTGATCGCATGAAGAAAGATGCACGCATACCATACCTCAGCACGAGTCTCATCTGCTCGTGTATTTTGTTTCTCTTGTTTTTGCTCTGGTGGGCGAACGAGGATATCGGTGCGGCACCTGTGGACGAGTACGCACTCAAGGCGGCCTTTGTTTTGAATTTTAACCGTTTTGCCCAGTGGCCCGAGAGCTCCTTTGACGGGGGGAACGATCCCTTTCGTCTCTGTGTCGTGGGGGGGGAGACAGTGGAACATGCCTTTCGCGTCATAGACGGCAAGGAGGTCGGTGCCCGTCAGCTCCACGTGTATTTCGCACGGGGGGTTGCGGATGTACAGAGGTGCAACACCGTCTTTATTGCCAAGGATACCGATCGTTCCACTGTGCTGCGGATATTTGCGGCGGTCAAGGACAGGCCGATTCTTACGGTTGGTGAAACGGAAGAATTTATCAGGCTTGGGGGGATGATTAATTTTTTCACCGAAGAAGGGCGACTGCGTTTTGTGATCAACCCTGAAAAGAGTCGCCAACAACGGATCAAACTCAGCTCCCGTCTGTTGAGCCTGGCGGTTATTGTGGAGGAGATGAGATGATACAGCGGATCATGCCGAGAGGGGGAAACCATTCCATACGAATCGAACTCATGCTGCTGGGAGTGGTTGCCATGCTGATCACGGTCTTGGTGGCCACCGCGGTGGTCATTAACGAACAGAGGGCGACCAAAGAGACTCTCGCTGCGGATCTCTCTTCCATGGCGGACGTTATTGCCCTGAACGCAGGAGCCGCCATGTCGTTTGATGATCAGGAGGCGGCTCGGGAAGATCTCGCCTCTCTGTCGACGAGATCCGACATTGTCCTTGCGGTTCTGTACGACAGTGACATTGAGATCTACAGCACATATGAGCGAAAGGGTATCGATCGTGATGCCCTCCTTTCCCGGCTGCGTCTCTCCTGTCCCCGTGAGATTATCGCACAGGCAATCAGGAAAGAGGGTATTTTCAGCTATGCTTCCGACGCCTACATGTATGTTATACGACCCGTTTACGTGCACAAGACATTTGTCGGTGTCATCCTCGTGGTCGATAATATGAAGAAGGTCTACGAACGCCTGGAGACCTATTACATCGCCATTGCATCATTTGCGATCATGATGATTCTCATCGTGGCATTATTCTCCGGCAGGCTCAGAAAGATCATCGTCGTTCCGTTGGCCGAAATCATGCGGTCCATGAGTACGGTGACCAGGAAGCGGGATTATGCCGTTCGCATACGAACAGAGCGCGATGACGAATTCGGGGTCCTCATTGATCGGTTCAATGAGATGCTGGGGGAGATCCAGGAACGGGACAAAGAATTACAGGCATACAACTCAGGTCTCGAGCGGATGGTCGAATCACGTACCCGTGATCTCTCTGAGGCCAAGAGCGAACTTGAAACGATGGTCTTTGATCTTCGGAAGTCCAAGGAAGAGGCCGAGGAGGCCAGCCGTGTAAAATCTCAGTTTCTGGCCAACATGAGCCACGAGATCCGGACGCCGATGAACGGTGTCCTGGGGATGGCGGAGCTGTTGCTGGAAACCGACCTTGACGATGAGCAACACCGGTTTGCGGAAACCATTCATAAATCGGGGGAATCGCTCTTGGCGATCATAAACGATATCCTTGATTTTTCCAAAATAGAAACGGGGAGGCTTGAACTGGAGATGATTCCTTTTAACCTGAGGGTATTGATTGAGGATGTTGCCGAGCTCTTCGCTTCGCGGAGCCATGCCAAGGGTCTCGAACTGGCCATTCTCATCCCCGAGGAAACGGATCTTTTTCTCAAGGGAGATCCGAACCGGTTGCGGCAGGTCCTCACAAACCTGATTGGAAACGCCGTAAAATTCACGAAGGAGGGGGAGGTTGTCGTTCGCGCCTCAACGATGCGGCGCGATGACGCGCACGTGATGTTGCACGTTTCAGTTGCAGACACCGGGCCGGGGATCAGCGAACAGGACCGCGCAAAGCTCTTCAAACCCTTTTCCCAGATCGATGGCTCCACGACGCGTCGGTACGGCGGAACGGGACTGGGACTGATGATCTCTCGGGAACTGATATCCCTGATGGGTGGCGTGATGGATTGCGAAAGTAAACAGGGTAAGGGGGCTACGTTCTTTTTCTCAATGGACCTGGAGATCACTCCAGAGGCCGAGCATGAAGTGACGGCACTGAGTATGCCCCGGTTGCGGGGTCTGCGGGTTCTCATCATTGATGATAATGCAACGAACCGCGAGATACTTGAGAGGCAGACCGCTGCATGGGGTATGCTCCATACCAGTGCCGTTGGAGGCGCGGAGGGATTGGAAGAACTGACCAAGGCGGGGCGGCGGGGAGAATCCTTTGGACTCGTTCTCCTCGACATGAATATGCCCGATATGGATGGCCTGGAGGTCGTGAAAAGGATAAAGGATGATCCTGCCAACGTCGATGTACCGATCATCATGCTTACCTCCGCAGGGATCTATGGTGACGCCGCAAAGGCGAAAGAACGGGGAGCTTCCGACTATCTGACGAAACCAGTCCGTCAGTCCGATCTGTACAACTCCCTCCTCAAGGTTGCCGAATCCGTTGTTGAAAGGAACGTGCCGTCGTCTCATTCATATGGTCCCGCCGGAACGGGGCGGAACCTGAGTCCCCGTATCCTGGTGGTTGAGGATAACGCAACAAACCGGGAAGTTGCCGGGGCCATGCTGGAGACCTTCGGCTGTGATGTTACCCTCGCGGTCAACGGCAGCGAAGGGGTGGAGGCCGTTGCCCGATCAGGGGAAACGCATGATCTGATCTTTATGGACTGTCAGATGCCGGTGCTGGACGGGTATCAGGCAACGGCAGCCATCCGGGAGATGGAGCGGGTGGGGACTTTGAAAAAGAGAATCCCCATTGTCGCCTTGACGGCGCATGCCCTCGAAGAAGACCGGGACCGGTGTATCGCTGCCGGGATGGATGATTATCTGAGCAAACCCTTTTTAATGAGCCAGATGCGCGCGGTTGTGGAACGGTGGTGTGATAAAGGGCCACGCAAGCCATCTGAAGCCGAAGGGGAAGAGATAAACGCTTCTCCCGACAGTGACTGCCGGAAGGGAGGAGACCGGAATGGTCCGTCACCGATCGATAAACGTGTCCTTTCAAACCTGGAGGAGCTTCAGGTCGAAGGGGAACCGAGTATCGTGAAACGGATTGTCGATGCCTATCTGTCAGACTCGGATCCGATTATTTCACAACTGAGAAATGCCTTGTCGGAAAATGACAGGGAAGTCGTGCGCCGGTCCGCCCACTCTCTCAAATCCAGCAGCGCGAATGTCGGCGCGATCAGGCTTTCCGAGATAAGCAGAGAACTTGAAATGAACTGTGCCGATACGATTCATGATGATGCGGCGCAACTGATCACCGCGATTGAATCGGAATTTCTCAGAGTAAAGGAAACCTTACACAAGGAGAATGGTTTGATATGACTTCAAGAAGACAGGCGATAGAAAATCCGCTGGCCCTGATTGTCGATGACGAAACGTCTCTTCGCATCACCATGGGCGCGGCTCTCAGGAAGGCCGGCTTTAATGTCGTCGAGGCGGAGAATGGTCGACATGCCCTCTCTCTTTTCCGCGATGAGAGACCCGACCTTGTCCTCCTTGACGTTGTCATGCCCGAGATGGACGGTTTTGAGACCTGCAGTGCCATCCGCACGTACCCCGAAGGGGCATACACACAGGTGCTGATGGTGACCGGGTTGGATGATACCGAATCCATTAATCGCGCGTTCGATGCCGGCGCCGACGGGTTCATCCCGAAGCCGGTCAATCTCGCCATGCTGGGGCACCAGGGCCGGTATATGCTGCGGGCCGGTCGTGCCTTCAGGGAGCTGTACCGGAGCAGAAACCGTCTGTCCAAAACACAGCGGCTCGCCAAGCTCGGTAACTGGCAGGTGGACCTTACCACCAATGAATTTACCTGCTCCTCAGAGGCCAAACGTCTCCTTGGATTAAATCGAAACGGGAACAAAGTGACCTTTGATGATTTCCTGGCCCAGATCATCGAGCAGGAACGCAACACGGTGCGACGTGAAATTAACAAGGCGGTAAAGGCAAAGAAAACAATCAACCTTGATTACCGTATCCTTCTCTCGAATGGAACGCAGAAGCACATACTCAACCAGGGGGAAATACTCTACGGTGAGAACAGAGCCCCCGAGATGATGCTGGGAGTTGTACAGGACGTGACCCAGTTGAAAGAGGCGGAAGAGGAAATCCGTCTCCTGGCTTTCTACGACGGACTGACCGGCCTGGCGAATCGCATGCTTTTCCAGGATCGACTGGAGCTTGCAATTGCCACGGCCAAGAGGAACAATCAGATATTCGCCCTCTTGTACCTTGATATTGATAACTTCAAGCGAGTGAATGACTCCCTTGGGCACCATATCGGTGATCTGCTCTTGAAACACGTGGCGGAGACACTCAAAAAAAATATCCGCTGCGGCGATACGGTCACGCGACTCGGTGCCGATTCCATGGATTCGATCATCGCCCGACTCGGGGGGGATGAATTTACGATTCTCCTTTCCGATATCGGGGATACGGAGAGCGTAGCAAAAATTGCCAGGCGCCTGATCGAGGCGATTCCGACCACGTATAACTGTAACGGACATGACGTTTCGGTGACCGGCAGCATCGGTATCAGTGTTTTCCCCGAGGATGGAGCCAACTCCGAAACGTTGATGAAAAATGCCGACTCTGCCATGTATCAGGCAAAGGATTGCGGCAGAAATAATTACCAATTCTATGAGGAATCACTCAATCGCGCCGTTATTGAACGGTTTGCGCTCGAAAAGGACCTGAGAGAGGGGCTGCGGAAAGGGGAGTTTGTTTTTTATTATCAACCCCAGATAGAGATCGTCACGAGAAAGATCGTCGGCGCCGAGGCGCTGATCAGGTGGGTGCACCCCCGGAGGGGTTTGGTTATGCCGGATGAGTTCATTCCCGTCGCGGAAGGATCTGATCTGATTATTGATTTTAATAAATGGGTCTTGCAGGCGGCATGCCGGCAGGTGCGTGCGTGGGAGGAGGCCGGTCTTCCATCGGTAAAGGTGGGGGTCAATCTCTCCGGATATAAATTTGTCCATCAGGGTATCGTGCAGAGTATCAGGGATGCCCTCAGGACCTTCCGGGTCGATGCATCCAGACTGGAGATAGAAATAACGGAAAACGTCCTGATGCAGAATACCGACGAAACGGTCTCGATACTGAATCAGATAAAGGCGCTTGGTGTCACCATGTCCCTGGATGATTTCGGAAAGGGATATTCATCCCTGAGTTATCTCACCACATTCCCCTTTGATGCCATCAAGATCGATCGTTCCTTTGTCATGGATTGCACCCGACAGCAGGAGAACCGCGTCATTATCCGGACGATCATTGCCATGGGACACAGTCTCGAAAAGAAGGTCGTGGCGGAGGGCGTTGAAACGGAAGAGCATCTCGATCTGCTGAGAGAATATAACTGTGATGAGGCGCAGGGCTATTATTTCAGCCGTCCTGTCCCTGCCGATACATTCGCCGGTCTTCTGACCCGGGGAACCATGTGACGAAATCGCCCCCTCCCTGGGCACGAGAGCGTTGCCTTCTTTCTCCTTGACATCCCATTCCTGTCTTTTTATGGTGGTGCACCCGGGGGAGATATCCCGAACCACAGGCAGCCGTCGCCGTGTTATCAGATTGGGGGGAAATATGCGGTCCGTTCGAGAGGTTATGGAATCCAGAAATATTGCCGTCTTCGGTGCCTCACAGGACCCCTTCAAGCCGGGGGCGCTCCTGATGGAGGTGTTGTGTCAAACGGGGTTCAAGGGCCGGGTCGCCGGGATCAATCCCCGCGGTGGTTCATATCGTGAAGTGCCCCTGTATCCTGCTCTCGAGGACGTTCCCTTCGATATCGATCTGGCCGCCATGATCATTCCCCCCCGTGCGGTGCCTCAGGCACTGAGGGACTGCGCCCGCAAAGGGGTCAAGGGGGTGGTGATATCTTCCGAGGGATTCGCCGAAGCGGGTGAAGAGGGGATGGCTATCCAGGAGGAAATCCGCTCGATTCTGCGCTCCGCCGATATCCGTGGCTTCGGGCCGAACACGCTGGGGCTGGTCAATACCGAAACGGGGCTCCTGACATCGTACTTTGCGAACAAAAACACAATTATCCCCGGTTCCGTCGGGTTCGCCGCCCAGTCGGGGATCTTTGTGGGGGCGTTGCTCCTCTACATGAGTTCCTTTCCCGTCTATCGGATCTCGAAGGGCTTGGGTCTGGGGAACAAGGTGGACGTTGACGAGAGCGAGGCCCTGGACTATCTGGCCGGGGATGAGCAGACACGGATCATCGGTCTCTATCTGGAGGATATCCGAGACGGAAGACGGTTCTTGGAGGCGGCCCGGAGCGCCGTCAGAAGGAAACCGGTGATTCTCCTCAAAGGCGGGCGGAGCGAGGAGGGGAGCGCCGCTACGGCGTCCCACACGGCAAGTCTCGCCGTCAATGACGCCGTCCTCGACGGAGTCCTTCGCCAGGCGGGGGTCCTGCGGGTGACGGGGGTCGATGAGATGCTGGCGACGATCATGGGGTTCCAGTGGGCACCTCTCCCCCGGGGGAATCGGATCGCCCTGGTCACCTTCAGCGGGGCCCAGGCGATCATGTCTGTCGATCAGGCGGCCGACGAGGCCCTCTCCCTCGCCCGGTTCGGGACGGAGACCATGGATAGGCTCTCCACCGTCATATCGACCTATCCCAAGCGGAAAAATCCGATCGATACCTATCCGGACATGAACGTGCACGGCTTTGAGAAGACGTCGACGGAGATAGTCGCGGCTCTCCTCGATGATGACACCGTGGACGGGATCTTCTTTATCACCTTTGCCGCCTACGGTACGGAGATGATGGGCCCGCTGGTGGAACTCGTCAAAGAGAAGGGGAACAAGCCCTTTTTCGTGTCTCTCCTGGGGGATGCCGATGACATCGCCGAATCACGGGCTTACCTGATGGAACGACACATCCCCGTCTTCGATTTTCCGGAGAAAGGGGTACGGGTTTTCTCCCGGATGTGGCGGTACGCGCGCAGGGTCGGATCGCCGGTCTGAGAGGGCCTGCTTCCCTACTCCACGGCATCCCTGATCAGGTCCTTTACGCCGGCCTTCACCAGGACCGGATCGAGGATCAATTGGAGCCCTTTGGTCCCCCGGGCGTCGACGAGGGTCTTATCAAGGCTGATCTCGCTCTTCTTCAAGACCTTGACTTCATTTTTGTCCAACAGGATGAAGTGATAATTCAGCGCCGCCCCGAAGGCGAGAATCGCTCCCACGGCGATGATCACCAGGATCTTGTTCATAGTCTGTCTCCGTTATCCCGCATCCACGTTTTCCCCCGGAGGACATGGTGCTTATCAGTACGAGTGCTCTTCCCCCGGGAAGGCCCCGCCTTTGACATCTTCGATGTAGTGTCCGACCGCGTTTTTGATTTCCGTGCTGAGGTCTGCGTACTTTTTGACGAATTTCGGGGTGAATCTTTCAAATGTCCCGAGCATGTCGTTGACGACGAGGACCTGGCCATCGCATTCGACCCCCGCCCCGATCCCGATGGTGGGGATCGCCAGGGCCCGGCTGATCTCACCTGCCAGCGTTGCGGGGACGCACTCCAAAACGATGGAAAATGCACCGGCCTCTTCCAGGGCCTTGGCATCCTCCATCAGCTTGCGGGCCGCCTTGGCGTCTTTCCCCTGCACCTTGTACCCACCAAACTGGTGGACTGATTGGGGAGTCAAACCGAGGTGTCCCACCAGGGGGATCCCCGCGGCGGTGATCTTCCCGACGGCCTCCGCCACCTCTCGTCCCCCTTCCAATTTGACGCCGTGGGCGCCGGTCTCTTTCATGAGCCGCCCCGCGTTTCTCACCGCCTCCTCGACAGAGACCTGGTATGACAGGAAAGGCATGTCGGCGATCACCATCGCACGCTGTGCCGCACGAACGACGGTCTGTGTGTGGTGGATCATATCCTCCATCGTGACCGGAAGCGTGCTGTCGTACCCCAGGACGACCATCCCGAGCGAGTCTCCTACCAGGATCATGTCCACCCCTGCTGCGTCCACCAGCGCGGCGATGGAGTAGTCATACGCGGTCAGCATGGAGATTTTTTCACCCTCCCGCTTCATCTTCAATATCGCGGCCGTTGTTACCTTATTGATCTTCCCCTGTGTACTCATCTGTATTTCCTTTCAACAGTGATGTTAACTCCGCGGCCTTGCCCGCGGACAGTGTCTTGTTCCCGAGTGCTATGCCGACGGTGAAAAGGCCCATCTCCCGGTACAGATCCAGGAGATGCGGCATCTTTTCATCGAGGGCCTTCAGATGTCCCTGGATGGTTCCGATGTCGCCCCGGGCGATGGGACCGGTGAGCGATTGCTCGGTTCCTCTTTCTTCGATATTGCGGATGGTGCCCCGGACGAGGGGCCAGAAAGACCGGATCGCATCGTCTTCCTCCATCCCGAGATTCCCGTAGATTTCCTTGACCAAGTTCATGAGCGTGACAAGATAGTTGGATGCCATGCAGGCCGCCGCGTGATAGAGGGGCTTGTCCCTGTCCGCCACGAAGAAGGATGTCCCTCCCAGGTCGCGTACGATCCGTACCGCCCAGTCCCTGATCTCGCCCTCGGCGGTGATGCTGAAGGTGCTTCCCGGAATGGTTTCGATGACCCCTTCGATATCGGCGAAGGACTGGAGCGGATGGATCGTGCCGATCTCCGCACCGGAGTTGCGTGCCGGTGCCAAAAGACCGAGCCCTCCTGCCCCGCTCATATGGACGACCCTCATACCGGGGGCAAAACCACCCCCCCGGGCGATCTCAGCGCAGACGGTTTGTATGATATCGTCGGGTGTTGTAATGAAGATGGATCGTGAGGATCGTGCGGCCTGGAGGGGTGATTTACAGGCAATTCCGCCGGTATACCCCACTCCCCGATCGAGGGCCTCCGGCGAAGGGTCCGCGACGGCGACTATCTCGTATCCGGCATTCCGGAGAAGATACCCTACGGCGGTGCCTACCTTGCCCAGCCCTATGATGGCGATCGGGTCTCTGTTCATCTCATAAAAAAGGGGCGCTCCGACCGATTTTCGGAAAGGCCCCTCAGGATATACTGCCACCGCACATTCTGTTTTCGACCATTCCGTCTCAGTCCGACGCTTCCGGATCCAAGCGGTTTTACAGACGCGCTATCACAGGGGGCGGCGACTTGTCAACAGGTATTTGCCGTATCGTCCGCCTTTTTATCCCTTGTATTTCTCAGGGGAGTGATTATACTAGTTTCGTGTTGTACGATACTGATCCGGAAGTGCCGCGTAATCAGAATGATCCGTTGCCCCGAGCCTATTCTTCAGGAGTGATATGAAATCGGTTACATTGATGGTCTTTGATTTTGACGGGACCCTGGTGAAATCCGGGGATGATCTTGCTGCCTCCGTGAACCATACCCTGGATACCTTAGAACTCCCGCTTCTCGATACGGATACGATCATCGGCTTCATCGGCGACGGGGTGGCGAAGCTGATTGAACGGTCCCTGGGCGATGAATACCGGCACCGGTTTGAAGAGGCGATGGGAATATTCGGCGCTCATTATGCGGACCATCTTCTCGATACGACGTGTCTCTATCCGGGGGTGTGCGATACCCTGGACCATTTCCGGGAAACGAAGAAAGTGATTGTGACGAATAAACGGTACGATTATACGCTCAAGATTTCCGATGCCCTGAGGATTGCCGGTTGCTTTGAGGAGATTATAGGAGCGGACAGTTTCCCCGTCAGGAAGCCCGATCAAGGAATCCTCCTCCCGCTCCTCGATCGCTACGGGGCGAAAAGGACGGATACCGTGGTTATCGGTGACGGAACCAACGATATCCTTCTGGCCAAAAACAGCGGGACTCTGAGCTGCGCGCTTCTGAACGGCCTCGGGAACAGGGCGCATCTCCTTGCCCTTCGTCCGGATTATTGTTGCGAGGAGATTGCGGAATTGAAAGAGCTGTTTGCGTGACGGGCAAACCGGATGTGACTCATGATGCGGAAAGTGAGAGAGACGATCGAGCGGCACACAATGGTCACGCCCGGTGACCGGGTGGGGGTTGCCGTGTCCGGCGGGGCAGATTCAGTCACCCTCCTGCACCTGCTTTTTGAACTTGCCGACGAGTATAATCTTACCCTGACAGTGCTTCACCTGAATCATGGTATCAGGGGTGAGGAGGCCGACCGTGACGAATCGTTCGTGAAAAAACTGGCCGAATCGATGGGGATTCCCTGTGCGGTCGAACGGGTTTCCGTCCCGAAGCTGCGCCGGCAGCGGGGAGGGTCCATCGAAGATATCTGCCGGCAGGAACGATACGCCTTCTTCGACCGGTCAGTCCGCAAACAGGGACTGAGCCGGATCGCCCTGGGACATACCTTGAACGATCAGGCGGAGACGGTGATCATGCGCTTTCTCAGGGGGAGCGGACTGGATGGATTAAAGGGATTCCTCCCGATCCGTGAGAGGATCTACATACGTCCCCTTATGGAGGTGACGCGCGATGAGGTGGTCTCTTTCCTGAAGAAGAGAAAGATTCCCTTTATAACGGACAGTTCGAATGAAGATCCCGCATTTGCGAGAAACCGGATACGAAACCATCTGGTCCCGGAGCTCCGGGACCAGTATAATATGAGGCTGGAGGAAAATATCAGTCGGACAGCCGGGATCCTCCGGCTCGAGGACGATTTCATCCGTGAATCGGTCGCGGGTATTGTCAGCGAGTGGGGGATCGATCTTCACAGGGCCTGTCTCCCGGTCCTGAAACTGAGGCAACTCCATCCGGCCCTCCGGTGGAGACTGATCAAGACGATCCTCGAGGGGCATTCGCCTCAGAGGAACGGAATCGGGTACCTCCACGTAAAGGCCGTGGCCGAACTGATCGATGGCTCCGGCCCAAGCGCCTCCGCGGATCTTCCTTTCGATCTTGTGGCCCGGCGGGAGTATGATGACTTGGTTATCGAACCGAATGACGGATATCCTGATGCAGGAGATTTTGCGTACGATGTCCTGATCCCGGGAGGGGTTGATATTGTTGAGACGAGGCAGCGAATGGCTTTTGACCTGGTCGACGCGGGGGAAGTCGATCCCCGGTCGAGCAACCCCGTTTTCATGGACCGGAATGCCATCTCTTTTCCCCTTGTCGTACGGAACATCAGACCGGGAGACCGGATACAACCCCTGGGTATGGGCGGGGTAAAGAAGGTGGCGAGGCTTATGGTGGATGAAAAGGTGCCGAAGGCCGCACGGGGATCGATTCCCCTCCTCACTGATCGTACATCGGTTCTCTGGGTGCCGGGTGTGCGCCTCAGCGACCGGGTGAAGATAACGGATATGACGGAAAAGGTGGTAAAAGCGGAAATTATTTGATAGTGAAAAATCTCAAAATTACTGACAGGAGTGAATAGTGAATCAATCGCAGAAAAATATTGCGCTCTGGATTGTGATCAGTCTGGTATTCGTCTTTCTCTTCCAAATGTTCAATCAACCGCAGGGGAAAAAGGAAGAGATAGCCTACAGCGATTTTATCGGTTACGTCGACAAGGGACAGGTAACCGAAGTGACCATGCAGGGGGAGAATATCGACGGAAGACTTGCCGATGGGAAGGAGTTCAAACTCTTCGCCCCCTACGATCCGAACCTGGTATCTCTCTTGAAGGATAAGGGCGTGCGGATCTCGGCCAAACCGGCCGAAGGGTCTTCGTGGTATATGACCATCCTGATATCGTGGCTCCCCATCATACTCCTCATCGGCGTCTGGATCTTCTTCATGCGGCAGATGCAGTCCGGCGGCGGGAAGGCGATGTCCTTCGGTAAGAGCAGGGCCCGTTTGATGACCGAGAAGACGCAGAAAACCACCTTCGCCGATGTGGCGGGGGTCGATGAGGCCAAGGAGGAACTGGAAGAGGTCGTCGAATTCCTGCGTGATCCCCGGAAGTTCACCAAGCTGGGGGGACGGATCCCGAAGGGGGTTCTCCTGGTGGGTCAGCCCGGGACGGGAAAGACGCTTCTCGCACGGGCGATCGCCGGTGAAGCGGGGGTTCCCTTCCTGAGTATCAGCGGCTCCGATTTTGTCGAGATGTTCGTAGGGGTCGGCGCATCCCGCGTCAGGGACCTGTTCAATCAGGGGAAGAAAAATGCCCCCTGCATCATCTTTATCGACGAGCTTGATGCCGTCGGGAGGCAGCGGGGGGCCGGTCTTGGCGGCGGGCATGACGAACGGGAGCAGACCCTCAACCAGATGCTCGTGGAGATGGACGGGTTTGAGTCGAACGAAGGGGTGATCATCATGTCGGCCACCAATCGTCCGGATGTCCTCGATCCCGCGCTCCTCAGGCCGGGTCGATTTGACCGTCAGGTGGTGGTTCCTCTCCCGGACGTCAGGGGAAGGGAAAAGATATTTGAGGTGCATGTCAAGAAGGTGCCGCTGGAAGACGCCATAGACCTGTCCGTTATCGCCCGGGGGACACCCGGGTTTTCCGGAGCCGATATAGAAAATCTGGTCAACGAGGCAGCCCTGTATGCCGCGCGGCAAAATAAGGACAAGGTTTCCCTGTCCGACCTGGAATTTGCCAAGGACAAGGTCTTGATGGGGACGGAACGACGGAGCATGGTCATCAGCGATGAAGAGAAGAAAAACACCGCGTACCATGAGGGGGGACATGCCCTTGTCGCCAAGCTGATCCCCGGAACCGACCCGATACACAAGGTCACCATCATACCGCGGGGACGGGCCCTTGGCCTGACGCAGCAGCTGCCGGTGGATGAGAAGCATGCCTATCCCAGTTCATACCTGATCAATAATATCACGATTCTCCTGGGGGGGCGTGCCGCCGAGGAACTGATCCTGAAGGATTTTACGACGGGTGCGGGAAATGATATAGAGCGCGCCACGGAGATTGCCCGGAAGATGGTCTGCAACTGGGGGATGAGCAAGGTCATGGGACCGCTGACCTTCGGGAAGACGGAAGAACAGGTCTTTCTCGGGAGGGAGATCGCGACCCATAAGAATTACAGTGAAAATACGGCTGAACAAATAGACGAAGAGATCTCACGCATCGTGACGGAAAACTACGAACGGGCAAAGAAGCTTCTGTCCGACAATATCGATACGCTCCACCGACTTTCCCAGTTACTCCTCGAAAAGGAGGTGCTCAACACCGAGGAAATCGATGCGATCATGGGAGGCCAAGTCGCGGAAGAGGGGCCTGAGTGAGATTCCTGAACATCACCTCTCCCGCTCGGGCGGAGGAGGAACTGAAGCGAGTCGGCGTGGACTGGCCGGGTATTGAGGCCATGCTCCCCAAGATGGGGACCGTCACGTTGCTTCTCGATGGGCTCGAATGTAAGGTTGCAAACATCCTGAAACAGGAGATGCTGTCCATCGGCGGAGATGTCGCCGTGGCGCGTGAGTCGGTCGCCTGCGGCATCGAGCGTACCGATGCGATCCTGATCGGGACGCCGAAACAGATGGGGCGACTTGCCGATAAGCTGGCCCCGCAGCCTTTTGGTCTCAGGGGAATATCCGATGATATGAGAAGGATCCTCTCCAACGTTGCCCGGGACGCCTTTTCGCTCCGGACCCCGCGGCGTGAGATCGCTGTCGGGGCGAAGACCCTCGTTATGGGGATCGTGAATATGACCCCCGATTCCTTTTCCGACGGAGGGATGTTCGACAGCGTTGAAGAGGCAGTCGGCCACGCGCGGCGGATGGAAGAGGCCGGTGCCGACATCATCGATATCGGAGGGGAATCCTCGCGACCGGGTTCGGAGCCTGTCACTGCGGTCGAGGAGGCGGCCCGGGTTATCCCCGTGATAGAACGGCTTGTTGGTGTCTTGACTGTCCCGGTGTCGATCGACACGACAAAGGCGGTCGTTGCCCGCCATGCGCTGGAGGCCGGGGCGGAGATCGTCAATGACGTCAGCGCTCTGAGATTCGACGAAGGTATGGCCGAGGTCGTTGCGTCTTACGGGGTTCCCGTCGTCCTGATGCACATGAGGGGGCAGCCCCGAACGATGCAGGTGGGGGACCTGTCGTACCGGTCACTCATGGGCGAGATAACCGGGTTTCTTGGGGAGCGGATCGGATCGGCTGTCGCGGCGGGGGTGGACGAAGAACAAATCGTGATCGATCCCGGTATCGGTTTTGGGAAGACCACGGCGGACAATATCGCCATCCTGAAAAATCTCAGGGAACTGAAGACCCTGGGACGGCCGATCTTGGTTGGCGCGTCGCGGAAGCGATTTATCGGTCAGATCACCGGCCAGGATCGTGCGGAAGATCGCATCGAGGGAACGGCGGCGGGTGTTACTGCCGCCATCCTGAACGGGGCGCATATTGTGAGAGTGCACGATGTGGGTTTTATGGAACGCGTTTCCCGGATTGCTGATGAGATAGCGAGATGATACATGCCGTGGGGACGGACATCGTCGAGGTGGAGCGGATCGCGCAAATCCTGAAAAGATGGCCTGAGCGATTTGTCAGGAAGGTCTATACCCGGGAGGAAATACGGTACTGCACGGCAATGGCCTATCCCGCGCAGCATTTTGCGGCTCGCTTTGCTGCGAAAGAGGCGGCGTTCAAGGCAATGGGCCGGGGGATAGGCGGGGGCGTCGGATTGACCGATGTGGAGGTCATTACCGGTCCGGAGGGAAGACCGGAACTGCGTTTTTATGGGAAGGCGAGAGAAATAGCGGACAGGACCGGCATAACGGAGAGACACATCAGCCTTTCCCATACCGACCGATATGCCGTAGCTGTTATTGTCCTCGAGAAGTAGTGGATGACAACTGTTGATTTGATTTCGAACAGCCCCGGCGAGACGCTGGAGATCGGAAGGGTTATCGGAGAACACCTGACCGGCGGGCAGGTCGTGGCCTTGACGGGCGAACTGGGGGCGGGGAAGACCTGCCTGACCCAGGGGATCGCCCGTGGTTTGGGAATTCCCGAGAGGGAGTATATCACCAGTCCCACCTTCACGCTGATCAATGAGTATCACGGGCGAATTCCCCTGTATCACATGGATGTATATCGGCTGTCCGGTTCTTGTGATATGGAAGATATGGGGTATACGGAGTATTTTTACGGAAAGGGGGCCGTCGTGATCGAATGGGCCGAGAAGGTTGCCGATATCCTTCCCGCCGGTGTCGTGATGATCAATCTGGAATATGGCGACGAGACCACAAGGAAACTCAAGATTTCATGTGAATCGAATGTGCCTTGTGTCGAAATGTTGAAAGAGAGAGGAGCTTGATAGGTGGCAGTAATTGTGCAGAAGTATGGCGGCACCTCCGTGGCCGACCTTGAAAAGATTCAGGCTATCGCACGGAGAGTGGCGAGGACCAGGGAAGACGGAAACGACATGGTGGTTGTCCTCTCGGCCATGGCGGGCGAGACTGACCGGCTTGTGCAACTGGCAAGCAAGGCCGCCGGGGGAGATCCGGACTGGCGTGAATACGATGTGATCGTCTCTTCGGGAGAACAGGTAACGATTTCGCTCCTGGCGATTATGCTCAACAAGATGGGATGCGAGGCCGTATCTCTCCTGGGTGACCAGGTGCGGATACTGACCGACACGGCCCACGGCAGTGCAAAGATACTCGATGTCGAAACCGAACGGATAGCAAACGAACTGAAACGGGGACGGATAGTCGTTGTAGCCGGCTTTCAGGGGGTCGACAGCCAAGGAAATATCACCACGCTGGGGAGAGGCGGCTCGGATACGACCGCCGTGGCCATCGCGGCCGCGCTCAAGGCCGATTTTTGTGAGATATTTACCGATGTGGATGGAGTTTATACGACGGACCCCTATGTATGTAATACGGCGAGAAAACTGAAGAAGATATCGTACGATGAGATGCTGAGCCTGGCGGGTGCGGGGGCGAAGGTTCTGCATCACCGCTCGGTCGAACTGGCCAAGGCATTTGAAGTCCCGGTGTATGTACGGTCTTCTTTCAGCGAGGATAGTGGAACATTGGTTACCAAGGAGGATGAAGAGATGGAACGAGGGCTTATCACAGGTGTGGCGTATGACAGAGATCAGGCGAAGGTGACGGTGGTCCATGTGCCGGACAGACCGGGCATTGCCTCTCAGGTCTTTACCCCCCTGTCAGATCATAATATCGTGGTCGACATGATTATCCAGAATGCGAGCAGCGAGGGGTATACCGACCTGACCTTCACCGTCTCTCGGAAGAATATCGAAGAGGCCCGGGCCCTTCTTGACGCAGCCGCACAGGAGATGGGTGCCTTGCGGGTGGAATATGATCAGAATATCTCCAAGGTCTCCATCGTCGGCGTCGGCATGCAGAGTCAGTCGGGTGTTGCGGCGATGATGTTCGAGGCGCTTGCCAAGGACGGGATCAATATCTTGATGATCAGCACCTCCGAGATCAAGATATCGTGTGTTATAGAGGCGAAATATACCGAACTGGCCGTCAGGGTCCTGCATGATGTCTTTGGTTTGGAGCAGGAGCCGTGAACGATATGTGAGGTCCCATGAAGGGGAGACAACTCTGCGGGGCAATGGGAATCGTGATCATGGCGGTTTCCCTCTATATCGCCCGGGATCTTCTCCGGTATGCGCAATCTCCGGGGGAAGTTGTCGTTTCGTCTCGGTGGGAGGAGATGGGAATCGTGGTTGAGCTTGCCGGCGATCCTGATCATGCCGGGATCTATTTTCTTCCCGAGGCATCGACGCTCGGCCATCTTCTCCAGAAGGCGGGAGCCGACGATGTCGTCAGCTTCGCCGGGAGCACCCTTGCTGAGGTGGTCCGTGCCGGCGACCGGGTCACCTGTGACACGACCCGCCATCGGGTCACCATCGGTGATATGTCGGTCGCTACCCGGCTGGCCCTCGATATGCCGATCGATCTCAACGGGGCGACGCGTGAAGAACTGATGCTTATCCCCGGAATCGGACCCCATACGGCGGGGATGATCGTCGAGCTCAGGGAAAGAAGAAAAACCTTCTTCCGGGTGGAGGAATTGGAAGAAATCCCCGGGATGGGAAAGAAACGATATAACGGAATACGGGAATATCTGTACGTTCAGGAGCCTACTTGTTCTTGACAGAGATAAGCGATAGTGATATCTGAGCGGGAAAGTCGGGGCGTGGCGCAGTCTGGTAGCGTATCTGAATGGGGTTCAGAGGGTCGGAGGTTCAAATCCTCTCGCCCCGACCATTTTTTTGTAGTAAGGAAAACCGCCGTTACCGGCGGTTTTTGTTTGAGGCGGATGTTGATGCCGTATTCGGCGGCGCTAATCACAGTTGACAATCGGACTTGCGATTACTACTATAGCAATACTCTTGTAGAATGCGAGAGTGGCGGAACTGGAAGACGCACTGGACTTAGGATCCAGCCCGCGAAAGCGGATAGGGGTTCAACTCCCCTCTCTCGCACCATGCCCAAGGGAAAGCCGGGTGCTGGTTCGTATCGCGAGTTCCTCAACATCTATAAAGGAGAAGGTGAGTGGACACTAACGTAACCATAGAAGATGTCAATCCGGTTCAGAAGAAGTTATCTTTCGAGGTGTCGTGGGAAGACGTAAAGCAGGAGCTCGATTCTATATACAAGACGGTGGGAAAGAGCGCGAAGATCAGGGGATTCAGACCGGGGAAGGCCCCCCGGGCTGTTCTCGAAGCGCACCATGGAGAACGGGTCGAAGAGGAAACGATATCGAATCTGATCACCCGGCGCTATAGCGAGGCCGTCGAGGAACATAACCTGGAGGTCGTCGCGCAGCCGGTTATCGATCAAAAAGGGATTACGAAAGGCGAGAGTTTTCTCTTTACCGCGACCGTTGAGATCCAACCGAACGTTGAGCCCCGGGACTATACCGGTCTTGTCCTGGAAAAGGAAAAACTATCCGTTCTCAAGGCGGATGTCGATGAACGTCTCAGCCAGATACAGCAGATGTATGCAACCCTTGAAGATGCAAATGATGACCGAGCCCTTGCCAACGACGATTTCGCCATGATCGATTTTGCCGGAACGCTCGATGGTGAGGCCCGCAAAGAGCTTGAAGCCCAAGACTACACGCTCCAGATCGGTTCCGGCAGCTTCGTCCCCGGTTTCGAGGAACAATTGATCGGAATGAAGAAGGGGGAGACAAAGGATATCACGGTCACCTTCCCCGAGACGTACGATGCGAAGGATATCGCCGGGAAAGAGGTATCCTTTTCCGTGACCCTGAAGAATGTTCGCGAAAAGGTTCTGCCGAAGCTGGACGAGGAGTTTATCAAGAATTTCGAAAAATACGAATCCCTGAAGGACCTGAAGGACGATGTGAAGAAGTCGCTCCAGGAAGAGGGAGAGAGCCGGATCAAGACCCAACTGAGAGGCTCGATTGTCGACAAGCTCCTGGAGAGAAACGAATTCGAGGTTCCCTCCGCCTGGGTGGAACGGCAGATCTATACCATGATGCTCGATACGCGCCAGAAAATGGTACAGAACGGGATGCCGGACGATAAGGCCGCCGAGTTTTCATACGGGATGCATGACCGGTTCAAGGAACAGGCCGCAAAGATGGTCAAGGCGTCCTTTATCCTGAACAAGATTGCACAGAAGGAGTCGATCGACGTCACCGATGAGGAAATCGAGGAAAAGCTGAAGGAAATTGCTCAGCGGTACGGACAGGACTACGAGAGCGTCAAGGGCGTCTATGATGAAAATGGAATGAAAGAGCGGCTCAAGGATGATATGGTCGAGCAGAAGACCCTCGATTTTATCGAAGAGAAGGCGACGGTAACCGCCGTCAAAAAATCGAAGAAGGAAGCAAAAGGAGAAGAATGATGCCGCTCATCCCGATGGTCATTGAACAGGACGGCAGGGGGGAACGATCCTTCGACATCTATTCCCGACTCCTGAAGGACCGGATCATCTTTCTCGGGTCGGCAATCGATGATGATGTGGCGAACCTCGTGATTGCCCAGATGCTGTTTCTGGAATCGGAGGATCCGGATCGGGAGATATTCTTCTACCTGAATACGCCCGGCGGTGTGGTCAGCGCCGGTCTGGCGATCTATGATACGATGCAGTATATCCGTTCCGCCGTTCACACGATCTGCATGGGTCAGGCGGCGAGTATGGGCGCTCTTCTCCTGACGGCGGGGGAACCGGGAAAGAGGAGTGCTTTGCCCAACTCCCGGATCGTTATTCACCAGCCTCTTGGCGGGTCGCAGGGACAGGCAACCGATATCGGGATCCAGGCCAAAGAAATATTGCGACTAAAAAAAGATCTTAACGGCATCCTGGCCCGGCATACCGGTCAGACCTTTGAAAAGGTTGAAAGAGATACCGAGAGAGATTATTATATGACAAGCAACCAGGCTAAAGAATATGGCATAATTGACGAAATAATTATAGAACGAAAAAAGTGAGGGGAACGGTTCAATGGGTAAAACTCCTGATAACGGCGAGCGGGATCTGCTTTTTTGCTCATTTTGCGGGAAGACGCAGAATGAGGTCAAGAAGCTGGTCGCCGGTCCAACCGCTTACATCTGTGACGAATGCATAGAGTTGTGTCGGTGCATCGTCGAAGAAGACGGAAAGCGGGATATCAGAGATGTCAAGGAAGATATCCCCGAGCCCAAGGATATAAAGAAATTTCTTGATCAGTATGTAGTCGGGCAGGAACGGTCGAAAAAGATCCTTTCCGTCGCCGTGTATAATCACTACAAGAGGCTTTTTTCCGGGGTCGAGATGAACGACGTCGAGCTTCAGAAGAGCAATATCCTCCTGATCGGTCCGACCGGTTCGGGGAAGACGCTCCTGGCGCGTACTCTTGCTCGGATGCTTGATGTCCCTTTTGCCATTGCCGACGCCACGACCCTGACCGAGGCAGGATATGTTGGGGAGGACGTTGAAAACATCATCTTGAGTCTTCTCCAGAATGCAAATTATGATGTGCAGCGGGCTTCACACGGGATCGTCTATGTCGATGAGATCGACAAGATATCGAAGAAATCAGGGAACCCCTCTATTACCCGGGATGTGTCCGGCGAGGGGGTTCAGCAGGCCCTCCTGAAGATCATTGAGGGGACCCTGGCGAACGTGCCTCCCAAGGGGGGGCGAAAGCACCCGCAACAGGAATTTATACAGGTTGATACTACCAATATCCTGTTCATCTGTGGTGGGGCGTTCAACGGCCTGGAAGATATTATTGAAAAGAGACTGAACGTCAGTTCCATGGGGTTCGGGGCCGATATCAAAAGCAGGAAGGAACAGAATGTCGGCGAGATCCTTTCCGATGTCAGGCCCGAAGATCTCCTGAAGTACGGTTTGATTCCGGAGTTTGTGGGGAGGCTTCCGGTTATCGGAACCCTCTATGATCTCATTGACGAGGACTTGGTGAGGATACTCGTCGAACCCAAGAATTCCATGGTGAAGCAGTACAAAAAGATGTTTGAGATAGAGGGGGTCAAGTTGACCTTTACCGATGAAGCCCTGAGGGCCATAGCCAAATTGTCCGCGGAGCGTAAGTCGGGTGCGAGGGGACTTCAGGCCATTATGGAGGATACCATGCTGGACATCATGTATGAGATCCCTTCACGGAATGATATACGTGAATGCCTGATCAATGAGGATGTGGTCTTAAGTAAAGAGAAACCGATCCTGCTCTACGAAACTATCTCCGAGGATGGGGAAGGGGACGAGCAGGAAAAAACGGGATAGTAGAGATATAACATATGTTTGATTTTAAATTAACAAATGAAGAGATACCGGGGAGCGTACTGCCGATGCCGCTCTTGCCTCTGCGGGACGTGGTCGTTTTCCCCTATATGATCGTACCTCTTTTTGTCGGTCGGGAAAAGTCGATCAATGCCTTGGAATATGCCATGCAGCATGACAAGGAGATATTTCTTGCCGCCCAGAAGAGTGCCGAGATTGATGATCCGACGCAGGAAGACGTCTATATGACCGGGACCATCGGGAACATCATACAGTTGCTTCGTCTCCCGGACGGGACGGTAAAGGCCCTGGTCGAGGGCATCCGAAGGGGCTTTATCAAACGCTATATCAACAATGACGACTTCTTTATGGTTGATATCGAGGAGCTTGATGAACAGAAGGCCCCTGGGGCGGATGCCGAGCTTGAGGCGTTGCTACGGAATATCACGGACGCCTTTGCGAAGTACGCGAAGATCAGCCGGAAGGTACCCTCCGAACTTTTGGGCTCTTTGTCCTCAACAGACAATCCGTCAAAACTGGCCGATACCGTCGCCGCACACCTGTACGTGAAGCTGGAAGAGCGGCAGAAGGTGCTCGAGACGGCGGACGTTATTGAAAGGCTTGAAAAAATATACGCCCTGATGGTGGCCGAGATCGAGATCCTGGAGGTTGAGGGGCGGATCAGAAAACGGGTCAAGTCCCAGATGGAAAAGACCCAGAAGGATTACTACCTGAATGAGCAGATGCGGGCCATCCAGAAGGAGATGGGGGAAGACGACAGTTTCAAGGCCGAGATACGGGAGCTGGAGAAGAAGCTGAAGGAGAAGCGGCTGACCGAGGAGGCCTACCAGAAGGTCAAGCAGGAAATAAAAAAACTGAAGATGATGTCTCCCATGTCCGCGGAGGCGACCGTTGTGAGGAACTATGTGGACTGGATACTGGCTCTCCCCTGGTTTGAAAAGACGAAGGACGAAACGGAGCTGAAGGAATCCGAGGCGATCTTGGAAGAGGACCATTACGGTCTGAAGGAGGTCAAGGAACGGATCCTTGAATACCTGGCCGTCCAGACCCTCTCCACCAAGAAGAAGGGCTCTATCCTCTGCCTCGTCGGTCCTCCGGGGGTGGGAAAGACCTCCATTGCAAAGTCGATTGCCCGAGCTACCAACAGGAAATTTATCCGTTTGTCGCTCGGCGGCTTGCGGGATGAAGCCGAGATCCGCGGCCACCGGAGGACCTATATCGGGGCGATGCCCGGGAAGATCATTCAGCTTCTAAAAAAGGCCGGTTCGAGCAATCCTGTCTTCTGCCTCGATGAAATTGACAAACTCAGTTCCGACTTCAGAGGTGACCCCGCGTCGGCCCTTCTGGAGGTGCTTGATCCGGAGCAGAATATCGCCTTCAATGACAACTATCTCGAGGTTGATTATGACCTGTCCGATATCATGTTCATCACCACGGCCAATGTACTCCAGACAATTCCGGCCGCCCTTCAGGACCGGACCGAGGTGATCAGGATCGCGGGGTACACCGAACCCGAGAAGTTGAACATCGCGCAGAAATACCTTGTTGCGAAGGAAATCGAAGCAAACGGTTTGACCGACGAGGATATTACCTTTACCGATGGGTCGTTGCTGACGATCATACGGCAATACACGCGGGAGGCCGGGGTGCGGAACCTGGAAAGGGAGATTGCCTCGGTATGCAGAAAGGTGGCCCGGAAGATCGTTACCGAAGGGAAGACCAAGACCATCCGTGTGGGGGCAAAATCCGTTGAGAAGTATCTCGGCGTGCCGAAGTACCGGTTCGGTGAGATCGAGGATAAAGACCGCGTGGGGTTGACGGTCGGTCTCGCGTGGACGGAGGTCGGCGGGGAGCTGTTAACGATCGAGTCGTCTATTATGCCGGGAACCGGGAAACTGACCCTGACGGGGAAACTGGGAGACGTGATGCAGGAATCGGCCCAGGCAGCACTGACCTATGTCAGATCGCGGGCGGAGATCCTGGGACTGGAGGAAAACTTCTACAAGGAACTGGATATCCATGTCCACGTCCCTGAAGGGGCCATCCCGAAGGATGGACCGTCTGCCGGTATCGCCATGGCCACGTCCATCGCATCAGCACTTCTGAAGAGAACGGTCCGAAGCGATCTCGCGATGACGGGAGAGATTACCCTCCGAGGGAGGGTTCTTCCCATCGGCGGGCTGAAGGAGAAATTGTTGGCAGCCCATCGCGGGCACATCAAGACCGCGATCATACCGATCGAGAATAAAAAGGATCTTGCCAATATCCCTGCCAATGTCCTGCGGGAGGTCGAGGTAATCCTGGTGGAAAACGTGGATGATGTTCTTGCGCGGGCGTT
Source organism: Syntrophales bacterium (assembly GCA_963662405.2). Taxonomy (GTDB): domain Bacteria; phylum Desulfobacterota; class Syntrophia; order Syntrophales; family UBA2210; genus UBA6078. The sequence goes on from CAXXKT010000001.1 coordinate 2,538,776, forward strand.
TACACCTGGCGATACTTCGGAGCTTGAGTATCGAGGCGGAGTGAAATCCGCGACCCGAGAGGAAACAATACGCATCAATGCGTAAATAGTACTTGACAGGGGACCTTTTTTTGATTAGGTTCCCAGCTTCGGTTACAGGGTGTTGAACGTTATGGGCGGGTAGCTCAGCTGGGAGAGCGCCACGTTTACACCGTGGATGTCACAGGTTCAAGTCCTGTTCCGCCTACCATATATGCGGGGTCGTAGTTAAGTCGGTTATAACGCCGGCCTGTCACGCCGGAGGCCGTGGGTTCGAGTCCCATCGACCCCGCCAGAAAACACGAGGGGTACGGTCTGTATGACCGACCCCTCTTTTTGCTCTATGCCGAGAGCTGAAGTCTGAGAGAATCATTCCTTCACTCCATTCCAAGTCTCCCCACAAAATCTCTCGACAATATAGCATGATAGCGTTAACTGCCTGGCAGTTTTCATGTTGTGATATCTTTTGCTTGGTACGGCGGAAGTCAAAGGAAGGGATTATGGCCTGATCATCAAAGCCCTGTTTCTTAAAACGAGAGACAGGGCTTTTGTTTTGGATGGCCGGTTGCATGAACGGGAAAGAGCTGACGATATTTTTCCAAGTCTACCGGTTTTGCCGGTGATTAGAGCGATACATAAAGAATGAAATGAAAACATACGTTTTCATTTGACATTATATTACGTATCGATTACATGTAAGTGCGTAAGTATCTCTTATTAAACAGGTAGCACGTATAATTACAGAGAGGCTTCCGATGAGTGATACATCGAAAAACAATGCCGGATCCATTCAAGAAATACAAACCTTACGGCGGAGAATCCGTGAACTCGAACAATCGGTAGAAGCGCTCAAGCACATAGAAGAAGACCTGCGGGAGAGTGAAACAAAGTACCGGTTTCTCACAGAGAACATGGCTGACGTATCATTTACGGTTGATCTGGATTTACGAACAACCTATGTGAGCCCTTCCATTGAAAAAGTCCTGGGGTTTACCCCCGAAGAAAGAAGATCTCAAAAAGTCGAAGAACAGTTGACCCCTCAGGCCTTACAGTTGGCCTTCGATATAATGGCGGAGGAAACAAAGCAAGAAGAGGCAGAGGAAGCGGATCCCGATCGTTCCCGAACCCTGATTCTGGATTATTATCACAAAGACGGATCCATAAAGATCCTTGAGACGAACCTCCGTGGTATCCGTGAAAAAGATGGAACGTTGAAGGGCTTCTATGGATTGTCGAGAGACATTACCGATCGGAAAAGGGCAGATGAGGAACGGAAGAAAAATCTCGAACATCTCAGAAAGGCACTGGGAACCACGATTCAGATCGTTGTATCTCTCACGGAAGCACGAGATGCGTACACCGCGGGACACCAGCAACGAGTTGCAAACCTTGCGCGTGCCATTGCCAGTGAAATGGGCTTGCCCCGAAATACGATCGAAGGTATCAGAATCGCCGCTTCAATCCATGATATCGGCAAGATGTCCGTTCCCATTGACATACTGGCAAAGCCGGCAAAATTGACAGAGGCTGAGTTCGGGCTGATCAAAGAACACCCGGGGAAGGGCTACGAAATTATCAAGGATGTGGATTCCCCGTGGCCGCTCGCCGAGATTGTGTACCAGCATCATGAACGAGTGAACGGTTCCGGGTATCCCCTGGGCTTGGAGGGAGAAGACATCCTTCTGGAAGCACGAATCATAGGAGTAGCCGATGTGATAGAGGCAATGGCTTCACACCGGCCCTACAGGCCTGCGTTGGGAATTAATGTGGCCCTCCAGGAAATAGAAGAGAACAGCGGTATTCTGTATGATCCAGATGTCGCGGCGGCCTGTCTTAAGATTTTCAGAGAGAAGGGGTTTGTCCTATCCGAGGACAATATGGCATGGAGTATCGTTGGAGAAGGATGACTGTTGCCCTGCATCCCGAACTGTCTCGATGGGGCCCCTCAGGATGATGGAATTACCCACCAGACCATCTCATATTTATTGACAGAACACTGCAACAGGGTTAATTTATCACAAGATTCCTGACCAGTTTGCACTCATCTGTTTTTTTCAGCAACTGCACCCGCAGATGGGGTATCGTATAATCATCTTTGCTCCGTTTCCTCAAAACGAGAGGTGGAGTTTTTGTTTTTGATGGATTGTTTCAATGAGAGAGACACGGATGGTCCCGGTCTTGCACCCTCATCTCAATAGAGGAGACAATCTTATGAAGGATCAATCCAAGACAGATAAGAGGCTGGTTCCCCCCCACAAGAAAGTTCCGAAGCAAAAGCAGACGGAGCCAAAAGACCCACAGATAGAAAAGGCAGGCAGGGAGAACATCGCGCTCCGGGATATTCTTCTGGCAAACCTTCCTGCGGGAATCGTCATTATCGATCCGGTGACCAGGATAATCGAAAGTGTGAACAAAGCGGCTGCGGACATGTTTGGTGTTCAGGACGAGTATATCCTTGGACACAAGTGCCACGAGTTTCTCTGCCCTGAGACGGATGGTGCCTGCCCCGTATGTGATCGGGGGCTGATAATTGAAAACGCGGAACGGGAAATGGTCTGTGTCGATGGAAGCAGGCTTCCCATCCTCAAATCCGTCAAACGGGTACCCATAAGCGGTCGGGAAAAATTGCTGGAGTGTTTTCTTGATATCCACACCCTGAAGCTGGCGGAAAAGAAACTCAAGGAAAGCGAGTCGCGGCTGCGCGCTATCAGCGATTCCGCTCAGGACGCTATCCTGATGATGGACCCCAAAGGGCGTATATCCTATTGGAATCCGGCTGCTACCACTATTTTCGGTTATACGGAGACCGAAGCCGTCGGTCAGGACCTGCACCGCCTGATTGCCCCGCCGCGGTATCATGAAGCGCACTATGCCGCTTTCCCGTTATTCCAACGGGAAGGGCGGGGAACAGCAGTGGGGGAAACACTCGACCTGGAGGCAATGAGAAAAGACGGAAAGGAGATTGCGGTGCAGCTGTCGCTTTCGTCGGTCCATATGGAAGGGGCGTGGCATGCCGTCGGAATCATCCGCGATGTAACGGAACGTAAAGAGGCGGAAGAAAAGATCCGTCAGATGGCCTATTATGACGCCTTGACCGGTCTTCCCAACAGGACACTGTTCTCTGATCGCTTGAACACTGCGCTGGCCCGGGCCCGGAGAGATAAAACAATGGTAGGGGTTGCCATGCTCGACCTCGACAAATTCAAAGACGTCAATGACACGCTCGGCCATGATCTCGGAGATCTTCTCCTCAAGGCGACGGCACAGCGACTCAGCGCAGCCCTCAGAAAGAGTGATACCGTCGCACGGTTCGGCGGTGACGAGTTTGTCCTGATTCTCCCCGACCTGTCAGAGGTAGCAACCGCGACAGCGGTCGTCCAGAGGATCATTGACGGCTTTCGCGAGCCCTTTGTTGTGGACACCCACACCCTTGCCGTGACGACCAGCATCGGCGTTGCGATCTATCCCGTCGATGGAACGGATAAAAATCTCCTTCTCAAAAATGCCGATATCGCCATGTACAAGGCAAAACAGGCAGGCCGAAACCGATACCGGTTTTTTACCTCGTGAAGGGACAAATTCATGGTGCTGGAAAAAAGAACGGCTTGACCATCCGGGATATCATGTATATTTTTTCTCCATAACAGCAATGGAAAGGGATGTGATGAGCTGGATAACTATCGATGAAACAAGGTGTAACCTGTGTGGCCTCTGCGTGGTGCGGTGTCCCTCCGTTTTCACAAAGGTGGACGGCCGGATCGTGGCGCAGGCGGATGAGGAAAACTGCAACGGCGGTGGACATTGCATATCGCTGTGCGAAGGCGGGGCCATCGTCCACAGCGAGCTGGACATGACCAACTTTCCGCCCGCTTTCGAGGACGCCAATTTCGAGACGGAACAATTCGTCCGGTTCATACGGAACAGGCGAAGTCATCGCCATTTCAAAAGGAAGCCCATCCCCCGGCCTGATCTCGAAACCCTGATCGATGCGGTACGCTATGCGCCCACGGGAGGTAACGCCCAGGCCGTCGAGATCATCGTCGTGGAAAACAAGGACACGATGAAGAGGCTCTCCGACGATACCGTCGACTTTTTCATCAACGCGGGCAATAAGGCCCGGGAGCTCATCGCGCAGCTCACCACGGAGGGGAAAGAAGCGCCGGAAAGCCTCGTTCGAACCCGCCGCTACGGGAGGCGATTTAAGGAGGCACGCGACGCGGGACTGGACCCTATCTTCCATGCTGCCCCGGCGGTCCTGATCTTTCATGGACCTCGGGAAAAGGTCTCGACCAAAGATGACTGTGTGATCGCTTCTACCACCCTGAGCCTCCTGGCACGGACCATGGGTATCGAGTCCACCTACCTCGGCCTCCTGGTCATCGCGGCAGGAGAGACCCGGAGCATACGTTCGGAACTCCGGCTTCCCCCCGGAAACGATATCCTGTCGGTGCTGATCATGGGATATCCCCGACTCACCTATCGTTACAATGTGGATCGAAGGCCGATTCAGACGCGCTGGATACCGTAAGGGGGAACTTGAGGCCGGCCGGAAGATCGATTTGAAAACTCGAAAGTTTTCGGGAATAATAGGGGAATAATAGGGACAGCGCCCATTTTCGGAATAATAGGGAATAATAGGGACAGCGCCCATTTTCGTCAAATCAGAGAAATGAGGGACGTTCCCTTGGTCTTTCAGTCATAAAGGTTGAATCTGAATCAGTAGCGGTATCTAAGTTGAGCGATATGAATTGCATCTTCGGTAGCTTTACAGACGAACCTGTGTTCGTCTCTAATTCGCTTGGACCAGTAGCTGGAAAGGGCGTGCTTTAAGGACTCAGGTTTGCCGATACCTTCGAAAGGGGTGCGTTTTGTTTCCTCGATGAGGGTGTTGATGCGGCGAAGGATTGTTTTGTTGGTCTTTTGCCAGTAGAGGTAATCGTCCCAGGCGTGGTCGGAGAAGATGAGTTTCACTCCATGAGATCCTTTTCGGTCCCCCGGCCGTTTTCGAGCTGGGCTATGGATTCGATCAGCCGTCTCATGTTTTCCGGTGACCGCAGCAGATAGGCCGTCTCTTCGAGGGCCTCATAGTCCTCGAGAGACATGATAACGACCGATTCTGAGGATTTCCGCGTGACAATCACCGGGTCCAGGTCTCTGCAAACCTTCTCCATTGTTTTCGCAAGATTTTGCCTTGCTGCCGTATAGGTTATCGTTTGCATTTCGGCACCTCCCGTACAGCATGTCGCACATATTGTGGACGGGTTGTCAATGTGATTTTACACGTGATTTTACAGGAAAGCGGGGCAGGGCGGCCATGCTGAATAATTAGTAATGGACGTAGGAGATCATCACCTCCCACGTCCATGAACATGTCCAGGAACCTTTTAAATCCGTGTGTGTCAGATTGCTCAGGCCCTCTGCCGTCGGAGCCGCCGGAACGTGATCCCGGCCAGCAGGCCCATGAAGACGATCATGCCCCATTCCGACAGGGTAGGGATGGACGCAGGCGCGGCAGGCAATTCACCCTCAAACGCCCCGATATCACAACGAGATCCCACCGGCCGGGCCACGCCGCGCTGGTCGGTGGCCAGACACGAGCCGGGGTTGGCCGCATCGATGGCCGGGCTGCCGGTGATCAGGGCACACGTGCGGGTAGGGCCTCCGTTGTCCTGCAGCGGGCCGAGATTCGGATCGGCGCCGGTAATATTATTGGTCGTTGTTCCGGCAAAAGTGCAGCCGGTTGTGTCCTGAATGAGATTGTAGTCCTGCGAAGTCAATACGGCGGTATTGTAGGTGTAACAATCCGCGCCCCCGCCGCTGAGGTCGCTGTTTTGGGCGATGATCGTGTTCCCAACCTGAATAATAGTGCCCCAGTCTGATACAAAGAGTCCACCGCCGTTACCCGTACCGTTGTTATCGCTGTCGGCCGTATTACCGGTGATGGTCACGTAATTCAGGGCCATGGTCCAATCACGGAAATAAATACCACCACCATCGGTAGCCGTACTGTTCCCGGAGAAGGTGCTATTGGCTATGGAGGCCCCCTCGTTGATATGATAAAGGCCACCGCCACCGTTTCCATTGATCCCTGTTGCGGCGTTCCCGGAGAAGGTGCTGCCGGTGATGTTCAAAATGCCATTGCTGCTAATACCGCCGCCGCATCCATACTGGCCGGTGGCCTGGTTGCCGGAAAAGGTGCTGTCCGTCACGATGAGCGTAACTATCCCGCCATCCGCACCGGTAGCAATGCCGCCGCCTTCATAGCCGCTGTTGCCGGCAAAGGTACTGCCGCTTACCGTGATCGTACCATCACCGGCAAACAACCCGCCCCCGCCGTAGCCGTTGGCGCACGTATTGTTAGAACACGTGCTGTTAGTAATGCCAACAGTGCCGTAGGTTGCGATGCCGCCGCCGGCTGGCGAAGTACCGGTCGCCGTGTTTTGACTGAGGGCGCAATCGGTGATGGTGAGCTGGCCGCCGGTCGCATTGTAGATCCCACCGCCTCTGCCAACACCGGAAGAGTATGTTACGGTGTTGAGGGTGACGGTGTCGTTGTTCAGGATCAGCGTATCGCCGTTGTTGTGGATGCCGCCGCCATTTTCACCGGTGACGGCGCCGTTGCGAATAGTGACGTCAGAGATATTGACCGTAATACCGCCGGTTCCGGCAGGGTCAAGGTGAAAGATCCGGTCTATGCCGCCGCCGTCAATAATGGTGCTTCCCGCGCCGGCGCCGGCGATGGTCAGATCGCCGCCGGCCGCCAGGACGTCCAGATCGCCCGTTGCGTTGGCGTTTTCACCGGACCCGGCAACGGTCAGGGTATAGGTGCCGGCTGGTATGTTGATGGTATCGGCACCGGCGTTGGCATTGGCACTGTCAACCGCCCCGCGCAGGCTGCAATCGTTCGGAGCGGCCGTGCAGGCGGTGCACAACGGGTCGTCAGCGTTCGTGTCAACATCAAAAAATAAAGCGTAGACTGCTGTGGATGGGGTGGCGACATTCACCAGTACTGCCAGGAGCGCGGCAGCAACAACTGAACGAAACCGGGGAGTGAGATTGTGCCGGAGGGAAGCGCTTTGGCCCATGCGGTATGTACCTCCTGTCAATTATATATAATACTGAATATGTGAGATTAAGAATGTCGGTTCACTACGGGTGGTTCGGAAATAATTGATCTTTTCCCGAAAAGCAAACCTTCCGGTACGTTACTAGGCAGCGGCTGTTAAGTCAAGAAAAACATGCCCAGGGTTGAATATTTTCTGATCCGATAGTGGGATGGGAATACCTCGGGAAATCAGGAAAACGGGGGACGCTTTCCACATTGTAGGTGGGGGAAACCGCAGTCTCCCCCATCGATGAACATGCCTGTTATGCCTGCACCATGGCACCGTTCCTCTTTTTTGCCTGCGCCATCACCGCGATGCCCGCGAGAGCGGCGATTACACACAGAACGATATACAAGGCGAATGCCATGTGGTAGCTCTTCGTGTAGTCATAGATCAACCCGGAGAGGGGCACGCCCACGGCGGTCCCCAGCGTCGTGAAGATGTTCAGGAAGCCGTAGATGACGGCGAAGTGCTTCTGCCCCAGGACGCGGGCGGTCATGAGCGACGGGAGGACGGTCCGGACGGCGATGGAGAAGCCGAAGAGGACGTTGAAGACAATCGCCACCCACAGGAGCTGTGAGCCGTACAGGAGGGCGATGGAGATCATCAGGCCGATCATGCAGACGAGGTAGCTCTTCAGGAGTCCCAACCGGTCGGCGTGGCCCCCCACCAGGACCTTCCCCACAATGAAGCATGGTCATGTGCAGTGACATGAGCGTTGCCGCCAGTGTGGAGGAGAACCCTATGTCGGTGAGGTAGGGGACGATGTGGTGAAGGACACCCATGTTGGCGGTGGCGATCAGGAGGATGATGGCGGCCAAGAGCCAGGGGGAAATCTGGGGACATCTTACCTATTTCTATCGAAAGCTATTCGTGTCTGACGACTCCAATACTTCTGACTCTATAATCCGGACCGGATAAATCTTCTTCAACATAGTGCCACTCCCCCGACTCCTGCCGGGGGAGTGGCACCGCTCTAAAGGCTATAGACTCGCAAGCCTTTTGTACCCCTCGAATCTCTCTTTCGCCTCCTCTTCGGCCATCTGATAGACCTGATCGGCCACGTCGGGGAAGAGTCGTTTCAGGCTGGAGTACCGGACCTCGCCCTTGATGAATTCCTGGAAATCTCCTTTGATATCAGTCGAATCCAGCTGGAAGGGATTTTTGCCTTCCGCCCTGAGGAGCGGATTATAGCGATAGAGCGGCCAGTATCCGGCCTCGACGGCCTTTTTCTCTTCCTCCTGGCTTTTCCCCATATCGATGCCGTGGTTGATGCAGGGCGAGTAGGCGATGATCAGGGAAGGGCCGGGATAGTTTTCGGCCTCGATTGCCGCCTTCAGGAACTGCGACTTGCTCGCCCCCATCGCCACGGACGCGACATAGACGTATCCGTACACCATGGCCATGCGGCCGAGATCTTTCTTGCGGACCGGCTTCCCCTTGGCGGCGAATTTCGCGACCGCCCCCATCTGGGTCGCCTTCGATGCCTGTCCTCCCGTGTTCGAGTAGACTTCGGTATCCAGCACCAGTATGTTGAGGTCATGATTCTCGGCAATCACATGGTCCAGTCCCCCGTATCCGATGTCATACGCCCAGCCGTCGCCGCCGATGGCCCAGATCGATTTTTTGACGATCAGATCTTTCAGCCTCAGTATGTTATTCAGCGTGTCCTTCTTCGCCCCCACCGATCGCAGGATCTCGGTTGAAAGGGCCCCTTCGATCCGGAATCTCAGATCACTGGTCACATCCGGATCGTTCATATGATCGAGCCACGATTGCAACAGGCCCTTGAGTTCCGTTGAGATATTCTGCCCGACGGCCTCTCTGATATGCATGGCCAGTTTCTCACGCCTCCCTGAAATACCCGCCTCAATACCCAGGACGAACTCCGCGTTGTCTTCGAAGAGCGAATTGGCCCACGCCGGTCCGTGTCCGTACTCGTTGACGGTATAGGGACAAATCGGTGCAGAAGCACCGTAGATGGAAGAGCAGCCCGTCGCGTTGCCGATGATCATCCGGTCGCCGAAGAGCTGCGTGATGACCTTGATGTACGGGGTCTCGCCGCAACCGGGGCAGGCACCGGAGAACTCGAAAAGGGGTTGGCGAAACTGACTCCCCTTGACCGTGTGTTTCGCCATCAGATCGTTCCTGACGGGGACGGTCAGCGAGAATTGATGATTCGGCACCTGCGCCCCGCTCTGGGTGCTCAGCCGTTTCATGACGAGCGATTTTTCTTTTGAAGGGCAGACCTCCGCGCAGCTCCCGCACCCGAGACAGTCCCGGGGACTTATCTGGATCCGGAACCGGAGGCCTTTCAGCTCCTTTCCCTTGGCTTCGAGGGTTGCGAAAGATCCCGGGGCCGTTGCCAGTTCTTCCTCCGACACCAGTACCGGCCGTATGGCGGCATGGGGACAGACAAAGGCGCACTGATTGCACTGGATGCAGTGTTCCGGGATCCACTCCGGCACGTTGATCGCGACCCCGCGTTTTTCATACTGGGAGGTCGCCGTGGGAAAGATCCCGTCGGGGGGGAGGGCGCTTACCGGGACCTGTTCCCCCCGTTGCAGGGTCATGGGGAGCATGACCGAGTTGACGAATTCGGAGACATTGTCCAGGGGGTATTCGCTGCGTTGCACCCTGGCCCATGATTCGGGCACCTCGATGACCTCGATGGACCCCAGCGCCTCATCGACGGCGCGTATGTTCATATCGACGACCTGGTCGCCTTTCTTGCAGTATGCCTTCCGGATAGCCTCTTTCAGATATCGGATGGCATCATTGGGGGGGATCACATTTGCTATCTTGAAGAAGGCGGCCTGCATGATCATGTTGATCCGTCTGCCCAGACCGACCTTGTCCGCGATCCTGAACGCGTCGATATTGTAGAAATGCAGATGTTTCTCCGCGATGATGTTCCGCAGACCGACGGGCAGCTCCTTCTCCATCTCCTCGACCGTCCACGGGGAGTTCAGCAGGAAGCTGCCCCCCTCGACGATCCCTTCGAGGAGATCGAACTGGGTGACATACGCCGGGACATGACAGGCGATAAAGTCGGCGTGTTTGATCAGGTAGTGCGACAGGATCCGGTTCGGGGAGAAACGGAGATGGGAGACGGTGACGCCCCCGGATTTTTTGGCGTCGTACGCGAAATAGGCCTGGGTGAACATGTCGGTCTTTTCCCCGATGATCTTGATGGCCTCCGTGTTGGCGCCGACGGTTCCGTCCGAGCCGAGCCCCCAGAATTTGCACTGGGTTGTCCCGGGGGGCGAGGCGGAGAATTCCTCCCCGACTTCGAGCGACGAGTTGCTCACGTCGTCGTTGATCCCCACCGTGAAGGATCGTTTCGGCTCCCACTGATCGAGGTTTTCGTAGACCGCCTTGACCATGGCGGGGGTAAAATCCTTGCTCCCGAGGCCGTATCGTCCGCCCACGACCAGCTGCCCGAAGCCGCCCTCGTTGATGGCGGTACTGACGTCCTGATACAGGGGCTCGCCGATGGTCAGGGGGGTCTTGATCCGGTCCAGGACCGCGATCTTCTTGACCGATCTGGGGAGGACCTTGAAGAAGTGCTCCCGGGAGAAGGGGAGGTACAGTCTGACCTTGATGAGGCCTAGACGGGCCCCTCGCTCGTTGAGATAGTTGATGGTTCCCTCGACGACGTCGCAGCTTGATCCCATGGACACGATGATCTTGTCCGCCTCGGGATGACCGACGTAATCGAAGAGATGGTAGGGCCTTCCGGTCAGCTGGCTCACCTTTCGCATCTCCTCCTCGATGATCGAGGGGAGCCGTGCGAAATAGGGGGAGCATGCCTCGCGGTTTTGAAAGTAGATGTCCGAGATCTGCGATGTGCCGCGGGCCTGCGGATGTTCGGGGTTCATCGCCTTTTCTCTGAAGCGTTCGATGGCGTACCAGTCGATCAGCTTGGCCATATCCGGGTAGTCGATCAGCTCGACCTTCTGAACCACCATGGAGGTTCGGAAACCGTCGAAACAGTGGACGAAGGGGAGACTGGCCTTGATGCTCGCGAGATGAGCGACGAGACCGATATCCATGACCTCCTGGGGGGAAGCCGATGAGAGCAGGGAGAATCCGGTCTGACGGACCGCGTTGATGTCGGAATGATCGCCGAATATGCAGAGGGCGTGGCCGGCAACGGACCGTGCCGCCACATGGAAGACCGTCGGGAGCAGTTCACCTGCTATCTTGTACATCTCGGGTATCATGAGCAGAAGGCCCTGGGATGCGGTATATGTCGTGGACAGCGCCCCTGCCGCGAGTGCCCCGTGTACGGTGGCGGCCGCACCGGCCTCGGATTGCATCTCGACGATGTCGAGTACCTGACCGAAGAGGTTCTTCCTGCCGCGGGCGGCCCATTCGCTGCAGTACTCCCCGATCGTACTCGATGGGGTAATCGGGTATAATGCCGCGACTTCACTCATCGCATACGAGACGTACGCCGCGATCTCATTTCCTTCCAGGGTCCTGTTACATCCAGCCATTTTCTTTCTCCTTTTCGCCTCAACCGCAATCCAGTCAAGAACATCGTAGTCGTTATGTCGGTTACTTCAAAGAGCGCTCGCGCTGTTCGATCCGGTATCATCAAGGAATCCTGTCCTGATCCCTTGCCTTTCACTTCTCATTTTTTTCTTTATCCACCCCACGGGGAGGTGTCCCAAATAAAAAAGCCGCATACCCTCGTTCCGAGGTGCGGCTTCTCACAAAAAAGCCGCGGGGTTCAGGGCCCGCGGCTTGGTTTCTTCATTTAGTTTGGATGAATCAAGCAGCTGACCCCATAAGTACTACGGCGAGTACGTATACACGCTTAAGAGATACCGCTACTGCTTTTCCAAACGGACCGATCATGTATCACTATCCTTCCGTGAAGTGTGGCGCGATTTTACACGAAGCGAACATATTGTCAAGGTAAAATGGAAACTATTATTGGTGAGTCAATCTTTGGTGCCGTATTTCAATTAGATACAAAGACTCTTCTTTCTTTGGCGTGGCCTGTCACGCCGGAGATACCTTGAGATATGGCAATTTCTTGACAAGATTGCCATCGAGAGGGTAATGACAGCGTATATTCCGTTTGATGGGCGGCAAGAGTCTCTGAACGAGACGCCCCGTGGATATCATACGCTGATCATTTCAGCCCCTCTTCCCCGGGATGAGAACCGGAGTTTCAAGGAGTCGCTTATCGCATGCAAAGACGTAAGATATTATGGGTAATCGTCATCGTATCGGCTTTGTTCTTTTTCCTTTCAGGGACGGCGTTTGCACAGGAAAAAATGATACACCGGCACGATCTCCTCGCTCAGGCCAAGGATAAGGGGAAGGTACGGGTTATTGTCACCTTCGGGGTCGCCGGTTTGGAGACGAAGCAGCGGGCATCGCGTCTGTCACGTGTTCACCCCCCGGGGGCCAAACGCTCCTCTCCCGATCTCGACGCTTTGCGCAAGGCCGATGCGGACCTGGCCGAGACGATTCGGCGGTCATCTGCCGATCTCTTTGCGGGACTGCGGCTGGACGATGCGATCACGCATGTCTTTCAAACCGTGCCGCAGGCAGTGCTCGTCGTTGATTATGACGGCCTCCTGGCACTGGAGGACAGCCCCCGGGTGACGAGGGTGGTGGAGGACAGACTGACACCGGCCCCCGACCCTCCCTCGGTAAGCACGACCAGGAAACTTCATGCCGTAGAGAGCTATGGGGTAAACATCATCAATGCCCCCCAGGCCTGGGCAAGGGGGTATGACGGAGCGGGCTGGTATGTGGCCGTGCTGGATACCGGTGTCCGCACGAGCCACGAGATGTTCGCGGGCAAGTATATCGTGGAGGCCTGCTTCAGTACCACATGGGGGACTTTTTCATCATCTCTCTGTCCCGGCGAGGTCCCGGAAGCGGAAGGTCCCGGTTCCGCCGTTCCGCCGGATCGGTTCGGCCACGGCACCCATGTCAGCGGCATTGCGGTCGGCAACCAGCCGGGCGGCGATCAGAAGGGCGTGGCGCCCGCGGCCGGTCTCATCGCTATCCAGGTCTTCAGCTATATCCCCAGTTGGGGTGATATCGGATCTTATTCTTCCGATCAAATCAAGGGGCTGGAATATGTGTACGGCCTCCGCGCCACATACCGTATCGCCTCGGCCAACATGAGCCTGGGAGACAGTGGTTCGCATAGTAGTTACTGCGATAGTGATGCACGGCGACCGGCTATTGAGAATCTGCGGGCGGCCGGTATCGCGGTGACCATTGCCGGTGGTAATGATGGATATTGCGGAGGAGTGAACGCCCCGGCGTGCGTCTCATCCGCCGTGGCGGTGGGGGCCTCGGACTCTTTCGACGATCCCTATTCCTGGAATAACTGGCATCCGGTGATGCAGGATATTTTCGCCCCGGGTGTGTCCATCTATTCGGCAGGCGCGTGGTCCGATACGTATTATAGTACACGGTCCGGCACGAGTATGGCAGCGCCTCACGTGGCCGGGGCCTGGGCCATCTTCCGCCAGGCCGCCCCGATCGCCACGGTCGACGAGATCGAGGAGGCCATGAAGATAAGCGGCGTCATCATCGAATCAGGCTGCGACACGGAGCCGTCATCCGGCCCCCGCCTCAACGTGTCAGCCACACTGGCTTATCTCCTGACGACGTTTCCTGTTCCCACCCTGTCCGGGTGGGGGATGATCATCTTTGCGGCACTCGTGGCCGGCGCGGCGATCGTATTCATGAGGAAAAAAGACGGTATGTCTGTTTGATGAACTCGTCCGGATCGACGATGCCGTATATCCGAAGAAGGGGGACTCAAAGGTGTCCGTCATAGTCGACAAGCCCGTTCATATGGGTCTCGAAACGCTTGAGGGAAACGATCGGTCGTCACGCCTCTTTACTGATATGCTTTGCAGAGTGCCCCGCGGCAAGCCACGGGGAGCTTCTCGTGTGCCCGGCATGGGCAGCAGCTTGGAGGTGAGAGTCCTCTACAGGTCCTGATGGTGGAAACTGTTAGCCGAGGGCAAGGGCGTCCATCGCGAGGTGGGGTCTGAAGGAAGCCGGAGGCAAAATCCCGATCCGAGGAACACGAATCGCATATCAGGCTGTATCATTGGGGCGAGCTTACGTGAGAAGGCGAAGCCCGTAGCCATCAAACGGTGATGCAGTAAATGCGGCGGATGCGGGGTGAAGGCGGCTGTTCTTACCCGGGGAGGTCTGGGAACCTGTCGGAGACGACAAGGGGTTTCGCAAGGGACTCTGAACGGTTTCCAGAAGTCAGCAGAGGCCGTATTAGGTGTGGCGCAAGCCGGGCTGAAGGGCCGAACGTGTGGTCGGTGGTGAGACTCAAGGATTCGTGGTCGTGGAGATGCGGCAACTTTCATTATTCGATGAAGGCCTTCTGTCATGTTTGAAGGGTGAAGCCCCGAGGAGAGATGGGAGGAGGTATCAAGCGGCGGCGGCATTGGAGAGATCCGAACCCATCATGGTTGACCTGATGCAGGAGGTAGTGAACAGGGAGAACGTGATTCGCGCATGGAAACGAGTCAGGGCGAACAAGGGGAGCCCCGGCATTGACGGGATGACCGTCGATGAACTGACGGATTACCTGCGGGAACACTGGCCGCGGATTCGGGAGGAGTTGTTGACAGGGGAGTATCGCCCCCAACTGGTGAAAGAAGTAGTGATTCCGAAGCCGGGAGGCGGGACCAGACGGCTTGGTATCCCCACGGTGACGGATCGATTTATCCAGCAGGCAATTTTGCAGGTGCTCGATCCCCTGTATGATCCGACCTTTTCGGACTACAGTTATGGCTTTCGTCCTCGTCGCCGTGCTCATCAGGCGGTGAACCGAGCGAAGAGATGCATATCTGAAGGATACGAATGGGTGGTCGATATTGACCTGGAGAAGTTTTTTGACCGGGTGAACCATGACATCCTCATGGGGAGACTGGCCAAGAGGATCGGTGACAAGCGCATTCTCCGGGTTATTCGTCGGTATGTGCAGGCCGGGATCATGGTCAATGGGGCCGTACAGGAAAGGTGGGAAGGGACGCCGCAGGGCGGACCCTTATCGCCGCTGCTGGGCAACATTCTTCTGGACGCACTGGACAAGGAGTTGGAACGGAGGGGTCACCGATTCTGCCGGTATGCGGACGATGTGAACATCTATGTCAAGTCTCAGCGCGCCGGGAAGAGGGTGTTTGAATCCATTGAGGCATTTTTGCTCAAGCGGTTGAAGCTTCGGGTGAACCGGGACAAGAGTGCGGTAGCCCGATACCATGAGCGGGGATTCTTAGGATTCGGCTTTACCTCCGGGAAACTCCTCAAGATCAAGCTGACGGGCAAGGCCCTGAGGAACTTCCGGGACCGAGTCCGGGCGATCACGAGGCGATCTCGGCGCGTCTCCATCAACCGGATAATCGAGGAACTCCAGACGTATTTGAGAGGATGGATCGGGTATTTTCATCTGATCGAGACGTGGACGA
This sequence comes from Syntrophales bacterium, assembly GCA_963662405.2. Taxonomy (GTDB): domain Bacteria; phylum Desulfobacterota; class Syntrophia; order Syntrophales; family UBA2210; genus UBA6078. Next base: position 2,554,374 of record CAXXKT010000001.1, read on the forward strand.
TTCTGCGGGATCTGGATAGTTGGATGCGCAGGAGGTTGCGGTGTTTCATGGTCAAACAATGGGTAAACAACTGCCATACCCGTTATAAGAACCTGATCCATCTGGGAGTAGGGAAAGATCAGGCGCGTATCGCGGCAGGGTCAAGCAAAGGACCTTGGGCGTTGTCCAACATGAAACCGCTGAAGATTGCTTTGTCCAATCGGTTTTTTGCCGAACGGGGTTTTCTTGGACTCTGGGGTCAGGCTCAAACATTGGGCAAGACTACATGAACCGCCGTGTACGGACCCGTATGCCCGGTGGTGTGGGAGGGCGAAGGCCGTGAGGCCTTCCCCTATCCCGATTTCACAATCACTCTGTCTGACATTTGTGACAGGCCCGGCATGCTCTGGTGCCCAGTTCGTTGAGATGGACCGCCATTGTCTCCGCACCGGCCTTTGAGGTCCCCCGTAAAACCTCGTTGACGGTGGCGTTTGTATTTGCTGGTCTTTCCTGGATTCTCCAGGGAAGCAACTATCTTTATTATGATATCTCCTCTTTTGCGTCGTTACTATGAAACTGCCGTTTATGTAAAACTGCCGGGAAACGATCCCGCCTGATGCTGGAGTGATAGTGTCATGAGGCACATTGTCACCGACTCACCGGGCCTCAACACGACAGGGAACGAAGCGGTGCATGGGGGTTCCCACAAAGTCCCGATTGGTGTTTTTCGTTATTCGGTTGATGTTGACGCCGTATTTTACGCCGTCATAGACCAGACCGAAACCGTGCGGAATGACGACGTGGCCCTTTCGTGCATCGGTGGTGACCTCTGCTTCAAAGGTCTCATGGCCGGCTTCCGTGGTGACCCTGACCATTTGTTCATCGACGATGCCGAGAGCCTCCGCATCAGCGGGATGTATCGCCAGGGTGCAAGTCCTTTTACCTTTGTTCCACGCCGGGTCTCGCATGGCGGTATTGGCGTTCATGTCCATATGCCTTCCCGCCATCAGGATCAGCGGGAAATTTCCATCCGGCCTGAGCTGCTCTTCTTCCTCGTCGGGATTTATCTTCTTGATCCAATCCTCCACTTCCGGATTATGAAGCTGAATTTTCTTGGTCGGGGTCGATATATTGGCCTCCAGGTTCTTTTCCGGATCGCGTATCCCGACCAGTACCCCTTCCGGATGGTCCATGATGGCCCGATACAGGGACAGGCCCTGATCGGGTCCGGCAGGAAAACCGGCCTTGGCCGCCTCTTCCTGTCGCGTCTTGGATGGCAGCATAAACAAGGGAAAGATACTGGCCAGATGGGCCGAACCCAAGGCCGGGCCCAGTGTTTTCGCGACGACAAAGTGCACAGCCCCGGCATTTTCCGGCGAAGCCGTCATAAATTCCCCCAATTTCTGCCCGTATGTCTTGAGGTCGCCACTTTTGGCCGCTTCGTACAGCACATCGGGAATCGGGGGGATGAGGCCCATGGCGTCGGCCAGCATGGTGAAGATCTCGGCATTTTCCTTCTGCTCTCCCTGGGCCTCCACCACGGGACCCCGCATCCGTGCGTAAACATTTTCGAACCCCGTGCCGGGATCCCCCTCCCAGGACTCGAAAGCCGTTTTGCAGGGAAGGACGTAATGGGACAGGGCGGCCGTTTCGGTCATGGCGATCTCAGCCACTACCAGCAGGTCGAGCATTTGAAAGGCCTTTTCATAGGCCGTCGTATCGGCATAGGACCGCAGGGGATTTGCGGCCCAGCAGAGGACGGCCCGCAGGCGCTCCGGATGATCATGCATAATTTCTTCCGGCAACACATTCGGCGGGAACATGCCGTTGATGGCGGGGATATCCGTCGATAAGGTCCTCCATACCTTTGGATCCCTGGGGTCCGACCTGGATCCACCGCCCTGCAGATAATTTCCGCCCGGCACGCCGAGGCGTCCGCAAATGGCCTGTAAGACGATCAGCAGATAGGACACCAGCGCGCTGTGCCGGTTCATCAATATACCGAGATCGTCAATAATGCTTGAACGGCGCGTGGCAAATTCCCGGCAGACCCTGACGACCGTGTCATAATCAAGCTCGCAGACCTTCAGCGCCGCCCTGATGTCGAAGCCGGCAAACCAGGGCAGGATCTCGTTGAAGCCGTCCGCATGCCTGGCAATATATTCCGCGTTCTGGAGACCTTCCTCCAGAATGATGGCAATCATGGACTTGAGCAGGAGGGCGTCCGTGCCGGGACGGATGGCCAGATGGATATCGGCGAGTCGGGCGGTTTCCGTGAGGCGCGGGTCCACGACGACCAGAAGCCGGTCCGGGTCTTTGGACATCTTCTGCAACCGGCGCGGCGCCTGAGGAAAATGATGGGCCATCATGGGATTCTTACCGATCAGTATCAACATGTCGCAGTTCTCAAAATCCTCTTCCATCTGGATATTTTGGCTTCCCAGGGTCAGACCGTGGGCCCAATACCGGCCGGAAAACTCCTGGTTCGCCGCGGAATAGTTCCACCGTGACCCGAGCCGCCGGACGAAGCGAACGGGAAAACCTATGCTTAAAAAGGCAAACTCCCCGCCGCCGACCATCGAAGCCAAAGATCGGGAACCGTGCTGAGCAAGGATGCCTTTAAGCTTTTCGGCAATCTCGCTGATGGCCTGATCCCAGGAGATCCGCTCAAATCTATCTCCCACCTTTTTCAGGGGATACCGCAGCCGGTCCTTGTTGTGCTGATGGTAAGCGACGTTCAGCCCTTTCCGGCAGACATATCCCTCACTGATGGGGCTGTTCTTGTCACCGCGGACCTTGACAATCCGGTTGTCTTCCACCTGGACTTCCAGTCCGCACCGGTTAGCGCACAATACACAAGCTGTTTTCTTCCACGGCATGATCTTTTCTCCTATAAATCATTAAGCGTTTTTGGGGATTTCGAGGAACGGCGCCAGATTCGGGCGGTGCCGCACGTCCGTCAGGACGGGATAGCGGAAGCCGTCCGCGTGCGTGTCCCCGAGGGCCTTCATCATCAAATCCACCTTGCTCTTCGGGATCGTGAAGATCACTTCGTGGTCCTGGGTGGATCCGAAGACCCGATCGCCGCCGGATGGAAGGATGAACTGGTTTAGATCCGTCTTGATTGTTCTTGCCACAATGTCGCCGCAACTGCCCATGCCTGTCGCGACGGTCGGTGCCATACCCCCGCCGCCGTTGACCGCCGCCTGGGCCAGACGCATGGCCTGAGCGGAATTGACGTAAAGGCAGATCATTGCCGGATCGAAATCGGCCCGGTCGATGGGTGCCGAGACCAGAGAGGCGTATTTGCCCGGCTCATGCCGCTTCTCCTCGTCGCCGGGCCGCGCCCCGGGCGGATTGTCCAGAAAGCCCATGGTGGCGTGACCGCCGACGCAGCACTGATCCTCTTTTCCGACGGCGATGGTCCAGCCGTAGCGTCGGGACAGGGCCACGGCCTGGCAGAGGGCGATCTGATAACCCAGATCCTTGACGGGGGTTCTGACCTTGGCCGGGAGGGCTTCGTGGGCCGTGTACAGTTTGATGGCAACAGAAAAGGTTTGAGGCCTGATATACGTATTTAATATGTCGCTGACGTGTTTTAAATCCATGGCATTCTCCCTTTTTTTGATAGACGAAACGCCTGCTCTCGCAGTGGCTTTTCGCTGGCCTTTTAACCGGCGATATGCCGGTGCCGCGGGGAATCTGTTTACTGAAAAGTCGGTAACCCCGAAGCCGTTCCAGCTTCCTTTTCTAAGATTCCAAAAGTCTTCATGAATTCTTCGGTTTTCTCCGGAGTGCCCTCAATCGTCAAGGTCTGAGCCAGGCGGCTCCGTTCAGAGCGGGGAGATGTAAACACCGTTGCCCACGTTTCCGGCGTTGTCGTGACGGTGACATCGGCATGGGCATGGGCATGGGCATGGGCATGGGGATTCTCCTCCTTGCTGCTTGTCCAACCGTCATTACCGAAGGAAAGCGTGTACATCGCCTGAGGGAATCGCAGGGCCCATGTTGCCTGACGATTCAGTCGCTTCCCTCGTTTATTGAGATAAAAAATCAGTCCCCTCATCATTAAATCCGGATGCACAACCTCGCCGGGAAGGGGCGGCCGCATGGCCCACCGAATCCCCCAGGTAATAAGTGCCTCAACAACAGGTGCCAGATCGCGACCGGCAGGAGTCAGGTCGTACCAGACTTCGCGTCGTCCGGGCTTGTTGTCGCGCACGACGATCCCCGCCGCTTCCAGATCCCGAAGGCGCTGGGTCAGCCATTTCGGCGTGATATTATTTAAATAGGCAAGGAGGTCCGTAAAACGTTGAGGTTCCCGCAAGAGATCGCGGATGATGAGCAAGGACCACTTATCGCCGATCTTCTCAAGCGCGCGGGCAACGGGACAAAAATGCCGATAAGATTGAGTCATACAGAAGTCCTTTACAAAGTATAGTATCTAATAGATAGTAAAGCGTCGGTGATATGTCAATACAAATATTTGCTCATGGATTTTGTGTTCCATGTGCATTGGATCATCCCCTGACCGTCTGAAGAAATATCTCTTGACAAGATATCGTCTGAGGGTTAGTCGGGTCAGGGTGTCTATTGTTCCCGTCGGGGTTTCTTTGAAGACCCCGATACCTGATGAAACAGAGAACCGTTTCCATATGCACAGACTCGAATCCATTATCCGAATATTTACATTTTCTCTGATTCTGGGGTCTTGTATTCGGATAGGTGGCGTCCTCGGTTCGGTGTTGGCCTTCTCAACGAAGCGCTATCGCCTTGCTTCATTTGGATGTGCCTTGCTTGTGGCAGGGGTTCCCGGCTGCGCCTTGCCGCCCTCCATGGCAAGTATCGATACCATCCTTGCCAAGGAAGGGAGAAGCGGTCTTATGCATTATGGGTACCGGTGCACGTCGGGCGCACACCGCGGCGCATCCGCTGAGTATAAAGAAAACACCATGGCCGCATTGAAGGCCGCGGAGGAGGATAAAAAATATGCCTTCATAGAGTTCGATGTCCAGTACTCAAGGGACAAAAAGATCGTCGTCTATCATGATAAAAGCATGATCAGGCTTTTTGGCAGCATGAAGCGGATAGGGGAGGCGACATCTGCCGAGCTGTCGAAGTTGTCAGGAGGGGAAATCGTCTCCTATGATGAAGTCATCGGTCTCCTGCAGAAGAAACTGAACATTGAGATCAAGTCACAGGGAGACAGGGAGGAAGATGAACGATTGGTCGATGAGATCGTCGCGGATATTCGGGCCCGCGAACGGGGCGACGATGTATTGATAAGCTCTATCTCAAGTGATGTCATCAGATACGTCAAGCGCACGTATCCCGGTATACTGACCGGGCAGGTGTTCTGGTTGACGGCTTCAACGTATCTGCGCTTCGATGGTCTGACGAAAAGACTGTACGACGATATCAACGCCAGCCACGCGGATTACCTCATGCTGCATGTGGCCAACCTGCGCAACATCGATGCCCTGCTGAAATTCAAACCCCGGGGGAAGACCATTGTCTTCTGGGATTTCGACGACTCGATATACATTGTCCATAGGGATCTCTCAGACCGGCTCTGGGGAGAATCCGGCCTCAGGACATTCCTACAAGCTGTACGCTATGGGCTTGCATCGCCCCCAGACCCACCACCCGGCACGGAGGAGTGAACCGCGAAGGTAGGGACTACGGATACTATGTCCACGTGTCTGTGCCCGCTGATTCCTCTTCATCCTCACATGGCGGCCCGCATGACGGGGTAGCCGTCGTTGCCGGACAGTTCCGCCTCTTTCATTGCCAGGTATGCGTCAAAGTCCGTCATCACATCGATGATGCCGTCCGGAGTAAATTCGATAATCCTGTTTGCCACGGTGGAGACGAACTGATGGTCATGAGAGGTGAAGAGTACCACCTCGGGAAAGGCCGTCAGGGCGTTGTTCAGGGAGGTGATCGACTCAAGATCGAGGTGGTTGGTCGGCTCGTCAAGGATGAGGACGTTGGCGTCTGCGAGCATCATCCGGGAGAGCATGCAGCGCACCCGCTCGCCGCCGGAGAGGACGGAGGTCTTCTTCATTGCTTCCTCCCCGGAAAACAGCATCTTTCCCAGGAACCCCCGGACGAAACTTTCATGCTCCTGCGGGGGAGCATACTGGCGCAGCCAGCCGACAAGATCGAGCTCCTCATTACTGAAATAGGCGGCGTTTTCTTTCGGAAAATAGGCGCTACGGATGGTCACGCCCCAGCGGAAGCTCCCTTTGTCCGGTTCGGTTTCCCCGGCCAGGATCTGGAACAGGGTAGTTTTTGCCAGGCTGCCCTCACCGACGAAGGCGATCTTGTCACCCTTGTTGACGGTGAGGGTGAGGTTCTCAAACAGGGGAACACCGTCGACTGTCTTGGAAAGACCCTCAATTACTAGGATGACGTCACCACAGGGCCGTTCGGGTGTGAAGGTGATATAGGGATATTTCCGGGAGGAAATCGGCATGTTCTCGATGGTGAGCTTGTCGAGCAGCTTCTTGCGTGAAGTGGCCTGCCTGGCCTTGGAGGCGTTTGAACTGAAGCGCCGGATGAACTCCTTGAGTTCTTCCGCCTTGGCCTGTGCCTTCTTCCCCTCGCTTTCTTTTTGGCGGAAATGGAGCTGGCTGGCCTGATACCAGAAGTCATAATTGCCTGCGTAGACCAGGATCTTACCGTAATCGATATCCGCCACGTGGGTGCAGACCTGGTTCAGGAAATGCCGGTCATGGGAGACAATGATTACCGTGTTCTGGAAGCGGGAAAGAAAGTCTTCCAACCAGGTGATGGTCCTCAGATCCAACTGGTTGGTGGGCTCATCCAGTAGAAGGATATCGGGGTTGCCGAAGAGGGCCTGGGCCAGCAGGACCCTTACCTTATCGCTGCCGTCAAGCTCCTTCATCATTTTCTGACGCATCTCTTCCGGGATGCCGAGGCCGTTCAACAGGACGGCGGCCTCCGCCTCCGCCTCATAGCCGTTCATCTCACCGAACTTCGCCTCCAGTTCTCCGGAGCGGATGCCGTCTTCTTCGGTAAAATCGGCCTTTGAATAGATGGCCTCGCGCTCGGCCATGATCTTGAAGAGTTTTCTGTGTCCCATGATCACGGTATTGAAAACGGTCTGTTCGTCGAAGGCGAACTGGTCTTGGCTGAGCACGGCAATGCGTTCCCCCCGTCCCTTGGTAATCTCGCCGCTGTCCGGATCAAGCTGGTCTGACAGGATCTTCAAAAAGGTGGATTTTCCGGCACCGTTTGCACCGATCAGGCCGTAGCAGTTGCCGGGAGCGAACTTAATGTTGACGTTCTTAAAGATAACCCTCTTGCCGTACGAGAGGGAGATATTCGATGCGGTTATCATGGTCGAGTCCTTATAACAAAAGCCGCGAGTGAAATTCCCGTGGCACAGAGTCGTTTTATTTCGGGTAAGAAAATAGGTTGCAAGGTCCCCTCGTACGGGGAAGCGCGTTCACGAAATTGGTTCCCTACAAATAATCAAGGGGTTAATCTTCTTGTGGAAGGGAGGTATCCTCTTCAACGGCTGGAGCTTCACGTTTCTCCAATTTGCGCTGCCTTTTTTCCTCTTTCTTCTTTTTTTTCGCCAGCTCTTTCTGTCGCTTCTGGAATGAATAATTTGGTCTGCCCAATATTCCCTCCTTCTGGGTGTTACCGGTTGGCGTGCAAAACTTTTTCCAAAAAAAACACCCTGCGATTCAACAAAACCGCAGGGTGTATTCTTTGCGATGTCGCGACTGCCTACAGCGCTCTTACATTCGTTGCCGCCGGGCCTTTCTTGCCCTGCTCGATGTCAAAGCTCACGCGCTGACCCTCTTGCAGCGACCTGAAACCCTCAGACTGAATTGCGCTGTGGTGAACAAAAAGGTCCTTGCCACCATCCATTTCGATGAAACCAAAGCCTTTCCCGTCGTTAAACCATTTAACGGTGCCTTCTGCCATAATATGCTTCCTCCTTTCTCCAGTTTTTCAAAGTCGGATTTCCATTATGACTGAAGAAAAAAAGGCCGCCAAGAATACAAATCAGCGATGGCGACCAATCTTTACACTTCAAAATGTCTTTCTCCAACTTGCGATGCGTCTATCTATAGCGTTTGAGAAGGTATGTCAAGAAATATTATTCATTCACCCTATTATTCACCCGGTTCCAGGTGTGTGACGACATCCAATACCCGCGGTCCCTTTTCAAGGAGGGCCTTCTTGACCGTTTCGGAGATGTCATGTCCTGAACTGACGGAGATAGCCGGGTCAACGAGTATGTGGAGGTCGACATAAAGGCTCTCTCCATATTTACGGGTCCGTATCGCATGCACGTCTTTGACCCCTTTGATATCCGTCGCTATTTTCCTGATCTGGGCGCGCTCATTCTCTGATGCCCCGTGGTCGGCGAGTTCCGCCAGTGAGGGCCGCAAAATATCCCAGGACACCTTCAGAATAAAGACGGAGATGATGAGTGCGCCGAGGTGATCTACGAAGAACCACGCCGGGTTTATTGTGGCCATCACCACGGCTATGATGGCCGGTATCGAACTTAATGCATCCGAGCGGTGGTGCCAAGCATTCGCGACAACAGCGGTGGATCGTACCCGCGTTCCCACGATGATGGTCCAGTGGTAAAGGATCTCCTTGAGCACAATTGAGAGGAGGGGGCCGATAAGGGCTATCCAGGTCGTTTGCCTGGCGTGCGGCTGACTGAGGGCGCATACGGCCTTATACCCCAGTCCGAACGCGACGGAAACGAGGGCAAGGCCGATCAGAGCGGTGATAATCGCCTCGATCCGCCCGTGCCCGTATGGATGATCATCATCAGGTGGTGCTGACCAGTATTGAACCCCCAGGATGACCGAAAAATCGGTAGCCAGATCCGATAGGCTGTGAACGGCGTCTGCAATAACCGCTTGGCTGGAGCCTATCGTCCCGACGGCGAATTTAACCGCAGCCAAAGCGACATTGACGATGCATCCTATCCAGGTGACTTTCTTGATTTGCCTGGTTTGAATTTCTGAAATCTCCGGTCGCATCTGATATTCATGCCCCTCTGCCCTGGGATTTGATCCGCTGACACCATGGTTACCTTGTGTCGATACTACGCATCATATGGCACCGATTGTCAAGATTTTTGAGGACCGAAGAACCTTTGTGTCTCTGACTTGGTTATTCCTGCTCAAAGACAGGCGAAACAAAGGGATTGCCGGGTAAATTCCCTTTCAAAATACGCCAAAAGGTGTATTGACCGGGGACCGAAATGTTGTCATCTTAGATTCAAATGAAGGCGTGGTTTCCAGGTTTCCAGTTTCGTGTTTTGAGAGAGAGGAGACAGGTAATGGTCATCGTGACAACCGTATCATTCGGGAAGAGAAGCATGTATGAGACACAGAGCAGTCTCGGAGCATTTCCTCCTGTCCCCCATTATATCAACATGATGGGTCCCTATATCAAGAACGTCAAATCCGGTGGAGGAATTGAGACCATTTACCTCTTTGAATTTGATGAATCACACTTGAATAAGGTACGAGATTTTATCAATGAGCGGATGGAGATTTACAATAAAATAGCCGATCTATCCTACTCTGTAGACCTCTGGCTCGACCTTGACGATATCCGTGGCATGACCGGGTTGGAGACATCTCAACCCTATGCGTCTGCGTAGCGTTCCCGCCCCCCTGTTCGATCCGCTTGCAGGGGCATCATTGTTCTGTCGATAATCTTAATAATCGTTGACAAGAATCATATCCTGCAATAAGTAGGGCGCTTGATTTATCCTACGGATTGTGATTGTCGTGTGTGGTTGGAACGACGATCTGGGGTTGATCGAACAGGGCAGAGTGTGTCAGGTGACGGAAGGGAGATATATTTTTGACGGGAACACTAGTCAATACGGGGGCGATCATTGCCGGAAGTCTGATCGGTATCTCCGTGGGGAAACACCTCCCCGAGAGAATCAAGACGATCATGGTCCAGGCGCTTGGCCTTTCGGTTCTCCTGGTGGGCATCAAGATGGCCCTCGATGTCACCGACCTGATCGTTACCATCGGCTGCATGCTCCTCGGTGCGGTCACCGGGGAGCTGATCAGGATCGAGTACTGGATCGAGCGCCTTGGCGAGTGGCTCAAGGATCGGACCAGCTCGAATTCATCGACCTTTGCCGAGGGTTTTATGTCCGCCTCCGTTCTCTATCTGACCGGGGCGATGATGATCGTTGGCTCCATCCAGGACGGGACGGTCGGTGATCCGACCACCCTCTATGTGAAGTCTCTCCTTGACGGCGTCATCTCGATTCCCCTCGCGTCGGGCCTGGGGATCGGGGTCGGCTTCTCGGCACTCTCCGTCTTTGTCGTCCAGGGGAGTCTTACCCTCCTCGCCGGGCACCTGCTCTTCATGCAGGACCCCGTTGTCCTGAACGCCGTCACCGCCACCGGCGGTCTGCTTATCATCGGGATCGGTACCAACCTCTTGCAGGTCACCAAGATATCGATAGGGAACTTCCTGCCCGCCATCATCTATGCCATTATCTGGACCGTTATCATGTAAAGGGGGATACAAATGGAGATAGGACTGATCGGTCTGCCCAATGCCGGTAAGACGACGATATTCAACGCGCTGACCGGACGAGCGGAAGAGGTGACGACCTATACGGACACCACCGCAAAGCCGAATCTTGCGGTGGTCGATGTGATCGACGAGCGGATCACCCGCCTCTCGGAGATGTATCGGCCGAAGAAGACGACGTATGCGACGGTCCAACTCGTCGATTTCGTGGGGCTGGCGCGTGATGCGGAGGGGAAGGTCTCCTTTCCGGATGCCTCGATCGGTTTGATGCGCACGGTGGACACCCTTGCCCTGGTGGTGAGAAACTTTGATGATATTCGGGGGGAGGCCCCCTCGCCGCTGGAGGATATCGAACAGGTGGAGACGGAGCTTGTCATCTCCGATCTGATCGTCTGCGAGCGGCGTCTGGAGAAGATCGCTCTGGGCAATAAACGGGGGCAGAAGACCCCCGCATCCCAACTTGAAGAAACGATTCTCACCCGGATTCAGGAGTGCCTGAACGATGGGGGGAGGGTATCAAACCTCGAACTCGGAAAGGACGAGAAGAAACTGATCAGCGGGTTCCAGTTCCTGACGGAGAAGCCCCTCCTGGTCGTCCTCAATTCGGGTGAGGGCACCTTCGGGAACAATCGCGAACTCCTGGAGGAGATCCGGAAGACCCATGCCGTGGTTGAATTCGCCGGGACCTTCGAGATGGAGCTGTCTCGGCTGGATGATGAGGAAAAACAGTTTTTTATGGAAGACTTGGGGGTCGAGGAGTCTGCCTGTGGACGACTGACGCGCTCGGCCTACGAGATCTCCAGTTCCATCAGTTATTTTACCGTCGGGACGGATGAGGTCCGGGCATGGAATATCCGCGAAGGGCAGACCGCCGTGGAGGCCGCGGGGGTGATCCATTCCGATCTCGCCCGGGGATTTATCCGGGCGGAATGTTTCTCCTATGATGACCTGATCGCCTGCGGTTCCGAAAAAGAGGTTCACGACAAGGGGCGTTTCCGCCTCGAGGGAAAAGACTATATCGTGAAAGACGGGGATATCCTTGCCATCCGGTTTAGTGTATAATCCACCCGTTTCGAATTCCGGTACTGTCTCACTTTCTTTTTTGCTCCAGAAGGGCCGGGTACAACGATGAACGGGCGCTTTCGCATAGGATGGCTGATGTTCTGTGCCACCGTTGTCTTCATGAATCCGGGCATTACCCTGATGCCCCATGGCGGTGTTTCTCACGCTGCGGGGAACCCCCCGCCGATTATTACACCGATACAACAGCCCGAGGTCAAACAATCGGCACCGGGCAGTTCCCAGCCGGTGGTCGTTCCCTCCCGTGAGGGACCGTTCTATGCCGTGCAGGCGGCCGCCTGCCGCCGGGAAGAAAACGCCCGGATCATCATGCAAAAACTGGAGGGGAGGGGATACGAACCGATCCTCTATTCGTGGGCGGACTCGGCGGGAGACGCGTGGCACTCGGTGTTTCTCGGCCTCTGTGACACTGCCGCCGAGGCTGAGACCGTTGCGCGGCGATACCGCGAAGCGGAGGGAACGGCCGGCTTTATCAAGGTGCTCGACCGGTATGTCCCGGTGGTGGCTGCGGCACCCGTGACCCACCTCCCCGAACCGCCGTCCCGTCAACCTCAAGTGACGGCTGATCCGAGGCAGGGAAAGACGGCACCGGCCGCCCGCGATCCGAAAGCCGTTGAGACGGCGGAAGAAGAAAACACCGGCCCGGAGTTTTCCTGTAGCGGTTTTGTCGAGCTCGAGAGTTTCGTCAACACGGGAAAGGCGGGGAGTGCCAAGGTCAAGAACAAAAAGAACGAGATCCGAAACCGTCTCCGGATACGGTATGGAACCGAGAGCCTCTATCTCTATTCCGTCTCGAACCTCTATCTTTTCCAGACCTATATGAATGGTGATGCGAACGATCGCTACCGCTATGCAAAGAGACAGGAGGTGTCACGGAACCTGAGGCTTTCCGAGGAAGAGAGCGAGCTGTCCTTTGATGAACTCTACCTCAACTACGGCGGAAAACATTTCAGACTGCGCGCGGGGAATCAGATATACGCCTGGGGGACGGCAGATGCCTTCAACCCGACGGCATACTTCAACCCGTCCGACATGCGGGAGATGCTCTTTCGGGACGACGATGAAGAGAAGGCGGGGGTCCCCTCCCTTTCCGGGATGTTTTTCTTGGGCGACTGGACCCTGGAGACCGTTCTCGTCCCCGTGCATGTCCCCCCGATTATGCCGGTGGAAGGGGACTTCTGGTCCCTCGCGATTGACAATACGCTCCTGCCGGTCGTCTTCGATGAACCGGACACCCTCAGTTTCGGTGCCGACCATGTCGGGTACGGCGCCCGGCTCTCGACCAGTTTTGGGAGTGTCGATATGTCAGTGAGCGGATACTACGGACCGGACAGGAACCTCCTCTTTATCCCTTATGAGGTCACCTTTGACGGCTTTACCCCCGTCTGTCTCCGGATCAGGCCGCAGTCCTTTATGGTGACGATGTTCGGATTCGACCTCTCGGCGGTCCTGGGCGATGTCGTTGTCCAGGTTGAGGCGGTCTATTCGCCCGACAAGGTGGGGGTCGTCGAGCAGCGGACCACCAATCTCATGAGCGTGACCCTCCCCTTCGAGACGGACCGGGCGCATTATGTCTCCTACTCCGTCGGATTCAACTATTTTATCCCCCTCGATACTCTGATAGAGGGACACACGGGGGATACAGTCTTCACCGCCGAGTGGTACACGGCGCAGTATCTGGAAGGGGGGATCTACACCCCGTATATCACCAATATCCTGAGCTGCAAGTTCCAGGACAGTTACTTCGACGGCCGTTTTAAGACGACCGTCAAGGGGATCTTCGATACGAGACACGGGGGAAAGATCTTCTGGCCCGAGATCAGGTATGACTTCCAGAACGGATTCCTCATCGAGCTCGGCTATGCCGCCATCTGGGGGGATAGGGGCGATTCATGGGAAGACGATTCGCTCTTCTCCTATTTCGAGGATAATGATGTGGTCATGATGAAGGTTCGCTACCAGTACTGACCGTTTCATTCAAAAAGGAGGAATGATAAAAAGTCTTCATGAGCTGTGAATTGGGATACACTGTTTGAAACTTTATAGTTTTGGGCAGCAAGGCTACTGTTCGACATGTTTACTGGTCTTCGAGACCGCAAAGGAGAATGAAGAGCTGTAGCCGCAACATTCAATGATCTTCGAGATCGAATAGGAGATTGGGACCAATTCACCTGACAGGCGCTGTCCAAGATGTGAGGAGGCGTTCTATGAAGATGAGTATCGGGGTTGACCTTCACAAGACGCAGTTTACCGTTTGTTGTTTGAGTGAAGATCGGAGTGTTCAGGAGTCGGGCATCTACCCGACGACTGATCGAGGTTACCGGGCATTTATCATGAAGGTGTCCAACTGGAATGAGGGCGGTTACGAGGTCACGGCAGCGGTGGAATCAACAGGGAACACCCGACACTTTCGCAACCGGTTTTTGAAGGCGGGGATTGAGGTCAAGATAGTGAACACCTTGAAATTCAAGGTTGTAAATGAGTCAGTAAAAAAGACTGACAAGCATGATTCCCGCACATTGGCTGAGTTTCTTGAGAAAGATATGCTTCCCGAGTCCATTCTTTGTTCGCAGGAAAGCGAGGACATTCGAAGGCTTCTCAAGTCACGTTCTGTTCTGGTGAAAGCTTTGGTATCCTTGAAAAACCAGATACACGGTTTATTGCTTGGATATGGGATAGAGAGTCGGCGGGGACAGCTGCAGAGCAAAAAAGAAAGGCAGCGAATCCTTGACGGTCTCGCGGACCATAGGAGTTACGGAAACGCTGCCCGAGCGGTAAAACCGCTTCTTGGTACAATAGACCAAATTGCATCCGAGGTCAAAGGACTTGAGCGCGTATTATCTGATCTTGTTTCTGAAGACGAGGATGTTGCTCTGTTGCAAACGATTCCTGGCGTTGGAATAATAACAGCAGCGACGATTCGGGCTTATACCGATGACATCAACCGATATGAGAGCGCCAAGCAGTATGCTGCTCATGCCGGTTTGGTACCATGGGTTCAAAACTCCAACAAGACCATTCGCCATGGTCATATTACCAAGCGAGGCCCCGTGGAACTGAGGACGGCTTTTGTGCAAATGGTAATGGGGATGCTACGGCTTCGGAATAAAACCGATGGATATTGGCTTATGTACAAATACAAAGCCATGAAAGAGAACAAGGGAACCGGGAAGAGCGTAATAGCGACGGCGCGAAAGATGAGCACTATTGTATATGCCATCTTGAAGAAGGGGGAGCCGTTTGATCCATCGAAAATGCTGCCAGACCCGAAATATGTAGAGATGAGTAAGGTTGCGAGGTGTTATGCTTTGGCCGTTTAAATTTTAACCATGGGCCTGTTTGACAGGCTCTCCATGAATTGACTTTTTATAGGAGGAAGACATGAAGGAGCAAAATCGGAGCGCCCTGATACTGGGTGTCTGTATCTTTCTGGGACTGGCCTTTCTCGGGTTTTTCCTGGGGCAGAGCGCCCTGAAGGTTAAGGCGTATGAACGGACCGTGACCGTGAAGGGGCTCTCGGAGCGGGAGTTCCCGGCCGATATCGTCCTCTGGCCGATCCACTTTTCCACGTCGGACAACGATCTCACGGACCTGTACGCGGCCATCGAACGGGATTCGCAGGAGATTATCGGATTCCTGAGGAAGAGTGGATTCGAAGGGGGGGAGATCACGGTGTCTTCCCCCGGGATTACCGACAAATTGTCCCAGGGATACGAAAAATCGAAGATCGAGTTCCGCTATACCGCCGCCCGGACCATCACGGTCTATTCCACCAAGATCGAAGCGGTGCGCTCCGCAATCAACGGGCTGGTCGAACTGGGGAAGAAAGGGATCGCCTTTACCGACAACACCTATCAGGGCCTGCCCGCGACGGAGTACCTCTTCACCCGCCTGAACGCGGTCAAACCGGGCATGATCGAGGAGGCCACGATGAAGGCGCGGGAGGTGGCGATCAAATTTGCGCAGGACTCCGGCAGCAGGGTGGGGAAGATCAAACGGGCGAGGCAGGGACAGTTCTCGATCTCAGACCGGGATCGGAATAATCCGCACATCAAAAAAATACGGGTCGTCTCGACGGTCGAATATTATCTGTCGGATTGAGGATGCAGGGGAACTTGGAAAAAGCGGCCTATCCGTTTTCCCCCCTCGGAGGAAACGGATCGGATTTTGGATAAGCAGAACACAGTCATTAACAAAGACAGGGCCGACGCCTTGTTTTTTTATCCCTGGACCTTGGGCACACAAGAACAAAATTATTAAGCATGTCTCAGCCTCCTATCACTCTCTCCATCATCCTTGGGTTATCCGCCCTGCTGGCGGTATATCTGGCCGCCTGGGCCCATTTCTATTCCCGCGTACCGGCAGCGCGAGAATTCTTCTTCCTCATGTTGGGAGTCGCAATCTATTCGTTAGGGTATTCAATCGAGATTTCCCGCACCACCCTGGAAGCCGCCCTCCGGGCGTTATCCTTTGAATATATTGGTCTTTCCCTCATTCCAACCCTATTGCTGCTTTTTGCGCTGCATTTCATCCGGCGGAAACCGCTGCCAAAGGCCCTCACGGCGATTTTGCTGATTATCCCGATGATTACCATTATCATGGTATTCACCGCGCCCTTCCACCAGCTTCATAATATGAATCCCCGGTTGGTCAATACGGAATTTTTTCTCGCCTTCGTGTTTGAACGTGGTCCCTGGTACAAGATCAACTATGCATGGGCGGAACTGAACATCATCAGCGCATTTATCTTGCTGCTTGTAAACGCGTTACGTGTCCCGCACAAGCAAAAGCGGCAGGCAATCACCATTGCCGCAGGCGCAGTTCTCCCCTTACTCGGTTCCATCCTTTACCTGCTCAATTTGATTCCCGGTAAGATTGACCCCATCCCTTTCAGCCTGGTGGTGACGGGCCTGTTTTTGGCCTTTGCCCTCTTCAAACTGGGACTTTTTGAACTTGTCCCCGAAGCGAGAGAGTTGGCACTCGATTCAATTCGAGATGGTTTTCTGGTGCTGGACAGCAATGAAAACTTGCAGGATCTGAACCAGGCTGCTTTGCGCCTGCCCGGAGCGATGGGTTTCCGTATCGGCAGCCCATTGCCGGAAGGAAATTCGCTGGCAGAACAATTAAACCCCCTGCTGATAAAAGACGTAAAAGAGATCGAGTATTCGGTGGAATTTCCAGACCACTCAATCCATTTCTATCACGCCACAGCATATCCGATCCATACCACAACGCGCCAAAACAGCGGCACGGCAATTCTGATCTCTGATGTCACCGAAACCGTTGGACTGGTGAAGAAGCTGAACCGGCAGGCCAACACCGATGAACTGACAGGCATCTTTAACCGCCGTTACCTGATACAATCGGGCATCCAGGAGTTACAGCGTGCCCGCCGCGACGGGACACCCCTCGGCATCATTATGATGGATCTGGATTTTTTCAAGCATATCAACGATTCCTATGGACACCAAGCCGGAGACGAGGTACTGCACAGCACGGCGAAGTGTTTCCATAGTGGTTTGCGGGACGGTGATATCTTGGGCCGCTACGGTGGCGAGGAATTCGTCGCGCTTCTCCCCAGCGCCGACCTGCCCGCTGTCATTCAGATTGCTGAGCGCCTTCGGCAGCAGATTGAAAATTTGGGAATTCCTTTTGGAGAACGGAAAATCACCGTCACCGCCAGTTTTGGTGTGCATGCGTATTGCGGCAATCGGGATACTTCACTGGACGAGTTGTTACACCGAGCTGACCAAGCGCTTTACAAGGCAAAGAAAAGCGGGCGTAACCGGGTGGTCAGCCTGACACAGACCGAATGTGGCGGTGAACCGGAGACTGTTCAATAAGGCAGACTTCTCATTCCTCAGAGGTGGAGAATCGGGCCGAGCTCCTTGCGCCGCCGGATCGATTCGAGAAGGCCGACGGTCCCCGTCATCATGTTGTTTCCTCCTGGGGCACAGAAGGTGATCGGCAGTCGCGAACCTTCCATGAGGCCCCTTCTCGGTCCCGTGGCGATCAGTATCTCGGCCCTGTCGAAGCCGAAAGAGGTACGGAGATAGGCGCCGTGCCCTCCTTCCCGCAGTATTTTTTCATGACAGCCTTCCTTTGGTCGAGTTCGTAATCAAAATATCAAACTTGACATGATATCGGATCATCTTTCTTTTCAAGGGCACATAGAAACAGTCTCAATATGGAACACCATATGTTTCATGCTGAGACTGCCCCCTTTTGTGCCTGCATTATCACTTCTTACTAATGTGCTCTCCTATATCAATAATATCATGTAGTTAAAATTATATAGACTGCTCTGTTTAAAAAAGGCACGTGATGTGCTTGCTTACCTATAAGTGAGTCTTCTGAGGGGGAAACTGATAAACACTTTTCTAAATCTTTTATCTTTAACCATGGCTCGGAGTCAGAGACAATTTACAAAAGAGGATGATGAAAGCCCCCTCGTCTGGTGGTGTGATGTTTAAGCAAATATAACAAGTTATAAAAAAGTGCTGCTGTATAAAGTCGGGTCCAGTTGAAATATCTTTGACGGTGTAGACATGTAGCTGCCTGAGTTGCCATGCCGGCATGTGAAGTGTGATCTTCCAAGGTAGAAAATGGATGATCGATAGGCATAGTGGCTCAGGAATATGTTTCAAACACCGCCGTAGAAAAAGATATTGATTTTTGTATCTTGTGCTGAGGCAACCTGTTTCTGGTTTCTGGGTGTTCTTTTAAGAATTTCTACCTGTGGTGTTACAGATCGCCAAGATCGATCGATTTTGTGGATGTATTGTCATGCACCGGAGTCAATGAGATAGTAAAGCCTGTTCAAGGGGGACAACACACTAATAAGGAGGAAAACACTGATGGGTAAGGAAAAATATTATTCGTGGAATGCGGGAAGGCCGCCGGGACACCTTAATCCTGGGCTTATATTGAAAAATGCTGCCATTGCTTATCCCAACAAAATGGTCATAGATGGAAACAATGCCGTCAGTCGCAGTTACCGGGAAATAGATGAAAGAGCGAATCGAATAGCCAATGGGCTCTTGGACCGTTACAATCCCGGAGATTTTGTGGCGGTTATATCGAGAATTGGCGGCATAGCATCTCTTGAAGCCTATTTCGCTATTGTAAGAGCTGGGATGACTGCGGTTCCTTTATCTAATCGGTTAAACTCCGGTGAAATAGAGAATGTATTACAATACATAAATGCGAAGGCCATATTATTTGATGAAACATTCGAATCAACTGTAGACCAAGTCCAATTACCAATAGACACATATAAGTATGGTTTAAAGGAAGAAGGCGACTACAGCTACAATAATTTGCTTCAGTACGAACCAACCGAGGCAAACGTGGAAATCTTTGACGATACCCAGATATGCCTCGGATTTACCTCTGGTACAACCGGTGCTCCAAAGGCATATTGCAGGTCATCGTATGCAAACACCCTCAACCACATGCTATATAATATAAGTTTTGACATGACATATCAGGATATAGCGTTAAATATTATTCCTCCCCTGACAGGAATAAGTTGGGGAGTTGGTGTAATGCTGGCAGGGGGGACCGTGATTAATATGGATTTTGATCCGACAGCGGTATTAAAGGCTATCGAGAAATATAAGGTCACCATTATGTATGGTGCTCCAGCAGCGTACTTCTTCATGATGAGCGTGCCCGATCTCGATACCTACGATCTCAGTTCTTTAAGGGCTGTTGCAAGCGTTGGGGCTCCTCTGTCGCAGAATGTACTCAGACAAATATGGGAGAAAATAACACCAAATGTTTATGATCACATAGGAATGCAGGAGACAGGCTTTCTCGCAGTAAGCAAACCGGACATAAAGAGGAATAAACCGGGAGCGGTGGGGCCACCAACACCGTTGCATGATTTAAAAATTATAGATGATAAAGGTCAGGAAATCCCGAGGGGAGAGGTCGGTGAAGTAATTTACAGGTATCCGGATGGTGCTGCAGGGTATTGGCAAAATGATGAGAAAACGCGTGAAGTTATTAAAAACGGGTGGTTTCACTCAGGGGATCTTGGAAAGGTCGATGAAGACGGGTGTTTATATGTTGTTGGAAGATTAAAAGATATGATCGTTTCCGGAGGATATAATGTCTTTGCTGTAGATGTGGAAGATGAACTGATGCAACATTCGAAAATAGTTGATTGTGCTGTCATAGGGCTACCGGATGACACATGGGGAGAAAGGGTGAGCGCTATTGTAACCTTGAGGCCGGATGAGACGTGCACGGAAGATGAGATAATGGCCTTTTGCAGAGATAGAATGGCGCACTATAAAGCACCAAAGAGTGTATTTTTTGATACTGTTCCGAGAAATCTTGCCGGAAAGGTGCTCAAGTTTAAGTTGGTAGAAAAATATCGGGAAAATAACTGATACATATCGGTAATTCTTTGTTATATCGAAAGGTTGCAAGGTTGACTGTAAAATATTCAATTCGATCCATATAGGAATGAACCCAGCGATGGTGTAACGCAGCGGTGGTGTATGCTTCCCCCCTTGCCAGGACTTGCCGCTTTTGCTTGCGTACGTTTTTCCTATTCAACACCGTCGCTGGGTCTTGGATAGCGTAAAATATTGTACGTTATTTATCGGAATATCTGTTTAGAATCGGTGTTCTAACGCACCAACAATCATTTGGAGAGACTCATGAGAGAAATCGCGATTGAAGAACTTATAAAAGGAGGGCTTGATGTATTCTTTAAAATCTAACGAGAAGGTGTGTGCCACCTGTCCCTCGCCTGATTGTCTTCTGGAGTGCCAGTACATGGTCTTTGACAAGGAAGAGGCGCACGAGGAGATGATGAAGGTCGTGAGGGGGGAGGAGTCCCGCGTACTACACGATTGCGTGACCTGTTACGCTTGTGAGGAATACTGCAAGAGGGGAAATCACCCCTTCTATCTGATCTCCGAGCGGAGAGAAGAAAAGGGGATCTACACCGCCCCACGGCCTATCACGAATCAATGGATCAATATGACACGTATGCAGGGGAAGCAGATGGTCGGGAAGGTCGAAGATACAGCCCTCTCCTGCTGTTTCATCCCCGATCTTGCCGGATTAAGTTCCGGAGCGCTCTTCAAAAACGTTGTCTCGTCAGTCGTCTTCGGTGCGGAATTCATGTGTCCAGCCGTCCACACTCACTTCGCCAAGATGTCGGTCATCAAGGAGCGTCTTCCCATTGTTATTGAGAATTTCAAGAAACTGGGCGTAAAGGAGGTGATCTGCCTCCACGATGAGTGCTACGGGACCTATACCTCCATTGCACCCGCCTATGGGATGGAGGTTCCTTTCAGACCCATCTACTACATGGATTTCCTTTTGGATAGATTAGAGGAGTTGAAGGACAAGATCACCCCCCTCAATATCACTGTGGCATACCAACGTCCCTGCTCCAACCGGCTGATCCCGGACAAGCACCGTTTGGTAAGGGAGATATTTGCCCGTATCGGTGTCATCATGCCCGACCGCGAATATCAAGATGATAACGCACTCTGCTGTGCTGAGCTCTTCCGGCCGATCTCCGGGTACCGGCTCGCCGATGATGTCCAGAAGCGAAACATCGATGACATGCTTGCCGTCAATGCCGAATATTGTATCTTCAACTGTCCCGCTTGCCAGTCGGTCCTGTCGGAAAAGGTTTCCAAAAGCGGTATCAAGCCGGTTCACATCATTGACCTGTGCAAAATGGCCATCGGTGAAAAGGAAAGGGAGGTGAAGTAGGATGAGCGATATACTGCAATCCCTGAGAGAAATCGTCGGGGAACGAGGGGTTTCGAACAGACCCGAAGAGCTCTGGTTCTATGCGCGGGATCCGGGGGTACTGGATCCTCACCTGCCGGACTATGTCGTAGCTCCAAAGACGACCGAGGAGATACAGAAGATCGTCCAGCTGGCAAACAGAGAGAAAATTCCCATTGTTCCGATGGGGAACGGCATGGCCCTGACCGGTCTCGTTATCCCCCTGAAAGGGGGGATCGTGCTGGACATGAAGCGTATGAACAGGATCATCAAGGTGAATGAGATGGCCCGGTACGCCGTTGTGGAGGGAGGAACCTCCCAGGGGGTGCTTGCGGCGTATCTGCAGGACCATTATCCCCGCCTGCGTCACAGTCTTCCCGATGCCCCTCCGTCCACAACCGTCGCCGCCAATGTGTCCCTCCACGGCCAGGGGCGACTGACGCAACAGTATGGTTTTAACTCCGACATGGTCACGGGAATGGAGATCGTTCTCCCCACCGGTGAGATCTGCAGGATCGGTTCCCCCTCGTTGGGACCCTACTGGTTCTCCAAGGGCCCCACGCTTCCCGACCTGTCGGGACTTTTTTTGGGGTGGCTTGGTGCCACCGGGATCATCACCAAAGTGGGAATGAAGCTCTTCCCCAACAAGAAGTTCCGGGATGTGGAGCTCTTCGTGACCGACCGGCCCGAATTAGTGCCGGATATCCTCTACCGGTTGACTCACCTCGAGATGCTTGAAGATATCAACGTCTGGTTCCAGCCCAAACCTCTGATGTTCAAAGATAATCATCATGTCACCATCTTTTTTACCGGTGATACCGAGGAAGAAGTCGAGTTCAAGAGACGGGCAATTTGGGATTCCTTACAGGAATACATGGATTCGAAAGACGGTGGATTCATGAACATCGATCCCATGAAGGAAGGAATCTTGGAGATGCCGCAGCGGGGGATCGCAGCTTTTGCCGATGTTCCTCGGGGGGGCGGATTCGAATATTCGGGACCCATCGCGATTATTGAACATTATCCCCAGTATGCCGCGAATGTCATCAGGCTGGCCGAGAAATACGACCTTCTCTACGCTGGTACCGCTCGGCTCATATCGGGGGGACATTCCATGATGTTCAGTATCTCTTTCGCCTTCAACCGGGCCGATTCCGCGATGATGAAGCGGGTCAAGGAAGCCCTGGATGAGGCGACCACCTTCGCTCTGGAGATGGGGGGGATACCCTGGAAGCCCAACTATCTGGAACAAAATATGATAATGGAGAAGATGGATCCTGTCGCACTCAAGCTCCTCCAGATGGTGAAGAAGAACCTTGATCCCCAGGGAATCATGAATCCCGGAAACTGGGAGGTGAACTAATGCAATACGTCCGTTCGATCGAACATGGAGATATCGTCCATCGCTGTTTTAGATGTGGATACTGTAAATTCCCCTTGGATTACGTTGATTTTAACTGTCCCTCTTACAAGGCATTCGGGTGGGACACCTATGCCCCTGGCGGCCGTATGTGGCTCGCTCGGGCCTGGTTGAGCGGCGAGATCGAGTCGACCCAGACCTTCGCGAAAATCTTTTTTTCCTGTGTTTCATGTGACAACTGTAAGGATCAATGTGTCTTCGAACGGTTCAGGGGTTATCTCCCCGATGTCTTTCAGGAGGTCAAGGCTGAACTGGTGAATGAGGGGGTAGTTCCTCCCGAAGTGAGGGATTATTTCAAGGCCATCATTACGAGTGGAAATCCTTACAAACTACCTCAGGAAGAGCGAGGGGCATGGGCCGCAGGGACGGGGCTGAAAGAATTCACCGATCAGGAATACCTGTTTTATGTCGGATGTGTCGGGTCCTACGATGAGATCGGCCGGAAAATGGCCAAGGCTGTGGGAAAACTCCTCTCCGAGGCGGGAGTTTCCGTAGGAATTCTAGGAAGCGAAGAGACCTGTGAGGGAAACGAGGTCAGTATCCTGGGAGAGGTCGGGCTCTTCGAGGAGTTGGCGAGAATCAATATCGAAAAGTTCAAGGAACGAGGAATTACCAGGATTATTACCCTTGATCCCCACGCCCTGAATGCCTTCAAAAAAGAGTACCCGAAGCTGGGGGGAACCTTTGAAGCCTTTCACTATACCGAGATCCTGGCGAAGCTGATCAGAGAAGGGAAGATTACCCTTGGCGATTACCCGGTAACGGTGACCTACCACGATCCCTGTTATCTGGGGAGACACAACGGGATCTATGACGCTCCGCGTGAGGTCCTCCGGGCTGTTCCCGGCCTTGATCTAGTGGAACTGCGGCGGAACCGCCAATTCGCCTTCTGCTGCGGCGGGGGGGGAGGGAACTTCTTTACCGATATTTTGGGAACCGGCGAGGACAGCGCGGGCCGTGTCCGTGTCCGGGAGGCGCTCCAGACGGGTGCCTCGGTCATCGCCGTGGCTTGCCCTACCTGCGCCAAGATGCTCAGCGACTCGATCAAGATCGAAGGAGTCGACAACATGCTGGAGATCATGAGTGTTGCCGATATCGTTTCCCGGGCTCGAATACGTAAAGGATAACCTAAAGTACTTCTTGCACATTTAGAGGTGTAGCGATGCAAGGTTCATTTTGCGCGGAACATCCTGGCTCACATCCCCCATAGAGAGGAAGGGTCCTTTGCCGTGAGACTGAAGACCCCCTGGCTGCCGTCCACGAAGGAGGCGGTCTTGCAGGCAGCCCGGTTGTTGATTGATGAATATCGAAACCGTTTTCCTCAGGCTTTCATGAGGAAAAGGGTCTGGAGGATGCCCTGCCATTTTTCAAAGAATTGGCCTATAAGAAATTTACACATAAAAATTGACAGTACCCATTCCGACGTGCCGTTCTTGCCAAGACCTTTTTACAATTTATATTTTTCCAGCCGACGGTAAAGAGTAGCTCGTGAGATATTCAATTTTTCCGCGATACTGTTTTTGGGAAAGTCGTACTTCAGCAACTTTAATATCATTTGACGTTCCATCTCATCAATAGGGACTACTTCAGAATCTATTTTGTTGCCTTGTGAATTATAAGCAATTTCAAAAGGCATAAGGTCGAGGGTCAGTTTATTCGTCGGAGCTATATTAATTGCACGTTCTATAATGTTTTGTAGTTCCCTTATATTCCCAGGCCATGTATAGCGTAAGAAAATATCCAGCACTTTTTCATCAATTTCATCCATCTCCTTGTTCATTTTTTTGCTTATATTTTTTACAAAATGACCGGCAAGAACAGGAATATCGCTTTTTCTTCCCCGAAGAGGGATCATTTCCATCGTAAAAACATTAATACGATAATATAAGTCTTCCCGAAAAGCCTTGTTTCGAACCTGTTCGTGCAAATTTCTATTTGAAGCAGCGATAATACGGACATTGAGTGGAATTGTTTCTCTCCCCCCAATTCTTGTAATGGTCTTTTCTTCCAGAACTCTCAGAAAATTCGCCTGTAACTCTAATGGCATCTCGGATATTTCGTCGAGAAATATTGTTCCGCCATCAGCCAACTCGAATTTTCCTTGATTTCCTCCTTTTCTGGAACCCGTAAAAGCTCCTTCTGAATAACCGAAAAGTTCACTCGACATAAGATCTCTTGGTATTGCAGCACAATTTAACGCCACATATGGGCCACGTTTACGTTCACTTGCATTATGAATTGCTTGAGCGAACACATCTTTCCCGGTACCGCTTTCTCCCAGGAGAAGCACTGTTGAATCACTTCGAGAGGCTAATTTTGCCAACTTGACAGTGTTAAGAAACCGGGGATTATTGCCAATAATATTTTCGAATTTGAAACTTGCTTTTGCTCCTGTCATCCTGGTTGCCAAAGCTTTTGCTCTATTGATTTCGTTCAACATTATGATTTTGCCGACCACTTCTTTGTTGTGCGAAAGTATCGAATTGCAGGTAATTGTGTAATCACTGTATTTGTCTTGTTTGAATATCTTGACCTCAACATCGGTAACTGAATTCCCATTATCGAGAATATTTAGCAAAATATTGCGATTTTCTTTTCCTCTCAGTATATCTTTTATATTCTTTCCTATAATCATGTGACTAGGTAAGCCGAAAATTCCTTTTGTTTTCTCATTTGCGAGGGTAATGATCCCATCAGTGTCAATTGTGATAAGTGCCTCTGAAATAGATTCAATGACCGTATCCTTAAAATTATTGGCAGTTTGATATTTTTCATAAGTCTTTTTTTGACTAAGGGAATTTTCAATGGCATAGGCGGCGGCAGCAACCATTCCCAGTGTATGGTAATTTGCTTTTGCGGAAGGAGCTGTCATGTCGAGGCACCCAATGACCTCACCCTTGGTGTCCTTAATTGGTGCTCCAGAGCACGTCCATTCGCCGGCCTTTCTATTAAAATGTCTTCCGGTAAAAATCTGAGTCGGCTTGCCTAACTCTAAAGCATTTCCTTCGGCGTTTAACCATTTGTTTTTGCTGCCCCAACAGGCACCTACAATTACTTTGTATCGCTCCATAATTTTTTTTACAGTTTCATCTCCAATAATCTTCAGGATATACCCTTCAGAATCAGCTAGTACAATTATGCACTCAGAATCTTTTACAAAATTATATAAATTTTTAATAAATGGTAAACTAATCTGAATCAGCTCATCATTATCTTCCAATTTTCTTCTTAAATTTTCACTGTTAAGTATCACGGAAACCTCACAGACCGAAAAGTTAAAGATTTTTACTGCTCAAAAACACTCTTGTATAATTTTTCATCTTTTTCAGTGTGCTGAACTACCCTCGGCTTGTAGTCGAGAACTCTTCAGTACACCTTGGTTTCCTTGGGACGCATAGAACGTACCCTGTCCCCTTTTTTACACCTCACAGGTAACGGATAGGGTCGAGTTCCTTGCGCCGTCGGATTGATTCGAGGAGACCGATGGTCCCCGTCATCATGTTGTCCCCCCCGGGGGCGCCGAAGGTGATCGGCAGTCGCGAACCTTCCAGGAGCGCTCGTTTCGGTCCCGTGGCGATCAATACCTCGGCTGAGTCAAAGCCAAAAGAGGTGCGGAGATAGGCGCCGTGCCCCCCCTCACGCAGTATCTGTTCATGACTGATTTGTCCGTTCGCGAGGCCAGGGACGAGTTGCTCCATCCGTTCTCTGGTGACGTCTCGCGTGTGGTATTCAAAGAAACCGGTGATTTCATCGCCTGTGAGGGCGGCGCAGAGCGTGTGCGATGTCGCCACGTCCATGACCATGATGTTCTTCTTTGCCTGTGCCGAGGTATCCATCGAGGCGCCCACGATAGCCGCCATCCCGCTGTCCATCACGTAGACCTCGTCGGTCGGCAACATACCGACACACGCCGCGATAGAGGAGAGGCGGTTCATGGCTGGAGGAACTGCGCCCCCCTCATACAGCAGGGAATGGGGAGAGGGATTTGCGTCCAAAACTGCCGTGAAGATGCTGTGCCTGAAATCCAGATGGGATACCCCCGGTGGGGGAACCCCGTGGTCCTGGGAACAGACACCCACGACATCGAACGCGAAGGGGACACCGAACCCCGTCACGATCTGTTCCAGACGTTCCTGTTGGAGGTCTCCCAGGGTGACGTGAGTATACTGGGAATCCTTTTGCATCTCTTCGGCTGTCTCATCGTCGACGACCCGGATACCCGAGGAGCGGACCCGCTCGATATCGTGGTGGATGGTGGCGGCCGCAGAGGCAGACATGACTACTTCATGATCCCGGGCCCGTTCTATCAGTACGTTCGATATCGCCCCGCCCCCCATTTCTGCTCCCGTTACCAGGAGTGAGCCCTGGGTTGCCGCCACGGTTTCTGCCAGATCCCTCACCGGTGATTTCACGACTGCCTTGTAGGGGGTCTGCGATGCCGTATCGTAATAGAGGATATCCATGGTTCCGGCGCCGATATCGATCATCAGGAAACGGCTCACATCGCTTCTCCTTTGGATTCAATCAGGTATGAAGAAAAATCATTCGCGTTTTACCGGAGCGCCTCTTTGTTGAAGGTCGAATCGCTGATGCCTTTATTGTACTCCAGCTCACGAATCTTCAGCTCGGTCCGCCCCTTTCCATCCGCCCGGGTCATCGTGGTGGAAAAGGGGGTCAGGATCCCATCGACCGTTCTGATATCGTGATTCTCAAGGTATTTGTGGAACTCCTTTTTCTCGTAGAAATCGATCCTGACGATACAGTGATCCGCTTTGCGAACATACAATATCAGTTTGCTGTAGACCTTTTCGCCGACCTCCTTGATCGCCTCTACGGCGTAGCAGCCATCCCCGACGGCCGTGGCCTCACCCAGCAGTGTATACGTATAGTCGTCGATGTCCCGTGAGCCGATATCTTCGTAATAGAAGTGGGAGTTGACAAAGGGCTTTCCCTTGTCGGACGAGGCGATACGTTTGACCCGCCCCGAGGAGAGACGGAGCCACTGATCGTCATCAGCGCCCTTGTGCGCGTGGGTCAGGAGCTTGATCTGTGTGGGCCGAGTGAAGGATATCAGGATTTTGTCCTCGTTGTGTGGATACTGTTTTGATCGGCTTTCGAACTCCTTTTCCGTGATCCGATCACCCTTGTGTATCAGCATCTGGACAGTACTCACCGTGGTGTCGGCCTCAGGGAGTGCTTCGTTTCTTTCCATGATCTCCCTCCCCGTGAGGGCGAAGACGGGAGTGGAGAGGAAAAGGACACACATAATGAGACAAAAGGCCTTGCATCGCATAGTCATTTCCCTTTCTCAGTCGCGGTTTGCGGTGTCATTCTGTTCCATTCCGAACAGTTTGTCAATGTTCAGGTGTTTCCATATCCTCGAGGTGTCTGCCGGCCTGTCGAGATTGATCCCGGTGGCCTTGATGACGGACGGAAGCACGAGGAGCGCCCCGATCGTCGTGT
This sequence comes from Syntrophales bacterium, assembly GCA_963662405.2. Lineage (GTDB taxonomy): Bacteria > Desulfobacterota > Syntrophia > Syntrophales > UBA2210 > UBA6078. The sequence continues at coordinate 2,582,647 of CAXXKT010000001.1, forward strand.
TGATCATCGTGGTGGCCGTCAGGACGGCGAAGAGGGCGATGGGGTAGAATTTGGAGGTCGTCAGGACCGAGAATCCGAAGACCAGCGCCAGTGACGTGAAGAGGATCGCCTTTCCGGATACGGCGAGGGTGCGCCGTATCGTCTCGTCCACGTCCCATCCCTTAGCCCTGTTGTGCCGAAAGGTATTGAGAAAATGGATGGTGTCGTCCACACCGATCCCGATGGTGATGGCGGCGATGACGGATGTCGCCACATCGAGGTTGATCCTCAGCCACCCCATGATGCCGAAGTTGATGATGACGGCCACGCTCATCGGTATCAGGGCCAGGGGGCCCGCCTTGATCTGCCGGAAGAGGATGATGACGATCAGGCCCACGACCACGAGTGAGAGGAAGAGACTCTGGAGCTGCCCCTTGACGATATAGTGGGCCAGTTTGACATTGATCATGGGGAAGCCGCTGATGGTGTAGGAGACCCCCGGCGGGAGGTGCTCATCCAGGTAGTGTCCTATGTCGCCGGCGATCCGGTGGATCTCCGTCGTTCCCACGTGGTAATCTTCCTTTTCGCACAGCCTGGCCATCAGGTTGCAGTGTCTGTAATCGATATCGACGAAGGGTTCGAACTCGTCGAACCGGCCGTCGGAGTCATCATCCGTCCCCGAGTATATCTCCAGGTAGTCGATGATATCCCACCGGTTCTCGGGTATGCGGTAGAAGGAGGGGTCATTGTTGTTCATCGCCATGTGCATGGTCTTGATGAAGTCGGAGAACGATTCGGTCCTGCCGATATTGAGATGAGGATTTTCGTCGGATACCAGCCACTCCCTGAATTCTTCGATCATGGTGAGGAAGACGGGATCCTTGACACCGTCGACCGCGCCCGAATCGATCACGATGTTATATCCCCATCCTCCGCCGAACTTGGTGCCGATGGCCTGCGTCTCCACCTTGACCCGATCGTGTTCCCGGAAGTAGTTCAGGAAGGCGGTCTCGATCCTGATCCGGAAGATCCCCGCCACGGAAACCACGATGAGTATGACGACAACGACCAGGACCGCACGATAGTGACGGGTGGCGCCCCGCGCCATGAGCGAGATGATACGGTCGACCACTGTCCGGGTGGTTTTGTTCTCCTTGAACAGGGCGGACGGCCGTGTCCCCGGCAGGAGGACGAGACAGGCGGGGATCAGTGAGCAGGAGATAAAGACGGCGAAGAGGACACCGATGGCGGAGGCGATTCCCCATTCCCGGATGGCCGAGACCTGGCTGGTCGCCAGCGTCATAAAGGCGATAAAGGTGGTCAGGCCGGCGAGCAGAACGGTCAGGGATATGTGAGTCATCGATTCGTAGAGCCCGGCGCGTCTCTCCATCCCCATGATGGTGTCGAAGTCGGCGTAATACTGGTTCAGGAGGTGAATGGCGTAGGAACTCCCCACGGCGATCATGAGGGGGGGGATCGAGACGCCCACGGGGGTGATCCGGTAACCGATGTACCCCATCAGACCCAGGATCCACAACTCAGCCAGTCCGAGCGTGACAAAGGGGAGTAGCACCCCCCGGATTGACCGGAAGTTGATGTAAAAGACGATGATAACAACCAGCAGGACGAGGGGGATATTCCGAAAGAGGTCTGCGTGCATGTAGATGTTGATCCACATGTTCACGACGGGGACGCCCGACGATATGATATCGAGACCGCTGCGGTAACTGTCGACTATCTCCGTCATCTCCCGTACGGGCGGGTCCTGATCGTCGAGGTTGATGAACGTGATAATGAGGCACAGGTCGGTTATCTCGCCGGTTTTCTTGTTCACGCTGTAGAGCCCTGTTTCAAAGGAGGGGTTTCGCTTCAGCTTCTGCCTGAAGGTGTCGAGTTCTTCCGGGGACGAGGGGAGTATCCGCCGTCCCTGCTCGTCCTCCTCCACGAGGTCGTATGTTGCAAGTGTGTCGTCCTCGCCGGTGATGTCTTCGGTAGTCAGGGGCGAGACGATCGTATCGACGATCTCCTGCCGCTTGAATTCCGTGGTGTTAAGAATCCCGGTTCGCAGCCGTTCGAATCGGCGGCCGCTTATCCGGTCAACCGCACCGAAGAGCTTTTCCATCTTCCGGGCGAGGAGCCTCCTGAATGGTGGATCGTCGGCGAATGCCGCCAGGAGGTCAGCGGAGGAGATCTCTCCCCGTGAGGCGATGGCGTCGAACTTCTTCAGACGGGCTTCTTCACGCTCTTTGTTGAAATCCGTGTATTCCTCCAGGTCGACAACAAGGAGATCGAATCGGCGGAGAAGCTCCGGGTCCTGCAGATCATCGATAGAGACGCCCATGATGGCGAACCGGCCGTTATCGCCGTAGATCTCCTTCATCCCTTCGTAATAGAGATATTCACGGTCATGTTTGGGGATGAAGGATTCGACGGAATTGTCAAACGCCAGCCGGCCGATCCCGGGGACCAGGGAAGCCGTCAGTATGACCAGGATAATCAGGATGGGCAGTGGTCTTTTCAGAACGAAGCGGATATATCGGTTCATAATAACCTGCCGGAAAACGGAAAATATGCACCTGTCGTTCCGAAGGAGTACTCGTATACCACGCCGATGTCAAATGATTTTTTATTGCCGGGAGACAAGGGCTCTGTCCACTCTTGCCCCCTTTTCACCCTTGCTTTTCGGGATGCTGATCATCTACTATGGTTCATATATGTGATCGGTACCGTTTCGATAAGGGGGATGTATCATGAAGATCAGCACTGTGGCAAAGATGAGAGATCTGGACTGGACGGCCATCGATAAGTTCGGCATAAAAGAAGAACTCTTGATGGAAAACGCGGGTCTGGCCGCATACGGTGTCATACGGGACGAAATCGGTGTCAGGAGACGGAGGTTTGTCGTTTTTTGCGGCGTGGGGAATAACGGAGGCGACGGTTTTGTCGTTGCCCGAAAGATTCATTCAAACGGTGGGGATGTCAGGGTCTGTATCGTCGGCAATCGCAAGAAGTTTATCGGTTCGGCTGCGATAAATCTTTCCATCGCCGAGCGGCTTTCCATCCCTGTTTTGGAGCTCGGCGATGCCGCCTCCGCCGCGGAGGCCATATCCGGCGCGGATGCCATCATTGACGCGATATTCGGAACAGGTCTTACACGGGAGGTCACGGGCCTGTACCGGGAGGTCATTGATCTGATCAACGCCGCCGGGAAACCGGTGATAAGTATCGATATCCCCTCGGGTGTCAACGGCGACACGGGGATGATCATGGGGGCGGCGGTGAAGGCGGATGTCACGGTGACGTTCGGTCTCCCCAAGGTAGGAAATATGCTCTATCCGGGGTACGACCGGTGCGGCAAACTCTACGTGAGCCACATATCGTTTCCTCCCGCGCACTACGATAATGACTCGCTCCGGGTCGAGGTCAATACGCCTCCACCGATCCCCCCGAGAAATGCCGAGGGGCATAAGGGTTCCTTTGGTGACCTTCTTGTTATTGCCGGGGCCGGCGGCTACCTGGGGGCCCCCTATCTTGCCGCCATGTCCTTTTTAAAGGCGGGTGGGGGGTACTCCCGTCTCGCCGCGCCGCGCTCGATCGTCCCTCACCTGGCGGTTCGCGGAGGGGAGATCGTTTTTGTCCCTCAGGGAGAGACTGCCTCAGGGAGTATCTCTCTCGAAAACAGTGAATCCTTGCTTGACCTCTCACGGAAGGTGGACATGGTTGTCCTGGGACCCGGTTTGTCACTCGACGAGGAGACCCAATCCCTTTCCCGCAAGCTTGCCCGGGGCATAGAGGCCCCTCTCCTGATCGACGGGGATGGAATCACGGCCCTGAGCACGGATCTGAACAGTATCAGAGAGAGGACGGTACCGACGATCCTGACTCCCCATTTGGGCGAGTTGTCGCGAATCACCGGGATAGCGGCCGAAGAGATACGGGAAAACAGTATAGAAATCCTGCATAAAACGACCGCCGATCTCGGGGCGATCATTGTCATGAAGGGGGCACACTCCCTGATCGGATACCCCGACGGCCGGGTCTTCGTCAATCTCAGCGGCAACGCCGGAATGGCGACGGCCGGGTCGGGTGACGTTCTCACCGGGGCGATCGCCGCCATGCTCGGCCTGGGGCTCCCCCTCGATGATGCCGTCAGGAAGGGGGTCTTCATCCACGGGTTCGCCGGGGACCTCGCCGCCGAATACGAAGGGGAAGACGGGATAACCGCCGGGGATATCATGTCGTATCTCCCGCTTGCCGTGAAAATGGATCGGGAGGGGTTGGATGATTCTGCCCGCGCGCGATACGAGGGGCCCGTGCCGGTATAGGGGACTATCCGGGAAGCTCGATGTTGAGGGCATATTGGAGAACGATATAGACGAGGTATACCCCGAGGAGCCAGACCCCCTGCCACCGCCTGAACCATCCGTCCCGGTTCATGAAGATGAAGGAGCGGAATGAGTAGAGGATGATCAGCATGGCCGGGAAGTGGAAGGTGAAGAAGTTTGGTGGTATGGAGAGCGGTCTCACCGCCGCCGATGCCCCGATGACAAAGAGGCAGTTGAGGACGTCGGCCCCCACGACATTCCCCACGGTGATTTCCGGGTGACCCTTCCGGATGGATGCCAGGGCGGTCATCAGCTCGGGGAGCGAGGTCCCCAGGGCCACCATCGTGGCGGCGATGACATCCTGGGGGACGCCGATCCGAAGGGCGATCTCCGCCGCAGCGGGGACGAGGATGCGCGCCCCGGCGACGACCATGGCGAGCCCCCCCACGATCATCAGCCAGGAGATCCCCACGGCGATCGTTTCGGTGTCATTGATTTCCGCTTCTTCCAAGCCGGGACTCTGTCGGGACCACCGGTAGGCCATATACATATAAACCGCGAGGAGGACGAGGAAGAATAGGCCGACCCATCGCTGAAGGACCGGTTCTCCCGTCGTGGTGAAGAGCGTATAAAAGCCAATGACAACCAGAAGGGTGGCGACACCGACCTGGACCCACCCCGTTCGATTGAGGATGAACCGGTTGACCGGCATGGGGGCCAGGATGCAGGAAAGGCCGAAGATCAGGCCGGTATCGGCGACAATCGACCCGACGCCGTTTCCCAGCGCAAGCCCCGGGTTTCCCATCCACGCCGCCATCACGGATACGAATGCCTCAGGTGTGGTGGTTCCCAGTGAAATAATCGTTGCCCCGATCACGATCTTGGAGAGGCCGGTTCTCTCTGCCAAAGCGACGACACCATCTACCATCCAGTCCGCCCCTTTCGAGAGAAGTGCGATACAGACGATGATGATGATCACGAGGAGCAACGCCGGGGCCCCTGCCATCAGATCATGAAGGGTATCGGTATTCCACATCCAGCCCACATATTTCATATGACAACCATTTCCCGCCGGCGGCTTGCCTCACACAGGTCAGCCCCGGTATGCCGACCCCGCCCTTTTCCCCCACAAGTGGAAGAGGATGCCGGCGACCGAGCCCATCCGGTTGGTGATGTTCCATTTATAAATTCACGCCGGTTCCACGGCGTTACAGGATGCCGTGGCGCACCCCACCGCGGGGTGATACCCGGGGCGATGTCGATGACCGGCCGGCAGGGTGTCCACGATGTGGCATATGGGTGCTTCACTGTTCTTCCATCCGTTGCTTCCGAGGATGTCACGCCCTGAAAATCGTAACGATCCCGATAACGACAAATCCGACCCCCGCAATAATGGAAAGGTATTTCTCGCTGATGTAATTCGAAACGAAAGTCCCCGCAACGACACCGATCCCCGACGCGACGATAAGGGCCAACGATGCCCCCAGGAACACGATCAGTTTACTTACTTCCTTGTCCGTTGCGAAGAGCATGGTAGCCAATTGTGTCTTGTCACCCAGCTCCGCCACAAAGACGGCCGAAAACACCATGGCAAGTGTCTTGAAATCCACGAAACTCCTCCTTACATGAGATGTCTTGCCCGCGGTCATGACAAATCGTGCGGTTGTTAATCAAGCGTCACGATCCAACGACTCCAGGACTTCCAGGGCGAAGCGGGCATGCGCCGTCGCAGGGCCACCCCCCATCTCGATTCCCACTTCGATCGCCTCGATAATTTCGCCTTTCGTCGCCCCTTCTGCGGCCGCCTGTTCGATATGCCACTGCATGCATGACTCACAGTTGATCACGACCGATATCCCGACAGCGATCAGTTCCTTCTCTTTCCGCTTGAGCGCGCCGTCGGAGTACGCGGCCTGCTCCATATCGAGGAAGGACCGGTATACCTTTGAATTCTTCATCAGGGTTGTGTGGGCCTTGTGCCGCGACTTTTTTATCTCTTTGAGTTTGTCCATCATATTCCTTTATCCTTCATGGCTCGTCGTGGTTTGATGCAGGAAAACGCATGCAGCCACGTTCTCACCGGACCGGGACAGATCATGATAAGGTGTATGAGTCGAGCAGTCGGCGCTCGGTTTCCCCTTCAATCGTGGCGGTTACCTCAATGTAGGGTGCGAGGGGTGAATGTTCCAGCTTATTCCGCAAGAGCTGATCGATCTGGAATATCCCTGCCGAGTTGGAGAGCTTGATCTTGATACAGACCGGTTTTTTCGTCCCTTTTGTAATGCGCACCTCATCAACGGCCTGGGCGGAGAGGGAATGAATATTGACCTGACCCGATTCAAAAGGGATACGGGAACGTCCCCGGGTCATATCCGTCGCGTCGGCTATCTTCAGGACACCTGCCTCGATTGTCAGACACGTCTCGCCGGAGCCGTGAGACACGATTGTGTGCAGCGTTTCCGATACCATCGTCGTCAAATCCGGTTCCGCATAAATCCTCTCCAGGAGCTCACGTGTCTTGCGAAAGGCGATAAAGAGGCTGTAGCGCTCGTGATGATCGCGGTGCACGGAGATCCCCGTGTCATGGAGACAGGCCCCCAGCACCACGATCAGTTCCGCGTCTTCAGGTGTCAACCCATGATCCCTGACGACGCCGGGTTCGACACCCCCCTTGACAAGGAGGCGGATAATGCGCAGAGCGGCATTCGCCACGATGCGGATATGTACCTCTCCGTGGTCGCTCATCCCCAGGCGGTCTACGGCATTGACGTTTGCGCACTTCCAGATCTGAAACAACTCCTGATCGGCGTTGATCCGTTTGACGAGGTCATGCAACTTCCTGTTATCCCGTATGGGAATTTTAAATTCCATGGGAGAACCACCTCTCCTGTTTCGTATAATTTTTCGCGACCGACAACGGGTCGTTTTCGGGCCCTCCCGCGTTTCGGTCTTTACAAGCCAAACGGTGAATGAAGGCCGCTCCCCACGGTAAATCACCCCTTCTTCATACCAGACCGGCGGTTTTCTGACAATCAGTATCTCAATTTTACGGAGCATTCTCAACCTGATAGGAAGGTGTACGGATGGTGGAGCGGTGACCTGAGGACGAATTCGCGGGTGCCCGGAACGAGGAGATATCTTGCGATATTATGAAAAATGTACTACAAATGCGGTATACAGGTCGGTAATGTGAATCGGAATGATTGGAGTGAGATCTCTATGGCAATATCGCGGAAAATCGAGGAATTTATAGAGACATCTTCCTGGATACGGCGAATGTTCGAGGACGGTGTGAAACTGAAACAGCAATATGGTGCTGAAAACGTGTTCGATTTCAGTCTCGGGAACCCGAATGTCGATCCCCCGGACAGGTTCCGTGAACTGCTGGCCGAGATCGTGGAGGAGTGCGGGAACACCCGAGGCGCTCACATGTATATGCAGAATGTGGGGTATGCGGGTACGCGAACGGAGGTTGCCGCCTATCTCTCCCATGAGCACGAAATCCCTCTCTCTCCCGATCATATCGTTATGACATGCGGTGCCGGAGGGGCGCTCAATGTGGTCTTCAAGACCATCTTCGATCCGGGCGACGAGATCGTCATCCCGAAGCCTTTCTTCGCCGAGTATACCTTCTACGTTGATAATCATGGGGGGGTCCCCGTTTTCGTGGAGACGAACGATGATTTTTCTCTCGACCTGGAGGCCATGGAAAAGGCGGTGACCGAGAGGACGAAGGCGATCCTGATCAACTCACCGAACAATCCCACCGGCACGGTATATGACCAGGCATCGATTGACGGACTGGCGTCCCTGATCGACGCGAAAGGACGACAGTACGGTACCGATATTTACCTCATCTCGGATGAACCGTACAACACGATCGTCTATGACGGTCTCACGGTTCCCAGTATCATGAAGGCCTGCCGGAACGGCATCCTGATAACCTCCTACTCAAAGAGCCTCTCCCTGCCGGGTGAGCGGATCGGCTATATTGCCCTCACACCCGGGATTGTCGATTATGAAAGGCTTATCGGAGGGCTGACTCTCTCCAATCGGATACTGGGCTTTACGAACGCCCCCGCCCTCATGCAGCGGGTTGTCGGGCGGATGCAGGGGGTGTACGTCGATGCCGAACACTATAGAAGGAAACGCGATCTCTTGTGCGATGGCCTGTGGCAGGCGGGTCTTGAATTTGAAAAACCGGGTGGGGCCTTTTACCTCTTTCCCCGGACGCCGATAGAAGATGATGTGGCCTTCGTGCGCGCCCTTCAGAAAGAAAATATCCTTGTCGTTCCGGGACGTGGATTCGGCGGGCCGGGTCATGTCCGCATCAGTTACTGTGTCGATGATGCCACGATTGTCAATGCGATGAAGGGCTTTGCGAAAGTAATGAAACAGTACAGCTGAAAGGCCGAGGGAGGAGTATATGAAAGAACGTCGACCATGGGGACATTATGAGGTTCTCTCCGATGAAGAGGACCACAAGGTCAAAAGGATTGTCGTCAATCCCGGAAAACGACTGAGTCTCCAAAGACATACCAATCGGGCTGAGCACTGGTATCTGCTCAGCGGGGAGGCTGTTGTTACCATTGACAGGGAAGATCATCAGTTGAAGAACGGCCAATCGGTCGATATCCCCCGGGGGACACTGCATCGCTTAAAGAACTCGGGAAAAGAGGACGTTATGTTCGTAGAGGTTCAAACGGGCGAGTACCTTGGTGAGGACGATATCGAGCGGGTCGAGGATGATTTCGGGCGAGCCTAGAACCGATCTCGGGATCGTTTGGGGTAATTGCCATGGAGGGGCTTACGGTTACCATACTCGGATCGGGGACGTGTGTTCCCTCCATCAAGCGCAGTTCCTGCTCCGTGCTTATCGAGACGGGTACGGCGAAGCTCCTTTTCGATATAGGCCCCGGGACGATGCGGCGTCTCCTTGATGTTGGTGTCACGATCGGAGAGATATCCCATCTTTTCGTTAGTCATCTCCATCCGGACCACACCGGAGAGTTGGTACCTTTTCTCTTCGCGAGCAAGTACCCGGAGAAACTCCGGAGACGCGGCAGGCTCCGGATCACGGCCGCCGAAGGATTTCAGTCTTTTTACAGGCGCTTGGAGGCGGTTTACGGGCGGTGGATTGAACTGGAGGAAGGGATCGTTGATATCTTGGAGATGAGCTGTGAGCGACCGGATTATATGCAGTTCGGTTACGCGGACATTCATACTCTTCCCCTGGCGCATATCGCGAGCAGTATCGGTTACCGCATAAACGCGCCGGATGGTACGTCCGTGGTATACACCGGAGACACCGATTACTGCAAAAACGTTGTTCAACTGGCGATGAACGCCGACTTGCTCATCTGTGAATGCGCCTTCCCCGATGACCTCAAGACGGACGGTCATTTGACCCCTTCACTGGCGGGGAGGATTGCCTCCGAAGCGCGGGTCAAGACCCTCCTCCTGACGCATTTTTATCCCGAGTGCGACGGCGTCGATGTGGCGGCCCAGTGCCGAAAGACATATAGCGGGACGCTGCTGTGCGCCGAAGACCTGATGCGGATCGAATTTGCCGGGAGGACCTTCACCATTGTTGATGGGGAGGGCGGAACCCGGCGTTCCCGTTCGCGCGCCGATCGATCAACATGAAGCTGCAACTACCGTCCCATAAGACCAAGATTATCTGCACCATCGGTCCCGCATCCCGATCGGAGACGGTCCTTTCCGCAATGATGGAACGGGGGATGACCATTGCCCGGATCAATCTCTCACACGGTACGCGGGAGGATCATCGCCAGACCGTCAGGTCCGTGAGGACGGTGGCGGAGAAGGAAGGGAGGTCCTGCCCCATCTTCGCCGATCTTCCCGGTCCGAAGATGCGTATCGGCAGACTGGCGGAGGAGCCGCTCACCCTTGTGAAAGGGGCTGAAATCACCTTGACCACGCGGGATCTCCCCGGAACCGCCGAGATGATCCCTGTGACATACCGGCGACTTCCCGAGAGCGTTTTGCCGGGAAGCGTCATCTATCTGAATGACGGGTTTATCTCATTGAGCGTGACGTCTGTCCGGGACGAAGAGGTCCGATGTGCGGTAACGACAGGGGGGCAACTGCTCTCCGGGAAAGGGCTCAATCTCCCCGGTGCACGAATCTTCCTCGACACCGTTACCGAACAGGACCTTGAACTCATGGACTTTGCCCTCGGTGAGGGGATCACTATCTTCGGTGTTTCCTTTGTCGAGAAGGCGGACGATATCATGCAGGCACGGGACTTTGCCCGGAGAAAGGGAAGGAAGGTCTATATCGTAGCGAAGATCGAACGAGCGGCCGCCGTCGAGAATATCGATGAAATCATCGGGGCAGCCGATGCCGTCATGATCGCCCGCGGCGACCTGGGGGTCGAGATCCCGATCGAAGAGGTCCCCATTGTCCAGAAACAGTTGATAAGAAAGGCCAATCTGGCCTGTCGTCCCGTCATTACGGCGACGCAGATGCTGGAATCAATGGTCGAGGGCTCTCGCCCCACCCGGGCCGAGGCGACGGATGTCGCCAACGCCATTCTGGACGGGACCGATGCCGTCATGATGTCCGAGGAAACGGCGATCGGTCAGTATCCGGTCGAGGCCGTGGGGATAATGTCTCGGATTGCCGTTGCCGTGGAGCGTGAGCGGCACACGATCCGTTCGTCCGTCTTCCTCCCGGAACAGCTCAAGGGGGAATTGGTCAACCGCCAGATCACCGTACCCGATACCGTTTCTTTGAATGTTTTGGAGGCGGTGAAGGCCCTGAACTGTCCCTTTGTCCTGACCGTCACCGGGGGAGGGATGACGGCGCGGCGCGTCTCGCGTTTCAAACCTGACTGCTGGATCATCGCCTGCAACAACGAAGAACGGGTCTGCGATTTTCTCCGCTTCTCATACGGTGTCTTTCCCTTGTGTATGGACACCGGGCCCGGGGAATGGCGTCGCCGGCTGATCAGCCTTCTCAAGGATGCACGACTTGTCCAGGGGGGAGACCGGATCATCCTGACAGAGGGAAAATATGCGGGGGCGATGGGGGGGACCGATTCCATGGGGATTATCACGATTTCGTAGATCAAGGGACCTGTGGGCTATCCGATGCCTATAAGTGCCTGATATAAGAGATCCCGAGGCGACAACGAACACTGTAATACGCTGCTATTCACAGCTGAGGGGAGAGTGAAGTGACTGAAAAGCCAAGAGCGAATCGAACGGTATCATGGACGGTCGGTGCGTACCGGGACGCCGTGGAACGGAGACTGGCGCGACTCAGGGACGAGAAGATCATCGAGCGGATCGGGGGGCATGACCATACCGTTTGGAAAACAGCGTCCACGGAAATAACAAACCGCCTGGGGTGGCTTCACTCAGCAGGGGTGATATCCAAAAATATCCGGCATCTTACGGCCCTGGCCGACGAGATCCGTGCAGAGGGGTGCCGGCATGTCATACTGTTGGGGATGGGAGGGTCGATTCTCGCGCCCGAGGTGCTCGGCTCGGTGTTTGGTCGTCGCTCCGGATACCCGAGTTTGACCATTCTCGACAGTACCAACCCGGAGGCGGTGACGGTATGCGCACGGCGATTCGATCCTGCCCGGTCCCTGTTTATCGTCGCGACCAAGTCGGGGACTACCGTGGAGACCCTTTCTTTCTTTAAATTCTTCTACAACCGGATTATCGATGCCCTTGGACGTGAGGAGGCAGGCAAACACTTCATCGCGATCACCGATCCGGGTACACCATTGGCAGAACTCGCCGACCGGTATCGATTCCGTGCTACTTTTTTCAATGACCCGGATATCGGCGGACGCTATTCGGCCCTTTCCTGCTTCGGGCTGGTCCCCGCGGCCCTGATCGGTGTCGACCTGAAGGTCCTGCTGGACCGGGCCGCGGCTGTTATGTCGGATAGCATGTCACCAGACAGTGGGGCTACCCTTCTGGGATGTATCATCGGTGAACTGGCCCTGGCGGGGAGGGACAAGATGACGCTCATCTCGTCACCGGGACTTGAGCCGTTCGGCAATTGGGTGGAGCAACTTGTAGCAGAGAGCACGGGGAAAGAGGGGAGGGGGGTCCTCCCCGTCATTGGCGAGCCCCTTGATACGCCGGATGTGTACGGGAATGATCGCTTCTTTGTTCATCTGAGACTGGGGAAAGACAAGACATCCGACAAAGGGCTTTCCGATCTCGAGCGGGCGGGTTACCCCGTCATTACCATCCCGGTTTTAGACCGGTTTGATCTCGGCGGGCAGTTCTTTTTCTGGGAAATGGCCGTGAGCGTTGCCGGCTGGTGCTTGGAGATCAATCCCTTCGACCAGCCTGACGTCGAGTCGTCCAAGGCCCTGGCCCGTCGAATGGTGGATGATTATAAAGAGAACGGCACCCTGATCCGGGAAGAGCCCTCGTTGATCGATGGGGATATTATGGTTTTTAGAGGGCCGAAATCCCAGGGAGCCGGGGGTTCTCTCATTTCCTTTATCGAAGAAGGGATGAAAGACGGGGCGTATGTGGCGATCCAGGCATACCTGCCGCACGATCTCGCTTACGATAAGGCTCTGCACACATTACGCCTACGATTGCGGGACCGATTCGGGATAGCCGTGACGGTGGGGTATGGCCCCCGTTTCCTTCATTCCACGGGGCAGCTCCACAAGGGAGATGCGGGGATGGGACTCTTTGTCCAGATCACCGCCGATGACGTGGAGGATCTACCGATTCCCGAGGAGCCCGGGTCCCCTGCCTCCTCGATAACCTTCGGTATCCTCAATGAAGCACAGGCGGCGGGGGACCGTCAGGCACTGCAGGATGCCGGAAGGAGGGTGATGCGGTTTCACCTGAAGGGGGACCGCATCGGCATGCTGCTTCGGCTGGCCGAGGCACTCGTATGACCGCGACCGGTCACCGGAGGGGAGATAATGTTTTATTCAATATCTTCAAAACAGCTCAGCTCGATATTCTTCCTGACCTTTTCGGGATCGAATACCCGCCCGTTCATTGTTATGTAGACCCCCGGTGGGAGCAGTTGAACCGCGAGGATGGCGCATCCGATATTGAATTCGGCGTCGGTCGACCTGAACCGCGCCGGTTCCATCGAACCGGTGAGGACAATGGTCTTGCCCGATACCGGCCGGAGTCTTTTTGCGGTCTGTACCATGGTGTCGGTCCCGTGAGTTATGACGATATGCCGGCACTCCTCCCGCGAGATCGTTTCAAGGATCATCAGGCGATCTTCATCGGTAATGTCGAGGCTGTCTTTTTTCAGGAGGGACTCGCAATCGTAGGTGAACCCGACGCGTGCCCCGTGCAATATCTCGGAGAGCCGAGATTCTCCGACCTGGTAGTCGTTTTTCCGATCGAAGTATATCTTGTCGATTGTCCCCCCCACGGTGAAGAATTTGATCTTCATGACTTGTCCCTACCGCCTCGAAAGAGTGCTACTTACCCTGGAGATCAATGGCCAACTGCACGAAACGGGCGACCTGATCTTCCGGAACCCGACCGCGAATGACGGCACGGCAGACGCGGTTCGTGTCCAGGAGGATCACGTTGGCGCTGTTGTCCGTGAGGCCCCACGCCTCCCGCAGCGATGCGTTATAGTCGAAGAGGATAACGGTCTTATATTTTTCCGCCGCCGCCGCACCGAATGCTCTGATGAGAGAATCCGGTTTCCACGATGCCTTGCAGTCGGCAATCCCGATTCCCTTGAACGCGCTTTCCTTGAGGATCCCCGCTTGTACCTTTGCCTTGATGGCGTCATTCAAATGATCGTTGGTGTCCTTTTCGTCCGGATCGTTGTAATTGATCAGGAGCACCTTTCCCTCCCAGTCCTGCATCGTGTACTGTCTGTCGTCCGCGTCCGGGAGCGACCAGTCCGATGCCCTGTCTCCCACCTGCAGGCCCCCTGCCGCGGCGGGGACCACCCAGAACAATACCAGTAATACCGCACACCATACCTTTTTCATAACTCCTCCTTTGAGGGTGTTTGAGGCCGCCCACGGGAATTTTTTGTGCGCGGCGTTTCACGGAGAATCAATATCTGATAGCGAAGCCCTCGAAGTCCCCGGCGGGGACCTCTTCGAAGACCTCTACCCCTGTTACGCGGGAAAGGAGTGGTCCCTTTCTGCACCAGTCGATGATCTTTTCTATCGCCCCGACTTCTCCTTCGAAGACGGCCTCGACCCTCCGATCGTCCGTATTGCGCACCCAGCCGGTCAGGCCCAGTCTCTGGGCCTGGCTTTGGGTCTCCGCCCTGAAGAAGACCCCCTGGACCCGTCCGGAGATGAGGAGACGGACCCGTCTATGCCCATGCGTCTGTTGTACATTACCCCCCTTGTTCATAAGAGAGTCCCCTGTTCTTCAAATGCCGATTCATCGTTGTGCCCCATGAGTTTGAGGAATGCCTCTTCGTCGAGGACGGGTATCCCCAACTGATCGGCTTTGTCGAGTTTCGACCCGGGGGATGTGCCGGCAACCACGTAGTCCGTTTTCCGGCTGACGGAAGATGCGACTGTGCCCCCCATCGCTTCGATCAACTCCTTGGCCTGGCTTCTCGAAAGGCGCTCGAGGGTCCCGGTCAGGACGAAGGCCTTTCCTGACAAGGTGCCGGAGACCTCGGATCGTTCCACCGGAATCGGCCTGACGCCGGCCTCCCTGAGCCGTTCGACGGTCCGGAGGTTGGAGCGCTCACGAAAAAAGGCAGTGATGCTCCCGGCGATTTGGGGACCGATTTCCTTGATGGTGATCAGTTCCTCCTCCCCGGCATTCATGACGGCGTCAAGGGTGCCGAAACGGCGTGCCAGTATCGTCGAGACATGCTCCCCCGTGTGCCTGATCCCCAGGGCGAAGAGAAATTTACCCAGGAGCGGTGTCTTTGAACGCTCCAGCGATGCCACGATGTTCTCGGCGGATTTATCGCCCATTCGTTCAAGGTTTTTGAGGTTATCCACGGTCAGGTCGTACAGATCAGCAGGGTCTCTGATCAATCCGGCACCGAGGAGACGTTCGATCAGTTTTTCTCCCAACCCCTCAATATCCATGGCCCCGCGGGAGACGAAATGCTTGATGTTTTCACGGATCTGCGCGGGGCAATCGAGGTTGACGCACCGATGTGCCGCTTCTCCCTCGATGCGGACGGTTTGTGACCCGCATACCGGGCAGGTATCGGGGATCCGGAAGGGCGGCTCATTCTCGTGCGGAGAAGGATCGACCGCCTTGACGACCTCCGGGATGACATCCCCGGCCCGCTGGATGATGACCGTGTCGCCGATATGGATCCTCTTCTTGTCGATTTCGTCCTGGTTGTGCAGTGTCGCCCTGCTGACCATCACCCCCGCGACAGGGACGGGTTTCATCAGCGCGACGGGGGTCAGGACACCGGTCCGACCGACCTGGATGATAATATCTTCGATGGTTGTAGTGGCCTGGATCGCGGCGAACTTGCAGGCGATGGCCCAGCGGGGACTCCGCGAGACGGCACCGAGACGCCCCTGCGTATCAGTGGAGTCGACCTTGATAACCGTCCCGTCTATCTCGTAAGGGAGCCCCTCGCGTCCGGCGGCCATCTCACGGTAATAGGCGATGCAAGCATGTATGGTTGCAGCCTTTCGGATAAGGGGGTTGACCGGGAACCCCCATCCGGCGAGGGCATCCAGAAAGGCCCCGTGGCTCTCGAAGGCTATCCCTTCCGCAAACCCCATGGCATAGCAGAATATGGCGAGGGGCCTCTTGGCGGTGATCCGTGAGTCGAGTTGCCTCAGTGATCCGGCCGCGGCGTTTCGGGGGTTTGCAAAGGGTGCTTCACCCGCCGCCATCCGCCGCCGGTTTAATGTTTTGAAGGCGTCTGTCCCGATATAGACCTCCCCCCGGATCTCTATCAGTTCGGGGATCGGTATGGCGCCGGCTGCATTCATCTTCAGGGGTATGGCGCGGATGGTCCTGAGGTTTTGTGTGATATCCTCCCCGATGGTCCCGTCCCCCCGCGTCGATCCCGATTTGAATATTCCCATTTCATAGATCAGGTTGACACCGATCCCGTCGAGCTTTGGCTCCGCCACATAGGAGATCTCCTCCTGTGTTCCCAGAAACCGTCTGATCCGCTCATCAAAGGACAGGATCTCTTCCTCCGAAAGGGCGTTGGCGAGGCTCAGCATGGGGGAGAGGTGAGGGGCACTGCCAAACTTATCGAGGGGAGCGGCGCCCACGCGCTGCGTGGGGGAAGTGCCCAGGTCGATACGGTCGGAGAATCGGCCTTCGAGTTCGATCAGCTCACGCATCAACCGATCGTACTCGGCGTCGGCTATCTCCGGATCATCGAACTGGTAGTACCGCCTGTTGTGATACTCGATCAGGTCACGGAGCTCGTCTATCCTCTTGAGGGCTGCCCGTTCTTCCATTATTTTATTCGCTTGAGATATGGCACGTTCAAGGGTGACTTTCGGTTTGGCTTTTCTTCATCCTGCTGGGAGAGTATCTGCTGGTTAAAGATGCTGTTTTTTACCTTTACCGAGTTGATGATAAAGAAGATGATGGCCGCCCGCTCCCATTCCCGCGTCGATTCGAACTTTTCCAACTTGGCTTTATATTTTTCCCACAAACTGGTAAGGGATGCCTCGTCGAGGGAAAGCACCCTCTCGGCGATATCCTCCAGTGTTTTTTCGATCATGACGGACCTTTCGATATGATTACTTCAAGGCGATAGTAGTCACAGGCCGATCAAATGTCAAACCAAAAGCTCCAAAATAATCCTTGTCTTTTTCACAGGGATATAATAGAAAATTGAGCACTGTTAGCTATGAAGATAGGCGTTATTTCAGATACTCATCTTGCTGCTCCCGACGGTAGACTTGAAAAGATCGCCAAAGATCACTTTCAGGGTGTTGAACTCATTTTGCATGCAGGGGACATAGTAGATATCAGAGTGTTGGAGGCATTCGGAGACACGCGGGTCTGTGCCGTCTGTGGGAACATGGACGGTGCCTCCGTCAGGGACATGTTTCCGGAGAAGCGGGTGCTTGAGGTCGAAGGATGGCGGATTGGTCTCATTCATGGTTGGGGATCCCCGTCAGGCCTGGAGGAAAGGATTATCCGGGAATTTGAGGATGTCGCGTGTATCGTCTACGGACATTCCCACCGGCCGAATAATGAGGTGAGAGACGGCGTGTTGCTCTTCAATCCCGGCTCACCCACCGATAATCGGTTCGCTCAGGGCAATTCCGTGGGCATCCTGGATGTTGGGGAAAGTATCGTGGGAACGGTTGTGAATCTGGATTGAGACAGGGAAGAACATGGATAGGATATTGGCTCCGGGAAGGATGGCGTACATTAAAGGCGAGAAGCCGGAGGGTTGTATCTTTTGCAGGGGGTCCGCACGGGAAAAGGACCTGGTCCTGTACGAGGGGAAGACCTGTTACGTCATGATGAATAAGTACCCCTATACCTCCGGGCATCTCATGGTTATTCCCTTCAGGCATGTGTCTGATTTTGAAGAGACGAGCGTTTCAGAACGGGCGGAAATGATGGATTTTGTCGGCATGTGTGTAGGGGCCCTTAAGGCCGCTTTTGACCCCGAAGGGTTCAATATCGGGATGAACCTTGGAAAGGTTGCCGGTGCGGGGGTCGATGACCACCTTCATATCCATGTTGTCCCACGGTGGGTGGGAGATACAAACTTTTCTACTGTTCTGGGAGAGGTCAGGGTGATTCCCGAGGATCTTACCATTACCTGTAGTACGCTGGCGCAATATTTTCAAGAGATAGAGGAGGGTTAAGATGAAACTGTTATACACAATTATTGCAACACTGGTTGTCTTGTTTATCATTACCTTCTCGTTGGCAAATACAACCGAGGTGCCGATCGGGTACTATGGCTTTATAGATGTTTCCGTAGAGACCTATTTGTTGATTTTCATATCGTTTGGCGTGGGTGTCATACTGGCCGGGTTCATGGGTATCGTGGAGCGACTCAGACTCGCCAGAGAATTGAAAAAGCTGAAAAAAGAGGTCAAGAAACTGAGGAAAAGAGGAGAGACCGAGCAACTCCCCGATGTTGAACGTTCAGAACCGGCTCAGGAGACGGAGGCCGAGGGGGACGCCGGGAAATGGAACAGGTAATGAAGGGGGAGAGCTAACCGCCGCAGTCTGATTGATCTCCCTTTATTTTTTCGATTGCATGTCTCAGGGCGGGAAGGACAACCGACAGGTTTTCCCGGGCTCCCCGGGGACTTCCCGGGAGGTTGATAATCAGGGATTGCCCCCGGATCCCCGCCACGGCCCGGGATATCATGGCGTGCGGCGTTTTTTTCAAACTCTCCCGACGCATCGCTTCCGCCATGCCGGGCAGTTCCTTATCCAACACCTCCAGCGTTGCCTCCGGAGTGACATCACGGGGACTGACGCCGGTTCCCCCGGTTGTCACGACCAGATCCAGCCCCTTCGTATCGGTAAAATCCCGTATCTTTCCCCGTATGACCTCTTCCTCATCGGGGATTACAATATAACAGTCAATTCTGATCCCGAGATCACCCAGCAGGCGCATAACCTCCCGGCCGCTGGTGTCTTCCCTCTCTCCACGGGATCCCTTGTCACTGATGGTGATGACGCCGCCTGTCATCACCGATAGCCGTTCTGTGCTATTCCTCATCCTTTTTCGCCGTAGCGATGACCTTTTCCTGCAGGTGCGCGGGGACCTCCTCGTAGTGGGAGATCTCGTAGGAAAAGGTCCCTCTCCCGCTGGTGATCGATGTCAGATCCGGTGCATATGAGAGGATCTCGGCCAGGGGGACCTGACCCTTGACGACCTGATTGTTCCCCTCTTTGTCCATCCCCAGCACACGACCCCGCCTGCTGTTGAGGTCACCGATCACATCCCCCATATACTCATCGGGAATTTCAATTTTGATCGTGACAATCGGTTCCAGGAGGGTGGGCTGACATTCCTGGAAACCCTTCTTGAATCCCATGGACCCGGCGATCTTGAAGGCCATCTCGGACGAGTCGACGGTATGGTACGATCCATCGACAAGGGCAACCTTGAGGTCGACGATGGGGTACCCGGCCAGGATCCCTTCCGCCATCGCCTCGATGATCCCCTTTTCCACCGCCGGTATATACGTCTTGGGAACGACACCGCCGACGATTGCATCAACAAACTCGAACCCGCCGCCGCTGGGAAGGGGTTCTATCTCGAGCCAGGTGTCGCCGTACTGCCCTTTCCCACCCGATTGTTTTTTGTACTTGCCCTGTACCCGGGTCTTCCCCTTGATCGTTTCGCGATAGGGGACCTTCGGCTGCTTGAGGTTTACGTCAACGCCGAACTTCCTCTTCAGCTTTTCTACGGTAATATCGATATGAACCTGTCCCACACCGGAAAGGATGGTTTCACCCGTCTCGGGGTCACGGCGGATTGCCAGGGTCTGGTCCTCGTCGATCAATCGATTCAGGGAGGCGTGTACCTTCTCTTCATCCCCTTTGTTCTTTGCCTCGACCGCGTAATGGACCACCGGATTGATCAGCGGAACCCGCTCATAGATGATCGGCGCCTTCGGATCGCACATCGTATCGCCGGTGGATGTCTCTTTCAGCTTGGCAAGGGCGGCGATATCGCCGGGGACAAGTGAATCTACCGGGACCTGGTTTTTCCCTTCCAGGTAGAAGATAGCCCCACATTTCTCATTCAGGTCCTTTGATGCATTATGGAAGAGAAAATCTGATTTCAGGGTCCCCGAAAAGACACGGAACAAGGTAAGCTTTCCCGCGTAGGGATCGGCGATCGTCTTGAATACCATGGCCGAGAAGGGGGCGTTTTCATCGGGGGATCGATCCTCTTTCTCGTCGGTGTTGGGCCTCGTTCCGGTGACGGTTCCCCGGTCTACCGGAGAAGGAAGAAAATTGACGGTAGCGTCCATGACGGGAGCAATCCCGGTATTGGTCAAGGCAGAACCGCAGATAACGGGGACCAAATCACCCGAGATGACCCCCTTGCGAAGTCCGGCCTTGATATCGACGACAGACAGCTCCCCCTCTTCAAGATACTTGTCCATCAAAGTTTCGTCGCACTCGGCAATGTCTTCAACCATCGTCTCACGGGCCGCCTCGGCACTATCCAGGAGATCGCCCGGGATGTCCTCCTTCTTGGGCTTCCCTTTAGGATCATCAAAGAGGAGGGCCTTCATGTCGATCAGGTCGATCAGACCTTTAAACGATTCTTCCATCCCGATCGGGAGGTAACAGACGGTCGCCTTTGCCCCCAGCTTGTTGTTGATATCATCAACCGTCTTGGCAAAATCGGCGCGTTCCCGATCCATCTTGCTGATATAGATCATGCGGGGAAGCGAAAGCTCATCGGCATAGCTCCACACCTTCTCCGTCTGGAACTCGACCCCGCCTACGGCGTCCACCACGACAATCACACTGTCGGCGACGCGCATACTGTACTTGGTATCCATAAAAAAGTTGGCATCCCCGGGGGTGTCAATGATGTTGACCCGGTGCTTGTTCCATTCGAAGAAGTTTACCGCTGAGCTGATCGAAATGTGTCTCTTCTGCTCTTCCGGTTCAAAATCGAGCGAAGAGGTGCCCTCATCGACTCTCCCCGGTTTGTCCGATTTCCCGGCGATAAAGAGGCACGACTCGCAAAGGGATGTTTTTCCTGTTCCCCCGTGGCCTGCAATTGCGATATTTCTAAGAGATATAGAATCGTATTTTGCCATAATGCTCCCTTCCTGTAACTGTCACTGAGGTTATAACCTCGCACGCTTAGCGTATTCCGTCCTGCAATGTCAAGACAATTTTCTCTTTTCAGGGGGAGGGAAGGGATGATTTGATTGACCGTTTATCCAAACTGTGATATGTATTCTTTTTTTTGGAATACAGTTTTCGGAAGAGGAGAGGCGTGGGGAAAAGATGTCTATGTTTAAGGTGGGAGATATGGCTGTATATCCGGCACATGGAGTGGGGGTTATCGAGGCTATAGAAACCAGGGAAGTGATGGGAAACGAACAACCCTTCTACGTTATGAAGATTTTAGGTAATAACGCGACGATCATGATACCGCAGGATAGCGCACAGTTCGTTGGCTTGAGGGATATTATCGCCGAAGATGAAATTCCAATAGTCTACAACATATTGAAAGAAAAGAGTGCGGTACTTGATAAACAGACCTGGAATAAACGTTACAAAGAGTACTGGGAAAAGATCAAAACAGGTTCCGTATATGAAATCGCGGAGGTATTGCGAGACCTTTTTACCCTTAAGTCCGACAAGGATCTGTCGTTCGGCGAGCGGAAGATGATGGATACGGCAAAGAGCCTGCTCATACGGGAGATATCCATAGCGGGCGATTGTGAGGAGACAGAGGTGGAAAAGAACCTGAATGCCATATTTGCTGCGTAATATCTTTTTTTACTCCCTTCGCTGAAGGCATGACACGCATACCCGATGGAGGTGATCTTTGATTATAAGGCTTCTACTTATTGGGGCCTGTTCTGTGAGTGGTTATCTTATTGCTTTACAATATTACTCGTTTCCGTTTTCATTGATAGGATTGGTACTAGGACTTTTTCTTTCCATCTTTGTAATCCAGACAGAGCAGGCGATACGAAAACTTTCACTCAGGGTTATCTTCGGAGGTGTCATCGGGACGCTGATCGGGCTCCTGATCGCCTTTCTCTTGACCTGTGGGCTGAAGGTGATGCCCGGTTTTGAGAAACATGAAGTAATCCCGTGGGGGTATATTTACGTTATCATTACCTTTATCCTGGGGTATCTCGGCTTGGTCCTCGGTTCGAAAAAGAGTGAGGATTTTGCATTTCCCCGTTCCATCGATCCCGGGGATAACGACGTACTGCCGCCGGATTATCGTATCCTGGATACCAGCGTCATTATCGACGGCCGGATGGCGGATATCTGTGATACCGGTTTTATCGAAGGCGCCCTGATTGTTCCCCGCTTTGTCCTGGACGAGTTGCAACTGATAGCCGATTCCTCCGATCATATGAAGCGCTCTCGGGGAAGACGAGGGTTGGATATCCTCAACCGGATGCAGAAGAGTGACGACATCAAGATTGAGATTGTCGACATCGATTTTCCCAAGGTCAAGGGCGTCGATTCAAAGCTGGTGGCCCTGGCCAAGGAAAAGGGGGGAAAAATCGTGACCAACGACTACAATCTGAATAAGGTCGCTGAATTGCAAGGCATAAAGATTCTCAATATCAACGAGCTTGCAAATGCCCTGAAGCCGCTTGTTCTCCCCGGTGAGGCCATGACCGTCCGGATTATCAAGGAGGGAAAAGAGGCCGGGCAGGGTTTGGCCTATCTCGATGACGGCACCATGGTAGTTGTCGACAATGGGACCAGACACATTGGAAAGAGCGTCGAGGTCGTGGTCACCAGTGTTCTCCAGACGGCGGCGGGCCGCATGATCTTTTCCGGCCTCAAAGCGGATGAACGGAACGGCGAACGGTCGACCGTCACAAAGTAGACGTGATACCCTCCGAACCCAGAACAAGACTTTGGCGTGCGTGAATAACGATGGTGATGGCTGCCGCAATTATCGTCGCCGGCGGTTCCGGAAAACGGATGCCGGGTGACCGTCCCAAACAGTATCTCTCTCTGGCCGACGTCCCCATTTTGGCCCGGACCCTGATCACCTTCGAAAAGACCCCATCGGTAGGCAGAATCATCGTTGTCGCCCCCCAAAGAGACATCAGCTATGTGCGTGACCAGATCATCGGGACATATCATATCGTCAAGGCTCGCCGGATTCTGGCCGGTGGCGGGGAACGGCAGGATTCCGTGCGCAACGGGCTGAAGATGATCGACGACAGGGATGATGTCGTTCTTATCCACGACGGCGTCAGGCCCCTTGTCACACGGGACCTGATAGAACGCTCCATCCGCGAGGCCGAGCGAAGCGGTGCGGTGATCCCGGTTATACCTGTTACGGATACGGTCAAGATGGTCGATGAAAGGGGCGTTGTATCGAATACGCCGGACCGGAACGGCCTGCGGCTGGTCCAGACGCCTCAGGCATTCAGGAGAGAGATTATCCTTGATGCGTACGAACGAGCGTATCAAGAGGGTTATTACGGCACGGATGACGCCTCTCTGGTGGAACGGATGGGCGGACCGGTCCGGACGATCCAGGGCATACCATATAATATCAAGATTACCACTCAGGAAGACCTTGTCTTTGCGGAGTGGTTCCTGAAGAAGCGTGAGCCGGAAAGATGAAAATCGGATTCGGGTATGACAGCCATCGGTTGGTTGAAGAGCGGCGACTGATCCTGGGAGGAGTGGCCATTCCCTTTAACCGGGGACTCCTCGGTCACTCGGATGCGGATGTGCTGCTTCACGCCCTTTGCGATGCCATCCTCGGTGCCATTGGTGAAGGCGATATCGGGAGACATTTCCCGGATACCGATCCCGCCTACAAGGGTATCTCCAGCAGGGTCCTGCTTGCCAAGGTCAGAGAGTTGGCTGTCCGGAAGGGCTATTCCCTCAATAACGTTGATGCCACCGTTGTCCTGGAGAGACCGCGATTGAAGGAATTTATCCCCGCCATGGTTTTGAATATCGCCGAGTCGCTGCGGATAGATCCGAAACTCGTGAACGTAAAGGCATCGACCAATGAGGGCATGGGCTTTATCGGGAGGGGTGAGGGGATTGCAGCCTTTGCGGTGGTAACCATGAAGGCCGCCGAATCTATATATCACACGTAACCTGAACAGGTACGGAGAATTCCCGTGGCTCGAGAAGTTTCGATCTTGACCGTCTGGTGTGAGGGGTATATAAGCCCCTCAAAACCGTCTGCAGAATGGAGGAGCCAATGAAATACATACAGGATATCGATATTAAAGGGAAAAAGGTGCTGTGCCGGTTTGATTTGAACGTTCCGTTGGATGAGGATCTGAATGTTACCGATGACCGCAGGATCAAGGCGGTTCTTCCCACTATCAACTACGCGCTGGACGAGGATGCAAAGGTGATCATCATCGCCCACCTCGGCAGACCGAAGGGACAGCGGGTGGAGAACCTCAGTCTCGCCCCTGTGGCCAAAAGGCTTTCCCGTCTCCTGGGAAAAGAGGTTGCTCTGGCGAGGGACTGTGTCGGTGACGAAGTGGAACGGCTGATTCGTAACATGGAACCCCGTGGCGTCCTCATGCTGGAAAATCTGCGATTTCATAAAGAGGAGACGGATAACGACAGTGACTTCGCGAAACGGCTCTCCCAACATGCCGATGTCTACGTTGATGATGCCTTCGGCAATGCCCACCGATCGCATGCCTCCAATGTGGGGATCACAAAATATGCGAAGGTCTGTTGCGCCGGTTTTCTGATGAAGAAGGAGCTGAACTATTTCAGTACCACCCTGGAAGATCCCTATCGCCCCTTCGTTGCTATTGTTGGCGGGTTGAAGGTGTCGGGGAAGCTGGAGGCACTTGCCAATCTCATCAAGAGGGTGGACAAGATGATCGTCGGCGGGGGGATGGCGTTTACCTTCCTCAAGGCGATGGGGTACGAAGTGGGGACCTCGATTGTCGAAGATAACCTGCTCAGCACAGCGCGGCGGAGTATCAAGGTTGCCAAGGAAAATGGCGTCAAGTTGTACTTCCCCGTTGATTGCGTGATCGCCGAGAAGGCCGATCCGAAGGCGGTGACAAAGATCGTCCCGATCCAGGAAATCGACCCGAATTGGATGGGACTTGATATCGGTCCCGCGACGATCGCCCTGTTCCGTGAAGTCATCAGCAACGCGAAGACGATTATGTGGAACGGTCCCATGGGGGTCTTTGAAATCGATGCATTCAGTATGGGGACCTTCTCCCTGGTCCATGCCGTCGCACAGTCTCATGCGTTGACCATCGTCGGCGGGGGAGATACGGATCTCGCGGTCCACCGGACGGGGGAGAGTGATTACATCACCTACATATCCACCGGGGGCGGGGCATCCCTGGAGCTTCTGGAAGGGAAAAAACTCCCGGCGGTCGAGGCACTGTTCAAGTGCGAAAAGAAGATGAAAAAATAAGGTCCCTGTGCGCATGAGAAATATCATGCTTGTCTGTGAATATGACGGAATTGCTTACCACGGCTGGCAGATACAGCCCAACGGTATCAGTATCCAGGAGGTGCTCGAAGAGAAGATCGGCATGATCATACAGGAGAAGGTGCGACTGGCGGCTTCGGGGCGAACGGACGCCGGTGTTCATGCCCTCAATCAGGTGGCGAACTTTCGAACGAAGTCTCACCTTAATTGCGAGAATCTCCTCCGTGGGATCAACAGTCTCCTCCCGGCGGATATCGCCGTCAAGGTCCTCCGAGACGTGGCAGACGATTTTCATGCACGGTACAGCGCCACAAGCAAGATGTACGTATACCACATCCTCAACGGTCCCGTCAGGAGTGCCCTCCAAAGGAACTATTCCTGGCACGTGCGCGCTCCCCTTGACGTGGCCGCAATGCGGGAAGCGGCACAGGTCTTGAAGGGAACCCACGATTTTACATCATTCTGCGCCGCCGGAGGGGATGCCCGTGATCACGTCCGGACGGTGACGGATCTGTCCCTGGAGATGATCGACGGGATGATGATTTTTGCGATAGAGGCGAACGGTTTTCTCCGGTACATGGTGCGAAACATCGTCGGTCTTCTTGTTGATGTGGGGAAAGGAACCCGTACTCCCCCTGATTTCGAAGAAGTTTTAGCAGCCAGGGACAGAAAGAGGGCCGGAATCACGGCCCCTCCGCAGGGGTTGTTCCTCAAGGAGGTCAGATATTGATGAAGATACTGGTATTGGGATGCAACGGGATGCTGGGGCATGATTTGATGGCTGAATTCGGCGGGGTGCACGACGTTACCGGGAAAGACATCGAAGATTTCGATATCACCTCACCTGCGGATTGTCGAGACCTTATCGGACAGGCGAAGGCTGATATTGTCGTCAATGCGGCAGCATACACCAATGTCGACGGCTGCGAGGCGGACGAAGCCGGATCTTTGGCCGTCAACGCCGCCGGGGTAAAGAACGTGGCTAAGGCCTGCCGGGAGTATGAGGCTCAGCTGGTTCACTTCAGCACCGACTATGTCTTCGATGGAACAAAGGACTCCCCCTATCTTGAAGACGATCCCTGCAACCCCGTCAGTGCCTATGGAAGAGGCAAACTGATGGGAGAGGAATATCTCAGAAAGATAACGGACAACTATCTGATCATACGGACCGCATGGTTGTACGGGAGGCATGGAAAAAACTTTGTCGCGGCGATAGTGCAAAGAGCCGAGGAAACGGGAAGGCTGGAGGTCGTCGATGACCAGACCGGTTCCCCCACCTATACCGTGGACCTGGCGGCGGCGGTGCGGATTCTGATCGAGGGAGACCATCGAGGTATCTTCCACGTCACCAACCGCGGGTCTTGCACGTGGTTCGAATTTGCCAAAAAGATAATCGAATACAAGGGGATGAATGATGTCAGTATCACCCCAATCCGGTCGGCACAGCTCGACAGGGCTGCGCACCGCCCGTCGTATTCCGTTTTCAGCTGCCGGAAATTCGCCGACGTGACTTCCCGGACGATGCGGTTCTGGCAGATAGCGCTGAAGGATTATATTGCCCGGATGAGCTGAAGGGGCGACGATGACTGCTCCGCTCGGAAACAACCTCGGGAGAGTACATCCCATACCGAATACGGGTTTTGCCCGGGCCTATCTCATCGAGGGCAAGGAAGGACTCCTGGCCGTTGATGTGGGGAGCGTCGGGTGCGCGAAGGATATCGCCGATTATGTCACTCGTGTCATGAAGCGGCCCTTGGACGATCTGCTCTACATTACCGCGACACACTTCCACATAGACCATATCGGGGGGATTGGTCACCTCCTCGCGATCTGTCCGCCGCGGACGCGGGTCCTATTCCACGCCCTGGTGAACGATTACCTGACGGGGGGAAAAAAGATATCCTTGATCAGGAACTGGCTGGTGGGTCTTACCCCGGCGACGGTGGTGAGCACCCGTTATCTCAGAAGACTTTCGCACCTGATCGTTGAGAGCCTGACGGGGATCCCCCTCCCGGGGCTGAGGTCGATCATACGGTTCCCCGTCGGCCCCGACAGGATCGATTATTTCGGAGGCGAGGGGGAACGGATCTCCTCTCTGAATGATTTCGGCTTCGAGGGGTGGGAGACATTGCTGACCCCCGGTCATACGGAAGATTCCCTCTGTTTCTTCAACAAGGCGACGGGTGAGCTGCTGTCGGGAGACCTGATCATCAATATATCGAAGGACGGGAGGGGTGAACTGAACCGTTTTCACTGGCGGGGAGACCTGATCAGGAAATCGTATGTCTCCCTGCGCGGCACCATCGACCCGGCGATTATCTATCCCGGCCACGGCGAGGTGATAACCGGGGCCGATCCCCTCCTGCACGTCAAGACCTTCTAGCCCTGCCACCGGGTGCGGTGCGGTATGGCCGTATCTGTTTCTGATCGAGGCGAAGATCTCCCTGAAGCGGCACTTTTTTACTTTTTCCCTTGATCTTTTCGTGGTATCCGTTGTGTCTCAGAGTCAGGAGAGAGGAGCTGCGCATGGAGGGGAAGATCGTTGTCATGCCCGAGGAACTGTCCAACCGGATAGCTGCGGGAGAGGTGGTCGAAAGACCCGCTTCCATCGTCAAGGAGTTGATCGAAAACTCCCTTGATGCGGGGGCGACCGATATCCTGGTTGAGTTGGAAGGGGGGGGGAAAAGATCGATCAAGATCGTTGACAACGGCGGGGGGATCGACCGGGCCGATGTGCTCCTTGCCTTTGAACGGCACGCCACGAGTAAAGTGTATACCTTTGACGATATCTCCCGGATCCTTTCTTTCGGGTTTCGTGGGGAGGCAATTGCGAGCATCGCATCCATAGCCCGAATCGAGATGCTGACGAGGCGTACCGGGGCGCCGTCGGGGACACGGGCGATAGTCCGGGGAGGACGGATGGAAGAGGTTATCGATGCTGGTTGTCCGGTCGGGACGTCGGTCCTGGTCAGCGATATTTTCCACTCCACACCGGCCCGGAAAAAGTTCATGAAAGGAGATTCCACCGAGCAGGCTCATTGCATAGACACCGTCGTGCGATTTGCCCTCTCCAACCCGGGGGTTAAAATCCGAGTCGTCGCGAATGGAAGAAGTGTGCTCAATGTCCCGCGGACCAACAACCTGCCCGACCGGATCTCCCTTGTCTTCGGGGAGGATTATGGGAGACACACCCTCAAGGTGGACGGGCACCGGGACGGGATTACACTCAGCGGTGTCATTTCCATGCCTGATCATACGCGATCGAACACGAAAGGACAGTTCTATTTTGTCAATGGCCGGTTCATCAGGGATAGACTCCTGAATCATTCCGTCCTTACCACGTACCGTCGTTTGATAGAACCCCGGAGGTTTCCGTACGTAGTCCTCTTTATAGAGATGCCGATGGAGGATGTCGATGTCAATGTTCACCCCGCCAAGATGGAGGTACGCTTCAAGAATCCTTCCGCAATATATAGCCTTATCAGGGAGACCCTGGAGAGGACTCTCTCCGGTACGCCGGTCGTCATCCCTGATACGGGGGGGCCGTATCAGGGTCGTGACGTCGGGGAATACCGCCAAAGGGTTGGAGAGACTCTCAAACAATACACCCTCCAAAAGGGGGCCGAGAAGAGGTCTTTTGATATTGCGGTCCCGCGGAGACCTGACTCGAAAGAGACACCGAAGTGCTCTACCGGGAGGGAGGAAAGGACCGGGCAGGCACCTTTGTTTGCTGAGCGTATCGTCTCCGGAGAGACGGTATCCTTTTCCTCCCTGACTTACTTGGGTCAGATTGCCGGCACCTATCTTGTTTTTGCGTCGGAGAGCGCCCTTATCCTTATGGATCAACACGCCGCCCACGAGCGGGTTCTTTTCGAGAAATTGAAGAGCAACCGGGGGGGAGAGGTGGCGGCCCAGGGACTCCTGATCCCCGAAATCGTGACCCTGCGTCCCGGTCGCATCGAACTCCTGATGGGACTTGTCGACCTGCTGCAGGGGCTGGGACTCGGTGTGGAGACCTATGGGGAAAACACGATCATCGTGAAACAGGTCCCCGCTTTTTTGTCGGGGTGCAATCTCGAAGAGCTGGTTTCCGATGTCATAGAAGAGATCGAAGATACGGGGAAAACCCACCACCTTGACGAGGTGCGTGACACAATCCTTACCCTTATGGCGTGTAAAGGTGCCGTGAAGGCCGGCAGCATTCTCACTGAACAGGAAGTCACGGCGTTGTGCCGGGACCTGGATGCGATCCCCTTTTCTGCAACCTGTCCCCATGGCAGGCCGCTCTATACCGTGACCGGCCTGCGAGACCTGGAGAGGATATTCAAACGAAGATGACCGCGCATATCACGCTTTCTCCGAGGGGAGATCCTCTCCGGCGACCGTTCCTTACCATCATTGCCGGCCCCACCGCGGTGGGGAAAACCGGGCTGGCGATCAGTCTGGCCGAGCGCTGTGGCGGAGAGATCATCAGTGCCGATTCGATGCAGGTCTATCGATACCTGGATATCGGTACCGCCAAACCGACCCCGGAAGAACAGAGGCGGGTGCCCCATCACCTGATCGATGTCGTCGATCCTGACGGGGAATTCAATGCGGCGATGTTTGTCAACCGGGTTGACACGATAATACAGGCCCTTTACCAGGAAAGGAAGAGAATTTTTGTAGTAGGGGGGACGGGGCTGTATCTGGATGCCCTGACGGGAGGTCTCCTCAGGGCCCCCGGCGCCGACGGAGAGCTTCGGGACCGTTACCGGGAAGAAACAACTCGATACGGGAAGGGGTATCTGTATGAACGCCTGAAGCGAGTCGACCCGGCCGCGGCACGGGTGATACATCCGAATGACCGGATCAGGACGATCCGGGCCCTTGAGGTGATGGAGCAAACCGGGCAATCCATCATCGAGATCCGGGAGGCTCACCGGTTTGAAGACCACGCGTATGACTATATAAAGATAGGACTCACCGTCGACCGTGATGCCCTGTATGAACGAATCAACACGCGGGTGGACCGCATGGTCGCGGATGGGCTGGTTGCCGAAGGAAGACGTGTCCTGGAGAGGGGATATGACGAGGAAAATCTCCCCCTCCGGGCGATGACCTACCGCCACCTCGTCTCCCATATCCGGGGGAATTTGACTCATGATGATATGGTAAGATTGATTAAACGCGACACGAGACACTATGCGAGGCGTCAATTGACGTGGTTTCGGCGCGACGGGGATATCAAATGGTTTGCCCCCGGGGACGAAAATATGATAAGCAGATCAGTCGAATCACGGGTGCCGGAGCGGTGAGTTGCCTCGGTTCCCAACTCAAAACGGAGATAAGGACGTATTATGGGCAGAGAAGAATTGAGCAAGGCATATGATGCTCGAGATGTCGAAGATAAGTGGTACCAACGCTGGCTCGAAGCGGATCTCTTTCATGCTGAGGATACAAGTGACAAGAAGCCTTTTTCCATCGTTATTCCCCCACCGAACGTCACCGGGATTCTCCATATCGGTCATGCGCTGAACAATACCCTCCAGGACATAATCGTCCGGTACAAGAGGATGCAGGGATACAATACCCTCTGGATGCCCGGGACCGATCATGCGGGGATCGCCACCCAGAATGTGGTGGAGCAGGGCCTGACCCGTGAGGGGAAATCACGGCACGATATCGGGAGAGAAGAATTTATTGAGCGGGTTTGGGAATGGCGGAAAAAGTACGGTGGCGTCATCATCAATCAGCTTCACAAATTGGGATGTTCCTGTGACTGGTCACGGGAACGCTTTACCATGGACGAGGGACTGTCACGGGCGGTGCGCGAGGTCTTTGTCCGGCTTTACGATGACGGGCTCATCTATCAGGATGATTATATCGTGAACTGGTGCCCGCGCTGCCATACGGCCATATCCGATCTCGAGGTCGAATACGAAGAGCAAGGGACCAGCCTCTGGCATATCCGATACCCCTATGCCGACGGGGAGGGAGAGATCATCGTGGCCACCACCCGTCCGGAGACGATGCTGGGAGATACCGCCGTTGCCGTCAATCCCGACGATGAGCGGTATGCGGACGTTATCGGGAAAGAGGTGATTCTCCCCGTTGTGAACAAACGGATACCGATCATAGCGGATGACTACGTCTCCAGGGAATTCGGGACCGGTGCGGTGAAGATTACCCCCTCGGCCGACCCCAATGACTTTGCCATGGCCCAACGCCACAACTTGGAAATAATCACCATCATAGATGGTGACGCCATTATTAATGAAAACGGCGGGGCCTATCAGGGCCAGGACTGTTACACCTGTCGGGAAAATATCGTAGAGGACCTCAAGGCCGGCGGGTATCTGATCAAGACAGAGCCCTATGCGCACAATGTAGGCCGCTGTTATCGGTGCAAGACTACCGTAGAGCCGATGGTCTCAAAACAGTGGTTCGTCAAGGTCAAACCGTTGGCCCGGAACGCAATCGCCGCCGTGGTGAAGGGAAAGACCAAGATTGTTCCCGCCATGTGGGAGGCAACCTATTTCGACTGGATGGACAACATCCGTGACTGGTGTATCTCCCGTCAGATCTGGTGGGGGCACCGGATACCGGTGTGGTATTGCGATGGGTGCGGCAAGACGATTGTCGCCACCCAAGATCCCGATGTGTGTCCGGACTGCGGAGGAACTTCTCTGAGGCAGGATGAAGATGTCCTGGATACCTGGTTCAGCTCTTCCCTTTGGCCCTTCTCCACCATGGGGTGGCCCGACAAGACACCGGCCCTGGAAACCTTCTATCCCACCTCGCTCCTTATTACCGGTTTCGATATTATCTTCTTCTGGGTGGCCCGCATGATGATGATGGGACTCTATGTCATGGGGGATGTCCCCTTTGCGGATGTTTACTTGCATGCCCTGGTACGCGATGAGAAGGGCGAGAAGATGAGCAAGTCGAAGGGGAACAGCGTAGATCCGCTTGAAATGATAGATAAATATGGGGCCGACGCGGTACGATTCACCCTCGCCGCCTTTACCGCGCAGGGGCGGGACGTCAAGATGTCCGAGGAGCGGATCCAGGGATATGGACACTTTATCAACAAGATATGGAACACGGCCCGCTTTTCTCTCATGAACCTTGAGGGATATGTCGCAGAGGTCCCGGAACGGGAAGCCCTTTCCCTCTGTGACCGGTGGATCAGGGACAGCCTGAATCGTACGGTGACGGATGTCAGACGATACCTTGACGAATACCGTTTCAATGACGCCGCGGGGAGGATCTATCAGTTCTTCTGGCATGAATTTTGTGACTGGTACCTCGAGTTGATCAAACCGGCCCTGTATGACAAACAGTCGGAGAAAGAGAAACGGGCTGCGCAGCATACACTCCTGACCGTTTTGAAGACGGCCCTCCAGCTCCTTCATCCCATCATGCCCTTTGTGACGGAGGAGATATGGCAGCGGTTGACGGAGGATGAAGGGTACATCATGGTAAGCCGGTTCCCCGAACCGGATGGTTCTTTTGCGGATGGGGCGGCGCGGGAACAGATGGAGCTGATCATGAACACCATCAACACCGTCCGGAATATACGGGGTGTCATGAATATCGGCCCCTCGAAAAAACTACGTGTCCTCATATCCGTTCCGGATGCCGATCTGTTATCCCTTATGGAAGCGGGGAAGGGGTATATTCAGGATATCGCGAATCTGGATGAACTGGCGGTGGCGGTCAATGCCCCGGAACCGAAGGGAACAGCGACAGGGGTGATTGGTTCCGTCAGGGTATATGTCTTTCTTGAGGGTGTCGTCGACGTTGCGGCCGAGAAAAAGCGGCTCGAAAAAGAGATCAAAAAGATCGAGAAAACCCTCTCCTTCGTCTCCAAAAAACTGGGAAACAGGGATTTTGTGGAAAAAGCCTCCCCGGAGATCGTCGAAAAAGAAGAGACCAAGTTCAGCACCCTGCGGGAGAAGAGCCAGGTGCTCGAAGATGCCCTGGGGCGGCTTCGTGATATGGATTGAGGGCAGTTGGCATGATCATAGATGAAGAGATGCGAGCGTTGATCCGCAAGGCGCTTGAGGAAGATGTCGGATCCGGCGACCTGACGACGGAGGGGGCCCTGACCGGAGAAGAGGCCGGTGGGGCGCAGGCGATCTCAAAGGGAGATATCGTCATTGCGGGGATCGATCTCTTTCGGGAAGTCTTCACCATTGTGGACCCGTCTCTGTCCTTTGAGTCTCATCTGAACGACGGCCAGGTTGCGGGAAACGGAGTCCCTATCGCCTCTGTCGCGGGGAAACTGAGGTCTATCCTGATGGCGGAGCGCGTTGCGCTGAACTTCTTCCAGCGGATGTGTGGTATCGCCACGTTAACCCGCCGATATGTCGAAGCGGTACAGGGGACCGATGCCCGGATACTGGATACGCGAAAGACCACGCCCACCCTCAGGAGTCTTGAAAAATACGCCGTCACGACGGGCGGAGGGATGAACCACCGTATCGGTCTGTATGACGGCGTCCTGATCAAGGACAATCATATAACCGCCGCGGGGGGGATCGCGCATGCGGTGCGGAACGTCAGGGAGACCGTTCCTCCGGGGATGCGGATCGAAGTAGAGACAAAGAATCCGGAAGAGGTTGCTCAGGCCCTTGCCGCAGGGGTTGATATCATCATGCTTGACAACATGGGGATCGGCGAGATGGAGGAGGCGGTTTCCCGTATCGCCGGGCGGACGCTGGTCGAGGCATCGGGGAATGTCACGCTCGCGAACGTGTACGAGATCGCCCGAACGGGGGTGGACTATATCTCCGTCGGGGCGCTGACCCACTCCGCGCCCGCCGCCGATATATCTCTGCTCTTTAAGAATCCAAGTGAGTAAGGTAAAAGGCGTTATCCCGGAGGCATGCACGCATACACGATGAACAATGATTTTACGAGAGAATCCGTCGAGAACCTCACCATCGATGGTATTGTCGGGCGCACGGTCCATTTTTTTGACGTCCTCGATTCGACAAATACCCACGCAACTGCCCTTGCCGCCGCCGGCGCCCGCGAAGGCGAAGTGGTGATAGCGGATTGTCAGACAGCGGGGCGGGGGCGCCTGCGGGGAAGGGTGTGGCATTCACCGCCCGGGCGAAACCTGTATACCTCGTTTATATTGCGTCCCTCTATCCCGCCGGTCACCGCCCCGGGGCTCACCCTTGTCACCGGGGTGGCGGTTGCCGAACTCCTGGGTGGCTACTGTCCCGTTTCCCTCAAATGGCCCAATGACGTCCTGGCAGAGGGGAAAAAGATATGCGGTATTCTCACCGAGATGAGGATCAGGGATCGGCAAGTCGATTTTGTCGTGGTGGGGATCGGGATTAATGTCAATATGAAACCGTTTGATTTTCAGGAGGAACTGCGTCCTCTCTCTACGTCACTGAGGGAACAGACCTCTCAAGAGATATCACGTCTCGATCTGGTTGCCGGGCTGTGCCGAGTTCTGGAAAAGTGGTACCGGATCTTTATCGAGAGCGGTCTTTCCCCCGTGAGAGAACGGTGGCTCGAATATTCGGGGATTGTCGGAAAAATGGTCGAGGTGAAGAACGGGGATGCCCTGCAGCGAGGATGGTGTCAGGGAATAAACGACGAGGGGAGACTTCTGCTCGTTGACAACAATACAAACAAGACGGTTCCCGTTCTATCCGGGGACGTCATTGTAGTAAGCGGGAGGTGATCCGTTATGCTCCTGGTGATCGATGTTGGGAATACCAATACGGTTGTCGGTATTTATGAAGGGAACAAGCTCCTGAACCATTGGCGGGTTCGCACGGTGGTCGATCACACGATTGATGAATACGGGATGCTGATACTGAATCTCTACCGAACCAGCAAGGTCGGTTCGAAATCGATCGACAGTATCATCATATCGTGTGTGGTTCCCTCTATGCTGAACATAATGGAGCCGCTGTGCAAAAAGTATTTTCACATGACTCCCCTTATCGTAGGGCCGGGTATCAAGACCGGTATGCCCATATACTACGATAACCCGCGAGAGGTCGGGGCCGACCGGGTCGTCAACGCCGTTGCGGCCCATGAGAAGTATGACGGGGATATCGTTATTGTCGATTTCGGGACGGCAACGACCTTCGATTATGTTACCCGAAAGGGGGAGTACATGGGGGGGTGCATCGCACCGGGGGTTGTGATATCGAGCGAGGCCCTCTTTAAACGTGCCTCCAAGCTGCCGCCGGTTGAGTTGTGCAGGCCCCGGCATGTGATCGCCAAGGACACGGTCAGCAGCATGCAAGCGGGGATTGTCTTCGGGTATGCCGGTCTGGTGGATGGGCTCGTCAATTTGATCAAAAAGGAGGCGCGGACCGAACCCACCGTTATCGCGACCGGTGGATTGGCAAGTGTCATAGCAGCGGAAACGAGCACCATTGATCATGTCGATGAGATGCTGACCTTGGAGGGGCTCCGGATAATTCATTCACGAAACGTGTAATGTCATCCATTTCTTGAAGGCATCGAGGGATCGCTCGGCGTATCGCCTGCCACGCTCTTTCTTCGGGACCCGTCCCTCAAGGGGCTCAAAGAGACCGAAGTTCACGTTCATCGGCTGGAAGGTCTTGTAATCGGCATTGGTGATATGGTGGAGAAGGGCCCCCAAAGCGGTTGTCCCGGGAGGGGGAGCCAGGTCGTCTCCGGTCATCAGCCGCCGGACGTTGATTCCTGCCATGAGACCCATCGCCGCCGATTCCATATACCCCTCGACCCCCGTGATCTGTCCCGCAAAAAATATGTTTGCGTTGGAACGCAGTTGCAGCGTCTTGCTGAGGAGGGCGGGGGAGTTGATGAAGGTGTTGCGGTGTATGCTGCCGTAGCGAGCGAACACGGCACTCTCCAGTC
Source organism: Syntrophales bacterium (assembly GCA_963662405.2). Taxonomy (GTDB): domain Bacteria; phylum Desulfobacterota; class Syntrophia; order Syntrophales; family UBA2210; genus UBA6078. The sequence goes on from CAXXKT010000001.1 coordinate 2,618,871, forward strand.
CCGGGATCATCCTGAGGATTCGCCTCTGCTCGGGCCATGTCAGCTTCGTCTGGAATCCAACGATGTTGTAGAGTGATCCCGCGCTGTTTTCCTGCCGGAGCTGAACGACGGCGTGCGGTCGTCTTTCCGTTTTCGGGTCGGTGAGGCCGACCGGTTTCATTGGCCCGAACAGGAGCGTCTGTGGTCCTCTTCGGGCCAGGACTTCGATGGGGAGACATCCCTCGAAACAGCGTTTGTCCTCGAAATCCCTGAGGGGGACCTCGTCTCCCCGCATCAGTTCCATCCAGAAGCGTTCATACTCCTCTCGTGTCAAGGGACAATTCAGGTAATCCCCCTCGCTTTCTTTCTCCCACCGTGATGCCCGGAAGACCCGTGTATAATCGATTGAATCAGCCTCCACGATGGGTGAGATAGCATCATAGAAGTGGAGGTGTTCCTCTCCGGTGAGGGCGACTATCTCCCGTACCAGGGAGTCAGATGTCAGGGGCCCGGTAGCGACGATAACGGTCGAATCTTCGGGGATCCGCGTCATCTCGCCTTCCCGCGATATGGTGATCCCGGCGGAGAGGAGTCGTCTCTCAATATGTCGTGAAAAGAGGAGTCGGTCGACGGCGAGGGCCTTTCCCGCCGGGACTGCCGTGGCATCGGCCGCCTCCATTATCAGGGAACCCATGAGCCGCATCTCCTCCTTAAGAAGACCGACGGCATTCTCCAAGGCGTTGGAACGCAGGGAGTTACTGCACACCAACTCAGCAAGGAGGGGAGAGGTGTGAGCGGGGGAAAAACGGGAGGGCTTCATCTCATAGAGGGTGATGTCGATTCCCCGTTTCGCTATCTGCCAGGCAGCCTCGCACCCGGCGAGGCCACCCCCGATGATAACGACCGGTTTCATATGGGCATCTCCTCCTCTTACTCGTTCCCCTGGTCCCTATAACCGCATTCCTTGTTGGGGCATTGCTTTACCGGACCCTTTCCCCGTGTCTGTTTTTCAACCAGGAAGGGATGGCCGCAGAGAGGGCAACTTTCCGGTATGGGCCGGTCCCACAGGGCGTAGGTGCACTCCGGATATGACGAGCAACCGAAGAAGGTTTTCCCCCGCTTCGATCGCCGCTCGCAGAGGGTCCCGTCGCACCCCTCACGGGGGCATTTAACCCCCGTATCGATCGGTTTTGTGTGTTTACATTCCGGATAACCCGAGCATCCCAGAAAGCGACCGAAACGACCCTCCTTTATCACCATCTGTTTCCCGCACATATCGCAGGTAATGTCGGTCAACGGGGTCTGTGCCTTCGTAATCGCACCATTTTCATCCTGTGCGATGTTCCCGGTGTTTTTACAGGCGGGGTAATTTGAACAGGCGATGAAACGCCCGTTTCTCCCCCATTTGATCACCATGGGGCTCCCGCATTTATCGCAGGTAAGGTCCGTCGGGATCTCCTCGCGCTTGATGTCGCGCATTTCCGCTCCCGCCTTTTCCAGCTCCGACCGGAAAGGAGTGTAGAAATTCTCCAGGGTCTCGTGCCGTGTGAGCTTTCCCTCTTCGATCATGTCCAGACGGTCTTCCATGGAGGCGGTAAATTGGACATCCATGATGTTGGGGAAATTTTCGACGAGGAGATCGTTGACTACAGCCCCCAGTTCCGTCGGGTGAAATCGTCCGCTCTCGATCGTGACATATTTCCGGTTCTGTATCGTGCTGATGATAGCGGCATACGTGCTGGGTCTGCCGATCCCCTTTTCTTCCAGTTCCTTGACGAGGGTTGCCTCGGAGAAGCGCGGCGGGGGCTGCGTAAAGCTCTGTTGCGGCTCCAGGGAAAGAAGCCGCACCTCTTCGCCTTCAGCGATTGCCGGGAGGATCTTGTCTGTCGGATCGTTCACCGTGTTGCTCTCGCTCTCGCTGGTTTCCGTATAGACGGCGGTAAATCCGGGGAACTTCAAGATGGACCCCCGGGCATGGAAGAGATAGCGACCCGCCTGTATATCGACGCTGGTCTGATCAAAGACGGCGGGGTTCATCTGGCTGGCGATAAACCGGTTCCATATCAGTTGATACAGGCGAAATTCGTCGCCTTTCAAATACGATTTAATCCGTTCCGGTGGATATCCCGTTCCGGTCGGCCGGATCGCTTCATGGGCGTCTTGCGAAGATTTTGAGGATTTGAAGACCCGCGCTTTCGAGGGGAGAAAGTCCTTTCCGTACACCTCTTCTATGTGAACTCTCGCCTCGTCGAGGGCCTCTGCGGCGATCCGGACGGAATCGGTTCGCATATAGGTAATGAGACCAACGGGCCCCTCCTCGCCCAACGATATCCCCTCGTAGAGCCTCTGTGCCACGCTCATCGTCTTCTTAGCCGTAAAGCGGAGTTTCCGCGAGGCCTCCTGCTGGAGTTTACTGGTGGTGAAGGGCGGCGCCGGGGAGCGATTCATCTGCTTCTTCTCCACCTTCTGGACGAGGAACGGTACACCCTTGAGCTCTTCGAGGATCTCCTGGGTCTGTGCCTCACAGGTCAGTTTCGCCTTTTTGGTCCCTATCCTGGTCAGCCGGGCCTCGAAGGGGGGAGGGGTTTTCCCTTCCAGATGGGCGGTGATGTTCCAGTATTCTTCCGATACGAACGCCTTGATTTCTGCTTCCCTGTCGCAGATGATCCGGACGGCGACCGATTGGACCCGCCCCGCACTGAGTCCCCGCTGTACCTTCTTCCACAGTATCGGGCTGATCTGGTATCCCACCAGTCGATCGAGGATCCGCCGGGATTGCTGAGCTTCGTATTTATTACTGTTCAGCTCAAGAGGATTGTTGATGGCCGCAAGAACGGTCTTTTTGGTCAGATCGTTAAAGAGCACTCGGTAGATTCTTTTGTCTCCGTCTATCTCGCTCGCCACATGCCAGGCGATAGCCTCACCCTCACGATCGGGGTCGGGTGCCAGAAAGATGGTGTCGGCTCTCTTCGCCGCCTTTTTCAGCTCGGAGATGACCTTCTTTTTCTCATTGATAACCTCGTAGATCGGTTCGAAGTTCTTTTCGAGATCGATTCCCAGTTTGCTTTTGGGGAGGTCTTTGATGTGTCCGACGGAGGCCTTCACCTCGAATTCAGGGCCCAGGTATTTCTGTATGGTCTTGACCTTGGTGGGAGATTCAACGATGATAAGCGCGTGGGGCATTATTCCTCCTTTATCGCAAATGTCTTACCGGGAAGCTGGGTGATGTATCCCTTCAGTTCGAGTGACATGAGAATCCGCAGAAGATCCTGAACGGCATACCCGGTATCACTCGCCAATGTGTCTATGTGTGCAGCGTTTGTACTCAAAGCTTTGAGAATGGTCTGCTCTTCGATCGCGATGCTGTCGGTTTTTCTCTCCGCCACCGGGGTGCCGGAGGGCATCGCTCCGGGGAGTGCGAGATCATGGTTTACCTGGGGGAGGATTTCCTCCAGAATATCATGTGCGTTCTCAACCAGTTTTGCCCCTTCCCGGAGCAGTCGGTGCGTTCCTCTGGTCCCCGGTGAGTCGATATTCCCCGGAACGGCAAAGACCTCTCTCCCGTGGTCCAGGGCAAGACGAGCGGTGATCAGAGAGCCGCTTTTTTCCCCGGCCTCGACGATGACCACCCCCAGTGAGAGGCCGCTGATGATCCTGTTGCGGGAGGGAAAGTTGGCGGCCAGAGGACGGGTCGTGAATGGATATTCGGTGATCACGGCACCATTCTCCGATATCTTTTCAAAAAGTTCCTTGTTTTCAGGTGGGTAGATCGTATCCAATCCCGATCCCAGAACGGCGATGGTCCTCCCTTTTCCCGCCAGTGCTCCCCTGTGGGCGGCCGAATCGATCCCCCGCGCCATCCCGCTGACAACGGTTATCCCTGCCATGGCCAGTTCACGGCAGAGCCGTTCCGTTATGAATCGACCATACGTGCTTGCCAGTCGTGAGCCGACCACGGCGATACAGACATCACGGGGAGAGAGTCTTCCCTTTACATACAAAACAGGGGGAAAATCGTATATGGCCGAAAGCAAAGGGGGATAGAATGGAGAATCAGCGGTTATGAAGGAAGCCCCCATCCTTTCAGCCGTTTCAATCTCCCGCGTAACCTGTGGCCAATCGTTGAATTCGCGGATACCCTGTGCCGTTTTGTGCGCGATGTGGGGAACCTTGAGGAGGGCGGACAGCGGGGCATCGAAGACGGCGCGAGGCGACCCGAATGCCTTGACGAGATTCTTGAATCCGACGCTCCCCACGTTTTCCACAAACTTCAAAGCAAGCCAGTATGTTATATCGGTAGGATTCATTGTTGTGACGATGAAAGATACAAATGTAAGGGTTCCGAAATCCAGATAATTGCTAAGGTCGGGACTATATATGGTATCTTGGAGGGGTGTCAAGTCTTTTTGAGCGGCGGTTTACTTGACATAGCTCAGGGGTTATACTAGTTTCAACTGCGCAGCCCGATACCCGCGAGGTCTGTTCCGAGCGGTATGCGCTGCTATTGGGGATGAAAAGAGGAATACCTACGTTGAACCCGAAAAGATTCATTACTCTGTGTTGCGTCCTGACGCTCCTTCTTGTCGAATCTGCCGTTTCTTTTGCCGTGACTGATGCACCGGTCCTTACCGTGACACCAGGCGAGATAGATTTCGGTGTCATGCGAGATACCGATACGACAGTCCGATCGATTGCGTTATACAGCAAAGGAAAGGTGACGTGGCGAATTCGGTGGGTGGAACCCTGGCTTTCGCTGGATTCCTATTCGGGGCTTGTTGAAGACGGCATGCAATTCATCACCATTACGGCATCCCCGCGAACCCTTCCCTTGGGGCAATATCAGACCGAAATCGTCATCGCGACCTCCTCCGGTACCAGGACGGTTCCCATCTCTGTGACCGTGTTACGCGGGAGTGACGCGATCCCCGAGCCCGAGCTGGAGCAGATCTTTTTGGTACCTCAGTCGGTTGCCGCTCAGGTCGGCCGAAAGATTCAACTGGGGGTCGTCGGTATGTATTCGGACGGTTCGGAGAAGGATATTACGGGCGAGGTAGAGTGGGTATCCGATAACGATGCTGTCGGGTATTTTCTTGAAAAGGATGGTCTCCTGGTTGGAAAATCGACCGGAACCGTTGGGATATTTGCGAAAAAAGATCGGGTCACGAGCCCCGTTATAACCATTCCTGTCGGTGCCCTCTCCGGCCCTTTCCTGAAGGCGTCCATACCGAGGGTCGTGTTGGATCATATCGAGAAAGGGTCGATGGAGACCCTTTCTCTGTCATTGCGAAATGCCGGTGAGGGGGATCTCGAATGGGAAGTTATCAGCCTGACGCCTTGGTTGATCATAGAGGGTGAATCCCCGGGGAGTGGCCTTGGTGCTGTGCCGGATCTTGAGGATTATCTTTCGGAGAACGGTACGCCGGATGTAGACGAAGCGGGATACGGCCGGTTGCGTGGTATGGGTCCGAAGGAACTGAATATCATCATTGATACGACCGGGGTCCCGGATGGGGAGCACGAAGGAGTCCTTTCCGTACGGTCAAACGGAGGCGATGAACGGATCATCGTTCCGATAACCGTTCTCTCGCTCACCTCCATATCCCTTATACCCGTTTCCGTCACGATGGCGGTGCACGACCGGATATTATTGCGAGCCACCGGTATATGGTCTGATGGATGCCGGACCGATCTTTCAAGCGGATCGGATGGGAGGTGGACAATTTCGGACGAGTCCATGGGTTATTTCCTCCGAAGGTCCCCGGTCTTTATCGCAAGCAAGGCCGGTCAGGTTACAATAAAGAGGGAACGGGGCACTGTCAGCAGTAATGTGGCGATTGTAGCGATTGAAGAGGCCCCTGTCGCCCCTGTACTATTCGTATCGCCCCATGAAGTGGATTTCGGAACGATCGGCCCCGGTGAGATCTCAAAGGGGGATATCGTCCTCCGGAATGTTGGTGGAGCAGGGTTGACCTGGCAGGTATACGGAGTGGGAGACTGGTTCTGTACGGGAGGTGAAGACCTCTCGGGAAGTCCCGGTAGAGCGGAGCGTCGTCTTCATATTCGGATTGAATCCGTGGAAGAGGATGCAGTCTTTGGAGGGGGGCTCTTTCCCGTTCGGATATCACTGGGAACGGGCCGTCACACCGTCTCTTATGAAAAGTATCTTGCTACGGGTAGTTATAGGGAAGAGCTAAGATTATTATTCAATGGTGGAGAACGCTCGGTCTTTTTGAACTTTGTGGTAGCTGAAACAATATCACGGTCCCGCATGGTCATTGAACCCCTCGGGATAGATTTCGGTTACGTCTCCGCAGAGGGAACGCTGGCTCAAAAGATAGAGTTGAAGAACGAGGCGGAAAAGGTTTTGCGATGGGGTGTTACTGTACAGGGCGGCAGGAAAAGTTTCAGAGGGGTAGCCCTTCCTGAAAAGGGACGGTATATTTCCTTTGCGAATGAGGCTCTTGCGGGGAAGGCCCGATACCGGGTACCGAAACGTCTGACGGGTAAGGCGGAATTCTCCGGCGAGTGGACGGAAAATGATGGTTATCCCAGCAGCATATTGGATGATGCTACCGTCCGATATGCCTTCTGGGGGAGTGGCATCACCCTGCAAGCCTGGAAGGGACCGTACGGGGGTATTGCCGAAGTATTCGTCGATGGTCGCCCTGCCGGTGAGGTCGATCTTGCCTCGGGGAGCAGGGAGCGAGTCGAGTTTACGGCAGCGAAAAACCTCTTTGAGAACGATTCACACCTCCTCGTGATTCGGGTCACCGGGGGTGTCATGGAACTTGAAGGGGTCCGGGTATACTCTTCGGACCTTATCACGAATCAGAAGGGGTGGATTACAATATCTCCCGAGCGGGGTACGACGACTAATGAGGTGGATTTTATTACCGTCACCGTTACCCCGGAGGGATTGTCACGCGGATCGTACACCGAGAATATCGTATTTTACTCGGACGAGGGGATCGAGACAGTTAATGTGTCGCTTGATGTGGTAGAAGATAAGCATGCTGAACTAATACAGATATATAGATATATCAGAGGGACGGACATACGCCTTGCCGCTGAAGGTCCGGGGGAAGAACTCCTCTTACGCGGGTACCGAAAGGATGCCCCCCTTTTCAAGCTTTTCCGGAAGGGCACATCCGGGACCTCTGAGTTTTTCCAGTGGTATAATCCATCGAAAAGTGCATCTTTCTATTCGTATGATCGCTCGGGCGGGAAACGTTCTCTCGAAGGGTACCTCTTTAACGGTTCGATCGGCAATATCGCAACGCTGAAACTTCCCCATACCCGGGATCTTTATCGATGGTTCAATCCGCGGACGGCTGCATATGGGTACACCGTTGATCCCAAGGGCGAAGATTATCAGGATCAGGGGTATCGCTACGATGGCGTTGCGGGGTATGTCAGATAACATGACGGCTGTCTGCGTTTTATCTTGACAAACATAGGCAAAGTGAATAAAAGTTCCTTTTTTTACGAATCATGCGCCAGTAGCTCAGCTGGATAGAGCAACGGACTTCTAATCCGTAGGTCCCGGGTTCGAATCCCTGCTGGCGTACCATATAGATACGTGGTGGGTGTAGCTCAGTTGGTTAGAGTGCCTGGTTGTGGCCCAGGAGGTCGAGGGTTCAAATCCCTTCACTCACCCCAAAACATGCCTTGAAATATCAGGTATTTGATTGAAAAGGGACTCCATGGGGTGAGTCCCTTTTCAATGTCGATCCGTTACCGGAATCATCGGCTGGCTATTCCGGACTCTCGCTGCTATTTTCGAGGCGTAGCCCTTCTTTAATTCTGACTACAAAATGACTACATTTCGGTGTGACCACAAAAACGGGAATTTATATTCTTGATTCCATCCACTCTTTGAATGCACGAGGAACAGACGAAATCTGATCGTCAAGAACCTTTCCCCCATTTTCGTCTATTCGTTCCCAACCATCCGGCTCGCGCAGATAAAGTCATATTGGCACAATCAAATCCAAACACAATTCAAATTGCTACCCTCTGAAAAATAATGAAATATAAAAAACACAGTACAACGTCGACAAGGAAGAGTACCCTATTGGTTCATCATCAAAATTCATTTTATGAGTCAAAAAGAATAAATACTAAATTATTGAAATTGAGATTATCCAAATCAAAAATATTGGTTTTATTGCCATGAGGAGTCTTACAATAAATAATAGATACTCAAAAAGATCGCAGGAGGTGAGGGATGTTTTCCATCAGACGAGCGTTCCTCGATTCCCTGAATCACAACAGGTTGGCCCCCTTATGAATGGGGGTACAGGCTCTCGATCTCATCTCGGAAATTTTCCAAAACAACTCTGCGTTTGAGCTTTAATGTCGGGTTCAATTCACCGGATTCAATGCTGAACGGTCTTCCCAGTATTTTATAGTACTGGATCTGTTCATGGTGAGGCAGGGTTGCGTTGACCTCATCCACCTGTTTTTTGATCAATGACACAACCGGTTCCTGTGCGACCATCTTTTCATCGGGGCATGCCGCAATGCCGTTATCTTTCAAAAACCGGCGTACCGCCTGAAAATCGGGAACGATCAGCGCCGATATATATTTCCTCGCGTCGCCGATGAGACAGGCCTGGTCTATATATGGTTTGGCCGTCACTGCCAGTTCAATCGGATGCGGGGCGATATTTTTTCCGCCGGAGGTGACAAAGATTTCCTTTTTCCGGTCGGTTATCATAAGGAATCCTTCCTCATCAAAGCTGCCGATATCGCCGGTCTGAAACCACCCGTCTTCGGTGAAGGTCTCGGCAGTTGCCTTGGGCAAATTCCAGTATCCCTGGAAGACCTGGGGGCCCTTGACCAGAATTTCACCATCTTCCGCAATTGTTTCTTCCGTCCAGATGACCGGTTTGCCCACGGTGCCAGGCTTGATCTGCAGTTTGTGAGCAACCGTATTATACGCCAGGGCCAGGGCGAGGACACGGATCGGGCTGGTATAGGGCGATAATCCCCTCGCCTGCTTGGTGACCATCAGATCCACCGTTAAATCGATCATCTTGTTTTTAAACCACCCGATCTTACCGACATCGAACCCGCTGGAGAATTCCGGTTCATTGAAGTTGATAACCGGTGCTGTTTCGGTCAGGCCATATCCTTCATTGAGTTGAATACCCAGTGCGCGAATAAAGACACACACATCTTTGGAGAGTTTTCCTCCTCCCGATATTCCCAACACTACACGATCAAGACCGGCCACCTTTCTGATTTTATTGAAGACCACCATGTTGGCCAGGGCGAATTGGATTAAATCGAACTGTCCCATCCGCGTGGCGGTCGCCATAGCGTCGGCGTACTTTTCACCAATCCTCATCGCCCATGAGAACATGGCTTGAGCGACCTTGTTCTGCCGGGAAATGACGAACCGGGTGGAGTCATATATCTTTTCCCATAACCGGGGGATACTGACAATGACATTAGGCCGTACTTCCAGCAGATTTTCCGGTATTCTTTTGAAATCTTCGGCAAAGACGAGGATGCTGCCCTGCCGAAGCGCACCCACATGGTAATCACTCGTCCTGCCGAACACATGGCACAGAGGCAGGTGAACGAGGTGCACCATGTGAAGCCCCAGCTCCCGCTGTCGACGAATAAGCGTGGAATTCGAGGACTGATGCAAGTTGGACACCCAGTTCTTCTGGGTCAGTACGGCACCTTTCGGCTTTCCCGTGGTTCCTGATGTATATATGATGGAAGCGACATCTTCCGGGGCAACAGCCTGTATCCGCCTCTCCACTTCCCCTTCACTGATTTTTTCTTTCCCCAGGACCATAACATCATCAAAGGTGTAGGCACCTTCAGGTCTGGGGCCATCCCAACTACACATGGAGATGACTGCCTCTATCGGAATTCCCTGCGTCCGTGCCTTGAGGGTCATTTCCCCCTTGTCCCGAGTGGAAACGATGACAACCCTGGCTCCGCTGTCTGCGGTCATATATTCCAATTCTTCCACTGTTGACGAAGGGTACAGGGGAACACCTATCGCACCGCAGGCCTGAATAGCCTGATCGGCAATGATCCATCTTGGCCTGCTTTCCGAAAAGATGACCACACGATCGCCTGTGCTTACTCCAAGAGAAATCAGTCCACGAGCAAAGGCGATGGCCTCCTCACGGGTTTTTTTCCAGCTACGTGAATACCATACACCACCAGGGTCGCCATTCCGATCGAACTTGCCGCGGAGCAGCTCGACTCGATCCCCATAGCAAAGTGCCTGATTGTGAAAAATCCCGCATATTGGATCCGTCCTGTACATCATGTCCTCAGTCTTTCTGCCTTGATTATTTGTGATCTCTTTTCATTTCGTTAAATCCATGTCCCCTCATGAATGTGTAATCGCAGGTTTCACGGGTCACGTTCAATGGAGTCTTTACTACCGACGAACAGCGCTCGGCCATTACTTTCGCTCCTGCCTCCTTGGCCTGGATCGCAATTTCATATGGCTGATATCAGGGATAAGAAAGTCCTCTGCAGTGATTCTCTCCTGAAGCAGACCCCAGCTCAGAGATACCGTACGCCCTTCGAAGGCAGGGACGGTCCCCCTGAGCTGATTCGGGGGGTATGGAAGGCATTGCGCTCAACCTACTCTAAAAGATTCATCAGTGTTTTATAAAAACTATACTTTGTGTTTTTCCTATATGAGACATGGAATAGTGTCAAGAATATATGGCCTGAGCAGATATCGTGCCGTACGTTATTTCCTGACACGGGAAAAGGCTTCTCTCCGTTCTATCTGGATAGACAGGCTCCGCGGCATCCGATCGCCGACCCCTGCAAAATACCTCCATCGTCTGTTTCCGGTTCCGTAGACTTTTTGTAAAACGTGTCTATCGGTCGTCGCTGTCTCTGTGCGGTCAGGCAAAAGATGCCGTCATAGTATCTTCCTGATCAACTATGAGGAGCGTAAGATTGAATCGATATAGAAAAACCCCCGTCTTTTGGGCGGGGGCTTTTTTCTGGATATTATGGTGTATTCGTTACCATCGTTCCTTCTTCTGCCGTTCCATGTTGAGCTTTGCTTCTCCGTAGAGCCTCCAGATGCACAGGCCGACGGCGAGGAAGAAGAGACCGAACATGAAACTGGGTTCGGTATTGAACCGGGTGTCGATCCACCGGCCTGCATAGAGGAACAGAAACGAGGAAGCGACGATCACGAACCCCCATACGCTGATCTGCAATATCTGAGTCAGGTTCGATCTCCAGTTTATCGAGTGATGGTGGTGATGTGTAGTGATCATTGTTCGAGTCCTCCTTTCGTAGGGTGTTTACCGTTTCATTAGCTCACGAGGTTTTTGAGCGCGCCCACGACCGGAGCCGTGAAGAGAGCCACCAGGACGGCGTAGAGTGCGAAAGAGCCGACCGCCTCGCTGAGGTACAGTTTTGAGTACTTGTGTTTCAGAGAGGTGATGATCAAGCCGCCGACGATGAGGCATCCGAGATGGAAGTAAGGGAAGTTGGCCGCGTTGGTTGCGGTATACTCGGCAAACCCGAAAGAGGCGGTGACGAGCACCACGAAAGCCGCCATGATGATTGTCTGTACTGTCCGTTTCATGAGTATATCCTCCTTTTTATGTTTCCTTGTTTTCTTTCTTTTGACTTTATACTAATGAAAGAAGCGTGCCATTTCGCTGACTGGCGGTCAGAATATTTGTAACATATTGAATATGAGAAGGTTGTTGAGGAGAGCGGACTGGCGGAGGGGCACACAACCATGCCCGAACAGCGTGCCTGATTAAATGAAACATCAAACCGGGTTGAATGAAATGTTAGAAAAAGAGGGGAATAATAATATCACCGTTTGGACATGAGCCGGCCGAGGAAACCATACCGAACCAAGCGCTTCCCGGGACGCTAAATATGTCGGCGGCCTGACTGGCATGTTGCCTGATAGCGGCGCAAATAATCGTATCGTTAAGTATTACTGAAAGCAATCTCATAATATTGCTTCAATCGTAATTCTATCAATTACAGGAAGAATGGCGCAGCAAAACATCTGTGCCGCCCCTCTTGCAGTACAAGTCTCACCTTTTACCAATCCTTAAGGCAGTCTCAGGGGAAAATAACCAATTACCATTTGAAAGTCTCGACGAAAAACTTCTTGACATGACACTGCCATAGAGTTACGTGGTACAACATGTTTCATTGAAATACCTGTATTATATCTGTTTGTGAATGGCTATAACCAGGAGATGAATATGGTCTGATTATCAAAGCCCTGTGTCTAATATACAAGAGATGGGGCTTTTGTTTTTTCCCGCGCGTTTTAATTAATGACACGATTATCAAATCGAAAGCCAATTTTATAATTTATACTTCAATCTTTTGGTATTTATTAAAACCATAACAATACCGCGATGTGTGCTGATAAACCCCAAAAACCAATTGCTAAATATGGCAACCATATTACAATTGTGACTAACAAAAATGGAACATCGTACATTGCCAATATTGAGGCAGAGTATAGGTCCGCACACCAATTAATAAACGCAGCCCGAGTCATGGTTAACTCAGCAAATGCAATAGATGATGACACTCAGAGCCACTACCAACTGATGGCATACATATACGGGGCAATTATTTTGTCCTATACATCACTCGAAGCCACCCTAAATGAAATCCTTCACTTGGAGGCACTAAAACCAAACAGCCCGCTTAGTGAAGCAGAAAGAAAAGTATTCTACACCATTGTGAATGAGGGACTGGAAGCTCGTGGCAGAACCAATACATTGGAGCGATATAATTTGTTGCTGCGCATAATGAACAAGCAGGAAATGGAGGAAGACAGTGCTCCCTATCAGGCAGCAAATCTCGTTCGCCTTTTACGAAATAAGCTGATTCATCCAATACCCGGGAGAGTGGTAACATTAAGTGAAACAAATGACTTCGATTACTCGACACAGCAAGATATAGTCAAAAAACTAAGAAGCCATCTCAAGCTTGGCGAAGAGGCTACGTTCCCCTCTGACGTGCTCACAAGGGTTTGTGCCTCATGGGCCGTTAATTCTTGCGAAGCTTTTCTGCATAAGTTTGTTGTTTCATCAGGGATAAATCCGGGGTTCCACACAGGGCCGAAACGAAAATGAAAAACTACATAAAGTACCACTCTACCCGATTGTTATAAGGCCTTGTCGTTTTGCATTATTGAGGAAGTTTATGTCGTTAATAGTAGCTATGCACCTAGGTAATTTTGCTGTAATCGCCGCAGACAGACGCGTGGTGTCTCAATACGGCAATTCACTGGTGGTAGATCATGACAATGCCGAAAAGATAGTCTATGCGGGTATGGGATTTGTTAGTGGAAGCGGGATAATTGAGTTGCTTGATTCCGTAATAGAAGCTTTTCTGAATACCAAAATCACCCATACCGACCAAATACTCCAGATCATCACCGAAGAGAGGAAAAAATTCCTATCCAGACACTTTGCTAACCAAGAATGGGCAAAGCAACAAATACAAAAAACCGGATGGATGTTTACGTACCCAACCGTAATCGATGATCATGCCACTGTCCGCATTGCGATGCTCCACGGGTCGTGGGATAGTGACGATCTTGGGTTGCTGTGCAAAGGAATGGCCAAAGTGTTCGCACCAGTTGACGGAACTGGCGAAGAGGCCCAACGGCTTTCAGACATACTTACTAAGCATCTGAAGACCACAGATGAACTTCCTGACCTTTCTGAAAGTATTTCTTACCATATCCCGTTTCTTCAAACACTGTTCAATCTTGCGTCGGAGAGTTACGACAGTGTGTCCAAGAGTTTCCATATAGCTGTTCATACAAACGATGGACGAATGCTTATTTCTAGTAAGATTTCTACCAGCTCGGGTAACGTAACATTTGAAGCCAAACCATAGCACATAAGAGTGAATCGTCCCTAAAAAGTCGGTAGAATAGGATCCCAGGGCTTTAGAAAGAGTTGCACTAGTACCATGTAACGTTTATAGCTTCGGATAAAGGCGCTTCAACTTAATGCGAGCATCAGGAGTAGTAAATTGCCATACAATGTTTTTCGCGCTGTTGTTTCGATCTTTTTCCCATGCGGCCACTTCGGTTCGCATGGTCGTTATGTCGGGAATCCGGCGATTAAGGCATTGTCCTTTCAGGGCGCTGAGCTCGATCTCTGCCATATTCAGCCAGCTTCCGTGTTTAGGCGTATAATGGATATCGAGTCGTTCCGCTAAACGCCTGGCTTCCCCGGGTTTGAATGTTTCGTAGAGTGAGGCGATTGTATGGGTGTTCAGGTTGTCCATGACCAGACGAACCTTGAGGGCGCTGGGATAGCGTTCATCAAGCATCTGCCTGGTCTGCATCGCCCAATCCTTTCTTGTTCGATGTTCCGTGATCGCCACATGTCTTCTGCCAGCAAGGGGCTCAACTTCCATAAATATTTCCACTACCCCGTTTCTGACATACTCGTCGTCTGTTCGCATCGGCCTTCCCGGTGCGCATGGCATCGGCTCTCGAACTTCACCTATCAGTTGCTTGCAGGATTCATCCATGCAGACAACCGGATAGTCGGGATCATAGGGCAGATGATATATCTCCAAAACATCTTCCATGCATGCTACAAAGGCCGCGCTCCCTTCGGGAGGGATTTTCCAGTATTTGCTGATGTGAGGCTTAAGTTCGTTTTTTTTAAAATCCGCTGTACGGTCATGTGTGATACGGAATCGGCAATGCCAAGCTCGACAGCTTTGTCGGCAAGCAATCTGACCGTCCAGCGACGATGTCCTTCGGGAGTGTCTGAACAGGCCAATGCGACTAATCGTGCCTCAAATGCACCGTCAAAAATGATGTCTCTCGGAGGCTTTTCCCGTGCCTTGCGTTCGAGAGCTGCTTCAAGCCCCTCTTCAACAAAGCGCTTTTTGAGATGTTCGATCGAACGGCTCGACACCCCAAGCGCCTCTGCAACATCGGACACGTTCCATGCCGGACCGTCAGAGCCGGCATCGCACAAAAGTAATGCGCGGGCATGGATGAATTTTCGGGCATGGGTCTTTCCTCTATGGGTCATTGCCTCAAGCTCTTTGCGTTCTTCTTTGGTAAGGGTTACTCGATATCTTGGCGACATGGCAACCTCCTCTGTTGGTTTGCCGCCAGTCTATCATACCTTTTATAAATACGAAACATATTATGTTACATGGTACTAGATCACACATACGAAAATAGGATCAAGTATACAAGTTTACTTTGTTCTGATTACCAAAAAAACGAACAATAAATCAACTTTAACTGACTCCCTCGATTACAGGAGAATCCCGTGAGAAAAACTATACCGGATATAGCCTTGCCTAGAGCTGGTCGGGCAAATTTGGACAGGTGCATAAGTGGGAAAGTTGCTCTATAGTGGACGTAAGGAGGAAAGAGATATGAGCAAGAGACCGCGGAGGAACCATGCACCGTCCTTCAAGGCGAAGGTGGCATTGGAGGCACTGAAAGGGGACCAGACGATCGTTGAGCTTGCCGAGCGGTATCAGGTACACCCGAACCAGATCACCACATGGAAGAAGCAGTTGATGGATCACGCATCGGACGTATTTGGCAAGGGTCATAAGGACAACCAGGGTCCGGATGTAAAAGAACTTCACGCCAAGATCGGACAGTTATCGATGGAGAATGATTTTTTATCACATGCGCTCGGTCGCATCAACGGAACGAGCGCAAAGCGATGATCAAGAGAGAAAAGAGTGTGCCCATAACCCGTCAATGCGAACTCTTGGAGCTGTCCCGATCGAGTGTTTATTACTCTCCGGTTCCGGTCAGCGCGAAGGATCTGGAGCTGATGCGTCAGATTGATGAGATTCATCTTCAGTATCCCTTCTATGGGAGTCGGAAGATTCGCAATGAGCTGTGGCAGAGAGGGTATGATATCGGACGTGATAAGGTACGTCGGTTGATGCGTCGCATGGGGATCGAGGCGTTGTACATCAAGCCGAGATTATCGATAAAGCATCCCCAGCACCCGATATATCCGTATCTGTTACGGGGACTTGATATCATCCGTCCCAACCACGTATGGTCTGCCGATATCACGTATATTCCCATGGAACGAGGGTTCTGTTATCTGGTAGCCGTTATGGACTGGGCGAGTCGGATGGTCCTCTCCTGGCGGTTGTCGAATACGTTGGACAGTGCGTTTTGTGTGGATGCGCTTGAAGAAGCACTCACCACGTATGGGCGCCCGGCTATCTTCAATACCGATCAGGGCAGTCAGTTTACCTCACAGGCATTCATCGATGTCCTTCGCTCTCATGATATCTCTATCAGCATGGACGGTCAGGGGCGATGGATGGACAATGTCTTCATCGAACGGCTCTGGAAGAGCGTCAAGTACGAAGATATCTATCTGAAGGCATACGGTTCAATGAAAGAGTTGAAGAAGGGGCTTACCGACTATTTTCAGTTCTACAACGAGAAACGGTGGCACAATACTTTTGACAGAAAGACACCGGCTATGGTTTATTTTGAATCACTACCACAGGGACAGGCTGCGGCATGAACACAAACCCAGGGCAACTTCCCACTTATAAATCCCTGTTACCTGTCCAAAGAAACCGGACCACCTCTCCTGTCCTGTAACAAATCTTGCACCATTCACCTAATCTTTAGGAACATTGCTTAAGAGATTCACCAATTACCCATTGAACATCTCATGGCAATTTCTCGTGCCAAAACATACCGGGATGGAGTTGATGATTAATAAACGTTTAACATGTCATATGTGTTTTTAATTACATGCAATGTTCTGTCGAGGGCATGATCATGATACTGATCATTATGACAAAGATGAGGAGAATAATGATGAGAAGGATGAAAAAAATAAAAAGATCACCATGCAGTCCTGTCTCTCAGACTAAAAGATGGGGATTTTGTTTTTGTAAACAATTCCAAGAATAGTCTCTTTAACTGTTTCTCTCGTGTTCGGGGTCTGATAAATCACCGGCCAAAGCCTCAACAAATCCTTGTTTTAATTTCTCGAGCTGAATATTTATTGTATCGAAATTACTGTTAAATTCCAGCTTCTCTCGGATCATGCTGATAATTAAGTTATTAGGGGGGCGTGTTTCAGCATCTAAGATAGACCGTACAGTCTTTGCCGTTTTTTTATTAACAATCGTGGCCATATCTCTGCCGAGTAATCTTATGCTTGCGAGCCGAGTGTCAAAACCTTCTTCTTCCAACAAGTGCAATTCGTTATTGTAAAGCCTGTCAAAATTTCCTGCTTGTTCGTATTCGTGCATTATAAACAACAAATCATCAGCATCTTTTGCGCGTTCGGGATATTTTTCCTTCCACGAAATAAGTTTCATGACTGCTAGACCCGGCAAGGTAGGAACTTTGACATCGAGCTCGGGATCAGAATTTAGCCTGACTATAATTGAATTTTCAAAAGCCTCTTTAAAGCCCATTATACTCATAAATATTTTACGTTCCGGTGGCCAACCAATTCTTTCTTGATCATCGGCAATTGCACCAAATGGAACTATGTCGATAGGAGTACAATCGAAGAGGTATCTTTGAGGTTCTTTTGTGCGAGAAAACTTACCCGTTGAGATTAACGAGTCAGTCAACTTGTAAAATTGTTCCCAATCAGCAACGTTAATGCCCAAGTCGATATCTCCCGTCCTTCTGTGGGCACTTATCCCATAACAATGTTTCAATACAATGTCTCTCGCAAATGCGCCGACCACAAAAAAGACAATATTCAAGCTGTCGGCTTCTGTTTGAATGGCTAGAAGAGCCTCTACCTTTTGCTGATCAATCTTCCCGGATAAATTGAACAATATATTTTTCATAGATCATTTTCGCAGTGTCAATGTTCCGTTGGTTACCTGTTGCGATAAGATCTGCATAGATAAGCATTGGGTGTACGAGATCTTTGTATTCGATGTTTTCATTATAGTCCCAAAACCGGTTGAGAATTTGAACTTTACCAGTCGGATCCTTTTTAAGCTTACATTCAAATAATAGATGGTTGAGATATTGAGTATTTGTATAGATCGTAATTATTTCAGGATGGAGATACTGTGTCAACTTCGCTGCGGCGACCTCTCCACCCCATTGAACCTTCAAATAATCCAATTTTCTTTGTTGCCACCAATTGTCGCCCTCACCCCTGTAACATCCCAGAATCTGTTTGGGCTTTAATTGTTCTGGGTATGCCGTGACCCACCGTTGAAATAAAATATTTTTCTGAATAAGTTTGTAACCTTTTTTCCCCATACCTATTAGAAAACCTAGGTTCCTTAGATCCCTCATAAACCAACCAACTGTTCCAAGGGCCACTTTTGCTCTCGCAGCAATTTCTCGAAATGGTCTATTCTCTAGTCCGGGGTTACACAGCAAAGCATAAATTATTTTAAGGCCTGTGGGTTTGAAAGCCCTATTGGTTGGCGCCTCTCCCGGAATCTCCGGAGGCTTGTTACCTTTTACAAAAATATATATTGGTGGTTGGTTTATGAATGCATTGCCAGCCGTATCGATGAATTCTATATCAGCTTTCAATAGCTCTTGTGCCGCAAAGGGATTTATATGCTTTGCTACTAATAAAAGTGGATGGGGTAATTCTTGTTTGTACATGAGCAATAATAGGATATTTGCCTTTGTGAAGGCATTTTTAATCTCAGCACAATATCTGAACTTTTTCCCATTTATTTGAACATCTAGCTCCATGTCCGGTTGAAAATCGACGTTGTAATGGGGGTGTTCAGTCAAAAAATTGACTTTTAACTGCACGAGGGTATTCTTCCTAAATGCTTCGGCGGCAAGTTCAAGGAGCTCTTTCTGTCTATTAATATTTATATCAGGCATGGGATGTTCACGCTTTTTATTTGTTCATAAAATGTGAACATAAGAAATATTTGAACAAATGTCAATATGTTTATTTTTGAATTGTGCATCTTTTTGTTACGTTCATATAAAGTGAACATACTTGAAAATTGAACACCAATGAGATGTTCGCATCTAAAGCAATGGGACCAAACTTTATTTTTTATATTTCATTCTGTCCTAGAAGCTGCGCCAAAGATAACCCGAAGCAATTTGAGATAAACACCATTCTTTTTTTTGCCTTGTCCAATTCTTCCCTATTCTCAACCCAGTTTACCAGCTCATTCCAGGCTTCAGCACTTTTCTGCAAAGAATAAAGCTGAATATTTTGATCACTAACCGCAACTGACGGAGATCCAAATTTGCAATAATGAACCATTTATTCCTATGCCTCCGTTAATCGATCCTTCGGCTGGTCACAACGCTCAGCCCCGATAAAGCACTCCGATAATAGCTCGCGCGCTTGTTACGCTTTGGAACCCTTTGTGCGGCTTGCCGACAGATAGAATTTGCGAGGACCCGAGACCGCCGATGCTCTCGAATTGCATCAAGTCAGCAAGTTCCCCGGAAAGTACGGCACCCACACGCTTGAATATGCCTGACCCGTCATCAAGATTCAGTGCGACAAGTGCATCTTTACGCCGGCATAGGTCGCTAAGCTCGATGGGACTGCCGCCGAGCACAACCTGCTTTGCAAGCGCGAGGGGAACCGCGCTGTCGTCGCGCACGCGGAAGGCAACCTCGACGCGCCTCAAGACATTGTCCACATCAACCCGCACCGCCTCATCCTGTCCCGGTGGGACCAAAAGGGAGTGGTCGAAAATGATTCCAACGACTTGGTGGATGGCAACGTCGTTCTCGGGGAAAAAGATCGACTTTGGGGTTCTCGTGCGGGGATCGGGGACTTCCGCCGTGAGGCCAATGATACTGGCGTTCACATCACGCACCAAGCGGCGCGCGTACACGGTGCTGCCATGCCGGGCGATGACGAGTGCCCGATCAGTTACGGGTCCAGGTAGGGATTCGACTATTGCAAGTGCACCGCCAGGTGCGGCAAATCCAAAATTGGGTCGGCGGAGATAATAGACGACGGTGTTCTCGAGAAGGTGAGGATCAAGGCGTTCCAGAGGTTCTTGTGATTCATCCGAAGGCGCGCGCTGCGTAAACGCGGCAAGATCTGGACAGATCACGACGTCCAGCGCGGGATGGGGCATAGGTGTAAGTGCGGGCGGTGCATCGGTCGCAGACTGATCCTTGGGTGTGTCCCTTCGTCGCCAGCGATAGCATTCCATGTACATTTTTTCGACGAGTTTGAGGAGTTCTTCCAATTCGTTGGCGCACAGCGCCACCTCGGCGGCCCTGATCTCTTGACGCCGACCATGATGCGCCTTGTTCATGAGTGCGAGCACCGGCGATCGGTCGGCGAGCGCTGGATGCTCGACGAAGTCGCTGAATACATGCGCACTAAACATTCCCCGCGGACCAGCCGTTGCTTCCTGTCGAAGGCGCTGCAAAAAATCCGAAAGTGTCGGATTCGGATGAGCGATCGCCCACGCTGCATGAGCCGGATCATCAAACATGTCTCCGAGCTTGTCCTCAAAGAAGACCCGACAGCCGTCGGCGAAGTCGCGTGCAGGCTCCTCCGCATTTCGGTCCACGTCGAATCGAGCCTTTCGCCGTTCGATGACCGGGAACGGTGGCGAGGTTCGGACTGCAGGCTGCTGGCGCGTCGCCGGATGTACTTCTAAGTGTTCTGGTCCATTGGGGACCTGAAGGCGGGAGACGTACCCACAAAATCTTGGATCATATGAGGTAACGATCAATTGGGCGTTGGCGGCTACCAGTGCGGTAAATGAGGCCGCGAGGCGTTCACGGTTTTCGTCGTCGAGCAGTTCCTGAGGGTCGTCTAAGACCAAGGTCGTCAAGCCACCACGTTCTCTCAACACGTACACCCAGAATGCGAGAAAGAACGCGACCAGGCTAGCGCGAAGAGCTGAAGCGTTGACGACATGTTGAGCAGGCGCCGAGATGCCACCCGCCTGTACGACAAGGTCTAACTCGCCCTTGCGGCCCAGCGCGGTGTCGACCAACTCGTGTGCGGTGTCAGGAAACGCGCCGAGATAAATCCTGGTACGCCAGTCAGCTGCATCCTCGCGCAGGGTTTTGCGAAGCTGATCAACCTGATCGTCGGCAAATTGTCCCAAACTGGCGAGATTCGTGAGCGCCGCGCTCGCGATAGTGTATTCGCTTAGGCGCTGTTCAGTGGTCCGGCGTGCCTTCAGATGATCCTTGAGCCGGCCACACTGGATAAGCGCGTCGGAGATGGGCTGTGCGCCTTTTACCGTTGCTTCAAGGTCAAGCAACTTTCCGGTGAGCGTGATCTTTTCGTTCGGCTCATCCTTCTTCGGCCTACTCCCAAGCACGCAGGCAATGATGTTATGTACGAGGGTGTCATTGGCCTGGCGCCATCGTGCAAACCGGATTGCGCAGTCGAGGCGTTTCAGAGTCTCGCCAAGCGCATCGCCTCCTTTTGGAAGCACAATGTCGGTTGGCTCGATCAGCGCCGAGCGCTCTTTGACGACATCATCAAAGGCGGACGCAGTTTGCATCTTCAGATCACCCAACACTCCCCGAAACGGATCGAAGGCAAAGAGCTCATCCACGATCGCCGCGCGAAGCAAGTCGCACGGGTGGGCCGGCAGGTCGGTGGCGGCCTCTGTGAGAAGCGGTTCCGGTAGACTTCGCATGAGGTCACCCTGCGCATTATTGGCCCATTGGCTAAGCGTTTGTGACAGCAACGCCGCGTTCGAAGCCGCCTCGTGCATGTGTGTTTTTACCGGCTTACCGGTCACGGGATCGATCGCGTGTTCGAGACTGCCGCCGCAGACGAGGCATATATTCTCCTTGCGTTGTGGGTCGGGATGATCCGTGATCCATGCAACGATACGCGCATAGAGACGGGTTCTCGCGGCCGTTGACGGATCCTTCGACAAAGCATCAAGGGTTTTTGCTTCCGCGAGAATAGCCTGAATCTTGGTTTCTGACGCATTGAGTTGCTCGTGCTTGAGCTTGCGCAGAGCATTAATTCTGGCGGCTGAGATGAGAACCTGTGGTTGGCTTACGCGTTCAAGTGCCCCGCCAATATTCTTCTCCAGATCGGAAAGGAGGGCGGGATTGACGGGGTCGAATCGTTCACCCAGAATGTCGCGTGCGGATTTAAATGCATTGGCCTTCGCGGCATCGAAGTGTTTGGTGATCGCATCGAGGGTTTTTTCGATCTCCTTATCATTGGACGGTTGGGGCACAGCTTGCCCCGGTTTCAGGCTTGGATGCGCCAACAAAATCTTTTCGAGGTCACTCTTTGAGGTAGTATAGTCGCGGTCCGCTCGCGCGCATTCGACCGTTTTGGCCTTTATGAACTCTTTGTCGATCTTGGTCTTTGCCCGCCGCGCGTGCGCGGCGAGATCGACGAGGGCGGAAAGGCCCGTGAGCTGCGAAACGGCACGACCCAATTCAGATTCCGATCCGACTTTGATTAGTGGAAGAAGCCCCGGCATAACGGTTCCGATGCGCAGTGCGATCGGATCAACACCGAGGGCCGACAGGTCAGGCTGCGTTTCCTTCAGCTTCCCCTGCGACGACCGGCTCAGGCTGCGGCGGATAATTGGGAGTTCTGTTCCAGTCTCATCAGTGAACGTCAGTTCCACCCATGTGTCGGCAAGGACACATGCCTGATCGGGGCGATACTCCTCCAGATTCGGCAGCGGCGTGAGCGGCGATAGTTTATGCACCGTGCGTTCATCACCCCCGTCTGCTGCGGTAACCCAGCACTCGAAGTCTTCTGCAGCCTCGGGTTCACGTTGCGGACGCAGCATTTCCCCTGTCAGGGTCCAAATGATCGCGTTCAGCAGAGATGTCTTCCCCGAGCCGTTCCTGCCTTCGAAGAGCGTAAGCGGCGAAGTGAATTCGTGGACATAGTTTGGAGGCGGGGCGGCAGGCGTCCCGAATTTATGAAGGCCAGCGAACCTGTATGCCTCCAGCTTCTTCAGCTTCAAGTGCCTCCACTTGGCGTTTGCCGGTCGTGCGGTCAATGCTGATAATGCGGGCGGTGCCAGAAGAATGGCATTGACCATGTCTTCGCCGATCGCCGCACTGACGTTGGCAGTCCACACACCAGCGCCTTTCTTGCGGTACCATTCGAGTGCACTGCGCGTCCGTTCGTCCGGTAAAACAAAAAGCTCCCCTGTAGCCGTCTCAACCGATCTGCCACTAACAAGGTCGGCGATTAGCGAATCAAGTGTATGTAAATGCAAGGATCGTGATTCAGATTCGGGCACGCAGCCTCCTTCAAGGTGGAAAAATGCGGGACCAGAACGGAGAACAAACGAAACTTTCGACAGCTACGGCTTGGAAGCTACCTCTCTTTTTGAAGCCTGTCAATCATTTAGTACAGGGAGAAGGGCGCAGCGAAACACGAGCTCTGCCCCTGCTGCACCAAATCTCACGCGTTGCACCTTGTCATCACCATCGAGTGCGCCGAGAGCTCACCGATTGTTTATTCGAAGTCTATAAGAAGGATGGATGCGAATAAATAGTATCTTTCAAACCATACTCATCAGCCATGATTAATTGAATGGTAATGTTACCGATTGTTGACTTCACCTACCTGCTCAGAACAATCCCAAAAGAAAATCGATTATTACCATTCGAAAGTCTCGACGGAAAAGTTCTTGACACGACAGCATTATGGAGCTAGTGGTTTATATGGTTTATCGGTCTTGACTGCTTTGTATATTTTTGTGAGCAGCTATAACCTGGAGGGGATTATGGCCTGATCATCAAAGCCCTGTTTCTCAAAAAGAGATGGGGCTTTTGTTTTTTGTGAGCAGCCCGGGAGAATATTGCAGTCACCAAGACAAAAAAGGGTATTATACAATTTCTGTATAATACCCCCTCATAAATTGAAGTGCTCTTTTTATATGTACGTATGACAATGGCTTGCGATTGCACCCTTAATATGTTTTCGAGGGATCTTATACAGATCTACTAGCTGTGTTTCGTTTTTATACAGAAAACTGTCTATTTAATGTTAGCCAGCAGAGGATAGTTCGTGGAAGACATACTCAGCGATCAAGCACTGAAAACAATCCGTGATCGGTACTACGCCGGAGTCACCGCCGCTGAACTTGGCTTTGACTTCAGCAAAGGTGACGAAGATTCGCTCACTGGTGCGCTAGGACAAGCGCTTCTCACGCCATCCACATTGGTTACGACTAACGCCGATACGCAATTTCGATACGCCATTTATCACTACAAGTTGCGCGGACGTGGTCCGAACGCTCCAGAAGCGGAATTAGGGGCAGACGGTATATTCCAGATTGAAGTCACTGATCGTGATGGAAAGCTGCTCCGCCGAAAAGGGCTTCTATTTCAATCAAAGAAAGAATGGACTGGAAAGGACTCTCTCTTAGGCAAGCAAGCGAAAAAGATGGCTAAAAAACCAGGGGCAGGTATCGTGATCGATTTTGGCCCGCAAGGCTACAATACATGTCCAGCAAAACTTGCAGCCCACGCAGAGGGTCAAAGGCATGATATCGATAAAAGGGAGTTTACGAGGCTGGCAAAGACTCTAGGTGACGAATTCGTTCGGTGTCGTGTTGGAGTCGAAGGGCTTTGGTACGATCCCGACAGGGAACTTCTTATTGCTCCAGACTCTGATGAACCCGGCATGCACGTCATCGACGCTCGAGTTCAACGCCTAAGCGACCGAATTGGCTAACAAGCAAATCCAGCGGACGGCTTTCAGCCGGCACTGATCCGTACGTTATGTGGGAGAACCAATGAAGACGAGATTGCTTTCTTTTATTAATAAACCTTGGTGGAGTTTTGTCGGATGTGCTTTGGCAATCTTTGCCTTCTTTGGGATTAATAGCGGCAATTTATCTGAAACATTCGGAAAATATGAATGGATGATAAGTGCCTCTAAAGGGTCACTAATTATTGGAGCCTTTCTATTTTCGATTCATGCTTATATTAGGGCAGAGAAAAATAGAAAAAACTTAATCCAAATCAAATCATCGACTTACGATGAAGTTTATAAAAAGTTCTCAGACACAATAAATTATGCAGTTGGAAGATACAAGGGGTATAAAGACAAGTTGGATCCTGACAATAGAAAGTATACCACTGTTGGTGTCCATGAAATGATAAATGAAGTTAAAAGTGCTAGATTACAGCTTCTCTCAATTTGCGGTGATAATTTGAGATCTATATTATTGAATGAAGGAACAGACTGGCTAGATGATATAGATAAATTTGGGAGTGTCGCTCCTAACATTATTGAAAAGCTAGCTAAAAATGCATACAAAGATAGAGAATAATAATCATGTTATAACAAATCTCTCTAAGAGAACGGCCTGAACGGCCGCCCTTCAGCTTCTCGTTAATGATTCCAGAATGATCTTTGCAATTGCTTCAATATTAACACTCTTTGCAGAATACCCCGCGGCTTGCCGAGGGGATGAATGCATGCCTTGCCCAGGGGGTTATAAGGGGGAGCGGAGCGTCCCCCTTATCCACAGAGGCCCTTGTGTGACAACATGATATAAGACTGTCATGACGATTCAGCGAACGAGTCATGCGGTCTACGACACGAGTTACCATCTGGTATGGTGTCCGAAGTACCGTAAGAAGGTTTTTGAGCGAGCGGATCTTCGGGAACGAGCGGGACAGCTCATTCGAGAGATCAGCGAGGATTATGGATTTGACGTGATCGAGATGGAAATATTTATTTTATCTGTTTCAGGAAGAATCGCGCAGCAAAAGTATTTCTTGGACACTCCTGCGGCGATCCACCCACTCTTCACCTACGAGTGCTCATAATAATCCCAGGAGAAAATCGATTATTACTGATTGGAAGTCTCACGGTAAAATCTCTTGACAATACATCATCATAGCGTTAGCTAAGTAGCTGATTTGATCTTTACGTTTTTTCTGCCTGTGAACAGCTATAACCGGAGGGGATTATGGTCTGATCATCAAAGCCCTGTTTCTTATCAAACGAGAGATAGGGCTTTTGTTTTGTTGGCGGGAAGGGATGTGAAAAAGAATAGCAAAAGAAATTAAATTGGGAAGTGTTTCTAGTTTTTATGATGGGGTGGGTGTCATTCTAGATATTTAAGGAAAAATAATGAAAATTCGTCGTCTCAGAATGAAGAACTTTCGGAGTGTTGCGAACGGAGAAATTCTCTTTCCAGGTCATACCGCGGTAATCGGTGGAAATAGCGTCGGAAAATCGACGATGTGTGAAGCATTGGATTTGTGTCTTGGTCCAGATCGCTTATCCCGTTCCAATCCTATTAACGAACACGATTTTTATCAACGGCGATACATCAGTGCTGATAGTACGCCAATCCCAATTGAGCTAGAAGTGGTTCTGA
Organism: Syntrophales bacterium; assembly: GCA_963662405.2. Classification (GTDB taxonomy): domain Bacteria; phylum Desulfobacterota; class Syntrophia; order Syntrophales; family UBA2210; genus UBA6078. The sequence goes on from CAXXKT010000001.1 coordinate 2,645,157, forward strand.
CAGACTTAACGTCTGATCTTGAAACAAGATTCAGAGCGCACCGTGAGTATTGGAACACTGAAACCAATTCCTTGCTTGATGAGAATGCAGAGCCTGAGGATACGGAACTTGATAACGTTATTCCTGCCATTAGAATAAAGTTTGAGGGTCTTTACGACACAGAGGAGGATGAGTTTACAGCGGAAACATTTTTTGCAAGTCCGCCTCCTGAAGATGATGTAAGCCGAGCGAGAGTAAGTCGTTCTGCAAAACGCCGTTTCGGTTTCATCTATCTGCGTGCTCTGCGCACTGGATCACGTGCGCTCAGTCTCGAACGTGGCTCACTACTCGATATAATTCTCCGTCTCAAAGATGATGATCGCTCCGCTATGTGGGAACAGACCTTAAATGCTCTTGAAGGTCTTAATCCACCAATCGACAGTATTCCGCAGCTCCGAGACGTGCTTGATGAGATTGATGGTCGGGTTCGCCGATTTGTTAATATGTCAGAGAATGATCGCGCATTTCAGCTATACCCATCATCTTTGACCCGTGATGATTTGCGTAAATCCATTACTCTATTCGGGGCGTCCGCCCGATCAAACGCACATGTTCCATACTGGCGTTTAGGGTCAGGTGTGATTAATGCGCTCGTTTTCTCATTGCTCACATTTATCGCTGAACTAAAAGTAAATGTGATTTTCGCTATGGAAGAACCAGAAATAGCAATACCACCGCATACACAAAGGCGAATTGTCCAATTCCTGCAAAAAAATATGGATCAATCAATTCTCACGACACATTCGCCCTTTGTTCTCGAACAGTTTAATCCTGAGAACGTTGTATTGCTGGAACGTGATACCAACGGTTCACTTGGAGGCCGCCAGATTGAAGTTAGCGGCATCAAGGGTAAAACCTATCGAGGTAATCTACGGCGTATTCTTGCGGAATCAATGCTCGGTAACGGTGTCATTTGTGTTGAGGGAGTGTCTGATGCAGAAGTGTTGTATGCGGCTTCAAATGTATTGGAAAGTTACCGTGATGAATTATCGTACACGCCTTTGGATTTGTCGGGTGTGACTGTAGTTCAGTGTGAAGGAGATGGAGGTATCCTCCGTTATGGGCAATTTTTCAAAGGCCTCGGGGTGAAAACTTATGCTTTCTACGATCTTCAAAAAAATGTAGCAATCAAAAATGATATTGAAGATCTTTTTGATGGTGTATGGGAGCTTGAGCATACTGGCATAGAGTACCTCTTGGCCGAAGAAACAAATATTGATGCTGTTCGCGCTTTCTTAGAGGACGCTAGTACTTGGGATGATTACCCATCCAACAGAGAAAGACCAGAACTCTACGAGTACGATGAAGATCTCGATAATGATGATACTCGAGCCATTACCAAACGGGTTCTAAAGCGGAGAAAAGGATCTGGATACGCCGAAAAATTGGTGGAGATGTGTAGCGCCGAAAATTTGCCGGAGATTATCAGCACCGCACTTAATGCCATTAGCGAAGACCTACCAAATGCCATGGTCAGAGACGATACGGATGGCGGCGACGAAGCCACCGAAGACTTGGATACTGATGCATGAACGAATGCAATCCAGAAGATAGTTTCGACATTTGCGAAAAGCGACGTGCCATTCTGGAAGGCGATGGGCATATGTTGGTTATTGGCGGTCCGGGATCTGGAAAGACAACTATCGCATTACTTAAAGCAAGACGCTACGTATTAGAAAGCTTGATGGCGGAGCAGAGCGTTCTATTCCTCAGTTTCTCGAATTCAGCAATCCGTAGGATTCTCGAAAGTGCAGGCGGAATATTGTCATCAGACATTGCCAAGCGCGTTGAAATTAAAACTTATCATTCCTTTGCGTGGGATGTTTTGAAATCTCATGGATATCTGACATCAAAAAAGAGGAGGCTAAGTATCGTTTCAGCACAAGATGCTGCCGTAAGAGAGGCGGGCTTGAATAAAGACTTATGGCTTACCGAGCAGGAACGGTTATACATTGAAGATGGATTAGTGACCTATGACCAGTTTGCCCCTCGTGCCGCTGAAATTTTGAATCGCTCAAGTGCGGCGAAAGCCTGTTTTAATGCCGCCCATCCCTTAATCCTTGTGGATGAATTCCAAGATACCGATGAAGCCCAATGGGCGCTTATTCGTGCTTTGAGTACAGGATCAAGCATTATTGCGCTCGGCGACAAAGAGCAGCGAATATATGAATGGCGCGACGGTGTTTCGGAGCATCGTTTGTCTGAGTTTGGCGATGAGTTGAACGTCCCAGTATTTGACTTTCAGAATGAAAATAATCGCAGTCCGGCAACTGGTATTGTTGGATATGCCCGATCTCTCTTGTCCCCCGATGTCGTGCAAGAACTTCCAGCCGATATCGAAAGAAAAGCGTTTCAGCCCGGCATGTTCCCAGTTGGACTTAGGCTTTGCGTTAGCCGAACGTGGGGTGAAACAAAAAAAAGAGCAGAGAAAAGAGATATCAAAATTGCGATTGCGGCGCGAAGTAAACAGATGGTGAGAAAAATATCTGATGTACTGGCAAAACCTATCATGATTAAAAATAAAAAGTACAAACCGATTCATCATGACGTATTGTTTGATCAAATGCAGATCGTCTTAGCAGCACGTGTTATCGCAAATGTTATGGGAAGTACTCATCTCTCATGGGACCAACGTATATCGCAATGTCTTCGTAGAATGGCCGACATGTTACGCGCGGCCAACAACGCCACAAACATCCAAAACTCTGACGTGTTACAAAACTGGGCGCAAAAATGTGACGACGGTAAGCCTCCTAAGACTAAATGTGTTGCGGCTCTTGTCGAAATTATTGAAGCTATTGAGAATGATGGATTTTCAGGCTCTCCGACCAGAGATTGGCTAATGGTCCGACAGGCATTTGAGAGGGCGAGCGTTGACCACTTGACGAAGACAGCTGAGTTTGCTCGTTACTTACGACTACTTCGGCGCGGTTCATTAATAGAAGAGGAGCTAACAAGTTTGTGGCGGACGAGTGGTAATTATCTAGGCGCTGAGGAGGCTTTAGATCGAGCCATTCTACAAGATCAGCTACTCGATTCTCGTAAAGAGTCAGCGAGTATTTCAGTGATGACCATGCACCAATTGAAAGGCCGAGAGTATGACGGAGTGTTGCTTGTTGAAGACCAATATAATAACTTTAGGGGACGGGATGTGAAACGGCCTTACATGGAAACCCGTCGCCTGTTACAGGTTTCTTTGACGCGAGCGAAACATTTCGCATTGGTTCTGTCAGCAACGAAAAATGCGACTTTGGATGTGATCTTTGATAATTAAAGTATAACGTCCAAGGTCACTTGCGCCGCCTAAGACCCTTCCGCGTCAGCGCCGCAGATGTTAACGGCGTCAAGTGAACCGTCTGGTTCGGCAATTCCTATAAATGCTTTATTTCAATGGCACCAAATTGATCTTTTAAATATTCACTTACCAAACGACGATGGCATTTTTCAGGAGTAGGTTCACTACACAAAAAACAAGCATTATTAAGTTCTTCAAGAGATATTTTTTTCTCGATTTTGCGTTCTTTAATCAGTTTGCTAAAACGCTGTACATACTCATCCCAATCAATTTGCTTTTTCTTGTATGCATCAAGAATTTCCTTTGTTGGTGCAAAATCGGGCATGTGTTTATAGTCACAGTCGCAAAGCTCTCTTAAAAAGAAGATGAGGTCATCTCGTTTTGCAAAACCAGCAAGTTGAGAAACATTGTTCAACCGAATATCGATGAGTTTAGTAACGCCGGCGTTACGTATTTTGGAGAAGAATGTTTTCGCGCTTTTTTTTGTGAATCCAATAGTATACAGGTTTGTTTTTGACATTATTTATCCTTGTACTCGGATGTCGGTTCAGCTGTTTCGTATGCAATTTTTTCACCTTGCCGCATGTATGCATCATTCAACCTTTGTTGCTCGCTACGAAACATTTCCGGTTGATTTAAACCAAAAATTTTAAGCAACCTCTGCTCACTATCTTTGTGGTCTTCGGTTATCCAATTACTCATAATATGTTTGATATTAATTCCCCTATCAGACAGATTCCGACAAATCAAAATAGTTCTATGGCATGTAATGGGGTCTTTTTCTGCGCACATAAGGGCTATGCGATACTTTTCCATGCCTTTAGTTATTCTTTTTAATCCTTCCTTGAATTTGGGACTTTCCGCCACAAGGGTGAAATCTACTTTCCCATTAACATAACAAGATGGATCTTCAACTCGTGCCCCGCACAAGTCTCCTAAAAACACGTAAGCGATACCATGTTTATTGAGAAATCTTGAAAGGTTTTCTTTGTTGAATTCCGGCTTAAACTGGCTATATGGCGATGACCGAACATCTGCGACCGCAGTTATTTTGTGTTTATTCAAAACACGCAGGAATGAATCAAGTATGTGGGGGGAGTAGCCTATTGTGAATAATACATTGCCCATAATTTACCACTATTACGAATAACATCTTATTTCTTCAAGATATTCAGGGAATAAATAGATTCCATTTACTTGTAACCAATATCCGTTTCTACCGTCTGGGGATGAATACCCACGACTTAGACCGACCCTTATAAAAACTTCAGATTGCGAATGAATGAAGTGGTTAAGGTTAGAAAAATTACCGCCCCTGTTGTTTTCAGCGTAATTGTAAAATCCTAAATCAGTTATACCGAGATACCGGAACTCCTGACCTGAACTATCTGTAACTATAATTTTGATTTTCCCTGGATTAAAAGAGTCTGGCACGATGCTGACATCTCGTGGGTCAACTGAAATTGTTATGATTGATTTCTGGGGTGGGTTGTCGATAGGTATATATTTCTGCCCGGAAGGAATAGCAACAGAAAAACCTTCTTGGACATTTGGGCTTTCAGTCGCCATTAATACCGACTTAAATTCCTCAGTGCTACATGGACCATTAAAAGTTAGACTTCCCCTATAACTTCTGTCTTCAGTATGTGGAGCAGAACACGACATAGGCACAAAATTACCCTCCAATTTGGCACCTGGAAGGATATTCAAGCTGCGACATTCGGTTGTAGCTAGGTACGGCAAAGGCCTAATGCATTCATTTGTATCTGGATTTATCCCTGCAATACAAACAATATCCTGCCTCGAAAATCTGGTAAGATCTGTAATGATTATTCCCATAATTTATTTCCTGCCGAACAATTAGTATACCAACCAACTTGATTTTCCCCGATTTACTCAAGAATTGTTGCTCTTTTTCAAAAAGAATGCAAAGAAAAAAGTGCTTAAATATCAAGCAAAATGAACTTTTGACACTTGGTGCTTTATAGTAATATGCCGCTTGATCCACGTTGGTATATCAAAGGAGATTTGTCCAGTGTAAAGGATATCGACATTAATGTATATTGTTTGAAATAGTATATGCTCTGAAGAATTATCAAATGCTTTCTTCCAGGAGGGAGCAGATAATCTACATGAACCTAGAATGTGCAGCCCGAGTTGTGCATCTTTCAACCCGCATTCAATAAGGTTGACCGACGAATTGTGGTAATGACTTGTATTTGAAGTCTCGCATCGTTTCGACAAAGTCAAGATTCACGACTACAGGCAGCTATACAACTTGCTTGAAGCTCGATGGTTATACAGAAGAATTCCCTTCAAAATAGCTACGGCAAACCCTGAAGCAGTGGAAGAAGCCCTTTCTGCATGAACGAAAGATATTGGCCAACATACTGCCGATAGGGACTCGCAAAAACCGCGCGTCCCACAGCAGTACGTTGAAAATAACAAACCTGGAAGATGGGTATACAAAATAACCTAAAGTCAGTTCTCATCCGCGAGGGGCTCACGCAGGCAGAACTTTCCCGGGCGTGTCAACCGGAACCATCAATCGCGTTCTGAACCGGCAAAGTTCAGTAGCCTTGATAACTATGTCCAAGATTGTCATGGCTTTCAACATGCCATCTGACAATAAGTACAGCATCAGGGACGTCTTCCCCGCGTGCAGGAGCGAGATTTCCCGCGCCACTCAATCGCCCGATCGCGTAATGCCCGGAGTCCTCACTTCCCCCCGTCCACTGTCCGGGCCTATAGCCCTTTGAGAAGGTTTCTTATGTAAGGCGGCGAGGGGGTGGCGACGGCGGAGGTTCTTTCGGAAACGGCGACCAGTTGCCCCTGAGGGCGATCCTGTGGGCATCCTCTATCGTCGGGGCACAGCCTCTGCAGAGATAGCGCAATACTCCCCCGTTACGTCCATGGTATGGACCCGTAACAAACGACCACCCCCATGTTCGCCGAAACTCCTGTTTGCACACAACGCACTGACGCCAGAACAACAGGGGGAACCTCACGGAGATGCCGTGCTCATATCGTTCCTTGGGTTCACGCTTCACCTTTTTCCCCTCCTTTTGTCCTCTTTTCCGTTGCCAGCTCGGGACGCGTGTTCTTTCTGTTGCCTCAGATAGTGTGTCGGCATCCTGAGTGAGGGCCGCCGCGATCACTTCAGGGTAGGCTTGAACGTGCAAAAAGGAAGCGTTCATTTCTTTCCGCTCGTATTTGCCGTTTCCTTGGCCGGCTTCTTTCCCTGATCCTTCTTCCTGTTGCTGACTTTGCGCTCCGGCCGTGTCATGAGCCGGTCGGTTATCATCTCGGCCGCCCCTTTGGGGACAATGCCTTTCAGGACGTATGAGATATACCACTGATCCACAGCGTCGGAGTCTGACAGGAGCGTCCCGCCGGGCTTTCCCGTTGATGATACGGCCGGGAACCCGTACTCTTTGATCCACTGTCGGATCTTGTCTTCCCCCACCTCGCCCTTGAAATGATCCAGGATTGCCTTCATGCCTATCAATTTTGCCATGCTTACCACCTCCGTGATTTAGGCTTTTTCTCTTGCGGTTCTTTCCGTGGCGCCGCTGGTACGGACGCCTGTTCTTTCTGTTGCCTCAGATAGCTTGCCAGCATCTTGAGCGAGGGCAACCATTCGCTGTCGGCGCATGCCGCCGCGATCACTTCACAGTCGAGCAGGTGGTTGTCCTTCCGGATCTGTTTCCAGTAGGTCTTGCCTCTCCGGTCCCGCCGGAACTCTTCGGCCAGGACCTGGCGCGCGTAGTCGAGACCGGTGTCCGTGTTGAGCAGGAATCGCTGTGTCTCGCCTTCTTTCCGTTCCATGCGCCAGTGCAGCAGGGCCTTGTACTGGTCGGTGTCGAGGAGTCGCAGCTCCAGACCGCCGGGAATTGGCTTGTTCGATCGGGGCAGCTTGTCGATCTGCGACACCCTGATCCGGCCTATTTGTTTGTGGGTTGCGCCCTTGGTCCCGAAAGCGCGGCCCGGTTGCTGATCTCGTATCCACTGGTAGATCTCCTCGGTACGGGTCCAGATGTTCTCTTCCGTAACGCCGCCCCCGGTATCGATGCCGGCGCGCCAGATGCCCATCGTCTCGGTCGGTTTTCCCTCGATAGGATATTGCGTGTTGAAGACGAGGTTCTCCACGTCGTCGAATGTCGTCAGGTAGCCGTACTGGACCAACCATGACGTCAGGTCGTCAGCCCAGGCGCGGACGACGAACCAGAACCCGCTTTTCTGCACGTCGATACCCGCGGTCAGGGCGACCGCGTCTTTAGGGACAATGCCGGCGGCAAGTTCGGTCCTGTCCTCGAGGAGGGCGCTTTCCTTCTTCGGGACCACCGTCTCCCGCCAGACCTCGGCCTTGTGCTGGGTGATGTAGACCATCATCTTCGACGGGTCCTCCATCCCACGCATATAGGCGGCGACGCAAGAGGACAGGGAGACAAAGGGACTGTACCAGGACGGGAGATGGAACCCGATGACCGGGGCGCGTTCCACCGGGCTGTCCGGGATCCAGCCGTAAAACGAATCGGGGTTCCCGAGCCCGTTCAGGACGGCCTTGTTGCGCAGATGATCATCCCACAGCATCCCGCATGATTCGCACTGGTAGTGCGCCAGGCGCCCGCGGACGATCTCCCGGGGATCGTTGCAGGTCTTCGGCCAGTTGATCTGTCCGAAGTGCATCACCTGGGGGGCCCTGCAGACGGGGCAGACCGCGTGGTAGCGCATCAGTTCGTCGGCCTCCCTCTCGATCATGGGGCCGATGTAGCCGCTCTCGTCCGTCGGGGTCGACAGGTCGATGGTTTTTTTGGTGAAGGGGTAGGCGTTCTGCCGCTGGTCGGTGAGTGCGATGGGATCGGCTTCCTTGCCGGTGAAGTCGGGATACTTGTCCACCTCGTCCCGGATCATGTAGCGGACCGATTCGGAGGACATCTCGGCGGCGCTGGTCGCCCAGGCCATCATGAAGTCCATGCCGTTCGTGAAATTGACATGCAGGGTCGTCGTGTCGGAAACGCCGGGCCCCAGGAGTTCGGCTATCCGGGACGTGGATCTGAACATGGGGAGAATCCGCCGGCGGGCGATCCGCTTGGTCACCTTCTCGTCGGGCATGATGTACATGCAGGGGCCGGGATCCTGGTCGATCCACTGGCAGAGGGCGTTGAAGGCGACCTGTGTCTTGCCCGTCTGGGGCGCGAACATGAGGATGATCCGCCTGACATGGGGCTGACTGATCGCGTTCATGGGGCCGACCAGGTAGGGCGTGGTCGTGTTCTGCCAGAGTCCGGTCATGGGACCGTTCGTGACGATGCGGTACCGCTCGGCCCACTCGGATACGGCCAGGCGTTCCCGGAGACGAAAGACGCGCCTCTCTCCCGGGGTGAAGGTGACGGTGTCATGGTTTTTCAATACGGGAGCCGTGTTCATTCATCGTCCTCCATCTCTTCATCTCTCTCATCGTCTGTTTCATCTTCCCGTGTTTCATTCTCTTGTCCGGGGGGCGGCAGAACCACCCGGAAGGTCCGCTCCTCGCTGTAGCGGGCCAGGAACGATTCGAAACGGCCGAGAAGCCATTCGATCAGATCCGGTATCGTGTCGGCATTGCCGGCGGCGCGGTTCACGATCTCGGATGCCTCGGCCCGCGCAAAGGTCTCCAGGTCGTTCCGGAAGACGGCGGCGCGTTTCGCCAGTTCTCCCTCGAACAGGTCCTTCGGCACGTAGGCGCCGGTGAACATCTCCGCCTTCATCGTCCAGTGCCGCGCCTGGGCCTTGGTCTTTTCGATCTCCGCGTGCAGTTTTTCCTGCTGCAGCTTCTCAAGTTTTTCTGAAGCGCTCCCGTCGGCCCGCTTCAGATAGGTCTGCGCATATCGGTCGACCTCATCGATCCGGTAGGTACCGTCGGCCTCGCATCGGAGTTTCCCCTCCTTTTTGTGCTTGTACACGGCGGACTTCCTGACCTTCCACCCCTGATCCCTGAGGTAGTCGGCCACCGCCAGGGTGTTGGCAAGGGTCGGAGAATGGCCAAGGTATTTCTCGGACAGGACCACCAGTTGCTGTTCCAGGGCGGACTCCGCCTTCTGCCAGTCGTTGAGGCGGGCGGAGGTGGATTCCGCCTGATAGTCCCGGATGCATTTCACGACGGCGTTGTGCAGGACCTTCAACGCTATCTGGTCCTGTTCGTCGGCAACCTCCAGCAGTCTCTTTACCTTTTCCTGGTCCATCTTCCCGTCCGGGATCGCCTGGCAGATCATCCGGGCGCGCTGTGCGTTGCTCGCGCGCTTCCAGTCGTCGGAGACGATCCGATTCTCTTTTCCCTTTACCATTTACATGAGGCCCCTTTCGTGGTATCGGCACTCACGTGGATGGTAGCGCTTCGGCGCCCTGTGTCCCTGGCACAGGTTTACGGGAGTTGCACCTCCCGGAATACCGTCCACCCTGCTTTTTCCCTTCAATACAAACCGTCAGTTATCTCTTTCGGATCTCACCTCCTCCCGATCGGCATTCCCTTTTGCCATTTACATAGGAGAATCGTTCGTGGTACAGAGACTCACGTGGACAGCAGCGCCGTGATGCCCTGTTCTCTACCCCAGGTATTCCGGGAGTTTCCCAACAGCTCCCGGAATACCCTCCTTTCTTCCTTTTTCGCTTCAGTACAAACCATCGGTCATACGGCCTTCTTCCCGGCCTCTTGCCAGCTTCGCCTTCTCACCGGTGAGCCGTTCCCACCGCTTCACGATCACGTCGCAGTAGACGGGGGTCTTCTCCATCGTGTTGCAGGCACGTCCCATCTGCTCGCACGCCATCAGGGTCGTTCCGGATCCGCCGAACCCGTCCAGGACGAGTATGTCAGGGCTGTTCGGCGTGCTGTTCCGGATCATCCTGCCGACCAGGGGGATGGGTTTCTGCGTGGGATGGAGGGGGTTCCGGGATTGGCGGTCCTCTCGCAGAACGGTGGCGGCCTCACATCGCCGCATCTCCTTCACCAGTTCCACGAGCTCCGCGCGTTTCATCCGGGAGATGTCCGCCTCCTCGTCGATCACGGTCGTCAATGAGTAGTCCATGCAGAAGTAGTGGGCCCGTCCCGGTTTCCATCCGTACAGGATGGGCTCGTGTTTCCAGTTGTAGTCCTGCCGACCGAGAACGGCTCCGTTCTTGACCCAGATCAGGCACTGCTTGAGGAGGAAGCCCGCCTCGATGACGGCGCTCCGGAAGGTCAGTCCCCCGATGTCGGAATGGGAGACGTAAAAGCAGCTGCCCTCCCGGGTGTGGGTGTAGATGTTGCGGAAAGCGGCTGTGATCATCTCCCGGAACCGTTCAGGGGGAAGGTTGTCGTTCTCAATGCCCTCGCCGCGGTCGTTGTGATAGTCGACGTTGTAGGGGGGATCCGTCCAGACCAGATCGGCGAGACGTCCTTCCATCAGAATGGCCATCGCGCCGGCGTCGCTGCTGTCGCCGCAGAAGAGGCGGTGCCTCCCCAGGAGGTAGAGGTCCCCCGGACGGGTGATGGGTTCGGTGATTTTTGCGACCTCGGTCTCGGCATCGAAGCCGTCTTCCCGCGGTTCGGTCTCTTCCGCCCTCGGCATGATCTCCGCGATCTCTTCCGCGTCGAACCCGGTGAGGCTGACGTCGATCTCCACGGCCTCGAGTTCGACAAGCAGATCGCGGAGCCGGTCGAGGTCCCATTCGCCGCTGATCTTGTTGAGGGCGATATTGAGCGCCTTCTCCTTCTCTTCGGGAAGATCGACAATGGAGACTTCGGCCTCTGTCCAGCCGAGGTCCCGCATGACGGTCAGGCGCTGATGACCGCCGACGAGGCGCCCGGTCCGCACGTTCCAGATCAGGGGATCCACACAGCCGAACTCTTCCAGGGAACGGCGGAGCTTCTCGTATTCCCGGTCACCGCTGCTCAATGCCTTACGCGGGTTGTAGTCCGCCGCTGTCAGATCGCTCAGTTTCATGGTACTGAATCTCATGGTGTCTCCCTATTCCCCATCTTTCGGTATCGCCCTCATCTTTCCCAGGGCGCGGAACTTGATATCCCACAGTCTCACCGTCTCGGGACTGATCCTCAAAATACCGGCAATCTCCCGGGAGGAAATCCCGAAATGCAAAAAGACGGCAAGGAGGAGGACTTCGCTGTAGGTCATGTGACACCCGGCCAGGAAGGACCCCGTGAGGGCCGTGAAAAACTTCCCGCACCACCGGCAGCAGACCCTCCTCCCTTCCCAGAATCTCTGCAACGCCTTTCCCTCCATCTCGCCCCGGCACTCCGGGCAGCGGACGGGTCCTCTCCCGTGGATCGTCCCGAGGATCCATGCCCTGCAGGCGTTCTCATCCAAAAACCCCGCACGGAAGGATGCCGCCGCGTCATGAGGTACAAACACGTTGCGTCCGGTATTGTCTTCTTTTCTTGCCTTCATTTTGATGAGTTCCGTTTTTCCATGCAGTTTTTATTCAACAAGTAGTGAAGAGCCGGGGTGCTCCGTCTCCGTACCCGAAAAATCCCTCAGGAAGGACCCGCTCGAGGGTCTCCTGTTCTGATGAAGGGAAGGAGATCGCCACGGGAGATGAGTTCGTTCAGATCGTCACGGGCTTCCTCCAGGAGATCGCAGAGATTCTGGGCGGCGGTCCATCGCGCGGTGCCGGCGTCGTCCCCGGTCATGGCCGGTTCGAAGTGGAGGCGGAAGCCGTTCTCCTCCCGGTAGATGGAAAATCCTCCGTCCCGGTTCATCTGCAGGTACTCCGCCAGTCTCATCACCGCCGGCCGGTGCATCCAGGGTGAGGGATATGCGTTTGTCCGAGATCCTCTTGTTTGTGATCCTTCTTTTTCCTTCTGTGACTGGTACTTTTTGAAGTCGATTATCGGCATGATTTCCTCCATAAACCGGCAAATCCGGGCTGCAGTCGTTAAAACGCTTTGATATCGCTTGAGTATTCGGGTGGTCCAGGCTGGAAACGGCGAAACGGATTGATATTGTTTGATTATTCGGAAGTGGTCCAAAAGTGGTCCAAAAATGGTCCAACTTAACTTTTTGATTTTATTGACTGGTCCAAGTGGTCCAAGTACTTTTCTATAAAATAGATTTATAAAATTGTAAGAAGTGTTCTCAACGCGCGCGCGCGCGTGCGCGCGCATGTGCAATATTTCAAAAAAGCTTGGACCACTTGGACCACTTGGACCGGGCCGCGAAATCATTACGGTTTTTTCGGGGGTCAGGTTGGACCAGCTTGGACCACCTGGACCACCCTGAACCATTTTCGCGGATGTTTTGATGCATGGCCGCCTCGCAGAACGGGGGGATAAGGGGAACAATGGTGATTTGGTACCACACCGGAGTGAGAGATTCAAATGCTTTCTCATGCTCTTGCTCATGCTTATGTTCATACTCATTCTCATGCTCTTGCCCGTGCTCATGTCTTCACCTTCAGTCCCACGCCGCGGATCATGCGCTTCCGTTCAGCTGATTTTCGGGGACGGTAGATCCGGATGTTGTTCACGGCGTTCTCGAGCTCGCGGAAGAAGTTGTTGTTCGAGGTCGGCATGTACCCGTTCATCCCGCAGTACTGCCGGTACCGGCTGTAGATCTCGTCCTTGGCCACTTCCTGTTCATTGCCGGTGACGCACTCGTCCTCGACGAAGGAGAGGATCGGACTGTTCGATCTGCGGTATGACATGATGAGGGCACGGGTCTCCTCGCAGTCGGTGAACCGGCCCTTCTCCATCAGTCTCCTGAGCCCGCAGAGCGCCCAGTAGAAGATCTCCGACAGCTCTTCTTTGAGCTTGTCGAAGAGGTAGGGATCCCGTTCGGGATCCCCCTCGAGGAACTGCCGCTTGAATCTGACCGGCAGGAATCGTTCGTACAGCGCATCGGAGGTATCCTTGATGCGGGGCAGGATGTTCCCGGCGAATATCAGCTTGCAGTACGGGGCGAACTCGAAGTTGTCCCGGTGCTTGAAGGCGGCCTGGATGGGATCGCCGCTGGTGATCGCCTTGAAGTAGCTGCTCTCGATCGCCTGGCTCCCGATCTCCGTGGAGATGTTCAGGAGCTTGTTGTAGAGCGACGACCGGGGGAACTCACGCTCCAGGTCCGGGAAGGAGACGGCGGAGCAGTTCCTCCCGCCCACCATCTCCCTGAGGAGCTTCATGAGCGTCGACTTCCCGTCCCGCCCTGGGCCGTACAGGAAGAGGCACTTCTCGTAGCGTGCATGGCGCGTCAGGATGTAGCCGGCGAACTCCTGGACCTGGTCGATAACCGCCGGCGTCCTGACGGTTGCGTCGAGATACGACAGAAACCGGTCGCACCGTTTCGGGGATGCCGGATCCAGGGACACGGGGAAGATGGTGGTGAAGTAGTAGTCCGGATCGTGTTCCTTCATGTCGAAGGTGGTGATGTTCAGCATGCCGTTCTGCAGGCAGATCCAGTCCATCCGGTCGTTGACCTTCCGGCCGTGGGGCAGCGTGCAGAGCTTCCGCACCTGGTAGACGGCGTCCTCGACCCGGGCCTTCTGTGATTCGGTGGCCAGGTGCCGTATGGCGGCGTTCTTCAGGTGGTCCTCGTCGAACTCCTCCCAGTACTTCCCGTTCCAGAGATAGATCAGCCCCGATGCCGGGTCGGACATGAGCCGGTACTCCGCAAGGAGCCGCTCCGCCAGGAGACGGGCCTTGAAGGAATAGCGGTGGTTGACGCCGTGTTCGAAGAACTCTTTCACAGACTCAAGATCGCCCGGGGGAGGATGCTCACTGTCAGATGTGGTCGACGTCGTTCCCAACGTCTCGAACCGCGGTTTCTCCGCCGATTCGACCAATATCCTGAAGTCGTCTGTTGTCTTCTGATGCCGGACGAAGAAGTCCGTCAGGTCCTGGCCGTGATCGGCCGGAAAGCCACCCTGTTCGTCTTTTCCCATGAAGCCGGGCCATTGTATGGCCCGTACCGACCTGGCCGTGCCGGCGAGCGCCTGGGCGGCGTACCGGGCGTACTTCTGTCCCGGGCGGTCGGCGTCGTAGGCGATGACCACGTCCCGATCCCTGAAGGCGTCCAGCTGGTCGTCGGGGAACGTCTTGAGCTTTGTTGTCTGGGTAATGGCGTTGAAACCGTGCGACAGGGCGCAGATCGTGTCGCTTTCCCCCTCGCACAGAATGACCGTGTCATCGGGGTGCAGGGGGCGTGCCGGGAAGAGGCGCGACCGGCCGGTGGACCGGGCGAAGGAGATGATCTTGTAGCGCTTCGCCCCCGGACGGTAGAGCCTGATGTTGACCAGGGCGCCCTCGCGGTCCCTTACGGGGACGGCCAGCCGGTCCGGTGCCTTGATGGCCACCAGTGCGCCCTTCTTCGACAGGTAGTGCGTCTGGAGGCGGAGGTCGAGGATCTCCATCCACTTCCTTGACCATCCCCGTTCCTTCTCCATGCGGACCAGGAGATTCTCCGGAAGGGCAGTGAAGAGCTCCAGGGCGCGCTCCATCTGTTCATTGACTACTGCAGGATCGAGGGGAGGTGTCTCTTTCTCCGATCGTTCCGATTCGATGTTCTTTCCTTTCCCTGCTCCTCCGGAGGAATCGATCGGGATGTCGTGGGCCTTGCAGAACGCCCTGAATCCTTCCTTCTGGCCGTAACCCTTCACCTCGGACCACAGCCTGATCAGGTCGCCGTCGGCGTTGCAGGAGAGGCACTTATAGACGTCTTTCTTGAAGTTGTAGGAGAATGACGGGTTCTTCTCGCCGTGGAGGGGACAGAGGCCGTGCAGTTCGCCCTTGGCCTCGTCGACGCTCGTGACGGTGAACAGCGTCCTTGCAATCTCCGCCCGGCGGGCTTCTCCCAGGTATTTTGCGGCAAGACCCACTATAAAACCCCTTTTTCTCCTCCTGGAACAGCCCGAGTTCCCGCAGTCTTACCTTTTCCCTCAGAATCGGGGAAAATCGAAAATTGACGCTGAAACCGCCCCCCAACAACCACTTTCAAGGGTTTCCTCGCAAGGGACGCCCCTTTACTTGTCCCACAAGGGAGGGATTCTTTCCCATACGATATGAATGGACCGGACAGGTTTCGATGAGACTCTTCAGCAGCGCGAATCATAAAGACAATACCTCCTGCGCAAGGCGCTTTGTACCCATGTCGATGTACTCATCTTTCAATTCGATCATGACGGCTTTTCTCCCCAACTCCTTTGCCACATACGCCGTTGTCATCGATCCGCCGAACGGGTCAAGGATCACATCACCAGGCATGCTACCGGCTAGGATACATGGTTTGACAAGATCCGGAGGAAATGTTGCGAAGTGGGCTTCCTTATATGGCTGCGGGTTGATGATAAAGGCCAATGGATCACCGTCATCGTCCGTCAAAAGACCCTGCCATGATTCGAAGAACCAATCAGTGTTGCGTCTAGCCCGGAGAGTAACAACATCCTTTACCGCCGCCGAGAATGACGTGTTCTGTTTGTTCCTCCAGCCCGGTCCACGACCGAATTTAGATGACGTTCCGAGCTCCTGTTCTTTCCGGCCCGTATCTTTTGTCACATTGTGATCTATTGCCCTGTGAGATCCCGGGCCATTCATCCAACCGGAGACGGGCTTTTGAGCCTTCGGGTTGACGCCGGGCGGTACCATATGCTCGAAGGATCGAGCGATTGTCTGTCCACCGGGACCGCCATCAGCATACTTGTGGTGATCTGATCTTCCTCGCCGCCCATACCGTGCGTGTGAATATGGTGATGCCATGATCTTTACCGATTCATGGTCGTAGAAGTATCGAGAGGACTTCGACAGGAGAAATATATATTCTATAAATTGAGCTGGTCTATCTTTACAGGATTCAGGCATCCCGTTTCTCTTCAGCCAGGGGCAGCACGAGCGTAACCACCAACCGTCTGCCTGGAGGGCCATCGCGACGCGGAAAGGTATCATGCATAGGTCTTTGGGCTTGAGTCCCAAAACACGATAATCTGATCGCGGGATGAGGGCATTATCTCTGCGACGTGATTGTGTGGTTGATCGCGCTCCTCCTCGTGCATCGTTCCTGTTGCCGGCATACAAATCCCCCATATTCAGCCACAACGTGCCGTCTTTGTTCAAAACCCGGCGGACTTCACGGAAGATAGTCACTATCTTCTCAACATACTCTTGGGGTGTCTTTTCGAGGCCGATCTGACCCGCGACACCATAATCACGCAGTCCCCAGTACGGAGGCGAGGTTACGCAACACTGTACATATTCGTCCGGGAGGCTCCGGAGGACTTTGAGCGCGTCACCGTGATAGATCGTTATCCCTGCGTGGTCATAATAAGGCGTCATTCCCTCTTCAACCTCCCTCACACATCGACAAGGGGAGCAATTCAACCGACATGATCACCCATCCAACTCTCAGCCCGTACGCCGGGCCGGGCAGGATAAAGATGATCCGCACAAGCATCTTCCGCCCGGTATATTCCAGTGGCTTTCCTTCTTTCATTTCCGCGCCGGTATACTTTGTCTCCCGCAGGAGGATCAAATCGCCCGCCTGATAATCCCGATCGTTGTACCGGATCTCCCACTCCCTCAATCCCCGGTATGATGCCTCAAACATCTCCGGGTCCGTCTTTAATTCGTGCTTCACTGTTTTGCTCCTTCATTCCTCCCGAATCATTACGATCGAGATTCTGCAGGCCAAATATGAGCAGTGGAATATCTCTCCGGTGTATCGCTCCATGGGTTTGGGTATGCAGAAAGTTGATGTTAATGATGTCACTGCCGTCCTGTTGCAGTATCGCGAGGCGTATCTTCTCATGCATGTCCGTCCGGGACTCCTTGTCGGGGAAACGTACTATGTGACCGTTCGCGGGATCGGGGGGTGAAACATCCATGCCGGCAACAATGCGGTCGAACTCCTCGCGCAAGCGTTGTTCCATTTCCCTTCGGTGGTCCGGAGGGCCGATGCGAACCAGTATCAATTCATCCGGAGGCTCTTTCATGGGTACCTGTGTTCCTTTCCCGCAAGCGGCATTGTCCCGGCCGTCTGATCCCGCATCTTTTTCCCGTCTCATCACCACTCCTACCTCCCCAAAAACATAACTTCGCGGGTTTGATTTCCGAAGGACCTGGCCTCTTCAACGGTACCCATAAAGACATCAACTCTCTCCTGGAACCTTTTGTTCATCAAATCATTGACCCTCCGGACACCAACACCGTCGATATAAACCCGTCCGCCAAGCCAGTGCATCAGATCCCGGGACACGGCGCAGGTCCACCCGGCCACCGGGTCCTCCATGGTGGCGGTGTGTCCCGGATCGCTGTTCGTCTCGCATTGCCGGTTTGTGTATGCCGTGACCGTGGCGGTGATCTCCTCGGTGGCGGAACCCCCCTTCACCTGGTGTATGACGTACACCTGGGAGGCTGCCAGGATCGCAATGAACAGGATGTTCCAGAAGAGTTTCATAGATCGTCAACCTGCCGTGCAATAAGTCTTCGTTGTCCGTGCTAGCGGCTGTCATGGCGCATAAGCAATATTCCATGTCGGATGATACAATCGTGACGCCTTTTCCCCGTCAATCCGTATGCGAAGATAGGGGCCGCGTGTTCCGGTGATAACGCCGTGCCTGCCTTCACAGTTCACTCTCCCGCCACGTTTGGCGGGGACGCCATAGGCTTTCCTGATATAATCCATGCTCACCGTGTCCCCTCCGATATAGCCGCACACCCTTTCCCCGTCTTGAAAATGATGTCCTGCAACCCTGACTCGAGGATGGTGATCGCCTCGCTTTCGATCATACGGCAGTTTATGCCTGCCGCCGTTTCCAAGGCCTTATAGATCTCAATATCCGGGCCCTGGAAAACGATGGTGATCTTTTTCCCGTCTCGGGCTTCTCTTATGGCTTCCTGGGCCTCGCTTGCCGCCCGTTCGGCTCTCTTGCTTTGAATTTCATCACATCGATCTTCGATGTCCTTACGCTCCTTGGCCAGGATCCGCTCTCGGACTTTCGCCAACGCCTTTTGTCGTTCCTCGTCTTCGAGGCCCCTTGCAGCCTGGTAGCACGTGCCGCACAGTCCCTTGGCCATGATCTTGATGTCTTTCCGCCCGCAATTCTCACACGTCCCTGTCTTCATGGCGTCCTTCCCCCTTTTTCTCCTTCACCCTCCACGGCAAATCGCGGTCCGGCCATGCTGTTTGGCCTCGATCCCAGATGCTTCCGACATGCCGCTTACCGCCGCGGCCAAATGGCTCTCCGATCTCCGCAAGTGGTCAAGGACCTGCTCATCGGGGTCGTGTCCGTCCCTCTCTCTATCGTTGATTCTCAACACCGCACGGCTGAGTTCCATCTGTGCACATCCCAGCTCTTCTCTCCAATGCATTGCCTGGTCCCCTTGCTGTGTTAATTATTTCTTCACCTCTGCATTCTCCCTTTCCAACAGTGGAAGATCCCGAGGGGAAAATGATGTTTTGTGCAATCTCCCTAATGCATCAACGTAGTCACACATCAATACAGGCTCTTGCACAAATCCGACTTCAACACTGCCGATGATGGTAGAGTGCCCGGTAACCATCATAGTGATGCCAAGGTACGTGAAGGATTCTCCCCGCTTCCTGAATGCTTCGAGCCTCTTGATTGCCTCTTCTTGCCAATTCGGTTTTTGTTCAGCTTTCTTCCTTTTCAACCACATACTGTTACTATTCTCCTCGCCGTGTCGTGATCCTCTGTATGTTCTGTGTCCCCAACCATTCTTCTCGCAGATGGTCCCGCTCTCCCTAGAGGATATAAAGCAGCACCAGGAACGCCCCCATCAGCATCACCAAACTGGCGACGCATCCGAGCATGCGCCGCCAGTTGTTTCGTGGATCCGGCATTTCCAGCTTCACAAAATAGCCTGATACCTTCGCAATGACTTCCATGGTGTCTCCCTTTCTCATGTGTAGAGCTCACGCCGGGGAATCCCGTTGTCCGCGTCAAACTTCCCCTGATCCCAGGCCAGCGACATTTCCGGGGAGGAAAACAGGGTGAAATGACAATTCCCCTGGTTCGGGCCCTGCTTTCCGCAATCGTATCCCGCGTTGTATGCTTCCTCCAGGGTCCGGCGTTTCAGTATGATTTCTGAGAGTGGCATTATCGTCCTCTTCCTTCCGGGATGGTCCCGCCGTTTCGGAAAAAATCCTCAAGCGGCTTGGCATTCCCACGGAGCGCATCCCGTAAACATCGGTCATAGGTCCGGGCGTTATCGTCCGGCGTTCCGAGAAGCTGAACCCGTCCCTGCTTGACCGCGTCGATTATCGGCTTCCAGGTTTTGATCATGTTCTCAAGATGTGCTATCCGCTGTTCCAGGGTCATAATTTTTTACGGGAAAAACAATTTTTATAATTAATGAAAATCGTTAAAATTATTTTATGACCTTTCCGTCACCATTGCCGTTCCGTTTTGCCCTCTCGCGATTCCATAGGTCCGTAATAAATGAAAGAGTGTCTTCGTATCCTGCCAAATCTTTTCTTGAGATGATTCCCACCTCGGCAACGTCAAGGATTTTTTGAAGCACAGTAATATTGATTGTTCCCTGCCCGCTCCTGAAACGAGAAAGGGTGGAGCTGTCTACTTCGACCATATCTGCCAATGTTCCTTGTCCGTGCTCATTGACTAATTTCTCAATCAATTCGACAAACTGCATCCTATTCCCCCTCCTCTCAATTGATTTCAAATCGTCTCAAAATTATTTGTTTTCATTTGAACAGACGTTTTTGTATTTCTGTACTCAAAAAGAGAGCCCACAGGTTGGCCGGTCCGCTTGGCTATAAGATCCTCGACCTTGGATGATCGTTTCCGGCCTGCTATTACATCACAGACGTATTGATCTTTGATTCGCAGCTCTTGGGCAATTTCGGCTTGGAGTACATCAGCCGTGAGAAGTGCACCTTTTACCCGTTTTCGTTGACCGTTTTTGTTTTTGAGTGTAGTATTACCCACCATTAGGAACCCCCTTCCTTGTGTGGTATGGGTAAAACTAAACTATAGGTTTAGGTATGTCAAGTAAAAAGTTAACAAAAGGGCAAGTTCAGGAGATCGTTGATCGAGCTTTAATCGAATTTGACCTGAAAAATGAGCGCGGACTAGCTGATATTCTTGAGATTTCCGAGCAGAACAAGACAAAGAGAAAAAACAGCGGCTCAATCGTTGGCTTGATTGAAAGGCAAGCTTACCGAAAAGGAAAAGATGTGTCTTTCATCCTCCACGGAATCAGACAGTCACCCTCGGCTCCTCAAAATGATCTCGATCCCGATCAGCACACATCTCCCGATGTTCCGAAGCTGCTGGCACAAACAACCAAAGTATTGTTATCGAAATCAGAATTTTCCAAAGCACTTGAAACAAATATTGTCGCATTTGCTCATGCTATTGATGCCATTGAAGACCTAGAGAAGACAAAAACGGATGTGCGCAATTTGACGCTACGCGTTTCTCAGGTCGAAAAACTACTTCTGGAAAGACAGGAGGATTGTGAGGAGAACGAAACCACTGGCGGTCAACCACAATAGCTGTATTGTGTATCATCCGTTTCATATCATTTAATCCTTACGAAAGGACAGGACTGTTGGGAAGGGGAATATTAAAATATTTTGGCCTAGCAGTGAGCATCATCATAGCAACTATCGCCATCATAGCAATAGGTGGTAGCGTTCATGTTCATTACCAAAAATCAATGATTCTCAGGCAAAACTATGCTGAGTTAAAACGTCACTATGCTGACAACAACACACAGGAATTCATCAAAGCGCTCACCTTCTTCCAGAGCAGAAACAAGCTCGACTATAAAGACGTGATACAGCTCAAACAAAATGTTGAAAGCAACCTTAATCAAAAGATATCCACTCTCACAGAAAAAGACACACGTAAGAAAATAAACATTTACATTCAATTGTCACAGCTTGATCCCAGCAACAAAGCCTACTCCTCTATGGAAAGATATTTTCAGGCGGAACTGGCAAGACAAAATGCAGAAAAGGCACGGATGTTACAAAGGAAAGAGGAGATTGAGAGATCAAAAATCACCAATGATCTCAAAAGATATTGGGATCTCTTGGAACAGTTGAAAGTAATTCCAACGTTAGTGAGAAAAATAGAAGGTGAGTCTGTTGGTGGTCAGGTAATAATTACCGTTACCAACCCTTGGCACTACAAACCATACCAAGTCCGTCTACAAATGGCGCAGGGTCTTTGGGAAAAATGGGCCGGGATTCATTCGCCATCTAATCGAGATCGATCAAGGATAAAAATAGTTGATCTTCGTGGCAACGATGTTGGGGGGTCTGGTTGGCTGGGAGGATCATTGATAAAAGTAAAAGAATGAAACAAAGGCCTGGGTCCGATTTGCTCAGAAATGAGTTGAGCGATTAGAGAATACAGGAAGGGTTACAATGTCAGTCCGGCAAATTGCCGAAGATAAATACATCATCGATTATTACCCGGACGGCCGGAAGGGGAAACGGGTTAGGAAGGTCTACACGTTGCCATCCCGCGAAGTCGCGGAAGCGATAGAGCGAGACCTGGTATCCCTGAATAAAAATAGCAAAACCTCTCAATCAGCGGGTCAGGCTACCATCGACAGTTTGTTTCCGACTTACCTGAAATGGTGTGAACAGCACAAACGTGAAACAACAGTCACCGACATTGAAAGTGTATATACAAATCACATATCCCGAGTTTTGGGGGCTGTGACCGTTGAAAAATTGAGGGTAGGGCACATCAATATATACAAGCGAATGCGGGCCGGAGAGAAAGCAATCCGGGGCGGGAAAATCAAGGGCATAAAAAGAGCCACTATGGTTTCAAACCGCACGATAATGAAGGAACTCTCATATCTGGCCAGTTTTCTCAAGTGGTGTCGGCGGGATATGGAAATGGAGATCAAACCGCTCTATATCGAAAAGCTCCCTCATGCCCGGCCGAAACCAATTGTTCTATCACCGGAGGAAGTAGGGTCGATCTTGGTAAACCTGACGCCACTCCCGCGCGCCGTGGTCATGCTCCTCTATACCATGGGGCTCCGATTGACCGAGGCCACCTGCCTACGGTGGGAGGATGTGGACTTTTCAAATAACGTGCTCCGGGTAGTTCAGAAGGGAGGGACATGGAAGATCCTCCCCATGAACAAGTGGGCTGTTTGCGCCTTGCAGGGACTCCCACGATTGGGTGACTGGGTTTTTTACAGCCCAAGAACAAAGACACACATCTATGATATACGGAAGCCACTTGAGTCGGCACGGAAGGCTGCCGGGATAGACAAGAAGGTGAACCACCACCTTTTTCGACATTCGATAGCGACGCACCTTATGGGACTCAATGTCCAGACTCGGCTTATTCAGGAATATCTTGGTCATGCTGAGATAGGATCAACAGATTGGTACATGCATGTCAACATGGCGATTCTCGCAGGCGCAACACGTGGAGCATTTGATTTTCTGGACGGCATACCTGGGCTTGCGGGGATGCTGACTACACAAAGCTTAGTAATTTCTGATATTTCTGAAGCAAAATGACTACAGACCGCAAAATAGAATAATAATATCATATGTTATCTGGGGACTTCTAATCCGTAGGTCCCGGGTTCGAATCCCTGCTGGCGTACCAATAAAAATAAGGAGTTAGGCGAATTGCTTAGCTTCTTATTTTTTTCTGTGCTACCCTATTGCTACCCAAACAAAAAGGCTCCTGACCTTCAATAGTATCCCGGACTTTTTTAAGATACCCTTCCAGACGATCAAGTTGCTCTTCCATAAAAGCAAGAATGCACAGGGTTCTATGCGTTCGCTCTAACGGTGAGGGGTCAAAGATTCCGAAGTTAAGATCATGAAGAGTACTCACCAAGGCCTTCACAGGTTCTACCCCCCCCACATCAAGGCTTCTTCGATCCCGTCGCTATCGACTTCCAACCTCTCCAGATCCAATGAATTGACTTTCTTCTTGTTCATAACTCATACCTCCGCCGTCCAAAAATATACAGAAGTTGTTTGAACCGTTTCATGTGTCCTTTCTCTCCAAATCCCGGCTCCGGGATCTTCTCAAAAATACCAGGATCAATCTCAACAGAAAGCAAAAAACTAGGTGCTTTTAGCCCTACCGTGGTTTTTCTTGACATAATATCTTCATGGGGTTAGTAGGTTATCAGTTTCGTGATTTGAGGAATATTAAATGTATTTTTGAACAGCTTTAGTGTGGGGGGATTATGGTCTGATCATCAAAGCCCTGTTTCTCAAATTGAGAGATGGGGTTTTTATTTTTTGTCATTGGATAGATTGAAAAGTTAAAACGGCGAAACAAAATTAATACGGGATGTCCTTGGTTATTAGGATCCCATAAACATTGTTGGGCATGGAAGAGAAGAATTATGATTGAGCACATCTTAATGGCCTTCATGTGGGTGCTCATCCCGGCCACACTCATCGCCACCCTCGTTCAAAGCGTACCTTGGACGGACAGAATGAAGAAGAACCTCCTGATGTTCTGTTTCATCCACCCTGGTTGGCTTTTCCCCGTAATCTTCCTTTCGGCTATACATATCGGTGGCTACGCAAGAACGGAGATATCCCCCATTCCGTGGCGCTCATTTTCACATGAACTCATGCTACACGACTTCGGTTCGGCTTGCTTCTCCTTCGCCACCGTGTCGACTGTCTCGTTGTGGTGCTTCTGGACGGGGGCAAACGCGTGGTTTCTTCATCACCCACAGATGGACAAAACGAAGAGGGTTATGGCGCATGTAATCAACTTGCTCTTCGGGCTCATTGTGACACAACCCGATAACCCGATTTACAGAATACTATAAATGCCCAACAACAGGCTTGACGGCACGCGATAAACCGCGCCCGTCAACCTGAGCGTTAAAGCTATAAGGAACAAGATGATATGAAGAGTCTTGGAGAACTCAATTTCTTGGAATACTTGGGACATGAGGAGCGTAACCTATTGAGCAGCATTGTCAACTGGAAGTCGGAATTCGACCTATTTTTCAATCTGGACAGAATATTTCAAGAACCACTCCGACGAATAACTGTGTCTTCTGGACCAGTGATTGTTTCCCAATTGTATCTATTTGTTCACTTTTATCTTTACTTTTCGGCAAGTTGTCTCTTTCGATGCCATCTTTCGGAGGCCTTTTCCTCCTTGAGAAAGGCCATTGATGCTTCTCTCTGTGCCTATAAGATGATTCTAAACCCAGAGAGCGAGCGCGCCTATTTAGAGCGGGACAAGTATTTTCAGTATATTAAGTCGAACATTCAAAGAGAAATCAAGAAAGATACATCCCTCTACCCTCTCGCCCACGAACTGATCTCCATTCATGACATGTGCAGCGAGTATGGGTCGCACTCTGACATTAGCTCGTTTTTTCATCGGCTGGAACGGAAAGAAACAGAAGACGAAAAGAGCAACATGATCTTACTGTACTATTTTCAGTTTCCGAGAAACGAGGAAGAATTTCGATTCTACTACCTTTCCATGCTTCAGGCCTTCTACTCCATGTTCCTAATCTTTAAGCCATTCCTAAACGAGAACCTGAAAATAATAGACCCAAAGTGGGAATCAACTATTGATCATCTTGGTCCTTTGCTCAACAAACTAAGGAAGGCAAGCTATGAGAAATTCGGGAAGAACCCCTAACCAGTCGTTCCACCGGATCGGCGGGGAAAAGCAATCGCCTCCCGGTGAGCTCTTTATTAGCAAATTTAATGGAGTAGCAAAATGATATGCCCACACTGCAATTGCAACTTTTGGGAAGACTGGACTGATTCAGATACACTTGTTTGGAATGATGAGAACATAGGGCAAGGTATCCAACATACTGCTTGCCCAAATTGTAATAGGCTCATTGTTAAAGTATATGAAGGAAAGGTTAATGTTCATGGTGAAGTGTTTGAAATAAATGATGATGACGAGTTGCCAGTTGATTATAGCGAGTTTTTGGTTTATCCGAATCAATCCAAATTAGAGCTTCCTGAAGAAATCCCGGAAAAATATAAAGCGGATTATATTGAAGCCATGGCCGTTGTTGAAATTAGCCCAAAGGCATCAGCCGCAATCAGTCGGCGTCTTTTGCAGAACCTCTTACAAGATGAGTTGGGAATTAAAGGGACAAATCTTTCAAGGCAAATCGATACATTTTTAGAAACGCCCAACATACCTTCCCATCTGTCTAAATCTGTTGATGCTATCAGAAATATAGGGAATTTTGCTGCGCATCCGAATAAAGAAACAAAAACTGGGGAACTAATCAACGTTGAACCAGGCGAGGCCGATTGGTTGCTTGAAGTTCTCTTATCTCTATTTGATTTTCAATTTATTCAACCAAAGAGAATTGAAAAGAGACGGAATGATTTAAACACAAAGCTGAGAAGCATGGGAAAACCCGAAATGAAGGGATAGTTTTTGCTAACCTAGCACTTCAAAAGAAAGCGAGGGCGGGGCGACCGTGCAAAATTGAATATCTGTATCGCCCTGACTTCTGGTGAGTTTACTGTTCGCAGGAAAAGGTAACAAAAATGTCTAGATTTTTAACAACATTTAGAGAACTTGAAAAAATTATACATTCTGAATACGCTTCTTTAGATTTAAAATGCTGGGAAGAGTATGAAATAGATAAAAAACATCCGCTTACATTTTTTACTGAAGAGATAAGAGATATTAGTCCAATTAATCCTTTTAATTGGTATGAATTTATCACAGAAATTGAATTCCTAAGTAAAGATTTAAAGTATTATACGACTATTCTCTTTCTTTTAAGACCTTTTATAAATAACCCTTTACGAGAAGATAAAACATACTATCAAACGATTGAAGATAACAGATACATGAGTTATGTTAGTATGCTTTATCAGATTATTTATAATTATTGGGATAGACTGGGTGATTTTTTATTTTACTTCATTGAAACAGGGCTGAAGGAAAGAAATGTGTATTTCTCCACCGTAATAACAAGTATTTCCGAGGATTTTAAAGAATCAGTTAATTACCAAAAATTGTTGAAAATATATGTTGAGTATCTGAAAGAGCTTTTTGACAATAGAAAAAACATTGTACATTACTTACAAATATCTGCAAAAATGTTTTCTGGAACATTTCTTCATCATAACGATGAAAAGAAACTTCTTGAAATGGAAAAAGAGAAAAACGGATATCCTGATTTTTTTCAAAAACACTTGGAACTAAGTTTGGAAGGATTTGAGTATTCTGTTAAACTTGTCAGTGAGTCGAAGACGTAGATTTTGATTGCCTGCTAACCACAAAATTCGGGGGACGGATTCCCGCCCCTGATTTTAGGCGTTGCTGATTACCAATTGATCTTGCCCCGAAAAAGTGGACACCCCACTAAGTTACACACGCTTTTCGTTCAAACTCAGCGGGAGAGCAATAATTCAATGATGAATGTCTTCTAACGCAATTATAGAAAACTTCGATATATTCGAATATGCTCCCGCGAGCTTCCTGTCTTGTCTGATACTTCTCAAAATAAACAAGCTCCGTCTTTAAGGTATGGAAAAACGATTCCATAAGAGCATTGTCGTAACAATTCCCCGAAGAGTTCATGCTCTGAATAAAACCATATTTCTCCATCAGCCCCTGAAAAGCATAGCTGGTATATTGAGTTCCACGATCTGAATGAAACATAACACCAGCTTTGGGTCGCCGCTGCCTGATCGCCTTGTGCAAGGCATCTGCAAGAATCTTATGACTCAATCTGTTATCCATCGACCATCCAATAATCTTACGATTGAAAACATCCAGGATCGCTGCCAGATAAAGCCAACCCTCTCTCGTCCAAATAAGGGTAATATCAGAAACCCACACCTTGTTGGCCACATCTGTCGAAAATCTCCGATTTAAAAGATTATCCGCCACTAAAAACTCATGCTTGGATTTTTTGGTGGCCTTGAACCTGCGTTTCGTCTTTGCCTTAATCCCATGACTCTTCATCAGGTGAGCCACTCGTTTCCTGCTACACTTAATCCCGTGGGCCTGAAGTTCCGCTGTCACCCTCGGGCTACCATATGTGCCGCGACCCTTTATGAAAGCGTCCCGAATATACATCAGCAACCGCTCATTCTCTCTCTGGCGGTCACTCTTGCTGTGTTTCCCCCATATGTAATAACCGCTCCTGGATACCCCCAGCACTCGGCACATCTTCTTCACCGAAAATTCGGAACGGTGATTTTCCATGAACTCATACTTTACTTTGGGTGTTTCGAGAAGATGGCCAACGCTTTTTTTAAGATTTCCCTCTCCTCCCTTAAGCTCTCATTCTCCCGCCGCAACCGACGAAGTTCCTCCTCAGGTGCCTTCAAATGACCTTTCCCGGGAAAAGCTTGCTCCATGTCCGCCCGATATTTACGCCTCCACTGATGAAGCAGGTTTTTATGAACATTCAAATCCTTAGCTAGATCACTTACAGAACGTTTACCTTCATCCATTAACCGAATCGCCTCATACTTAAACTCCCGATCAAAATACCGCTTATCCTTCCCATTAACCATGACATGCCTCCTCGTTACTCTATGTCTATAAGAGAAACTCTTCGGTATGTCCACTAAATCGGGGGAAGACCAAATAGTAATCTGCTACGAACAGGCCCATTCAAGTTTTGTTTGTTACAGGAAGAATCGCGCAGCAAAAGTATTTCTTGGACACTCCTACGGCGATCCTTCCACTCTTCACCTACAAACACTCAGAACAATGCCATAAGAAATTCATTGATTACTGATTGAAGGTTTCGCAGTGAAATCTCTTGACAATACGTCATCATAGAGTTACCTAAATCGTGGTTTTGATCTTGACATTTTTTATGCTTGTGCTGGCTGTACCAATTAGGATTATGATCTGATCATTGAAAGCCCTGTTTCTCAAAAAGAGAGATGGGGCTTTTTTGTTTTTTTGGGCAACTTAGAAAATATCGGGGTTACGTGAACGCGGAAAAGAGTATTACATAGTTTCTGTATAACACACCTCAATAAACGAAGGTTTTCATAATAATCTTTGTATTACAGTAAGTTGTAATGATTTTTTCCGCAATTGAAATATGTATTACGTAGCTGTTTCAGCTATGTTTGGTTTTTATACAGAAACAATATAAACACTGTTGCTGCATAAGGAGTGACCATGAAAATCCCCGTAAGCATAGAACCCGATGAAGAAGGTTATATTGGAAGAGAATGTCCAGTTTGTAAGAAATATTTTAAAGTTAAATTCGGTACTGGGTTGCATGGAGTGACTGATTGCTATTGCCCATATTGTAATCATAAAGATTCGCAAGATAATTTTTGGACAAGACAACAGATTGAATATGCAAAATCGATAGCCCTTAATCAAGTCACCAGTGATCTCCTGAAGAGCCTAAAAAAGTTAGAGCGTAGACCAAAACCAAATCAACTTATTTCTATCGGTATAACTGTCAAAGGACAACCAACACCGATTATTTACTATTCCGAAGAAGAACTAGAGCAGAAGGTCACGTGTAATCAGTGTACTTTAGAATATGCTATTTATGGAGCATTTGGTTATTGCCCTGATTGTGGCATTCATAATTCAAAGCAAATTGTATCTGCAAACTTTGATCTCATATTAAGAATTTTGGCATTATCAGTTAATGCGGAAGGTGACATCAAATCAAAGTTAATCGAAAACTCTCTAGAAGATGCAGTATCAGCCTTCGACGGTTTTGGCCGTGAACATTACTCAAGTGCATACCCCCAAATATCATTTCAAAGTATATCGTTTGCTCAGACAAAAATTCTAACTGATTCCCAGGTTGATATATCTTCTGGCTTGTCTCCAAAGGAATGGGATTTTGTAGTGGAGCAATTTCAGAAAAGGCACTTGATAGCACACAAAATGGGTATAATCGATGACGAGTTTATAAGAAAAACTGGAACATCATCTTCTTTGGTTGGTAGGAAGGTTTCAATTACAGAAGAAGATGTCCGAAAATTTATTTCTTATTTGTTGGTCATAACAGATAATTTACTTACAGGTATTCCACGCAGCTAACAACAGCATCCAGACCGACGCGCTACGTGCGCGGCTGATGCTGAGCGTTCGGTTTAGATAAAAACTATGCCTCTAAATCATACATCTCAGTTTTCTGAATTAACAGACAAGCAATTTAACCTAATTGGCAAAATTGTGGTTGAATGGGCCAATGTCGAATTTATGCAAAAACTAATATTAAGCAGGCTTCTATTTTCGGCGGAATTCATTAGTCGGACATATACAGATCGAATGAGTGCCGTGAGGATTCAGGACGCAATAAAGGAATCCGTTGATCTTCATCGTCACAGATACTGCGGAGAGATCATAAGTGAAGACATATTGTCTGAAATTGAAAAAGTGAATAATGAAGTTCATGATGCAAGAGCACATAGAAATAGATTCGCACACTTTTGCTGGACTCGTAACACAGATGAAGAAATTTTTGGTACAAATTTTTCTGCAGGTTTACCAGGTAGCAAAAAATATAGAAAATCCGACATTGTTATAACGAACAAAGAGTTGGAACAGCTCTATAAGGAATCATATAATTTGGTGGATAAAATCAATCAACTCATTGAGAAGCTTCCAGAGATTGAGGAAGATGATTTAACAAAAAGACCAAAAACCGAACAACGGCATTAAGGGAGGCGGCACAAAAGCCGCCGCGCCTTATGCCGGGCGTTCGACACTATAGGAGAAACGATGAAAACTCTAAAATTACGAGATCTTCAGATAGGTAATATTGATGCAAAAAATGAGCTTCTCACTGGTTCAGAACAAGAAATTGATTTTTTCCGCAAGGGCTTCTGTCTTCCACCTAATATAGTGCTCCAGGATTTTTTAGGTTCAAAAAAATATTATGTGACAGGCTTAAAGGGAATCGGAAAAACAGCACTCTTAAGATATATAGCACTTGAAGCTGAAAGACAGTTTGGTGCCACATGTTCATTTATCTTGTTTAAGAGCGATGTAAAAGAGCAAGATCGTAAAGACATCTGTCGCGTCGCTAGGGCCGAATTAATTGAAAAAAATCTCGAAGATTATGATGGAAATGATTTTGAAGTTGTTTGGAAATGGTTTTTGCATAGAAAGATAGTTGATACTATTCGAGAATGTAATTTAAAGTTATTTCAAGATGACGACAATTTTAGAAAATATGAGAAGTGTGTAACCGCTCCAAAACTTGATGAAAAATCATCCGGGATTAAACGACTAATACCCAACCTAAAAAAGGGTTCTATAGAAATTAGTGAAAATCCGAAGATTGGTTTGGATTTTGATTGGGAGGATAAAGGTAAAACTCGTGTTAAGTTTCATAGTCTAACCAAACAAGCTGATCAACTTTTTCAGGAATTAAGGCCAGCAGATGGACACCTTCGTCTGTTTTTAGATGAATTGGAATTAAGCTTAGGCTCCCAAAAACAGTATAAAAGAGATGCAACCCTGATCAGAGATTTGATTATAGCTGTTGAGCAAATCAATTCAGTTGCAAAAAAAATGAGATATAACTTAACCATCTATGCTGGAATTCGTTCTGAAGTTCTTTCCGCAATTGAATCAGTCGGTAAAGAAATAAACAAAATTATTGGTGATTTCGGAAGCCAAATTGTATGGCATCAGTCCGGTTCTGATAATGAAAACCACCCGTTGCTCAACATCATTGTTCAGAGAATATCTATCTCGGAAAACACTAATAAATCAGAGCGTGGCAACCTAAAATCTATAATTTGGAATAAATATTTTCCAATATCAATTCAGGGAATTAAGTCCGAGAAATATATCCTTCACAATTCATGGTATCGACCTAGGGATATGGTTCGACTTCTTAATCTGGCAAGGGATCAATTCCCTGATGTAAGTGGGTTCACTCAAAGAGTTTTCGATGGAACACGAAAGCAATACAGTCAAGAAAGCTGGATAGAATTAGCAGAGGAATTAAGTGTCAAATATTCTCAACAAGAATTAGTCGCCATTCAACAGATATTCAATGGATATAAAAGAGAATTTTCTTTTATAGACCTTCAGGGTCATATCGAAAAAAGGCGGAAATTATATCCTGCTGTTGATAAGGCTCTGGTATCACATGCAATTGGCGAAATATTAACTGATTTATACAATATTGGATTTGTAGGTAATGTAATTTACTCGGGTAGGAGAGGAATTAGTCCTAAAATGCGCTTTAGCTTTAGAGGTGATCCCAATTTGATTATAGAAGAAAAGATCACTGTACATAAAGGTTTGTATTCCTTTTTTACATTATGAGTGTAAAAAATGTCGAACATCAGCTTGGAGAAGGATACTCATTACGCTGCGCTTCATTCGCACCTCTCAAGCTGGGCGTGAGATTTCGGAGGAAGATATGGCACTACCTAGCTATAAGGATATCGTCGAACTCCTTAAGAAGGGAGCAACGATTGAGGCTCAAGAAAAGATTATGGAGCTCCGCGAAGCAGCTCTTGCGCTTCAAGAGGAGAACATTAATTTAAAAAACAAGGTCTTGGAGCTCCAGGGAAAAGTTCGTAAATTAGAATCATTTGAAGGTGAGCCATGTCCTAAATGTCGAAAACCAGCTTGGGTTGTGGAGTCAAGCAAGCCGGACAGTACGCTTGGTGACCTAGGTGTTATCCGTCGAGTTTATCGCTGCACTGAATGCGGGTTCTCCGAATCACAATTGGTGACGCCAAAATGAAATCTAACCCCACGGTCAATCGGGACGCGCCAAAAGCGGCGCGCCCCTTACCTTCACGTTAGGCTAAATTTTAAGTCTCATGCAATTATTACTTAATGTTAGCGTATTTTGACCCGATTATGCGAATCCAGTTTGTCGGTTACAATTGAAATGGCAATGATCACACGGTTATTGTTGCCGCCGTGGCATGCCTTGCTGTTTGGCAATTTTTGGATAAGCAGGAAAAGGCAACCGTCACAGATGGTGGGCAATAATCGATAAAATAGCGTATAGCCAAGCTTGGCGGAATATGAGTAACGATTTAATAAGAAACAACCATTACGTCCCTATTTGGTATCAAAAGAATTTCTTATCTTCAAAGAAAGCGGCTTTCCATTACCTCAACCTTTATCCGGATAAAATTGAATTACCTAACGGC
This sequence comes from Syntrophales bacterium, assembly GCA_963662405.2. GTDB lineage: Bacteria > Desulfobacterota > Syntrophia > Syntrophales > UBA2210 > UBA6078. The sequence goes on from CAXXKT010000001.1 coordinate 2,677,569, forward strand.
AAAGTAAATTTTAAAAATCAGATATGTTGGCCATTCTCTCCTAAACAGTGTTTCTATCAAACTGATTTATACACGACTTCTTTTCTGGGTTATCGAAACGACGAAATCGAACGTTACCTTTTTGGTAAAATAGATAGCGATGGATCAATAGCCATTAAAGCATTAATGGACCTGAATTATCGTTTATTCCATGACTACTTTCTCAAAGTTTTTGAATACATGGATATTCAAAAGCTTAGAACACCCAAAGGACTAACATGGTTAAGTCAAAAGTTTTCAATGATTACCCATAATCAGCTTTTGTTTGAGATGCAGAAGATACGAAGGCTGCATTGTACATTATGGGCAGAAGCTGTGAAAGAAATTGTTTTGGCCAATAATTCCAAGATAAAGTTTATCGTGTCCGACCATCCAGTGACAGTCTATAATGCGGCTTGTCCGCCCAACTCAACTGAATGCAAATATCCAAACGACCCTAGAATTGAAATGCAGGGAACACAAACGATTTTCCCTCTGGATTCCAATCGATGTCTAATTTTAACAAATTTGGATTATGCTAAAAACCCCAGTTTGCAGAACCTTAAAAAATATAGACCAAATCCAAATCCTTTTCGAAACACAATGATCAGATATGATAACATCATTAATGAGAGAGAATTATCAGAAGATGATGTTGCGCATATCAACTGGATAATTAAGTCTCGCGCATCACAATATTTAGCTGCCGAAGAAAAGGAGTGGCTATTCCCAGAAAACAGGGTTTGTCCCGATTGGGCCAAATGCGGTCAAGTGCTAATACCTCCCAGTAATAAGCTTTATAAATTTGGAGGTGAGATATACGTTGGATACGAAGATGGTTCATCTGCATACTTTGACCAATATGGACGAAGAGAACCAGAATCGGAATTTTTAAGGAAAAAGCAAAAAGCTGGAAAAATAGGAGCAAATGACCCTTGCCCATGCGGAAGCGGAAAAAAATATAAGAAATGTTGCAGAGATAAACCTGTTGATGAACGGCCCGCCAGTGACGTTCTAAGTATTCGTGAGCGCAACCTATTTTTTCTCGACATCGTTACAGGAATTTTGGGGGTGAATAGGAGCGGAGACTTAGACTGGGATGAGCTACGTAGAAATTTAACCAATGAAAAAATTGCAGAGATATATAAGGCGGTCGCAGCATTATGGCCGCCATCTACTGATTTATTTGCACTTCTCCCAAGACCAGACTCTAATGTCCTGAGAGCTTTGTTTACAGGTATAATTGACCCACGTGTGACGTATATAAGCATGGCCTGTTTTTCCTTTTATGCAGACGAGATTTTAGTTCAAAGTCCTTTTGCAAACCCACACAACATGAGGGAAGAATTTAATCCTATAAAAAACCCTGGGAAATATAGGGATGAAACAATAAAAAACCTGTTTTTCTTATTTTTAATAATTCCGTGGATTGAAATTGGCGTGATTAATTTATTCCCAGACCCGTGGAATTTTAATTTCGCATTGATGGAGACCGTTATGGAGGCAGCTGAAAAAAGGAAAGATTCGATAACCTTCGATGAAAAATCATTCAAACAAATGGAAAAATTGTTCTTTGAAGACTATAAACGAACTTTATTCACAATGCCGGATAAAAACCTTCGGGCTTTTATTCGCCATACATCTCAAGACCTCTCAGAAGAAGAAATATCTAAGCTTATCGAATATACTAAACGAATGAATGCTCAAGATCCGCTTGTGGATCTGAATCCTGATAAGCCAGGAAAAGAATCAAGCCAGATGCTAATATCACGCACAACTCCAAACATGGAAATGACAATGCTTCTGGCACAAGCAACTGGTTCAATGATAATAACAGACAATTCTTTCAGGTGGTTTGAAATATGCTCATCAATTCCTTACTACTATGGCCTCAGCAAAAACCCCTGGGCTAAATTTGAAACCTTCGCATCTGATTATCCTGTTCAGTTTCCATTGATCGTTGAACAACTATCCCACATGCAGGAGCTAAAGAAATCAGAATTCATGTCTGTAAAGAGGGTGCTAAAACGATTGTGGAATTCCATTAATGCGGATCAGGCACCAGATAATGCTCAGATTGATCATTTGCAAGAGGAGTTTGATATCGCTCAAGAGGTAATGTCTAAATCAATCGAAAAATTGGTCCAAAAAGGTGAAAAGGCTACCGACACATCTCCTTACCCAAGGCCAATGAACATAGACGCAAAATTGAGTTGCAAAATATCACCGATTGGGCATATCAATAATTTGGTATATCGATTATTGATAAGCTATGCGGGACATGATAAGTACCTTAAATCGCTTCCATTGTCTCTGTATGTAGAATATGGAAACAAGGAGAGAGCCTAACATCAGCTTGGAGAAGGATACTCATTTCGCTGCGCTCCACTCGCACCTCTCAAGCTGCGCGTTACTGATTACGAAAAGAAATATACTATCATTCGGTCCCAATTGGTTCCCTTGAGTACAGGAAGCAGTGCTTGCCATACTTTCCACTCTCACTACCCCCTTCCCACCAGACCATCAAACAGCCCCTTCACCCTGGGCCTCAACGCCTCATACTCTTCCAGGAAAAATTCTTTCTTCGTCTTCCCTAGGTAGCGACCCTTCTTCGTGTGAATGTCGAATGGCTGCGGTTATCTGGTATTTTTCCAACAAGATTAAAGCTCACCTGAGAGGAAACCCAACGCCGCCGTGTCTACCGCTCAGAATTGCTCAGGTTGTGACAAAATGAAAAACGAGGGGGAAGATATCAGTTCCATGGGTAAAAGTCTTAGAGGGCCTCTTTTTCGAAAAATCCTAAACCGGGGACACCCCCCGGGGACGGGAAAGGAGCGGGTGGGTTGTTTCCCCATTGTAGCGCCCCCGGGGGAGTATCCTTCCGGCAATATCAGAAGGGCCTTATCCGGTTCATAATCTCCTTGCTTTCAAGATACATCATATTGTCCCGTGTAACCGGAACATTCATTTCCCGGCCAACATCACGAATCGCATTTTCGATCGCGATGATTTCAGCACCAAGATCGTCAAGGCGCCGATTAAAAATCTCCTCTTGGGATCGCCGATACCTCGCGACTATTGTGTGAAGATCCCGTTTTAGATCCTCTTCAATCGGGTTGGCCTGTGTTTCCAGATCGGGGAGAATATCGTCTGATATTTCAGTAACCCACCGTTCCACACTTTGGAGACTTGCTGTTAGGCGTATCTCTTCCTGATGCAAAGCCTCCGGATCGTTACCTTTGAGGATTGCATTTTTCATTTCGCCACGAACCTTCCTCAGCTCTTCCGTCAGTGCTTTCTTCTTTGCCTCAGCTTCTGCCAGATGCTTCCGTGCATTGCCTTCCTGCTTCCTCAGGCTTTCCCGCGTTTTGAGAAGGTTGTTAAATTCCTTATTCCCACCGATGATCTCTTTCAATTTGTTTTGGTTCATGTGTCATTGCTCCTTTAATTTAGTAGTTTGATTATTTAGCCGCTACGGCCATGTTGTGCTGATCGTGATACTTCTCAAAAACGAGCGGGAGCACATCTTCCCCGCCGGCGGCGATCCGGTCTTGATACTTTGCATACAGTCCGGGATATCGCTTCCGGGCTTCAAGAAGGGCATCTTGCCGGGACATACCCCGTCCGTAAAAATGCCCAACGGCGATTTCATAGAATTCATGTTCTCCGCCCTGAACTTTCCATTTCTGGTACATCTCCTTGACTGCTTCGTTTAGTGTATTCCTTTCCCTGTCATTCATGTCTCTCCACCTCCTTAAGGGTTTATGTGCTCTCGAATTAAGGCCGCTATAACGCGGGACAAATCTTGATAGTCCTGGTTTTCTTTTTGAAAGGTTTGCACCTCCGGCAATAGAGCGCTGGCATCTCTGTACTTTTTCGGATTCAAATGCTGTGCAAATGCAATACAAATTCCCGCGTTGTATGAGGTAAGCAACCCGTGGATCTCATCGGGTGGGTTTGTTTTGTAATTTTGAAGCCAATCCCAGCATTCATCAGGGTCAAAAAGCCATGCAACACCGCGGCCTCCTTTAACCCGGTACGGCATGCCCGCCCGGAGATATCTGTTAAGCGTGAACATGGAACATTCCAGTTCGTCGCACAAATGCTGCTTGTTCATTAACCCTTCAGTTTCCATGAGAAGTAAGCTCCTTTCCCTCTGTGATTTTTTCAGACGCGAGGTTTCCAGGGAAAAAATGTTTTTTTATCCCCCCACAGATATTATGATTTGCAAGGGGTTAAAAATTGTTCTGTACCTAGGTGAAAATCGGGGGTCTGTGCTCCGTATAGGACCCCTTATCCCAGGAAGGACCCGTAAAATAATGACCCGACAATTCTGATTGTGAAACCCATGCAAAAAGCCCCGGCAGCGTACAGAAGTAGTTCAATCGCTGTTTTCATTTTTCCCCCACTCATCGATACCAGTTCCCAGCCCTTACGAATCTGTAACCTTGGTGAACTTCAAAATTGATCTTGTTCAGTGACGGCATCGGGTCCGCCTCTCGGAAGCGATTCTTCACAATTTCAAATTTCCCCCACTCCAAGGAAAGGGCAAGAGTAGCGGCCTTGATAGAGTACACGCCCCCGGTCCCCATCGTTGCACCTGGTTTCTTCTGAATCGTTATGAGAGCAGTTCCCTTGTTCAGTCGTCGGATAATGGCACTGATGACACCATGGATATTGAAAGCTCGTTCCCCTTCGGGTTCCAAATAATCAACAACGTTGAATGCATCCGGTTGGATCTTATCGGCAATGTTGTTGAAGTCCCATTGATCGATAACTTTCATTCCCTTTGCCCACTCTTCAATGGGAATGGGGAAATGGGAGAGCTTTTGTTTCAATGCTTCCGGTCCCATCTCGCTGTTGAAATAGTAGGTGGGAAATTCCTTCATGTTCGAGGCAATGGCATTAAAGGCAAAGAGGGTCTTTCCCATACCCGATACACCGGCAACCACAATGACACCCTTCGGAAAGATCTTGGTCTTGTTGTGAAGTCCCAGAGGGAGAGACAGGTTTACTGAGTTCCCGATATCGGCATTGAGAAAATCCATGAACTCGATATCGCGTTCAATACGTCGATAGCATCCGCGCCGGTTTCCATGTTTTTCAAGAAGCGGTTCCGGTCCCTCGCAAAGGCGTTTTAAAGCCATGTGTGCCGCTTGCATTTCTGATCTTGTTGACAGTTGTAACTCTTTGTTGACATCTGTTGACGTGAAGTTGCCATTTGTTGACAACACCCATTCACGAATTTCAGCGGTAATATTTCGATCGCGTTTTTCAGATCGCTTCAATGCGCTCTCAATCTTTGCACTGATTTCTATTTCCGGGAATGGTGGTGTACAGTTATTGGCAAGGATATAAAGGACTTGTTTGATGAACTGAAGCTCACCGCCACCTTTTATGAGCAGATTTGCAGCGTGGAAAAGGTCATCATCGCGGGTCCCTTGATGAAAATATTTGTTGACAGCGTTGACATTGTTGACTTGCGTTGACTCCTGAAAATTGCCCTTATATATATTAAAAGATTTTATATTATATAGGGCATCGGGGCACGGTGCTGTTTCCACTTCAAAGATGCTCAGGGCATTCAGCCAGGCATACCGTTGGCCGGTGCCATTAACGGAAGGGGGAGCAATGATATAACCTCCCTCACCTCGAACATCAACACCCGGCATAATGCCCGCGGCATTGCCGATGTGCTCCCCCTTCGGATAGACAAGATAGATGTGATAGCCTCTCGGGGTTTTTGCGATACACGTTATGAAATTGTCCGGTAAGAGCTCTTGAATCTTCCTGTACGCTTCCTCATTATCGCAGTCGATAACCAGCACCCCGGATAGCGGACCGGTTACAATCCCGATCATTGCTTTTGGCCATTTTCCCCACCATTGCCTGATCTCTTCCGGTGTTGCTTTCTTGGTTTGATAGTCGGTCCAGGGGATGTACGGTTTTTTGTCCGGTCTGACAGGTATAACGGACAGTCCAAGATTTTCATATTTGAGGGCATGGCTTAACATCGAAATCCCCCACCGGCCAATTCAGCTAGGATTATTTTTTCGACTCGTTCCTGCACATCGTCTCCCTTGGAACACTCGGCACACAAGCAATATCTCAGAATCCGCGTCTTACCCTTTGTCGCTCCCCAGGATTCAGGATCTTTGGGCACGAAGATTCCGACTATTGCCGGGGGTCCCCCACAGAGGAGGCAAAAATCATCGGGAAATGGTTTTTGTAGTTTCCGGTGTCCTATCATCGTTTTGCCTCCGCGTAGGCAACCAGCCTATCCACCAGCAACGACGGCAACCGGGAGTAGGGAAGAAAGGTCAAGAGTCCCGCGATCCGAAAGGCCAGCTTCGCTCTCCTGGAATCCCGATTCGCCGTTATTGTTTTCCCCCGATGGAGAGCGGCACCGTATTCAGAATCAGTGAGAATGATTATCCCGTCGTTTGTTGGGATGCGCTTCATGGCCGTTCCTCGATACTGTCCATGGTTTTTACCGGATTCGAAAAAAGCCATGCTTCAAATTGATCGACACGGTACAAAATCTTTCCATATACTCGAAGGTAAGGAGGCCCCTTCTTTTGACTTCTGTAATTCGCCAGGGTTCCCAGATTCAAATTGTAAAACTCCGCTGCTTGCCGTGGTGTGATCGTCCTGCTCTGCATCATGTCACCTCCATGTTTTTCCCGTATGCTCATTGCTATCTCCGTGCCACACAAAAAAAGGCAATTAGGTATAGATCTAATCGCCCGTAATTAAAGCAAATCCTTGTTGATAAGGTTTAATTCACGCCATGGAGGCTTTCCGAAAAATATCGTGGCAGTGACCGTTACTCGTCACAAGTGACGCCTGGCGGTCACTTCTTTGTGATTCCTAATCGTTTTAATCTACCCTTCAGTGTGGTCTCGTTCAGGCCTAAGTGCTCTGCGGCTGCCCTTTTGGTTTGATGTTTTTCAACCGCAAATTGATAGTGGACTTTTCGCAGCTCGGCTTCGGTCATATCCAAGAGGTGGTCAGTTTCAGAAAGTTCTTTGTTCTTGGGTGCTGGCAGTGGGTCTGTCTCTCTTAATTCACCGGTCAGTCCAACATACTTTTTACAGTCGGCGATCAGTTTTCGATGTTTTGCCGTCGGTTTTTTGAATAACAGAGATTCAGGTGGAACGGGAGGTAGCACTCTTCCCGTACGCTCAGAGAGTAGGTTGATGTTGGCCATGCAACTTTTGCAGAAGAGGCCACTGAAAAGGTCCAACCCAAAAAAAAGGTCAAGGTGAGACAAGTTATCAAGGGATACATTTTCAAAAGGTTTCGCTGTGTTGTGACAATCGAGCCCAATAGAAAAGCGGTTGAGTTCCTTTTCCAAAAACGCAACATCGATGCCGTTCATTTTTAGGCTGTTGTAGAAGCGTTGACAGGCATACCATGTCAATTTCGTCTGTGTCATTGTCGCAGCTTCGAAAAAACTCGAATCTATGGAAGGAATATGGCGGTTGGGGTTTTTTATTCTTTCAATTTTTATACATTCGATTTCCTTACAAAAGGTCTCTAACTCGCGAACGTTCCCGGGCCAGTTATGGGAAAGCAAGGTCATCATCTCCCAAGGATGAAGTTCCCGCAGTGTGTCCAGCGCGAAATAGGCGAAGTAATATAAAATATCCTCGCGCCGCTCATGAAGAGCGGGAACAGTGAAGTGGAAAAACCGGTGGTAAAAGTCTGGGCGAAAGTCTTTTTCAGTATCGAACCGTTTATTCGTGGTCGCTATTATTTGGATATCCTTTGCTGTGCTTATCTTATTATCACCAAGACGAACGTATTGATTATCTTCAATAAACGTCAGGAGCTTCGATTGAGTGAAGGGAGTCAATTCACCGATTTCTTCCAGAATGAGCAAGTCAGCCTTTTCAACAAGTCCTTCTCTCGTCTCGGCTGCTCCAGTAAATGCACCCTTGCGGTGGCCAAATAATTGAGACTCAATGAGGGTTTCGGGAAAAGCGGAAATATTGACGTGTACCACAGCCGCATCTGGATTTTTTTCTCCATACTGTTTTTTAAACTCTTTGACGAAAAGGGTTTTACCGACCCCCGTATCCCCCATGATCATTAGAGGCGTCTTGCGTTTTGAGCTCAACAGGACATCACAGACAGCTTCAAAACTCTCCATGGATCTATCAAGGGATGGCGGAACAAGCCACCACGTCCTTTCCTTTTTTTCTATTTCCGTCCCCATGCTTACTACTCCCTGTGTTTTTCGATGGTATGTACTTCGATACCCTTGCCGCCGTTAAAGGTCGCTTCAATCCCGTTCACGGCGTCCCGCTTATGATCCGGGGAGAGGTGACTGTACCGTTCCGACATGCTGATTGACTTATGACCCATAAGGCGAGCAATGGTATAGAGGGGGGTTCCCTGAATTGCAAGCCAGGAAGCAAAGGTGTGTCTCAGGGTATGAAAAACAATCCTTTGACGGGGATCGTTAACCCCCTCATTAAATTTCAGTCGATCGACAACCCGGCCAAAGGCGTTTGATACCTCCTTGATCTGCTCACTGTCCTTCGTTGTAAAGATCAAGGCGCTCCGATCTTCCGGCATCCTTCGCCGAAGAATATCTTGCACATCTTTTGTCATGGGAGCATATCGGGTTTCTTTATTTTTGGTATCTCTGAGAGCTATCAAGTCGTGATTAAGGTCAATGTCGCTCCCGGTCAGACTGAAGAGTTCCCCCGCACGTGCTCCTGTATGCAGAGATACAAGAGCCATGTCGTGCAACTGAGGGTCTTTCAACTCTTTATATTCTTCTTTGTTCCAAGGGTTTCGTTTGAGTTCCTTCAATAAGGCGTTCGCTTCCTCTACTGAGAGAAAACGGTTTCTTTGGTTCTGTATCGAAGGCATCTTGACACCCCTCACAGGGTTCGGACCCTGATACACGCCCCAGGTTGCGGCCTTATTATAAATCTGTCTTATCAGTACCAGACAATGTTTCACCGTTGCAGGGGAGTAGTCTTTTTTCAAAAGGTCGTTTTTCATTCGTTCCAAATCGAATGGAGAAATTGAATCAAGGCGTTCATTCGCAAAACGATCCTTGATGTAGCAGTTGTAGCGGGAAATATCATCGGAACCGCCTCTGCTTTTGTTTAGCTTTGCCCATCCTTCGTATTTTGTCCATACATCAGAGAGTAGGGGAGCCTTCTTTTTCTGTTTAGGCAATTCCTTACCGTGGCGTTTTGATTGCATCCTATCTGCCCTAATATCAGAAGCAAGTTTTGCAGTATATCCCTCTGACAACCAGCCTATCTTTTCCCACACCTTCTTTCCATCCAGCTTATAGGTGATATCAAGGCACACATCGGGTTTCCCTTTGAAAGTTCGTTCCAAAGATTCACGCTGATACACCCCCAGGTACTTCGTTCTTTTTCTGGTTGCCATGTCCGGGCTCCTTTTTTATTGACCGTCAGAAGGGAATGAGCTATATAGCCACAACTTGACAAGAGAGTACGTTGCTTTGGCTCCGTGCTACCCTATTGCTACCCCTAGGAATGAAAAAGGGTTATTTTAAATTAAGTTCAATGCTACCCAAGCAAGCTATAAGTGCTCTATATTATGTTGGTAACTATGTCAAATGAAATTAGGTGAAATAGGCTGAATACGCCATGTGAGGGACTTCTAATCCGTAGGTCCCGGGTTCGAATCCCTGCTGGCGTACCATATAGATACGTGGTGGGTGTAGCTCAGTTGGTTAGAGTGCCTGGTTGTGGCCCAGGAGGTCGCCGGTTCAAATCCGGTCACTCACCCCAAGACATGCCCTGAAATGTTGGGCACTTAGCCGGAAAAGGGGTCTCATTGAGACCCCTTTTCCGTTATCAAAATCGATAACACCCGTCGCATGTCTGTCGGTGTCTTTCAAATCGTCCGACCCAACCATAAGATATCGCTCAAATGCTGCATTGGTCGTGTGCGTGCCGGTACGTTTAATCTGCTCCGGGGAGAAGTGTTTCCTCAGCGCCTGGGCCCAACCGTGACGGGCTCCGGCGCAAGGATCGACACCTTGGTTCATCCAGGCTTTTTCCCTATACCGAGCCGAGCATCAAAAAGATAAGCATCCACCGACAGTTCAGGTGAAGCAGAAATTCATATTCCGGTCAAGTCGATATCCGGTCTCCTCCGGAGGCGCAACGAAGATCCCGCGGCGGGGCCTAAGGATGGTGAAGGTGGTAAAAAACGATCGATACGTATCGGCCGACCAGCCCTCCCCCGGAAGACAGCTCATACATGAACGGACTGGTGTCCCGAGATATATATTTGCCCGGCTCCTTACTCAGAAGCCTGCGGCTTGTGTTCAGTGTCGCCGGGAACCGTATCCGAGCAATCGTCCAACCCTGGGATCACTGCCGGAGCGGCGTTTGTGTCTCTCATATCTTCGATGATCAGATAGAAGCAGGGGACCAGGAGGAGTGTTATCAGGGTCGCGAAGAGGACGCCGAAACCGAGCGATATGGCCATGGGGATCATAAACCGGGCCTGGCGCGACGTCTCGAGCATGATGGGGGTCAGTCCGCCGAACGTCGTCAGTGAGGTCAGGAGGATCGGGCGAAAACGGCTGATCGCCGCGGCGTGGATTGCGTCATGCACCCCTTTCCCCCCTTCCCTCAACCGGTTGGCGAAGTTGATCAAGACGAGGGAATCATTGACGACAACCCCCGAGAGGGCCACGATTCCGAAGAGACTCATCACGCTGAGGCCGTACCCCATCAGGAGGTGGCCGAAGATCGCCCCGACGATCCCGAAGGGGACGCTTGCCATGATAATCAGCGGCTGGATGTAGCTCTTGAATGGGATGGCCAGGAGGGCGTAAACGGCCAGCATGGCCAGCATCAGCCCCATGAAGAGACTCTTCATGCTGTCCGAGAGGTCAGCCTGGCGCCCCTCGAATCCATAATTGAGTCCGGCGTATTTTTGTTGCAGCTCCGGCAGGGTTTCCGCCTTGAGTGTGGCGAGGATGCGGCTCGCCTCGCTGGGGGGATTGACATCCGCCGTGACCGTGATGACCCGCCGCCCGTCGCGCCGGCTTATCTCCGTGTAGGCGCGACCTCGCTTCATGTTGACCGCCTCACGGAGGGGGACCTCCCGACCGGTCGGTGTCCGGAGCATCAGTTCTTCGAGGTTGTATTCCGAGGTGCGTTCATCTTCGGGGAGACGAACCATGACCGTGACTTCGTTACGCCCCCGTTGCTGGCGCAGGACCTCGTTTCCGTAGAAGGAGTGACGAACCTGCCCCGCGACGTCACGCGCGGTCAGACCGAGCGCCCGTCCTTCGGGGCGAATTGTAAAATCAATCTGCTCTTTTCCGGGAGCAAAACCATCATTGATATCCTTTACTTTCTGAAAATAGCTCAAGTTCTCCGCCAGCTCCGCCCCGGCGGTTTCCAGGACCCCGAGATCACGGTGACTGAGTTCGATGGACATGGCCGCCCGCGATCCGGGCCCCCCGGCGTCGGACTTAAATGTGAGGGTCTCCAGACCGGCGATCGTCCCCACCGCGCTTCGCCAGGCCCTGACAAAATCCCCCGTCTGCATGGGACGTTCATTGGCCGGGGTCAGATACACGCGTACCCGGCAGGTGTGACTCCCGGCCGTTCCGTTGACCGTATGTCCGATATCGGAAAATATCCCCTTGACCAGCTGTTTCCCCCCGCTGGCGTCGGCAATTGCTCGTGCAGCCTCCACCAGTGATGCCTGGACCGACTCGGTTTTTTCTATTGCCGATCCGTACGGGAGCGCAATCTCCACCTGGGCGAAGTCCGATTCGATCCGTTCCATCAGGGTGATCCCCATACGCCCGCTCTTGACGTAGACGAGGGTGACGATCAGGATCGCCATCCCGACGGCGACCGTCAGGTATCGCCAGTTGAGGGTTCGATCAAGAAAGGGACCGTATCGTTCTCTTACCAACCGGGTGAAGCGGTTGCTGAAGCGTTGTTGACTGTTGTGAAGCCAGGCCATGACCACCCGATCGGGTTTGTCGCTCCGGTGACTCAGGTGTGCCGGAAGGATAAAGAGACTCTCCACCAGGGAGATGGCAAAAACAGTGATCACGACGACCGGGATCGCCATGAACATCTTTCCGGATATCCCCGGCACGAAGAGGAGGGGGGTGAAGGTCACGATGTTGGTAAGGATGCTGAATGTAACCGGCATGGCCACCTCGCGCACCCCGGCGACCGCCGCTTTGCCGAAGGGATATCCGCGTTCGCGATAGGTATAGATATTCTCTCCTACCACGATGGCGTCATCGACCACGATCCCCAGCGCCACGATAAAGGCGAACATGGACATCATGTTGATACTGATACCAAAACCGGGCAAAAAGAGGATCGAACCAAGAAAGGAGATGGGGATTCCCATGGTGACCCAGAAGGCCAGGCGTGCCTCCAGAAAGAGTCCCAGGAGGATCAGTACCAGGGCGAGCCCCATATAGCCGTTGTTGAGGAGCATCGTCAGCCGCTGACGATAGACGTCGGACATATCACGGAGGATATCGATACTGATGCCGGGCGGGAGTGTTTTCTGCCATTCCTTCATGTGCCTCATAACGGCATCCGCCACCGACAGGGGCGTCTGGCCTCCCACCCGTGAGACGTCGATCATCAGGGCCGGTTGCCCGTTGAACCGGGCGTACCGGTCCGTATCTTCGAATCCGTCGATGATCGTGGCGATATCCTCCAAGAGCACGCGAGTGCCGTCGCTGGATGAGATAATGGGGATCCGGGCGAACTCCCTTCCATAATCGCGGCGTTCCCTCATCCTGACCAGGATCTCGCCACCGGTGGTCTTGATTCCGCCTCCCGGCAGTTCGACGGCCGCCTGTCGGACCTTTGTCGCCACATCGTCGAGTGTCAGGTTATAGGCGCGCAACTTGTCCTGCGGGACCTCGATGCTGATCTCAAAATCACGGGTTCCGCTCAGTTCCACCTGGGTGATCTCCGGGTCCTGGAGCAGGGTGTCACGCAGTATCTCGGCCTGTTCCCGGAGGACCCTTTCATCCCGGTCGCCATACAGGACCAGAGAGATAACGCCCCGGCGGTGCGAGGCGATCCCCACCTGCGGGTCTTCAGCCTCTTCGGGGAAGGATGAGATACGGTCCACCTCACTCTGGATATCACGGGCCAGTTTCTGGAGATTGTGCCCTTCGATCATCTCGACCTGAACGAACCCCGAACCTTCCTGGGCGCTCGATGTGATCTCCTGTATGCCGTCCAGACCCGAGACGGCCTCCTCCACGGCGAGGATGATCCCCTGTTCGACCTCTTCGGGGCTCGCCCCCGGGTAGGAGACGGTAATATTGACGAAGTCCAGCTCGAACTCGGGGAAGACCTCCTGCTTGATCTGCAGGGCCCAGATGAAGCCGCCGATCAGCAGGACGAGCATCAACAGGTTGGCGGCAACGGAATTGCCCGCCATCCAGGCAAGGGGGCCTCTCTTTTCGGTGTTTATTTCTGCCATAGTCTGCCGTTTCTTGGTGATTATTGATGCTTCGGGGAGGGCCCGGAGGCCCCGTCCGCCTGAGAGGCAGTGATGACCTTCATCCCCGGTGCGGGGGTCGAGAGATCGGTAATAACGATCCGTTCACCGTCCGCGATTCCTCCGTTCACGAGGACGATCTGTTCTTCGCGCCAGGCGATCTCCACTTTCCTGATATCGAGCGTTCCGTCATCGCTCATGATCCAGATCTGTTTGCCGTCCCGCAGGGCCGAGCGGGGGAGGGCGACGACACCATCCAGTTGGGGCCCTTCGATCTCGAGACGGACATATTCGCCGATCAGGAGGGGCGGGCGGGTGCTCTCCGGGTGTTCCAGGTCGAGCGGATCGTCAACCGTGATCAGGATACGGGCCATCCTCCCTTCCTCTTCGAGTTCTCCCAGCAGCTTGACGACGTTCCCGGTTCGCTCGTACCCGGCGCCGTTCCCGTAAAGGATACGAGCCTTTGACCCCTCCACCCCTTCGGCGCGGGGGATTGCAATCCACTTGAGGCGATCGACCGGGACCGACGCGCGCACCCGGTATTCATCCGTCCCCACCAGTTCGGCAAGGGCGTCCTGGGAAGAGACGCGGGATCCCAGATCTACATTCTTTGTCCGGACGATACAGTTAAAGGGCGCACGGACGACGGTACGGGAGAGGTCCAACTCGGCCTGTTTCAGAGCGGCTTCGGCCGCGTCAAGATCCGCGCGCGCCTTTTCGAGATGGGGTTTGCGCAGGGCCAGTTCGGAATCGAGGGATTCTGCGGATATCGTCCCCTGGAGAACCTCCCATTCCCGTTTGGCAACGTCCTGCTGTCCCAGCTCCAGCTTGAGGGCGTATTCGGCGTTGACCACGGCGCTCCGTTGCTCGGCCAGGGCCAGACGGTAGTCCTGATCGTCAATCCTCAGGATATCTTCCCCCTCCTTCAGATGTCCCCCTTCCGTGAAGCGAGGGTTGATCCTTATAACATCACCGGTTACCCGGGATTTGAGGGTGATTTCCCGATGGGGTATGACGCTCCCCATCGCCGTGACGATAACCTGGTGTGATGTGTGCTGAGCCGGGAGGACTTCCACCAGCGACACCTCCCGCACGGGGGGTGTTCGGTGCGCCTTGGGGGAGGTGCTGCCCAGATACAACGCGATGGCTACAGCGACGATAAGAACCGCGATAGGCAATGCAATCTTGAGTGTCTTTCGACCACTTGGCGTAATATCCTGTTTCTGTTCTTCCATGGACAATTATCCTTTACTCGTATTACCGGGAGTGAGCCCTCCGCCGGGAGTCATCTTGTCGGTCCATGTTCCCCCCAGGGCGCGGTACAGGGAGACCCGGGCGGTCAGCAGTTCCGCCTTCCGTTGAACCAAGTCGATTTCGAGCCCCTGCACGGTGAGGACCTGTGTCAAGACGGGAAGGTAGTTATCGATCCCCTTCAGGTACCGCTCACGGGCCTCGCCCAGAGCCCGGGTGGCGGCTTCCCGCTCGGCCTCCACGGCGTCGATATGCTCCCGGATCTTTTTTTCAGTGAGAAGCGCGTCTTCGACCTCCTTGATTGCCGTATAGACTATCAGACGGTAGGCGGAGAGATTCTCATCCACAACAGCCCGCCGGCGATCCACCTCCGCCGCTCGATATCCCCCGTCAATGAGAGGCCCCACCAGATTGGCAGCCAGATTGGCCAGCCAGTTATGGAAGAGCAGGTCGATATCTGGAGCCTGATATGCCGCCGAGGCGCTCAGGCTGATGCGGGGAAGACGATTGGCCCGTGCCGCGGCGACCTGCCAGTCTGCGGAGCGAAGTTTCAATCCCGCCGACCGCACATCCGGACGGGAGGCCAGAAGGTCTGCGGGGAGTCCGGTCCGCGGAATGCCTGGTGGTTCAGGCAGGGTGGATCTGTTGATCGCTATCGGCGCACGGGGTGGTTTCCCCAGAAGGAGGGCAAGCTGGTACATCAGGAGCTGTTCCTGTTCCTCCACGAGAGGTACCTGTCCCTTTACCTTCTCGACAATCTGCCGTTGCTGGTAGACATCGAGCGCGGTGGCCATCGATTTCCGGTACCGGAGCTCTATCAGTTCAAGGAAGGTTTTATTAATCTGCAGTTGCTCTTCCAGGATCTGTCTCTGTCTCCTCTGCGATATGATCCCGATCCAGTATTGAGCCACCTCGGCGGCGAGGGTCATGGCGGCCGTGTTGATGTCCTCACGGGTCGCGGTTGCGTCGAGAATTGTGGCCTCTCGTTCGGAACGGATTCGGCCCCAGAGATCCAGTTCGTACGTGCTTGACAGGCCGAGCGAGTAAGCTTCTGTGGATATCGTTTCCCGGCTGCCGGTACCGGTCTCAGATCGCCGGCGCGTAAAGGAAGCGCCCCCGGTCATCGACAGATCGGGATACAGCTCCGCACCTGCCTGGATGGCGAGGGCCTGTGCCTGTCTCAGGCGGGCCCATGCCTCTTTGATGGTGAAGCTACCCGACAGGGCCTCATCGATCAGGGTGTTCAACTCCCCGTCATTGAATTCTTCCCACCATTGCTCAGGTCGGTCCGCTCCGGAGGAGTACAGGGCGAAGGTCCGAGGAACCTCGCCTGCCGGAGACGTTCTGACAGGCGGCCTGAAGGGATTGCACGATGAGAGGAGAAAAGCCGCAGCGACGACCAACAACATTATGTTCAGATTCCGACGGTTCATCCCCCATCCTTAATGCCCGGTTTTCTTACGTTGTGTTCTAATACAGTCGTATCAATTCTACAAGTGGTTACAAAAAAGTTCTCCCATCAGAGAGTACGCGAAAAGCTACTATATAATCTCCTGAAATTATTGCAAGAGATCTTTTTGTTGTAACCGATTGGGCCAGGCGTACGACTTAGAGAGCAAAGGAAAAATTCCACAGATAAATCGTAGACAGACAAAAAAATGAATGGAGGAATACCATGAAATCAACACGAAAAAGCATTGTCGTAACGGCAGTTGTCCTGGCGGTTGTATTTGCCTTTTCATCGGCTGCGATGGCCCGGGGATTCGGGATGGCCGGCGGAGGATATTGTGCCGGACCCGGACTTGGTGGTCCCGGAGGTATGGGACCGGGGGTTGGAATCCTGCAGGACCTCAACCTCTCCGATGAGCAGCGGGATCAGGCCCTCGAGATAACGGAATCCCACCAGATCGGCATGATCAAGGCACGGGGGGATCTCATAAAGGCTCATGATGCCCTGGGAGACGCCCTCCACGGTGACCCGTTGAACGAGGAAATGGTTCGCCAAGCCTACGAGAAGCTGTCTTCCCTCAAAGAAGACCTCCTTGTTGCCAAAGCGAAAATGATGAGCGATCTGAAGGCGATCCTGACACCCGAGCAAGTTCAATTGCTGAATGAAAGAACGGCAGAACGATTCGACTGGAAACAACAGCGCCGCGGTCACGGGAAACCGTCTGCCGGCCGGTGGGGTGGTGATTGTCCCCGGCGGTAAGAATTCCCCGTTCATGGCGGGAACGGGTGGGTGTCATTTTTTTTCCTCTCATGCCCTCTCCGTTTCCCGCTTCGCGGGAATATTACGAACATCTGAGGCTTACGCTGATTATTATGCGTTGCATCCTGCCCCCCTTTTTGGTTACTATGACGGCAGGTGGAACAGACCATACCGTGTGAATCCATGCAGACTACATCCAGCAAACCCAGTGATCGCGAAATCATCCAACGGATTGCTGGCGGAGACGCAGACGCGTTCGCACAGATACTGGCGCGGTACAAGGATCATGTAATGGGCATTGTAAGCAGGCACGTCCCCTTCGACCAGGTCGAAGAGATCGCCCACGATACCTTCATCAGGGCGTATCAGTCGCTCGCGACCTTCAGGGGTGAGGATAACTTTCGTCACTGGATCGCTTCGATCACGGTACGGACCTGTTACGATTTCTGGCGGGAGCGCTACCGGTCGAAGGAAGTTGCCATGAGTTCATTGAATGAACAGCACCAGGAATGGCTGGAAAATGTCATATCGGACACGTCGGACGAGCAATTCGGTGCCAATGGATCGCGTAAGGAGGCCCGTGAGGTCCTGGACTGGGCGCTGGCGAAGCTCTCCGCCGCGGACCGAATGGTCCTGGAGTTGGTATATCTTGAGGGGCTGTCGGTGCGCGAGGCCGCCGAGATGCTCGGCTGGACCGTGGCCAACGTTAAGGTCCGCTCGTTTCGATCCCGGAAAAAGCTCCAGAAAATCCTTTCCGGGCCGATTGGGGAAGGGGTGATACAATGAAAGACAATATGACAAAGATCAGAGAAGCCCTCGCGGTGGCGTATCGGGAAAATGAACCGGTTTCTGCCGATGAGCTGTGGGAGACGCGTGTGATGGGGCATGTCCGGAGCCTCGGCGCGCCGGTATCGGTCTCCTCCGCAAGTTTCGCCGGGCTCTTCGGCCGGTTCGTATGGCGTTTCGCCCCGGTTGCCTGTATCCTGATTGTTGCCCTGACGATCGGGTTGGCCAACCTTGATTACACGCCTGAATATGAGATAACCGCGTCGTTCATGGCCGATCCGATCGAGAGCGCGGTCGAGCAGGTCTGGGGGACATAAGGAGAAGGGGATATGAATAACACAGTAAAGGTCACGATCGGTGTACTCCTCGTTTTTGTCCTCGGAATCCTTGCGGGAGCGTTCGGGATTCAGGCTTACTTAAAATACCGTACCTCACACTTTGTTCAGAGAGGCCCCGAAGCCCGGGCGGAGCGGTTCCTGGAGCATCTCTCGCGGGATCTCGATCTGACGGATGACCAGCGGGCCGAAATCGGCACGATCGTGAGAGAGTCGCACCGGAGACTGGCCGAGATCAGCTGGCGGTGTCGCCCCGAAATACGGGGTATTATTGAGGGCGATTTCGAGAAGATCCGCCGGGTTCTCACGGATGATCAGCGCCGAAGGTTCGAGCGGTTCCAAATGCGGTTTTACCAGCGGGGGAAACACCGAATACTCGACCGTCCGCCCCCTCCCCGGAATTGACCGGGCCGTGAGAGAGGGCGCCTCTCTCTCTTCCTGTGGCATATTGAGGGGCGGAGTGCTGAAAATCGGCGTACGGAGGCCCTCGGGTGCTCCGTGCTGTTTCGTATAATCCGTATCAGGTCGCTCACAGGACTATCCGATTCTGCTCCGGAATCAGAAAGACTGGCGCCCATTTCAAAGAGACCGGTTTGGGCGGACATGGTGTACCCTTCGGTCGTGGTTGTCCCTTCCAGATCCCTCTCGGGGAGGGGTGTCCCCAATGGTAACTGCGGCTTGATATCCGACACAACGAGGTGGTGAGCGTCCCCGATGATTTGTTCTGAATGAAGACGCGTCCCCCACGGAAATGACCCCGATCCGGCCATGAAAATCGGGAAATCGTACATCGCGGATGGCCGTCTACCGGACGTCACGCTCTTTGCCACTCCTTCGCTCTCTTACCGTAAAAACCAATCCACGGTCTTTCAAGGCCCGCTTCCGTATTTTCATTCGTTGCCCTTCTTCATCCTTGTTGTTTCAAGACGCCCATCTACCGAACATCCGGCATGAGGGGCGGCGGCTCGCCCTTGATGCCGTGATCCATGGATTATACGTCAATCACCCAGAACGATACCCCTTTTTCTCTTTTCGAAAAACAAGGTCTTTCGAATCGTGCCACAATTCCCCCGTCTTTCCAGTCGATCAAGGCATGCCGCGAGTGATTGATAAGTCGTTGCTCAATCGCCAGCTCTCTCACGGTTGGTGGTCAAGGGGCATCCATGATATGGACCATGATATTCAAAAAGATACAGTGCCCCGGCCCCCCAAGGGCTACTGATCAATCATTTGGCAAAGAAAATAAAAATACAGCCAGGCCGCGCATCGTATAGTCTGAAATTACACTGACAATACCCTTGACACATAACTTGTCTCCTCTATATACTGCGACCAGGAAAAATGGTGGATGCACCGTATCGAAAGATGCGGAGGCCTGCCGATAATCGGATTGCAATCAGGTGGGACATTCTGAATAGGTGACGAGGAATCTTGTTGCTGTTCGCTATGGATCATTGCCGACCACATTACTCACATCTGTTTCGACTTCAGGAAGGGGGCCGCTGCCATGAAAGAAAAGGTTTTCTCATGTTCCGTTATCTGTATCCTTACGGTGTTGTTTGTTGTGATGGGGGGCCATGCGTGGGCCGACGATGTCCGTTGGATGCAGGAAGGTGTCCGTGTATGGTATCTGGGGGGCGTTGACGGTGAAGGCGCCACCTCCTCAAACGCCGAGGAGGCCTATACGCTGGGTGCCGTGGCGGGGGGCAACATCCCGGTGACCAAGCATGCCGCCTTGACCCATTGGACGTCTCCGCAGGCTCCCACCACGACGGCCTATCCCCGGGCCGGCATGGGCCCCTGCTGGATACACCCCTTGGTCCTGGATACCCTGGTAGCGGGAAATTACTGGATGGGCCAGGAGATCACGCTGGTGACGCGCTCGTCTTATACCTACGATACCTTTCCCTACAAGCTCCTTCCCACTCAGGCCCTCTTCAACCTGAAATCACCGCGAGAGATCGTGAAACTCTCATACATGATTCCCGGTTCCAGCACGGGCAACGCCTATTTTGATTCGGAAACGGGGCTTCTCCTCTACTATCATACCCTCTGGGGTTCCAATAAGATGTTCTTCATCCTGAGCGAGATCAACTACAACTTTGCCACGCGGAGGGCCTTCGCCGAGGACGACGGACCCCATACGGGGTTCAAATCGTTCACCAGCGAACAGTCGTCGGGTGGGTCTGTCGTCATTCAGTCCCTCGTGGAGACGCGCTACGGCAATATCATCGAGATGCGGGTCCTTGCGAGTACTTCAGGGATGTATGGCGGCACAGGGTCGGGCGATCTGAATTATTGTTACTTCGGCGATGTTCCCATCGTGCGATACAAGGACGCGACGGTGGCCCCCAGTTACCCGCCGGAGCAGTGGGACCCGTACGGCGAGTACCTCTGGTGGTGGATCCCCCCCGCCGCGCTGACGAAGCCGTCCATTTCGGTCCTTGCCGTTCCTATGACTCCCGCTGGTTCCCCCAATCCCTTTACCGCCACCCAGAGCCCGTCGCGCCTCTACTTTTCCCACCTCTGGTTCGGCGGCGACGGCTATATGACCCAGTTCTCCGCCGTAGACACAACGATTAGTCTTAATGTGGCTCCGGGACAGTACCTTTTTCAAAACGGCACAACCGTGTACGGTCTCGCGTATTACCGGAATACCATGGGGCTGGCGATTCCAACAGCCGCAGTCACCGTTGCCCCTTCGATACTGGCACCACTCTTGTTCAAGTGAACCAACTGGTTGTCGGGGCAGGTGTCAGTGCACGGAGTGCGGTGATCTTTCAGAAAGTGATACCTATCACCCGGTTGGAAGAAGGGGGTGCGATTTCGACGCATATCCCCTGCGGATTGTAATTACCCTTTGTCCAATTCCGCTGGGTCATTTTATTCGAGAGAACCGGGGGAGGGGAGAGGTATCCCCCGGCCAAGGGAACCCAACGCTGTTAGGTAATCCGGTGGACCTCAAAGCGGACGGCCCCTTCTTCGACCATCTTCATAATCGTGCGCTGCCGGCGTGAGAGATGGGAGTCGGCCGTCTTGAATTCAACGAGGATGACGGCATCTTCAGTGAACTGGACCCCGTCGATGGGGGTCCCCAGAAATCTGAAATCCTGCGAGTCGTAGGGATACGATTCCAGAAAGGGCATGAACTGCTCGGTGAGTCTGCCGTACCGGACCGACTGGGATCGTTTCTGCCACCCGAGCATGGCGAGTCTTCGTCTCGCGGATACCAAGAGTAAAAACAGAATGATACAGACGACGAGCAGGACGATTATCGTCACTTCTTCGGGGTGTAACCTCATGCTGCTTTCTCCCTTGGCTGACTCGTTTCTGACAATGGTTGATCTTTCAAACGCGAGAGATCGATTTGCGTTATCGAACCGGTTTGGGTCTTTACCGGCACCACATCCGTGGTGACTTCAAGGTGCCGTTTCATACCATTCTTGATGTCGTCCGATCAATCACCTTTATCTCTATTGCTCAGAAATGCCGAAACACGGCTCCTTCATGGCATCCTTTCCCCCCTTGACTTGCCCCGTTCATGCCGATATCATCCCGATAACCTCTGAAAGGTGGTTCATATGGGAAATGATGAGGGGATACGACCGCGGGACGATGAAACCGTCGATGAGTTTTTCCACGGCCGCCTCAGGGTCCTGCAGAAGGAGAAGGGGTACCGCTTCTCGATTGACTCGCTTCTCTTGGCGGATTTCGTGGTTCTTCGAAAAGGAGACCGGGTGATCGATCTGGGGACGGGAAGCGGTATCGTGGCGCTGATCCTGGCGCTCAGGTCCCCGGAAGCCCGTATTGCTGAGGTCGAGATACAGAAAGATCTGGCCGAGATGGCAGTACGGAGTGTCGCCCTGAACGGCCTGGAGGCACGAATCAGGGTCTACCCCGGTGATGTGAAGAAGATTCGGAAGCTCTTTGAGCCGCAATCATTCGACGTCGCGGTCTTTAATCCCCCCTACCGGAGGCTGAACTCGGGAAAGATCAATCCCAACGGAGAGCGTGCGATCGCTCGGCACGAGGTCAAAGGGACGATCGAGGATTTCCTCGCCTCCGCCCGTTATCTGGTGAAAGAGGGGGGACGGATCTTCGTGATCTATCCGGCGGCGCGGGGAGCACACCTCATCGACCGGATGCGGCGGAACGGAATCGAGCCGAAGCGCTTGCGCATCGTACACTCGAACGCTACGTCCGGGGGGGTATTTGTCCTTGCCGAAGGGATCAAAGGGGCAGGGGAAGAGCTACAGATTATGCAGCCGCTCTTCATCTACCGGGCAGACGGCCGATATTCCCCGGAAGTCGAGGATATCCTGGACGGATCATCGCTGAACCTTCCCGATCCGAAATGATCCTTCGGCAATATGGCACGGCGAAATCTCCCCCCGGTTATTTCCGGTTTGCACAATCAGTCAAAAGGCAAATTCACGAGCAGACCTCCTCTTCAACGATGCGTGGTGATCGGAGAGCGAAGAAGAGTGTTCCGGAAATAAGGAGGATACCTGCTATGGGGAAGAGGGCCGGAAGACCCACGATATCCATCAAGATTCCCCCCAGGATCGGGCCGATAAAAAAACCGACATTCATGATCGAGTGAAAAATTCCCATTGTGTACCCCAGGCCGTAGTGCCTTCCCTCCTCAATGAGGAGCGCCGTTGTGGCGGGGAGCGACAAGGTGCCGGAGAGGGCGAGGACGATATTGATCAGAATCAACGTTCCAAGCGTATCGGCAAAGGGGATGAGAAAGAGAAAAATTCCCGTCATGACGCCCCCCGCAATGACAAGGACTCGTTGATCGCACAGGTCTGAGAGCAGCCCGACGGGCCTGAGGAGCAGTGCGGTGGTGATGGAACCCGCGGCGATGCAGACGCCAATTCCCAGGTACCCCGGCTGAAAATAGGTGTCGATGAGGATCGGAACGAAAATGGAGATGACAATAATGCTGAACGATCGAGCCAGGATAAAGCAGAACAACCCCTGGAGGGTATGATTGGAGAAGATATCATGATAGGGGGTATGGGGTAATGTACGGTGCTCGCGGATCCGCCGATCATCCGTCTCGGTGAAAAGGAAGATGCACAGGGCGATCAGGCAGAGAATAACCAGGGTCAGGAACATGCCGCGATATCCCAGGATATCGCCGATTCCTCCGCCGATTATCGGCCCGAGGGCAAGCGCGGCATAAAAGGAGATATCAAAGGTTCCCATGGAAGAGGCGACATGATCATTTTCCGAGATGTCTCCCACTAAGGCCTGGGCAACGGGACGGACCATGGCGGTGGCGATCCCTTGGAGAAAACGAAGCACAATCAACAGTATAAGACTTCGGGGAAGAAAGAAGAAGATGAAGGCAACCAGGGTATGGATGATCAGGCCGGCGATGATAATCCCTTTTCTGCTGTTCCCGTCGGAACACCTTCCCATGAGCGGGGTGGCGATGATTTTTGCGAGGAAGAAGCCGGAAAATACGAGGGCAACCATGATCCCTCGTCCCGTGAGTTCTTGCGCATAGAGCGGAAAGAAGGGATTTACTACGGCAAACCCGAGTGTCACGGCGAAGACCGTCGTAAACAGGGACGTAAAAACTCGTTTTTGCTGACTGGTCATGGCCGGTATCCGAAGGGATCATTGAAGCCAGACCTCCGCCGGAGAAAAGGGATAATTCCCTCATCTCCGGCATGGCCCACGGCTGTCGCGTTATTGCTTGATATATTTGGCCGCGTTTTCACCGGCAATGCGTCCGGAATTGACGGCAAAGCCCAACGTACTTCCCGACAGAACCACGTCATAGCTGTCGCCATACATGCCGCCTGCGTCATTGCCGACCGCATACAGGCCGGGAATTGCTTCCTGTGACTTGTTCAGGACCTCGGTCTTATGGTTGATCTTGATGCCGCCCAAAGTGCCCAAGGCGAAGGGTACGGCTTTGAATGCATAGAACTTCGATTCCCGGACCGCCCGGATGTACTTCGGATCTTTTGCAAAGAGCGTGTCCTGGCGCTGATCGGCCATTTGGTTATACTCGTCGATCGTGGCCTGGAGTCGCACCGGATCGACCCCAATCTTTTCAGCCAGTTCTTTGATGGACGATGCGACAAAAACGAAGCCTCTTTCAACGCCCCGCTTGATATCGCTTTCGAGGCGGGTCAGTTTGGTGGCCACGGGGACCATAACGCCGACACCCACGTCGATGCCTTGTTCCATCATGTACTTTTTCGTGTTTTCATCAATAATAACGTACATAACGCGTCCCGGTTGATTGGCCAGTGCGTTCCCCGCATAGGGCCAGGAGAAGATAATGCTTTCGTCGCAGAAGCGGTCACCCAGCTTGTTGACCCAGAGATAGGGCTGCCGCGCCGGGGCGTTGAGATGAGATTCCGGACCTTCTCCCGGAATGCCGGGACGGTACAATTGAAGCACGTCGGTACCAAAGGCGTCGGCACCCGCCGCCCAGGCCATCTGAATACCTTCTCCCATTTTTTTGGCATTTCCCACCGGGATGATATCCCGGCCAAAGGTCGTGTATTTGTCCAGCATTTCTTTGTTGTTGATATATCCGCCCGTTCCGATGACAACGGCTTTGGTATTGATCTGGACTTTCTTGCCGCCCGTGCCTTCGGCAATAATACCGGTAATACGCCCGGTTTCGTCCTGAATCAGCTTTTTACCCGCCGTTCTGAGCATAACAGTCACGCCTTTTTCCTTGGCACTGTCGTACAGCGCCTGTGCCAGGGCCTTGCCGCGTCCGTCTACGATATGCCAGGTCATGAGTCCCCCGGGATAATTGGCGGCCGGCTCTTTGAACGTGACGCCTTGTTTTTCAAGCCAGTCGATGGTGTCCGCCGATTTGTCGATAAATGCTCGGGCCAGCCGCGCGTTTGCACGCCAGTGGGTGTATTCCATCAGGTACTTGAACGCTTCATCGCGGCTGTAATTGATGTTTTTCTTCCGCTGCAAACTGCTTTCCACCGCAAAAACCCCCTCGGCAAAATTGGTGGTCCCCCCGACGGCAGGCATTTTTTCAAGGACGACGACCTTTGCGCCGCCCTCAGCGGCGGCAACGGCCGCGGATAGCCCCGAAGCCCCCGCGCCAACGACGACCATGTCGGTCTCGATGGCCTGTGCCGAGGCCATGCCGACGGTCATGATGACCAGGCACAGGACGGCAATACCTGTGATGATTCCTCTTGTTCCTTTCATCCCTTTCCTCCTTCCTGGTGTTTTGCGACATGCGCATATAAGTTGTGAAACTACCTACTCCCCTATGCGACGGATATGCCATCTATAACCCATTATTATTAGAGGATTGTTCCGAAAGAGATTGTGCTTGAGTGGTATATATGACAGAATAAGATACCATATTCGGTATATTCTTTGCCGTCTGTCAAATAAGATACATTAAGGAACCATACCTATGAAACGCAATTCTATCAGGGATCTGGAGTTCTTTCAACAGGCGACACTGCGGATCTGCGGCAGCCTTGAGATCGAGATTGTACTGGAGCGTTGCCTGGAGTACTTGAAGCAGTACATGCCGTTGGACGGCATCTTTATGAGTTTTATCGACCCGGGCAGCACCGCGATACGGATATCCGGTCTCGTGTCGGATATTCCTTTGGACCGCCCGAAATCTCCGATTCCCCTCACGCCGGAGGCCCTACAGCGGGCCCTGAACATTAAGGAACGGGTAACCATATATCGGTCTCCTCTGGAGAGTCCCGTTACCAAGTGTATATGGAGCACATTAGGTACGGTGGATGTGTCCTGCATGGTGATCCATCTGAGGTTTCATGAACAGCCCTTGGGATACGTAGAATTGTTCGCCAAGGGCTATGACCGGTTTACTGCTGAACATGGCCGTATCTTTGCCCTCATCCATGATCCTTTGACGATCGCCGTGGCGAACAACATTCGGTACCGTGAGACCCTCCATTTGAAAGACCTGTTGGCCGACGATAACCGTTCTCTTCGAGAAGAACTGCATAGAGTTTCATCAACCGAGATCATCGGAGTCAGGGGTGGCCTGCAGAATGTCATGGAGTCGGTATCGCAGGTAGCACCCCTTACCAGTCAGGTTCTCCTCCTGGGGGAAACGGGGGTCGGCAAGGAGATCATTGCCAATGCCATTCATTATGCCTCGCCACGCAGGGATGGTCCATTCGTGAAGATCAACTGCGGGGCTATCCCCGATGGACTGATTGATAGTGAGCTGTTCGGTCACGAGAAGGGGGCATTTACCGGTGCCCTGTCCCGCAAGTATGGGCGGTTCGAACGGGCACATCGGGGAACGATCTTTCTCGACGAGGTGGGAGACCTTCCGCCGCATGCACAGGTGAGACTGTTGCGCGTTCTCCAAGAGAAGGAGATCGAGCGTGTCGGGGGCACAAACCCCGTGAAAGTCGATGTACGGGTTATTGCGGCAACAAACAGGAACCTGGAGGCACTTGTGCACGAAGGGCAGTTCAGGGAAGATCTCTGGTTCCGGCTCAATGTTTTCCCGATCCTCATTCCTCCCCTGCGGGAGCGGAAATCCGATATCCCGGACCTGATCCATCACCTTATCATGAAGAAATCGAGGGAACTGAACCTCGGCGCGAACCCGGTCCTTTCCCCGGGGGCCATGGAGCGACTGATGGCCTATGAATGGCCGGGCAATGTGAGAGAGATGGAAAATATCGTCGAACGGTCTCTGATCAGAATGCGTACCGGAGATCCGACAAGGCCGATTGAATTTACTGAAATATTGGTTGATTGGTCACCCTCGGTGCGAGAACGGACCCCGAGCATATCTGACGACTCAACCCGTTCACTTGATGCTGCCGTGCGTCACCATATCCGAGACGCCCTCGACAGGGCAGGGGGGAGGGTGCAGGGGCCGAACGGTGCGGCAGCACTCCTCGGGATCAATCCGAGCACCTTAAGACACCGGATGCGCAAATTGGGTATACCATTTGGAAGAAAAACCCTTTCTCACGAGGGAAAGAGGCATGAAAAAATGAACCGGTGAGACCCGTACGATGCCTCCTTGTCGGCTATGATTAGTCGCCACGAAACACAGTACGCCCTTGCCTTGCCGATGGCGTCCACGATCCGTGGGAACACCCTCGCAGACGGCCCCGCCGGCTATATACATTTCCCAGAAAACATGACGAACCTCTTCGAGTGACGGTACATTCAGCCTGACAAGCCCCGTTCCTTTTTTGCCTCAGTTTCGATCCCGGTCCCCTCAAGATAATGAAGACGCCGATTTCTCGATTGAGAGAGGGCCTCTCCCCCGCTGGTAGGCACGAACTCTTTTAAAACCGGAAAGCCCTGCGTACTCTGAAAATTCGTGGATTCAGACTCAGTCGGCACCAGGTGCTCCGCATGATTGACTCGGTGGATCGATGGTGCGGCGGGTTCCGGCACATGCATGTTCCCGTTTCATTTCGCCCAGAGCCAGCGGATCTTTCTTTAACCGGTGTCCCTTTTGCTCGTCGAACTTGAAATCTTCCGATGGTATAATTCCCGCCATCGTTCCCCGTATCACATCCGCCGTGGCGCAGACGTCCAGCGGTTTGAGAGTTCCTTTTCGATGCCGTAATGCGGCATGCGGCGGGTACTGTGGGGTTGAAGGATTTCCTATTCGTTCAATCTCCGCTTGATAATCTCCTTTGTCATTACCCTTTTCAGTATACCCTTCAGTTCCTTGTCCTCGATCTGAGAGAGGTTCTCTCTGATGATCCGCCGGTCCCGTTCCTTGAGGAGTTCCTCGCTGAATTCTGCGGACTGGGTAGATGGAAGGTGCGGTTTCGGCGGGATGTCGCCGATCGAGAAGTGGATATTGTGTATTTCATCTTTGCCCCACTCGGCGTTGACCTTGTCCATGATCTCCCTTTTGAGAAACCGGAGTTGCTGCATCCACGCCGGGGTCGATACACGTACAGAGAGGGTGTGGTTCTTGAATCTTACGGGGGCCGTCTGAGCCGATATCTGTGGGCCCACCGCCTTGTGCCAGACATCCGTGGCGCGGCAGTCCAGGGCGTCCAGGTGTATCTTTCTCCTCTCGAGGACCTTCGGCAGAAAATCCCCCAACTTCAGGAGATTCTTCCGGCGTTTTCTGGATCGTCGTCGCTGGTACATGGAGCTCTTTTTCGCACAGTTATACCGTCCAGTCAAGACGGGGATATTATGATAATTGATTCCGTGATTTCTCTGTGTTATGAAACGAAATGAATCTGAACAGTGTGGAGGAAAGCATGGATCTGGCGAAGATGATACGGGAGATCAAGGCCCACCCCGATTATACCAAGGCGGGGATGATACTGTGCCACAACGGTGTGGTCAGGGAGACGTCACGTGACGGCAGGCCGGTCAGCGAGCTGGTGGTGAAGGCGGATCGGAGACGTCTTGAAGAGATCATCTCGGAGATAAAGGCGCGCCCCGGGATTATCGAAGTGCTCGTGGAGATAGAAGAGGGGAGACTCTTCCCCGGCGATGATGTCATGCTGATAGCGATAGCGGGTGATTTCAGGGAAAATGTGTTCGCCGCCCTCAGGGACACGGTAGAGGCGGTCAAGGCCGACGTGACGAAAAAGACGGAGATATCATAAAAAGACGAACCCGAAGGACAAAAGGGTGAGCCGATGAAAAATCCCCGTTCGGATATCAGGGCGATCTTCGATGCGGGACTCGCAGCCGCGGATCCCGGCGAGGCGATCAGGCGCGCCGTCAGACGTGAAGGAGAACGACTGGAAATCCACGGCGGGACATACGAACTGGACGCCTTTGACCGGATCCTGGTGGTCGGTACCGGCAAGGCCGCCGCGAGCATGGCCGCCGCGCTTGAACATATGCTGGGGGAGCGCATAACCAGGGGTACCATCACCACGAAGTATGGATATGGATCACCCCTGAGGATCGTCTCCATTGCCGAGGCGGGACATCCGATTCCTGACGAGGCGGGGGTCCGTGGGTGCCGACGCATCCTCGATCTCCTGCACACTGCCGGCGAGCGGGATCTCGTCCTGTGTCTGATATCGGGCGGAGGGTCTGCGCTCATGCCGTTCCCTGCCGATGGTATTTCTCTCCAGGACAAGCAGGAGACGACGCAGGCCCTCCTGGACTGCGGGGCCGATATCCATGAGATCAACACCATCCGGAAACATATCTCGGGGATCAAGGGGGGGCAGCTGGCACGGGCCGCCTTCCCGGCGACCCTCGTGACGCTTGTCCTGTCCGACGTGATCGGCGATGACCTCGACGTGATCGCCTCCGGTCCCACGGTTCCCGACCGGAGCACCTTTGCCGACTGCATCGGGATCGCGGATCGGTACGGGCTTGCCGACACGCTCCCCCTATCAGTGATCACCTATCTGAGAGATGGGGCAGCGGGGAGACATCCCGAAACGCCCAAGCCTTCCGATCCGGTCTTTGAGAGGACCGGTGCATTCGTTATCGGCAGCGCTTCCCTGTCACTCGATGCGGCACACGAGAAGGCCCGTGCCCTGGGATACAGCGCGGTCATTCTCTCCTCGTCGATTGAGGGAGAGACGAGAGACGCCGCCCTGTTTCACGTTGCCGTTGCCCGGGAGATACGGAAATCAGGGAACCCGGTACCGGTGCCGGGGTGTATCATCTCGGGGGGAGAGACGACGGTCACCATCCGCGGTGACGGTCTCGGGGGACGGAATATGGAATTTGTCCTGGCCGCCGGCATTGCATTGGATGGACTCAATGGTATCACCGTCTTGAGTGGCGGGACGGATGGAACGGATGGTCCCACCGACGCGGCGGGGGCCGTCGCGGACGATTCAACGGTGCAAAGGGCTCGAGAAGAGGGGGCTGACGCCGAGCACTACCTCGAAAGCAACGACTCTTATCACTTCTTCGACAAGATCGGGGATCTCCTGAAAACCGGCCCCACCATGACGAACGTCATGGATCTGCGGATCTTCCTGGTCACATAGCCGGGCAGGGAAATCTCGACCGTGAGTTTCTGGTAAGAGGGTGCTGTCCTCCTGATAAGAACCTGTGCGGATTTGATTGGTCTTGAGCATTCTTATTTAGTACATCTCCAACTGCTCAAAATCGTTTCAGGAGAAAATCGATGATTGCTGATTGGAAGTTTCTCGACAAAATATCTTGACAATACATGATCATAGAGTTAGCTATATGGCAATTTTGATCTTTACGATTTTTCTGTTTGTGAATGACGTTAACCGTGGGGTGATTATGGTATTCTTATCTTGAAGCCTTGTTTTTCGAATAGAGAAAAAGGCTTTTTGTTTTTTGTGAGAGGGGTAATCAAGGGAATCCATCCATAATCTGCAATCGAATACAGAGGAAAAACGATGAAGAATAAACGAACAATATGGCTTTTTATCCTGATACTGCTTCTGTTGACAGGATGTGGAATATCCTTTGCCGGTCAGTTCCCCGATACCGGGCAGACCACCTGTTATGATGCCGCGGGGAATGTGATTCCCTGTCCCCAGCCGGGCGAGGCTTTCTACGGCCAGGATGCTCAGTGTGCGGGGCCCGCCCGGTCGTACATAAAGCTGGGGGAAAACGGCGTTCAGCTGCCCGATACCGCCACCCAGGCCGGCGGCTGGATTATGATCAAGGACAACGTCACCGGCCTTGTCTGGGAGATCAAAACCGACGATGAGTCCATTCGCGACAGGGATAACACATATAATTGGTACGACTCAAGTAATGTTTTTATTGTCACATTGAACGCACAGAACTTTGGGGGCTATTCCGACTGGCGGATGCCGACTGTGAAGGAGTTATCCTCACTGGTCAACAGCGGCACATATGATCCGGCCATAGACACCGCGTGGTTTCCCCACACGAGATGGTCTCGCTATTGGTCGTCTACTCCCGACGCCGGCAATGTGAGCAAAGCGTGGCGGGTGGAGTTCGGCAGCGGCTACGTCTACTCCCTCGGCGATAAGTATGATTGTTATTCTGTGCGCGCCGTTCGCGGAGAGTCGTCGAGCTCTTCCGGCTGTCTCGTAGACAACGAGGACGGAACAGTAACCGACACGGAAACCGGACTGATGTGGCAGAAAGCGACGGCGCCCGGCGAATACACCTGGCAAGAGGCGTTGGCATATGCCGCAGGACTCACACTGGGGGGATATTCCGACTGGCGGCTGCCGAACCGCAATGAACAGCAGACCCTGATAGACTATTCCCGATACGATCCGGCCATCGATCCATTACTGCAGGAGGACACGGAGACCAACTATTGGTTGTCTACTACCGACGCCTATTCTACGGACGACGCGTGGTGCGTGTACTTCTCCACCGGCTCCGTCGCCAGCTACGATAAGTCGAATAGTAGTTGTGTGCGCGCCGTTCGTGATTGGAATCCGTCAAAGGCCATGCCCTGGATACCGCTGCTGTTGCTTAAAAATCCAGAATAATGATCACTTCAGTTGGGTCGTGGTAATTGATAATATATTCTTGGTCCTTTTTGATGATTGCCGTATGTAATATAATATTACGATTGTAATACCTGAAAACGACACTTCGGGAAGAAAGGTGTCAGCATTCAACCAACAACCCTGTCTCCCTATCCCATAACCTCCTTCAGAACATCTTCGACCAGTGTCCGTATAGTGTTGAGCCTCTCTTCCGTCTTTGCCTCGAAGCGCAGGACCAGGACGGGCTGGGTGTTGGAGGCACGGACGAGTCCCCAGCCATCATCGAACCGGACGCGCACGCCGTCAATGTCGATCACGTCATACTCAGCCGCAAACCGCTCCTTGACCCGCTCGACGACATCAAACTTGATGTCGTCGGGGCAGTCGATTCGTATCTCGGGGGTACTGAAGGTCCGGGGGACATCCGCGAGGAGTTCGCTGGGTGTCAGGTTCGTCAGAGAGAGGATCTCGAGGAGGCGCGCCGATGCGTATATGGCGTCGTCATAGCCGAAATAGCGATCCGCGAAGAAGATATGCCCGCTCATCTCCCCCGCCAGCAGGGCTAGTTCTTCCTTCATCTTTCCCTTGATCAGTGAATGTCCCGCCTTCCACATGATCCCTCGTCCCCCTTTTTGAGCGATGTCGTCGTAGAGCGTCTGGGAACATTTGACCTCCCCGATGATGGTGGCGCCGGGATTCTCTTGCAGGATGGCACGTGAAAAGAGGAGGAGGAGCTCATCCCCCCGGACGATCTCGCCCTTGTCCGTGACGACGCCGATCCGATCCGCGTCGCCGTCGAATGCGATGCCGATATCCGCCATTTCCTCCCTCACCAGGTCGATGAGACCGGTGAGGTTTTCCTCGACCGTCGGATCGGGGAAATGGTTGGGGAAGCGGCCGTCCATCTCACAGTAGAGGGGCATGATGGAACAGCCGAACCGTTGCAGGAGGGGGACGGTAAAGAATCCTCCCACGCCGTTTCCTCCGTCGATAACTACCTTCAGGCCTTCGCGTATCGTGACGCCCTTGAAGAGGTGATCCTGATAGGCCTGGGCGACGTTTTCCTGATGGAACGATCCCTCGCCCGATGCGTACCGGTCTTTCTCCATGATTGTTCGCAGTTCCTGTATGTCGTCCCCGTAGATGGTGTCCGGACCGATGCAAATCTTGAATCCATTGAACTCCGGGGGGTTGTGGCTCCCCGTCACCATGACGCCGCCGCCGGTGTCCAGGTGCCTGATGGAGTAGTAAAGCATGGGGGTGGCGCACAGGCCGATATCGATCACGTCGATCCCGGCGGCACGAAGTCCTCCCATGATTGCCCCATGATATTCTTCGGAGCTGAGCCGGCAGTCTCTCCCGACGGTCATGTCCTGAACGCCCCGTTCCTTTCCGTATGTCCCGATGGCCCTCCCCAGGTTGTAGACAAAATCGTAATCAAGATCGGCCCCGACGAGCCCCCTGACATCATATTCCCTGAATACCTGCGGATTCATATCTTCTCCCCCGAAACGGTGATTTGCCGACTCCTACCATATCCGCCCACTTTAGACAATATGTCTTCTCCGATATCAGTTGACACCCGCCGGATGCCATGTTAGGGTGACAACAATTCACGAAAGAATTACCGGGAGGTAGGAATATGGCGTGGCAGGACGATGACGGAAACCCCTGGGGCAACCAGCAGCCACCCGATCTGAAAGAGGCGATCGAAAAGTTCAAGAAGTCGTTTCCCTTCAAGGTCCCATTCGGTGGAAAGTTCGGTTTGATCCCCGTGATAGTAGTAGCCTTGTTGATTTTCTGGCTTGTATCCGGGATCTATTTTGTTGCCCCTGACGAGGTTGGCGTGGTCAAGAGATTCGGTAAGGCGGTTCGCACCACGACACCGGGACCCCATTACCATGCCCCGATGCCGATAGAGACGGTCCTGAAACCGACGGTGACGCAGGTGCGGAGGATCGAGATCGGGTTCAGGACGATCGGAGACCGTCAGCTCGGCAAGCTCAGGGCAGTAACGGACGAGAGTCTGATGCTCACCAAGGCCGAGAACATAGTGAACTTGACCTTTATCGTCCAGTACAAGATCAAGGATGCGGCCGCGTATCTGTTTAACCTGAAAGATCAGGACAAGACGGTCAAGGATGCCGCGGAGGCGGCCATGCGTGAAACGGCCGGAGAAAATGAGATCGATGATATCCTGACGACCGGCAAGTTTCAGATCCAGCAGGACACGAAGGCAATCCTCCAGCAGATATTGGACGAATACAAGGCCGGGATTCATATCGTGGCCGTTCAGCTTCAGGATGTCCATCCCCCCGATGAGGTGATGGCCGCCTTCAAGGATGTGGCCAGTGCGAAGGAAGACAAGGCCAAGATGGTCAACGACGCGCATGGCTACAGCAATGAGATCCTCCCGAAGGCGAAGGGGAAGGCATCCCAGATCGTCAACGATGCCATTGCCTATAAGGAATCGAAGATCATCTCCGCAGAGGGGGATGTGAGCCGGTTTCTGCAGGTCCTGGAGCAGTACAAGACTGCACAGGAAGTGACTAAGAAGAGACTGTATATCGAAATGATGGAAGAGGTCCTGCCGGGGATAGAGAAGGTGATTGTTGCCGAAGGGATCGGTCGGAATATACTTCCCCATCTTTCACTTGATAAGAAGAATATAACCACGAAGTAGCAGGGTGCGGAGGCTGGGAATGAAGACAAAGGGAAAGCTGGGTATCGGAGCCGCTCTGATCGTGATTCTGGTCGCGTCTCTTTCGATCTTTACCGTGGATCAGACGCAGCAGGCGATCGTCATACAGCTCGGGAAACCGCTGAAAGGGATATATGGTCCCGGGCTCCACTTCAAGGTGCCCTTCATTCAGCAGGTTGTTCAGTTCGAACGGCGGATATTGGTGTACGACGCGACACCGACCGAAATCCTGACACGGGACAAGAAGAATCTTGTGGTGGACAACTATACGAAGTGGGCTATCGAGGATCCGCTCAGATTTTACACGACGGTGCGAAACGAGGATGGAGCGCAATCGCGGCTGGACGATATCGTGTACGCGCAGCTTCGGGTCGAGCTTGGTAAGCATGACCTGTCGGATATTGTCTCGACGACCCGTGATATCATCATGACGAAGGTGACGAAGAAGGCCGCCGAGCGTGCCGGGGATTACGGTATCCGCGTCGTCGACGTGAGGATCAAGCGGGCGGATCTGCCGGAACAGAATGAGAAGCATGTCTTCGGCCGGATGAAGGCGGAACGGGAACGGCAGGCGAAGCAGTACCGTTCCGAGGGTGAAGAGGAGTCCAAGAAGATCACGGCGAAGGCCGATATGGAACGGACGATCATTCTGGCGAAGGCCTACAAGGAGTCGGAGCAGATGAAGGGTGAGGGGGATGCCCGGGCGGTCAAGATATATGCCGACGCGTATCAAAAGGACGTTCGGTTCTATGAGTATATCAGAAGCCTTGAGGCCTACAAGAAGGCCCTCAAGGAGGATGCAAAACTGGTGATCGGCGCTGATTCTGAGTTTTTCAAGTTCCTGAATTGATAAGCCGATACGAAGACGCAATGCAATGGTTTTCGTGACGTGGAGTGAGAGAATTTCAATTTCTCCTTGACTTTCCGGGTTTTTGACGGTAGGTGATACCCAAAACGTGAGAGATGTATCCAGGAAGGGAAGAGAATATGTTTGAGCTGTTGGGCAACTTTTTTAGCTTTTTTGGTTTTTTTGGTGAGGTCTGCCCTCTGAGCTCTTGACACAAAGCTGTATGAGCCGTGGGCAGACCGAGCAACTGCCCACGGCTTTTTTTATTTTTGGGGCCGTGGATAATCCACGGCCCTTTTTATTTCAAAGGGAGGGAAAGGCAATGCGGAAAATATGGTGTATCATCATAGGCGTACTTCTTGTCCTGGGGATGGCCCCGGGCCTGCACGCGAAGGCGATCAAGGTGGGCGCGGCGATCAATCTGACCGGTCCCGCCTCCACCTGGGGACAGTTCCACGCGAAAGGCCTGCGGGATTATTTCCGGTATGTCAATGAGGTCAAGGGAGGCGTGGACGGGAACCGGATAGAGATGCTCCTCGTGGATACCATGTACAAGGTTCCCGAAGCGGTAGCGGCGGTCAGAAAATTCGCCGTCAGCGACCGGGTTGATATGATCGCAACCTGGGGAGCGGGAGAGGGACTTGCGGCAAAACCGATCATTCAGCGCTACAAGATCCCCACAATCAATTACTCCACGAGCTGGGAAATTCTTGAAGAACCAATCGATTTTATGTATCTTCCTTTTGGAAGCTACCGGCTCGACTGCTATGCGATCCTGGAATACATCGCTGCAAACCACAAGGGGGAAAATCCGCCGAAGGTTGGTCTCCTGACGTACAACAATGCCTACGGACGGTCGATACATAAACCAAGCAGGGAATATGCGGAGAAACATGGGATCGATATCGTCGCAATCGAGGAGTTCCCCCCGAAGACGCTCGACCTGACTACGGAGCTGTTGAAACTGCAAAAGAACGGTGCGGAGTACATCTTCATGCAGATGCTCCCCGCGGCGATCATCACCACCTTCAAATGCGCCGACAGGATCGAGTATGCTCCCCAGTTCTTCGGGACCTGGACCTCGACGGATCCTGATTTCTTTACCATGGGAGACGGTCTGATCAGGGATCGATTGAAGATGCAGTTCCCCGGCGGATTGCCCGTCGACAAGGGTGAGGGGATTACGATCATGGAGGACATGTGGAAGCGATACGGCACGGTCGACTCTTTTGACGCCTCCTACTGGGAAGGAGTGGTCCTGGGGATGATCATGGAGCGTGCATTCGTCCGTGCCCAGGAAAAGTATGGGAAGGTGACGAGAGAAACCATCAACAAGGCGATGGAATCCTTTTCAAATGAACGATTCGGTGGGCTTATGCCTGACGTTTCCTATTCGAAGACGAATCACGAGGGCTCCTTCACGGCGCGGATCGTCAGGGTCTCGGAGGAGGGAACATACCGTCCTGTTACCAACTTTTTCGTGCCCGGCAAGGGAGAGATAGAGGTTCTGGAGGGCAAATGAAGGCTTTTCGCGGTCAGCCCGACATCTTTAAGGCCATATCCGGCGACGGTAAACGTGCCGATCTAACAGTTGCCGATCTATCACTGCGTTTCGGAGGACTGACGGCCCTGAGCAATGTCGGTTTTGAGGTACAGACCGGTGAACTGTTCGCTATTATCGGTCCCAACGGTGCGGGAAAAACCAGCCTTTTAAATTGTTTGACCGGGTTTTATCGACCGCAGGAAGGGGTGATTCTCTTCAACGGCAAAGACATCACAAACCTGCCGACCCACGGACTGGTCAGTCGCGGCGTCGGCAGGACCTTTCAAAATATCGAACTGTTCCCTGGGATGACCGTCCTGTCGAATATGCTCCTGGCGCGTCATTCACTGTGCGGTTATGGCCTGGGACGGGCGCTCCTTTTCCTGCCCGGGGTACGCAGGGAAGAGATACGGCATCGTCTCGTGGTGGAAGAACTGATCGATTTCCTGGAGATGCAGGCGATTCGAAAGAAACCGGTCGGATCTCTTCCTTACGGACTGCGCAAACGGGTCGAACTCGGGCGGGCACTGGCGCTTGAACCGAAGCTCCTGGTCCTGGACGAACCCTTTGCCGGTATGAATCTCGAGGAGAAGGAAGACATGGTGCGGTTCCTCTCCGAACTGAACGGTCAGTGGGGGCAGACCATGATACTTGTCGAACATGATATGTCGATTGTTATGACCATATCGAACCGCGTGATGGTATTGAATTTCGGGGAAAAGCTCGCAGAGGGGACCCCCGAGGAAGTACAAAACGACCCAGAGGTCATACGGGCGTATCTGGGAGATGCACAGTGAACCGAAACCCGGAGGCCTCGAAACTCGATACGAAGATGCATCAGAATCCCGAGGGATGGCAGACACTTCCGCAGACCCTCATGGGCCAGGCGGAAAGATATGGGGACCGCATCGCCATCCGCGAGAAGGCGTATGGGATATGGCAGAGCTACACGTGGCGGGATTACCGTGCATTTACAAAGAAGGTGGGGTTGGGACTGTGCGCCCTCGGGCTGACAAGGGGTGATAATATCGGCGTTGTTATGGACAATCACCCCGAATGGCTCTTCAGTCAGTTGGGCGGTCAGGCCCTCGGTGCCGTTATACTTAATCTCTTTACCTCCGCCGTCAGCAGCGAGATCGCGGGAACCCTCAATAGAATCAATGCCGCATATGTCATCGTGCAGGACCAGGAACAGGCGGACAAGCTGCTCGACATGCGCGACAGCCTCTCCCATGTACGGAAGGTGATCTACGTGGACCGGACCGGGATGAGCGGACCATACCGGGACGATGACTGGCTGATCAGCTTCGCAGAACTGCTGGAGAGAGGGGAGGCTTTGGACCGGAAGGAACCCGAGCTCTTCCTCCGGGAGGTGGGGAAGGGGAGGCCGGATGATATTGCCCTGATGATTATGACATCGGGGACGACCGGGATCTCCAAACTGGCGATGATGTCGCACAGCAACTTTGCCGCAATGGCGGAAAGTTGGCTGGAGACGCTCCCCGTGGGAATGGAGGTGGACTGGCTGTCCATGTCCCCCCCCGCATGGATCGTCGATCAGATGTGGACGGGGGTCGCACTGGTCGGGGGGATGACGATGAATTTTCCCGAGACGCACGAGACGGTCATGGAGGATTTTCGCGAGTTGGGCCCCACGGTTATCATCACCTCGTCCCGTTTCTGGGAGGACCTGGCCTCGACGATCCGCGTCAAGATAGGGGATGCCGGACCGATGAGGAGGGCGCTCTTCCGCGTGGCGGAGCGTATCGGCGGGAAGATCACGGACCTGAAGGCCGAGCGGAAAGATCCGGGGTTCTTATTGCGCTGTGCGGGGTGGCTGGTTTCTCTCACCATATTTCGCCCCCTTCTGGACCGGGTCGGTTGTGCGCGGTTTCACAGCGCATACACAGGGGGACATCCGATCAGCCCCGACGTGATACGCTTTTTCCGTTCCCTCGGGTTGAACCTCAAACAGTGTTACGGCCTGACGGAATCGGGGGGGATCTTTCAGGTCCAGCCCGATGACGAAATCAAGCCGGAAACGGTCGGGAAACCGTTGTCGGGGATGACGGTAAAGATCTCAGAGGATCAGGAGGTTTTTCTCTCCAGCAAGGCGGTTTTCCGAGGGTATTACAACGATTTCGAGGCTACCCGTGCCGCTTTTGTGGATGGGTGGCTGAGCACCGGTGATGCCGGATACATCGATGATGACGGCCATCTCGTCATCATCGGGCGCCGGGAAGAGATCATCCGCAACAAGCAGGGTGAGGCCTTTTCTCCCGATTTTATAGAGACGCGTCTCAAGTTCAGCACCTACATCCGCGAGGCGGTCACCTTTGGTGAGGGACGTCCCTACATCACCGCGCTGATCAACATCGACATGGGAAACGTCGGTAACTGGGCCGAGGAGCGAATGATTCCCTATACCACCTACACCGACCTTTCGCAGCGACGGGAGGTCGAGGACCTTGTGCGCGGGGAAATCCTGGCGGTGAATGAACGCCTGCCGGATGCAATGAAAATCCGCCGATTCATTCTCCTCTACAAGCTCCTCGACGCCGACGACGAGGAGCTGACACGGACCGGGAAGGTGCGCAGGAGATTTGTCTACGGGCTCTACCTGAAACTGATCAATGCCATGTATGAAGATGCGGATGATGTGGATGTAAAGACGACGATCCGCTATCGAGACGGGCAGGTGGGGACGTTGGAGACCCGCGTCCGTATATTGAAACTTGATTGAAACAGGAGTGCTGTCATATGGAATTCTTTATCCATCTTTTGGTGAACGGCTTGAGTATCGGTTTTCTCTATGGCTTGGCGGCCATGGGGTTCGTCATGATATTCAAATCTTCCAGTGTCCTCAATTTTGCGCACGGAGAGCTGATGGCCCTGGGGGCATTTGTCTTCCTGGTCCTGATCGGGTGGGCGGGTTTGCCGGTCTACCTGGCCTTTCCCCTGGCCCTTGTCGGCTGTTTTATCCTGGGATTTGTCGTGGAGCGCATCTTTCTGCGGCCCCTGATCGGAGAACCCCTCATCTATGTCATTATGCTCACCGTGGGGCTCGCCTCGATATTCAAAGGGATTATGCTGTTCATATGGGGTGGAAACCTCTATACATTCCCCGATTTTCTCCCTGCCGGTA
Source organism: Syntrophales bacterium (assembly GCA_963662405.2). Classification (GTDB taxonomy): domain Bacteria; phylum Desulfobacterota; class Syntrophia; order Syntrophales; family UBA2210; genus UBA6078. The sequence continues at coordinate 2,717,331 of CAXXKT010000001.1, forward strand.
TCGCCGTTCACTGGGGGAGCATCCATATTCCCCCCGTGTATGTCGTGTCGATCGCGATCGGTCTGATTTTTCTCATACTCTTCGGCCTCTTTTTCAAGTATTCCTCGCAGGGGATTTACATGCGATCGGTCGCGGATAACCAGCCGGCCGCCCTCTCACTGGGGGTGCACGTGCGGAAGGTCTTTGCCCTTTCCTGGGGCATCGCGGCCCTCGTAGCGGGGATGAGCGGGATTGTCCTCGGTATCATCAACGGGATCAATGTTCATGACCTCTCCTCCATCGGCCTCAAGGTTTTCCCCGTCGTCATCCTGGGAGGATTAGACAGTATTGGCGGGGCCGTGATCGGAGGGCTCATTATCGGTCTCCTGGAGACATTCACCGGCGGGTACCTGTCGACATCGCTCCGTGACGTCATTCCCTACATCGCATTGGTATTCATCCTGATGGTAAAACCGTACGGTCTCTTCGGCCTGGTGGAGATAGAAAGGGTATGATGAGAAAACTACGCTTTCACCCCTGTGGGAATTTCAACGATCGATACGAGCAGGAGCTGACGATCTTCGAGACGGACTTCGGCCGTACCGCCCTTGTGGCAGGTCTTATTTTTCTGTTCGCGGTGGTGCCGTATGCAAGCGGCCCCTATCTTCTCTATATTCTTAACATGGTTGCGATAACTGCCATTGCTGCCATCGGTCTCAATATCCTGATCGGTTTCACCGGACAGCTTTCCCTGGGACATGGGGCCTTCTTCGGCGTAGGGGCCTACGCCGCCGCCATCCTTGCTACGGACGCGGGATTTCCCTTTCTCCTGGCCGTCCCCTGCGCGGGTCTGATTACCGCCCTGGTCGGTGTGCTCTTCGGGTTGCCTTCCGGGAGGCTGAAAGGGCTCTACCTCACGATCGCGACGCTGGCCGGACAGTTCATCATCGAATACCTCCTCGTCCACTGGGAGGGCCTGACCAAGGGCACGATGGGGATCGTTCTCCCCGAGGCCTCCCTCTTCGGGGTAGCCCTCGGCGGCGACCGGAGTTTTTTCTATATCGCCTACGGGGCCCTGATCATTATGACCTTCATTGCCGTCAATCTCATGAGGACGCGATACGGGAGGGCGTTCGTGGCGATACGCGACAATGACCGGGCCGCAGAGGGGATGGGAATACCCATATTTCCCTACAAGCTCCTTTCCTTCGGGATCAGCTCCTTCTACGCGGGGGTTGCCGGGGCGCTCTGGGCCTATTATATGATCAGCATTACGACGGAACCCTTCAATCTGGGACTTTCCGTGGAATATATCGCGATGGTCATCATTGGAGGGCTGGGGACCGTCGCCGGTTCCATTTACGGGGCAATCTTCATCACGGGACTGAACGAAGGTCTACGGTGGCTGACCGATGTCCTGATGAGCACCGATCTTTTCAGCGGGATAGGGCTCTCCATGGCGCCACTCCGAGAGCTGGCATTCGGATCGGCCATCGTACTCTTTATCCTGCTGGAGCCACGGGGGCTTGCCGAGGTGTGGCGTATCATCCGCTCCAACTTCCGGCTCTGGCCGTTTTCGTACTGAGAGGGTGTCATGCGCGACAACATTCTGCTCCAACTGAACAATATCAGCGTCGTCTATTCGGATGTCATCCAGGTCCTGAAGGGGGTTTCCCTCGCCGTCAGGGAGGGAGATATCGTTTCACTCCTTGGAAGTAACGGGGCGGGAAAGACGACGACGCTCAAGGCTATCTCGGGCCTCCTGAAAACGGAGAACGGAAAGGTCACGGACGGCGACATCGTCTACGAAAAGGGCCTCATCCAGAATTCTCCCCCGGAGGCGATCACCCGCCGCGGGATCATCCAGGTCCTCGAGGGGCGGCAACCCTTCAAATATCTGACGATCGAGGAGAATCTCCGGGTCGGGACGGCCACACGGTGGGGAAAACCGTACGGCAAGGATCTGGAACTTATCTATGATTACTTTCCGCCACTGAAGAAGAGGCGCAAGAACCTGGCAGGATACTGCAGCGGCGGCGAACTCCAGATGCTCGTGATGGGACGCGCCCTGATGGCACACCCCAAACTGCTCCTTCTGGACGAGCCATCGCTGGGGCTCGCCCCCCTCGTGGTGAAGGAGATATTCACGATCATTGAACGGATCAACCGGGAACAGGAAACGACGATCGTCCTCGTCGAGCAGAACGCGAATATGGCGCTCCGGATCGCTCACTACGGGTATATCATGGAAAACGGCAGGATCGTCATGGAGGGTGAGGCCGATGATCTAAAGAAAAATCCCGATATCAAAGAGTTTTATCTGGGGATGGGGACGGGGGGTGACGCCAAGTCATACCGGGACGTCAAATCATATAAGAGACGCAAGCGGTGGTTGTGAGAGGAGAGTGACATGGAAAGATACTTTGATGACCTGGAGGAGCGTTCGTCGCTCGATCGAGAGGCTGAGAACAATCGGAAGTTGTCCGGGATGGTTGACAGGGCCTATACCTGCTCTCCGCTGGTCAAGAAAACCCTCGATGACCTCGGGTTGAAACCGTCGGATATTGCCACCGTCGGCGACCTCGGGAAGCTCCCCGTCATTTCACGGGAAGCGGTGGTCGAGCTGGAGCAGCGGGACCCTCCCTTCGGGGGCCTTTCTCGGCAGGATCTCCCCGCGGCCCGGATATTCACCTCACCGGGACCCGTCTACGAACCGCATCTCGGTGAAGGCGAACTGTGGGGACGGGGATACTGCGCCGCAGGTTTCCGCGAGGGTGACCGGGTCCTCAACACCTTTTCATACCACATGGTGGCCGCCGGTCTGACCTTTCATGAAGGGCTCAGGGCCGTCGGGGCGACGGTGATTCCCTCCGGCACCTCGGGGACCGAGACACAGGTCCGGTTGATCCGTGACCTCGGAGTGACGGGATACACCGGCACACCGAGCTTTTTGAACGCCATTATCTCCAAGGCCGAGGAGATGGGGTATGATTTCGGGAAGGATTTCGGACTCCGGCGGGCGTCATTTGTGGCGGAACCGCTGCAACCCTCGCTCAGAAAACGGTTCGAAGAGGAGTACGGCATCGATACGTACCAGATGTACGGTGCCACGGAGGTGGGAGATATCGCTTACGAGTGTTCGGAAAAAAGCGGGTGGCATATCTGTGAGGATGTGATCGTCGAGATCGTGGACCCGTCAACGGGCACGCCCGTCGACCCGGGACACCTGGGCGAGGTCGTCGTGACCCGCCTGAACGATAGCTTTTTCCTTTTTCGATTCGGGACGGGAGACCTGTCGCGGATGATATTGGAGAAATGCCCCTGCGGCAGGACCGCCGCGAGGCTTGCCGGAATCGCCGGCAGGGTAGGGGACGCGGTCAAGGTGAGGGGGATGTTCGTCGCCCCGAGCCAGGTGGCCCAGGTGCGCGAACGCTTCCCGGGGCTTTCCTTTCAGGTGGTGGTAACGAGAGAGGAATACCGGGACATCCTTACGGTTATCTTCTTGAAGAACAACGAATATTCAGACATTAATATCGAACAGTTCAAGGATGTGTTTACCTCGATCTGCTCCGTCAGGATAGATCGGATCGAATCTGTTGAAGGGGAATTGCTGGAGGGGGACAAGCCGCTGATCGACAGGAGGGGGTGGGAATAGAAGGAACAAATCTGGTCTAGTCAAAGAGGAGTAACGGGATCCAGGGACGGGTCTTTCGTCGGTTTATTTCTCTATTGATTGCCGTCAACAAAGATTTTTCCGTAGACGAATCCTGCTCGATGCTCCAGATCATAACCCCGCCGCTGTTGTTGATGGCATATCGTGTCTTCTTTTTGATCGTGTTGATTCCGTTAAAGTAATAGCCATCCACATGGTCAATATGGGGACCAAGATCGGGATTTTCGTCAATGATTACGGCATAGGGTTTGTAGTCTGAGGGTGTTGCCTGGTTATCCTTTGCGAAGAATGGGAGCCCCAACATAATCCGTTCTTTCGGAAAACCCCTGGTGGTGATCCAATAGTCCAGGGCCTCCACCGCATAGGTGTAGGGGGAATGGTCAACGCCGCCTTTTTCATAGGCCATGACGTTGAGAAAATCGACGGTATCTGAGATCGCGGGTTTCACCCACTGCCCGTACCAATCCTCCGGGGACACCGCAGCAGTAAGGAGCTTCGTCTGACCGTCAACGAAGTTGTCAGGGGATTGCATGGCGGCACGCACCTCCTGCATCAACGCTACAAAATGATCGGCCTCGGTTGTTGAATCCGGAAACTCCCAGTCAATATCCACGCCATCCATCCCGTATCTGTTGATAAAGGCGACCAGATTATCGATAAAGGTGGTTCTCATAGCCGCGTCCTCCGCAAGCGCGGCAAAGCGAGAATCAACTCCGCCTCCGTCACCGATGTCCCATCCGCCGACGGAGATCAGAACCGCGACCCCTTCGTCGTGGGCACGGCTGACCAGACTGTTCAATGCCTGCCGTTCCTCTTCGTCTATCCCTGACAGCCATTCGAGTTCTCCCGTTGCCGTTGGGACCAGGAAGGCATAATTGATCTGGGTCAGCGTGTCATATTGAACCGTTGAGAGATCTCCCCCTCTCTGCAGATATCCGACAACTTTTGGTGACAGGGCGCTCCCGGCAGAGATGGAGGAACACGTCAAACACATAACCAGAGTGAAACCTATTATAAAGGGAAGCATCTTCCCCGATCGCCATCCCGGTGCCATGGTCTCCTGTCACCATCCTCCAAAAAACTCGGCGCGCTCACTTTTCGCTTCGCAGGCCTATGATGCGCAGGGCGGAAAAGAGCACCTCCTTATCATCCCTGTTCAGGCCGCCCAGAAGAAAGAGGATAACAAAATAGCAAATACAGCCCGCCATGACAATAGACCAGATGGGCAGAAACCCTATGTGTATGACCAAACCGGCCATTATGACGGAGGCAAGCACCGGTCTCCAGACCAGCGTCCATAGGTGGACCCTGACGAAATATTTCCCGATAGATAGGTAGATAAGTATGAATATCGCCACTTCACAGATAAGTGTTGCTGTGGCGGCGCCAACATGGGCGTAACGTGGGATGAGAAACAGATTGAGTATGATCTTGAAACCCACCACCCCTCCGATAATGATAGTGAAGACCTTTTGCCGGTCAATCATGTTCAGTAGATTTCCACCCAGATAATTGAGAAAGGCAAGCACTTCCGCCCAGACTAATACCCGCAGTGCCGGTGACGCATTCTCAAATCCCCCGCCGAAGATAAAGGGTATCAGCCGGGGTGCCAGCAGAAACATCCCCATGCCGATGGGAAAGGCAAGCATACTGAGATATCGAAAAGACCTGCTGAAGAGGTCAGTCAGGGCTTCCGTGTCCTTTTTGGAGTAGAGGGCCATGGGGGGGAGGATCGCCGCCACGATCAGGAGGGGGATGTAATGGATGACCTCTATCAAACGGTACGCAGCGTTGTACCACCCCGTTACCTGGTCACCGGCCATGAAGGAGAGCATCACCGTGTCGATACGGTAATAGACATACAGGAATGAGATGCTGAGCGCGAAGGGGAGGGAACGCACAAACAGTTTCTTCCATAGCGCGAAGTCGGCTTCCGGTCCGAAAGAGAAATATTTGATGGAAAATATGAAATACAGCGTATACTTGACCAGATTGGAGACGAGAAGGGCCAGGATCAGAAACAGAAGTGATCGCGTGATATAGAGAAAGACGACACCGACACAGAGGGCGACCGCCCGCTCCGTCATGTCGATCAGGGCGGTCTGATCCATCCTCTCATTGGCCTTGAGGATGTTTTCGAAGACCGAGCCGACACAGATTATCATGTAAATGATTGCCACCACCACAAAACTGTGGATCACCAGCGTATCATCCTTGATAAACATAAGCAGCGCCACGGCAAGGGTCGCCGAAACGATCCCGATGATCGAGGTCAAAGACAGGATATTGTTGGCATAGGAAGTGGTGATATCTTTGTTTGCCGGGACGTCCTTGATGATGATGTACCCCATGCCGGGATTACACAGGATGATAATGAGATACCCGTAGGCGAAGATGAAGGAGTATTGTCCGACCCCCACATCTCCCAGTGTCCTCGCGATATACACCATCAGGAGGAAAGAGAATACATTTCCCACGGCGGTTCCCGCAAACAGGGCGAGCGTATTTCTGATTATGTTATTTTTTGATTGCATGGGCCTTTGCAGTAAGAAAAAAACAGGTGATAGCCTCTTAAGAACCCCGCATTACAAGCTGAGAAGCTGATAACCACACGGGTTTCGTGCGGACGGAAATGCCTGTGTTTAATTGTCCTTGTTACTCTCGAATTCGCCGTCGCCAATCATCCAGGACCGTCCGCAGGGTCTGCTCAAGGGGGATCTGTGCCTCCCAGTGCAGCATGGTCCGCGCCGTTTCCGCGCTTCCCAGGGTCTCGGGAATCTCGGACGGACGCATGCGCTCGGGGTCGGGCTGGACCGTAACGGCACATCGGGTCTGTCGCAACAACATCTCCAGAAGATCGGCGATGGGGGTGGATGTGCCGCGACAGAGATTCACCACCAGCCCTGCCGGCAGGGTGTCATTCATCTCCAGCGCCAGGGCGTAAGCCCTGATCACATCATCCACATCGAGAAACTCCCGTCTGGCCTCAAGGTTTCCCACCCGCAGGACCGGTTCCTGCAGGCCTGCCTCGATGCGGGCGATCTGTGCGGCAAAGGTGGAAGCGACGAACTCTTCACCCTGTCCGGCGCCGATGTGGTTGAAAGGGCGCAGGCGAATCACCTTCAGCCCCAGAGCGGCATATTGTCCGGCCATGAGGTCGGCGGCGGCCTTGCTTGCGGCATAGGGATTCATAGGCTGAAGGAGGGCCGTTTCATCGACAGGCACTCCGGCCTGAAAAGAGTATCCATAGACCTCGGCCGAACTGATATGGATGATTGTCGCCGACGGGGCCCTCTTTTTCACGGCCTCGAGAAGATGCAAGGTCCCCATGACGTTGATTTCCCAGGTTCGTTCGGGATCGGCAAACGAGGTTGGCACATGGGACTGGGCGGCAAGATGGATGACATGGGTGGGACGAAATGCGGCAACCGACTCTTCGACCGCCTCCGCGGAGCAGATATCGATGTTCGTCGGGGACGAAGGCTTACCCGGCTCATAGTCCCAGACAAGAAACCGGGCGGAGGCAAACGATCCCTGCCGCAGGGACCGCAACAACCGGGGACCGACAAACCCCGTTGCCCCGGTCAGTAAGAGAGAATAAGAAGAGGTCATAGGTGCTTTCAATTATCTTTAAAAGGGTGACAGACTCCGTTTGGGTAGCAGTCTCTCGGGAGAAAAAATATTCACCGTCTTTTTCCTCTGAGATGGAATTAGTATTAAATTTTTATAAACAATTGACGATCTCTATTTTACCGGTGCTCCGGTGCTCCGGTGCATAACGGAGCATCTATCAAACGGGTCCCGCACAGCAGGAAACCGGAGGGTGCATGCCAAGGCCTCTATGATAACTGATGTTTTAATCGCTAAAAAACAACGTATATGTGTGCCATGGCCATGTCAAGAAATAAGTACAGATGTCTCCGAATTCCCGGATCTCTGATAATTCCTTGAAGAAAGAGGGGGACGATGTATAGAATAACAATGAGAATTAATGCATGCTGTTATGATACGCGGGAGGGAATAGGGGTATGAAGAGAACAGCTGTCGGTTTCCTGTCCGGGATCCTTTTGTTTGTGGCCCTCTTTCTCGCGTCGCCGCCCGTCTGGGCGGAGGATCTGCATGCCGATGTGACGGAAACGGCAGGGGGCGATCCACCCCCAGTCTATCCCGTCATGCGGCCGGATCGTGAGACGCTGGAGCGGTGGATAGCGGACTATGAGAAGGCCCCCCGGATCTCAACAAGAACCTTCGGGAGGACCCTGCCTCCTCCCCGGGGCTCACAGAGCCTTCTCAACCATCTGCAATACACGCCCAGCCAGCGCAATCAGGGGTCATGCGGCGACTGCTGGGTATGGGCCGGTACCGGCATCATGGGGATCGATCTTTCCGTCAACGAAGGAGTCTTGGACCGGCTGTCCGTGCAGTACATCAACTCCTGCAAAAGCGGCGATTATGCCTGCTGCGGGGGCAACCTTGCGGATGTGAGAAGTTTTTATACCAGCAATCCCCAGGCCCTCCCCTGGTCCAATTCCAACGCACACTTTGCAGATGCAAGCCGGGGATGCGGCAGCGGATCATCGACCGTATCCTGCGGCTCTATCGCCACCTCCCCCGCCTATCCCATCGATTCAATGTCGTACTCGACCATCACAACCAGAGGGGTTTCACAGGCGGCGGCCATCGCCAACATCAAGGCCGTGCTGGACGCGAACAAGGCCGTTTGGTTCGCCTTCTACCTGGCTAACACTCCAGACTGGCAAGCTTTCTATCATTTTTGGGGCAGTCAGGGAGAAACCGCCCTGTGGGACCCGGACCCGTACTGCGGTCATACCTGGGACGAGGAAGAAGGCGCGGGACACGCGGTCCTGTGTGTCGGCTACAATGACGACGACCTTGACTCCGCGAATCATTACTGGGTGATCCTCAACAGCTGGGGGACGGCCAGCGATGGAAGACCCAACGGCCTCTTCCGGATGAAGATGGATATCAATTATAGTGGTGTGATTGATTATGGTGGTTACGGTCTCCTTGCGCTCCAGTGGCAAACCTTGAACATCGACTGGGGTGACGTGCAGCCGGCGGCGCCCTGCCGGGTCACCTACCGGTACAACGACACCGTTCCCTCCGCATTCGACGACATCAGCTCGACGGGGACCGCACTGGGCCTCGGTGACGAGGACTATGCCTCCTTTTCCATCCCCTTCACCTTCCGCTTTTACTGCGATGATTACACATCCGTGACGGTCGGTTCAAACGGCGCACTCTATTTTGCCGATGACTCCCTGGGATATCAAAACGTCTGTATCCCCGGGACGAATAGCTCCGGTATTTCTTCCTTTATCGCCCCCTTCTGGGATGACCTGAACCCATCGTCCGCGGGGGAGGTCTATTATCAGGTGAAGGGGGACGCTCCCGACAGAAGGCTCATCGTTCAGTGGAAAGGGGTGCCGCACTATTCCAGCGGCGATGGCGCGTCGACCTTCCAGGCGATACTGTACGAAAGGAGTAATGAGATACTCTTTCAGTACCAGGATGTCGACTTCGGAAATGCAGCCTATGATGACGGCGCGTCCGCGACCGTGGGAGTCCAGCGGGATGAAACAACAGGGACCGGCTATTCATGCAACGAGGCCGCCCTCAGCGACGGCCTCTCCATTTTGTTTACCCCCTCGGGCGCCGGATTTCTACCCGGTTCTGTCTATCTGCCGTTATTGCTCGGAAATTGAAGCTCAAAGGGATGGAAGGACTGAATGAAACATCATGATTGCGGCGCGAGGGAGGGAATTATGTTGTTGAAATTATTGTTGACAAGGTGAGGTAAAAATTGTATCTGAAAAATCAGTTTTGGCACACATCAAAGGGATCATCTATGACATATAAATCACTTTTCATCGGCATACTATTCTTATTAGTTGTTTTTGTTCCTTTTTACGCAGGTGCCGTGGATCAGCAGAGGCGCGCCGTCCACATCGAGGGAACGTCTTTTGAAGACAGCATTATCAGACTCAGCGAAATCTTCGACATAAAAATCATTCTTAAGGACATCAATAATCTTCCCCACCACAAGTTCGACCTCGCGCTGAAACAGGCGACAGTGAAAGAGGCCGCGCAGGAAGCCATAGAAAAGGCTGGTCTGCAAAGCCATGTCTTGGTTGTGGATGAGCAAGCACATACAGCCCGTATCTGGATTCTACGGGCTGGTACAGCAGACACTATTAGAAGATTACAACCAGAGCACCATATGAGATCAATGACACCTGAAGAGTTTAAGGCCCTGGAGCGGGTTGATTCAGAAAACTTCAGGGGGATGACTCCAGAGGAATATGGGAGATTGGAACCGGGATCGAAAGAAAATTTCAGGGGGATGACCCCCGGGGATTTCGCGGGCTTAGAGCCAGCTCAATCAGAAAACTTCAGGAAGATGACTCGGCAAGAGTATGAAAGGATGGAACCGGAATCGGAGGAAAATCTCAGAGGGATGACGCCTGAGCAGTTTGCTCAGCTACCATAAGCTGAATGTGGGATCATTATTATGCAAAGAAAAAAGAGTCTTACCTTAAGGCTCGATGTCTATGATGGATTTGATTATAATTAGGAGGAGATGATGATGAAAAAGGTATTGATTGGTTTATTGGCTGTTAGCTTAGTTCTGTGTGCTTCATCGGTTTTTGCAGGGTGGGCCAACTATACTGTTAAATGTGCCGGCCCGTATGAAAGTTCCAGTTTTCCCTCTGTAGGTCAAATAATGTGCGTTCAGCTGGAGCCTATTGCTGGAGGAGCGTCAAATTATTATCGTATTAAAGCGGATGTTTCCAACGAACTGCTTGCAGTCGCTCTCACTGCCTTGAGTAGCGGTCTCCCGGTTCGAGCGAATATAGAACAAAATTATTCAAATGGACATTGGAGCGACTACGAAGTGCTGACGCTGTTTATCTACGATTCAACGGATTCCCTTCCATAACATTTGGAAAAATCTTACAACGGCCATCGGGCTTCCTTTTGGTCTCAAGGTTGAGTATCAGTCCTGAGCGAAGATGGCTACGGTAGCACAACCTTGTGGAATAGATCAGGGATTCCGTGAAATCTTTTACCGAAACAGAATGGTCTGATGCCCAGCCCTATGACCGGGCGTCAGACCGTCCTGTTCAATTCGGGGTCTCTCAGCTCATGCTATCTTGCGTCTGTCCCTTTTTGAACTTGATAACGTAGATATTATAGAGAATCAGCACGATTGTCCCAGCGATTACCAATATTAGACCTACAGATTTAACACGTACCGCCTCATACAGCAAAAGGATAGAGGCTATGAGCCTCATTACAAAAAAGTTATAAGAAACGATAGATCTCCCTATCTTATGTGTTTCCCAGGCTTGATAAATCCAAGAAGCCAAAAAAAGGATTCCCCCTGATATTCCTGCTAGCTCGGCCATAGTTCTTCGTTCCTTCTTCGTAAGTTAACTTCAGTTTATTCGGAATTTCAAAAAATGAATGTTTCCCGGTATTATCGTTTTTGCCGACGGTCCTCGCGCGGTGTAGCAATTACAATTATAAAAGGAAATACGATATAACTCCTGCAAACATCCACGTATGGCGCAATACACTGAGTAAATTCACTATATCCCCAATGATTAATATGTTCGGGATGATTGCCGAAAGATCTAATGTTTCTGCCCCGTAAAAGGTTCATTATCCGAAACCAGGGTTCAAGAGGAACTGTTAAGAGAAGATGTCCTCGGCTTAAACGGGCCAATCGTTTCAAAAATCGAGACGGATCAACAATATGCTCGAGAACTTCCGATGCTATGACCAAATCAAAACTATTATGCTGTACATTCCAATTAAACAGATCAACCTTTATAAATTCATACGATGGATACATTGCCCGAACCCTGTTCAGTGCATCTTCCCGAAGATCAATACCCACAAGAGATTTAAATGTAACGCCTCGTTTTTCCAGTTCCTGCAAGAAATATCCTTCTCCCGTCCCGAAGTCAAGGACGGTGTCGGGCTGAATGTGTTGGATATCTTTGGCCACTTTATCAAAAAACCTGCCAAGGACCAATTTTTGAAGCGGATTCCTGTTTTCATACTTTAACCGGTGTGGAGCAGCAGAATTGAGATACATACCTGTTATAAACCTCTCCTTGTTGTTGTGAAGGCTTTCTAATTAAGGAACCGAGATCAGAACTCTTTCTCAGCAACAACCAAAAGAGTTAATCCAAGCGGGGGCCTGAACCTGTTTTCAAACACGGAAAACCAGAACCGAAGAAGAAACGATATAGTCCTTTGTGCGAACCCTTTATTTTCTCTTCGAAGAGATTCATTGACCTGTCTTTCCAAAATATTCAGATAAAACCACGTCACGGGTACCCCTATAAAATTCCAGTATCTTATGCTCTGTATTCTGCAAGAGCTTGAACTGAAAAGTCTTTGAATCATTTTTTTGTCATATCTTCGGTAATGGCCAACCTCAATATCCTTTGGGCCATAAAGTGAGGGCATTGCCGGAATTGTCAAGATAAGCCTCCCTCCAGCTTTGAGCATATCTATCAATTCCGATAATGCACTTGCATCATCCTCAATATGTTCAATCACATCCAGGCATACGATCTGTCGGAAGGAATTCTGGTTTTGCGCTGAGAAATCGGAGATACTTGCTTTATAAACCGAATCAGAGCTTAATTTATATTTGGATAACATCGTTCGTCCCAAACGAAGCATCTCATCTGATGTGTCGATTGATATAACCCTAAATCCGTTTCTTAATAGGAAAAGCGTCAGACCGCAGGCTCCGCATCCCACATCCAGAACGGTGTCGTCTTTATCAAGAATTTGTATAATTAGCTTGTTTAATGCACTCACTCGAAAATCGTGTTCTTGCGCGGCGCTTATACGCTGCCAGTGATTATATAAACCGTTCTGGTCCATATCCTATACTTTCAACTCCAATTTTTCTCGTGTATGTGGACTTTATGAAAATCCTTTGTTCAGAGGCAGGGTATGCTGACCTCTACCTGAAGCCGACCACTTCGCACCGCGTCGTTCGGATTCACTTACTGTTGATGATTCCTGAGGTGTGAAACTTACTGATTTAAGGTCAATTCTATAAGATCATCCCCGGAATGATTCTGTGTATGGTGAGTCACCATTTCCGCTATCAAACCTGCTGAAATAATCTGACATCCCATCAAAAGAAGGAGGACTCCGAGCATAAGGAGGGGCCTCTCGCCGATCGACTCACCCATAAGCCATAAGACAGAAAGATAACTACATATGCCAAATCCGGCCAATGAAAATAACAGTCCAAACCATCCGAAGAAATGCATCGGCCGTTTAAGATATCTCGTGATGAATACTACCGTGATAAAGTCAAAAAGCCCGTGGAAAAACCTTTCAATCCCGTACTTTGATTTGCCAAAGGACCTTTCATGATGTTCGATGGGAATCTCTGAGACCTTCCATCCCGCCGCGTGGGCAACGGCAGGTATGTACCGGTGCAGATCGCCATACAACGAGAGCCCTTTTGCTACGGATTTCCGATATGCCTTGAATCCGCAGTTATGGTCGTGCAGTTTAAGGCCCGAAAACAAATTAATCATAAAATTGAACAGTCTTGAGGGCAGGTTCTTACTCAGCACCGGATCTTTTCGTTTATGTTTCCAGCCTGAAATCAAATCATAGCCCTCTTCGAGTTTTGCGAGAAAACGGGGGATCTCTTTGGGGTCATCCTGAAGATCCGCATCCATTGTGAAAATGATATCCCCTTCAGCCACGCGAAAGCCTTCATTCAGCGCAATGGATTTACCGAAATTTCTCCGAAGTTTTATGACCCTGACCTTAGGGTCATTTCGCGCCAACTCGTGCATTATTTCAAAGGATGTATCGGAACTTCCGTCGTCTACGAGTACGATTTCAAAATCGTTTGTTACACCCACCATTTGAGTGCAAATCTCTTCATAAAGGGCATTTAGGCTTCCCGCTTCATTGAACGTAGGGATAACAAAAGAAATATCCATTTTATCTCCTTCACAAGGTACGGTTGGTGTGTTTGTAGCTGCAGCTATTAGCAGGGTTAAGGGAGCGGCAGTTTTGCAAAAAAAGTGGTTAAATTTTAGCTACGGGGACTTCGTGCCGCCCCGATAGGCTAAAGAAAAAGACAGATCTCTCGTATCTTTGCTCTTTGTGATTTTTGACGGGATTCCGGACTTATCCGCTTTAAAGCGTATCAATATCCATTTATCTCCTGATTCCGAGGTATTTATTTCAAGAGAGAAAGGGGCCTGTGCCACCCGTTCATTGTCCCCGATATGTAGTTTTACCATTGTGCCCGGCATATAACTGTTCACTGAAAAACGTTCTATTTTCCGACTGTTCCTTAACAAAAGGGCGGACTCCTTTTTTGACCATACGTGTGTTTTCTCGCTTTGGTAAAACCCGGTGTTCAGTAAAACGGGTTTGCCGTTTACGGTAGTTTCCCTGAAAAGATCAGAGGAGCTCGAAACCTCAATCCATTTGCTCAAATTTGTTATATTTTGTGCCTGTACCGCGAAACGTTTCCCTTTGAGATCAATGAGATAATCATATCTCGCCTCTCGGGGCGGTGATGGGTACATATGTCTGTTTACCATTTTATCGCCTGTTATATAAGGTTGAAGTTGTATTTGGTTTTTTTCGAAGGGCATCACTCCTTGAATGTGTCCACTTTTGACAATATCTATGTGTGCCCGCTCCGGCTCAAGATGGTGCTTGTACACAAATATAATGCTCAATCCCAGTGTTAGAAGGGATAAGACAACGACTTTTTTCTTTTTCAGTTTAAGCCCCCCAAGAGGCAGCACTAGAAAGGGGAACACCTGCAAAAAATAACGGTTGCCAAGAGATTGCCCGCCACCGTAGTAATTCGTATGAAAGAGGGCTACATAGAAAAGAATGTACAAAAAAATACCGATAAGCGGCGCAGCGAGAAGTTGCAAATCGGGTTTATTCATTATACGGAGGATTGAGAGTGTGATTATGAGGAAAGCAAAGGGAATAAAAACGACCATTCCCGTATAGGCGCCAAAGAAATAGTAGTAGAAGGATCGGGCCTTTTCTCCTGCCTCCGAGGTGTCGAGTACCCTCTTGATGACTCCCGGCATATCGAAGTGACGACCCGTGTCAATCGCATGGTAAGAAGACGGTGGCCTATTGCTGTCAAAGGTAAACTGATTTGACATGGTTGAATAAAAGCGGTTCCCCTTATAGGGATTCCAGCTTTTGTAGTCTGAATAATGGAGATACGGAAGAATGAACAAAAAAAATCCAACCAAGAATAACAGAGCAAAAGTTCCAACCACGCGAATGCCCCGATTCTTTAAAAAATAAAAAAAAAGAACGGGAAAAATCACCAGTATAGCCGGGGGCTTCTCTGAGACGATAAAGGCCGTCACCAGGCAGAGGGCTGTAAAATACAGTTTGTTTGGTTGATCAAAAAGTTTTGTCAGAAGAAAAACAAATATGGAACTGAGGAGGGCCAGAAAGAGGTCGGAATGTACGTAAAATACATACATGTATACATATGAGAAGAATGTGAACGAAATGGTCAGAAGAACGGATTCCATCTTCTCGTAAAAGACCCGCAACGTCAAAAATATGAAAACGTTGATCAGTCCGAATATCAATACGTTTCCGACAGCGAACCCGGCCGTTCCGAAGAGGAAAATAAATACCGCGAGAAAAAGGGAATACCCGTATGGCTTTGCAAAGGCATACCCTTCTTGATAGCTTTGAAAAAACAAACCGTCAGGATTTTTGCTCCAGTTCAGTTCTTTCCAGTATTTGCCGTCACGCTCATCGTATTTCAGATCTAAATCGTGTGCGATGCTCAGTGCCTGTAATGCATGAGAGGACGCATCACCGACTAACGGATATTCGGTCATGTGAAAATTCAATCCCATTGCCGTCAATATCAGCGATAATGTGACCAGCAATACGATGTTTATAAACAGGTTTTTGCTCATTCGTTTTGTTGGGAAGACAGTGAGTCACAGAATTTTTTCATTTGTATAAATATTCACCTGCTGCTTTAAAAATAGATCCGGCACAGTTTTCCCAGGTCATGGGTTTATATTCATTTTTAATTTTATTCTCCCGCGCTGTGAGATCGTCTGTGTGATCAACGTACCATTTGATTCTCTCGGCCCATTTAGACATATCCCTGGGATCGATGTACTCAACGAGTGTGCCCCCGACTTCCGGAATAGACGCCGCACTGGATGACAAACAGAATTTCCCGTATGCAAGGCTCTCCGCTACAGGGAGGCCCCAACCCTCATATAACGAGGGGAAGACCGTGAACATCGCATTCAAATAGAGATTGGCCAGGTCATTATCTGAGATATGGTTAAGGATTCGAATATATGGTTTGGTTTGCTTATCCGATAGCAACGCTGCCATTAACTTTTCAACCCCCCAACCCTGCATTCCAACGAACACAAGCAGGGGGAGATCTTTGTTCCTCCTGTCAAGCAAGTGCTTATAAGCACGGTATAAAGTTTCGTGATTCTTGCGACTCTCAATGGTGGACACGAACAGGATGAAACGATGTCTGCATATTTTCTCAACGGCGGGAGACGGGTGTGTACCTGTACCTGTATTTGCTAAAATATTACTCCCGAGTTGCACGACATCAAGGGCAGGAATCGGTGCTCCAACGGTTTCTAAGAACTCCTTGAGATCTCTACGCGAGCATTCCGAGATGCAGAGAATCTTGTCTGCGCACCAGGCTGCGTTAGAAAAATATTCGGGGAATTTTTGGGGAACACCATCAACACAATATTGCGGCATGAGAATCGGAATAATGTCATAACAAAAAAGTATTACCTTTAAACGTAGCCGCGTTTTTAACTCATAGAGAAACACCAAGTCCTTTTGATCCCAATCAAGACCCAGGGAAATGTAAACGTCTCCAGTATCAAAAGGCTGCACAAAACCCCGAGGCAACGTACACGGAAACTTCGATGATTCCCCCGCGTTTGACAGGCCGGAATGGTGAGTCAAGGGTGGACCTGCCTGTCCCCCTGCATCAAGCCGCATCAGGGCAGTGCCCATCTCTTCATCATTGATTTCGAAGTACCTCTTCGTCCCGCGATCGAAGCGACAAAACCTCACGCACTGATTCCCGGCACTCAAAAAATATCGTGCTGCTTCAGCTTCCACACGAACGACTCCCAACGCTGGACGCTCCCATCCAAGCGTTGTGGTGGCGTCAAACCAGATACTCATCACACATTCCTTCGAGCTGACAGCATTTTTAACACTTCTCGCGGCAGTTCACGCAATGACGTCTCCCATGTAAGTTGTTCGCGCAAATTCCGGTGAATATCCACATCATGATCTATCTCTTGTGGGGTTCCAAGAACCTTACGTATTGCAGACTGAAAATCTTTCGGTGTGTCTGCCACGTGCACTCCGGGAAGAGAACGGTAGGTTTCAAATCCCCGAAGGGCCATACTTGTGCATACTACCGGCTTACCTGAATAAAGTGCCTCGGCTGTTTTGATATTTGATCCTCCACCGGCGCCAATGGGAAGGATAAAAGCGTGTGCAAGACTTTTTACCGCGGCCAGGTCATCATCTTCAAGAACTCCCAGTACTTGAATTTTAGACAGATTGAGCTCACGCCATCGTGATTTTGAAAGTGCTTGTTTAAGGTGCGTACCGACACCTCCGACTACAACCAATTTTGATCCGGGAGGAATAAACCCCAAAGCGTCCCCGGCAGACCTGATAAACCCTTGATAATTTGGCGGGTGTGCGCTTGCAATGACGATTGGCCAGGGCTGCTTTGGCAGCTTGGTTTGCCAGAAGTCAATTTTCACAGAATTTATAGGCCAGGGGCTGATCCCGTTAGGGGCTACCAGTAAATTTGAGGCCCCATAGCCACGCAAGATTTCGGCATCCTCGTGAGTGACTGCTACAGTTAAATCGGACTCCCGTGCCGCTGCGCCCTCTATCGTGGAGATCTCGGTAATCACGGTGTCCACAACGCTACTCTCAATTGATGTTCCCAGAATTTCGCGCTTCATTGGTGCCTCAATATTTTGTGAGCTGAACACCACGACGGAGTTTCTACATCTGGGCACTTCGCGCTTGAGACGTTTCGCAAGCGGATGAAACCATGGTTGCTCCACTATAATTGCGTCAATGTCAAATTCAATGCTGTTTGCTACCTGTCTGAAGGCATGTTTGTTCGATACGGAAAAGGATGACATGATGAAATCGGAGAGTGCCGGAATAAGTTTCCCCTGATAGAGCCGGTGTGGGCTATCCGAAGGAAAAGGAACGTCATTCTTGCCAATCTCGGCTGCTCCATAGGCTTCTGCCTGATAAAACCCAATTGATCGTACCATGAAACCGGCTTCTTCAAATGCCGTCCTGACAGCTTCTGTTCGCAGCTGCCCGCCGTGACGTGGCTGAAGGATCGGGTATGGAGATAAAAGGAGTACGCTCGGTTGTTTTGCGCCTGTTTTTAGCAAACCTTTCCAGTTTTTGGGCTTTAAAGATGAGGCGCCATAATTTCGTGATACACCCTTTCCCCCCAGTATCGCCTCGATAAACTGACCGGAGCTCTCCGACCAAGTCAGAAATTTAATGCCTGATGACAACGGAACTCGGCCCTTTGCATGCATGGAAAGCCATTCTTTTAGGGCGGACGCAAGCATCCCCGGTGCTGTGCCTGAAAAATAAAAGGCGCTTTCACCCGCTATTTCTCTGAATACAGGAAGATCTCTTGCGATAATTGGCAACTTGTATCGCGCCGCCTCGATGAGTGGCAATCCGAATCCCTCACCCTCTGAAGATGCAAGCAAACATGCTGAGGCTTCATAGATTCTCTGAAGATACTCATCACTTATCCCCTCAAGCCACAGCAAACGATTCCCAAGCTCCGCGTGATTTCTTATAGCCTCGATCAACGGGTCGACTTGCCAACCACTTTTGCCGACAATAACTAGTCCAACATCTATGTCTTGACGCCATAATAGCTCAAAAGCAGATAGGGCTTGTTTGTAACCCTTTCTGGGCTCGATAGTCCCGACCATCAGAAAGGTCGGTCTTGATTTTATCAACGACAAGACTTCCCCGGCGTTGTCAGGAAGTCCACCGGTGGGAGCCGAATTTTCAATGTCGGCACCGAGATGAAACCAACGCAGGGCAAAGGGACGTAAAGAAGATTTTTGTCTGGCATCCATCCAACTGCGCAACTCATTGGCAACCGCCCTCGAAATACAAATTGCACCGTCGCTATCGGATACAACGTCAAGCCATCTGGCATGGCCTTCACTTTGAGCCAATGGAAATGCCTCTGGAATGGTAATGGGCAAAAGGTCATACACTACGAAGAAAACCTTGACACCTTGCTGGCGAAGAAATTGATAATAATCGCGGCATTCAGGGACGATCTGTGGTTGAAGATCAAGGCCTACGAAGATGTCTCCGCATTGCGGCTCAATCAGTGGATCCCCCTTGTTTTCAATACCTTCACCCAGAAACATATGTGTAAACCTGTTCGCCCGTCTATAATTCCGGCTGCCTGGGATCGAATAAACGGCTTCCACATCATATCCCGACGGTGGACCCGATAAAAGTTCGCGCAGGATAGCGCGTGTGACACGCTGGATTCCCGAGCCGGAATCGCGTTGCACTAACTCGGAGATATCTACATATATGCTCTTTTGCCGTCCCGGCGCGGGGTGATTTATAGCAATCGAAGAAGATATCCTTGCACAATCGGCTTCAGTGAGTTTATTGGGGTTGGTTGTATTTGCGATGGCGTAAAGCAATCGCTGAACAACTTCCCCTTTTCCAAACTTGGGGGAAAATCTCTTTTGCCCTTCATCGTACAGTTGTTCTAAGGCAGCAATCGCACGTTTTGCCGACTCATCCCACGAAAATTTCTTTGACTGTTTTTTGCCGTACCCTGACAATTCAGTCCTGAAAGGTTCATTTTCAAGGGTATATATTAATTTGTTTTTAATCGCACCCACATCAAGCGGATCAAACAGGGAATCATTACGCCCAATCACTTCGGGCACACTAGTGGTGTTCGATCCGATGACCGCTGCACCACAAGCCATGGCTTCAAGGGCCGGCAGGCCGAATCCCTCCTGAAGAGATGGAAAGACAAATACCCTGCAGAGGTTGTAAAGCTTAGCAAGCACTTCGTCCTCAACATATCCCGTAAAAACAAGCTCGTCTTTGCGCAATCCTCTCGATGTTGCCTCATTTTTTAAAAGGTCTGTATTGTATTGAGGCATTTTTCCCGCGAAAACGAGTTGATGATTTTGGCGGAGTGTTACGGGAAGCCGGGCGTAAGCTTGAATCAGACGGTGCAGGTTTTTACGACCGTCTGCCCCACCGGAATAGAGGACGAAGGGTTGGGAAATGTGATAGTCGTTTAATAGCGCTTGCTTGCTTTCTTCCGTGATTACAAGTGGCCTGAACACGGAGGTGTCACAGGCGGTAGAGATATTAATGACACGGTCTGATTCAAACCCGAGTGTCTCACATCCCTCCTGAGCTGCTGACGCCGAAATCGCCAACCACAAATCAGCTTTTTTAAAACTTTCTATCTTACGGAGATAATTGTCCTGATATGTCGGGTTGCCGGTAAGGTATGTTTCGGGATTGAGCAGGGGGATCAGATCGTAAAGAATTACCGCCGTGTTGAGCAGCGGAGCAAATTTGCCGATGCCGGTTACCGCATCATCTATATACCCTTCGAATAGGCTGGTGACCAGTACCACGTCCGGTTGCAGGCTGGCAAGAAATGCCTCGCGAATAAGTTCCGCCGTCTCGCGCCGAGACTCATTGCCCGACGTATAATCCCGTACAGGGCCGGGTGCGTGCCAGACGCGGATGTTTTCCTGTGGGAGAAGATTGTCAAAAGCGGCACGGATGGGTTCAATGGTGTTGGGAAAAAGCCCGTTGAGCGCAAGTATGATTTCTCGCTCGTCCCTGTTGCGCACAATGGCTTGAGCCAGAGACAGGGCATAGCGGCCGATACCCCGAAAACGGCTTTCGGTTTGAGCACCTTGGAGATCAATAACAATCCGCATCAGGTATTTTCCTTACGGCCTTGCTCCAGGGCTTTTTTGAAATCGTGGTATATCGTTTTAGCTCTTGGCGATAGAAGATCGAAGTCGGTACCCTCGTTATCCTGCGTGTGTGCGTTTCGGTCTGTCCCTTCAAATGACAGGAGGGGTTGGTCGATCAGACCCTTTTCCTGTCCCAGTTTCATAAGACGGGCTTTTAGGCGTGGATATTTATTGACCTGCCCAAGAAGCCTCAATCGCAAGGGGTCTCTTTGTATCGCAAAAGCCATGGCTTTGACTACCATCCAGGAGGCAAATCGGGCAGGTAAACGCATCACCCACCGTACAAGCGATACAGGAAGTCTGCATATCATTTTAGCGACATCCAGGAGTTTTCTGAGTGGCCAGGTAATTCGCCATGACCAACTTGCATATACAGCCTGGAGGGAAATGTCGGCTTGTGCGGCACGGTGCTCTGCCTGGACGGCCCGAGACTCGGCTTGTGTGGCATGGTGCTCTGCCTGGACGGCCCGAGACTCGGCTTGTGTGGCATGGTGCTCTGCCTGGACGGCCCGAGATTCGGCTTGTGTGGCGCGTGACGTTGCTTCGCGGGCGAGAGTTTGCGCTTCAGTTGTTTTTATGTTGATATTGTGCAGGATGGATTGATCATATTGGTTTGAAAGTACTTCAAGTTCCATCCCATGCTCTTTCTCGAATGCATGATCAAACTTGGCAAGTGCCTCGGGAGAAGCTGTCTTTTGCGCTATAACAGCGTAATCCGGACTCACGCCGGTGATGACATTGTGCAACCTTTGATGATCGCTGTTTATAACATTGTCCGGTTCGTGCAGCCGTAATACTTTGGCTCTTTCAAAGCCATGGTACTCAGGAAGGAAGGATAATAATTCTGGTGGTATAGGCCTATTGTGGGTTGGATCCAGATAAAAATACTTGGTTGCAACCATGATATTTTCGGGATTGGGCGTTTCCATGATAAGAAGGCCCCCTGGTTTCAAAATCCTCAATGCCTCGGCAACAACAACATTAAGATCGTCAAAAGACAGATGCTCCGCCACATGAAAGGCGCTGATGATCGTATGGCTATCATTCTCAAGTGTCTTGATAAACGCAACTGCGTCTCCTTTTGCAGCGGGGAGTTTTTTCTCGTGGCAATCCGCCAGCATTCCCTCATCAATATCAATGCCATAGGCGTCAAATCCCGATTCGGTCATTAATTCAAGCCATTCCCCACGACCGCAGCCAATGTCGAATATCTTGAGTTTAGCGTCCGTCTGTTTGAAGGGTTCCGAAAAGGGCAGATATACGCGCAGACGATCTTTTATTACTTCTCGCGAGCCACGAAACCGATCTTCAAATGCTTTATAAAAACCAGTTTTCATATTGTTTTAATCTCTATCTCCGGTTCAAGCCAGTGGTTGCCTTCGAAGTGAGTCTTGTCGACGTTTATTACGTTAAACACCAGCGCGAGGTTGAGCCACTCGTAATTCGCGGTCAAATGGGTGTCGCGGTCGTGCAAGGCGACCTGGACCGAGTAGCTGCCAACCCCGAGATCGGCAGAAAAAGAAACAGTAAACAGATACCGGTTTCCCGCCTGCGGATCATGAATCACCTGTTTGGTGTGCCAGGTATTGGTGCCATACATGACCTGGCCGAGACGGTCTTTAATGCCGTAACCAAACACAAGGGTTCCCAATGCCTTTAACACCCTTACTTTAACCCGAAGCTCAACGGGTTCTCCCACCGTGATGAATTCTACTGTTTCACCCTTCGCATTGTAAAGAGCGATTTCTTCCACCATCGCCTCTCCAGTGCCGGAGTGCGTTTGAACTCGTCCGGTTTCAAGCTGTTTTACTTCAACCGTACTATTTTCTTTCTCGGCGATAAGTGCATTGTAAAAGTCCATTACTGCTTCGGGGGCGCCGTCTTTAATCACAATACCGTTTTCAAGAAGGATCGCCCGGTTGCAGAGGTTTTGGATAGCGCCCCGATCGTGGGAGACGAACAGGAGGGTCGTGCCCTCTTCTTTGAATTCACGGATTCGAGAAAAGCTTTTATGCTGAAAGTATGCGTCACCGACAGACAGTGCTTCATCCACGATTAGAATTTCAGGTCGAACGCAGGTAGCCACAGCGAAGGCGACTCGGATTTGCATCCCCGTGGAATAGGTGCGAATAGGTTGATCGAAATAGTCGCCCACCTCGGCAAATGCCTCGATTTCATCTATCTTGCCGTTTATTTCGGACAGATTCAACCCGGCCAGTTGGGCACCCATATACGCGTTCTGCCGGCCGGTAAATTCCGGGTGGAATCCCATGCCCAGCTCCAGCAGGGCGGAGATGCGACCGTCGATTTCCACGGTCCCGGTCGTGGGCTTGGTGGTGCCCGTGATGATTTTGAGGAGAGTGCTTTTCCCGGCGCCGTTTACTCCCACGATACCGACGGATTCTCCCTGCTTTACGTCAAAGGTGATATTTTGTAGTACCCACCGCGGCTCATGGTGGATACCGAAGGATAACCATTCAGCGAGACGGCCGTATTTACGGGAATATCGCTTGTAGGCCTTGCCGATACTGTGAACGCGAAGATGATAATTCATAAGAACCTATAATTCATCGACTATTTCACCTTGAAGCTTGTAAAAGGCAAAGATTCCCAGAAAGATAAAGATAAGCGATAGCAGTAGCGGGTAGATGAGATTTGCCCAGTCAGGGAACCGATGCTCGAGAAAAATTCCCTGGTAGGCATGAATCAGGGGCCAGAGTGGATTCAGGTCGAGGATTCTCTGGGCGGTTTCCGGCAGGGTAGGGGCCACATAGACTATGGGGGTCAGCCAGAACCAGAACTGCAGAACGACCTGGACCAGCTGCTGGACATCCCGGTAAAAGACGTTAATGGTGGCGAGGAACATTCCCAGCCCGATGGTAAACAGCAATTGAATCATAAGCACCGGCAGGGCTGACAGGACAACCCAACCCGGGAAAGACGATGTAATAATGAGAAACAGCACAAAAAGAGACAGGATAATGGCAAAATTCAATAAACTGGATATGAGAACAATAATGGGAAGACACAGCTTCGGGAGATTGATCTTTTTGAGCAGATTCGCGCTTTCCACGAAGATATTCACACTGCGGCCCAGCATTTCGGCAAACAGTCCATACGTCAGTACGCCGGAGCAGAGATAGATGGAGTAGGCGAATTTCGAATCGTGGGCGGGCATGCCGGGACGCATGATATTGGCAAAGATGACGGTGAATATAACAATCGTTGCCAGGGGCTGGGCCACCAGCCAGAAAGGTCCAAATTGAGTGCCGGTCCAGCGGGATTGGAACTCGCGTTTGACCGAACTCCACATCATGCCTCTGAAGGACCATACATCTCTGAGCATTTGAATGCTAATCATACCAAGGAGACCCCAGCCCGAAAAAACATTTGTAGAAAATAACTACCATGCGGTTTGTTACCTACCACGATCTTCCGGATTTGTCACGAGCAACCCGGTCAAAAACCTCCAGCGTTTTCACGGCCGTTTTCCGCCAGGAGAACTGCCGTGACCGCTCAAAACCCCTCAGAATCATGGATTGCCGTGCGGTTGAATCCGTCAGTACCTGATCCAACTCGTGGGCAAGGGCGTCCACGTCTGTGGGATCGATCAAGACGGCGGCATCACCGGAAACCTCCGGCATACTGGCCGCGTTGGAACAGATTACCGGGCAACCGCATGCCATGGCCTCAAGGATGGGGAGTCCGAATCCCTCATAAAGACTGGGAAATACAAAAGCGGATGCTCCCGAGTACAGACAGGCAAGGGTCTCTTCGTCCACATGTCCGGCGATGAATATCCTTTTGCGCAGATCGGGATCGATACGCCGCAGCCATTCTTTATCCCCCCAGCCGTACCAGCCAACCAGGATAAGGGGGACCTGTGTCTGTATCCTGGTGAGTGCCTTGATCAGCAACGAAAGATTCTTCCGCGGTTCCAGGGTTCCGACAAAGAGGATATACTCCTCAGGCCATCCCCGGTTTTGTAGTGTTTCCGTGACGTGCGGTTTTTCTCGAGGGGAAAATATGGGATCGGCCGCAAGATAGGTTGTTGTGACGAGATCGGGAGGTACCCCCGTTTCTTCAATGATTTCATTTCTGACATAGTCTGAAATAGTCAGGATATGAGAAGCGTAGGGAAGCCTCCGCTGAAAAAAAAGATCAAAAAACCAGAGACGTTCCCGGGGGTGCTCGTTCCGGTATTTGATAAGGGAAAGATCGTACATGGTGTAGACAACCGGAACATCTCTGAGGGCCGCCGGGAAAAAGGTCGTTTCGTGATACACATCAACCGGCTGCTTTTTGCAACACCTCTGCAAGCGATTCTCGAAATAATACCAGTGGAGGGTGCGTAACCCCGTCACCACGGGATCAGGTAATCGCCAGACCATTTCTCTCGTTTTTGACCAGCCCGCTGATTCGGCCTGATCGGGCATATGGGAAGAGGTGAGGGGACCCGTGCAGTACGTCACAGAGGTGTTAGGCAGTTGCTGCAGCTCGTTGTAGAGGCAGCGCTCATATCGTGAAATGCCGGTAAGTAATCCGGCAAGGGGGATTCCGTTCGCGAGGATTTTCATTGTGATGCCTGATGTAGTTTAATGTGTTGGACGGAAGGGTTTTAACCCTACGGCAACTCCCATGTTGCGGCTGTCGGTGGATATCCCTTCCAATTGAGGGTTCCATGTCCGACTTACCTGAAATGTCAGGGCCGTTGAGTCTTTTAGTTCTTCGGGAGTGATGACAAGTTGTTTCCAACTATGATCACTGAAGGTTTCCCGTCTGATCAGATCTCTATCGCTCATGATATCGACCGTAACCGGCTCTTGATCGATATCGGGATGGGCGCACAGGAGAAAAAGTGTTACACCTTTCTTAAATTCTCTTTGCACATTCAGAGAGGCCCGCATCCCGGTCCAGCGAAAGCGGGGCGGCAGGTCATCGGAAAACCGTCCGGTGGATTCCCAGGCATGAAACCCGACTCCCTCCACAGGCATAATCCTCAGAAAGGCCACCGGACTAACGGCGACGCCCAAATCTCGTGTATCTTTATTGATTCCCAGCTTGGATGGATTGAATGTCTTGCTGACCTTCATCTTCAGGGTCATGTCCCGACCCGCTATGCCGGGGAGGTAATAATAGAGAGGTCTGGACCCACTTTCCATAAAATGGACAGTATCCAATAATGTCTCATTCATATAAATCGTGAGTTCAACCCCTCGTTCATCGATGTTATGTGGAGCCGCGTACACCGTCAGTCCCAGTATGTCGGTTTCAGCTCTTGTTGGCTGACATGCGGCCTTCCCGGTCCATCGCATTTTCCTTTTATCGTTTTTTCCTCCCCATTGTTCCCATCCATACAAGCCATACTCAAACGGAACTGGGCATGCATTTTTCGTACAGTAATTGTACAGATGCCCGACGAAAACCACCAATACCATAAACAACAACAGCGGCTTTACAAAACGATTATATGGGGGTAAAAACGGACAGGACATGGAAAACAATCACTCATGAAATCGGTTCGGTGTTGCTCACCGCTTTATACTGAATCGAAAGCATGGCTACAACAAACCAGAAGAGAAGTTGCTGTGGCGATAACAGCAGGGGATGACCGGTCACCATCGTAATCAGGTATGCGCCGAATCCAAAAAGAAGCCCCCTTCGTACGTTACGATAGCAGACGTCCTGCACGAATTGATGCAGCCCTGCTCGAAAAGCACAATAGATAATGATTAAGAACACAATCAGTGCCGGGATCCCCAAGTCAGCGGCAAACTGGAGGTAGTAGTTATGGGCATTCTCGCGCCTCTGGGGATGGGGGGTGTCGGAATAGTGATAGTACGGTGATATGCGACGGAAGGTCCCGATGCCACTTCCTGTCAAAGGGTATTCCCTTAAAATGCCAAGCGCCTGATCAGCACTCATATATCTGCCCGCCAAGGGACTTTTCGGACCAATGAGGTTTTTCACAAGGAGCCGCCTGGCATACCGCTGCATTGTGTAATGATCAGACTTCTCGATCAGAGAAGGGAATAGATTGAGAAGTAAGAAACAGGTGCCTATCACACCCAAAAAAACGATGCTTTTGCGTTTCCCAAACGTACATGCCAGAAAAATAGTCCCGATAATACAAAATGCCGCCACCGTCGCGATACTGCTTGATAAGAAAATAAGGAATGCAAGCATCACGGCAACCGCAGTGCCAATCATCCGCTGAAGCGGGCTCGTTGTTGTTCTCGATATCCCCCAGAACACGAAAAGGAGCACAACAACATAACTTCCCCATGAATGTGGATCATCAAAGGGAGAGAATAAGATCAAGCCCTTATGTTTTGCGGGAAGATTAAAAGCGGCCTGTATGAGATAAAAGACAAAAAGAATGATGACATGGACAAGAAAAACGTATACAAACCTTTCCCATCTCTCCTCGTCTGCAGCTTCTAATTCCATGATTCTATACAGAAAGAGCCCCTGGAGAAGAATAAAAGCAGCAAAAGGACCAAACATCGGATCGGTTTGCATCATTGATGGATAACACGACCACAAACGGTACAGGACATAATCCGGGGGATATTGAAGCATAATTGCGATAAGAGATAAGACAACAACCGCCGATAGGACATCTATCATGTCACCAATAATGGACTGCGGTCGCATAGCTTGTCTACGATAAAAGAACCGTTTTGTAATCCAAGTCAGGTAAATACCGGCAAACCAGAAACTCAAAAAACACACCGGAAGCAAGCCCACCTGAAACAACCCGTTCACCAGCGGGATGCATGCGATAAAAACGAGGAGGCTCCACAGGATACTCCACCAACTGACCACGGCAATTCCCAAAATTCCGGCGGAACTTACAAGGAAAAGCCCCGAGGGAGCGTTGTAAAGATACGCCGAAATCAGCCAGAGGCACAGCACGCCGAAGCCAGTAAACGCGAAGTACCGGAGAATATCAAAGATACGATTCATCCTGCCATCAATATGTCCTAAAGAATTTTTTTTCACTATCCTAAGGGCTCATGAGCTCAACAGCTCAATCACTCCTCAACCCTCAATCTCTCAATCTTTTACCCACTCCTCGCCCCCTTGAAAACAATATTTCCCACCGCCTTCCAGAAATAGACCCACTGTGTCTTGACCGGATGCGTCAGGTAGGCGTCGATATACCGCCTCTCAGACTCACATATTTCATCAAAAGTCTTGGGCAGATCCGCATAGAAGGGAGGAATGAGTCCCGGAAGAACGCTTTTCCGCAATTCACGGAGATCATCAGGGTACATGTTGAAATACTGATAACTCAAAGGTCTAACTCCAACAAGATTGAGATCTCCCCGTATCCAGTTATAAAGCATGGGCAGTTCATCCAGCCATGTCTTTCTCATCAACCGGCCCAGAGCTGTAACGCGAAAATCGTCCCGGAATTTCCCGCCCCGCTGCAACCTGTTTTTGTCGAACACATAGCCCTGGAGATATTCGGAATAGGGGTGCATAGTCCTGAATTTATAGACTACTATATTGCGTCCCCCCGCACCGATCCGGTTGAGTCTGACAAGGGGGCCATAGGAAGGGTTTTCATCGACCGAAGAGGTCTTCATTTTCTGTGCTATAAAATACAGTTCATTCCCGATCTCCCGTTCCGCGACTATCGAAAAACCGCAGAAGCAGAGGCGGCCCAGTGCCTCTGCCCGTGAAATAGCCCGGTTCTTCCCCTTCGTTAGCGCGAAATATATCTTTTTTGTCACTGGAAGCTTAGGTAAGAGTCGTCGAAAGAAAAAATCGATAGAATAGAGAATATACCTGAAATTTTTGGGATATTTCTTGAAGAAGTATTTGTGGTGCAGTGCAATGGTATGCACTTTCCCGACAAAATACCCGCCGGGAAGAATGATCCTGTGGGCTTCCAGAAAATAGCGGTTCAACCACCGGATATTATTGATACGCATAGTGTTGATTAATAGACGTGTCGGATGTTCATCGAGGATTGCCAGGCGTATCCGCTCCCTGCTGTGCGCGATTGTCGATTCCGCCCTGACAATATGGGACAGATCCACCTTCTCATCAAGAAAGTCAAAGACCTCCGGCACGTCGGAAAACGCCTCCCGCAAGGTATCCCTCACGGGGCTCGTGAGGCGGGCACGCAATGTATCGATATCGACATCGAGTGGAAGGTCTTCCTGCCGGATAGATGCCGTCACTTCCTCGATCGATTCAATATCTTTCCCATTATTGTCATTTCTGCTGAGGGTGTAATAGATAAGATACAGAACAGATTCGCCGATGAAAAGAAGAGTAAAAAATCCGAATACCTGCAATCTCGAATAATAAAACAACCTGAATGCGAAGATGAGAACCGCCATGGTCGCCGCCATGAAGGCGACCGCCTTTACCCACTGCGCCATGGCGTAGAAATAATTTCGATACCGGCTATCGAATTTCCTGGTTATAAGAGCGGTGGCAAACCACAGACCATAGACGAGAAGAAGGAGCCCCTCGTAGCGGGATGACAGGTTAAGCGTCCCTCTTTTTAAATAATTCATTATAAAAAAGATACCAGTGACCAGGAGGAAATCACCAACCGACAAAACAAGGATCGCCCCGAGCCCCGGTCTCGCCCGAGACGCGGTGAAATCGGTCCCCGTTTCAGCTCCTCTTGTCTGGTGAAGCATGCGATACCAGATCGAAAAAACAATCAACTCCCCCATAAAAAAAAGACCGCAGGTCCCGAAGACCTGCAGCCTCGAATATCCGTGGAGCCCCAGCAGATACACCATGAGGGCCACGCAGTAGAGGATATATATCGTCGATCGCCCCAACAGAAACACCAACGCCTGATACCCTTTATGAAAGTCGAACCGAAATTTGTCCGTAAAGAGCGAAACAAATAGCCATATGCAATAAATTGCGATTAACAGTTTTGCGTACAGGGGAGAAAGCTCGAACGTCCCCCGTTTCCAATAATTCATTCCGAAGAACGCGATATTCAGCAGGACAAAATCGATAAGAACAAAATAAAAATGGGAAAGATAACCTTTCCTCACCATAAACTCCCCATAGTTTCTACGTTAATTCCTCACACCCTTTTTCATTTTCTCATCAGATCAAGAGTTTATCAGCTTTTTCACTCTTCACATAATCTCCAAATTCCCATAAGTTCAACTCCGAAACCGGTATTGATACTCAGGGTCCTCTTGCATTGTTTTCACACTCTCTGGATAATTTTCAACAAACCAGGTCATAAATTGAGCTACGTCGATTTTTTCCTCCAGCATTTTGTCTTTCCGTATAGAAAAAATCTCTTTTATATTTTCTGTGGAGACAAGTTCACGAACTGTTTCAAGCAATTGTTCTGATTGATTCGGCTTGATGCCGAACCCTAGTTCGTAGGTGTCCTCAATCTCTGCCAAATATCCGATTCTTCCAACGAAGTCATTAACCCGAACGAAGGGTGTGCCCAAAACCCCTGCCTCTGCTGCCATTGTCTGGCTGTCTCCTATATAAAGAGAGGCAAAGGCTATGACATGATGGATATCTAAAGGATCAATGACCAAACGGTAGGGCTCGAGCTCAGGAGGCAGATCTCTTTCACTTGTAATATATACCTTTCCCCGTGGTGAGAGTATGTCTATCAATTTCATTGCAAGAGCATTGTTGATTCCTTGTATTCCCTTATCGTGATGGGCCGTGAGTTTGGCAAAGCGGATTAGAAAAAAGGGGTCACTGGTATTGAAGTAGGATTCAACAATATCACGTGACGGGTCAAAATGATTTGGGTGTAGGTATGATAGCTCGTGGTAGCCTTCATATTTAATGGACTTGCTTTCCCACTTGCCATTATTACATACCCGTGGCGACAAAATATGAGAGCACCAAGGATAACTTGTCAGAGAAAACATTGGGACAACAGAGGTATCATCTTCATTGACAATGATTGATGGTATTTTCAGCAGGGTCCCAACGTGCCCGATTTCCACGGAGGTACCCATGAGTAAATCCGGTCGCTTTGACAAACAATAATGGAAGAGCTTCCCCTCACGCTTTATGGCACCCCAAGCCATCCCTGCCTTGGTGTCTTTACGGCCTTTAGGTAAAAGGTTTTGATAAAGGATGTTGCTCCGTCCGAGCAAATCCTCAAGAATATCTTTTTTCTTGATCAAAATAGAAACATGATGCCCATTTGTTTGAAGATTTCTAATGATATTCTTGAACAAATGAAAGTGAGCCGGGTGTCCAAGATATATAAGATAATTCATGATTCGGCGATAATCTTGATTTTAATGGCAAAACAATTTGAATTTTATATTTTGCTTAATAGAATTGATGCTATTCATTCCATAATCAATCAAAATATTATTATTCAATCAAAACAAATCTTCTTTTTCCGCTTATTGTCAGTGGGACATTTTTAACAATTTCGACTTCAACTTTTTTTTGCATCTCTTTTTCCCAATAGTTTTTAATAAAAGTCGAAACATCGGGTTTAAATAGATTATTCACTACTAGCTTAAATATAACCCTATCAATACTATCTACTACCTGAAATTGATCAATTGCACCAAAAGTTGGGAGGTCTTGGCGAGAGAAAAAGATTGTAAAATCATGCACTATAAACTTGCCTTTGGGTAATTCCAAAACCTCATTTTCCCTACCCAATATTCTAGTAATCTTTAAATGTTTTCTGCCACACTCGCAAGGTTTTGAATTTATCTCCACTAAATCTTGCGTATCATAGCGAATGAATGGATGAGCCAAATTCCACAAATCAGTTGAAATAAGTCGACCAACCCCTTCTAACAACAGGTTACCATCTTCATCAATTATTTCGCTGATGCCATATTCTTCAGTTGAATGATAACATGTGTGAGTAGGGCATTCAAATACCATAGAATTGCCCTCGCAAGCATAGGAATCAAAAATTCTGCAATCAAATGCCTCCTCGATTTCATTGCGAGTTTCAGCAAATAATGTGTTGCCAGTTGTTGTTATTGCCCTTGGTGAAAATTTATATTCTGGGTGTAGCTTTTTATAGCGTGCTAAAAACAATAATGGATCTGGATAGCATCTGATTACTTTAGGTTTGTAATCCTCTACTTGACTGAGAATAAAAGCAAAAGTTTCATCAATTAAGGGACTGGTTGCCAAGTATAAATTATTACTCATTTTATCCTGTAAACGTTTCATTGGGTTTTTTCTAGGGTTTTGACTCAGTTTAATATATTTGTCACCCAAGCGAAAACCCATCCAATACCATCCCCTCAAATTTGCAGCGATATTCATAGAATAAGCTTCTTTGGTCCTAAAATAGGATAAAGGCTCTCCAGTTGACCCACTTGAGCTGCTTTTTACTCTTTTATTATTGGGAACATTCCTTGATGTAAATCTGTCAATCCCTTCTTTTTTAATGATAGATTTTGTCAAAACAGGAAGTTTAGCTAAATCATTCTTCATTTGGATATCATTCGGAGTTAAATTAAGACTATCAAATAAATCATGATAATAGGGAACGTAATGATAAGCATTATTGATGAGTATCTTAAGCCGTTTGTTTTGAAACGATTCGATGTGCTCTCTTGACCAGAACTGGCTTTTATTTAGGAATTTAAGTTTATTATAAACAGAGTTGCCCGTGAGCAAATCGCTTATCGGCAAGTATGTTTTTTCTTGCAAAAAGTGAGATAAAAACATGTGTGTTTTGTTTTTCATTTTACTCCCCATACAATAGGGATCTCTTCATTGTTAAAAACGGATTATCGATGGAGAACTTTTATCAATTATTATATATACTGATTAACTTGTTTTTTTGATTAGACCATTTAAGTGAATTTGAAAACATAAGGCCATTATTAACTAATAATATGTTTTTGTTTTGGTCAGCAAGAGCTTTAAGTATCTTATCTTGTAATTTATCTAAATTGTTAGATTGAAACAGATAACCTGTTTCACCATCTTTAACGATATACTTGATACCGCCGACATCTGAGGATATAACTAATATTCCATTGAGATATCCTTCGATTATAGATAACGGATAATTATCAATTGTGCTTGGGTTTATCATAATATCAGCTTTATTTAATTCAGTATAAATAGATTTATTATCAATTTTACCTTTAAAAACAACATCGTGTATATCTAGTTTGCTTACATAATTCTCTAGATTTAACTTCTCTCCACCATCACCAATGATAGTTAGCGTCGCGTTATTATACTTAGATTGAATTACTTGAAATGCATCAATAGCTAACCTAATGTTATATATTTCTTCGAGTGATCTGATTGTAATAAATTTTGGATTAAAATTTTTTCGAATCTTAAAAACATTTATATTATCATTAATTATGTTTGGGACAATAACTGATTTATATCCGAATTTATAAAATGTATCATGCAAAAATGGTGAAAGTGTGATTAATACACTTAGATACTGGAAGAAATATTTCAACATCCAATTCCAACTTTGAAGAAATTGTTCGGCACCACCGCCATGATAAGTTGCAATACTTTTTTTACCCCAGAGCCACGCTGAAATTATCGAAATTGCAATTGGATAAAAACCCAAGTATGAACAACCATGAGCGTGAATTACATCGAATCTTCTACTTCGTATTAATAGTAGGGGAAAAGAAATAAATTTATGAAAGTAACTTCCATGGGTATTGTGAAATTCAGCAAATATGTTCTCTTTTGGAAGTTCGGAAAGAAGTAAATCAATTTGACCAGATATTGAGCCAGTATTTCCTTTATAATTGCCTACAATCAACACTTTCATAATTCGAATAACATTTCTTTTTTCATATTATTAATAATACCCGCAATTGCTCCTAAAAAAAGGAAACTGAATGAACGAAAAGTTATTGCATACATTTGACCTGAAATAGATAAAATTAAAGGGACTATTAATAAAGCAAGATATATCGGTTTCAGAATTTGATATGTGTAATATGGTGGAAGAAATTTATTGTTTTTCTTATAAAAAACAAATGCTTTGTAGTAGATCAATAAATAAATCGTTAATCCAAATAGCCCACTACCATGTGCTATTAAATTATAATCAATATGAATCTGTCTTGGCCCAAATGAACCATCGGCGTAATTACCAACCGAATTCATAAATTCCGTTCCGAAAAATGAATTCAATGGATTTTCAAAACTGAGTAGACCTTTCCAAATAGATACTGTTTCCAAATATCTCATTTCCGTTTTGTAACTAACCGCAGTAAATCTCTCCGCCCTAATATTAATTTGATCATGAATTATATTTGCATAATTATAATAAACAATAACGAGTATTATACCAATAATGAAGAGGGGCAATAATATTTTTCTTTTTCGTGGCCAAAAAAATATTTCAATCAAAAAACCTGCTAGTACTGCAAGAATTGCAATCCTTGTCAAATTTAGAACAAGCATAACAAATAGAACTAGCCCCAAGATCATGTATATCGCATTCTTTTGTATATTATTGGTAAAACCCATTAGGAGTGGGAGTAAAAGCAAAACATATACACTTGAATTAAAAGAGTGTCCGGACAGACTACCAGCAGCTAATATTTGCTCATTGCCATAACTTCCACCTATACCAGAAACTGAACATATAATTGCATTAATTATCATAATAACCATTATAATTATTATGGGTTTAGTTAATTTTTTTAAGTGAACTATGGTCTTGATAAGATAAAAGCCTAATGGATACATCAGAAGAGATGCGCATATTTGCAAATATACCCGAAAAGATATGTAGAAAGATGAAGAAAAGAATACCAGTAAAAACGAATAAATAATATAAAAATAAATATATGAGCAAACTGAATTTTTCCGATAATAATTTATAATAATATAAATCACAAATGAATAAATTGTAAGAGCTCTGACTATTGCTGAAATACCACCTTTGTCGAAAAATAAAGAAAATACATCAACTAATATATTAAATATTAAAATTACATAAATAAATTTTGCCACCCCATCTAAGGAATGGCTCCTGGCAATATTTGAGGGCCCTGATATAACCAATGACATTTATTGATTCAATTCCATGTAAGAGTTAATTCGGCTCATTAATTTTGAAATAGCATCAATCACAATAACATTTTCGAATTGCGGTAAGTCGATTTTTGTTTTTATTAGGGGATACAACCAAATATGCATATTATTATCCTTATTCAATAATGCGGCCGAATACCAACTAATTATCACTGAGTTTTTGAATTTATTTAGAAGTAACTCAACGGGTACATTATCATTAATAATAGAAGCATTGTTTAATTTGTCTTTAATTCGAGTAGTTAATATCTCTCTGGGATGTGATTTGTAAAAAAGATTAATATTGTTTTTTAAGCAATAATCTTGAAGTTTGATAAGTACTCTTTCCTCAACTTCTAAATTTCTTGAATTGATAACACCCTGAGATATAAACAAAATTGAATTTGAAGGGAATGAGACATCATTAGGTAAGTTAAAAATACCTTCAATCTTAACAAGTACTCTGTTTTCTATTTCATATGTCAATTGGGAAATATTTGACGAATTTATTTTCTTAAAATAACTGGGATGAGTTACATAAGTTTCATCGATTTTTGGATTTATTCCCCATTCTGAAAAGAATTCTAAATGCTTATATTTGTATATGTATTTATATATTAGATATTTTATGTATTTTTTGACTTTTGGGAGAGGAGAGGTATAGGCATTTAAACCATCTTGAATTAAATATAACTTTGCATTATTCGTCTTAGCTAAATTTATTATTATTGTATTTAAAAAGTCATTATCCAAAAAAAGATATACTTCTTTAGCGTTGGATAAAATAGGTGTAATTTTACTTTTGAAAAAAAAATATTCATTCCTATCATTACTTAAAAGAAAATTATTCAATGCAATGAAATTGGCATTAATATTAAATTTGAACTTGTTATTAAATCGATTCCCTTGTTTGACAAGGACAAAAAAATAGTCATAACTATTTGAATAATTTCTAAAAAAGAAAATGAGCGAAACAAAGAGGTGAAACTCAGTATTTGCAACAAAAACGATATTTTTTTTCATTTTTTTATTATTAATTCATAATAGCAAATTACATTTGCAGAAAAAAAGTAGAGAACACTTGCTATAAGTAGCCCGTAAGCAACGCCCAATAAAGGATTCATCAAAATAGCAAAAATACACAATGTCCCACCAAAAAGTATTAACTTGAGAATTGTCAATATAATTAGTGAATTCCAAGCTTTAATGCTATTTAACACATTTATCCCAACCAATGAACCAATGAAGGCAGAGGATAAAGATGTGATTTGAGCAGGATATAATCCCTCCATGTATTTTGGAAAAAATTCTCTAACCACCCAAGGAAGCAAAAAATATCCTCCAATCCCGATAGGAAGTAGAAATATTAGCAAATAAAAATTCGATTTCCACGTCATCTGCCACAGTCTTTCCTTTTGGCCATGTTTTCCCCAATCAAATGACATCTGAGGGTATATATATTGACCTACGACCGAGGGCATCACTTTCATTGCAGAAATGATTGCCAACGCAGGGGAAAATAAACCAACGCTTAACACACCCCCAAGAATTAATAGAATAAGACGTGGAAATGTATTAGTTAATCCTTGCAAGTATCCCATGGAAAACAAAGGTAATCCAACTTTTAACAGAGAATTGAGACTTTTCCTTTCTAACTTTGCCGTTACCCTTATGGGACGATAATGATGAAGGAGAAAGATAAGACTGATTGCAACCAGAAGACTGCGTACCAAAAGACCATAAAAGCCATATAAATAAATAAAAATAAGTGATAGGAAAATTATGGTTGTTTGTATAAAATAAATATTTGCAAGTTGATCAAAGGATTTACTAGAACGAAAGGTAACTTGAAGATAATTTTGGTAAAAATTGGTTACTGAAATTAATATTACAACAAAACCTGCTGATATATACCTAAAATCATTGCCATAAAAAAAGATAAAACAAAAAAGAACAAATATTCCAATAGACAAAGTAATCAATGCACAAACTTTGTTTACCCACAAGGCGGTTGAAGCATATTTTTTTACGTTTTCCTCTAATCCCTTCCCAAATTGAAATGGGAGTTCGCGGTTTAATGCGTTAAAAACACCCAATTGAATAAAAAAAATATATGATTGAAATATTATTAATGAGTTCCAGATTCCGATACTCTCCGGCTCTAACCAAGAGATGATTACAATACCTGTTGACATATTTGCTAATGTCATCAGTATTGAAGAAACAGTAAAAGCAAATGCAGTTTTGTTTTTGTTATAGGATTTTAATAGGTCTTTAATCACAGATAAAGTTACGTCATTTAATGTTTTTCATAAGCTTATGAAAAACAATATTATGACCCTCTATATTTAGATGATACCCATCATCACTAATTCCCCCTAAATCACTATTATCATAAGGTTGTACCAAAGTAATATTTGTAAATTCTTTGCTTAGATGCCTATAAATCTCATTATATGTATTTATGCTATCGTTAATGTAAGGATTCTTATTGATAAAAATATCGGATACTGGCGCTATCATTATTACAATAATTTTCGTACCAATGGTATTTGCTCTTTGACAAAATTCTCTCAGATTGGCATAAAATCTGTCTGGCAATACATATGCGTTTCGGGGGTTTCTTGTATGATGAGTTTTTACGTATTTCATATACCAAGTCAGCACGCTTTTGCGCAGAATTATATTGACTATTTTCTCTAATCTCTTTTTCATATATCTTGGGGCGCAATCAACAATACCAAGTTGCAATATAACTATGTCAGGCTTATAATTTTCCAAAAGGTCGGCGCCGTGTATTGGGTGCGATTGGCCACCTTCATTTACAAGGCGTTCTGTCGTTGAACCACGTTTTATTTTATCTATAAACTCCCATTCGGGTATCGCATCAATAAGCTTATAGACCCACGTGTCTTCATAGGCTGTCCCTCGCCGCGGCATTGCGAGAGAATCCCCGATAATCATAACTCTTTTTTTCATAACAGTTTTCTATTTCATGATCTTCATATAGGCGTACTGCCCACTCTTGCTAACTTCCCAACATATTCAATATGTTAGAATGGTTCTTTTTGTAAAATTCCCTAATCATTTGAGAGTCTTGATCATCAACGGATCGCTGAACAATTTTTTGATTGGAAACAAATAACTTATTTCTTGATATACAGTCAGCTATTTCATACAGGCAGGGAACATAGTCTGAAGGAAACAACTGATACAATTTTAGGAACTCCTGGTAATCTAGCATTTCGTCCATGGTCAAGCGAAAGTTTTTATCGAAAAGATTTTGAAGATGAATCGGTGGCTCCAGTCTTTTGACATTGAAATATTTTGGTTGCTTTACCCATCCTCCCCATATCTCGGTATTGCTCTCGGCTTTAAATGCATAGATAATCTCCAACATCCTGGCTCTAACAACATACAAATTGCCACCAATTGGCAAATTATCATAATATGCAAAATCAGTATCCGGATTTTGCTGCACCCAATCGACCAATAGTGATCCCTGTTCAAAAGAAAATAGTGGGTTATCAGCAGTGATCCCGACAAAATAATCCATTCGAAACAGACGCGCTGCATCATGTAAACGTTTCAAAACGTCATTGGGATGCCCAGCAAAGGCGTAAGCACCTTCCTGTTTTGCAATCTGCACCAGCGGAAAATCTTGTGGGTCTAGGGAAGTACATACCACAATATCGCTAATGCCATGTATTTTACGAGCACGATCTATCACCCTTTGGATGGTGGATCGACCATTAAGATCGAGCAAGACTTTCATCGGCAACCGTGTTGATTTTAGCCTAGCAGTAATTAAAAACCCGACATTCATCTCTCACTCCTAGTCATCTATTTTTAACATTTCGCGGGTAATGATCGAACCTACGCTGACATTGCGCGTAAATCGGTATCGTCCAACTTTGCCGAGCATGATCGGCAACAGATCCGATACTTGCGCGGTACGTTTAAAACAAATATAGTCCCAATCAAGCTTCTCTCCGGATTGGAAATTACGAGTTGCAATCATTGCTCTTCGCATCGGACCAATTCGGCTATATTGGTTTTCTCCTTCGTTTTGTACCAATAGTCCGTCACCTTCAACTAGTTCAGCCAAATCAAGCCATCGTCTTAACTGATCTAACTGTTCGATAGAAATTGCGGCCTCATAATCTAGCCTTTTTTCACCTGGCCGATGGGTAGCGTGTTTTTCAAGATATGTTTTGTCCATTCCTCCCAATAAAGAAATTAAAATATTGTCCGGATGGTTCCATTCTGTGTGATCTGCATATCCATAACTCGATTTTGGGAAAAGATTCATTAGACGCCGTTGCTTGGCCAAATCAACATGACCCGGTATAGTTGGATAATTTTGAATGCCAAACATTAGCACTAGATTCTGAGCATACCTCTGATACAGGGCGTCCACTTCTTCAATGGGAATCGCTCCTACACCAATTAACATTGCTTTACCGGCACAAAATGCATTTTCAGCAAGATATTTAAGCAAATGGACATCATGTACGGCTACAGCATGCAATTCGAGGGCTGTGGTTTCATGAGCTAATGCAAACTCAATGCTTTTTTTGTCGTTGCACAAAGCTATCAGCTCCTTGCCGGAACTTATCACTTTTTGTGTAACTTTTTCCCAGCATCTTTCAGAAAGCAGCATTTCTTTCGCTTTATTGTATGATGGATGATCCGGGTGCATATATTCATCTATGTCAAGGCTGATGTGTATTTTTATACAATCAGCCCGTGAAACACATAAATGTTCTACGAGATCTAGCATGAATTTTTCATCACCTTGATGATGCCAAGCTGTTTCGGCTATAAGCAGCTTTTTCATATAAGCTCTCCAAACCAATAAGATGATATGAATATTTTAGATATAGAATTGCGTATGGTTTGCAGACAATCACAGCAGTTATAGACACTCCAATATACTGCTAATTTCTGCCTATTCACCGCGTAATTTACGTCACAACTCATTTCTGTAATCTTTTTATAGCTTCTCCGTATTTCTCCCATTCCCCAACATCCATCCATGCATTCTCACTTATAGGATATACCGTAACGCGTCCGTTGCCACCTTTTATGTCATTAATAAGTTGGGTCATATGGTAGCTTTGTCCCTCTGGAATTATGCTCAATACGACCGAATCAATTACGTACATCCCTGTATTAACAAGGAAGCTAACGCACGGTTTTTCCTTAATTAATTTAAGCAATCCTCCGCTTTCGATTTCACAGATCCCGTAGGGAATATCGTAGTTTTTTACCGAGGCGACGATGGTAATATTGCTCTTGCTTTTCTTGTGATATTTTAAAATCTTTCCGTAGTCTTCCTGAATAAGAACATCTGAATTGGATACAAAGATAGGACCGGCGATATTCTCCGGCAAATATTTTAACCCTCCTGCCGTACCCAAGGGGATGTCTTCGTCGATGTATTTGACATTATATTGCTTTTTAAACTCTTCAAAATATGCCTTGATCATTTTTGATTTGTGGTTCAGCGTAACATAAAATTCTTTCGTCCCGTGTTCATGGAATTTATCCATTATTAGCTCAATAATGGGTTTATCACCTATGGGAATCAGTGGCTTAGGCAATATTCTTGTAAAAGGATCTAAACGTGTTCCTTTACCGCCTGCCATTATAACAACAGGGGCACGTAGTTTTGAAAATACCTTTTTCTTAGAGTTTCCGAATGCCTTATCCCAAGTTATATAATCTACAACTTGGCGATCTTGATTTATGATTGGAATTAGCGTGATTTTACTTTCTATAAAAATTTTTTTGACTATATCTAGATCCATACTATTCTTGAATACAAAAATTGGATTTTTATTGTATATATTCTCAACCGTTGCCGACAGGTCTTGTGTTTTCAGGATGTGGCGTCTAATATCACCATCTGTTAACGTGCCCAGAAGTTTCTGCTCATGATCAATTATCAAGAGAACTTTTTCTGCCGTTTTGTTCAATGTTTCCATTGCACTTTTCATATTTGTTGCTGGCTGCACCAATAAATTCTTCATGTCAACATCCTGGTATTAGTCTCAGTTGTGAATTCTTCCTATGCACTGGTGCTTACTGTTTTCATGTAAAAACCTGATTATAGCCTTGGAAATGCGTGCCACAGCTTTTCCATCGCCATAAAGATTATTGCACCGCGCTTCAGGCCAGGAACTAGTAAACCCTTCTCTAAGGGCAGCTTCCAAAGCGGTTGTTGTGGGTTCCACATCTTTGATTCCGACATCTTTATCGCGACCCTGCTGACGTGTTCCAATATTGATTACCGGTTTATGAAAATACGGTGCTTCCATAATTCCGCTGCTTGAGTTCCCGATTACGAACGTGCAATCTCTTAATGCAGCATAATATCCTTCAATGCCTAAGTTTTTTTGTATATAAACCCCTGAGCGGTTAGCGTTCTTCTCTATTACTTCAATAATGAGATCAGCGCCAGTGTCATTATTGGGATAAGTCAACAGCACATCAACTGAATTAGATAATATGCAATCAATTGCATATTGCATCAAATCAGAAATTGGTTCATGAAGAGTTGTCACCGGGTGAAATGTCATCAATGCAAATTTTCGATTCCTGAGTTCTCGAATGATGCTGGAAATTGAAATACTGGTCTGTTGAAATTTTATTATTGCATCCACAGTCGGTGAACCAGACAGTATCACGGTATTCATATCGACAAGTGGACATCGTATTAACCGTTCCCATGCTGTCTTTGATGTTGCGAAATGCAACGAGGCAATGTTGGTGATATTGAATCGATACACATTGTCAACAGCCCCCATTGTGAGGTTTCCGCCTCCACTGTGTATGACAGGCAACTTCAAAAAATGTGCTGCCAAGGCTGCGCTATAAGCCTCGATACGGTCCCCGATTACAAAAACAGCGTCCGGTTTTTGCCTTTCGAGGGTTTCATATATCTTTGTGAGGGAGCGGGCAAACTCAACTGCTTTGGGTTCTCCGTCCTCCGTGTATGTATGTATGACTTCCGGGATGAGGAAATCACCCTGTATGATTTCATTCATGGTGTTTCCGAAGCGATC
The DNA here is from genome assembly GCA_963662405.2 of Syntrophales bacterium. Lineage (GTDB taxonomy): Bacteria > Desulfobacterota > Syntrophia > Syntrophales > UBA2210 > UBA6078. Next base: position 2,759,210 of record CAXXKT010000001.1, read on the forward strand.
CAGCAGGTGCATGCCATTGGGGTATATCTCGATATCAACATCTTCAACGTCTTGCAAACGCCTCAACAAAGGACGGGCCATGCCATATTCGGAACGTGCCCCTGTCATAAAGGCTAGTCGGTATCCCACTGCAAATGCTCTCTACGTATAATCCGGTTTGATTCAATTCGTTTTTTCACGACCCGACCTAACACATTTTCCAGTTCGGTGGGAAGGAACCCGGTTCCGGGGCGCTTAAAACAGATGTCTTCACCTTTCAAAATTTCTCCCGGTTGTATGTTTCTGGTGGCAACGATGCTCTTCCGCGCTACTCTCGCGATTTCTTCTTCTTCGGAAGAAAACGATTTTTCGGAAACACCAAGGCATTCTTCGACACGGCGTATACTTTTCACTAATGAGGTAAATTCGGAAATGGTCGCCGATGCCTTATGATCAGGGCCGGGGAGGTTTTTGTCAAGGGTGACGTGCTTTTCAATAATCGTAGCTCCAAGCGCAACCGCGGCAATAGCTGCTTCTGGACCAAGAACATGATCTGAATATCCAATTTTACGATTAAATCGGCGTGAGAGTTCCATCATGACACGAAGATTTACTTTTATTGCTGCTGCGGGATAGCTGCTAACGCAGTGCAGCAAAGTAACATCATTTTTATGCAGAGGATCCAAACGTGAAAGAGCCACTTCGATTTCATTATAAGTTGCCATTCCCGTCGACATCATGATCGGTTGTTCTTTTTTTGCCAGATAATCCATCATGTCGAATGAAAATATCTCTCCTGATGCTATTTTGAATCGTTGCACATTAATTTCTTCATCAAGAAAAATAAGACTTTCCAAATCAAAAGCGGTGCAAAGATACTCAACGCCCTTTTGTTGGCACAGCTCTGCCAACTCTATATGAACGCTTCTCGTAAGCTGTCGTCTTTTGGCTGCCTCAATAACTTCCACAGCGTTATCATTGTGAAGTTGATATTGTGCCTTAAAAGCATCAAGAGAATACGTTTTTTCCGGATTTCCGAGCTGAAATTTTATTGCATCAACCCCAGTATCCGCAAGCAGTTCCACATAGGTTCGTGCCAATTTGGGTGAGCCATTGTGGTTGGGGCCGACTTCAGCAACAATAAACACACTCACTGGTCCACCTCATACGTAAAAAGATGCACCCCTTTCATGCCAATAATTGTTTTTCCTATAGATGGCAGTGCAACTTGTTGTCCATGGTATTGAGACAGGAGGCAGCTCAGGTAATTGAAACCAGCGGCATGGGTAAAAGGATATCCCCCCCCGAATCTGGGGTTGAAATCAATGAAAAATATGTTTCCGGTGTGGTCCACAATAAAATCCACGTCCATGTTCCCGACATGATGAAAGGCGCCACTAATTATCGGTCCCCATTCAAGTAGTTCCTGATCGTATATTACCTCGGCCTTGTCGGTTTCACCGGCCCTCATCAAGAGCTTTCTGCGAAGGCAGCAATGGATAAATTCTCCACGCAACCCGTTGAGAACATCCATCCCATACTCTACCCCTATGATGTGTTCCTGAAGGAGGAAGCCTGGTGGTACCTGTGAGGGAATAGCGTCCGGCGTATCAATGTGCTGAAGCCCGACGCTTCCGCTACCAAGTGGCTTCTTCATTATGAGGGGAGGTCGTGCCTCACCGGTTGCCTCTCCCGGATACCATGACCGAGGCACGTGCAAAGCATGCTCATCACAGAAAGCATGGCAGCGTTGCTTGTTAAGGCATGTATCAATTATATCAGGGGATGCTACTATTACGGTAATGCCATTTGCTGCAAATCGATCCTTCCACTTTGCAAGAACCGGTAGCTCATAATCCATAAGCGGTATAACCACTTCGATCCCATAATCGAGACACTTCTTTAGTAATGCGCCGGCGTATTTCTCAGGATCGTCACTTACATGGGGCGTTACAAAACGTTTTACCTCTTGGGCAACCCACATTGCCGCAGTATCTTTGCTGGTATCGCACACAAATACATCGAGATCAGTGATACCCTGCCGTTTAATATCCAAGGCGTACTCTATTAAGTAAGTTCGCCTTCCCGCGTTTGTAAACAATAGTTTCATGAAATGAGGTTATTTAACTGTCCACCAGTATTTATCATAATCCCGTTTTCCAGACGCGTGGATTCGAGATATTCCACAACCCGAATATTATATATCGGATCAACTAATATTCCAAAACTCTTAAGAAACATGAAGCGCAGTTCATTATGATGCTCCTCAATTTGACCGTATCGTCCTGAAAACCGGTCATCAATAATCAAGTTTTTCGTAATTTCTTTTATCAGTCCTTGACCAACAATTTCTGCTGCAGCCTCCAGACACTTTTTTTTCGTTCTTGACACAGATACGCCGATTACCTTCATTTCCAGGCCGATTTCAAAAATTGCATAAAGAATACCAAGTGCCGTTGTGCCGGTACCGTATGGTAACGCAATCCATTCCCGGCTTTTCAAATCAGGGGATTCGTTAAGGATTTTACAAAACCAATCTTTATATGCATTCATACCAGCGCGAGTATGTCCTCCCCCAGGAACCCAGTAATACGTGTGAAACTGTCTTCGTTCTTCATCTATTCGTTCCTGTGCCCTGCTTGGATCAATGAACAGTAGTTCCGCCCCCAAATATTTCGCCAATTTTAGGTGTGGGTATTTTGAGATATCTGCGCTATCCTTTTCCAAAATAAGAAGACGAACCGGTATGTTCTGCGTAGCACCCCAATACGCGGTAGCGAGGCAGTGGCTCGAGTATTTTGAACCATGTGTCATCAAACCTTCTGGCTTTATATTTCTCAATATGTAGGATAACTTTCGTATTTTGTTACCCCCACATACGGGCCAATTTCGTGATTCATCAATAATGTATAGTGATGGGCTCTTCTGCGTAGATCTTCTCATTTTCCTTCACGATCCAAAGCTTATGCTTTGCTAGTGCGCTGTTTATACCCAAGTAGTCAAATGTTTTTTGAATCTGATAGTTTTTTCCGTAAATTCCCACTCTCTGCAACTAGATCTCTCTTATTTTCAATAATGAGTAGAGAGGGGAGGAGAGAGAGCACATCGGATTGCAATACTTCCAGTCTGGCCTCGGTGTAGATATTTCGAAGTTCATCTTCAGTTTCTAACATTATTTTGGCTTCCTACCAAAGAGTGGTCGAGTTCTAACCGATAATGCATACTGAGTCGCCCATTGCTGTCGATGGCTTTTTGGGTAAGCTTAAAACCGACACCCTCGATGAGGCGGATCATGTGTGTGTTGCCTGACCAAGTACGAGTCTCGATTGCACTCATGCCAGCCTCTCTTACATGCTGAATCATTTGGTTTATTAAAGCAAAACCGAGTCTCTTACTGCGTATTGTACGGTCGATAGCAATGAATGAAAGGAAAGCGTCTTCATAGCTCTTTGGAGTACAATAAAATGCTAACATTCCCCAAATTTTATTTCTAACCTTATCTAGTATAATAAGTATCACGGCCTGTTTATAGAGCTTCTCCGTATAAGCGGTCAAATCAACCCGTGTGGAAAGATTTGGATAAAAATCCGGTCCTACTTTTTCGATAAACTTCAGCAGATCGGATTCTGTAAGTACCGAGTCATGCAGATAAGCTATCTCCATTTTTTCACTTCCTAGTTTGAATCAATGCGCTTATAAATTTCGTATCAATTTGCTTTCGCATAGAACCAATCATTTTCTTCCGTATTACACTTCCGAGGTTATATCCTTACGCTGCTTGGAATATTCGCCACCCGGTCTTCCAACCACTGGGCGTTTTCGAGTGCATCGGTTTGACATCCTTGATACATTTCCAACTTATTCATGAGCTTCCATGCCGGCCGTGTCATGACACCGGCCTGATTGGTAGCTTTGAGAAATGCGTCGCGAGTTGCCCGGTCTGGCACAATAATAGCGTTCAACCAGTAGCTCGATCGGGCAGCCATGGGCTCCCGGACAAAGGGTATCTCCAGGGAATCAAAGAATTCCTGGTAGCGTGCCGCCAGTTCCCGTTTATTTTCCACGAAGGTACTGAGCTGTTCCAACTGCGCGCACACGAGGGCAGCGTTGAGATTTGGAAGTCGGTAGTTATAACCAACCATGTCATGGACATATTCATACGGGTGGGGGACCTTGGCCGTTGTGGTTATATGTTTCGCTTTTTTGGCCAGGGTCTCGTTGTTTGTAACAATTGCCCCGCCGCCACCGCAGGTCACCGTTTTGTTTCCGTTAAAGCTGTATATGCCAAAGAGCCCAAAGGTACCGGTATGCTTGTTTTTGTAGAAGCTCCCGATCGATTCGGCAGCATCCTCGATAAGGGGGATGTGGTATCGGGTACAAATATCAGCGATCGCCTCAATCCGGCAGGGATGACCGAAGGTATGCATGGGGACACAGGCAGCAATTCGTCTGCCGGTTGTTGTATTATGACAGATATTGCCTTGTATGTGTGTATGGCCCTGTAGAAAACGATCTAAAGCGTTGGGATCAAGTCCCAATGTCTCACGTTCGACGTCGAGGAATATCGGGGTAGCTCCGCAGTGCGCAATGGCATTAGCTGTCGCCACAAAGCTCAGTGGTTGGGTAATAACTTCATCACCTGGTTCAACTCCCGCGAGCTTCAATGCCACTTGAAGGGCACAGGTACCGTTCACAACGGCGACAGCAAACCGCGCGCCGGTAATCTCGCATATCATGTTCTCGAAATGATCCACATACGCGCCAACGGAAGAAACAATCGTAGAGTCGATAGCATCATTGACATACTTCTTCTCGTTTCCGAGGAACCGCGGAACGTGCAAGGGAACCGGATTTTCTCCCGGGTACAGAGATCGGATGAAGTCAATTATACGGAAAAATGATTCAGCGGAAATCATATTTAAAGGAAATATTCCACGTCTCCTGTTTTGAGATCAACGCTACTACACATTATAGATGTAGCTCTTGAATCTCTTTAGGTTCTCGGGATCGGTGAACCAGGCAATTGTCTTCTCCAAGCCTTCGCGCAAGGTGTATTGAGGGGCAAAGCCTGTTAATTGCCGGATCTTTGTGTTGTCGCACCATAGACGGAATACCTCGGATTTTGGGGGACGAAGACGCGGGGTATCCGTGATGATCTCGGTATCAGAGCTCATGATTTCTCTGATGATATCTACGACCTCACCAATGGACACCTCAAAGTTCGAACCGATATTTACCGTTTCTCCTATGGTTCGTTTACACTCCGCTAGGGAAATAAAGCCGCGGCAAATATCTTCGACATAGGTAAAGTCGCGTGTTGGCATGAGATCGCCAAGTTGTATCTGTTTTTCACCCTTAGCAATCTGTGTAATAATTGTGGGGATCACTGCGCGAGTCGATTGACGAGGGCCATAGGTGTTAAATGGCCGTGCTATGGTCACAGGCAGATTAAAGGCGTGAAAGAAACTTTTCGCCATCGCATCGGCGGCGATCTTTGAGGCACTGTACGGTGATTGCGGTTGTAGGGGATGGTTTTCGTCGATGGGAACATATTGGGCTGTCCCGTAGACCTCGGAGGTAGACGTGTGGACAACCCGTTCGCACCCATTGTCGAGTGCGGCTTGGCAGATATTAAGAGTTCCCTTGACGTTGGTTTCCACGTAACTGTCAGGGGCAATGTACGAATATGGAATTGCAATAAGCGCCGCAAGATGAAAGACAACATCAACGTTCTTTGTGATTTTTTTGCAGTAGTGTGGATCTCGGACATCACCAATAAGTATTTCTATATCGTGTAAGCACTCTGTGTCTTCAAGCCACCCCCAGTAGTTGAAGGAATTATATTGGCTCAGGGCTTTGGCATCCGCCCCTTGTTTTACGAGTATTTCCGTGAGGTGCGAGCCGATAAAACCATCTGCCCCAGTTATAAGAATTTTTTTGTTTGTCAGCATAATAATTATTAATCGAGCTTGTTTTGGCACCTATGGGAAAGGTGCCATGTATTTAACTGTCTATGGAGGCAACAATGCCTTATTTTATGTAAATAATCCGCGCCCACAGGACGCGGCTTTGAATTATCCCCCCATAGGGGGGTATGCCCCTGCCCCCAGAGGGGGCGGGGCTGATGAGTCTTGCCGCATCGTTCGTCTTTTAGTCATCTAATCTCAGTTGTTCTTCCTGCCTCTCTTTCTTCTCCTGATACCGGACATACTTCCGGACCATCTCGGCATTCAATCCAACTGTATCAACACAATATCCCTTCGCCCAAAAATGGTTCCCCCAATAGGGCTTCTTCCTCAATTCCCGAAATTGTTGAAACAATTTCATCGATGTCTGCCCCTTGACCCGGCCCATTAAACTCGATATCGATACCTTCGGGGGGATCATTATCACAAGATGTACATGATCGCGTTGTACATTTAACTCCACCACTTCACACCCTGCATATCCACAAATCGCGTGAATCCCAGCTTCTGCTGCCTCTCGAACTCTCCCTGTCAAAATACGGTATCTGTACTTCGGAACCCACACAATATGATACTGACAATGCCATATCGTGTGTGATAACTTGCAAAATCTGCTCACTGCTTCCTCCTTGCTCTTGACGTTGCGGCTAACAACTCTAAGCAAGGATAGCAGTGGGCGGCCTACTTGGCCATACCCATACGGGACCGGCTTAGCCAATCCCACATGACCACACCCACAGGGTGTGGGTTTCTACTTCGATCTAAAATATCATCTCCAGATTGATTTTTCAGCCAGAACTTCAATGTGATTTTTTGAAATCAGCCCAAAACCGAGATTGGAAGGAACATCTGTCCATAATTTAGGACTCTTTTTTTGGCGCATTTTTTATGTACTCTATGAAGAAGGTAAGAAAGACGAAGATGAAGAGGGCGGCCACCCCGGTAAGCGCAACGATCTGTTTCTTCTTGGGTTTGATGGGCTTTGCCGAAATCTCTGGGGTCTTGATAACATTGATATTGGTAATGATCTGCTTTTCAGCCTCCAGGCGTGTGATTTCAGCCTTGGCGTTATCAATCTGTGCCTGCATCCCTTCTTCCTTCTGGAGTCGCAATCGGTCAATTTTTCCGAGAATCTCATTGATGTCTCTTTCGAATACGCTCATCTGGGATTCGATCTCGTACTGTTCCTGTGTCAGGTTATATATGTGCGTATTCAGTTCATTAAAATACAATATGTTTTGTTGAAGCGTCGTCCCATACAGCATGAGCGACATCTCATCCTGTTGGTTGCCTTCGTTGATCAGGCGCTGCCTCCGTTCGGTGATTTTCTCTGAGTTTTCCTTGACCTGTTTTATGTCGAGAAGCAATCTGTCGATCTCCTTCTCGACATTTGCGAGCCGTTCCCGCTTGAGTTCTATTTCATGTTTTCTGGTCTGTACGTCACTCTGTTTCACCTGAATCTGCTTTTCCAGGTCCTTTCTTTGAACCTCGATATCCTGGATTCTGCTTCTGTGATTCAAGATGTTTGAATCGTAGTTGAGTTGTCTCTGGTGCACGAGGACGCGGTAGTCGTCCGTGAGCAATTCGATCAGGCGATTCAGCACGCCAAGGCCGAGGGTAACCTTCTCTTTCTCCCATTCAGATGTGACCTGAATAATATGCGATTCACCCTTTCCGTTCTTGTCCGCAGCGATTTTGAGCTGAATTTTCTCAGGATTGATATTTAAAGACTTGATGATCCGCTGATTGTATGCCTGCTGATTGATCTTCCGGCTGATATTTTCAGGCGAGTCCAGGTATATAAACCCTCCCGTATCGCTGATGCTGATGATCCCCGGCTCTATAATCATATCCACCTGATAGATCTTCGGGAGTTGATACGCATAGACGACAGCCGCCACGACGCAGATCAAGGTGCCGGCGATGATGAACCACTTCCATTCCCAGATAACACGGAGTAGATCGATGAGGGCGACCTCGCCCTCATCATAAGGGGGGTGGAATTGATGATTTGGACTCTGGGTGGCTTGGTTCTCGGACATTGTTTTTCCTCCGGTAAAAACTTATACGTTATGATTATATCATAACCAACACGCCGGCAATTTTATAATGGAATTTTTACTTGTGCGTAGATCTATGCTGAAAGAGGAAACCTAGCACACGTCTCTGCGATCTGCGAGGTTTGGACCCCAGGTAAAAACGTCCCTTTTTAGTAACCGGCATCAGAGATAAGCTTTTCTTTCTTCGCCAGTTCGAGGTCCGTTTTGATCATCATATCAATAAGCTGATCGAACGTGGTTTTGGGTTTCCACCCGAGAATTGTCTGCGCCTTGGTCGCATCGCCGAGGAGCACATCGACTTCGGTCGGCCTGAAGCAGTTTTCATCGATTTCCACATAATCATGGTGATCAAGGTCGAGCTTCGCGAAGGTTGTTTGTACAAATTCACGTACCGAATGGGTCTCGCCGGTAGCGATGACAAAATCGTCCGGTTGATCGTGCTGGAGCATCATCCACATGGCCTCGACATAGTCACCGGCAAAGCCCCAGTCACGCTTCGCGTCGACATTCCCCAGATAGAGCTTGTCCTGCAGGCCCATTTTGATCCGGGTCGCCGCGCGTGTGATCTTCCGGGTAACGAATGTCTCACCCCGGCGGGGGGATTCGTGGTTGAAGAGGATACCGTTACAGGCAAAGATATTGTACGCGTCGCGATAGTTCTTTGTCACGTAATAGGAATATACCTTGGCTGCACCGTAAGGGCTCCGCGGCTGAAAGGGGGTGAGCTCATTCTGCGGTGGGGGTGAAGATCCGAACATCTCACTGGACGAGGCCTGGTAGAACCGTGCCGCGACCCCGGTTTTTCTGATCGCGTCTAACAGCCGAATGGTCGCGAGGCCGGTTATGTCGCCGGTATATTCGGGGGTATCGAAACTCACACGGACATGGCTTTGAGCGCCGAGGTGGTATATCTCGTCGGGTTGTATCTCAGCCACGAGGTTTGTGAGATGAGCAGACACCGCCAAATCCCCGTAATGCAGGTGCAGGTGAGCATCCGGATCGTTGAACCCTTTGTAAAAGTGGTCAATGCGCTCCGTGTTGAAACTGCTTGTTCTCCTGATGAGGCCATGCACTTCATATCCTTTCCCTAGGAGAAATTCTGCAAGGTATGATCCGTCCTGCCCCGTGATCCCGGTGATAAAAGCCTTCTTCATGGTCGATTCCTTTCCATTTTGAGAGCGTAACGCTCTGTGTGTGTATATGTTTTAGTATCTTATATCGTCGAAAAGTGCCAGAAGGTATACAATCGGCAAAGGAGATTCACCCGTCCGGACACAAAACCTTTTACACCTGCCTGGATTGGGCGGTTTCCCCCTTCAGTATTGCCTTTATCAATTCAACGGTCCTTACGGCCGTTTTCCCATCCCAGAATACAGGAGGGTTAGTTGGACCCTTTTCGACGATCTCTTCGAGGTCTGACACAATCCTTTCGGGGACGGTCAATTTGTTTGTTCCCTGGGTTATTGTGATAGGCCGCTCCGTATTTGAACGCATTGTCAGGCAAGGAATATTCAGATACGTCGTTTCTTCCTGGATTCCACCTGAATCGGTTATCACAAATGTGCAGCCAAATAGTATGTTCATAAATGACTTGTAGCTGAGAGGGGCCGTTAAAAAAATATCCGGTGCGTTGTTGAGGTGATTGTAAAGACCGAACTCATGCAGGTTCTTCGCGGTGCGCGGGTGTAGCGGAAAGACAAGCTGGGTCTTGTTTGATAGTCGAATGAGCGCATCACAGATTTGCGATAACCCCTCGGGGGTGTCAACATTGGCGGGGCGATGAAGGGTGACCACGCCGTATTTTATATTCGCAAGTCTCAATTTTTCTTGCGTCCGTTCCCGGAGGATTGCCGGGGTCATCATAACGAGGGAATCGATCATGATATTTCCCACCATTGTGATCTTCTCGGCAGTGATTCCTTCCCTGAGGAGATTTTCGTTTGCGTCTGCAGATGGGGTCCACAGGTAATCGGCAATTGAATCGGTCACAATCCGATTGATTTCTTCCGGCATGGAGCGATCGAACGATCGGAGTCCCGCCTCAAGATGGGCGACCTTGACTCCCAACTTGACGGCAGCCAAACTGCATGCCACCGTTGAATTGACATCTCCTACGACAATCACCAAATCGGGTTTGGTTTCGAAAAGAACCCGTTCGTACGCAATCATCACGCCGCCGGTCTGCTCGGCATGGGTTCCGCTTCCCACGTCCAGATGGATGTGTGGCGCCGGAAGATTCAAATCCCGGAAAAACGCATCCGACATATTCAGATCATAATGTTGCCCCGTGTGAACGATTACCGGATGCGCCCAATCTTTCTTGATCAGCTCATGGTAGAGCGGAGCGATCTTCATGAAGTTGGGCCGGGCAGCGGCGATAAGGTGAATCGAAACTGTGGTACGGTCTGTCGGTCTTTTCATTTTTTACGTATGCTTGTGGACCGAACAAATGACCGTTTGAAGGTGCTGCTTCACGCACCTTGACGTCGGGGTATATCCGTTCCAGATCCTGGTTTTCATACAGCTCCGCTCCTTGAATTACACATGTGGGAGCTTTCAATTTGGGTATTATCTCATCATAACCTGAGCTGATCTCTCAGGCAGTCGACTATCGTGTCTCGCGTGGTGAAGCGATCGCCTTGTAAGCCTGCAGGGAGCTTTGTATCGTCTGCTCCCAGCGGTACACCTTTTTTTCTTTTGTTTCAAGCTCTCCTCGAAATACCTTCGTCACTCCGTCCGCCAGGGACTCGGGATCACCCGGAGATACCAATACATATTTTCCCGAGATGACCTCGGGAAGAGATCCGACATTGGTTGCTACAACGGGTTTCCCCATGGTGCATGCCTCGACGCACGTAAAACCGAAACCTTCACTGAGAGAGGGGACCACCACGCAGTCGGTTGCCTGGATATACTGCGGGAGCATTTCTCTCGGCACGGAGGGATGGAGAATTATGTTGTCCAAACTTAATGTTCGGATAAGATTCACAACCTCTTGATATTTTGTCGGTGGGTCGTTTGCGAGTATCAACAGGAGTTTCGAATCAGGAATCACCTCTTGAATCAGAGGAACCGCCCGGACCAGATATTCGACCCCCTTGGCCATTCCCGGTCGGCCGTAATAGGCGTAAAGGAAGGTTGATTCCTCGATGCCAAGTTCTTTTCGGATCTTTTGTGTTTCTTGAGTTCGCCCTTGTTTAAATAATTGATTGTCAATCCCGGGATAGGTCAGAAATGTCTTTTGGGGTTTTATCCCCCGATCTGTGAGACAACACCGGGTGCTTTGTGAAATGCAGAGATACGCATCGTAGGGGAGACGAAGAATTGCACGTTCGATCCACCGGCATAAACAGGCCGCCACGACATTAAAGTGTAACCGCATCCAGGTGTCTCCTAGAACCTCAAGAAAGGAGATGACGACCGGTTTCCCTCGCATTCTGGCGATCAGCCAAGCGGGAAAGGCCCCGTTGTACGGCATGGTATGGATAATGGCTGCTGCTGAAGAAATCTTCCATGCCAAGGGGATACTCATAAAGGTAAACCAGTACCGGTCAGCGAATCTGGGGACACGGACCCGGTGGATATTGACGCCGTTTACCACATCGAACCGTGGTGTTCCGGGGACGCGACAGGTGACAACATCGCATCGATGCCCTTTCTGTACGAGGCCTTCCGCCAATTTCTGGAACAGGATTTCCGCTCCGCCTACATGGGGATAGTAATATTCGATGATGAAACAAATGGAAAGCTGTGAATAATTTGTGTCGGGGGTCATATGAATCTTTTGTTTACGTGAGAGAATAATCCCTGTAGTGCAAAAAACAAATAAGTGACAAGGGGATAGCGGGATTGTCCCACTATGATGTATCCTTGGCGAGTAATTCCCCTGAGCGCGTACCAGAATCAGCTATCTGATCGGAGTGAACCGCTACTACTAATCCATACCTTGTCTAAACCGATTCGATGAGTAAAATAGCTATCATATTCCTCGGATAAAATAAACCACCAATGTAAGGTAGTTTCTGTAATTGGAAGCGAATCATTGTATGTTGGAAAACAAACGTTGTATTGCATGTAACGCGGCTATTGGTTGTTCAGGACGGGAAGGAGGCGTCCTTCATCTTGAGCTGGATGCTGCTCTTGCCGTTCCAGTGATTTATCTGCGGCGAAAAAACAATGTCGATAGTCGACCCTGCCAGCTGTTCCAGGAGGTCTCCCCGGTCAAACCATATGGAGTCACAGCTCATGTTGTTGCTATTGGCGCGCATCTTCAGGTGGTTTTTCCCCACCGTTGTCGGGGATTCGATCCGTACGTCACGTGTGTGAAGCACCGGTTCCGGGTTCATGTTTCCAAAGGGGGCCATCATCTCTATCTGGGAGAGGAGGCTATAATCTACGTCGTTCAGAGTGCAGAGGGCATCGATGGTGGTCTGAGGTGCCACACGCTCACTGCCGATGCTTTCACGTACCGTTTCGTCCAATATTTCTGAAAATCGGCTGATGTTTTCCTCTCGAATGGAAATTCCCGCCGCATATCGATGACCGCCATATGAGAGCAGCAGGGAGGAGCATTTCGTGTCCAGCCCTTCGTACAGATTGAATTCGACGATGCTTCGTCCCGATCCCCTTCCGATTCCGTCTTGAACACTGATGAGCACGGTGGGGCGATAGTATCGGTCGACAAGCTTTGAAGCCACGATCCCTATGACCCCCGGATGCCACGAGTCGGATGATAATACCAAGGAATTGCCCTTATTGATATCGGTGGTTGTGTTTATTTCCTCCAGTATTTCGTGGAGGATTTTCTTCTCAATTTCTTGCCGGTTCTTATTGTATGCGTCGAGGCGTTCGGCAAGAAGGGCGGCTCTTCCTTCGTCCTCGGTCAGGAGCAGCTCCACGGCGTCCCCGGGGACGCCGATCCTTCCGGCGGCGTTGATACGGGGGATCAGCCTGAATGCCGCCATTTCGGAACTGATGACTCTTCTTCCCATATCGCTGACCGCCATCAGGGCCCTGAGCCCGATTCGATCCGTATTGCCCGCCACGCCGAGACCGATCTTTGCGAGGATCCTGTTTTCATCGACGAGGGGGACAATGTCACCGATCGTTCCGATGGCCACCAGGTCAAGATATTTCATCAGGTTCGGATATTCTTTCCCTTCCCAGAAGCCTTGGTTCCGAAGTTTCCCTCGCAGGGCGATCAAGAGGTTGAAAACGACCCCCACCCCTGCAAGCGATTTGAATGGGAAGGGACAATCCGGACGGTGGGGATTGATCACCGCCTTACAATGGGGGAGGGTAGCGGGGACCTCATGGTGATCGGTGACGATTACATCGATCCCTGCCCGGGTAGCGTGTGCTATCGCTTCATGATCGGAGATTCCACAGTCCACCGTGACGATAAGATCGATGCCCTCCTCCCTGAATCCGTCTATTGCAGTAGTGCTCAGACCATACCCCTCCCCGATTCGCTGGGGGATGTAATAGGATATTCGATCATGAATTTCACGGAGAAACTTGACGAGGACAGCGGTGGAGGTGATACCGTCCGCATCGTAATCGCCGTACACGACGATCTTTTCATTTTTGAAGATTGCCGCGATCAACCGGTCGACAGCGTGTTCCATATCTTGCATGAGGAACGGATTGTGGAGTTGATTCAACGAAGGAAAGAGGAACCTTTTGGCGTCATCCGGGGTTGTAATGCCGCGGTTGACGAGGATCTGCGATATAATGGGACTGATCCCGATTTCCCGGGCCAACATAGATTGGACCATCTCGTTGGTATGGGGGAGTTTCCACCGCGTGGTTGGCAGCATATTTGTTGTTCCGATCAAGAGATATCGTACTATAATCAAGGCATCTGATCCTGTCAAGGAGGGATTTATTTCTTGATGTTTCAGGGGCCGGATGCTACGAATATTCAATGCTGGACGGAGATATCACCATAAAAGACTTGCGCTTGGATCGGCGGGATATTGGATATGTCAAACATATCTTTGAGGGATATGAAGGGCATGCAACGATTACAACGATTGACAACACCCAAGCGGTCATTCGATTGTTCATCATGCCGGGGTTTACACCCGATGTCTCCGGAATCATACAGGCATTACAGGGAGAAATTGAAATATCCGAGGTTGGCGGAGGTGAGGATACATGGACAGAAGATACGGATATGGAGTGATCATCTTTTTGGTTCCGTTCCTCCTGGCAATGGGATCGATAACGGGGAACGATACACCGGACACGATTCCGGTTACCGAACAAAAATTCAGGGCCACCTTTGTCGATGAAATGGATATCGTTACGCCATGCTTAGAGGCGAGCATTAACGGAAAGACCTATATCGAAGGAAAGAAGGGGAGGGGAGTGTACACGATCCCCTTCGAACAGGTGGAGCATATTACCTTCCTCTCTCAGGGAGAGGGGTTGAAGGGTGTGGTACGTCTCAAAAACAAGGATACCGAAGAACTGATCCTGGATGGTACCGGCAAGGCGTACGGTAGGACGGCACACGGTACATTCCAAATAGGTATCACGGATCTGAAAAAGATGATCATCAACGAATGATCTCTCAGGGGCGGGCGCGTATCCGTCTGATGACCAGACGGATACAACTCATTTCTAAATGGCCTTTTTAACGGCGCCTGAACGGAGACATCGGGTGCAGACCTTCATTCTTTTGACGGCACCGGTCTTCGGGTTTACCACCCGCAGTTTCTGGAGGTTGGGATACCAGACCCTCTTCGTCTTGTTGTGGGCATGGCTGACGCTGTTCCCGACTTCAGGCCCTTTACCGCAGATCTCACAAAATCGTGACATAACACTCACACTCCTTTCAGAAAATCAGGCTGTCTCCTAAACCATAACAGCTATTTTTGCAAGCATTTTTTGATATTACTTTCGTTTTATCACCGGGGAGGGTCATCCGTTTTTCATGGATGACGGTTGTCCCGTCGCCTCGAGAACCCGCATCCATAGATTCCCTTTCGTATTGACCTTCTTGCGGGAGGTGACCGATTCGATCGGCAGATGGACATATTCACCCTTGAACAGACCCACCACCAGGTCTGTCTTCCCCGCCATTGCGGCGTGGACGGCGAACTGGCCCAGAAGCTCACAGTATATACTGTCGCTGGCGTTGGCGGGAACGCTCCGTATGGTGTAGCTGGGATCGATATACTTGAGGTTGATATCCATCTCCCTTTGCTTGAAATACGCTTCAATCTGTTCTTTCAGGAACATACCGATATCCCGAAGCCGAAGATTTCCGGAGGCGTCAGTCCGGTTCGGACCATCGCAGGCGCACAGCTCCTGCCCCGCACCCTCCGCTACGAGTATAACGGCATGATTCCTCTCGTGAAGACGTTGTTTCAGAACGGTAAGCAGACCTCGCTCTCCCTCCAGATCAAAGGGGACTTCAGGGATAAGAGCAAAATTGACGTCGTTCTGGGCCAGGGTGGCATTGAGAACGATATGTCCGGACTCCCGTCCCATGATTTTTACCAGACCTATCCCCATGGGGGCGCCTTTCGCCTCAACGTGTGCGCATTGAATGACGTTGACTACCATGGAGATTGCCGTGTCGAAGCCGAAAGTTCTATCGATCAGGTTCAGATCGTTGTCGATGGTCTTTGGTATCCCGATGACACCGATCTTGACATCCCTTTTCAGAACTTCTTCCGCTATCCTTCCGGCCGCACGCATGGTCCCGTCACCCCCGACACAGAAGAGGATATCGATATCCATGCTCCGCAGGGTATCGACCATCGTTGGGATGTCCTGGTTCCCCCGCGATGATGACAAGATACTGCCGCCAAGGGTGTGGATGTCCTTGACCGTGTCAGGTGTCAGATTCATCACCGCGTGTTTGTATGCGGGGATAAGCCCCTGAAACCCGTAGCGGATACCGGCTATCTCTTTTACCCCATATCGATAATAGAGAGCCATAACCACCGATCGTATGACATCGTTAATGCCGGGGCTCAGGCCACCACAGGTCACGATGGCGGCCCGTGTCTGTGAGGGGTTGAAGTAGATCAGTCTTCTCGGTCCGGCGATTTCAAGGGAGGCGGATTCTCCCGTGCACGGGGCGTCAGCGTGAAGATAGGGATCAAAGAGCACGCGCTTATCGTCGGCCATAAAATATCCGGAGGTAATCGGTGATGAGATGGCCGGTTTCCCCAGCGACCTGATCGTGAAATTGAGCGATTCTTTCATGACGGTTTTCTCCCTGTCGCCAGTCGCGCGGCGTTCAGCCCGGATACGATCTCTCCCTCGAACCCAAGTCCCGGAATAATAAGCCCTCCGGTCAAAAAGACGTTTCTCAGGGGTGTCCTGTTGTCAAACAATGACAGCCCCATACGGTGGCTCTTGGCACGGTACCTGGCGCCGGCGATTCCACAGCGCTCTTTCGATAGGGTTATGGATTGCTCCAGGTTAAAAAAATCGATATTCTCCGCCAGGAAGGGGAGAAACATTCCCAGATTCCGGAGCATATTCTCAGCGGTCTTTTTGAGAACGTCAGGGGTGATCGATGAAGGATGTGTGGTCAGAAAAGAGGTTACGCTGACGGCCCGCTTTCCATCAGGGGCCCGGTGGGTATCGTTCGGTTCACTTGCCGCAAGAAACAAGAGATTTCCCTCCTCGATGGATTCGGCTTCATCCGATATCACCGCAACGTATGGCCCCATCTGCTCGGGAATGCACCGGTCATTGACGCCCATATACAAGGTGAAAGGATAGAGGGATGGCTGTACCTTCACGAAACGCCTTCTGAGCGGTGAGAATCCCTTGATTTCTTCAAGGAGCGGGCCGAATTTTTCATCACCGGTGCTGATGACCATGTTTTTCCCATATATGGTCGGGACACCATCCTTGGCGCCGTCGGTTTTTATGTTTATTTTAATAACACGATCAATCTCGACCGTTGAAATGGGCTGTCTTTCTATTACACCACCATCGGCTTCGAATTTCTTTTTCAATTTCTGCATCAGGGCATGTTTTCCATCCCGGTAGTATGTTAATCCCTGCATCGCATCGCACAGCGTCCGCGCAGAGGCGAGGGGACTCATCGCCTGGGGATCGAGGTGTGAGAGTAGGAGAAGCTGCGCCTGAACCATCTTTTCGATCGATGATAACCGCTGCATGGTTGCGAGGCGTGACGCAAAGGTCCTTTTTCTGAGGGCGATAGAAGGCATATGACATAATTGTCCGGCACGGGCCTTCAGGGTCGATGGTCGCAGATGAAGTCCTGCTTCGACCAGATGGGATACAAAGGAGCCGCATTTGGCGAGGGATTTATAGAATCGGGCTATTTCAGATGCGTCGTCGGGGAATTCCCGCGTAACCTCTTTGATGTCCCATTCGACCGTTCCACGCAAGGCGACCCTGTGTTTTCGAAAGATAATCTGAAGCATCGGATTGAGGGGAAGTTCTTCCTGGGGTATCCCAAGGTGAGAAATGAATTGTCTGAAGACATGCCCTCGGTTAAACCCTGACCAGGGGAAGGGGTCGATATCGAAGATATATCCCGACTCTTGATAACACTGAAGGGCATCATTCGTCACCAGGAGCGTCTTCCCCCCCCGGTTTGCCAGGGTCAATGCGGCTACCAGGGAACCTGGATCGTTTCCCAGCACAATGGTGTCGAACATGTCTTAGACCACCTTACCCAACAGGAATCCAATATCATCGGCAATCCGTTCGGATGATACAATCACAACCCCGTGTTTCTTGAGGAGGGAGGATGTCACCCCGTACCCCGGGACGGTGACGCCGTTCCTCTTGATGTGATGAACACCACAGGACGGACTCTTCTCCGTCATGATCGCTGCTGATATCCCCATCAGTTTCATGAAGCGCAGAACCTCCTCAGCTCCGCGCAGGAAGTTGTCTGTCACGTCTGCTCCTTGAGCGGATACAACCCGTGCCCTCCCTTCAAGGACATGAGAGCCATCTCCCGTATCGATCTCGGATGGGACCCGCGGTGTCGGTAACCCGCCGATCTGTTCCGGGCAAACGGGAACGAGGTATGGTCGCACGTCCGGCAGGAGCAACGTTTTGTCCGGACGGCCCGTTCCGTCGTATCTGCAATTGAAGCCAAGGAGGCACGCACTGACGATGATCATTCTAAAATTGTTCCAGGGAAGGATTGTGGAGGCACACTGTACCCATCGGGCGGGGGTCTCTTATACTCACCTTCCGGCCGGTAACCTCGATCCTCCCCTCTGCGTAAAACTGGATTGCCTGCGGATAGATCCGGTGCTCTTCCTGCAATATTCTGCTCTGAAGCTTTTCCGCCGTATCATCGTCATACACGGGAACGACGGCCTGAATAATAATCGGACCGGTATCGACCCCTTCATCGGCAAAGTGAACGGTGCAGCCGGTGAATTTCACGCCGTAATCGAAGGCCTTTTCCTGGACATGAAGACCCTGAAAGGCGGGAAGGAGTGCGGGGTGGATATTCATGATTTTCAAGGGGAAGGCCCTCAGAAGGACCGGAGTCAGGATCCTCATGAATCCCGCCATGATCACGAGATCCACGTGGTGGGCGGTGAGCGCGGCAACCACCTCTTGGTCAAAGGCTTCCCTCGTTTCAAAGTTTCGATGGTCGACAACGATCGTGGGTATGCCGTGTTGCCGTGCCCTTTCCAGCGACCCGACACCGGGCACGTTGCTTATCACTACTCGGATGGTCGCGTCCAGTCTGCCTTCCTCTATACTGTCGATGATCGATTGCAGGTTGGTGCCGCTACCGGAAACCAAGACACCGAGATCTATCTTTTTCATCTCTCTATTCATAGGTAACGGCCGCGTCTTTTTCGTTCCGCGCTCTGATATGACCGATTATGGACGCCCGTTCTCCGAGCCTCTCAAGGTGGTCGACAATCTCCTTCTCATTTTGTCCGGGGACAATGATAACCATCCCGATCCCCATATTAAAAACCCTGAGCATCTCGGTATCTTCGATGTTGCCCCGTTCCTGGATGACTCCGAAAATGGGATGGGGAGACCATGCCTCGCGATTGAGGACGGCCTCGCATCGATGGGGGAGTATCCGTGGGATGTTTTCCGTCAGGCCCCCGCCGGTAATGTGGGCTATCCCTCGGACGCTGAAATTTTTGATAAGGTTCAAGACCGGCTTTACATAGATCCTTGTGGGACGGAGGAGTTCCATACCGATGGAATCCTCAATACCGGTTACGGTGTCGTTGACGGTCAGTCCCGCCTGTTCGAACAATACCTTTCGGACAAGAGAATAGCCGTTACTGTGAATTCCGTTCGACGCCAGGCCGATGATGCTGTCTCCGACCCTGATTTCCGAGCCGTCAATGAGGTTGTCATACTCGACAACACCCACACAAAAACCGGCAAGATCGTATTCATCATCCTTGTAAAAACCAGGCATTTCGGCGGTTTCACCACCGGTCAGCGCGCACCCCGCCTCAAGACAGCCCTGCGATATCCCCTCAATGACCGCTACACTTCTTTCAAGACTCAGATGCCCGGTGGCGATGTAATCGAGGAAAAAAAGGGGCTCTGCTCCCTGAACCACCAGATCGTTGACATTCATGGCAACAAGATCAATTCCGATCGTGTTGTGCTTGTCCATCATATGAGCGATCTTGAGTTTTGTGCCCACGCCGTCGGTTGTTGAGACAAGGAGAGGGTTTGCATATTGGGTGGTTCCCAGGTGAAAGAGCCCGCCGAAGCTGCCGATCTCCCCAACGACTCCCTTTCGCGTTGTGGCCTTTATCAGGGGTTTGATCTTGTCGACAAAGGCGGTGCCCTTGTCGATATCGACGCCCGCCTCCTTATACGATGTCTTTTTATCCGTCATAGCTTTCTCTTCAATTCCTTCCGGTGTAGAAAAGTCAAGGGTGGCTCCCAACGCCGACATTGCCGTTCTATGCGCCAAGATCCCGCTTAAAGTCCTCCGTGTGGTGAGGCGTCAAAGATGATTGCGGTACGATATCACCGCCCGCATTCGTTGTAAAGGACTTTGGGGGCCAACTGCGGTGAATAAGCCGGTAGCGTTCCCCTGTCGAAAAGATGGTGAGGCAATGATGGTACCCTGGGGGCAGTCATATATGATAGAGATCGTCTCCCCGTACCTTGATCCAGTTATCCTCCATGATCTTCAGGGCCTTCTTCACCGGTCCCAGACCCAGTATCACAACGGTGATGTCTCCCGTCCCCATGCAGGGATATATGTAGTCGAGATTGATGCCTGCTTGTTTCAAGAGCTTGAAGACCACATTGATCCCCCCGGGGTGATTCGGCATCTCGCATGCGATTACCTGTTTCGTCTTTATCTTATAACCCGCCGATTTCAGAACATTCGTTGCCTTGTTGGGGTCATTCGCCACGAAGTAGAAGAGCCCCTCCTCTTCCCGCGTTGTCGCGTAACAGCAGGCCAGTATGTTGACCCGGTTATCACTGAGGATATCGCTGACATCGGAGAGCTGCCCCGGAATGTTCTTGAGCCAGAGTTCGATCTGTTTTACCGTCTTCACCGTAGATTCCCCTTCAGAATATATTCCGCGCCTCTGTCCAGACCCCTGCGATTCAGCTTCATGATCGCAGCCTGGTGGTCTTTGACGATCTCGGCCAGACCTTTCATGATTGAATCGAGCGATGTTATCCGGGTATGTGCCACAAATGCGCCCAGCATGATCATGTTGATAATCCGTTCAGTCCCGAGTTCCTCGGCGATCTGAACGGCGGGTATCCGGATGGCGGTCAAATCATCCCTGGTCAGATCCTCGGTTACGTGGTCACCGTTCAGGAAAATCGTTCCCTCTCCGTGCATGATTCCTTCATATTTGAGCAGGGAAGGGGTGTTCATGATGACCGCGAAATCAGGTGCGGATGCCACGGGTGAAAAGATCTCCTCCCCCGAGACGGCGACCGTACAGTTTGCCGTTCCTCCGCGCATTTCAGCGCCATACGCGGGCAGATAGGTTACTTCCCTGCCGTCTCGCATCGCCGCCACCGCAAAGACATACCCCATCATCAAGACACCCTGTCCCCCGAATCCGGCAAAAACGGTCTTCTTCATGTGTCCCAATCTCATTTACCCCGTTGCATCCTTTATAATCTTCAGGGGGAACGTCTGCATGACGCTCTCATCAATCCACCGGCAGGCATCCACCGGCGACAGTTTCCAGTTGGTCGGGCAAGGGGAGAGGATTTCGACAAGCGAAAATCCCAGTCCTGCCATCTGCACCTTGAACGCCTTGGTGATAGCCTTTTTTGTTTTTCGTATGTTTCGTATGGAGTTGACGGCGGTTCTCTCTATATAGACGGACCCGCCGGTCAAGGCGATCATTTCGCTCAGATCAATCGGTGGACCGTCGCGCCTTGCATCACGTCCTCCGGGCGTTGTAGTGGAATTTTGGCCGAGCAGGGTTGTGGGGGCCATCTGTCCCCCCGTCATTCCGTAGCAACTGTTGTTGACGAAGATGACCGTGATACTTTCCCCACGATTGGCGGCATGGATCGTCTCCGCGGTTCCAATGGCGGCAATATCCCCATCGCCCTGATAGGAAAAGACGATGCGGTCCGGACGAATCCGTTTTATCCCGGTGGCAAGCGCCGGTCCCCTGCCGTGAGGCGCCTCCCCCATATCCACATCGAAGTAATCATAGGCTATCACCGCACACCCTGCAGGAGGAACACCGATCGTTCTGTCACCGATGTCCAGTTCCTCAATAACTTCGGCCACCAATCGATGGATAATGCCGTGCCCGCACCCGGGGCAGTAGTGAAACGGGACCTTCTTCATATATCGTGGTCTGGCAAAGACGATTTCCTCCATCCGTTAATCCCTCTTCAGATTGCAACGGTAATAGGTGCTGCTGATCGCTTTTCCCACCTCATCCGGAGTTGAAACGATCCCCCCCGGCCGACCGTAGAAGTGTACGTTACTTCTTCCCTCGAGTGCGAGGCGTACATCATCGATCATCTGCCCGGTGTTCATTTCAAAAACCATAAAATCCCTCACCAGTCTGCTTGTCTCCCGAATGACATGATCGGGAAACGGCCACAGGGTTACCGGCCGCAGGAGTCCCACCTTGAGCCCCATCTCCCGGGCCCTTTTGATCCCACCCCGGGCTATCCGGGCCGCGGTTCCGTAGGCTATGACCACAAGCCGGGCGTCCTCCGTCATGTATGTTTCCGCACTGGGGATCTCAGAGGAGATGATCTTGTACTTTCGCGCGAGTTTCCAGTTGTGTTCCTCCATTTCCACCGTGTCGAGGATCAGAGACCGAATGATCCTGCTCGATCTCTGACACGCTCCGTCCAGCACCCATGGTCTGGCGGGCAATTCGTCGAGAGCGACGGGGTCGGGGAATACAACGGGTTCCATCATTTGACCCATCATGCCGTCGGCCAGGATCATGACCGGTGTCCGGTACTGATCGGCGTATTCGAATGCCTTCCGTGTCAAATCGGCAATTTCCTGCCCGTGTGCCGGCGCCAGCACTATGGATCGGTAATCACCGTGCCCGCCTCCCCGCGTGGCCTGAAAATAATCTCCTTGGGAAGGGGCGATGTTCCCGAGACCAGGACCTCCCCGCATAACGTTGATGATCACCGCGGGAAGCTCCTGCGCCGCAAGAAATGATATCCCTTCCTGCTTCAGGCTAATTCCCGGACTGGATGAACTGGTCATTGCACGGGCCCCCGCCATGGACGCCCCGATCACCATATTGATGGCTGCTATCTCGCTCTCGGCCTGGATAAAGGTGCCACCCTGCAGGTGAGGCATGGCGCCTGCCATAAATTCGGGAAGTTCGTTCTGCGGCGTTATAGGGTACCCCGCATAAAAGCGACAACCGGCACGTATCGCCGCCTCACCGATCACTTGACTGCCGCGCATGAGTTGTTTGTTATCCACGGTAAACCTCTATTGCGATATCAGGGCAGATAACCGCACAGAGGGCACATCCCGTGCATGAACGGTTTCCGCAGGCCCCAGTGAACTGCGCGGGATGATACCCCTTCTCATTCAATGTATCGGCAATGGTAATGCATTCATTCGGGCACACCGAAATGCAGAGATAACAACCCTTACAGAGTGTGTCGTCAATAACGATTCGGCCTTTTGTGGGATTTGCGGTCATTCTTCCTTGTTGCTCCGTGAGTCTCGGATCGTTCTGCTTATTTGCCCCTGAGCCGGCGATGTAAATTCCCTTCGCCTTCTATGCCTTCAGCCCTGTTTTGTCAAGGAGGTGAGAGCGCCGTCTTTCTCCTCGACCCCGTCCCGGCTCATTGTTGCCTCCGTTTCGTCGCTTGTAATCCGTTTGTATTCCGATAATTCCGCAGCGCAGGTATCGGGCCCGAGGCGCAACGCAACCTCTTCGGGTGAGAAGGGACAGGAGTGAAAAATGTGATTCTCCAAGTCTTTTGTCTTCTCACCGAGGGTTTGGATATAGGTTCTGCGGTCAGGTTCCGTGCCGTACCGCTCCATGATATATGCCATCCGCCGCGCAAGTGTTGTTACTGCGTCGTGAACTACCCGCTTATCGGCGTAATTAACCACCTCTGCCTCCGTTGGAAGGGTGGCTGCAAAATATTCATCAAGAAGGACGTGCTGTCCGACGATTATCCCTACCTCCGGATATCCCAGATCAACAAGCAGCTCTTTCCCCGTTTCAGCGTGGTTTTCATGAGTTCGGATTCCGCGTGTCTTGGTGATGTCGTGAAGTAGGGCGGCCGCTTGGATCAGATCACGGTTGAGAGATGCGTCCAGCGAGTCTGAGAGGAAGAGGGCGACACGGCAGACCTGGAGAGAGTGGGCCACGATATGATCCATCATTTCCATTGCATACATGATGCGGTAACAATCCTGTCGGTTGGGTATTCTCATGAACGTCCATCCTTTTCCGGGGATTCTCTAGCAGATACACGGTGAAAATGCCAGAGAGTTTTTGATGGACCGGTACATCAGGGTGTTAAGGAAGGAATCTTTCCTATTTATTCAGGAACGAGTCAAACAGCTCGTGATGCCCGATCGTCCCCGCTCTTTTGAGGAGCAAATCCCGAGGTGTCCCCTGCTGGGTATGTCCGCCTCGAGGTCCAGCGGGTTCAGCGTGCGAATGCAACGACACCTGCCCGGACTAGGGACCCGTCGGAGGTATTTACAAACCCACGGGGAGCGCGTAAAAAAACCGGGAAGCATTGAGCTTCCCGGGAAGGGGAGTTGAACCGATCATCGCGGAGAGCAGGCACATGGATCGGCGGTTACAGGGTTTAAGATTGAATCGAAGGAGGTGGGTATCGATTCATCTGCTCGTTTATATAAGCAATCTATGTGCCGGCGTATAATATCCGTGAATTATGCTCGCTAACAATACGGAATGTATCGGAATATTCTTATAGTGCAGGAACGCGCCGCTATGATTGAAGAGATAATAATGGGAAGATCTGTCGAATTTCAGCCATAAGCGGGTTAAAATAACACAAAATCGTCGAATCCGTCTCAGTTGCGGAGAACGGGAATCAACGCAATTGGAGATGCGGAGCACAGCATTGAATCGGCAAGTGCTGGGATAAGGACTCGGTTATCGTTTTAACCTGATTGGCTAAAGAGCCAGATTGAGAATCCCCCCGACCGCTACGGAAGATACGAGCATGATGGAGACCGATTTCAAAAAATCAGACGGGCCAAGTTCTCTGAGCAAGACAACAAAAGTGGCTATACAGGGGAAGAACATCGTCAGGACGACGCTACCGATAACCATCTCTTTGGCAGTCATTGCCGATAGAGCCAACATGCCGAGAGCGGCATCCTTGCGAAGGAATCCAATGACCACCGCCGTCACGGATTCTTCGGGGAGTCCCAAGATGCCATGAATGACCGGTGCTGCTATGGCGGCTATATGGTCGAATATCCCCATGGCGAAGAGGATATTAATAACCAGCACTGCCACCAAAATGATAGGGACGGCTTCCAGGAGAAATCCGCGAGTTCTCCCCCAGAGTTTGTGTACGATCGTTCCCCATGGGGGAACCCGGTAGGGGGGGATCTCAATAAGGAGCTCGGGACTGAATCCCTTTAAGAGCCGATGGAGGAGCATTCCCAGGACAACCCAGACTGCAAAGAGTGTCCCGTAAACAAGGGCTACATATTGTCCTCCATATTTTCCTACCAGACCGAATATCATAGCCTGGGCGGAGGCACACGGGATGGCTATGCACACCAGTGTCGCCGCTATGAAACGTTCCCGTCTGCTTTCGAGAACACGGGTTGCCATCACGGCCGGTACGCTGCAACCGAACCCCAAGAGTGCCGGTATAATGGCAAAACCATGCAGCCCGATCTTGTGCATGGTGGTGTCCAAGAGGACCGCCAGACGCGGGAGATATCCTATGTCCTCGAGGATTCCCAGGATCAGATAGAATGAGATGATGTAAGGGAGGACCATGGCAAAGGGAACATACAGGCCACTGCTGAGTAGCCCGAAGGATTCGACGAAATCGATCGTCCCATCCATCAGTTTTCCCACAACAACATCATGAAAGAGACCCCCTGCACCCATGATCGTGCTCAGTTTCATCAATACCGGTAGCCAGAGGGACTGAAAGAGGGGATCAAGGACGTAATTTATCAGCGATTCGCCAATGAAGCGTATGATCATGAATGAAATCGCCAGAATCATTGCCGCTATCAGGAGGCCTGTCTTCGGCTTTACGCTCGCGTCCTCCAAACGCTCGAACCATTTGTGATGGCGGTGAAAGATTTGTTGGACCTGGTCGGTTATTCGACCGACCGTGGTCCACCGCTCATCCCTGTTTTTCGTCAGTGGGGAAGGGGACGCCGCTTCCGAAATACCGGCTACCAATTCCTTGATTCCCTGTCCGTTGAGCCCTGATGTGGGAATCACCGGTACCCCGAGAAGCTCTCTCATTTTTTCAAGGTCAATGTCTATTCCTCGATGGCGGGTATCATCCCATAGATTCAGTGCGACAATCATGGGGATATCCATCTCCATCAACTGCAGCGTCAGGTAGAGGTTCCTCTCAAGATTGGTCGCGTCGACGACATTAATAACGATGTCGCCCATTCCCAGCATTTCAAGGGCGATCTTTTCGGCTTCACAGGTTGGTTCGAGGGTATAGGTGCCGGGGACATCGATAATTTCAACCTGCTCGCCGTCTATCTTCATGAAACCGGAGGTATAGCTGACGGTAGTCCCCGGATAGTTGGAAGAAATGACCCGTACACCGGTGAGCCTCGAAAAGATGACGCTTTTACCGACATTCGGGTTCCCCACGAGCAGAATCTTCATCATAACGGCTTGTCCACCTCGATGAATATCTTAGCAGCCATGCCAAACCCGATGGCAACGCTTGATCGGTCAACTCGAACGGTGACGGGGCCATGGAGCAGCATGGAACTGATCTTGGTTATCCTTTTTCCGGTCCTGATCCCAAGGGCGTTCAGGCGATTGATCATCCCCTGTCCTCCCCTGATTTCAGTTATAATACCACTCTCGTCCGGACGGAGGTCATTCAAAGATTTAACCACTGGTACCGTTGTTTCCTTCCTTGAAACAGTCAGGGGACAGGACCACTCAAGCACAGTCATACCGAAAGCAGCCTGTCCCCTTTTTGGACATACCAACCCATACACCATCAATCGGTGTAGAAGAGCAAAGTATGCGATGCATGTTAGAACTAAACTGGTGTTTGCCTAAGGTTTCGTAACGTTCTTCGCCTGAAAACCGCGGTCGGTTTCCTCGACGTCAAAGAGTACCTCTTCCCCCTCAACAAGCGTCTTGAAACCATCCATGTTGATTGACGAATAATGCACGAATAAATCCTGGCCATCCTCCTGTTGGATAAAACCAAACCCCTTCTTCTCATTAAACCATTTTACAATTCCACTCGCCAAGACCCTTACCCCCCTTCTCGAGATTGACGGCGTGACACCTCCTCCATATTGCCTGTCAGGCGAAATCTATACCTATGTGATGCTACCAGTCAAGGAAAAATTAACTCATTTCCGTAAGAAATCACATAATATTAATTTCCTAACGCATATCTCACGCGACGATAGCCTGTCATTCAGAAAAACTTGAGCCTTGCCTTTTTCATGGTCGTATAATAGAAGAGAGGAGTACCGTAAAGGTGACCTCAAAGAGGGATACATCGAAAATAATGAAAATTCTTCCAACTTGATCAGGTGGACGAGTGGTTTACCAATCGTTTTGCCGTTACACGGCGGTATGCCGTACGTGAGAGGAGGAATATGAGGAACATCCATGAAATATGAAGGAATGATAATACGACCCCCAAGTGAGGCACGAAG
>CAXXKT010000002.1:0-445674 GCA_963662405.2 Syntrophales bacterium
GTGAGGCACGAAGTCTGCTCTTACAGGTAACGGTCGGGTGTTCACACAACAAATGCACATTCTGCTCGACCTACAAGGGCGAGCGATTCCGGATCAAGACCTTTGAGGAAATTGAGGAGGATATCCTTGAGGCCGCCGGATATGGTTATATTGACAAGATATTTCTCTGTGATGGTGATGCCCTGATACTTCCCATGAGAAAGCTGGTGCCTATTCTCGAATCCATCAAGACCCATATACGGGGTGTCCGGAGGATAGGACTTTACGCAAACGCAAAGAGCATCCTGCGTAAGACGCCGGAAGAACTCGTACAGCTTCGCGAACTGGGCATAAAAATAGCGTACCTGGGCATGGAAACGGGAAACGATGACATCCTCCAGTCAATAGAAAAGGGGGCGAATTCCAGCCAGATGGTGGAGGCGGGCAGGAAGATCAAGGCGGCCGGAATCACGCTTTCCGTCACGGTTCTCTTGGGAATTGGCGGAAAGTCGCGGAGCATGGATCACGCCCTGGATACGGCCCGGGTTCTGACTCAGATTGACCCTGACTATGTTGGGGCACTGACCGTGATGGTCGTTCCGGGGACCCCCCTCTACGAAGAACAGATCGCGGGACGCTTTGAACTCCCCGATCAATTCGGTTTTCTCAAAGAACTCGGAGTGATGGTGGCAAACTCCGATTTTACCGACTGTTTTTTCACCTCGAACCACGCATCCAATTATTTGCCGATACGAGCATGGATGCCCCGGGAGAAGGATGATACGGTGAAGCTGATACAACGCGTTATCGAATCCTCGAATAAGCGGATGCTTCGCCCGGAGTATCTGAGAGGATTATAAGAGAACAGATCGACTCTTTCGCTGGTAAGGAGGGCTCACTATTTTTCTGGAGAGATTCAAAAAGTGGATCCGCGCCCTTTTCCGGTCTGTAGCCGGGAAACAGGGTCTCACGGTGCTTGAAGAGAAGATACAATCGATTATTGATGTAGGTGAGGAAGATGGCCTCATCGACCCGCAATCGGGTGAGATGATCCAGAGTATCCTTGAGTTGCGTGAGACGGTGGCCAGAGAGGTGATGGTTCCCCGCACCGAAATTGTTGCGGTCAGCGATGAATCCACTATCGAGGATATCCTCGCCCTCATCCTGAAACACGGGCACACAAGGATGCCTTTCTACCAGGACAACATCGATAATATCGTCGGAATACTCAATGTAAAAGATCTTTTGAGGTTTTGGTCGAAACCGTTCCAGAAGGAAGATATTACCTCGATCCTGAGAAAGACATACTATATACCGGAGACAAAGAATATCCATCTTCTCCTCCATGAGCTCAGGGAAAAAAAATCGCATATGGCCATTGTGATTGATGAGTACGGTGGAACGTCGGGTCTCGTTACCTTGGAAGACCTCATAGAGGAGATCGTTGGTGAGATCCACGACGAACATGATGTCGACGAAAATCCCTTCACGAAGCTTACCGGGGGAGATGTCTTGGCGGACAGCAGGGTCGATATTGAGGAGTTTGAAGAGTATTTCGGCATTACCGTTCCAGACGGGCAGTTTGAAACGCTGGGGGGCTTTATCTTCTATCTGATCAAAAAGATTCCCGTTCCGGGAGAAACCCTCACCTTTGGAGATCTTACGATTACCATCGAAGCGGCTGATGAGAGAAGTATCAAAAAGTCCGGATCCAGAGAGCGGGGGAGGTGACTTCGTCCATTGCCGGGGTGAAAAAAAAAGAAAGACGCGCAAACACGATGAATAAGAAAGAGTTCCTCCTCTCTTTGGTATCCGGACTCCTCGTTTGCCTGTCCTTTCCCAAAGCAGACTTTGCTTTTCTCATATGGATCGCGCTCGTCCCGCTTTTGTATGCCATCAGGGGCAAGGATCTTCCGGGGGCCTTTCGTGTAGGATTTCTCACCGGTCTTGTCTATCACATGGTCTCATGTACTGGATCGTCTTCGTCACCGTACGGTATGGGCACCTTCCTTTCTATGCCGGCGTTTCGGTCATGCTTCTCCTGGTCATGTATCTGAGTCTTTATCCCGCCTTGTTCTGCGCGGGTGTGGCTTATTTCGCCCGGCGGAAAGTGGCCGTGGCACTGATTGCCCCTCTCCTTTGGACCTCGCTTGAATATCTGAAATCCCATCTTCTTTCGGGGTTTCCGTGGGGCAACCTTGCCCATTCCCAGCACGGATATCTTCCTCTGATACAGATTGCCGATATTACAGGGACTTTCGGAATCACGTTTCTGATCGTTCTGGTCAATTGTGTCATATACGATTTGCTGAACGGCCTTTTCCCCCTCCCCGGCAGAAGGAGAAACCTGCGTCTCTTCGAAACGATATCCGTGATGATTCTTTTGCTGCTCGTGTGTGGATACGGCATGGACCGTATGGCCACCTTAAACAGTGAGGAGCGGGACCTCGAGCAGGTGAATGTTATCATCGTGCAAGGCAATATCGATCAATCCATCAAGTGGACTCCTCAATACCAACAGGAAACGATCGATATATACCGGCGGTTTGTCTCTCGAGGGTGCTGCCGACGACGATGCCGAGTTGATGGTATGGCCCCGAAACTGCAGTCCCCCTTCTGTTTCCAGAACTACGATGACAAAGACCCGGGATGTCATCGATATCGCCCGGGAGACCGGGGCCTGGCTCCTCTTCGCGATCGCCGGCCTACCATCGCGGGGGAGAGGGGTGATGTCTCTTTTTACAAACAGTGCATACCTGCTAGCCCCCGGATGGCTCCGTTGCAGGCCGATATGATAAGGGAACACTTAGTCCCCTTTGGGTGAATATGTTCCTTTTGAAAAGCTCCTTTTTCTTTCTTGATAAGCTGGTCGAAGGTGCCGGAGATTTTACCCCGGGCGACGAAATCATCCCCCCTTCAAATGGGTGAAAAGGCGATAGGACCCTTGATCTGCTACGAGGGAATATTCCCTGAGATCAGCCCGTATGCACCGATCAAGAGGCGCCGGGCTTCTTGTCAATGTAACCAACGATGCGTGGTATGGAGACAGCTCGGCCCCCTATCAGCATTTGACCATAGCGGTTTTTTCGGGCGGTTGAAAACCGTATGTGGCTGGTCCGCGCCGCAAATACCGGGATCAGTGCGATGGTGAAACGCCACCGGTGCAATCGTTTCGCGAACGGAATTATTCGAGCGAACAACCTTGAGCGGCCAGGTACGGTTTTACCCCATCACCGCAACCATTTATTCCCGGTATGGGAACATATTTGCTTGTTTCTGTGCCGGCTTTCTGTTAATTGCCTTCATAGTTTCATTGAGGAGGAAAAGCGCGCATGATTGCAGATACAGTTGAAACAATACAGGATTTAAAAAAACGAATCGAGAACCTCAGGGGTTGTCTTTGACATAGATACAGCCGAAAAGAAAATAGCGGAGTTGGAAAAGGAGACCCTCAAAGAAGGATTCTGGGATGATCCCGCATCTGCCCGGGAGATCGTTAAGGAGAAAAGCAGGGCGGAGGAAACCGTACGGGGATGGCGTGACCTGGATACTGCCGTGTCCGATGTGGCGGTTCTCTTTCAGATGGCACGTGAAGAGAACGACGAGAGCATCTTGGAGGAGATCGACCAAGACCTCATTCACCTCGAATCTTCAGTCAGAAAAGCGGAATTCAGGATGATGCTGGGGAGCGAGGAGGATCCGGGGAATGCCATCATGGCGATTCATGCCGGGGCCGGTGGTACGGAAGCCCAGGATTGGGCTGAGATGCTGCTCCGCATGTATCTGAGGTGGTCCGAGCAAAAGGGATTTGAAACGAAGATCATCGATTTCCAACCGGGAGATGAGGCCGGGATCAAGAGCGTGACGATAACGGTTGAAGGACGATATGCATACGGATATGCCAAAGCGGAGATCGGCATACACCGGCTTGTGCGTATATCCCCTTTTGATACCGGTAAGAGAAGACACACATCATTTGCGTCGGTCTTCGTCTATCCGGAAGTCTCCGACGATATCGATATTGAAATCAATGAAAGTGACCTGCGGATAGATACCTACCGGTCAAGCGGAGCGGGGGGGCAACATGTCAATAAGACCGATTCCGCGGTCAGGATTACCCATCTGCCGACTGGAATCGTGGTTCAATGCCAAAATGAGAGATCCCAGCATAAGAACAGGGCCATGGCCTTGAAAGTGCTGCGATCACGCCTTTATGAAGATGAAATTCGCAAGAAGGCCGAGGAACTGGACGAGGTCCACAAGACAAAGAAACAGATAGCATGGGGCAGCCAGATCCGATCCTATGTTCTCCACCCCTACAAAATGGTCAAAGACCACCGAACAAACATAGAGGTGGGAAATGTCGACAGGATCCTGGATGGTGATATAGATGACCTGATCGAGGCATACCTGATAAGCTGATTCCGGCAGGGGATCGGACCTGCTTATTGGTTGCTCATTTCCTTTTCGTTCAAACAGTTCAAACGGGATTTACAATCATGAAGGGGGTAGATGTGACACTATATCCGGAGAGGGTTCTTGTATGTCGGTATTAATGCGGTTGATGGTAACAGCCTTTCTTTTTCTGTTTCTTTTTTCATGTGTTCCACTGGACAAAGCGATCCTTTTGCCGCCCCCGGAACCGGTGACGCCGGAACCGGTGACGCAGAGAGATGATCCCCTCTCGACACACCGTGATGACCCAAAGCATACGATTGATCCCCTCGTGGAGCCTGAATCGCAAAAGGATCCCCAAGCCCTACCCCAAACGGGGAGTGAGCCTCCCCAGGAATCCCTTTCAGAGGCACCACCCTCTGATTCTGCAGTAAACGGGGAAGAGGGAAACGACAAACAGACTACCCAGAACAACGGGCAGGCAATTATGGATGAGGCCCTCGATTTCTTGGAACAGGCCCAGCTGCTCTGGGAAAAGGGAGAGCCGGATAATGCCCTGAAGCTCCTTGATGAGGCCTATTCCCTTCTCCTGGATGTCAACGGCGACCCCGAGATTGCCTGGCAAAAAGACGATCTGCGCATAATGACAGCGAAAAAGATTGTGGAGATTTATACATCCCGAAGCCATGTCGCAGCGGGGTATCAGAGTGAAATCCCCCTCGTGATTAATGAAGATGTCGAAGCAGCCATTAGACGCTTCCAAGGTTCAGAACGGAACTTTTTTCTCTCTTCATATAAACGATCGGGGAAGTATCGTCCCATGATGCTCCGCCAACTTATAGATGCAGGTCTTCCCGAAGAACTGTCTTGGCTGCCCCTCGTCGAAAGCGGTTTCAAGATAAAGGCACTCTCGAAGGCCCGTGCGCTCGGGCTGTGGCAGATCATACCGTCAACCGGTTATCGATATGGACTCAAACGAGACCTGTGGATCGATGAACGGATGGACCCGGAGAAATCGACTCAGGCGGCGATTGCCTATCTGAAAGAACTCCATGGGATATTCGGAGACTGGCTCACGGTTCTCGCGGCATACAACTGCGGAGAGGGAAGGGTGCTCAAGGCCATATCCCGCCAACAGATGAACTACCTTGACAACTTTTGGGATCTGTATCGGCAGCTCCCCTTTGAGACGTCAAACTACGTCCCGCGCTTCCTCGCGACGTTGCACATCATCAGAAACCCCGAAAAGTATGGGTTTGATTTGACCTGTACTCAGGAAACACCGCTCTCCTTCGATACGGTCAAGGTGGAAAAGAGTGTGAGGCTCGCGGATGTTGAAAGGATGCTTGAAATACCAAAGAAAACGTTGGAAGTCCTCAATGCGGAACTCCGCTATAAGACGACCCCGCAATCATATGACTTGAAGATCCCGACAGGGATGACCGAGCAATTTGTCTCGATAATAGACAAGGTCACGACAGCGAAAAAACCGGGGGGTCCCCAGTATTTACGCTATAAGGTCAAAAAAGGCGATACCCTTTCCGTCCTTGCACGGAGATATAAAAGTTCGGTGAATGCAATTTTAGCTGCGAATCGCCTTACCAGTAAACATCGTATCAGGGCGGGCAAGTGGATCAAGATTCCTTCTCGCGGATATGTCTACGCGGAAAGCCGCAGCACCCCTCGCCTGCACGGTGGTGAGGTGGCAACGTATCAGGTAAAAAAAGGGGATTCCCTCTGGTTGATTGCAAAGCGCTTCGGCACCACTATCTCGGAAATCAAGCGGTTAAATAGTCTGCACAGTAATGACTTGAGTATCGCACAAATGCTCAAGGTCCGGGCGAACGTGGAGGGTGATACGGGATCGTCGAAGACGTATATAGTGCGGAGTGGCGATAGCCTCTCCACCATAGCTCAGAGGCACGGAGTCGATATCGATAGCCTCGTAAGACTGAACAAGATCAGTGCACGATCCGTGATACATCCCGGGCAAGTGATCGTAATACGATAAGGAAAACAATCAGATTTGGAAAATGCGTCATTTCAACCCGAGGGAGCCCAGGCACCCCTCCGGTTGCATGCGAAAGACTGCTTAAGTGATTCGACTGGGGTTACTCCAAGTCATAATCTTTCAGTGCAAAGAAGATCTCTTTTTCTTTCCCGCTCATCTGCTCTGCCTCACCCGGTAGTTCATGATCGTAACCCAAGAGGTGGAGGACCCCATGGATCATCAGGTAATCGATCTCATCATGGAGGGATAGATCTCCGCCTTTCGCGTCGCGCAGGGCCGTTTCCGCCGATATGACGATATCTCCGAGCAGGGGGGCGTTAATATCGCCGAACTCCCCTTCGTTCATGGAGAAGGCGATAACATTTGTCGGGTAATCCCGCCCCAAATATTCCCGGTTGATACCGGAAATTATTTCATCGTCGACAATGGTCAGGCTGACCTCCCGGTTTTCCTCCCCGAGGGCTTTGAGAATCAAGCCCAGTGAGCGTTTGATTTGCACCAGATCAATCTCGATCGTTTGTTGTCTGTTAGTTGCCAAGATATTCATATATATACCCTATCTCTCATGTCGAAGACTGATGGTATTCTATCCGACGGTGAAAAATGCCGGTCAGTATCCGTGTAAATGTTTCGGCAATCTTTCTGAGATCGCGAAACGTCAACTCTGAGTCGTCAAGCTGCCCTTCTTCCACGACCTGTTGGATTCGGGTATTGACCAGGTTTTTTATCCGAGCGGGAGTCGGATTGGTCAATGTTCGTGACGATGCTTCTATGATATCTCCCAGAAGGACGAGACCGGCCTCTTTCTTCTGAGGTTTTGGCCCGGGATATCGAAAGTCATCCTCGAGGATTGGCTGCCCGGAGGTCGTCTTGGTTTGTTTTTTTGCTTTTTCGTAAAAGTAGGTTACGAGGCCCGTGCCATGATGTTGCCGTATGATATCAGTTATTGCTTTCCCGAGATTATGCTCCTTGGCCAGTTCACACCCATCCTTGACGTGAGAGATAATAACGAGACTGCTCATCTGAGGAGATAAATCATCATGGCGGTTTTTCCAGTTTGGTTGATTTTCTATGAAATAGAGAGGTTTTTTGATTTTACCGATATCATGGTAATAGGCACTAACCTTCGCCAGGAGTGAATTTGCCCCGATTTCCTCAGCCGCCGCTTCAACGAGAGAGGCAACGATAACGCTGTGATGATAAGTGCCCGGCGCCGTCATAAGGAGTTCCTGAAAGATCGGTTGGTTGAGGTTTGCGAGTTCCATGAGCTTGATATCGGTCATATAACCGAAGAGGAATTCAAAGAGAGGAACGAGACCGGATACAATAAATCCCGACAAAAGGCCACCAAGGATTCCCATGACCAGTTGTATCGGGGTCTCAATTGACAAGGGGCTTCCGGAAAGCAAAGAGAGACAGAGGATAGCCCCCATATTAACCATCCCCACGACCAGCCCTGTTTTTAAAAAGGCCGAGCGCCGTTCGCAGCGGATGATGAAGTGTGCCGCGATTACGCTTCCCACGAGGGAAAACAGGAACATCGGTGTTTTCCCGTCAAAGATGAAAGTCGCCATAATTGAGGAAAAGACCGCGAATATCAAACCTTCATTTCTCCCGATAAGGATGGCGACGAGCATTGCCCCCATGGTGAAAGGTATGGCATATAAACAAGGAGATGCGGGAATAAGCTGATAACTCCGATCTATTGAGTCGCAGATGAATATCCCCGCCTTGACCAGGATCACTTGAAGGATAATCACAATACCCATAAACAGGATGTCCGTCACCACCGTCTTCGTCGAGCGAAAGCGCACACTGGCCATTCGGTAAAAGATGACCGATAGGAGTACTATCGTCAGAAAAATTCCCGAGAAGACAGAGGCACTGATCAAACGGCTCCCTTCTTTTCCTTGGTAAAACGCATCCAGTTTATCAAGCTCGACCGGGGTAATCTTTTCTCCTGCTCGAATGATCATCTCGTTCTTCTGAACTTCGTACAGGACCGGCTTAATCTGGTCGGAAACCGCTTGTTTCCTCTTTTCTGTAGCATTATTGGCGAAGGTGAGATTGGGGCGCATGGTCTTTTGTGCTAATGAGAGAAGGAGCTTGTCCGGCTTATGGGTGTTGAACAAGGCCGCCGCGTTTTTTCGGAGACGATCACTGACCTGCTCTCGGTACAGGACGGATGTTATGTCCTTCAGCTCTCGTTCCTCCTGATTTCGTATTTCCCGTATTGTTATGCCCCTTTCCCTGTGAAGATCCAAGGCATCCTTATCGCCGATCAAGACATCACCGTATGTGCAATAGATAAGGCGCACTATATGGGTACATAGATCAATCGGGAAGCCTCGTCTGGAAAGCTCGACAAATTCGCTGTTGGTTAAAGATATGCCGGATGCATCTTCGAAGGTTTTCTTTGCCTTTTCGCCGGACTCTTTTCCCATGGCGATCGCGGGATTCTTTGGATGGTACCCATCCACGGCGAGAAATGCCTTCGAGAGGGCAATGCCGATCTTTGCGGGCATGTCACTGTCAAAGTCATAGATGGCCTGCGTTGCTTCTATGGCGGCATTTCTCTTCTGTTCCGTTGATGCCCGGTCAATCACGAGGAAATTGCGATCCGCCTGGATGTCCTTTGTTATGATCATTCCCACCTCATATGCCGGCGGTGCGATATGGAGGATCTGGGGATAGAGTATGAGGGTGAGAATAAGCCCGACACCGATCGCTATGCCGCTTTTCTCGGAAAAGAGATCGCTTAGGAAACGATCCATCCACTTGCGACGCGGATCTCCGTTGGTGGTTCCATTCTGAGGGGGTGTTTTGGTAGCCATGGGTTCGTGTAATGGTTACTTTGCGCCCATCGGTTCTCTGCCGCCGAGATGGTTGTAGGCACGTATAATCGCCTGGACGAGACGGTGTCTTACCACATCTATCTCTGAAAAGTAAACAAAACGAATATCCTCGATTCCCTGTAAGAGAGATTCCACCTCTACAAGCCCCGATATCCTGTCGGGGGGGAGGTCGGTCTGGGTCACATCCCCGGTTATAACGGCCTTTGAACCGAATCCGAGCCGTGTGAGAAACATCTTCATTTGTTCTGAAGAGGTGTTCTGCGCCTCATCCAGGATAACGAAGGCATCATTCAGGGTTCTCCCCCTCATAAAGGCGAGAGGGGCTACTTCAATGATACCTTTCTCGATTAATGCAGAGGCCCTTCCAAAATCCATCATGTCGTACAGGGCATCGTACACCGGTCTCAGATAGGGATTAACTTTTTCAGAAAGGTCGCCCGGCAGGAACCCCAGCCGTTCTCCCGCTTCCACCGCGGGTCTTGTCAGGATAATCCGGCTCACGCTCTTTTCGAGGAGCGCTCCGACCGCCATGGCCATGGCGAGATATGTCTTCCCGGTCCCTGCGGGTCCTATTCCGAATACAATATCATAATCTCGCATGGAATCGATATACTGCTTTTGAGCGATACTCTTTGGCGTGATGACCCTCTTTTTCGTGGAAATGAAGACGGTATCGAGAAATATCGCCTCCAAGTCGGCAGAATGGTTTCTCGATAAGATACGATGTGCGTAATCGATGTCGTTTGAATAGACGGGATAGCCCTTTTCAATAAGACCATACAGCTGCGACAGGAGGTTCTTGATAAGGGTGCAGTCGTGCACACCTCCCGATATGGATATCGTGGATCCTCTGGTATTGAGTTTCACCCGTCCCAGTTTCTCGACGACCTTGCGATTCTTGTCCTGCTCTCCAAGAAGAGTCTTCAGCTTATCATTGTCCGGGAAGTGTATCTTGGTGACGGAGAGATCTTGAGGGTTTCTTTTCTCCAAATAGCGTATAACCTACCCACGTAGTGACCTCCTTATACCATACCTTCACACGATCGCCAACAGCTATTGTTTTTTTCAATCCCTCATATGGTTCGTTTAAACGGTTGACAGGGATACCCGATTTACACCACAATAACAGCTGGTGCTGAATTTCCAAGAAAGGGAGGCCCGTACAATGAAAACAAAATCCTGGAAGATTTACAATCCCGGGGGAGACAAACGGGTGATTGTCACCAAGACACTACCGGGAGCGAAATGGATCGACCTCCTCACGCGGGCGGGTTGTCAGGTCGACGTCTGTACGTCTCCGAATGCCCTGAACGGAGATGAAATACTCTCTGCCATCGGGAACCGCTGTGATGGCGCAATCGGGCAGCTGACGGAGATGTGGGGGGAAGAATTATTTTCGGCCCTCCAGCGGGCCGGTGGAAAGGTGTACGGTAATTATGCCGTGGGGTATAACAATGTGGACGTTGATGCCGCGACGCGCCATCACATCTGTGTCGGAAACACGCCCGGTGTCTTGACGGAGACAACCGCCGAGATGGCTGTTGCCCTTACCTTCGCAGCGGCCCGACGGGTTATCGAGGCCGATCGATTTATGCGCCAAGGACGATTTGAGGGATGGCTTCCAACCCTGTTTCTCGGACGGCTTCTCTATCGGGGAACCGTCGGTATCATCGGTGCGGGACGTATCGGTGTATCCTATGCACGCATGATGGTCGAGGGACACAAGATGGATCTCGTCTATTATGACCCGGTCAGAAATGAAAGACTCGAAGAATATGTAGCCGCCTATGCCGACCTTCTCGTTTCACATGGAAAAGGGCCGGTCACATGCACACGGGCCGAAACGCCGGAAGCACTGCTCCAGACCGCTGATGTCGTGAGCCTTCACCCGGTGCTGGATGCACATACTCACCATTTTATCGATGCCCGGCGCCTGAGGCTCATGAAAAAAAATGCCATTCTGATCAATGCGGGGAGGGGGGCGCTGATCGATGAGGAGGCCCTCGTCGCTCATTGTCGCAACAATCCGGACTTTCGTGTGGGGCTCGATGTCTTCGAAGACGAACCCGATTTGAAACCGGGCCTCCGTGAGCTTGATAATGTCGTCATGACCCCCCATCTCGGTTCGGCGACCAGTTGGACGAGAGAGGGAATGGGTGTCCTTGCGGCGAGAAATGTGACTGGGGTATTGAAGGGTTATCCGGGTTGGGAGAGGGAGGACATGATGCCTTTTCTGGACAACGATCCACCGAAAGCTACGCCCAGCATCGTCAATCGGAAGGCTCTGGCAATGCCGACATATCTTCGGTGAGGCAATATGCCGGAAACCGGTGGAAAACATTTCATTTCTTCCCGTGCTTTATCGCTCTTTTAAGGGGAGATCCGGAGAGATCCGGAGAGATCCCGTTTGTAGGGAGAGAAACCCTATCCCGGTCGCTTAAAAGGCGCGCCTTCCCGGTGTGAGCGGCATTCGCCGATTGCCCTTCGATGGTGATCATGTTATAAAAAATAGGGGTGAGATATATTGTCTTGAGGGTACGATGAACGAAACCATACAAAGAAAAAAGACGCGTCAGATCTCAGTCGGTTCGGTCCGGATCGGAGGGAATGCCCCCGTTGCCGTTCAATCAATGACCTGTACCGATACGAGAGATGTGACGGCGACAATCAATCAGATCGAGAGATTGATCGAAGCGGGATGTGAAATTGTCCGGGTGGCGATTCCCGATGAGCGGGCGGTTCAGGCCCTGCCTGATATCAAAAAGGCCATATCGATTCCAGTGGTTGCGGACATCCATTTCGACGATCGTCTTGCCATCGGTGCCATCAGGAACGGTGCCGATTGTATCCGCATCAACCCGGGAAATATAGGGCAACACAAGCTCGGGCCGATCATTCAGGAAGCAAAAGACAAAAACATATCGATTCGTATCGGGATCAATTCGGGTTCGATCGAAAAGGATATTCTTTCACGGTATGGCGCCCCCACGACGAACGCCCTTGTTGAGAGCGCCCTGCGGAATATACGTTACTTCGAAGAGATGGGTTTTTACGAACTCAAACTCTCCGTGAAGGCCTCGGATGTTTCCACTATGATTGAAGCCAATCGTGCCCTGTCGAAGGCAACCGATTATCCACTCCACCTCGGAGTGACCGAGGCCGGACGCCTCCTTCAATCGGCCATCAAGTCATCCATCGGTATCGGGGCCCTTCTTCAAGAGGGGATCGGCGATACTATACGGGTCTCTATCTCGGGAGATCCCGTTGACGAGGTCGGCGTTGCATATGACATCTTGAGGGCTCTAGGTATCAGGAAAGTGGGACCTGATATCGTTTCCTGTCCTACCTGCGGACGGTGCGAGGTGGACCTCTTCCGGCTGGTCCAAGAGGTGGAAGCCAGACTTTCCGGGATGAAAGATTACCTCAAGATTGCACTGATGGGGTGTGTCGTCAATGGGCCGGGGGAGGCCGCTGAGGCCGATATCGGCATCGCAGGGGGACGACACATGGGACTTCTTTTTAAAAAAGGAGTGGTGGTCCGTAAAGTACGGGAAGAGGAGTTCGTCGATACCTTGATGACTGAGATTGATTCCATGCTCGAAGACAGGCATAGGACGGAAAGTATAGCACCACGATAGACACCACAAGGAGGAAAAATGCGTTACTCAGAGATGTTGCTGCCGACCACCAAGGAAACTCCCTCGGATGCGGAAATTGCAAGCCACCAGCTTATGTTGCGAGCGGGGCTGATACGAAAACTGGCCGGTGGTATCTATTCTTATCTGCCCCTGGGGTATCGAGTGATTCGAAAGGTGGAGAACATTATCCGTGAAGAGATGGACCGGGCGGGTGCCCAGGAGGTGTTTTTGCCGGCCGTTCAACCGGCCGAGCTTTGGATGGAATCGGGCCGGTGGAACATGTATGGAAAGGAATTGCTGCGGTTCAAAGACCGACACAATCGGAATTACTGCATCGGGCCGACACATGAAGAGGTCATTACGGCTCTGGTTCGCGATGAGATACAAACGTATCGCCAGCTTCCCCTGAATCTTTACCAAATTCAGACAAAATTTCGTGATGAGATACGACCGCGGTTCGGGACTATGCGATCCCGGGAATTCGGCATGAAGGATGCCTATAGCTTTGACGCCACGGAAGAGGGGGCGGAGGACAGTTATCGTAAGATGTTCGATGCCTACAATCGTATATTCGAACGATGTGGTCTTCATTTTCGACCGGTAGAGGCGGACAGCGGCAATATCGGGGGAAGTTTCTCTCATGAATTTATGGTCACCGCCGATTCGGGAGAGGATGCAATGGTTCATTGCACCGCATGTCCCTATGCTGCAAACCTTGAAAAGGCCGAATGCTCCCGACCGGAGGGAGAAACGGTTACTGACGATGATTCTCTGCCGCTGGAGGAGGTTCACACACCTGATGTGCGAACGATTGAAGAGGTCTGCGCATTTCTTGACGTGTCTCCGAGCGACGTGGTCAAGACGATGATATTCATGTCCGACGACACGCCCGTGGCCGCGCTGGTTCGGGGTGACGAAGAGATCAATGAAGTAAAGCTCAGAAATTACCTGAAAAGTGACCGTCTTGAACTCGCGATGGACGACACCATCCTGGAGGTGACCGGTTCTCCCCGGGGATTCGCCGGACCTATCGGAATTAAGTGTCGTATTATCGCCGACTATTCTCTCCTCAATATCAAGAATTTCGTCGTGGGAGGAAACCGGGAAAATTACCACATTCAAAACTGCAACACCCCCCGGGATTTCAAGATCAGTGAGTACGCGGATCTGAGGGTGATACGAGAAGGAGACGTATGCCCACGCTGTGGCGAAACCATCCGGATTGTCAGAGGTATTGAAGTAGGACACGTTTTCAAACTGGGTCT
The DNA here is from genome assembly GCA_963662405.2 of Syntrophales bacterium. Lineage (GTDB taxonomy): Bacteria > Desulfobacterota > Syntrophia > Syntrophales > UBA2210 > UBA6078. Next base: position 14,144 of record CAXXKT010000002.1, read on the forward strand.
TAAGTACAGTAAAGCGATGAAGGCAATGTTCCTTGATCGTGACGGCAAAGAGAAATACATGGTAATGGGGTGTTACGGCATAGGTGTCGGGAGAACGGTTGCCGCGTGTATCGAGCAGAGTCATGATGAAAACGGCATTATATGGCCAATGGCGATTGCGCCGTATCACGTCATTATCACGCCCGTCAACATGAACGATGAGGCGATTTCCCGGACTGCGGAAGAGCTGTATCGGGGGCTTGTCTCCGCCGGCATACAGGTTATTCTGGATGATCGGGATGAACGGGCGGGAGTCAAATTTAAAGACGCCGACCTGATAGGAATACCCCTCAGGATCACGATCGGTTCCAAGGGGATCGCCGAAGGGGTGACGGAGGTCAAATTCAGAAAATCGGGGACGGTTGAAAAAGTCCCGATTACAGCGGTGGTCGACTACATATCCGACATATTGGTTGACGCATGATACGGCTCACATAAGCCCGATTCGCATACGAGCACAGTCTGTACAGAATGGATCCCCACCGCTGGCGCGATAATTGAGAAGTAACGTATGATACGGATAACCGACATATTGGAGGAAGCCCAGCAGTATCTCTCACGAAAAGATCTTGAGATGTTGGAAAAGGCTTATATCTTTTCAGCGTCCGTCCACCATGGACAACTTCGGCTGTCGGGGGAACCGTATCTCATTCATCCCCTTGAGGTGACGGGTATGATGGTGGGGATGAGACTTGACGCCGCCACCTTGATTACCTGTCTCCTTCATGACACAGTGGAAGACACACTAGCGACCATCGAGCAGATAGAAGAGGCCTTCGGCAATGATGTCGCCTTTCTCGTAAACGGCCTGACCAAGATCAGCAAGATAACCTTTGGTGATCAACTGGAACGTCAGGCGGAAAACTTCAGGAAGATGATCCTGGCGATGTCTTCCGATATCAGGATCCTTTTGGTGAAACTGGCCGATCGGCTTCACAACATGCGCACACTCGACTTTCAACCACCGGACAGGCAGGTATTTATTGCGCAAGAGACCCTCGAGGTCTATGCCCCGCTGGCAGCCCGTCTGGGCATCAACTGGATAAAAGATGAACTGGAGGACCTGTCGCTGAAATATCTCCACCCGGAGGGATACTCTGAACTGGCCGAACGGATCGACATGAAAAAAGGAGAGCGTGACCGCTACACGGAGGAGATAAAGAACATCATCTGGGAAAAGATAGAAAGCTTTGGCATCAAGGGAGAAGTCAGGGGAAGATCAAAACATTTTTACAGCATCTTCAAAAAGATGCACGAGCAGCGCATCAATTTCGATGAGGTCTATGATCTGACGGCATTCCGAATCATTCTCGCTTCGGACGAAGAGAGGAAATGCTATGAGGTGCTCAGCGTGATTCACGCCCTCTGGAAACCCGTTCCCGGACGGTTCAAGGACTTCATCGCCATGCCGAAGGCAAACAACTATCGTTCCCTGCATACAACGGTGATCGGCCCCTATGGCGAGCGGGTGGAGATACAGATACGTACAAAGGAGATGGATGAATGGGCGGAGAAAGGGATAGCCGCTCACTGGAAGTACAAGGAAGGGAAAACCTTTTCCACCGGGGATGAAGACCAGATCAACCAACTCAGGGAACTTCTCGACATGCAGAAAGATCACAAGGATGCCAGGGAGTTTATGAAGAATTTGAAGCTGGCACTCTACCCCGATGAGGTCTATGTCTTTACCCCCCATGGTGACGTCAAATCCTTTCCGAAAGGCGCTACCCCGATCGATTTTGCCTACAGCGTCCATACCGATGTAGGGAACCAATGTATCGGGGCGAAGGTGAATCGTAGCATCGTACCCCTGAAATACAAGCTCCAGAACGGAGATACCGTGGAAGTCATGACACAAACCGGCCATTATCCGAGCAAGGATTGGCTCAAATATGCGGTGACTTCACGGGCCTTATCAAAAATTAAACAGTGGATCAAAACGGAAGAGCGTGACAAGAGCATCGCCCTCGGACGTGATATCCTCGAAAAGGAATTGAAACGGCATCACCTCAAATTCGGCCAGTTGGTTAAGGCCAATGAATTTAGTACCATATTGGAGGAGAATTCACTCCCTACCGTGAACGATATGCTAGCCCTCATCGGGTATGGAAAGCTTTCGGCCCGGTATGTAACCAACCAGTTGCTGCATGAAGAAGAGGAGCAGCACGAAGAAAAAAGGGGGATTCTGGATAGGGTCAGGGATAGATTCAAGAAGGCTCCCTCCGATGCCGGAATCTCCATTACCGGGATCGATAACGTCATGGTGCGGTATGCAAAGTGCTGTAGTCCTCTTCCCGGCGATGACATCGTCGGCTGTGTGACGAGAGGGAGGGGAATCACCGTTCACATGGCCAACTGTCCCCGTATACAGGACATGGATCCCGAGAGAATTATCGAGGCCCAGTGGAATGTGGATGAGAAACAGACTTTCTCGGTCGGTGTCAGGGCAACCTGCAGGGACAAGAAAGGGCTCCTGTCGGAGCTGAGCAATGTCATATATTCTCTGGGCATCAACACGACATACGTCAATGTCGATGCAACCCCGGGTAATTATGCGATCTGCAATTTTCAATTGGACGTCAAAGACCTGAAACAACTCAATCTGGTTATCTCAGAGCTTCACAAACTCAAGAGTGTTTCATCCGTTGAAAGGATGCACGAATCGTTTTCTCCGAAAGGAAGGGATAAAATACGCGAATCTATTGACACACGGCACTGAATTGCTGTAGTAGATCTGCGCAGTGAAGGGTGGGAGGGAGACGGTAGATGAACACAGGATTACAAAACATCATACGGGGGTTATTGATAGTTCTCTGGTTTGTCTCTCCCCTGTCCGCCGGAGCGGCAGAGCATATGCTGATGATAGACCCTGCTCACGGGGGGGCCGATACCGGTGTTAAACTGTCCCGAACCGTGTATGAGAAAGATATAACTCTTGCTATCGCGTTGGATATGAAGGAGCGTCTTTCCAAGACGAGCGGTATAACGATCCGCCTCACGCGGTCCGGTGATACCGATCTTACATTGGCGGAGAGGAAGAATATCCTTCGACAATCAAATGCGGATCTCGGGATCAGTCTCCACGTCAATGCAGGGTTTGGGCTGAACGCTGAAGGGTACGAGGTCTACTACCTTGGGGTCACGGCACCGTCCGCTCCCGAGCATAATTCAGGAGAGATCGTCAACGATATGGCACAGACACGATGTTTTAATAACAGTGTCCTTTTTGCCCAGATGGTACAAAAAAACATGGAACAGGTCTTCCCGCGGAAGGGGAGAGGTCTCCGGGAAGCACCGGTACACCTCCTACAGGCGCTAGAAATGCCGGCCATTCTCTTGGAAATAGGCTTCTCGACGAAACTTGAAGAAAAGAAACAGCTACGGGAAGACGCCGTGCAGAAGGCCGTTGCAGATGCCCTGACGCACAGTGTGAAAGAATATTTTTCGATGGATGGGTCATCATGATACGGTTTAACGGCCGCGGATGGAATGAAATGCGGCGGATAAAGATAACCAGAGACTTCGTCTCGAGTGCGAAGGGGTCGGTCCTCATAGAAATAGGGGATACACGCGTGATATGCGCTGCCTCATTGGAAGACCGTGTGCCCCCCTTTCTGAAGAATTCGGGAAGGGGATGGCTGACCGCTGAATACGCCATGCTCCCCGCGTCCACGCCGCAAAGGAATGCTCGGGAGTCAGCGAGTGGAAAGATCAAAGGGAGAACGCACGAGATCCAGCGTCTGATAGGACGGTCGCTGCGGGCCGTGACCGATATGGCCGCTTTCGGTGAACGGACGATCTTTATCGACTGCGATGTGATTCAGGCCGATGGAGGCACACGAACCGCATCCATCACCGGGGGATTTATCGCGCTGGTGGATGCCGCACGCCGACTGAAAGAGGAGGGGCTGATAGAACGCTTTCCTGTAAACGACTTTATCTCGGCGATCAGCGTCGGGATTGTCGACGGCGAAGTTCTTCTTGATCTGGATTATGCTGAAGATTCGCATGCCGATGTCGATATGAACGTAGTCATGACCGGCAGCAAAGGGATCGTCGAGATCCAGGGAACTGCCGAGGCGGAACCCTTTCAGAGAGAACTGCTGGGTCGGATGATCGACACGGCGGACGCAGGGATCTCTCAACTGACGGAAAAGCAGAAGGAACTTCTCGGATCGCTCTAATGCCTCATTATCGCGCTCCCGGATCAGCGTATGCTATGAACGAAGATGAAAAGCAAACAATCATTATCGCCTCGGAAAACAAGGGAAAGGTACGAGAACTTAAAGCGCTGCTTGAGGGAATGGAAGTGGACCTCCGGTCGCTGAGCGACTATCCTGACGCTCCTCATGTCGAGGAGAATGGGCGCACATTTCTTGAGAATGCCTTCATAAAGGCACGCACGATATCTGACTTTACCGGCATGACGGTCATTGCGGACGATTCCGGGTTGGAGGTTGACGCGCTCGGGGGGAGGCCTGGTATATATTCGGCCCGATATGCGGGAGATACAGCGACAGACGAAGAAAATATTTGCAAACTCTTATACGAAATGGGATCTGTTCCGGAAGGCAAGAGAGGGGCAGCCTTCCGTTGTGTGCTGGTTTTGTACCGGACCAACGGGACCTCTGAAACCTTTGAGGGGACATTGAGAGGATCAATTACTCGGGAACCATCGGGTAAAGAAGGATTCGGTTATGACCCCGTCTTTTTTGTCCCGGAATATATGGTCACCGTTGCCGAACTCGATCCGGCTGTCAAGAACCGGATCAGTCACCGGGGAAAGGCATTTGCACAGCTCAAAGACCGTTTGGCCAAGGACCAGGCGGTCGATAAAAACTCAATCGGGGCGTAGCGCAGCCTGGTAGCGCGCCTGCTTTGGGAGCAGGATGTCGCAGGTTCAAATCCTGCCGCCCCGACCATTTAAATCAAGTACTTATGATATATTCAGGGGAGTCAAAAAGAGATACTTTTATTACCGGACCGTTTCCGGTACCATTTTAATGAGTGCTTGAAGCACAAAAAAGGCCCCCGATCTCTCAGGAGCTTCAAATCCTTGCAAAAAGATCAAGAATCCATTTCCTTACTAAGCAACATCAACATGCTATCCAAATACGATAAAAAGAAGGGGGCATAAAAACATGGGATTTTTATCGCGCTTGTTCGGATCAAAAAAGCAAGAACTTATTGTCAATATACCTGGTCCCGGCCTATTTAAGCATGATGTAGTCGGGGAATCAAAATATCAGAAGGAGCTATCCGCAATATGTGGTGGCAAAACAGAGGACGGCCACAAAAAGGTTGTAACTGCCCTGCTGATACATGAAGACACTAATAAATATGACAACAAAGCCATCCTTGTTGCTATTGATGGCAATCCGGTTGGTTATCTTGATAGAGAAAATGCGAGACAATTCAGGAAACTTCTTGCCGATGAAGGCTATCCCGGAGCCGGGGCAACATGTGCCGCCAAAATAGTCGGTGGCTGGCAAAGGAAAGACGGAGACGAAGGTCATTTCGGTGTCAAGCTTGATCTACCAGTGGTGGAATGAGGGCCGGGTGGTCTGGGTTCTGTTTTGAAAAGGGGGAGCTATGAAAACAAGCAGACTGATTAAATGTAAAAAACGTGACGGCAGTTATTGTTATTGTTCTTCTGATACTATTTTTTCTAACAGGCGGCTTCGGTCTGATGTATTAAGAATATGGGATGGAGCAATTAAAGAAAGGGTATAATTAACAGGCTTGAAAGGAGACCGTGGAAGATGTCGCACACAATCAAAGAACTCCGAGAAACAAGTGATGAACAACTTATAATTGACCATGATAAAAAAGCAGACAGTACCGATCCGGGTGTGAATTATTACCTCGATGAATTGCAGCGCAGGCAACAAAACAGACAAACCAAAATCATGTTGTGGCTTACTGTTGTGATAACGATATTAACAGCCGCCAATGTCATTACGGTTTTTGCTTCTCTGGCGTGTCGATAAATTCTCTGACTTCATATCGTCCTGGTTTCCGCTCAAAGCTATTCATTTCCGAGAGCTTTGCTTTCATAACCGCTCTGCCAGTTGACCACATAATCGCCCCGTCCCCGGTATTCATCCATCTTGAAATTTCGGTGTTCCATATTCCATAATGTTTCATATTGCTGTCCTCCATTTTAAGAAAGGATCAAATAATGACCGCACGAATAAAAAGTATTGACAACGATCTAATAACCCTTGATGACGGTCACGCATATCGCGCCGAAAGAATGGATATGAATCGCCTATCATCGTGGAACGTTAATGACAAGGTTAGAATAGGATATGATTACCTATTCCACTTTAAGCGCGAAAAAAAGGTACACGTCAGGCGCGAACGATAGGAACCACGCACGCTACCTCTATAAGAAGTTTCCCCTCGCAGGCAATCTCTTGCCCCTGGAGATTTCTTTTTTTGAAATCGCGGTCAAGAGGATAAGCATCCTCTATTGATACGACTTCGATACCAGCCGCTTTAAGATCACTAATTACCTTCTCTATTGTTCCCATACCTCACCTCCTGAATTTTTCTTAACTCTACCCCAGGCCGCCGTCTTCGGGAGAGGTCAACAATCTTGCGATTAAAAACACATCCCGGCGAGGATCTCCTCTTTCGTCATATTTTCGTATGCTGAAACGAACGCGTCTTCATGTAGCAACAGGCCACCGGCAAGGGCCATAATTGCCGCGACTGCTGCATCTATCTTCTCTACGGATCGCCGCTTGGAGGGTTTCAGGTTTCCTGCTGCATCCGCTTCCGTGGTCAGATTCGATATACACCACCGTAGCACCGGGTCATCGTTGTGACGGAGTTTTCTGGAAAGTATCAGTTTCAAAAGTTCCTTCGTTGGTGCTGACTGATCTTTGTAGCCCTGCCCGTGTCCGACCATGACCACACTTTCAGATTCAAGTGCTTGTCTCACCGATTCAGAGCCCCATCGGTCAAAGTGAATGGACTGAAGGTCAAATTGTGTTTTCAGTTGGAGAATCTTCTCTATGATGAAGTTGTATTCAATCACAGCACCGGGAATCGCTATCAAGTCACCACTGTTAATCCATTGCAGGTAAGGTTTTCTCCGGTGCTGTCTTGCGGTATCTTCGGGCAGCCAGGACCAGGACAGCAAGTAAAAAAGATCCTCTTCACCGTCAGGAGGGAAACACAAGGAAAAGGATGTCAAGTCCTGTGTGCTCGATAGGTCAAGGCCACCGTAGCATTTACGGCCCGAAAGGTCAGGGATATCGCCCTTGCAGGCATCCCAATCGGTCATAGATATGAAGGGTGTAGCCGCTTCTGTCCACTGATTCAAGTGCAGCCTCTTGAATACGGCTTCATATGCAGGGCTTTCCTTTGCCCGTTCACACTCCCGTGCCAAGTACTCTTTGGAAATCGAAACACCTAAACAGGGATTGACGGCCTCCCAGATTGCCGAATCTGTCCAAGCGGCCCCCGTGGGAGCCTCATAAATCACAGGGAAGAAGGCCTTGTCATTAATAACGCCGTCCTGGACACCCTTGGCGTATTGATATTTTTCGTAACATATGCTTGTCTGATCATATCCCGCCGTAGTAATGGAAAGCGTCAATGGTTCCCGCCTCGCTCCCGTACTGGTTTGTAAAACGTCGATCAATTCACGGTCGGCGATTGCGTGAAGTTCATCAAATATGACAAGGTTTGAATTGCTACCATGCTTTGTGTTTGCTTCTGACGATAGAACCCGAAACACGCTGTCACGGTCAGGATATCTGATTTCACTTCTTAAGACTTCGGCGCGCCTGTCCAAATCCTCATCTTTAAAAATCATCATTTTCGCTGTATCAAAGACTATCCGTGCTTGTTGTCGATCCGCTGCGCAAGCGTAGAGTTGCTGGCCACGCTCCTCTTGGCAAAACAGAAAAAAGAGCGCAATACCAGAGATTAAAAGGCTCTTTCCGTTCTTCCTCGGTATGAAGATAAAGGCCTCCCGGAATCGCCTGAGGTGTGTCTTCTCATGCTTCCAGCCGAAAAGGTGGCCGATAATAGCCTCCTGCCACAATTCAAGCACAAAGGGATATAGGGCCTTTTCTCCGTGGACATGGTGAAGACACTCATGGAAGAAATCAATAGCCTCTTGACCGGCCTCGGCGTCAAGGTAGTAGTCTCCGGCGCTCTGGTACGGGTCGAATCTGACCGGATACCCCGGATTGAATTTGATCCAATCATTTGAAGAATCTATTTTTTCCATTGCCGTTTTCCTCTTCTCTTGGTGTTATTTTTACACCTCGGCTGTATGGTGACAGTCCAAAGTGAGACAAAAGTTTCAAATAAAGGTCGCTGTAAGCTTTCCACATGGTAAAGGCCGGATGTTTTTTAGTGGTATCATGGAGCCCGTCAACGGCCAGGCCTTCACGCTCTATCAGCCGGTCAGATACTGTCATCTTATGGTAAACGCGACACAGGGTTTCAAAGGTCTCACGGTCAAGATTGTCCAGTGAGCCCGACTCTACTAGGCGCGGGCCAACGCTTTTCCATAACCTTTTTCCGTGTTCTCCCAGGTCTGAAGGTGCTTTCCAGAGCTTTGTAATTTTCATAATTTCCTCATTTACCTAAAACCGATTGACCTTCAGCGGTGTGCTTCTGCCCTAGCGCCGGTATGACGATCTCGCGCTTTCTGAAGATTTTACCCCCCCCTTGGCCCCATGCTCAACGTTGTGACAGGCAAGACAAAGGCTTTCCAGGTTATCCATAGCGAAGGGATCGCCACCGGCTTTCACTTCTTGCTTGTGGTGAACCATCGTGGCAGGTGTAACCCTTCCCTGATCCATGCACTTCTGACACAAGGGAAACTCTTCCAGGTGCAACCGTCTAACCTTGCGCCATTGCGATGATACATAGAGCGGGTCAGGTGTTTTGTTACCTTTCTCTTTCGTGTATCCCTTCAAGTGCTCATCACAATAACCCGAAGCATTACGGGTCAGATTGTGACAACCCTTCATTTTACAGACTCTGAACGCTCTCTTTGCCATCAATTTTTTCTCCGCTTTATCACAACACACAAACGAGCCAGCCCACAGCAAAACCCATTATGGCCATACACATATGAAGAAATATCTCTATTACGTTCATCTCATTATCTCCTCGCATCCCTGTTATTTTGTTCACCGTGCCATTTCATCAAACCTTGAATATTCCCCGTGATAATAAAGCAGACATTCCCCGCCGCTGTTGTACCGGCTCGCCTCAATCCTGACCAAGGTTGCCGGATCATAACTTTCCGTTGCTAATTCCCCGCCGTTTCCCTTCTTCCTGGCCCGGTGTAAAATTATCAGGTGATCGCAATCCGAAAAGATTGAAGATGAATCTTTCAAATCCATTGCCGTCATGATTGAGTTGGCCTGAATCTTTCGCGGTTGTGCAATCAGGATGATAGGAATTTCAAGTTCTTCGGCAAGGAACTTGAAGGCTTGAACGGCAAGCCCGATTTCTTGAACCTGGTTATTGATTGACCGGCAAAGAAAATGAAGATGGTCAAAGCATATCAGCTTCAGACCATAGCGCCGAATTGCCGCTTTCAGTGTTTCCATGATCCCGTCAAGTGTCGGCTTCTGGTAGCAGTAACCCAGGTAAAAGGGCTTTCCCTTGAAGTCGATCCGCGCCCTTTCGATCTCTGCAAGACCGATCTCTTCTGATTTGTTATGGCATTGCATGGCCTTCTGAACGATCTTCATCGGTCGCATCTCAAGGCAAAAGAAGAGGGAAGGAATATCTTGAAGGGCGTTATGGGTGATGGTCTGTAAAGCAAGGGTTGACTTTCCTATCTTCGGGGGTGCGGATAGAACAATCAGTTCACCCGGCATAAAACCCGTTTTGATTATACGGTCAACAGCCCCCCAGCCGGTTCTAATCCCAGTCGCCTGGTCCGGTCGTTGCGCTTCCTCTCGATACTTTTTCACACCTTCGGCAAAGGTCATGATCCCGGCAACATCAAATTGACGCGCTTCATTGACCATCTCGGAAAATTCATTATGACCGCCGCCGGCCCGGAATAGGTCGTTTACGTCCTGGCCATCAGGTAAGGCCACGTTTAAACAGCGCTCATATCCTAACCTCCGCGCCGCTTCACGGGCTCCCTTCTGTCCCGGTTCATCCTGGTCATAGCAAAGGTATATTTTCTTAACGGCTTGAAGCTGGTCAATCCATGACGGGTCAAATGATCCAGCCCCTGTGGTAACTCCAACAACGTTTTTTATTCCCTGGTCAATCAAGGTCAATGCGTCAAGTTCGCCCTCAGTGATATAGATCTCATCCGGGTGTTCCTCTACAACGTCACCGTTAAAAAGGATTGACCGGCAACCCTTAACGCGCCGGAAGGTCTTTTCTGTGGGGGGCAGTGACCGGCTCTTAATGTTTATCAGCTTGTCTTTTTCGTAGTGGGGTATGGTCAACCATCGGCCCCCGTCTCTGTCGATCTGTAATCCAAGCTTGAAAGCTTTGGCGGTCTCAATGCTGATCCCCCTGGCCTCTGTGATGTAACTTACGGCGTTCTGGTCGGTCAAAAGGCGCTCATAGGCTTCTGTGGCCTTCTTTTCATCCGGCTTGATTGAAGGGGCGTCTTTATCCTCGAAAGCCTGCCTGACGGCTCCCTGTGGCTTCTGGTTCATGCGTCTGGTCCCTCGCTGTGGTTGAAAGTCTCCATAATGTTTTTGCAGGGTGATAAGGTTTCCCCGTTCCTGGCACTTGTGGCAATAGAAAGCGCCTTCATCCGGATCCATGTAAAAATGACTTTTCGGATCCCCGCAAAAGGGGCAGGTTTTCAAGACTGCCTGTCCTGATTGAATCCGGTATTCAAGCCCCTTGCTCTGAATATATTCAAGTGCCGTCATATAATCCTCATCCCCTGGCTTCTGTAATGTTCATCAAGGGCATGACTCCCTGTTGACTTCATAACTTCCACGCTTGTCATGCTGGTCTCTGGTTTCAGATTTCGGATGATTCCCAAAAGGTACTTTTCGCCCTTCTTCTGTTCTGCATATCCCTTTTCAAGATAAGCCCTGGTCCCTGTCATAACCGACTCAACCGGGTATTTATTCCATGACTGCAAAATGGACAGCTTCACACTGTCTGCAATTCGGTTTGATTTTCTGGTTGATGATATGGCTTGAAATGCCTGGTTGATGATTTCCTGGTTTGAATATCTTTCTTCCAGGGCAGAGATTTCAGAAAGTATTTTTTCAGGGGTTCTTTTCTTCTTATGTTCTTTTGTTCTTGTATGTTGCCCTTTGTTTGCCACTTGTTTGTCGTTTTGCGTGTCGTTTTCGTTCTCACTGCTCTGGTAAACGCTCCAATTTACAATGGTAATTACCGAAAACTTGTTTGTCGTTTTGCGTGTCAAATTTCCGGCCTTTTCCAGAAAATCAAGAATGGTGCGGATTTCCCGGACTGTAAGGCCCGTTTCCTTAGAAGCTACGCGTAATCCGAAGATGAATTGACCCGGCATAAGGTGGACAACCTGCAAGCCTACAATGGCATCAAATTCTTTATGGGTAGCCTTCATGAGGCAGTAGGTCCAGAAAGCCCAAAGCTTATGATTCTTGATCCATCCGGCATCAAGGGACTTGCGCCATAGTTTCACATAGCCTTGATTCATTTATCCGCCCCCACTGGTAGCTGATACGCCTTCGGATCTTCAAACCGGGCATTGAAGAGTGCTGCAATTTCTTCCTCAGTGATCTGGACACGGCCCCTCTTATCTGCCAGTTCAGCGATTAGAAGGAACATGTTCGCGCCCAGAGGATTCTTCTGGAAAAGACGGTTGTACCGCTTCTTGAATTTCCGGTTCGGCTTGACGTCGATCATGATTAGGCCTCGATAGAACCCCGCGAACCATCCCGCGCCGCTAATCGTTCCGCCAGCCATGCATCAATCTCTTCTTCAAGCCAGCCAACAGAGTTTCCCCCCAACTGTAGCCGCTTCGGGAATCGTCCCGCCTTTTCCATTCTCCAGATAGTGGGATCGCTGAGGGGAACCCGTGATAGAAGTTCCGGTTTTCTGATTACTCTGGTCATTGTTGCTTTTCCTTTCCGGCAAAAAAAATGCCCATCAAGTGTTCTTTTGATAGGCATTAAAGCACAGTACAAAACATTGCTCTATGTATGGGGGTACGGCAGTTACGTACAGTATTTATGGTGTAACAGTGATATTGTTTCCCATTGGTGCGGCGTTTGTTGTATCGATCTTGACTGCGAAAGTATTTTTTGTGGCATAAATGACTGGTGAATCTTTGCCGTTTAACAAGGTTGCATCCTTACCCGTGGCACCAGATAGGGTAACAATGTCACCGTCTAAAAGACCGTGATTTTCTTTTTCTATGATTGTAGGATAGCCTATTCTGGCAGTACAGTCCCGTACAGGGTCTTTCTTCCATTTTTCAGCGTTCCGATAAAACCATTGCTTAACAGTTTCAAAATTTATGTCTGTTCCCCACTCTTCTTTGACACATTGCGCCGCACCACGGAAGATATCATCCATTGGTTTGCCATCATTCTTGTTGATTTGATCAATAACATATGAAATAGCAATGATTCTTTCGCGATAGGATTTGTATTGTTTCCAAGGTCCAGAACCGCCAGAAGAATCAAAGCCGAAGCACCAATCGAGCTTATTTGCCTTATTGTCTGTACGCATAAGACGCTTTGCGGTCCCGTCAAGATATTTTAATATCCATTCAGGGAGCGGGAGGCTGTTCTCCCGTACAAATTGGTAGGCGTCCCATACAGCAAGAGGGTTTCCTGTTTCCTCATAATCAAGTTTAAATCCATCAAGTGATCTCTTCTTTTGCTGCTGGATTATATCCAGCCCTCTAAAATAGGCTTTTAAACGAACCTCCACGGGTCCGCTTTCAGGCACTTCGGGGGGCAGAAGATAGTAGTTTAGAGGTAGTGTTCTACGTCGTTTTTTAGCCATGCTTGTAATCCCCCATTGAAATAACTTTGCCGCCTGTAGGTGCAAATCCAAGGATTGATTGTAAGCGCCGTTCCCAAGCCATCAGCGCTTGACGTTTTTCTTTGTCATAGGGATAGCGATTATAGACGGCCAAAAGCCCTTGAAGTTTATGCCCCAGTACCCGCTCCGCGATTACATCATCAATTCCGATTTCAGCAAGACGGGTCCGCAGGGTCCGACGGATATCATGAGAAGAAAATCCCTCTGTGATTCCCATTTCCGACCAATGTCTCCGGATCGCGTTTGTCATTGCCCCCACCGTGACAGGAGTTCCTTCGTTATGCGTCGATCTGAAAACCCATAATGAATCACTTGAATAAATCTTTGCTTCGTCAAGTATATCCTGCATCATAGGAACAACCGGAACCCGGTTTTCTTCGTTGTTTTTTCGAGCGTCCGCCGGTATCACCCACCACGCATCGGAGAGGTTCTCCCACTTCATCCTTGCAACCTCTCCCGGCCTTTGCCCGGTCAACAGGATCATTTTCAAGGATAGTTTTGTCAATCGGTAAATGTCGATCTCCGTATTTTCAAGATCCATAGCAGACCAAAAAAGCTTAATCTCTTCATCAGAAAGTACACGTGAACGAGGAGTTTCCTTGGTCTTCCGCATGCCACCCAAGGGAGAAAATTCTATCATCCCCCGTTCGGCTGCGAAGTTGAACATTCTGACAAGCACCCCTTGCAAACGATTTGCACCAATAGGAGCTCGTTCTCTCACCTTGTCCAGTAACAGGACAGCATCCCGCCTTGTGATCGTGTTCACCTTGCGCCGTTTCCAAGAGGGTAGGGCATCTTTTTTTACAAGCCTTCGCCGCTCTCCGCCTGTCTTGCTTTTTGATAATTCTCGTTCCCAAAATTCGTTGAGTAGATCCTCAAAAGTTGGGTCCAGCTTGGATTTGCTCTTTTTTTCCTTGGCCTTTGCTGCTGGGTCAATGCCGTTTTCAACGTCTCGTAAGGCAAGAGCAGTCCGTTCCCTGGCCATGGCAAGTGAGACAGCCGGATATAATCCAAGGGAAAGCCTCTTTCGCCCCGGATTTTTGCCAGTATAGGTATAACGCAAGGTCCAGGATTTCTTCCCTGACGGATAAACCCGAAGGAATAAACCATTCTCATCTGCGAGATAAAACTCTTGATCGCGTGGTTTAATCCGTCTGATTTGAAGGTCAGTCAATGGCATAATATTTCCCTTTCGTGCGGTCCGGCAGTTATTCTCGGACCGTTTCCGGTACCATTTTTTAGGGTATAACAGCGAAGAAACATGAAACGCTATGAAGAGAGAATATTGCTATATCCTCTTAATGTCAATAGATTTTTGAATGCTCTTGAATGGTTTTGAAAAGGAGAGAAAGATGGAAAATTCTTTTTTGGGAGCAGGATGTCGCAGGTTCAAATCCTGCCGCCCCGACCATTTTTATATTATAATTACAATAACTTACAAAAGTTTTGTGCCTCAAAATAGTGGTGCAAAGCTCGTTCAGTTTTTGTTGATTTTTCCCCTCTCCTGACGACTTCGCATAGATCATTCTGACGTCATCCGATTCAATCTGAAAATACCGTTCAAAAGCCTTGTTGGTGGAATGCATTGTTGCCCGTTTTATCTGTTCAGGGGAGAAATGCTTTCTCAGGGCTCGCGCGGAACTGTGACGTGTCCCTCCGTACAGATCAACGTCAGCAATTCCCAAATTTGAACAGGCTCTTTTCCAGTATCGGCGTAAAAGGTCATTGCCAAAAGGGGCACCTTCCTTGAAAACACGTTGACCCTTGGCCGCAGGTCTATGTCGAAAGAAATGGAGGCGAGGAAGGGCAGGGGGGAACGTTTTAAGAATCTCGATATCCTCATCCAGTAAAGAACGGCCTTGTAACGCTTCTCTTTTGGGTGTGGGAAGAGAAAATAGCCATTACCCGTATCGATATGACCCTCTTGGAGAGAAAGAAGCTCCTTGGGCCGAATTGAAATATATGTGGCAAGCCAACGTATGGCAAGGTAGATTTTGGGATTCACATTATGCGATATATTCCAAACCTCGTTAAGAATAGCGTCTTGAGTTTCCTTGTCAATGACGTTCCTGAAACCGAGGGTAAATTTACATTCAGGAAATTCGGGGAATTCATACTGCCTGAAAGATTTCTTTTCTCTTCTCCATACCCACGTAAAAAAGTCATGGAGACAAGACATATAATTTGAAGCAGTTTTAGCGCCAACATTCAAGGAAGACTTGAAGTCCTCAAGCTCTCCATATTGAATCTTTTTGATCGTTATATCATCAAAGAATTCTTGTGCAGTTTTTATATAATTTTGAAGATTTTGGAAGTGACGTTTTGTGATAACTCCTCTCTGAACTTCGTCTGATTTGAGCAATAACCATTTGTCAGACAGGGTTTTAAATCCCAGTGGGTTCCCAGCTTGATAATCTCTCCGATCAAAAGTTCCTTCATCTTCCTTGTAACGGATACCTTCGAGAAATCGCCGTGCACTGTCATAATAGGTAAATGTCTTATATACCCCTTTGAACTTTATAAAAAATGAAGACGCTTTTTCATCCCTGTGTTTCGGGCAATAAAGGCCCGTTTTCCCGTCATCTTTAAAAGATCGATTACATTTAGGACACCGCTCACGAGAATAGATTCCGCCTATCATGCACAGTCCCCCTTTTTGATATAATGGGGGATAAGTATCACGAACGGGAGAATCTTTCAAATTAGGCCACCTCCACGCAGAACAAAGGGTATTCTTGTTCGGAGGTTTTCGGTTTATCAGTGTATGTTGTGATATCCATGGAATTCACCGTGCTTAATATTTCCTTTGGAATCGCCTAACCATTTTATGTACCCGTTCAGTTCTGGAATCCTTCTTCCGGTGGTACTTTGCTCTTTTTTCCTTGACCCGTGCTTGCACGTCGGGAAGATATTCAGGGTACATAGAAACTTGTTCGGCATAGGTAGCAACACAATCATGAATACTGTAAGTGGTTTCAGGACTTCTCCTTTTTTCTTGATCAAGAGCATGAAGTGAAATGGCTAATCCATTTAACTGTTGAATCAGTCGTATCTCATCATTACACACGGCCTTTTCCCTCACGAGAGGTTCGGCATCCTGTACATTGTTGAATCCATTTTGAATCACCTTCCACCACCCAAAGGTTGACCTCTGGGTGTGATGAAGACCCGGCCTGTCCTGAAACTTGAGCCAATTTCTTGTGCAATACGCCCAAAGATTAACCGCCTTTTTTAAAAGATCAGAAGGCGTGTCAATATGGACTTCATCAAGGACTTCCCGCCTCATCTGAAATTCAAACCGTATAATCTTGGAGCTTTCCGGAACTTCCGAAATACCCCATACATCAAACATCCATGTTTTTTTCGATTGCTGTTTGATCTCCAAAGGCTTGTCATACAGTCGGGCTGAAATATCACCTTTTCCGATCCGAATACCGGTCAGCTTTTTGTGCCGAAAATAGGGAGCATAATCGGTTGCACGACTGACAACATATTCCAAGAGCTTCGTATTCCACCATCCTTCGGGCATAAGAACATCAACGCATAAGTCAACACGGCTTACTCTTTTCTTTGTAATATATCCCCCATTTGCTTCAACAATTCCCACCACCGTTTTAATTGCTTTATGTACGCCCAAATGCCAGAGGGTTTCAGAACGAATTTCTACGATAACACTTGCTTGAGGCCCCGGTTCTTTCCAGTTGCCCACTTTGAAGGTAAAATCAGAGGCCAAGAGAATCCAAGCATATCCCTTAGCCCCATGCGGTTTGATCAAGAAAGGCCACTCTTCAGAAGGATCGGCATATTTCAGTTTTCCCGGATGATCTTTTTTGAGCTCTTGGGCTTTTTTTTTCAGTTCTTCGAGATATGGAAATAAACGAGGGCCGCGCCAGGCAACATCCATAGATAAAACAAGGGTATCCACACCAGAGGCAAGTATATTTTCCTGATTAATTTTCACCTTTGAGGGGTACCTGATAGTCATACGGTACCCCCACTATCAGATGACAGATCAAGGGACATTTGCCCCTCAGATATCCACCGGTTTTTAGCAACACGTCTCTTTTTGTCTTTGCTTTTGATATTTCCCTGACTTCTGGATCTGATCGGATGATCTGAAGATTGCTCAGCATCAAAAAAGTTAGCCTTTGCGGTCTCTCTGCCGGACCGCTTTGGCTTTTCGCATCCAGAATGCTGGCGACGAAGGAGAGTAGTTTTTTCCTCTTCCGATAGTACACGTGAACCGGGAAAGGCTTGGAGTATTTTATTGATGAGCGGTTGATGTTTTTTCTTGATTATATCAGCGTAAGTTCTCAGGGGCTGTGCCGACAAATTATATATACGGCTCACCTCTTCACGAACGGGGATTTCATCATTTAACGAAAGATTATGCTTTAAAAACATAAAACTCTCCCATGTGCAGTGGGAGAGCCTCTTGACACACCCGATCTAACGGAATATCATTACAAGTGATATTGGGCTGCCGAAAGGCTCTCATATCGTTACAGAGACCAAGCACCGGGACCGGCCAAAGTCAGGTGCTTGGTCTCACTCCTGATTATTCTTTAATCTTCAATTCTCCTTCTTCGTTGAAGGTAATTTTCCCACTGGCAATGCCTGCCCGGATATTCTTTATGAGTTTCTGACCGAATTTAAAGGCAGCAAGCAAACCGATTTTCTCCAACATGATTGCATCTTCATATGCTGACTCTAAGAGGTTCCTCATTAGCTGACTCCTGCTGACCCCGATCTTAGTCGCCATTTCATCGAGCTTTGCGACAAATTCAGGTTCAAGTTGAACGGTATATTGCTCTTTTGTCTTTTTCATATCTTGCCCCCATTATGATGTGACTTTACATCATAATCATCTCATATATCATTTCCATTGTCAAAGGTTTTTTTTCTAATGAAATTCAAAAAATGCGGGGAGAGAGCTAATCACACAAAGACTCTCCCCTTACGCCTTGCCGTGATTAGCACGAGCGCCCGAACTGTCAAGGGTTCCCTTCGGCTCACTTCGTTCGGCCTTGACAGTCCGGCCTTGGCTCGTGCTTAAAAATAATCAGGCGACGGGGAGAGGGTAGGGCGACATTCAGGCTCAAGGAAAAGGGTAGAAACTATGTAAATGTTCATTTTGATGGTTCATGTCCACTTATTTGTCGGAATAATTTGGTAGCATAAGTTGTAATCACAATATGAAAGCAAAACATTAAATTATCTTGACAATACACTGCCATAGAGTTAACAACTAGTTGTTTTAAATCTTGATGTAAATTTTCTTAAAGTACCCAGCTGTAACAATCAGTTGCCCTGAATCAGTACGCTATGCGCGCAGCATCTCATGAATCAGTGAATTGATTTGACCCATTCAGGATAAATCATCCGCAGAGTGTTATGTCTATTAACGAAAGATATATCTATAAGGTGTGAATTTTATGAAAAGAACGATCTCAGTCTTTATCGCATCTCCAAGTGATCTCGCCAATGAGCGTCGTTATTTCAAGGAAGCAATTAAACAGTTAAACGTAGGCTTTGGCGATGGTGCAAATGTCGAATTTGTACCTTTGGGATGGGAGGATACCCTGGCATCAACAGGAAGACGGAACCAGGATGTGATCAATAAAGAAGTAGATGAGTGTGATGTGTTTATTTTGGTAATGTATAGACGGTGGGGCCAAAACGCGCTCGATGCAGAACCATATACGTCATACACAGAAGAGGAATTTTACAGAGCCCTTGAACGGTGGAAAAAAGAAGAGTCTCCTGAGATATTTGTTTTTGGCGATTATATACTTGACAAACCCATTTGGGGGTGCTATTCTACTTTCAAATGGAGGCAAACCATGAAAACTATAGGATTTGATGCCCCGTATTTCACGGACGATAAAAAGGCTAGGCTATATCTTGAAAAAGTAAGATGGCCTAATGGTCCAATTTGTCCCCACTGTGGGAGTAATGAAAAGCATTATTCTCTCAAGAGCAAAGAAGATTCTAAGAAACCAGTCCGGGAAGGTGTATGGAAGTGCAAAAAATGTAGGAAGCAATTCAGTGTTACCGTGGGAACGGTCTTTGAGAAAAGCCACATACCACTTAACAAATGGCTATTTGCAACGTTTCTTATTTGCTCTTCCAAGAAAGGTGCGAGCGCACATCAACTGCATCGTATGATAGGGGTTACCTATAAAACAGCGTGGTTTATGTTTCACCGTATTAGATACGCAATGGATCAAAAGCCAAAAGGGAAAATGACTGGTACGGTTGAAGCTGATGAGACCTATGTTGGCGGGAAGGGGCATGGCAAGCGTGGGCGTGGTGCCGAAAAAAAGACTCCGGTCTTTTCCTTGGTAGAACGTAATGGTTCCGTAAGGTCCATGCCAGTAGAGCGCGTTACAAGTGTAAACCTAAAGGCCATTATTAGGGAACATGTTGAAAAAACTGCAACTATAATGACCGATGACTTTCTTTCCTATCGTGGCTTGGGACGTGAATTCTCGTTGCATCACGTCATTAACCATGGTAATAAAGAATACGTCCGTGGGAATGTACACACCAACACGATTGAGGGGTATTTTAGTATCCTTAAACGCGGGATAGTTGGGGTTTATCAGCATGTTGGTAAACAGCATCTTCACAGATACCTTTCTGAATTTGATTTCCGGTACAACGAACGTAAAGTTGATGATGCACAACGGAGTGTATTGGCTCTGTGTGGCATTGAAGGGAAAAGACTTATGTACAGGGACTCATCGGCAGAAAGAAGGATTGCAATGTGAGGTCTTTTGATATGACTGAAATAAAAATACGGGTTTTGTTAAACAAGGGGAAAATCGGTGTTCCCCTAGATAAACTTGGAAACATTTCTAGTGAAACGATGAAATTCTTGCGTTTAATGACTCGTGATGTGGGAATTTCTTCCTTTGACAAAGGCAAATGGATAGCGAAAAATTTTGAAAATGGTTCTCTTGCTTATGATAGCGTTTATGAGGGTGTCTATGAGCAGGAACATGTAGAAAAGTTTAATGCTGGGATTGTATATACAACTTCTCGTTTGCAAGAGGATATACCACGCTGCGATTTTGTGAGTTCTGAAACCATGTTGCAATATACAAAAATCGGGAATCATATTGATGCAGGAGAAGTAATTGAGTTTGGACTGTACAAAAACGGAACGAGAGTTCCCGGTGAATGGAAAGAGCTAACAAAAGAAAAGGCGGAACAAATATCCAAGGTTGTTAAAACTTATGTAGAATATATGGGCTCAATATATGGCTCCATTCACGCTTTTAACAAGGGTGCTAAACCACAATTTATAAGTGTAAGGGATGCCATAACCGGTGATTTGATTCATTGCGAATTTGGGTTAGAGCACTATCAAGATATAATACGAGCCCTTAAAGGACCAAATTCAACTGTATATATTTCTGGTCGGATTAAAGAAAACCTTGTCACCAAAAAGATTGACTCCATTTCTTTAACAAGAATTAAGGTTGCTCCTGTATTATCTGATGAAGAATATCACATGTTTTTTGGATGTGCTCCCGATATTGAATCAATAAAGGATGATGATATCTATGGAGACTGAAAACCGGGTATACATGGATTCGTGTTGTTTTATTGATATGGCGAAGATGGCAAAAATTACTCATCTCAATAAAAACACACACGATCCAACCGGAAGAACTGAGGATGTATGGTACTTGAGGCGTCTGTGTGATGCTGCTAGGGCTGGAGATATCGAGATTATAAGCTCAACGTTGGCAATAGCCGAATGTCTTCATGATGGCAATCGAGACAAAATAGATGATACAGCAAAGGATTTATTTGAAAAATACCTAACTTCAGGAAGTGTTGTTTTACCTATTGAAGCTGGGTATGATGTGTGTGTTCAAGCGAGAGATTTATTTTGGAGGCACGGGATTCTTTTGTCGGGTGCAGATCAGGTGCATCTCGCATCAGCAATTGAAACGAATTGCAGGGAGCTCATCACCACTGACGAGAAAATACAGACTAGGCAGAAATTTCATGATGCTATTGCGCCAATAGAGAAAATACTTGGAATCACAGTTATTCGCGCTTCGGCTACCACGATATTGCCGGGGAAATATAGACAAGTACAAGCAGGCATATGAATAAAAGCAAAAAGAATAAAGAAAATAAACCGCTAGAAATTGGTTCGCCAGTAATTGAACGCGATGAATTTGATGCGTTAATCAAGAAGGTTCTTTCTGTTCCCCCACCCAAGAAATCAGAAAAGAAAAGTAAAAAACAACGTCAAAAGGAGAATAAACATGAAGAATGAAAAACAGACTTCAGAAGAAGTTGCAAAACTTGCAGCGCAAACACTCCAAGACGATAATTCTTCCGCTACCGCTAAAAAGTTAGCTGCTTCTGTACTGTCACAATCGGGTACTGGAAAACAAACAGGCGCAGAGATAGAAGACCTTGCATCAAAGGTATTACAGAGCGATAAATATAGTGACGACACAAAGTCACTTGCTGGATCAGCACTTTCACAATCCAACAAAGATAGGTAGCGACTATCCTTTCTCTATAAGATCTGTAATTTTCTTTACGCTACAAGTTGGTATATGAATAATACCTGATGCTTGGATATTGGTTTCTGATGATATATCACCCATGTTCGGAGCAATGGCCTTTACATCTTTACCGTCATAAATCATGAATCCAACAGAAACACACGATATTGGATCGCTCTTATGATAGTCACTGAGGTGTTGCCACTCTGGGTATGGCCTCACACTATCAAACCATTCAATCATTACCATTCTAACTTTTTTCTTCATATTTATATTGGGTTTCTAAAGTATATAATCGCCTTGTTTTTTTCAAGCGAGTTGATTCGGCATCAGAAGCAGACCCCGGGCCTCAACTAAAAAAAGTGATTGATTTTAAAAAACGATTAGAAGATACGAGGCAGATTATTTATCGCTATTTCGACGATAAATCTGGTTTTGTCAAAGAGGTGGATAGCCATCTTCGTGCTTACGTAAAAGGAGATTTACCTAAAACGCCGTCAAGCAAAGATATAATTGTATTACCCACGGCTGCGATTGAAGAGATTGAAAAAGCTAAAACCTATGCTGAACAGAAAGCTTTAGAGGCAGAACAAGCTCATGATAATGCAGAAAAAACGCGTATTAAATTAGAGAAAATGCAATTACAAACTGCAAAGGATGCGGCGGAATTATCAAAAGAGGGGAAAATAGAATATGCACGGGAGAAATTTTCAGAGCTTTTAATAGAGTCAGTTGATTTGAGGATTTTATCTCTTGCATATGAGTTCTTCAATTGTACAGGTGATTTGGATTCAGCATTTGAAGCTTCGAGAAAGTGGTTAAGCATAAGTGGTCCTGATCAGAAATCCGCTGCTACAGCAAGTGCCTATGGCAATCTCGGAGTTCTGTATAAGACGCGAGGCGATTTTGAGCGCGCAGAAGAAATGTACCAAAAGTCATTGGTTATCGATGAGGCACTTGATCGTAAAGAAGGCGTGGCAATCACCTATGGCAACCTCGGTGTCCTGTATCAGATACGAGGTGACCTTGAGCGCGCAGAAGAAATGTACCAAAAGTCATTGACTATCAATGAGGAGATTGGTCGTAAAGAGGGTATGGCAAATGCCTATGGGAACCTTGGAGTTCTGTATAAGATGCGAGGCGATATTCAGAAGTCCGAAGAAATGTATCATAAGTCATTGGCTATCGATGAGAAGATTGGTCGCAAAGAGGGTATGGCAAATGCCTATGGGAATCTCGGGATTTTGTATCAGATACGAGGTGACCTAGAGCACGCCGAAGAAATGTTTCAAAAGGCATTGACCATCAATGAAACGCTTGGTCGCAAAGAGGGTATGGCAAATAACTATTCTAGCCTCGGAATCCTCTATATAACGCGAGGTGACATCGAGAGATCCGAAGAAATGCACCAAAAGGCATTGGCCATAGATGACGCGCTCGGTAGCAAAGCCGGTATGGCAAATGAATATGGCAACCTCGGAATCTTGTATATGAAACGAGGCGATCTTGCGCGAGCCGAAGAAATGCACCAAAGAGCATTGGCCATCAATGAGGCTCTTGGTCGCAAAGAAGGTATGGCAAATGCCTATGGCAACCTCGGAATCCTGTATAAGACGCGAGGCGACCTTGCGCGAGCCGAAGAAATGTTTCAAAAGGCATTGACCATCAATGAAACGCTTGGTCGCAAAGAAGGTATGGCAAATGACTATTCAAACCTCGGGATCCTGTATAAGACGCGAGGGAACCTAGAGCACGCCGAAGAAATGTACCAAAAGGCATTGACCATATCTGAGGCACTTGGCAGCAAAGAGGGTATGGCAATTGACTATAGCAACCTCGGGATCCTGTATAAGACGCGAGGCGACCTAGACCGCGCAGAAGAAATGTACCAAAAAGCATTGGCCATCGATGAAGCGCTTGGTCGTAAAGAGGGCATGGCAAATGAATATGGCAATCTCGGGATACTGTATATGGATCGGGGCGACTTAGAACGCGCCGAAGAAATGTACCAAAAGTCATTGGCTATCAATGAGGAGATTGGTCGCAAGGAGGGTATAGCAAATGCCTATGGAAACCTCGGAATTCTGTATCAGAGGCGAGGTGATCTAGAGCACGCCGAAGAAGTGTTCCAAAAGTCATTGGCTATCAATGAGGAGATTGGTCGCAAGGAGGGTATAGCAAATGCCTATGGGAACCTCGGGATACTGTATCAGATGCGAGGGAACCTAGAGCACGCCGAAGAAATGCACCAAAAGTCATTGGCTATCAATGAGGAGATTGGTCGCAAAGAGGGTATGGCAATTGGCTATAGCAACCTCGGGATCCTGTATAAGATGCGAGGGAACCTAGAGCACGCCGAAGAAATGTTCCAAAAGTCATTGACTATCAATGAGGAGATTGGTCACAAAGAGGGCATGGCAATTGGCTATAGTAACCTCGGGATCCTGTATAAGACACTAGGCGATCTTGAGCGCGCTGAAGAAATGCACCAAAGGTCATCACATCTTTTTACTGAATTGAAAAAATCATAGCACTAAAAGAACATACATTTAGACATTGTTCTATTTCAGACAAAAGATGTCAGCACCCTGCCAAGTATAAAGTGGTGCAAAAGTGGTGCAACCACCTTGTAAGTAGTTGATATTATTGGCTGTCGTCAGGTTCAAATCCTGCCGCCCCGACCATTTTTATATTGTACAATCTTTATTTGTCATTATCTTCTCCAATTTATCCCTTCCCTTTTTTTCAACAATCCACGAAACAGTCTCTCTCTATTGGTCTGTCTCGATTGGTATGGCCATGCGATACTTACTTTGTTATAATGTCAGGAAAACCCGGTACGGGAGCTTCCATGACCAATTACTTCAAGCAGGCTGCAGAGAAGATCTATTGTGACGCGAAGAACTCCGGGCGGTTGATCGAAGGGCGATCGCTCGAACAGCTCAAGGAAATCGCCGTGCGGCAGGACGGCGTGATCCAGACGAATCTGGGTTCCGTCGCCGCGGATTCCGAGCCCATGTCCCGCTCGGCGCCTCATACGAAAAACAGTGTCGATGAGCCCTTTGGTGACGAAGAGACGGCCCTCGCCGCGGAGGCTGTCGAGTATCTCGGGAGGGAAACGATCCTTTCTCTCGATACGATCGTCGGCGACGGGAAGGACGGTGTCACGGCGCGGTTCATCATGCCGGTTGAACACGCACAGATCGCCTACGGGGTGAAACTCCTCTTCGAAGACACACCGGCCTCCCGGGTGGTGGAAAAACCGACCTATACGATCATCTTCTTTACCGATGAGTTCTTCGAACCCAATAAATTCAAGAAACTGATCGACAAGAATGTCTCGGTTCGTCTCTGGATGGGGGACAGGCGCGGGGAGCAGGTCAAGATCTGCCGTAACAGCACCTACGTGGGTGAGGCGAAGAAAGGTGTCTTTCAATTCGAAGGCTGGCGTGTAAAGAAGATCGATCAGAAGGGGATATTTCTTCATTGCGGGGCACGGCGCGATTATCTCTGGGTGTACGATCTCGAGACGGAGCGGCCGGAGCTGCAGGAACTCGTCACGGGCATCTCCGGTCTCACGGCGACGGGGAAGACAACGACCCTCTGCCGGAAACTGGCGAAGCTGCCCCGCGAGTCGTCCGAAATGATCGGTGACGACGGGGGAATCATAGGGATGGATGGAAGTTACGCGGCATTCGAACAGGGCGGGATCTATATCAAAACGGAAGGCCTTGACGAGAGCCAGCCGGAGATCCTCCGCGCCGTTCTCGGGGAAGATGTATTTCTCGAGAATGTGGCCATCTCCCGCTATCCCTATACCCCCGATTTCAAAGACACCGGCAAAACGGGGAACGGCCGCGCCGTCGTCAGGCGGGACCGTCTGGGGATCGCCAGTCAAAGCCTCCGGGCCGACCGTCTCGATTATATCATCATGCTGACACGAAACCCCCTTGCCAATGTCATTTCGCGTCTGTCACCCGAACAGGCCACGATGCAGTTTATCTACGGAGAATCGATCGAGAGCTCGGGGGGAAATCCCGAAGAGGCCGGGAAATTCAAGCGTGTCGTCTTCCTTGATCCCTTTCTGGTGGGCGATCGCCTGGAACACGCGTTGCTCTTTTATGAGATCATCAAGAAAAACCGCATCAAATGCTACCTGGCCAATACCGGAACCATCGGCGAGAACGATCTGAAGGTGTCACTGCGCCAGTCACTCGCCTCGTACAGCGACATACTGCGCGTTCAAATCCGGTTCGGGTCCGAGCCGGATCACCTGGGATACCACAATCCGATCAAGAGTGACCGGGCGAACATGGACCTGATGAACGCCTATCCCCGGTTTCAGGACAAGGGACTCCTCAAGCAAAAAGTGGCGGATTTCTTCAGGGGACGCCGGGCCTTTCTGGAGGATTTCGAATCGAAATGGGGCCCGATCCCGGAGCCGATCCGGGAATCACTCCCGTACCTTGACGATCATGTCGATTTTACTTACCTGGAAAAGGAATATCTCGGCTATATCGAGTGATGCTCAAACGAAAGATGATCTCCTTCCAAACCGGATGACCGGCGCGGGAAGCCCTACAGCCATTTTTTCCTTTTAAAGAAGCCGAGCAAACCCACTGCAACGGCGATCATCGCGACCCAGAGCACCGGATAGGCCCAACGTACCTTCAGTTCCGGCATAAACTCGAAGTTCATACCGTAGATCCCGGCCATGAATGTCAGGGGGATAAAGATGGACGCGAAGATGGTCAGCACCTTCATCACCTCGTTCATCTTGTTGCTCACGCTCGAGAGATAGAGATCGATCATCCCGGAAAGGATATCCTGGTAGGTCTCCACGGAATCGATTACCTGGATTGTATGGTCGTAGAGATCGCGAAGATATGGGGAGATATCGGCGCTGATCAGTGCCGATTCGGCCCTCTCCAGACCGCTGATGACTTCCCTGAGCGGCCAGACAGATTTACGCAGAAAGATGATTTCCTGCTTGAGGTTATGGATATCCTGGAGGGTCTGAGGTTGTGGGTTTTGTGATAATTCCTCTTCCAGCGCTTCAATCCGTTCACCGCATTTCTCCAGGAGGATGAAATAGTGGTCGACGATGGAGTCGATGAGGGCATAGGCGAGGTAATCCGCCCCCATGCGTCTCACTCTGCCCTTACCGTTCCGTATCCTTTCACGCAGGGGATTGAAGACGTCCCCGGGGGCCTCCTGGAAGGAGATAACGAAGTGTTGCCCCAGTATGATGCTGATCTGCTCGGTTCGGACCGTATCCGCATCATCATCGTAACGAAGCATCTTTAAGATAACGAGGACGTAAGAATCGGCATCTTCCATCTTCGGGCGCTGTCCCGTGTGGAGGATATCCTCCTGGATCAGGGGATGGACCCCGAACTGTTCCCCGATCTTTTCGATGATCGACACGTCGTGTAGACCGTTGACATTGATCCATGTCACCCTAGAGGTCTCTTTAAAGGAAAAAGTCTGCTCGACCTCTGCAACCTGCTGTTCATGAAAGATGGTCTGATCATAGTCCATCACGGTGATGGTTACCGTCTCGGTCTTCCTTTCTCCGATGTGAACGAGAGAACCCGGAGAGAGCCCCACCTTGGAAGATGCTCGTTTGAATAATTTCGGCATGGTCATCCGTTACCCTTTGTCCTCTTGCCCTGTCCGTTTCAGATCGTCGAGACCGGAAAGGGTTATGTTCAGTGGTCTCCGATCGTCCTGTGCCAGATAGGTAGTGGTGGTCGGGAAGGCGAACTCGATTCCTTCCGCTTCGAATGCGCGCATGATCCGAAAGTTGACCTTTTCGTTGAAACGTATGGCCTCCCAGAAATCAGGCGGATGGAACCAGTACCACACGGCTATATTCAAAGAGGCGTCATTGAATTCGTTAAAAAACACCTGTGGTGGATAATCAGGGTGCATCCCTTCATGATCTTTCAAGATATCCTTGATGATAGAAACGGCACGTTCAACCTTTTCCACCGGTGTGTCGTAGGTAATGGTGATATTCGTCTGACGTCGGACACTGGGGCGCATGCCGATATTTTCGATGTTGGAACTTGCCATCTTTTCGTTGGGTATGGAGACCACGTGACCGGGGAAGGTCCGCAGTCGGGTGCTTCGAAACCCGATTTCCTCGACATACCCATCGAAACTATCCACGACGACCCGGTCCCCGATCCTGAAGGGCTTGTCCACCATGATCATGAAGCTGCCAAAGAGATTCTTCAGGGTATCCTGGGCGGCCAGGGCAACTGCCAGACCGCCGATACCCAGACCGGCGAGGAGGGTCGTCATCGGTTTTCCCGTCGCAGCCTTGAGGAGGTAGATCGAGCCGAACAGAATAACCAGGACCTTCGCGACGATGCGGACCATCTGGACGAAGTTCATGTCGAACTCGTTGTCGTCTCTCTTGACGAACCGGGTCAGTTCGTATTCGATCACCGCCAGGATTTGGTAGAAAAAGGTGACAACCACCAGGGTCCCGACGACGTTGGTCATTATCTCTATTACCCGGTCGGTCGAGGCAGGGAGCTTGAGGATTTCCTGCGTTGCGTAAATGGCGATGGCGAGAAGGAGCAGGCGAATGGGCCAGAGGGCCGCCTTGAGGAGGAGATGCAGACGGATCTTCTCCTCATCGTCCCTCAGGGCAACGGTTAGGGTGCTCAGGAAGGTGGTCAGGAACCTTCCTCCCACATAAAGGATCGCATATACAAGAAAGAGCGTTACATACAGCCACCAGGAAGATCTCCAGAGCCACGGCGGAAAGAGATCCCGCTGGGTATACGAAAAAACGATGACTACGGAGACAATCGTAGCGATCCTCAGGACTCCCCTGAAGCGTGTGAGGAAAGGTTCCGCAGTCTCCCTTGCCTGAGTTTCCGTGGGGAGAAGGTCTAAAAATCGTACGAGTTGAAAGATGAAAAGGATGCAGGCAATAGCAAAGAGAAAGGCCTCAAGTCCGTGGAGGAGAATAAGCAATTTGGGGGGGATTACCAGGGGGATCTCGGTAGCTCTCAGGAGCAGAGCGGCGACGGCGAGACGAAATGAGGGGACCAGGCCGGAAAGATAAGGGAGCCATGCCTTCACCCGTTTTACTTCCAGGATCACCTGAATCCGCCTGTTGAAATGGCGCCAGAGGAGCTCCAGCAAAAAAAATCCGAAGACCAGAATAGCGAGCGATATAAAGAACTGCCACGGAGCATTGCCGCTGCGTACCTTATCGAGAAGAGGAATAATCCCCTGAAAAAAATCGTTGAAACGGTCCATAGTCTCCCTCCTCTAAGAAACCCCGTTACTATAGCAGATATTATGAGTTTGAAACACAAGGAAACTCTAAAATTTTATCTGGTGGTGTGGTAATGAGAAAGGGAGGATACGAAGGATGAGGAGATGACGGTGCTTCAACAAAAGAGTGTCGCAAGACAGGGCTCGATAGGACGGAATCCCGTAGCTGCCCACCTGTCGAATGATTCTCCGATATCATTATGCCGAAGAGGACTTTGTCGATACTGCAGTTTTCTTTTTGAAAGAAACCCCTGAGATCTCATAGGAAATCGCACCAAATTTACACGATGACTGCATACATTTCAGACAGCGAATACAATCGTGTTGATTGGCGCCTTCGTAAAACCGCACCCCCATGGGGCAGTGATTGTAGCACTCTTTACACAGGACGCATTTGTCGGGATAATGCACCATCCTGAAGACGCTGACTTTGTTGAAGAGGGAGTAGATCGCCCCCAGGGGGCAAACGATTCGGCAGAAGGGTCGCTTGATGAACACCATTAGGGCCAGGGAAATGATCAGAATAACGATCTTGTTGAAATAGAGCCAACCGAAGAGTTCACGCAACTGGGGCTGGAGAAGGGTAAGGGGAATCCCCGCCTCAAGTGTTCCCGCCGGGCAGACATATTTACAGAACCACGTGACCCCGTAACCGAGCCCGTCAACAGCCAGAAGGGGGAGAAGGATTACAAAAAGGGCCAGAAAGCCGTATTTGAGATAGGTTAACCAGCGAGGGATCTCCATCTTACGCGAGGGAATCTTGTAAATCAGCTCCTGAAGAAAGCCGAAGGGGCAGACCCAGGCACAGGGCATGCGTCCGACCAGGCTCCCGGTCATCCCCAGTACCCCCAAGACATACAGACCGATGTGCGTATTGCCCGCCTTGAGACTCGGCCTGACATTCGCGAAAAGCGTCTGGAGCGAACCGAGGGGGCAGGCCCCCGTCGCCGCCGGGCAGGAATAACAGTTGAGCCCGGGGACGCAGATTGATTTGAGCTTCCCCTGGTATATGTTCCGGGTAAAGGGGAAGAGGAGGTAGGCGTTGCTGATCAGTGTTGCCGCACCCTGTATCCATCGTCGCAGGCGCGCCATCATCCGATACCTATGCAACTCAGACAGATACGGACAGCTTTCTCCCAGACAGCCGCTGCTTCTCCATTGATAATACCGATAATGACACAAGCCAGGGAGAGAAAAAAGAGAATGAAGCCACCCTTGCTGACGTTTTTCCGTATCATAGAATCCCTTTTCTATCGGGTGATTAAACGATATTAGTTGTTTGCACGCTCCTTCTCACACTCATCAAGAAGTGCGACTATCTTTCCTTCGATGAATGCCTTGTCTCGGCGGCCGAGGATTGATTCCACGACCGCTCCGTTTTTTATCAGATAGGAGAGAGGGATAGCAGAGATACGATAGTGTTTGGCGACCTTTTCGCCTCCCCAGTAAACGGGGAACTTGAGCCCCATCTGATCCACAAGCGGTTGCATTGCCGATGGTCCCCCCATATCAAGGCTGATCCCAATTATCTTAAGGCCTCTGTCTTTGTACTTCTCATACATCTCCTGGAGAACCGGTAGTTCTGCCCGGCACGGAGCGCACCACGCAGCCATGGCGACCAGCATAACAGGGCACCCCCGTTCCTGTATCAATGTTTCGATTCCGGCAACATCAATAGGAACGATGGTGTTTTTTGTGTCCTGCGGAGGGGATGGTTCATCCTGAGAACAGCTGGAGGATATGGCCACGCACAATAGAATGACCAGAACAATCATCAATTTTTTTTTCATAGTTTCCCCTTGATCTTGCTTGGTATCCTTCGCTCGAAGTTGAAACACCGATGAACTTTATCATAATGGGACTGCAAATCAAGGGTTTTCGGCTTTATGATAGGCAACAGCGAACGAGAATCGATCAGAAGGAGAGCGCTTCGCCCTTTCTCCGGCGATTTTTTGAGGTATGATCGCCGTTGTCCCCCAAC
Organism: Syntrophales bacterium; assembly: GCA_963662405.2. Lineage (GTDB taxonomy): Bacteria > Desulfobacterota > Syntrophia > Syntrophales > UBA2210 > UBA6078. The sequence continues at coordinate 45,005 of CAXXKT010000002.1, forward strand.
TTCGCTTTTTTCCTGCGGCATTCCATGCACCGTCTGGGGATGCTGAAATTACGGGTTCTGTACCTGCGCTGTTCGGAGGCGGTGAAGACAAATTCATCCCCGCACTGAATGCACCTGATTGTGATATCGTCCACCATTCGGTTCCTATCGGTATTATTGCGATTTATCAATGTTCTTCATGAAGATGACCTTGGTGTCTCCCTGCCGGTAGAAATCCTCCAGGATACAGACACTGCCATACCCCTGCTTTTTATAGAACCGTCGGGCAGGGGCATATGGAGGGGAGCTTGAGGTATCGACATACACCTTTCCGCCTCCTTGCATGGCAATAATCTTCTCCATGAACTCGACAAGTTCGGACGCAACACCCCTCCCTCGAACCGGTGGATCTATCGCGATCCAATAAAGGTCATAGCGACGATCAGTCATCGGTATCGGGCCGAAGCAGATATACCCTCGGAATTGCCCCGCTTCGTCATAGGAGGAAAAGGCCTGATAGTCGCCACCATCCTTTCGCGCCAGTACCTGATCGACAATCTCCATCGCGACGGCGATCTCTGCTTCGTTAAAAACGCCCGTCTGTTTCAGAATACGGAGGATCTCTTTTCTATCCTGATGTGTTATCGGTTTGATCATATCAGCACAACCGGAGTGACATAAATTGCAAGAAATAACGCACCATCTCAGCATACGGAATCCCCGCATGTGAGAGAGAAGCGACAAATCCCGCATCCGGGCTGATGCACGGATTCGCATTAATCTCAAGGACAAAGGGGGTGTTCCGGGAGTCCGTCCTGATGTCGACCCGTGCATAGTCCCTGAGCATGAAGATACGAAAGCATTCACGGGCGATCTCCTCGAGTGATCCCTTGAGCGGAGAGGGGAGGTTATGAGGGAATTTTCTGACGGCGTTGTGATATTCCGGTGCCGATGCATCCCATTTTGCCCGATATCCAACGATACGATGGGTATCGGCCGGAAATGCCGAAAAATCTATCTCTGCTATCGACATCACATCGGCCGTGGGATAACCGAAAAGGGAGACGTTGAATTCCCTTCCGTCGATGTATTCCTCGACGAGCAGGGACCCGAACCGTTTGTGAAGAGAGGGAAGTGCCTCCCGCAGGACATTTTCATCAAGAAAGACCGATTCCTGATCGATCCCGATACTGGCGTCCTCGAATCTCGGTTTTACGATGATCGGGAAAGCGAGACAGGCGGCATTAAAATGGGGAGTACCTTCATATATGAGATATCCCGGTGTCCGTATTCCACACGCCTTCAATATCCGTTTTGTCGTGACCTTATCCGTCGTATAGGTGATGGCCCACGAGGGTGATCCGGTAAAGGGGATTCCCAGGAGCTCGAGGAGAGCGGCGGCGTGACCGGAAAAGAGAGGATTCTCATCGACGGTCTCACAGAGGTTGAAGACCTGATCGACGGGCTTGTCCCGAATCGTTGCAAGAAACGCATCTACATTCCGGGAAAAAGGAATTCGTATGGAGGGGTAACCCAGATCGCAGAAGACTTTCTCGATCGCGGCCACCTGTCTCATGACATCAGAAGAGGACTCGGAAAAAGAGTAGGGACCTGATGGTGGGACATTGTGCACCAATCCTATCAATGAGTTCTTCATGGCCTACATACATACCTTACCCGCGCCGTTCAAGCGGCCCAGGGCAGAGCGCATAATCGCATCAATCAGCGCGGTGTAGGTCATCCCCCTCCGTGCGGCGATGATACAGAGGTCCGAATTTTCCGGATGAAGTCCGGCAATGGGATTCACCTCCATGAAGTTCGGCACCCCCGCGGTATCCACGCGCAGGTCCACACGCCCCGAATCTCTTCCCCCGAGGCCGTGCCATGCCCTGAGTGCCGTCTCTTCCGCCTGCCGTGCTATTCCATCGTCCACCAGGCGGTATTCGACCCGTTCCTTGAAACGCTCTTTATTCTCGTAGGAATAGACTTCCGGGTCGGCGTTGTCCTTGAGCAGGACCTCAATGGTGCCCATTGATACGGCATTCTTCCCCGTGCCGAGGATCCCCACGGTGAATTCGCGGCCGGGGAGAAAGGTTTCCACTAATGCGGCCTGTCGGTGTTCTCGGATAATCTTTTTGCATACCTGTTCAAGTGCATGCCGATCGGTAATCTTTGATGCGGCGTCAATCCCTTTTCCGGTCCCCTCTGCGACGGGTTTCGCAAAGAGAGGGTAGGGGAGATCAACGGTGGCAATCTCCGCCTCCGATTCCACGATACAGAACGAGGGGGTAGGGATTCCCAGATCCCGGAGTACCCGCTTCACCATCCCCTTGTGCAGGGTCAGGGAGAGGATCAGGGGATCGGAGAATGTATAGGGAATTCCGTACGCATCGAGAAGCGCGGGGACTTGTGCCTCACGCCCGTATCCCCGGAGACCCTCGGCGATGTTGAAGACGATATCCCAGCGATCTCCCGAGCTGAGCCGCTGCACCAGGGCCTTGACGTTGCCGATCCTTACGGGTTCATGTCCGAGATCCCTCAGACTTGTTTCTATCGCGAGGATCGTCTCCTCACGGTCGAACTCCGCCGTCGCCTCGGCGCCGTATCCGGCACGGAGATACTCATCGCGGAGATCGTAGGTCATACCAACTTTCATCGCTTGCAAAATTCTCCTCAACGCCTAATGAATCTGAGCCGCATCCCCGTCGAAATACCGATAGAGATCGCCGGCATAGTTCTTCAGAACGACGTCGTCGCCCTCCCGCCCCATCACGTAATCGGGCATCAGGGGGACTTTTCCCCCTCCGCCGGGACAGTCGATGACGTACGTCGGAACGGCGAAGCCGCTCGTGTAGCCACGCAGTCCCCTGATAATCTCCAGCCCTTTCTCGACCGGTGTCCTGAAATGTCCCGATCCGATAATCGGGTCACACTGGTAGAGATAGTAGGGCCTGACACGCATCATGACCAAGCCGTGAAAGAGCCGGCGCATAGTTTCAACGTCGTCGTTGATCCCAGAGAGCAGAACCGTCTGGCTCTGCAGGGGGATCCCGGCGTTCGCGAGATTGCTGCAGGCCTTTCTCACGTCCTCCGTCAGCTCCGCGGGATGGGTAAAGTGGATACTCATCCAGAGGGGATGGAACCGCCCCAGCATCCGGCAGAGGGCGGGGGTAATACGCTGAGGCATGACCACCGGCGCCTTGGTGCCGATTCGCAATATCTCGACGTGGGGGATCCGGCGCAATCGGGACAGGAGCCATTCCAGAGTGTCGTCCGGAAGGGTCAGAGGATCTCCCCCCGAAAGCAGGACGTCACGTATCGCACTGTTCGATTCGATATATTCTATTACCTTGTTCCACCTGTCTATCGAAAGACTGTGGTCCTTGGGACCTCCCACAATCCGTGACCGGGTACAATAGCGGCAGTAGGTCGAGCAGGTATCGGTTATAAGGAAGAGCACCCTGTCGGGATAACGATGAACCAGGCCAGGCATGGGGGCATCCTTCTCCTCTCCCAGGGGGTCCTCACTCTCTCCCCGGGTCCTGACCCTTTCCGCCGCGGTCGGAATAACCGTTCGTCGCAGTGGTTGGGAGGGATCGCATGGATCGAGAAGGCTTGCGTAATATGGTGTGATCGCAACGGGTAATGCGGTACCATACGCGCTGAGAGCGCTGCGCTCTTCCGCGCTGAGTCGGAACATCCCTTCGAGTTCGTCCAATGTAGTGATTCGATGGCGGAGCTGCCAGCGCCAGTCATTCCACTCGAGCGCACTCGCCCCCTTAAAAAATTTCCTTCGGAACTGGAGGGCCCCGCATTTCGCAGAAAATCCCGAAACAGCTTCCAATCTCGAGACTTTTTCCAGACCTGCACCGTCCGTTTTGATTCTATGAGCGTCTGTGTTTACCGTTCCAAGGGTCACAGACGCGGTACTACCGTCGGGAGGCTCGCCATCCTCAAGGCTGATTTCCTGTTTCTCCATCGTTATTTTCCCCCTCGTTTGGGAATGCGAATCGAATCGTTATTCCAATACTTCATAAGACAATACCTTGATCACTCGATCTCCCTCATCTTCAACGATCTCTCCGGCGACCTTCACCTTCTCTCCGGCGTGACCAGCCAGTTCCTCCCCGTTATCATCCGTCATTATTTCGTAAACCTGATCGCCGTCTGCGATAATCTGAAAGTCATCGTTGACCTCACCCACGATCGTCACCGTACTCGCCCCCCATGCAACACCCGAGATCAACACGGTAGTCATTATCAACACAAACCCCAGACATACAAAACACCGTACCTTCTGAAACATACTAATCAAGCCTCCTTGTTGAGAATACTTTTCAACCGCTGAGCAAACAATGTGCCCAGCACATAACTATGCGATATCATGCATTGAAGAGATTATTGGGACCGCAGGGATCGGAACCCTGAGTTCCGATTAAAGAAAACGGTGAAACGAAAAGACTTCAGATATAAAGTAATACCCTTTGTTATTATAGGCTAATACGACGAGAGGAACTAATTGTTCCCATTACAGGTATACCGGAATTGAGAATTCCGATTCTGTATCACAGGGGGGGGCAAAGAGGGCGTCGGGAAGATAGCAAATCGGCAGATTACCTGGGCGAATTCATTCTCGGCACCTTAAAATCGTTCTTGTTGAGGTCGTAGCGGTTCAACAGCTTGGAGAGCTGGCGGGTGGTAATCCCTGCCCTCCGCGCGGTGGCACTGATGCTTCCGCGTTCCTCAGCAAGGATCTCCTTCAGGTAGAGACGTTCCACCTGTTCGACCCCCGCCTGTCTGAGCTCCTTGAGGGTCAGCGAGGAGTCGATCCGGATCCCCCCCGCACCGGCCTCGTTTTCAAAGAGTTCACCCGGGAAACTCTCGGGGTTCAGGACCGATGATTGCTCGATAATATGAGCCCGTTCGATTAGGTTCTGAAGCTCACGTATATTCCCCGGCCATGAGTAGCGCATGAACGCCTGCAGTACATCGGGATGGATGTCACGGATTTCCTTCTTTGAAAACTGATTCAGTTTTTTCAGGAATATCTCGACGAAGAGGCGTATATCCTCCCTGCGCTCCCGTAAGGAAGGGATCTCAATGGGAAAGACGTTCAGGCGATAGAAGAGATCTCTCCTGAATGTGCCGGCATCGGTCATCCTTTTCAGGTCCGTGTTTGTTGCGGCGATCGTCCGGACATCGGCATTGATTATCTCCTCACCACCTACCCGCTGAAAGAGCCCCTCCTGAAGGATCTGGAGGAGTTTGATCTGCGCGGCGGGGGTGATCGTTCCGATCTCGTCGAGGAAGATGGTCCCCCCCTTTGCGATTTCAAATTTTCCCAGTTGTCTCCTCACGGCGCCCGTAAATGAACCCTTTTCGTGCCCGAAGAGTTCACTCTCCAGGAGCGTTTCGGGAATTGCACCGCAGTGGAGACTGATGAAGGGACCGTCCTTTCGATTACTGTGCCGGTGGATCAGTTTTGCGAGAACGCTCTTGCCGGTCCCCGTGTCGCCGCTGATCAGAACGGTGCTGTTGGTGGACGCGACCAGCCGGGCCTTCTCGAAAACCTGTTTCATCGCCGGGCTTCTCGTCTGGACCAGTTCGAGCGAGTCCCCTTCCCAGAACTTGTCCCGAAGATATTCAAACTCAGACTGCATGACAATCGACTCATAGATGCTGTCCGCGACGTATTTCACTTCATCGGGATCGAGTGGGTAGGTCAGATAGTTGCTTGCCCCGGCCTTGACCGCCATGACGGCTTCCCTGATCGTCTCCGGGGGCGACATGACGATTATCTCCACATCGGGGGCGGCGAGCCAGAAGGGTTGGAGCGCTGTTTTGTATCCGTTTCCTCCTGTTCGGCTTCGGAGAATAGCGAGATCGATAAAGAGAAAATCGTAATGCCGATCGCGGAGCAGTTCTATGGCTATATCGAGATTGGCAGCCTCGTCAATCACCTTTCTCTCGCGAAAACCGGTACACACTGTCTGAAAAGCAGATCGATCCGGCGCGATTACAAGGGCAGTACGCGATGTTTTAGGTCGATTTCGGAATGATCCCACCCCTCAGAGTATCCTCCCTTCGATTAAGCAATTTCCGCATATGTATCATGACTCCCAATCCGGAAACCGTATTTTTTCTCTTTATTCCTGTTTTCATAATGATTCAAGTCTTTTCACACCCCCTTCAAGAAGAACAGGAAACGTACTTCTTGACATATAACCTCAATGGAGTTAATCCCTTTGGCAAGCTAAACAATTAATTCTTCTGAAAAGGAGCTTGAATCATGTCAAAATCACGTATCGTAATGTACATTCTTACAGGTCTGTTGGTGGCCTTTTTCCTCGGCTGTGCCTCAACACCCCAAACGGAAAGCACCGGAGAGTACATCGATGATACGGTAATCACCACCAAGGTTAAAGCCCTGCTTGCCAAGGATGACGTGTTGAAATCATTTCAGATCGGTGTCGAAACCTTCAAAGGAGTTGTCCAACTGAGCGGTTTTGTCAACGCTGAAAAGACCCGTGAAAAGGCGAGGGCCATTGCCGGGACCGTCAAAGGAGTCAAATCCGTCAAAAACGACCTGATCATAAAATAGGATTTCCCCTTTTGCAGACAGGGGACAAGGCATTTAAAATGCGAGACGGTAGCAGTCCCTTTGCTCCTATTACATGAGGGAGGTGACGACCCTTTGTTCAGGCGGTATGTCGTTGCGTTGGTACTTTCATAGCCAGATTCCATGTTCGAATTCAGACCATACGGGGGCACAATGGAGAGCCAATACGAGAGAATAAATAACGCCTGTCTCCTCATCTTGGCGGCGACGGCCGTCACAGTGGCATTGATCTATACGAAATCAATACTGATTCCCTTCGTTATTGCCTTCTTCATCTACGCGATCCTCTCCCCCATCATAGAAGGATTGAACACAAAACTGAAATGGCCGCGTGCCCTGGTCATTATATTCGTCACCACGATATTCCTTATCTTCACCGCCCTGATCGGGATATTTATCGTCAATTCCCTGAACGATTTTTTCAAGGACGCGGCGCAGTATAAAGAACGGATTGTTGAATCCGTGGCATGGGTTCGGGCCACCGCGGAGGGATTCGGCTATCGAATACAGGATATCTCGATTGAGAATGCCGTCAAAAAACTCCCTTTCTTTTCTGTGGCGGGAAACATCACTCTGGCAGCCGGTTCCTTCCTCGGGAACCTATTCCTGGTCATCGTCTTTGTCTTTTTCTTTCTCCTCGGAGAAACAGTCTCGATGACGGATGACAACCAATTGATCTCTCAGATGAAACACAACATATCACGGTACGTCGCCACCAAGTTTCTGACCTCTCTCGTCACCGGTATATTTGTCTTTATCCTTCTCGTCTCATTCCGTGTCGAGATGGCTTTTCTTTTCGGTGTGCTGACCGTCCTCTTCAATTTCATTCCCACGATCGGCTCCATTATCGCCACGGGACTCCCCGTCCCGGTCATTCTTCTCCAGTTCGGCTTCGGCTGGCAGTTGTGGGCCGTCCTGGCCGTCTCGATGGTGATCCAGATCGCGATCGGAAACGTGATCGAGCCCAAACTGATGGGGGAACGCATGGACCTGCACCCCATCACCGTCCTCCTCTTTCTGATGTTCTGGGGTCTCGTCTGGGGTCTGCCGGGAATGTTCCTGGCCGTTCCCATCACCGCCGTCCTCAAGATCGTCCTGAGCCGGATAGAGACGACACAGACCCTTGCGGAACTGATGGCGGGTAGGATTGGGGAGAATAAAGCGGCGCAGTGAAGGGAACAGGGGTCACGGATATAGGCTAAAACCGGTTAATTATCGGATATTATACGGATCATCATAAAATTCTGCAGATAGACTGTTGTATTTCTAATATTCGATTTAATACCAAAATCTTATGTCATATTGACCTTTCCCCCATAAACTATGCCATGTTCAAATTGAGTCTATCCTGATAAAAGGCATAATAGGAGGACTCAGGAGTGAAGCGCAAACGATTTGCAACGGAACAGATTATCAAAATTCTCAAAGAGGCTGAGCTGGGTATCAAGATTACGGAACTGTGTAGAAAGCATGGCATATCCGAACAAACCTTTTACAACTGGCGGAACAAGTACGGCAGCATGGATATAAGCGAGGCAAAACGCCTGAAGCTCATCGAAGTTGAGAATCGCCGCCTCAAACGCCTGGTAGCCGATCTGCGCCTCGACAAGCAGGTATTAAAGGACCTCCTTGAAAAAAACTTCTAACGCCCACGGCGAAGAGAGGAGCGAGAGATTATATTATCTCCCACTTTGGGTTGAGCATGAGGAAGGCCTGTAGACTGATAGGGCTCAATCGATCCACGAGCCAGTACCAACCGGTAGCGAGCAAAGAGGAGAAACTCACGACGCGAATGAAAACTCTGGCATATAAACATAAACGCTACGGAAGCCCCCGGCTGCATGTATTGTTGAAGAAAGAAGGACTCGTTGTCAACCACAAGAGGACCGAACGAATCTACCGGCAAGAAGGATTATCACTACGGGTGCGCACAAAGAAGAAACGGGTGATGCCTGTGCGCGGTACCATGCACTGGGCATCGGGGCCACAGGATGTATGGTCCGTAGACTTCGTGTCTGATTCTCTTTCGGATGGAAGGAGATTTCGGATATTGACAATCATCGATGATTTTACCCGAGAGTCTCCCGGAATCCTGGTTGCACGATCCATCTCTTCGAGAAGAGTCACTAGCTTCATTGATCAGATTGCTTTATATCGTGGCTATCCCAACCGCATCAGGGTGGACAACGGTCCCAGTTCGCCAGCGCCTGGTTTCATGCTTGGTCGGAGAAACAAAACATCACCGTTGAGCATACCCGTCCTGGGAAACCCTCTGACAAGGCCTTCATTGAGAGTTTTAACGGGAAGATCAGAGATGAAAGCCTTAACGAACATTGGTTTCTTTCTATCCCTGATGCTCAGTCCAGGATTGAACAGTGGAGGAATGAGTACAACAAAGAACGACCCCATAGCTCATTGAATAACCTGACTCCCTATGAGTTTATAAAAGAACATGATATGAAAACCATTAGCAAGAAACTCAATTTACCCTTGGCCTATATAATGGGGTAAGGTCAATATCTATGAAGTCTTATCGAGGTGTTTTATACGGCAAATCCGCCGGGTTAAGGTTTTTATCAGGATCCAGATAAACATTGTTATGTGCTTTTGATATCGGTTGATGGTTTAAAAAATTTGTAACTTATTGTTGCCAAGGATTCTATTGTGAACAGGTCTGATCTAAAAGTAGTTAATATTCCAACCATTTTATGGGGAGATAAATCAGAAAAGATATTTGTTGCCATACACGGGAATATGTCCAATAAGGCTGATGACGTAATAATTGTCTTTGCAGAAGAAGCGGTTAAAGCAGGATATCAAGTTTTGAGCTTTGATTTACCGAAACATGGAGATCGTAAAAGTGAAACGACACTCTGCAAGGTTCAAAATTGCGTGGAAGATCTTAATACAATAATGAAATACTCAAAATCTCTATCAAATAATGTGAGTGTATTTGGATGCAGCATAGGAGCATACTTCAGCCTTTTGGCATATATGCATGAGAAATTGCGGCAAGCAATGTTCCTGTCTCCAGTGGTTAATATGGAGTCTGTTATAATCAACATGATGAAATGGTTTGATATTACAGAAGAAAAACTTATGAAAGAAAAAGAGATAGTAACACCCATAGGTGAAGTACTTTATTGGGATTATTATTCATATGTGAAAAAACATCCCATTGCTGAATGGAAAATTCCTACATCGATCTTGTATGGTTCTGAAGATAATTTGACAGATTTTATTACTATTTCTTCATTTTCAAATCAGTTTAAATCCGATCTGGAAGTTTTAGAAAATGGAGAACATTACTTTCACACAGAGGAACAGTTATCGTCTTTTAGGCGATGGGTAAATGATAAATTAATGGTTAGAGAATCTACATATCACACATAACAAATGCATAAACTCGGACCTTTCTCGCGCCGTTTCGTTCGCTTCGCTCTCTACTCTCTGCGAAAAAGGCCGGTTATGCTGGTGTTCAGCGGACGCTGCCCTAAGCTGCTTCGGTCGGCGCGTAGCGCCTCCCGAACCAGCGGATGGACTTGTCCCCCTTGAGGCAGGTCATCCGACGCATGTTCTTCTCTAAAACAGACAGATCGCATAAACACGCAATTGATTTTTCTCTAATCAATCAAATCTTTGCCCCGAATATCATTGACAAATTAAGCCGGAAGTGGTTTTAATCCCTGAGATAAATCTTTTCCTGTCTCCATAAAGCAAAGGTGCGCGTGATGGAAGCTGTCCTGAAGGTCCTGAACAAGATTGAAAACCCGCTGATCTTTCTGTCGAGGGATTCGTACAAGAACCTCCCGATCGTCAGGGATCTTGAACGGACGATGTCGGGTTTCATCAGCGAGTTGATGATGGCTTTTTCGGAGAACGCGATTTCGAATTCTGAAAAAACGATTATCGAACTCCAAAAGGTCTTCAAGGGCTTCGATGTGCTTCCTGTGCCGGACCGCAAGCGGCGGATCGACGCGGCCCTCGTCTATATACGGGAGCTGAAAAACCTCTGCGCCGAACCGGCCCAGCCATCTCCCTCCGTAATGGCTCTTCACGACCCGGAGGACCGGGCCGCCTGTTTTAAGAAGCTGGCGCTCGATGTCCAGTACCTCAAGGGGGTCGGCCCGAAGGTCTCTGCGCTCCTCGGCCGTAAGGGGCTGAAGAACGTTGAAGATATGCTTTACTTTCTCCCCAGAAGATATGAAGATAGAAGGCATATTCAGACGATATCAGCCGTCGCCGTCGGCGTGCGCGAGACGGTGGTGGGGAGGGTAACGGATGTGGGCGTCAAACGTTACCGAACCCGGCGCGTTCTCGAGGTGACGATGGGAGACACAACCGGTCTCCTCACCGCAAAGTGGTTCCAGGGGAACTTTTCCTACCTCGCCAAACGGTTCAAGGCGGGGCAACAGGTCATCCTGACGGGGGAGGTGAAGGTCTTTCTCCACGGAAAGGAGATGCTCCACCCCGACTACGAGATACTGGACGATACCGATGACGAGATGATCCACTTCAAACGGATTGTCCCCGTCTACTCCGAGACGGAAGGACTGCACCAGAAATCTATCAGGCGGATCATGATGCGGGTCGTCCAGGACTATGCGCTCTGTATTTCCAGCCCGATCCCGGAAGAGATCTGCCGAAGGAATCGCCTCGTCGACATCGGGCACGCGATCCGGAATGTCCATTTCCCCGACCACGATCAGGATATTGATGCCCTCAATGATCTTTCTTCGCCGGCCCGTCGTCGTCTTGTCTTCGACGAGTTCTTCTTCTTTGAGTTGGGAATGGCCCTCAAACGGACGGGGCAGGTCTTCGAACAGGGGATCTCCTTTCCAACGGGGGGATCGCTGGTACAGAAATTTCACGATATCCTTTCCTTCGAGATGACCGGGGCGCAAAAGCGGGTTGTCGGGGAGATCGAGGCGGATATGGCACGCCCGCACCCGATGCACCGGCTCCTTCAGGGAGATGTGGGAAGCGGGAAGACGGTTGTTTCCATGGCCGCGATGGTGACCGCCTGCGAGGCGGGGTATCAGACGGCCATCATGGCCCCGACGGAAATCCTGACTGCCCAGCATTTCAAGAATATCAGCCGGTGGTCACAGGAACTGGGTATTGGAGTGGTCCTTCTCACCGGTAATATGAAAGCGGCCGAACGCAAGGAAGCCCTGACGAGGATCGAATCGGGAGAGATCAGCATTGTCGTGGGGACCCATGCGATAATCCAAGAAGGGGTTGCCTTTAATCGGCTTGGCCTCGTCGTAATCGACGAACAGCACCGTTTCGGTGTTATCCAGCGGGCCGCCCTCCGGGGGAAGGGAATCAATCCCGACGTGCTCGTCATGACGGCAACACCGATACCGCGGACCCTCGCCATGACGGTGTACGGTGATCTCGATCTTTCCGTAATCGACGAGATGCCCCCCGGCAAGAAGCCCATCAAGACAAAAGTCTTTTATGAAAAGAGCCGAGAACAAGTCTACGAGATCATCCGTAAGGAGGTGAAGAAGGGGAATCAGGCCTTCATCGTCTACCCCCTCGTGGAGGAATCGGAGGCCCTTGACCTGAAGGACGCGACGAGCATGGCCGCACATCTTCAGAAGGATATCTTCCCCGAACTGCGCGTGGGACTGGTACACGGGAGGATGAAAGGAACAGAGAAAGACGCGATCATGGCCGATTTCAAGGAACGCGCCCTGGATATCCTGGTCTCCACGACCGTGATCGAGGTGGGGATCGATATCCCGACGGCTTCGCTGATGGTCGTAGAGCACGCGGAACGGTTCGGCCTATCGCAGCTGCACCAGCTCAGGGGAAGGGTGGGGCGGAGTGATCTGCGTTCCTATTGCATCCTGGTCGCCCAGCACCGCGGAAGCGCGGACGCACGAAAACGGCTCCGCGTGATGGAAGAGACGAACGACGGCTTTCGAATCGCGGAGGAGGATCTCCTGATCCGCGGCCCCGGCGAATTCATGGGGACCAGGCAGTCCGGGCTCCCGGATTTCAGGGTCGCGAGCATCTTGAGGGATGCCACAACGCTCAACGAGGCGCGCCAGGAGGCCTTTCTTCTGGTGGAGAGGGATCGGGGCCTCGAAAGGCATCAAGACCTCAAAGAGACGCTTCTGAGGCGCTGGGAGCACCGTCTCGAAATCGCCAAGACGGGATAAATCCTGAACTTTAACCTTGAAACTTTTCCCCAACTGTTATAGCAGTCTGCTATCAGAAGCTAATGTCAGCAGACGGAAGGGATTATCGGCGTGGGCAAGGATATATCGATTGGTTTGATCGGGTTCGGTACCATCGGTACCGGCGTTGTGAAGTTACTGCAGGAAAACAGCGAACTCATACGAAAACGTCTGGGTGCTCGGCTGGTTATCAAGAAGATTGCCGATATCGATATCACAACGCCGCGGCCGGTCACGGTTGATCGTAAGATTCTCACGACGGACGTGCGTGAGGTCTTGGAAGATCCGGAGATTTCCATTGTCGTCGAGTTGGTGGGAGGTTACACCTATGCAAAGAAAATTGTCCTGGATGCGATTCGGGGGGGGAAACACCTCGTTACCGCCAACAAGGCGCTCATTGCCACCTTTGGGAATGAGGTGTTCGAGGCGGCCGACAGCGAAAAGGTAAATATCGGGTTCGAGGCGAGCGTCGGGGGGACGATTCCGATCATCAAGACACTGAAGGAGAGCTTGGCGGGAAACAACGTTGATTCTATCTTCGGGATTATGAACGGGACCTGCAACTATATCCTGACGAGGATGACCCGTGAGGGAGGAGATTTCGCTTCGGTTCTCAAAGAGGCGCAGGCCCTCGGATTTGCCGAGGCCGACCCGACCTACGATATCGAAGGTATCGACACCGCTCACAAGCTCGCGATCTGTTTGTCTCTCTCCTATGGCAAGCGCGTGGTGCTGGATGATATCTACCGTGAGGGGATCGCGCAGACAAGTCCCCTGGACATCGAATTTGCCGGTGATCTGGGGTATACCATTAAACTGCTCGCCATCGCGATTCGACGCGGGGAGGTCATAGAGGCACGGATACACCCGACTATGATCCCCTTCGACCACATCCTGGCCAGTGTGAATGGAAACTTCAACGCCTTCCATTTGATGGGAGATGCCTCCGATTCGGTTTTCCTGTATGGCCAGGGGGCGGGGATGATGCCGACGGCGAGTGCCGTGGTGGGTGATCTGATCGATATAGCGCGGGACATCACGGCCGGGATCTGGAGGAGGGTCCCCCTGCGTTCCTACAAAAAAGAGCAGATCAATGATATCCAGCTTCTTCCGATGGATGATGTTCTTACGAACTACTACTTCAGATTCTCGGCGGTTGACCGTCCCGGCGTTCTCTCCAAGATAGCCGGTATCCTGGGAAAACACGATATCAGTTTATCCTCGGTGATTCAGAAGGAAAACAAGCTCGAGGCGGAGGATAGAGGAGTACCCATTGTCGTCACGACCTATAAGGCACGGGAGAGAAACGTCCGTACGGCGTTGGAAGAAATCGACAACACGCTTGAGGATGTCGTCTTCGGTAAGACGACGTGGATCAGGATAGAGGACCAAGCGCTGAGATGAAATATTTGATTCTACTGGGCGATGGGATGGCTGACTGGCCGCTTCCCGAATTGCAGGGGAAAACTCCCCTGCAGGCGGCCCACACTCCCAATATGGACCGGATAGCAGCCGAAGGGACGCTGGGGCTGATCGACACGATTCCCCCCGGATTCACCCCCGGGAGTGACGTGGCGAATCTTTCCGTTTTGGGATACGATCCGAAAGTATATCATACCGGGCGCGGCCCCCTCGAGGCGGTGAGCACGGGGATTACCTTGGCCTCTGACGATGTCGCATTCCGCTGCAATCTTGTAACATTCGGCACTAAAGAGGAACTCGTCATGGAGGACTTTACTGCCGGCCATATATCGTCCGAGGAGGCCGGGTGGATCGTAGAGAATCTCGATGCCGAACTTAGGTCTCATGATATCCGGTTTTATCCCGGTGTCGGGTATCGTCACCTGATGATATACCGAGGCGGTCCCACGACACTGGAGACGACCCCCCCTCATGACATCACCGACCAACCGATCGCCGGCCACCTGCCGAAGGGAGAGGGTTCTTATGAGATCAGGCGGCTCATGGAACGCTCGCGCACTATATTGCAGGATCATCCCGTGAACCTTCAGCGCGCAGCGCAAGGCAAAAGAACAGCCGATTCCATTTGGTTATGGGGTGAGGGGAGGGCGCCCGCAATGAACCCCCTCACCACCCGCTACGGGATTAAAGGGGGGATCATTTCGGCCGTCGATCTTCTGAGGGGGATCGGGATCTGCGCCGGGCTTGAGGTTCTCCATGTCGAGGGCGCGACCGGCTACATCGACACTAATTATCGGGGAAAAGCGGAGAAAGCGCTTGAATTCCTGAGGGGTGCTGATTTCGTTTTTCTCCATGTCGAGGCCCCCGACGAGATGGGGCATGAGGGGAACATAGAGGGGAAAATCAAGGCCATCGAGGATTTTGACCGTGAGGTTGTCGGAAGGATTTTGACCGGGCTCCCCTCGCTCGGGGATTTCAGGGTGCTTGTCCTGAGTGACCACCCCACCCCGATAGAGCTGAAAACCCATTCGTCGGACCCCAGCCCTTTCGCTGTTCTCTCCTCCGTCGATGAGGAAAATATCGGGGAGGGAAAAGCGTACGGCGAGATATCCGCCGATGATGCCGGGATATTCATTTCTCCCGGCTATTTGCTGATGGATCGCTTTATGAAGGATTGGAGAGGATTCATTGGAAAAAAAGGGTGAGTGCCGGATCAGGGTCATTTACGGCGACACGGATGCGATGGGTATTGTTTACTATGCAAATTATCTGAAATGGTTTGAGATAGGCCGCAATGAGTTGATGCGTGACATGGGCATTGCCTACGCCGATCTTGAGCAATCCGGTTATAGCATGCCGGTAATCGAGCTGGGGTGCGAGTATCTTTCCCCCGCGCGGTATGATGATGTCTTGATGATTGAAACGATGATGACCAATCTCAGACGGGCAAGCGTTCGATTCGATTATGTGATATATAGTGAAGGGAAAGAGCGAATCCTTGCCGAGGGTTTTACCCGCCATCCCTTTATAAACAGTAAGGGAAAGATCGTGAGGGTCCCGAAGCATATAGCGGACATAATAAACGGAGAAGAATAGAGGAGGCCTTGAATGGCGGATAAGCTGACGAAAAAGGAACTAGAACAACCGGATGAGTTTCACACCATGGGGTGGCGTGCCCTCCAGTATCTATCCGAACACCGGGATAGGTTTTACCTGGGTGGGGCGATTATTCTGTTACTCATCATTGCCGTTGGGGGATGGTACTTTTACCGTGTGAATTATGAGGAGAAGGCACAGAACCTGTATTCGGCTGCGTACGCAACCTACGCGGTGAGCGATCAGTCCCCGGAGACAATGAGGGGTCTCTACCTCAAGGCCATCGGGATGTACAACAAACTTCTGGAAACGCATCCGAGCAGCCATGCAGCGAAATTGTGTTACTATACTCTGGGCAATCTTTATTTTAAGGTCGACAACATAGAAAAATCCATTGAATCCTACGACATCTTTCTCAAACGGTTCAAAAACGATGATATGCTGATTGCCCTGACCTATCAGGGATTGGGGTACTGCTATGAAGACGAGAAAGACTACGACAATGCGTTGCGAAACTTTCAAGCGTCAACTGACCGACTCAAGGGAACCCAAATCGAGTATATGAATTATGTCAGTATCGCGCGAGTATACGAGAAGATGGGGAATAATGGGAAATCACTTGAATACTACCGGAGCGCCGCAGGTAAAACGAACAATCCGGTCATGGAGATGCTGATCACAAATAGGATCGCATCATTAACTTCTAAAAGCAGTTAAATAACATAATGTTAGAAGGGTTACATGCAACAAATGAAAGCATTAATGTCAGGAAATGAGGCAATAGCACGGGGGGCGTGCGAGGATGGTGTTACGTTTGCTTCCGCTTACCCCGGAACACCGAGTACCGAGATCATGGAAGCCTTTGCAAAATATGACGGTGTCTATGCGGAATGGTCGCCCAACGAAAAGGTGGCCCTCGAGGTGGGGATCGGGGCTGCCCTGGGCGGTGCACGCGCCATGGTGGTGATGAAACATGTTGGAGTCAATGTCGCCGCCGACCCTCTGTTCACAGTGAGCTACACCGGTACGGAGGGCGGGCTTGTTATCATCAGCGCGGATGATCCCTCGATGCACAGCTCACAGAACGAACAGGACAACCGAAATTATGCCCGGGCCGCCAAGATTCCGATGCTCGAACCCGCAGACAGCGCCGAGGCAAAGGAGTTCATCAAGATCGCCTTCAAGATAAGCGGGGAATTTGATACCCCGGTCTTTCTCAGGACGACTACACGGGTCTCCCATTCTAAATCCATCGTAAACCTGGAAGACTCCATCCCTGCAGAAGAGACGAGGGGGATACGGCCGAACCCGTCAAAGTATGTGATGGTCCCCGCCAAGGCGCGGGAGCGAAGGGTCGAAGTGGAAAAAAAGATGGAGCGACTCCGGGCATTTGCCGAGACCTTCCCTGAAAACCGGATGGAGATCAATGATACGAGCGTGGGTGTCATCACTGCCGGGATGCCGTACAACTATACAAAAGATGTCTTCCCCGGCTATTCATACCTCAAGTTGGGAATGGTATACCCTCTTCCTGAGGATCTGATACGGGAATTCGCCTCGAAGGTGGAAAAGATTTACGTCGTCGAGGAACTTGATCCCTTCATCGAGGAGCAGGTGCGGGCGATGGGAATCGAGGTGACCGGGAAAGAAGCCTTTCCCTATACGGGCGAGTTTGACCCCGGTGTTGTGGAGGCGGGGATTACCGGAAAAGAGGCAGTGACGGTAAATCTTCCCGACCGTTTTCTCCCGCAGCGGCCGCCCAATCTGTGCCCAGGTTGCCCCCATCGCGGACTGTTCTATGTTCTTGGAAAAATGAAGGTGTTCGTTACCGGCGACATCGGCTGTTATACCCTCTCGTTCATGAAGCCCCTTGAGGGGCTTGACTCCTGTATCTGTATGGGTGCCAGCGTGGGGATGGCCCACGGGATGGACAAGGCCCTGCCCGAGCCGGGGAAGGTCGTCGGAGTGATCGGTGATTCCACCTTCATCCATTCGGGGATTACGCCGCTCCTCAACATGGCGTACAATAAAAGTAATGCCGTCATTGTGATATGCGACAACCGAACGACCGCCATGACCGGGATGCAGGAACACCCCGGGACCGGCATCACTCTTCAGAGAGAAGCGACGAAGACGCTTGATTTGTTTGAGCTCGGGAAGGTACTTGGAATCGACAATGTGCGGATACTCAATCCTTTTGATATGAAAGAAACAAGACAAGCGATTAAAGAAGAACTTTCCACAAACGGTCCCTCGCTGGTGATAGCGCGGGCGCCCTGCGCCCTTCTCGCCATTAAGCAGAAGGTGATGAGGAAGCCATCCCTGCGGGTAGATCCGGACAAGTGTACCGGCTGTAAGGCCTGTCTCGGTCTGGGTTGTCCACCGATTTCATGGCGTAATTTCGAGGATTTGGAAATGAAGATAGAAAAGAAGACAAAGAAACAGGAAGGAATCGCCCTGATCGATTCGGCCACCTGCGACGGATGTACCCTGTGCATGCAACTGTGCAGCGCGGGAGCTATCGAGGAGGTTGCGAACAATGAGTAATACCTCTGTGCAAAGTGTCTTGATGGTGGGCGTGGGTGGTCAAGGAATCATACGAGCCAGTGATATCCTTTCAGCGGTCCTGATGAAAGCGGGGTTTGACGTCAAAAAGAGCGAAGTCCACGGGATGGCCCAGAGGGGAGGGTGTGTGAGCAGCCATATTCGGTTCGGATCGAAGGTATATTCCCCTCTCGCTAAAAAAGGAGACGCCGATCTCCTGGTTTCTTTTGAAAAACTGGAGACCCTCCGGTATCTCGACTATTTGAAGGCCGACGGGAAGGTCGTCATCAACGACGAAGAAATCTACCCCCCGTCCGTCAATCTCGGGGAAGAGCCATATCCCGATGATGTCATCACCTTCATAAAACAGTATTTTAGTGACGTTAAGGTGGTTGATGCCACCGATATGGCGTTTCGTTCAGGTGATCGCCGGATGGCAAACACGGTTATCCTGGGCGTCCTCTCCTCGCACCTGGATGTAAACGATGGTGTGTGGGAAGGTGTGTTGGAAGAGAGCTTCCCCGCAAAGATCCTTGAGGGGAACAAGGCAGCCTTCACATTGGGGAGAGGTGTATAAGAAAAGATGCGATTGACCGTTGTCAGGCTTGCAGTTCTCCTTCTGGTGATTTTTGTAATATATCCCGGCGAGGTGCGAGGAGGAGGAGGAGAAGACCAGGGTGACTGCGAACGGCAGTTTACCTTCGCGGAGAGCCTCTTCAACGAAGCCGATTATTTTCGGGCGATTGGAGAATACAAGCGATTCATATTTCTCTGCCCAGGCTCAACGCAGCTCTGTGAAAAGGCATATTTCAAGATTGGTCTGAGTTATTTCAGGGCAAATCAATGGCAGGGGGCACGGGAGGCGTTCGGTACCTTTCTGATCACGTTCCCTGACAGCATACAGAAGCCGGATGCACTCTATTTGAAAGGAATGAGCGAGAAGCATCTTTCGCTCCATCACGAGGCCATTGCCACCTTTGCTCGGCTCATAGAGACAGACAGGAACGAATATCAAGCGAAAGCGATATATCAAAGTGCGCTGATCTTCGTCGATCGTGAAGAATGGAAAAGGGCAGGGGAGATGTTTGCCCGTATCCCCGAGGGGAACAGCCTGTACGATTCCGCCCGGGTCTTTTCAGCAGGCATTGACCGAATTGACAATCTCCCCTCCAAATCACTCCCTCTCGCCGGAACGCTTGCCGCCGTCCTTCCCGGTGCCGGGCACCTGTATACAGAGAGACCGAAAGATGCCCTTGTTGCCTTTCTCCTGAACGGTTTTTTCATATGGAGCGCCATCGAGCTATTCAAAGATGACAAATATGTCACCGGCGGGATCGTGTCGTTCTTCGAATTCGGGTGGTATACCGGCAACATTTACAGTGCCATCGGCAGCGCACACAAATTCAACAAAAGGACAAGAGAGGATTTTATCAACGGACTGAAAACCCGGGTCACCGTCTCGTATCTCCATGGTTCAGACCGTGCGTATAACGGTCTTATGTTGAGCATGAGTTTTTAACCTTAAAATGTCGAACCATAAAATTTATATTTTACTTGTTCTGGTGTGGATCATCCTACCGGCCACCGCCGGATGGTCGCGTTCAAGTGCTTTTACCCCCTGGAGATTCAGTGATCGGGCTGCCGATCAGGTCCATGCATCATCCCCGGGAGACAAGAGAGCCCCTTCTTTACCTGCGCGATTGGCACTCTCAGGACTGCGAGTCTTCTCCGAATGCATATCCAGGGTGGATGGGGATCGCTGTCCCATGTATCCGACCTGTGCCTCCTATAGCCGCCAGGCTTTTAAGAAGCACGGTTTTTTTATTGGGTTTGCGATGACCGCCGATAGGTTGATACATGAATCAAGCGAGGTAGACTATGCCCCCCGCGTACGAGTGTATGGGCGAATGCGATACTACGATCCGGTCAGTTGGAATGATTCTTGGTGGTATCATCCCGAGGGTCTTGACAAATAGCAGGGAAGTAATAGATTAGAGGCATTATGGCGGAAGACTATTATCAGATACTCGGTATCGACAAGAAGGCATCGCAAGACGATATAAAGAAGGCATACCGTAAACTTGCGCTCGAATACCACCCCGATAGAAATCAGGGGAATGCATCAGCCGAAGAGCGATTCAAAAAGATCAGCGAGGCATACGCCGTCCTGGGTGATGTGGAGAAACGGAAACAGTACGACAGCTTCGGGTCCCAGGAGGCATTCAATCGAAGTTTTTCCCAGGAGGATATATTCAGAGGGTTCGATCTCAACGACATACTGAGAGACCTCGGTGGGTTTGGTAGTGCGGGCAGGATGCGGGGACAAAACCGTGGCTATGGAACGGACGATCTTTTTTCACAACTTTTCCGGGGACAACAACAGCAGTATCGACAGCAACCGGTCCCCCGAAAGGGCCAGGACCTTGAGTACAACCTCTCCATCAGTATCGAAGATGCCTATTCCGGATCGGAGAAACGAATCACATTCAAGAAGGATGATGGCGGCTTGACCGAAATGACCGTGAAGGTTCCGAAGGGTATCGATACCGGTAAAAAAATGAGACTTGCCGGAAAAGGACTTCCCGGCTCAGGCGGTGGTCCTCCCGGCGATATGTTCATTAACGTCAAGATCGCCCCTCATCAGTTCTTCACACGGGAGGGGGATGACATTTTTATCCACAAGTCTATCACCTTTCCTCAGGCCGCCCTGGGTACCTCCGTCGACATCCGGATGCCGGATGGTGAAACAAAGCGGATCAAGGTGCCGCCGGGGACGCAGGCAAACACCAAGATCAGAATGAAGGGCTTCGGCTTTCCCAAGTTCAGGGGGACCGGCAGAGGAGACGGTTATGTGCGTTTTTCTATCGAGGTGCCCAAAAAACTAACCAAAAAGCAATCTCAATTGATTAAAGCCCTTGTTGAAGAAGGACTCTAATCACTTTTACGTTCCGTATTAACACGACCTCGATGCGGATACAGTATCCCTCCGGGTCTTCTGTTAAGATCGATTATTTTGCAAGGAAAGAGGACGTGCGTGAAAAAGGATGGGATAAACGAACTCGATTGCATATTCAAACCACGCTCCATCGCCGTTATCGGGGCATCCGACACCTTTCGGAAGTGGGGAACCCTTATGGTGGAGCGACCACTCACAACCGGTTATCACGGTGCTATATATCCCATTAATCCCCACAAGAAACGAATACTGGGGCTTCCCGCCTATCCCCGGGTGGGCGATGTTCCCGGTAATATCGATCTCGCCGTTATCACCACACCTTCAGCTACTATTCCGAATATCCTGCGCGAGTGCGCTGAGAAGGGTATCAGGGGAGCAGTCATCATTACGGCCGGTTTCGCCGAAGTAGGGGAAGAGGGGAGACACCTCGAAGAGGAGATGGTCGCCGCTGCCCGTGAGGGTGGAATCAGGTTTGTGGGTCCGAACGGGATGGGGATATGGAGCGCCGCGGCCCACCTCAGCCTGTGCTTTCACCAGGCTCCCAAATCGGGACCCATGGCGTTCGTTTCCCAGAGCGGGACCTTCGGTGTCGCCATGGCCCGGGTAGCGAATCAGAAAGGACACGGTCTCAGCAAATTCATCAGTATCGGTAACCAGGCGGACCTCGAAGCCGCCGATTACCTCGAATATCTGGCCGGTGACGAAGAAACGAAGGTCATCCTACTCTACCTCGAGGGCCTGAAGGATGGGAGGCGTTTCTTTGAGGTCGCAAAGAGGGTGATACGCGAAAAACCGCTGGTCGTCTATAAGGCAGGACGCTCAAAGGCGGGTGCTCGGGCGACCATGTCACATACCGCGTCGATCGCCGGATCGGAAAAGGTCTTTGACGGGATGTGCCGACAGGTCGGAATCATCCAGGTTCGGGAGGCCTTTCACCTCTTCGAGGTGGCCGAAGCCCTGGCGCAGCTTCCCCTGCCTTCGGGAAACCGGGTTGCCATCCTGGGGAGCGGCGGACAGGGGGTCGTGGGGAGCGATGCCTGCTCGGCCTTCGGACTCGAACTCCCCGAACTGGACCCCGATATGGCCCGAACGATCACGGCACTTCTCCCCGCCCACGCGCCGCCGGCGACAAACCCCATCGATTTCGCCGGAAGCAGACGGACCGCCATTCAGGAGGCGGAAATTATCGAAAAACTCCTCAAACTGCATTATATCGACGGCGTTATCAGCAACGTACCCGTCAGCCCGCAGATATGGGATCCTTCACTGGAGATCATTGATATCAAGGGCGATTCCCTTTCAGAACCCGTCAAGACCGCCGTCGACGGCGCCAGATTGTATGCCTCGCTACCCGAAAAATACGGCAAACCGATCATCTGTCTCCGGTTCGGCCGCATCGAGAAGGATATCATGGAGGGCATCCTAGGGGAGGGGGGAATACCGGTATACGATACCCCGGAACAGTGCGCCCGCGCGATGTCGGCCCTCTTTCGATACGGCTCCACCCGTAGAAGAATAAACGGCAGCTAATCGTACCGATAGAATCTCTTCGATTTCGAAGACGAATTATCATAGCTACCCGTTGAAAGGTCAAATCAGTTTGACCCGATTGCACCTGGAAGATAAAAATGATATTGGGCAACCCTTTCGGAAGCAATGTCAATTTCTCCGAGTTCAAGTTTTCACGTTCGCGAGGACGTGGCGTTTATACAAACATACAGAGAGGAGTCGTCAAGGTATGTCATTGAAAAAAGTAGGGGTTATTGGTGCGGGGATGATGGGTGCAGAGATCTCTCTTTGCTTTGCCAATGGGGGATACGATGTGGTGATGAGTGATGCTACCAGGGATTTGGCATTGAATGGTAAAACCCGGCAAGAAACGATTCTTGATAAGAGCATTAAAAAGGGAAAGATAGATGCTTCTGACAAGGAAGCGATCCTAAGTCGTATTGTTGCAACGGATCAGATTGAAGCGATGGATGATGCCGATCTCGTTATCGAGGCGGTGGTAGAGAATTTCGAACTCAAAAAGGGAATTTTTGAAAGGCTTGACGCCGTATGCAAAAAAGAGTGTGTGATAGCGAGTAACACATCGAGTATTCCCATCACTAAACTGGCGACGACTGTAACAAGAGAAAGGGCCGAAAGGTTTCTCGGCATCCACTTTTTTTCTCCGGCCTTTATCATGAAGCTGGTCGAGATTATCCCCGGCTATCTCTGTCAGAGAGAGGCGGTCGAATGTGCCAAAGCGGCTGCCCAGTCGATCGGCAAAACCCCGGTCGAGGTCAAGGATGTCGCCGGGTTTGCCGTTAACAGGTTGCTGAATATCTTCTTCATCGAGGCGATAAAGCTTCTGGAGGAAGGGGTGGCAACGGTGGAGGATATTGACACGGCATGCAAGCTGGGTCTGGGTCACCCGGTGGGCCCGTTTGAACTGTTGGATCTGACGGGACTTGATCTGAACTTGAGTGTCCATGAGGTGCTTTTTAACGAGTACGGCGAAAGGTTTCGGCCGCGCCCGCTGCTCAGAAAAATGGTTACCTCTGGCTTGTACGGAAGGAAGTCGGGAGAGGGCTTCCACAACTATAACAAGTAGGAAAAACGCTTTCGATCGTGCTTGGTCTTCTGGAATATAACCGGATGAAATTAATCAGATTTACCTGCAGGGGAGGGCACCACTCTCTCCTGCAGGGGGTAACCCTTTGAAAAGGCGAGCGTACCACCCCCTCATTCTCTGCAAGTTTTGTTTTCCCACGGAAAGACTCGATTCATTATACAAATTCAATCGAAATATCGGGGAACTCTTTTCAAATTCACGCTTCAGATCTCTCATGAGTGATGACGTGAGAGGTGGTCCGGTTTCTTTGGACAGGTAACAGGGATTTATAAGTGGGAAGTTGCCCTGGGTTTGTGTTCATGCCGCAGCCTGTCCCTGTGGTAGTGATTCAAAATAAACCATAGCCGGTGTCTTTCTGTCAAAAGTATTGTGCCACCGTTTCTCGTTGTAGAACTGAAAATAGTCGGTAAGCCCCTTCTTCAACTCTTTCATTGAACCGTATGCCTTCAGATAGATATCTTCGTACTTGACGCTCTTCCAGAGCCGTTCGATGAAGACATTGTCCATCCATCGCCCCTGACCGTCCATGCTGATAGAGATATCATGAGAGCGAAGGACATCGATGAATGCCTGTGAGGTAAACTGACTGCCCTGATCGGTATTGAAGATAGCCGGGCGCCCATACGTGGTGAGTGCTTCTTCAAGCGCATCCACACAAAACGCACTGTCCAACGTATTCGACAACCGCCAGGAGAGGACCATCCGACTCGCCCAGTCCATAACGGCTACCAGATAACAGAACCCTCGTTCCATGGGAATATACGTGATATCGGCAGACCATACGTGGTTGGGACGGATGATATCAAGTCCCCGTAACAGATACGGATATATCGGGTGCTGGGGATGCTTTATCGATAATCTCGGCTTGATGTACAACGCCTCGATCCCCATGCGACGCATCAACCGACGTACCTTATCACGTCCGATATCATACCCTCTCTGCCACAGCTCATTGCGAATCTTCCGACTCCCATAGAAGGGATACTGAAGATGAATCTCATCAATCTGACGCATCAGCTCCAGATCCTTCGCGCTGACCGGAACCGGAGAGTAATAAACACTCGATCGGGACAGCTCCAAGAGTTCGCATTGACGGGTTATGGGCACACTCTTTTCTCTCTTGATCATCGCTTTGCGCTCGTTCCGTTGATGCGACCGAGCGCATGTGATAAAAAATCATTCTCCATCGATAACTGTCCGATCTTGGCGTGAAGTTCTTTTACATCCGGACCCTGGTTGTCCTTATGACCCTTGCCAAATACGTCCGATGCGTGATCCATCAACTGCTTCTTCCATGTGGTGATCTGGTTCGGGTGTACCTGATACCGCTCGGCAAGCTCAACGATCGTCTGGTCCCCTTTCAGTGCCTCCAATGCCACCTTCGCCTTGAAGGACGGTGCATGGTTCCTCCGCGGTCTCTTGCTCATATCTCTTTCCTCCTTACGTCCACTATAGAGCAACTTTCCCACTTATGCACCTGTCCAAATTTGCCCGACCAGCTCTGTGATCGCCAGGGCGATCGCACGGCAGGTGAAGCAACCCGGGAAGTGATCCGTAAAATCGGTAAAAAGATACATTTCCCGTTCCATCTCATTGTACCGGACCCGGGTTATGACTCCCAACCTGTCCAGTGAAAGCCCGCGTTCCGGGTCTTTGATCCGTGCGAGGATCGCATCGATCTTCCGTATCATTTCCGGATTCATTATATCGTTCTATACCCGGCAGTAGAAATACAGGTCTGCAATTTGAGCTATTGCCAGAGGCCACCGATATCTCCGAAAAATATGTGAGCGAAAACACTTGGTAAAGGAGACGACGCGATGGCCCGGAAGTATAATGCCGCTCTTGACGTGACCTGAGCACCTCCAAGTCCTTCTCCCGTCATCTCTCATTTTTTGGTATGTCCATCATCACCTTGGGGGAACTTCAACTCACTATTTATCCAATCGCATCAGAAAGCAAAGGTGATTCTTGACGGGTCATTGGAAAGCGATGTTTGTGCCATATTTCCCGCGTAAGTTAAAAAGATATCCCAGAAAATAAAAGCTTACCAAAACGCATATATTTTTTTCTTGACAGCCTATGAGCAAGTGTATATAGCCTTTGCACAGGTTAATGACGTTAATTAAAGTTAATGACGTTAATTAAAGTTAATGACGTTAATTAAGGTTAATGACGTTAATTAAGGTAAACGGCATTGATTGACAAGGACGCGTGTGTCGACTTCTGGTTTAAGAACGAATCATAAAAGAGGGGGGAGTCATGATGATGGGAAAAAGTGCTGGCAATCCGATACGGAAGAAGATCCTCACCAGGGCAAGGAGCTTGTTTGGTCGAAAAGGATATTCCGAGACAACCATCAAAGATATTGCTGTCGCATATGGCTGTGAACCTGCCAATATTTACAACTATTTTGAGAGTAAAGAAGAAATCTTGTACGAGGTCTTATATGAGGAGACTCAAAGTCTGGTTTCGAAAATTAGGTTCCTGACTAAGGGTGACAAAGCCCAACCCGCCGAACAAATCAAAACGATATTTAGAGTTCATGGGGAAGTTGCATTGGGTGCAATGAAACCCGGAAAGCTCATGTATGATACCGAACTGAGAAGATTATCAAAAGAACATCAAAAGAAGATCATTGAATTGCGAGATGAATACGATGAAATTCTCCGATCAATTATCCGCCGAGGTATCGATCTGGGTATATTTAAACCTGTCAACGTGCAGCTGGCCGCATATGCGATAGCTTCCACCCTTATGAGATTGAGAGTCTGGTATCACCCCAAGGGTTCGCTAGGCAAAAATGAAATAATCACGATTTTATGGGAATATGCGCTAAATGCATTAGGATATGAAGAAACATCCGAAGTGGTTTAGCTTCCCTAACAAATACTATGTACGTTCCCCATGAGTAGTATGACCAATACCCCTCCAGGAATTATTCTCTGGCTTAAATGAGCCATATGGCGGGATTGGCAATTCAAAGAAAAATAAAATAAGGAGGAGTGATTGTTCAATGTTTATCGATATTCTAGTAAACGGCTTAGCAACCAGTGGTATGTATGGCCTATTGGCCGTTGGGTTCGCGCTTATTTTCAGTGTAGCGCGAATACTCAATATGGCACACACAGCCTTCTACATGATCGCAGCCTTTTTATTTTACGTGGCGGTATCGGAATACCAAATGGGGGTTTTGCCCGCGATGACTGTCTCTGTCCTCGCAACAGTCATTCTGGGAGTCATTTGTTACAAACTTTTCTTTGAGAGGGTGAAGGAGCATGAGCAAACCGTCATGATCGTTTCCGTTGCCCTTGCGATGCTCGCTCAGGAAATATTTGTTTTGATTTTCGGTGGAACCTACCGTGGTATTGATCCTGTTATCAAGGGATTTTACGAACTGAGTGGCGGGACCCGTATTTCGGGTCAGCATATATTCGCGGTTTTATCCACCAGTTTTATCCTTCTAGGCATCTGGCTCTGGTTATCGAAAACCAGGCTTGGTAACGCTATCCGTGCGGTCGCCCAAGATGCGGAGGTCGCAAATCTCATGGGCATTGATGACAGGAAGATGTGTGTTATCGTCATGAGTGTGTCCGTCTTGCTGGCGGGGATATCAGGTGTTGTGATGGCTCCAATCGGCATGGTCCATCCGTTGATGTGGGCTCAGCCGATTGTCATAGTGCTGGCTGCCGTAATACTGGGTGGGATGGGAAGTATTGGCGGTGCGCTTATTGGCGCGGTGATTTTGGGTTATGTGGAAACTGCGGTTACTTTTTTGGTTCCTGGAGGTTCATTCCTGGGTGCTTCTGTTGCCTTGTTAATCATGGTGCTGGTGCTGATGATCAGGCCGGAAGGTTTGTTCGGAGTCTTTTTTGAGGAGGAAAGGTTATGATGGGTTATTTACAGTTGGCATACGGGTGGGTTCGACAGGAAATATTTGCTCAACCGGGAAGAATTATAGCGCTCGTTTTTTTTACCCTGTTGTTGTCCGCGCCTCTTATTACTCAGGAAGCGCAGTACTTAACCATCATAACTATGGCCACCATTTTTGCCATATTTGCAATGAGTTGGGACCTTATTTCCGGAGTGACCGGTCAGCTATCCCTCGGTCATGGTCTTTTTTTCGGGACAGCTGCCTATGCTGCTGCCCTCTTAAATTTACATTTGGGCTGGCAGCCATGGTTAACCATTCCGGCTGGTGCCATTATGGCATCCTGCTTTGGCGCACTGGTTGCAATTCCGGCATTGCGATTGAGGGGGATATATTTGGGTCTGGTTACCATGACCTTGCCTTTGATCATGACGGGAATCATCTTTTTGTTCCCCGATTTCACGGGGGGTGAGTTAGGCCTCTACGGTATCCAGAATCTCAGCGCGTCTCAGAATACCAGTTACTACATTGTAGTGATTGTCTTTTGTGTCGCGGCATTCGTTCTCTACAAATTGAGTGATCCCGAAAGTAAATTCATCAGAATCGGGATTATTCTGAATGCCATACGAGAGGATGAGATTGCTGCTCGAACCTCTGGAATCGACACGGTCAAATATAAAATTCTCGCTTTTGTTATCAGTGGTTTCTTTGCCGGCATTGCCGGAGGTCTATACTGCCACTATATCAGACTCGCTGGCCCATCAAATCTGGAATTATTCTTTTCATTTCAAGTCGTTCTCTGGTCGATATTCGGAAGCGCAGGGACTATCTACGGGGCAGTCGTGGGTGTTTTTGTCCTCTACCCTCTGACCGAGGTGTTGTCGCTCTTTGAACTGGGGGACAAAATGCGCTTTATCGTTTTCGACGTTATTCTTATTGTCGCGCTTCTTTTCATGCCTGAAGGGATCAGTATATGGATTCTTGATAAACTCGAAGAGAAGTGTCCCCGCTGCAAAATCGTCAACGCGTTCTTCCGAAAGAAATGCAGGGCTTGTCGTGCCGTATTGAGGCCGGACCAACAATAATGCAAAGGAGGAGAAAAAATGGCAGGAATATATGAAGAAAGAGTATGGCTAGGGTCTTACAATTCTGGTGTTCCCTCAGATGTTGAAGTTCCCGAGAATGAGTCATTGATTGACCTGTTCGATAAAGCAACCACTACGTGGGCAAAGAAAACAGCCGTCATCTTTTACGGCAATAAAATAACATTCTCAGAGTTGAGAGACAAGGTTGACCGATTAGCAAATGCGCTCACCGATATGGGGGTCAAGAAGGGGGATCGCATTGCGATGCTCCTTCTCAATTCTCCAGAATTTATCATCTGTAACTTCGCGGCTTTCAAAATCGGAGCCGTGCAGACACACATCAGTCCGGTCTACGTATCGGAAGAGATCAGGCATCAGCTTGCTGATAGCGGGGCGGAAACAATTATATGTCAGGATATCCTGTACGAAGCCGTCGAGAAAACGGGGATAAAGTTTAAAAATGTTATATTGACTAATATATCGGAATCTTTACCAAAGCTGAAAAAGATGGTGGGAACCACCATTCTCAGGGGGGTATATCAGAAAATGGCCGCCCCTTCTCCTGAGATTTACAAAAAAGAAGGGGTGCAGCAGCTCCAGGATCTTTTGGCCAAGTATCAGCCGAATCCTCCCAAGGTAACGATCCATACAAAAGAAGATGTGGCCTTGCTCCCCTATACCGGCGGTACAACCGGTGCCCCCAAAGGGGTTATGCTGACTCATTACAACATAATATCGAATTATTATCAAAACAAGGCAGCCCTCAAGGAGCTTGAGAGTGGAAAAGAAACGGTCGTAGGGTTCATGCCTTTCTATCACGCAGCCGGTTCGGCCGTTGTCAACCTTTCCGTATTTAGCGGCTTTAACCTGGTCACCATAACGACCCCCGATATTGACGATATCATTCAGTATCTTGTCAAATATGGCGCATCGTATTTTATGGCCGCGCCAACCATGTATGAGATGCTGAAGGACCATGAGAAGACGGATCGAGTGAACTGGAAGAAAATGAAAATAATCGAATCGGGTGCCGATTCGCTCCACGAGAATACAGCGAGAGACTGGGAAGAGCGAACTGGAACGCAGATCATAGAGGCTTACGGTATGACCGAAACGGTAGCGCTCGCGCACATTAATCCGAAAGGGAAACAAAAGTACGGTTCCATAGGAGTCCCTGCCCCCAGCACCTATGCTGCAATTCTGGATCCGGATGAAGACAAGTTTCTTCCTATCGGAGAAACCGGAGAGTTGGCGATCAGTGGTCCGCAAGTTACCATCGGATATTGGAACAATCCTGAAGTCACAAAGAGTTGTGAAGCGATCATGGACGGGAGGAGATATTGGCGGACCGGTGATCTTGGAAACATGGATGAAGAGGGTTTTTTCTATATATACGACCGCAAGAGAGATCTGATCAAATACAAAGGGCTGCGTATCTTTGCCCGTGAAGTCGAGGAAGTTTTAAAGAATCATCCCAGCATCAAGGAGGCGGGCGTCGTGGGAGTAAGCGACCCTGTGGTAGGCCAAAATGTCAGGGCCGTCATCGTTTTAGAGAGCGATGCAAGGGGGCGGATCACGGAGCAGGAGATCACGGAATATTGTAAAGACAAACTTGCTCACTACAAGATTCCACGGATCATAGACTTCGTGGGCGAGATTCCGAAAACAGATGTCGGTAAAGTCTCTCGAAGGGAAATCAGAACGGAGGATGAATAGGATGGGAACACCCTTCTTGGAAGTAAAGAATGTAACGAAACATTTCGGTGGTATACGGGCACTGGAACAGGTCAGCTTTACAGTCGGCCGCGATGAGATAGTCGGTCTCATAGGCCCCAACGGTGCGGGTAAATCGACCTGCATCAGAAATATCATGGGTATCTATAAACCCACCTCCGGGACCGTCTCTTTCAAAGGGAAAAATATAACCGGTCAGATGATCACAAAGACGGTCAATATGGGTATGGCGTGCACCTTTCAGATAGTAAAGCCCTTTCGACATCTTCCCGTGATTTCCAATGTCATGGTGTCTTGTCTTTGCGGTCGATCAAAACGAAAAGGGGAATGGGTTAAAACGGTCGAAAGCCGGGCCCATGACGCATTGGAGTTTTGTGGAATCGCGGATCAGGCTCTTGAATTGGCATCAGTGCTCTCACATGGTGACCTCAAAAGGCTGGAGCTTGCCAGGGCTATTGCCACGGAACCGGAGATTCTCCTTCTGGATGAACCGTTCGGTGGCCTGAACCCCGCTGAGACAAGATTGGTGGCGGATTCATTGAAACGACTGCACAAGGGAGGGCGCTTTGGTCGTTTGCACAGTGAAGGTCCAGCCATGCTCATTGTCGAGCATAAACTTTCAGAATTGATGAGAATTGTGGATAGAATTGTTGTCATCAATTTTGGAAAGGTTATTGCAGAGGGGACTCCTCAAGAGATCGTTAAGAACAAAGAGGTTATAGAAGCTTATATCGGAAAGGAGGTGGCAAAACTTGTATCTTGAAGTCAAGGATCTCACTGTCTTGTACGATCGAGCTATGGTTTTGAACAAGGCAAACCTTCGCATTAATGAAGGAGAATTGGTCAGTTTGGTTGGTCCGAATGGAGCGGGAAAGACAACACTCCTGCGCGCCATCTCGGGCTTGGTGAAGTGGGAGAAAGAGTCGTTAAAGGGAACCGTATTGGGGAAGATAACCATCGGGGGGAGCGTCATGTTCAACGGTGAAGAACTGATTCATCTTCCCGCTTCAAAAATAATTCAAAAGGGACTTGTTCTTACCCCGGAGAGAGGCAGACCCTTTAAAGAAATGACCGTCAAGGAGAATCTGCTTGCCGGTGCTTATTTGATCAAAGACAAAAAACTCATCAAGGAGACGTTGGAACAGGTCTATGAGTTATTCCCGATCTTGCATCAACGGGGGAATCAGGTTTCGGGCACGATTTCGGGCGGTGAGCGAACCATGTTGGCCATAGGCAGATCCCTCATGTCTCAAGCGAAGTGTCTCCTTATCGATGAACCATCGGTTGGGCTCGCGCCTAAGGTAAAAGAAGACATGTTTCAAAGGATAGGAGCCGTTCATGGTCTGGGTATCACGATACTGATGACGGAACAAGACATCAGTTTCGCTTTTGAACTGTCTGAAAGGAACTACGTCATTTCACAGGGGCAAATCCTGGCGGAGGGGAACCCAGACGAATTACTTGCCGATGAATTGATCAGAAAGAATTATCTGGGACTATAAGGGAAGTGGAACGTTTCTTTCATTAATATAGTTGAAGGATAATGAAAAGCGATTCTGTTGAGCATGTCAAATAATTATGCATGCGGTGTTAACCCTAAATTATTAAGGAGGAGCATGATGGAAAAGGGAAAATCGTTTTTAAAGCAATGGATGTTTGGGGCGGTAATGTTGGCAGTTTTGGTGTTTGTGGGGGCCTACAATTCTCAGGCGGAAGAAATTAAGGTCGGTATCATTGGCCCCATGAAGTTTTCTCTCGGAGATCACTCATGGAAGGGGGCAACTCTTGCCGCAGACGAAGTAAACGCTGCCGGGGGGATCAAACTGAATGGTAAATCGTATCAGGTAAAACTGGTCCAGGCAGATGATGATTGCATCACCAGTATTCCCAACGCGGTCAGTGCGATGAAACGACTTGTGAACGTATCGAAGGTCGATTTCATCGTCGGTGGATTCAGATCGGAAGCGGTCCTCGCTCAGCAGGAGGTGATGGCGGATAACAAGATCATGTACCTCGGTACCGGCGCATCTTCTCCGGCTCTGAATGAGCGACTCAGCAAAGATTTTGATAGATACAAATACTGGTTCCGAATCGGTAATGGTAATGCGAAAGTAGGCATACCTGGGTGGTTTGGAATGATAGAACCGGTTTTGAGGGCTGTAAGAACGGAACTGGGTATCGAAAAACCTCGGGTTGCTTTGCTGGTTGATAAATCAAAGTGGGCAGAACCTATTGCCAAGATTGGCGTCGAATTATTTAAAGAAATGGGTTGCGAGGTAGTTGGTGTCTGGCGACCGAGTGCGACGGCCACAAACGTAAGCGCCGAATTGTCAGCCATCAAATCTGCAAACACACATGTAATTTTTACGCAACTTGCAGGACCCTCAGGAAACGCCTTTTCAAGACAGTGGGGTGACCTGAAGATTCCCGCAGCAATGGCCGGAGTGAATCTGGAGGCCGTTAAAGAAGTGGCATGGAAGGCCACGGGCGGACGGTGCAATTATTTGCTCGTATCCGATGTGGTTGCCACGTCTTCGGAAAAGACAGCCCTTACGAAGCCCTTTTTGGATAAGTTCAAAGAGAAATTCGGCGAAAGGCCTTTGTATACGGGAAGCGGTGGGTATGATTCTATTTATCTTCTGAAGAAGCTCGTCGAGCAGGCACAATCATTGGATAGTGCGGTTCTCGTCCCGGCGCTTGAGAAAATGGTCTTTGTCGGTTCGATGGGGACCCTTCAGTTCACGCCTCGTGATATGGTTAACCCTCATGATTTAGTATGGGGGCCTGGTTACTATTGGGGTGGCATTCAGTGGATCGACGGCACACGGTACGATGTGTGGCCCGATGGACACGAGATACATACTGCCCTCCAGAAACTTGGTGCTCCCAAGGGATGGGACAAAATAAGGCCTCAGGGAACGAGAGATTACGTTCTGCCTCCTTGGGTGGTGGAATATTGGAAAGACAAAAAATGATTGGGTGATATAAATGGTCAGCCGAGCGCGCGGTCCTCATGCACGAGGATCTCGCGCTCCGGCAAAGCAGCCGGGTAAAAGATCATATACTCATATTATTATATTGCGAGAAGGATTAGGTGATGGATCAGTTAGACTATAATGCCCAAGCCAAAGACTGGCAGACGCTGAAGCAGGGAGATATTGTATCTTCTTTAACATACCGCGTGCCTCATGTTGATGTACTGACTTACGAAACCGAAGCAATGGAGGCTTCAGATCCCTGGTATCTGCACGATTCTCCGTACGGCGGGCCTATCGTTCCCCCGGGGTATTTCTATGGCGAATATCTACGGTTACTGACCGCGGTCAATTTTCCCATGGGGGCCCTGAATGCCAAGCTGTCTTTCCAATCCAAAGGGCACATATTGCATGGTGAGCAGGTAACGGTTGTTGGAATCGTTGACAAATTTTACGAGAAGCGTGAGCGGCCATATATGGACTTGGAGGTGATCGTAAAGAATGAGAAGAACGAAGAAGTCGTAAAGGGATTAGTTACATTGCTTTTGAAAATATGAGGAGGATAGTGGACGTACTATGGATTCCAAGATAACGGGGATAGGATATGAACTGCCGCCTGTCGTAAAGGAAGTGACCGATGAAACGATATACAATTATTCCATGCGGTACAGTGGCACCTATGTAAAGATGATCCATGTGGACAAGGCATCCGCTCAAAGATCCGGATTCGATGGTTTGGTACTGCAAGCTTCGCAAACGCTCGACTTCGCCAACGAGATGCTGTTCAAGGTATATCGCAAGGGAGTAATCGATAATTCCAGCATCAAAGCGGTTTTTATAAAACCGGTCTTGTCCGGAGATACGTTAACCATCCAAGGGAAGGTGAAGGACAATAAGACTGAAGGACCATACCCTTGTGTCACAGTGGACATATGGGCTGATAATAAATCCAATGAAAAAGTTATGATCGGTGAGGCCGTCATAGCGATCTGAGACCAGTTGCAAATCATGTAGGGGCTACGCAGTGCTCCTGATGGAGCAGGTTTTTCCTCGTTCCCATTTGTGCACGGGGAAAGTATATAAAAGGCATTTCGGTTGTACCTGGACGGCGATTATTGATAATAGTTAATATATTGATGTGGTTACGGGGCAACAGAATGCGCGAAACCACGGTTAGATGCCCCGAGAAGGGTGCCCAAAAGGAGAGTTTTAATGAGTAACTTATTGGTGAACACAAAGGATCAAGAATTCCTTTTGTACGAACAGTTCGGGATCGAAAAACTTTTTGGTTTTGAAAAATATGCTGACTATTCAAAAGATGTCACCAGTATGGTCATGTCGGAGGCGGAAAAGATGGCCGTCGAGGTAATCGCCCCCACGCTGGAAGAAGGTGACAAGGTCGGCGCTCAGTTCAAGGACGGAAAGGCGTATGCACCAGAGTGCTTTCGGATACCCTATAAGCTTTTTGCCGAAGCGGGATGGAATTGCGCTACGAAGGGCCCGGAAGTAGGGGGACAGAATATGCCTTCATGTCTCTATACCGCTTGCTGGGAACTATTTGCTGCTGCCAATATGGCCTTTACCATGTATTCCACGCTCACAACCGGTGCGGCGGGACTGATAGAAAATTTCGGTACCCAGGAACAAAAGAAAAAGTATCTGGCGAAGATGTATTCCGGCCAGTGGAGCGGGACGATGTGTCTTACAGAACCGGGAGCCGGCAGCGATGTGGGCGCTCTGAGGACAACCGCAAAGAGACTGCCTGATGGCACCTTCGGTATTACGGGGACCAAGTGCTTCATCTCCTCAGGCGATCACGATTTGTCGGAAAACATCGTTCATCCGGTTCTGGCGAGGATAGAAGGTGACCCGGAGGGTACCAGAGGGATTTCCATCTTTATTGTTCCTAAATTTCGCATTAACGCCGACGGATCCATGGGTGATTTGAATGATGTTAATACGGGCAACCTGGAGCACAAAATGGGGATTAGGGCGTCGGCCACGGCGACACTCAATTTTGGTGAAGACGACCAGTGTATTGGTGAGCTTCTCGGTAATGAGCGTGAAGGTATGATGATCATGTTCCAGATGATGAACGAAGCCCGCTTGGATGTCGGAGTTCTCGCGCAAAGCGCTTCTTCGGCCGCTTATGAACATGCCGTACAGTATGCCAAGGAAAGGGTCCAAGGCAAGTCGGCCTTGGCCGGGAAGGATGGACCGATTATTCCCATCATCAAGCATGCACCGGTGAGGCGGAATCTGATGTGGATGAAGGCATATCTCGAGGGGATCAGAGCGCTGAATTACTTTACGGCTTTCTGTATTGATGTCTCCGAAGCTTCGGACTCGGAAGAAGAACGGGAACGGTATCATGACTATGCAGATCTCCTGACTCCTATCTGTAAGGCCTTTTCATCAGACAGGGGTGTCGAGATCTGCTCGAAGGCGATCGACGTGTATGGTGGATATGGGTACTGCCAGGAGTATCCTGTAGAGCAGTATTTGAGAGATTGTAAAATTACCCAGATTTACGAGGGTACAAACCAAATCCAGGCATTGGATCTTCTGAGCAGAAAACTTGAACAGAACAAAGGTAGAAATTTTGAGAATCTATTAAAAGATATTAGTTCCACAATCCAAAAGCTTCAAAATATTGAAGAATTGAAGACTGCCAGCGCAAAACTCAAAGAGGCCATGGAAGCTTTGGGACGCATGCCCTCGATTTTTCGAGAATACTTTGGGACTGGGAACCGAGCGGTGCCGATCCAGAATGCCGAACCCTTCTTGGGGATTATGGGAGATGTCATGTGTGGATGGCTCTTGCTTCAGGGTGCAGAAATCGCACTGAAAAAGTTGGATACCCTGTACAAGGTATCCGGATCCGATACGGCTGAAAAACAGGAAAGCCTGACAGCCACCAATGCCGAAGTTGCCTTCTATCAAGGCAAGGTTGCATCAGCGAAGTTCTTTGCTTTTGAAATCCTTTCCACGATCAAGGTCAGATGCGACATCATTCAAGAAGGTGAATTGATACCGGTACAAATTGCGGATCAATCCTTTGCCGTTTGATTGCATCGTATCCGGTGGGCTACGCGGTTTCTTGGTCTTCAGGTGAGAGTTCCTGCGGATAAGGGGGCTCGACAGGACGTGAAACCGTGAGCAACGGTAGCCCTGGTCTTCCGGAAGAAGATGACGGCCCTCGCGTATTGGAGAAATAGTAATTTTATAGAATTGTTAATAGAATAGCACTCAGTTAAGGAGATTAGCCATGAAAGAAGTAGTTATTGCCTCGGCATGTCGAACAGCAGTAGGGTCATTCGGCGGATCCTTGAGAGATGTCATTGCTCCCCAGATCGCCAGTGCTTCGATGAGAGAAGCCATCAAGCGAGCAGGGATTTCTGGTGATATGATAGATGATGTCCGCTTTGGCTGCTGTTATGATCCCATAGATTCACTAAATGTGGCGCGTGTAAGCGCATTGCTGGCCGGGGTCCCGGATACGGTTCCGGCCGTGACAATCAACAGGGTCTGCATCTCAGGGATGGAAGCGGTCATCAGCGGGGCGGCCATGATAAAGGCTGGCGATGCCGACATTATCCTTGCAGGCGGTGTGGAACATATGTCAGGTGTTCCTTTCTTATTGCAGGGCGCCCGATGGGGAGGGCTTCGGTTCCAAGACAAATCTCTCGATGATGCTTTGGTACATGGCCTCTACAATGGTTCACGGATTCTTCCACACCCGGAGGAGGGTCCGGTAAAAAGCGGGATGCCTCTCGATCTTTACAGGGGTAAACCCTACTTGATGGGGCATACGGCGGAATTTATTGCTCAGCTTCACAATATCAGTCGTGAGGAGATGGATGTCCTTGCCCTCCGGAGCCATAACAATACTGAACGTGCGACGAAAGAAGGCGATTTCAAGGAAGAGATCGTGCCGGTTGAGGTTCCTCAAAAGAAAGGGAAACCTCCGGTTATTTTTGATAAGGATGAACACTTTAGACCTGGGATTACCTTGGATGACCTTCGGAAGCTGCCGCCTGCATTTGTTCCCGAGATCGGTAAAGTGACTGCCGCAAATTCATCAGGCATCAACGACGGATCGTCCGCCATGGTCATCATGTCGGCGGACAAAGCAAAGGAATTGGGCATTACACCTCTTGCAAAGATCAAGGCAACCGGGTACGGCGCATGCCATCCTTCGGTAATGGGTCTGAGCCCTGTACCATCTGTGCGAAATCTGTTTAAGAAGTTTCCACAATATAATATCGACTCCTTCGATTTGATCGAGCTTAATGAAGCCTTCGCGGCCCAGTATCTGGGGTGCGAAAAGGAACTTGGCATAAATCGTGACATTACGAATGTCAACGGCTCAGGCATCGGTATGGGGCATCCGGTTGGATCTTCGGGGTGTCGGGTTATGGTAACACTTATCTATGCCATGAAGAAACGCGGGAAATCCCTTGGATTGGCAACGCTTTGCGGTGGTGGCGGAATTTCAATGGCTACCGTCCTAGAAATGGTCTAGATCAGAAGGGCCACGCCGGCTAGCGCGTGGCACCTCATAATAAACAGAAAGGAATGTGAACGGTATGGTCCTGAAAAAAATAGGAGTTGTTGGTGCAGGTATGATGGGTGCAGAGATCTCTCTTTGCTTTGCCAATGGGGGATACGATGTGGTGATGGCTGATGCCACCACGGATTTGGCATTGAGCGGTAAAACCCGTCAGGAAAAGATTCTCGATAAAAGCATTCAAAAGGGGAAGATAACCGCTTCTCAGAAAGAAGAGATATTAGACCGAATCGTTGCAACGGATCAGCTTAAAACCATGGCTGACGCCGATCTCGTCATCGAGGCGGTGGTGGAGAATTTTGAAACCAAGAAGAAGATTTTTGAGACGCTTGATGCCGTGTGTAAGAAAGGTTGTCTCATAGCAAGCAATACATCGAGCATCCCCATCACTAAACTGGCGACGACGGTCAGTAGAGAGCGGGCCAAGAATTTTCTTGGGATCCACTTTTTTTCTCCGGCCTTTATCATGAGGCTGGTCGAGATTATTCCCGGCTACCTTTGTCAAGAGGAAGCCGTCAAATGTGCGAAAGAGGCGGTCCAATCCATCAATAAGACGCCGATTGAAGTCAAAGATGTTGCCGGTTTTGCCGTCAATAGATTATTGAACCTTTTCTTCATTGAAGCGATAAAGCTTTTGGAGGAAGGGGTGGCAACGGTGGAAGACATTGATACGGCATGCAAGTTGGGTTTGGGCCACCCGGTTGGGCCCTTCGCGTTGATGGATCTGACAGGACTTGATCTGAATATCATGGTACATGAAGTTCTCTTCAATGAATACGGTGAGAGATATAGACCTCGTCCACTACTTAAAAAAATGGTTACCTCCGGCTTGTACGGCAGAAAGTCGGGAGAGGGTTTTTATAAATACGACAAGTAAGAAAAATGCGGTCGTAAACAGACGGTAAGCGCAACCCATAAACAGATAAACCCGACGGTGGTATAACGCAGGGATAGTGTGTATCTACCCCCCCCACTCAGTGGCTACTGCTCCTGCTGCAGTGGAATCGGTCCACGTACCACCGTCGGGTTTCAATTTGTGATCATCATTCCACAGGGGGGAGTACGAGATACTTAACTCCTTGAGGAAACGGAAGGAAGTCGGGAGAGGGCTTCCACAACTATAACAAGTTGGAAAAACGCTTTCGATCGTACTTGGTCTTCTGGAATATAACCGGATGAAATTAATCAGATTTACCTGCAGGGGAGGGCACGACTCTCTCCTGCAGGGGGTAACCCTTTGAAAAGGCGAGCGTACCACCCCCTCATTCTCTGCAAGTTTTGTTTTCCCACGGAAAGACTCGATTCATTATACAAATTCAATCGAAATATCGGGGAACTCTTTTTCAAATTCACGCTTCAGATCTCTCATGAGTGATGACGTGATCGCCAGTGCGATCGCACGGCAGGTGAAGCAACCCGGGAAGTGATCCGTAAAATCGGTAAAAAGATACATTTCCCGTTTCATCTCATTGTACCGGACCCGTGTTACGACTCCCAACCTGTCCAGCGAAAGCCCGCTTTCCGGGTCTTTGATCCGTGCGAGGATCGCATCGATCTTCCGTATCATTTCCGGATTCATCATATGACCCTATACCTCCCTGCATATAATTAAGTAATCCATTGACAAAATGGCAATGTGACAAGTAAAGAATATGAGCAGATACAGGGTGGAGGATTGTTATGGAACTCAAGGAAGCCATCAGAAATCGTCGTAGTATCAGATCGTTTTTGGACAAACCTGTCGATAGGGAAATCATTGAGGCGTTGATTTCAGATGCTCGGTGGTCTCCCTCATGGGGAAACACACAGCCTTGGGAGGTTACCGTGGTGACGGGTGATATTCTCGAGACATTCAAAGAAGAGAACCGTAAGGCAGTTATGGGCGGCGATCAGGCCAATGCCGATATCCCCATGCCCATTGAATGGCCGGCAATCAATAAAAATAGATATCGCGACGTAGGGAGGCACATCCTGACGGCGCTCTCAATACGACGTGAGGATACCGCGGCACGAATGAATTACTACCATACTATGTTTGGAATCTTCGACGCTCCCGCACTCATCCTCATAACCGTTGATAAGGCGCTTTCACTGGAATACGTTATGCTCGACGTAGGTCTCTTCGCTCAAACCTTCTGCCTTCTTTCCCATGAGAGGGGCCTCGGGACCTGCATTTTGGCTTCATGCGTGAGCTATCCCGATAAAATTCACGCGCACTGCGCCATACCCGATACCAAACGTATCGTTATTGGGATGGCTCTTGGTTGGCCGAATATGAAGAACCCGGTCAATACCTTTGCGAGGACGAGGGGGGAGTTGGATGAATTTCTCCGCTGGGTGGGATGAGCGGATGATGGCATCATGATGTTCATTGCCACCCGTTAACGTCCGATAAGATATGTTATGTAAACTTAGCCGGTGAAATTCTCAGGTCCGCCTTGAGTCATTCCAGAATATCCCTTAAAAGAGAAAGGCTCATATCAAAGGCATGTCTCCCCTCGCGAATCGTCTCATCGGCCCGGTTATATTCCAGAAGACCAATGTGAGCAAGACGAGGAGAGATTAACAAATCAGGAGGATCACCGGCAAGCCTCTGTCGTGTAATCCGGTCCTGCATGATGTTTGTCGCCGTCGTCATTACCTCAAAGAGTGACGGATCGCGATCCGCACTCCCCAGTCCCAACCATGCCGGAATCAGTGCTTTCCCACGCCTGACCGTATTGTCCAGATAGAGAGAAAGCTGCTCATGCAATCTCCCCGATGTGTGTTTTTCTTTTGGGGGTGGCCCATCTTTCGGTTGCGGCTTTTGTATCCGTCGTTTCCCTATGAGGTCGGCGTTGAGATTGACTGCTATCACGATATCCGCACCCATCGCTCGGCACACTGATACAGGGACAGGATTCACAATACCGCCGTCAACCAGCCATTGATCACCTTTTTTAAAAGGTACGAAGATGCCCGGCAATGATATGCTTGCGCGGACGGCGTCCATCACCGACCCCTCTCGGATCCATATTTCTTGGCCCGACATGAGGTCGGTAGCTACTGCCGCAAAAGGGATGTGGAGATCTTCTATGTTGGGGTCAGAAAAATTCTTTCTGAAGAATCGTATTATCTTATCTCCCTCGATGAGACCCGACCGAGGAAACATGACATCCATAAATCCGATAATATCGGACCACGAGAGTTCCCGGACCCACTCATCCAGTTGATCAAGTGCCCCGGCGGCCAAGGCGCCGCCTACAATGGCCCCGATCGATGTCCCGCACACCATATCGATTCGAATCCCTGCCTCCTGGAGACCCTGTATGACCCCGATATGAGACCATCCCCGTGCGGAACCACTGCCTAATGCCAAGCCGATTTTTCGTGGCTTTGTCGTTATTGTCCCTCCCATAACTCTCTCCTATACCAGTTCCATATCGCCCTGCATACCGAGTTTATCCCCCATAATAATCAGGACGCTTTGCACTCCTTCTATACCCATTCCATAATCAAGTGCTCTTGTTATATCCCCTTCCCCCTTTAATCGGTTTCCGATCGACGTTGCCGCGGCATCGGCCAGGGTTGAAGACTCGGAGCTTACGCACACCGCATCCGCCCTCCCGAAACTTGTCGAGTGCCCGATTGTTCCCGAGGAAGTGCAGATGCCCAAGGTATTTCCACCTGTCTTCATCTTCAGGGAAACCTTATAACTGAGGGGGGAATCGCCTGCAAAGATCCCAACGGTAATGTCCCTCCCATCCTTGAATCTCATGAATATGTCCCCGCCGTTTTCGATGATAATATTTCCTGAATATTCCAAAAGATCGAGGCCAACGTACCGCGCGATCGCCCCGGCAACGGAGGCCATCGGACCGACCCCGCAGCGGGCTCCCGCCTCGATCATCTCCCGCACGATTGCAGGCGCAAAGGGGTCTTGTACCACCGGAGTCATAGAATCTGAAAAGTTCGGATGCTGAATGATATATTCCTCAATGAACCCCCTGTATTTGTGCACCGATTTGAGAGCCGCACTGGTACAATCGGTCTCTGCGCATATATAGAGATCCGTCTCTTTTACCGTCGTCTGAAATGAGACAAGCGAACCCGTGGAGATTCGGTCTCTATACGTTCGCTTACGATATTTCATTGAAGTATACGGTTATGGTTGGAAAGTGGTAGTTCATGAACGTCGGGACCCGGATCTGTTCTTGTCACATAAAACAGGTCGCACCCGGCCCTAAGAGTTTATCCCCCTCTCTTCTGATGTCTTCCGAAATCTCAGCCCTTGTTGCGTCGCCGAGCGAGAGGATAGTCTCAGCATTACTCTTTGAAACTAAGTGTATATATACCGGATAATTACCTCTCCTTCTTTCAATGACATCATTAAGGTCTTCAATGGTTCCACCCGTCGATTTGTCCGCGTCAAGCATAAAGTGAACGGAAGAAAAGGGTGTCTTCAATGCATCTTCAACGGTGTTGATTTCAGACGCTACAATCTTGGCTCCTTCTTCTCCGATATCAAGTCGCCCCTTGATGTGGAGGGGAGCCTCGCTGTGAATGAGAGACATGTGGTCCCGGTAGAGTTCAGCGAACACAAGAATTGTCATGAATCCTTTGAGATCCTCGATAGTTACATATGCCATCTTGTCTTTTTTCTTTGTGGTCACTTCGCGCACGTTACTCACGACACCGGCCACCGAAACGGTGGTCCCATCCCTTTTTGACATCAATGTCTGGGAATTACCGTCCACGATCGTCTCGATCCTATCGGCAAATTGCAAGAGCGGGTGACCGGTAATATAAAAACCGAGCATGTCCTTCTCATAGGAAAGCAGAATATCATGATCCCATTCAGGGACATCTGGAAGATCCGGCAGGGACGCATCAAGCATCTTCGGCTGATCGAAGAGATTGCCTTGGCCGTTCATGCGGTCCCGATGCATTCTTTGAGCGACGGTAGCAATATCATCATAGCCTTCCATAAGCCGGCAGCGGTTCTTCTCCAGCGAGTCGAAGGCTCCGCACTTGATCAAACTTTCTATGACCTTTTTGTTGATCTTATGGAGATCAACCCGATTGCAAAAATCTTGAAAAGATGAGAATCTTCCGCCCGATTCCCGTGAAGCTATGATGGAGTCCACGGCCCCCGCACCGACGTTCTTCACCGCGGACAGCCCAAAGCGAATGTTTCCTCCCACGACGCTGAAGTCGGTAAATGATTCATTGATATCCGGAGGCAGGACGGGAATATCCATGTCACGACAACTGGCAATATACTTGATGATATTGTCCCGGTTGTTTTTCTCGCTGGTGAGCAGGGCCGTCATGAACTCCACCGGGTAGTGAGCCTTCAGATAGGCTGTCTGGAAAGAGATCATCGTGTAGGCGGTGCTGTGGGACTTGTTGAAACCGTAACCGGCGAAGGTCTCCATCTGTTCCCATATCTTCTTTGCGGCGGTTTCCGCTATCTTGTTCTTCTTGGCACCGGCGACAAACTTGGGGCTCTCCTTTTCCATGGCCGAAACTTTTTTCTTGCTCATCGCCCGCCGCAGGTTGTCCGCATCCGCCATGCTGTAACCACCGACCACACCGGCAATCTGCATTACCTGCTCCTGGTAAAGGATAATGCCATAGGTCTCCTTCAGGATATCCTCGAGGCGTGGATCTTCGTAGACGATCTTCTGCCGGCCCTGTTTTCGTGCAATAAAGTCGGGAACCATGCTCATCGGACCCGGACGATACAGGGAGATCAGGGCAATAATATCCTCGATACAATCAGGTTTCATGTTGACGAGAATATCCTTCATCCCGGCACTTTCAAGTTGAAAGACGCCGTCCGTCTGTCCCTTCATGAGGAGGTCATAGGTTGTCTTGTCGTCGAGG
The DNA here is from genome assembly GCA_963662405.2 of Syntrophales bacterium. GTDB lineage: Bacteria > Desulfobacterota > Syntrophia > Syntrophales > UBA2210 > UBA6078. Next base: position 89,032 of record CAXXKT010000002.1, read on the forward strand.
GGGATCGTATCGATCGAAAAATCCTTCTCTCCCTTCCCCTCTCTGATGAATCGCAGGGCATCCCTGATGACGGTCAGTGTCCGAAGGCCCAGGAAATCGAATTTCGTCAGCCCCACTTCCTGCAGGTCGTTCATCGAGTACTGGGTGACGATATCATCGCTTGTCGGGCTCTTATAGAGGGGAACCCGTTCCACCAGGGGGACATCGGATATCACCACCCCGGCGGCGTGGGTTGATGCGTGGCGATTCAGACCTTCGAGCGACTGGGAGAGGGAAAGGAGTCTCTTGACTTTCTCGTTCTTCCTCTGTTCCTCCGCCAAGCGGGGTTCATCCTTGAGTGCCTGTTTCAGGGTAATGCCAAGGGTATTGGGGATCATCTTCGCGATCGTATCTACTTCGCCGTACGGCATATTGAGGGCCCTGCCGACATCTCTGACGACCCCCTTCGCCTGCATCTTGCCGAAGGTGATAATTTGAGACACCTGATCGCTTCCATACTTTTCAGTGACATAACGGATGATCTCGTCGCGTCCCTCCATACAAAAATCGGTATCGATGTCGGGCATACTTCTCCTGCTCGGATTCAGAAACCGTTCAAAGAAAAGTCCATAACGGATGGGGTCTATATTGGTGATGCTCAGGGCATAGGCCACAAGACTCCCGGCAGCGGATCCCCTCCCCGGCCCCACCGGGATATTCTTTTTCTTCGCATAGTTGATGAAATCGGACACAATAAGAAAATAACCTGGGAATTCCATGGAGTTGATAATCTCAAGCTCCATCTCCAATCGCTTCTGATATTGTTTTATGATCTCCTCAACTTCTGCTTCTTTTACCCCTGCGGTTATGGTCGGTATCAATCGTTCCAAGCCTTCCCGCGCCAGCTTGGCGAGGTGGTCTTCCTGTGATAGACCCGCATCGGTTTCGTAATGGGGAAGGAAAAACTGGAGTCCCAGATCAAGACGTAAGTTGCATTTATTAGCTATTTCAATTGTATTTGTAATTGCTTCAGGGCAGTAGCTAAAGCTCTCCTTCATCTCTTCGGGGGACTTCAGATAAAACTCCTCGGAGCTGAACCGCATCCTCCTGTCGTCTTCCATGGTCGTCCCTGTCTGTATGCACAGGAGAACCTCGTGCGCCTCGGCGTCTTCGCGGTTCAGGTAGTGACAGTCATTGGTCGCGACCAGGGGGATGGAAAGCATTTTCCCCAGCTCGATAAGTCCCTCATTGGCCCTTTTCTGCTCTTCGAGGCCGTTTTCCATGATTTCGAGGTAGAAGTTACCCTCTCCGAAGATCTCACGGTACTCTTCGGCCACACTCTTTGCACCCTCCCGGTCTCCTTTCAGGAGAAGGTGGGCTATCTCGCCGTTGAGACACGCGCTCGTGCAGATCAGACCCTCGCTATGGCGGGCCAGCAATTCCTTATCAACGCGAGGCTTGTAATAAAAACCCTCCAGATACCCAGCGGAGGTCAGCTTCATGAGATTCCGGTACCCATGGGTATCCTTCGCAAGGATGACCAGGTGGCGGTGCCCTTCGTTACGCTCAAAACGGCTTCCGGGAGCCACGTACAATTCGCATCCGATAATGGGTTTTATACCTGCCGCGTAGGCCTTCTGATAAAAATCGACGGCACCGAACATGTTGCCGTGATCGGTCATGGCGATGGCGGGCATCTGATACTGTTTCGCCTTCGCGAGGAGATCATCAAGGCGGATCGCACCATCCAGGAGGCTGTATTGTGTGTGCACGTGCAAATGCACGAAATCGGAGTAGTTCATATATCTCTTGTCTCCACAGTTGCTTCAATCCCGCGCAGGAGGTTGCCCTTTTAATCGAGCCAGTAGTTGGGAGCTTCTTTGGTGATGATCACGTCATGGACGTGACTTTCGCGCAGACCGGCAGAAGTAATCTTAATAAACTGGGCCTTTTCTCTCAGTTCTTCTATCGTTCGGCATCCGACATATCCCATCCCCGCCTTTATCCCCCCGACAAGTTGGTGTATGCTGGCCGATAGAGTCCCGCGGAAGGGAACACGTCCCACGATTCCCTCGGGGACCAGTTTCATGTCGCTCTCCATATCGTCCTCCAGGTAGTAGCGGTCTTTGCTGCCCGAACGCATTGCCTCGAGTGAACCCATACCCCGATATACCTTATAGCTCCTCCCCTGGAAGAGGACGGTTTCTCCAGGGCTCTCCTCCGTTCCGGCAAAGAGCCCTCCGATCATTACCGAATGGGCCCCGGCGCCGAGGGCCTTCACCACATCACCCGAAAACTTGACGCCCCCATCGGCGATTAGAGGGATATCATGTTTTCTGCACGCCTCGAAACAATTGCGTATCGCCGTCATCTGGGGGACACCGACACCCGCCACGACTCGTGTGGTACAGATCGATCCGGGACCCACTCCCACCTTAACCGCATCGACACCCGCCTTGATCAACGCCTCGGCTCCCTCGTACGTCGCCACGTTCCCCGCAATGAGTTCACAGTCGGGAAAAACAGACTTTGTATCCCTGACGGCCTTAATTACCCCCTTGGAATGTCCGTGAGAAGTGTCGATGACAATGACGTCGGCTCCCGCTTTCAGGAGTGCATCAACTCGCTCCGCCCTGTCGAGGACCCCCACGGCCGCACCGACTCGCAACCGCCCCAGGGAATCCTTGCAGGCATTGGGATATTTTCTTATCTTTTCAATATCTTTTATCGTAATAAGGCCTTTGAGGTTGTAATTATCATCTACTACGAGAAGCTTTTCTATCCGGTGAGTATGGAGTATCTTCTTTGAATCGTCCAATGTGATATCGGAGGAAACGGTGACCAGGTTTTCCTTAGTCATCACAGCGGAGACCGGCTGGTCAAGATTTGTTTCAAATCGCAGGTCACGGTTCGTAAGAATGCCGACGAGCTTTTGCTTTCGCACAACCGGAACTCCCGATATCTTATACTTACTCATCAGGGTAAGTGCCTCTCTGACCCTCTGCTCCGGCTCTATGGTGATGGGATCGACGACCATTCCGCTTTCGGACTTTTTTACCTTGTCCACCTCGAGGGCCTGATCCTCAATGCTCATGTTCCGATGGATGATCCCGATTCCCCCTTCCTGCGCCATGCAGATGGCCACCCTGGATTCCGTTACCGTGTCCATGGCGGCGCTCACGATGGGGATACTCAGTGATATGTTTCCCGTAAGGGGAACGGACGTATCAACCTCCCTCGGCAGGACACTGGATTCCGCCGGCAGGAGGAGGAGGTCGTCAAAGGTAAGGCCTTCCTGAATTTGATCTTTTTCTAACATTGCGTACCTCCGGATATTGTTATCTGCTTTCGATATAGTGTTTTTCCCCATTGAGAACTATGAAATAACGGTTTTCACTTTCGTCATGTTCAATGAATTCGGCGAACTGGTAATAGGCCGCCCGCAGAAAACGCGCCTCGAACAGGCCGTCTTTAATACTGCAGTAGAGCACATTTGCCGCGTTCATATGAAGCGTTGCAGGATTGAGAATCTCCGAGCTAAAATCGCTGAGGAAGATCTCTATGGAATCGCTATTTCTCTCAACCGTCTCGACGACGATGGGAGTGTCCTCGACTTCAATCAGACACTTGTCTCCTTGGTATTCCACCAGGAATCTCCCCTGTTCATCCCGCTTCAGGTTTTCGAAAAAGAGCTGAAGGATGTCCTTTCTGAACATCTGTGCGCCCTGGTAATACCAGAGGCCGTCCCTGTCTATCCTGATGGGGAGAGTGGGTATGTCATCTTTTATCATTTTCATCACCACTACCTGCTCATTTTATTATACACTCTCGAGAATCATGGTCACCGGGCCGTTGTTGACGAGGGACACCTTCATCATGGTGCGAAAGCGCCCGGTTGCCACCTTTTTGATTGAACGTTGCGTCTTTTGTACAAAATACTCGTAGAGTTCGTCCGCCTCTTCAGGCCCGGCGGCCCCGGTAAAAGAAGGGCGCCGCCCCTTCCGGCAGTCGGCAAGGAGGGTAAACTGCGATACCACCAGCATTTCCCCCTCAATGTCCAAGAGGGAAAGATTCATCTTGCCGTCCGGATCTTCAAATATCCGGAGGTTGACAATCTTATCAGAAAGATAATCGGCATCCCGCTCAGTGTCTCCCCTTGCGACCCCGATGAGCACCATGACCCCCTCCCCTATCCGGCCGACCGTGTGCCCGTCAACATTTACTTCCGCGGAACTGACCCTCTGAACTACAGCCTTCACCATACCTCCATTATCGGCAATTTGAGATAGTGTTAAGCCATCACTATCTTGTCCCCCGCACCAGTGATTCCTTTTGTCGCATTTCGCGTATCGATTACGAGGCGGGAGTGCCTGACAATCTGTTCAAAATCGTAGGCCGAGTGGTCCGTGATGATGATAACCGCATCCGCCTCACCGAGGGTCTCCGGGTTGATGGGGATCGATTTCATACGAAAGTCATACTTGCGTGTCGGTCGGAGCTGTGAGATCCATGGGTCGTTATAGGATACCACGGCACCCCGCTCCAAAAGCATCTTCATCACCATATAACTCGGTGATTCCCTTTCATCATCAACATCCTTCTTATACGCCACCCCCAAGACCATGATGTGGCTCCCATTCATGCTTTTCCTCTCCCGGTTCAGGGCCTCAACGGTCTTCTCGATGACATACGAGGGCATGGAGACGTTGATCTCTCCTGCAAGATGGATAAAACGAGTCGTAAAATCGTATTCCTTGGCCTTCCAGGAAAGATAAAAGGGATCGATCGGTATGCAGTGGCCGCCGAGACCGGGACCCGGGTAGAAGGCGGAATAGCCGAAAGGCTTGGTGGCGGCGGCATCAATAACCTCAAATATGTCAATCCCCATCTTGTGGGCGAGGACTTTGAGTTCGTTTACAAGTGCGATATTGACCGAACGGTACGTATTTTCAAGTATCTTGACTAATTCGGCGGCTCGGGCCGATGATACCGGCACAGAGTGCGTGATGCTGTCATACAACTTCTGCGCGACTTCCCTGCAGGAAGGGGTGACTCCTCCCACGACCTTGGGTGTATTCGAGGCACTGAAGCTCTTGTTCCCGGGATCTTCCCTCTCCGGCGAGTAGGCAAGAAAGAAATCAGTGCCGACCGCCAATCCGCCTTCTTGCAGGCGGGGAAGGATCATCTCCTCGGTGGTGCCGGGATAAGTCGTGCTTTCCAGGACAACCAGTTGTCCCGCGTGGAGACGTGTCGCTATGGTTTCCGTTGTTTCGACCAGATACGTGAGATCAGGTTCCATCTTGTCGGTCAAGGGTGTCGGTACGCAAATGAGGATGCAGTCCGCTTCGCTGAGACGATCGAAATCAACCGTGGCATCAAAACATTTTTTCTCGATCATCTCCGTTACCGGCTCTATTGGGACATGTTTTATGTATGATTCCCCCTTAAGAAGTCTTTCTATCTTGTTAATATCTAGATCGAAACCGATAACACGAAAACCTTTTTTCCCGAAGTGGATGGCAAGGGGGAGACCCACATATCCCAATCCGATAATCCCTACCGTTGCCGTCCGGTTTTCTATCATCTTGACGAGTGCCGCTTTCCTGTCCATCCATTCCCCCTATCCTATGCCGTTCAATTCTCTGAGTGCGCGTATCAGTGCCTGTGTTCCCAGTCTGCCGTGTCCCTGGCCCTTCACGGCGATATACAGCTGCCGAACCAACGAGAGACCGGGAAGTGCGAGATCGGATGCCGCCGCCTCTTCCAGGGCAATCCCCATATCCTTAATAAAATGTTCTACATAAAACCCGGGGGCGTAGTCCCCGCGTACAATCTTCGGTCCAAGATTGTTGATGAGCCAGGAGCTTGCAGCCCCCGTGCCGATGATCTCGATAACCGCCTCTTCGTCAAGTCCCTGCCTTGCCGCATAAAGAAGGCTTTCGCACACACCGATCATCGTTCCGGCGACAAGGATCTGATTGCACATTTTTGTATGCTGACCAGCACCGGGGCCTCCCATGAGAGACACTTTTTCCCCTATCAGTCCGAAGAGGGGAAGCACCTGCTCAAAGGCCGTCTTATCTCCCCCGACCATGATGGCGAGGGAGGCCTCCTGGGCACCGAGATCACCGCCCGATACGGGGGCATCAAGACTGGCGATCCCCACCTCTGCGGCTTCCTCAGCGATCCTTACGGCCAAGCGAGGGCTGCTCGTGGTCATATCAACCACCGTGCGACAGGCGCCTCCGGCGGAAATGATCCCTCCCTCGCCGAGGTACACTTCCTCAACATCCCGGGGATGGCCCACAATGGTGAAGACAAAATCCGTTTTACGGGCAACTTCGGCGGGCGTAGCACACCACTGCCCTCCCCTCTCAATAAGCCCTTGAGACTTTTCTTTTGTCCGGTTGTAGAGAAAAAGATCGTGCCCGGCATCACGGATATGACCCGCCATTAAACTGCCCATGACGCCTGTACCTATCCATCCGATTTTCATGGTATTACGTTCCTCTGATATGGGAAGTACCCGCTCTGAAATTGATCCCACCATGTATCAGATGCAGTAAAAAACATCAATCTATTTTAAGATCGTCTTGCTTTTGCTCGGGGTTTCGGCTACGCAACAACGGTTATGAACAAAAGGATTCTCCTCATCAATCCCTGGATACATGATTTCGCGGCCTACGACCTCTGGGCGACGCCGCTGGGTCTCCTCTCGCTTGCCTCAACATTAAAGAGAAACGGGTATGAGACGACATTGATCGACTGTCTGCGTCCCCTGCACCCCTCCCTTTACCATCGAATGGGAATCCGCCTACCGAAGCGGTTTTCCAGCGGAAGGGGAAATTTTCTCAAAGAAGAGATCCCGAAACCGGAGACGTTGAAGGATATTCCGAGGAGATACAGCCGTTACGGGATACCTCCCGCCCTTTTCGAGGGAAATCTTCGCGCCATACCGCGACCGGATGCCGTCTTTGTCACATCGATGATGACCTACTGGTACCCGGGCGTGGTTGAGACGATATCGGCGGTCCGCCGTGTTCTTCACGATATCCCCGTCGTCCTGGGAGGAATCTATGCCAGCCTCTGCACCACGCATGCCGAGCGGCATTCCGGCGCGGATATCGTCATTGCAGGAGAAGGTGAAACGTATCTCCCTCAAATACTGCACGATATTTTCAACGACGCACCTCTCTTTGTCCCGGACAGGGGTGATCTTGAGTCATACCCCTTCCCCGCCTTTGAACTCCTGCCCGCAAGAGGACATGTCTCCATCATAACATCAAGGGGGTGCCCTTTCAGATGCACCTACTGTGCTACCCATGCATTGAATGGGGATTTCAGGGTCAGGGCTCCCTTGGCGGTCGTCGATGAGATTACCTTCTGGAAAAACAAATTCGGGATCACCAACTTTTCCTTTTACGATGACGCCCTCCTCGTTGGATCAAAGGAACGCGCCGTTCCGATGTTGGAAGAGATTTTGGACAGAGGTCTTTCTTGTAGCTTCCACTGTCCCAACGGTCTCCACCTCAGAGAGATGGACGGACAGCTGGCATCTCTGATGCTCAGGGCGGGCTTCAAAACAATCCGTTTCGGATTCGAGACGGCACGAACCAGCCGCCAAATCGCAACAGGGGGTAAGATAACCAATGAGGAGACAAAGGATGCAGTCGCTGCTCTATTAGAAGCGGGTTACAATGGACACGATATCGGGCTGTACATCTTGTGCGGACTTCCGGGGCAGGACCCTGACGAGATACGTGAGAGCATCTCCTTTGCCCGATCATGCGGGGGCAAGCCCGTGATTACGGAATTCTCGCCCATACCGGGGACGCCGATATGGAAAGAGGCGGTGGAGACATCCCCCTACGATATAGAGAACGAACCCCTCTATCACAACAACACCCTCCTCCCCTGTCGCGGGAAGGACTTCTCTTATGGCATGTATGAGGAATTGAAAAATCTTACGAGGGGATCGAACTGATATCCTTCTCACTTTTCCCATGCATCGTCGGTTACTGTCAAAGCATTTCAAGATAGGCCTCAATACGCACCCGGAGTTGCTCGGTATCGCTTTCCGCATAATCGGTTTCGAGATGGAGGGTGGGAAGATCGGTCTTCTCCTGGACAAACTCGGCTATCTGATAGGCCTCCACATTATAGGTATGACAGGCCTGCCACGTCAGATCAATAACGCCGTCGACCGAGAACTCCCGGATCATCTCGTACAACAGATCGAGACGACCGGTGTTGGGGGTCATCACCGAACAGGGTGTTGAGAGATACTGGTCCGCCAGGGCATCCATGGGATCATTCTCTTCATTTACGGAAAAGGTCTGCTTATAGCCGGAGCAATTTTCGAAGGTGACAACATCCGCCCCGGCCTGTTCCACTATCTTCACGACCTTGTCGCTCCCGATTCCGACGGGGACGCCGCTCAGGAGAATACGCTTGCGCGCCACCGGTGTATCTTTCCTCTCGAAGGAAGCGTTTTTGATATCGGCCGTTATTGTCTCCATGAGATGGATCCCCTTCTCCTTGTCCGCGAGAAAACCCACTCTGAAGAGAATTTCGAGGAGGAGAGACCCACTCATCAACGCAGGAGTGGCTTTGTTCAGATCCATGAGAACTTTTTTTGCCCTCCGCTCCCGATTCATGAGGTGAATGGCGTCACGCAAACGTGTCTCGGTAATTTCAATTCCGGTCACGGTCTCGACAACCCCCTTGAAACGCACGAGCTCTCTGCGCCAAGGCTCCAGGGCCGTTGCATGATCCTGACACTGGGGAAGTTGGAGGACATGGGTCGGTTTGTAACGTGCGAGTAACTCAAACATCTTCTTTTTTCCGTCACAGGTTGTGTCTCCTATGACTATGTCGGAAAACCAGAAGTAAGGGCAGGTATCAGTCAAGGCAGAACCGAAACTGCTCTTAATTAAGTGACAGAGGTTCCGCGGCAATATCTCCTCTGCTGCCGCGATCGGATCATTCCTTGTCCCGCACAGTGAAAACGGCATTGCCCCGGCTGCCACGGCAATCTCACGCGGTGAATACAGACAGTAAAAACCAATGGCCGCACGACCATCGGCCTTTGCCTGCCGTATGTCGTCCAGATTCTCTTCACTAACGCGCTGAATTCTTTCGATTATAGCATGTATCATGACACCCTTTCAATTGCTGGTTGATGAATTTGTATATGTATCGGCACTTGTATTGCTGGTTCCTCCGGTCGTTTCGCCACGTATCAACTGTTTCATCCCCTTGAGTGCGGTGATGGTCTTTTCCGGTTTCAGAAGATATCCGTCAGTCAATTCGAGACCTGCCATACCACCGCCAATCATCTCGAAGAATATCCGCTGCGCGCCAATGGAAAAATCTCGGTATCCGGGACTGTATCGCCGTGTCGCGCACAGTCCACGAGATTTGCAGTCATTGGTGATCCGCTTATCCATTTTTTTGATCACGTCTTCAATCAAAAAACTCCCTATCCTGTCCAAGATAAACCCGCGGAAAGTCTGGTGCTGTTTCAGGTACTCCCGCGAGCGTCTCTCCAAGTCCCCTCCCAGTGAGGTAGCAAAAAGCCATACCTGTCGAGTATCCGACAGGAGGCGTACGAGTGTCTTGCTTTCTTTGGCATACGGATCAAATTGGGCATAGAACTCTTCAATATATAATCTTTTTTCCCATGTTGTCACCGAAATGAGCGTAAGGGCTTCCCGCCAGAGTTTCTCTGCCTCTTCACGCGTCCGGGAATTTTCCTCCACCTGCAGGTATCGCGAGACGTGTCTGTCAAATATGAGATGTTTTTTCTCCAAGGAAGCACCTCATCGGGGGTAAGCGGACCGGAGCAAGGCCTTCTGCACCAATCTCAAGGCCGCAATGGCATCTCTGCCATACCCCTGGGCACGTATATCCGTTGCGATGTGCTGGTTGGCGGCAGCACCACCGATAAAGACGGAAACATCCTCAAACCCGGATGATCGTAATTGTTCAATTACTTCCGCCAGCTGCCTTCGGGCGGAGGTAATAAATGCCGATAGGCAGACCACGGATACCTGTTGAGAGGCAACCACTTCCAAAAATTGCTCCGCGCTGACATCGACCCCCATGTCTACGACATTGATATTATGAGACTCTAATATAATTCTTACCAGGTCTTTCCCGATTTCATGAAAGTCACCCCTGACCGTGCCAAGGGCGACTTGCGGCGATGAGGACTCTTTTGGAGCGGCGACGCAGGTCTCCAAGGCCTTGAAACCGCTATAGAACGCATCCGTAACCATCAGCATTTCAGGAAGGTAACAGAGCTTGGACTCATACCTTCCGCTCGCCTTGCGGACCGCCCGCATGAGTCCCGCATTGACCAGAATAAGTGGATCGGCTCCTTTTTGAAGGGCATGATCGACCAATTCCGGGACCCGTTTCTCCTGTCCCGTGTGGACTTCCTCACCCAACATCCGGAGCACACCCGCATGGAATCCTATCTCGGTGAGGCAACGCCGTCCCGATTCCACAAAATCGACTATATTCTCAATCGGCGTTGCGGGAGGAAGAGCACAGCCGGTACTCAGTGTAAAGTTTGTTCGGACTCCCGCAGTTTCGACAAGATCCTTGACGGCTGCAGTCACCCTTTGAGATGAACCCATCTCAACTATCTCCGGGTCCACATTTCCGATGATCTGGACTGACTCAGGGAACAAATCTTCAACAACCAAGAGGTTCATGCACTGGTCAAGACTGATTCCGTCCGCACCGGTCGCTATCATCTGATCGATAACCGGCGTCGTATCACCGCATACGTGGAGAAATTTCGCCACGGAAGGAGAGGTGTCAAAAACCGCGCGAAGGAATTCTCCTGCAAAACGCTCAAAATCATCGGGGGGCAGGAGAGAAGCCAGCGGATCCGATATCCAGAGCAGATTCGCACCCGAATCCAAGAGATAGCGGCTATATTCCTGTGCAGAGCAGGTTATCCGTACAAGGAGATCGCGGATTTCTTCCGGTCGCGCAATTACGCCGCGGAGGATCTCTTTTTCTCCTATCAGCTGGCCTGCCACGGTAAACGGCCCATGCGTGAGGGCGGCTATATGTTTGTGGGGGAACACCCTGTTCATATAACGAACAACTTCACCATTGATGCGCATTCTTTCAACATCGTTCGGTCTTTTGGGTGATGCAATACACCGGGCAGGCTCCGCGACGGAGGGCATTGCATCGGGACAGTAGCTCACCCGGGCTCCCAGCACCTCCGCTTGAATCGTGACATCACCGAAAAAAAACAGGAGGTCCGCATCAATCCGCTCATAATACCGTAAAACCGCCTCGCTCTTGATCGCTGCATCCCAGCTGATGCGATCAATACCCTCCGATACACATTGGGCTGATGGCAGGGCATTGATGGGAAACACCCAATCGTGAAACCTGTTTTTCATGAATCGACCCCCTTCTCAGCTGAGCGTTCGAGTTATCAGGAGTAGTGCCAGGATAAAAAGAAAGCCGTTGGCGATCCCTTTGAATCTTCCGTCTGACACATTTTGACACACCATTGCACCGCACCACACCCCCAGTAAAACAAAAGGGGCCATGCAGATATTCAGACGGAGGAGAGTCCAGGAAAAGAGTCCCATTGCCTGATACGCCAGGAGCAGGCATAAATTGGCAATAAGGAAAAATGCTTGCAGATCCGCCTTAAACCCATAGCGATCTGAATGGATTACCGTGTTCAAGACGATCACCGGCGGACCGGGCATATAGACGGCACCCCCCAATATACCGGAGAGTCCCCCCGCCGTAACGCCCCACCCCCAATGGACCCGTCGTTTCTGCAGGATTGAACTCCCTTTTGTGATGGACCACAGGGCGAATCCACAGAGGGTAACCCCGATAATAAGCTTGAGCACCGCATCCGGGAATCGGGACAGGGCAGCCAGCCCCAGAGAGACACTCGGGACAAATCCCCCAAGCTGCGGCCAGATCCGACGGAGTCGGATGTGTGAACGCAACTGTATGAGCAGAATGATGTTGATCATCACGGTATACACGAACAAAAGAGGGATAATCTGCCGGATAGGCCATATAAATGACAACAACGGGATGGCCACCATGGTAAAGCCAAAACCAAAGAGCCCCATCAGGATACTGGCAAGAAAAAGAGTAATGATCACAACCGCAAGATCCATTCAGCTCACGCCCTCCAGAAGCACATGGATCCGATCGCACAGCTCCAGAAAAGCCGGGGAGTTCTTCTCACGCGGTCGCGGTAGTGTACACTCCAGTATCGCCTGGATACGGCCGGGCAGTCCCTGCATAACCACCACCCGATCGGCAAGCAGAACCGCCTCCGTGATATCGTGAGTTACGAAGATAATCGTTTTCCGGTCAGTCTTCCATACACGCACCAACTCCTGCTGCAGCGCAAAACGGGTCTGGGCATCCAGGGCACCAAAGGGTTCGTCCATGAGCAGCACCTCGGGTCTGGCGGCCAAGGCACGGGCCACAGCAACCCTCTGTTGCATACCGCCGGATAATTCTGCGGGGTAAGTATCCTCATGATCGGCAAGTCCCACCAGTGAGAGATAATACCGGGCCTTTTTTTTCCGTTCGGCTTTTCCAATCCCCTGTACCTCCAGGCCAAAGGCCACATTCGCCAGTGCTGTACGCCACGGGAAAAGCGTGTAACGCTGGAATACCACACACCGGTCCGACGATGGTCCGTTAACCGGCCGTCCGTGGAGCGTGATACGGCCGGCAGTAGCCTTCTCCAGACCGGCAATAAGGCGCAAAGCGGTGGTCTTACCGCAACCGGAACGTCCGACGATGCAGACGAACTCGTTTTCCCCGATAGTCATCGAGATGCCGCCCACAGCCTGGATATCATGACCGTTGGTGGTTGAATAGACCTTTGTAACATTGTCCAGTTCGAGCATACGTTATCCCATTCTTCTCCAAGTCAATTGCGTCTCCAGTCGGCGAAATCCATGATCCATGGCAAAACCGATAATGCCGATGGTCACCATCCCGGCGACGATGATGTCGGCACGCATGAGCTCGTACGCGTACCAGATCAGATACCCAAGACCGGAACTGCTGCCCGGCATCATTTCAGCCGCAACCAGGCACATCCACCCGATACCCAAGCCGACACGAAGACCGGTAACCACCAGGGGCAGGCTGGAAGGGATAAGGACCTTCATCAGCAGTGACCATCTGCGAGCTCCCAAGGTACGTGCCGACTCGATGTACTCTGGCGGAATCTGCTGCACCCCTTGGATCGTATTGAGGAGAATCGGGAAGAAGGCCCCGATGAAGATGATGATCAGGGTGGAAAACTGAATCCCGGACCAGATCGGGCTGGTAATCAAGAAAGGAAACCAGTCCGCGATGCTGTGGATACCCAGCCAGGCAAGGATCAGCGGTACCCAGGCCAGGGGGGGGATAGGCCGTATTATCTCAATCGTGGAGCCCATGAACTGATTGAACGGTCTGTAATACCCCATGGCCAACCCCATGGGTACCGCGGTGATCACGGCCAGCGAAAAACCGAGCACGACTCGGATAAGACTGACAGCCATATTTTCAAAGAGACTGCCGGTAATGAGAATCTTTGTTGCGGGATGCAGAAGGAGCACCGCCACGTCATCGAGCCGGGGAAGAATCGTCTGTTTGTTCAGCCATAGCGCCAATATCTGCCACAAGGCCGCCAGCGCCAGTGGAAGCAAGACGTGATTCGAGTGACGGAGGATGCGTTGTCTCAAGTTAATCAAAGAATAATACCCCTTGCCTCCAGTTGCTTGCGGGCTTTTTTCATCAATCCGAAATCAAAGCTTTTCTCCTCCATGGTCTCCCCGTGGAGGCCCTTCAGCTTCCCTTCGAATATCCCCATCTTGTCCATGGTCTGTGCAAACACATCCACACTCTGCCGCCATGTCTCGCTGGGAATCGTGGTGTAACTCATACTTTGCATGGCCACCGTCTCCACCGATACCGGTACCCCCAACCAGGACGAACAAGCCTGTGCGGTAAGATCCTTGCGTGTGTTGCTCATCTTGACCCCCAGTGCCATAAGGGAAAGGACCCGAACGACCAGTTCGGGATCACGGGCCATGAAGGATCCGGTCGCCTCAAGCGAACAACAGGCATGTCCCTGCCAGCGGCTGAGCGGCGGCACATCCTGCAGATTCAGGATCAATCGCCCTACACCCCGGTCAATGGTGACGGCGGGGAAAGGCTGAGCACCGATAATCGCTTCGGTAATGCCGTTGCTGAGAGCAGCCACGAGGTTGCCGTGCCCCTTCATATTGATAAAAAGAATATCGGCCTTCCTGTTCGATGAATCCTCGGTATAGGAAATCCCCTCATGATCCAGCGCCGAGCGGAAGATGATGGCAGATACCGTGTGAGGCCCCGGCATGCCGATCTTGAATTGCCGCCCCTGGTTTTTCACAGAGGATACGAAGGATTCCCAGTCTTGTATGGGTTGCTCCTTATTGACGACGAAGACATTTCCGGCGGTCTGGAGGGGAGAAATGATCTTCGTGTCGACTCCTTTATCTACCGACATCAGAATGGCCTGCGTACCGCTGATGGCCATATCGACACTCCCCTGTGCCACCAATTTTTCCACATCAGACCCCTTTTTCGCGGGGACCATCTGTACGCGTGCAAGGACGCTTCCGTTGTCGCAAAGCTCATAAAACTTGGTATCGGTGAGCGGTTTCAACCACATCTTGTACTCCTGTTCAAAAAGCTCACCGTGCATGCCGGCAACCATGAGAGGAGCATGGTGGTCGGAGAGAATGTAGCCCAGACGAATAGTGGGGACGCTGGACCATGCCCTCTTGGCATTGAACAGGCCAACTCCCAAGGGGGTGGCCGCTGCACCCACGGCGATTGATCCGGCGGTCTTTATAAAACTCCGACGCGTGATTTTTTTCATTGGGCAACTCCTTTCTGAATCTTTTTGCTCTTTATAGCGTATTCGGAATACGAATGAATCATGGGACATACATATGGGAGTGGACTGACCATCAGTTCAAACAAATCAATAATGAGGTATGATGCTCAGACCAGTTCCGATGCCAGGAGAGCCGCACCCAAGGCTCCAACCAACTGAGGGTCTTCGGGAACAAGAATGTTCCGTTTCAACTTTTCCTGAAGCAGTGCACACATGCAGGGGTTCCTGGCAACGCCACCGGTAAAGACGATAGCTCCTTCCGACGAGACGCGATTGATCATACTCCCCGCCCGCCGAATCACGCTGCTGTGCAATCCGAGGGCGATTTCACGCCTGTCTTGCCCTTTTGCGATCAGGGAGGTGACCTCGGACTCAGCGAATACCGTGCACATGCTGGAGATATTGAGTCCCTCCTCCGCCATGAGCGCTTCCCGGCCAAAAAGCGTGAGGTCATAGCCAAGGGTCTTGGCCATGACCTCCAGGAACTTCCCGGTGCCGGCGGCACAGCGATCATTCATCTCGAACTTCTTTATCTTCCCGTTTTCCTGCATGGCTATGGCCTTACTGTCTTGCCCTCCGATATCGAGAACCGTCAAGGCGTCGGGGAAAAAGGCACGTGCCCCCCTGGCATGGGCCTTGATCTCCGTGACCGTTGGCATATCAAAGAAGGTCTCGCACAGGTTTCGGCCGTAGCCTGTGGCCATGATGCGATCGTACTCAACCCCGTCAAGCATCTTTTGGGCCTCCTCCACGGGATCGAAGCCGGTGTCTGCCTGGAGGCTGAGAGTAATTTTCCCTTCTTTATCCACGACAACCAACTCTATCGTCCGTGAGCCGATGTCAATTCCCGCAAAGCGCATACTGAAACAACCTTTCCCGCAATTTAACGTAACTGCTCTATAAAGGCCTCTATTCTGGTCTTCAACTGGCCGGCATCCTCCATACTATAGTCGGTCTCGATACGCAGGCAGGGGATATCAGCCGCTTCGAGAGCATTCTCGACCGGTATAGATTCCATGAGATAGGGCTGACAGAACTGCAGACCATAGTGGATCACCCCATCCGCCTTATATGTGTCAACCATCTCCTGGATATGCCTCAGGCGGTCGGGATTGGGGGTAAAGATTGCGCAATCGACCCTGAAATAACGGTCAACGATGGCGTCAATCATCTCGTCGATGTCTGTTCCCGATTCATCCGTTAAGTTGCGGCATCCACGCTCTCCCACGCAAGACTCCTCGCCCACGATCACCGCACCTGATGACTCAACAATGGTGGGAAGTTTCCAGTTTGGAACCGCCTGAGGACATCCTGAGATGATGATACGTGGTGTCTTTTCCGAGAAGACGCCTTTTTTATCATTGATTCTCCGTTCCAATGCATCACAGATCTTGTTTAGCGATTCTGTGAAGCGAGCGGGGTTGTCATAAAAGGAGACCTGATTGGCCAAGAGGGCGTCCAGACCCGATATTGGTGCCGGATTTGCCGTGCGAAGGGAGGCGAGTCGGTGGAGGGCCGCCCGTTTTGCGTTGACTGCCCGGATCCCCTGCCCCAATGATTCAGGGGTGATAGCAGTGCCGGTCAGGGTTTCAAGGGCTTTCATGAAACGGTTGTATTCGGCCTTCAGAAGCTCCCGCCCCTGCTCGGATTTTACCTGTGGAAGATCCATGACATAGAGCCCATTCACCAAGTCCCCCAAGGATTCATATGCCTTCTTTTTCCCATCGCAGGTATTCTCGCCGACAATCATGTCAGCACATTCCAGATAGGGACAGACCCTGCCGAGTTTAAACCCGAACGATGACTTGATCAGGGCACAGGTATTGCGGGGCAGGAGTCTTTCCACATCCTCCATGGCAAAATCGGCTCCCGAACAGAGTCCCACTAACGTGGCATGAGCGGCAAGGACAATCTCCTCGGGCACAAAGACACAGTATGAACCGACAATTTTACGCCCCCCCTTCTTCTCATCCAGCAATTCTTTGATCCTCAGGCCATGGATCTCACTCATGACAAAATCGAAATAGGCCATCTCTTCCGGACGATCTTTCTGCGACAGGAAAATATCCTGATAGGCGTTATTCAAAACGCCCAGCAGGGCATCATGGCCATCGAGGTCAAGTCCGAGCGCCGACCACATGGAACGGTAATCTTCATTCATGCTATCTCCTCCTTATGATTGTTTCTTTCGATTTCCCTTTATCTTTCCGTCCGTCACTCCGGATGCACGGCATAGAAGATACAAGAGGTGCATTGAACAACGCCATTCCGGGTCTCTCCATCTTCCACACCTCATGCGGATTATTGTGTGTGAAGAATGGGTCGTATTTCTTAAAACTGCAGGAGATCCTCGACATGGTGTATTACGTAACTCTGCAGTTATGCAACGCCTCTTATATTCTTATATTTAATATGTTAAATTCTTAAATTCTTAAATTCTATATCACTTCTTTGTGCCATCGGGTTTTGGCATAGATTCACACCGGGCAATGCAACGGAGATACCGCCTTTCTCTGCCTCTCAAGCATCCGTCACGTTTTCCCCCTTGCCTTCGATTGGTAGTTATGTCAGTATCATCAATCGTGAGAAGGTATCGGGCAGCGAATGCTCCCACTCCATAACGAATCAAGATACGTAATACTGATTGCCGCAGGTTCGAGGTTATCGTATATGGGTGCTCTCTTCTGGTGGGTATCGAAAGTTTTTATCGGACTGGTTTCCCTCTTTTTCTTTGTCCGGGGAGTCTCGGTGCTCATAGACTCCTATACCCTTACCAACCCCCTTGAGTTTATCATGTATTTCTTTTCATCAAGCATGCTCATCCTGATAAGTCTGGTGGGTATTATCTATTCATTCTTCAGAATCCTGAAAAGGGTCAAGGGGGAAGCTGTTCGATGATTTCCCGAGGTATTTTTGCAAGAAGCTTCATGAAGGCCACCGTTGTTACATTCGCCACCACACTCCTTTTATTGTCGTTTTTTCTCACACCCTGCAACGCCTATGATCTATCCGAGAAGGTCAGGGAGTGTACCCTCGAAAACGGGGTCAGGGTCCTGATCGTCGAACGACACGCCGGCCCGACCGTCGCCCTGTACATCAGTCACCCCACCGGAGCCATAGACGACCAAACAGGCTGCACGGGGACCGCCCACTTCCTCGAACACCTGCGCTTCAAGGGAACAGAGACCATCGGTACACGGGACTTTGATGCGGAGAAGGTGATCCTCGGGAAGATATACGAGACGGGGGATGCCCTCGACGCTGAAGAGGCAAAAGACAAGGCCGCCGACCCACAAAAGGTGCTGGCGCTTCGTGAGCGTCTTGAGGGTCTGCAGAAAGATGCGCTGAAATTCACCATCCCTGGGGAACTGGATCGCCTCTACACGGAAAACGGCGGGGGGGCTCTCAATGCCTTTACAGGTCAGGACCTGACCACCTATCACGTGAGCCTGCCTGCAAACAGGATAGCACTGTGGGCGAGGATAGAGTCGGACCGGCTGGCCAATCCCGTTTTCCGTGAATTTTATTCGGAACGCGACGTGATACTGGAGGAACGGAACCAGCGGGTTGCCTCCAACCCCGACGGGAAGCTCATGGAACAATTTATGGCCGCTGCCTTTGTGGCTCATCCCTATCGAAGACCCGTCCTGGGGTGGAAATCGGACATGCGCTTTCTGAATATGAATTGCATATCTGCCTTTTTCAAGAACTATTATACTCCCGATAACACCATCATCACGATCGTGGGAGATGTCTCCCCGGAAAAAACGATGGAGATTGTTCGGCGTTATTTTGGTTCGCTCCCCAGTCGCACCGTACCGCCGCGTTATGTGACTCAAGAGCCTCCACAGGCGGGAGAGAGACGCGTGGAGGTGACCTTCGACGCCGCCCCCCGTCTCATCATCGGTTATCACAAACCCACCCTCCCCTCTTACGACGACTGTGTCTTCGATGCGATCGACACGATCCTGTCCGAAGGGAGAACCTCGAGGTTTTATAGGGTGCTGGTGGAAGAGCACGGCATCGCCGCCTCAGTGAAGACGGCGAACGGCTATCCGGGTGCCGGTTATCCGAACCTCTTCGTCGTTTTCGCTGAACCCATGACCCCTCACACCACCCGTGAGTTGGAGGATGCTATCTACGGGGAACTGGACCGCTTAAAACGGGAGCCCGTGAATCCAAAAGAGCTTGAAAAAGCAAAGAATATCCTCAAGACAGATCTCCTGCGGGGCATGGCCACCAATACCGGTCTTGCCGGAATGCTTTCCTATTATGAGACAGTGGCGGGAGACTGGCGGTACATCATGACGTTCCTTGATCTTCTGGAAAAGATTACCCCGGAAGATATCATGAGGACCGCGCAACAATATCTGGCCCGGGATAACAGAACGGTCGCCACACTGGTGAAAGACGAATGAAAAGAATCTCAATATATATGTTGTTCCTTCTTCTATGCCTCTCTTCGTGTGCGTGGCAGGGCACGGTACCGATTGATCCCGACGAGATTACCTATCCGCCCCTCCGGTTCGAACCCCCGCAGACACAGAGAACAGAACTTGCAAACGGAATAGTCCTGTACCTCCTGGAGGATCACGAACTGCCTTTCGTGAACCTGTCGGCAGTGGTGAGGATGGGATCATACTACGATCCGACGGGCAAGGAGGGACTGGCGGATCTGACGGGGACCGTTATGCGTACCGGCGGGACCCGGTCGATGACGGGCGATGAACTTGATGATGCACTGGATCTGATTGCTGCGGAGGTGAGCATTGCAGTGGGGACCGAGTCGTGCACCGTTTCACTCTCCGTTCTCAGGGAGAACCTCGACAAGGGGCTTGAGCTCCTCTCGGACATATTGATGAATCCGGTCTTCGAAGAAGAAAAAGTTGTACTGGCCAAGTCTCTCGAGACGGAGGATCTCCGAAGGATTCGTGACAACCCCCAGCGGAGCGCCTTCAGGAAATTCCGCCGTCTCATCTACGAGGGAGATTCCCGGGGAAGGGTCCCCACCATCTCATCGATTGAAAAGATCCAGCGGGAGGATATGGTTGCATTTCACCGGCGGTTCTTTCACCCCACCAACACCATGATAGCGGTATCGGGTGATATAGAAAAAGATGCACTCCTTGAGAAGATACCGTCATGTCTGGGGGGATGGGTCGGCACCCTGCACGCCGATGGGACCGCTCCCGCACCGGCGCCGGCACGCGCGTCTCTCGATTATTTCTACAAGGACACGCCTCAGTCAGTGATCCTCCTGGGGTACCCGGCCCCCGGGAAAGAAAACCCTGACTATTACACCTTCGAGGTGCTTGATTTCATCATCGGGAGTGGTGGGTTTCGTTCCCGTATCTTCGGCGAGGTTCGAAACCGCCTGGGACTCGCTTACAGTGCCGGCAGTTTCTACTCTCCCCGTACCCGCTTCGGCATTTTCGGTACCTACGCAATGGTCAAGGGGGCATCAACCCTGGATGCCCTCGGCGCCGTCGTGAGGATTCTGAATGAAATCAAAGCCGAGGGTGTGCATCCGGAAGAGCTTGCCTGGGCTAAGGAATCCCTTATAAACGGTTTTGTCTTTTCCTTTGCCACATCGGACCGGATCGTTACGGGTCAGATGATGCTGGAATATGAGGGGCTTTCCGATAAATTCTTGACAAGATATAAAAATAATATAGAAAAAGTAACGTTAACCGATATAACGGATGTCGCATCGCGATATCTCTCGGATGATAACAGGATTGTACTCGTCCTCGGCGACCGAAAACGATTTGCCAGGCCCCTTTCCTCATTTGGCGACTTTCGGGTAACCGAGGTAGAAAAACAGTGATACGGAGCAAGAGGGATGAATCGTGGTTGACCGGGAGTTCTTTGATCGAATCAGCACGCGAATCGATTCGTACGCCGACGGGATGATAGCGCTGCAAACCGCCTTGACGGCCATACCGGCGCTGGCGCCCGAAAGCGGAGGAAACGGTGAATACCGGAAGTCACGCTACCTCATGGAGCATCTCGCCGAGATGGGGTTTGACGATATTACCTCTTTCGATGCCCCCGACAGCCGGGTGGTCTCGGGATGTCGTCCGAACATTACCGTTACTCTCCCCGGGAGCAACCACCAAAAGACGGTGTGGATCCTGACGCACATGGATGTGGTCCCCCCCGGTGAGTTGGCGTTATGGGATCACGACCCCTATCAGGCATATGTAAAGGACGGAAGGATATACGGGAGAGGAACGGAGGACAATCAACAGGACCTCGTCGCCTCCATCTTCGCGGCCAGGGCCTTTCTTGACGAGGGTATCCAACCCGGATTCTCGGTGGGTCTTGCGTTTGTTGCAGATGAGGAGACATCAAGCCAAAAGGGGTTGGCCTATCTTCTCGGGCTGAAAAAAAAGATCTTTAAAAAGAATGATCTGATCGTCGTCCCCGATTTCGGGAACGACGATGGATCCATGATCGAGGTAGCGGAAAAGAGCATCCTATGGCTGCGCGTGAGAACAAGCGGGGTGCAGTGTCACGCGAGCAGGCCTGAGGTGGGGAAAAACGCCTTTGCCGCCGCGTCGCACCTAGTCGCAACGTTGAGTGATCTGTATCGGATATTCGATCGGAGCGATCCATTATACACGCCCCCGACAAGTACCTTCGAACCGACGAAGAAAGAGGCGAATGTCCCCAACATCAACACCATACCGGGAGATGATGTTTTTTACCTCGACTGCCGTATCCTCCCCGATCACAGCCTGGTCGAGGTGATGACGGAGATCCGGGCAAGGGCGGATCGGGTGGAAGAGAGATTCGATGTAACCATAGACATCGTCCCGGTTCAGATTGTAGAGGCACCTGCCCCCACGGACAGAAATGCCCCTGTGGTAGCGGCCCTTTCGAAGGCAATACGGGACGTCTACGGTGTAAAGGCTCTCCCCGGCGGGGTCGGGGGCGGTACCGTAGCGGCCCACCTGAGGGAGCACGGGTACCCGGTCGCGGTATGGAGCAAACTGGAAGGAATGGCGCACCAGCCGAACGAGTCCTGCTCCATCGCCAACATGATAGGGAACGCCAAGGTGTTCGCCCATCTTTTCCTGGGCGATGGGTGATACATGACTTGATGGATAAGGAGGCACGAATGAAACAACCGAATGCTTCAGGAGGTAGAAAAAGCGTTGTCATCATCGAAAAGGACGGCCAGTGCCTGATGGATATCAGGACGGTCCTGACGGACGATCCCGATGTGACGATTGTCGGTGAATGCGCAGATCTCCCTGCGGCCACAACCCTTTTTATGGAAAAGATGGACGCGATACCTGACGTCATTATCACCTGCCTTGAGATTTTGAAGGAGGCGGTGGCGAGTGATGCCGGGGCTCTGATGGATTTGAAGGAACGGATGACGGGCGCCAAACTGATCGTCACGAGTGACCGATTTGCTGATGAAGAGATTTTTCGTATGGTAAACGAGGGGGTACGAGGATTCTTCCTCAAAGGGACACCCCCAAATCTCATCAAACGATGTATTGAGGTGGTGTCATCCGGCGGCATATGGATGGACAATTCGTTTATCGCCAGGGTTTTCGAAGAGGTCGCACGCTGCAATGTGGCAGCGGGACCGCAAGACAGCTTATCGGGGAATTGAGGAGGTCCTGATGGAAACCGAACGAAGAGACACGATACGGGTCGTCATCTTTGATGAAGACAACACCTTCCTTGATGCTCTGGGGGAAACGATCGCAACCGCGCCAGACATAGAGATTGTTGACACACGCGGGACATTGGAGAGCGCCAAGGAATTCATCATTGGGGTCCGGGAACACCTCGATCTGATCCTCGTCAGCTTCAATATGCTCAAGGAGGTAGTGGCCTCGGACATGGAAACGCTGATGAGCCTGAAGGCAAATTTTCCCGGTACCCGGGTCGTTGTCATGGGAGAACGATACGCCGAGGAAGAAATATTTCGCATGGTTCAGGAGGGGATTAAGGGCTTCTTCGTCAAGGGAGATATCTCATCCGACTTTATCATCAAGTGTATCCGCGTCGTTTCAGAGGGACAGGTTTGGATGGATGCAAAACTCGTGAGCCGGGTCTTTGAAGAATTCTCACGTTACTACAGTCATGAGGAGGGAGAAATCAGATCGCCATCCCCCCAGGAAACGGATCGTCTGGCGCTTCTCACAAAGAGAGAGATGGAATTGCTGGAACTTGTGTCCATGAGTCTCAAAAACGATGAAATAGCAGATCGACTATTCATAAGCACCAAGACGGTCAAGACTCACATACGAAATATCTTTGAGAAGCTGGGCTCCCGGAACAGGGTAGACGCTACCCTCCTCTATATCGGGGCCTCGAAGCGACGTTCACAAGTCGCGCAACATATTGAGCATTGAAGGGTTCCGGGATCGATTTTCGGAGAAAATGATACTATCATTCTGATTCTGTCATCCGGACAATAGCCTCCGACAGGCGGCCGAACTCTTCGACCGTAAGGGTTTCGCCTCTCCTCCCGCCGTCAATGCCCGCGCCGGCAAGGAGCGAGGGAATATCCGTTCCTGCCCTGCGGATACACGCCATGCCCTTCAGGTTATTCGTCAGTGTTTTTCTCCGCTGTGCAAAAGCCGCTTTTACCGTCTCGATAAATACCTCGTGTTTTCCGATGGGATGGAGGGGGACGTCACGCATCTCCAGTTTCACTACGGCGGAGTCCACTTTTGGTACCGGGTAGAAACAGGTGGCCGGAACCGTCATCAGCCGTGAGACCGCCGCATACATCGAGATGATGACGGAGGGAATTCCGTACTCCTTCGTCGAGGGGAGAGCCGTAATGCGCTCCGCAACCTCTTTTTGAACCATCAGGGTCACCGAGGAAATGTGTTGTCTGAATTCGAGCAGACGAAAGAGGATCTGCGATGAAATGTTATATGGAATGTTACCGATGACCTTGATCTTCCCCCTGCCTTCGAGGGGAAATGAAAAGTCATACCTCAGGACATCGACATGGTGAATCTCGACATTGGGAATCCCGCTCAGTTCGCTCCTCAGGACCGCTATCAGTGCCGGGTCCACCTCGATGGCCATGACTTTCCGCACCATCGGTGCGATCAGGGCCGTCATAACACCCAGACCCGCCCCGATCTCGACGACGGTGTCTTCCTCCTCGACCCCCGAAGATTCCGCGATCATGGCGGTAATATTGTTGTCCACAAGAAAGGATTGCCCGAGGCGCTTTGCCGGATGGATCCGGTATTTTCTGAGGATTGCACGTGGCGATTTCATTGATTGCATCGGGATACGGCTTTCCCTGATTCGGTATCTTGTCCAATGGCTATTCGGGCGGTCAATCGAGCGGCCACCGCGATACCGCGTTGAGCCCGAGATCGGACCTCTTCCCTTTGCTTAAGAGGCTGTCGCCGACGACGGCAATCATGGCGGCATTGTCGGTACACAGGACAGGGGGTGGGACAAACACCTCGACCCCTTTTTTTGACCCGTCATCCCGAAAGCGCTGGCGTAGCCGTCCGTTCGAGGCCACGCCACCGCACACAACAACCCGCGGGACATCGGCATCTGCTGCGGCCTTCAAGGTCTTTTCCACGAGGACATCGACGATGGCCTCTTGATAACTTGCCGCAATATCGGGCACCTCTGTATCGGATATGGGTTTTCCCCTGCCCTTGATATAGCTTAAAAGAGATGTCTTCAGGCCACTGAAACTGAATTCAACACTCCCCTTCATCGCGCGGGGAAACGAAATAGCCCCGGGGTTCCCGTCCCTCGCGATCCGGTCAATCACCACTCCTCCGGGGTAACCGAGATCCAACATCCGGGCGGCCTTGTCGAAGGCCTCCCCCGCCGCGTCATCCCTCGTCTGTCCGAGTATCTGGAAATCGCCGAAGTCCTTGGCAAGATAGATATGCGTGTGTCCCCCGGAAACCACCAGAGCGACGAAGGGAAACTCAGGTTTCCGGTCGGCAAGAAAGATGGCACCGATATGCCCCTCTATGTGATTGACCCCTACAAAGGGGATTCCCGCGGCACAGGCCATTGCCTTGGCTACCGAGAGGCCGACGAGGAGAGAGCCGACGAGCCCGGGCCCTCTCGTCGCGGCGATCCCTTCGATATCGGTTATTGATATGCCCGCATTGTCCAGTGCCTGTCTCACCACCGGGACAATCGATTCGATATGCTTCCGGGAAGCGATCTCCGGAACGACCCCTCCGTATCTGCTGTGGATATCGATCTGTGATGCAATAACGTTAGAGAGTGCCTCGGAACCGTCTGAAACCACCGCAGCTGAGGTTTCATCACATGATGATTCTATACCGAGTATCAGCATTTCCCCTCCGGGGATCCGTGTCCCCTCTGATTGGCCGACACTTTGAGCTTGAAAGTTGACCTGGATGGGGTATATAGGAAAGCCGGTTGTTTGTAAATATAAAACAAGGATTTTACAGATGGAGAAAGTCTACGATTTCCTGGTTCTGGGCAGCGGTATTGCCGGCCTTTCATTTGCCATCAAGGCTGCGGATCTGGGAAGCGTCGCCGTGGTCACGAAAAAAAGCAAGGTCGAATCGAACACCAACTATGCCCAGGGTGGAATCGCCGCCGTCACCGACAACAATGACAGCTTCGAATCACATATACAAGATACCCTGAAGAGCGGAGCGGGACTGTGTAAGGAGGATGTGGTACGAGTTGTGGTCAGTGAAGGCCCCGAGCGGATAAGAGAGCTTATTGAGTGGGGGGTGCACTTCACAAAAGCGGAGAGCAACGGTGCGGATACCTATGACCTGGGGCGCGAGGGTGGACACAGTCGCAGGAGGGTCCTCCATGCGGACGACCTGACCGGCCGAGAGATCGAGAGAGCCCTCATCGAAAAGGCGGCTTCAAAGAAAGATATCACGATCTATGAAAATTATTTCTCCATCGACCTGATCAGTAAATCAAAGATCACCGGCAGGGAAGAGAAAAACGATCGCTGTCTTGGCGCCTATGTCTTTGATGTCGAAAACAATACCGTCCACACCTTCAGGGCAAAATTCGTCCTTCTCGCCACCGGTGGGTCGGGCAAGGTCTACCTGATCACCACAAACCCCGATATAGCCACCGGTGACGGAGTCGCCATGGCCTATCGGGCGGGTGCCCGGATCGCCAATATGGGATTCATCCAGTTTCATCCCACCTGTCTCTACCACCCCGAGGCAAAATCATTTCTCATAAGCGAGGCCGTCCGGGGGGAAGGCGGGGTGCTGCGGCTCAAGAGCGGCGCCACCTTCATGGAGAGATATCATTCGATGGCATCCCTGGCCCCGCGGGACGTCGTCGCCCAGGCGATAGACACGGAACTGAAGAAATCGGGGGACGAGTATGTCCTCCTCGATATTACACACAAAGACAAAGGATTTCTCCTGAAGAGATTTCCGTACATCTATAACCGTTGCCTCGATTTCGGGATCGACATGGCCGTTGACCCCATCCCGGTGGTCCCGGCGGCCCACTACCAGTGCGGCGGTGTCCTGGTCAATCCCTCCGCGGAAACCTCCATGGCAGGACTTTTCGCGTGCGGAGAGGTGGCCTGCACCGGCCTTCACGGTGCCAACCGCCTCGCGAGCAACTCCCTCCTGGAGGCCCTTGTCTTCGCACATCGAGCCTTCAAGCGAGTCAAAGATCTCTTTCCGACCGTAGAGAACGATACTATTCCCATTCCCCCGTGGGACCCGAAGGATGCAACCGAAAGTGATGAGTCGATCGTCGTTTCGAACAACTGGGAAGAGATTCGCATGTGCATGTGGAATTACGTGGGAATCGTACGATCCGACAAAAGGCTGGAACGGGCGAAGCGGCGAATCGATATGATTATAGCGGAGATAGAAGAATACTATCATAATTTTACCATAACTGCTAATCTACTTGAACTGCGGAACATCGCCACCGTTGCCAGTGTCATTATCGAGTGCTCACGTTCAAGGAAAGAGAGCCGCGGACTCCATTACAATCTTGACTATCCCGACAGAGATGATATCAACTGGGCAAGGGATACGATCGTACAGAAGAATTCAACAAGGTAGTTCACACATCGATCCAAATCAAAGGGGGGGCGTGAATCATCAACGAACGCAACGTGAAGAGGACACCCTTGCATCGCTGGCATCGGGAGCAGGGTGCGAAGATGGCCCTGTTCGGTGGATACGAGATGCCCCTGTGGTATCCCTCCGGGATAAAGCGTGAGCATCTCGCGGTCCTGACGGGTGCCGGTCTGTTCGACACAAGCCACATGGCCGTCGTTACGGTCGAAGGGGACGGTGCGCATTCACTCCTCCAATACTGTTTTACCAAAGACCTGAATGCCTGTATCGGGAAGAGCAGGACCCCCCTGGTCCCGGGAAGAGCCATATACGGCCTCTTCCTCAACGAGGCCGGTCATGTCATTGATGATGCCATCGTCTCGCAAATCACACCACAACTGTACATGATCGTCGTGAACGCCGGCATGGGAGAAACTGTCGCCCGGCATCTGGAAAACCACACAGGCACAAGGGATGTACATATTCGAGACCTTACGGACGGGATCGGCAAGATGGATATCCAGGGTCCCCTGTCCGCCAGGATCCTTGCGAAGATGATCAGGGAACCGGAGCGGGTTTTCGAGAGACTCCCCTACTTCTCTTTCAAAGGGTTCTTTGATGGATCAGTCTCCCCTCTCGGTGATGTTCGTCTCCTCAATGATAAGCCTATTATGTTGTCCCGCACCGGATATACCGGGGAATTCGGTTTCGAACTCTACATGAATGCGGCGAATATCGAAGCCGCTTGGCAGATGGCACTGGATGTCGGGGCGGAATTCGACCTCACGATCTGCGGACTTGCCGCACGTGATTCCCTGAGGGCAGGAGCGGTTCTCCCCCTTTCCCATCAGGATATCGGCACCTGGCCCTTTCGCAATAACCCCTGGTCCTTTGCCTTGTCAACCAAAAATGATAACACCTTTTCCAAACGGTTTTTCGGCGATACGGCCCTTGAAAAGGAAGCTGATTTTGAGTATACCTACCCCTTCGTCGGGTTTGATCTGCGAAAGGTTTCACCCGGGAGTTCAACGATGGTCGCCGACGCGAGTGGTGCCCCTATCGGCACGGTTATGACCTGTGTGACGGATATGGGAATCGATCGCGTCGGGGGGAAGATATACAGCATTGCCAGTCCGGACAGACCGGAGGGGTTTCGTCCACGGGGTCTTTCCTGTGGTTTCGTGAAGGTCACGAAGGCGTTGGCTAGGGGGGATGCCATATTTTTAAAGGACGATCGACGTTCGATACAGGTCCTCATCAGCGATGATATTCGGCCCCACCGGAGCGCACGCAGGGCTCTCAAGGACATGCTGTAACACCTGAGCAGTTAACACATTAAACTTTTGAGATTCTTTATCGCCTCTTTGCTGTGCGAGGGATGGGGCTGCCTGCTTCCACGTGTAAAAGCGAGAAGGGTTTCTTGCAAAATTATCAGATAAGAGGAGGGGATAACCTATGAAGGAAATCGAAGAGCTGTTCTTGCCGGATGATGTACGGTATGCAGAGACGCATGAGTGGGCCAGGGAGGAAGAAGATACCGTCATTGCAGGGATCAATGATTATGCTCAGGATCAATTAGGGGATATTGTTTTTGTCGAGCTTCCCGATCTTGGCGATACCTTTGAAAAAGGCGAGGAATTCGGGACATTGGAGTCGGTGAAGGCAGTCTCGGAGATTTTCATGCCGGTATCGGGAAAGATCGTGGCCGTGAACGATGCGCTATCGGAAGAGCCGGAATTAATCAACCAGGAACCGTACAACAGCGGTTGGCTGGTGGAGATAGAACCGGATGATCCCGACGAGATGCATTCCCTCATGACCAGCACCGAATACCTGGAGATGTTGAAAGGAGCCGAATAGATGCGCTATCTGCCCCACACCGAAGAAGACATTGCATCCATGCTGCGGTCGGTCGGTGTGGAGCGTATCGATGATCTTTTCTCGGGCATACCGCCGGGTTGCAGGATAGAAAATCCCCTGAACCTGCCCGAAGCTCTGACGGAGTGGGAGCTGAACACCCTCATGGACGGCCTTGCCGGTACGATGGCAATCCCACCGGGATACAGAATCTTTATGGGTGCGGGGAGCTACGATCATCACATCCCCGAAACGGTTGCGTATCTCCTCGGCAGATCCGAGTTTTCGACGGCCTACACCCCTTACCAGCCTGAGATTAGCCAGGGAACACTCCAGGGCATATACGAATACCAAACCCTGATCGGCCGTCTGCTGGGCATGGAGGTGGCGAATGCCTCACTGTATGACGGCGCATCGGCCCTTGCCGAGGCCCTTCTGATGGCCATTCGTATCACAAAGCGGAGGAAAGTGGCCGTCTCTGGCCTTATCCATCCCCATTACCGTGCCGTCGCGCGGACCTACTTACAGCCGGGAGGGTACGAGATAATCGAACTCCCCGGTCTGAAGAACGGCCGGACAGACACCTCGGGGCTCACCGATATGAATGATCTCGCTGCGGTTGCCATCCAGTCACCTAACTTCTTCGGGTGCATCGAGGATCTTCAACAAGCCGCCGAGAGGGTACATGAGACAGGTGCCCTCTTCATCGCATCCTTCACGGAACCGCTGACCTACGGCCTCTACAAAAACCCGGGAAGCCAGGGAGCCGACATCGTCTGCGGCGAAGGACGGAGCCTCGGAATCCCCCAGTCATTCGGGGGCCCCGGACTGGGAATCTTTACCGGTCGGATGAAGCATGTCCGCAACATGCCGGGACGCCTCGTGGGCAAGACCGTCGATCGAGAGGGGAGGCCCGGGTTCGTCCTGACCCTTGCTACTCGGGAACAACACATACGCCGAGAGAAGGCAAATTCCAATATCTGCACCAACAACAGCCTCTGCGCCCTGGCATCGGCGATGTATCTGGCATCCGTCGGCGGAACGGGGATTCGCGAGCTGGCTTCACTGAATTACGACAAGACGGAATACCTCAAACGGGGTCTCAGGGAGGCGGGCTGCAAGATCCCCTTTGATACCCCCACCTTCAATGAGTTCGTCGTCGCCTTTCCAAATGGATTTACGGACACCTCGGCGAGATTGCTCAAAAAGCACATCGTGGCGGGGGTGCCGATTGGGCGATGGTATCCGGAACTGACCGGTCATGTCCTCCTGTGCGCCACGGAGACGGCAGGTAAGGACGACATGGATGCCCTGATTCGGGAGGTGCAATCATGAAAGAGCGGCAAGGGACTTCCGGCCTGATATGCAACGAGCCCCTCCTGTGGGAAAAGGGCAAATCGGGGAGAAGCGGCTTCTCCATGCCCCGGAGAGACATTGTCCCCTCCCCTCTCGACAAAAACCTCGTGGGTGACGGACCCGATCTTCCCGATCTCTCCGAGGTGGATGTCGTTCGTCACTACACCCGTCTCTCCCAGTGGAATTTCGGGGTTGATACGGGGATGTACCCCCTCGGCTCCTGTACGATGAAGTACAATCCCAAGATCAATGAACGACAGGCCGCACTGGCCGGATTTGCCAACGCGCATCCCCTCCTTCCGGCAGAGCTGTCACAGGGTGTTCTTGAGCTGATGTATCGCCTGGAACAATGCCTCGCCGAGATAACGGGGATGGATGCCGTCACGCTCCAGCCGGCTGCGGGCGCGCACGGGGAACTGACCGGGATGTTTCTCATACATGCCTACCACGGGAGCAGGGGTTCGCGCCGGACAAAGATGATCGTCCCGGATACCGCGCATGGGACCAACCCCGCGAGCGCGGCCTTCTGCGGCCTTTCCGCCGTACCGGTACCATCGAACGAAAAGGGGATCGTATCTCCCGAGGCCGTCGCCGCAGTCATGGATGAGGAGACGGCGGGGATCATGATAACCAATCCGAATACGCTGGGACTCTTCGAGGAGGATATCCGCAAGATAGCGGATATCGTGCATGCAAAGGGAGGACTCGTTTACGGCGACGGTGCCAACATGAATGCGGTCATGGGGATCGTCCAGCCGGGGAAGATCGGATTCGACGTGATGCACCTGAATCTCCACAAGACCTTCTCGACGCCTCACGGTGGTGGTGGACCCGGCTCGGGCCCGGTCTGTGTCAAGGCATTCCTGGAGCCGTTTCTTCCCGTTCCGCGGGTGGTGTTCAACAACGGACAATACCTGTTATCGGAGGATTCTCCCGAATCAATTGGAAGGATGCACTCGTTTCATGGAAACGTCGGCGTCATGATCAAGGCCTTCTCGTACATCATGTCTCTGGGTGGGGGTGGGCTGAAAGAAGCCAGCCGTCTTGCCGTCCTCAACGCCAATTATATAAAGGAGAACCTTAAGGATGTATTGCATCTTGCTTATGATAGAGAATGTATGCACGAGTGCGTGTTCTCCGACAAATTTCAGGAAGACAACAAGGTCACCACGCTGGACATGGCGAAACGGCTCATGGACTACGGATTTCACCCCCCGACGATCTATTTCCCTCTCGTCGTCCACGGTGCTATGATGATCGAACCGACGGAAACCGAATCGAAGGAGGATATCGATCGTTTTATTGAGGCTCTCAGGGCCATCGCCGCCGAAGATCCCGACCTGATCAGGTCCGCCCCCCGCCGTCCCAAGCTGGGCAGACTGGATGAGACCTTGGCCGCCCGAAAGCCCTGCCTCGCGGGATAATTTCATGGACTCTCTAAGGCAGGCACCGATGAGGAAACCTCCGTGGCTCAAGAAAAATCTCCCCCGCGGGGCGGCGTACCAGCCGGTCAGGCAACTCCTCAGAGAAAACCGGTTACATACCGTCTGTGAAGAGGCCCTGTGTCCCAATCTCTGGGAGTGTTTTTCCCGGGGGACGGCGACGTTCCTTATCATGGGACCTGCCTGTACCCGAGATTGCCGTTTCTGTGCCATATCTCCCGGGAGACCCGGTCCGCCCGACCCGGAGGAGCCCTCCCGAATCGCTGACGCGGTAGGGACCATGAGGCTTCGGTACGCCGTCGTTACCTCCGTGACGCGAGACGACCTCCCCGACGGAGGGGCGTCCTTCTTCGTCGAGACGATCACCACAATACGAGAAGCCCACCCGGAAGCCAGTGTGGAGGTCCTCATACCCGATTTCAGGGGAGATCCCCTGGCGCTCTCCTCCGTCATCGAGGCTCACCCCGATGTCCTCAACCACAACATTGAAACGGTCCCCCGACTCTATCCCGTTGCACGCCCTCAGGCGTCATACCGGCGCTCCCTCGGTCTCCTGCAACGGACGAAACAAACCCATTCAGGAATACCGGTCAAATCAGGGATGATGCTGGGCCTCGGGGAGACCGCATCGGAGATCGAACAGGCCCTCCGTGACCTGGCAGGTACCGGGTGCGATATCCTGACCCTGGGGCAATATCTCCAGCCCTCCAAAGGGCACCTTCCGGTGGAGCGATTCGTCCACCCCGATGAATTTGATGCATGGCGCGAGGTTGCCCTCGGGATGGGATTCGCGGCTGTCGTCAGCGGTCCCCTCGTGAGGAGTTCATACCGTGCCGGAGAACTCTACGGCATGATAAAAAAGAGATAAGGAGCAGGAATACCGACCACCATGATTGAATGTAAAAAGGAAGAAAATCGGGATCGATGTAATTGTACCTACGAACCGTGCAGCCGCAAGGGGACCTGTTGCGACTGCCTGCAGTATCACCTGCGGATGCGGGAGCTCCCGGCCTGCTGCTTCGACAGCGACGCGGAGCGTACCTACGACCGTTCCTTCGAGCACTTCGCCCGTCTGGTAACGGAAAGGAAATTATAAAGTACTCCAACCGGGATCAACCATGCGCATCAGTTCCATGATCCCTTCGGACAGGGTCGGGTGCGCATGGATCATCCGCGCAATATCACCGGGGCAAAGTCCGGCCGCCCTGGCCAGAAGGATCTCGTGGATCAGTTCGGTGGCGTTGTGCCCCACGATATGAGCCCCCAGGATCTCCTCTGTATCCGGATCGTACAGTACCTTGAACATTCCTTCGGTCATTCCTTCGGCGACCGCTTTCCCTGTTGATCGGTACGGGAGCATCGCCTTCTTATAGGAAATGCCTTCTCCCTTTGCCTGCTGTTCACGGAGGCCGAAGCCCGCCACCTGCGGTTCACAGTACACGGCGGAGGGTATGAGGTTGAGATCGATCCGGGGCGTTGTTGCGCGGCCCGCGATATGCTCGGCGGCAATCTCTCCTTCCCGCGCCGCCACATGCGCCAGGAGGGGGGTCTTGACCACATCGCCGACGGCGTAGACCCCGCTTACTTTTGTCTGATTGTAATCCCCCACGGGGATAAACCCTTCGTCGGTAGCCACACCGATATTATCCAGACCGATCGAATCCGTGTTCGGCGTCCGTCCGAAGGCGCACAGGACCTTCCGGGCCTCGATCCGTTTTTTTATGTCACCCTTTTCCGATACCGTCACCATGACCGCGCGAGGTGATTTTTCCAGGGATTCCGCACGCGTGCCGGTCATCACTTCAATGCCACTCTTCTTGAAAGAACGCTCCAGAATGAGAGCGGCCCGTGCGTCCTCGCCGGGGAGGATCTGGCTTTCCATCTCAACGAGTGACACCCGCACACCGAACCGATTCATGATGTAGGCAAATTCGCACCCGATGGCCCCCGCGCCCAGGATAACCAGGCTTTCCGGCAACTCTCTCAGGGAGAGGATCCCCCTCGACGAGAGGACCTGGTTTCCATCAAACTCAAATCCACTGACCTGACGGGGTCGTGAGCCCGTTGCAATAATGATCTGTTTCCCTGTAATTTCAGAAGAATCATCGAGCACTACGGTGTTTCTTGAAACGATTTTCGCCGTTCCCCAGATGCAGACGGCCCTGGCTGCCTTCAGGAAACGCTCGACACTCGTGACGAGGGTTTGTACCGCCTCTCTGGATTGATCATGGACATATCCGTAATCGAACCGCGTGGTATCGACGTCTCCCCCCATCGCCTCCAATGCAAGACGGGCATGGAAGATACCGGCCTGGTGAATGAGATTCTTTGTCGGGACACAGCCCCAGTTCAGACAGACGCCGCCCGGGGTGTCCTGTTCTATGACGCAGGTTTTGAGTCCCAGCCGGCCGGCCCGGCCGGCGGCGCTGTATCCACCGGGACCTGCCCCTACCACGATCACGTCATATCGATCCTCCGGTTTCCTCATTGCGCCACTCCGCTCCGATCCAGCGTGTTATATGAAGAGAGAGCCGATCAGCTCATTGATATCGTAGATGTCTTTTTTCGCGAGGTACTGTTCGATACCACCCACGATATCCGATGCCACCGAGGGATCGATAAAGTTGGCCGTTCCGATCTGGACGGCCCGCGCACCCGCAATCAAGAATTCGAGGGCGTCGGATGCATTCATGATTCCTCCGACACCGATAACGGGGATAGAGACCGCTTTGGCCGTCTCCCACACCATCCGCAGGGCAACCGGCTTTATCGCCGGACCGGACAGACCACCAGTGATATTCTTGAGATGCGGGATCCTCTTTTCTATGTCGATCGACATGCCGGTCAGGGTGTTAATGAGGGAGACAGCGTCGGCCCCCGCAGCCTCGACGCTTCGGGCAATCTCGGTTATGTCGGTCACGTTCGGTGTCAGTTTCACGATGACGGGGAGACGAGATACTTTTTTGACTTCTCGCGTCACCTCACCGGCGAGAATGGGATCGGACCCGAAGGTGACCCCCCCCTTCTTGACATTGGGACAGGATATGTTGATCTCCAGTGCATCCACTCCGTCTGCATCGTTCAGGTTCTGGGCAACGCTGACGTACTCGTCCACCCGCTCTCCGAATATATTCGCAATGACCACCGAATCGATCTCCCGAAGAACGGGCAGTTTGTCTTTGATAAACGCCCGAACACCCACGTTCTGGAGACCGACCGCATTGAGCATACCGGAGGCGGTCTCCATAATCCGCGGGGGTGGATTCCCCAACCGCGGTTCCAGCGACAGACCTTTAACGATAATCCCCCCGAGGCGACCGAGTTCGAGGTAATCGGCATATTCCTCACCGTAACCGAAGGTCCCTGACGCGGTCATGACCGGATTTTTCAGTTTTAGCCCCCCGATAGTGACACCCATCTGTACGTTCACGGTACCGTTACCCCCGGATAACTCCCTAAGCTTACGCTTCGAATATAACACGCTTGATATCAAAGACCGGCCCCTCGGTACAGGCCCTGACCAGTTTTTCTTCTCCGTCGTCTCCCCGTGTCCTGACCACACACCCGAGACAGGCGCCGATGCCACAGGCCATCCGTTCCTCCAGAGAGACCTGGCAGGCAATGGGTTGGTCTTGTAACAATGTCTGCAGGCTCCTGAGCATGGACCGCGGGCCGCAGGAGTAGATCCGCACGTCATCGCCGTTATAGCAACCCAGGTCTTGCCGAAACAACTCGGTTACCGTCCCGTGATATCCCCTGCTTCCGTCATCGGTGCTTATTTTTACCTCCGAGCAGACCTGTTCTAGCCGCTCCAGTCCCGGAATCACCCCCGCCTCCCCCGCGCCAAGGTAGCAGATGATATCCGGATCGGGAAACCGCTCTCGACATCGCTGTGCGAGAAAGGCAAGGGGGACCACCCCGATCCCGCCGGCGATCAGGATAATCTTTCTAGATGAAGGCGAAAGATCAAAGCCCTTGCCCAAAGGTCCCGCAGCGCGGAGAGCGGTTCCCTCCTTCAGCCGCGAGAACAGCTTCGTCCCCTTACCGACAACCTTATATAAGAGTTCCATAAAGGTTTCATTGCCTTTGGAGTAGACTGAGGAGATGCTTAAGGGGCGTGAGAGAAAGGGCCCGTGATCCGATTCCATTCGAATCATAACGAACTGCCCCGGGAGCGATTTCCTGAAGGATATCGGCACCTGCAGGGTCATCAAAAAATGTCCCCTGATCATCTCTCTCTGTGAAAATATTATCGCCACGGTATCGGGATTCATAACACCTTCTCACACATCAGCCCACATAATCAGGGCATCTTCACCCGTCTCCTGGTAGTAGGATGGCCTCACCCCTTCTACCACAAAGCCGAATCGTTTGTATAATGCCAATGCAGCCCTGTTCGACTCCCGGACTTCCAGGGTTACCCGTTTGACGCCCAGGGCGGAGATAGTCACTATCATCTGCGAGAGAAGTCCCGAGGCAACACCCAGCCGTTGCCAATCCTTGTGAACCGCCACGTTTCTGAGATGGGCCTCGTCACAGACCACGGCAAAACTGATATACCCCACCAGGATCTCTCCTATCACGGCCACGAGATCGTGACAAAAAGGATAGGCGATCTCTTCCAGAAACATCTCCCGAGACCAGGGAATGGAAAATGAGACATGCTCGATTACAAGGACATCATCCATGTCGCCGGCCGTCATCTCCCGCGTTCTGATCTCTGCATGTCTCCTCACCATATCGGCACGTTACCCGCTATAAAATCTTCATCAACATCGCTGTGATGAGGAAGATGCCTGCAAAGAGAGGAACGGCGCCCCGCAGTTTGATCGTGCTCAGGGCGACGGCGACACCGACGAGAGGGATAACGGAGTAGGTATAGACGAGCGCCCTCAACATTTTCTCCGAAAGAAGCGGAAAGACCCACTCAAGAAACGCGACACCCGGTATCAGACAAAGAAGAATGACGGTGAAGGAACCCGCAAAAGTCTTCAGAAACCCGTATCTGTGCTCCTTGGCAATTCCCTGCATGTCTCCCCGGCGGGCATACTCCGCCGCCTTTCGGGAGAGCCTCGCATTTGTCTTTGCGATCCATATATCGACCTGACGGGCAAGAATAGCCGAGGGGAGAAACAGAAGTATGGCAAGGGTCATCAGTTCCCGGGACACAGAATCCAGTTCTCTCCCCGCCAGTATCGCACCCGCCGTTGCCAGGACAGCGGCAATCGAGTCGTTGGGGGTGATATAGCCCCCCATCGGCAGCCGATCAATCCACAAGAGTTCGATAAAGGCCCCGATGATCAACCCGGTGAGGGGTTCCGAAAGCAGCACGCCGATGATGGGTCCAGCGACGATCGGCCGGGATATCATAACCTGCAGAAACACACGGTCCAAAGAGATAACGCCACCCACAAGGGCCACCTCAAGAAGATTCAACCACATGATACGCCTTCAGAATAAGGGAAAACTCCGTCGTTCATACACATATCGTGTCTCCCGCCGGTCTTATGCTCCGGGATGAACCGCGTGAAACTTCTTTGAAGCCCTTAAGAAATCAATGGGCCTGTCTCGCGGGACGCACCGCAGTTCTATCTTGATCCCTTCATCGGCAAGCCACAATAACCCATTCACGCTATCTTCGTTCAATGATATGGAGGGTGTGGGATGATAGATGCTATTACTCGCATGCACATTACCGATATTGAGGCTTTTGATCTTGAGCCCCAGCCGGTAGGCCTTCAAAAGATCATCGATGTTTTCAAAGAGAATGATACTTTTCTGTTTCAGATACGTTTTATAGGTGTGTTCCTGTGAAAATTCCTGGACATTGTACATGTGTGTCTTGATCTGCTGGGGCACCGCCATCCGGATAACCGTTTCCCTGAACAGATCATCCACAATTTCATCATTGACCACAACGATATGTGACGCGCCGACAAAGGGAATCCATGCCTCCAATATTTGGCCGTGAACCAATCGGTTATCTATACGTATCAGTGAAGAGTTCATCGATGGGGGGCGTCGCAGATCAGTCATCCGCTTTTCGGTTTAATATCTCACTTGCAAGATAGATGTTTTTTCTTCCGTACACCTTCACGAGGTTGGCAAATTCAGGAAGTTCTTTCTGGTCGTCACGTATGTCCGATATCTTGAGGAGCATGGGAAGATTGACACCGGTCACCACCTCCACCCTCTTCTCATTCAGGAACGAGAGTGAGATGTTTGAGGGGGTTCCTCCGAAGAGGTCCGTCATGATGAGGACACCTTCTCCTAGATCGGCCTTCTTGATGGCAGCGGTAATCTCCTTTTTAATATCTTCCACGCCGGTTTTGGCATCCAGGGAGACGGGTATAATCCCGCGCATGTCTCCCTTTATCATTTCGGCGGCCTTCAAAAGCTCATATCCGAGGTTACCGTGAGTTATAATCAGTACACCTATCATTTCTCCTCCCAAAGCATCTTATTTTTGGATGGAACGGCCCCGTGCTGCTGGACAGTAAATAAATAACCCCCGCATGTCAAGGAAATCTGTCCTTGACATCGGAGACGCTTCACTTTATATTTCTAAAAATCACTGACAAATAGAGGGCTTATGAGCCGAAAAATAGTAAAAACCTGTCCGCGTTGCGGAGAGCAGATGGAATGCTACCATAACCCGATCCCCACGGTCGATATCATTATCGCCATCGAAGGGAAAGGTATCGTTCTGATCCTGAGAAGGAATAATCCCGTCGGCTGGGCAATCCCCGGCGGTTTTGTCGATTACGGGGAATCACTGGAGGATGCCGCCGTCAGGGAAGCGAAGGAAGAAACCTCTCTCGATGTGGCGCTTGACGGTCAGCTGCACACCTACTCACGGCCCGACAGGGACCCGCGCCAGCACACCATAACCACGGTTTTTATGGCCAGAGGGACGGGAACGCCTGAGGCTGCGGATGATGCCGCCGACATAGGAATCTTTACGGAGAGCAACCTTCCCACACCCCTGATGTTCGATCATCGTGAGATACTTGCGGACTACTTCCGGGCGATCAAGGGGGAGGAGTGATTGGTACCCTCCCGATCACTCCTCCCCTTTCCATACATCCCGCCACACATGCAGCATCATTTCGTAGGTCAGCTCTTCCTTATCAGTGATACCGATCACAATCGGGATCTCAAGGAAAAAGAGGCCGGGATCAATCTGGGCGCATGAGAGGACAAAGTGATCATAATCATCGTAGTCCTCCTTGTAATAACTCTCTTCGTATTCAACCGCACAGGCAGGATCAACGGAAAAAACATGGTAGTTGATCCCGTCATCGAGACATCCGTATATCGTCTCGCCCACCTTGTCAATACACACAACCTGCATAAGCTTATTTATCTCCTGTATCTTTTTACCCTATGGGATAATAACTCTGAGCGACCTCCAAACGACCCAGCTGGCCGCCACCCTCCCACAGCTGGATGATCTTACTGTCCCTCAGGTATTTTTCAACATGATACTCTTTGATATATCCGTAGGCCCCCATCAACTCGATGGCCTTATTGCATACCGTCTCCGTCACGTCACAGGCATACACCTTGGCACCGGTTGCCTTCCCCATCAGATAGGCATCGCCGGGATCGCCGTATTCTTTCCGGTTGTCGAACATCGAGGCGACGCTCAGATAATAGGCCCGGGCGCTTTCGATCCCCATCGCCATGTCGGCTATCATCGCCGCCTGTAGTGTGTGTTCCCTGACTGCCTTGCCCTTGTAAAAACGATTGGCCGTGTAGTCTATGACGATCTCA
Organism: Syntrophales bacterium; assembly: GCA_963662405.2. Classification (GTDB taxonomy): domain Bacteria; phylum Desulfobacterota; class Syntrophia; order Syntrophales; family UBA2210; genus UBA6078. Next base: position 128,445 of record CAXXKT010000002.1, read on the forward strand.
AGGACGGCCTGGGCATTGCCGATCGAAAAGGCGGCGGAACTGAGTCGTCCCCACGACAGGGCGGCCTTAAACAGCTGCCAGTCCTCTCCCGGTCCCGCGGCCCGGTATTCCTTCGGGACACGCACGTTATCAAAGAAGATATCCGCATTGATGTCGCTATAGCGCATCCCCAGCTTGTTTTCGGGAATGCCGAACGAAAGACCCGGGACACCATCGGGAACATAGATCAGAGCGACCCCATCATCCCCCAGTGAAGGATCCGTCGTACAGAGAACCCCGTAAATCTCGGCGACACTTGCCCCTCCGGGCCACCGCTTTGCCCCGTTGATAACCCACTCATCCCCATCCAATTTGGCGGTTGTGCGGAGGGTCATCCCATGCTGAGTCGAATCCTCACCATTACACCCCCCGGCGGGTTCGCTCAGGGCGAAACAGGCGGTATGGCGTTCATCCGAGCAGAACGGGGCCATGAACTTTTCTACCACCGTCTTGTTGCGGGCGCGCATCGCCGGCCCGAAGAGCCACTCGGGACAGGTCATTTCGGTTGCAATGCCGCTGTCTCCCCGCGCCAGTTCCTCGCACACGGCACAGTATTCGGCCGCTGAACCGATCGCCACCCCGCCGTATTTGGGAGAGAGACCGTATCGCTGCATCCCGATTCCGACCAGGTTTCCAATCACTTTCTCACAGGCTTCACGACTTTCATCAAGATCGAGCCTCACCGGCATGATCTCCTTGTCTACGAAATCCCGCGTGCTTTGCAAAAGCGCCCTGCTCTCTTCACCGATAAAATTCCCATACCTTTTCATAATTCGTCCCCCTCAATGTCCATTGCTCATGATCACCCTGCCCCACCGCTCCTTGCCAGGGGCCCACACAGACACAGACTTGTCCTCACTATAAGGAGATGCCGATGCTATGTCAAGGCAGGAAGGAATTTTGCCCGGGATGTCGAGTCCGGGACCCGGGATTCGTTTCACATCGCCGAAAGTGCTTTGCTACCGGCGACACCCCATTGTCCACTAACGGTACCTCGAGAGCGAGAAGCGAATTCAGCGGAGCGCGAATCAGGAAATCAACACTTCCTCGGCCTGACGGAAGATCCGGTCCGGCACCTTTTTCCTGCAGCGACGCGGCGAAATAGACCACTGACCTTCACGATGTTCCGTGCAAGGGTTCTCACCCCCGAACGCAATCTTTCAATTCCTGATTTTGTTGATAAAATGCCTTCGATACGCTACCATCGGCAGTGGAAATGACGTTTTTTTGTTCTTGGCAAAAAAGGAGGGGGAACCCATGAAGTTTAAATCATTGGACCGTGCCTTGATTTTCGCCGCGGACAAGGAAGACGCCTCACATCGTTTGTATATTTCATTCCTTAACATCGTCAGAAATGAGGCCTCAAAAAAGCTTCTCACGGAACTTGCCGCCCAGGAGCTGAATCACAAGGCGCTTATTGAAGACGCTCGTGCCACCGGAGATATAGCCACCATCGGAGGTAAACGACAAATCAGTGAAATCAGCTTCAGCGACTATATGGTTGCCGATACCATCAACCCCGATAGCAATCCCCAGGAATTGATGAGGTTTGCCATGAAAATGGAGAAGGCGGCGTATGACCTGTACGTGGATCTCCTGGACAACTATAGCGGTACGGAAATGGAACCTCTTTTCTCGCGCCTTGCCCATGAGGAGCTGCAGCACAAGGAGATACTCGAAGATCAGTATGAAAAGCATATAGCCCAGTGGATGTGAGCTTTTTCTTTCACCCGGAATCGATTGACAAAAGAATGTTTCGCCTCCCGACAGATGACATGAGGGAACATCTTCTCTGTTGATGCCGCGGATGTGTAAAAGAATGGAGCAGGGAGTGCTCTCTCTATTTCCGATAACTTAGGCAATTGAAATAGTGCCACGATCTCTGAGAATGATTCCTTCCCGCTCAAGCTGGTCAAGGACCCCCTTGATACGTTCCGTGCCGAAGGGAAGACTTTGGATAAGGGTTGTTTCCAACAATCGGACCTCTCCCAGGGTGTAACGGACAATCGCTCCTCGCACCTGGCGAACAGAACCTTCAAAGGGTGATTGCCTCTGGTGGTGAGCGCTCCTTCGAGCAGGATTTACGTAGGCCTTCTTGAGAAAGGTCCCGTAGTCCATAAGGGCATTGTACCAACTCCTTGGGTTCTTGCGGTCAATCGTTTCATCAACCAGCGCACGAAGGGCCGAATCGGCAACGGTTTCCTCATGATCAAAAAATGATGTATGAAAACGGCGCGGATATTGGTCTCGATCAAGATAACCGGTTCGTTGAATGCAAAGGCTCGCACGGCGCGGGCGGTGGCATGACCGATCCCGGGGAGCAATAGAAGCGATTCCTCTTCGCGGGGAACGATACCCCCGCAGGATGCGACAATTCGTTCCGCCGCCTGTCTCAACATCAGGGCTCGGCGATTGTATCCCAACCCTTGCCAGGCATCCAGAACATCGTGGAGCGAAGCGGCGGCAAGTGTTGCAATATCGGGGAAGCGACGCATGAATGCTTCGTATTTCAGAAGGACGCGGGGAACCTGCGTCTGCTGGAGCATGACCTCCGAGACGAGTATCCGGTAGGGATCGACGGTTTTCCTCCAGGGCAGATCCCGTCCGTGTCGTTCATAGTAGTCATATACCGTTTGTTGGAATGCTTTTACCCGTTGGGTGGTCAGGGTGGTGCTGTCACTCATAAAGATGCGGTTCCGTTCCTCAGACTGTCTCGATATTCGTCTCGTCACCGGCAAAGAGGTGTGGCTCCACCGCCCGTTTCAGGTCCTCCCAGAAGACCGTTCGTTTGGGCGATCCCACCGGTTCCTGTGTGGGAAACTCGAGAAACGGCACCAGGATATGTTCCTGCGCCAACTCTTCCGCGAGTATCTCCGCCATAATCCCCATGAGTACCGGATCATCGGGATCGGGAGTTTCGACCGGGTTCGGGGATTCCGTTTGGTATCGGTTCACCTTGTGTCTTCCCCAATGAATCCCGCAGGTGGGACTGTTCTCGAGACCGACAAAACAGGTCAGGCGGTATTTCTGGGAGAGAAACTCGCGAACCATCAGCAGGGGAACGGTAAGCAGTTGCTTGCAGTGTTCGCGAAAGAAGATATTGTCATACTGCTGGCGCCCCTGGGGATTGCGCATCAGGCCCATTGCCGTTGTCTCCGGGCAGGGATACTGAATGATCCCGACCCGCCGGTCCATCAGGTAATCGGTCAATTCATGGGAGAGGGGGAAATTTTGCCCCAGGAGATGGACCCTGCAGTACGGATTGATGAGGCACTGGGCAATTATGATGATCTTTCGATCCTTTTTTGCCATGGGGATACCCTCCTCTTCTGATTTACACACTACCTTAGTTCATCTTCTAATTACAGACGTATAGACGTTAAGGCTCATGTATGACCTTTATTTATGGAAACCCGTCACTTTCCGTCTCCCACGAGGGGAAGCACCATATCAACGCTGAAGGAGACCAGATACCGCGTGTCCTCTGCGTGTTCCGTGTGTTTTCCATGGCGCGGGTGCGACCGGATCTCATGAATCAACTGCGGATCGTCCGTTTCTCCCGTTCGGGTCAGGTACAGGCGTTTTCCCCGCGGAGCGATTACCCACCTCCCTGAAGAGATACACCGCGCTGTCGTTTTCCCGGAGATTGGCATGCGTCAGCCGATCCGCCATGATAAAGGCAACGGTGGATTCATCTATGAAATGAGGCCTGCCGTAGATCGCCGCGTTTACCTTCCCCGCCGCATCGGCCGTGGCGAGAACCCCCGTGCCTTCTGCACCTTCAAAATACTCCCTCAACGTCATGATCTCCCCCCCCTTTTTACATAGTCTCTTTCGACATATCCCCTATTATTCTCGAAGGGTCAGCCGGTAGGCCGATATCATATTCACCGGGTAATAGGATTTTTTAACCTGCGTCAGTCCCGGAAGACCCATGTCACTTTCCTTGTTGAGATATTCCAGCTCCGGGAACAGCCTCCGGGCACACTCTCGATCGAAGAACTGATAGAGGCCTTTGAAGCGCTGCGAGGCCTTCTGAAAATGGAGCACACTCGTCGTCCCCGTGAGCTGTGAAGCGATACCAAAGGCCTGCACCGTCCCATCGATTGAGAGCATGACGCTTCTGAAGCCCAGGGTATTGATATGTTGCAGTGCGTTTCGTGTTGCGTGCCACTCACAGGCGAGATCCTCGTCTCTGTCGACATCACAATCACGCTCTTCGCACCACCGATCCAGGAATTCGAGACACCCGGGTATGTCTTCCGTCGCTATGGTCCTCATCACGACATTACCCACCTCTTCAGGATATTCCCGCTCGAACTGTTTGATGAGATTGCGCTTCTTCGCGTATCTTCTCCCCGCCAACGTTGCCAGGTCCTCGGTCCGGTACACATAGTCGTCGTACCCTTCCTGGCGGGTCACGACAAAGAGCTCATCCAGTGACTTCCCCCCGTTTCTCTCAATGTAATCCCCGGGAACGAACCAGTAATTCCCGCACCCCGTTCGGCGGGAGAGATCGGCGAGTTCTACGGGGGTGTATTCCCTATCGGGAGAAATGGGGAGTATCAGGTGGGATCGTTCCCTTCCTGTCGCAAATTCGGCATAGACATAGAGGGTATCGCCGTCAACGGCACCACAGGGGCGGTAGACATCGCTGGTCCAGACGAGGATCGAGGAGAGCGCGTACGGGCACAGTCGATACCGCTGCCCGGCGAAAAAGGGCCTGAGCGATGCATAATCCGAAGGTAACAGGGGTTTGAAATTCATCACTCCACCCGCAGCATGGGCGTTGCCCGTTTCATGACGGAAAAGCCGAGACGTTCATAGAAGGGGTATGTATCCCGTTCGGCTATGAGACCGATCCACCGTATCCCATCCCGCTCGAGCCGATCGATCAAGGCCTTGATGATCCGTGTCCCCATACCCCGCCCGCGGCATGCATCCATAACCATCACATCCTGTATGTAGGCATCACTGATCCCGTCACTGATGGCTCGTCCCATACCGACGACACGCCTGTCGTCACGGACAAGAAGGAAGCAGTGACTCCCGGCGATGATCTGCCTGACCGTATCGTGGTTCTCCCCTTCCTGATTCCACCAACCTTCTTTCCTGTAGAGATCCGTTATCTGGGAGATTTCTTCGGAACAGAGCTGATCAATGAATGTATACGTAATCATCTTGCATATGTTATCAAGATTCTCAAAAAAAATCTACCCGTGGAGGGGGCAATGGCGGGGGGGTGGGCATAAAAACAATATACGAACACCACACCGACACTCGGCTGAAAAGCCAACACCGGAGGGAACGATATCCGAATCAGATACCATCGCGTCACAACTTACGGCACATCAGCTGGATATTCAATCTATGACATTCTCACATCCCGCCAGGTGATCGATGCCGTTGAAAAAGGGTAATATCCCCCCGTCCGTCTTTGAATTCTACGAATGTTTTTGACGCAACATCCACATGAACCTGTCTGAGGTGAGAGAGGTCCATCCCCCTGATCTTGCAAAGAATGGTCATAATGGTAAAGTTGTGTGAGGTAATCAGAGTGGTGCCCCACCCGGGCGAGTGATAATACGCTCGACGGCTCCCCAGGCCCGTTCCTGAAGTTCGGTAAGGGATTCACCGGCCGGCATGGCTATAGAGGCGGGGTCTTTTATCCACCGTTTCAAGAAGTCCCCGTGAGTCACTCTCATTTCCTGCAAGACGATCCCTTCAAAATCACCCAGGTTGAGTTCCATCAGGTCATCTTCGTATTGAATCGGGAGGTTATGAAAGCGATTGATCGCTTCGGCCGTCTGAACCGCCCGTTTCAGTGGACTCGACACAATGGTATCAACCCGTTCATCCTTGAGCGATCCTCCGAGTCTGTCCGCCTGGGCCTTCCCCCGTTCACTGAGTTCGATATCGCTCACAACCCTGCGCCCGATGCTCGCGGTTCCATAATGTCTGACCGTGACGTACCAATATGAGTCTCACATACAACCTCCTGGCGATTCCTCACCGATGTATGTACTAACGCGCCGGAGACTTGATTGCAAGAAGATCCTGGATAACCTTGATAGTGAAGCAACAAAAAGATACCTTTTCAAAGGTGTGAATCTATGGCATCATGACTGCACGGTATGCGTTTGCGATCAATGAACCAGGGGCCTACCATACTTGCCCCTTATCCAGAGTATCAAGAAGAATAAAGGAGGGTATAGCGATGCAAGCATTGTTTACGTTAACACCGGCGGAATCGAAGCGTCTGATCGCCAAAGGTATCGTTTCACTTCCCGAGGTGAATGAGGCCAAGGAGGAGGGATATCTGCTCGTCGGGCGGGGATCGACAAACGGTTATATCGCGGAAGAATTACTGGGGGAACCGGTAGAGAAGGAAAAATACGCCGTCGGCCAGGTCATCAGGGGAATTACCTGTGCCCTTGTCCAAGGGGTGCGTATGCAACCGGTCACCTTCCACAAAAACAAACTGTTGAAGGTGGACCCTTCCACCGTCATCGACGATTTAGGACCGGGAGATATCCTCCTGAAAGGGGCCAATGCCTTCGATGATATGGGGCATGTCGGGATCGTAATGGCAAATCCCATGGGTGGCACCATGGGACAATTTTTTCTCCCCATGAAGGCCCGGGGGGCAACCATTATCTACCCCGTCGGTCTCGAGAAGATGATCCCGTCCGTTGAAGAGGCAGCCATGATGGGAGGAATACATACCATTGAACGGAGTATCGGTGTTCCCGTCGGTATGCTCTGTGTGACCGACGGCACGGCATACACCGAGTTGGACGCCCTTGATGACCTCTTCGATGTCGAGGCCGTTCACTTCGCATCCGGTGGATACGGCGGCGCAGAGGGGGCCGTCACGATAATCGTTGACGGATATGAAGAAGATGTGAATCGGTGTTGCGACTATATCGAAAGCATCAAGGGAGAACCCTCCCTTCCGGGGATCAAACCTCTCTGTAAAACCTGCCCGATTCGGTGCAGTTTTCAGGGGATGGAGGAGGATGCCCTCCCGGATTACCTGCGGGAACCGTGAGGTTATCCCGACCCTCAGGGATCGTGGCGATCGGACGGTGAGATCTTCCGGATGGTCTTCACCACCCGTCTACCGACGGCTTGTGCCTCTTCGAGAGCGGTAAAGGCAGGGGCACCACCGGGACCATTGCGGACATCTCCCTTGTCCCGTCCGTAGCCGATTCCGCCGCCGGCGATCATCATCCCCTGGACGGCGAAGTAGCTGTAAAGGAGACTGAGGATCTGTCCCTCTCCGGTCCGCCGGGTCGCGACGAGGGCCGCGGCCACCTTTCCGCGGAGTTTCCCATGGAGGAGCGAGACGTAGGTCCGGTCGATGACGGCCTTTGCCTGGGCGCTCACGTTGTTGAAGAATGAAGGAGTTCCGAGGATGATCCCGTCGGCCCCCTCGAAGGCGCGGTAGATATCCTGCATGTCGTCTTCGATCCGGCACTCACCGCTCTTCGAACAGGTGTTGCACCCGTCACAGGGGGCGATCTGCCGGTCCGCCACCAGGATCAGCTCCGTTTCGCTCCCCGCCTCGCGCGCCGCACCGAGGGCCTCGGTGACCAGTATCTCGGTGTTTCCTCCCTTCCGCGGGCTGCAGACGATGCCGACAATCTTCATGTGCAATGCCCCTCTCAGAGAGACCGTATCCCGATAACGTCCCTGACATGCATATGCGTTGATTCACTGACGTCGAGGCCTTCCTGGACCCTCTCCAGGACCAGGGGCTTTTCTTCGGGGAACTTGTATCCCTCGTAGTCCTGCCTGAAGAGCAGACCGCCCCGCCGGTCGAGCCATGAGTTCATCGCGTGATCGAAACAGACCCGGGAGGTTACGTCAAGTCCCTGAACCATCAGCTGCACCTCTTCGAGCCGCTCATGCGGGGATGAGAGGTGCAGGTCTTCCCGCTCATAGTCTTCGTAGATGGGGGTCCCGATCCTCGGCACGAAGGGCCGCGAACGGATGTAGTGGGGATTGATCGCCGTGAGGACGCGGGCGGTATTCTCCGCGTGCTGGCGCCACCGCTCCCGTCCGCCCAGATCGGGCATCCAGTACTCCGAAAGCTGAAAGCCCGCCTCCATGGCCTTTCTCCCGCCCTCGATCTGTTCTTCGCTCGTCACACCCTTTCGGACAATCCCGAGAAGTTCGTCGTCCCCCGTCTCGAGCCCCACGTGCAGGCGGGTGAGACCGGCATCACAGATCTCTTTCAACTGTTCAACCTTTCTCTGAGCGAGGGTCTTCGACCGTGCATAGGTGGTAACCCGCTTCAGCGAAGGAAGCGTCTTCCTGAGGTATCTCAGGACCTCCACGAATTCCGGCGGCCGCATGATCAGGCTGTTCGCGTCTTGGAGAAATGCCGTTTTAGCCCCCGAGGTGAGCCAGTCAAAGACAGAGATAAAACAGTGGTTGGTGTAGAATGACGGATCGGACCGCAGGATGGTTATCGCCACATCCCGGTTTATACGCCCGCCATGCCCCAGCTTCCGTGAGATTGCCTGTATCTCATCGATGATTCCCCTGACCGAATCGATATCGGCCTTTATCTCCTCCACCGACCGATAGACAAATTTTTCGCCCTTATACATCTCGCAGAAGGTGCACTTGTTCCAGGGGCAGTTCCGGGTAAAGCGAAGGAGCAGGGAAAAACTCCCCCCCTCGCTCGGTGGTCGGTACATTCCAATATCAAAGGAATACCGCTTGAGTTTTTCAATATGGGGTCTATAGTCGCTTCCTGGCATATATGGGACCTCTTTTTCTTACTTTTTTTATAAGCTAACGTTTCTCTCCCCATTTGTCAAAGGCGGGTTTTGAGCCCCCCTCCTGTCGTTCGACACACACGGGTCGATTTTCTTACCTCTCAACCACGGGAGGGTACGCTTGAAAAGTGACTTTCCGGGACAACAGCCCGACAACGTTCCGATAAGAATCGGTTGAGATAAGCCCTTACTCCGTATCGGATTCCCGCTTGACATTCGCGATAAAGGTTGTATCATACAACTATGTCTACTGAGAAACATCCCGATACGAGGAAGCTTCTTTTTCTGATTGCAGAGCTCTGCCAGACGGCGCGGTGCTGCCGACAGGATGCCCTCTTTTGCGAAGGAGTTACCTTCTCACAGTTTCTTATCCTCGACGCCCTGGCCACCCAGGGTTTCATGAAGATGGCGGATCTCCATACCATCCTTGCCGTGGAGAAGAGCACCACGACGCGTCTCGTCAAACCCCTTATAGAAAGCAATCTGGTGCGACAGGAAAAGATGAACCACGACCGGAGAGCGATATACCTGCGCACCACACCCGAAGGGGAAGAAACATACCGGCGGGTATGGGACTGTTTCACAGAATTTGCCGCGGCAATCAGGGGAAAGATTCCGGAAGATGAGCGGCCACAGGTCTATCGTGCCCTCGGTATCATCCTTGATGCGATACGTGATACATCGTCTGTATGCAATCGTAATAATACAAAGGATGCACATAATGGACAATCCGAATTTCAGATCATTTGAGTATATTCAGAAAGCGCCGGACCTCGGGGTCATCTCCGCCCCCTCTACGTGAGCGACATCCTGCGGGGTTCAGGCGAACCCCCCGCGCATGGATCAGCCCTTTGTGATCGGGTCAGTAGAGATCGGCATCGGCCGCGTTCCCCAGGTCTCGGCATCTCTCCGATGGATCGACCACTGGGGCACAATCAAGGCACGGGCAGGGATCAACCGGATGCGCTACACCGTTGATCCCGGTCTCTACGCACTGGGAAATCCCGACACCGAGTCGCCGGTCCTCGTCACGGCAAACTACAAACTGAGTTTCGACAGCCTCCGTTCCGCCCTCCCCGGCCGCGATGCCTGGATCCTCGTCCTCGACACAAAGGGGATCAATGTCTGGTGCGCCGCCGGGAAAGGGACCTTCGGGACGGCCGAACTTGTCGCACGCATCCAATCGAGCAGGGTTGACCGGGTCGTTGCCCACCGCACGATTATCCTGCCCCAGTTGGGCGCCCCCGGAGTCGCCGCGCACGTCGTCAAAAAATTCGCCGGGTTCTCGGTCCATTACGGCCCCATCAGGGCAACGGACCTGGGACGATTCCTCGATGGAGGGATGCAGGCGACTCCCGAGATGCGTATCAAGACCTTCACTCTCGCGGAGCGGGCGGTCCTGATCCCCGTCGAGCTGGTTCTGTCGCTCAGAGCGGCTATCATCGTCGCACTGGCCATCATCCTCATCTCCGGTCTGGGAGGTCCCGGGACCTATGGACAGAATGTCCTCTCGTACGGCATCTTCTTTTCTACCGCCCTCTTCAGCGGTGTCTTTGCCGGGGCCGTGCTGACCCCCCTCCTCCTCCCCTATATCCCGGGGCGGGCCTTTGCGCTGAAGGGGTTGCTCATCGGCCTGGTCACCGCCGTGATCCTCCTTTTTTTTCGGAGCCCCGATATGGCGCGGTGGGCGGACCGTCTTGAGGCCCTCGCGTGGTTTTCCCTGGTCCCCGCCGTGGCGGCGTACCTGGCAATGAACTTTACCGGCGCCTCGACCTATACCTCGCTGTCGGGCGTTAAAAAAGAGATGCGATGGGCCCTCCCTCTGGAAATAACGGCCGGAGGAGCAGGAGGCCTGCTCTGGCTGGGATCACGCTTTATTGTATAGGAGTCTATGATATGACACGGTTCAGGTATCTCAAAAATGTGACTACCCTGATGCTCGATGAAGAGAAGTGCATTGGATGCGGCATCTGTATGGCCGTCTGTCCCCACGCGGTCTTTAATATGAACGGCGGTAAGCGTATTCGGATCGAGGATCGCGACGCCTGCATGGAGTGCGGGGCCTGCGCACTCAACTGTCCGGCTGAGGCGTTGTCGGTAGAGTCGGGCGTCGGCTGCGCCGCAGCGGTCATCAACTCGATGCTCGGCGGAGGCTCCGCCACCGGGTGCTGCTGCAGCGTCGAACCCGACGAGGGCTCCCGTGCCTTGAAACGCCCGAGCTGTTGCTGAAATGTGTTGCGATCGATGGATTTGTATATATTCGACTTAGGTAACAATGCTCTGCCAATGCATCCTCTCGTGCTTCCTCTGCATCCCGCGATGTGGAAGCGTCCGCCGTCAACACGGAATAGTGAATCAATCGTCATCGGTCACAAAGGAAGTGAGGTACGACCAGTGAATCTGAAAGACAAGTATGCCATTGTCGGTGTGGGGTATACCCCCCAGGGGCGGGTCCCGGACAGGACGACGCTGAGTTTTCACCTCGAAGCCTGCGCCGACGCCATTGAGGACGCGGGGCTGAAACCCGGTGATATCGACGGCCTGATCGTCTATCGTCACTTTATCCCGCCGACGGGAGAATCGGATGTCGCCCCCTACGACGTGGCGCAGCACCTCGGACTGTCGCCGACCTTCCTCGCGCAGGACGCCAACTGATCGCGCAGCCACTTACAGCACGCAGTTGGCGCGCTCGAATCCGGTCTTTGTAACTATGTGCTCCTTTCATACGCCCACTCGGGAGACAGCATGTTCCGCATGCTCACGGAGATGGCGGGTGATGCGGCCGCCTTCGGCCACTTCGGGGCGTCCGCTGGATACGCCCTTGCCGCGCGGCGCGCCATGCACGAATTCCACACGGGACCCGACACCTGGAAACAGATCGCCGTGGGACAGCGCAGATGGGCCAATCTCAATCCGCGGGCGGTGATGCATGCCAAGCCGATGACATCCGAAGATTACTATAACGCGAAGTGGCTTGTCGAACCCTTCCGCCTCCCCGATAACTGTCTGGTCAACGACGGCGGTCGTGCCTGTATCATCACGACGGTTGAGCGGGCGCGTGATCTGAAACAGCCCCTCGTCACCATCATGGGGATGGGGCAGCACAACCCCTCGACGGCCTTTCAGCAGGCCACCTATCTGGCGGGACCGACCGGCGCCCGGCAGGCACGCGAAACCGCCTTCAGGATGGCGGGGATCACCCTCGACGATATAGACGCCTGCGAGATCTACGACTGCTTTACCTATACCGTCGAGATCACCCTCCAGGACTACGGCTTCTTCGGCCCCGGCGAGGGAGAGAACTGGTTCTCGGGAGGAACGATCGAGCCGGGGGGACAAATGCCCGTGAACACATCGGGCGGCCAGTTGTCCGAGGCGTACCACATGGGGCTGACCCCCCTTACCGAGGGGGTGATGCAGCTCATGAGACGGTGCGGGGAGCGGCAACTCGGCCCCGCGACGGACACAAAAGAACCCGAGATTATCCTGTGCAGCGATAACGGGGCCATACTGCAGACACATTCCTGTTATGTCCTGAGGAGGTGGTAACCATGACGTCATACGAAAAACCCCTGCCGCAGATCAATGCCGACACGAAAGAGTTCTGGAACGGGTGCAGAGAGCACCTGATAAAGATGCAGAAATGCGGCGATTGCGGAACACTCCGCCTGCCCCCGTCATTCCTCTGTCCCCGTTGCCATTCCCGGAACACGGACTGGATCGCCGCCACGGGAAGGGGGTCGATCTATACCTTTACCGTCAACCATGTGGCCTTTCACCCGGCCTTCCAGGAAGATCTTCCCTATGTGGTTGCGGTCGTGAAACTGGACGAGGGTCCGCACCTGCTGACGAATATCGTCGGCTGTGACCCGGCCGCGGTGCGGTGCGATATGCCCGTGGAGGTCGTCTGGGACGATGTGACCGATCAGTTCAGCTTGCCAAAGTTTCAACCGGTCGTGTAGGATACATGATCTGCTTGTTTACGAGAGATGTACAAACCGTTAGGAAACCTGGGCTGCCATGACCGACATACACCCCAACCGGTTTTATCTGACCTCCACCGGGAGGCTGGCGCGCGACCTCACCCGTCGCTTCCGTCTCCAGTGCCTGCGCGAAGAGAAAGAGGGATGGGAGCCCCTCCGGGCAATGAGCCTGAACGCCTGGCTCACGCTGACCTGGACCGAATCGTGGCCCGATAAGATCCCCGCTCCTGATCTGTACCGGATGAACCTCTGGAAGGAGATGGCCGACCGGATCGCGCCCCCTCCCTCACTCGTTGCGGACACGAATCTCTGTGCCATCCTCGACGAGACCTACGGAATCATGGCGCGTCACGGGATCGAACCATCATCCGGTTTTCCCTCCACCCCCCTCGTCGAATGGCGGCGCGAGATCAGTGGGGTTTTTACCCGATCGCTCGAATCGGACGGGCTCTTCCATCCGTCGCTTCTTCCGCTCTTGATACGCCGGGGGATAATAGACGGCAGGATCTCCCTTCCTGAAAAGATCACACTCGCCGGCTTCGAATTCCCCGCCCCCCTGGAGCGGGATCTGTTCGCAATACTTGAGAAATACAGTGATGTCACATGTGTCATTTCCCCAGATCGCCGTCCTGAGCGTCTCGAGGCCCTGGCCCTCCCCTCTCCCGAACAGGAGGTGATCTATCTCGTCCATCGCCTCGTCCGGGATGCTCAAACGATCCCCCTTCACCGGATCGGCGTGATCGTCCCGGACATGGATCGGTACGCGAAGCATCTGGAGGGGGCCCTCAGGGATGTGACAGCCCAGGCTCCGCCCCACGGCTCTCACTGGTTCAACGTAACAAAGGGGGTTGCGCTCCTCGAGACGCACCTCATGCAGGCGGCCCTTCTTCCCCTGCGCTTCATCATCGAAGGGCAGCCCCGCGAGCGGCTCCTCTCTCTTTTCCTGTCCCCCTACTACGGATACTCACAGGGGAGGCGGCACGAGATCGCACGCGCCGACATCTCCTGGCGAAAGCGCTCCCTCGATTTCGGCCTCGACAATCTCATGGCGGCGCTGAAGAGAGAAGATCCCCATACCTACGCCCTCATCCCCCCGGATATGCTCGACCATCTCTCCTTCTTCTGCCACAGTGAAGAGATAGGGAATCAGAGACGGGGGTCCTTCTGGTTGGGACAACTCAGGGACCTGTGGACCCGCCTTGGCTTCCCCATCCTCGCGGACGAAAAGGATACCGTCGATAAAAGAGCCCTCGAAGAGATCACGGATGAGATCGACCGCCACCTCTCCCATACGGGGATGGATGGCCATGAATTTTCAGGTTGGCTGACATACCTCGCCTCACGGAAGACGGTGCAGACCGGCGCCGCGGAGGACGCCGGGATACAGGTTATGGGCATGATCGAATCGCGGGGCCTCGATTTTGACAAGGCGTACGTCCTCGGGATGGACGACCGATCGCTCCCCGAACCGGCACGCCCCCTCCCCTTCCTCGATTCGACGGAGAGAAGGCTGGTCCAGGGGGGAACGGCACAGAGCCAGTACGAGTTCGCTCGTCGGTCCATAGACCACCTCATGACCTGCGCTCCGGATATCACCCTCCTCCGTGCCGAGCAGGAAGACCTCAAGCCCCTCCCTCCCTCCCCCTTCTGGCCGGGCGACAGCGACACGCGCTCTATCGATATCTGGAACACCCCCGATCCGGCCTGGTTGCGGGCCGGATGGCTCGACTCTTCCCATAAAGGAATACATGAGAGAATATCGCCTGAACAAATGACAGAAGGACCTCTTGATCCAAGCATTATCCCCAGGACCGTCTCGGTGAGCCGGCTCCAGACGGCGGTCACCTGCCCCTACCGCTTCTTTATCGAGAGCGTCATTAAGGTCGAACCGCTGGAGGATATCGAGGCGGATGCCTCCCCCCGCGAAAGAGGGACCCGAATACACCGGGCCCTGGCTCTCTTTACGCAGAGGCTGAGAGAACGGGGGGTGGACCTGGGCAGCGACGAGGCGCGCACCCTCCTGACGGCCTGTGAGGATGAAACACTCCAGAGTGTAGCGAATAAGCCACACTGGGCGGTGGAACAGAGGCGCTGGATCGGGGACAGGGACGATCCGGAGGGAGGCGGAATCCTCTCCGAGTGGCTCGACCGCGAAAGGACGCGCTGGACCGGAGGGTGGCGGTGCGTTGCCGAGGAGACCCCTTTCGACGCCCTCGCGATTCCCGGGCTCCCCTTCACCCTGCGGGGAAGAATCGACCGGGTGGATTTCAGCGACCAGGAGGGGTTCCTCCTCTGGGACTACAAAACGGGCGCCGTTCCCTCGCGTGCGGATATCGTCACGCGCCTGAAGGAACCCCAGCTCATTATCTATCTCATGGCGCTCCTTGGCGGCCATATCGCCGCCCTGGGTGACCGGATAGACGCGAATGTGCCTTTTTCGGCCGGGTATGTCCGTCTCAAGTCAGCCGGCGATATCGCCATCTCTCCGATCAAGGGGATCGAGTCCTCCCTGCAGGAGTGGCACACGGCCCTCGCCAAACTGGGAGCAATCCTGGGATCCGGTGATTTTCGGCCCGAACCCTTCCCCGTTTCGGGAACCACCGGGAGGGAGAAGACCTGCGAGGAATGCCCGTTCATAACCCTGTGCCGTGTGGGAATACGAAGCCGGCGCGCGTCGGAAACGGAGGAGACCGATGAAGGAACCGAATGACGCCGCCCAGCGTACCGCCGCCCTCGACACGACGCGGTCGCACCACGTCGAATCCCCCGCGGGTTCCGGCAAGACACTTCTCCTGACCCGCCGGTTTCTCAAACTCCTCGCGGAGGTCCGTGACCCGGCAGAGATCCTGGCCATCACCTTCACCGAGAAGGCGGCCGGGGAGATGCGCGAGCGGATCACCGGCTTCCTGAACGGCAGATCACCCGCATCCGATCCCGACGGAGAAATGGCCTCCCTCGCCGAACAGGCCCTCCGGGCGCACCAGGACCAGGCGCACCTTCTCGCCTCTGCCGATACACTCAATATCATGACGTTTCACGGCTTCTGCAGCCATATCGCCCGACGTGCCCCCCTCGAGGCACAGGTCACCCCCGATTTCGAGGTCATCGACGAAGACGCTCAGACGATCCTGATCGACGAAATCGTCCGGGCCGCCCTCCGGGGCTTCTTCTCCTACCCCGCGACCGACCCGAGGCGGAGGGCGTTTGAGAACCGTCTCCTCTACCATAACAACAACTGGACAGGCATCTCGGAGGAATTTACCGGCATCATACGGAACCGGGGACGCTTCAGGGACCTGATCGCCCTCATACGCAGCACGGGTGGGGGGGGCATCGCGAAGCTTCCCGACATCCTGGCTCAACGGCTTCGCGGTTACGTCGAAGGCCGTCTGCAGGACTTAATGTATAGCTTTCAGAAAACGGATCTTGGCATGGACTGGCAAGCCTTCACAACCAACCTGCTCAAAGAAGAGGCACCGCTGGGTGCATTCCTCCCTCTGTCTCTTCCAGGGGCCACATGGGAAGAACTCCCCACGTGGCAGACGATCGCCAATGCCCTCACCACAAAAACCGGGGGTACGCCGCTCAAGCGTTTCGGTCCCAAGAACGGCTTCTACAACGGCTTCGGCAAGACCCCGTGGGGGGAGATGATCTCCGCCCTGGGTGATCCCTGCTCCACCGCTCTCGCCGAGGTCAAGAGCCTCCCCTCCCCCGGCGATATGGCATCCGAGATGGATACCCTCGCGGACTTTATCGTTACCGCGGCGGACCTTATCGACCGGTACGAGACCGCCTGTCGTCAGCGGCGCGCCGTCGACTTCGACGGCCTGGAGGAGGCCGCGCTCCGGGCCCTCACCGACAGCGACCCATCGGAGATCCAGCTCTATCTCGATCACCGGATACGCCACCTTATGGTGGATGAATTCCAGGATACCAACCGGGCCCAGTGGGAACTGGTCGGCCGCCTCTGCGCCGGGTGGTCCCCCGGTGACGGACGGTCCCTCTTCATCGTGGGAGACCCCAAACAGTCCATCTATTCCTTCAGAAACGCCGAGGTGAGCCTCTTCATGGAGGCGAAGGAAGGGATACCCGTTCCCGGCGGGCGAACGGTTCCCCTCGATACACACCGCCTGGCCACGAACTTCCGCTCCGGGGAACGGCTGATCGAGTGGATCAACGGTCTTTTCGATACGGTGGTAATGAAAGACCCCGATCCCGACGCCGACGAGGTCCCCTTCAGTCCCTCCGAGCCCTACGGTGGAAGGGACGGAAGCGTGGTATCCCTCTCTCTCTTCACGGACGACGACAGGGACACCGCAAAAGACAAGGAGGCCGCGTGGCTTGCCGGAAAGGTCGGGGAGATCCTGCGAATGGTTGGCACCAACGCCTCCATCGGTATCCTCCTCTTCACCCGGAACCGGATCGGCCGCTATCTCACGGCATTGAAGGAGCACGGCATCCCCGTCCAGGTGCGGGAGGGAATCGGACTGATGGATCGCCCCGAGGTGGTGCACCTCATGAAGATCACCGAGTTCCTGGCGAATCCCCATGACGACCTCGCCGGGGCGTCCCTCCTTCGCTCTCCCTGGTCATGGTTCGACGCGAACCGCCTCTATGAGACCGCTTGTAAGGAACCGGAGAGCTGGATAGAGAAGATCCTCCTCACGGCCCGCTCCCATCCCGAGATGAAACCCCTCACGCAGGCGATAGAAAACGCCTCCCGCCGTGTGGGGCGCGATCCCTTGGGGACAACCGTCAGGGGCTTCTGGGAAGACCTGGACGGCCCCCGGCAGACGGCCTCCCGATACGGCATGGCAGGCGTGGCAAACTGCATGCGCTTCTTCGAGATACTGGAAGGAGGCCACCGCGGCACCCCTCTGGAAACCCTCCGACAGGTGAAGACAACGATAGATTCCTTCTACGAGCCTGCCGATCCCACCGCCTCGCGCTCCCCCGTGGAGATGATGACCATCCACAAGGCCAAGGGGCTCGAATTCGATTATGTCTTCCTCCCTTTCCTCGACTGGGCGCCCCTCTCGGATGTACGAACGGGCTCCCCTCCCTATCTGATGGAGCGTGTCCCGGGGACGGAAGGAGAATATCTCGTCGCCATGGGGAAGGACCGGAGGAGGAAGGAGATCCCGCCGGCATTCAACCTCTTGAAGACCTTTCGCAAAAAAAGGCGATGGGGAGAGGCGAAACGTCTCTTCTACGTCGCGGCAACGCGGGCGAGAGAGGCCCTCTATATGAGCGGCATCGCCAAGGAAACCGAAGATGGTGCCCTCGTAGCGGGGAGGGAAAACATCCTCAAATGGGTCATGGAGTACGAGGGGATCGCCGATACGCCTGTCGACGCCGTGAGCGCCGGGTGGAATATCCCCGTGGCAATCAACCCCGCATCTCCTCCCCTTCCGCCGGAAGAAAAGACTGCCGAGACCGCTCTTCCCGAACCGTATGATATCCAGCCGGAACGGCCCGCTTTTATCATGGCAAAATCCCCTTCCTCGTACGCGGAGGACACCCTGCGGAGAGAAGGCAACCTTGCCGTTGATGAGGCGGTCTTTAATCGGATACGGGGAACGGTCATACACACGATTCTGAGCACAGTTATACGTGGCAAGACCCTTCCCGCTGAGGAGGCAGTGGCGTGTGCCCTGCGGGCCGAAGGGATCGGGAAGGGCCAGGCGGGCAAAACAGCCGGTGAGATCCTCGAAGAGACGAAAAAGACACTCGCCGATCCCTTCATCGCCCGGCTGATATCAGCCCCGGAAATACACAACGAATGGGAGATGGAAGATGTCCCCACGGAGGGGCGGATTCGCTCCGGCGTCATTGACCTCGCGGCACGGGACGGTAATACCTGGTGGATCTGCGATTTCAAGACCTCGCGGCCGGAAGACGGTCAGTCGGTAGAAGAGTTTGTCGCCCATGAGCGGGGACTCTACCGCCCCCAGCTTGAGGCCTACCGCGAGATGCTCTCCCACCTCAAAGGCATCCCGGAGACTCAGATCCGTGTGGGGATCTACCTGACCTCGCTCCTGCGTTGGGAAGAACTGTAGCTGATAGTTGTCGATACAAAGCTTGAGCCATTCTCCGGAGCATGCGATGCGGTCCTCATGAAAGCGCTTCCTTGAGGAAACGTCGGACTGAGCTGATGTGTTCTTGAGACCAGATAAAAGGAGACGACGGATGCCCCCCCTTTTTACACAGGTCTTTCGACAGGGTCGGGTATTCTTGCAGTAATCCCGCTATCGTCATGGTTGTTTCTCCATCGATAAACACCTGCAAACAATCCACGTGATCATTAAACTCCCACGGTCGGCCGGATAAGATATAAAAACGCAACAGGTTGCCCATACGACTCATTTCGTCAGTTTGTTCGGCAGGTCTTACTGTTTCATTAAGGTGATGGATGAACTCCAATACGGCCTTTGCCGTGTGGAGGACAACATCATCAAATAACATTTTCCAGCCCACTTGAAATAACGTGACCAGACGGTGTTCTTTCAAAAGGGCCGCAAGGGGATCGGTCGGCTGTTTTTTTCCTGGTGCTGTGCCTGTCTTGAGCAGATACTCACTGCCCAGATTGCAGACTGAAAGGGCCGCTTCGGCCGCTTCCTTCGGCTGAAACGCTCGCCCCTGAAATACACACCCGGAAATCAATGTATTGGACAGATAGGAAAGCTCCATCAGTCGTTGGGAACAGAGTTCTGTATCCGTTTGGTAGATACAGCGCATGGCCGTAGCCAGCGGCACAAATTGATCCCCGAAATCAGCTCCGTTATAATTGAGCAATTTATGGTCGGAAAACGGAAGCCCCTCCGCATTCCGGAGTATTTGGATAAATTGTATGACCTTCAGATCAGTGGATTCTGAAGCCTCCTCTTCAGCTGTTTTGTCAGCAGTCCGAGTCCTGGCGGCAGGTCCGGTTTCCGCTTCGACCGCCTTGAAATATGCACGGGTAGTAAAGTCCATTGTTTTTGCCGCAACAATCTCCGGCAATGAAGCTGTCCGCACCTCACTCAAGAAAAACGCCGCTGACCTCGGTGTGACAAATCCCCTGCCCTCTCTTCGCTCTCTCCGTTCAGATGATACATCTTCTTCGAGCATCTCATCTGCTGTAAGCACATGAAAAAGGCCGCCATTGTCTTCGATATGCTCTCCGCAAATTGCATGACATCGATCCAGCAGACGAATCAGCATGTCATAATCGGACGCATCAAGTTCCGTTATCAAAGCGCAGACCGTACCCCAACTTGACTCATGTTTTGCAATCACCAGATATTCGCCGAACTCCTGGTTGAGCGAACTGTCCAGAACCTTTTCCAAGATGTTGCCATTCCCCGGCCCCCAGTCATCATCCGCATAAAGAGCAGGATCATGCCTGCCCACCACCAGAACAAGCCGGCACAAACCCAAAGTTACTAAATCCTCATCCAGTTCCATAACCTTGCGGGCGGCAAAAGCTGATCCGTTTTCCATCATGATTTCCAGCCACAGACCGAAACGCTCGGCATCAAAGGTTTCATCCCGGCCGGGGACCTCGCTATGCCAAAGATCCTCATCAAGAACAGACTTCAACTGTTCTGATGTGGCAAGAGAAACGATTTGCGCCGAATCCTCCAACCCTACATGGCGAATCAGTCTGGTCAGAACACCGGCATCCAGACTTTGAACGATAGCGGGCAATTCCGGCAGGTCCAGAATATGATGTAGCAATTCTCCGGGCTGTTTACGTTTACGAATAAGGGATGTCATAAGCACCTGATCGTTTTGGTTTCGTTTCGACTGGTTACCTTCAAAACACTGAGGGAATGTGAAGCGGTTTATTGCATACTATTCACCGGCATGTCAAATGTTATTATTATAATAATAACGATGAGTTATGTTCTTGACACCCATACACAACACTGATATACTGTTTTTTAAGAATCGTGTTAGAGATCACAAAAATCAGGCCCATCTATGAGTGAAGCTCCCCGCGGCTTGCCGCGGGGAGCTTCACTCTTGAGTAGGAAAGTCGAATGTTGCATTGGCTCGCCGACCGTCGCAGAAAGAAGCTGACCCGGGCCCCTTTCCCTCCTGCATGGGAGGATATCATCCACCGTAACGTCGCCCACTACTGTATGCTGGAAGATGCCGAGCGTGCCCACCTGCGTGCCCTGATCCAGGTTTTTATCGCCGAAAAGAATTGGGAAGGTGTCGGTGGGCTGGATTTGACCGACGAGATCCGTGTAACGATATCCGCTCAGGCCTGTCTGCTTCTTCTGGGTCTGCCCCATGACTATTACCGGAATGTCGAATCCATCATCGTCTATCCCTCTACCGTTGTTCCGCCTCAACGCAAGCCGGGCTTCTTTGAAAACACATTGGCACCAGTGGAACTGGAGCATCCCATTATCGGGCAGGCGTTCCAGGGGGGACCGGTAATTATTATCTGGGATGCAGCCCTGCGCGGCGGTCGCCATCCCGAGTCCGGGTACAATGTCATTTATCATGAATTCGCCCACAAACTGGACATGCTCGACGGCACTGCCGACGGGACGCCTCCGCTACGCGACCGTGCCGAATACCGTGACTGGGTCCAGACCTGTTCACGTGAATACCTCCGTCTCAAACACGATACCGACAAAGGCAGGAAGTCCTTCCTCAATCCTTACGGCGCGACCAGCGAAGCTGAATTCTTCGCCGTCGCCACCGAGCAATTCTTCGATCAGCCCCGATTGATGCTTCAGCATACCCCGGACCTGTATCGTGTTTTACGGGAATATTACCGCCAGGATCCTTCCGGACGCGTGTCCCGGGATAACTGCACGGACGAATAGTACCATCAGGACTGAACGGGCGGGAGACAAAGGGCACGCTCTCACAGACCGATTAATAGAGCGGGATACTGCACATCTCATGGACATACCGGTGACTCGGAACCACTCAGGGATCTTCCTGACCGCCCTCCTGCGGTGGGAAGAACTGTAACAGCTCTTTTCAACTGCATAAATTTCTTGACAATACATTTTTAAAAGGTATGGTTTTTGTACGTTCCGAGTGAGGGTTTTTTGTTCTAAAGGGATGTTATGCGGTTCTACATAGCCCTATCATGATAAATAACGGATTTTATAAAACAACAGTTGCTGTGTTTGGGGTTTTATCAAAATCCGGATAATCACCGTTACGAATTAAATTTATTTGATTATGCCTTATACAAAACATCCTGACTTTCTCCCGCCCAATGATCCTAATTCGAAGATTTGGCGTTATATGGATCTCGCAAAATTTCTTTCAATCTTGGAAAACCGTTGCTTGTATTTTGTTCGTTTGGATCAACTGGCAAATGTTGACCCATTTGAAGGTTATTATACGAATCTGAACGTAAAAATTGACAATATACCATTTGAAAACATGCCTAAAGAGTGGAAGGAAAAAAATGGCGTAGATACGAAAGAGCTTTATGAGGCAATAATTCAAGCGAATAAAGACAGTAGAGAGTTTGTAAAATATAATCGAGAAGTAACTTTTGTCAATTCATGGCATATTAAAGAATACGAATCTGCTGCCATGTGGAATTTATATTTAAGCAATCATGAAGGCGTTTGCATTCGATCAACATATAACAAATTTATCAAATCTTTGGAGGCCTATGATGATTTTGAAATACACATTGGAAAAATAAAATACATTGACTATCAGAGCGAGGCAATACCCATGGGTAACATATTTTCACCTTTTATCTATAAAAGAAAAAGTTTTGAACACGAAGAAGAACTAAGAGCATTAATTTGGACACCACAGTATGGCAAGAATAATATTTCTGATCGAGAACTTAACAGATATAAAAACAATATGGGTTTGTATGTTCCAGTTAATGTTGAAGAATTAGTTGAAAAGATTTTTGTTTGCCCAAGTGCCCCAAAATGGATTGCTGATCTAATACGTTCCCTAGTGAAAAAATATGAATTAACCATTGAGGTTATTCAGTCAGACTTAGCCGCAAAACCTTTGTATTAGGAAAAATATATGGCTAACATGAAATTTCACCAGAAAGACAGGCCGTAATGGACATGTGGGGATATTCCTATGTTTAAAGTTAGACCTTATCATTTCTAGCAGAAATTCATTGAAATCTAAAAGATACAATACGTAACCTGGGAGGCTCCAAATCATATGAAGCATTTGAAATGGACATCGTTTCTTGCGGCGATTCTGATCCTGCTGGGCGGGTGTGCGGCAAAGCAAAACGATTCTTTGTACGGCACGCTGTGGGTGCAAACGTCGGCCGAATATGAGGCCAATTGCCTCCAGGTGTATAACGTGGCCGAGAAGAATATCCATTCGGCCCTCAATGAGACCGGCTGGACCGCCGCCCTTGAGCAAACGGGGGATTTCGCCTCTCTTCCCCCTGCCGTTATCATGGATATCGACGATACGCTGCTGGACACGTCCCCATATCAGGCACAGATTATCATTGATGGAAAGGGATTCAGTCCCCGAACGTGGGATGAGTGGCTGGCGCTGAAAAACGCCCCCGCCGTCCCCGGCGCCGTGCGTTTTATCCAATCATTGAAAGAAAAGGATATCGAGGTCTTCTACATCACCAACCGGGAATGCAAAAAGCGACAGGGAACAGATTGCATGTGCCCCCAGGAGCAGGAAGTCATCGATAACCTTGCCGCGGTCGGCATCGACGGCGTGAAGGCGGAGCATGTACTGCTCAAACACGAGCGACCCGGCTGGTCGTCGGAGAAGAAGAGCAGGCGGGAATCCGTAGCCGCCTGGTACAGGATCTTGATGCTCTTCGGCGATGATCTCGGCGATTTTCTCCCCGGTGTGACGAAAAGCATCACCCCCCTCCGGCGGGATGAGCTGGTACGGCAGTACCGGAGCAACTGGGGTCACACATGGTACATGCTGAGTAACCCGATATACGGTTCGTGGCTGCGGGTACTGGACGATCCGAAATCGAGACACTTGGTCGGGTACTAGGCGGTTGTTATTTGACTGACATCGGAATATCGCATTTTTACCTTGTCCTTCACGGTACACACAGAGCGAGAGCCGGGGCAAAGAGGAGAACAAGACAAATGGACGGAACAAGACGTGACCAGATACACCTCGGATCAGAGGTATGCATAGTGCTGAAGAAAGATCAGCGATCAGGAGCGCTCACAAAAGGGATTGTGAAAGACATACTGACGAAATCCCCGTTTCACCATCACGGGATCAAGGTCCGGCTGGAAGGGGGTGCGATCGGGCGGGTCAAGGAAATCATACTATAGTGGGTGATCTGCATGAACGACAAAAAGAGGTGACCACGGTCTTTGTGTCGTCGGCCTCCATCCGTCTTTTACAACGCCCTCTCTGCGGCTACAGACTCCACACAACGGAGCTCACGACCCGGTCGTTGTTGCGCCATTTACCGAAGTAGGTATCCAGGGGGCCACTGAAGAATTCGAGGTCGAGGGTAAGGACAACCCCCGATACGACCCGCAGTGAGGCACCGATCCGCTGGAAATACGCCTCGTCGGACAGGGTGAAATCAGAAAGATAATGCAGCGAGAGATCATCCGTGACCGTTGCGATCAGACTGGCTATGAGGTCATTTCGGCCAATGCGCCCATATTTGGAGCCCAGTATGTAGTCCGTATCATCCTGCTCATCCGTAATACATTCACCGGCGTATTCAAGCCCAAGGTCGATTTTTTTCAGTCCGAGAACCGAGGCCAGACGATCGCTGGAGTGGCACAGCCCCCCCACATAGTTGATATAACTCTCATCACGTTCGTCACAGCTATAGCTGTAGAGGGCTTCTCCGTGAAATTCGGTATTCCCCCAGGTTGTAGAGAATCCCCCGGCCAGCTGATATACGTTGGGCGTCTCCTTGATGAGTGTCGCGGTGCCGGCGGTTTCTTCCAGCCTGATAACGGGATAAAAAGCCGGACCGTAATAGCCCGAAACGAAGGCGTCCCACATCCCCACGGATGTCTTGACGCGACCGAACCACCCCCAGTCTCCCGGATCATTATCGGGAAGCTCTTCCCTGACGCGTATGGTCTTACCGCTGTCGAGCAGATCAACAAACCGGCTGTCGCCCAGGAGGCTATTGATCACGAAAGACAGGATTTCCTCCAGTTCCTCAAGCGATCCCGGAACGGTGTATGATGGGTCCAAAAGATCGGTATTGATCCAGCGTGACCCGACGGCCGAAGCCTTCTTCTCCTGGTAGAAGGGCAGGACAGCACCCGTATAGACTGTATCTCCCCGTGAATAATCGCAGGCCAGCTGCCAGGAACCTATCTGGATCGGATTCAGCGGATCGCTCAGATCGGCGGACGTATAGCGGTCGGCGGGTGAATATATCGTCGATATGCCGTTTTTGAAAATCTTTTTCCCCACGGTACAGAGGGCGGCATCATATGAAAGGGTGAAGAAGAGCTCATTCAATTCCGCGTACCGTTCCTTGTTATCGGTATCGGTCATGAAGTGGGTCACCCCCCCATATTCATTCTCTCCGGTCCCCGCCGTAAACCAGCCGGCGGCATGGAAGTTCCACCGGTCTTTCCCCGTCCATGAGGACCAGTTGGCGCGTACCTGCCCGTCCCAGTGGTCATCGTCTTCGACATCAAAATACTTTTGAGAAGCGAGGGAGGGTGAGTCAACAAAATACGAACACCGAAGTTCCAGTTCCGCGCTGAAATGATCAATCAGCTGACTGCCGATGCTCTCCGGTGCCCGTGCATCAGACAGCTTACCCGTCTTCATGTAGCTATCGAGCTCGGTCAGTCTATCCTGCCGATCGGCAGAATAGACGCGCGGGGTCCCCACACCGGCGGTGGATAGTATCAACAGGGGAAGTATGAATCCGATCAGTTTTTTTATCATTTGTGCTCCTTGATCCTTTCCCGAAGCACCCAGTTGCTGACAACCAGTTGATCCGTGAGGATCCGGGCAATATTCCTGAAGATGCGGCTGGCAATATGCGGATACAGACTGTGCAGACGCTCCATACTCTGTCGGCTGAATTCCACAAATTGAATGTCGGTTTCGGCGCGGGTGTCGGCGGAACGGGGCTGTTCATCCAGCATGGACAGATGACCGAAGATATCTCCGGGGCTGAACTGGTTATAAGCGACCTCCGTCCGGGTTTCGTCATGGATACCATAGCGACGCACGTGCCCCTCAAGGAGAAGGAACATACCGTCTCCGTGGTCACCTTCCCGGTAGATATGCTCGCCGCGAGAGGCCTTCCTCATCCGGCCGAGAAGAATGATCTTTTTGACCTGCCACATCCGCATCCCCCTGAAGAACTCGGACTGCTCGATCACCTCTTTTTTGAGATTGAGGCTGAGGATATCCCACAGTGTCAGCAGACGGGTCGATGATAAGAGTATGGGAGTGATCAGGATATCGTTCAGGAATGCCACCAGCATGACGATGGCCGAGAGGACCCCGAAATAGATGATAGCCACAAAATTGGAAAAGGCCAGGACAACAAAACCGAGGGCCAGGGCTATGGAGGTCGAAAACACCGGCTGCAGTTCCGTCTGAATACAAAACCCGAGTGCCTGTTGCTGATCTTTTGCCTTGTGCATCTCCGTGTTATAACGGGTCATGAGATGGATGGTATCGTCTATCGATATGCCGATGGCGATGACCGCAACCATGGCGGTCCCCACGTTCAGAGGAATGGAAAAGAGTCCCATAATACCGAAATTGACGGCAACGGGTATCACATTGGGGATCAGCGAAAGCAACCCGGCCTTTATATTGAGAAACAATACCGACATGATGACGAAGATGATGAAGAGGAGAAGGGTAATCGATTTGATCTGCCCTTCCGCGATGGAATCGGCGGCACTCAGGGTCAGGATGCTCTCACCCGTCAGTTCGTACGTGAAATGCGCGTTGAGGTTCGAATCAATAAACCGCTTCAACTCCTCGATAGCTTCTTTCTGGCGGTGAGAAGAGTTGAGGTTATGACGAACCATGATGTTCAGCTCGCTGAAATCGGGGGTGACATATCGGTTCAAGAGATTGCCTTCAAAAAAGAGGAGGTATTGGGATACCTTCTGTGCAGTCGATGGCAGTTCATACGAAGCCGGATCGCCACCGTTCATCTCCCTGTTGACGAGCTTGATCATGTCAACGAGAGACATGGAAAGATCGAGCTTTGGATTTTCCTTGATGAATCTCTGTATCGCATCGATCTCGGCCAGGTTCTTCGGGTCTTGAAAGAGTCCTTCATGCCCCCCGTTGATTCGGATAAAGAATGTCTGGGCACCGGGGAGTTCGCGACTCATCTCGTTGATTCTTTGAACGATGGGGGAATCCTTTTTGAAAAGTCCCATGATATCATTATCAAGTCTGACATTGATGCTGAATGCACCGATAACGGCGGACAGTCCCAAGACAACCCATAAAACGGTCCGTTTCCTGGCAGTGACCAGATACGTTATCCGTTCGGCCATACGGTTGTAAAAGAGAGACTGCGCGGATTTTTCCCGGCGCCTCGGTATCGATCCAAAAAACCGCAGGTAAACGGGAGCTGCAAGACAGGTAACAACCGGATTTACAAACAGGCCAAAAGAGGCGACCATGCCGAACTGCCTGAGAATTATAATGTTATTCACACAAATGGACAGAAAACCCAGAAACGTCGTCAGGGCGGTAACCATAACCACCGTTCCCATCCGGGAGATCATGAATTCAATCGCCAGAGCCCTGGTGCCCTTCAGGTTGACTCCCGCGAAGTACTCCGAAAGCAGGTGAACATCCTCCGTTGAACCGACCACAATGATCAGGGGTGGGACAATGATGGTCAGGATGTTGATGGGGATCTGGGCGATGCTCATAAACCCCGCCGTCAGCAGGATACTTATACCGGCCGTCAGCATGGGCAGAGCGGCGCCGCTCATGGACCTAGTGGTCAGAATCAATACCCCGAAGAGTATCAGGGCGGAGAGGGGAATCAGGCTCTTCACGTCCATGGTCATCATGTCTGAGATCTGTGTCTTCAGATACGGATTGCCCAACTGCTCGATAACGCTAAAATCCTTCTTCATCGGTTCGATGAGATGGTCCACAGCATCGGCGAGGGTCCGGTAAAATCCGGGGTTATTCCCTTCCGGCTCAATGAAAAGATTAATCGATATGGCCTCCCCATCCCGGGATACGAGATTGTCGGCAATCAACGGATTTCTCAAGGCATCTTCGAGTATGGCGCGGGCCTCATCAACCGATTCGGGAAATATATCCATCAGCGGATTACTGCTGAGCATCCCCTCCTCACTTTTTAAATTCGTTACCGAGAAGATGCTTTCAACCGTCGTTACCCCGGACAGTTCTTCGAGATCCAGGACCAGTGTCTCCAACTTTTCCAGCTTTTCCGGTGTAAAGATACCCTTGTCACGGACAAAAACGATACTGATCTGATCCGATCCGAACGTCTCCAGGGCATCCTGGTAAGCCAGACGAGCAGGATCGTTTCTCACCGTCATCCCCTCCATCGAGGGGTCCTGTTTAAGATTGGGGAGTTGCAAGACAGCACAGAGGCATGAGGTCAGGAGGACAGTGATCACACTCCATGGGTGATCGTAAGCGAACTGTAATATTTTACGCATCAGCGGACTCGAGGCAATGATGACCGCAGTACAGGAACGGATTCGGAATTCTTGTGAATAACAGGTGCGTTTTCAATCATGTCTGCCATAGATAAAATGGCCCTTCCTCTACTGAAGATGTTTTCCGGAGAGAATAAAACCCTCTGTGAATACAGAATCATCCAGAATAATGTCAGCTCGCCGGTTCTTGACACCCATAAGCGTTTTCTGGTTTATCTTGTGACGGACAATCAGGGCCTTCTTCGCGGTCCAAGCGTCGCCGTCAAGCCTTTCGAGATCGTGGTTGGTCTGGGTCTTGAGCAATCTTCCCCGATGATCATAAAATTCAATCTTTACCGTAAAGAGGATATCCTTTCGCACATAGACCACACGTTTTGAATAGCCGCTTCTCTTCGCCTTTTCCTTCGTGCCGGGCACAATACTGATCACATAGCAGTCATTCCCGTCCAGTGATTTTTCGTCTCCAAGGGCGTACGTATACTCATCCATCTGATCCGGCATCAGGTCTTCATAGGTCAGGTCGGTGCCCATGAAATAGCTCTTCAGGCTGCTGCGTGCCATGCGCTGGAGTTTTTTCTCACTTGGCAGGTACAGCCACTGTTTGCTTTGACCACCGTCAAGCTCCCAGGTCAAGAGAGCAGTACCCGCAATATCCTTGGGCTCGCGGAATACGATCAGACTTCGCGTCAATCCGCTATCAGACTCCTTGATATATCGTTTGATAAAGCGCTCTTTCCGGTTCCCCTTTGTATCGATAATCAGCATGACGATATCCGCCGTATCAGTTTTTACACTATGTCTTTCCTGTACAAGGTCCATGATACGGCGCCCCGTCATCTCTTCGGCACAGACACCCCCGGGAAGCACAAAGACAATAACTGACAGAAAAACGATAACTTGCTTCATATTATCCCCTTGCACGTAATCAAGAAATCCTCTCCAGTTCTAAGATTCAAGTCGGGAGAAGATCTGCTTGGTGAGTATGACCAACAATCCGATCCTCTGGGAGGAGCGCAGTCTATCACGTTTTTCCACTGTGTACTGTCAGATAAATCGTTCAGACACAACATAAACTTGAGAAAATATTTTTCCCTTCGCCGACCACGACATCCTCAGGAAAAATCGTATAAATGGAATGAGGTGGTTTTCAGCACCCACCAACGAGGTCCAACCAACCCCACCCCGAAGAGAAGGAGTATAACGAAAACGAACAATACATCGCATGTTAATTCAATAAATAAAGAGGGTTATCTTATATCATCGGGGAGCCGCGGGGGATCTCTTCTGTCCTTTGTATGTTCAAAGGCCTTCCACCATTTTCCTCATATCTCCCTGGCTCGCTCATTGTAAGAGCTCGGATAACATGATATTCAATTTATCTTTAATGGTCAGGTGAGATCGTGAGACCCATGGCACGATACTGAAACCGGCATTTTTATGGCAGCGCCGTGGCTCCGAACGCGGCCCTGCTCAGCGATGATCACACCTCGAGGTGCGATATCGCGGAGAGGAGCATGGCACTCCTATGATGATACACAATCAAGGAATAAGCGAGATTATCGAGCGGCGTTTTTCATGCCGCTCCTATGATCTGCGACCGATCGCTTCTGATATCAGAGATGAACTGTCGGAGATTCTGGACGCATTATCGAGCGGCCCTCTGGGCGGAAAAGCCCGCCTTGAGCTGATAGCGGCGGGTGCCGATGACGTTGCCTCCTTGAAGGGTCTGGGGACGTACGGTTTCATCAAGGGTGCCACGGGTTTCATCGTCTGCGCGACTGACCGGAGCGGGAACCCAATGGAGGATTGTGGCTATCTGATCGAAGAGGCCATCCTCTTCGCGGCGGACAGGGGCCTCGGTACCTGCTGGCTGGGCGGCACCTTCAACAAGAGCGGTTTTTCGCGGAAGATTTCCCTGAAAGAGACCGAGATCATACCGGCCGTGGTGGCCATCGGATACCCTGCGAACAGACGCCGCCTCTTTGATTCCTTCATCCGACGCCGGGCCGGATCGGACAGCCGCCTTGCATGGGATACCCTCTTTTTCGATGGAGACTTCCGCGCCGCTTTGTCGTCCGAAAGGGCAAAGGCGTATGCAAGGCCCCTGGAAATGGTACGACTGGGGCCGTCCGCGTCAAACAACCAACCCTGGCGTGTCATCCGTGACGGCGCTCGGTGGCACTTCTATCTGCAACGCACGAAGGGCTATCGCACTCGCAACGCGAAGCTCTTCAAGCTTCCGGACCTGCAGCGGGTCGATATGGGGATCGCCATGTGCCACTTCGAATTCACCGCAAGGGAGTCGGGCCTCTCCGGAGCGTGGATCATCGCCGACCCGGGGATCGAGAAGCCGGATAGACTCACTGAATATGTCGTCACCTGGCGACACGGAGGACAGGGATAATGTACAATTTTGACGAGCCCGTCGACCGCCGCGGCACGAACAGCCTGAAGTGGGATCTTTACAAGGGGACGGATATCATTCCCCTGTGGGTGGCGGATATGGATTTCCGGGTCTCACCGGCGATTGCCCAGGCCCTGCGGGCCCATGTCGACCATGGGGTATTCGGGTATACCCTTGTTCCCGATAAGCTGGTCGATGTGGTGGTCGAGCGACTGGCGGCGCGGTACGGATGGAAAATCGAACGGGACTGGATCGTCTGGCTCCCGGGACTGGTGACGGGGATCAACGTGGCCTGTCGGGCCGTGGGCGACACAGGTGACGATGTCCTCACCACGACGCCGATATACCCCCCCTTCCTGACCGCCCCGGGAAACGCGTCACGGACGCTCACTACGGTCCCGCTGACTGAACGAAAAGATGGCTGGGGGATTGATTTTGACCGCCTGGAAGAAGCCATCACACCACGCACCCGTCTGCTCCTTCTGTGCAGTCCCCATAATCCGACGGGACGGGTCTTCACCCGCGACGAACTGACCACCCTGGCACAGATCTGTGATCGGCACGATATCGTGATCTGCTCTGATGAGATTCACTGTGAACTGGTCCTCGACACCGACCAGGGGCACATCCCCACGGCGGCCCTGCAGCCGGACGTGGAGCAGCGGGCCATCACGCTCATGGCGCCGAGTAAGACCTTCAACATACCGGGGCTGGGGTGTTCCTTCGCCGTCATTGCCGATGAGCCGCTCCGCCGGCGTTTCCTGCGGGCGATGAAGGGCATCGTACCTCACGTCAATGCCTTGGGCTATACGGCGGCGCTGGCGGCCTACCGTGACAGCGAAGGGTGGCACTGGGCGCTCCTCGACTATCTCCGGGGAAACAGGGACGTCGTCGAACGCGCAATCAGTGCGCTGCCGAACCTCTCCATGCACCACGTGGAGGCCACCTACCTGGCCTGGATCGACGCGCGGCGGATCGGCATGGAAAACCCCGCTGCGGCCTTTGAAGAAAGAGGAGTGGGTCTCTCCGATGGAAAACCCTTCGGTGCGGAGGGGTTTGTCCGGTTAAATTTCGGCTGTACCCGTTCCCTCCTCCAGGAGGCCCTGCGGAGAATGGGGACGATCCCGGTATAGGCGAGTGCGGGTTATCTCACCATGTGGCACGGGTTGTGCTTTTACACTCGGAAGATAAAATGTTTGCGAGGTGAGTGATGAGACGAAACAGCCGTTTATCCATACTCCTGCTGGCCGCGTGCATCTTCGGGGTCATCGCGGGCGGACAGATCACCGCAACCGCCGGGGAAAAGATTTCCCCCTACAATGTCCCCAAAGGGGTGTATATCGATCTGGACACGGATTCCTTAAAGGCTCTGAGCACCAACCAGGGAGATACAAAGATTCACACCACTGAAACCTCGGAGGCATACCTGCGGATGATCCTGGAGAATCAGGAGGAAATCATCAGATTGCTCCATGAGTTTCTGGAACATAAGGAATAGAGAAATCACTTCGAACATTCGGATTTCCCTTCCAATACCCGGTATACGGTGGGATGCAAGTCGTCTCTTCATATCCCGGTATCTTACTTCTTTTTGTTACCCTTCCCGCTCATGATTATTCCTTCGGAGGAGGTTACACAAATAAAACATGGTACAGCGAGGGCCATGGTGCACAACCGTTGATTTGTTTCTTCCATAATGACCGATTCATCGCTCGGAGGTTTAGGATGCCTGTCGCCTCTTCTTCCTGCCGACACCAGCGAGACCCAGCAGACCAGCCCCCAGCAGAACCATCGTGGCGGGTTCCGGAACAGGGGCGGACGATGAGTTCTGAACAAGTATATTCTGAACCCCATTCATATTGACAATAGAATAATTGCTCAGGAGATACCCCGCATCTATGGTCGCATTTCCCAACGCATCCATATAGCGATTAGAGAGCATTTTGACATCCCACGGTCCATTGAGAGTAAAATCATCGCCATACAGTGTCGCCCAGATGGCGCTCTGGAGGGCCGCACCCGACTTTGTCGATGAAGTGGGAGCGTATCGATCCATCAGCCAAGCCGCCTCGACCGTGGGGGCGAGAAGGCTGTCAATATCATAAGTCCTCTGGGAAATAGAAGAAGAGAGGTCGACACAGAATGCAGATTGCGATCCTCCCCACCCCAGAACGTCATCATACAGGGATATGGTAAATTCGCCTGCATAGCCGGTATCATAGTGCCCATCCGGGTACTCATATCTGATTTCCATGAGGTCCCAGTCATCGACACGGACCTGCGTGTAGGTAGCGCCGACAGTGACAACGGTTGTAACGACGAAAACAAGAACCAAAAAGAAAGAAACGATTATTGCCTGTACCTTCGTTTTCATTGGATCACCTCCACCTGTTTACTTGTGAACTCATCTTGGTTTCCGTTCTCTCAGGTTCAGGGCCGTATGTAAATACTACTAAAGTAGTATTTTTTAGTGTTTCTGAGGGTTTATGCTTGAAACGGTTGGTGAGACGTCATTTCTGATAGAGGGATATGGTGGGGAGTGAGTATTCATTAAGCGTATGTTGTATGCCTTCAGGGAAAGTTTAAACTCTTGATAATGAGAACAAAGAGATATCAGTAGTGAACAAGGATTGAATAGGTCTCTCCATCTCTGACTCGACCCCTTTCGTATCCCTTTATGCTCCGGATATCGGTCTTCGGCCCTATGACGGTTTTGAAAACAAGCGCGGGACGGCGGACCCAAAGAGGAGAGGTTTCTGTACAACCCCGGGAAAAACAGGGAGTGACCTTTCTTTGCTTCCAGTGAAAAGGCATTGAAATAGCTGGCATCAGGGAGCAATTTGCATTATATAGTCTGACCTGTAATGAATTTTAAAATCGGGGAAACACCGGGGAGGTATTATGAGCTCTTTTCAAGATCGTATTTTTCGCGCCGCCAAGCTGGATGCCAACCTGTATGAGGAGGTAGAGGCCGACAAGGGGGCAATGGGCCAGGCAATGACGGTTGTTGTCATCTCCAGCCTGGCAGCCGGCATTGGGAGTATTGCCCAAGGAGGGTTTGCCGGGATTTTGATCGGGACGGCCGCGGCCCTTATCGGATGGTATATCTGGGCTTGGCTTACCTTCTTCATCGGCACGAGATTTCTTCCTGAACCGCAGACCGAGGCTGATCCGGGAGAGCTGCTCCGTACAATCGGTTTTTCCAGTGCTCCCGGTCTGATTCGTGTTGCGGGAATCATCCCGGGGTTGGGACAGTTGATTTTCTTCGTGTCATCCATCTGGATGCTGGCGGCGATGGTGATCGCGGTCAGGCAGGCACTCGACTATACCAGCACCTGGCGGGCCGTCGGGGTCTGCGCGATCGGTTGGATAATCCAGATGTTGATCATGGCGCTGCTGTTCAGTCTCCTCGGCGGCTTCCCCCAACCGGCATAAAAACGCACTGCGCCATCCATAACAAAGACGGATCGGGGACGGCCCATTGGCCGTCCCCGATTGAATTGATTCATCCCCCCCCTCTCTCTATCCTCTCAACATCCCTTGACCCATGCATCTCATATAAAGGTGCGCTTTCCGATTGTCTTTCAGGTCAATGAAGGGTATACCGGCACGATATAGTATACGGAGGTTGTGTTTCGTTATGAACATCAGGGAAGCAAAGGACCAGGATTTCGATGGTATCTGGCCTATCTTTCACGAGATCGTCTCAGCCGGTGAAACGTATGCGTACGATCCCCGAACAACAAAAGAAGACGCCTTCCACATCTGGATGACACAGCCGCATAAAACCTTCGTCGCCGAAGAGGGCGATACCGTTCGCGGGACCTATTATCTCAAGAGAAATCAACCGGGACTGGGCGGTCACGTCTGTAACTGCGGGTATATGGTGCCGGCAGCGACCCGAGGAAAAGGCCTGGCAACCGCCATGTGTGAGCATTCGCAGAAAACAGCCGTCGAACTCGGCTACCGGGCCATGCAGTTCAATCTGGTGGTGTCAACAAATGAGGGAGCCATTCGGCTCTGGGAAAAACTGGGGTTTGAGATCGTCGGGCGTCTCCCCAAGGCATTCCGGCACTCGGAAGCGGGATTGGTGGATGCCTTCATCATGTATAAATGTCTGACGATATGACACCGAAATGTTCGGAGAGAGGATCATACGTCAAATCGCCCTGTTGAAACAGTGCATTGAGATTACTTTATTCTTGACAGGAAAATACCTCACTCTATATACTGCGCCGCACTGGACAGCTGCGACCCGCAAGAAGTCTTTTCTAAGGGATGTGTGTCTTTGTCTCATATACCTTAACCAATGGAGCAAAGGAGACGATCGATGAAGATTTCAAAACTGTTGGTGATTCTCAGTGTGCTGGTGGGTGTTGGCATGCCTTTTACGGTTACGGCGGCGAAACCCGTCGTCATCGGCCTTCAGGGGCCGATAACGGGTCCATGGGCTTACGAAGGAGAAATGGCGAAGCAATCATGTGAAATTGCCGCCCAGTTGATCAACCAGAAGGGCGGGATCCTCGGTGGTCGCATGGTCGAACTCCGGGTCGTCGATGACGCGGGCGAACCAAGAACCGGCGCTCTGGCGGCACAAAAGCTGGTGGGGCAGAAAGACGTTGTGGCGGCCGTTTCAACGTACGGCTCATCAATCTGCGAACCGGCTTCAAACATCTACGAAAAGTTTAAAAAGGTCAATATCGGCTATGGGGTTACAGCAGTACGCCTGACACAACGAGACTTCAAGTATTTCTTCCGCACTTGCGGGCGCGATGATTCGCAGGGTGCCTTCTTCGCACAGGCCGTTCTCTCAAAATTCAACGCGAACCGAATCGCGATCATGCACGATAACACGGCCTTCGGAAAGGGACTGGCGGAGGATACGAGACGGGCGCTCAAGCAGATGATCGACAGCGGGAAGGCCGAGATCGTCTATTTCGATGCGATCACCCCCGGTGAAAAGGACTTTCATGTGTCACTTACCAAACTTCGTGAGGCAAAACCGGAAGTATGGTACTTCACCGGCTACTATGCCGAAGCGGCGCTCCTGATCACTCAGGCGCGCGATATCGGCATCACCTGCCCCTTCGTGGGCGGAAATGCGGCGATCAATGATGAATTTGTGAAAATCGCCGGCCTGGATGTCGCCAAGGGGTGCTTCATGACCAATGAACCCCTCCCCGCAGACCTCCCCTACCCGGAAGCGAAAGAATTTTTGAAGGCATACAAAGACAAGTTCGGAGAGATTCCCTCCAGTCCCTGGCCCATATACGCGGCTGACGCCCTGAGCATTATCGCTTATGCAGTCGATAAGGCGGGATCCACCGATTCTGATGCCATTGCCGATTATCTCCGCAACAAAATCGACGGCGTCCCGGGGATCACCGGTCCCATAGGCTTTACCGCACAGGGTGACCGGGAAGGCGTACCGTTTTATCTCTATGTCGTCGATGACAAGGGGAATATCGTCGTTTCGAAATAAACGGTCACAAAGATCGTTCCGGTCGTGCCGCGCCGAATTCAACCCCGACGCGGCACGGCGCAACACGCAGCCCGGCCGCCGGGACACTTGATTCGAGCCGGCAGCACTTCGGCGAACCTCCGGAGAAACGGGAAAGATTCACTATAAATGGAAGTTTTCATAGAACAGATCATCAACGGACTCACCATCGGCTCTTTTTATGCCCTGATCGCCCTTGGTTATTCCATGGTTTACGGTGTCCTGAAACTGATCAATTTCGCCCATGGAGATTTTTTTACCTTGGGTTCCTATCTGGGATACACCGTTCTGGTCTTCGGGTTCGCATTTCTGACCTCCCACTACGGTCTGTGGGGCGGCATGATTCTGGCCATGGTTGTCGCCGCCCTCTGTCTCGCACTGGTGGGCATTACGGTGGAACGGCTGGCATATCGCCCGATCTACCCTGCGGGCCGGCTCCCGGCCGTCGTCTCCGCTCTCGGTGCCTCCATCTTCCTGCAGAACGCAATCATGGTCATCTGGGGTCCCCGCTACCAAGCGTATCCGGCGTCATTAATACCCAATATCCACATACAGCTGGGTGGTTTGCACATCACCCTGCTTCAAATCGTGATTCTCGTCCTCTCCTTTGTCCTCATGGGCATTCTCTACTACGTCATACAGAAGACGCTCTTCGGAGCGGCAGTCAGGGCAACCGCGCTCGATCGGAATACAGCTTCCCTCATGGGGATCAATTTCAACAAGGTGATATTATTCGTATTTACACTGGGGCCTGCCCTGGGTGCGATCACCGGTGTCATGGTGGGGATGTACTACCGGCAAATCAGCTTTACCATGGGCTGGAACTATGGGCTTAAGGCCTTCACCGCTACGATACTGGGAGGGATCGGCAACCTCCCCGGCGCCATGTTCGGAGGTCTGATCCTGGGTCTCTTGGAGATGTTCGGCGGCGCCTATATCTCGGCGGCGTGGAAAGACGTTTTCGTGTTCCTGGTTCTGATCCTGGTTCTGATTTTCAGACCGACCGGTCTCTTCGGCGAAAAAACGGCTGAAAAGGTATAAGGCATGGAAACGAAAACCCAATTTGGTTTGATACGGTTTTTCGGCTCCGGTCAGAATGCTCTCGTCATTATGCTCGGGATATTTATTTTATATCCCTTCATCGCGAGCAACTATTTTATCGATATAGCTTTTTTCTTCGGCATCTATGCCCTTCTGGGATTGAGCCTCAATATCGTCCTCGGTGAAGTGGGTCTTTTCGACCTGGGACATGCGGGATTCTATGCCATCGGCGCCTATACCACCGCTATTCTGAATACCAAATTCGGCATTCCCATCTTTGTCCTGTTGCCGATCAGCGCCCTCGCGGCTGCGCTCTTCGCCTACATCGTCTGTTCCCCCATCATTCATCTTCAGGGCGATTATCTGCTGATTGTAACCATGGGAGTGGGAGAGATCATCCGCCTCGCACTCATCAACAATCCGTTCGATCTTACCGGCGGACCCAACGGCGTGTTCGGCATCGACTTCCCTGCCCTTCCCGGCGGTTTTGTCATTGATTCTTCAATTGAGTTCTATTTTCTCATCTGGATCGTTGTCGGTCTGTCGATCATTGGTCTGATCCGATTACAGAATTCACGGATCGGAAGGGCCTGGAATTACATCCGGGACGATGAGATAGCAGCGAGTGCCAGTGGGGTCAATGTCAAAAACTATAAGCTCCTTGCGTTTGTCCTTGGTGCCGCGTTAGCGGGGATTGCCGGTAACATCTACGCGAGCAAGCTGATGTGCGTCTCTCCCGAGAGCTTTACCTTCTGGGAATCCTGCCTGATGTTCTGTATTGTCCTGATCGGCGGGATGGGCTCCATACCCGGCGTGATAATCGGCGCCGCCTTTATCAGCCTCTTCCCGGAGATATTCCGACCTTTTGCCATGTACCGGATGCTGGTATTCGGTTCGGCTATGATGCTCATGATGATGTTCCGGCCGGGAGGTGCCTGGCCACGGAAGAGAGGCGGTGGTTCCGTTATGTCACTCATGGCTCGGGCGAGGAGGAATAATGTCTGAGCCGAATCACAAAAAAAGTAATCGAATCGTCCTGGAAACCCGTGAACTGACCAAGGTCTTCGGTGGCCTGACCGCGGTCAGCGACATTGATCTGGTCGTCCATGAAGGGGAGATATCGAGTTTGATCGGCCCCAACGGCGCGGGGAAAACCACGGTATTCAATACGGTTACCGGGATCTACCGCCCGGAAAGGGGCCGGATCATATTCAACGGTGAGGACATTACCGGGAAAAAGCCGCACGAGATCGTGGCCAAAGGGATTGCCCGTACCTTTCAGAATATCCGCCTTTTCTCGACCATGACCTGTCTGGAAAACGTTATGGCAGGTCAGCACTGCCGCGCTTCGTCAGAGGTGTGGGGTGCCCTATTCCGGACAACCCGTCAAAGGGAAGAAGAGAAACGCTCCCTTGAAATTGCAGAATCGCGCGTCCGCCAGGTCCGGCTCTGGGAGGCACGTAACGAACTCGCTCAAAATATCGCCTACGGCAGCCAGCGTATGCTTGAAATCGCCCGTGCACTTGCCACTGAACCGACCCTCCTGGTCCTGGATGAACCCAGCAGCGGTTTGAACCCCCGGGAGACGGGAGATCTTATGGACTTTCTGAAGGATCTGATCCGCCGTGAGAATCTGACCATTCTCCTCATCGAACACGATATGAACATGGTCATGGGCATATCGGACTGGGTGACCGTTATGGACGGGGGACAAAAGATTGCCGAGGGCACGCCGGAGGTCGTCTATAACAATCCTCACGTCATCGAGGCCTATCTGGGGACCGATGAAGATGGGGATGAGGATATATAACCATGGCACCGTTGCTTGTTGTAGAGGATCTCACGGTATATTACGGATCGGTTGAGGCGCTGAAGGGTATCTCCCTCTTTCTCGAAGAAGGAGAGATCGCTACCGTCTTGGGGGCAAACGGGGCGGGGAAAACCACCCTTCTGAACGCCATATCGGGCCTTTTGCCCATTCGATCCGGGCGAGTGTCCTTTGAAAAGGACCCCCTGAACGGGATACCCCCATACGAAATCGTTCTCCGAGGAATTTCGCAGTCACCAGAAGGGCGAAAGGTGTTTTCCACCCTCACCGTGGAGGAAAACCTTAATCTGGGGGCCTACACGAGGCAGGCATATAAGACCGAAGTGGCTGAGGCGAAAGAGCGGGTCTTTTCCCTCTTCCCTATCCTGAAAGAACGGCGAAAACAGCTTTCGGGAACCCTCTCGGGAGGAGAACAGCAAATGCTCGCCATCGGCCGTGCCCTGATGAGTTCCCCGCGGCTTCTCCTTCTAGATGAACCTTCCTTGGGACTCGCGCCGATTCTCGTCAAACAAATCTTCAGCATCATCAAGGAGATCAACCGTCAGGGCACATCCATCCTGCTGGTGGAACAGAATGCCCATAAGGCCCTCACTATTGCCACGACAGGTTATGTCCTTGAAAACGGCCAGATCTCTACAAGCGGCAGCTCCTCCGAATTAAAATCCGACCCGAAGGTCCAAGAGGCCTATCTGGGAGGCGCCGCCCTGAAAAAGCAAAGTCAAAGCCCCTTATCCTGACCCCTTTCGCCATATTCCCGATCGCTCCATATTTCCTTCTCTCTCCAATTGTGTGGAGTTCCCGGTTCCGTGAAGCCGGACAGGACGATACCTACGGAAAACGGTACCCCTTCTCGATGAAGAGTCCTCGGCAGGCATCTACCACCTTCGCGTCATAGAGGATCCCTCTATTCTCGGATATCTCCTCCAGGGCGGCATCAAGACCCCGGGAAGAACGGTACGGACGGTGTGAAAGAATGGCCTCCATGACGTCGGCCACGGCCAAAATCTTCGCCTCAGGGAGAATGGCATCTCCCATGAGCCCATGGGGGTAACCGGAGCCGTCCATCCGTTCATGATGCTGGAGGACGACATCGGCAACGGGCCAGGGGAAATCGATGTCTTTGAGGATATTATATCCCGCAAGCGGGTGATTTTTCACGAGAGTAAACTCGATATCCGTCAGTTTTCCGGGCTTGCTCAGTATCTCCGCCGGAATGGCGATTTTCCCAATATCATGAATGCTGGCAACGGTATGAACAAAATCCACTCGATCCGCCGTCATGTTCATCTCTTCCGCAATGGCCCGCGCCAGATCGGCCGATCGCCGCTGATGACCGGCAGTGTAGGGATCTCTCGCCTCCACCACCGTGGAGATGGCTTGCACCGTGCCACCCAGTGACCGTCGCAGTTTCTCCGACGTGTCCAGAAGGGCCTCTTCCGCCCGCTTTCGGTCCGTAATATCAATATGCTGAATCACCGCATTGGTAATCGTTCCGTTTGATTCTCGTATGGGGAAAATGGTGACATCGAGAACGACAGAGGCTTTTCTTTGAAGCTTCAATTGATTCAATTGAGCGGTGTGATATTTCATATCAAACCGCACCGATCTTCCCTCCCCGAATACTGATCTGACCAAGGGGAGCAATCCCTGCTCTGCGACCAGATTATCCTTCAGCACATTATATTTACCAACGACTTCCTCTTCCGTGATTTTGAGCAGATCACAACACGCCTGGTTGATCCTGATCAGGGTGCCATCCTCATCAGATATCCACATGGGATTGGGGCTTTCTTCAAGAATCTTATTCAGAAAAGCTTCGGAATGCTGAAGTTCCTCTTCGGAACGCTTGCGGTCGGCGATATCCCGGGTGACCCCGAGGATACCGACCGGTTGCCGTTCTTCATCCCTGATAAAGGACAGCTTGACCTCGGTCCATACCAGGGTACCGTCCTTTCGCCTCATTTCCAGCTGGAGCGTCCGGTAGAGGGGAGTCTCTCCTGAGTCTGCGGATTTCTCAAGTTTCAACACCTCATCCAGGGTCCTCGTGGCCACCTCCCATGAGGAGGGAGGTACTGTCTGGGAGGCCGGCTGACCGATGACCTCTTCCGGTTCGTATCCCCTCAGAATCCTGACAGAAGGGCTGACATAGGTATAGTTGAGATCCATATCCAGGACAAAGATGACGTCATTCACGTTATCGGCCAGGAGGCGGTATTTGCTTTCGCTTTCCTTCAGGGCCTCCTGGGCCATCTTTCGGTCGGTAATATCCCGCGTGATACTGAGAATATGGGGCACATCATTGAGGGTTATGACGGAGGCCGACATAAGTCCATACCGGATATCACCGCTCTTCATTCTGAAGGCGGCCTCAAGATTACCGATCTCACCGCTCTTCTGTAACTCGACTACGAGTCTTTGCCGGTCCTCCGGGTTGTCCCATACATTACACTCAAGGGAGGTTTTACCGATGATATCCTCTTCGGTATAGCCCATAATTTTGGTAAATCCCTGGTTAATGCTCATATACATGCCATCTTCAAGACGATTGATGTTGACGGCGTCCGGGCTGGTGTAAAAGGCCTTACGAAACTTTTCTTCACTTTTACCCAGGGCTTCTTCTGAAAGTTCATGTCGCAACCGGTTGACCATCAACACACCCAGCAGGGTGGTCGCCAGCGGAAAAATCACCAAGACCGGTAGCGCTATGTTCGCAATTACTCGGAAAGCCGTATCCCAGGGCAACGTAAACATCAGGGCCAGCATAACGATATGAATCACCAGGCCGAACAGATAGAGTTCGCGCCAGGCGATCTGTTCCACGGGACACCGCAGAAGATAACGCCAGGCTATTCCGATTCCCCCCGACGCAAGGATCACTGAAACACCGGTGAGGATGGCTGCCCCCCCCTGGAAGATACGGAACGCCGCGGTCATCGCCATCGCTATTGCGGCAGGAATCAATCCGAAAAAGAGCCCGGCTATCCCGAGAATCACCGAACGGGTATCAAAGATGATCCCCGGCATGAATTCCCACGAAGTCAGCATCACGATAATGCCGATGAACCCGATGATAATACCGACCAATATCTGCCAGAAGAGTGCCTGTTTGGTCCGCCACCGGATGGCGCCTATATCAAAAATGAAAGCGACCGCCAGAAGCAAGGCGGCGTTTTGAACAAGACCGAGGAAAGATGCGCTATTCATGAGGTGCCTCCCTGAGACCGTCCGTTCTAACCCGTGCACAACGGAAAAGCAAAAGGAGCCGTTACCACATTTTCTGAAACGGCATTGCCCCCTGTGAGGTCATAATACCCAACGAGCGACATACCGAGCGCATTCTTGCATATTTCTATAGGATCAGTCAACCGGGAGGAACAAACAGGGGCGGCAAACAAGGCACCTTCAACCTCGCCAAGGGCAGCACCTTCTTTCCGAATGACCGTGGCAAATCAACCGTTCGACCACATCGGCGGAAAAGGGGACCACCTCAAAATGCTCCGCCCGAGTATATCGAGTGCGGCGTACAAAGACCGCCGGCGAAGCGTGCAACGCTTGTGCGTAAAACGGCTCCTGGTTGCCTTGTCCCTGTCCTCTTTGCCACCCCTCTTTTCCATGCTGTCTCTGCATATCGATCAGAGCGGCATCAACACGGCAATCAGGGTCGTATGATATGGTCATCTATTCATCACATTGACCTCTCCACCGGTTTACTGATAGACAGGGTCGACGTGGTCGCGACCCCGGCCGTTTCCGCTTGTCCGCCCCCTGACCACCGCTACAAGATCCGCAACGTATCCCTTCATTTTTTGTGCCTGGTCGTGCATCTTCTCGGCGGTCGTGGCGGATTCTTCTGCATTCGAAGCAACCTTCTGCGTCACATTATTCATTTCTTCAACAGCCCGATTGATCTGTGCGATCCCCTCCGCCTGTTCCTGCGATGTCACGGTTATCTCATTTACTATCGTATTGATATTCTCAGCTATTTCTATATTTTCGCGAAAGGCTTCCTGAGTTGCCCTGGTTAATTCGTTTCCGTTATGTACGGCCTTAATGGTATTTTCAATCAAGTCATTCGTGCTTTTCGCCGCTCCGGCAGCCCTCATGGCAAGATTCCTCACCTCGTCCGCCACCACGGCAAATCCGGCACCCGCTTCACCGGCCCGGGCCGCTTCGACGGCTGCGTTTAACGCAAGCAGATTGGTCTGAAACGCAATTTCGTCAATGGTCTTGATTATCTTACCCGTCTCTTCGCTTGATTTTGTTATCTCATCGATCGCCCCGGTCATTTCCTCCATATGTCCATTGACCTTGTCGATAACGGCAATCTCTTTATCCATC
Source organism: Syntrophales bacterium (assembly GCA_963662405.2). Lineage (GTDB taxonomy): Bacteria > Desulfobacterota > Syntrophia > Syntrophales > UBA2210 > UBA6078. The sequence continues at coordinate 171,981 of CAXXKT010000002.1, forward strand.
ATCGATTTGGCCTCCCTGGCATTCCTGGCATTCTGGTCGGTCTTTTCGGCCATACTACCGATAGATGCCGATGTCTCTTCCAGGGAGGAAGCCTGTTCGCTTGAGCCCTCCGCCAACTGTTGAGCCGTCGCTGATACCCGTTCCGAGGCAAGGGTCATACGGTCCGATTCGCCTGCAAGACCGGCGATCACTCTGTTAATTGGCCCCGCAATAGTATGAATCATTATGAAACCGAGGAATATAATGACGGCAATCCCGATGATGCCGCAGGCAATGATCTTGATTGATATATCACGTACCACTTCATCATATTTTGTATTGGGGACGCCAACATAAAACATGCCGATGATTTTGCCCTCCCCGTTTTTGATCGGTTGATAGGCCGTCTGATTCCAGACACCGACCACATTGGCCTTTCCCGTAAAGTTCCTTCCCTTTTCGAGGGTCGTATCCACTACCTTCGCCGACGCCGTGGTGCCGACCGCCCGGTCGCCCTGCGCATTTTTCACATTGGTAGACACCCGCGTATCTCCCTGAAAAATGGTCACCGTATCCCCCGTCAGCGAACCAATCTGATCAACAAGAGTAAAATTACCGTTCATAACCGTATCGCCCTTGTAAATTTTTCCATCACGGATCGACCACATACCGGGGATCGTTTCATCTATGAGCTTCTGACTCAAGGCAATGTCACCCCGCAGTTTTTCTTGAGCTGTGGTGATGATCTTTCCCCGCACTGTCAGTATGGTAAGGAAAGCGATGATTATCAACACAAGAGCAAAGACAGCAATAAATCCGAACATTCGTACCTTTAAATCAATCTGCATGTAAAATTCCTTTCCCGGAGGTTTCTTCAGGTTATCGATTCGATCGAATCGAGGTTACCGATGAAAATCGATATGCTTCGGCACAGTGTCGTCGAGAATATCGGCTTTTTCCGGTAAAACTTTATAGGAAGATTCCACACACCACGGCACGCTGAAAATACAACAACCCGTACAGTGGAATCAGGGGTTGTTGATCATCACGCACCATATTTTGTATGCGGAGGACACGACCTGTTCGTCCTATCGGCGCTATCGGTGTCGACCACGTTACATTGGTAGAAAGTTGGTCCCCGGAGGGGGAAAGGATTCGGATAGCTACCTCCGGGAAGTCGGAGGATGAGTTTGCAAACCGCTCACAATAGATCGATTTCTTTTGAGCCCCCCCAGAAAAATCGGGGGGGCTCAGGGACAATCACATCAAGACGCGGTTATTTCGATTGCAGGTATTTGCCGATCGTCATAATTTCCGCTTCTTTCGTACCTTCATAAAGCTCAAGGATTTTGGCATCCCGATACCACTTCTGAACGTCATACTCGTCCATATAGCCGTAGCCACCATGGATTTCTACGCCTGCATTAGCGCAGAAAACCGCAGTTTGTCCGCCCAGATATTTGCCCATGGCCGCCAAAGTATAATCAGGCGTTCCATTATCAACAAGCCACGCAGACTTATATACAAAGCCTCTGAGTGCTTCAATCTTGATGGCCATCTCCGTAAGCTTTTGCATGGTAATTTGATAGCTTCCGAGGGGAGCGCCAAAGACGCTTCGTTCTTTTGCATATTTCACACTGGCGGCGAGGCACGCCTCCGACAATCCGAGTGCCTGAGCAGCGATCATGATTCTTGTAATATCGAAGAAATGCATGAGTTGATAGAATCCCTTACCGGCTGTACCAATGAGATTTTCCTGAGGGACACGAACGTCCTCAAGGGCTATTTCCGCGGTATCACTGGCGCGGAGTCCCATTTTACCATGGAGTTTTGTTCTCGTAACCCCCTTTGCGTTACCCGGAACGACAATCTGACTGAAGCTGGCATGTTTTTTCGCATCAGGCTCCGTAATGGCCTGGACAATCATAAAATCGCACGATGTTCCATTCGTAATGAACATCTTGTTTCCGTTGATTACCCAGTCCTGACCATCCCTGACGGCTCGTGTCTTGTAGCCTGACACATCCGTACCGGCATTTGGTTCCGTGTAAGCACCTGCAAACACATGTTCACCGGAGCAGATTGTCGGCAGATATTGTTTCTTCTGTTCTTCCGTCCCATAGGAATAGATGTTCTGAGCTCCGAAACAGGCACCGTAGAGATTCAAGCCAATACCGATACAGGCCTTGGAAAGCTCTTCCGTAATAATGGCATGTCCCAAGAAACCGACACCCGCTCCCCCGTATTCTTCCGGAATCCACGCCCCGATCAGACCGTTTTCAGCCGCTTTTTTCCGGAGTTCGGGTGTATACTTTTCCTGGGCATCCGCTTCAAGGGCCACAGGTGCAATTTCGGTCTGGCCAAATTTATAGGCCATGTCTTTTATCATTTGAAGCTCTTCACTTAATTGAAAATCCACTTTATTCTCCTTTACTTTCATCTCTTTTAGGTCTCAATCCCCGCAGCTCGTCGCGGTGCGGGATGGTTCATACATGTTGCCTGTTTTGCCCTCACCGGTTGCATTTCGGACCGAAGACGGCGTTCTCCCCGGAACAATCCCGAAACTCCCCTGTGAACAAACCACCACTGGACAAAGCATCCCGGGCTTTGGGATTGGCTTCATACAGTGTGGCCACAGAAACGATCGGTGCAATCTGCTCGGAAACCGCCCGTCCTCAGCAGAGACCGACCGGCCGTGTCATCGGCGCTGCAAGAGCGTAGCAAAACGACTGTCGGGGCAAGAAGCACAACAGCAGCAAACTAGCCGCCTATTTTCTGTTCGTGACCCACCCAATACCTTGCCCGTAATTCACGCTTCAAGATCTTGCCGGTACCGGTTTTCGGCAGGTCACTCACGAAATCTACGGTACGCGGCAGCTTAAACTTGGACAACAGCGAAGCGCAATGGTCAATTATCTCTTTTCCGGTAGCCTCCATGTTCGGCTTGAGTACGATCAACGCCTTGACCGACTCGCCCCATTTGGGATCGGGCACACCAACCACGGCACATTCCATCACGGCAGGAAACTGGTGAATAGCCATTTCGACTTCGGCAGATGCAACGTTCTCTCCGCCGCTGATGATCATGTCCTTACCGCGATCGACAATCTGGACATAGCCTTCTTTGTCAATAGTGGCAAGATCTCCCGTGTGCATCCACCCATCAATAATCACTTTTGCGGTCTCCTCCGGATCCTGCCAGAACCCTTTCATCACGTTATTGCCACGAACGATGATCTCTCCTACGGCCTCTCCGTCAGCCTCTACGTCTGTGCCATCCTCATCGACAACTCGCAATTCGACACCGAAGACCGGTTTGCCGGTCTTCGCCCGATAAATCAGCTGCTCTTCAAAGGGCAGTTTCTTCATGTGGTCCTTCAATGTGGATAGGGTCAGCATAGGGCAGGTCTCTGTCATTCCATAGGCTTGATAGCATTTGACACCGAATCTCTCCTGCGCTTCCCGTAAGATAGTGATGGGCATCGGCGCTCCCCCGATGATCATCCGCTCCCACGATGAGGTATCGTATGTGTCGGCTTCGGGGTAGTTAAGCAAGGTGGTGACCATTGCCGGTACCATTGCCCCGATCGTTACTTTTTCATTCTGGATAGCCTCAAACACTTGCGGCGCACGGAAATTCCTGACAATTACATGAGTGGCACCGGAACCAGTAATGCCATGAGGCGACCCCCAGCCATTCACGTGAAATAACGGCACACTGTGTAACTGCGTGTCAGCATCGGTAACACTCAGCATATGAATGTAATTGAGCGCATTGGTGTAGAGATTACGATGGGTCAGCATAACACCCTTCGGTCTTGATGTCGTACCACTCGTATAGAACAATTCAGCCACATCGTTTTCATCCATCTCGGGCCGGGCGGGACGTTCGATTGAAGCCTCCTTCAACAGGGAATCATAGTCAGGCCAATCGATGTGATCGGGACGATGACCATCGGTAAACAACATAAATTCCGTCACGGTCTCCAGTTTGTCGACGACAGGGGCCACCAAGTCCGCATACTCCCAATCAACGCATACCGCCTTAGCGCCGGCATGATTCAGGACGAATGCGACCTCTTCCGCACTTAACCTGATGTTGATACAAAGAAGAATAGCCCCGATTTGGGTAATACCATAATAGGATTCGAGAATACGATGCCCGTTTGGACCGATATAGGCAACACGGTCGCCCTGCCCGACCCCTTTGCCTATAAGAGCATTGGAAAGCTGATTTACCCGTTCGTTGAACTGGTTGTAGGTAAATCGTTTCTCTCCATCAACGATGCAGGTCTTGGCCCCGTATAACGAGACTCCTCGATCCAGGAAATGAGTTACTAACATAGGTACTTGCATTACTGTGATTGTCTCCTGTTATCTTAATTTAATACGGCATTGCTTCTCCGTCAGACAGATATGTCCGATTTTACAGCCGCGCCGTTGGGGCATATTGCATCTTACTGAAGCAATACAGACACCCCTTCAAAAACGCTTTTTTTACTACACGATGGCCGCTTGCGGTATCGGTGTTCGTCCGAATGAGATGTAGGAGAAATGCTTACACAGGCCTGAATTTCCCTCGGCAAGCGTCAAATCATTCCGTGATGGGATCGCACGCCAAGGTCGGTGTCCACCCATCACCGAAGGAATACCCGTTACCAGCGGTTTCGGGAAGGCGCGGATAGGATCGCAATCGTGGCCTTCGATCTGGGCGGAAAAATCGTTATGGAACAGGACGACATCATCCGATCCACCGGGCATTCGCCACCCACCGTCAACCGACAACGCCGCCGAGCTTTCCTTCGATAAGAGGCGGAAGGATCATTAAAATTTTAACGAGATTTGTGTCAATATCCTCAGCTGATAACCGCCACCGTGAAACGTTTCTCCCCCTGTTATTTGATCTATTGACATTGTTGAGGATTTATATATATATTTTGGTATAATAGTATTGACGATTTAGGGTCTGCAGGAGCCGAACATGGATTATATAAAGATACGGTTCAGCGATGATCGGGGACTTTTGGATGCCGAGGGAGAGGCTTCGGCCGGTCAGGGGTTTTTACGACTCTTCGATCCGACTTACGTCCTCCACCGGCACGCGTGGAAGCCCCCGGTCAACATTTACGAAACGACTGAAAATATCACCGTCATTGCAGAGCTCGCGGGGGTAAAAGAAGAAGATATACAGCTGGAAATCAGTGATCGGACCATCAAGATAGCAGGGAAACGAACGGAGAGGTCTCGAGTCAAGAACTCCCGGTATCGCCTCGCAGAGATCAACTACGGCTATTTCGAGCGCCTGCTGTCCATTTCCGTCCCCATTGATACGGAGGGCGTTACCGCCACACATGCTGACGGCATACTTGAAATTCATATTCCGAAATTGCCGCCGGAGCAACACATACACAGGATCATCATCCAGAGTGAATAATCAGTGCCATCGGCACTACACATGGTCTGTGGGGGGTCTCATGAATGATCAACAGCTTTCCGGAGAGTTAAAGGACGCCAAGATGCCGAAGGTCCTCCCGGTCCTGTCCCTCTTTAATGTTGTCGTATACCCGCATATGACGTTCCCTCTTGAGGTCAGCGGTGAGCGTGCCATGACCCTCCTTGATGAAGCCATGTCAGATGAACGTATGATCGGCTTCGTGATGGGGAAAAAAGTACTCGATTCCGACGAGCTTCCCGGCGAGGAAGATATTCATCATATCGGGACGGTTGGGGCAATCATAAAGATGGCAAAAACGGACGAGAATAAGGCACAGATGCTTGTCCAGGGCATCAGCCGTTTCTCCGCCGATGCATTCATCGAGGGAAAACCATATCTTCAGGCACGGATCACGGCGCTCGCCGACAAAGAAGCCAAAGGGATCAAGATCGAGGCCCTGATGTCAAATCTGGTGAATCTCTTCAACCGTATTGTGAAGCTTTCGCCCTTTCTTCCCCAAGAGGTTGGTGCACTCGCCACAAGTATCAGAGACCCGGGCGCGCTGGCCGATATGATCGCCACGTTGATCAACGCGGACCCCCAAGAGAAACAAAAGGTGCTCGAAATCCTTAACGTCAAAAAACGCCTTGAAGAGGTAACCCGAGTCGTCAGTCATCGGCTTGAGATCCTCGAACTGGGCGACAAGATACAGACACAGGTCAAGGACGACATCGACAAGGGACAGCGGGAATATTTTCTCCGCCAGCAGCTCAAGGCGATCAAAGAAGAACTCGGTGAGGATGAGGACGAACCCAAGATCAAGATAGACGAATACCGCATGAAGATCGATAGTATAGCCCTCCCCGAAGAGGCAAAGAAAGAGGCGGAACGCGAACTGAATCGTCTTTCACGAATGCACCCCTCCTCCGCGGAATTTACCGTGGCCTCGACCTATCTCGACTGGATGACATCCCTCCCCTGGAATACGAGCACACCGGACAATCTCGATATTGGCAAGGCCCGAAAGGTCCTGGACGAGGATCACTATGGTCTTGACAAGCCCAAGAAGCGGGTCATTGAATATCTTTCCGTCAGAAAACTGAAACCGGACACCAAGGGACCGATTCTCTGTTTCGCCGGTCCTCCCGGGACGGGGAAGACTTCTCTGGGCACCTCCATCGCTCGAGCCCTCGGCAGAAAATTTCTTCGTATCTCGCTGGGAGGTGTCCGGGACGAGGCGGAAATTCGCGGTCACCGGAGAACCTACATCGGGGCGCTCCCGGGACGGATCATCCAGGGGCTTAGACGGGCCGAATCGAACAACCCTGTTTTCATGCTCGACGAGATCGATAAACTGGGAATGGACTTCCGGGGCGATCCGTCATCCGCCCTCCTTGAGGTCCTTGATCCCGAGCAGAATTTTTCTTTTAGCGATCACTATCTGGATGTCCCGTTCGATCTCTCACACGTCATGTTTATCACGACGGCAAACATCTTGGAGACGATTCCTCCGGCCCTTCGCGACCGCCTGGAGGTGATCGAACTCCTCGGGTACACCCCTGATGAAAAGATCAAGATCGCCCAGCGTTACCTCATCCCCCGTCAGATAGAAGCAAACGGCCTGCAGCCCAAAGAGCTCAAGATTGCGAAGGCGGCGCTGCGAATACTCGTATCCGGATATACCCGCGAGGCCGGTGTGCGGAATCTGGAACGGGAGATCGCGAACATCTGCCGCGGCGTCGCAAGCGAGGTGGCGATCGGCGCGAGACAGGCCGCGTCGATCGGTGTGAAGGACCTCCATGCATACCTTGGTCCCGTCCGGATCACCTCGGAGGAGAAGGCCCGAATCTCGAAGCCGGGGGTCGCCGTGGGACTCGCGTGGACACCCACGGGTGGTGAGATTCTCTTCATAGAAGCCACAGCGATGAAGGGAAACAAAGGGCTGACACTGACCGGACAGCTCGGCGACATTATGAAGGAATCAGCGACTGCCGCTCTCAGTTTCGTCCGTGCCAACGCAAACGAACTGGGGATCAAGGGAGACTTTTTCGATACGATGGATGTCCACATCCATGTGCCGGCCGGTGCGATTCAGAAGGACGGTCCTTCGGCAGGAGTAACGATCCTCACGGCCCTCACCTCACTGCTGACCGACAGACCGATTAAAGAGGACCTTGCCATGACGGGCGAGATCACCCTGCGGGGGGTGGTCCTCCCCGTGGGAGGGATCAAGGAAAAGATTCTTGCCGCCCACCGGGCGGGGATCAAGATCATTATTCTACCTAAGTGGAACATGAAAGATATCGAGGATATCCCGGAAAAGATCAGACAGGAGATCCGTTTTCACTTCGTCAGCGAGATGATGGATGTCTTGAAGGTAGCCCTCAAGAAGAAATAGCCCTTCATGTCGCCCCCTTTCTTTCCGCATTTTCCCTGTTGCCGATAGAAACACGTCTCTGGAGAGGTTTCTTTTTCACGGTAAGTGTGATTAAATCACATGAGTGTTTCCGGGGTAAGAACAAAACCGTATTGTTATGAGGAATCACGTGAATCTGCAAAACATGTCAAAAGAAGAGTTGATTGCGACTGTCTCCCATCTCCGGGAACAGCTGAAAAATCATCCTCATCTAAACGGCTCCGCCGAGGAAGATCTGTACACGATCCTGGCCCATAGCTCACAGCTGGGGTTCTACATCATGCAAAAGAAACGTTTCCAGTTCGTAAACCGCCATTTTCAGGAATGTTCAGGGTACAGTGAGCAGGAGCTGCTCACCATGGATCCCACAAGCATCATCCTCCCGAAAGACCGGGAAAAGGCGGCCCACAACGCCAGTATGATGCTCAAAGGGCATCGTTCTTCACCCTATGAATTCAGGATTGTGACCCGCGACGGGAAAATTAAATGGATCATGGAACGGGTCATGTCCATTACCTTCAGGGGAGAACTGTCGATCCTCGGGAATTCGATGGATCTTACCGAGCGGAGAGAGGCGAATAGAAAACTCGAAGATCTGGAGGCCCTCGAATCTTCGATCCTGGATGCCATTCCCCAAGCCGTCGTGGGTCTGCATCAACGCCACATCAATTTCGCAAACAATGCCGTCAAGGCAATCTTCGGATGGGATCGGGAGGAGCTTGTCGGCAAGAATATCATCGTTATCTATCGAAGCAAGGAGGATGCCGATGCCATAGCACGACTGTTCTATACAAACCTTGAAGATCAGAGGACTTTTATTACTGAGTTTCCCTGCATACGGAAAGACGGAAAAGAAATACTGTGCAGGATGAAGGCATCACGGATTGGTAAGCGACTCAAAGAGCGGCGGATTGTCGTCACCTATGAAGATATTACGGAACAGAAAAAGGCGGATGAAGAGCTTCAGCGATCACGTCAGGAACTCAGGGATCTCTCCACCCATCTCCAATCCGTTCGCGAGAAGGAGAGTACGCGGATCGCCCGGAAGATACATGATGAATTGGGACAGTCCCTGACGGCCCTGAAAATGGATCTCTCATGGATCGAGACCCACCTGCGGGAGCAACCCAACGCTATCAGGGAAAAGTCACGGAGAATGGCTCGGCTCGTTGATTCCACCATCGAAAGTGTCCACAATATCGTGACGGAACTCCGACCAAGCCTCCTTGACGACCTGGGCCTCCCGGCCGCTATCGAGTGGCAGGCCGATGATTTTCAGAAACGATCCGGCATCCGGTGCGATGCCTCCATCGAGTGCGGGGAAGTCGTTATCGACAAAGAGCTGGCGACAACGATCTTTCGAATCTTCCAGGAAACGCTCACCAATATAGCACGCCACTCAAAGGCAACCCGTTGCTCCGTCACCCTAGCGGAGAACGGGAAAGAGCTACGCCTGGAGGTCATCGATAATGGGGTCGGCATCACCGACCGCCAAATCAAGGACCCTCAATCGTTCGGGCTAATCGGGATGCGGGAACGCGCCCACCTCTGGGGGGGGAGCGTGCAGGTAACAAGCGGCGCCACCCAGGGAACAGCGGTCACCGTCATAGTCCCTCTTGAGAAAGGAGATATCCTGCAATGATTCGAATACTGGTTGCCGATGACCATGCCGTGGTTCGCGAAGGGGTCAAGCAAATTCTGGCGGACGTCCCGGACATGATCGTGAAAGACGAGGCCGAGAACGGGCCGGCGGCGCTCGAAAAGATCGCACAGAACGATTATGACGTGATCCTGCTGGACATTTCGATGCCGGGAAGAAGCGGCCTCGATATCCTCGGAAACATCAAGAGCCAGAATCCGAAGCTCTCCGTGCTGATCCTGAGCATGCACCCCGAAGAACAGTATGCCATTCGAGCGCTCCGCGCAGGGGCATCGGGGTATCTCACCAAGGCAAGTGCGCCCCAGGAATTGATCGGGGCCATCAAAAAGGCTGCAGCTGGTGGAAAGTATGTAACATCTTCACTGGCGGAGAAACTGGCCATCGAACTTGACTCTGATATGGAGAAACCTCCCCATGAACGTCTTTCAAACCGTGAGCACCAGGTTATGTTAATGCTCGCAGCCGGCAAATCGGTCTCCGAAGTTGCAAACAATCTTTTCCTCAGTGTCAAGACCATCAGCACCTACCGGACACGCATCATGGAAAAAATGGGGATGAAAAAGAACGCCGAGCTCACGCTCTACGCCGTTCACAACAAGCTGATCGATTAGCAATCCTCCTTCGGCGCCTTCTACCGCTCGACACCGCAACATGATGAGACGGTGCATATTTGGCTCCGGATCATTCACGGCATTCACGGAATGGTGCGTCGGTATCCTCTCCTGTCAGAAGAATCCCGTCAAGATATTCGGTCCCGTTCCGACACAGAAAAAAGGCTTTCCCCGATATTATCTTTGACACCCCCATGGTAGACGATCTATTTGTCTTGGTATCGCATGACGGCACTGCAAGGGTGCCTAATGGCAGGGAACAAAGGAATAGGCTTTCCCGTCGTACCGAAGATCGCTATCCCCCGATATCGACCACAAGACGGATCGGGTGGCCTCGGGCCGCATCCGGCGAATGCCCGGGAGGTACGGTCGGGGCCGGTATATAGAGAAATCTCCGATACCTCCGCGAATCGCATCGTCATGGGTGTCGCAGCCCAGAAACTGGGACAACCGGGTCTGGAGATACGTGTTGTCGCAGCAAGAAATACCTGCTTCGGTTCAATCATCACGTTCGGTTGAGAAGCCGTTTTCGTGAAGATATCGAAAGATATCTTTTGGAGGATCCTCCCCATGAGCGATAGGTATGTGGAAGAAATAGTCGGGAGTGAACGATGAATGAGATCGTAAAGAATGAAAAGGCCGGGATTCGCGTCTGCTCGACACTCGAGATGACCGGGGATGTTCCCGGTGAGACATATCGTTACGATCTCAGCCGACGCAGTATGCTCTCTGATTTCGCCACCTGCCAACTCTCCCGAAAACCACTTTCCCTTGATAATATACCCGTTCACCTGCGCCTGATCAGTCATCGGGATATGAGCTCATGGACGGATTTTGTGAACAGCTGTTCCGAAAGATCGTTGTGGCTCCGGTTTCTCTCTCCCTTCACCCCCACGCCCGAAAAGGCACGACGATTCTGCGATGTCAACCCCGCAGAGGAGATCGCCGTCGTGGCCGAGACGAACCGTGGGGATCAGCGCGGATTCCTCGGAATCGCACGCCTCATCAGGAACAGACGGTGCGAGGATGAAATTGAATATGCCCTGCTCGTCTCCGACCCATGGCAACAAAAAAAGCTGGGATACCTCCTGTCGGGGAGATGCATCGAACTGGCCAAGGAAGCAGGGTTCAAGACCATACGGTTCGAGACGCTGCAAGAAAATTTCCCCATAATACGGATCTTCAAACAGTACAATTTTCAGTTCGATAGTAAAGATGAAAACATGATCTCCATGTCCCTGAATTTCACGTGAGCCATGACAGAGCTACCCGCAAAAAAGCCCGTTCTCTTATTGCAAAGAACGGGCTTTTTCGTTACGCAATCGAACCGAATCTTATCCGAGTTTCTTTCGATTCTCGACGAGATCATCAACAACGCCCGGCTCTGCCAGGGTCGATGTATCACCAAAATTTCCGTAATCTTCAGCCGCAACGTTTCGCAGCACCCGCCTCATGATCTTACCGGACCTCGTTTTGGGAAGCCCATCAGCCCACTGGATCTGGTCAGGCGTCGCGATCGGCCCGATCTCCGTTCTTACATGAGCACTGAGTTTCTTCTTCAGATCGTCATTCTTTTCAACGTCATTATTCAGGGTTACATAGGCAAAAATCCCCTGCCCCTTGATATCGTGAGGGAATCCGACGACAGCGGCCTCGGCGACGTCGGGGTGTGACGTAAGCGCAGCCTCAACCTCCGCAGTCCCCATCCGGTGACCGGAGACGTTGATAACATCGTCAACCCGCCCCGTGATCTTATAGTCTCCATCCTCATCACGCTCAGCCCCGTCACCGGAGAAGTAATAGCCGGGAAACTGTAAGAAGTAGTTCTCCTGGAACTTCTCCTGGTCTCCCCATATTCCTCTCATCATGCCGGGCCATGCCCCCTTGATGCAGAGCGCACCTGTTCCGACACCCTCGATTTCATTTCCGTTCTCGTCAAGGAGTACCGGAATGACGCCGAAGAAGGGAACCATGGCCTTCGCGGGTTTGATATCTATGGCACCGGGAAGCGGAAGGATCATATGTCCGCCCGTCTCCGTCTGCCACCATGTATCGGAAATCGTGCACCGGCCCCCGCCGACCTTGTTGTAATACCACCACCACGCCTCGGGATTCAGCGGCTCACCAACCGATCCCAAGACACGCAGGGACGAAAGATCATGTTTGTCGACCCATTCGTCACCCTCCTTGGCAATGGCGCGGATCGCCGTCGGGGCGGTATAGAAATTGTTGACATTGTATTTCTCACAGATGGCCCAGAACCGGTCATAGGCGGGATAACTGGGAACACCTTCAAAGAGAATGCTGCTGTGACCGTTGCAGAGCGGCCCGTACACGATGTAACTGTGACCCGTCACCCATCCGATATCGGCGGTACACCAGTAGACATCCTCCTCACGGACATCAAAGGCCAGCTGCTGGGTCATGGAAGCATAGAGGAGATACCCTGCGGTAGTGTGGACGACACCCTTGGGCTGTCCGGTTGAACCTGACGTATAGAGGATAAAGAGGGGATCTTCCGCGTCCATTTCTTCGGGGACACAGTAGGACGCGGCCTGCTCCATCAGACTCTCGTACCACACGTCACGGCCATCCCGCATCGGCACCTCCGTGCCGGTCCGTTTCACGACAATCTGCGTCTTAACGGAGGGACAATCTTCAAGGGCCTTGTCGGCATTTCCCTTCTGGGGAACGGCCTTGGCACCGCGATAGGTCCCGTCGCAGGTGATAAGGATCTTGGCCTCGCAGTCGTTGATGCGATCCCGGAGGGCCTCCGCCGAAAAACCACCGAAAACGATGGAGTGAACGGCACCGATCCTGGTGCAGGCGAGCATCGTAATGGCCAGTTCAGGGATCATGGGGAGATAGATCGATACCCGGTCCCCCTTTTTGATCCCCAGGCCTTTGAGGACATTCGCAAATTTATTTACCTCGCGATACATATCGAAATAGGTATAGACCTTCCAGTCGTTGGGGTCGTTTCCCTCGAAGATGATGGCGGCCTTGTTCTTCTTCGTCTCAAGGTGGCGATCAAGGCAGTTGTAACTCACATTGAGTTTTCCTCCTTCAAACCACTTCACGTGAAGATCATCTCCGAACGACCAGTCGGAGATCTTCTCCTTGTCAAAGGGTTTGAACCAGTGCAACCGTTCTTCCGCCATACGCGCCCAGAAGGCATCGGGATCCTCGATCGACTCCTTGTAGAGCTTTTCATAAGCCTCCCGACCCTTGATGTAGGATTTCTCTCGTACCCGGTCAGGGACAGGAAATACCTTATCATAAAAATCTTGCTCATTTATATCAGCCATTATCCGCCTCCTTCATGTTAAATTACTCAACTGGGCAACGAGAATGCCTGTTACCCAACGTAAGCACCGTCTCACACGGGGGCCTTCCGGCCCCCGATTGTACTGTTCTGGAGGTTTTTCTCCTCCCTCACGCACGGAATCACGCAGAAGTTTCAACCATATGTCCCTTCGGAAAAAAGCCGAAGGGACATATGGTTTCAAAATGGAGTTCGGGACCCGCCCCCGGGCGGCTTCGCCTCCCACCAGCCGACGCGGAAGGAAAAACGTCTTCGATAAGAGAAAAGACCTCTGAATGTATCGTAGATGGCGTCTGCAATACGGGTGCCCCTCACAAAGCCTACTCTTCATAGCGTAAATTTATCACTCTCGATATCGGTATCAGTCTGAATTCCAAGTCGACGTCATCCCTACACGCTGTCAATGTTTATCCCACACGGCCTGTCTCGGATAGCCCCTTCGAGGTTCAGATTCATGCTTGTTTTCCAAGATAACGGGGGGTATAGTAGTTAGACTTGGGGTGGCAATCAGGAGGCAAGGACTTGCGCTCCAGGGGTGCATCCAGCCGGATTTGCTCAAGAAGTCCTACGGCTTCTCCACGAAGTGGGCGATACGGTCCTGTGTCAAGAAAAAGAACCATTGTTTCCGGCGTGTGGGTGACAAAACGAGTTACCGGCACAACAGGATTGCCCAGCACGGCAACATGGTGGAGGGGATGGAGTATACACGATGAAACCGTCCTTCATACGGGGAACAGAGACACCACGCCCGCGAGGAGCCGGTAGCTGACCGTCCAGAGGAATCGCTCTAGAATCGCATCTTCCCGTGGGGGGAAACGAAGATGGCCGATTACGGAATTACCCTGGAATACAGAGATCATATTGGAATCGTGCGCTTCGATCGACCGGAGAGGCGAAATGCCTTCAATGCGGCGATGTGGAACGATTTGGAAGAAATCATCCTACAGCTGGAGAGGCGACTTCCCCGCGTTGTCATCCTGGCGGGGGTGAAAGATCAGGTGTTTTGTTCCGGCTTCGACGTTAACCCGGACAATCCCCAGGTCGCGAATCTCATTCAGGGGATAACGGCCCGCGACCGGGCGCCCGTTGCACAGATGATACGACGGATCCGGAAGACAGTGGACAGTCTGTTTGCATTGCCGGTTCCGATCATCGCCGCACTCAATGGAAACGCCTACGGCGGAGGTGCGGAACTCGCCGTGCGGTGTGATATGCGCGTGATGGATCCGGATGCCGTTATCTGCTTTTCAGAGGTGCGCCTTGGCCTCATACCCGATTGGGGCGGAGCCGCCGCCCTCCCCCGGCTGATAGGACCCGCACGTGCGGCGGAAATGATCCTGACGGCCCGTGAGGTCACCTCGCACGATGCCCTTTCGTGCGGCTTGATCAATCGCATCAGTTCGCCGGGAAGGGCACTTGCCGAATCGCTTCAGCTCGCGGGAAACATCGCCACGAACGGTCCGCGCGCCGTACGCGCCGCCCTTGAAGTCATCCGTTCAACCAGCAATCTATCGCTTGCTGGGTCGTTGAGATTAGAAATGGAAAAGGCCATTTCATTAATTACAACGGGCGAGTGTGTTCACGGGATATCGGCCTTCCTATCGAAAGAAAAACCGATATTCCCGGATAGCGCGACCGAGACCCCTTGAGCGTCACCTCGCCATACGCCACGAAGGAGGGGAGTTATGAAGGTCTTTATCACCGGAGGGTCGGGTTTTGTGGGGAGTACGTTGAGCTCGGGATTAACCGGCCACGGGCATGAGGTGACAATCCTGACACGATCGATCAAGAAACAGCAACTCCTCCCCAAAGGTGCATCGTTTCTGGAGGGAGACCCTACGCGGGAAGGGCCGTGGCAGGAACGGATTGCCGAGCACGACGCCGTCATCAACCTTGCCGGGGCCTCCATCTTCGCCCGGTGGACCGACGACTATAAAGACACCCTTCGGGAGAGCAGGCTCCTGACAACCCGCCATCTCGTCGATGCCCTGGCTCCACGTTCGGGAAAAGAAACACACCTTATCAGCACATCGGCCGTTGGGTATTATGGCTTTCATGAAGATGAATCCCTTGAAGAGACGGATCCACCCGGAACGGATTTTCTGGCAACGCTCGCAGCGGACTGGGAGGCTGCAGCCCTTGAGGCCAAAAAATATGGCGCACGGGTTGTCCTCTGCCGCTTCGGCATCGTCTTGGGCAAAGGCGGGGGCGCCCTCGCGCAGATGCTCCCCCCCTTCCGCTTTTGGATGGGGGCACCGCTGGGCAACGGGACACAGTGGTTTTCCTGGATACATGAACGAGATCTTGCCGATATATTTCGATTCGTCCTCGAACGCAAAGATGTCGAGGGACCGATCAACTGCACGGCACCCGACCCCGTCAGGAACCGGGAGTTGACGCGAGCAATCGGCACGGTCATGGGCAAGCCGGTCTTTTTACCCCCTCTTCCCGCCTTTCTCATACGGTGGATCCTCGGGGAATTCGGAAATGTGATCCTGAAGGGGCAAAGGGTCTACCCCCGAAAGCTTATGGACGACGGTTTTGTTTTTCAGTTTCCAACCGTGCAGAAAGCGCTTATCGATCTGCTCCGATAGAATCCGCCGACAGCGGGGAAGAAGAGGCAGTGGAAAAGTATGAAGCGACAAATAACACTCGGGAAAACGGGCATTCAGGTCACACGTCTCGGTTTCGGCGGGATTCCGATCCAGCGGGTCTCCGAGGAAGAGGCCATCGAGACCGTTATCCATGCATTGACCAGCGGCGTTGATTTTATCGATACCTCCCGTGCCTATACGACAAGTGAGCGGCGAATCGGCATTGCCCTGCAGGAGACCGGAAAGGATGTCGTTATAGCGACCAAATCTCAGCAGCACACTGCTGATAAAATCAGGAATGATGTAGAGATAAGCCTCAGCGAACTCCAGAGGGACAAAATCGAGCTCTATCAGTGTCATTTTATCCGTGACCGCGATGCCTATAAGAAGATTATCTCAAAGGGCGGGGCACTGGAGGGGCTGTTGAAGGCGCGTGAGGAGGGTCTGATCGAGCACATCGGGATTACCAGCCACAGCCTGGACCTCCTGGACCATGTCATCGACGATGGACTTTTCGAGACTATCATGGTCTGCTACAGCTTCCTCGAGCCGAAGGCGCAAGAACGGGTGATTCCTCGGGCCCTCGCCGCGGACATCGGCGTCATCGTTATGAAGGCCTTTTCCGGGGGTATTATCGACAACGCCCGCCTGGCTCTCAAATACGCCCTGGCCATCGAGGGAACTGTCGTTATCCCCGGCATCGAGTCACCGGAGTTGTTTGATAAGAACTGGGAGGTCTTCGTTGACGACTTGTCGCTCAGCCGGAAGGAATGGGAGGAGATCCATGCAATCCAGAGCGAATTCGACAAACAGTTCTGCCGTCGCTGCGATTACTGCCAACCCTGCCCTGAAGAAATCCCCATACAGCACATCATCGGGATCAAATCGATGGTCAAGCGTATGGGACCGGGGATTCTTGCCGGAGGATGGCCAAGATTTGCGGTTGACCAAGCACGGGGATGCACCGCATGCGGTCTGTGTTCTGAGCGTTGCCCCTATGAACTCCCCATCCCGGAGCTGATCAAGGAGAACCTCCGGTGGATCGATGAACAGATACTGTGATCGAACGATCGTGGGTCGTATCAATGTTCTTTTCCCTTTTTGTCCGTAAATCAGGTAGATACGGACAGGAAAACAAAGCTACTGAGGATAGCGACCTATCACAGACGTCCGGTCTGGATTTTTTTCACCTTTCATGATAGCTGGAATGAACTTACCTAGCGGAGGAGACATCTACCATGACAATAGATACGACGACGCTGCTTGACGGACTGGGATTTCCCGAGGGGCCACGCTGGCACGACGGGAGATTGTGGTTTTCGGACTTCCGCACGAAGAAAGTGATGACGGTCGACCTTGATGGTAATACGGAGATCATTACCGAGGTGTGGGGTCAGCCCTCCGGACTGGGATGGCTTCCCGATCAGAGTCTCCTCGTCGTCTCAATGGCGGATCGTCAACTGCTGCGGTTCCATGATGGAGTTCTGTCACAATTTGCCGATCTGAGCGAGCTGGCATCATCATATTGCAACGATATGGTAGTCGATCACAGCGGGAGGGCATATATCGGAAATTTCGGTACCCCTCTCTTCGAACAGCCGTACCGGCCTGCCGAGATCGTCCTCGTTACACCGACCGGTGAGGCGAAGATAGTGGCCGAAGATATGGCCTTTCCCAACGGGAGCGTTATCTCACCCGACGGAAAGACACTGATCGTCGGTGAAACGCTTGCCGCACGCCTCACTGCCTTTGATATCGAGCAGGACGGTTCTCTCTCCCATCGTCGTGTCTGGGCCTCCTTTGACGAGTTGGGCCTGACCCCCCGTCACGCCGAGCTTGTTGACCGGGTAACCCCGGATGGGATCTGCCTTGATGCCGAGGGGGCCGTCTGGGTTGCTTCCCCCAATGCCCGTTCGGAGTTGATCCGTGTCCGCGAGGGAGGAGAAATTACCCATCGTTACAAACTCGCTCATACCCCCTTTGCCTGTATGCTCGGTGGTCCTGAGCGTCGAGACCTCTTTGTTCTGACATCGAGCCTTTACGAGAATAATAACAGGAGTGGTCGTATCGAGACCATTCGGGTAGATGTCCCCGGCGCGGGGCTGCCGTAGGGCTCCGGCTCGGTGCCCAGACCGGCGCTGGCATCTCAATCAAGGGGGGAGGAATTCACGATGGCGGAAACCGAAAATGACCAATTGGTCGAATTTCTCAACAAGAATTGGATGACGCACGACGGGTTGTGGTTTTATGAGTGCCTGCAGGAACTGGGAGCGGAAAAGACCAATAAGATCAATAAGTCGGCAATTAAAGCATTGGCGGAGATTGAAGTCAGAAGGGTCAAGCAGTTCCTCGGCGTAGAGAAACAACCTCTTGATACCTTTGAGGAGTTCCAAGATTTCATCGCTAATGTGTCTGAATTCTTCATACCTGATTTTATGAACGCCTCCATGAGTTTCCCTGACGATTGCGTTCTACAATGGGATTTTCTACCGGAAGACTGTTTCGCCTACAACAGCATGCGGGGCATGGGCGTTATTGGCGATTATGAGTGCGGCGTTATCTACCGGGTGGAATGCTGGCTTAAAAGCCTGGGGATTGCGTATGATATCATGCCGCCGGTAACCACGTGTCTGATACTCAAAACCGGAACGTGTTCCGGAAGGTTTACCCTGCATTTCTGAGCACTTTTCTACCGGGAATTCCGGTTGATAGAAGCGGCGAACCTTCTCATTGCGTGTAGATATAGACCATTTCAACGCAATGTGTTATCATACATATTATGTGTTTTTTTCTATTGCGGGGCGAACAGGAAGTAATTCACCTATCAGGTTCGACGTTCCGCCGTTCTTCTGCAAACTGATATTTTTTCGGTAATCTACAGGCAACCAGTTTCAAGCAACCATTGTATGAACACTGAGGTGCATTGATGAAGAAATATCCGGGCAAGAAGGACGACATCTCGATCGTGCTGTGTGCGGAGGCCGGGCAAGGAATCCAAACGATCGAGCTGCTCCTGACGCATGCATTCAAACATGCGGGGTATCATCTCTTTTCCACCAAGGAATATATGTCGCGGGTTCGCGGGGGGAGCAATTCGACCCAGCTGCGGGTTTCATCGCAACCGGTCCGGACGCACCGAAGCACAATCGACATTCTCTTTCCCTTGAACAGCGAAGCGCTGAAACATGTCGAGCACCGGATTACATCAGAGACCATCATTCTGGGGGATCAAGAAGGACTCTTTAACTCGGGAGATAATAAGATAGAGGTAATAAATGTCCCCCTGTCGGCAATCAGCGCAGAGATCGGAGGGGCCATATATGCCAACGCTATCGTCTCCGGAGTCATCGCGGCTCTTTTCAGTATCGACATGGAAGGTATCATCGATGATCTGAAGGAACTGTTTTTTGAAACGGATAAAACGGTTACAACCCACAACATCCGTGCGGTCAAACGCGGATATGAAATCGGCGGCAACCTGAAACAATCCGGGACTATATCGATCAACATCAGGAAAGATCCGCAGGTCGCAGGTCAAATCATCATGAACGGTGGGGAGGCGGTGGGGATCGGGGCGCTCGCCGGCGGATGCGATTTCATCTCTTCTTACCCCATGACACCCGCAACGTCCGTCTTGACTTTTCTTGCACGACAATCGAAGAAATTCGGTATTATTGCGGAACAAGCGGAGGACGAAATAGCGGCGATCAATATGGCTATCGGCGCATGGTATGCAGGGGGGCGTGCGATAGTAACAACATCGGGTGGGGGATTCGCCCTTATGACCGAGGGATTGAGCCTTGCAGGGGCTATCGAATCTCCACTCGTGATTCACTTGGCACAAAGACCGGGGCCGGCAACGGGCCTGCCGACAAGAACGGAACAGGGAGACCTTGAACTGGCTTTGTATGCCGGGCACGGGGAGTTTCCGCGTGTCATCTTCGCTCCGGGGAATATCGAGGAAGCCTTCAAGCTGACGGCCCGGGCCTTCAACCTCGCCGATAGGTACCAGATACCGGTGGTTATCCTGACCGATCAGTATCTCATTGATTCCTATTACAACATACCGAGAATAGATATATCGAGTTTCGAGATCGAACGTCATGTCGTCCAAGCGGATGGGGGATACAGACGCTATGCGCTGACAGAAAGCGGCGTCTCTCCCCGGGGTGTTCCGGGAAACGGTGAGGGGCTCGTCGTGGTCGACAGCGATGAACATGACGAGGAAGGGCACCTGACGGAGAATCATGACATGAGGGTCCGGATGGTGGACAAACGCCTCAGGAAACGCTCCCTGCTGGCCCAGGAGGCACCTCTGCCCGGTCTTTCGGGCAAGATCGAGGGCACTACCATGATCGTATGCTGGGGATCGCTTCTGGAAATCGTACGTGAAGCAGTCACGCGTATCGGAGGCAATGATCTTTCGTTTGTCCACTTCAGTCAGGTCTATCCCCTTCACCCCGATACCGGCCAGATGCTGACAAGGCCGGATCGTCTGATCATTGTTGAGAATAACGCGACATCCCAGTTCGCACGATTGCTGAAGCTATACACCGGTATCGACATCAAGACGCGTATCACCGCTTACAGTGGTCTCGCACTCACCGTGGAGGACTTGGAGAGCAGGTTACGCGATGTATTGTAGCTCAGGGAGGAATCATGGATACGACTGCCTACAGCATGGGCGATCTTGATATCGCCTGGTGCCCCGGATGCGGCAACTTCGGCATCCTGAAGGCCCTGGTACAGGCCCTCGCGGAGATGGAGATCACACCCGAGAGGCTGGTAATGGTTTCGGGGATCGGACAGGCTGCAAAGTTACCTCACTACATGAAATGTCACGTCTTCAATGGACTGCACGGGAGGGCGCTGCCAGTCGCCGTGGCCATTAAGGCCGTCAATCCCCAGCTTTTCGTTATCGCTGAGAGCGGCGACGGCGATATGTACGGTGAGGGCGGAAATCATTTTCTCGCCACGATCCGGAGAAATCCGAACATCACTAATATCGTCCACAACAATATGGTCTATGGTCTGACAAAAGGACAGGCGTCACCTACAAGCCAGAGGGGTTTCGTGACACCGGTGCAGGGGGACGGCGTTATCCTCGAGCCGTTCAACCCGATCACCGTTGCGATAGCCCTCGACGCATCATTCGTAGCGCGGACCTTTATCGGTGACATTGACATGACAAAAGAGATCATCAAAGAAGCCGTATCCCACCGCGGATACGCACTCGTTGATATTTTTCAACCGTGCGTCTCGTTTAATAAAATCAATACGTATAAGTGGTTCAAGGATCACACCTATTACCTGGAAGATTCGTACGACCCCACGGACAAGATTCGGGCATTTGAAAAGGCGGTGGAATCGACAAAGTTCCCTCTCGGTATTCTCTATACCCGTGCCAAGACACCAACCTTTGAGGAAAGCCTCATAACCTATGACGAAGATAGCACCCCGATTGTAAAACGTGAAAGAAACCTCTCAAGACTGCAACAGTTCATCGACACCAAGAGAGACTAATACCACGCGATGAGATTCCTGCACGGTAAAACCGACGGATAGGCACGAAATGGAACGTGAAACAAGCCGACCTAAAAAACGGGGGATCAGGATTCAGGGTTTGTTCCTACGCGGCGCTATATTGAAGTGCCCGTCTTTGGTTTCCGGCGGTGGGACGATCGATGGGGTCTTCTCTTCTTGTGGGATTCCACCAGTCCCTTGGAACCAGCGTCACCTTGGAGAGGATCCTTCCCTATCCAGAGAGGAACGATCCTTTGCCTTCGGATAAGCGACCGGAGACTGGGGAGATCACGCTTGGTCAAGAAGGTAAGGGCTTTCCCTTTTCTCCCCATTCTTCCCGACCGTCCGGTGCGGTGAGTGTACTGCTCCCCATCCCCCGGGAAATCCCAGTTTATGACGTGCGAGACATTGGAAAAGTCCAGTCCCCTGCCGGCAACATCGGTAGCGATCAGGTAACGAACCTTGTTGTTCCGATAATGGCGGTAAATGGAAGATCGTTTATCCTGGCTCAGACCTGCGTGGATATACTCTATATCCTTAAAGTCTCGTCTCATATTCTTGAAAAGGGCATCCACCTTATGACGGGCGTTGCAGAAAATGATCGCCTGGGTGATATCCTCCTCTTCAAGATACCGGACCAGTTCAGCCTCTTTGTTTTTCGAGGGAAGGTATTCAAAATAGTGTTCAATCGTCTCGGGGGATGGCCTGTCGTCAATCAGAGAGATATGCTGCGGGTTGTGGAGGGTCTTGTCAACCAGTTTCTTTATATCATCGTCCATGGTAGCTGCGAAGAGAAGCGTCTGGTGCTCCTGAAGGATACATGACATGATAAATTCCACATCTTCCAGGAAACCTATCTTCAACAGTTCATCGGCTTCGTCCAGTATGACACACTTTACATGGGAGAGATTGACCACCCCGTCATACATAAGGTCGATCAATCGTCCAGGGGTCGCTACCAAGATATGGACCTTGTGATTCAGTTTCGCTACCTGAATCCCTTTACTGAACCCTCCATACACTGCGAAAGGAACGACTTCTGTCTTGAGCGCTATTTTATGTATCTCATCAACATACTGGAGACATAATTCACGAGTCGGAACGATCACGAGGGCCTGGAGGGCGTTGAGGGTTGTATCAACCTTCTGAATAAGCGGGATCGCACAGGCAGCCGTCTTGCCGGAACCGGTCTCTGCAAGGGAACACAGATCCACGCCGGCGGAAATAACCGGATACGACGCCTCCTGAATGGGCGTCATTTCATCGTACCCCATATTCACGATTGCTTCGAAGATTGTGGGGGGAAGGTTTAATTCGCTGAATTTCATGTACTGGCTCTCATCGGGAGGTACTATACCTGATCATATTCCATTTATCAACATAATTATCGGACCCGAAGTATCGTCCGCCTAAACCATAAAAAAGACATTCCATTACAAAGAGTTATGAATAAGAAGCCCTTTCTGATCATACCGTCCCCATGAACATCAGCTCCGCATGGGAGATGTCTCCATCCGTCATAGACTGAATACTCATACCCATCTTCGGGTCCCAGTCGATCCGATCTCAGATCCGGCGAATCGATTCCTCGTCACCGGCACCCCCTGTGACATATACCCCGTCAGTATAGTTTCTCCCCGGCGACCATTTCGAATCGCATGTATTGAATAGCGACACACCTGACCTTCCTTCCCGGAATGATTTTACCGCGACGGAGGTTTCATGTAACAACTCCGCAGGCACGATGGTTTCACGAAACAGGGCAAGGCGCAGCTCTTCCTCGATGTCGGGAGATCGCATGGCCAGGTCCCTTTGTTTGACACTGCAGCAGACTTGACCCGATAGTACGTTTGCCTTTTGATGCCGTTGGGCCCCTTTCGGAGGAATATCTTGTATAACGCAATATGTGATACCCCCTTCCGATCTGGGAGTGTTCTTTCAACCCAAGAGTATCGCCGATATCGGCGTCCCCCGGAGAGTCTCCACCTTCGGGCAAATGAGTTTCCCGGATCACTTTCTCATGGGGCCGAGGTGGATGGTGCCCTCCTGCCCGTCCGAAAGCTGACAGCAGGGAGGACCATCCCGGGAAAGGAGAATCCTGCCGGCATTATCTCTTGAAGCGGTGGCATCAGACAGCGGCTGACCGGGCAGGTCTCCTCCCTGGGGATGGAATCGGAAAAACAGCCACCATCGGGAATACTATTGTTCTTGAATGCACCGGTTTTATTGAACATATGGCCGGCGATAAAGATATCAATCTCATCGCGATGTATCTGGAGAGTGTCCGGGATGGGAGGTGTTTCTTCCGTCTTACACGAACCCTCTCTCCCCGGGAACCTACTATTCCCCTCAAAGGGGGAGAGACAGCGGTCGGGGCTGCAATGGTAGTCTCCCATACGGGGAAATATAGGGGGGAATCGGCATCTTTAAAATTTTTATTTACAACGACCGGCGTCACACCCGTATCCTATGCATCAACGAGTGGGCCGATGCGATACTGGCCTTTCCATACCTTCCGAAGACGGGGGAGACAGTCTCTTCATCTTCCAGACGGCACCGTCAGAGAGGGTTTTACCATCCCACCGCTTTCACGACAGGGCATGGAGAAGATCAAACCCATCGTTCCTCCGGCGGGAAACAGTACCGGCAATCATCTTGATCTCTGGGAATCATTCAGAAACGCAAACCGCCTGTGTGATCTTCTCAATACGGTGTCGCGTGACCCCCAGATTCATATGGTGATCGTTGATCGTCCGCTCCCGCGAATCGGCTTTCACCGCGCCGAGATACCCGATCCGGCCCCCCGGATTATCGATTTTATCCGTACCTATAAGGAACCGAAACCAACCGTCTTCACCGTCGACTATGACGGAGACGACCGTGACCTAAGCACGAAGGGCACAGCACTCAGACAGAGATTCTATGAAGCGGCAACTCCCGCCTACCCTTCTTTTGAACGAGGGATCCGCGCGGTTTTACCTTTAGGAAATACCCCCATCATCTGGCGAATAGACCATGAAAGATCAACACCTTTTCGCGAGGGCGTAGACCCGATAATTGTAAGGATTAGTAAATCCGAGACGTTCATAGACCGGCCTTCCCATCTTGGTCGCCTGAAGGCTTGCAATTGTGCACCCTTTATCCCTCCCCACCAGGACGGCATGACGAGTCATCGCCGCACCGAAACCGTGTCTCCGGTATTTATCGAGAGTGGCGACCCAGTATATTCCCGCGATTGGTCCGGTCTTTATCAGCATCGATGTGGATGCGGGTTTGCCGTTGACATACCCGATAAAAAGCTCGGTATCGGGAAGAGCGCATACCCGTTCAGTGATCAGCAAGGGCCCAACCTTGTTGGGAAAAGAGAAGCCGGCTGCGACCGTTTCCTGGAAGTGGACCAGTTCTTCGGGGGTAACAACTCTCTTAATAACCAGGGGGGTCCCCTCCTCGCTTTTCACGACCAGATCGGACAGGGTCATCACCGCCTCGGGATCGATTTCTTCATATCCCCTCTCCTTCAACAGAGGTGCATATCCACCTTCCAATCCCGGGCTGAATAGGACACGAAAAGGAAGACCACGGGATTCGAAGAACTGTTCCCATTTTCGGACCACTTTTTCCGGCTTCGAAGCTTTCCTCTTAACGAATACGATGTTGTATAACTTGTTGGGAACCCCGGTGCTCACCATCCCGATATTGTAGCTATCGAGAAACTCGCCGAGAACGGAATTCGACATCAAAAGCCCCATGGAAAGCAGACAATTATGGTCTATTAATTGTTGTTGTTTATTTATGTCAGACACCATCTGAAATATTCCCCTTGATTCGATATGATAAAAAGGTTACCAGAAATGGCAGGTGAACAAATTCCTTCGTCTCGCCCTCGGCAAATCCTATCCTCCGATACCACTCCTTCAGTTCCGCCTGTGCGGCGATGATTCCGATCCCTACCCGACAATCGTTGCCCACACACCTTGCCTGCGCCAGGACATGCTCGACCAGTACCCTTCCCAGGCCGCACCGCCGCCGCTCAGGGAGAACCGCAAGACGCTCGAGATAGAACTCCTCAATATTCGCCTGCTCAAAGGCCACACATCCCAGGGCCTCATCGCCATCATCGAGGACATAATATGTAACGCCACGCTCCATATCGCCTTGCACCCGCTCAGCGATGCAATTTGAGGGATGACGGGGGCAATTCTCCGGAGTCAGGCTGAAGCGATCCGCCACGTCCCGAAAGGATGCGCGGATAATCCCTGTGAGGATATCGATATCTTCCCACCCACACGTCCGTATTGTATAATTCATACTTGGTATTGTGCTCCCGTTTTCAAGAACACGCGGGACGCTCTTTTGCTTTTCCCCAGGACCGAGCAGGTTCAGTTGTGCAACCAGGAATCCGCAATTGCATCTATGCGACTCGCCTTCGTATTCAGATAGGGAATCCCTTCGTACGCTTCTTCAGCAAGAATCAACGGCAGTTCAGTACATCCAAGGATAATGCCTTTTATTGATTCATTGTCTCTCATCTTTACACTGCATATACCAACAGTAACAACAGATGTGACGCTTCAGCCGTTGCGTCCGATCTATTATCGCTTATTATCGCTGGATTCTTGAAGGTCCTGCTGGCAGGCCTTCTCCTTTTGTCTCTCCTCAAGGCGCATCTTTCTCCGTGCCTTTGCCTCCCGGTTTCGACGAGCCTGCTCATCCGTCTCCAGGATAAGAGAGGGAATCTCAACCGGTCTTCCATCCGGGCCGAGCGCTACCATGGTCAGATATGCTGAAGCGGTATGCCGAACCCTGCCGGAGACCAGATTCTCTGTTTGCACCCTGACGCCGACCTCCATGGAGGTTCTCCCCACCATATTAAGACCCGCCTTGAGGGTCAAGAGGTCTCCGATGAACACGGGGCTGTGAAAATCAAGGCGGTCAATTGATGCCGTAACGGCATTGGCCCGTGCGTGCCTTACCCCGACGGCACCCGCTGCGGTATCGATCAGTTTCATAATTGAGCCGCCATGCACATTTCCCGCAGGGTTCGCATCGAGGGGATTCATTACCTGTGACATGACGACGCTACTTTCACCGACACGTTTTCCTTCCATAACACACCTTCTCTTTCTCCAGCGAGGCCTTCCGCAGCATAACATGGAACGCCTTACTTGAGATAAAATCTTTTTGGATCAAAGATCCGGAGCAGTCTCAATTCATCCCTCCGAGGAGGAGAAATTCTGGCCGGGGTTCCGACCACCTTGAGATTCCACCCGCACTGTTCCCTGATATCCCTGACAGCATCTTCTGCAGATGCGAAGCCGGGGGACAGGCAGTATTTCGTCAGAGTGAACTCTTTGTCATTATCCAGCTTTTCGAAAACACCCTGCGTGGAGACCAGACTCTTCACACGGGAGCCGGGTGCCGTGACGAACGGAACTTTTTCCAAAAAACGATCTCTCGACTGCTGCATGATTACCATAGTCTCCGCGGCCCCTGTCGCCACATCATTCGCACCTCCCGAACCGGTGAGATATACATCATTTGTGATCCAACTGGAATTGATATTACCAAATTTATCGATTTGCCCCCCTCCAAGGATCCCGATGCACCGGTTCGTGGCCCCGCAGGTGAAGACCCCCAGTGTATCGATCGTTTCGGTCAGTATCTTGCAGGTCCCGAAATTGCCGAAATTGAGAAGAAAGGGTTCCGCCGGTCGTGGTAAGGCCCCGAAATACCCCAGTTCCACGAGGAGTTCAACGACATAATCATCTTCCCGGAGATGATACTTCGCCAACCAAGCCGCCAGGTTGGCCGTTCCCGCCCCGGCCAACATCGTTCGATACCCGCTGCGCAGGACACGGTCCCTGATTTCTCGCGCCGCGACGACAACCATTGTTTCGACATTGTTAGCATCTTCACTATCAGATATCGTATCCTCAAGAGCGGCAAATTGTACCCGCCAGGCATCCCGACCCGCACTTTGTTTCAACTGATTTATCCGGTCATCCCCCAGTTTGGCAATATAGTCCGTGAAGGACGGACAATCGATGACCCATTCCTTGATCCATTCATCAAGAGCCCGGGGATCTTTACACAGCCGGTTGAACCGGGTCATGAATTTGTAGTCCTCGGCATACGCCTCAAACCCTTGCATCCCCTGGTCCCAGACGCCCCCGGGATGCGCCCCGAAGGGTACCACCGATACGGAATTCACCATATATGACGGGAGTTTTACCAAGTGGGCATGCTCTCGTATAAAATCAGTGGAAACCAACTTCTCCACAGTCACCACGACCCCTCCCCGGCTGGCCTTGGCACCCCAGAGACCCTCGCTGTAGGGAGGAGTCAGGATGGTATTTCCCGCCCGATCCGCCGCGACGCCGTGTATAATGGAGATATCGGGATTGAGAGCCTTCAGGAGACCGATTTTCCCTCCGCTGCCAAACGGATCGTCGATCACACGGAAGGAATCCTCATTCACCTCCGCCAGGGAACTTCCGACGAGAGATGTCGTCGGCATCACCTCCAGCCCCAGGGCACCGGCCATCAGCATGAGGGGAAAGGTCAGGATCGACCAGTCTTCGAGATCGACCTCTTTCGTGGTGTAGGCCTTCTGGCAGATCGGATTCGGGCTGTACCAGGGATAGACATTCCCGGAAAAAGAGGTGATCACCTTTCCGATCAACCCTAAGTGGAAGAGGAGTATGGCTGTATCCCGAATGCCCCTCATGATGAGGGTGAAACCGGGGCGCTGCCCGTAAAACTGCCGGGCGATTTCGAAGATAGCGGCCCCGGAGCAGCAATGGGTGGTGCCGATGTGGATCTTCCCGCCCGGCCGTACATACCGTTCAACTGCGTCCTTCAGATCAACGACCTTATCCTCGCCCTCATCTTCACCTATTGTAAGGGTACTTGCAATAAGGTTATCAAATCGGCCGATCATGCCTCCTACCCCTCTCCTCATTAACAAAAGGAGGTTTACACATATCCCCGAAAATTTACAGGCCCGAACCGGCTAGCGACGATTCAGTTTTTCTTCTTTTTACCCTCTGCCGCACCGGCCAGTTTTTCTTTCAGGATATCGCCAAGCGTTCCCATCGACGTGGGGGTCTTGTGAAGGTATGATCGATAATCATCCTCTTCGCCCATCCCCGGTTCGCTCTCCCTTTTATCATCCTGTGCCGGCGTCAGAGAGAGTCGCCTTTTTCCGGAATCAACCGATTCGACGGTCACCTCTATCTTCTGTCCCTGTTCCAGAACCTCGCCGGGATGGTTGAGCCGTTTTCCGCTCCCCAGTTTTGAGATATGAATCAAACCGTCTACACCATCCTCCAGGGTCACGAAGGCACCAAACTTTGCCAGGCGTGCCACCGAGCCATGGTGGGAAGAACCGACGGGGTATTTCTCCTCAACCCGGTCCCAGGGGTCGGGGAGGGTCGCCTTGAGGCTGAATGAAACCCGGTCCCGCTCCCAATCCAGGTTCAGAATCGCCACTTCCACCTGCTGGCCAACGGACAGGGCATCATGGATATCATCGACCCGTCCCCATCCGACTTCCGAGATAGGGAGCAAACCCTGGATACCGCCGATATCGATAAAGGCACCGAAACCTTGAATCGATGCAACCGTCCCGGTGATCCTCATCCCCTCGGAAAGCTGTCCCTTGAGTGCCTCCTTCTTCTCGCGCTCTTCCGCCTCCAGGATCACCCGATGGGAGAGGATGACATTCCGCCCCCCTTCGCCATACTCGGTAATCATAAAGGACATTCGTTCTCCGACATATTCGGAGGAATTCTCGACCCTCCTGAGCCCCATCTGGGAATAGGGGCAGAATGCCCTGGTATCACCGGCGATCCGCACCTGGAAACCACCCTTTATTTCTCTTTCCACCAGCCCTTCGACGGGAATCTTACTCCCCCAGGCATGGTCAAGAAAGTTCCGCCCCGCCTGACCGGTCGTAATCCGTGTGGTAAAAAGCATCTCGCCATGCCGCGACGAAAGAAAATACGCCGCGATCGTATCACCTCTCTTGAACGGGAGTTCACCCTCTTCATCGAGAAGTTCCTTCTTATCCAGGGCCCCTTCGCTCTTACCACCAAGATCCAGGAAGACCCAATCGGATCCGATATCGACGATTCGGGCCTCTATACGCTGTCCCGGCTCCAACCGCCCGGTTCCCGCCTCGGTTTCCTTCAGGAGTTCTTCAAAGGATCGCTCTTCCTTCTTTTCCTCATTCGTCATGCGTCTCTTGTCACCTCTACAGTATTTACCGTGGTCACATACTATATCGCCGCTTTTTTTGAAACAATAAAAAGGGCAGGCCCCCTCTTGACAAAAAGGACGGGGTCACACCCTGAGATGCAACCCCGGAATATCGGACCGTCTCGCCGTACTACGGCCGCCTCGGAAACCGGCCCCCTTTGAACAGGATATAGCCCCCCAAGATGATCAGGAGAACCGGAAAGATGTATTTCCCCCAATTCTGCACCTCGGGATAAAAATTTTTCATCACGAAGAATCCGACACCGGCGGCCCCGATGATCCATGCACCGACATCCCTGAAACGCTGGGCAAGCATGGTGACGGCGATCACGATGAACAGGATCGGCCAGCTCTTATCGAACCCGTATATATCACTGTTGCTCAGGACCAAGAGAATACCGAGCGTAATCAGGATAACGGCACCGATGACCCCTCGTATTTTTCCTTCTGTTCTCACGGCACACCCCCTTCGTGGTTATTGCGTTGCATCAATCCTTCTTTGTAATTTCCATAAAGGGCTTGAACAGGTCGATCGGTATGGGGAAAAGGGTCGTCGAGTTATTTTCCGCGGCGACGAGCGCAAGCGTCTGGAGGTACCGGAGCTGGAGTGCTATGGGCTGCTCCGCCATCATTTTTCCTGCCTCGGTCAACCGCTGAGCGGCCTGGAATTCACCCTCGGCACTGATCACCTTTGCCCGTCTCTCCCGCTCGGCCTCCGCCTGCTTCGCCATCGCCCGCTGCATCTCCTGCGGGAGATCGATATGCTTCACCTCGACGGTCGAAACCTTGATTCCCCACGGATCAGTGCTCCGGTCGAGGATCTCCTGGAGCTGCGTGTTGATCTTTTCTCTCTCCGCGAGGAGTTCGTCCAGCTCGACCTGTCCGCAGACACTCCTCAGGGTGGTCTGCGCAAGCTGTGAAGTAGCGTAAAGAAAGTTCTCGACCTCAACGACGGCATGGTTTGCCTCCATGACCCTGAAGTAGATTACCGCGTTCACCTTGACGGAGACATTATCTCGCGTTATGACATCCTGCGGAGGAACATCCATCGTAATAATCCTCATATCCACCTTCACCATCCGATCTATGACAGGGATCAGGATGATAAGGCCGGGGCCCTTGGTGGCGATGATTCGTCCCAGGCGAAAGATCACGCCGCGCTCGTACTCGTTGAGGATCCGGATCGAGGCCGCCAGAAACAGCACCACGAGGACAACAACGGTTATTATTGTGTACATCATACACCCTCCTCTATATCTTTTATGTTTTTTCCACCTTGAGTTTCAATCCTACCGCGCCGACCACCCGCACACCGCTTCCCTCCTCTATGGGTTCCCTGCTGGATGCGTTCCAGTATTCTCCCTTGATCAGGACCCTCCCCTCGGTATGGACGGGAGTTATGGCAGTGCCTTCCCGACCGATCATTCCCTCCACCCCCGTAGAAGGCTTCCCCCTCTGGGCCTTCACGGCCAGGGTCACGACGGCGATGAAGAAGAGCGACACCAGCGCCACGGTCGGGATCATAACGCTGAGCGAAACCCGCAGGGCCGGGGCCGAGGATTCAAACAGCATGACGGACCCCAACACAAGGGAAATGACTCCCGCTACGCTGAGCATACCGTGACTGATGATCTTGATCTCCGCGATGAAGAGTATGATGCCGAACAGGATCAGAGCGATACCGGCATAATTGACGGGAAGGGTCTGCATGGCGAAGAAGGCGAGGATAAGCGAGATCCCCCCGACCACACCAGGAAGAATCGCTCCCGGGTGGGCGAATTCGAAGTAGAGACCGGCCAGGCCGATCATCATCAAGAGGTAGGCGATATTGGGGTTGCTGAGGGCCACCAAGACTCGATCTCGTAAACCCATAACCGTATAATTGATAACGGCATTCTTCGTATCGAGGGTCACATCCCCCGTGGGGAGCCTGACCGTCGTTCCGTCCAGCCTGGCGAGAAGATCTTCCATATCAGATGCGATCATGTCGATCACGTTCAGCTTGAGTGCCTCCGCAGCCGGGATGGAGACGCTTTCCCTGACCGCCTGTTCGGCCCAGTCGGCGTTACGCATTCGCTGCTGAGCGATCCCCCGGGCGTAGGCAACCGCATCATTTTCCACCTTGAGCGCCATCGTATCGTCCATCTTTCCCCCGAGCCCGATCGCCACCGGGTGGGCCGCCCCGATATTGGTCCCCGGTGCCATCGCCGCCACCGAGGCAGCCATGGTTATCATGACCCCCGCAGATGCTGCGCGGGCGCCGGAGGGGGAGACAAAAACGATGACCGGCAGGGGTGGATTCAGGAGTTCTTTAACGATATCACGCATCGCCAGATCGAGCCCCCCCGGAGTATCGAGAAGAATGATGAGTCCGGCGGAGCCATCGGCACGGGACCGTTCAATGCTCTTGGCAACATACTCAGTAACAGCGGGGGTAATGGCCGAATCGACGGAAATAACATCAAAGACAACACCCTGTTCTCCGGCACAAAGTCCCCCTCCCGCAAGAGCAAGAAATACACCGAACATCCCGACGGCAACGACGGTCCAGGATCTCCTTTTCATGAAACGTCCTCCGCTTGTATCTCAATTACCACTTCTTTTCTACACTGAGAAGCGGCAGCACTCGGTTCGTCGATTCCCATCACACCCTACGGGAGTTCCTTCATAACCATCTGGACATCCTCCCAGACCTGTTTCTTTGCCCCCGGATTTCGCAGGAGATAGGCGGGGTGGTATGTGGGCATGAGCAAGATGTCATGATACGAGTGGAAACGACCGCGCAGGGCCGAGATGGGGGTATCCGTCTTGAGGAGGGTCTGGGCCGCAAACTTACCCAAGGCACAGATTACAAGCGGTTGCAAGGATTCAAGCTGTTTCAAAAGGAAGGGCTCACAGGCTTCAATTTCGTCCGGCTCAGGGTTGCGATTTTTCGGTGGGCGACACTTCAAAATATTACAAATGTAAACCTGCTCTCTCGTCAGACCCATGGCCTTGATAATATCCGTCAGGAGCTGCCCGGCCCTCCCCACAAAGGGCTTTCCCAGCCGGTCTTCATCAGCACCGGGTGCCTCACCGACGAATACGAGGTCGGCGTTCGGATGCCCCTCCCCGAAAACGATATGCTTCCTTCCACTCTGCAGTTTACACCGCATGCATTCGCCCAGCTCAGCCTGGATATCTTCCAGCGTCACGGGAGGAGAGGCATGGACCTGTTCGGTATCCGTATCGGGGGACAGACCACCCCCCCCCGCGAGACACAGGCTCGACAAAGGAGAGCGCATCCTTCTCACAGACAATACGTGATTCTTCAGGGCAACAGTCAGATCCAGGAGTTCATCTCTCATCATGTATTTTTCCCGACATTGATAATGCGCAGGACTCCATCCAGAATCCTATCAGCCACATCTTTTTTATCCATAAGAGGAAGCTCCTCAATTGCTCCTGTCGTGTCCAGAATCTTCACGAGATTCGTGTCATGCTGAAATCCGGAACCGGGAAGGCCCAACTCATTCGCTACGATCAGGTCCATCGCCTTGGCCTTCATCTTCGCCCGTGCATTCGCAATGAGATCTTCCGTCTCCATGGCGAATCCCACCAGGATCCGATCTCCCTTTTTCTTACCGATCTCGGAGATGATATCGGGTGTCCTCTCGAGACTGATATCCCGGACGCCGGATTCTTTCTTGATTTTCACGGCCGAAACCGTGGACGGACGATAATCTGCTACCGCGGCGGCCTTGATGATGACGGTTGCTTCCTCCAGGTGCCGCATCACGGCATCCCGCATCTCGACGGCACTTGACACCCCGACAAATCGCACACCGACAGGTTTGGTGAGTGAGGTCGGGCCACTGACCAGGGTCACCTCGGCACCTCTCATCCGGGCGGCAACAGCCAGGGCGTACCCCATCTTCCCGGACGAATGATTGGATATGTACCGCACCGGGTCGAAAGCCTCTTGGGTGGGACCGGCAGTCACCAGTATCCGCTGCCCCTTCAGGTCCTTTCGGGTCAGGATTGCAGCCACCTCTTCGGCAATACCGAGGGGATCAGGAAGCCTCCCTTTCCCCGTTGTCTTACAGGCAAGTTCCCCGTGTTCGGCATCCATAAAGAGATATCCCCGTGCGGAAAGGCTGTCCATATTGGATTGGAGAATCGGATTGTCATACATATTGACGTTCATGGCCGGGCATATCAGCACCGGGGCCTTGGTGGCCGCGACGGTCGAGGTGAGGAGATCATCGGCGATACCCGCCGCTATCTTTCCAATGATATTGTAGGTCGCAGGTGCGATGACGACGATGTTTGCCTCCTGCGCCAGGGAGATATGGTGTATGTCCCAATCCCCCGGGGAAGAAAACATCTCCGCGTAAACGGGGCTGCCGGAGAGGGTCTGGAGGGTAAGCGGCGTTATGAACCTGGTTGCGTTCTCGGTCATAATCACCTTCACAATTGCTCCCCTTTTGATAAACTCCCGCGTCAGTTCGGCCGTTTTATACGCGGCAATCCCACCGGCAATACCCAAAACGATTTTCTTGTCTTTCAGCATACTTCTTCCCTTAAAGTGCCACTTATTCGGGATGATGATCCGTCTCACCAAGCTGTCCCGAGATCTCTCGGGAATAAAATCCGTTGAAAAACATAACAGTTATTGTATATAAGGTCAACTGCTAAGCAATCACCGGGGGATAAGAGAAGAGAGGTTTGGATGAGGAGATATCTGAAAATTCTGGGTCTAGTCGTACTGCTTCCTTTGATAGGAACTGGCATTTGGTTGCTTCTGGTGTTCTACGAGGGAGAAGCTCCCGCCATTCTTTTGAGCAGAGGGATCGAGGTTGTCGGGCAAAAAACTATTTTTGATATCACCTGCACCGACGAGAAAAGCGGCATTCGTAATATCTCTGTTGCGATATCCCAGGATGGGAAGAGGAGCATCATCGAATCCGTGAATCTCGCGGCGCGTGGCACACGCCAAAAAATCATTCCAATCGATTTGCGTCCCTCAGACCTGAAACTCCACGACGGAGAGGCTCGTGTCGACATATCCGTAACCGACTTTTCTTTCAGGAAGAATACACATTCTCTGACGATCAATGTCGTTATCGATACGATCCCTCCCCGAATATCTCCCATGAACGCGTATCACTATATAAATCCGGGGGGATCGTGTGTAGTTGTTTACTCTCTCTCGGAGGTCGTCCCCCGAACAGGGGTACAGGTCGGCACCGATTTCTACACCTCCTGTCCTGAGCCTACAACAGACGGTGGGAAGCGTTATATTTCTTATTTTGCCATCCCGTGTGACAATGCGCCGGCGGAAAAATTGAAAATCCAGATCCTCGCCGAGGATAGGGCCGGCAACACCAGTTTTTTTGCACTTCCTTTCCACGTCAGAAACAAGACGTTTCGCAATGACAGGATGAACATCTCGCAACGGTTCCTCGAGATGAAGATGCCTGAATTTCAGAACCGGTACAAAAATTTGCAGGGACTTCCCCTGGTCGATGCATTCTCATACGTCAACAAGGAGATGCGAGCACAAAACAAGGAAATCATCGAAACCATCTGCAAGGAGACAAGGCCCGAAAAGCTTTGGGAGGGACCGTTCCTCCGGATGAGCAATACCGCGACCATGGCAACCTTTGGTGACCGGAGGACCTACTACCACGAGAAAGCAATCATCAGCAAAAGCATTCACAAGGGAGTTGATCTCGCGTCAACAAGAAACGCACCGGTGGAGGCATCAAACACAGGGATCGTCATTTTCACTGGATATATTGGCATTTACGGGAACACGGTTATCATCGATCACGGGATGGGACTGTGCAGCCTGTACGCACATCTTTCGTCAATTAACACAGACAAGGGTCAACCCGTTACAAAGGGAGAGATCATTGGCAGGACAGGAATGACCGGTATGGCCGGGGGTGACCACCTCCACTTTGGGATGATCGTTGGGGGGGAATTTGTTAACCCGGTTGAATGGTGGGATCCCCACTGGATACGAGACAACGTAACGCGAAAATTGGTGGATGAGTGATCAGGGTTTGTCGATATCACGGTGGCTGACGTGCACCGTATAGGTTCTTTTAGTAAAGTGCCGAGCCAACTGGTTCAGAATAACCACGGATCGGTGTCTTCCTCCGGTACACCCGACAGCAATATTTAAGTATGATTTACCCTCTTTCTCATAGAGAGGTGTGAGAAATACCATCATGTCTAAGAGTCGTTTGAGAAACTCCTCGGTGTCATCCCACCCCATAACATACTCTTCAACGGATCTTTCGATCCCCGTCTGTCCCTTGAGTCGCTCGATAAAATAAGGATTGGGGAGAAACCGCACATCCAGCACAATATCCGCATCAGGGGGGATACCGAAACGGTATCCGAACGATATCAGATTGATAATGAGTTTCCTGGTTTCGTCGGAAGCGAGATAGAGCCGCTGGACATGTTCCTTCAGCTGGTGGACACTGTAACTCGAGGTGTCGAGGACCTGGCTGGCCATCCCCTTCAGTTTCTGAAGTTTTTCCCGCTCCAGCCTGATGCTCTCTAAAATGGTCTTGTCTTTCGAAAGAGGATGTTTCCTCCTTGTCTCACTAAATCTTCGCAGGAGCAACTCATCACTCGTATCAAGAAAGAGTATCTCGATATTGTATCGTCTCTTCCTTAGGCGGGAGAGGACCTCAATGTGTTTCTCAAGGAAGTGCTTTTCGCGCAGGTCCATCACCAGAGCTATCTTGGAGATCTCGGACGAAGCCCCGGTCTGGAGATCCAAAAACTTGGGGAGAAGCATAACCGGGAGATTATCGACGCAGAAAAAGCCGATATCTTCCAAGGCCTTCAAGGCCGTGCTCTTTCCGGAACCGGACAAACCGGTTATGATGACGATACGCAGATTCTCCATCACCCTGCCGTACAACAGGTTATTGCTCCCTTTCAGCACCACGGGCCACGTATAGCACACTGCCGAGGCTTTTGCTGCAAACGACCGGTGCGGACAAACGTTTACATATATGCCTTGTCTTTCTCTACAATAATATCATATATCGCTTCAGCTGAATCAGCTTCGACAAGAGATTCCCGAAACGAAACATCCTTCAACATACGCGAGATCTTGGCCAGGGCCTTCAGATGCTGTCCCGCTGAGTTTTCCGGAGCCACCAGGAGAAAAAAGAGGTGTACCGGCCCACCGTCCAGAGAATCGAAATCAACCCCGACTCGGCTTCTTCCAAATGAAACAATGAGGTTCTCAAGGCCTTTCAGTTTTCCATGAGGTATGGCAATTCCTTCTCCGATACCCGTGCTCCCGAGCTTTTCGCGATCCATCAAGACTTCAACTACGGAGTCGCGGTCGATATCCGTGTTATCATGTAGGAAGACCTCAGATAATTCAGCGAGCGCCTCTTTCTTCGTCTTGGATTTCAGATCGTCTATAATATAGTCTTTCCTTAGCATATCCTGGATATTCACCATGTTTCACTACCCCGTTTTTTAGCTGTTGGTCTCTATCAGGAGATACCTCCCATCATCTCGACGGTAAAGAATGGATACATTCTCCGAGGAAGAATCCCGATAGACGAGAAACCGGTTGTTTGATTCATCCATTTCCAGGATCGCATCGTCCAGAGACATGGGCTCCAGTATCACCTTTTGTGTCTTCGCCACCCTGGAACCCTCGTCGAACTCGTCGTCTTCGACAACAAACGGCTCCTCGGGACCGACAGCCTCGCCCATCGAAGTAACGTCTTTATGGTTCCTCACCTTTTGCTTGTACTTTTTTATCTGCCGTTCCACCTTATCGATCACTGCATCGATGGCAAGGGTCATTTCTTTCGCCTCTTCCTTGCCCTGCAAGGTGATGCCTTTGGCAGAAAGGTTTATCTCCGCAACGTTCCTGAATTTTTCAACAGCCAATACCACACTTGCATTGACCGGCTTGTCGATATACCGCTCAATCCTGGTCATCTTCTTCCCAACATAATCTTTCAACCATTCCCCGGCTTCCATGTTTCGGAAGGTAAATGAGATTTGCATGCTGTCTCTCCTCTCAACTCGTTTCCATCTATCAGTCTCGTGATGAAACCCCGCCTTATATGTGAGCCGACATCAAAAGTCAATCGGTATTTCACCGGATCAAAAGTACCGCTTGCGTTTTGACGACGGCAATATCCCCAACATATCCCTGTATTTCGCGACAGTTCTTCGGGCAATCGATATATTCGATTCCGCGAGTATCTTCACGATCTGACTGTCGTTATACGGTTTTTTGCTGTCCTCTCCGGCGACAATCTGCCGTATCTTTTCCTTGACGCTCTGAGATGCGATCTGCACATCTCCCGTCCTATTTATCCCGCTGTTGAAGAAGTATTTCAACTCAAATATTCCTCGTGGGGTATGCATGTATTTGTTTGTGGTAACTCGGCTGATAGTCGATTCATGCATCTGCACATCGGCAGCGATATCCCTCAGAACCATTGGTTTCAAATAGCTGATACCCTTATCGAAGAATTCAATCTGATGATCCAGGATAGACTCTGATACCCGGTAAATCGTCTTTTGCCGCTGCTCAATACTCTTGATCAGCCAGGTAGCGGATTGTAAACG
Organism: Syntrophales bacterium; assembly: GCA_963662405.2. Lineage (GTDB taxonomy): Bacteria > Desulfobacterota > Syntrophia > Syntrophales > UBA2210 > UBA6078. Next base: position 210,392 of record CAXXKT010000002.1, read on the forward strand.
CTCTTTGATATAATTCTTACTCGTCTCTTCCCCATGCGATTTAATTCCGCCCATGATTTCCTTATAGAAGTTACTCACCCGTAACTTCGGCAGGCCATCATCGTTAAGGGTAATGCGGTACCGATCTCCAAGCTTAAAGACGAATACATCCGGAATAATATACTGGGGCCTCTCTTCGTTGTACGGAAGCCCCGGTTTGGGATTCAACGACCCTATTACCAGGGCTGCCTGTTCGACATCGGCGAGGGGGATCTTTTCCTTATTGGCAATATTCTGATAGTTTCGGGTCTCAAGATCTTTCAGGTAACTGTTTACAATCTTTGCGGGAAGATCAAATTCAATATCAAGAAAGCGAAGCTGGATCAGGAGACACTCTTTCAAATCCCGTGCAGCAACGCCGGGAGGGTCAAATTCCTGTATCTTGGCAACGACTTCTTCAACAAAAAATGGCTCGACCTCTTCCAAGGCGGCTATTTCTTCAGACGTGGCGAGCAGGTATCCATCACCGTTCAGGTTACCGATGATCTGCTCGCCCACCCGTCGTTCCAAATCGGTAAACCGCGACAGGCTAAGCTGCCATTGAAGATGATCAGACAAGGAACCTGAACGGGTGAGCATATTCTCGAAAGGCGGTGCATCCACATCCTCACGCCCTTGGTGCGGTACACCCATGGGACCGAAATCTTCGAGATAATTGTCCCAGTCAAATTCTTCCTTCCCATCTCCTTCTCCGGTGATCTCCTTTGACGCCGGCGCAATCTTTATATCTTCAATCTCCGGGACAATCTCCGTATCCGGATCGTTTTCAACAGAGCGTTCTTCAAGAAGAGGGTTTTCTTCTAGCTCCTGATTGATGGCATCCACCAGTTCGATCCGCGAAAGCTGGAGGAGTTTGATCGATTGTTGCAACTGCGGGGTCATAACCAGTTGCTGCGTCAATTTCAAAGTCTGTTTCAGCTCAAAAACCATTGTCCCATCCGTATCTTACACAAAAGAGGATGTTTTTTAGCCCCAATAGACGACCTTTAAAGACCAAAATCCTTCCCAAGATAAATCTTCCGGGCAATCTCGCTACCCGCTATCGTATCCGGATCACCGTCGATCAAAACCGATCCCTCGTTGACGATATATGCCCTGTCACAGACTTTGAGGGTCTCTCGTACATTGTGATCGGAGATCAGGACACCGATTCCCTTTGAGCGCAGGGCACTGATGATGTTCTGTATATCAGCCACCGCTATCGGATCGATTCCTGCAAAGGGTTCGTCAAGGAGCATATATTGGGGTGAGGTCACTAGGGCGCGCGTAATCTCGACCCGTCTTCGTTCTCCCCCTGAAAGCGAATATGCCATACTCTTTGAAATTCCTGATAAATCCAGCTCATTGAGGAGTTCGCGCAATCGTTCCTGCCGCTCTGACTTGTCCAGATATAACGTTTCAAGGACGGCCATGATGTTATCCTCGACAGACAGTTTTCGGAAGACCGACGGTTCCTGCGGCAGGTAATTAATCCCTTTGCGTGCCCGCATATACATGGGATCCCGGCTGATATCCACATCATTGAGCAGGATGCTTCCACCATCCGGTCGTACGAGCCCGACTATCATATAAAAAGTCGTGGTTTTTCCCGCACCGTTCGGTCCCAGAAGACCGACCACCTCTCCTCGATGAATCTCCAGGTTGACATGATCGACGACCCGTCTTCCATCATACGTCTTTACCAGCTCTTTTGCCAACAGTGCTTCCACAGATTCAATCCGCCTGACCGGGTGACTCGCCCGTGGGTAAAACGTCACTTTCGGGATAGATAACGGCATTTACTCGTTTCTTTCCACCGGAGCTCTGAACCATCCCCCTGTTTTCTTTCAGGAATACTGTTATCTTGTCCCCTGTTATCATATTGTTCCCCTCGCGCATCACGGCATGACCGGTCATAACAACCGTCTGATCTGCATTATGGAAAACGGCCCGATCCCCGGTAACGACTCGCCCCCCCTTTTCTACAGTTACATTGCCTTTCAACTCGATTTTTTCTATTTTTCCGCCGCTGGTCGCTCCAGGAGAAATCGATTTTTCGCCCGCGTCACTCTTATCGTAGTAGAGATACAACTCATCTGCGCATATGACCGCATCATCCTGCGTCGCGACGACATTGCCCGAGAAAAGGACAAGGGCCTCATTATCATAGGCATCCAGACGATCAGAGGTGATTTGGATCGGACTGTTTGAACGGGGCCGCGAGAAACTTTCCGCTCCGTACACGTTCGTCATTCCCGTGACCAGAGGAAAAAAAACCGCAAACAACAGAAACGGAATACACCTTGGTTTCATATATACTTTTCTCCTCGGCTTCCCATTATCCTTCTCGGATTTTTTTCGTTACATCCAGTCTCTGCTAATGGTGGCCTGAACATCCGATAACAGAGTCGCCTTCCTGCATTTCATTGAAAGGTCCATACCGACACCTCGCACGGAGGTACCGGAACGCAACATTCTAACGGCGTCCTTCGTGTGGATCACCCCATCTCCACCATTATGGCTATAGTGAAGGCTTGCCGTTTCAAAACGATCCCCTCGATCCGAAAGGGCAACCACATGGCCGCATATATCCACATCCCTCGTGTCGGTATGCAACGAACCACTTTCCCCGGTTATCACGTACACATCACCATTCGAAAAGATGAGTCGGACCCGAACATTCTCGAAGAGGGTTACGTTATTCTCCTTGCTATACGTTGCCGTGTCGGCATTGATTTCCCATGTCAAATCGGGATCACCCACCTCGGTATAATGAAAATCCCGTATCCGAAAATCGACCTTGTCTGAAAGCACTTTCAGGACACTCGCTTCCCTGTGAGCGGTGCACAGCATGTACAGAACCAGCGCCCCGACAAGGAGAAAAAAGATCCCCCCTCCTACAAACAGTTTCTTGGCAGATAATTTTCCAAGCAAAGGACTAATCCAGGGACATCCTCAAAAAGTGGAGGATACGCGCATCCGAGGCATATACCGGCTGTATGTCATCATTCCTGCACGCACCTGAAAAGGCTCGCCTCTCACATCCTCCCGTAGTTTTCAGCAAGAACTGTACCATCCAACTACAGATATGTAAAGGGGAACTCTCACTCTCCTGAGCGTATTCCATATCGTTCAGTTACCACGTCCCATGCCCCCCGGGCGGCGAGTATCATCTCACAGATTTCTCGTACCGCACCCTTTCCTCCTTTTTTTTCCGTAACATAATCCGCCCACTCCTTGACGTAGTCAGGGGCATCGGCAACAGCAGCCGAAAATCCGACCATCTTGAAAACGGGGACATCAACAACATCATCTCCTACATAGGCAACACAGGCCCCCGACACCCCCTTTTTATCGAGAATCGATTCCATGATCTGGCCCTTGTCTCGCGCCCCCTGATACACATCTGTGATGCCGAGTTCATGAGCGCGGTGTCGCACCACCTCGGATGTCCTTCCGGTCAGGAGGACAACCTCGACACCACCTCGCATCAGCAGCTTAAGTCCGTGGCCGTCTCTGACATGGAAGTGTTTCGATTCGTTTCCCAGGTCGTCGATGATAATCTTTCCATCTGTCAGAACACCGTCAACATCCAGAATCAAGAGCACAACGTTTTCAAGTTTTTGAGCAAGAGACTGTTCCATGTTTTCTCCAATCATGAATGACTCTTCACAATGTGATCGATCTTCTTGAGCATTCCGAGAAAATCAGGCAGCATATCGAGTGAAAGAGAATTGGGCCCGTCACAGAGCGCACACTCGGGATCCGGATGAACCTCCAGGAAAAGCCCGTCGACACCGGTAGCGATGGCCGCACGCGCTAAGTATACAGCCATCTCCCGGTCACCCCCGGACGAAGTACCGCTCCCCCCGGGTAGCTGGACGCTGTGAGTAGCATCAAAGACGACGGGATACCCCAGCTTCCTCAGGATGGGGAGCGATCGCATATCGGCAACGAGGTTGTTATAACCGAAAGAAACCCCCCTTTCGGTTATCAGGATCTTGTTGTTCCCGGCAGAAACAATCTTCCCGATAATGTTCGAGACATCCCACGGGGCAAGGAATTGTCCCTTCTTGACGTTGACGATAGCACCAGCCTTTCCGACCGCCCGGAGAAAATCCGTCTGTCGGCACAGGAAAGCTGGAATCTGCATAATATCGAGCACCTTTGATGCCGCATCGATCTCCTCAAAACGGTGGACATCGGAGAGCACGGGAATCCCCAGACCCTCCCTGATCTCCCGGAGAATGGCGAGTCCCTCATCGAGACCGGGCCCCCTGAAGGAATCAATAGAACTCCGGTTCGCCTTATCATAAGATGCCTTGAAGATAAAAGGGATCCCCAGATCATCGGTCAGGTCCCTGAGATACCGGGCAATTTCCTCGGTCTTCACCCCGTCCTCGATGACACAAGGACCCGCAATCAAGACAAAGGGGGTGCCGTCTCCCAGCACCATATCATTGAGAACAACTTGTTCCATGTTCATCCCCCTCGGTGTTTCTGTTGTAGCATTCGAATCCTCATTTGCGGGATCTTGCGTGCCGCGTCACGCGCATCGGGATTGATCTGATGTGCACGGGTGTATTCGGCAAGTGCTTCTTGATACATTCCCTTCTGTTCGTACGCTTCTCCCAGCCGGTAGTAAACCCTGTCGTCCTCCCGATCGTATCGGAGCGACGCCTTGTAATTGGCAATCGCCTTGTCGATATCCCCCTTCAGGCTGTACACGTATCCGATACCCGCGTATAGGCCAGCCTCCTGTGGCTGGAGTTTGATCATCTTCTGATAGGTAGCTATGGTCTTATCGTGCTGTTTTTCCATTTGGTAATGGTTTGCCAGAATCGTCAGGACTTCCATAGTGGGTCTTTTCGAGGCATATTTTTCATACAAGGCGATGGCTTTCCCCTTTGCCCCGCTCCGATCATAGGCGACGGCGAGGTGATAATCGATATCATGATCCTTCGAACCATACTTCCGGGCCTTTTCATAGTTGCGAGCCGACTCCTTATGGCGTTTCATCTCGCCGTAGACAAGCCCCAACCTTTCGTACAGAAATACCTCCTTCGGCCGGTCTTTTGCCACTTTCTCATACAGGACCACCGCCCTGCGGTATTCTTTTTTCAGCAGGTAATATTCGGCAAGCCTCAGCCGGGCATCCGGGTCTCCCGGTTTCAATTTCAATACCTTCCGATACTCTTCGGCCGCGCTGTCGTATTTTTTTTCTTTCTCATACGCCGTAGCGAGGTTGAAGTGTATGATCGGATCGTTGGGACTGAGAGAAATGGCCTTCCGGTAATTCGCGATCTCTCGCGCGGAGTCCCCCCGGCTCCCATAGGCAACCCCTATGTTGGCATACGCCGAGGCGTTATTGGGCTGCTTTTGTATCACCTTCAGGTACATAGCAATGGCATCGTCATTCCTGCCCACCCGTAGGTAGGCATCCGCGAGAACAACCATCACCCCCGCATCACCCGGCATTTTCTTCAGCACCTTTTCGTACTCTTCGATCGCCTTTTTGGTCCTGCCCGTCTTTTCATATGCCTCGGCCAGGTTATAACGGACTGTGGTACTGTTGGGATTCAGGCTGAGCGACGCCTCGCTGTTTGCCGCCGCTCGAATCCAATTTCCCAACTGGGCGTAGGAATAGGCGATATTTGCGTAGGCGATATCGTCCTTGGGATCGATTGCAATAATCTTTCGGTAGGCGGAAATCGCCTTCTTGTGCTGCTTGGTGACCATGTATATCTTCGCCAACTCGATCAATGAAGCGAGATCGTCCGATTTATGGGTCAAGACCCGCTTATACTCCTCGATCCCCTTGTCGGTCTGTTTTGCTTTGACGTACAATCGTGCCAGCATCTTGCGGGTATTGAGATCATCCGGTTGCATCTGAACGGCATGCTCGAGATACTCTATTTGAGATTTTTCCGCCGTGCTACCTCGCGCGAATCGTAGCCAGTCCTGGGGCGTAATCAGGATATCGATCGGGATGGACGCAATCGGTTGATTATGGTGGAAAACCGTAACTTTGAAAGTATTCTTCTCGTCTGAGATCTTTTTGTCAACAAGTTCGATCCCCTTGAGCAATACCTCAAAATCGCTCTCCGTTCCCGCTCCCTCGACATCCACCGTGATCCCCCGGTTGAAAAGAGCGTTCGTCGACACACGCCTTACGACAAACTCATCACGGTAAGAGACTACAAAGTGGTCTTGTTCCCCCAACCTGAAATCCTGACCGTTTTTCTCTATATCAACGTAATGGAGCCGGGGGACCTCCCTCCCGAAGGCAACCAGAACAACGTCTCTCGCCTTTTCCAGATACGCAAATCCGTCGAAGGTCTCCATGAGGGGTCTGAAGGCTATCCCCACGCCGAAAGAGAGCATGACAACGAGAAAGATGATTATTCCGGTCCGCTTAGTGGCACGGGTTTCTTCGTGTTTTCTTTTTTTATCTATGGAATCGCGATAATAATCCATCGTTACCCTCTGGGATGATATTTCCGGTGAATCTCCCTGAGCCGTTCCCGGGTGACGTGTGTATAAATCTGCGTTGTCGATATATCGGCATGGCCGAGCATCACCTGGACGGATCGTAGATCGGCCCCCCCCTCCAGAAGGTGGGTCGCAAACGAATGTCTGAACGTATGCGGATACACCTTTTTCTGAAGCCCGGCCGTTCTAACATATTTTTTTACAATCTTCCAGAATCCCTGGCGCGTCAACTGATTGCCGGAGCGATTGAGAAACAGGACATTCACGGCCACGGGCTTTCCTCCGACCAGCTTCTTGCGTGCCTCGGCGACATACCGATTCACGCAATTCAAGGCCGTTTGACCGATCGGGACAACCCTCTCTTTATTCCCTTTCCCCAAGACAATGAGATAACCCGCCTGCCAGTTTATATTCCCCATCCCCAAACCGACCAGCTCCGATACGCGTATTCCCGTTGCATAGAGGAGTTCCAACATGGCCGTATCCCTTAAGGCTAGGGGCGTCTTCATGCCGGGCTGCTTCAGGAGAAGCTCCATCTCACTACGGCTGAGTGTATCGGGAAGGCGCATCCATACCTTCGCCAGTTCTATGGATCCCACCGGATTTTCATCAATACGATTCTCGGCCAGGAGATACTTGTACAATCCTCTGAGCGCCGCCAGTGACCGATTGATGGAGGTAGCTGCCAGACCACGCCCTTTCAGCTCACCGAGAAATGAGATGATCGTATCGGAAGAAGAATCCTCGATATGCGTAATCCCCATCCCTTCGACAAAATCGAGATATCGGTTCAGGTCCCGGCTGTACGCCTCGAGGGTATTCAAGGAAACGCCCTTTTCAACCGCGATAAAATTGAGATACCCATCGATGCACTTGTACATGGTCTCCACCCTTTTATACCGGCGAAAGGCTAAAGGACACCCAAAGGGCTTACAAACAGTCTCTCTGCCTGTCGCGCATCCTTCATCTCAGCATCCCCCCTTATCGATGTAGCCGCACCACTGAAAATTGTTTGCCTTGTCAATCTGGTCATTCAGCGTCCAGAAATCATACAGATACCCAAGACCGAAAACACCCCCTGTCAGCAGATACAAAATTCCCGTGAACCACTTCTCAAGGTACATTCGATGTACCCCAAAGACCCCGAGATAAGTCAAAAGGATCCATGCGGTGGAATCATTGACCCATCCCTCTGCAAAACGCGGGTCACTCCGCCGCTGACCTGACGAGAGGACATCAGCCTCAGCCTGTCGCTGGAACGACGGGATCAGAAAAAGATCAACCAGCCATCCGATGCCGAGAAGGCCGAAGGTCAGGAAATAGACCGTTCCCGAGATCGGCCTGCTGTAATAGAACCGGTGAGCACCGGTAAAACCGAAGAGCCACAGGACATAACCCGTCGATGTGCGGTTCATTGTATTCTCTTCCACAGGCATTCCCTCCTTTCAGAGAATTACGCCCTCTTCAAGCTGCCGTTCATCACATTCAACGGCAACCACGTTCCATTGTCAAGGATTATAGCGAGTCGATATTCACTCCGGAGGCCTGCCTCTGTCGCGCCACGCGTATTGCGCGTGTTCAACAGAGAGACAGGAAATCGATAACGGAGCGTGCGGGCGGTGACAGCCTCAACCGCCCTTCCCTCTCTCTTCGCAGGATATCCGCAACAGTCATGAACGCGACGGAAGCGATTTCGTCGCGTTTCCGGGTGAACGGTCCCGATGAGAATACCTTGAATACAGAGGAATACTCCGTCTCGGTCGGATAACGGTAGAGAAATGTCCCCAGAAACTCCCCGGGCAGATCGATACCGAGTTCCTCCCTGGTCTCCCTGACGGCCGCCTCCTCGTACGATTCACCGGCATCGACATGACCGCTCACCGACGTCACCCACTGACCGGGATTGACATCCTTTGAGTGACTCCGCTCCTGCCACAGGATCTCCCCCCAATCATTGAAGACCAGGACAAAGACCGCCCGGTGGATCAGCGCGGGATCAGCGTGACATTCGCGACGCGTCGCCTGTCCGATAACGGTGTCGTCACCATCCACGATATCAAACAGTTCTTCAGGGTTATCGGTGATTGCCATGATATTCCAGCGTATTTCACACCTGCGGTGATGGTCGCTTGTGGTTTTCAGTGTCGTTCAACAACATGTCGCCGCTCTTGCGCGGCCCTATCCCGGCCCCGCCCCCAGGGAAAGGCGTTCCGCGTCATCGCATCACGCATGGACTCGATCCAGACATCCCAGTACGAAACCGATGTACAGCCACGGGGAATATATCCGAGGTCGATCTTGAGATCTCCAAGAGAGGGTTTTTCTTGGTGCAATATCTCCTCAATTTCGGAAAAGGGAATCCACGCGTAGACCCCCCGTTCAGTCGTGCTCCCGTCCGTCTCGTCCGTGGGATTGTTCATGATGCGCCGTGCGGGTACGAAGGGAACCTCCACGAAGTAGGTTGCAAAACCGTTTGTTATCGAAGGACTCTGCTCTTCGATTTGCTCCCCAAGCCATGTTCGAGAGAAATACCGGCGCGTTTCCTCTTCCGTTTCCCGTGCCGCCGTTTCCCGCTGCGTCTCTCCGTCAAACGCGCTACCCCCGAAGGATCCCCAACCGCGCGAGCTGTTAGCGTGATCGGCAAGAAGGAGCAACACATCGTGCCCCCGGCAACAGTACAGAACGATCCCCGCGGGTCCTTGCGCGTACATGGGGGAAACGGCAATAGTGATTACAACAACAATCGCAGCAATGAGGGTTGATATTCTAAAGGGTATCCTATTTCGCAACATATCTCCTATCAGTTTTCCCAAAACTGAACGGAAAGTCGGGGTCAGGTCTTGCTTTTTGCCACTTTTGACGCGATTTTGCTGACCCGTGAATAATGGAGCCCGACGTGGTCACCCACATCCTTTAATCCATATCCCCAATGGCGCACGGCATCATAGATCCCTTCATCTCTCTCCGTACCATCGAATATCTCAGCGAGAGAAGGACGCGCGGCATACTTCTCCATTCGCACCGCTTCACCCATTTCCGACACATTGATCATCGTTCGTATTTTTTCGATAAACTCTCCTCGCCCTACGATGAGCCCTCCTTTGGCCTCTTTCAAAGGACTTTCAATACCGGATCCTTCCTTCACAAATGAGGCGTACCGTTCGCGGGCCTGACCCTTCGAAGCTGAGAAGAGATCAAGCAACCAGTCCGTATGGAGAAACGACTCTTGCGGTTTCACACCGGTTGTCGCACCGTATGACGACCACACCCAGTCTTCCGGCGAACGGACCAACCCCGCCCGGATGGGATTCAACGCTATATATCGGCTCAGTTCGAGAAGGTAGGGATCCTTTTCAACGACGAACGCCTTATAGCGACCCTGTAAGAGATGGCCGACACGGTTGTGGGCCCTGTTATACTTCTGAGTATACACGCCGTTGAGCTGGCGCATCCCCTGGGATAGATTGGCCTGGGGGGTTTCCACCAGGAGGTGGTAGTGATTGCCCATGAGGCAGTACGCGTGGACAATCCAGCGATACTGCTTGACCACACTGGCAAGAATCGAGAGAAACATTCGGTAGTCTTTATTATCTATAAAGATATCCTGCCGGGCATTCCCCCGGGAGGTCACATGATAGAAACCACCTTCGTATTCTATGCGTAGAGGTCGCGCCATGGGAAACGGGTATCACACCCGATGGCAAAAAGCAAGACCTGACCCCTTTTCCTCCTTTTCCACAGGCAATCATTCACTCTGTCTTTTCCTCTGCAAAAGATCAAATCGCTTATAGAAACCGAACCTTTGATAGTATTCCAGAACAGGATCATTTCCTTCCGCGACGAAGAGGAATATCTCTACACAACCCTTTTCATCGAGCCAGCCCAGGGCCGCCCGCATAAGCTGTTCGGCGATACCCCGATTTCGAAAGACAGGATCGACATAGAGCGAGTCGACCTCACCCCGGTTCTTTTCGACACTGGCAATACAATAGCCTGCGTATTGGTCGCCACCGTCTCCCACGGCGAAGATCGCGCAGTGGTCCTTGCGGAAGATCGCCTGCATCCGCTTTTCGAAGGTGAGCGAGGTGAAGTGGTCTCGGAAGTTTCCGGCCAACCCTCCGTGATGAGCGTTCAGGCCTTCCCACAGTCCCTCAATCTCACGGTATTCTTCTCTTTTGAGTTCAATGATATCCATGGGTAATCCGCTGTTGATTTGACATTCTCGGACCCTCCCCTTCCCTGTAAGGAATTCGTCAACGGGTCGAATGTCTGTGACTATTCCACCTCGTGGAGATGAACATCCTGCTGCGGAAAAGGAATGGTGATCCCCTCCGCATCAAAACGTTTTTTGATCTTCTCCTGGAGGTCAAAAAAAACATCCCAGTAATCCGCGGTCATGACCCATGGCCTGACAACAAAATTTACGCTGCTGTCGGCAAGTTCCAGCACGGCGATCGTCGGAGCCGGGTCCCGCAGGATGCGTTGATCTTCCGAGACGATTTTCGTGAGAACCGCCCGAACCTTGTCGAGATCGTCGCCATAGCTGACACCCGCGACGATATCGATCCGGCGCTGGTCTTTGGCCGAATAGTTGACGATCTTGTCGGCTGTTACTTTGGCGTTCGGTATGATGATCTTCTTGTTATCCGGAGATTTGAGCTCCGTGGTGAAGATCCCGATCGCTTCAACAGTCCCCGCGGTACCGCCGGCTTCGATATAATCCCCCACTTTGAAGGGTTTGAAAATGATCATCAGAACACCGGCGGCAAAATTGGCCAGTGAACCCTGCAGGGCCAGTCCAACGGCCAGACCGGCGGCGCCAATCACGGCAATGAACGAGGCGGTCTGGACGCCAAGCTGTCCCAGCGCGGCTATGACGACGAATGCCATCAGGGCCACATAGGTCACACTGGTCACAAAGGAGACCAGGGCTTCATCCGCACGGCTCCTGCGGAGAAGACGCCCGACAAGAGCCCTGATAGCCTTGGCCGCCACGTACCCGATTACAAAGATTGCCGCAGATCCGACAACCTTCAAACCATACAGCACAATCCATTCCTGAAGCTTCACAGCGATCTGGTCCATTGGTTCCCCCCTTTTGTCGAGTTAACGACACAAACCCGTCTTCTCATGGTGAAAAGCAGGGCTTTAAATGATCAGACCATGTTCGTCCTTGTGTGGCCAGGGTTCAGGTGTACTTCTGATACAGACAGGTTCAAGGTCAGTACCTTTTCTGGGAAAATTAGACCAACAGGAACGAATTGTCAAGAAATATCGCAGAGTCACACGTTCAGGGGACAAGACCTTTCTAAGGTTAACACTGTCCGCCGTCATCAACCCCTCGGATATATGCGAGGACCTTCATCTGGTCACGCAGGGGGGGGATGGAATCCCTGCGTGGGGCAACGGGAAACCGCCCGTTCGTCATAGTTGTCATCGCTTCCAGTGCTGCGAACATGTTCACGAGAGGAAAGCGGGCCGTCGTCAGGTAACGGATCAGCTTGAAGGTCTCAAACCCATCGAACCACCGGGCAAAATGATCGCGGAGATGGGCCTGATCACCGCTGTTGTCCACGAGTCGGGGCCACACCTCTCCGAAGCGACGAGAACGGAGAAATTCTCCCAGTGTCGGATGAATCTTCCCCGCACGGGCCAGGATAGTCTCCGGGTCTTGATCCGTGCACGATGACATATGGGAGAGCCATTCCTTGAGGACTCCAAAACAGCGAGGATCATAGAGGAGGTACTCGTTCTTCTCTCCTCCGGTAAAGCGGATGACCCGTTTGCCCGTCCCGAAGGGGACACGCTCCGATGCCCGTGCAGAGGGGTGGACGGTGGTTGCCGTGATCCTCTTCATCCGTCCCGTCTTCGCAAGCTTGTCGAGAAAGTAGAAATCCTCTCCCGCCCTGCGGGTATTCATCCCCCTGACGGCCGCGTACGCCCCGGCGGTGCACACCATCGTGGAACCGATGGAATGAAAGGCATAGGGCGACCCGGCGTACCGCAGACCGAGAACGTAATAGCGAAGAAAGAGTTCGTAGCAGCAGATGGCAGACTGCTCATCGGTCCGCTCGGCCGCCTGGTGGGCAAAGGAAACCACGGCCGCAGCGAACTCATCCCGTTCAAAGACCTTTCGCACGGCGGATAGATAGGACGGCTCGACCAGTGTGTCGGCATCCAGGGAGGCGATTATCATGGGGCGATTGGTTCCATACACGAACACCCTCAGGGCGAGGTCCATCCCTATTTTTCTCGCGAGCCCCACCCCGGCGGTCTTCTCCGGCATCTCCAGTCCCGGCGTGGAGGCGTCGACATACCCGACCCGCAGACCATTGTCGTCCGAATCGGCAAGCCCCTGTAATCTCTCCAGAGTCTTTCGGTTGTCGGCAACATCCTTCGCCGATACACTATCGGGGGGCGCATTATTGACGACACAGAGAACGAGCGTGCGTTCGAGCTCCGCCCGGGGATTTTTTCCAAGACTGGCAAGAGTCGTGAAGAGGTGCTTCGATTCGGCAAGGGCGGGGATCACGACGACAGTGTCGATCCCCTCAAGCGATCGGGAGACGATGCGCCACCGGTCACCCACGGACCAGCGGGTCAGATATTTCTGAATATTCCGGTCGAGGGTCATCCGACATGCCCCTCGACCAGTGTCCGGAGCACTTCGTAATCGGCACCGTCTATCCAGTGGATCACGGTGCCCCGGCGTTCCATCCCCCTGAACCAGGTCATCTGCCGCTTGGCGAACTGGTGGATCCGCGTATTCAAAAGCCCGAACATCTCGTCAAAATCCATCTCCCCCTGGAGATAACGGCCCACGTACCGGTATTCGAGGCCGAACGAGTCCAGTCGTCCCCAGCTCACGCCTCGTTCATTGAGCGTTCTCACCTCATCGATCATCCCCGCATCGAGACGCTCCCTGAGACGCCGGGTGATCCTCTCTCGCTGGATCGATCGATCCAATCGGATACCGATGACGAAGGGTGATATGACCGGGACTTCCGGTCCATCGCCTTGACGCGCCTCTTCATATTCCGCGATCTCGATAGCCCGGACGAGCCGATCTCGTTCCTCCGTATCCGTGGTGTTATGGAGGTTCGGATTGGTCCGATAGAATCGCTCCCGCAGTGCATCCATGCCCGCTTCGTTCAGTTCCTCACGCAACGCCTGATTTTCGGGAACCGCGAGCATGACATACCCCCGGACGACGGATTCGACATATAACCCCGTCCCCCCCACCATGATCGGCATGATTCCCCGCTCTCTGAGTCGGGAAAAGCAACGGTAGAAGCATTGCTGGTACTCGAAAAGATTGAACTCATACCCGGGATCAACGATATCAATCAGGTGACAGGGGACCGTGACACCGTCCACATCAAATTCATCGAGGTCCTTTCCCGTCCCTAGGTCCATGCCCCGGTACACCTGGCGAGAATCGGCGGAGATTACTTCAGAGCACCGATCCCGCGCCAACCGGGCGGCGATCCGCGTCTTGCCGCTCGCCGTTGGTCCCAGGATCACAATCAGGTTATATCCTTTTTGTCTCATCTGTTTACGAAATATTTTTTTTGGTGTAAGACTCCGTCAGAATCATCTGAAAAGAAACCCGGGCGACCTTAGCACGTTTGATATCAAAGGTAATTCAATCAACTGAAAGCTGTTGTTACATATCATATGAAACCGGATAAAGAAACAAGACACCTCGACCTGGGAACGGCGCCTATCGGATACCTCCTCCTGCGGATGAGCCTCCCCTCCATCGTGGCCATGCTTATCATGGCCCTGTACAACGTGGTGGACACCTTCTGGATCGGCAAGATAAGTCCGGAGGCCATCGCCGCCCTTACCATCTGTTTTCCCATTCAGATGTTGTTCGGAGCGATCGGTGTCGGAACGGGCATAGGTGCCGGGTCGTTCACCGCCCGTATGTTCGGCGCGGGAGAGGTCACAAAAGCAAATCGGGTGGCGGGACAGATCATCTTCCTCGCCGCCCTGTTCGGTATCATGACCATCGTTCTGAGCGGGAGTGGTGCGGAACCAACCCTGAGATTCTTTGGTGCGACGGAGCGCATCCTCCCCCTCTCGAAGGGATATTTCGGCTTTATCGTCTTCGGCGCCCCCTTTCTCTTCTTCATGATGATGTCCGACTTTCTCTTCCGTGCCGAGGGGAACCCGAATATGCCCATGTTCGTCATTACCACTTCGGCATTGCTCAATGCGGTCCTTGATCCTTTCCTGATCTTCGGGTGGGGTCCTTTCCCCGAAATGGGTGTCCGGGGGGCGGGACTCGCCACGGCAATCGCCCAGTTTTCGACATCCTTTCTGTCTCTTTATTTCCTGCTGTCACGCCGTTCCGGGTACCGGATACACCCGGGCGATCTGATTCCCCGCTGGTCGATCATTGTATCCATCTATCATGTCGGTATCCCAACCCTCATTACCCATATCGCCCTGAGTGCGGTGTTGATACTCTATAACCATCGTTTAGCCGGTTTCGGTCACCTGGCAGTCGCTTCTCTGGGGCTGGGATTCAGGATCAACGGGGTTCTGATGATGATTCTCTTCGGCATCGGCGACGGGGTGATGCCGATAACAGGTTTTAATTACGGGGCACGTACCTATGACCGTATCGGCGAAGTCAAGCGGGTGGCAACCATCGCTTCGACCGTTATAGGCGGGGCAGCCACTCTCCTGATCGAACTATGGGCCCGTCCGCTCCTGATGATCTTTACCACCGACTCCGAACTCCTCGCCATCGCCGTCCCCGCACTCAGGATCTTTGTCGCGACACAGTTCCTCATCGGACCGGTAGTCACGTCGATCAACATCTTCACGGGTCTGGGGAAAGGGGTCACCTCCATGATATTGCTGGTCGGCCATCAGCTCCTCTTCGTCGCTCCGTTGATCTACGTCCTGCCTCTATGGTGCGGTCTGCGCGGCGTATGGATGGCTCAACCGATCTCCAACATCATATCGTTCGCCATCATATCATTCTGGGCAACAAGGGTGCTGCACGGTTTGAAGGAACGGTAATCGATCTACCCTTCCCGGAACAGCTCGTAAAATTTGATGACCTTTCGAACATAATCCTTCGTCTCCGGGAACGGGGGGATTCCCTCAGAGCGTTCGACACTCTCGACGCCGGCATTGTAGGCCGCAAGGGCCAGGCGGATATCGCCGCGAAACCGATCCAGAAGCCGGCGCAGATGGAGCGCCCCTCCCATGATACTCTCTCGCGGATCAAAGGGATCTCGGATACCGAGGGGTTGAAAGTTGGAAGGCATGATCTGCATGAGCCCCTTGGCTCCCTTTTTCGATACGGCCTGCGGATCAAAATCGGATTCGGTCTTTATCACCGCCTTCAAGAGCGGCATGGAAAGGTCATACTTCCGGGAGGCCTCCCGTATATGCTCGTCGTACCGATCCGTCGAATACGATACGGAAAACGGTTTCCTCTCCCGGATAATGACGCGGTAGTTCGATGTTCGGGGGATCATATTGGTGAAGCAGCGGTTGCCTTCCTCGTCCACATACAGGTAGACATCCGCGTGGAGCGGTTCAGCCGCTGATACGAGCAATATTGTGATGAATACGAGGTACCATACGGTTCTGCGGCTCCAAGGTGCCATTGCTGTGAGCATCCCCCCCCCCGTTCAGTACCGAGACCGCCGGTAAATCAGTCCAGCAGATGAACAAACATGCCGCTCCTGAGCTTCGGCTCAAACCAAGTGGATTTCGGGGGCATGATCTCCCCCCTGTCCGCGATCCGCATGATCTGATCCATGGTCGTGGGGTAAAGCGAAAAGGCCACGGCATAGGCGCCCGAATCGACCAATCGCTCCAGCTCGTGCATCCCCCGTATCCCTCCGACAAAGGTAATTCTCTCGTCGGTCCTCGGATCTCCGATGCCCAAAATGGGTCTCAGGAGATTATCCTGGAGCAGGGAAACGTCCAGAGCCGCAACCGGATCTTCCGGATCGCCCGCCCCCTCTTTCATCTGCAGTCTGTACCACTTCCCCTTAAGGTACATCCCGAATTCTCCCTTCCGCTCAGGAGAGCGGCGACTGAAATCGCCTGAAACATCGAAACGCTCACGAACTTTTGTGATAAATGCTTCTTCATCGCTCCCGCCCAGGTCTCTGACCACCCGGTTGTAGTCCATGATCTTGAGCTGATCGTCGGGGAAAATAACGGCCATGATCCGGTTGTACTCCTCCGTCCCATCATGATCCGGGTTCGCATCCCTGCGCATCCGGGCTACGGTGGCGGCAGCGGCCATCCGATGATGCCCGTCGGCGATATAAAGTGAATCGAGGTGTCCAAACTCTTTTTCGATCTTCGTAATGGATGCGTCATCACCCACAATCCATACGGTATGGGCGATTCCATCGTCTGCGGTAAAGTCATACTCAGGCTTGCCGGAGGTGATTTCCCGAATCAGACCGTCAATCATACGTGAAGCACGGTAGGTCAGGTAGATGGGACCTGTCTGGGCATCCACCCGGTCAATGTGCCGTGTGCGGTCTGCTTCTTTATCATTCCGTGTCAGTTCATGACGCTTGATCATCCCTGATTCGTAATCAGACGCATTAACACACCCGACTAACCCGTACTGGACATGATAACCCATCGCCTGCCTATAGATATAGAAAGAAGCCTTCTCATCCTGAAAAAGGGTCCCATCGCACAGAAAGGCATCCAGGTTCTCTTGGGCTCGTGCGTATACCTCTTCACAATCGGAGACGATATCGTCCGGCAAGTCCACCTCCGATTTTACGATATGTAAGAAGCTCTTTGCGTTCTCACGCGTGAGAATCCTCGCCTCACGAGAGTCGATCACATCATAGGGGTAGGATGCAACATCCTTCACATCTTGTCTTTGGGGCCGTACGGCCCTGAAGGGCTTTACCGCAACCATCGAAATTACTCCACTCAGTTTGGGCACCTTCTAGCACAGTCGGTATCTTCAAGCAATAAAATCCGACGACCACCGCTGTCTCCTTGCAAATTTTTCAATTGGATAGTAAGAACCGCTACAAAACGCCACGAAATAGAGGATTCGGCATGACAACCAGGGTCTTTGTGCACGGTCTCGAGGGGAGTAGTCAGGGGACAAAATCACAGTTCTTCAGAAAACGATACCCGGACATGATCATAGAGGATTACACGGGGGGGATCGAAGAACGCATGGAAAAGCTGCGCCGTGTACTCACCGGCGTGAAGGACCTGATACTGGTCGGTTCCAGCTATGGAGGTCTGATGGCGACCATGTACGCCTGCGATCACGAGGCGCAAACCCGGAGGGTAATACTCCTGGCGCCCGCCCTCAACCTGGAGGAATTCAGGCCATACCTGAACCAAGCGGTTGGAATTCCCGTCACACTGTATCACGGCAGCCGGGATAATATCGTCCCCGTGGGAGAGGTTCGCGAAATCGCGTCTCGTGTCTTTACGGATCTGACTCACCACGTCGTGGACGACGATCATCCCCTCAGTGAGACATTTCCTACTTTTGACTGGGACACGTTGCTTGCCGATTAAGGCCTTGACTCTTCAGTAAGATTAGGATAACCGAACCTATCGGAGAAACACACTATGTATTCAAAAAAGATAGTCATTCGCTACGGGGCTCAGATTGTAGACAAGCCCGTGGTATACAGCCTGGTCAAAGACTACGATCTCGCCTTCAACATTATGAGGGCGCGGATATCCCCGCGGAGGGAGGGGGTCATGGTCCTCGACCTGACCGGGACAAAGAAGAATTTCGACCGGGCCATACGGTACCTCAGGGAACTGGGACTCACGGTCGAGCCTCTCTCAAAGAGCGTGACCCGTAATACCGACCGGTGTGTGCATTGCGGGGCATGTCTGGCATTCTGCTCCACCAACGCCCTCTCCATCGATAGAGATACGATGGAAGTCCTCTTCGACCCTGAAAAATGTAATGGCTGTGAACTGTGCGTCAAGGCCTGCCCCGCGCGGGCGATGGCGACCGACCTGTTGTAAATCATCTCCCGTCCGCCCTGTGATACAAAGCTCTATCTCTGTTCTGCGGTGTCTCTCTTCTCCTTGATCGTTTCACCCACCTTCTCAACGACGTCTTTTCCCGCCTCGATGATCCGCTCGCGCTGATCTCCTATCTTATCGACCACCTCTCGGACAGTCTCAGGAAATCTTTCAGGTTCGCCGCTGTAGTGATAGTATCCATAGCCAAAAACGATACCGATGACCAGCAGGACAAGGATGGTGACCAGGATAAATTGCACCATCTTTCTGATCACGAAATAGATCAGTACCAAAGCGATGGCAGCCAGGACAACAAGGACTACCGGATGGGCTGACAAATAGGCAACAAGATCATCCATAACACAACCTCCTGTCTTCCGTACATTTTAAGGTTACGGTGCATCAACCCACTTTTTCAGGATCTCGATGATCTTCACCGCCTGATCCTCACTCGATATATTGAATTTGCTCTGCTGCCGGTACTCACCGTTGATCTTGCGATACCGCCTGATGGTGAAACGCGGTGGTCCGTACTCCCCCTTGGCGCGGTTCCAGTCCTGGTATCTGAACAGCAGCGTCGCCCACGCCCCCTTCGAAAGGACCTCCTTATCCAACTCTTTAACAACAACCGTACCGTCCTCTTCATATTGGACCGTAAGCCCACTCACATCTGAAGCCATACATCATCCTTTCATGGTGCAGAAATTTTTTCCATTTGTTCAACGATCAGATCCCCCATCCGTTCACTATGGGTCTCCCGGTTGCTTGAGAGCATTTCCATCTTGGCACGGGGGATGAGATCGGCCATTCGGTGTATCATATCCAGGCCATGCAGTGTATCGGTCCTGGCGCCTATGATCACTACCGGAGAAGAAATATCCGGCAATCTGTTCCACGCCTTGTAGTCCTTTATCGCAAATGCGTTCGCCTTCAAACGCCTCGGGTCGGCTGCGTCCAGTGTTCCTTCATACTTTTTCACCTGTTCCGGCTCCCTCCGTTTGTCCAGCCGGACGTTGCGCAGGTACCATTTCAGGAAAGGTTTGATCACGGAATACAGCGACGGCGGCACCGGTCGGAGAAGGAGGGGAAGCCAGAATGGATATGTCAACTCTCCGATGGGCGCTATCAGGATGGAACGTTCGGGCTGCCTTCGAGAATCGCTCAGATAGTCCAGGATAACGGTCGCGCCCAATGAAGATCCCACAAGACAGAACCTCTTGTCAAGCGGCACTTTTGTATCAACGATCTCAAAGAGGTCCCGGCTCATACGGGGCATTGAAAAATCGACCCGCGCAGGGCTTCGGGCAAGAACGGCGCTGACTTTTTCCCGGGTCTCAACATAGAGCGTCCGATACCGGGGGACAACCCTCCGCAACACCTCCCGCCATCCGTCAAGTTGTGATATCCAGCCGGCGACGAAGATGATCATCGGCCTCTCCGGCACATCACAGGCAGGAATAAAATCGATCATCCTGAGGGTAACACCATCGGACGTGACAATATGATCCACTTCCGAACTGACGGATGAGTTGATATCCCGGTACGCCATACCCCTCCTTTTGTGGCGAAATCGTAGTTCGATTTTCTACCGCAATCTCTTCTTCGATTCAACCCCTATTACACCTCATCTCCGGTATAACCGGTCTTCCCACATTTTTTCGTTGACATCTTCCGTCCCTTTCAGATACACAGCGATGCGGATGCCATATTTCAACATACACTGATGGAAGCGAGGAAGCCGGTGTGAATCCGGCGCTGCCCCGCAGCCGTAACGGGAACGAAACCCCATGATGCCACTGTCCCGGTCGGGATGGGAAGGCGGGTAAGTAGGATGCCCGAAGCCGGAATACTGCTCCAATCAGAATCCTCGCGGGAGGGATATCATATGAAGTTTCCATTATTGCCATCATAAAACCGTAGCCTCTTACCCGATCGTCGCACCTGCCTTTTTCGTGATGCACGTTGCGCCTTCCTCCGTTTCAAAGCGGGTACATGACGTGAAGCACTGATCCATGTCCTCAAAAGAAGGCGTCAGGCGGGCAAGAGGTCGTTCAGGGGTATTTTCACCGCAGTGGCGGGTGATACACACCCAGGTATGAAAGCGTTCGTCGGCACAAGGAAGCCGGTGCAAATCCGGCGCTGCCCCGCAACTGTCAGCGGCACGAAATCCACAGAAAAGCCACTGTTCCGATGCCTCGGAATGGGAAGGCGTGGAGAGTAGGCCTATCCGCGAGCCAGGAGACTTTGCGACGGACATGGACCAATCCGAACCGAGGGGAAAGGAGGTTATCATGAAGCACGACAGGATCCATGGCCCGCCCACATGAACAGGGAATCGTCCGGTGCCAATCAATTCAAAGCAACAACAACGCACGTATCGTATGGAGGAATCGAAGATGAAACACAGAAGATCAGGAATTACCTGTTTTGCGGCCGCCCTCAGCGCATATGTCTTTTTGGTGGCGCCTGCCCCGGTGCCCGCTGTCACGTTGGAAGAAACCGTTGTAACGGCAAGCAGGATCGAGGAAGAAATTACCCATGCTCCCGACTCTGTCACCGTCATTACCGCAGAGGAAATGGAACGGAAAGGCCAACAAACCGTTATAGAGGCCCTCCGGGATGTCCCCGGGATCTTTATCCCCCAAAACGGCTCTTTCGGCTCTTCAAGCATCTATACGCGGGGAACCGGGAATGCCCACACGCTGATCATGATCGACGGCGTCCGTGTGGGCGACCCGATGGCGACAGATGGCAAGTTCAGCATTGCCGATCTGTCCACCGACAATATCGAAAAGATTGAAATCGTGCGAGGCGCCCAGAGCGTCCTGTACGGTTCCGATGCCATCGGCGGCGTGATCAATATCATCACAAAGAAAGGGAAAGGGAAACCACAATTCACCCTGTCCTCGGAGGCCGGTTCCTTCGAAAGCTTCCGAGAGAAGATCGGTGTCAGTGGTTCGACGGACCGCATGAACTACGCCGCATCGGTTGAACGGTTCGACACCCGGGGCGTATCGAAGGCCGATGACGATCTGCCCGGTGTCAACGAGGAAGATTATTACAGTAATACCAGTATGTCCGCCCGGGTGAGCGGTGACCTCTCCGATACGATATCGATGGGTTTCACGGTGCGTCACAACGAATCGGAGCTGGATTATGATACCACCGACTGGATGACCGGTCGTGCAACCGACGCCGACGAGGTACAGGAAACAACGATAACCAGCATGTCGACCCATTTCGATCAGGACCTGAACGACTGGTGGCAACACACGATCAAGCTCGGTATGACGGATGTCGAACGCGAGTACACGACCGACGGCAGTTTTAACAATGCGTATAACGGGACAAGCCGCCAGGCTTCATGGCAACACAACTTTTTCATCGGCTCCGTCGATACGGTCAGCGCGGGGTTCGATTACGAGGAAGAAGAAGGGGATCTCCAGGATCCCACCTGGGGCAACATACCGAACAAATCCACAAACACGAAGAGCCTTTTTATCCAGAACAAATTGACCCCCGTACCGGGATTGTCCATTACCCTCGGGTATCGGGCGATCGATCATCAGACCTTCGGGAGCGAAGACACCTACAAGGGGGCGATCGCCTACGTCTTCGAAGAAACAGGGACGAAACTCCGGGGGAGCTACGGGACCGGCTTCCATGCACCGTCGCTCTACCAGTTGTATTCCAGCTATGGGAGCACATCACTGAAACCGGAGAAAAGCATCGGCTACGATATCGGTATTGAGCAACCGTTTCTGAACGACAGGGCCCGGGTATCGTTGACCTATTTTAATAATGAGATCGATGAGTTGATCGATTTCAACATGACGACATGGACATACTATAATCTCGGCGAAGTCCGGACGGAAGGGTGGGAAACGACCCTGTCGGTCGCACCGGCGTCGTGGGTATCGATCAACATCGCCTATACCTATACCGAGGCGACGGATGAGACTCCGGGTAGTCCGAACAAGGGGAACACGCTCCTTTACCGCCCCGAACATGCGGGGAGCGCATCGGTGAATATCTGCCCTCTGGACGGCCTGAATGTCAATCTCAATGCGCAATACACAGGGAAGCGGTACCGTGATGCGAGTAACGACAACGAAATGTCCGCTTACACCATCATCAACCTCGCGGCCTCTTACGAAGTGACCACGTGGCTCGAGATATTCGGCCGCATAGAGAATTTCACCGACAAAAACTATCAATCGGTCTATGACTACGGCGAACCCGGCATCGGTTGTTTCGGGGGCCTAAAGCTGACCTATTAATCGCTTCAGCGGGGGTGAGGACCCATCCCCTCCCCCCCCGCGGAAGCGGGAAGATACCGGAGGCGGGCACGGCGAATTGCACCGATGGCCCACGGGGCGAAAGATGAAACAAAATCTCTTCATGCGTCATCCACATGGTTCCGATCACAGGGGAAGTATGGCTATTCTCTCTCTTGCGGTATTCCTTGCCTGTCTGGCCTGCACGGCAAGCGCCTTCTCATTTCCTATCACTTTCACGGACGACATGGGGGAAAGAATCACCCTTCTCCAGCGACCGGAACGGGTCGTTTCGCTTGTCCCCGCGATTACCGAGATCCTCTGCGGGATCGGAGCGGGTGAGACCGTCAGGGGGATCACCTACCATGACACCTATCCCGCCGAGACTGAGGGTAAAACGGTCGTTGGAGGATTCTTTGCCCCTTCACTCGCGATGATCGAGAGATGTAATCCGCAGATTATCTTCGCCGCCGACATCCACGATGCGATCAGAAAAGGGTTTGCACAAAACCATCCCACGTGCAGGGTGATCACCCTCTCCATATCGTCCCTTTCCGATCTGTACGCGACCATAACGCTCCTCGGGAACGTCTTCGAACGGAAAGACGGCGCACAACTGCTGATACACGATATCACTTCCGATATCGAGGTCATTTCCCGGAAGATCGCGTCCATTCCCCCGTCAGAGAGGAAGCGTGTTATCCGCCTCATGGGACGTTCTGAGATCATGACGCCGGGAGATGATTCATTCCAGAACGAGTACATCCGGCTGGCCGGTGGGATCCCCCCTGTACTGGGGAAGACGGGGCACATCGTCCCCGTTTCCCTAGCGGAATGGAAGGGGTTCAACCCGCAGGTTATTTACGGATGTGGTCAAGACCGGCACACGACACAAGGGCTCCTCAACCGCCCGGGGTGGCGCGATGTGGAGGCCATCAAAACGAAAAACATCCATATGTTCCCCTGTGATCTGACCTGCCGTATGTCGACGCGCGCGGGAGCATTTGTCTCTTCACTGGCAGCGGCCCTCTACCCGGAGCATTTTTCGAACCCGAAAGAGCAGGTCTTGCGGGATGGGATTCGTTCGTCCCGGCTGCTGGACATCGACCTCGATTATATCCACCAGGCGCGTATTGACTACAGCTTTATTCATGATTTCATGAATAAGACGCTCGTCGTTGCCTTTCGTGAACCCATGGAGATCATCTCGACCCTCGAGGGACCACGGAAAGAGATCGATGTCGTGGGAAATCACTCTTCCCCACCGCCCTGCTGGGGTATTGAGCACGCCCGGGGACTCGACCATACGAGAAAACACCTTTTCGACACCCTGGGGCTCGACGGCGGTGGTGCGGCATTTCTCTTCACCGGAGCGGATATGGACCATCTGGCCATTGAAAGGACCTCTTTCGGCGACAGGGTTGTGTATGCCCTGGTTACGGCGGGGGTCAAAGGAAACGCCATGCGGGCCTCATGCGATGGGGGAAGTTATTACGAACCGGGAACGATCAACATAATCCTTATGACCAATACGAAGCTGACGCCCCGGGCCATGACGCGCGTCCTCATCACCGCGACGGAGGCAAAAACGGCGGCCCTCGGTGATCTGGACATTCGGAGCAGCTACACCCCTCTCTCCAACCAGGCCACCGGAACGGGAACCGACAACATTATCGTCGTCTCCGGATCGGGGGCTCGGATCGACAACACCGGCGGACACTCAAAGATGGGAACGCTCATCTCGCAGGCCGTATACCGCGCCGTATGCCGCGCCATACAGCGGCAGAATGGCCTGGTCACCGGCAGATCGGTCTTCGCCCGTCTGGAGGACCGGAAGATCACCATTGGCGGTCTGGCGGTATCCGAGGAGGTGGAACGGGATATCGGGGCAAATCGTCTCAAACCCGCCCTGGAACAACTTCTCCTCGACGAACGATATACCGGGTTCCTCTGCTGTGCCCTATCCATCAGCGACGATTACCAGCGGGGACTGGTGAAAGGGATGGATGCATTTAACCGGTGGTGCCACGCGATGGCCGAAGGTGTTGCAGGGAAAACGATACCGGCCGTCCCAACGATCCTCGTCCCCGACGAAAAACCGCCCGTCATCCATCACGCCCTGAACAGTCTGTTGTACGGGCTGTCCCTGCGACTGCAGAAATCGAACGATGATCAGACCAGACAGTGACAGGCGGCTCTCGATGAGATATACTCCCCACCTCATACAAAATACGGTGATATGACGTTTTTGATGCGGTAGCGGATGTCAACAGGTGTCACAATGATCACGCCTTTTCCCTTTGCAATGGCCTATCTCTTGGATCTGGTCCTCGGCGATCCCCGCCGCATGCCTCATCCCGTGGAGGCGATCGGGTGGGCAACCAACAGGTGCGAGGGGCTCGTCCGCCGGCATATCTCCAATCTGCGGCTGGGGGGTGTTCTCCTCTGGCTGGTCATCGTCTCTGCGACCTTCACCGCCGCATATCTGGTCCAGGCGGCGGCATACCTGATACACGGCACGGTCGGTACGATTGTCGTGATTCTCGGCGCGTGGACCACGCTGGCAACGCGTTCTCTCTACGATCATGGCAGGGCCGTCGTCATCGAGGTCGAAGGAGGGGATCTCCCGGCGGCACGCCGGAAACTCTCGATGATCGTCGGAAGAGATACCCGGGGACTGAGCAGAGAGGAGATCCTCCAGGCCGTCGTGGAGACGGTGGCGGAAAATCTCTCGGACGGGGTTATCGCCCCCCTCTGTTATCTGCTGCTGGGGGGCTTCCCCCTGGCACTCACCTACAAGGCGATCAATACGCTCGATTCGATGGTGGGACATCGTACCGAACGGTACCGGGAAATCGGATGGTTTGCTGCACGCGCGGACGACACCGCCAACTGGGTCCCGGCACGACTGGCTGGGGTCCTGATCGTTGCCGCATCCTGTGTCATCGGTCGCAGTGTGAGGGGATCCTGGCGGATCATGCAACGGGACGGGAACAATCACCTCAGCCCGAACAGCGGCATTCCCGAAGCGGCAATGGCGGGGGCACTCGGTATCCGGCTGGGCGGGACCCACCATTATTTCGGGGAACCAGTCGAAAAACCGACGATTGGCGACAGGAACAAAGTGGCCGATACGCGAGATGTAACAGCGGCTTTGCGGATCATGCTGTGCTCATCCGTCGGCGCCGCGGTCGTCGCGCTGGCAATGCTCATGGTGGTGAAACATGGCTGAACGGGCACATGGCGGGAATGTCGAGGAACTCGCACGCGGCAGTGGAATCGGTCCCGGATCGATTATCGATTTCAGCGCAAGCATCAATCCGCTGGGATACCCCCCCGGGGTACGCCTCCGGACGATGGAATCCTTCGATTGCATCCTCCATTACCCCGATATCGACTCGTACGATCTCACGCGGGCCCTGGCCGACTACCACGGCATCGCACCGGAACATATACTCGTCGGGAATGGATCGACGGAATTCATCTACTGGCTTCCCCTTCTCCTCAGACTGCGGCGGGGGCTGATCGTCACGCCCGCTTTCAGCGAGTACGAAAAGGCGTTGAGGCTGGCTGGGGCGGAGGTGACATGTTTCGGGACCCGGCGGGAAGACGGGTTTCGCCTCGACATCCCGGCACTGGCCGGACGCCTCGCAGAGGACATCGATATCCTCTTTCTGGGCAATCCCGCCAACCCCTCGGGGGTTCTCGCGGATCGGACGAGCCTTCACCACCTCATATCGGTCGCCGAAAAGGAGGGGGTTACCCTCGTCATCGATGAGGCCTTCATCGACTTCGTGGAAGACGAATCGATCGTAGGGCGGGCACTCGAATCCGACACCGTCATCGTCCTGCGCTCCATGACCAAATTCTTCGGTCTTCCGGGTCTCCGTGTCGGGTATATTGTCGCACACAGATCACTGATTGAACGGATCGGGAAACAGAAGCCCCCCTGGACAGTCAATGCGCTGGCACAGCGTGCCGCCACCGAGGCACTCAATGATCAGGCGTTTATCGAACGGAGCCGCACCTATGTGGCAACCGAGCGAGCCTTTCTCCACGAAAGGCTGGAACGTATCGGGGGGTTCAGTGTCACACCGGGCACGGCCAACTATCTCCTCGTACACATAAACGAAACGGTGCCCCTTGACGCCCCGGGGCTGAGACTCCGGCTCCTTGAAACCGGCATCGCGATTCGTGACTGCTCAAACTTTCGGGGACTGGACGGACGCTTCTTCCGCGTGGCGGTCAAGACGAGACACGATAACCTGCTCCTGGTGGACAGGCTTCAGGAGACCCTTGCACACCCGGACTGAGCCGTGGCGGCGAAAGACACCAACGAAAAGGCGTGTCATGCACCTCATGGGCCGTTCAGAGATCACGACACCGGGAAATGATTCATTCCAGAATGAATATATCCGGCTGGCCGGAGGGATCCCCCCGTACCGGGGGAGACGGGCCACATCGTCCCCGTTTCCGCAGCGGAATGGAAAAAGAGGAGCGCCTGAGAGACTCTCTGGAAAATCAGTGATCTGCTCATCTCTTCCCGATATCCCCGCAATCGTGTATCGACTCCTCGATAATTATGAGCGTCCCGGCACCTCTCTCGCACTTGAATTTGGATATCAAATAGGATATCGTAATAGGTCAATTAAAACGATAGTGACTTCGAATATTTGAGGAGAAATGAAAGACTTTAGGAAGAGCGTGCTCATCGGCATCAGCGGCGGCGTGGACAGCGCTGTGGCGGCAGCGATTTTGCAAGAGCGGGGATACCACGTCGAGGGACTGTACCTACGAAACGGTTTCCCTGTCGGGGGCGAAGAAGCTGCGGCCACTGTTGCGGACCGCTTGGGCTTTCCGTTCCATGTTCTCGATATCACTGAATCGTTTCGAACTGATATCGTCGATTACTTCGCCGGCGAGTATCTGGCGGGAAGAACTCCGAACCCCTGCATTGTCTGTAACAAACGAATCAAGTTCCGATATCTCCGGAAGGAGGCACGCGCCCGTGGCCTCGGTTGTATCGCGACGGGCCACTATGCGCGCGTGAAGGAGAGAAACGGTAGTTTCCAGCTCCTCAAAGGGATCGACACCACCAAGGACCAGTCCTATTTCCTCTTCCAGCTTGGTCAGGAAGAGCTTGCACAGCTGATCCTCCCCAACGGAGACCGGACAAAGGGAGAAATTCGAAAGCTGGCGCAGGACCTTTCACTTCCTCCACGGGCGGAAAGCCAGGAGATCTGCTTTATTCCGGACGACAATTATCGTACCTTTCTGGAGGACTATCCGGTCGCCCTCCCCTCTCCCGGGAATATTATAGATCGGGAAGGAACAATCGTGGGGAAACATCGGGGGACCCACACGGTAACGATCGGACAGCGCAAAGGACTCAATATCGCCTCATCCCGCCCCTATTATGTGATCGAAATCAATACCGGAAAAGATGAGGTGATCGTGGGAAGAGATGAAGACCAGTTCAGCCACGGCCTCCGTGCACACCATTGTTCCTGGATATCGGGGGATTTTCCTTCCCACGGTACGTTTCAGGCACGGGTCTGTATCCGTTACCGCCACCGAGGTGTCGACGCGGAGATTACTCCCCTCCCCCGTGGACGGGTGCGGGTCGACTTCACGACCCCCCAAAAGGCGGTGGCCTCCGGACAGGCGGCGGTCTTCTTCCGGGACGATCTCCTCCTGGGCGGCGGCTGGATCGAGGGAGGGCTGCACGATGCTTAAGATTGCCGTGGCCACCCTTGGGTGCAAGGTGAATCACTACGAGACGGCCGGGATCGTAGAGAATCTGGAAGCACAAGAAGAGGTATGCGTCGTCCCTTTCTCTTTACCTGCCGATCTGTACATTGTGAACACCTGCACGATCACGGCGAAGACGGATTTTCAGTCCCGGCAACTGGTCCGCCGGGCATACCGAACCAATCCGTCTGCCCTGATCGTCGTGACCGGCTGCTACGCGCAGATCGCCCCGCAGGAGCTTGCGGCACTGCCCGGGGTGCGTTTGGTCG
This sequence comes from Syntrophales bacterium, assembly GCA_963662405.2. Taxonomy (GTDB): domain Bacteria; phylum Desulfobacterota; class Syntrophia; order Syntrophales; family UBA2210; genus UBA6078. The sequence goes on from CAXXKT010000002.1 coordinate 239,208, forward strand.
CGGGGACAGAGATGAAGGAGCGGCTCCCGGCGATCATCCGTGAGGTCATCGAGGGAGAACCGCGGATCGATATCGGTAACATCACCCGGAAACGAACCGTCTCGGACCTCCCGGTAACGCGGTTCCCCGACCAGACCCGCGCCTATCTGAAGGTGCAGGACGGATGCAATCTCTTCTGCAGCTACTGCATCATTCCCTATGCCCGGGGACGGAGCAGGAGTCTCCCTGAAGAGGACGTCATCAGACAAGTGACGACTCTCACCAGGGCCGGGCATCGGGAGATCATCCTGACCGGGATATGTCTTGGGGCCTATGGACGGGATCTGTCCCCATCCACTGCCCTTCTTGACCTTTTAAAACGAATAGAACAGGACACGGATCTCGAACGACTCCGGATCAGTTCCCTGCACCCGATCGACATATCGGACGAGATGATCGCGTACTTCCGGAATTCGAGGATCCTCTGCCGACATCTCCACCTGTCGCTCCAGAGCGGCAACGACCGGATCCTGAGACTGATGCGGCGCGACTATACCACCGCCGCGGTCAACAACCTTGTTCGGAAACTCCGGTCCGCCATCCCCGGAATCGCCATCGGGATGGATGTCATCACGGGATTTCCGGGTGAGGGAGAGGAAGAGTTCCTTGACACACTTCGTTTCATCGAAAAGATAGGGCTTGCGTATCTACACGTTTTCCCCTATTCTCGCCGTCCCGGTACGAGGGCCTCCTCCTTCCCCGATCAGGTCCTCAAGTCGGTCAAAAAAGAGCGAGCGGCCGCCCTGCGGGGGGTTGGCGAACGAAAGAGGATCGCATTCAACGGCGGGTTTATCGGTGAAGAACTTCCCGTCCTGGTAGAGGGGACAATAGACAAAGAAACCGGCTGGATAAAGGGGTTTTCAGATAATTACGTGCCGGTGCTGCTCCCGGAAGGTGACCCGTCCCTTGCCAATCGCATTGTACCGGTTGTGTTGCATCGTATGATCGGAGAAAAGGTCGTGGGAAGGATCGTAACCGATGGATAAAGAACGGATCGGGGCTCTCGAGGGCCTGTCAGAGTCGGTAGGGTATCGCTTCGGCGATATCGCCCTGCTCGACCATGCGCTCACCCACGGTTCCTATGCCAACGAGAATCCCGAACTCGCGCCGGGAGACAACGAACGGTTGGAATTTTTGGGGGATGCTGTTCTCCAGCTCGGCATGAGCGATATGCTGATGGAATGCTTTCCCGAATATACCGAGGGACAACTCTCAAAGTTGCGGGCCGCCATGGTCAACGAACCATCGTTGGCCACACTGGCCCGCCGTTTCAGGATCGGGGATTTCATACTTCTCGGGAAGGGCGAGGAAAAGGCGGATGGCCGAAACAAGGACTCCATTCTGGGGGATACCTTTGAGTCCCTGATCGGTGCCATATATCTTGACGGCGGCTATGAGCCCTCCCATGCCTTCATTAAACGGGCATTTCGCCCGCTCATCAAACGGTGGGCTGATCAGCCTCTGTATCGGGACTATAAATCACTCCTCCAGGAAACCAGCCAGAGTCGTTTCAAAGAGATCCCTCGCTACCGAATTATCAACACAACCGGTCCCGATCATGATAAGATGTTCGAGGTGGAGGGTTCTATCGGGGGCATTATCAACACAACCGGAACCGGAAAGAATAAAAAAGAGGCCGAGCAGGACGCGGCCCGTAAAGCGCTGGAGATACTGGTAAAGTGGTGAAGCAACTGATAGTCCCCATATTCGTCGTGCACGAGGGATGCCCCAACCGCTGTGTCTTCTGTAATGAGCGTATTGCCGCCGGGGACTACCCCGACAGGATCACCGGCGCCATCGTCAGGTCAATCTGTGACCGCCACCTTACACAAACCGGGAGAAAGTTCGATCAGATAGCCTTCTTCGGCGGGAATTTTACCGGGATGGCCCGGGACCACCAGGTCGAACTCCTGGACGCCGCCAGGGAATACGTCGATGCAGGGATGGTCGCATCCATACGGCTATCGACCCGCCCGGACTATATCGATGAGGATCGCATCGATGTGCTTTCCCGATACCCTGTTTCAATCGTGGAAATCGGTGCCCAATCGATGAACGATAAGGTCCTGGCGGCCTCACGAAGGGGGCATACATCGGGTGATGTAAGGAGGGCACTGGGACTTTTGCGCAAAGCCGCAATACAAACCGGCGTGCACCTGATGGCGGGACTCCCGGGGGACACCCGAGAGAGCTTCACCAACACCGTTCGTGAAATCATCGCCCTGCGCCCCGATACGGTCCGGATCCATCCGACCATCGTATTCAAAGACACGGGACTGGCTGATGCGTACCGAGAGGGCACCTACCGTCCCCTGACACTTGATGAGGCCGTCGACCTCTGCAAGGGAGCACTCTTGAGGTTTCAGGAGGCCAACATCCCCGTGATCCGCCTGGGGCTTCACCCGACACCGGAAATGCTCTCCGGGGACAATATCGTCACGGGTCCTTTTCACCCGGCCTTTCGCTCCCTGGTGGAAGGAGCCATTTTCCTTGACATGGCAACGGAGTTATTGAAATCGTCCGATCTTCCCCGCGAGAAAGTCGTTTTTTCCGTGGCCCCGCGGGATGTCTCGAACCTCCGGGGAATGAAAAATCGGAACATCCGGATACTGAAAGAGTCATTTAACATACCGGAGATATTCGTCAGAGAGAACGAAGGACAGGAGCGCGGCTCACTCAGAGTGAGCGAGCTTTCGGCAACTTAAGGAGTTATAAGTGTTTAAATCAGGTTTTATTGGAATCATTGGAAAACCGAACGCGGGAAAATCTACGCTGATGAATCTCCTCGTAGGTGAAAAGGTGGCGATCAGTACCCACAAACCCCAAACGACCAGGAATCGGATCATGGGAATCAGGACCACCGAGGCAGGCCAGTTTATCTTCCTGGACACCCCCGGCATCCACCGGGCACGGACGCCGCTCAACCGGCAACTGGTATCGACCGCGATGAGTGTCCTTGACGACGTCAATATCCTCCTCCTGATTACCGACGCCGGGATACCGATCGGAGAGAATGACACACTGATCCTCTCATCGCTTAAAGACATACGAACACCGGTCATCCTGGTAATCAACAAAATCGACCTGATCCCCAAGGAGCAACTCCTCCCCCTGATCAACGGTGTGAAAGACCTGTATCCCTTTAAAGAAATCGTCCCGGTCTCCGCCCTGAAGGGGTTCAACGGTGACCGGCTCCTGAAGGTTATCGAAGGGATCCTCCCGGAGGGGCCGCCCTACTTCCCGGACGATATGATCACGGACCGCTCCGAGCGATTCCTCGCGGCCGAGATAATCCGGGAAAAAATCACCCTCTTTACCCACAAAGAAATCCCCTATTCAACCGCCGTCCTCATTGACTCGTTCAAGGAAGATGAGAAGAAGGGGCTGTTACACCTCCAGGCAACGGTGCACGTCGAAAAAGATTCTCAGAAAGGAATCATCATCGGCAGGAGAGGTACTATGCTCAAGAAAATCGGAACCGCCTCACGCCTGGAGATGGAGCGGTTCTTCGACATCAGGATCTACCTGGAGCTGTTCGTCAGGGTCCAGAAGAACTGGGCACAGGACCCAAAGACACTGGGAGAATTCGGGTATCCGAATGGATAGGAAACGGAGCGAATGAAACCGATTGTTGCAATCGTGGGCAGACCGAATGTGGGGAAGTCCACCCTTTTTAATCGTCTGTCAGAGACGAAGAGGGTCATCGTCATCGACCAACCGGGTGCCACACGAGACCGGAATTATGCGGACTCACTCTGGAACGGCAGGGTCTTTATGATCATCGATACGGGAGGATTCGAACCCGTCTCGACCGAACAGATGCTGGTACAGATGCGCGAGCAGACAAACCTCGCCATCGAAGAAGCCGACGCCATCATCTTCCTGCTGGACGGGCGGCATGGCCTGACCCCAGCAGATATCGAGATTACGCAGATCCTCCGGAGGACGAAGAAGCCGGTCTTCTACACCGTCAATAAGATCGACAATCTCCGCCAGGAGGATCTGGCTCTTGATTTCTACCGGCTGGGGATCGAACGGCTTTATTCCATATCATCCCAACACGGACTCGGGGTCGGTGATCTTCTGGATGATGTCGTCGAGTGCCTCCCCGCTGAGTCCTCAGCTCCGGAAGAAAAGGAAGAGCGGATACGGATAGCGGTCATTGGCAAGCCGAATGTCGGTAAATCCTCACTTGTCAATAAAATCCTCGGCTACGAGCGGACGATCGTCAACCCAACCCCCGGAACGACAAGGGATGCCATCGACACCTCCTTTGACCTGAACGGCAGAAAATACCTCTTCATAGACACAGCTGGAATTCGCAAGAAGAGCAAGATCAGTCTGCAACTCGAGAAATACAGCGTACTCGAGGCAATCAAGACGCTCAGCCGCTGCGATATCGCCCTCATGATGATCGATGCACAGGAGGGTGTCACCGATCAGGACACAAAGATCGCCGGTCTGGCATATGAGCGAGGGGTTGCCTGTATCGTCCTCCTCAACAAATGGGACCTGCTCGAAAAGGACAACACCACGATCGGCACATATGTACGGCACGTCAAAGACAGCCTCAAGTATCTGGATTTCGCCCCCATTACTTCCATCTCGGCCCTGACCGGGCAGCGGGTGACCAAGGTGTTCGATCTTATCGATACCGTCTACGGACAATACTCACAGCGGGTTTCCACCTCCCTCCTGAATAAGAAACTGGAGGAGTTCACGGCGAAGCTTTCCCCCCCGCGCTATCGCAACAGGCCCAACAAGATACACTACGCAACGCAGATATCCGTCAAGCCCCCTACATTCGTTTTCTTCGTTCGAGAACCGAAGGGAGTCCACTTTTCCTATGAACGGTATCTCGCTAACAGGATTCATGAGGAGCTGGGATTCGAGAACACTCCCCTGCGTATCATATTCAGGAAAAAAGGAAAGGAACGTTGAGGAAAAGGCGTCATGAACCGTACACGACCATTTCTGCTGATACTGTCCCTGCTGCTGATCACGGTGATTCCTTCGTTCGCCCGTGGAGAAGAAACGCCCGGACCGATCAGGATCGGTGTCTATCTCCCCATGACCGGTCCCCTGGCCCCCCGTGGGCAGGCCGAGTATGCCGGGATTGAGATCGCACATGGGATGTCCCCCACCGTTTTGGGGAGAGAGGTCGAACTCCTGCTGGTCGACACGGCCCCGGAAGATGCGGAAACTGCCGATACCGTCACGCATCTGATCGACGATACAACGGTGTGCGCCCTGATCGGAGAACCGGTGGGGAAGAACGCTCTTTCTGGAACCGTCGCTGCGGAGAGATCCGGAAAGCCGACCATTATCCCCACCTTCTCGCATTTCCCGCCGGCGAAAGGAAAACGATACGTATTCCCGATCGGGCTGACCGACCCCCTTGAGGTAAAAACCGTCGCACGGTACGCCTCCGACCGACTCAAGGCAAAAAAAAGCGGCCATCCTCATGGATATCAACAGAGACACTTCCATGAACCGTGCCAACATCTTTATGAAACACTTTAGGGGAATAGGTGGAAGGGTGGTCGCAATAGCCTATTGCCGGACGGGGGACACGGTCTTCGCCACCCAACTCTCATATATCATAACGACAAAACCGGATATTCTGTACCTGCCGCTCTCGTCCCCCGAAATCACTCTCGTCTGTGGGCAGACCGCTGAAATGGGGCTGAATGTCCCTATGATCACCTCCGGCAACTTACACGTTCCGGCGCTGATTGAGGCGGGCGGAAGCGCCCTGGAGGGGGTCATGCTCCCCGGCGTTTTTGACCAAGCCATTCCCGCCGCCGACCAGAACGACCTGACCGCCGCCTACGTAGACCGATATGAAAAGGAAACGGGGGGTGAGGCGGGGCACTTTGACGTACTGGGGGCCGACGCCTATCTCCTGCTGATAGATGCCATCCGGAGGGCTGATTCAACAGCGGGGCCACAGATAAGAAAGGCGCTTGCGACAACCACCGATTTCCGGGGGATATCAGGTCGCATCGCGGTCAATGAAGAGGGCGATGTATTGAGGGATATCATCCTGCTCAAGGTCCAAGAGGAGAAGTTTCAATACCTGGAAACGGTATCCCCTGTGCCGGAGAAGATGCAAGACGACTAAAAACCGAGATATGCCTTTTTGACTTCTTCGTTTACCAGAAGATTTTCAGAAGAATCCGCAAGTGTTATGCACCCGTTTTCCATGACGTAGCCACGGTTTGCCGCCTTCAAAGCCAGATTCGCGTTTTGTTCCACAAGAAAGATCGTTGTGTTATTTTCTTGGTTGATCTTTTTCACGATCTCAAATATCTGCTTGACGATCAGGGGTGCAAGCCCCAGAGAAGGCTCGTCGAGAAGGAGAAGTTTGGGCCGTGCCATAAGCGCCCGGGATATGGCCAGCATCTGTTGCTCTCCTCCGCTCAGTGTCCCACCCGCCTGATGACGCCGTTGTGCAAGGATGGGGAAAAGTTCAAAGGCATATTCCATATCTCTCTTAATCTGTGCCTTATCCTTTCTCAGGAAGGCCCCCATATCGAGGTTCTCCATCACCGACAGATAGGGGAAAATTCGGCGCCCCTCCGGTACTTGGCAGATACCGAGGGAAACGATCCTGTCGGGGTCCATATGGGTGATCGGTTGATCCATAAACACAATCTCACCGAATCGCGGGGGGACAATACCGCAAATGGCCATGAGCGTCGTGCTTTTCCCGGCACCGTTCGCACCGATAAGGGTGACAATCTCCCCCTCGGCGATCTCAATGGTGACGTCCTTCAGGGCCTGGATATTTCCGTAGAAGGTCTGTACTCTCCGAAGCTTAAGCATCAGCTTCCTCCCCAAGATAGGCCTTGATCACGGCAGGGTTGTTGCGTATTTCCTCCGGGGTTCCCTGCGCGATCTTTCTCCCGTAGTCCACGACAAATATCCGGTCGGACAGGCTCATGACGAGTTTCATGTCATGCTCTATCAGGAGTATCGATATGCCCTCCTGATCACGAATTCGTTTGATCAGGTCATCGAGTTCCCGTGTCTCAATCGGATTCATCCCTGCGGCGGGTTCGTCCAGGAGGAGAAGAAAAGGATCCGTGGCCATCGCCCGTGCTATCTCGAGGCGTCTCTGCGCCCCGTAGGGAAGATTCTTCGCAAACTCATTGACAAAGGGATCAAGACCGATCTTCTCGAGAATGCGATAGCTGTCACGCACCACCTGCTTCTCTTCCCTGAGGGTCGATTTCCCTCTCAAGACGGCCCCCACCACCCCCGCACGCATCCTGCAGTGGCGTCCGATCATCACATTTTCGAGTACCGTCATGCTCGGGAAAAGGCGAATGTTCTGGAAGGTTCGCGCCAGGCCTTTTTCCGTTACCTTGTTCGGCTTCAGACCATTGATTCTTTTTGGTTTTTCATCCCGCCCTCCCGAGATGAGAATATCCCCTTCGGTAGGGGCATATATCCCCGTAATACAATTGAAAAAGGTCGTCTTTCCCGCGCCATTGGGGCCGATCAGCGCAACAATCTCATGTCTGCCCACATCCAGATCTACGGCATCCAGGGCTCGTAGACCTCCGAAATTCATACCAAGGTTTTGAACCTTCAGCACCTGGTCCATATTTCGTTAACCCTTTTCGACGTCCGTGATACCCTCAAATTTATATATGCGACGGACGTTGGGGATCAGTCCTCCGGGACGAAAGACCATCATCACGACGAGAACAACCCCAAATGCCAGCATCCGAAATTCGGAGAAGGCACGCAGGTACTCCGGCATGAGTATCAAAACAAGAGCCCCCGCAATGACGCCGACAATCGATCCCATCCCCCCCAGTACAACGATACAGAGGATGATGATCGACTCCCAAATAGTGAAGCTCGCCGGGTTGACAAAGGTCGTCTTCGCCGCAAAGACCACACCGCTCATCCCCGCCCATGTCGCCCCGAGAGCGAATGCCGTTAACTTTGTTTTTGCCTTATCGATTCCCATCGCCTGGCAGGCGATCTCGTCTTCTCGGAGGGCGATCCAGGCCCTGCCGATCCTTGAGTCCTGCAAGCGATTGACGACAAAGATCGTCAGGAGACACAAGCAGATCATAATATAGTATACATATATCGTGGCATCGTGTACCGATAGGTCCATCCCCAACAGGGACGGGCGGGGGATATTCGATATGCCGCTGGGTCCGAATGAAAATGCATTCCAATTTTCCAGGATAATGCGGATGATCTCGCCGAACCCCAGGGTCACGATGGCAAGGTAGTCACCGCGGAGCCGGAGCACGGGAAAGCCCAGCATGATACCGAACAAGGCCCCCAGCGCCGCCCCGACGGGAAGCACCATCCAGAAGCTGAGACCGAAGTGATAATTGAGGAGGGCATAGGCATACGCCCCCACCGCGTAAAAGGCGACGTACCCCAGATCGAGGAGCCCCGCCAGGCCGACAACGATATTGAGCCCCAATCCCAGCATAATGTAAATCAGGGCCGATATGAGAATGTTGGTCTGGTAGAGTGAGAACAGAAAGGGGAAAAAAAGCGTGAATACCCCGGCAAGTACGAATAATGGACGGGATATCCTCTTATTTCCCAAGAGGCGTTGCGCCAGGGGGACAGTATCCTCCCCCTCTCCTTCTTCCGCCTCCCGGGCACCCATCTCCTTGCGACACATGAAATAATGCCAGACAAGGGAGAGGAAAAAACTTCCGATACCGACGAGGAGCATATTCATCCATCGCCACTCCACGATACGTTCCACGGGATTGACGCGGATCACCATAATCGGAAAGGTCAGGAACATGAACCATATCGATACGAGAATGGCTTTTTTTATCTGATCAAAGGGAATCAATGTAACTTCCTGTTTCCAGTATCCGCCTTACACCTTGTGCTGATCAGTCCGGCCCAGGATTCCGGCTGGTCTGAAGATCAGGATCAACACCAGGAACAGAAAGGCAAACACATCTTCATAATCACTCGACACGTACCCGGTTGCGAAGCTCTCGGTCCATCCCAAGACAAAGCTCCCGAGAACGGCGCCGGGCACACTTCCGATACCTCCCAGGACCGCGGCGACAAACGCCTTGATCCCCGCGATAAAGCCGATATAAAAGTTGACCATCCCGATATGAGAAGCTATCAGGACCCCCCCTATCGCCGCGGTCGCCGATCCGACGACAAAGGTGACGGAGATGACGCGGTTGACATTGATCCCCACGAGCATCGACATCGTCTTGTCCTGCGAGGCCGCCCGCATCGCCTTACCCATATTGGTAAATTTTATCAGTATAGTCAGAAGGATCATGACAATGGCCGTCGTTATGAGAATGACGATCTCCGTCGAACCGATGATGTGCGCATAGGGCTCCATGAACTCAAAATCGGGGATCAGGTTTGGAAAAGGCAGAAAATCCGATGTCTGGGCCAGGAGCACGTAATTCTGAAGGAAAAGAGACATCCCGATGGCGCTGATCAGGGCGGAGAGACGGGGCGCGTTCCGGAGGGGCTTGTAGGCGATCTTCTCGACGGTATAGCCGTAAGCACTCGAATATATCACGGCAATAACACCCGCTATCACGAGAATGGCAATCGTATTCATCCCCATCAAGGTCAGGACCGATATGACGATCAGGGCCGTAAAAGCGCCGATCATGTAGATTTCACCATGGGCAAAATTAATCAACTCAATGATGCCGTAGACCATGGTATAGCCGAGGGCGATCAATGCGTAGATGCTCCCGCGGGTCAGCCCGCCCAGAAACAACTCAAGAAAATAATCCATTGCAACTCACTTTTTTTTACGCTTTGATCGGGTCCCTTCGGGTCGGCGCACAGCAAAACCGGGGGGGCAGACCCTTGCAGTCTCCCCCCCGATCCTGAGAAATATGTAATTGTTCAGTGCACCGGCTCTGCTATTTTACCTCAACGTATACGCCGTCCTTCACCTGATAAATGGAGAATCCGATCCCGATGGCATCCCCTTTCTCGTCAAACTTGATCTTTCCCAAGGGCGTCTCGACATATTCAGTCTTCAGCGCCTGTGAGACCTTTTCATAATCGGTTCGATCCCGCCTTCTCAATCGCATTGAGCAGGGCCTGCGTGGCGGCATAGGCATTCAGGAAGAACGCTCCCGGATCGGTGCCGTACGCCTCTTTGTGCGCCTCATTGGCGGCGATAGCCAGGGGATTCTTCGAGGTATCTCTTGGTCCGGTTGCATAGACGCCCTCCGCGTACTTACCGGCCACCTTGATAAAGGTATCGTCCTTCACCCCGTCATCGGAAACAAAAGCGGTTTTCATTCTCTTTTTACGCATCTGCATGACGATCTTCGACGCCTCGGGATGGTATCCACCGAATATCACGGCGTCCGCCTTGAAGCGTCTGATCTTCTGAACCACCGCCGAATAGTCGACGGCGCCCCGGCGTGACCCCTTCGTAGAGGACTACTTCGGCCCGGGGATCTTTTTCGATGAAGCCTTTCGCGAATTCCGCCAGACCTTTGCCGTAATCACCCTTGTCATGCAGGACGGCAATCTTTTTGGCCTTCAGGACGTTGAGCGTATAGTCCACCTCGAGTCGAGCCTGGGCATCATCCGAGGCGATCGTCCGGTAAAAATTGGGGTACTCACCGCTCTGCGTCAGCGGCGGGTTGGTGGCGGACGGCGACATGCAGATGATGTTCTCGGCCTTGTATATGGCGAGAGCTGCCTTGGTCGCACCGCTACAGATGTGCCCCATGACGACATCAACCTCCTGAGAAAGCAGCTTGGTGGCCGTGTTCGTGGCAACTTCCGGTTTGCAGACATCATCTTCCACAAGAAGTTCCACCTCTTTCCCCAGGATTCCCCCCTTTGCGTTGATATCCTGGACGACAAGCTCGGCGGCCTTTACAGAGGGGATACCGTAGGAAGCAAGATCGCCGCTATGGGCCCCGGCGACACCCAGTTTTATTGTATCTGCTGCGATTCCTGCACCGGCCGTTGCGAATATCCCACAGAGCATAACGATCACAGCCAAAAACGTCCTTCCACAATGGCTTTTCATAGTCCCCTTTATCCTCCTCGTTAGTTTAGTGCCACAAATCGTTTTTTCATAACGGAATATTGACGCCAAGTCAAGCTACGTTCCACCAAAAAGAATGCACCATCCATGATAAGACCGGTTCCCGGTTTCCCCTAAAAGCGGAAGAAAAAATCCAGAAACGGGTCGTCAAACCGGCGCTGCGTCTTCTTAAATCGATAGCTGATAGAGGTTATCCCTATCCCGATCAGGATCAGTACAGATGCCACGATAATCGACAAGAGCGGGGGATAGACGGCTATGAGTATACCGGCCACAATAAATATGATTCCCAAGACCATTTTATTATCACCTCTATTTCAGAGCATTGACAGCTTCCCTGATACGTTCCAAGCCCTGTTGAATATTTTCCATTGACGTCGCATACGAGAGGCGTATGTGGATATCACTGCCGAAGGCCACGCCGGGAACAACAGCAATGTTGGCGGCATCGAGGAGATATTCCGCAAAAGATGCCGAACCGGTTATGGCGGAATCACCGTACCGCCCCCCGTACAATGCGGACACATTGGGGAAAACATAAAAGGCACCCTCGGGATTGAAACAGCTCACACCGGCCATGCCGTTCAGTTTACCAACAATATAATTTCGTCTCTGTGCAAAGGCCTCAACCATCTCATCTACGGCGACCTGCTCACCATTAAGCGCCTCAACCGATGCCTTTTGAGAGATCGACGTCGGGTTCGACGTATTCTGGCTCTGGATCTTCGCCATCGCCGCGATGATCTCTTCGGGTCCTGCGGCATACCCGATCCGCCACCCCGTCATGGCATAGGCCTTCGAAACGCCATTGACAACGATCGTACGATTTTTTGCCTCCTCGCTGGCCATGGCAATACTGGAAAAGGAGAATCCGTTGTACAGGATCTTCTCATAGATCTCATCTGAAATGACGAGTACGTCCTTCCTGATGATGACTTCCGAAAGGGCCTTCAGTTCCTCAAAGGTATAGGTGGCACCGGTCGGATTGGAGGGACTGTTCAGGACGAGCGCCTTTGTTCGCTCCGTAATCATCTCTTCGAGCCGCTCGGGGGTGACCTTGAACCCGTCCTCCTCCCGCGTTTCGAGAATCACGGGCGTCCCCCCCGCCAGCAGGACGATATCGGGATAGGATACCCAGAAGGGAGAAGGGATGATCACCTCATCACCCTCTTCAATCAGTGCCTGCACGAGGTTATAGAGGGAATGCTTTGCACCGCATGAGACAACGATCTGTTCTCTGCCGTAGGCAAGTCCGTTGTCACGCTGAAGCTTTTCGATAATAGCATCCTTCAACTCAGGAATGCCCCCCACCGGGGTATACCGGGTAAATCCTTCTTGTATCGAGTCAATGGCCGCTTTTTTTATGTTGGCAGGTGTATCAAAATCGGGTTCTCCCGCACCAAAACTGATCACGTCCCGCCCCTCCGCGCGGAGGGCGTTCGCCTTCGCGGTGATGGCAAGCGTCGGCGAAGGCTGTATTCGTCCTACCCGTTGCGCAAGTTTCATAATCTCTCCCCTCTCTTTTTCCTTCTCCCGCTACTCCGCTGAACTGCTGTCGGTATTCAAACCGGGAAACTTCTCCTTGAGCTTCCTTAAAACGACTCCGGGGACCATCCCCTCCACCGACCCACCCAACCCGGCAGCCTCTTTGACAATCCCCGAATTGCAGTAGAACCACCGCGCACCGGTCATCAGGAAAACGGTCTCTAATTCCCGGTTGAGCCTCCTGTTGATGAGGGCCAGCTGAAACTCGTACTCAAAATCAGACATCGCCCGCAGGCCCCTGAGGATACATTGAGCCTCTGATTTTTCCACGTAATCCACCAGGAGTCCGGAAAATGAATCAACCTCAACCCGGGGGTTGTCACCAAGCGCCTCCTTGATCATGGCAATCCTCTCCTCCACCGAAAAAAGCGTCTTTTTGTTCGGATTGAGACCAATTGTCACAATAATCTTATCGAAAACCCCCAGACCTCGGTGGATAATATCCATATGCCCGTTCGTTACAGGATCAAATGAACCAGGATAAACCGCCACATTTCCCATTCTTCGTCCTCCCTCAAATCCTCAATTCCAAAAATGATAAACCCGTATCGCCATACCGTCTCTGATCTACTACGGTGAAGATATCACCGGAAGTTACCTCCTCCCGCCAGGAATGCTCCACAACGAGGGTACCTCCCTCCGTGAGTAGACCATCTATCCCGGGCAGGCCAAGAAGCTCGGATACCACCCCCCTGTCATAGGGAGGATCGGCAAAGACGATATCAAACCTCTCTTTTCGCGCCCCCAGGAGGTGAACCCCTCGCTGCGCGGAGGTGATCAGGATTTCGCTCGAATCTTCGTACCCGCACAACCTGAGGTTCTTCTCAAGGACGCCTGCATGGAGGGGCTCTCTTTCGACAAAGACGGCTTCCATACCACCCCTGCTCAGGGCCTCGATACCCACGCTCCCCGTACCGGCAAAGACATCGAGAAATCGCATCGCCTCCATGGGGGGAAGGATGTCAAAGAGCGACTCTCTCACCCGGTCGGAGGTTATCCTGATCCGGTCGCTCTTGGGCGCATATATCGTTCTGCCCCGTGCCCATCCTCCCGTTACCCTCATGAATCAGTCCAGATACTGATCGGCCAATATCTCCGCTATCTGCACCGCGTTGAGGGCGGCACCCTTTCGGATATTGTCGGAGACAACCCACATATTGATCCCGTTCGGGATAGACTCGTCCTCTCTGATCCTCCCTACAAAGGTGTCGTCCTTCCCCGCTGCATCGCTGGCCAGGGGATACCGCATCGCCGCGGGTTCGTCCACAACGGTGACCCCCGGGGCTTTTGCGAGGAGTCTGCGTACCTCGTCAGCGGTGATCTTCTCTTCGGTCTCGATGTTGACCGCCTCCGAGTGACCGTAGAAAACCGGCACCCGTACGGTCGTCGCGGTGACTGCGATGGAGGGGTCCTTGAAGATCTTCTTGGTCTCGTTCACCATCTTCATCTCTTCCTTCGTATAGCCATTCTCCAGGAATACATCAATGTGGGGAAGACAGTTGAAAGCGATCCGGTGCGGATAGACCGTTATCTCCGGTTCTTCCATGGAGAGAAGGGCCCGTGTCTGCTCAACCAACTCTTCAACGGCCTCCTTGCCGGTCCCCGAAACCGCTTGATAGGTGGACACCACGATGCGTTTGATGCCGACGGCATCATGGATCGGTTTCAATGCCACAACCATCTGTATGGTCGAACAATTGGGGTTTGCGATGATCCCCCTGTCGCGATACGCTGCGATGTCTTCGGGATTGACCTCGGGAACCACCAGGGGAATATCCGGGGCCATCCGGAAGGCGCTGGTGTTGTCTATGACGACACATCCCTCACGTGCCGCTATCGGAGCAAACCGTTCGCTGATGCTTCCTCCTGCGGAAAACAAACCTATTTCTATCCCCTTAAAGGAGTCGTCATTCAACACCCTGACCGGGTATTCTTTCCCCCTGAAGGTCAAGCTCTTTCCCAGAGATCGTTCCGAGGCGAGGAGCACCAACTCCCCCACAGGAAAATTCCTCTGTTCCAGGGTACTGATCATCTCCCCTCCGACAAGTCCCGTAGCCCCTACAACTGCAACCTGATATTTTCTCATACCGTTATCCTTTGTATATCGTTTTCTCGAATCAATTGATTTATCGCTTCTTCCACCCGATCAGGGATAAAAGCACACCTCCATGCGCATCGAAGTCCGGCAGATCGCGCCAGGAAAGAGCAATATCACATCCGGTGATGGTATCGCTGTGTTTCGTTCTGGTGACGTGCTTTCACAATCTTGAACAGAACCCAGACCGGCCCCGATATCGCGTAGCTGACGGAAATAACAAAGAGCATAACCTGGGGTTCAAGCACAATGATGATAAGCATGAAGACGATCATGACAAAGGTCATGAAGGGCTTTCTTGAAAAGAAGTTCAGATCTTTGAAACTGTAATATTTGATATTGCTGATCATCAAGAGGGAGAGTGCAACCGTCCCTATCAAGATTGAGACATGGTGAAGAGAACCTTCTCCTCCGAGGTAATAGAACAACAAGACCGTCGTCGCAACGACCCCTGCGGCCGCCGGGATGGCGAGACCGTTAAATACACTGCTGTCGACAATATCCATCTGCACGTTAAACCGCGCAAGTCTCAAGGCGCCACAGAGCACGAAGAGAAAGGCTGCAAGCCATCCATATCGCCCGTAAGACATGAGCGCCCATGAATAGGTAAGAACAGCGGGAGCGAGACCAAACGCGATCAGGTCGGAGAGAGAATCATACTCAGCGCCGAACCTGCTGCTCGTATTGGTAACCCGGGCGATCTTTCCATCAAGACCATCAAGTATGATGGACAGAATGATCGCGATAGCAGCGGGAATAAAATTTCCCCCTATCGAGGCGACAATGGAATAAAATCCAAAAAAGAGACTGGCCGTTGTAAAGAGATTCGGGAGAATATAAATTCCCTTTTTCATGCTGTCGGTCTTTATCCTGTGAGCTTTTCTCATGGTAGATACCCTATCGCCGTCTCTCCGGCACGTACCGTATCGCCGACCTTTACGGGAACCATGGCGTCGATCGGCATAAACACCTCAAGGCGTGAGCCGAATTTGATCAGTCCGATCCGCTCTCCCCTTTCCACTCCCATCCCCGTTCGGAGAGAGAATCATACTCAGCGCCGAACCTGCTGCTCGTATTGGTAACCCGGGCGATCTTTCCATCAAGACCATCAAGTATGATGGACAGAATGATCGCGATAGCAGCGGGAATAAAATTTCCCCCTATCGAGGCGACAATGGAATAAAATCCAAAAAAGAGACTGGCCGTTGTAAAGAGATTCGGGAGAATATAAATTCCCTTTTTCATGCTGTCGGTCTTTATCCTGTGAGCTTTTCTCATGGTAGATACCCTATCGCCGTCTCTCCGGCACGTACCGTATCGCCGACCTTTACGGGAACCATGGCGTCGATCGGCATAAACACCTCAAGGCGTGAGCCGAATTTGATCAGTCCGATCCGCTCTCCCCTTTCCACTCCCATCCCCGTTTGGACCCAACAAACGATCCGACGGGCAATAAGCCCCGCGATCTGTATCGTCAAGATCCGAGTTCCGTTCTTCGTCTCGATCAGGAACGAATTTCGCTCGTTGGCTTCCGATGCCTTATCGAGGTTTGCGGAAAAGAATTTGCCTTCCCGGTATACGATTTCCTTTACGGTCCCGGCACACGGAGCCCTATTGACGTGAACATTGAAAATGTTCATAAAGATGCTTATCTTGCAGGCCTTGCCCTTGAGTAATTCCCTCTCTTCCACTTCCTCTATCTTGATAACCCGGCCGTCGGCAGGGGATATCACCGCCTTCTCATCCCCGCGGTATATCCGTTCCGGATTGCGGAAAAACCACAGGACAAAAAGGGCCGCCAGAGAAAAAATGACGGCGACCCAAGCGACACCCAGAAAGGCCCCGACCACCGCCACGAGGACAAACGGAACGATGAAAACGAACCCGTCATGCACAACGGGGGAATGTCTATGGTCCCTCCCTGTCATCAATTATCTCCCTTCCCGCCATCGGAGGATTCTGCAGCACTGCCGTAATTATCACCGGTCAGGGCCGGTGTATAGTAGATAACAGGCACTATGTCAACCAACATATCCTATTCGGAACGCCCGATCGGTGCGGCGGCATACGATGAACGGAGATAATCGGGAATCAGTGTCATTATATCAGATGTCTCTCCGCTCTGAAACTTCTTCCTCCCAGCCAGCCCTATCATGGCTGCCCGCACCATATTAAAACGGGGCGGGGCGACAGACGACCGGCCCGGCAGGATATCACCGATGAGATCCCGGTAGGCCTCAGCTCCGCTGCCAAGAAACAACACCTCTCCCTGGATGGAACCGATAAATTCGCTCGGGCGGACCACGCATTCCGTCTGCACCTTTTCATAGGAATCGAAACCGGAGGGGAGATATAACGCCACATACACCTCGCCTCTCCCGGCGTCGACCATGGGGCAGAGGGTAACTCTTCGAGAAGAAGCGATATTCATGGCGAGGGCATCAAGGGTGCAGACACCCACAACCGGTTTGCATAAAACAAGGGCCAATCCTTTTACGGTGCTCAGACCAACCCGCAATCCGGTGAAGGAACCGGGGCCGATGGTTACGGCAAGCAGATCGACCTGATCCTTCTCGATCTCCCCTGAGGCAAGCACTCGCTCGATTGTCGGCAAGAGTACCTCAGCATGGTTCCGGCCGGTATGAATGCATATTTCCGAGCGGATATTCTCATCTTCGAGGAGCGCGACACCGGTCGCCGCGAGAGAGCTATCAACCGCGAGCGTGATCATGGCTAATACCCCAATATCCGCGCAATGTCGTTATAAAAGACAAAGAGCATCAGGAGAATCAAAAAAAAGAAACCCACCTGCTGTGCGATTTCTCTGCACCGGATGCTCACGGGCCTTCCGGTTACCGCCTCCACCAAGAAAAAGGCTATATGCCCTCCGTCGAGGACCGGCACGGGTAGAAAATTCAAGACCCCCAGATTAACGCTGAGTACCGCCATCAAGAAGACAAACGGAACGAATCCTTTGCGGACCTGTGTGCCGGCCATCTGCGCGATCAGTATGGGGCCACCCAGTTCCCGCGGGGAAACAATTCCCTGCACTATCTTGACCATGCCGATACAGGTCAGTTTCGTCCACCCCCATGTCTGCTCAATACCTGCGTAGAACGCGCCGGCCGGTCCCTCCCGTTCTATAACCGTTTCGTCTGAGATACCGACTCCGATTCGATAGGTTCTGATCTCTTCACCGAAGACGTTCGTTGACGTTGCTGCCAGAGGGGTAACGTCTACATCACGGATCTTTTTCCCCCGTGCTACGCGGATATTGATTCTCTCTCCCTCACTCTCGCTGACGGCCTCGGCTAGTTCGGACCACATCGAGATGTCCCTGTCATTGATGGCAACGACAACATCACCGCTTTGAAGTCCGGCCTCAAAGGCCGGGCTGTTTTCCTGGACGGTTCCAATCATCGAGGTCGCAACGGGGACCCCGATGGCATATACAACCGCAAAGGCAAAAACGGCAAAGAGGAAGTTGAAGAGGGGACCGGCAGATACGATCGCTATCCGCTTCAATACCCCCTGCTTCAGGAACGACCGTTTCTCGTCTTCGGGGGACAGGTCTTCATTTTCCTCCGATTCACCCAACATCTTGACGTACCCCCCGAGGGGTATCGCCGAAAGGACATACTCCGTCTCTCCCACCTTTCTCCCGAACAGTTTGGGGCCGAAACCGAGGGAGAACTTCAGGACACCCACGCCGGACCACTTCGCCACGAGGAAATGACCCAGTTCATGTACAAAGATCAAGACCCCGAGGAGAATTATTACCGATACAACACTTAATCCGATCAAGTGACTTTTCCTTTCTCCACGGCCTCCTGAGCCCTGGTCCGCGCCCATCCGTCGGCCCGCAGAACGTCGTCAATCGTTTCAACCTGCTGCGTCTGATGAGATACGACAATATCTTTCACAATGGACGTGATATCCTGAAATCCGATCTTTCCGGCGACAAAGGCCTCCACAGCTATCTCGTTCGACGCGTTCAGGACCGCGGGCGCCGTGCCACCCCTTCCGGCCGCCTCATAGGCAAGATCCAACGCCGGGAAGCGGACGGGGTCGGGAGGTAAAAATTCCAGTGTTCCCACGGTGCAGAGATCGAGGGTTGATATGGCCCGGGGGACCCTCCGGGGATACCCCAAGGCATACGATATGGGTCCCTTCATATCGGGTACACCCATCTGTGCGATAACAGAACCGTCGACATACTCCACCATGGAGTGAACGATACTCTGCGGATGAATGCAAACATCTATTTGTTCCTTTCCCATCCCGAACAGCCACATGGCCTCTATGATTTCAAGGGCTTTATTCATCATGGTTGCCGAATCTATGGTAATCTTTTGCCCCATCTCCCAGTTAGGATGCTTGAGGGCATCCTGAAGCCGGATTTCTCCGAACCGTTCGACAGGAAATTGAAAAAAGGGGCCCCCCGAGGCCGTCAGGATGAGTCGCCGCACCTCCGCCCGGTTGTGTCCGGCCAAGCTCTGAAAAAGGGCGCTGTGTTCGCTGTCGACCGGGATGATCTTCGCACCGCGCGAGGCGGCCCGATCCATGACTATCCCCCCGGCCATGACCATCGTCTCTTTGTTGGCAAGGGCGATGTCTTTCCCCGCTTCAATGGCCGCCATCGTCGGCGAAAGACCCGCTGCACCGGCAATTGCGGAGACAACGATATCCGCTCCCTTCCAGGATGCGACGCGGGTGCTTCCCTCCTCACCCCACAGAATAGCCGGTACGGAAGCGTGCCCGATCATATCCTTCAATCGGCAGGCATGGGCTTCATCGATGACAGAGACCACTTCCGGTCGCAAGGCCTGTATCTGTTTTGCCAGGAGCGACAGATTTCTTCCCGCGGAAAGGGCAACGATCTTGAACCGGGAAGGGTTCCCGATAACGATATCTACGGTACTGACCCCTATGGAACCAGTTGATCCCAGAACGACAATTGTTTTCATCAGATCACTAAGACGCGATAATAATATACAAAGGGGATGAGGAAAACAAGCGAATCCAAGCGGTCCAGTATACCCCCGTGGCCCGGGAGAAGCGATCCGGAATCCTTTACCAGAGAGGTCCTCTTAACGGCCGACTCACACAGGTCACCCAGCTGAGCAAGGATGCTCCCCATCACACCAAGCATCACCGCGTCAATCAGAAGGAGGTCGTGGAGAACAATGAGTTTAAAGACCACACACCCGGCAACAGTACCCGCCATGGATCCCATCGCTCCCGCTACCGTCTTTCCAGCACTGACCTGCGGCATCAGCTTCGTCTTACCCATCGCCCTTCCAACGTAAAACGCTGAGATATCGCCCAGAAAGGCGGCAACAATGACGAAGAATATCCAGGAAATCCCGTTTTCAGAATTTCTGAGTGGAATAAGATACGATATGAGAAAGGGGATATACACACAGCCGAACAGGACCTTGGTCAGCGCCACAAAGTCAGGCGTTTCATCTTTCATCCGAAAGAGAAAGAGGAGGAAGAGGATGATGAACGAGAAGGTAATCGCAGCCGCCATCAGCGGGACACCTCCGAGGTATGCCGAGAGGGGAATAAAAACGCCGACAATCAATCCCTCGGCCTTCTCCAGAGAGTGCTTCTCCTTGAAGATCATGGCATTATACTCACAAACACCCCAGAGAATCACCATGGCTATCACGGCGGAAAAGAGGAAAGATGATCCCCTGAGGATAAGGACAATCAGGAGAGGGACCGCCACAATCCCCGTGATCCATCGCTTTGCATGCGGGCCCATACTATCTCAATCCCTTCATAACTGGTCGCTGGTCAGGCCAAAACGCCGTTCTCTTTGCTGATAATCCACAATGGCGTCTATCAGGACGTCCTTTGTAAAATCAGGCCACAGGACGTCGGTGAAGTACAACTCCGTGTAAGCCGACTGCCACAGGAGAAAATTGCTCAGCCGGTATTCCCCGCTTGTCCGTATCAGGAGATCCGGATCGGGGATATCTACAGTATACAGGTACCGCGAAAAGAATTCCTTCGTTATCGTTTCTTCATGCATCTCCGTAGATCTGCTATCCCGCAGCATCCTGCGAACCGCCTGAACAATCTCGTCCCTGCCCCCGTAACTCAAGGCGAGGGTCAGGACCATCCCGTTGTTCTCGGAGGTCTCTTTCATTGCCTTGGCAAGAAGATCTTGGACCGTCACAGGAAACCTGCTCGTCTCCCCGATCGTTAAAAGACGAATACCGGTCTCCAGCATCTCCTCCAACTCCGTTTTAAGGTAGGTCTCGAGGAGAGACATGAGTCTCTCGATCTCATTTGCCGGGCGATGCCAGTTTTCAACCGAGAAGGCATAGAGGGTAAGATACCGTATCCCGAGTTCGCGACAGGTCTTGATCGTGGCCCGAACCGCTTCGGCACCCTTTTCATGACCCATGACCCTTCTCAGACGGTTCTTCTTTGCCCACCTGCCGTTTCCGTCCATGATAACGGCGACGTGACAGGGAAGCTTTTCCTTGATAATCCTATGCATACGCACGCCCACCCTCAAAGTCCAGTATCATAGCGCCCTGTCATTTTCAACCGGTATCTTGATGACACGATATTCAACCGAGGCATAAAAAAGGGGGCCCTTGGCCCCCTCATCCACCGCCGGCTACTCTTATATCTCCATAATCTCGGCCTCTTTGGCAGCCAAGATCCCATCTACCTTACCGGTATACTCGTCGGTTACCTTCTGAACCTCGCTCTGGGTGTCGTGCATGGTGTCTTCCGATATATCACCATCGTTTTTCAGTTTTTTGAGTTCATTGTTGGCTTCCCTTCGTGCATTACGAAGCCGGACTTTATTCTCCTCCGCCATCTTCCGCACGACCTTGACCAATTCCTTCCTCCGCTCCTCCGTCAGGGGGGGGATATTGATCCTGATCACCTTCCCGTCATTGTTCGGAACCAAACCTAACTCCGATTTCTGTACGGCCTTTCCGATGGCATCTATCGCTCCCTTATCCCAAGGAGAAATGAGTATCAGTTGGCTTTCCGGGGTGGAGAGGGTGGCAACCTGGTTCAGCGGGGTCATGACACCGTAATAGTCGACCTTGATACCGTCAAGGAGGGTTACCGACGCCCTCCCCGTGCGCACTTTATTAAACGATTTTTCGAGAGACTGGATATCTCTCTCCATGGCTTCCTTCAATTCCTCGAATACCAGATCCGTCATTTATCATCCCCCACCACAACGGTCCCGATGGATTTCCCACAGACGACACCTTTGATATTTTCCCTCTTCTCGATATTGAATACGACAAGGGGGAGGTTGTTGTCCCGGCACATGGAGACTGCCGTCGAATCCATCACCTTGAGATCCCTGGTCAGGACCTCGGTATACGTTATCCTGTCAAATATCCGGGCATCCTTTTCCTTCACGGGATCCTTATCATAGATTCCGTCGACCTTGGTGGCCTTGAGGATGGCACCGGCCTGTATCTCCATGGCCCGCAGAGAGGCTGCCGTGTCTGTCGTGAAGTAGGGACTTCCGGTCCCGCACGCAAAGATAACCACCCTTCCCTTTTCCAGATGCCGGACTGCCCTTCTCTTGATGAAGGGTTCCGCGATCTCCCGCATCTCGATAGCGGTCTGAACCCTCGTTGGAACCCCATGGCTCTCAAGGGCGTTCTGAAGGGCCAGACTGTTCATCACGGTGGCAAGCATGCCCATGTAGTCGGCGGAGACCCGGTCAATCCCCTTGGTACTGGCCTCTACCCCGCGAAAGATATTGCCGCCCCCGATCACGATCCCGATCTGGACACCAAGGGTGTGAACGGCATTGATCTCCTCCGCCACAAACTTCAGGACATCCGTATCAATCCCGAAAGAGCCCTTCCCCAGGAGCGCTTCACCGCTCAGCTTCAGGAGGATTCTCTTATATATGGGTTTTTCCACTATCGCACCGGCTTATCTAAAAAAAAGTTCGGCTGTTCACCTTCCGTAGTTCTGAGTTTACGCCTATCCTTATATATCTTCACCCAGCTGGAAACGTGCGAACCTCCTCACAACGATATTCTCGCCGGTGTTGGCGATCATGTTATTGACCAGTGTCTGGACCGTGATGTCCATGTCCTTGACGAATTTCTGATTCAGGAGACACACCTCCTCGTAAAACTTCCCGATCTTGCCCTCGATAATCCTATCGACAACCTTCTCAGGCTTTCCCGAGGCCAGGGCCTGCTCACGGTATATCCCCCGCTCGGCATCCATGACATCCGGCGGGACATCGTCAGGACTCAGATAGGTGGGATTCGCGGCGGCAATATGCATGGCAATATCCTTCACCATCGCCCTGAAGCTCTCGGTCTTGCCGACGAAATCCGTCTCGCAGTTGACCTCGACCATCACTCCGATCTTACCGCCCATGTGAATATACGCCTCCACCATACCGTTCTTCGCTGCCCGCGATGACCGCTTGGTCGCGGCGGAGAGTCCCTTCTTTCTCAGATACTCGACGGCCCTTTCAAGATCACCGTCGGCCGCGGCAAGCGCCTCCTTGCAATCCATCATACCCGAGTTTGTCTTATCTCTCAGCTCCTTTACCATCGATGCTGTAATTTCCAATGTTACACTACCTCCTCGCTTTCCTGCGTCTTAGTTTCTTCAGCTTCATCTTCAGAGGATTCTTCCCCCTTGTTTTCTACACTCTCCGGGACATCCAGCTCTTCTTGACCGCCATCTTCCTCTTTGTCACTCTGTGCCTGCAGGCGCTCCTCAAGCTTCTTTTTCCCTTCGAGAGCGGCATCCGCAATCTTGGAGGAGAACAGCTTGATGGCCCGTATGGCATCGTCATTCCCGGGAATAATAAAATCAATATCATCGGGATCGCAATTGCTATCGACGATCGCCACGATGGGAATACCGAGCTTCCCCGCTTCTTTGACGGCGATGCTCTCCTTTTTGGGATCAACAATAAAGACGATACCCGGCAGATTCTTCATGTTGCGTATCCCGCCGAGGACCTTCTGCAGTTTTTCTCTTTCCCTCTGAAGACCCAGGATCTCCTTTTTGGGAAATGCATTGATGCTCTCATCTTCAAACATGGCGTCAAGCTTATTCAACCGGTCTACGCTTCTCTTTATCGTCACAAAATTCGTCATCATGCCGCCAAGCCAGCGGTGATTAACATAGGGCATTCCGGCTCTCTCGGACTCCGTCTTTATGGATTCCTGCGCCTGCCGCTTGGTTCCCACCAGCAGGACTTCCTTGCCGGAGGCAACTGCATCGGCAACGGCATTATAGGCCACATCAAACATCTGCACCGTCTGCTGAAGATCGATGATGTAGATGCCGTTTCGTGCCCCGAATATATAGGGCTTCATCTTGGGATTCCACCGGTTCGTCTGATGACCGAAGTGAACCCCGGATTCCAGCAACATCTTCATTGATACTTGTGCCATATATTTCTCCTTGTTTGTTTTTTCCTCCACCCCCCTCACCTCATCAGGGGACCTCTCTGCCGAGGCAACTCCCGGATAATCAGGGGGTGAGCGTGATATATATATTACCGTAAGTTGCAGCGGGATATCATATCCCGGATAAATAATCAAGGTAAAACGGTTGAATCAACACCGCAATGAGGCCCCGAGCTCTTCCCTATTCAGGCGAGTAAGCAACCTCTTCGCCCCGGCGTATCGTCTCCACTATTGGGATCTCTCTCTGTCCGTATTCCGTCATTCGGCCCCCAAGATCCGCGCTTCCCTGTTTATAATCGATTGCACGATGGCCAGCGTACAGGTATAAGTGGCTTCCACCCCGATATATCCGAGCCGCGAACTCAGGAGACTCGCCCTCATGTTATAGGGAGTGTCTGAAGTGTAGTGAAGAATGCCGATATCCAGGGAACGGTCCGGCCGAACCCGGACGAGACTTTCCCGAGGCGCGGCATCACCATGGATATATTCATACAGAGCGGACAGATATGGTCCGGCTTCCATCTCGATCCCGGTATAATCACTCCGGCGAAGGTCCTTGATGAAATCCCGATTGTGGAGAAAGGTCCCGCGGACCGTTACTGATCGCTGATCATCGAAAACTGCGATATCGCGCAGATAACCGATAAGATTCCGTATGGAGAAACAATTGTTGAGCCGGTATCGATTACGGGTATGTTCATCTCTGATCTCGGACGGGATCATAATATCACCCGGCCTGCCGATCATGGCCGCGGATTTTCCCATGATGTATGCACCCCGCAAGTCGTGAGCCCCTCGGGCAATCTCCGACATCATATAGTACGCCAAGAATCCCAACGGATAATCGATATTCAGTATGAGAGCCCGGCTCTTTCTCAAGAGAGCCATATTGCGTCGGTCGAGCCGAGCATCGAGGCAATCTGACCTGATACGGCTCAGATCGACAATCTGGGTCTCTTGGTCGGCAAATTGACCATGTCTGAACCGTTGCACCCCCCCCCGTTCCTCCATCTCCTTCTGAACGGCACCGTAATTACTCTTTGCCTCCATGAAACAACGCTGGGCATAATAGTAAAAATTCAACCGAGCTTCTTCCTCTTCGTCCCGGAGCCAATCCCACCAGCCACACAACTCCTCCGTGTCGTTTTCCAGCACGTAGTCTACCAGTTCATGGCGATAACGATAAGCAAATCCTGAAATGACATTCGCGAGGCTGTGCGTATTGCTGGAGACCAGGTAGAGCGGGCGATTTTCAATCCCGACATCATGAAAATGAGCCAGGAGATCGTGCCACCAGCTCTCAACCTCCCGCTTATACGTACCCTCGTCTGATGAATACATCCTGACACGGAAATTCTTCGGGGCAGAGACGATCGCAGCTATCGTTCGACCCCAGGAATCCCCCCAGAAATCCGCCAGCATTTCATAATCGGCGGGAGATATGCGCAATACCGTCTTCAATGCGTCCCCCGCTTTCGAATAGGGGACACAACCGTTTTTCAGGTATTCACCGACAGTCGATCCCTGTAACCGTTTGTGCATCTTGTTCCATTCGATCTGATAGGCGCACAGGGTCGGGATCAGGTCGTCGATGTCCGATACGCTGGAGGTACAAACGGCCAGGGTCTCTCTTCCATCGAAGAATGATCTGCGCCGCCTGGCACGTGCCGGGGCAGGTTCCCATATGCCGATATCTTGACAGCCATACGCCCTCAGCACATCCTCACTGGATCCGATCAGGACGCGGCTGACCCGATCCAAGCACTCGGGCAGACGCAAGGCGGCATAAAGGAATGCCGAAATCATTATATCGTCCTCGGCCGCAGCCGGGTGGAGACTGGAAGAAGCAGCCCGATGGATATCTTCAAGATAGTCCAAGGAGATCTCCCCCCCTCCCTGCAATGATGAACGATAGGAATCGATATACCGCTCGATCATCCTCCCCCTTTCGGGGGGAGGGGACCTGTGCAGGTGTAGACATATATGGGCAAGGGCTCTACGCATCTATCAAAAAAAGTGGTCAAGATCGAAAAGAAGAAGGAGTGCAAAGATATCAATCACCATCAGTGTCAATGATATCTGTCGGGTTTTTCCACAGGCCAGTTTAAGAAGGGTCCAGCTGAGACATCCCCAAATAATTCCATAGGTAATAGAATGGGTCAACGGCATGACAATCATCGCCATGAAAAAGGGGATGGCATCGTCGAACCGCTCCCACCGGACATATATCAGTGGCCGTAGCATGAAAACACCGGCCAGGACCAGGATGGGTGCGGTGGACACGGGGGGAACAAGGGACAGCAGGGGTGAAAGAAACATGAAGGGGATAAAGAGAAGACCCGCTACGACCGCGGTCAGTCCGGTACGACCACCCTCCCGGATCCCTGTTGCGGATTCGATATATGCCGTAGCCGGGCTGGTACCCATAAGCGCGGACAGCATCACTCCGACTGCATTCACCCGAAGACATTTCACCACATGGCGCGGTTCACCCCTTTCATCGACAAGATCCCCGGCTTCACACACCCCGACACAGGTGGAAAGGCTGTCAAAGATACAGGTGAAGAGAATGACAAATATGATGAACGATACGGAAAGCCTGGCTGCACCGATGATATCAAGACGCATGAGCAGGCTGAAATCAGGCACAGCATACCATCCCTGCCAATTGACAATGGTTCCCTCGCCGGAAGCCGTCCCCCAGAACCGTCCGATCGGCCAGGCCAGCACCGTGGTAGCCAGAATGCCGAGGATAAAACTGCCCCGCACCTTACGAACCACCATCACGGCGGTGATCAAAAGACCGACAAGGAAGGTCAGGGTCGTTGCATCCAGGGTACCGTGGGTCCATCCGCCGCTCTCGGAACTGACTATGAATCCGGCGGATTCGAACCCGATCAGGGCGATAAACAGCCCGATCCCGCCGGCCAGTCCGTAGCGTAGCATGGGAGGTATGGCGGAAAGCAGTCTTTTCCTTCGGTCGAGAACGGTTAACACAAGGAATACCAACCCCGCATTGAATACACATCCCAAGGCCACTTCATACGGGACACCTTCGGAACGGGATATGGCATAGGCGAACAATTGATTGATGCTCATCCCGGGAGCGATAAGAATCGGATTATTGGTGTATACACCCATGAGGATGCTGGTAAATGCGCTCACAACCACCGTTGCGGTGAGTACGGCGTTATAGGGCATATCGACCGTCCGAAGAATGGCGGGATTGACCACAATGATATACATCCCTGACAAAAAAGTGGTCACCCCGGCAAGGATCTCCGTCGGCACATCCGTACCATTGTTTTTTAAGTCGAAGAAATCAGTCATGTTGATGGGCACATAGGGTTCCCGAGGTTGCCATCGCGCTCTCTCCACCACCGTTCCGTGATCATGAGCCCCTTGAAACTAGCGTGGCTGAAAACCGGGATACTGATCGAGAGCGCACCATCGTACCTTCCATTCAATAGTGTTAACGATTGCTTCCATTTCACTCCGCCAAGCGCCGGCGTTGGAGAAAGCAGTAGTGACAAGGGGATCGATGTCGGTTGCGATACAACCGGGCATCACGGACAGTTGTTATGTGATTTTGAATATCTCAAACCAACCGTTTTTAAGAACAGACACACTTCTTATATCCCCTCATTTTTCGAATCGGATCAGCTGTGATAGAGCGCGTTTATGTCCACATATTCGTGGGAGAGATCGGATGCGAGCATCCTGAACGATGCCTCACCCATGCCGAGCCGCACCAGGACCCGTATGGTATCCCGTTTCATAACCTTTTCAGCGGCATCTTTCTCTTTGATCCCCCGACCGTTTCTAAAGAGAGGGACTTCATCGATAAAGAGTTCCAACGAGTCGGGCGGAAAGGGGATCCCCGTCGATCCCGCCGCCGATATGATCCTTCCCCAGTTCGGGTCTTCACCGAAAAAGGCCGTCTTGACAAGATTTGAACGTGCAACGGCATACGCTATCGTTTTCGCATCGTGGGCAGTCCGTGCGCCCTCGACAACCACCTCGATCACCTTCGTCGCCCCCTCACCGTCCCTCACAATAGCCCGGGCAAGGGATCCCATCACATCGAACAGGGCCTCTCTGAATTGCGTACAATCAGGCGATCTTTCACCGAGCGTGGCATTGCCGGCGACACCGTTTGCCAGGATGACCGCGGTATCGTTCGTGCTCATGCATCCATCCACCGAGATGCTGTTGAAGCTTGTGTCGGCCGATTCTCTAAAGAGATGGTTCAGATAGATCCGGTCAATATCGACATCCGTCAGGACAAAGGAGAGCATCGTCGCCATATTCGGTTCGATCATGCCAGCCCCCTTGGCAACACCGCAAAGGGTGATTTCCTTTCCCCCGACAACACATCTGCGCCGCTCCACTTTCGGGAAGCGATCCGTGGTCATAATCCCCTCCGCAACGGCAGAGATACCATCGGAGGTCAGTCCCTCGACGAGAGGGCCTACGGAGCAGGTAATCTTTTCGAGGGGAAGTCTCTCGCCAATGATACCGGTAGAGGCCACAAGAACCAGTTCATCCGCTATCCCCAGCTGCCCTGAAACGGCCAATGACATGGCGGCGGCGTCCCGATACCCCTCTTCTCCGGTCGCTGCATTGGCATTCCCGCTGTTGACCACAATCGCCTGACTCCTGCCGGCCTTGATTCTCTCCATGTCAATGATGATCGGAGCCGCCTTGAAGCGGTTGGTCGTAAAGACACCTGCCGCGCCGGCTGGGACCTCTGAAAAGATCAGGGCGAGATCTCTCCCTCCCCCGTTCTTTATCCCCGAAGCAACCGAACTCCCTAAAAAACCCGGAACATGAATAGTCATCGGTTTCATCGTCTCCATCCCTTTCATCTGCCGCAGCAATGTTTGTATTTTTTGCCGCTGCCGCAGGGACAGGGGGCATTTCGACCGATCTTTTCGCTCTTCCTCTTGACGGTGGCGGGAGCGGCATCACCATCGCCCCGGCTCATCACGTAATCCTTTTTCTGCTTTTCCTCGATTCGCTTCACCTGTTCGTCGCTCTGCACCTCCACAATACAGAGCTTCTCCAGGGTATCCGCCTTGATACGATACACCATCTCCATGAACATATCGTACCCCTCTTTTTGATACTCCCTGACGGGATCCTTCTGCCCGTATCCCCGGAGGCCGATCCCTTCCTTGAGGTGATCCATCCCGAGGAGATGATCCTTCCAGTGAGAATCGATTGCCTGGAGCATGATGACCCGCATGATGTATTCCATGAGGTCCGCGCCGAATCTCTTTTCCTTGTCGCGGAGTACGTTCATAACGTCAGACAGAATCGCTTCAATGGTCCCCTCGCGGGTCACCTCCGCCCCTTCCGCTCCATCAAAGGACCGCCGTATATAAAACTGTTTATATACGGCATCACTCAGGCCCTGGAGATCCCACTCATCCGGCCGAGCCTTTTCATCGAGATAGTCATAGACTATATCCTCAACAATCTCTTGCAGCATATCATCGATCGTCGCCCACAGGTCACTCCCGTCAAGAACATTGCGGCGCTGTTCATAGATCACCTGCCTTTGCCGATTCATCACGTCGTCATATTCCAAGAGATGTTTTCTGATATCGAAATTCTGTCCTTCAACCCTTCTCTGGGCGCTCTCGATAGCCCTGCTGATGAGTTTGTGTTCGATAGGCTCTCCCGCCTCCACACCGATCCTGTCCATCACGGACGATATCCTCTCGGCACCGAAGATCCGGAGGAGATCATCTTCAAGGGACAGGTAAAAACGTGACGATCCTTTGTCACCCTGTCTCCCGGACCGGCCCCTGAGCTGGTTGTCGATCCGTCTGCTCTCGTGGCGTTCGGTCCCCAAGATATGGAGACCACCCAATTCGGCCACCCCCTCACCCAGCTTGATGTCCGTTCCTCTCCCCGCCATGTTGGTGGATATCGTAACGGCCCCCGGCTGGCCGGCCTGAGCGATAATCTCCGCCTCTTTTTCATGGTTTTTGGCGTTTAGAACGTTGTGCTTGATCCCCCGCTTCGCCAGTTGCTTGCTGAGAAGCTCCGATTTTTCGATGGAGATGGTCCCGACGAGGACCGACCGGCCTTGCCCATGCAGATCCCGTATCTCTTCGATAGCGGCTTCGAACTTCTCCGCCTCCGTCTTATAGATGACATCCGGATGGTCGATCCGTATCATCGGCATATTGGTGGGAACGATAACCACTTCGAGGTTGTAGATCTTTTTAAATTCAGTTGCCTCGGTGTCAGCCGTTCCGGTCATCCCCGCCAGCTTTTCATACATCCTGAAATAGTTCTGGAAGGTAACGGAGGCCAGTGTCTGATTTTCCCTCTCTATTTTGACCTTCTCCTTCGCCTCGAGTGCCTGATGAAGACCGTCGCTGTACCGTCTGCCGGGCATTACCCTCCCGGTAAACTCATCCACGATAACAACTTGTCCGTCTTTGACGAGGTAATCGATATCCCTCTTGAAAAGGGTATGCGCCTTCAAGGCCTGGTTCACATGGTGAAGTATCTCTATATTCTGAGGTTCATACAGATTCTGAACATTGAGAAGCCGTTCGATCTTGGCCACCCCGTCTTCCGTCAGGACCACCGTCCGACTCTTCTCGTCTATCGTGTAATCCAGGTCCCTTTTCAGACGGGGAATGCTCTGGTTGATCCGGTAATATTTATCGGTCGATTCTTCGGACGGCCCGGAAATGATAAGGGGGGTCCGAGCCTCATCGATCAGGATACTGTCCACCTCATCGACGATGGCAAAATAGAACTCTCTTTGGACATAACTCCCCAGTTGGAAGCTCATATTGTCACGCAGATAATCAAACCCGAATTCGTTATTGGTACCGTAGGTAACATCACAGCGGTATGCATCGCGTCTCTGGGTGTCATCCATGCCATGGACAACCACCCCAACAGTCAGACCGAGAAACTCGTAGATGGGCGCCATCCACTCCGCGTCCCTCTTTGCCAAATAGTCATTCACCGTGACTACGTGAACGCCTTTGCCCGTTAGCGCGTTGAGGTAGACCGGCATCGTCGATGCGAGGGTTTTCCCCTCCCCCGTCTTCATCTCCGCAATCTTACCTTCATGCAGGACAATCCCTCCGATCACCTGGGCGTCAAAGGGGCGCATCTTCAGCGTTCGCCTTGAGACCTCCCGGACAACGGCGAATGCCTCCATGAGGATATCATCGAGTGAGGCCCCCCCCGCCAGTTTCTCTTTGAAATAAGGGGTCTTGGCCTTCAGTGCAACGTCGGTCAAACTCTCGATGGAGGGCTCCAGATCGCTCACACCCTGCATGATAGAATTCAGGCGTTTGATTTCTCTATCGTTTTTACTTCCAACAATCTTCTTCAACAAATAATTGAACATAATGACACCACAAAAAAACCCGGCAACACAATATTACCGGGAGTGTTTACTCAGACGGGGACCGGACATGGTTGTCAGGGGTTAAAACAGGAATCTCCTCGGATCGACATAGGCACCATCCTTACAAATACCATAATGCAGGTGAGGACCGGTGCTTCTGCCGGAATTTCCCACATATCCGATAACATCCCCCCTTTTGATCGTCTGCCCCCTCTTGACATCTCCCTTTCTGAGCAGATGTCCGTACACCGTGACCACACCGTTTCCATGTTTTATCTCGACCATATTCCCCATGCCCCTCTCTTCCTGGACCCTTGAGACTACGCCATTTGCAGGGGCTACAATCTCCCTTCCGATCTCGGTGGCAATATCGATTCCCCGGTGAAACTCTCTCTTGCCGGTAAACGGCGAGACGCGGTATCCGAATTCCGATGTTGTCCAGCCGATCACCGGCCATATGGAGGGGGTTGAAGCCAGTATCGACTTCTGCTTTCCCAGTAAATCGAGAAGCTCCGAAAAACTGTCTCTTTGAAGGGCGGCACCGTCAAGCAGTTCATCCATATGCTCATGTATCTTCTCGATCAGGGAGGATTCCACCTCTGCCGCACGTGACGAGACCTTTTCATCACCGGGAACCGGTCCCCCTATTCCGAGCATCTGGCTGCCGCTTTGATTCTCATCATCGAGATTCGTCATAATGCGAATCTTTCTGTCGAATTGTGCCAGATTCAACATGCTTCGCTCGAAATCACTGACCTTACTGGCCAGAAAATCAAGGCGATCCTGTTGTATGGAGGTCAACCGTTCCAAACCGGCAAGCTTTTCCAAGTCGTTCCGATTCTCGATGTAGTGGTAAGACAAATACCCGATGGAGACGAGCACACTGATAATAAGAACAGAAAAGAATGAGAGAAATAATGAGGAAATACGAACCTTCTTGATTGATCCCTTTCCCTGGGGAATAGCAAGAATGGTGTAGTATTTATTGCCCATCCTGGATCCTCTCACGAAACGACAAAACGAACGACTCAGCCCCCTGCACCAAAAACCGCATGGCAACCGTCCAGCCGGTTCTCAGGACGCGGCCAATCCCTCTTATCAAGTACGGAAACTCCTGCAGCTGGCTCACTGCACCTTGCAGGAAGTTACCATAGCCAGATGAAATGTCAAGGCAAGATTGAAGCCTCTACGCCCTTTTTTCAACCGATATGAGGGGGTCCCCCACATTGATTTCGTCTCCCGGGGATACGTTCACTTCCGCAACCACTCCATTTATCTCGGAGATTACATTGTTGAGCATCTTCATGGCCTCAAGAACAATGAGCGTCTGCCCCGCAGAGACCTCTTCCCCCTCCGTCACAGGAACCTCGCTGACCGTTCCTTTGATCGGTGACCTGATATCGCCGGATTGCGCCAGCTCATCAATCTCCTTGGCCGAGAGTGTGGCTTCCTTTCTCTTTGCGCCTCCCTCCGGCTCAAGCTCCGTCAAGATGGGTTCGGGGTGGTGATTAATGTTCAGATACACAATGGCATCGCCCGTCTTGGTCGTCTGCTTCGGGCCGATCTCTATGATATGGTGTTTGCCGTAAGCATCGGAGAATTCGAATTTTTCACCAAGGGTAAAGCCTCCCTTCTTGAACCACACACCGGGGGACAAAACCCACGCCTTGCCGTACTTTTCTTCGAATTTTAAAAAGTTCACGGCATCATTCGGGTGCTGAAGGTACAGGACAAATTCGTCCTCCGAGGCGGTACGCCCGAGGCGGTGCTCAAGCACCTTTTTCTCCACCGCCAGATCAATATCATCAATCTTCTGGTACCCTTTCTCCCTCTCTACGATCGTCTTCCAATCCGGACCGAATACCGCCTCATACACATCATCGGGAGGCTGATAAAAGGGGAGAGCACCGTACCGCCCCAGCATCAGGTTTTTCAGATCGTCATTCGCTTCTTTATATCTCTTTCCACTCAAGACATTGCTGACGGCCGTGGTCCACAGGATCTGAGAACCGGGGGTGACGCTCCACCAGTTTCCCAGTTCGGTCTGAACACGGGGCAGCTCCTGCTGAAGGATCTCCGACATGAGGGGCAGAAAATCGCCCTTGACCGCCTGCTCGAAGCTCGATCCCGTCGCCCCGCCAGGAAGCTTGTGGGTCTGAACCGTGGGATCGAAACCGAGAAACTGTGACTCGAAGTCCTTGTAATGCTCGCGCTCCGGGCGCAGTTTGTTGGAGGTGTCGACAACGGCCTGCCGGTCGATCCCCAATGCCCGATGGCCATACTCCTCCAGCGTATCGATCACCGTCAGTATCGGCGGAGGACCATAGAAACCGGTGAAGGCATGATCCGCCGCATCCACAATCTTTGCCCCGTTTCGAACGGCTTCAATGATTCTTCCCACATCGTTTCCGTCCGTGTTATGGCCGTGGTAATGGACGATGAGATCCGGATACGCATCCAGGATGGCCCGTACCAGGTCGCCGATTCTCTTGGATGATCCCAGTCCGCCGTGGTTCTTGATGCAGAGAATAATATCCTCGCCGGTGACGGTCAGGATCTCTTTCACCTTCTTGACATAAAACGCGTCGGTGTGCTCCGGTCCCGTCGAAAAGCAGATCGAGGGTTCCAAGATGCAGCCCGCATCTTTTACCTCTTCAAAGACCGCCGTCATGTTGGGGATATAATTCAGAAAATCAAAGACCCTCCAGACATGGACATAGCGGGCAAAATTTCGGACCGTCAATCGGATCACATTCTCGGGATAGGGGCGGTAGCCGAAGAGATTGATTCCCCTGCAGAGTGTCTGAAACATCGTATCGGGCATGAGCGCACTGAGCATCTCCAGTTTTTCCAGGGGACTGATCTGTCTCCGGAGCATATCAACGTGAACGGAAGCCCCCCCCGTTATCTCAAGGGAAAAATAGCCGGCGTCGTTCCGCTCTTTCGAGACGAGGATCTGGGTGTGGGGCATGATCCGGTTCTTGAAGTCTGACTGCGAAAGATCCCGTTCCGTATTCGTTATGTAATACCCCTCGCCGGCCCTGACCCTGCCGAGGACGTGGGCCGCTCCGCTCTCCCGTAGATCCCGGGGCGTAATCCGTTCACTGATGCCCTGCTGGTTCACCATTGTCATTCCTTTCAGCTCTCAACGCCTTATCTCTTCATGAGCCCCGCTGCGCGGGATACGTGCGCTCACAAAAACCCTCCTCGCAAAAACTGCGGGAAACGATTTCCAAATCACTAATAAGCATAGGGGTTTATCTTCTTCGCATGGATTTCTGCAATCAACTGCGAGAGTTTGGCGACTTCACGCTTCTGCTCCGGATATTCGAATACACAAGCATGGGTGTCCAAATACGAGGTATCAAACTTCCCCTTCCGGAAATCCGGCTCATCACAAATTGCCAGGTAAAACGGTATGGTCGTCTTCGGACCGACAATCAAAAAGTCATTGAGCGCCCGCTTCAGGCGCTGCACCGCCTGTTCCCAGTTGTGTCCACGGACAGTCATTTTAACCAGGAGAGAATCGTATTCCGTCGGAATATTGTACCCCTGGTACGCAATCCCGTCGAGTCTGATGCCGGGGCCTCCCGGAGACTGGTAAACCTCTACCCGTTTTCCCCCTTCCGGCATGAAATCATTCTTGGGGTCTTCCGCATTCACCCGTACCTGGATGGCCTTCCCCAACAGGTGGAAACGCACCTCGGGGATATCCAGATGGGCCCCCTGAGCGATCATGATCTGCTCCCGCACGATATCGACACCGGTCAAGGCCTCGGTCACCGTATGTTCAACCTGAAGTCGCGTGTTCATCTCCATGAACCAGAATTCGTTCGTGGCGGGATCAACCAGAAACTCGACGGTTCCCGCACTGACATACCCGGCCTTCCGGGCCGCAAGAACGGCTGTTTCACACATCGCGGTGAGGACATCCTTCGGAAGATCGGCAGGAGCGATCTCTATCAGCTTCTGGTGTCTGCGCTGTATGGAACAATCCCGTGAGCCGAGGTGAATGACCTTCCCGTGCTGATCAGCCAGTATCTGGATCTCAACGTGACGAGGATTTTCGACACACTTTTCTATATAAATGTTCCCATCATTAAAGGCGTGGAGGGCCTCCAGTTTCGCCTGCGGTATCTGCGCAACCAGATCTTTGATATTCACTACTTTTCTAATGCCGCGTCCACCGCCACCGGAGGAGGCCTTCAGCATCAGGGGATACCCGTACGTCTCGCCGAAGACGGTAGCCTCCCGCACTCCTTCCTCCCCTGGTGAGATATTACCAGTTCCCGGTATGACGGGGATCCCCGCCTTCTCCATGATTTCCCGCGCGACGATCTTGTTCCCCAAGTTATGCATTACATCAGGCGGAGGTCCGATAAAGGTAATCCCGGCATCCGCGCAGGCATTTGGAAAATCAGGATTTTCGGCAAGGAATCCGTATCCGGGGTGTATCGCATCGGCTCCACTCTTCCGGGCGGCCCAGATCATCCGATCGATATCGAGATAATCTTTTCTCGGACCAGCCCCAATCATGATGGCGTCATCCGCGAATCGAATAAAGAGCGCCTCCTTATCCGGATTTTCGTAAACAGCCACGGCCCCCAGGCCCAGTTCTCTGATCGTCCGAATCAGACGCAGTGCTATCTCACCCCTGTTGGCGACCAAAACCTTTTTTATCCTGTTTTCTGCCGTCGTCATGTGTAGTACCCTTCCAAGCCCAGTAATAATGATAAGAAGTCGGGCATGCTATCTTCAAGATCAAATTATGTCAAGCAAATTGAGATCACGGCGGTTCCGAAAGGAGCATAAGGTCACGCCCCAGGGCCGCAGGATCCGCACGCGACGATCCCCTTACATCGTGTTTTTCAATTCATTCGCAAATGCGTCATATACATCCTGACTAAACAGGACAAATCTGACCAGCTCTATTTCCTGACGGTTCTTCACATAATCGATAGTGGTTTCGAGGGCAATATGCGCCGCCTCTTTCAGTGGATAACCGTATACTCCCGCACTGATCGCGGGGAAAGCGACGCTCTTCAATCCCTTTTCCGTCACCCTCTTGAGACTCTCTCGATAAGCGCTCCTCAGGAGATCGGCTTCCCCTTGGCCACCACCCCGATACACCGGTCCCACCGTGTGAATAACGGCGCGTGCCTTGAGATTCCCTCCTCCGGTCACCACCGCCTCCCCGGTGGGACAGGAACCGATCCGCCTGCACTCCTCCATGATGGAAGGTCCTCCCGCTCGATGGATAGCACCGTCAACACCCCCGCCGCCTCGGAGTCCCGAGTTTGCGGCATTGACGATGGCATCCGTCTCCTCCCGCGTGATATCTCCCCGTACGAGGGAGATCACCGTATTGTTGACTGTCAGCTCCATCTTTGACCCTCCCCTATTTCGACCATATCACCAATGACTTCGCATCTAGTATAACGACATGACCCGCAAAGTCAAACAGGGGGCGGGGACTTTTTTGTTGAAAACCGGCCTGCTCCATGGTAGCTACTCCTATCTTTTGCATCGACACTATCCGACGTATGGCATGTATAAAACAGGGCTTGAGAAAACAACGGAAGAGATATTCCAGGAACGGGCCGATGTCCTGTATCGTACCGGTGAAGCCCTGTCCGAAGCCCTCCAGAAACTGACCTCCATCGAAAAGAGTGTTGACAGGATCATAGAAGATCTCAACACAGGTACTGAACACGAGAAATCGGGCACTCTCGGCACATTGTATGCGAGGGTAAACAGGGAGATATCCCGGTATAATAAGGCGCGGGAACACGCCAAACTGAGATATCACTATCTTATCATTACCCGAGAGGCCATGGGTATTCGGAGACATACCTGGGTGGATGAGGTGTACCGAATTCCTCCCCGAAAGCAACCGGTGGGCAAAACCTGTGAATAGATATAACAGACAAAGAACTCGGATGATCGAAGCCCAGCTCAAGGGACGAGGCATCTCCGACGAGAGGGTGCTGAAGGCAATGGCCGCGGTCCCACGGCATCTCTTCGTGGAAGAGGGCCTCCAGGACCAGGCATATTCAGACAGCCCCCTTCCCATCGGTTCCAGGCAGACGATCTCCCAACCTTATATCGTGGCGCTGATGACCGAAGCCCTGGCACTGAGGGGAGACGAAAAGGTCCTGGAAATCGGGACCGGCTGCGGATATCAGACAGCTATCCTGGCGAAACTGGTTGAGCGGGTATTTTCGATCGAGAGGCTCGCCTCTCTGGCCTTCAAGGCTCAGCGGACACTGGACTCACTCCACTACTACAACGTCCTGATCAGGGTGGGAGACGGGACATACGGATGGAGTGAAGAGGCACCTTTCGAGGCGATCATCACCACCGCCGGAGCACCGATAATTCCCGCGACCCTGACGGGGCAACTGGCCGTCGGGGGACGACTGATCATTCCGGTCGGAACCAAAAGTTCGCAGACACTGGTCAAGATAACACGCCGCTCCGCAGAAAAGGATGATTTCAAAACGGAAGATATCTGCGGCTGTCGCTTTGTCTCTCTTATAGGGGAACACGGATGGAAGGATTGAGGTAGGATATGCTGAGAAGACTGTACGACTGGGTCCTCAGCTGGGCTGAAACGCCGTACGGGACATGGGCGCTTTTTCTCCTCGCCCTGGCCGAGTCCAGCTTCTTCCCGATACCGCCCGATGTCCTGCTGATCGCCCTGGCAATATCAATCCCGGCAAGAGCCTTCCGGTACGCCCTGATCTGTGCGGCGGGTTCGCTCCTCGGGGGCGTGGGAGGATACGCGATCGGATACCAATTCATGGATCTGATCGGGATGAGAATCGTCGAGTTTTATGGGGTTACACAGCAATACGACGCAGTCGGCAACCTGTATGATCGCTATAATGCGTGGGCCGTCGGGATCGCCGGTTTTACGCCCATCCCTTACAAGGTCTTTACCATATCGGCAGGCGCCTTCAAGATCAACTTTCTGATTTTCTTCATTGCCTCGGCGATCAGCAGGTCGGCTCGCTTTTTCCTGGTCGGGTGGCTGATCTATGCGTTCGGGCCGGAGATCAGACAATTTATCGATCGATATTTCAATATCCTCGCTGTTCTTTTTGTCGTGCTCCTTATCGGGGGTTTCATCATCATTAAATATGTGTTATGAGCGGGGCGCTATGGAACGAAATAAAATTCTTCTCATCTTGTTCGTTACGTTGTTTGTCACCTCTTTCGTCACCGGTTGCGTCACCACGCCTCAGACCGGCGGCGGGGTCTATCATATTGTCAAAAAAGGAGAAACCCTGTGGCGTATAGCCCGGGCCTATAACACCACTCCCGATGAGCTATCCACAGCAAACAACCTCCCCGATACCACCATAGAGGCAGGGGGGGTACTCTTTATTCCCCATGCAACGAAATCCATCGATATCGCACCCGAGGCGCCTTCGGTTGCACCCGACGAACCGGTGGAGATAAAGAAGCACATCGTTCATGAAGAAGACCTGGGACCAACACGAGGGGAAAAATCGCCTGCCCCGATCGCAACCCAGGGAAAGACTACGGGTGCCCTCATCCCCTCAGCCAGGGGGAAAATCGCTCCTCCCGCCGCAGCTTCGGGAAAGAGCGCCACGAAGTCCTCCCCTCAACCAAAGACGGCACGCGCCCGCTTTATCTGGCCGGTCGATGGTTCATTATCCTCAAGATTCGGCACATATAAAGGGATACGGCATAATGGAATCAAAATAGCTGCCTCCGAAGGAACACCGGTCCGGTCCGCCGCTAAGGGAACCGTGACCTTCGCGGCCCCCATGAAATATTTCGGGGAAACGGTCATCATCAAACATAACGACATCTACTCGACCGTGTACTCCCATCTCAAGAAACGGACAGTCCGCCCGGGAGCCACGGTGAAACAGGGTGACAAAATCGGTCTCCTGGGGAAAGGAGAAGATGGAACAGCCTGTCTTTATTTTGAGATGCGTCGCAACAATAGGGCAAGCGACCCCCTTCGTTACCTTCCCAAAAAGGAATAAGGAGTCCCCATGAATCTCGGCAGCGATATCTATGTATACGAATGGACAAGCACTTTTGAAAATAACTGTAACAGCTTCTTCATCGGAGGAGATGTCCGGGCATTGATAGATCCGGGTCTGAAGATTTTCCTCCCCGATCTCTTCAAAAGGATGGGAGAAGACGGGATAGATCCCGGTACCATTCAGTATGTGATCAATACCCATTCACATCCCGATCATTTTGAGGGATCCGCGTCTTTCACCGACAATACGAAAATCCGGATAGGCATGCACCGGGACGGCATCGCCTTCCTGAATGATATCGGAGGACACATGTATGGGATGTTCGGAATGGACGTGCCGAAGGTCGACATTAACATGGAGCTGGAGGAAGGACCGCTCGATCTCGGGGGAGAAACATTCAGAATTCTGCATACACCCGGACATTCACCCGGATCGATTTCCCTGTATTGGCCCTCCCGAAAAG
Organism: Syntrophales bacterium; assembly: GCA_963662405.2. Classification (GTDB taxonomy): domain Bacteria; phylum Desulfobacterota; class Syntrophia; order Syntrophales; family UBA2210; genus UBA6078. The sequence continues at coordinate 279,260 of CAXXKT010000002.1, forward strand.
CACTCTTCCCGGGGGATGTGATCTTCGAGCAAAACATCGGGAGAACGGACTTTCCCGGAGGAAGCGGCGCTCAGCTCAAGGAAAGCATCGTTACATTGTCGCGGCTTGATGTCGACTATCTCCTCCCCGGGCATATGGGAATTATTGTCGGAAACGAACAGGTAAAACAAAACTTCCGCCTGGTCATAGAACGCATCTTTCCCTACATATAAAGAACTTTATATCGAATCCAGGACATAGGCAAAGATCAGGGGCACCACGATAGTGGCGTCCGATTCGACGATGTAGCTCGGTGTATCGGCGGCGATCTTTTCCCAGGTTATCTTTTCATTCGGCACGGCCCCGGAATAGGACCCGTAGCTGGTCGTGGAATCGCTGATCTGACAGAAATAGCTCCAGAGCGGTATCTTCTTCAGTCCCATATCCTGCCGCAGCATCGGGACCACACAGATGGGGAAATCGCCCGCGATCCCCCCCCCTATCTGGAAAAACCCGATCGGCTGTTTGCTCGACACTTTCCGGTACCACTGCGCCAGGGACATCATATACTCAACCCCCCCACGCACGGTATGCACATGCCGGATATTTTTCCTAAGACAGTGCGAAGCATATATGTTTCCAAGGGTGGAATCTTCCCACCCGGGGACAAAAATAGGGAGATTCTTTTCGGCGGCGGCGAGGAGCCAGCTGTCGGCGGGGTCGATCTGATACGGCTCGAATCGTCCTTCACGGAGGAGACGATAAAAAAACTCATGCGGGAAAAAACGCTCTCCCTCACGATCCGCCTCCTTCCACACCTCCAGCATTTTATGCTCAATACACCTCATTGCCTCTTCCTCAGGAATGCAGGTGTCGGTCACCCGATTCAACTGACGCTCCAACAGACTCTGCTCGTCGGACGGAGTAAGATCACGGTAGTGCGGGATTCGTACATAGTAATCATGCGCTACCAGGTTGAAGACATCTTCTTCCAGATTCGCACCCGTACACGTGATCGCATGAACCTTTTCTCGGCGTATCATCTCGGCCAAAGAGAGACCGATTTCAGCAGTACTCATAGCGCCGGCGATCGTCATGAACATGCATCCGCCGGATGAGATAAGTTCCCGGTATCCCTCCGCTGCATCGACCAGTGCTGCGGCATTAAAATGCCTGAAATGGTGTATGATAAAGTCTTTAATATGTCCTGTCTTCATAGTCTTCCAGCCGTCTTTCCTCTTTTGAGATTCTATCTAGCACAATTTTTTCCCAAACACCATATTTCTCAAGCAAAAGGAGCGGTAAGGATGCTTGATATATCCCCTCTTTCAGGTGCATTCCTGAAGAGGCCGATGGGAAGGTGTCTTGATGAAAAATCGTCACCCCTTCTCCCCCGCGTGCTATACAGGGATTCCTTCCACAATGTCGCACCGCTCTCACTTCCACCCGCAGGTCATAACTCTCTCCGCTATCTTCATCGGAAGGATGAAACTGAATAGTCTTGTGGGATATCATCGGGGTGTCCTCGACACCATTCAGCGTTCGAGAACCGCGATCAACCATCACCGTATCGATAGGTGTCTTCGCCCCCCCCGGCCGGGGGGGGCGATCGGAAAAAATCAGATCGAAATCTTCAGGGCGCCCAAACGCCGCTTCAATCTCCACAACAGCATGCAACTCAAAGGAGTTCTCGCCCTGGATCAAATCGAAGCGTAAAAAAAATGTCCCTCCCCGAAGGGAGGGACATACAGCTTTACGTGTTGATATCCCTACGATCAGCGTCCCTTGAACTCGGGGGCCCTTTTTTCCAGGAAGGCCTTCGCCCCTTCCTTGAAGTCCTCGGTGTACTGCAGCGCCTTACTGGCCCCCATCTCGACCTCGAATACACCCGTTCTGAGATCAGTTTCCAGTCCAAGCCTGACGGCCTTCATGATCTCACGCTGTGCAACCGGTGCTCCAGCCGCGAGTTTCTTCGCCAGTTTCTTCGCCGTTTCCAAGACCTGTGCCTGGGGAACAACCTTATTGAGCAGCCCCAGGCCCAAGGCCTCCGTCGAGGGCATGAAGTTACCCGTCAGCATCAGCTCCAGGGCCTTCGTCTTGCCGATAAAACGCGGGAGACGCTGAGTACCACCCCAACCGGGGTTAAGACCGAGCTTCACTTCCGGAAGACCAAGGGTTGCCTCTTCGGCCATGATTCTCAGGTGACAGCAACAGGCCAGCTCAAGACCACCGCCGTAAGCGCCACCCTGCATTGCGGCGATAATGACCTTCGGATATTCCTCGATCTTGAAATAGATCTCATTGCCGTTGTACTCGGGAACCTTCCCCTTCTGGAGATCCGCAAACTCGGTAATATCCGCACCGGCGGAAAAGAGTTTGTCTCCGGTACCGGTCAGAATGATAACGCGGACGTTATCGTCATTTTCGCATTTGTCGAGCAGATCGTTGATATCTCTCAAAACACCCTGCCCCATCGAATTTGCCGGCGGATGGTTGATCGCCGCTACTACCACCATACCGTCCTGCTCTACCGTCAACTTCTCGTACTCGTAAACCATGTTATTCCTCCTTACCCTTTTTCATAATGTGCCCTTTTCCGGACAGTACTCTTTGGATAAAATAACGTGAATACACCTGGGAGAAAGGGATAACCCACCGTAAACTCCCCCATCTGCTTTGCGCATCTCACTTCATACACGAAGAGAGATATTTGTCAATGGTTAGTTTTATTTTGGCTGTACGAAAGTCGCGAAGGGCTTTCCTCTTTTGTTCTTCGTTTCCTGTGTTTCAGTGATCTTACAACATATTTCGAGGGCTGCACGATCTCAAATGGCGGTACATCCCATACGCGTAGAGGAGGATAAAGAAAGCAATCAGGCATTCCTTCAATTCCCCGGAGTCGTTCCCGAGCATCAGCCATTGAGGGGTTTCAGAGAATACCCGTTCCGCGATTTTTTCAGGGACCGAAACGATGTTTGCCACAACCGCGACGAACAGGGTGCTTCCGGAAGGGATTAACCGGCGCACCGACGCGTTTTTCGGCCAGGAGAGTTTGCGGTCGGCAACACAACCCAGCACACCGCCGATAACAATGCCGATCGACAGGAGCTGCCGCGGGACCTTATCGAACAGGATTTCAAAGGTTCCCGTAAGATTGTGCAGATTCGGTTCCTGCTGGTCATTCAGGGCAACCAGGTCCGCGTCGATATCATAGTGGAAAAAATGATACCCCCAACTGATTTCTTCCCCCAGGAAATAGATCGCGCCCACTGCGAGGATCAAGAGCCATCCCTTCTCCCAGGGCGTTTCTGTCTTCTTCAGACACACCAGGAAAAGAATAACCGCCACCAGGAGCATCAGGGCGGTTACATTCTCGATGAGCCCGTATTCCCTGTACACCCCTCCTCCGCCGGTTATCGAACGGACGTGCGCAAAATAGGTATACACCCACAGGAAAAGCGTGATCCCATAGACAACCCATGGGGGGAAATACGCTCTCTTTCTCATACTCTCTCCCATATCCTCTCAGCATCATGTCATACAAACAGGCATCCTTGTTTCACTGTGCGATTCCGATGCGATCGGCAAAGCTCACTCACCGATAATCTTCACGAGGACCCGTTTTTTTCGCCTTCCATCGAACTCACCGTAGAAGATCTGTTCCCAAGGACCGAAATCGATCCGTCCCTCCGTGACGGCCGCGACGACCTCCCGCCCCATGACCTGGCGTTTCAGATGGGCATCTCCGTTGTCCTCCCCCGTCCGGTTGTGGAGATACCCCGAGACCGGCTCATGAGGGGCAAGCCCCTCCAGCCACCGCTCATAATCCTGGTGGAGCCCGGACTCGTCGTCGTTGATGAAGACCGACGCCGTGATGTGCATGGCGTTTACCAAATAAAACTAGTTATGGCATAGGCTATAGGATTACAGGCCTTCCTTTAGCTATGGAGAGCTAAAGGCCGATTTCCGGCCTTTTTTCCACTGACAACACCCGTAAAGGCGATATTTTTATATGGTAAGAACGAAGCAAAGTCAAGCTATCAGTGAAGAAGCGGTAGGGGATACCCCCCCGGCACCGAAGATCAGGCGCAGGAAATTGAAGACCCTTGCTGATCTGTCCCGGTTCATGTCCAGTTTAATCAATGACACCCGGTGCGGTGATGTTGATCCTGCATTGGCCAGTAAGTTGGCTTACATGACAAACATCCTCAAATCCATTATCAGCGAGGCTGATATCGAAACCCGGTTGGCGGCGTTAGAAAAAGAGATGCAAAAATAAAACGAAAGGAGAAGATCAATGTCAAAGAAAAGCAGAATCGAGGATCTGGAACAAAGGTATGAGAAAGATTCAGACGTGATCACGGGTGTGCAGTGGTTTGGCCCAACTCAGATCATGGTTGACGGCGTGATGTATTCATCCCTTGAAGACATTCCGGAAGACCTGAGGGAGAAATATCCAAACCTCGGCACCGAAGATCCCGAAAAAGCCGAAAGCCTTTATCAGCAACTTGCACCCTTCCGGGAGGCGTGCGCAAAATTTCCACGGTTTAAGGCAGAGCACCCGGCAGAGTTTGCCCGATCGCAGGAATTAACAGAGAAACATGAAACCTACGTAAAACAAAATCAAATAACAGAAGGAGAATGAAAAATGGACAAACAAACAGTAATGGCATGGCAAACAGTTGACGTTGGCTTGAAGGACCTGATGCGCAATAATGATGAACTGGAATTACCCGAACTCAGGGCCAAAACTCGGCGATTACGGCACCTGGGCAAATTCATTGAGCGGCTGGCCAAACGGGTCGACGAGCGAATCCGAGACGGAGTGAAACCGGGTGATATTGAGGAGTTGTTCATTCAGTACACCACAGGCCGGGATGCAATTGACGGAAATTAAACAACGAGAGGAGAAAATACAAATGGACCCATTGAGATTACAAGTTTATGAAAGTTTCTTAGAGACAAAATCAGGTGATGAAAAGCTCGATGATTTGAATGCGAATTTCGGCGCGCACGTCCGGGGCATCCTTAATCAATTCGAAGAAACCAAACAGCGGATTGATACGAAGGCTAACTTACTCACCCCGGCAGGACGGGAAGCGGAGCTGGCAAAAGCACGGGAAAAAGTGATTGAGGCCCTGAAGGAAATCGACGCAAAGGGTTCCTTTTCACCGGACATAAAAGAGATCAATAAAAAGTTTGATGTTGATGGAAATGCAACCGACATTCAAACGCTGATTACAGAAGGCCGCCAGCGCGAGACAAGGGAATACTTGCGCTCCCTAAATGCGAAATCCGACTTGAAAGAAATGGAGATGATCAAGTTGAAGATTGCCGACGGGGATCCAACCATCGTGGGAGCGATAGCGAACGCACCTTACAAGGTAATGGATATTGACCCTGCAATACTGGAGGTCGGGATCGAGAAAATGCGATTACGCACAAACCCGCAGGCGGCGCAGCGGCTCGAGGTATTGACCACGGCACAAGATGTTCACGAAAACCTTATAACTTTCGCACGACAGGAAATCGGTGCAATTCCTGATGCGGAAAGCTCTTATTCCGTGAACGTCTGAGCAAAGACAAGGCCGGGTCATCCGCTCCCCGGTCGCAAGGGTGTGCGGCTACAATCCCCGCATACCCGACATGGTGAGGGGTCAACCGCTTTCCCCTCGCTCCGGGAGTCGGGGCAGGCTTCGGAAACTGTCCCGATTCCCTTATAATGACCCCCGTGAGTAGGTGTTTTTCATTCTGTAAGGCGTTTAAATCGAAAAGAGGTATAAAGGGTAGGGGAGAAAAGCAAAGGCTTTATTTTTGAAAAAAAGAGGTGTTCAGAAGTATAATAGAATATCGGGGATAGGCAACAGCTGGCCGAATCGGAACAGGGAGTCCTCGCTTCTTGTTTCTTTCCCCGATAATTATATAAATCAAAATCGAGGGAGACGAGGACAAGATGAAACGAAGGATTCCAAGGGGAGCCATCATCGCCATCGTGCGGAGAGATATTGAGCTTGAGAAACAAACTCCCGCGTGGTTACAGGAGGCGGTGGCATTCGATCATTCCCTGCGGTTGCTGCCGGATGAACTTCCTATTGCTCACAAATTGCTTTCGACATTACTGGAGGGCCAGCCGGGATATAAGCTCGATCAAAAGAAGTTCGACGCAGAAGTCCTTATTTCAAATTTGCTTGATCACAAAAACAAACCCACGTCGATTTCCTTTGATTCCGGCTATTGGACGAAAAGCAGGTATAAACAAACGAGCGCTTACGTCTTAAAATTGGTGAATGAAATGCAAGAACAAGGAATGATCGAACTGCGGAAGGGTTATTTCACCACGGAAGAGAGCCGTCGAACACGGATCTGGGCGACTGAAACACTCTTGGATTACTTTCCAAAACTTTCACCCCATGTTTTCAGGGAACCTGTTGAACTGGTTGAGCTGAGGGATGCAAAAGGGAAGCTCAAGGAGTATCGGGACACCGGGGAAACGCATCGTATCCGGGCGGTGTTGGAGCGGGTCAATGAGGTCAATGCAGAGGCACACATTCAATATCGAAAGTTCAGACTGGTTGCACACCTCCATGCAATTTTCAAAGAACGGTTCACCATGTACGGACGCCTTCACACAAGGGGTTATCGACACTATCAGGGCTTTGATGAAGATGAGCGAGCGGAAATTACTATCAATGGGGAACCTGTCACTGAACTTGATTTCAGTGGATTACACCCGCGCTTGCTCTATGCAAAAGAAGGAATCCAGTTTGATGAAGATCCATATTCCCTTGTCAACGAAAACCCGATTGCAAGGCCATTTTTAAAGCACGTACTTCTTTTTCTGCTCAATTCCACAGACGAAGTTTCCGCAGAGGCGGCGGCGAATTACTGGCTATTCCGAAACCCCGGCGAGCGTGGGAGATTACAGGAAATCGGTATTACACGAGCGCGACCCATTATCGACGCTTTCAAAGAAGCACACGCACTCATATCACATCATTTTTGCACCGGCAAAAGGACAGGACTTCGCATAATGAATCTTGATGCCAAAATTGCGTTGGATGTGGTTCATCATTTTGCGGAACAGAATATCCCGATACTGGCTGTGCACGATAGCTTTCTTGTTCAAAGCCGGTTTGAGAACCAACTGAGAAAAGTTATGAATGATTCTTATTGCAAACATACCAAGGGTTTTCATTGTCCGATCAAGTAATAATAATTTTATGGACTTTTTTTAATAAAATTAAATTGTTACCCTCAATTCCTATAAGTTAAAATGAAATACAATAGGAAAGCAAGGATAAAATACAAGAATAGGATAGAATACAAGGATAGGAAAGGGTAAAGAATAGAAAGGGAAGTTTCAATAGGTTCATTTTTGTCTAAAAAAATTACCCTCCCACTTCTTCGTTGAAAGACCATCCTTCCATCTCCTGAAGAATAGGGGGTTGCACCCCTCCAATAGCAAAACCCCTCCCGTCCCGGTCACGTAAGCGGCATAACACCCCCCGTGAATCGGGGTATTGCGTTCTGTAAGGCGTTTAAAAGGGCAGGTTGGTATAATCCTATACCTTGGATATCCAAATCGGTTTAAGACGGCGAAAACGCAGGGAAAGGACACCATCCAAATCAGAACAAATCAGCATTTAATATATGGTTGTAAAAATATGGTAGGAAAACAAAACATGAACATATCTTCCTGAAAGCGGTAAAAACCCGAGTGAAGAAATAATAATGGTTTCTTTCAGTAATCATTACGGATTGTTCACCCGCCGGGAACCCAATGTTGACTTGCTTTTAAGAAACGTTGAAAGCTGAAGGCCCTATGTAAAAAGGCCGCCCCGGGTTCCCGGTCGAGTGTGAAACAAATTGTTATACCAAGTTTTTGCATATTATTTCATTGTGGTAACTGACATATTCAGGAAGCACAGACCTGAAAAGGTCTTCATCAATTTTGACTGCGCCGTAATCAAATTTCACATGGCAATTCGGACACAAACATACAATATTTCCTAAATGGTCAGGCCCGTTGTGTGGAGACCCAAGGGGCTTTACATGGTGAGCCTCAGCGTACGGATTGTTATCAGGTAACATAATCCGGCTCCCACAAAGCTGGCACTTGTAATCATTGTCTGCTTTTACACGTCTCGCTAAAGCTGTATCTCTTAAAACACGATAAGTTGAAACAAGGTGACGTTCAATTAATTCAGGTTCATTATAATCTGATGCGATTGGAGTCGCCTGTTTTGATGTAAAAAACTGATTGACTCTGTCTTCTTCACGCTGTCTATAGCATGATTTTAAAATCCAGTTTTCTAATTCCTTTGAATTATCATTGATCCACACACTGATCATCCGATCAATTTCGTTCGAACTTAATGTGTATGGAGTATTTTTCCCAACAAGATGGGCATAAACGGTACGATAATCCACACCACGAGAAGCAACATGAGAAACCGCTTTTCTTCTCCAAAAACTTGCAGATCTATTTGGATTCTGTTTTGAAAAATCGCTAATAAGATCTAATACCTCTAAAATGTCCGCAATTCTTTGACTCATGTCCTATGACCTTTGGTGGTATAATGCGGCGGATGACCTGCCCCGCAGGGGACAAGTCCATCCGCTGGTTCGGGAGGCGCTGCGCGCCGAGCGAACCAGCTCAGGGCAGCCGCCGCATGTTCAGGGGGTGTGGAGCGGTCTTATCGCGGAGCGCCCCCTGAACAGTGTTTATATTGTTTCTGTATAAAAACCAAACATAGCTGAAACAGCTACGTAATACATATTTTAATTACGGAGAAAATCATTACAAGTTGCTGTAATACAAAGATTATTATGAAAATCTTCGTTTATTGAGGTGTGTTATACAGAAACTATGTAATACTCTTTTCCGCGTTCACGTAACCCCGATATTTTCTAAGTTGCCCAAAAAAACAAAAAAGCCCCATCTCTCTTTTTGAGAAACAGGGCTTTGATGATCAGACCATAATCCCCTCCGGTTACAGCCAGCCAAAAGCAGAGAAAAAATAAAGATCAAATCCGGTATTTAGGTAACTCTATGATGCTTTATTGTCAAGAAATTTTACGTCGAGACCTTCAACCGGTAATAATCGATTTTCTCCCAAGATTATTTTGAGTGTTAGTAGGTGAATCCAATAAATGATGACGTCGAGAATGAGTTCGTCTTAAGCTCGCCGGAGGCGGCACCTACCCTTCTTATAAAAGATCAATCAATCTTTTTAAAACTACTCCATATATTTTAAAGGTTAATTAAATATTGGCTTTTTATTTAATAAAACACTTTATTTTTATTTAATGATGATATATAATATAAATCAAAATAAATGGTATTCATTAAATATAGGAGGGTTTGATTATGGAAAGGAAAAAGAGAGTAAAAGCGGCCCCGGTAAAGACTATTGCCTATCTGCGGGTCAGCACCGATGCTCAGGATGTCGAAAAGAACAAAGCTGATATTCTTTCCTTTGCCAATAGTAGAGCTTTTGTCCCGGTTGAATTTGTCACAGAAAAGATATCTGGTTCGAAGAATTGGAAGGAACGAAAAATCAAAGGGATCATAGACCGGTTTAATAAAGGTGACCGATTGATCGTCCCTGAGTTGTCACGGCTGGGCAGGTCAATGTTGGAGATAATGGAGATACTGGCCATTGCGAAGGAAAAAGAGATTGCAATTTACGATCTGAAAAACGGCTGGACGTTAAACGGCACCATTGAAAGCAAGATCCTTGCGATGGTGTTTTCTATTGCCAGTGAGATCGAGCGTGACCTGATTCGGAAAAGAACAGGTGAGGGACTCAAGGCGGCAAAGGCTCGGGGGGTTGTTCTGGGACGGCCTAAAGGCCCCGGCAAGTCAAAGCTGGATCCCCACAAAGAAGAGATCGTTGCCCTCCTGAAGACCGGAAGCAAGAAGAATTACATTGCAAAGAAGTATTCCTGCACCCCGGCCAATCTTTGGAACTGGTTGAAAAGAAATAACATTCAGGATATCAAACCTGAATTTTAAAAACTCAAGCAAGTTTTATATATTTTACCTAAATTTTACTTTATTTATCAAACGGAACACTTTATAATCAAGGCAAATAAAAAAACCGTTAGCGGAGCCATGTCTTATGAAAGGTGAAAGAATTACAATCAAAAAAGGGCTGGGCGAATTAAAGACCTGCACATTTTATCTGCCGGAAAAGGTGCACATGAGTGTGAAGGTTGCGGCTGCTCGTCGGGGGATTCCAATGTCACAGATTATGATCGACGCCCTCCTCTTGTACTTCGAGCAGAAAAGGCCAGAGTGAATAAGGGAGGATTTTTACGCATGCGGTTTGCACCAATCATCAGAGTCAGCACTGAGGGTCAGGAAAGAAAAGGCGAGTCCCTCCGAACACAAACCACGCAGATTATGCAGTACGTCCAAAATCTAAAGGGAACTGTCCCGGAGCATTGCTTGCGGTATGTTGGGCAGGAGCACGCGACCCCGAATCAAGAGCGGAGGAAGCTGGACAGCTTGCTTGAAGATTCTAGCAAGAATTTGTTTGATGCCGTTATCGTCTGTGATGCTTCCAGATGGAGTCGGGATAATTTGAAAAGTAAGAAGGGATTGGAGATTCTGCGCAATAACAATATTCGGTTCTTTGTCGGAATGATGGAATATGATCTTTTCAATCCGGAGCACAGCTTTTACCTGGGTATGTCTGCGGAGATAGGTGAATTGCAGGCACGGCAACAAAAACAAAAATCAATGATCAATAGGATCGAAAGGGCCAAACGTGGACTTCCCAGCGTCGGCAAGTTGCCTTACGGGCGCACATATGATTGCGACAAGGGATGGGGAATTGACTCGGACAAGCAAAAGAAGATCCAACAGGCGGCGGAACGCTACTTGCAAGGAGAGGGTATTGTGCAAATCTCTTCTTCCCTAGATATGAACGTTTCAAATCTCTGGAAAATCCTCAACCACCGTTCTGGAGATAAATGGCAGCAGACATTCCGGGCACCGGATTTGAACATTGACGAGACGGTTGAAATATCAATCCCTCCCCTCCTTGATGAACAAACGATTAATGCAATTTATGAACGTGCCAGAGCGAACAAAACCTATACCCACGGGGAAATCAAAAACCGCTACTTGCTGAGAAGAATGATCTTTTGCGCAAAGTGTGGGGGTGCTCTTTTTGGACAGACCAACCATCAAACAAAGAGGTATTACAGGCACACCCGCCACAAAAAGAACTGCACTTGTCATTTCCAGAGTTGGCTTCCGGCTGATTTGATTGAAAATTCAGTTTTGATTCACCTTATCGGTGCCTTTGGAGATGTGGAGAGGTTAAAGAAAGCGGTGGATCGGGCGACCCCTGACCTTGACAAACTGGACCGTCTAGCAGAGGAACAGGAAACCCTTGCAGGGGAATTGAAAAAGATTCTCTCCCGGAAAGAGCATGTCATTGATATGATCGAAGACGGGCTTCTCTCAAAAGAGGAAGTTAAACTACGTATGGAGAAACTACGGGAACGGGAAGCAAACATCCAAACTCGTTTGATGACTATCGAAGATCAGTTGGAGAGTGTCCCGGATCCTGCTAGAGTGAAGAGGCTATCCGAATTCGGTTTGGCGGTTCTTGTCAATGCGACAAAGAACAGCCCGCAGCTCATCTTCTCCAAGTCCTACGAATGGAAACGAAATCTGGTTGAGCATGCTTTCGGTGGCAAGGATACCAACGGCCAACGGCTCGGCGTGTACATTGAAGAAACCGGAGATAGGAAACAGCCTTGGCGGTTTGAGATTCGGGGGTTACTCGAAAATACCCTAATTGGGTTGCCTCTCCCTGACGAATATTTGGAAGATGCTTTCCATTTGGACCCTGAATTTCAAGATATTCAGGAAGAGTTACAAAAGATTAGAAAAGCTATAACTAGTTTTACTTCGTATTACACAAAAGAAGCCCTTCCCTGATCCCGCTCTCCCGCAGGCACTCTTCCACCTGCAGCGTGATATTGACAAAACCCCTTCTCGAGGGGATGTTGAACCATAGTTCTTTCCTGTAACTTTTCACTTGATTCTCCTTTCGTGCGGCGGTGGAATACAATGAAGTTATCCTCTCCTACGCTTCTGCACGGGATCACACCGATTCGAACAGGATATAAAGAAATACGCGTTCTGGGGTCCCTGCTCAAGTCACGGCCTGTGCCTATAGTGGATGCTATAAAATAAACCACAGCCGGAACCGTTCTGTCAAAGATATTATGCCGGTGTGTTTCTCAGCCACATGCTGCATGATCGGTAGAACTCCTCTGAAACCTGTAACTGGTCCTCATACCTTCAAACTGATGTGACGCTCGTGCGCGGCATAGAAACGTATAACCTGTCCGGTCTTCCCGGATCGGAACCCGTAACGCTCACCCATAAAGCTTACACATCTCTGCTCCTATCGCTATCCGTCCCGGAGATCATTCCCCTGTGATTCATTTCCCCCGAAGAGACCCTGCGTTATCCATAGGTATTTTCGTATGATAATGATATTAAGATATTGTATTTTTTTATAACCTAAGTGTTGAGTCCCTCTGGTTTATCGCTATAAACGGATCAGTCGGAACAATATTGACTTTCACAGCCCGGCTGGGTATAAGTTACTGAAAAGCTTGGCAGAGAAAGGGACTCAGGCACCTTCGCTTCTGGAGTGTCTGTATTCGCCGTTGAGCGTACGCATCGATGGAGTAATCGCATTCCCTCTTTGGGAAAGGAGGTATTTTCCTACATGCTCGATTCTCAGCATCTTTTTGTGATATGATTCAGTAACTTTTGCCAATAGCTACAGATCTACGATCCGGGGTGTATCTCAATGTCGAAAATTGTCTCTGTTCATTCCTTTCGCGGTGGAACCGGCAAGTCCAATACCACCGCCAACCTGGCCGTGTCTCTGGCCCACACGGGACTCCGGGTCTGCGTCGTCGATACGGACATACAGTCCCCCGGTATCCATGTCCTCTTCCAGATCGACCCCACGAATATCCCCTTCGCGTTGAATGATTTTCTCTGGGGGAAGTGCGAGATCGAGCAGACCGCGCAAGAGGTCTTTACCGGCGATCAGGGGGGACAGGTATTCCTGGTCCCCTCAAGCATGCGAACCGGCGACATTGCCCGCGTCTTGAAGTTCGGATACGATATTCAACTCCTGCGCGATGGATTCATGCATCTCATCTCCGCCCTTGCCATCGATGTCCTCCTGATCGACACCCATCCGGGGTTGAATGAAGAGACGCTGATGTCGATCGCCCTCTCTGACACACTGCTGATCATCCTCCGCCCTGATTCCCAGGACTACCAGGGAACGGCCGTGACCATCGAGGTGGCCCGTCAGATCGAGGTGCCCCGGATGTATCTCCTGATGAACAAGGTCCCTCCCCTCTTCGACCGGGCTTCGATTGTCGAAAAGGCCGAGGCGGCCTTCACCTGTCCCGTCGTCGGTGTGCTGCCCCATTCCGATGAGATGATGACGTTGGCCAGCGACGGGATATTCGTCACCCGGTATCCGCAGCACCGTCTCACACGCGAGGTCGGGATGGTCGCCCGGAAGCTCATGGAGTAAGGAAAGACACGGCATGAAGCTATCGAAGATCTCTCTTCCCCCGGGGATACGATTACCGGCCCTGGTCATTGCGGCCGCCGTGGTCTACGGGCTCCTCAACGTATATTCCAACCGGCTTCTCCTCCCGTCGGCGCCTGCTATCTCCCTCCGCCCCCAGGTCGCCCTCCCCTTCTGCCTGGGCTTTCTCTTCGGCCCGTGGGTGGGATTCCTTACCGGCGTTCTGGGGAATGTGCTCGGGGACGCTCTGTGCGGATACGGGCCTGTGTATTTCTGGAACTGGTCCCTGGCAAACGGTATCTACGGCCTCATACCGGGTCTCGCCCGCTCTCTCGGGCTCAAAGAGGTCCGCACGCTTTCGGGATTCGTCATCTTGGAGGCCGTTGTGGTCGTCTCGAATATCGCGGCCGTCGGGTCGGCTGTCCTGATCGATCTCTTCTGGCTGAAGATCATGCAATTCCCCGAATCGTTGCATTCCTGGATACTACCGGCAGTAATTATCAATACGGTCCTCACCTTCGTCCTCGTGCCACTCCTGCTCACACTGGCCAGATTCATCGTGATGACCGTCGAGACACGTATCACGCAGGTCGTGTCATGGGTGGTGGTATCGATCGTCGTGATCGCCGCCTCGTCCGTGACGTGGGCCGTGTGGGGTGATCTCTCTTCACCTGCCGCAGCGGTCCGGGCGTTCTATTCGGCCGGTGTGGTCACGCTCCTGGTCGTAATCGCCGGATTTCTCGTCTCCGTTTTCCTGGCGCGCCGCATCACTGATCCCCTGGCAACCCTGAGCCAGGCCGCCCGCCGGATCGAAAATGGCGAATACCATCTCCCCGCACTCGACACGCTGAAAGAGCGAAAAGACGAATTCGGGCAGCTATCCGTACTGATGCAACGCATGGCGCAACAGATCAAGGAGCGGGAAACCGGCCTGAGGAATCAGGTAGCCGAACTGAAGATCGAAATCGACCGGGTAAAACAGGACGAGGATGTGAGGGAGATCGTGGAGAGCGATTACTTCAAGACACTCAGGCAGAAGGCGCGCGAATTCCGTGCCGTGCCCGAGACGAAAGGGAGAAAGAAATAGATGACAGCGAACAGCACAGAGACCATGAGGGCCGTCGTATTCGACGGCACCCTGTCATTCAGGACTGATTATCCCGTCCCCGACTGTCCCTCCGGATGGGCGCGGATACGGGTCACGCAGGCGGGGATTTGCCAGACCGACCTCGAGATCATAAAGGGGTATATGGGATTTCAGGGCGTCCTGGGACACGAATTCGTGGGGACCGTTGAGACATGCGACGATCCAACCTGGATCGGGAAGCGGGTCGTGGGGGATATTAACGCCGCATGCGGCGCATGCGCGTGGTGCGCGAGAGACCTGGGACGTCACTGCCCGTCCCGAAAAACCCTGGGTATTGACCGGCTGGACGGATGCATGGCCGACTTTTGCATCCTGCCGGTTCGGAATCTCTTGGAAGTGCCGGCCGCCATTTCGGACAATCGCGCCGTCCTGACCGAGCCCCTCGCGGCGGCCTGCGAAATCCTGGAACAGCTGCCGGTTGATTCCTCCCATGACGTGGTCGTCCTGGGTGACGGTCGCCTGGGGATACTCTGCGCGTGGGTCCTGACCACCACCGGGGCGAAGGTGACCCTGGTGGGGCACCATCCCCGCAAACTCGAAACCGCCGCGTGGCGCCACCTCACATGTATATCACGGCTGGATGACATTCAGGATCGCGTGGATATCGTGGTGGATGCCACCGGATCGGTCCGGGGTCTGAATGATGCCGTGGGTATCTGCAAGCCGCGGGGGACCATCGTCCTGAAGTCGACCGTCGCATCAAGCGGCTCGATCAATCTTACCCCGCTGGTGGTCGAAGAAATCACGCTGGTAGGCTCACGCTGCGGCCGCTTTTCCGACGCCCTTGCAATCATGGAGCGATTCCCCGACATGCCCCTTGAACGACTGATATCGGCCTGTTACCCCATAGAGGAAGCGGCGGCGGCATTCGACGAGGTCATGCATAACAAACCACTGAAGGTGCTGCTGACCCTGTGAAGAGCCATGCTACACACCTCTCAATGAAGGATCCGGGAATGAAGAACAGTAACGACATCTTACAAAAACTCATGGCTCAGGAGACGGGGGCTGAGAAAAGTGATGGCCTCTCCAAGGCGAGGCATCATCTGACAAGTCTTGGGGTACCGCTGCACCAGTCCAACGAGAATTCATTCACCATCGACATGACGGACGTCGGTGTCTTTGCAGGCATATCCACCATCGCACGAATGCTTGCAAACGATGTGATCGACCAGTGCGGTCGGGGCATCTCGGACATTATGATCCAGCACAAGCTCCTGCCGCAGTTAACTCCCGAGCTGTGTGCCGCGGGCGTCGAGTGGATCATGGTCTACGCGAGGCTCGAGGCAGTCGAAGATCTGCCCGTTCATCACCGGGAATTCAACGACGCCATTGAACGTATCTTCCATTCGATTCAGTCTCCCCGCTGGCGGGACGTGCTTTTTTCCATCCCTGGAAAGAAAGAGAGGTCGCAACAGAAGATCGCCCTCCTCTTCCCCTTTTACCAGTCCGGCGATCGTGACTATTTCATGCTGGTCGAATATGAACGTGCGGGGAGGTTCCTGCGCATCACCTTTGAAAACGCCAATCTATCCCGAATTTTCCTCAAGCACATCCCCCATCGTGTCGTGGACAATCTTGATCGCTACTACCTCATACCGGAGCTGAGGCAGACCGCTCACCACATCTATCAGGGGATCATCAAAGAGGCATCCCAGGGGAAACTGGAGTTCAAGGAGACCTTCGAGCATCAGCCGATCCTCTTCAATGCCATCCGCGAGGGAGGACTCGAACGGCTCGATACGATGATCTTTCACTGGCCCTTTTCCGAGCTGGCGACCCTCGTCGGTGAAACGAGAAACGATCACGCGGTCCACACGAAATTCTTCGGACTCATCAACAAGGATCTGTTGATCCTCCAGGATCATGACGTGATCCACCACCTGGATCATGGCGCCACGGTCGAACTGACGGACGGAGAGTGGCGCGTTTTCTTCGAGTTGTCGCGGCGGAAGAGTTGTCTCCGCATCTCCTGGCAGGAGGCCTGTTCCTACGCCGCCCTCGGTGACTATCTCGACCGTATGCCCACACTGAAGGAGACCACGGCTGCGGTGCGCGAGCCCCTGTCGCCGGTGGAGCTCATGCTGGTCCATCACATCACGGCCGAAACCCTGGGATTCATCGGTGCCTGCCGGGATGTGGGCTTCAAAGGGATCGACACCTTCTTCGTGACGTACAGCGGCGTCGTCCCCGACGACTACATGGAGACCATCCTCTCCCAGCCGGAAGAAGATTATCGATTCCATTCCCTCCAGAGGATCGAAACGGCAGGCTCGGTCCGGGGGGCATACCGACTGTCCCGTCAATACTCGTCCATCGATAACCTGCAGGCCTTGGACACGGTTCTCGCCGGCAGCGATTACTCTTTCTTCGAAGCGGCCCGGATGGCGGCGGGACATCTCTTTATGAGAAAGGCCGCCCGGCTATACCGGCGGGGCGGGAAAATGCTCCTCGTCGAGGACGGGGGGTACGTGAGTCCCCTCATCAACCGGTTCTGCCTGGAGGGGAAGACCCTGGGAGAGGCCCTCGATTGGTTCCATGTCGATCCCTCAGGGGTCGAACTGCCGACCGAACTGCTGGAGGGGAACCTTTCCGACTGGCTGGCACCTGTGCTGGTGGGTGCCGTGGAGCATACGCGAAACGGTTACGACGCCAATCTCGACGTGGAGAATCGTTTCGACCGGTTGCAGTTTCCGGTGTGCAGTATCGCCATCTCCGATCTGAAACGGGGGCCGGAGGCGCAGGAGTGCGCCATCACCATACTGAACGCCACAGAGAATATCATGCACCGCCTGGGTCTGCTCCTCTCCCGGAGACAGGCGGTGGTCCTCGGCAGTCGCGGCGCCATTGGCAGGTGCGCGCTGGCGGAGCTGGCACACCGTCTCGGCCCGCAGCGAGTCGCCGGCGTGGACAGAGCCGCGTGCCCGAACACGGAGGCAACTCCCATCGAGGCGCCAACCGTAGAAGGGATCCCCCGGGATCATTTATACAACACCGATCTCTTCCTGGGGATTATCGGAAAATCTATTATCACCCGTCATATCCTGGAGGACCTGATGATCCGATCCCGGCGGGATCGGATCTATTTTGCCAGCGGCTCCACGAAGACCACGGAGTTTACGGACCTGGAAGACTGGCTCGTCGGTCTCCAGAGGAAAGACAATCCGGACATTGCCGGTCATGAAGTCAGCATCGAACATGCTCCCCTCCGGGATCTGCAGACGAGAATCACCCAGGGACAGATCGTCCGCATCCGTTTTCGCGAGGAGGGCATACCGGACAAGACCCTCTACCTGCTGGGCAATCTGACGCCCATCAATTTCCTCTATTACGGCATACCCAGCGAGATCGTCGACGAGGTCCTCAGCCAGCTCCTGAGGGTATCCGTCGGTCTTACGCAAAACACGTTGCGGGAATGCCCCCTCCCCGGGAAACTCCTGGCCGTCGATCATGAAATCGACGCCGACGCTGTATTATTGGGAAACTGAGAAAAAGTCTCTCTCCGTCAAAAAAACAGCCCTTACACTTCAAAACAATTATTGAAGTGTAAGGGCTCAAATTGGTAGCGGGGGCCGGATTCGAACCGAGGACCTTTGGGTTATGAGCAAAAAAAGAAAGGGAGAGGAAACTGAAAGTTTCCTCTCCCGGTTGTGTCTGAAAGCCCATACTGCCCATCAAGAACCGGGCATCGGGCTCTCATATGTTACCGCGGCGGCCAATCGTGGGCTGCCTGTTTTGTCGTCAGTGTCGAGAATCCCGCTTTTGTTATCGGAAGATACCCGATGTCGAGATAGAAGTCCCTCTCATCATAGGGCGGCCACCAGGCGGTAAGGTTCCCCGGGATATTCGGGTCCCCGGTTGCGGCAAACTGTGCCTCCATGCTCATCATATACTCGGCTACCCAGTCGTCCTTCGGGCCGAGCTCCGGATCTATGATCTGGAAGGTTGTGAAATCAAACGCTTGGGCAGGATCAACAATCCCGAACACAAAGCGGCTGACAGACTGAAAATCACCGAACCCGGCGGAAACATCGATGCCATGCCATGCCTTTATCCCCCGTTTTTTCCAGCCGTCAGGCACATGGGTGAATACATAGGTGTAAATGGGAGATTCCATATACCCGCTCATGGTCTGAAGGACGCCACCCAACCAGGCCATGGGAAACTCCACATGGAAGAAGGCACTGGCTCCCGCCTCCAGCACTTCCTCACCAGCTATGCTGACCATGTAGGGAACGTCGTGAACGCCGCCGGTCAAAAAGATGGTCTCCATCGAATCCGTCAGGAAATAGTCGTCCTCCGTGTAGGTAGAGCTAAACCCGCTACTCCCGTCTGCAAAGAGGCCGGCAGCTGCAGCATCGGCAACCTCCTGCCAGGTCTTCCCACGCATCTCGGCAAGGTTTGCGCACCCGAGGTTGGTCTGCATGTTCAGGCCCATCTGTTCCCCTGTTGCGAGAGTCACGGAGCTAAAGAAGAACCCGCTCTGACAGATGGCCCGGTGGAAGAGTCCTTCGGCCAGGGGCGAGGCCATCAGCCCGTTTACCTTCATGCCGCCCCCGGACTGGCCGATGATCGTGACGCAATCCGGGTCACCGCCGAAGGCCGCGATATTTCTCTGCACCCACTCAAGGGCGGCGACCAGGTCCAGCATCCCGTAATTGCCGGATGCGCTGTTCGCCGATTCCGCTGTCAGTTCGGGGTGCGCCATAAATCCGAACACCCCCAGGCGGTGCTGGACGCTGACCCAGACGACACCGTGCTGGGGCATGGCCGGGGCATTATAGTTGTCATAACTGGTGGTACCGTTGACGATACCTCCGCCGTGGAAGAAGACGATGACCGGATACTTGTCCTCGGTATCCCGGGCGGGCGTGACGACGTTGAGATACAGGACGTCCTCACTCATCCCGGATTCGGGGATCGAATTATAAAAGAAGCTCTGCGGGTAGGGTGTCTGCGCGCACATGTCACTGAACGTAGTGCATTCGCGGACGTTTTCCCAGGGTTCGACCGGTTGCGGGGGCTTCCACCGTAAATCACCCACGGGAGGCTTGGCATAGGGAATCCCCCTGTAGAGGTGAACCTGCTGTCCAAGGGTGCCAGTAAATTCGTCACCGGTACACCATACACCCTTCGCCTGAATAGGGTCATATATTTGCCACGCGGGCTTGACGGCATCCAGAATCACCCCGGAAATGAGACCGGAGTCTATCTGGATGGGATCAGCGATTGGGGCGGCGGCCACGTAGCCCGACGGGATCATCATACATGCCACAAACAGGGCCACACCTATAACGGTGACCCGTATCTTGCCTTTCAAGTTCATAATTTTCCCCCATTTTTCTTAGATAGATTGAATAGAAAGTCGACTACCCCCACTCCATGAAAGATGTTTCGTTGGAGCTCAGTAATAAGCCCCGTTTCTCCAACCGACAGCATATCTCCCGGGCATATCTCCCGGCATCCTGAGATCCCGACTAGACTAAGGATATTAAAAGACTACGGTCGCGTTGAAAGCGCTCTTTCTTCGACACCTCCTTTCCCGTCTTTTCGATACGACACTCTTGATGAGTGCAAAAACCATGAAGTGCTGAGAATAATATTAGAAAAAGGGCCTTAATGAGACCAGCAGCCCAAAAAGAAAATGCAATCCCCATACGAACGCATTTTAACAGAAAAATTAACTTTATTGAGGTTGTCATGTCAAGAAATATTATCTCCCCAGAGCGGGAAGAATCCATGCGGGAATGCTGGAGCAAGAAGGTGCCTGTTTCCCAATTTCAAATGTTCAATCAGGTGAATCCTGGCGCGGACAGCCAGAATCTCGGGCACAACCTACCATAGTCTTATAAAAAAAGAGGCTAGCCGATAGTAGCTAACCTCTTTATCGTATTGGTAGCGGGGGCCGGATTCGAACCGACGACCTTTGGGTTATGAGCCCAACGAGCTACCTGACTGCTCCACCCCGCGTCATTTCCGCTTTAAGGTCCTTCTGTCATCGTCCTCCTGTTATGTCGAACGTGGAGCTGTTTCTAAGACAATACGGGGAAAATGTCAAGGAGTATTCTCCTTTTAATCCGCGGATATTGTATACGTCTATCATTTTTTCGATTCCTTTCAGTGATATCGGTCCTATACGTTCGGATTCCATATGCCTTTCCACCTCATGGTAGGTATCACCACAGACCAGTATCTGACCGGCTTGTGCTAAATTCACCAGTCTCGCTGCCACATTGACGGTTTTCCCCATCACGGTGTACTCTTTTTTCCGGGAGGAGCCGAATATACCCGCCATGATTTCTCCGGTACTGATCCCGATACCGATGGATATTTCCCGATCCGTTTCTGAAAGACCGCTGTTTACCTTGTTGATTTCGTCCATCATCGCTACGGCACACGTAACCGCTCGCAGGGTCTCATCCTCGAAGGCTACCGGAGCTCCGAACACCCCCATGATGCTGTCCCCAACATGCTTGTCCAGGGTTCCGTTATAGCGGCATATAATTGCATCCAGGGGGGTAAAATACCGCACGTTGAGAACCTCGCACAACGCTTCAACACTTAACGCTTCCGATAATGCGGTAAAGCCCCTGATATCACTGAAGAGGACCGTGGCCTTCTGCTTCCGCAGGCCCAGAGATCCCCCCTCCTTCCACATTTCAGAGAAGACCTGCTCTGAAACGAATTGTTTCAGCCTCTTTCTGAGGATGCACTCTCTGATCTTCGCCTTCAGCTCAATATTAGAAAAGGGCTTTGTGATAAAACCGTCGATTCCCACGTTAACCGATTCGATTGCACTCTCCATCGTGGCGTAACCCGTCAGCATGATCCTCGTCATTTCCGGGTTGATTTTTCCGATCTCAATCAGGGTTTCCAAGCCGTCGATCCCCGGCATCTTGTAATCCGACATAACCGTCTCAATCCCGTTCGTATTTTCACCAACGATATCGATGGCATGATTGCCGTTCTCTGCAAGAAATACGCAATATCCGTCCCGTTCAAGGACCTTCTTCAACGACCGGCGCACCCCTTCTTCGTCATCAACCACTAACAGGTTCATTGTTCTTTCCTCCTCCGGCAGGGAAGAGAAACAGACACGGTGGTCCCCCTCTTTATCTCACTCTCAATAGTGATTCTTCCATCATGTCTCCGGACGATTTCATGAGCGATATACAGACCGAGCCCCGTCCCCTCCCCCGGTTTTTTCGTTGTAAAGAACGGCTTGAACGCATCCCGTACCTCTTCGGCCGCCATGCCCTTCCCGGTATCGCGGCACTCTATGCGGACCATGTCCTCATCTTCCATATAGCGTGTCGCCAGCGTAACCGTCCCGCTGCCGTCCGTTTGTGCCTGAATTGCATTGTTCATAATGTTGAGGATCACCTGTCCCAAATTAGCGAAGTTTCCTTCAATATCCGGCAGATTTTCCTCGAGATTTTTATCGATGGCTATATCGGATTTTTTATACCGGTTGTGAATGACTCTCAATGCATCGTTGATTAAGGCATTAACATTCACCTGCTCGACATAGTCTTGCGTCTGCCGGGAAAGCCCGAGGAGACTCCTGACTATACCCGCTGCCCGGTCGAGCTCCTTGAGGGAAAATTTCAGATCCCCTATCAGTTCCTCTCTCTCCTGATCCTCGGCATCATTCCACTCGCTGATCGTCTCAAGAGAGGTCTGAATGAGGCTCGATGAACTGGCAAGGGGATTGTTCAGTTCGTGTGCCGCTCCGGCCACGAGTTGCCCGATGGAGGCGAGGCTCTCCGACCGGATCAGTTGCTGCTGTGTCCGTTCCTTCTCGTCAAGCGCCGCCGTCAGTGCCTGCGTTCGCTGCCTGACCTTCTCCTCAAGCCTGAGGTTCATCTCCTCCAATTGTTCGTAGTTTTTTGCATTCTCTATGGCGATCGCCCCCTGGCTGGCAATTGTTTCCAACAGTTCGATATCCTCGTATACGAAAAGTTCTCCTGACCGTTTTTCCCCCAGCGCCATAATCCCCGTCAGCCGATCCTGCGATATCATCGGTATCAGGACAGCGGCACTGGTTGCATCAAACAGGTCCGATAGGCTCTTCTCCTCATCAACGGGGATCGCGATCCTGCCGAGAGCGGAATGGACCAGTGTGTCCCGATAGGTCTCAAAGAAAATCTCTATGGGCCGGGCGGGTCGTATCACCTCCTTTCCCTTTTTTGCACCTCTCCTCTTTCGCCGTGCATACATATCAAGTGACCCATTCCCCTGACGGTAGATTCCCACCCACATACCGCTCGTTTTCAGGGCTGATGGTATGGAGTTCAGCAGAAAATCGATGATCTCCTCTATCCGGAGAAAGGATGCCATGGCACCGCTCATCTGCCTGAGGGTCTCCTGATAATCGTATTTTCCCCGAAAAAAAACCTGATCGACAAGGGCCTGGACCTTGATCCGAAGCGGGTTGAAGAGGACAACGATCACCACGGCGGAGATGAAAGAGATAACAAAGGGGTGAGAATTCCCGTATCCGATGGATATGATATTGGAGAGATAGATGGCCAGGGCGTACACAAAGGTCAGGATCCCCGTCAGGAAGAAGTAGGCACTGCCTTTCCTGAGGAGAACACCGATGTCGAGGAGATCATATTTCAGAACGGCAAAGGCGAGAATGATAGCCGGGACAAAATTGAAATTCCCCATGGGGTACACATCGTATCCGCTGATGGGTAAGATGTTCAAGAGAATGAGAAGTCCGCTGAGGCCGAATCCGATCAGGACGTACTGTATCCGGTTTCTTGCACGATTTCCTTTCGCGCCCCTCATCCCCAGGACAAGCGTCACAATGCAATACAGCACCGCGACCCCTCCCACCGCCGAGAACAGGTGGTACACCGGCCCCGCCCCGGCAATCTTCCCGAAGGAGAAGCTCCTCAGGCCGGTGATAAAGTATTCGGTCTGGGTAAAAGGAAGAAGGGTAATGCTGAAGAGGTAAGCGCCCCGTTCAATCCATCGCCTCTCCGTGATACCGAGGAACGAATGGACAAAACGGATATACACCGGTATGGCAAAGACAAAGAAGAGGTAGGAAAACCGATCGAGCCGGAGGGCAAGGTTCTCATCCTTGATGAAGGATACCAATGCGATATCCAAGTCGATCAAGGCGCCAAGGAAACACATCAAGGCAAAGAAAAGCGTCGTCGTATTTTTCTTTCCCTGGACGATGGAGAAAAATGACAGGAAAAAGAAAATCAGAAACCCCATCACAGGGAGCAAAAGGTAGGAATAGGATCCCCACAGAAGCCCCAGAGACACAGGCGTTGCCTCCTTTCCCGGCTCTTGGCAATCAACCACTCACACATCCAGAAATCTGGTGAAGTGAATCAGCGTCTCCCCTCGGTCAGCGCTCCTGAATCCGCCTCACATCCGTTCCGAACGATGGATCCTTTTCGAATCCCGTGTCCCGCCTCTGCGTGAATTCCTTAAAAAACAAATACGGCCGCCGTGACAACCGATGTATAACCTCGGTTTTTCACGATCGCCGATTGCGTCACGTTTCGTGTTCGCACGATCTTTCCGCTGATCTTGAAGATCTCCTCTTTTTCATCCCAGCTTGCGTCCACATCAAAATCGATGCCGAGCGTCGAGGCAAGCATGGCCGCTGCGAGGTCTTCCGCATAGTCACCCGCCTCCACCGATGTCTGCCCGAACGCGTGGTGTTCGCTTATATAACCGTAGGCATTTTTATCCGCCGGAATGGCACACCCCACAGATGCGGCGATCAGCCTTCTTGGTTCGTTGCTGCAGTTACGGCTCATGACGCAGTAGGTTATCTCGCCCGGTTTCAGTTCATTCAACCCCTTAGCACGCGAAATCAATTTACATCCGGGAGGGAAAATACTCGAAACCATGACCAAGTTACATTTCTCTATCCCGGCATCGCGCAGGGCCAGCTCGAAGGAGTGAAGTTCCTCTTTATGAGAACCGACTCCCTTGGTAAAAAAGATCTTTCTCGGTACCTGATTACTCAATAACGTATCTCCTTCTATCAACAATGATGCCGTGTCTATACACCCGCCCGATTGATATACCCCATGGTCCGGTATGCAAGCTTCGCCGCCGTAAAATCAGGGGCAATCATGCCGGGGATCGGACACAACTCAACGATATCAAAACCACGAATCTTACAATGCTCCGAGATTCCCCTGATCAAACGGATCAGGTCATCCCATAGGATGCCGCCGGGCTCCGGCGTCCCGGTGGCCGGCATAACCGACGGGTCCAACACATCAATATCAAGGGTGACGTATATATCCTTCGAAAGATTCCCGCAAATCTTTTTTATCAGATCCGGATCATTTTTTACACGATCCGGAGGGAACGTGCACACCTTCTCATCTCTGATAAAGTGGGCCTCTTCCACACTCATGCTTCTGACCCCGACTTGCACCAGGGGGCAGAGTTCATGGATTCTCCTGCCGACGGATGCGTGGCTGTACGCCGAGCCCTGATACGAATCCCTCAGATCGGCGTGTGCATCGAATTGGAGCACCGACAAGGAAGGACAGCTGTCTTTCACAGCCTGCACCGCCCCGATGGTGACACTGTGTTCCCCCCCCAATACAACGGGAATTTTGCCTGAGGAAGCAACCGGGGCCACCGCTCTGCGAACTGTCTGAACCATGATTTCCGGGCCGCGTGCGTCAATGTCGAGGGGTGCCATGGTGTAGATCCCTCCTACCCGGTATGTTTCCACGCCCAATTCCTCATCATACAGTTCCATGTTGGCTGATGCATCCAGAATGGCTGCGGGGCCTTTTCTCGATCCGGCCTGGTACGTTGACGTCAAGTCGTAAGGAACTGGAATCACAACGAATCTCGCGCCTTCAAGCCCCCGGCCTTCTAAGTCCACTCCACCAAAATTCATACTCTTTTCCATCCTAGATATCAATCGGAGGGTACACCACTCTGCATAGTGAATGTGCCGTCTTCATACAACAGATACGAGTGATGATGTATCCAGTCACCGAGGACAACGAAGGTTTTTACCTTATCATCAATAACGTACCGCTCAAACCGAGGGGAATGATAGTGCCCCAGGATGACCGCGTCTATTCCTTCCGCAAAGTTTTTCATCGCAAACATCTTGATCATCCCGTTTAGCTCATCAGAGCTTGGCTCCTCACGACTTCTGCTCATCTTTGAAATCGCTCGCGATATACTCCACAGGATCGGAGAAGGTAAACCCTTCTGAAACCGGTATATCAGATTACTCCTGAGCAATCTCCTCAGGAAAAGATACCCTCCTTTGGAGGTATCGATCGTATCACCGTGAGACATGAAGACTCTTTTCCCGTTCAAATTGATCACGGCCCCACCCGGGATAACGCGAATACCATACGGCCCGAAATAGTCGCTCAGAAAAAAGTCGTGGTTTCCTTCGAAGATCGTAATGTCTGTCCCGGCCCTCCGCATCTTCAGCAAATGACCGACAATATCTGAAAACCCGGGGTACACACCGTTCTGACCGGCGAACCAGAAGTCAAAGAAATCACCGAGGATGAAAAGCTCATCGATATTGCCGTGGATCGAATGGAGGAGGCGCAACAGATACCGGCGCCCTTCGGAGTCGCTCCCATCCAAATGCGCATCGGCGACAAAGACCGCTTTCATACTTCCCGCCTCTCGATTTATCTTTCCATAGCTTTTCTGACAAGGAACTCTGAATTGCCGAACATCTCTTCAATTTCACTCTCGTCCATCCCGGCCCCTTGTGCGACCGCAATCGCCATGTTCCGGTCTATCAAATCGTGAGGGGCATGAGCATCGGTATCAAGAACCAGTTTCGCGCCCCATCTGCGGGCGAGGGAGACGACACGACCATTGGTCAGGCTGTGTCCCTGACGGGCGGATACCTCCAGGAAAATCGATCTCGCGGCAGCCAGCGCCGCATCTTCCTCTGTGAGCAGCCCCGGGTGGGCGAGGATATCGACCGGAGCCTCCAGGGCAGCCCGATTCGTCCCCGGAACCACCGGTTCTACGATGGTTTCCCCGTGAACAACGATGATTCGCGCCCCCAGTGCCCGCGCCTCACCTGCAAGAGATGCAATCTGGTCTGGATGCACATGGGTCAGCTCGATACCCGGGATGACCTGCAGCGGGGATACCTCTGATATCTTCTCGCAAACCGCTACCATACGGGGAATGATAAAATCCAGATTTGAGTGATCTGCGTGATCCGTGATCGCGATCGCCCGGTATCCCTTCGCGGCTGCCCTTCGAGCAAGCTCCGAAGGGATCAGCTCGCCATCGCTGAAAATGGAATGGGTGTGAAGATCGATCATAGCAATCCCTTCAAGTGAGATATATGGTAAGGCGCCACAATATCGTATCGCCAAGGACCTTTCTCCGTTTAGCAGATTTAAAAATCGAGGTCAATCCAAGAAACATTGAAGCAAAAATGATTTGCTGTTATACAATTCCGAATATAGTGGCAGGTATGGAACGAAAATCGATGAGCCGGATAATTAACCGATACATCTTGCGAGAGATCCTTACGCCCTTTTTCATGATCCTCTTTATATTGACTTTCGTTCTGTTGATGGGGCGAATCCTGCAATTGATGGATCTCATGATAAACAAGGGAATCAGTGCGACTGATATTACAAAACTGATCCTGTATCTGATGCCTTTTTTCCTCACGCTCACGGTACCCATGTCGCTCCTTATCTCCCTACTGATCGCACTGGGGCGACTGTCGCGTGACAATGAGATTATTGTGCTCAAATCATCGGGGTTGAGCCTTTACCAATTGATGCCTGCCGTGGCCGGTGTAGCGCTGTGTGCCTTTGTGATAACCTTGCTGACCAGCTTTTTTCTCGTTCCCTACAGCAACTTTGCAACGAAGAATCTCCTCTTTGATATGGCACGTCAGAAGGCAAGTGTCGGCATCAAGGAACGGATCTTCAACGATGACTTCTCCGGCCTGGTGCTCTATGCAGAGGAATTGCCTCCCCAGGAAGATTTCATGCGCGGTGTCTTCATATCCGATAATCGCACGCTGAAGGAACCGGCCACCATCATCGCAGAGCGGGGATACCTCGTCTCCGATCCCGAGTCCATGCGGGTAACGTTGAGGTTGCAGGACGGGAGTATCCACACGGTAGACACACGATCGGCAACGTATAAAAAAATTGACTTCAGCTCCTATGACATCAATCTCGACCTCTCGGTATCTATCGGCGGGAAAGGAAGCCCAAGGAAGGGAAGCAGGGAGATGTCATTCACCGAACTGATCACAATGGCCCGAACCCCCGGCCTGAAAGAACGGAGGATAAAAGAGGCCATTATTGAAATCCACAAGAAGTTTACCCTCCCCTTTGCCTGTATCGTCTTCGGCATTATCGGGGTGCCTTTGGGAATCTCAAAACACCGGAGCGGAAAATCATGGGGTTTTGTAATCGGCGTGCTCGTAATCATCATCTATTACGTCCTTCAGACCGGTGGCGAGGCACTGGGTGAAACCGGGATACTGCACCCGGCGATAGGCACGTGGATATCAAACATATTGCTGGGGATCATGGGGGCATATTTGTTCATAACCACGGCACAGGAAAAACCCCTTATTCCGAAATTCGTGCGGAACATCGGTGCGAGGAAACGCGCATGACGATCCTCGACAGATACGTTCTCAAGGAATTCACAAAGATGTTTTTTTTGATCCTCGCATCCCTGCTGGCACTGTATCTGATCGTGGATTTCTTCGAGCGGATACGGATGTTCCTGAGCAAAGGCGCCTCAATGCGCCAGATGGCATCTTACTTCGTACTGACCGTTCCGATGATCCTGTCACAGATGATACCGGTCGCCGTCCTCCTGGGTTCTCTTCTTTCCTTCGGAATCCTTTCCAAGCACAGCGAGATAACGGCCATGAAAGCGAACGGGCTGAGTCTTTACCGACTATCCCTGCCCGTTATTGCCGCTTCTTTCGCTATCTGTATCGTGGCCTTCCTGCTGAGCGAATTTATCACCCCCTCCACAAATCAAAAGGCCAAATATGTCAAACTAATCGAAATCCAGAAGAAAGAAAAACTGGGGAGCTTCAAGCAGAACGAAATCTGGTACCGGGGAGAACAGGGGATTTACAATTTTTCCGTATTCGATCCCCATACGAGCACACTCAAGGGAATCCGGATTCACTTCTTTGGAGACAACAGCCCCGGCTCCATGAGTTTGTCGCAGAGAATCGATGCGAAAGAAGCCGTCTGGATAGAGGGCAAATGGAAATTCAGGGATCTTATCATCACGACCTTCAAACGGGACGGGGTTCCCTCAATCGAGCGGGTGGCATCGCGGGTAATCCCCCTTTCGGAAGAACCGTCCGATTTTATGGTGGTCCAGAAGGACACCGAAGAAATGGGCCTCGTGGAACTGAGCAGGTTTGAAAAGAAAATGCGTTCTGAAGGGTATGATACCATCCGCTATCAGACGGATATGAACGGGAAGATCGCTTTCCCGCTGGTCAGTGTCATCCTTGCGATACTGGGCATCTCTTTTTCACTCAAATCAGAGCGGAACGGAGGAGTTCCACAGAGCATCGGACTGGGGATCGTCATCGGCTTTTCGTACTGGATCGTCTTCGCCTTTGCCGTATCCCTGGGGCGCGCCGGAACGCTGCCCCCCGTAATCGCGGGATGGGCTGCAAACCTCATCGTCGGCATTGCAGCCACAATCATGTTCATCCGCGTAAAGACGTAACGGTATTACGTCCCCATCTCCCAGGAATTGAGGTATTTCTCCTGTTCCGGCGTCAGGGTATCTATCCTGACACGTAACGATTCGAGTTTCAAACGGGCGATCTCCATGTCGATATCTTCGGGGACGCGGTAGACTTGGTTATCCAGCTCACACGCGTGCTTTACGAGATATTCGGCGGCAAGTGCCTGATTGGCAAAGCTCATATCCATTACACTTGACGGATGCCCTTCGGCAGCGGCAAGGTTGATCAACCTCCCCTCCCCCAGGACATAGATTCGTCTTCCGTTTTCCAGTGTGTATTCGTCGATGAACTGCCGGATCCGTCCCGTGTACTCGGAAATCTTCTTCAAACCATCAATATCGAGTTCGACATTGAAATGGCCGGAGTTGGAAACAATGGCCCCGTCTTTCATCTGACGGAAATGCTCTGCGCGGATAACATTAATATCACCCGTCAGGGTACAGAAAAAATCCCCCACCTCAGCCGCTTCGGCGATCGGCATGACCCGGTATCCATCCATAACCGCCTCCAGGGCGCGCAGGGGGTTGACTTCCGTCACGATAACGTTGGCACCCATCCCGGAGGCCCTCATGGCAAGGCCCCGTGAACACCACCCGTACCCGCACACGACGAACGCAGACCCGGCTATCAGCCGATTGGTCGCCCGTATGATCCCATCGAGAGTACTCTGCCCTGTACCGTACCGGTTGTCGAAGAGGTGTTTGGTATCCGCATCATTGACCGCTATTAAGGGAAACCGCAAGACCCCTTCATTCGCCATCGACTTCAGACGGATGACCCCGGTCGTGGTCTCCTCCGTCCCTCCGATGATATGCTCAATCAAGTCCCGGCGCTTTGCATGAATCGTCGATACGAGATCGGCACCGTCATCCATGGTGATGACCGGTCCGATATCCAGGACCGAGTTTATATGGCCGTAGTAGGTATCGGTGTCCTCCGCGTTGATGGCATGGACCGCTATATCCTGGTACTTGACCAGATAAGCAGCGACATAGTCCTGCGTGCTGAGCGGATTCGACGCACACAGAGCCAACTCGGCG
This sequence comes from Syntrophales bacterium, assembly GCA_963662405.2. Lineage (GTDB taxonomy): Bacteria > Desulfobacterota > Syntrophia > Syntrophales > UBA2210 > UBA6078. The sequence continues at coordinate 309,764 of CAXXKT010000002.1, forward strand.
CCTCCCGCCTTCAGTGTCTCCATGAGGCTGGCAGTCTCTGTCGTGACATGGAGACATGCCCCGAGCCGGATCCCCTTCAGTGGCTTTTCTCGTGAGAATCGTTCCTTGATACTATTCAAAACGGGCATGCTCTTGTTTGCCCAGTCAACACTCGATTTTCCCTCGTCTGCCAATCCTATATCCTTGATATCGTAATCCATTATCCCTCCCAACCATCCTCACCCGTATCTGAACGTGCATGGCACAACCTCCATACAGACGAAGGAATCCTTTGTATTGATTTCGGTACCCGCTCTCCGGGTTTATGGCTTATGCTTTATTCTCCGCTTCTTTTTTCAGTTTATCAGTCATATTCGTCTTCTCCCATGGATAATCATCCATGAACAGGGTCCTCGATATCTTTCGATAAATATCACCGTTGAGCAGGTCAAATTGCTCGATCATCGTCTTGGGGGTCAGATCAAAAATCTTCTCGACGATGGCCGACAACTGCTCATCCGGCATTTTCCCCGTATTGAATGAGTTGACATAGACGGACATCGGTCTCGCGAGACCGATGGCGTATGCCAACTGTACCGAGCAATGAGTGGCCAGACCGGCGGCAACAATATTTTTGGCCGCATAACGCGCTCCAAAAACGGCAGAGCAATCAACCTTTTCAGGCGATTTATTCACCACAGCTCCTCCGCCAAGCTGGGCGCCCGGGTATCCACCATAGAGTTGACAGACCAGCTTGCGCCCCGTCACGCCGGAGTCGGCCGCGCTACAGGAATGAACCGCCTGCCACTCGCCGGTGGGGTTGAAGAGAAACTCGGTCTTGTCATTCACCCACTCTCCCAGACACTCAAAGGCAATCTTTTTTGCCGTTTCCTCGATCTCCTCGTTCTCCGCTACATGACGATAATCGATGGCATTCGACATGAGGACCTTTGTAACATGTGTCGGCCTGCCGCTTTGATCGTAGTTAATCGTCACCTGTCCCTTGCCGTCAGGGGCGAATATGGGATTCCCGCAGTCCTCGAAGGCCCGCATCATACGGTTCACCAGGACATAGGTAAGGGGAAGAAGTTCGGGCGTTTCGTCGCAGGCATATCCATACATGATCCCCTGATCACCGGCACCGATCTCCTTGTGTTTGCCTAGATCCGCGCGCGTCCCGATATTGATGTTGGGTGATTGGGGGATAATTGCGTTGAAAACACCCATCGAATGGCCGTTGAGCCCCACTGCCGCGTCATTGTATCCCAGGGACAATACCGTCTGGCGCAGGCTCTTTTCGATATCGACGTATATACGTGTCGCGACCTCTCCGCCGACAATGCAGAAGCCCTTACCGAGAAAGACCTCCAAACCACAGTGAGGCATCGTATTGATGTCCATTCCTGCTTTTTTCTCTTCGTCCAGTATCCGTGCTATAATATCCGCGGCAATGGTATCAGCCACGATGTCAGGATGTCCCACCTTGACCCCTTCAGCTGTTATCTGCATACATTTCTCCCTTCTCAGATATTCGTTGGACATCTCCCGGCGAGACGATGCCTCCCGATATAATGAGGGTGAAGGCCTCTTCAACCGTCATATCAAGGGGTATCATGTCCCCTTCCGGTACCATTATGTAAAATCCCGACGTCGGGTTGGGGGTCGTGGGTACAAAAACATTCACACACCGTTGTGCCGTTTTTACCTGGACTTCTCCCCGGCTCACGCCGGTAACAAATGCAATCGAATATAACCCTTTCCGTGGATATTCGATGAGAACCGCCCGCTTGAAGCTCTCTCCCTTGTCACTGAGCACGGCATCGACGAGCTGCTTGAGTGCGTTATAGATGCCACTCACCAAAGGAATCTTGCTGACCATCCTTTCGCCGAGTGAAACGAGCTTCGTCCCCAAATAACTCCTCGTCACCAGCCCCACGGTAAAGACAAGGATCAGGGTAATGATAATACCGAGGCCCGGCAGATGGAAGGGGAGAAAATGATCGGGATGGAACCGCGCAGGAATAAACCGTACCAGTTTATTCATCATCCCGATGATAAGGTAGAGGATATAAAGCGTCACTCCCACAGGGATGATAGCGGCTATCCCCGTCAGAAGAACACCTTTAATGCTCTTTCGCATCTTCTTTATCATTCCACCCAACAGCTACGCCTCGGAAGTAGATGGGTTTATATCAGAAAGCCCCCCCGACTGCAATAACGAAGGCGGGGCACTCGGCCCCGCCCATCTCGAAAAGGTATCCCTTCGTGAATCCCCCGCCCCCAGGGCAGAGATCCTGCGGATATTACATAACCATTTATATTAGTGGGGGTTTTTTCTTGATCTTGTTTTGATCTCCCAGCAATACACACTTCGGCTTCCACCCCGGTACCGCGCCCTCATCAACCTGCACGTAGCTTGCAATGATAATGAGATCGTCTCTCGATGCCTTCCGTGCCGCGGCCCCGTTGAGACATATGACACCAGAACCCCGGGAACCCTTGAGTACGTAGGTGGAAAATCGCTCACCGTTCGACACATTGTATATGTCAACCTGTTCATATGCAACGAGATCGGCCGCATCCATGAGGTCTTGATCAATGGTTATACTTCCCTCATAGTGAAGATCAGCATCGGTGACAGTGGCCCTGTGAAGCTTCGATTTCAACATTGTTCTTTGCATCGTTTCACCTGCCTAAATAGTTTCTCCAAACAGATAATTATCTATAAGCCGTGGCGTACCTATCCAGACGGCCAAGGCCAGCACAGATCGTTTTTCTTCGACGAATTCTACATCCGCCATGGTATCAACATCACATATCTTGACATAATCTATTGTGGCTCCCGGATGTCTTTTAATAAAGCCCTCTACTTCGTGTATGATCGTTCCGGCATTTCGTTCCCCGCGATGATACAGGTCCGAGGCGAGCTTGAGTGAGCGGTTCAGACTCAACGCAGATTCCCTTTCACCATCCTTCAAGTACGCATTCCGGGAGCTCATGGCAAGACCATCCACCTCTCTGACCGTCGGAATCCCTATCACCTCAAGATCCATATTGAGGTCTGTTACCATCCGCCGTATCACGACCAGCTGTTGAAAATCCTTTCTTCCAAAAATGGCGACATGAGGTTTTATAACATTGAACAGCTTTGCGCAGATGGTCGCCACCCCCCTGAAATGCATTGGGCGTGACAAGCCACAAAGATTACTGGTGATATCTTCAACCGAGACATAGGTGTGATACGGCGCGGGATACATTTCTTCATTTGAAGGATAGAATATGACGTCCACACCCACATTACGGGCAAGTTGTTCGTCACGTACGAAGTCCCGGGGATATTTGTCAAGATCCTCGTTCGGGCTGAATTGGGTGGGATTGACATATATGCTGATGACCAGGCAATCTCCGAGCTTCCTGCCTTCTTCCATCAGCTTCAGATGCCCGTCATGGAGGTAACCCATGGTGGGAACAAAAGAGATCCGTTTACCTTGGAGCCTGAGGGCCTCAGAAAAGCCCTGCATCTCGCGCACTGTCGTAATTGTTTTCATACGTCCAGCACTTCCCCCACAAAAAAAGCCTCTCCGCTTTGAAACGGGAGGCCTGGCATGGGTCGTTCTTTACCGCCTTGCTCTCTGCCGTCCCAGTCCATAACCATGGATCCAAGCGGACAAAAGCCTCCTACCAGACCCCTGTCACCCTGTCAAGCACTTTGTGAATAAAAATGAAAACGGTCATTGCCGGGGAGTTATCCGTATTCAGGCAAGCACGGTCTTCCGTGCTGTGAAACCGGACTCTCCCATATGGTATTTCCGATCACGGATATGATATTTTCCTCATAATCATCCGAGACCGTATTGACAAAACGATATAAAGGATTATTATAAAAGATTATCTGAGATTGAGGATCGCGTCATCTACTCGACTCTCTGAAAGAAAATGACAGCTGAGAGGAGAAACACATGTCAGCATTATATATATGCAAGAATACCGGAGAGTTCATAACAGAGCCCTGTCAGGATACGGTCTGTGAGTGGTGGTTAAAAAACGAGACTTTCTGTAACTGCACGTGGGTCGCCTGCAACTATGGCCCCTTCACCCTCGAGGAAGTCGGCGAGATGATGGGTGTCACCCGGGAACGGATACGGCAGATAGAGGCAAAAGCCCTCAAAAAGCTACAACACAAGAAGAGAAAAGATCAATTGATCGATTTCGCTGCAATGAAGGGCTTCGACTAGGGTTCTACCCCCTTTTTTTCGATTTGAGATTATCAAGAAATTGTTTCATATGATTTCTAATCTCCGCTTGTGAAAAGAGGAGTGAGGAAATCTCGAATTCATATTGCAAAGCAGAATCCTTATCCAAGCGAGGGACTATATTCGATATTCTCTTTACCGCCTCCACGGCTCGGGCAGGTCGCCGGGAAATCTCGTTTGCGATGGTCCGCGCATCCGCCATGAAGGCGTCCGGGGGGGATATTTTATTCACCAGACCAATTCGGAGTCCTTCTTGCGCTCCGATCGGCTCACCCAGCATAGTGATCTCTTTTGCCTTAGCGATTCCGACCATCTGCATGAGGGGGTAAAACAGGGGGTTGAGGCCAAACTTCAGTTCAGGATGGCCGAATATCGCCGTTTCCGAAGCAACGACAATGTCACATACCGTGACCAGATTAAATCCACCACCGAGGGCTATTCCGCTGACGGCCGCAATGACGGGTTTTCTGAACCCGTAGATCCGTTGCAGACTCTCGATCATCACTTTCGAATAGTTTTCGAACCTACTATTTTCCAAGGTTGCCAGCTCTTCCAGATCAATCCCGGCGGAAAAGATGGTGTCACCTCCGGTGAGTATCACAGCCCTGACGGAGTCGTCTTGTTCCAGTTGACCGAAAGAGTGCAGCAGTTCGCGCCTCATCTCTATGGAGAGCGCATTCATCTCATCCGGTCGGTTCAAAGCCAAGATGGCGTACCCATCTTCTTTTGTGAGAGATATCGTCTTGTATTTCATGCGTACTCTGCTTACAATTCAAAATGGTAGATAGATTTCACATCCCATACCCCTGCCTATACCGGTAGCTGATTCCGGAATCGATCCCTCTGATTTCCTCCGAAAGAAAAGTGATCGTCTCACTGAGGATATAGCGAAGCAGGCTTTTTCGCTTCTTTTCGGGGTAGACAACCGCAGGTTCTCCTTGAATGCCCGCAAGCCCGGCTGCCGCAACGATCGCAACATCCAAATTGCCCAGTGCGTCAACGAGCCCCGCATCGAGTGCCTGCCTGCCGGTGAATATCCGCGCATCGGCAATACGCTCAATCTCTTCTCTGGCAATATCTCTGTTTAAGACGACCGTCTCAATGAACTGATTGTGGATATCATCCACTACGCCTTGGATGAGTGCTTTATCGGCAGGTGTCATTTGACGGACCGGAGACCCGACATCTTTATATCTTCCGGCTTTGATGACGGTAGCCTTCAGACCGATCTTATCCAGCAGTTCTTCTATCTGAGAGAATTGCACGATAACCCCGATACTCCCGGTTATCGTGCCCGCATTGGCAATGATTCGATCAGCGGCACAGGCGATGTAATAGCCCCCCGATGCCGCAACCGAACCCATCGAAACAACAACCTTTTTACATTCCTTAACGGTCAGGACTTTGTCATATATCTCTTGCGAAGGGACAACCGCGCCGCCGGGGGAATCGATACGCAGGACAACCGCCTTGATATCATCATCCTTTTGGAATGTATCCAGTTGCCGGATCGTCTCTTCCGCATCGCTCAGAACGCCCTCTATCCTCACGACGCCGATCTTGTCCTCGAAAGAGAAACCTTTGACCTCACCGCCGAAGGGCACAAACAGACGAAGCAGCACGAAAACGAACAAACCGATAACCGCCAGGAGAAAAAACCCGAAGATGACTGGATGTCTGTTCATGAGCCCTCTAGCACATCTAGCATAGGGAACCGTTCTCCACGGCAATGCTTATCAGAGCTTTATCCCCGCCAGCATATCACCGAGGTTGGAGACAACCTTCTCCCTGTTGTTCAGGTACTGCTTCTGTGACGTCTTGTCGGAGGATCTCTCCGAATCCTTGATACTCAGCCCAATCTTATGATTGGCTACATCAACGTTTTTAACCGACGCCGAAACGACATCACCGACGGAGTATAGGTCTCTGGCGGAATTCACCCTCTCATGACTGATCTCAGAGATATGAACCAAGCCTTCCACCCCTTCCTCAACCTCCACGAATATACCGAAATCGGTGATATTCGTTACCTTTCCGGTAATAATAGAGCCGGGGGCATACCGAGATGCCAGCGCCTCCCATGGATTTTCCTCAAGCTGTTTGATCCCCAGGGAAAACTTCTCCGCTTCGATATCAATCCCCAAAACCATGGCCTCGATCTCCTGACCTTTCTTATAGAGATCCGATGGGTGTTTGATTCGTTTTTTCCAAGAGATATCAGACACGTGCAAGAGACCATCAATATCATCCTCGATCCCCACAAAGATACCGAAATCCGTGATGTTTCGTATCTCGCCTTTGATGACGGTCCCCTCGGGATACTTCTCGCTCAGCTCCACCCACGGATTGGGCATGGTCTGTTTGAGGCCGAGAGATATCCTCCTGTTTCCAGGGTTCACATCAAGTACCATCACCTTCACCGTGTCACCCACAGAGAGAATCTTGGAGGGATGTCGTACCTTCTTGGTCCAAAACATCTCCGAGACATGCACGAGCCCTTCTACTCCCGGTTCAAGTTCGACGAATGCCCCATAGTCCATGAGACTCACAACGGCACCTTCAACAATTGATTCAACGGGATACTTCTCAGTAATGGTGTCCCACGGGTTTTCCGTCAGTTGTTTAATGCCCAGCGACACCCGCTCCTTTTCCCTGTCAAAGCTGAGGACCTTCACGGCAATTGTGTCGTCTCTGGAAAAAATCTCGGAAGGATGTCGTATTCTTCCCCAGGACATATCGGTGATATGCAGCAATCCGTCGATACCTCCGAGATCGATAAACAGGCCATAATCCGTTATGTTCTTTACCGTACCCTCGACCACCATCCCCTCTTCCAAGATCTCGAGGGTCTTTTTCTTCTGCTCTTCCCGTTCCACTTCCAGGATAGCCTTTCGGGACAAAACAACGTTGTTCCGTTTTCTATCGTATTTCAAGATCTGGAAATCCGTGGTCTGCCCGACATACCGGTCAAGATCCTTAACGGGGTGTGTGCTGACCTGAGAACCGGGGAGAAAAGCGGGGAATCCGATGTCAACGGAAAGCCCACCCTTTACCTTCTGGACAATCGTCCCCGGGATGGAGCCCTTCTCCTCGTATGCCCGAATGACATCGTCCCATATTTTAAGCCGGGAAGCCTTCTCTTTCGATAGTATCAACTCGGCGTCTTTCTTTCGGTCAACGAGGACTTCGACCTCATCGCCAACAGAAATCGTGAGATTCCCCTCACTGTCCGTGACCTCGTTAAGGTAAAGGCGTCCTTCCGTCTTGTACCCAACGTCAACCATGGCCGCATCATCATTGATTTGGACAATCTTTCCCATGACGACTTTGCCGATCGCGACATCCTGTAAGCTCTGCTCATAGAGCTCAACAAAGCTCATCCCGTCCTCTTCTTTCTGTGTATCCACCTCCTTCAGGTTCTCTACTTCTTTCTTTTCTGGTTCGGTTGTTAAGTTACCTTCGTTACCCATTGATTAAATACCCCCTGGCGTTATTCTGGTACCACAATAATCTTAGCTCTCTAACATACCGAAAATAAAATAGCAAGCCCAAGAATCGACAGAGCAAACCTGTCTCCCTCTCGAGAAGAGGCTCACATGATGAATAATTTCAGATGCATTCATTCGATTGCCGTAATGCTGCGAAGCGAAGCTCGCGTACCTCGTGACAAAACAGTATCGAAACACCGTGGTTCTATCACACATACAACCGCTCGTTGACTTATGGTGAAGATTCCCCTATCATGACTTGGTCTATAATTACCGAGGGTTGTCACTCTGCCAGTCTTCGTGATATCAAGCAGTTGGGAAAGGTGTTGCCGTTTCTTATGATTACCCATCTTCAGAAGAACATCCTCAAGGTAGTTGCTGTCTGCACTGTTCTTATCTATCTCCACGGGTCCGCAGGGGTCTCCCTCGCCTCTTTTACGATACAGGATGAGAAAAAGCTCGGGAAAGAGTTCTACGAGAAGCTACGAGACAAGGATGTACTCATAACAGATCCCAAGGTAACCGATTACATCGATCGCATAGGGAAACTGTTGCTCGCGCACATTGATCAATCATTCTTCGATTACACCTTTTCTATTATCGACAGCCCGGCAATCAACGCCTTCGCGACCCCAGGTGGTTACATCTACGTCTATCGGGGACTCATCGGACTGACCGAAGAAGAATCTCAGCTAGCCGGTGTATTGGCGCATGAAATAGGACACATCAAGGCCCGACACATAGCGCAGATGATCGAAAACTCGCAGAAAATGGGTTTGGCAACACTCGCGGCGGTTCTCGCGAGCGCGTTTCTGGGCGGTGGAGATCTCACCGCCGCAGTCGTCGGCTTTTCCTCGGCAACGGCAACAACCCTGAGTCTGAAATACAGTAGAGAGCATGAAGAAGAGGCGGACCGCCTTGGTATGCTCTATATGACCAAAAGCGGATATGACGGAGAGGGTATGTTGGATTTTCTGAAAATGATGCGACAGTATGAGTTCTATTCAAACTCCGTTCCATCATATTTTCTGACCCACCCGGGAACAACAGATCGGATCCGGTATCTGGATGGCCTGCTCCAGACAAAATACAGAGACAGGGGTTCAAAGAACATCATAGGAAAACTCGAACGTATCAAGACCTCCTTGATCATCAATTACGATGATCCCGATTCAAGTCTCAAGTATTTCCAAAATCTCCTGCGAAAAGATCCCAACAATCCCCATGCGCTGTACGGCATGGCTGTCGTCCAGGAACGACTCGGGATGATCTCGGATTCGTTCTCAAATTTCCAGAAGGCCTTGTCGCTCTCTCCCGATGATCCCGACATTCTCCGCGATCTGGGTATTGCCTACTTCCATCTCGGCAAGATGGTGGATGCGGCGGATTCCCTGCGAAAAGCCCACGCCGCGGACAGGGACGACATCGATGCCGCCCTGTACCTGGGAAAGGCATACGTCAATACAGGAGAGTCTGGTTCCGCCCTTGAAATCTACAAAGAATGCCTGGAGAAAAATCAGGACGACATCCCGATCCACCACCCCCTGGCAATGCTCTACGGAAAACTCGGCATGAAAGGGGAATCCCACTATCACTTCGGGATCTATTTCAAGAAGGAGGGCAAGTTCAAAAGCGCGCTCTTCCATTTCAAGGCAGCGTCTCCCTTCTTCCCGCTCGGCAGCGAAATGAGCGATAAGATAAGGGAAGAAATACGGTCCATAGAAGAAAAGGACTTCTCGAAGAAACAGCATTCTCCTGACGGCAAAACCACGCAACAAAAAAACGGCTTACCGTAAGCAAAGGCATGTACCGGTAATATCGTATGCATTGACATTTCCCCGGTATGTGCTATCTTCCCCGGACATCTCAGACTTCAAAGGGGACAATAATGAATATCACAATAAGCACAGATCGTCTCGCAGAACTCGACTGTGAAGCATTGGTCGTAGGACATTACGAAGGGGAACAAATGCCGGCGGGGGGAGCCCGCGCCCTCGACGAATCGTGCAATGGCATCATGAGCGAACTGATCGGCACGGGGGATTTCGAGGGAAAGCTGTACACCTCTTCGGTCATCTATCCCAGGGGGATCATCCCCGCTAAGAGAATCGTGCTTGCGGGACTCGGAAAGCGGGAAGAATGTAATCTAGAGAGGGTACGCGGGACATTCTCAAAGGCGGTTCAGACGATGCGGGATATGGGGGTCACACAGATCGCCACGTCTCTCGATTTCGGCGAAAGGGATTGTGCCGCCGGAGATATCGCACGGGCGGTCATCGAGGGTATTCTCCTCGGCCTGTACCGTTTTACGTCGTACAAGACCCGCGAAGAGGGCTCAAAGGGGGAAATAACCGAGATCATTATTGCCGAAGAACGAGCGGATCTGCTGGAAGAGATACGGAAGGGGGCACAAACGGCTGAGATCATCTCACGAGCGGTCTACCATGCGCGTGATTTGGTCACCACACCATCCAACGACATGACACCCGCCATCCTGGCGAACAGGGCCGAGGTGATCGCCGCCGAGGCACAGCTCAAATACGACGTGCTTGATGAGGCTGCGATGGATGAACTGAGGATGCATGCACTTCTCGGGGTGGCACGGGGGAGCGCCGAAGAGGCGCGCCTGATCATTCTCGAATACAACGGCGGGAATGCAGGGACCGCACCTGTCGTTTTGGTCGGCAAGGGAATCACCTTTGACAGCGGAGGGATATCCATCAAGCCCTCCGACAAGATGGACGAGATGAAATCGGACATGGCCGGGGGAGCCGCCGTAATCGGCACGATCAAGGCAGCAGCGGATCTGAAGCTCCCCCTGAATGTGGTGGCCATTATCCCGGCGACGGAAAACCTCCCTGGCGGACAGGCCTATAAACCGGGGGATATCCTCAAGACCATGTCGGGGCTAACGGTAGAGGTCAAAAACACCGATGCAGAGGGACGGCTTATCCTCGCCGATGCCCTCACCTTTGCGAAGCGTTACCACCCGGCGGCGATTATCGATGTCGCCACATTGACCGGGGCCTGCGTTGTCGCCCTCGGGGATTATCTCATCGGTATGATGGGAACGGATGAAAAGCTGAAAAAACACATGTCCGAGGCCTCGGATGCCACGGGTGAAATGGTGTGGGAGCTTCCCTTGTGGCACGAGTACGATGAATTGATAAAGAGTGATGTAGCGGACATCAAGAATGTCGGGACACGGGCCGGGGGGACCATAACGGCGGCCCTCTTTCTCAAGAGATTCGTGGATGATTGTCCCTGGGTGCATCTCGACATCGCCGGACCGGCACTCATTGCAAAGGATAAGCCCTATATCCCCAAGGGGGCGTCCGGAATCGGCGTTCGGCTTCTCACACAGTTTCTGATGGACCGGAGCCAGGGTTTCCATGTCTCACATCCTTGACATACAGGGCCTGAAGACATTTTTTTCGACACGAAATGGAACGGTCAGGGCTGTAGACGGCGTGGATCTCGCCGTAGACAGGGGAGACACCCTCGGGATCGTCGGGGAATCGGGGTGTGGAAAGACCGTCCTCGCCCTCTCGGTCATGCGGCTGATACCGCAGCCCCCCGGGCGTATTGTCGGAGGGCGAATCCTCTTTAAAGGAACCGACCTCCTTGCCCTCGACGACAATCAAATGCGCCGGCTTCGGGGAAACGACATATCCATGATATTCCAGGAACCGATGAACTCCCTCAACCCCGTCCTGAAGGTGGGAGATCAGATCTCCGAGGTAATCAAACTCCACATGCGCGTTACGGAGGAAGAGGCCCGGGACCGCGCCCTCGATATGCTCCGGCTCGTCGGCCTGTCACCCACTCGTGAGACCATGAGGAGTTATCCCCATCAGATGAGCGGTGGGATGCGCCAGCGGATCATGATCGCCATGGCACTCGCCTGCAGCCCCGAACTGATGCTCGCCGACGAACCGACGACGGCCCTCGATGTTACCATCCAGGCACAGATTACCGACCTGATCAACAATCTGAAGGAGGAGGTGGGAACCTCGGTCATCCTGATAACCCATGACCTGGGGATCGTCGCGGAGATGACCCAGCATGTCGCCGTGATGTACACGGGAAAAGTGGTTGAGACATGCGGCACGGACGATCTCTTCTCTACGCCGCTCCACCCTTATACCAGAGGGCTGATGGAATCCACACCGAAGAAGGCCACGGGAGAAGAGGGATATCTCAGGGCAATCCCCGGCAACGTCCCGAATCTCTACGAGATCCCCTCGGGATGCAGTTTCAGGAATCGATGCCCCGATGTTATGGATATCTGTGCAAACGAGGAACCGCACCTGCTGGAGCATTCCCCCGGTCACGAGGTACGCTGCTGGAGGTACCAGTGAACAAGGATCGAGAAGGATGAACGAGGTCTTACTCCGCACCGAAGGACTGAAAAAGTACTTCCCCGTCCGGGGTGGCTTTCTTTCGGGTAAACTGAAGACGGCACGGGCCGTCGACGGCATCGATCTGCAGATCTTCAGGGGAGAAACCCTCGGCCTGGTAGGGGAATCCGGATGCGGGAAGACCACCCTCGGACGCCTCATCTCCCGCCTTGAAGAGCCAACCGCCGGAAGGATCACCTTTCAGGGTGAAGACATCCTCGCCTACTCCCGCAAAGAGATAAAAGCGCTTCGCAGAAGAATTCAACTCATATTTCAGGACCCGTATGCCTCGCTGAATCCGAGAATGAGCGCGGGTGCCATCGTGGGAGAGGCCATCTCGATCCACAGGATCCTGAAAAGACAGGGAAAAGAGGAAAGAATTGCCGATCTGATGGAAACTGTTGGGCTCAGTAAAGAACAGATGGGGCGCTATCCTCACGAGTTCAGCGGCGGCCAGAGGCAGCGCATCGGGATAGCACGGGCGCTGGCCCTCAACCCCGAACTGGTCATCGCAGACGAGCCCGTATCGGCGCTGGATGTCTCTATACAGGCACAGATACTCAATCTTCTGAAAGACTTACAGGAAAGATTTCATCTCACTTATCTCTTCATCAGTCATGACCTGAGTGTCGTCGAGCATATCAGCGACCGGGTCGCCGTCATGTACCTGGGAAAAATCGTGGAACTCGCGGGCAAAAAGACCCTCTACGACACCCCCCTTCACCCCTATACACAGGCCCTTCTGTCCGCAGTCCCTATTCCCGACCCCGCACATGCCAGGGACAGGATACTGCTTGGCGGTGGCATTCCCAACCCCACCGCCCCCCCCTCCGGGTGTTCGTTCCACCCCCGGTGCCGGTATCGTATGGACATATGTGACACAACGATACCGCCACTTGAAGATCGGGGAGATGGGCATTACGTGGCATGTCACCTGAAAACCGCATGTTGATCCGGTTCCCGAAAAAAAATCTGAAATAATACTTGACGAACAGATCTCAAAAGCATAGATAGGGAAGTCAATTTTCTTGGGACGACTCTCATGCCCCGGCAGGGGTTGTTCGAGCAAGGAAAAAGCGCCCGTAGCTCAGCTGGATAGAGTCGCAGACTTCGAATCTGTTGGTCGAAGGTTCGAATCCTTCCGGGCGCGCCATACATTCGACCACATGACACAACGGGCCCTTAGCTCAGCTGGTAGCAGCAACTGACTCTTAATCAGTAGGTCGTCGGTTCGAACCCGACAGGGCCCACCAAAAATAACAAGGGGTTACGAGAAATCGTAGCCCCTTTCTTTTTGTAGATTTTGCAATATGTAGCCACAGTGTAGCCACTTTCGGGACATTTAAAAGGCCCCCGGTTTCTCTGTCGGACCACTCCGCCCTTCTTGAATATATTGTATTGTTATGACGATATTATTAATTTTCTGTGATAGGAAAGCTTGACAATCCGTCATGATAGAGTTAACGGGGTAATAGCTTTGATCTTGGCGTTTTTTTCTACTTATGAGCGGCTGTAACCAATGGAGGGGATTATGGTCTGATCGTCAAGAACTTTTTCCCCTCCTTCGTCTATTCGTTCCCGACCATCCGGCTCGCACTGATAAAGCGGTACAGATCGACTATTGATTCAGGCAGTTTGAGGAGTCGCCATAAATCGGCATATCTATTTGAAAGAGGGGACGGTAAGCCCTACACAAGCAAAGATATAAACTGCATCTGTGGAATGGCATGCGCACAAACGAGGATACTGATCAAGCCCAATAATGCCATCAAGCACTCTCTTGAATACCAACTTTTAGATGAAGGGCACAGTCTTGGCGAAGTCGCGGAAATTTTGGAACATGAAACCCGCAAATGACAAGACGGTATGCCAAGAGAACGTCCAAGAGAAAAAGCGACGGGCTCCGCGATGCATCTGCGAAGCCCGTGTTGATTAATCGTTACGATTGTTATCTTGAAAGATTATTACTACTTATTTCTCTCGCTTTCTCAACTCGGCAGGCATAACGTAGTTCTGCGGAGAACCGACGCCCTTGTACACCGCCTCATTCTCCCTGGCGCACCCCCCCCAGATACGCGATCTTCCCGTCGTTCTGGAACTGTACTATCGGGATAATCAGAGCGCCGGGGAGATTTTTATTTAAGGGATCAGAAAGATCCGCTCTGACCTTGGAGTGGAAGTAAGGTTTCACCCGCTCTTGCACGTAGGCCATCTTGCCGATCGAAAAGGTGGTCTGTGTCGTCTCCATCGCCTTGATCAGCTTGTCGATATCATCGACACCCCCCGCGGTCTCGATCACTTTCTTGATGAAATAGATATCCGCGTATGCAAGGTGAACGTGAATCTGGGCCGGGATACCATGTTTGGCGGCCAGCTCCACAAAGGGGATGGTCTTGTCCGTCAGCGGGATCCGGCACTCGGTAAAGAGGGCAGAAACACCCAAACATTTCCCGCCGGTCAATTTCCAGAAATCGGCAGTCTGCGAGACACCGCCGGTGAAATCAATGGGGATATCGCGCGCGGCCGAATCGGCCCACTGCTTGACGAAGGATTCCGTGTCGGTAAACCAGGAACTTGTGTAAAGGATATTCTGAGCCCCCGAGCTGGCGATCTGCTGGAGGAGGGGCAGGTACATCGTCCCCCTCGGTTTGACTGTCTTGCTGTAGACGACCTTGATATCGAATTCTTTCTCAAGCATATCCTCGAAGGAAGGCGCGCCCAATTCGGGAATACCCTCTCGATACGCCTTGGTCCACTCAAGATCCTCATAGAGAATAGCGATTTTTTTTAAGCCGTTGGGAAATCGCTGTGGCCATGTTGTTCCCCAGAAATATCTCATCATGGGGTAATATGTCGAATCCGTAATCCAGTCACGAAAACAGAACTTGTATCTCTCGTAGTCGTCGGCGATCCGGTTGGTCAGCTCCATCCCCTGAGCACCGTTAAAGATCAGAATGTGCGGGTAGTCCTTGAACATAGCCGCTCCGTTCTCCTGAGCGGCGAGACAGATCTCCGTTCTTCCCTCAACGAAGATGAACTTCGCCTTCTCTTCCATCAGTAGGCGGCGTGTCCCCTCAACTGTCAGAGAGGTCGCGCCTTTATTGTCAGCTATGGCATACTTCAAGGGTCTTCCGAGAACCCCGCCGGCCTCGTTGATCTCTTGGACTGCGAGCTTCTGGATGGCCATGCAGGGCCTCGTACCCGGCGAGAGCACCATTCCCGCGTACCCGATCACGATCGGTTCTCCCGACGGTGCGGCACCCATGCCAGTCAACGGAAAGCAGAACGTCAGTGCAAGCGCAGCCACAACAAACAACTTCAATTCAGATCTTCTGGTCATCGTCTTTTCCTCCTTTTGTTGTGTGGTGTGTATTACTTTGCAAACAACCTCACGCTATTGCTCCGGTGGTTAAAAGCATCAATCACCTTACCAAGCGTGGCACGGTATCCACGCCAGCCTTGGCCTCACGTTGTGCGAGACAAACTTGATAGATGTAATTATTCGCTGGAGCAATATTGTATTGATCAGTATACCGGGATGTCATACAAATCCGCATGGCACTCATTTGTTTGCTTTGGCGACTGCAAGTATTAAGATGTTCACGAAAAATCGAAAGCCCCATCTCTCATTTTTGAGAAACAGGGCTTTGGATGATCAGGCCATAATCCCCCCAAGTTACAGATGTTCACAAGTAAACAATAACGTGAAAATCAAAACCGCTAAACGCTTAACTCTATGACAAGACTTTGTCAAGCAATTTTCAGCGAGACTTTCAAGGAAAAACCAAGTTAACGTATCAGAAACACTTTAAAATACTACTTTGGTAGTATTTACAATGTTCCGGTGATTAGAGAAAATGGCCCTCAAGGAAACAATAATGAGAGGACCATGGACATGAAGAAGATATTACGCATGATTTGTCTGCTACTTCTTGCGGTTTTGGTGTCAGGGAAAGCTCATGCAACAATGTACAGCTGGGGTCTGGGCGACATTTATTCGCTTGATAAAAACTACTATTACACGTGGGGTCTGGACGATTTTTCCCTGTCAGAGAATGAGATCATATCGTCCGCTTCGGTAACTTTCTACGATATTAGCTCGTATTGGAAATCTGGAGTGTTGTATCTGAGTCTGTTGGACACCGCCCGAGAAGGGCTCAGTTACGGAAGTGATTTGTTCACCAAAAACAATTATTTCGAAAGTGAGGCCTATTTAGGTGAACAAACTACACTAGAGTACTGGAAAAAGATTTCGAATGTTTCTCAAACCATAACTTACTACTTTGACAAATCGGAAATAGCAACGCTTATTGCATATCTTGCGAATGATTCGGTGGTGGGACTCGGTATAGATCCGGATCAGTATTTTTACAACAAGGGCATATCCTTCAACATCGAAACATCTAGTGGCGCACCCGTACCGGAACCAACGACCATGTTGCTCCTGGGATTCGGGCTTGCCGGAATGGCTCTCGTGAAGAGAAAAGGGAAAGTGTAGTGGGTAGTACCCTTCAAGGACGGAGCAGAGAACCTATCTGTTTTCTTTAGATAGACTTTCAGATAAGGGTTTTATTGCTATAGGACATGTGTATGTCGATCAATGCGTGCTTCCTGAACTCGATAAAATAGACATGGTTAGATATGTTGTAAATTACTTTTGGGGAACTGATGGTATCGAAGCTCACAATGGCAAGAGGAAACGGGCGAAACCCGCTTTAACGTGTCCGCAGATATTGCTTAAGTGTTCTCGCTAGTCGACGCAGGTTTAGGTTTGTATTTGATGGCGATCCTGACACCGAAATAGTTAGTGCACCTGCGATATCTACCAATTCCACTCCTAGAGCTTTCATAGCCTGAGCATGGTATATAATCTTTCTGAAGGTATGTCTGATTGGATGCAACCATTTTTTCAATCAGATTGCTCACGGAGAGGCCGCCTTTGCAACACATCGGGTTTGTACAATCGATATACTCCACAACATCCTTTCCATAGCGTTCGTAATGTTTTTCCGTAGTTAAATTGGTGACTTTGTGATTGACGCTACGTTTGACAAGGACTTCAATATCTTCAATACTTGGAAAAGCTTCAGCAAATGATCCTTCCCCCGAAAACGTGGAGCCTGTATTGGGAGAGATGCCGGATGCCTCTTCTATGTCTAGACTGCTCATGTGGTTCTCCTGTGGCACAAATCAACCAGTGTTACGGATATTGACTCAACTACCCTCGACTATAAGTCGAGGGGTTATGACGGGTCGATTGAAAATCGACTGTCGTCAACTATCGGCTCCCCTTCTTGCTCTTGAATATATTGCGCTATCATCTCGTCAGTTATATTACCGGAACTGACAGCAAGGTATCCTCGCGCCCAAAGATGCCTGCCCCAAAATTGCTTCTTTAAATGAGGAAATTCGGATAATAGCACCCGCGAGCTTATCCCCTTCAACCATTGAACAATCTTGCTGATATCCAGATTAGGCCGATATAAAATGAACATGTGCACATGGTCGCTCGCTACTTTTCCGGTAATGATGTCAAGCTCATGCTCAAAAGCAATTTGGCGCAGAACATCTCGCGCGCGATTTGCTACTGGACCCGTTAATACTTGCTTTCGGTATTTCGGTATCCAAACAAGATGTACCTTTAAATCCGTTTTTGTATGAGCCCCAATTTGATAACGTCGCATAGCGACAGATATAAACTTTTCTTCGCCTAAAGGCGAGGGATTTCAACCATCCCCGAGGGAGACATTAAAAAAAGGGTCTTGACTAGAACAGCGGTTTATTTTTGAAGTTCTTTAACAACAATTTATAGATATCGGTGTTACGGTTGTTGAACCGGAACTCACATTCCTTGAGATGCAGGTAAAAGGTTGATTGTGGAATACCATGGAACTTCATCAGCCTCCGTTTTGCGAATGACCAGAAGGATTCAATGCCATTGATGTGGCTTTTCCCCCTGGCAAATTCATTGGCTCCGTGATGAACACGGTAATGCTTTTTGTATCCCAAGTCAACCAAACCATCATAGCCTCTCCAACTATCTGAATGTATGACACTATTCGGTTCAACTTTGCCCCTGATAATGGCCTGGAGAGTCTTCCTGGCGCAATCGGGAACGATTTCGGTATAGACACTGCCTTTTCGTTGCAGGATACCGAATACAGGGGTTTTTCTCCCGGCCCCACGGCCTCGTTTCCCTTTGATACGTTTTGCACCGAAATATGATTCGTCAACCTCGATTTCACCCTGAAATGGTGATTCTTCTTCGCACAGATCAGCTATACGTTGACGAATCAAAGACAGATATCGATTCACCGTATTTCTATTGAGTTTTGTTAAAAGAGCGATGGTTTGAGCATCCAAATCGAAGGCAAAATACTTCACGATCTCTCTAAATTTTGCCTCTGAAATTTTGGAATTTTTTACATACTTGTTACTTATTGACATGACTAGACTCTTAACATATTTCCGTGTGCTGTTCTAGTCAAGACCCTTGTTTTATTAAAGCAGCCGTTTATTGGTCGAATTCATTCGACGCGGCTGCTGAACCCCTCGACTTATAGTCGAGGGTAGTTCAATTCATCTTGAGGGCCACCTGAAAGAGCTGACTACTATGATGGTCGAGTTCTGCCGCTCTGATATGGGGGATGACATTGATATCATGACCTCTCTACGGGGGATTGGTGAGAAAACGGCGGCAAACTTTCTTATCGAGATGGGAGGTGATATCCAGAGATTTGAAGATCACAAAAAACTTATCGCCATGGCGGGTATTGATCCTGCCATATATCAGTCTGGAAAGCATGAAGGGCACGGCAGGATCACCAAGCGCGGGAATCGTCATCTCAGACGAGTAATCTGGCTTATGACTATCCGGGTTATTCAATTCAATCAGTGTTTCCAAAACTACTATAAAAAGAGGATCCGGGATGGACTTCCCTTCAAAAAAGCGGTCCTTGCTACAGCCCATAAACTCCTGAGGGTCATTTTCGCCATGCTTACTCAAAGAACACTTTTTAACGACATGACGGAGTCATGATAGTTGACTAAAGTGTTGTTTTTTCGAATTCATTCACCCATGCCACATTACAATCGGAAATCATCAAGGTGTTAGCTCTAGAATCTGCGTGTTTTTCCTTTTCAGCTCTGTCAACCTATAATTTCTCATTCCATTAACGCACACTGCTCATTCCTCTTTAAAGTTTCTGGAGAGAGTGATATAATTATGAAGTCTTAGTGTTTAAGCGATCGATACGTCTTATACTTCTATACAACCATCCTTTCTTTTCGGTTAGTACTCTATGTCATTACAAGGGGAATCAGATGAAAGATCCATCTGGGACAAATCAAGAATTGATCGAAGAAATATCCTCCTTAAAGAGGAGAATCAAGGACTTGGAACAACCGAAATTACAGCGCAGGCAGTCGGATGGTGTGCTCCAGACCCCAGATGCGACACTCTTGAAAGTTTTAAACAGCCTTGACTCCCTTGTCTATGTGGCTGACATGAAGAGCTATGAGGTTATTTTTATTAACACATACGGGAAAAATATATGGGGGGACGCAGAGGGTAAAATCTGTTGGCAGGCCCTCCAGGAAGGCCAGACAGGTCCCTGTGAATTTTGCACAAATAGTCAGCTCACTGGGCCGGATAGGACCCCAACAGAGGGCGTCGCCTGGGAATTCCAGAACACTGTTACTAAACGGTGGTACGATTGTCGGGACAAAGCCATTTATTGGCCCGATGGTCGTATTGTTCGGGTTGAAATTGCCACTGATGTCACCGACCATAAGCAGGCGGAGACACAACTCCGACAACAAACCGATGCCATGGACGCGGCGATCGATGGGATAGCCATCCTCAATGAAGAAGAGAAATACGTCTATTTAAACAAAGCTCACGCCACGGTTTATGGTTATGAGAATACCGAGGAACTTATCGGAAAGTCATGGAGGGTTCTCTATGATTCTGATGCCCTTCAGCGCTTTGACCAAGAAATCATGCCTGAGTTTAGCCGGGAAGGAAGCTGGCATGGCGAAGCCATAGGTATGAAAAAAAATGGGGACAAGTTTTCGCAGGAGATCTCCTTAACGGCCATGGCTAATGGCGGGTTGATTTGTGTCGTTCGCGACATCACCGACCGCAAGCAGGTGGAGAAAAACCTCAAAGATACTCTTGAAAATCTCAGGAAATCGTTTGGTGTTACCATTCAAGTGATGGTGTCCGCCACAGAGGCGAGAGACCCCTATACGGCCGGTCATCAGCTCCGGGTTGCTGACCTTGCCCGTGCCATCGCCACGGAAATGAGACTTTCCAAGGATAGAATCGAGGGCATTCGTATGGCGGGTTCCATCCATGACATCGGAAAATTATCCATCCCAGTGGAGATATTATCCAAACCCACCAAGCTGTCAAACATTGAGTTTTCTCTGATAAAAGAGCACTCCCAGAAAGGGTACGAGATGCTGAAGGATGTGGAATCCCCCTGGCCGCTGGCGGAGATTGTCTACCAGCACCATGAACGGATGAATGGTTCAGGCTATCCAAGAAATCTGAAGGGGGATGAGATTCTTATGGAGGCCCGTATTATGGCTGTCGCGGATGTTGTCGAGTCCATGGCCTCCCACCGGCCCTACCGTGCCAGCTTGGGGATTAGTGAGGCTCTGAAAGAAATCGAGAAGAATAAAGGAACCCTTTACGATACAAATGTGGTGGATGCCTGCCTGAGATTATTTCGGGAAAAAGGTTTTAAGTTTTCGGAAGAACGCTGATTGCTAATCAAAATTTTCATGAAATCGGAGCAAAAAGGAATCCCCGATGTCGGAATTTGTTCCCCGAAAGGAACTCATTAAAATGATTCTCCCACCTGTCTTGGCGGTGGCCCTTTTTATTGCAACCGTCTTTGGAATTCTCCTGCCCAATTACAGGACAAGTCTTATGGATCAGCAGAAAAGGATGCTCATATCACTGAGCCATGTTGCTTGGAATATGGTAGTCGTTATTGAAGAACAGGAGCGGGCAGGAAGATTCTCTCGCATGGAAGCTCAACAAATTGCGATTCGCCATCTTCGGGGAATGCGTTACGGTTCGGATAATTTGGATTATTTTTGGATCAATGACCTGCGTCCCTATATGATAATGAATCCATACAGAACGGATTTAGAAGGAAAAGACGTTGCGACGATATCCGACCCAAAAGGAAAGTTTTTATTTCAAGAATTTGTAAATGTAGCGCAAAATCATGGAGAGGGATTTGTCTCCTATGTCTGGCAATGGAAGAATAATTCGTCACGTATTGAACCCAAACTTTCATTTGTAAAGTATTTCGCTCCTTGGGGGTGGGTTCTTGGAACGGGTATCTATCTTAATGACGTTAATTATGAGATCGCCGCCCTGAGCCGAAATTTGATCATAAGCTCTGGCCTGATTATATTCATCGTATCATTACTTACTTTCTATATGACTATGAGAGCATTTCAAACTGCCAAACGTCGAATGCGTGCAGAAGTTGAACTCAAAGAACATGAGATCCACCTTGAAGAGCTTGTTAAAGAGCGCACCTACGAGTTAGCTGAGACCAATCTACAATTGTCTCAAGAGGTTATACAGCGGAAAAAGCTTGCGGAAGATCTTCTCCATATATCAATCACCGATATGCTTACAGGCCTTTACAATCGCCGGGGGTTCATAGAGCTGTCCAAAAAACAGCTTCAAGGGGCCGCTCGGCGCAATGATACGATATTTCTCCTGTATATGGATCTTGATGGTATGAAGTTTATCAATGATCACTTTGGCCATGAAATGGGTGATCAAGCGCTCGTAGAGACTGCCTGCATATTTAAAGAGACCTTCAGAGAATCAGATATTGTTGGTCGTCTTGGGGGTGACGAATTTGCAGTCCTGATGGTTGTTGAAAAACAGCAAGCAGATGAACAGGCCATCACACACAGAATTGGTCAGCAATTTCGGGTAAACAATTCACAATCAGACAGTCCTTACAACTTATCAATCAGCATTGGTGTTGCCAAATACGATAATGATTCTCCTTGCTCACTGGAGGATCTCATGTCAAAGGCCGACACGTTGATGTATGAGCAAAAAAAGTTAAAAAGATTTAAACAATGAATCAAAAGTAAGTCAATAAAACATGGTTAAGTTCTCAATTCTATTACGGGATTTTGTCAAGAACTATTACGGTGAGACTTTAAAGCGGCAATCATCGATTTTCTTTTGGAATCATCCTCAGCGGTAGTAGGTGCAACGTGTGAGATTTGGTGCAGCAGGAGCAGAGCTCGTATGTTGCTACGTTCTTCTTCCTGTACTCCTTGGAACTCGCATAATCGAAGGTATGAAAGACTTCAAATACAAGTAATCGCCACAATTCGTCAGCCAACCTTATCGAATGCGGGTTGAAAGATGCACAACTCGGGCTGCACATTCTAGGTTCATGTAGATTATCTGCTTCTTCCTGAAACAAAGCATCCGGCGATTTTAATGGACATCCACCATTCCAACTTGTATTCTTCATTAATAAAATCGGAGGATGATCAAGTGCTTTGGACGATTGCTGTGATGCATGGGAGGATCTCAAAGTAAGGGTATGAAACGATAAGGGAGAAAATGACCAATGAAGATTTCAGACTGGTTGGATGAAAAGGAAGCAGAAGGTGTCGATGTGTCTCAAATCGTTTTGCCTGATGATCTGCTGTATGATGAAGACCCCGACGAAACCATTTTTTTCAAGGAAATTAATCCTGACGGAATCCTATCTATCGCCAAACATCCGTTTTCTACTGTCGAGCGCTTTGGAGATTGGTATTACTGCAGGGGTCGTGACAAGGCAACCAGTACTCATATGCCAGGAAAGGAGTGGATATTGTTTACAAAAGATAAAGATCTAGCTCTCGATACAGCTAAATCACACATAAAATAAGGTATTGAGTATGGCCAATTGAAGACGCCATGCTTCTTCCTGAAGTTGAGAAAAGCAGCAATAACGGATTAATCGAATATTTCTTTTGATAATCATTAGCATACCGATTACTGGCGGATGTAAGTCGTCCGGTGTATCCTTTGGTTAGGCTTTTCTATCTACCTTACCATTATTCACTTCAGATAGCGGTAAAGTCGATGCAATGTGCAGTTCAGTTACTCTAGGTAAATGTGGGTCGAGCCACAAGACCCGATCAAAAGCGTGCCGGTATATTGCTGATTTTGCCTCAGCAGAGAGTTCGCAAGGAGCACCTCGAAGCAGATTATGGACAATGACCAGCCACAGCGCATCACATTTGGCACGTGCAATACCGCTCATATGCTGTTTTTTATCCACCTCTCGTTGTAAGTCAATTGATCCAACAGTCATGACCCAACCACCTGCGTCAGCTTGCCATAGTTTGTCTTGGCCGTTGACACTTCCTGATAAGTGAACATGAGCGATTTCACGAGGTAATCTATCACGTTCAATTTTCACGCTTGGGTCGTATGGTGATTTCGGTGCAGGCTCAGATAAAACTGCTTCCGCAAGAGCTTTGGCGATGGGCCTGACCGTCTTCTTTGACAAACAACCATGTGGTCCGAAGATCACGCTAAGGTATAAGGCTGGCCCGCCAGCCTCTGTATGCATTTGCTCAGCGATTTCTACAACTCGGTTTTTGAGACTTTGGACCTCTTGATAGACACGCTTTCCGGGAGGTGGTGGATGATGGTATTCTGTCAGTTCAATCCCGATTCTATTGGGGTGGTAGCCAAGCAGAAAATCCGGCTGCTCAGTTTCCTCTTGCGAATCAGGGAGTTCAATGCACTGCTTGAGTTTCTGCAAATAGTATCGTTCACGTTTTTTGTCTGGCATATCTATGATTTTCAGCCTAACGCTTGAGCCAACCAGTACCGTTAGGTGTCCGTGTTAAGCAACCTGTTATCTTTAAAGATCAGAAAAGAATCCCTTAATATTAATTCCAGTTCGGTGAAGCATCATCACAGAACGGCGATTGGCCCCATTCCGGAGCGATCCCCGGAAAGCCTGTGGGGGGATTCTGGCCGTCGTAGCGCCATTGGTTGGGTGGTTCATCATTTGCTCCTATCGCGAAATGATGCCCCCCCACCGTGCGCCTCCATGCGTACCACTTGGTTCCGTCATCAGCCACTCTCATAACTATCCCTGATGGAACTGGAAGACCCTGCCTTGTGAAATCGTCACTGAACCTGTCAATAAGTTCGTGCTTGTAACCAATGGGGTCGTGGCGGAACCAACCCATTTGGCACGTACTAAGCCAATCCAGTGCGTCCCTTGTCTCTCGAAACTCGCGCTTGTCGACGGGCCGTCCATGTTCGTCTATACTTGTGTTGCCTGCAAACCGCATAAGATTCTTTTGATAGGCCTGTTCAGCCTTCTTCTCGGCCAGCCGTTCGTGTTTGAACTCCCTCGATGCCTGCCAGGCAGTCCGCACAGATTGGGCATTCGCAATATGGTATGTCCCACCCTTGGCAGCACTGTGAATCCACTCGAGATTAAGCCCCAACCCTAAGACTAGACCGACCTTGGCTTGGGGACCAGGCCGTGCCCATTTTATACGCAAGAAAGCCTGCTCGTAGCTTGATACCAAACTCCAAACGAAGACCAGAAGGAGAACCCAAAGGCCAAGACCGACCGGCCATGCTGCGCGCAGGCCAAATAATCGCCAGTCAATCGAATCCCAACCAGATGACAGTGATATCACCGTATTCCCAACAATGGTTACGGTCAGAATAAGGAAAAACCGACTGTTCCAGCCTTGCCATTTCTGCTGCCATTCGGGTGCTTTGACGAGTAGGGGCGCTGTTGCGAGTACCAAGATCAAGGGTTGCAACAGAATCTCGACGATCAACGGAAATGTGCTGAGACTCACAAGATACTCCATGAAGGCCGCGATTCCTGCGGTCTTCCATATGGCGCGCAAAAAAACCCCTGTTTGTGGGCATCCGTGAAACCCGCAAGCAACACCACACCCGCCGTTGCCACCCACACAACCGTGTCCTTAGTTAGTCGCAGGTCCCAAAGGCGTTGCCATTGTGCGATAAGCACAATTATTGCGATCCACATGATAAAGGAAACCCATATTATGAGCAGCTTCGACGACAGGGTCGACCGAATCACGATCTCAAGACAATGCCTCACCTGTGCCCGTGAAAGGAGCCACACTGCTAGGATTCCAAGCCAGATCAAACTAGCCCACTCTCTGTTATTCAACTCGAATCCATGTTCAATCAGCCAAGCGCTTGCCGCCTCAAAAGTGTAGTTACCAGAATCGATTTGGTTCACCATACGCAGTGCACCCACCGTGTCTTCAATAATGACGGTTTGGGTAACAGGCCAGCTCTGGATCAAGGAAGGAAATTTGGTCCTTGTCGACCCAGCGGTTGCCCAGGATTTATCGAAATGGCACTTTCTGAAAACTATCTTTCTACAATAGGCTCCTCAGGAGCATGAGTAGCTGCCAGTCTTGCTGACTTGATTGCCTTTAGTGCAGCATTTGTCGATAGGTAACCCCTGCCACTTTTAGCAACTGGTATAGGAGACGGTGAATTGGAAACTATGAGATGCCAATGCCAAAGGCCTCCATCTTTGAAAACAACGAACCGATGACCTTTTCCTTTCATGCCTTTCATTTTTGCCTCTCCTTCAGCAGAGAATAAGTGCTAACAATAAATAAGCAGTTTTCTGTTATTTATAAGAGGATGTTATACGGAAACCATATAACATCATTTTCTCCGATTTACTGATTGCAATATTGTTCTAATCTTTCCACAAAAAACAAAAGCCCCATCTCTCATTTTGAGAAACAGGGCTTTAGATGATCAGACCATAATCCCCTCCCGTGGTTACAGCTGTTCACAAGCGCATTCAATACAAGCAATTTCAATGAAACATATTGACTCACTAACTCCATGATCTTGTTATGTCAAGAAATTTTACCGTGAGAATTTCAAATTGATCTTGCCCCGAAAAAGTGGACACCCCACTAAGTTACACACGCTTTTCGTTCAAACTCAGCGGGAGAGCAATAATTCAATGATGAATGTCTTCTAACGCAATTATAGAAAACTTCGATATATTCGAATATGCTCCCGCGAGCTTCCTGTCTTGTCTGATACTTCTCAAAATAAACAAGCTCCGTCTTTAAGGTATGGAAAAACGATTCCATAAGAGCATTGTCGTAACAATTCCCCGAAGAGTTCATGCTCTGAATAAAACCATATTTCTCCATCAGCCCCTGAAAAGCATAGCTGGTATATTGAGTTCCACGATCTGAATGAAACATAACACCAGCTTTGGGTCGCCGCTGCCTGATCGCCTTGTGCAAGGCATCTGCAAGAATCTTATGACTCAATCTGTTATCCATCGACCATCCAATAATCTTACGATTGAAAACATCCAGGATCGCTGCCAGATAAAGCCAACCCTCTCTCGTCCAAATAAGGGTAATATCAGAAACCCACACCTTGTTGGCCACATCTGTCGAAAATCTCCGATTTAAAAGATTATCCGCCACTAAAAACTCATGCTTGGATTTTTTGGTGGCCTTGAACCTGCGTTTCGTCTTTGCCTTAATCCCATGACTCTTCATCAGGTGAGCCACTCGTTTCCTGCTACACTTAATCCCGTGGGCCTGAAGTTCCGCTGTCACCCTCGGGCTACCATATGTGCCGCGACCCTTTATGAAAGCGTCCCGAATATACATCAGCAACCGCTCATTCTCTCTCTGGCGGTCACTCTTGCTGTGTTTCCCCCATATGTAATAACCGCTCCTGGATACCCCCAGCACTCGGCACATCTTCTTCACCGAAAATTCGGAACGGTGATTTTCCATGAACTCATACTTTACTTTGGGTGTTTCGAGAAGATGGCCAACGCTTTTTTTAAGATTTCCCTCTCCTCCCTTAAGCTCTCATTCTCCCGCCGCAACCGACGAAGTTCCTCCTCAGGTGCCTTCAAATGACCTTTCCCGGGAAAAGCTTGCTCCATGTCCGCCCGATATTTACGCCTCCACTGATGAAGCAGGTTTTTATGAACATTCAAATCCTTAGCTAGATCACTTACAGAACGTTTACCTTCATCCATTAACCGAATCGCCTCATACTTAAACTCCCGATCAAAATACCGCTTATCCTTCCCATTAACCATGACATGCCTCCTCGTTACTCTATGTCTATAAGAGAAACTCTTCGGTATGTCCACTAAATCGGGGGAAGACCAAATGGTAATGAATGATTTTTCTCTGCGATTGTTTTGAGTGTTTGTAGGTGGCGTCAATAACCGACACTCTGGCATTTTCCTTTATCCTGCCTGAACAGTACGGATTGAAAGCCAAGCCGCGAATCCATTTCCCACATTTATTGACTACAAATACAAGTCATCACCACAATTCGTCAGCCAACCTTATCGAATGCGGGTTGAAAGATGCACAACTCGGGCTGCACATTCTAGGTTCATGTAGATTATCTGCTCCTTCCTGAAAGTGAGCGTTTGATATTTTTTCAATGTGTGCATTACTTCAAAGGATAA
Organism: Syntrophales bacterium; assembly: GCA_963662405.2. Lineage (GTDB taxonomy): Bacteria > Desulfobacterota > Syntrophia > Syntrophales > UBA2210 > UBA6078. The sequence goes on from CAXXKT010000002.1 coordinate 337,426, forward strand.
TTAATGCTTGATAAACGAACAGTATCGATCATCCAAGGGTACCCGATTTCGCCGGGGCTTGCTGAGGGAATTATCCATGTCCATCGCAACATACTTGGTCCAATAGATGCCCCAGTGGACATAGCGCAACACAACGTCGGGAGAAAGTTTTCACGGTTTGATGTTGCTACAGCTAAGATTTCGGATGAACTTGCCACCTTGGCAACCCGAGTCGAAAAGGAAGTTGATTCGAGACTTGCCCGCGTTTTTGGGGCTCATCAACTCATAGCAGAAGATTCCTCATTGAGAGAAGAATTAAGACGAGAGATCCTAGACAACCTGGTAACTGTGAGCAACGCCGTGAAGACGGTATTTTTTGCGCTGGGAGAAACGATTCCTATCGATGAAATCGAAGATATCCAGAGACAAAGGCGACGACATGCGGGATGTTTCAATCCGCCTGTCCAATGCTCTTACGGGGATCACGGTTCACCCATTGGACAAGATCCCCCTTGGCGGTGTGCTCGCTTCCTCGCGTTTACTGCCGTCTGATACCGTTTTTCTCGCTGGCCGCTCCACCTCGGCAGTTCTTCTGGAATACGGGAGTCACGGCTCTCATGCAGCTCTGTTTGTCCGCGAAATAGGTCTACCGTGCATCTCAACTTTCCAAATAATCTTATCGTCAATTTCCACCGTTGAGACCAATAATCCTTCTCCCAGTATCCCTCGCTCATCCCAATATATCTTACTTAAAAAAACCCAATTTTCGCCTTTAACGTTCCGCTCGTGTTTGTCTTGATAAGATTCACTGCTTCACTTAACGAATATCTCGGCGGTATCACCATTAGGTATGTGAACATTGTCAACATCGATCCCTATCGCTTTGTACTCCCACTCAGGATAATACTTTCGTACCTCGCAAAATTTGGTTTCCAAATACTGGCGATCTCCCTTGATAAAGATTTCTCGCCTAAACCTCGTGGTCCACGCTATACGGTATTGTGTCCGGTAAACTGTATGTGCTGACTTCCTCAGCCTCATACAGTCTCTATATCAAAGTGCCCAGAAGATACAGGATACGGCTCTCACCCCCGCCCTCACGGACGGGGAAGTCCTGCTAAATTAGATTTCTACGAACTTCCCTCTCTTTCATGGGAGAGGTCCCCCTCCTCATGTTAATCAGAAACAGTCACGTACCGCCTCAGGAGTTCAGCATTACTCCTCAGCAGGCTGAGCAATAGCTTTCAGCAACATGGAAGCCGCCGCGTCGATAACGTAGGCCATGCCATAGTATCGGCCGGGACGAGAATGAAACCACCGAAGCATCATGTGACTGAAACCTCCGAAAAAGAGGTTCTTGAAAACACGATTACTGATATCGGGTCGAAAATTACCATCTTTTTTCCCTTCCTCCAGGATACGATCTATGATTTCAAGGTAGCGTAGAAAATCATCGTAGGCACGGGACTGATAGAAACGTTCATTGTAGACCCCTGCAGATATAAAGGTCTTCAGAAAAGCAGGGTGTTTCAGATAGAAGAAGAAGTGCTCCCGCACAAACCGTTCGAGCTTCTCCGCAGGGGTTCGCATTATAAAAAATTCATCCATGGATTGCAGGTGCTCGTTGAACCGGTGCCGGAGCGTGGAAAAAAGGATGTCTTCTTTATTTTTAAAATATTCGTAGAGCGTTGCCTCGGCAACCTCAGCAGAACGTGCAATTTCCATGGTTGTCGTTTTCAAATACCCCCCTTCAGCAAAGTGCTTCTCGGCGGCATCTAGAATACTCGCTTCTTTCCCTCGCTTTTTCCGGTTCCCTTTTTCGTCGGGTACCATCATGGGCAGCACCAGGTCCAGAATATCATCAAAATCAGTCTGGAAGCATCCTTCTCTCCGACCTGAAAAAACCTGGATGTTTTCCATATCGAGGAGCCCCAGTATAATCGCATTCGCCACTGGGATGGAAATCTCTTTTGAAAAGGTCCCCTCCGACACCCCATCCTCGATAATTGAATTTAGAATTCTGAGCCACTGGATGAACGGGGCCGATGCCTCATGTTGAAAAAAGGCGGAATCAGCACGGCACTCGAAGATAGTAAATCTAGCATACTGTGGGTGATCTTCATGGTAAAAGAGTTGAAACCAGATTAGTTTGCTCAAGCGACTAACGGGTTCGCGAATACCCTGGAGCTGGTATTCAAGGTCCGCCATCATTTTTTTCAACAATTCTCCAACGGCATAAAATAGAAGATCCCTTTTGTTTTTAAAATAATGATAGATGATTGAATCCTTCACCCCTGCAGAAGCGGCGATTTCCGAAATGGTCGTTTCGGTCCCTTTCTGAGCCAACAAAATGACAGCGGCGTCTAGTATCTGCTTCTTTGTTCCAGTAATCACCCTTGTTCCTTCCGTATCCATATTGATAATCTCGTACTGAATGGTTTCTATTATCAAATTTAGTTACATTCAGTAATTCCCGGTTAAGTCTTTGCATATAAGTTTTGAGTATTTGGTTCTTTTACGTTTTTTACAGTATCGGGGTCTGCAGGCATTCATCCACGGGTAAACCCGTGGTATTCTGTTTACGACCGCATAAAATAACCGATCATTTTTAAACATTATTTGCCAATTCAATACGCAATTTCCAAACCGTAAATTACTATGATTCACTATTATTATTCAAATAAAGAAGCAAGATTAAATTTTACCAAACCCTCCTTTCTGTTCGTAATTATATGTACAACTAATAATATTAAATAGATAAGAGGATATAATGATATCTTGACTACCACAAGCAAATTATGATAGTTGAATCTTATTCTGTTTTATAATAAATAAGAGTTGTATTAATATTGATATTGGCAAAAAATCTCTCGCCAATGCATTACTTCATTAGATCGTCGTTTGAAGAAGCACAATAATTTGATGCAATATTATAATGTTAGATATATTATCGATACAATAACAAATTATAAATAATCGGCATCATGTTTCAACGGAGAATTAGTCTTCTTGATATTTCCTTATTTAATAGGTCTATAACTGTAAAAATCAAACCACAAAAAGGAGGATTAAATACAAATGAAGAAAATGTGGAAGGTATTGCATCGGGGGATCGGGTACGTCGGGTTTCTGATCGTCCTGGTATGGGGGCTTGCACTCTTTACCGGTTGCGGGAGCGGGAGCAGTGCCGGGAAAGCGCCGTCAACGGGTACGTTCACGGACAGCCCGGTCTCGGGGCTCGACTATCAAACCACCTACTGCTCGGGGACGACCGATGAGAGTGGGACGTTTAACTATTACCACGGTGAAACGATCGCCTTTTCCGTGGGGGGCGTTTCTCTCGGCTCAGCAGCGGCCCAAGAAACGGTCACACCCTTTGATCTCGTTCCTGGAGCGGGGAACACGGCGAATGTGGCAGTGGTCAATATCTGCCGTTTCCTGCAGACGCTTGATGCCGACGGCAATCTTATCAATGGGATTCAGATCACCGCGGCGATTATTGCGGTTATCGAGGACTACGTAGCGGCGAATCCCGGGCTTGCTCTTGATTTCAGTGATACGGCCGGTTTTGAGACTGAGATGACAGGACCTGGGGGGATCCTCGCGCAGTTGAACGCGGCGAATGTCTTTACGGAGAACAGCGCCGGCGTCGATCGTGTAATCCGAAGTTCTTATCAAGCCTGGCTGCACTTCGAGGATTCAAGGAACTGGTACACTGACGGATCGATCGATTATTCCTTCAGACCCGTTGTGTTCGTTCACGGAGGTTCCGGCTCGGCATCCCAGTTTGAGTCCCAGGCTCAGCGGTTCATAGCCAACGGCTATCCCCGAGCCTATCTTGCCGCCTACGACCACGATACCGGGGGAGCGGGTCCGGAAGAGAATGCGCCCATAACCAATGCTGCTCTGAATGAGATCATCGACGGTCTCCTGAAGATGTCAGGCGCCGATAAGGTTGACCTTATCGCGCATTCTCGGGGCGCCGGGGTATCTTTTTATTACCTGGAAGACTCACCCGAGAATGCCGCAAAGGTTGCTCACTATGTGGCCGTGGACAGTCAAACAGGATTGGATTTGACCACAGGGATGACTCGTACACCGGGCAATGTCGATATGCTTGCCCTATGGGGAGAAGGAGACCCCACGCGTGAGGTGGCTGCGGCTACGAACGTCTATATCCCTACCCAGGCGCACATCGAGATGTGTACAGCTGCCGCATCCTTCGACGAAATGTATCGATTTTTCAACGGCGAAGATCCCGCAACTAATCAAATCGTGCCCGAGACGGGGGATCAGGTATGGATTGCCGGGGAAGTCAATTATTTTCCCGAAAACGTTGGAGCAGTCGGAACTCTGGAGATATACGAGGTTGACAGTGAAACCGGTTTCCGGGTCGCCGATGAACCAGTGAGTACATGGACCATCGGCGAGGACGGGGCATGGGGACCGGTACGGGTGAACAAAACCGCTACGTACGAGTTCGCCTTCGCGCATGCTGCGGGAGGGAACCACTACTTCTATCGTGAGGCATTTTCCGCAAGTAACTATTTTATTCGTCTCAATACATCTCCTCCCGGGGGGGGCATCGGTCTCTTGTTGACTCAAAGCCCAAACCACACCAATATCCTGGTCTCACGGGACAGGGAGATGTGGGGTGATCAGGGGGGCAACAGCGACATTCTGATGGTAGACGGAAACAGCGTGGCCACCCCAGAAGCGGCTCCGCGAGCGAAACGGTTGTCCGCCCTGTTTCTATTGGATTGGGGGTATGGCGGTCACGCACACCTAGGCAATCCTTACCCAGCGGTATTTTACGGTACCCATGTGCTTGGTCAGAGTGATCTGTCAGCCCCCATTCCGATCTTTCACAGCCTAGGATTCATGTCCGGCCTTGACCTCTATATGCCAGGGGCCACTCCTCCGAACCGGACGATACCAGTTGTGCTTACGCCCCGGGGCGGTGGTGGCGCAACGCAAACAATTAATATTCCTAACTGGGCTTCAAGTAATGTCAGAATAACGGCTGTTTTCAGAGATTTCGTTCCATAAAGAGATGTGAAACACACCAGTTTAATCTCCTCGCCAAAGGGGTTGCTCGAAAGGGCAGCCCCTTTTTAATAACAAATAATCACAGGACATGAAAACAGGGAAAATATTTCGGGCAACAAGACAAACAAGACACCTCATTACCGATTGTATACCATGCCACGCCACTACCTTCTCTTTGACTGAACAACGGCACGCACCAGCAGGGAGACCGTCGCATCGATCTCCTCGATGAGACTCTGCTGCGCACAGTCTTTCAGATACAGCATATGGATCGTGGAGACGCTAGAAGGCACCAAGGAGAAGATTCCTTATAACATGGGGCTCTATGCAGGTCAAAAGATCCAGTTTTTACCCTCTGCAAAGGTCAGATCAATTTCCTGCAGAGATTTTCGAAAATTCTCATAGGCGGCAGTTTCATAAAACTGGATATTATTGCTTGCGTGATTCAATACTTCTAATTTAGGGTATTGTGTGTCATGTTCTTTGTATGGAAAAGACAGATGCACGTAAAATCAGTAAAAAACATACAGTATACCCTGCGCAAGCAGAGAGTTCGGCTTCGTAAGCAAGAGAAGTCTAATCAAGAAATTGTCCGGATTGTTGGTGCCACAGAGCGCTATGCCATCAAGATTTGGCAGCAGTATGTACGGGAAAGTAGCGAGTCTCTCAAGTTTGGACAAGGAGGTCACCGTAACAGTGTTTATCGCAAGCTGGTGAAGGGCTTTTAGCTAACTCTAAAAAGGCGCTTTGTCAAGAGATAGTGCAATGAGACTTTCAAATGGTAATGAGTTATTTTCCCATGAGATTGTTTTAAGGAGTAGTAGATACCGTTCTTGTCAAGCGAAAGCTGGTTTATAATTTGGGTCATACTTTTTGCCGGATTTCAGGATTCCAAAGATAATGTGCACCAGCTTCCTCATTATCGCACAGACAATCACTTTCCCGTTTTTTCCTTTCTCTTTAAGGCGATTATAAAAAGCAATCATAACGGGATTACATTGGATCGATACCAGTGCCGGCATATACAGAGCTTTTCTGAGCCGCGCATGTCCGATTTTGCATAACCTGGGTTTGCCTTTAATAGATGATCCTGAAAGTGTTTCCCGTGGCGCAAGCCCGATGAACGCCACCAGTTCCCGCACATGACTGAATTTGTCCAGATCATCCAATTCTGCCAGGATGTGAGGAATGGTTGCCGTGCCGATACCTGGAATGGAAGCCAAGAGCCCTTTCTTGTTTTTCAGGTTCGGATCCCGATCAATTAGATCAGCAATCTGTTCCCTGATTTTCTCTATTTCCTTATCAAGATAGTTAATGTGTTCTCTGATCAATGGAATAACTGATTCATGAGCTGCACTTATTCGATTCTTCTCCTGACTTCGCATGTTGATCAGACTGTCAACTCGCCTGACCAACGCCCTCAGGGCTCTGATCTCCGGTGAGGGTGGACTCCAGGGATCTGGTCTCATAGCCAGACAGAATCTGGCAATCAAGGCTGCATCAACCTTATCCGTCTTGGTGCGAATCAACTCGCTCTGGCCAAACCCTTTGATGCGAGCGGGATTGACAACACTGACCACATGGCCGGTTTCATGGAGATAGATCGCCAATTCCTCTCCATAGTTGCCGGTCGCCTCAAGGCAGGCATGTACCTTATGAACTCCCTGTCTCTCCAGCCAGATCGTCAGTGTCTCAAAACCTTCCACCGTATTTTTGCAGGTTTTGTGTTTTGTCTTCCCCTCTACAAGAAGTGCAACGTCGAATTTCTGTTTTGCGATATCTATCCCAAGAACCGATACTGACATACTACAATACTCCCTCGTACATTAATCTAATCTCCAGTAAAATAGCTTCGTTCGAATCAACCTTGTAAGTGCAAACTCATTCCCATCTGAGAAGGTTTATGATACCGTACGAGTTATTGAACAAAGCTGTGGGAAGAGGATCTACTCTACAAATCATGCTCTCTGGCATCAGGTGAAACACAGATTCACTCTCCCCATTTTACCCCAGTGTCTCAAGATCTCTTATATCTCCTAATCCCCTTCTAGAACACAAGGTGAAGACAATTTTCATTCCTGTGCCTTGACCTCATCCCTTGATTAGGTACGTATAAATCACCGGCACGGATGAGTGCCCCGGTGCAGGACTTGTAATCGACAGCCTGTATAGATGGAATCGTTTTTCCATACCTTAAAGACGGAGCTTGTTTATTTTGAGAAGTATCAGACAAGACAGGGGGCTCGCGGAAGCATATTTGAATATATTGAAGTTTTCTATAATTGAGTTAGAAGACATTCGTCATTGAATTATTGCTCTCCCGCTGAAATTACAAGAAAAGCGTGTGTAACTTCGTGGGGTGCCCACTTTTCCGGGGCAAGATCAAATGGGAATATATGCCGTGTTGACTATCGCGAACAATCCTTCCCGATCATTAATGGCAATCTAAGCACTCGGAAATCCATCATACTTTTTACCTTACCTTGAAACAGAATCTATCTGCATTTATCATGTGCCATCATTTACCAGAAACTACTTGACCTGTAACGCTCTTCTTTGTAAATCAAAAGTTAATCAATCATTCAATTCGGGCGCTTGCTGAATATAGAAGTGGTGGATGGTGAAGTTCTTTTAGTTATTGGGCTGTTTGTCTCGAACAACTCAGGTGTATAGGAGGTACTCAATGAAAGCTAAACCTCGATCATCGAAAAGTAAAAGCAAAGATATCAGTCCCGAGAAGAAGACATTCCCTTATATTCCCGAAGCAATCATATCCCATGTAGGGGTTGGGATATATATCGTACAAAACGGTACTTTCGTCTACATAAGTCCGTTTCATCAAAAACTCACGGGCTATTCTGAGGCCGAGCTTATTGGCCACAATTCCCTTGCACATGTCTATCCCGACGACAAGGCAATCGTCAGAGAAAAAGCGATTCGAGCCCTGAAGAGGGAAGGTACAGAACCATATGAGTATCGGTTCATCAGGAAAAACGGAGAGGTTATGTGGACCTTGGAAATGGTCACCTCCATAATGTACGAGGGCAAACGGTCGACACTCGGAAGTTTTATGGATATTACCGACCGGAAAGCCATGGAAGAGCAGACCCGCCAATCGGAAGAGAAGTATCGTAGTATTATAGAGCAGATGGAGGAAGGATACTATGAAACTGATTTCTCAGGTCGTTTCCTCTTTGTGAATAACGCACAGTGCAAGATTCTCGGATACTCCCGTGAAGAGTTACTCACTATGGATGGCATCCTGTACCTTGATGAAGGGACAAACGAAGAGCTAGCCCGTATCGCCGAGGAGATTTTCAGGACAAACGTATCTGTCCGGGCGTACGATGTACACGCAATAAAAAAAGACGGATCAAAAGCGATTCATGAAATATCCCTTTCCCCCATACGGGACGCGGAAGGGAATCCGACGGGGTTACGCGGCATTTCCCGGGACGTTACGAACCAGAAAGCCATGGAGGAGAAAATCAGAGAATCGGAGGAGCGATATCGAACCATCATTGAAGAGATGGAGGAATGGTATTTTGAGACCGACCTGACCGGCAACCTGCTATTCTGCAACAATCTCCTTGCCAAGAATTTGGGACGTCCCCCGGAAGAACTAGCCGGGGAAAATTTCCAAACCTTTGTCAAAGCAGAAGACGTAGGAAATGTATACCAGACATTTCACGAAGTCTACAAGACGGGGGAGCCAATTAGAGATTTCCCGTATGAGATTCTTCAACCAGATGGCAGTAGCGCGTTCACCGAGTTTTCCATTTTCCCCAAATGGGACCATGAGGGAAAGATGGTGGGGTTTCGTGGGGTCGGCCATGACATCACAGAGCGGAAACGCACGGAAGAGAAAATTCAGTACCTCGCCACCCACGATACCCTGACGGGGTTACCCAACCGATTGATGTTCAATCAGCTGTTGAGCCACGCAATCGAGGCGGCACGTCGGCATAAACGGCAACTCGCTGTCCTGTTCTTCGATCTGGACCGCTTCAAGATCATCAACGACACGCTGGGGCATGAAGCGGGTGACCTTCTGCTACAGGAAGTGGCTGCTCGTTTGAGAAAGAAGTTACGGGCGGTTGACGTCATTGCCCGTCTCGGAGGCGACGAGTTTGTCATACTCATCGAAGAAATTCATAATATTGAGCAAGCAAAGGCCGTAGCCAAGACCGTACTCTCTACCGTCATAAAACCGATTACCGTTATGTCGCAGGAATGCAGGGTCACCGCGAGTGTCGGTATCAGTTTTTACCCCAAGGACGGCGAGGATGAACAGACATTGATGAAAAACGCCGATATCGCCATGTACTTTGCCAAGGAAGAAGGCAGGAATAATTATCAGATGTACTCCAAAAACATAAAAAACCTGTCCATCGAGCGGCTTTCAATTGAACAAAACCTTCGCCAAGCGCTCAAGCGAAACGAATTGTCACTGCATTACCAAGCCAAGCTGGATTTTAAGACCTCAGCCATCACCGGGGTCGAAGCTTTGCTCCGCTGGGATAATCCGACCCTTGGTCCTGTGCCCCCTCTGCAATTTATCCCGGTGGCGGAAGAGACCGGCTTGATCGTGCCGATCGGGCGATGGGTTTTGAAAACAGCCTGTGCCCAGAATGTCGCCTGGCAGCGCCAAGGGCTTCCTCCTGTTTGCATAGCAGTGAACCTGTCATTGCGTCAACTCACCAACGAAGGTCTGTTGAGGGACATACAAGCAGCGTTAGATGATTCAGGGATGGCGCCACACCTTTTAGAGCTTGAAATTACCGAAAGTATGGTGATGCGTAATCCTGAGAATATTCTCAAGATCCTTTCCAGGATCAAAGCTATGGGGATACGACTCGCCATTGATGATTTCGGGACAGGCTATTCTTCACTCTCTCAACTCAAGAACTTTCCCGTCGACACGCTGAAAATTGATCGCTCATTCGTTAGAAACATCCCGGACAACTCAGATGACAAGGCCATAACCGAGGCGATCATCGCCATGGGGAAAACTCTCAGTCTGACAGTTGTCGCGGAAGGAGTAGAGACAAAGGATCAGATGGAATTTCTCCAAGAGCATGCCTGTGATGAGATACAGGGCTTCTATTTCAGCAAGCCCATTTTGCCTGACCAGTTCGCCGACCTTCTAAGTTCACATGCTGCCAAGAAAGAATCTGCGGGAAAGTAAAGACTCAAGAAGAGCTGGTCGGTGGAAAGGATAAAAACAAATGCATATGTTCTATAGATATTTCCATCTCGGTTACGTCAAATTCATAATCCTCGCTGATCTCTCGGATGAGCTGTCCCGCTCGTTCCCGAATATCCGCCCGCTCAAAAACCTTTTTACGGTATTTCCGACACCACACAAGATGATAACCGGCCACCGCCAGTGTGTTGGCAAAGGTCGGAGCGCTCCCCAGGTATTTTTCGGACAGGACCGCGAGGTGCTGTTCCAGGGCGGACTCCGCCTTCTGCCAGTCGTTGAGGCGGGCGGAGGTGGATTCCGACTGGTAGTCCCGGATGCATTTTACGACGGCGTTGTGCAGGACCTTGAGTGAGATCTGGTCCTGTTCGCCGGCAACCTCCAGCAGTCTCTTTACCTTTTCCTGATCCATCATTCCGTCCGGGATCGCCTGGCAGATCATCCGGGCGCGCTGTGCGTTGCCCGCGCGGCTCCAGTCGTCAGCGACGATCCGATTCTCTTTTCCCTTTACCATTTACATGAGGCCCCTTTCGTGGTATCGGCACTCACGTGGATGGTAGCGCTTCGGCGCCCTGTGCGTGGCCACACAGGTTTACGGGAGTTGCAGCTCCCGGAATACCGTCCACCCTGCTTTTTTCCGTCAATACAAACCGTCAATATCTCTCCCGGATCTCACCTCCGCCTGATCAGTCTTCCCTTTTGCTGTTTACATGATGCCTTTTTCGTGGTACCGGCACTCACGTGGACGGTAGCCCCCTTGGCATCCTGTGCGCTCTCTCTCACAGGTTTTCAGAACACCCCTTTTTCCTGAATACCGTCCACTCCCCTCTCATACCGTCAACGAAAACCGTCGGTTCATACGGTCTTCCAGACCTCTTACCAGCTCTGCCTTTTCCCCGGTGAACCGTTCCCACCGCTTCACGATCACGTCGCAGTAGACGGGGGTCTTCTCCATCGTGTTGCAGACCCGTCCCATCTGCTCGCATGCCATCAGGGTCGTTCCGGATCCTCCGAACCCGTCCAGGACGAGTATGTCAGGGCTGTTCGGCGTGCTGTTCCGGATCATCCTGCCCACCAGGGGGATGGGTTTCTGCGTGGGATGGAGGGGGTTCCGGGACTGGCGGTCCTCTCGCAGAACGGTGGCGGCCTCGCATCGCCGCATCTCCTTCACCAGTTCCACGAGCTCCGCGCGTTTCATCCGGGAGATGTCCGCCTCCTCGTCGATCACGGTCGTCAGTGAGTAGTCCATGCAGAAGTAATGGGCCCGCCCAGGCTTCCATCCGTACAGGATGGGCTCGTGCTTCCAGTTGTAGTCCGTCGCGGTCAGATCGCTCAGTTTCATGGTGGTGAATCTCATGGCGCTTTTCTGTTTCTCCTTCATCTCATGGCGCCTCCCTATTCCCCATCTTTGGGTATCGCCCTCATCTTGTCCAGGGCGCGGAACTTGATATCCCACAGTCTCACCGTCTCGGGACTGATCTTCAAAATACCGGCAATCTCCCGGGGTGAAATCCCGAAATGCAAAAAGACGGCAAGAAGGAGGACCTCGCCGTAGGTCATGTGACACCCGGCCAGGAAGGAACCCGTGAGGGCCGTGAAGAACTTCCCGCACCGCCGGCAGCAGACCCGCTTTCCCTCCCAGAATCTCTGCAACGCCTTTCCCTCCATCTCACCCCGGCACTCCGGGCAACGGACGGGTCCTCTCCCGTGGATCGTCCCGAGGATCCATGCCCTGCAGGCGTCCTCATCCAAAAACCCCGCACGGAAGGATGCAGCAACGTCATGAGGTACAAACACGTTGCGTCCGATGTTGTCTTCTTTTCTTGCCTTCATTTTGATGAGTTCCGTTTTTCCATGCGGTTTTTATTCGACAAGGAGCGAAAAGCCGGGCTGCTCCGTCTCCGTATCCGAAAAATCCCTCAGGAAGGACCCGCACGAGCTTCCACTGTTTTGATGAACGGAAGAACATCGCCGCGGGAGATGAGTTCGTTCAGATCGTAACAAGCTTCCTCCAGGAGGTCGCACAGATTCTGCGCCACGGTCCACCGCGTGGTGCCGACGTCGTCCCCGGTCAGGGCCGGTTCGAAGTGGAGGCGGAATCCGTCCTTCTCCTGGTAGATGGAGAATCCTACCTCCCGGTTCATCTTCAGGTACTCAGCCAGTCTCATCACCGCCGGCCGGTGCATCCAGGGTGATGGATATGGGTTTGTTCTGTTCGTCGGGTTTGTCTTGTTTGTTTTGTTTGTCCGGGATCCCCTCGTCATGTCTGTCTGTGATCCTTCTTTTTCCTTCTGTGACTGGTACTTTTTGAAGTCGATTGTGGGCATAATTTTCTCCAGAAACCGGAAAATCCGGGCTGCAGTCGTTAAAACGCTTTGATATTGCTTTATTATTCGGGTGGTCCAAGCTGGAATTGGTGAAACGAGTTGATATTGTTTGATTATTCGGAAGTGGTCCAAAAGTGGTCCCAAAATGGTCCAACTTAACCTTTTGATTTTATTGCATGGTCCAAGTGGTCCAAGTACTTTTCTATAAAATAGATTTATAAAATTGTAAGAAGTGTTCTCAACGCGCGCGCGCGCGTGCGCGCGCATGTGCAATATGTCAAAAAAGCTTGGACCACTTGGACCACTTGGACCGGGCCTCGAAATCATTACGGTTTTTTTGGGGGTCAGGTTGGACCAGCTTGGACCACCTGGACCACCTTGGAGCATTTTCGCCGGTATTTTGACATACGGCCGCGTAAAATACTCAGGGGAGGAGGGGGAAAGGGCCGTTTTATCAAAAAAATGTCTCGATCTGTTACGTTTTCTCATGTCTTCACCTTCAGTCCCACGCCGCGTATCATGCGCTTCCGTTCCGCTGATTTCCGGGGACGGTAGATCCGGATGTTGTTCACGGCGTTCTCGAGCTCGCGGAAGAAGTTGTTGTTCGATGTCGGCATGTACCCGTTCATCCCGCAGTACTGCCGGTACTGGCTATCGATCTCGTCCTTGGCCACTTCCTCTTCACTGCCGGTGACGCACTCGTCCTCGACGAAGGAGAGGATCGGGCTGTTCGATCTTCGGTATGACATGATAAGGGCGCGGGTCTCCTCGCAGTCGGTGAACCGGCCCTTCTCCATCAGTCTCCTGAGACCGCAGAGCGCCCAGTAGAAGATCTCCGACAGCTCTTCTTTGAGCTTGTCGAAGAGGTAGGGATCCCGTTCGGGATCCCCATCGAGGAACTGCCGCTTGAATCTGACCGGCAGGAATCGTTCGTACAGCGCATCGGAGGTGTCCTTGATGCGGGGCAGGATGTTCCCGGCGAATATCAGCTTGCAGTACGGGGCGAACTCGAAGTTGTCCCGGTCTCTGAAGGCGTCCAGCTGGTCGTCGGGAAACGTCTTGAGCTTTGTTGTCTGGGTGATTGCATTAAAACCGTGAGACAGGGCGCAGATCGTGTCGCTTTCGCCCTCGCACAGAATGACCGTGTCATCGGGGTGCAGGGGGCGTGCCGGGAAGAGGCGCGAACGGCCGGTGGAGCGGGCGAAGGAGATGATCTAGTAGCGCTTCGCCCCCGGGCGGTAGAGCCTGATGTTGACCAGATTCCCGTCAGTGTCCCGTACGAGGACGGCCAGCCGGTCCGGGACCTTGATGGCCACCAGGGCGCCCTTCTTCGACAGGTAGTGCGTCTGGAGGCGGAGGTCGAGGATCTCCATCCACTTCCGGGACCATCCCCGCTCCTTCTCCATGCGGGCCAGGAGATTATCCGGAAGGGCCGTGAAGAGCTCCAGGGCGCGCTCCATCTGCTCATTGACTACTGCAGGATCGAGGGGAGGTGTCTCTTTCTCCGATCGATCCCGGGTGGTGTTCTTTGCTCTTCCTGACAGATCGATCGGGATGTCGTAGGCCTCGCAGAAGGCCCTGAATCCCTCCTTCCGGCCGTAACCCTTCACCTCGAACCACAGCCTGATCAGATCGCCGTCGGCGTTGCAGGAAAGGCATTTATAGACGTCTTTCTTGAAGTTGTACGAAAAGGAGGGATTCTTCTCACCGTGGAGGGGACAGAGGCCGTGCAGTTCGCCCTTTGCCTCGTCGACGCTCGTGACGGTGAACAGCGTCCTTGCAATCTCCGCCCGGCGGGCTTCTCCCAGGTATTTTGCGGCAAGACCCACTATAAAACCCCTTTTCCTTCTCCTGGAACGGCCCGAGTTCCCGCAGTCTTACCTTTACCCTCAGAATCGGGGAAAATCGAAAATTGACGCTGAAACTGCCCCCCAACAACCACTTTCAAGGGTTTCCTCGCAAGGGACGCCCCCCTTACTTGTCCCACAAGGGAGGGATTCTTTCCCATACGGTATGAATGGACAGAACAGGTAACTGTTTCGCATTCGCGGACAAGATCCCGATTTCCTCCCATACATTGAAGACAGAAGGCCCGAAAGACTTTGACGGAGATTCGCTTCCCGAGCCGATACGGGAACAAGGAACATGGCCCGGTGTATGCTTGATCACCCTGGCAGTTCCTGACCACCTCTTTGTTAAATTGCTTCATTCCAAGGCAGTACGTACAATATGCACGGATGGTTTCTTTCGGTGTGAGTTTATCCGCGATCATTAACGCGCCTCTAGGAGACGTTTGATTTCTTCCACGGGCCACAGTAAACGTCCGTTGGGTAGCTTCAGGGGCTTGATGCCCATATAAGCACCATCGACACAGTAACCGCGGCGCATAGTTTGAGGCTTCACACCCAGACACGGAGCCGCCGCATCGGTCGTGAGCCCTTGTTTTACTTCAATTTTTTCGTGATTTTCTGTCATTAGCCTAACCCCCCTTGTTGGTGAATTCCGTTCGATGGATCTAGGCTACGACACAATTGATTTGAAAGTCGTTTGCCGAGTAAATGCCTTTCCCGGCAAAAAGGCTATACTCTTGATTGTTTTATGATTTTGGATATACGGTCTTTTTTGTCTTTGTGGCGGTAATAAGCCTTTGTGACGACTTCATATGAAGTGTTGAAATGAAGTTTCATTCCAGCCTCAGCAATAATCCTGAAGCATTCATAGAGGGGTACATTAAACCGCTGGCTCAAGAAATCAGTAAGATGTGCATACCGCACATCAATGAAAAAGTTTTTGTATGGTGATGGCCCCTTTCGAGTTGGTTGTTTCGTCTTCCCTTCCATGACAGAGCCAGCATACGCCCGAAACGGGTTTGGAACAGGTTTTCCATTGCCCACATATGCACTTGATATTTCCATGATGGCACGATGTGCCGCGGGATCGCCCAACTCTTTGGTGTCCAACAAGAGACACTGACGATAGAAGTGCGGCCGGTGCCGTCCTGTTATCGATATCATTTTGTCGGTTACGCGGGAGCTTGTCACTATAAAGAATTTCGAAGGATCGGAAAGGACTGTTTCAAGGTCTGAGGAAGTTAGCGCCTCATTGAGTTCAGCTGTTTCTCCCTTTTCTCTGATGTCTTCCTCAGCGTCGGTCTTGGCGTAATCGTAAATAAACTCCCATTTCCATCGACCATCTTTCGGTAAGTAGCACCTGATCTCTCGCAAATAGGCGCAAAGATAATCGGTATTTATCGACTCATCATCGTGCAAAGAGTAGCCAGCAAGAATTTTGTGAATGTTCACCTGAATCAGGTGGGGATCATCTTGCTGTGCTTCCCAACTCTTCAGAAAGAAAAAATTGCCCTCGCCTTTCAAAGCCATCCGCAAGTATCCGACAGCACATTTCAATGCCTCTTCTCTGCTCATCGGCGCGCTCCCTTCGCCTCTGTGATCGGGATCACCTTCTTTTCTTCATCACCGCTTGTGATTCGTTTCAAGTGTTGTTCCCACTTCACAAGAGTTGATCGCTTCTCTTTTGTATATGCGTAACGGTCGTAGTGGGCGGCTTGCACTCCTGAAATACCGTGGGAGAGCAACTGGGCACGGATGTCACGACTCACCCCAAGCTCTGCCAGCATGGTTTCACAAGTCCGACGTACATCCCGAAGGTCGAAGGCTTCACCGTCCATCGTACCGGCAATTTCGGTCACCCGCGGTCCCGGTACGCTTATATGCAGCGGGGTTTTCAGGGTACCTGAAGGGAAAAGAAAAGGTGTCTTTGCCTCATCTGATCTCTTTATGAGTTCGTTAACGGTCGAAGCGGCAACCGGCGCGAGGGGGAGAAGATGTTCCCGCGGTTCCGACCGTTTCCCTTTTGGGTCTGTTAGGCGGAGGGTTTTTGTCTCGGGTGTCCAGTCTGAGACCTCGGCTCTTAATATCTGCGCCATTCTCTGCCCCCCTGCATACAGGGCAAGTTTCAGGGCAAGGTCGACCGTACTATCTCCCAGGGATTGGATGTACTCCTTCAGTTCTTCACGGTTCAAAGTCCGGTTACGAGCCTTCACGGGTATGGTCGGGATAAGGTCAACAGGATTCGTTTCAATGTTGAAGTCGATAAAGGCTTTCGGGAGGGTTCCATCAAACGGCGCTCGCCTCGCACAGCTGTAAGCCGCGGCCAAACTGCTCCTGAAAATCCCCGCCGTTCTCTCTTTGCCTTTTTGGGTGATACTTCTGACAAGACCCGCGATATCGTGGGGGGTCACTTGTCGCGCTGGTTTTTCTGAAAGTTCCGGCTCCACTTCCACCAGGTGAACCTTCACAACCGACCGGACCCCCGCCGCGGTCCTATTCTTCCCCCGTGCATCAAGGTAGTCGGCGTAAGTATCCAGGAGCGTTTTCAGGGTATACCTCTTGACCGCTTCCGCCTCCTTTTTGGCTCTTTCTCTGGCCTCTCTCTGCGCCTTTTTTTCGGCTCTGGGATCAATGCCCCTGTCTACCAGACCTTGAAGTCGCCGTGCCTCTTTTCGTGCATCTTCAATAATCCAATCGGAACATTTCCCGATTGTCAAACGTATGGTTGTACGATCAAGTTTCCCCTCGAACACATAGGATTTGACACCGGAGACCGTGACTCTCACCGCAAGCCTTTGAACGTCCGTATCCCAGGTAAACGACTGTTCTTTTCCTTTAGGACATTCCAGGCGTCTGATACGATCATTTGTGAGCCTGACTCGTTCCATTTTTTGCCCCTCCCATGTGTTAATCAGTAGGTCATTTTTGACATACTGATTCTATGTCAGTAGATGCTATGTAGCCACCATGTAGCCAAATTCTTACAATATGGTTCAACGTAAGTCAATAGGCGAAAATAGATTTGTATTGAATATAGGATGGTTTTAGGTGGCTACACAATATCCTTCAATCTTGTTCAATATTCCCCAAAACTGACTCTTAATCAGTAGGTCGTCGGTTCGAACCCGACAGGGCCCACCATGAATTCAAGGGGTTACGATTTTTCGTAACCCCTTTCTATTCTGGAACCGTATGAATCTTCCGGAAAGTGAAAGAATCAAAATTGACGACTTCGTAAAAAGTTAGACTCCGCAAATGCGTCATCCCGACCATAGGGAGCCATAGCACCCGTTAGGGTTAAATGTAATATTCTTAAAGTTTTAGAGATTACACTTTTTCTTTTCACTCAAAATGACAAGTTGTTGATATGTGAGGCTTTCAACCAGCAACCGTTTCTTCTTTTCTAACACGATTTTCAGTGCTTGAGATATTCCCCCCTGTCGTATCGAATGGCAGCATCGATAATGTCATCTTTCGTGAACCCCAATAACAACACCTTAGATAAGGACAAACTTTTATCAACGAATACCTCTTCGGTAAAAAGAGTTAAAGTTTCAATGAGATTTTGTCGAATATCACATCGAGCACTTTCCGCCATTCATGCATGTTGGTGAAAAAGCTCAATGAATTTGAGATTCATTTTCAAGAAGGAGCGACGCATCTATGGATAATGAAAGGTATAAGGCGATTCCCCTCTGTGCCATTATTCCGGGGACCTTACCGGATTTTCAGATCTATATTCGCACGTCTGAAGGAAGATTTATCCTCTGGACCGTACAAGGAAACAAGGTCAAGGCAGAACAGCTCGGCAGGCTTTCGCGAGGCGGCCACATGGAGGTCTTTATCGATATTGAAGACGAGTTTAAGTATGATCAGCATCTTGAGGCCAACCTGGGGGATATTCTTGAGAATGAATATGCATCGGATATCGATAAATCTTCGATATTCACGAAAGTTTCAACCAATATCGTCAAAAGTTCCGTAGAGGCATCCATGGGAATGGGCACCATGGATGCCGATGCCATCCAACGAACAAGGAGCATGGTCGATAGTGCCATGAGATTCATTACCGCCTCAAAATCACTCCACGCCCTGGTAAAACTAACCGGTCATGACTACCAGACATATGAACATGCCACTAAAGTCCTCTGGTTTACCGTGGCATTCCTCTGGAACTACCCGGACATCTTGGATCAGATCAACCCGGATCGTGAAACTGTTAACGACGAGCAACGAATGGAGATCCTGAAACAATGCGGTGTCGGCGCCCTCCTGCATGATATCGGCAAGGCACTCATTGCTCCGAGTATACTCAACAAGAATGGGCCTCTCACAGAAGTCGAGTGGGAAATCGTCAAACGCCATCCTCTCTCGAGTCTGGCGATGCTGGTCGATTCGGATCTCCCTATATTTGTTAAAAAAGGGATCCTTCATCATCACGAAAATTATCACGGGGGAGGATATCCCATGGGACTTGAGGGAGAGAGCATCACCATACTGGCACGCGTATTGAGGATCATCGATGTCTTTGAGGCTATGACGTCCCGCCGACCGTACAAGAAGGCTTTCTCCCCTTTGAAAGCACTTCAGATCATGATGGGAAAACAGGAAAGTGACAAAGACCAGCAGCTTGACGAACGTGACAATGGAATGACACAGTGTTTCGACGAAGATTTACTGCGGAAATTTGTCGCCTTTCTCGGCATGGTCAAGTGAAGCATTATTGCACCGGTGAATGAATAGTTCTATTTTTAATATCATGCATTCCGCTCTCTGTGTGAAAAAGACAGAGGCACGTAAACTCAATCAAAACGTACCGGATACCCTGCGCAAGAGGATCGTTCGACTTCGGAAGGAGCAGAAGCGACCATAACCGGGAGAAGACACGTACACCACTCGGCGGGGTGCATATACGGCATGATGGATCTGTTCGACCAAAGGTCAATCTTACTCGATGGCTATCCATAAAGCTTTCATGAGGGAAATCGCACCACCCTTGCCTCTGTTCCGCATTTATCCCCGTCCACAGGACGGGGTATTCTGAAGGGTGTTCTATAAACAATACCAAAGTGCGGATCGGTAGATATCACGGCTTGCTCGGGCATGCTTTTCGCGCGGTATCTTTGCAGGCCATTTTGTGCCCCCTCCTCTTACAACCGAAAGCGACTTGACAGGAGCATTATTATCCCTTAGAAGCATATTCATCCTGTGTCGAGGGTCCATCTGCGACCGGAGAGGTGCACTTTATGAAACGAGAGCAGACCGGAAAGATATGCGACGGGCTCTACGCTCCGGGTTACCACTTCATCCCCGCCTTTCTCCTGGCGAGCCCGACCCCTGTACTCTTCGACGCGGGGGTAGCGGCCATGGGGCCATACTATCTCAAAGAGCTCGAGACCTATCTGGGAACGGCGGAAGCCTTGAAATATCTTTTCTTGACGCATTCGCACTACGACCACTGCGGGGCGGCCCCCTTCCTCAAGGAGCGGATACCAAATCTCAGGATCGGGGCGGATGCCCACGCCGCAGAGGTACTCCGGAAACCAAACGCCGTCGCCCTGATCCGCGCCCTCAACCGGAACTTCGTGAAGGTCTTCGGAGAGGTCTTCGGGGAAAATGAGATTCCTTTCGACCCGGTTGAGGTCGATCCGATCCTGAAGGACGGCGATGTGGTGGACTGCGGCGGAGGGTGGACGGTGTGCGTCATCGAGACACCGGGGCACACGAACGACTCGCTCTCCTACTACATTCCAAAGATCAAAGCCCTGATACCGGGGGAGTCGGTCGGGGTCTTCCACAACGACGCCGTGCACCCGGAGTTTTCGTCGGGGTACAACGACTATGTCGCCTCTCTGGAAAGACTCGCAGCTCTCGATGTTGAGATCCTCCCCCTGGCACACCGGTATGTCCTGACGGGAGAGGACGCCGTTCGGTATTTGGAGACTTCACTCGCGGCTACGGTCTCCTTCAAGGAGCGGATTGAGAAATACCTCGACCGGTTCAACGGTGACCGGGAGCGAGTGGTTCAGAGGATCCTTGGAGAGGATTACGACGACACGGTCCTGATGCAGCAGGACAAGAAGTCCTTCACACTGAACCTGGAGGCGCAAGTACGGGTCGTCGCCGAGGGGAAGTAATTTTTATCCTTGCCATAAAGGTGATAATCCCCTATAAGGGTGCTGCCCGGGAAGGACGGACCGGGGATCTGTCAAAAACAGACTCTCAGTACCTGAGTCTCAGTGAAAGGAGATGGTAGAGTGAACATTCTGATCTTTGGACCCAACGGAAGCGGCAAGGGCACGCAGGGCGCGATCGTCCAGAAAAAGTTTAACGTACCTCACATCGAGACGGGTGTGATCTTCAGGGATAACATCTCGCAAGGAACGGACCTCGGCAAACAGGCAAAGGCGTACATCGATAGAGGAGATCTGGTCCCGGACGAGATCACCGTCCCCATGATACTCAACCGGCTGAAAGGTGAAAAGGACGGCTGGCTCCTGGACGGCTTCCCGCGGAACCTGGCCCAGGCGAAAGCGTTGTATACGGCTTTGGAACAGGAGGGAATCAAGCTGGACTACGTCATCGAGATCATCCTCGACCGGCAGACATCCAAAAACCGGATCATGGGCCGAAGGCTCTGCGCGAACGACAACAATCATCCGAATAACATCTATATCGAAGCCATCAAACCGGCCGAGAAGGACGGCGGTTTTGTCTGCCGCGTCTGCGGCGGTGAGCTGAGTGCCCGCGCCGACGATCAGGACGAGGCGGCGATCGGCAAGCGGCACGACATCTACTACGACGACAAGACGGGAACCACCGCCGGTATCAACTACTTCAAGGAACGGGTCACGGTGATCGGGGTCGATGGCCTTCCCGGTGTCCAGGAAGTCAGCGAGGAACTCCTCAAAAAATTGGGATAGCAAAAACCCCGAGAAGATTGTATAAAAGCCTTCCTGTTTTTGACGGGGAGGCTTTTTGATTACTATGAAGAATACACGCAATTTCAGCATCATAGCCCATATCGATCACGGCAAGTCCACCCTGGCCGACCGGATGATCCAGCACAGCGGCGTGATCGACGCCCGCAGCTTCAAGGATCAGATCCTCGACAACATGGACATCGAGCGCGAACGGGGGATCACCATCAAGAGCCAGGCCATTACCCTCCCCTACCGGAGTCGAGACGGGAAAGAATACTCCCTCAACCTGATCGACACCCCCGGGCACGTGGATTTTTCTTACGAGGTCTCGCGATCACTCGCGTCCTGCGAGGGTGTCCTCCTCCTGATCGACGCCGTCCAAGGGGTTCAGGCGCAGACCGTGGCAAACCTGTACATGGCGATGGAACACGACCTGGAGATCATACCCGTCATCAACAAGATCGACCTCCCCGCCGCTGATGTCGATCGGGTCATGGAACAGATCGACACGGAACTCGGCCTCGACCCCTACACGAGCCTCGCCTGTTCGGCAAAGGATGGAACGGGGGTGGAGGAGATCATGGAGGCAATCGTTGAGCGGATCCCGCCGCCGAAAGGCGACCCGGATGCCGCACTGGCCACCACAATCTTCGACGCAAAATACGACCCCTTCCGGGGTACCATCATCCATTGCCGGATCATCGACGGCACCATACGGGGCGGCGATACCATTCGCCTCATGCACGGCGAGACCATCCACCGGGTCGAGGAGGTGGGGCACTTCCTCCTCCCGCGCCAGAAGGCAGCCAACCTCTCGGCGGGGGATGTGGGATATATCATCGCCGGGATCAAGACCGTTTCGGACGTCCAGATCGGTGACACGATTACCTCCGAAAAGCGCCCCTGCGCGCAGCCTCTCCCCGGCTTCAAAGAATCGAAGCCGGTCGTCTTTGCCTCGATCTATCCCATCGCCTCCGACGACTACGAAGAGCTGGCGGTAGGACTCGAAAAATACAAGCTGAACGACGCCTCCTTCGTCTACCAGAAAGATTCCTCCGTCGCCCTCGGACAGGGGTTCCGATGCGGTTTCCTGGGGCTCCTGCATCTGGAGATCGTCCAGGAGCGGCTGGAGCGGGAGTACGACCTGTCGATCATCCTCTCCGTCCCCAGCGTCCGGTACCGTTTCACGCTGACCGACGGGACGGTTCTGTATGTGGACAACCCGGCGCACTACCCCGATTCCGTCTCGATCGTCAGGAGTGAAGAGCCGTATATACGTGCCTCTATGATGTTCCCGGAGCGATACATGGGGGCCGTAATGAAGCTGTGCAAGGAAAAACGGGGCGAGAACTCAGTCCTCAGCTATCCTTCACCGGGGCGCATTGAGCTTTCGATCGAGATGCCTCTCGCCGAGGTGATCTACGACTTCTACGACCGCCTGAAGTCGGTCACTCAGGGATACGGCTCCTTCGATTACGATATTATCGACTACCGGGACAGCACCCTTTCCCTTCTCGATATCCTGGTCAACGGCGAACGGGTTGATGCCCTCTCCCAGATCGTCTTCCGTGGCTCAGCCCGCGAGCGCGGCCTGCGGGCATGCGAACGCTTGAAAGAGGAGATCCCCCGGCAGATGTTCAAGATCGCCATCCAGGGGGCCATCGGCGGTGAGATCGTATCGCGCACCACGATCTCCCCGTTCCGGAAGGACGTCACCGCGAAGTGCTACGGCGGCGACATTACACGCAAGAGAAAACTACTGGAAAAACAGAAGAAGGGGAAGAGGCGGATGAAGATGGTCGGATCGGTGGCAATCCCTCAGAGCGCCTTCGTCGCCGTCCTGAAATCGGAAAATACGTAGGGAAACCGTGATGAGTGAGAGGGAAATGAAACCCGGTCTCTACGTACACATCCCCTTCTGCCTCACCAAGTGCGGCTACTGCGACTTCTACTCCGTCACGCAGACAGAAAAAATCCCCCTTTTTATCGCGGCCCTCATCCGTGAGATGGCACTATACCGCGGTTTCGAGGGCCCATTCGACACGATCTACCTGGGAGGCGGAACCCCCTCTCTCCTCGGTGCCAAGCACATAGAAACAATCCTCAACGCCATTCATCGGATCTTGCCCGTTACCGACGACCCTGAGATCACCTGCGAGGCGAATCCCGGGGACCTGAACCCGGATATGGCCGCGGCGCTCCGTGCGGCAGGGATCAACCGGATCAATGTCGGGGTCCAGTCCTTCGACGACGGGGTGCTCACCTTCCTTGGTCGCCGGCACAATGTGGCCGAAGCCGAGGCCGCAATCGACAGCGTACGGCGGGGAGGATTTACAAACGTGGGTTTCGACCTGATTTACGGGGTCCCCGGGCAGAAGCTCACCCTGTGGCTTGAAACATTGCGATACGCCCTGTCCTTCGCCCCGGAGCACCTCTCCTGCTACCAGTTAACCCTGGAGCCCTCGACCCCCCTGGGGCTCCAATACCGAAAGGGAACGCTTGTTCCCCTCGACGACGACCGTCTCTACGATTTTTTTATGGAGACCTCCCAAACACTGGAGGGAGCCGGGTATCTCCATTACGAGGTCTCGAACTTCGCCCGGAGCGAGAAATGGATGTCACGACACAACCATAAATACTGGAACCACACCCCCTATCTCGGCCTCGGTCCCGCAGCGCACTCCTTCTCCGGCATCCGACGATGGTGGAATCACCGCTCCTTGAACAGCTACATTGAGGCGGCAGACCGTGGCCTTCATCTCATAGCAGGTTCCGAAATCCTAACCGACGAGCAATTGCGCCTGGAGGCCCTCTCCCTGGGGCTGCGCACCCAAGAGGGAATCGACTTGGCCGCCTTCTCAGAGCGGTACGGATACGATCTGCTGCACGAAAAGGATGACCTGCTCCGCTCGATGGAGCGGGAAGGGCTCGTCACCATTTCCGGCAATCATCTCCGTCCAACCCGCGCCGGTCTCGCCGTCTCCGACAGCCTGCCACTCCTGTAGCCTTCAAAAACAAACCATGGGGGTTGTGGGAACATGCATTTTTCCTTTGACACCACGCGTATCTTGGATTATGGAGGGACTTGGTTTGGCTTCGCTTGCAGGGAAGCCTG
Organism: Syntrophales bacterium; assembly: GCA_963662405.2. GTDB lineage: Bacteria > Desulfobacterota > Syntrophia > Syntrophales > UBA2210 > UBA6078. Next base: position 361,872 of record CAXXKT010000002.1, read on the forward strand.
CCTGTGGGGGGTGGAAGCCGTATAAAACACGGCTTTCTTTTCTTCTTGATCAGCACACCCGATAGACAGTTCAGGCATCCGGTTGATCCCAACGTGAATGCCGGATGCCGTATTCAGGAGCAGAGGATGAAAAAGGAATTCGACTGGTTCGACAAACCCAGTAATATCGGAAAGTTACGGATTTTCAGCTACATTCTTCTTGCCGTGAGCGTCCTGGCGGAATTTCTTGTCCCCGCGCACGGCCCCCAGCACCCGTGGGACAAGATCCCGGGGTTTTATGCCCTCTTTGGGTTCGTCATCTGCATGGCAATGATCATCGTCTCCAAGCTGCTCGGACAGTACTGGCTGAAAAAGAGTGAGGATTATTATGACCGGTAGCCTTCTGATTCCCGCATTCATATTCTTCATCGGCGCCCTGATCCTCCTCGCCGTCAGAGGAAAAGCGAAACAGCTCCTCATCCTCGCCATACCCGTAATCGGTTTTCTGTTCATCGCCCGGCTCAGTCCCGAGGCGACACTGACGCTTCCCTTCCTGCAGTATGAACTGAACCCGCTCCATGTGGACAAGCTCAGCAAGGTGTTCGGCTATATATTCTGCATCGCGGCCTTCGGGAGTTTCCTCTTCGCCCTCCACATCGAGGGAAAGCTGGAACATCTCTCAGCCCTCGTCTATGTCGGGAGCGCCCTGGGGGTGGTCTTCGCGGGTGACTTCTTCACCCTGTACATCTTCTGGGAGTTCATGGCCGTCGCGTCCGTGATGCTGATCTGGGCACGCAAGACCAAGCGGGCACTGGACGCCGGCTACCGGTACGTCCTCGTCCACATTGTAGGGGGGCTGATCCTCCTGGCAGGGATCCTGCTCCACGTCCACGAGACCGGTTCTCTGGAGGTCGGACGGATACAGACACAGAACATCTCGTCCTGGCTGATCCTGATCGGCTTCATGCTGAACGCTGCGGTTCCTCCCCTCTCCGCGTGGCTCTCCGACGCCTACCCGGAAGGAACGGCCACCGGGAGTGTCTTCCTGAGCGCCTTTACCACCAAGACCGCCGTCTACACGATGATCCGCGTCTTCCCCGGGTGGGAGATCCTGATCTGGCTGGGGGCCATGATGACGATCTATGGGATTATCTACGCCATCATGGAGAACGACAGCCGGAAGATCCTCGCCTACAGCATCATCAACCAGGTCGGCTTCATGGTCTGCGGGATCGGGATCGGGACGGCCATGGCGATCAACGGCGCCGCGGCGCACGCCTTCGCCCACATTATCTATAAGGGGCTCCTCTGGATGTCGGCGGGATCGGTCCTCTACATGACGGGAAAGACCAAGTGCACCGACCTGGGGGGACTGTACAAGACGATGCCCCTGACACTGATCTGCTGCTGCATAGCGGCCGCCTCGATCTCCGCCTTCCCGCTGACGAGCGGATTCACGACCAAGACGATGATCCTTCAGGCCGCCACCAGCCAGCACCTGACCATCATCTACTTCATGCTTGAGGCGGCCTCCGCTGGCGTCTTCCTGCACGCGGGGATCAAATTCCCCTACTTCGTCTTCTTCGCCAAGGACAAGGGGCTCAGGGTATCGGATCCGAAATGGAACATGCAGTGGGCGATGGTCTTCTTCGCCTTCCTGTGCATCGCGATCGGCGTCTATCCCGAGCCGCTCTATAAGATCCTCCCCTACCCCGTGGAATACCACGCCTATACCGGGCTTCACGTGGTGCGGATGCTGCAGCTGCTCTTCTTCTCGGGGCTGGCCTTCTTCGTCTTCCTGAAGCTGCTGAAACGAACGGAGACGATCACCATCGACACGGACTGGATATACCGCAAGGGGTCACGGCTCGTGGTAAATGTCGTAACGGGGATAGCCGCCGGGATCGCCAGGCTGGGAGAATATCTCTTCATACAGCAACTCCCCCGCCTCCTTGCCGCCTTCGTCAAGCGGCCGATCGGGATCTTTATGGACGCCTACCGGAGACTCGGCGGGGCGAAGACCGGCGGAACCGCTGCGGAACCGGAGCTTGCCACGATTATCCCCGCGGGGGTCCCGGTCCTCTTCGCCGTCGGGTTTCTGTTCGTCCTCGCCTTTGTCTTTACGATGGTTTTCAAATAGCTTTGCCATATCATAATCCTCAGCACGGAAAAGCCTCAATGAGATAGCTCTCTCCGAGACTTTTCCGGCTCTATCGTCGGCCATGGTTGTCACTATCGATCTTTGGTAATTGATCCTGTCGCGACACCTGTGGTAAAGAGCATCCGCGCAGCAAACGAGGGCATCTGCTTTTTGTATACCGTTACAACCGCTAATCGAGAGCCCCACGTTTCGGAGCCAGGACTTACCCACCCTTGCATGAGAAGTACGGTGTCTGGAAAAACTGAGACTATTATGGAACAGCACCAACCCCTGCCTGGCACCGTCCCCTTGGCACCCCATGGATCGTCAGGAGAAACAAATGACATGTATTACAAAGAGATAGCAAAACGATACCCACCGGAATATCTCGTCGCCTTTGAAACCTCAATACAAGAAGCAATGGCGATTCTGCAGGACAACCGGCTGGATGCCATCCTTGTCGAGGATCCCGAGGGGAACCTCTCGGGATTCGTGACTCAAGACGAACTGATTCAGGCCTATCGCACGGGTCTACCGGTTCACGACCCGGTGGGCAGCATCATGAATCGTTTCTTCGAGCTTATCGACGAAAACGAGCAGGTGGAACATACCGTCTTGTCAAGGGCACCTTTTGTTGTGACAAAGAACGATGACAACGGCATCACGGGGATTGTATCCGAGAAGATCCTCTCGAAACAGCTGCTGCGATTATCCGTGGAGAAGATAAAGAAAGAGGTAACAACAAAGAAGTTGCTACATCAGGATGCGGAGACTGATGTCGAACCCGGAGACGATGTTCCCAACAATCTTTTAGATCTGTATAACAGAATTAACAAACTGTTGTATGTAAATAAAGAACTATGGGATATCATAGAATATTCTTCCGACAGTATCTATGTGACTGATGGAAAGGGGATTACCGTATATGCCAATGATTCCTTCGAACGGATGACGGGCGCTCCTGTCAGCGATGTCATAGGGGCAAGTGTTTTTGAGATAGAGGCGAAGGGGATATACCGGCCTTCCATAAGCGCCATCGTACTGCGCGAGAAGCGACAGGTCACTCTTGTACAGCGTGGCTACAATGGCAAAGATCTGATCGTGACAGGAACGCCTGTCTTTGATGATGCTGGCAATATCTACATGGTCATATGCAATAGCAAGGATATCGATGAACTGAGTATACTGAAAAATTACCTTTCAGATATCAAATCATCCTCGGTGCGGGTGGAAGATGCACCGAATAAGAACTCAAAGATTATATACACCAGCGAGCATATGATGGGTCTGATGAAGATGGTCAACAGGGTCACTCACGTGGATTCGACGGTGCTCCTGACAGGCGAATCCGGTACCGGGAAAGGGATGATTGCTCGATACATTCATGGGAACAGTGCCCGCGCCAACAAGAAATTGATAGAGATCAACTGCAGCGCCATCCCGGAAAGCCTCTTTGAATCGGAACTTTTCGGGTATGAGTCGGGAGCTTTCACCGGAGCCAAAGAGGGAGGCAAACCCGGCCTGATAGAAATGGCCAATCAAGGTACCCTCTTCCTCGACGAAATAGGCGATATGCCGATGCACATGCAGGTCAAGCTGCTGAAGGTGCTGCAAGACAGACAGGTCACGAGGGTTGGGTCCGTGAATCCCACCAATATCGATATCAGAATTATAGGTGCTACCAACAGGGACCTGAAACAACTGGTGGGAAAGGAACTCTTCAGGGCCGACCTCTACTACAGGCTCAATGTATTCCCCCTCCATATTGCTCCCTTACGCGAGAGGAAAGAGGACATACACATATTACTCCAACATTATCTTACCTATTACAATCAAGTGCACAATGGCAACGTCACACTGACCTATCGGGCGCAAGAAATGCTGTCCGGCTACAGTTGGCCTGGTAATGCCCGGGAACTCAATCACTATGTCGAACGATTGGTTCTCATCAAAGACGGTGTCGTCGATATCGAGCATCTAGAGATGGATTATGATACGAGCAAAACAGAAGCTGCCATAATCGTGAATAAATTATTGCCACTCAGAAAGGCCCTTGATGAAACCGAACGACAGCTGATCCATATCGCCACCGGGATCACACAAAACAGCTACGGCGTCGCCGATCTCTTGGGAATAAGTCAGGCAAGCGCCTACCGGAAAATACAAAAACACAAATGATTCATTTTATAATGAGATAATTCAAAAAAGATTTAAATATTTTCTGCTAGTTGTAATATCGTAGATCCCTTTCCCATTCAAAATGTGTTTCTCAACAAGTTTTCCTTTTCACTTCCATCATAAAATTAATGTAAATTTAATGACTTATAATATGGCACGATGATTGCGATTTCTCACTGCATCTCAGATTCATCACCAAGAGAGGAGGTTAAAGCACGTGACAATTCTTACACTCAGCACTATCATTCTCATTATTTTAGTAATCGCCTTCATTGGCATGGGGCTGTGGTTCAAGAGACTGGTATCCACATCCGAAGATTTTCTGCTAGCCGGCAGAAACGCTCCCTTCTGGCTCATGGCAGCGGCATACCTGGGCGGCTATGTCGGCGGCGCCAGTGTATCGGGGTACGTAGCATACGGATTTAAAGGCGGGATATCTCAGATGTGGACAGCCATGTTCGTCGTCGCAGGTATCACGGTCTTTATTATCTTGTTTGCGAGGAGACTGAATTACTTCGGGCGCAAGACCGGTGCAGTTACATTGGCAGACTTTGTCTGTACACGATACGGCGAGTCCATGCGGTTGCCGATGGCGATATTCTCCATCCCCCGGCCGGCATTCCTGACGGGCATGCAGATACTGTCCATCGCCATCGTGCTCAACGTCAACTTCGGCTGGGATATAAAGTACGGTGTATGGCTTTCCGCCATCATCATCTTGCTGTATATGATTACCGCCGGACAGTACTCGGCCCTTATCACCCAGTGGTTCCAGAGCGTGTTGCAGTCAATCGGTATCGTGCTCTTCGCTATAATGGTTTTCAAACTGTTTCAATCACCGAATGCTGCCGTCGACGCGATATTCAAGGTGATGCCACAAGGCTCCGTCAGCCTCTGGAATGTGAGCATACCGGTATGGTCCATGTGGTTCCTAACACTCGGCCTTTTTTATCTTGTCGATCCGTGGATCTACATGTGGGCCTACATCGGGACGACCCCCCGGACCGCATCAAATGCCCAGTTGGCAATTCTGGGCGGGTCGTACTATAATGTTCTTCCCTTCATCGCGGGTCTCGCACTTGCCGCGGTGGGCGCGCTGGGGATTATGGCGGTCCCCGCCGGATTGAGCAGGGATGGTCTCTATGCATGGTTCTGCCTCAATAATATGCCGGTCGTCATCGGAACAATCGTTGTCGTCGGTCTCCTGATGACCATTATCTCCTGCGGTTCGTCTTTCGCCATGAACGGGGTCACCATATTGACCCGGGATATCTATCAGAAACTGATCAATAAGAACGCAACCGAAAAGCAATCGCTGCTCGCCAGCAGGCTCTCACTCCTCATCATCATGCTGATCGCCATCGTCAGTGCCCTGTGGCTGCCCATCCTGGTGCCTCTGTGGATCCTGGCACAGGCCATCGGTATTTCCGGACTTTTCGCGCCGACCATATCGGCATGGTTCTGGAAACGATCCACAACAACGGGCGCCCTCGCTGCGGCATGGGGTGGAGGTATCGTCGCGCTGGCGTGGGCACTGTGGGTGTGGAGCACAACGGGAAACCCCGGTTCGCTGGTCCACGGCCTGCACGCGGCGCATGTTGGGCTTGCGGTCTCCCTCGTTCTGATGATCGTCGTATCGCTGGCAACCAAACCGGAATACGAGAAGGCACAGGTAACCAACTTCAAGACGCTGGGAGACGAAATGGTGGCAAACATCCCTGAGATCGCGACCGAAAAAGGAACGGGCATATTCGGCTGGTTGGGCGCGAAGAGCGGTGGAATCAAAGTATGCTGGACGGTTGTGGGTGTATTGTTTATCCTCCACTTTATCCTATCATTTGTCTTCCACGTCAAAGGTGCGGCACTGCTCATGACATGGGTATCGCTTATAACCGGTGTCTGCATGATCTTCCTCCTCTTCTTCCTCGGGCTGAAAGATGTCATCACTATGGTGAAAAACAGCAAATCGGCGAGCAGGAATTAATAAGAGAGGCATCGTATGGATAATCAAGACATCAAGGCATTCATCAGCGAGTGGATCAAAGATCATAAGCAAGAATTCTATGATATCGCTGATTTTATCTGGGAAAACCCTGAGTTGGGTCTCGAGGAATACAAGGCATCCGAAAAATTAACGGCCGTCCTGGCAAAACACGGTTTTACCGTGGAGAGGGGGCTGGCCAGGATGCCCACATCCTTCATAGCGACATACGGAGAAAGGGGACCCGTCGCCGGTATCAATGTCGAATATGACTGCCTCCCGGGACTGTCACAACAGGCAGAATGCCCTCAGAAGGCGCCCATCATAGAGGGCGCACCGGGGCAGGGTTGTGGGCATAATCTTCTCGGAACAACGGCGGTGCTCGCGGGTGTTGCCCTGCGGTACGCCCTTGAAAGATATGAGATAGACGCCATCGTCAAGATGTTTGGATCGCCAGCAGAAGAACAGTGTATTGGCAAGACATTCATGGGAAGGGCCGGTTTGTACAATGATGTGGACTTCTTTCTGGACTGGCACCCTTGGAACTACAACCGAGCTGACTACGATAATTGCAACGCCTATTTTAATATCAAGTATCACTACACAGGGAAAACCGCACACGGCAATGCCCCCTGGAACGGGAGAAGCGCTCTGGACGCTGCTCTGCTGAGTGCTCATGCCATCGAGATGCTCCGAGAGCATATCGAGCCGACCTCGGCGGACGCCGCACAGACCATCAATTACAGTTTTCCAGACGTGGGACCCGGATTCCCGAGTGTTGTTCCCGACAAGACGACAATGTGGGTAATCGGTAGATTGGCAACAACGGAACAGATGATGAATATTATCTCGAGAATTGACAAATGTGCCGATGCCGGTGCACTCGCAACTGAAACAACGGTCGAGAGGGAATTGATTACGGCAACGCACGAAAAGATCCCGAATAAGACCCTTGCGGAAGTGGTTCACAGAAACTTCAAGGCAATCGGACCTCTGGTTTTCTCTCAGGAAGAGCAGAATCTTGCAAGGGAAATGCAGAAATCGGACGGTATCGAACCGACAGGGCTGGACGAAACCTTGAAGGAGTTTGGTCCAAGCGGCACGGCTCTGTGCGATACCTCCGAATTCAGTTGGAATGCGCCCTATGCGACCTTCTGGCTCACGCTGGCACCGGCGGGCGGCTGGCACAACTGGATGGTAACCGCCTGCGCCCGCAGCAGCATCAGTAGAAAGGTCATGGATCATGCGTCACGAATCATCGCTTCATCCGCCATGGATATCATCACCACACCCGATATCATACAAACGGCGAAGGAAGAACTGAAGAAGAGGCTCCATGGCCGGACATATCACTGTCTGGTTCCGCAGGAAATCAACCCTCCCTTGGGACTGAATGCGGAGATCATGAACAGATATTGCACAAAATAAAGACAAGAGCCCAAAGTCAGAGCTTCCCATGCCTGCAGGGATGGGAGGCTCTGCTCTTTTTCCGCTGATCAAACAAGAGCGAGAGGTCTTCGCACCAGTGTCTTAAAGACTATGCGGAACGAACAGCGGTTACATCCCGACGGTCACTCCAATCTCATTGACTCAATCATCTCTTTCAGGTGAGTCACCTCTTCTTCACCCGGCGTTTCTCCTTCGGGGAACCCATAGGTGATTCCTAACTGGGCACTCTTTGACCGTCCTCCCTCATGGTACGGCAGCAGGGATACCTTTCGAACGCCGATCTCTTGGCCGAGCAAGGCTATCTTCCTGATATGCCCCTCAGGAATCATTGAACCCACGAATAAGGGGAATACGCAGCCATACCTCTTTTATCTTTGCTGCTTTCTTTAGATTTTCCAAGATTACATCGTTTCGGACACCGGTAGCCTTTCGATGTATGTCAGAATCAAGATGTTTGATATCATAGAGGATCAAGTCAACAAACGGCAGGACCGACTCCATCTGTTTCCACTGGGCATGACCGGAGGTGTCCAGTACGGTATGTAATCCCTCTTTCTTGCACGCAGCGAGAACTGCCTGCACAAACATACCCTGTGATAACGGCTCTCCCCCCCCGATACGGTAATCCCGCCTCCCGAGTTTTTATAGAAGATTCGATCCTGCAACACCTCGTCGAGCACCTCCTTGACCGTCATGTACGTTTCGCATCGAACCAGAGAACCGTACAGGCAGCTCTCAACACAGGCCAAGCATTGATCCCATTGATCCCTGTGTATTACCCTCCCTGTTTCTCCTGAAATAGATATGGCCTCCTGAGGGCATGCCTCCACGCAAGCGCCACACCCCTTGCAATGAATATCCCGTACCATCAGCTCAGGTATACATTTCTTGGATTCCGGGTTGGAACACCATCCAATCCAATGGACACCCCTTTATAAATACCGTTGTCCTGATGCCGGGGCCATCATTGACACTGAATTTCTGGATGTTGAAGACTGAAGTTCCCCCAAAATGATGGACACACCGAAAAGTTAGAGATAAAGGAAGAAGGACTTGGAGGTGTGCAGTGGGAAATAAGAGAGAGGGGAGCAGTTTTGACAAAGAATTCAAGAAGGAAGTAGTCCATTTAGTTACAGGAAGAGGACGGAAGGTTTTTTAGAAGTAGCGCGGGATTTAGATATCCACCCTAATGTGATACACCGATGGAAGCGAGAGTGTCTGGAAGACATTGAGGATGCATTTCCTGGTAAAGGGCGTATGAAACCCGAAGGAGATGAGATGCGAAAGTTAAAGAAGACGCTGGCCGATGTGACGGAGGAGCGAGACATATTAAAAAAAGTGTTGGCCATCTTTTCAAAACACCCTCGATGAAATATCAGTTCATTGACAAATACCGCTCCGTATATCGAGTGGGAAAGATGTGCCGGATATTGCAATATAGGCCGGAGCAGTTATTACGCATGGAAGAGGCGTCGCAAGAGCATGAGAGACGAGGAAAACGAGAGTCTTGTTTTTACGATCAGGCTGGTCCATGGAAAGAGTCACAAGGCCTATGGTAGCCCCAGAATTACCGCCCAATTGCGTGCACGAGGCATCAGGTGCGGTAAGAACCGTGTTGCCCGTCTTATGCGAGAGAACGGGATAATGGCAAAGACAAAGCGCAGATTTAAGATTACCACGGATTCAAAGCACAACTTGCCAATAGCCGAAAACCTTCTTGGGCAGGATTTTACAGCAGATGCTCCGAGTAAAACATGGACGGGCGACATTACGTATGTGTGGACAAGGCAGGGTTGGATGTATCTTGCTGTAGCATTAGATCTATTCAATCGTGAAATCGTAGGTTGGTCCATGAAAAAGAGGATAACAAAGGATGTCGTGACAAAAGCCCTTACCATGGCCATACAGCGAAAGAGACCGCAGAAAGGGCTGATATTTCATTCAGACCGAGAAAGTCAGTACGCAAGTCATGAATGCAGAAAGCTTCTGGGAAAGCATCATTTTATCCAGAGCATGAGTGGTAAAGGAAATTGCTATGACAATGCTGTTACGGAAAGTTTCTTCCATATATTAAAAACGGAACTCATATACGGTGAAAAATACAAAACTCGGACAGAAGCTCGTCAGAGCATCTTCGAATACATCGAGATATTCTACAATAGAATCAGGAGTCATTCATATTTAGGGCCTTCTGAAGAAGTCATTTATCTTGACAATACAAGGTGTTACGTGTATATTTTATGTAATTGGTGCCCGAAAAATGATCGATAGGTGCCAAAAACCGTGCACGTGGATGGGACGATGTATAGACACAATGTGAGGCAACTTTCATTCGAGGAGTTCAATCTGCCCTTCAGGGGACATTTACGGGGAGACAACCGGTGGGTCATCTTATCCACATTGATTCCATGGGAGATGGTGGAAGAGATCTATACGTCACAATTGAGTTGTGATTATGGAGCCCCGGCCCATTCGGCCCGGATGGCCTTCGGTTCCCTGTTGATCAAGGAGCGATTGCGACTGAGCGATGAAGAGACCGTGGCCCAGATCACGGAGAACCCCTATCTCCAGTACTTCATTGGGTTGCGGGACTTCCAGAAGGATGCCCCCTTTGATCCGTCCCAGATGGTCTATTTTCGCAGGCGTTTTCCCGCCGAGGCGGTTGATCGGATCAATGAGGCGATAGCCGCCGCCCGGATTCGGGAAGATATGGACAAGACCTCAAAAGAACATTCATCCGATGATCCCCCACCGGGAGGCGGCAGTTCCGATCGGAGCAATGAATCGGCACAATCAAAAGAACCCAAGGTAAAGAACCAGGGCAAGCTGATCGTTGATGCCACCTGCACCCCGCCGGATGTTGCCTACCCCACCGATCTGAACCTCTTGAACAAAGCGAGGGAGAAGGCTGAGAAGATCATCGACACCCTCCATGGCGCCCGTACGGACCGGGCACCCAAGCCGCGGACCTACCGGAAGAAAGCCCGCAAGGACTACCTGGCCGTAGCAAAAGCCAAGAGACCCGGACACAAGAAGATACGCAAAGCCATTGGGCAACAACTGCGATACCTCCGTCGAGACCTGGGACACATTGACACCTTGGCGGAGCAGGTATCTCTTTCGGTACTCTCCCCCCGTCACTATCGTGATCTACTGGTCATCCATGAGGTCTACCGGCAACAGAAGGCCATGTACGAGAGCAAGACCCATCGGATTGACGATCGGATCATCAGCATCTCCCAGCCGTACCTCCGTCCGATCAAACGGGGGAAGGTAACTGCGGAAACGGAGTTCGGGGCCAAGGTATCTATCAGTCTTGTCCGGGGCTATGCCTTTACCGAGCGTATCAGCTGGGACAACTTCAACGAAGGGATTGACCTGAAGGACATCATTGATCGGTATCATACGAGGTTCGGTACCTATCCTGAATCGGTCCACGTGGATGCGATATACCGGAATCGCGAGAACCGGCGATATTGCCGGAAATACGGGATTCGTTTATCAGGGCCACCGCTGGGTCGTCCCCGTACAAAGACCCCGGAGAACCAGGAAGAGATGAAGGCGGTCCAGCAACTAACCAGGCAAGACGAGTTGGATCGCATTTCGGTGGAAGGGAAGTTCGGCCAGGGGAAACGGCGATTTGGTCTTAACCGTATCATGGCAAAACTGGCAGACACCAGTGCTACGGTGATTACCCTGACCATCCTGGTCATGAACCTGGAGAAGCTGCTCAAGGCGGCTCTTTCTCCGCTTCTTTGTATCTTTTTTCTGTGTGAGCAATCTCTTCAGCGGCAATATAGGGCGATTCTCACTGTTGAAGTGCCATTATATCATCATCTGGTGACCTTCAGGCCTGATCAGAGGTGTTGCTGTTGATGCTTGGCACAACCAGTATCACGGGTAACTTTACGGTAAAATGAGAAATATTGCTTTTTTCAGGAAACCCTAATTAGTAGGTAGGTGTAACGATTGTCAAGGCCAAATTTTAATTCAAGGCAAGCACAGGATCCTTGAGTGTGTCACTTATATGCTGGGCCTGTTTCCACCACTGAGCAGGGATGGTATATAATCTATCTTCCGCGGAATACGGGTTTTCGTTTCTCCAGAAAAGCGCGTCGTCCCTCGATATAGTCCTCACTGGCGTAGCAGCGGGCGTCCAGATCCTCCATACGGGGAATATCAAGATTATCATCGTGTTTCATGAGCTCGATAATGATGTTCTTCGCCGCCTGTATGGTCAGCGGGGCATTGCCGCCGATCATATCGCAATAGGCTTGGACGAAATCCGCCAGCTCGTCGTCAGCGACAACCCGGTTAACAAGCCCCATGCCGTGCGCCTCAGCGGCCGTAAAGGTACGGCCGGTAAAAAGGATCTCCCGGGCAAAGGCCGGCCCGGCAAGGTCGATGATCATCTTAAGGCCGGGCCAGCTGTAACCCAGCCCCAGCTTGGCCGCCGGGATACCGAAACGCGCGCTTGCCGCTGAGAGGCGCATATCGCAGGCCAGCGCAATGCCTATGCCGCCGCCCATACAAAAGCCCCGGATCATCGCGATGGTCGGTTTGTTGATCGTGTACAGCTTTCTTGACGCGGTTTCGCCGGTTTTGTTGTAGTACGCCACCTGCTCGGGTGTGGAGCGCACCGTGTCGAATTCTGAGACGTCGGCCCCGGCGGTAAAGGCCCTGTCTCCTGCCCCGGACACGACGATCACCCGCACATCGGGATTTTCGGCATAGTGGTCGAGGACCGCATGCATGGCCTGCCACATTTCCAGAGTCACAGAATTGTTTCGCTCAGGCTGGTTGAAGATCAGCCAGCCGGTTGGACCTTCGATTCGGGCAATAACCCGTTCGCTGGGAGAAATCATATACAGATCCTTTTCGTCATTGCCGCTTAAATAACTCCGCTGTCCCGGAATCCGGCAATGGCGTTGTCATCATAGCCGAGATTGAGCAAGATATCAACGGTATGTTCACCCCGTTCCGGCGTCGCCGAAACAAGCTGCGACGGCGTACGGCTGAGGATGACCGGCTGACCGATCAGGTCCAGCTGCCCCAGTGTGGGATGCGTGACGGGTTGCACAATCCCCATGTGCTTTACCTGCGGATCGTCGAAGACCTGATCCATCGTATAGGCCGGGCCACAGGGGACGCTTGCACCGTTAAATATCGCGATCCATTCCGAAGATGTCTTGTGCAGCAGGAGTTCACTGATCGCCGCATTGACCTTCTCGCGGTTATAGTAGCGGGAACGGGCGGTGGCAAAATCCGGTTCGTCGGCAAGGTGCTCCGCGCCCAAGGCGCGGCACAGGCGGCGATAGATCTCATCGCCAGTCACGGCAATATTGATGTGCCCGTCGCTGGTTTTGAAGAGGCCCGTGGGAACCGCCGTGGGATGATCGTTCCCCACCTGCGGGGGCACGATATGGTCGATCGTCCAGCGTGCCGCCTGAAAATCGAGCATGGAGATCTGAGCAGCCAGCAGCGATGACTGCACCCATTGCCCCTCCCCCGATTCCTCTCGTTCCAAGAGGGCAACCAGGATGCCCATGGCGGCAAAGATGCCCGCCGTCAGATCTGCAATCGGGATACCAACGCGGACGGGTCCCTGGCCGGGCAGGCCGGTGATCGACATGAGACCGCCCATCCCCTGAGCGATCTGATCCAGGCCGGGAAGGTCGCGATAGGGACCATCCTGGCCGAAGCCGGAGACACTGGCATAGACAAGGCGCGGATTGACCTTTTTGAGACTCTCATAGTCAATACCCAGCCGGTATTTCACATCGGGCCGGTAATTTTCCACAAACACGTCAGCCGATTCGACCAGGCGTTTCATGATCGCCAGGCCTTCAGGCTGTTTCAGGTCCAGAGTCATGCTCCGCTTGTTGCGGTGAATGTTCTGAAAATCAGATCCATGCCGGTCGCCACCCAGGGCCTTGTCCGGACCCGGCGCCTCAACCTTGATGACATCGGCACCCCAATCGGCCAGCTGCCGGACACAAGTGGGTCCGGCTCTGACATGCGCAACATCAATGACTCGAAATCGGGAAAGCGGCGGTTTGATCATAGGCTTCTTCTCCGGATGAAAATAGTTACTCTTTCTGTGCGTAAATATTTATATCTACTGTCATGTCCTCAATGAACCGCTGTTTGCAATTATGTTGCCAGAATTAATCCCACCCGGTCGCACATGAAGGATTCCTGTGAAAACGGAGTGATACCTTTTCCGGCACCCCCGAGAATTATGACAAGCCCCGCCTGCTATATCTGTAACTGACACTGTAGCGTTACAGTGCCTGTCACATTCCTCATGGTAACAACGACTGCTGCAGAGGAAAGCTGTTCAGCGGATTGTCCTGCTTCCCACGTGCCTCCTGACAATACCGATCACGGCATTTCTTTTGTCATTCCAGCCATTCCATCTTGCATTTCATCCGACACAAGCAATGTTTTCGAGGCACAGAGGGCATGTGCTGTTTTTCGGCTCAAAATTTGCTTAGAAGACGCTGCGCGTCCATAATCCGTGTAAGGAGAAAGAGATGATCAAACTGGAGTTTTACGATCCATCCGGTAGTATCGAGGTCACGCAGTCCCATGCACTCAGGCTTGATTCGCTTTCCGGAAAATGTATCGCTTTGCTCAGCAACGAACAATGGCAGGCTCACCGTACGTTACCGCTGATCAAGACAATGCTGGAGGAGGATTTTCCGGACTGCTTCGTGCTGCCACCGGACACTTTTCCCCAGGGCCTTGCCGCCATTGCCAGTGAGGAAACCGCCCGGCTCGTGAAGGATAGAGGTGTCGATGCGGTTATTATCGGTAACGCGGCCTGAGGATCGTGCGCTATAGCATGCGGCCGTGCAGCCGCAAGAATTGAAACTCAGGGTATTCCAACGGTCATCCTGACCCGCGCTGATTTTGTGGGCGTCATGAAAAATGCCCTTTCGGGCCTGGGGCTTGCGCCGGAAGCGGCCATGGTCACGTTCCCGATGGATTTGTTTTTGCCCGACAGCGATATTGCACCGATTCGAAAACGTCGTCAGGAATTCTACGATGGTCTTACCCGATGGCAACCGGAATCGGTTTCGGACACATCGGCAACCGGCACACTGCTGAGTGTCGAGGGAAAAAATTATGAAGACGCTCTGGTCAAAGCCAATCATCTGTTCGTCACCAACTTATGGAGCGACGGCTTGCCTCTTTTGCCGGCAACCCGCGAGCGTGTAAACTGGATTTTACAAGGCGCTGCCCTGCCCCGCACCCATATCATCGGCACGTTTCCGCCGCGCGGCGCCGTCGTTACGGTTGAGTCCTGCGCGATTTCACTGGCCATGGCCGGGGGCAGGCCCGAATACCTGCCGGTGCTGATTGCCGGTGTGGAAGCCTTTCTCGATGCCCGCTCCGGCGCCGAGCACCTGCAGGCGGCTTCCGGCAGCGCCTTCCCCGTCATCATTGTCAACGGCCCGATCGGCACGCAGATCCGGCTCAGTTCTTCTTTCGGCTGCCTCGGACCGGATCCGCAAAGACCCGCCGGCGCCGGCATTGGACGTGCGCTACGTCTTATGCAGCAAAATCTGGGAGGGGCACTGCCCGGCACGGGAACCATGGCTAACTTCGGCCCCATGCGTTACACGAATGTGATATTCGCCGAAGATGAAGAAGGCTTGCCCCAGGGCTGGTCGCCCCACGGAACGGAACGCCACGGCTATGCGCCGGGTACAAACTCGGTGTCGCTTGCCTTTGCCAACGGCGCCGCCAACATCAGGCGGCGCGGCGCAAGAAAAGAAACCCCGCAGGAAGAGGCCCTGCAGGGAATGCACCGCATGGCGGATTTCATGCGCACGCCCAATGTAGCCAACCTGCCCGGTTATGAAAACGGCACTCCCGGTATTCTCATGATTCCTCAGGTTGTTGCCCACATGATGACAACGCTGGGATGGACAAAGCGATCCATGCGCGAATTTCTGTGGGAACAGGCCAAGATACCGATGGAACATTTACAGCGCTCGGGCGCTCTTCAATGGATAGAAGTTGACGCCGGACCGGCTCAACTTGCCAGCCTGAATCTCGATCCCTGGCCGATCTGTGCCAGTCCCGACCAGATGATTATTGTCTGCGCGGGTGGAAACCATCCGACCAACAGTTGCTGGCTGCAGGGGTACTGCCCGCGCGTTATCGGACGCGAGATTCGTGTCCCGGAGGAATTTGATCATCTGCTTACGGCTGCCAATCGCGATTTGGGTTGCGGCGCGGACGCCTGCATGATCTACTAATACAGCCACGTTTCAAAAGAGAATCGATCATCCATTATTGTGATATGACATAACCGGTAAGGGAAACATGATCAATTATTCTTCCATCTTTGTCGCTTTCATCATCGTGGGGTTCATTGCAACCGCATTTTTTGTTTCCGGTCGCAAGTCCAAACGGGCGGTCGGCGAGGTGCTCAGCATCTTCGAAAGGCACAACGCCATCGGAGTCCAAGAGGCCAAGATGGTAGACGAACTGGGGTTAGCCTCTCCCACACTCGTAGCCAGCTTCAACAGCATGAGGGACTATAAACCCGGCGCTCTGAATACCCTGATACAGATGGATATCGTTCGCGTCACGGATGAAGGAAAGCTGTATGTTTCCGCGCGCAGTCTTGAGGAACGAAAAAAGAAAAGGAGGAATGATAAAAAGTCTTCATGAGCTGTGAATTGGGATACACTGTTTGAAACTTTATAGTTTTGGGCAGCAAGGCTACTGTTCGACATGTTTACTGGTCTTCGAGACCGCAAAGGAGAATGAAGAGCTGTAGCCGCAACATTCAATGATCTTCGAGATCGAATAGGAGATTGGGACCAATTCACCTGACAGGCGCTGTCCAAGATGTGAGGAGGCGTTCTATGAAGATGAGTATCGGGGTTGACCTTCACAAGACGCAGTTTACCGTTTGTTGTTTGAGTGAAGATCGGAGTGTTCAGGAGTCGGGCATCTACCCGACGACTGATCGAGGTTACCGGGCATTTATCATGAAGGTGTCCAACTGGAATGAGGGCGGTTACGAGGTCACGGCAGCGGTGGAATCAACAGGGAACACCCGACACTTTCGCAACCGGTTTTTGAAGGCGGGGATTGAGGTCAAGATAGTGAACACCTTGAAATTCAAGGTTGTAAATGAGTCAGTAAAAAAGACTGACAAGCATGATTCCCGCACATTGGCTGAGTTTCTTGAGAAAGATATGCTTCCCGAGTCCATTCTTTGTTCGCAGGAAAGCGAGGACATTCGAAGGCTTCTCAAGTCACGTTCTGTTCTGGTGAAAGCTTTGGTATCCTTGAAAAACCAGATACACGGTTTATTGCTTGGATATGGGATAGAGAGTCGGCGGGGACAGCTGCAGAGCAAAAAAGAAAGGCAGCGAATCCTTGACGGTCTCGCGGACCATAGGAGTTACGGAAACGCTGCCCGAGCGGTAAAACCGCTTCTTGGTACAATAGACCAAATTGCATCCGAGGTCAAAGGACTTGAGCGCGTATTATCTGATCTTGTTTCTGAAGACGAGGATGTTGCTCTGTTGCAAACGATTCCTGGCGTTGGAATAATAACAGCAGCGACGATTCGGGCTTATACCGATGACATCAACCGATATGAGAGCGCCAAGCAGTATGCTGCTCATGCCGGTTTGGTACCATGGGTTCAAAACTCCAACAAGACCATTCGCCATGGTCATATTACCAAGCGAGGCCCCGTGGAACTGAGGACGGCTTTTGTGCAAATGGTAATGGGGATGCTACGGCTTCGGAATAAAACCGATGGATATTGGCTTATGTACAAATACAAAGCCATGAAAGAGAACAAGGGAACCGGGAAGAGCGTAATAGCGACGGCGCGAAAGATGAGCACTATTGTATATGCCATCTTGAAGAAGGGGGAGCTGTTTGATCCATCGAAAATGCTGCCAGACCCGAAATATGTAGAGATGAGTAAGGTTGCGAGGTGTTATGCTTTGGCCGTTTAAATTTTAACCATGGGCCTGTTTGACAGGCTCTCCATGAATTGACTTTTTATAGGAGTAATTCACGGTTGATTTTTGATTGATTGGAGCCGGAGACGATATCTATGTCCTCCAGCCCATGGCAGTCATGCACTTCAAGCAGTTCTTACCCCTCGCCGAGACCGGCCTTGACATGTTCCAGGACCCGCACCATCGACTCACCGGCACCGGCGTTCAAGACGATCGAGGCCTCCGTATCCAGCGGTGTGGGATCGTTGTTGATGATGACCAGCCTGGCCCCGCTCCGGACGGCATGGATCGGCATGTAGGCGGCGGGATAGACAACCAGCGACGAACCGATGACGATACACAGGTCGCACCGGCGTGACCGTTCTTCGGCCTCCCGCGTCTCCTCGACCGGCATGGACTGGCCGAAGGAGATAGTGGCCGACTTCATGATCCCCCCACAGGCGTCGCACAGGGGGATCTCCACACCGTCGTCAAGCCATCCTTCGATCTCCTCGCGGGTCCACCTTTTATTGCAGTCCAGACAGACCACGTAGCGTGTCGTCCCGTGGAGTTCGATCACCCGGTCCGGGGCATTCCCCGCCATCTGATGGAGACCGTCAATATTCTGTGTGATGACGCAGTCAAGTTTTCCCAGCTTTTCGAGTTCGGCTACCGCATAATGGGCACGGTTGGGCTTGACGTCCGACCAGGGTATGGCGCGGAAGAATTGCCAGGCGCGTCGACGCACCTCGATCTCTCCGACAAATCGCTGAAAGGTAAACTCCCGGGGATCAAACTTCGTCCAGATACCACCGGGGGAGCGAAAATCAGGAATTCCCGACTCGGTACTGATCCCCGCCCCGGTAAAGACCACGATCCTTCGAGCGTCAAGGATACGATCGGCTATCTCTCCGGCCTTCCGTTCGAGCACTTCGTTTTGCATCGGCGCAACCCTCCCTGGAGTATCGTCACGGCTTATTAGTTCGCATACTGACCCGTCGTCTGTCAACACCGATTCATCTCGCTCCATTGACGGGTTATTTTCCCCATATTTTTTTGATCCTCTATTAAAGATCCTTCTATAAATGCCGATATATGCGCTATATTCCTTCAAAAAAGTATCAGGCGGTATCAGCATTTCAAAACCGAGGAACAACGGAGGGGAGATATGCAACGCATGCAGCTCTTTATCGACTGGTTGATCCCCAGCGAGGTAAAAAAAGATGTCGACCTCTACATCCGATCGAAACAACTGGTCATCTTCTGCCTGATCAGTCCGGCATTCTTTATCCCGAATGCCCTCAAGTGGAAAAGTATCGGGAGCACGGGACTCGCCGTCAGCATGGGTGTGGTGATGCTCTTGATCGCCGGGATGCCCTTTTTTTTCAAATACTTGAAATCGCTCTCCATCTTCGCCAATTGCACATTCGCCATCCTCGTGTGGCATTTTATCTTTCTCCCGTACTGTACCGGCGGGATACATTCCTCCGCCCTCACCTGGAACCTGGTGATTCCCGTCTTCGCTGCGGCATTTGCGGGGATACGAAGCTCCCTCTTCTGGTCCTCCATCATGCTTCTGGAGATCGGGACCTTTGCCTATTTTGAGTCTGCAGGTGTGGTGCTTCCGAAGATAGACATGACATCGGGGCAATTCCTGGAGGCGGAGATTGCCAATGCGGTCGGTCCCCTCCTGGCCGTGGTGCTGACCATGTTCTTCGCCGAACAGGGACGGAAACAGGCATTCGATGCCCAGAGACTCGCTCAGGATGCCGTGCTGGAGGCGGAAGAGCAGTCGAAGCGTGAAGCCGACCAGAGCACAGAAGAACTCCAGGAAATCTTCGACCGGGTTCGAAACAGCACCCAGAATCTGAACACTCAAGTCAACGAGATCTCCGATAAAATCAAACAGAATGCCAATCACTCCGTGAAGGCCGATCAGGTGATGAAGGAGTCCGAACGAATCGTCACCTCGGCCCAGGACTCTATGAAGCAACTGATCGCCTCAATGGAAAAGATCGCCGCAGCCAGTGAAAACACATCCAAGATCATCAAGACCATCGATGAAATCGCTTTTCAGACAAATCTCCTGGCACTCAATGCCGCTGTCGAGTCGGCCCGCGCCGGTGAGGCGGGTGCGGGTTTTGCGGTCGTCGCGGAGGAGGTCAGGAACCTGGCGCTTCGCTCGGCCGAGGCCGCCCGGAATACGGCCGACCTGATCGCCGAGACGGGGAAAACCATCGGCGAGGGGACCGAACTGGTTTCCGGCACCGATACCGCCTTCCTCAATGTCGCCGACAGCGTGACCCAGGTTGTGGGTCTGATCGCCGATATCGCCGACTCATCAAACCACCAGGCGGAAGGGATCGAGCATATAAACCTGACCGTTGCCGAAATGGCCCAGATAGTGGAATCAAAGAATGAGGTACACCAACACTACCAACTGATCGAGGCCTGAGATGGGGGGGGACCGGGGAGAATCCCCGGTCCCCTTTCTATCCGGCAGCATGACATCGCCGTTTCCCCCCGTATTTGCAACCTAAAATTCCTTGACAGAAAATTTTCACGGGATATGGTGTTTCTCTCAAACAGTGACATAATTGAGATGTCACGTCGAGCCCTTGCTGATTGATACAGGACACAAAGGAGATCTTCACGATGGATTATACCCATATGACCGCTCCGTGCGGGCTGGCCTGTTTTAATTGTCCCCTTTATTTTGCCATCGAGAATGAATCACTCAGAGTAAAACTGGCGAAGCGCATGGATATCCCGATTGAGAAAATAGCCTGCCGGGGATGCCGGGACGAACAGGGCATCATCCCCTATCTCGACATGACTGAACCCTGCAACGTCTATCGGTGCACCCGGGAGAAGGGAATCGACTTCTGCTGCGACTGCGGGGATTTCCCCTGTGATTATCTGCACCCCTACGCGGACCGGGCGGACCGGATCCCGCACAATACGAAGATCTTCAACCTCTGTCTGATCAGGAAGATGGGCTTGGAAGAATGGGCACGAGAGAAGGCACGGGATGTTCAACAGACCTACTACCAGGGGAAGTGGAAGCTATAAGGCAAGAGATCATTCTTCGTTGATAATCATTTTCGATCCGACGAGGACCCCGGGCATACTTGATAGTCGGGGTCCTTTTCTTGATTTGACCGAGTGGGTGAAGCATTTTTCAGAGAGTCCTATACCGCAAGGAACTGTCTTCGGACCTCGTGGTGCTGTTCCAGCTCCCCGGCGCTTCCGCTGTAGACGATACGCCCCCTCCCCATCAGGGAGACCCGGTGGGCGATAGAGAGGGCCACCTTCAGATTCTGCTCCACCCGCAGGATTGAAACACCCGTCTTCTCGTTGATCTCCGCCAGGACGTTCCGTACCTCCCGCACCATGATCGGCGCCAACCCCTCCGTCGGCTCATCAACCAGCAAAAGACCCGGATTCACCTCAACTGTTAGAATTTCTTCCGCCACGTCTTTTCTGCGATACATTCGGTTCCATCTTCGTCTCGCCGAGATGTCTTCAGGGATAAACAGCCTAAAGATGTTTGAAAACACTCAAAAATCCTACTTTAGTAGTATTTACAATCCCCCCTCCTCCTGCCATTCTAAGAACCAAGAAAAGAGTACGAATCGACGTCCCGGTGACGGGGATACACGGCGATTCATTGGAGAGCACGGGGGTGCATCATGAAAAAGATATTTATTACCGTGGTTATTTTTCTATGCGTCGCAACCAGCAGTTGGGCGACCTACACGGGAAGCATCGTCGGAGGCAACACGCTGTTCGGAACGGACGGATGGAGTAGTGCCGTTCTGAGCTGGGATGTCAGTTTCGAGAATAATGCCTGGGTTTACAATTATACCTTTTCAGCTGCAGAGAAGGCGATCAGCCATCTGATTCTTGAGGTATCGGGCACCTTCACTTCCGATAACATCCTGGACGGAACCACCACCGGATACACGCTCGGCACGTATAGCGAAAGCAACGGGAATCCCGGCATGCTTGGTTCGATCATCGGCCTGAAGTGGGATACGGACGGGATCGATACAACGGAGTCGATCACCATCGTATCCGACCGGGCCCCCATGTGGGGTGACTTCTACGCGAAAGACGGGGTCCAGGGCGGGGTTCTTGCCTACGCGTACAATACGCAATTCGGTTCCGATACCACCGCATCGATCGGCGAAGGCAACGCGGGCGGCTGGGTACTGGTCCCGGATACTCAGAGTTCGCCCCCCGTCCCCGAACCGGGGACCATGCTCCTCCTTGGGGCCGGCCTGATCGGTCTGGCAGGGGCAAGCAGAAAAAGGATCAGGAAATAACAACCGGAACGTAAGGTATAAAAAAGTCTTGGTGGTCCTGCGCGAAGGGACCGCCAAGACTTTTTCGGTTTGAGAAATCGACGTTCCAACACGTTCGCCGTCTCCTTTTGTTCCAGTCCACTCGGCTGCACGGTTCAGGATATCCCTTCAATGTTCGCTCTAAAAGGGCGGGTGGACGGTCATGAAGGTAAAGACGCCCATCCCGTTCTGCTCCGGTTTTGTCGGTTCGCCGTTGATCACGCGGGTCATGAGATTAATCAGTTCATCTCTGAGCGTGTCAAGCGGCTTTCCCTCCACCAGCCCTCCCGCATTGATATCCATGTCGTCTTCCATGTCTACATAGAGCCGACTGTTGCTCGCCACCTTGATGACCGGGACCGTCGGAAAACCCGCCGGTGTTCCCCTCCCCGTTGAAAAGAGAATCAGTTGCGATCCGCTCGCCGCGAACCCCGCCATGGAATCGGCATCGTATCCCGGCCCGTCCTGCAGGATCAGACCCTTTTCCAGGGGGGCAGCCGCGTAGTCCACTACTTCACTGATCGTCCCGGCCCCTCCCTTGACGATACACCCCATGGACTTCTCCGCGATGGTGCTCATCCCGCCATCCATGTTTCCCGGTGTAATCACCAGTCCGGCCAGTTCACCCATCACCGCGCGGGTTCGTTCCTCGGCACGATCCACCATCTCAGTAATCTGTTTCGCCACCCCCGGATCCTTCGCTCGACGCGCAAGGACATGCGCCGTTCCGATCATTTCCGTGTTTTCACCGAACATCACCGTCGCCCCGCGGTCAACCAGCCAGTCCGCCACGGTTCCGATCGCCACGTTCGCCGTGACACCCGACAGGGCATCGGACCCCCCACATTCGATGGAAAGGAGAAGATCTCCCCACGAGATCGGCTCACGCCTCCGTTCCCCCAGTTGCTCCAGATACCTTCGCGCGGCCTTGATCCCCTTCTCCGCCGTCTTCAAGGATCCCCCTTCATCCTGAACGTTCAAAATCGTCAGAGGCTTGCCGATCTCCTCAAGCTGCGGCGCCAGGGCCCTGATATTGGAGATCTCACATCCAAGACCGATCAGGACGGCCGCCCCGACGTTGGGATTTCGTATCATCCCCGTCAAAACCCGAAAGAGGATCTCGATATCGCGGAGACCTCCCCGGCCGCATCCGTGGGCGTGAGTGACACAGACCGCCTCGGGGACCTCTCGTGATATTCTGTTGATCACCCCGTTAACGCAGGAAACGGTTGGGATCACGAGGACATGGTTTCGAATACCAACTCGCCCGTCGCTCCGCCGGTATCCGCTGATCGCCGTTACTTCTTCCATCGTCCGCTCTCCACATTATGCGTGTGTATCCAGGCGCCACGTTCGATCTTCCGTGCGCTGACCGCTACCACCTCCCCGTACTTGACGATCTCTTCTCCGGCATCGATATCCCGAAGGGCGATCTTGTGACTCGCCGGTATAGCCTCTTTGGCGATCAGATCCCCCACACCCTCGCACAGGATCCCCTCCCCGGCCGCCAGGTCGCGGAGGGCCACCCCGACGTTGTCTTCTGGGTCAATAATCATCATTTTGTGTTGCACGGGGCACCTCATGCCTCCGGGGGCTTCATATACTGCATGGTCCCGTCCTGGATCACGGCGACCCGCGCTCCCTCGGGGTACTCCTTCTCCAGCAAGGTCAACACCTCCGGCCAGCTCTTGACGATGGTTGCATCATCGATATGACAGATCAAATCGAGCATTGTCCGGTCAGGATGGGGTGCCATAATGACGAGTCGCTTCATGCCAGCCCGTATGAACCCCTGTCCCGCAATCTTGGGTTGAAAGTGACGGCCGCCGTAATCGGTCCCCCAGGCCCGCATGACGTAGTGAGGAACCTGCCCCTCCGGGGCGTCGGAGATGAGAACCGCCGTACCCGAACCGCCGGGTTTCAGCGCCATCAATGACAGAAGGAGGGAGATAGCCGATTCATTCGCCTTTCCATAGGCGTTGCAGACGGCGATATCGTACCCGGTCGCGTGGGGAATACCGTAGTGTTCCCTCCCTTCCTCTCCCCCAGCCTGGTGGGTGGCCCTGAACGAGCCCGCATAGAGACTGGCGATCTCACCTCGTCGATTGATCAGACAATCTATCTTGAAGTCGAGTCCCGCCAGATCACCGGCGGCATCGCACTCGGCCCGCATGATATTGTCGTCGAAACGACCGAGGCCGGTTCGGCCGGGATCACGATGCAACTGGTTGTGAAACTGGTTGATCGATTCGATCCCGGCGATCCCGGGGAGGATGATCTTCGCGCCCCCGCCGAACCCAACGTGGACGTGGGCGGTGATACACCCGATCCCGATCCTCAGATCGCAATTCATGAACTCGCGATTGAGCCAGACCTCTACCCCCGTCGGCGTTCGCCCCACCCGGACGGTGTTCTGAAAGGGATCGTGGTTGTAGACGGCATAGTTTTCGACGATATGATCCCCCAGCTTCTTTCGGGCATTGATCATATCGTAGGTACCGTGACTCCCCAGGGCCCAGATAAACCGGATCTGATCCCTCTCCATTCCACTCCGGTGGAGAGCGTCCAAGACAAAGGGGGCAACATCCTTGACCGGCGTGGGGCGGGTCATGTCGTCAAAGACGATGACCGCCTGTCTCTTCCCTTTAGCAAGCTCCTCAAGGGTCGGGCCTTCGATCGGCTGTTCAACCTTCCGACGTATCTCTTCCGGGGAAAGGCCGGGGTTATCAAAACCGGGAGAGGTCAGATCGTCCACCTCCCACCGGTCGGGGAAGGTCAGCTCCCTCTCCTCATTTTCGTACCAGAGACGTGACGGTATCGAGACCTTTTTCATCCCTTTATCCTTTCCTGCACACCGGTATTTATCCGATCAGGATCACCACCAGCCGCCGCGGGCCGTGCATCCCCTTGAAGGGCCTCCCCTGGATATCCGCCGTCATGCTGGGCCCCGTGATAAAGCTGATCTGGGAAGGAGCATTTCCCGATCTTCCGTATAGCTGTTCGATCGCTTGCTCATACACCGCAACCATTCGATCAACGGGAACCACGGCAATGTGGAGGATGGGGGCAAGAGAGACAAGGCGCGGGTTATGCCTGTTATGCCCTATAACGAGCGTCCCTGTTTCGGCGACGGCGTAATCGACGCCGGTAATCCCGGCCTGGGCATCATCAAAGAGGGCATCACGATACGAATCACCGTCCCCGAAATCATCTGCGGAGTACACCGTGACTCCACGTTCTGTTCCCCAACCGGGCAGGTCGAGCGGCGCGACGATCTCATCCGTCGATACCGCCACCCGCTGCAGCCCCTCCTCGGCGGCTATCACCGTGAGTTTGTCAAGCACATTGTCCTTGTCTCCGACCCGATATACGACACCCTCCTCCGCCGTCAGTTTCTCGGTAAAGGTTGCAATCATCCCTTCCCGGTCAAGGGAAAGCTCCCTCAGGGGAGGCATCCCCGGCCGGGGGGACACCCCACCTTTCGGTGCCCTCTTGAGCCTTTCCAGGATTTCTTCCCGCGCGTTTTGCTCCACAATCAGGTCTCCTCGTCCGATCTCACGGTGATGGTTTCACTCTTCAGCCGTTTCCAACGCTCATGAAAGGTCTCCCGGGCGACAGGGGGGAGGTTTCTGCTGTGGAACCACCCCCTGAAAAAAGGACCCATTCCCGCGATCACGCCGCCATGAGCATATCTGTTGACGAGGGGACGGATCAGCTTGACCCCCATCTTCCAGAGGGCACTGTGCGTGACGACCCGCTGCCAGAGATCAAAAAAAAGCGATTCCAGCCGGAGACGTCTCTCCCCGTGTAATCCTCGATCTCCCTGCACATCCTTTGAACGGTAATAGAGAAAGAGAGAGGGATGATCGACCCCCGCGGGACATACCTCCCTGCAGGTACCGCACAGGGTGCAGGCCCGGTAGAGATCCTGCGTTCGGTCAAGGCCGAGGAGGAGGGGGGTGAGGACCTGCCCCATAGGTCCGGAATAGGCCCACCCGTAAGGATAGCCGCCGACCTTTGTGTAGACCGGGCAGAGATTGAGACATCCCCCGCAGCGGATACACCGCAGGGCCTCACGGGCTATCCAATCGGCGTAGATCTCCGACCGCCCGTTATCGACGATGACAATGAAAAGCTCCTCAGGCCCGTCGATCTCTCCCGTCCTTCGGGGTCCGTTGTCCATCGTCACATAGGCGGAGATCGCCTGCCCCGTGCAGCACCGCGACAGGAGACGCGTCAGATGCATGGCATCCGCCATCGTGGGGACTACCTTCTCGAGGCTCATGATCGCGACCAGCGTCCGGGGTGATGACTTATTGAACCGGATATTTCCTTCATTTTCCAGGTTGATGATCGTCCCCGTCTCGGCCACGGCCATGTTGATACCGGTAATCCCCATCGCGACATGGTGAAACTTGTCACGGAGGAAGATGCGCGCCGCGTATCCCAGCTCGGTGGGGTCGATGGTCGGTTCCACCATCCCCGCTTTCTCCATGAAGAGGTCGCAGACCTCTTCAACGGGGATGTTGATCGCCGGACCGACGATATGGAAGGGGGGACGTCCGAGCTGCTGTACGATAAACTCACCGAGGTCCGTCTCAAAGGGTTCGATCCCGTCCGCGGCGAAGGCGTCGTTCAGTCCCATCTCCTCCGTCACCATCGATTTTCCCTTCGTGACGTAGGTGACATTCCGTTCACGGGCAAGGGCGAGAACCAGTTCGTTGGCTTGCCGTGCATCACGTGCCCAGAGGACCTTTGCCCCCTGCGCCAGGGCGTTCTTCTCGAATTCTTCGAGGAGTTCGGGGAGCCGCGCCACGACCTCGGCGCGTATCGCCTGGCCGCCCGCCTGCGCCGCATCGGGATCGGGGAAGGTACCCATGACACTCTTTCGCCGCGCCGCTATGACCGCGGGCATCGCCTTGAGAAAGAGGCGGGCGTAGGGGTTTTTGATTTCCTTTTCGGCAACCTCTTTGAAGAGGGAGGTCCTGATCTCCATATTACGCTCCCCGTCCGGTCCCGTCCAGAAAGCTGGCGATATGCATGGCCTTCTTTTCGGGATGGTTGCGGCTGAGATATCCGTTGATATTGAGGAGACACCCCGGCTCACAGAGGACCAGGAGGTCGGCGCCACTCTCCAGATAATTTTCGACCTTTTCCTTGACCATCTCTTCGGAGATAAAGTGGTAGCTTTCGGCAAACTCGCCGCCGAAGCCACAGCACATATCGGCGGATGGAAGGGGGACAAATTCGACACCCCGTGTCCTTTGGATAAGCCGTTTCGGTTGCTCGGAGACACCGAGCCCCCGGAGGATATGACAGGATTCGTGATAGGTAACCGTCCCGTTGTATGCCGCGCCTGTATCTTCGACACCGAGGACATCGACGATATACTGTGAGATCTCGTATATCCGGCCCGAGAGTTCCTCGGCCCGCCTCAGCCATATCGGCTCATCACGGAAGAGGAGGGGGTAGTGGTATTTCACCATATGGACACACGAACCGGAGGGACTGACGATGACCTCGTCCTCTCCGAAGATGTCGATAAAGTGTTTCGCCGCCTCTGTGGCTTGTTTACGGTACCCGCCATTCATCGCGGGCTGGCCGCAGCAGGTCTGAGCTTTGTGATAGACCGGATCCACTCCGAGCCGGCGAAGCACGCGAACGGTCGCCTCCCCGATCTCCGGAAGAAAGACATCCACGATGCAGGGGATAAAGAGAGATGCCTGTTTCATGATCCCTCCATGAGCCATGGAATACGGTTAAACAGCAAGAAAGGGGCCGTAGATAATATCAACAACACCACCCTCGGCCGTGTATCCCCACGAAGGGCTATACCGGCTCTAGGCGTCGGCTGCTGCTGTTTTTGAATGGAGCATCCGCTCGATCTGACAGTCCTTCTCCTCCCACAGCTCGTTCAACCACTGGTGGAACCTTTCGCGATACTCGGAATCGTTGAAATAATCACCCAGCAGTTCACTGGTGAGCGGGTACGTCCTGACCCTGACCTTGACCTCGTCCACCTTCCCGCAGAGAAACTGCCAGAAACTCTTCTCTCCACCGGGGTATGCGATGGTAACATCCACGATGCGGTGCAATTGCTCACCCATGGCCTGGAAGACAAAGGCCATACCGCCGGCCTTCGGCCGGAGAAGATTCTTGTACGGGGACCGTTGCAGTTTGTGCTTCGTCGACATGAACCTCGTCCCCTCGACAAAGTTCATCACGGAAACGGGAATGGTCTTGAATTTTTCGCACGCCTTCTTGGTCGTCTCAAGATCCTTGCCTTTGAGGTGAGGATGCTTTTCGAGAAAGGCCTGGGAGTATCGTTTCATAAAGGGAAAATCGAGGGCCCACCACGCAAGTCCGATGACCGGAACCCATATCAATTCCTTCTTGAGAAAGAATTTCAGGAAGGGAATTTTTCGATGAAAGACCCGCTGCAGGACGAGGATATCGACCCAGGACTGGTGATTCGACAGGACCATATACCACTCGTTGCGCTTCAGACCTTCCAGTCCTTCCACATCCCAGCGGACCCTGGCGGTACACCGTTGGTTGAAATTATTGACCGCGATCCAGTTATCCGCGATCCTGGAGAGCAGGATATCACAGATCTTGCGCCAACCCCGCAGGGGAATCAGCAGCTTCAATACAGCGATGAAAAATATTTGTGTTGCAGCAAAAACCGTATTGGCTGCATACAGCAAAAGGGATGCCACTCCCCTCATCAATCCTACAAAAGAACGAACCATGAACTGCTCCTCCCATATCTCAAGCCATCAACCCCCTCCCCATAACACGTTCCACCTTCTTTTTCCAGTCAGGAGATACCACCAGATCAGATTTTGACCGTCGGATTCGGTTGAAATGGGTGGGGAAGCGATCACGATCCGCTATCTCCTTTGGGAAGAAAGGGGCTGCGAGGGAATCGGGGGAGGCTGTGGGAGGATGAATACGGTCAGTGCAAGGGCCATCCGCATTTTCATGCCACGTCCCCTTCAAAAAAGATCTGCCTGAACGAATCTATCTCCGGAATAATATGCTTGTCGGGATACTTTTCAAGGAATTGGGGAAACCTGTCAGGACGATGTGAGGCGCTGTTCCCCAAACCGCCGGAGGAGCGTATAGATCGCCTCCGACCCAAAGGCCAGCCCTTCGACCGGTATCCGTTCATCCGCCGCGTGGATCATGTGTATGAAATTGAAGTCCCTCGGGAGCTGCACCGGAAGGAACCCGTAAGTCTGAATCCCTAATCGCGAAAAATGACGGCCGTCCGTGGTGGCAGGCAGGAGAAGCGGAACAGGTGTCCCCTCCGGGTCCGCCTCTCTCAGGATGTCGGACAACGTATCGAAGAGTCCCATGTCCGGTTCGGCGGGGCCGGGAGAATAGTTCAGGACCTCAAGCTCCACTGCATCACCAACAAGTCCGCGGATCTCAGCGATCAGATCATCGGGTGAAAAACCGGGGAGCAATCTACCATCCAGATCGACGGACACCTCGCTGGGGATCACGTTGATCGAGGAACTCCCCTGAAGGATCGTCGGGCTGACGGTATTATGCAGCATGGGATCGAAAAAAGCCCCGCGTTCGCTGAGGATCGTGAGGAGCGCATTCGTCAAAGCGGGATTCTTCAATCCACCAAGAACCAGGCCGGTCACCCCGCCGAGCGCCGATGCGATTTCATCGATCATGTCCCGGGCGGTGGAGGTGACATGGACCGGAAGGCGGTTCCTGTCGAGTCTTCGAAGCACCTCAGAAAGCCGCGCCATGGCACCGCCGCGCACGGGCATCGAACCGTGCCCCCCTTGTCCCCGGACGGTAGCCCTCACCGCACAGCGCTGTTTCTCGGCAACCATGATCGGATAGAAGCGACGATTACCGCTGTAAAAGGTGAATCCGCCACACTCGCCGATCGCATATCGGACCCCTTCAAAAAGGTCCGGGTGATTCTCCACGAGGAATCGGGCTCCGAATTCACCCGACGTCTCTTCATCGCTCACAACGGCGAATATCACATCTCCGGGGAGCGTTAGGTTCTCCGCCTTTGCTCGGAGAAAGGCGGAGAGCATCATCGCCACACCCCCCTTCATATCAAGGGCGCCGCGCCCCCACACGAAGCCGTCCGCAACGAGGCCCTCAAAGGGGGGGTATTGCCATTGCTGATTTTCCGTGGTGACCACATCCAGATGCCCGTACAACAGGAGGGGGGGTGCGTTTCCCTGGCCGGGCAACCGGGCAACCAGGTTGGGCCGTTGCGGGTTTCGACTCCGAATGGTGGTTTCAATCCCCGCGTCCTTCAACAGACCATCGATGAATGAAACGCACTCCACCTCGTTTCCGGGCGGGTTGGTGGTGTCGAACCGGATCAGGTGCTGCAGCAGTTCCACGGAACGCCGATACGCGGGGACTCCGTCCTTCAGTAATTCCATATGAATTTCCCTTTCTCACCCACGGCGTTCACCGCTTCGCTACGCCTCCCGCAGGATCCTGACGGAGACACCCTCCACCATGTCCTTGACCTTTTCCCGGTAAGCCAGCATATGGGGGGCCCCCATATGCCCCCGGAGAGCCTCGAGGCCTTCCCACTTTTCAACAACCGTGACAACATTCGCATCCAAGGTCTGCCCCGGTAGACCCGCCTCGACATCTACGGCCGGAAAATATTCGAGGCACCCCTCCTCTTCCCGGACACGGGGGACATTGGCCTTAAAGATTTCGAGAAAATCCGGAATATTCTCCACCTTCACCTGTATCGACGCAAGAACCGTAATCATATGTATCCTCCTCTTATCTTGATAAATCAATCGAGCACTTTCTTCGTCACACCCCGAGATCGTCTTTCTCCAAGGCCATGAAAGAGCGCCATGCTTCATCCATAACTGGTAGCCACTCCCGGAGGACCGGCGATGTGGCCTCTTCTTCCGGGACTCCTCGAAACTGAGTCAAATAATGAAACATGAAGGCGGACACCCTGGCATTAACGGCACAGTGCACCCAGACCTTCTTCCCGCGCAGGACGGACATGATCCCGCAGAATATCTTCAGGTGCTGGGCTGTGGGCTTTTCGAAAGGAACCGGGATATGGACGTATAACATCCCCCGGGCAGCAACAATACCCCCCTCATCCGGTATCGCGTTATCGGAGTCGTGCATGGCGAGATTCACCACCGCTTCATACCCCCTCCGCGCGATATCGGTCAACTGTTCCCTCGACGGTTGTCCTGACGTTGCGATCTGTTCGGTAATCCGGTAATAGTTGAGCGGTTCATCCATGGGTAATTTCAGGACATCGGTCGACAGTTCCTGCTACTCCTCTGCTTTTTTGATGGTACTGAAACCAAAGAGGGTATACAGGGGGCAAAAACCGACGAAACTGGTTATCAGAAAAATGACGGCAACGATCCCGAGAATGACGGCGGCGGTCCCGGTAATCGCGCCGGTCATGTACAGCGCCACCACGACTAATGCCAATATCGTTCTGATACTACGGTCAAGTGTTCCCATATTTCTTTTCATCTCACACCCCCATTTTTTCTGAGCGGGCACGGTTGCCCACACAGTGAAAACAGAATCATTCACGTGGCCTACCAACGCTGTTCACTCCTGAAAACAGAACGCTTTCGGCGAAAACGGAACAGCCGTGAGAAGGCCATCATCGACAGTTCTATCACCATCAGCACAAAAACCGCTGATACAGCACCTGCCGACACAGCCTCTCTATTCAGTGGAAGCGTGAATGAATAGTTTACATATGTCTCGTGGATCAATACCCTGTCCCCCCTTAACGCGATAAAGGCAACCTGGCGAGCCAAACCGGCGTCAAGACCCCGCTGCTCATCACTGAACCTCAGGTATCGCTCGAACATGAGCCTGATTGGCCGGGCTTCTTCCCTGGACACTCTATCTTCACTCGTCTCGTGCTTTTTTATCAATGCCGATATTGAACCGTCATAATGCCGATTCGCTATTTCCTGATATCCCCGGAGATTGCCCTCTACTTCGAGGAGATGGGCATCCACTCTTTTATCGTACTGATCGACAAAATTAGGTATCTGTATTCCGAGCAAGACAGCCGTACAGGCAACCAGAATAAGAAAATAACGATACAAAACCTTCATGCTCCCCCCCTCTCAGCACTCTGGTTCGGGCAAATCTTCCAGCCTCCAGCCCCCCGATATACTTCATGAAGAACCGATCGTATCCAAAGACACACAGCCCCCCTTCTCATGGAGAGACGGGGCTGTAGTATGATCCGGCCATGATTTCCTCTTTGTGGGGTCAAGCGAAACGAACTTCGTCCATGAACCGTTCGAAACCATACCTGAGAATAATACGCCCACGGGGATAATTGTCAAGGGATTTCAGGTAAAACGCGGAAGGCAATCCCTTTCCCCGGCAGGGAGCTGTTTCCGCCCGATTCTTTGGTACGGTATCGCCGGACGGAGTGAAAAAGTCTCTTGAAGGTATCGAAAGTGAAATGGTATATGGGCGCTGTTTGTACGAGAAGCCTTTTACTCAGGGATAATGCAATGGAAACAATCGGCATACTCAACCTTTCCGGTGTCGGCCCCGTCCATCTTCGCAGGAGTACCAGGGCAAAGCGCATGTCAATCTCCATGACCGCTTCCGGCGAGGTACATGCCACCCTCCCGTTGCACGGGACAGTCCGTCAGGCGAAGGCATTCCTCTGTGAAAAATCAGACTGGATAACGGGCCACCGCCGGAAGGCGTGCCTCCTCCGCCTCCATCACAAAAAACTCGCCGTGTCCCGAAAGTGTATGTCCCGGAGACAGGCTGAGGTTTTTCTCCGGGAACGCATCGACCGACTTGCTCGGGAATACGGCTTTTCCTTCAACAGGGTTTCCGTCCGCAATCAGAAGACCCGCTGGGGGAGCTGCTCGGCGAACAACAATATCAGCCTCAACGAGAAACTCACCCGGCTCCCCGATCGACTGATCGATTTTGTCCTCCTCCACGAACTGGTCCACACTCGGGTGAAGAACCACGGCAGGGACTTCTGGATGGAACTCGGAAAATATGTGGATAATGTGGAGGCCCTTCGGAAGGAATTCCGGCAGTACCGTCTGGATCTCCTCTGAAACAGCGCGCGCCTCATGGAGGGAACTCGTATCTTTGGCAGCTCCCTCGATCTTTCTCCCGTTCCTATCCCCGCTCTTCAATCGGCACGTAGCTTCGCTCCCTGTGCCCCGTGTAGACCTGCCGCGGGCGATACAACTTCCACTTTGGATCATCGATACTCTCCCACCACTGGCTGATCCACCCCGGCAGCCGTCCGATGGCGAACATGACGGGAAACATGTTCAAGGGAATCCCGATCGTCCTCAGCACGATACCACTGTAAAAATCCACGTTGGGATAGAGGTTGTGATCGAGAAAATAGGAATCATGCGTCGCGATCTCTTCCAGATTGAGGGCGATATCGAGGAGGGGATCAGTGGTGCCGAACTTTGTCAGGAGTTTGTTACAGACATCCTTGAGAATGGGAACCCGCGGGTCATAAGTTCGGTAGACCCGGTGTCCGAACCCCATAAGACGGAAGGGGTCATTCTTGTCCTTGGCCCGGGCGATGAACGGTGTCGGATCGCCGCCATTGTCATATATCTGCTGCAACATCTCGATCACCGCCTGGTTCGCCCCTCCGTGCAGGGGACCCCAAAGGGCACAGATTCCCGCTGAGATTGCGGCGTACAGATTGACCCGCGCGCTCCCCACATGCCGGACCGCCGAGGTTGAACAGTTCTGCTCATGATCGGCATGGAGAACAAAAAAGACGTCAAGGGCCCGTACCACATCCGGGTCAATGGCATACGGATGAACGGGCGAATCGAACATCATATTGAGGAAATTCGCGCAATACCCCAGCTTATGGGAGGGATAAATCACCCGGTGGCCGCGGGATATCTGGTACGACATGGCGGCGAGCGTCCTGAGCTTTGAGATGAGCCTCGTCACCGTGATATTGATCTCTTCTTCCTCCGATCTCTCAGGAACGGCCGGATAAAAAGCCCTGAGGGCGTTTACCATGGACGAGAGGATCCCCATCGGGTGCGCCCCCCGGGGGTATTTCTCAAAAAAGGCGCGCATATCCTCATGGACCAGGGAATGGGAGTTCAGCAGACCGGAGAACTTTTTCAACTGGTTGCCCGTGGGAAGTTCACCGTTGATAAGGAGATAGGCGACCTCGGTAAAGGATGCCCGTTCAGCCAGCTCTTCAATGGGAATCCCCCGGTATCTGAGGGTACCTGTTTTCCCATCCATATAGGTAATCGAGCTGACGCAGCTTCCCGTATTCCCATAGCCGGGATCAAGGGTGATGCACCCTGTTTCCTTCAGGAGATTCGATATATCGATCGCCTTCTCCCCCTCGGAACCCGTCACAACCGGGAACTCGTATGTCTTTCCTCCAACCGTCAGTTTGGCCGTTTCGCCCATATAGCAACCCCTCTGAGTAAAATGAACTGCTCTATATAGCAAACTTGGAGGGTCTTTACCAGCAGCGAGTGATCTTCGAGCAGAAGACACCGTATGATCGGGACGGGAAACATCCGAGACACAGCCGCGATTTATGTGCCAAAGCCTACCTCAGACCCGAGCCTCGAATCATCGTCAGATCAACTCAACCCACCGAAACCGACGCAATGATTCTCTCCCCATGTGTAACAAATAATTTACGTCCGGCGGATTCCATGATACAGAAAAACCATACCGCCGAGGATCGAGGGACTGCTCTATGACGGATCTTGAAACGCGGATTATCCCCCTATTAGCCCGGTTACGCGACATGCGCATTGTCTGGGATCTGATGGGCTCGTTCTATAACCGGCGCATACCCGATCTCATCACCGAACTCTATGAACATATAGCCGGAGAGCTTACGACAGACAATCACGCACAGATCCTCGACGCGGGTGCGGGTCGCGGGTACCTGTCATTGCTTCTGGCATCCCGAAATCCGGATGCCCATGTGACGGGAATCGATTATTCCCTGATGCAGGTA
This sequence comes from Syntrophales bacterium, assembly GCA_963662405.2. GTDB lineage: Bacteria > Desulfobacterota > Syntrophia > Syntrophales > UBA2210 > UBA6078. Next base: position 396,946 of record CAXXKT010000002.1, read on the forward strand.
CTCAGGGCAAGAAGCTACCGCCGGCAGAGAAGAATACGGAACTGTTCGTTCCGGCAGAGCAATATCTTGTCTCTCCCGTTTACAGACGCCCTCTTTGACGCGGTGGTCAGCGTGGGATCGATAAAACACTGGCCCGATCCTCAGCGGGGGCTCATGGAACTGCGACGGGTCATCAAGCCCGGCGGCGCCCTGATCATTGCGGAAACAAACCGGGATGCGCCGGATGATGCCCTCCGAGCAATAGCCAGACGTTTTCACATCCCCTTCATACCGGAAGATCTCCTTTTCTGGGGACACCGCCACGTGGTCTTCGGGCAGAGTTATTCGGAAACAACGCTGGCGGACATCGTCCGTAAAGCGGGGTTTCGCCGTATTGATCACCAGCACGTGCCCGCCTGCCCTTACGTCATTGTCAAAGCGTTGAGCTAAGAACGATACCTCCACGTCCACTGCTGGTAAATGGTTATTGGCCCCCGAAGCAGACCCCACTAAATCCTGATCTCCCCCTCAATTTCAAAAGGCCCAGGAGTTTTCTCCTGCGGTGTTCTTTCTGTACGTAATAAGACCAGAGCAATACAGGCATCCACACTTTCAAACACAAGGGTGCAGGTCGGATCTCCTGATCGGTTTATTGAATACGGGCAGAAACACACAGAGGTAAAAGAGGTAGAGGAAGAGATTGCCGAATGCTTCATGGCTGATCATATCCTTGCGCATAGGGATGTTGTTGCCATTGCCCGGCATTGCATTTCCTTTGAACGCGATACTCGAGGGACTTATTAATAATGAGGAGGTTTCTCATTCAGCGGGGGCTTCTCTCCGATGGCCTCCGGCAGATCCTTTATCTGACTCTCAAACACCTTACAGACCAACTCCAACTGATCGATCTGCTTTTGCTGCTCGCAGACCACACTGTTTAATTCCTTTATGGTTTCCTCCTGATAGAAAAGTTTTATCTCGATGTCCACTAAGCGATTCTCAATCATTACGTCTGCTCCTCCTCTGGGGAATGGCAAGTTTATTGTCCCCGGCTACAATATTCATGATGACTATTCTTTCGAAATATTCTGTTCTTCCGTGCCGTGCAGATACCGCCGTATCTCAGCAAGAAATTTCTCCCCGTAGCGTTCGAGCTTATGGGTCCCAACGCCATGTACATTCAGGAATGCCTCGTCATCCGTGGGCAGCGCGGCGGCCATCCCGACCAGAGATTTATCGCTGAAGATGACAAACGGCGGCACCTCAGCGGCATCGGCCAACGTTTTTCGCAGACTCCGGAGTCTCTTGAAGATCTCCTCATTGTAATCAGTATCGACGTCCTTCCGGCGAGTCGATTTCGTTGTGCCGGCCGGCTTTACACGCGGCGCCGCCATGGTCACGGTCTGTTCCCCCCGCAAGACAGGCCGAGCCGCATCAGTCAGAGTGAGTACCGAATAATTGCCCACATCCTGCTGGAGAAAGCCCCTGTAGACGAGATGGTGGAGAAGTCCACCCCAGTACTCCTGGCTCTTGTCGGCACCGATCCCGTAAGTTGAGAGGCCGTCGTGTCTAAGTTGCATTATCCGTTCCTTTTTGGAGCCACGCAGTACATCAATCACATGGCCCATACCGAAACGCTGATCCACACGGTAGACACAGGACAGGGCCTTCCGGGCATCTTCCGTTACATCGATCATTTCCGGCGGGTGGAGGCAGGTATCGCAGTTGCCACAATCCTCTTCCATCCGTTCATCAAAATAGCCAAGGAGGATCCGGCGTCGGCAGCTTGAGGCCTCGGCGAAGGCAACCATGGCATTGAGTTTATGAAGCTCGATCCGCTTCCGCTCTTGATTGTGCGTATTTTCGATCAAGCTTCGCGCAATGGCAATATCGCCATACCCGAAGAGAAGCAGGGCCTCCGCCGCCAAGTCATCGCGACCGGCGCGACCCGTTTCCTGGTAGTAGCTTTCGATGTTTTTCGGGAGATCGTAATGGACAACGAACCGGATGTTGGATTTATCGATCCCCATACCGAAAGCCACCGTCGCCACCATAATCAGGACATCGTCCCGCAGAAATTCTTCCTGTACCCTTTGTCTCTCTTTCGCAGACAGTCCTGCATGATAGGGAGCCGCATTGAACCCAGCCGACTTCAGCTTTGCAGCCAGGCTGTCCACGCGTTTGCGGCTGAGACAGTAAACAATACCGGCCTCGCCCGTGCGGTTTTTCAGAAAGCCCGTGAGCTGCGAAAAAGGCTTGATCTTATCGAGAACGGTGTAGCGGATATTGGGGCGGTCAAAGCTCGAAACATAACACCGGGCCTGCCTTAGGTTGAGCCGGTCAAGGATGTCCAAGCGGGTGTGAGACTCTGCCGTAGCCGTCAGGGCAATCATTGGTATTGTGGGGAATACATTGCGCAGGCGGCCAAGCTGGCTGTATTCGGGCCGGAAATCATGGCCCCACTGAGAAATACAGTGTGCCTCGTCAATCGCGAAAAGGGAGATGGGGATATCCTGAAGACGCTGGAGGAACTCCTCGCCGATCAATCTTTCGGGAGCGATATAGAGGAGGTCCAGTTTTCCAGTATGGAGCATGGCCAGAACCCGGCGGGCCTCGGTGCCCTTTAATGAAGAATTGTAAAAGGCCGCTTTGACCCCGCAGGTTTGGAGCGCATCGACCTGGTCCTTCATCAGCGAGATAAGGGGAGAAACAACAATTCCGACACCCGGGCGATGAAGGGCGGGGATCTGATAACAGAGAGATTTCCCCCCTCCCGTAGGCATCAGGACAAAGGCGTCCTCGCCTTGGATCAGGCCCTCGATAATTTCCTGCTGCTGTGGCCGATAGGTTTCGTACCCGAAGATATTTTTAAGGCTTTCAAGTGGGCTTCCGATCATGGATACAAATCCAACTCTGCTTCTTCGTAATCAAAAATACAGCCGTCGCGGGCTTACCTTACCCTTCCATGAAGCCCCAAGACGGTGGACGGGCCCAAGAAAAAGCCGAGGCGGATTTTTGCTCGGGCAGGGGAGCTCTTAACTCTTTTTTTACATTCGTGTCTACAAATGAATTATTGAAACCCCCTCCAGCTTCCTGCACCGCAAGCTCACTTTTTCAAAAGCTCAACTGCAAATACAAGACGTTGAGCTAAGAACGATACCTCCACGTCCACTGCTGGTAAATGGTTATTGGCCCCCGAAGCAGACCCGAGTAAATCCTGATCTCCCCTTCAATTTCAAAAGACCCAGGAGTTTTCTCCTGCGGTGTTCTTCCTGAAGTTGATAAAGTCATGCATGATTGATTAGTTGTAGATTTCTTTTCGAAAAGATCAGCTTACCCGTGATCCTTTACTTATTTCGAAATAAGATGGCATGTGAAAAAATTTTCTGCTGTTCCTATTGTTTGCTATTATTAATAGTAAGTCAAAAGCAGACTTGATAATCATATTTATTGGAGTTATCTTTGTCATTAAGGCAAATAGGGGTATCAACGTCAACAAAGTCATCAACCATCACCATCAGGATGGAGGAAATCATGAAAAGCAAGAACAGATTTCGCGGAATGATGTTTTTTCTGGCCGGTCTTCTCACCGCTTCAATCTTTCAGTTCAGCTTTCCAGACCAACAGGAGGTCCTGGCGGATCAGTACTGGTGCATTCGGCATGATCTGGATGCACAAGGTATGACCGGAAACATTCCTGACCCCGAATTCACCATCACCTACGATGTTCCCACGTGCTATGGTAATAATGGTTACCACGTTGAGAGAGTCTACATGTACGGTAACCAGGTTGCTGTACATTATAAAAACCCAAATGCCGTAATGCCTAGCTTCAAAGGTCTACAAGGAGGAGGATTTAGCACCATTCCTTGACAACCTTGCAACTGCGAGATCGGTTGAAAATGGGTCAGATCTTTCTGTTTTTATCCAGAGTTCTCCACTTCAGATACCCGCTAAAACCGTTCAGAGAGCTTTTGGATTGAGGGGGTCTATGGGTGTAAAAAATATTGCGTCGGAAAAATGAGGAACACTTCCTTCCTGTTATCCACAAATCGTCAGCCTTGGCAAAAATGCTAGACTTCAATCCGTAATCAACTGAACAACCAAGAACCGAGCGCTGGCATGAAGGCTGTATGGATAATCTACGCAGTATTGCTCAACATAATTGCGGCATTTATAGATTACTTTGTAGCCAAGAAGAAATGGATTTTTTGTAGGTACAGGAAACAATGAGAATAACATTTCCAAAGCTACACTACTGTACCTTTTATAAACTCTCACTATATAGATTGCAGTGTTAGGTAGGCTGGATCTTTTTCTATCTGTAAAAATCTCGCAAGCCTCGAGTTGAGACGACATCATCTAAAACAGCATCTACCCATCCAGATGTAGCATTTTCTCTCGAATCAAATCTCTTTATGTAAGGTTTAATGTCGAGCAACGGTGTACCATCCAATATATCAACATTCTTAACATAAAGGATATTCTTTTCAATTTTCTCCAACCGCACAAGGCTCATGCCTAATTTGTTGGGACGATACGGAGCACGGGTAGCAAAAATGCCATGTTCTTCATCCGAAAGATAAGTCTTTAAGCGAAGATAGGTATCTTCGGATCGGTTGAAACAGTAAAGCAAGTAAATGTGAGAGAAGCCCGCTAAACCCTTCAAGCCATCAATATATGGGGTATCCAATATAACCGTACCCTCAATATTCTCGCATAAAATAGGTTGGATCGGAATCTCTGACAGTTTTTTATGGGGTGAGCTTATAACTCCTATCGGTTGGAAATTAAAAGTGTGACCATTCATCGTAGCATCCTTTATGAAAACAATTTTAACAAGTAATATACATGGATTTTGTGAGCTTTCCCCCTTCCAACAAAGGCACCATTACTTATTCCCAAAGCCGGATCTAGTGTCTATCATATTTACCCCACGGTCAGGTATTCAAAAGTACATACGATATTCTCAGTCCGTCAAACCGGTAACTTATTAACCCCATGGCGGAGCATGTCAAGGAATAATCACTTGGTGGTGGGCAACGGAAGACGGCAACTCATTTTTGTTTGTCTCTTCCTGTACTAGATAAAATGGAGATCGATATGGGTTTCACACTTCAAATACAAAGCTTCAGTGGGGCTGATCAGTCTAGATCATTGAATGCGGGATGAAAGGTGCGTTTTTAGGAGGGCCATTTTTCTGATGATCGGGGCTGTTTGTAACTTCCTGAAATCACTAAGACGTCAGTTTTGATAAAAATGCATCCTTTTAAACGGTAAGCAGCGTTTGATTGACTATATCCCACGTTGACATTTCAACAGTTATCATGTAAATTTTACAGAGTTTTTTCATATCAGCTTGGCTATTTTTGTTTTCGGATCATCCCTTTTGCTACAACGTTAGGGGTAATATGCGAAATTCATCCAGAATAAATCAAGACCCATATTATTTTACCACAGCGGCGATTTATCAGGAGTAAATAGGACTTCTGCACATTTGTGCAGACTGTCCGTTTCCTATCCAGATTTTAGCAGGTGACCTTATGAAGGATGCCAATAAGATAAAGAGTCGTCTCGTACATGAACTGAGTGAATTGCGGTTACAAAAGGGCGAGGAGATATCGGCCAGGCTTGTTGCCGAGGAGGCTCTTCGCTATGTCGAAAGCATCGTGGAAACTGTTCGAGAGCCCCTTCTGGTTCTGAATGCGGATCTGAAGATAATCTCGACGAACCGTAATTTTTACAAAACATTTGAAGTAACTCCTGGTGAAACAATTGGGAATTTCATCTTTGACCTTGGAAACAAACAATGGGACATCCCCAAACTTCGTGAGATTCTCGAAGAAATCCTTCAGGAAAAACAAGAGTTCCATAATTTCGAGGTTACCCACGATTTCCAAGTCATCGGTCATAAAACCATGCTGCTCAATGCCCGCCAGATATATCGGAAAGAGGTCGGCCCAAAGATGATCCTTGTCGCCATTGAGGACATCACCGAGCGCAAACGAGAGAAATACCTATTAATGGAGGCTGAAGAGCTTTACCGGCGTGTCTTTGAGACCGCAAGCGACGGGATACTGCTTTTTGAAAAGAGCTTAGGGAAGATTACCCACGCCAACCCAGCCACCAAAAGGATGTTGGGCTATACCGCAGATGAGATCATCGGGAATAAGCTTCCGGACATCGGTGTTGTGCTCGACGCAAGTGATTTCCAAACGACAATGAAAGATTTAAATGAAAAAGGCATTATTCAATACAATGATGTCCCGGTAAGAACCAAATCCGAGCAGTATATCAGTACTGATATATGCCTTGTCGACAGGGCAAAGGTGGTACAATGCAATATTCGCGATATTGCCGATCGCAAGAAGGCGGAGGCTGAAATTGAGGAAAGCGAAGAACGGTTTCGTGTCATTTTCGAACGCACCACTATCGGCAAGTCTCTGACGAAGCCGGATGGAAGTCTCCTGCAGGTGAACAGGGCCTTTGCCGACATGCTGGGTTATAGTATCGAGAAACTCCAACAATTCAATTTCGAGCACATCACCCATCCGGACGACGTAGCGGAAAGCCAGGAATATATCCGTTCCCTCGTAGCCGGTGAGCAGACCGATTGTCGATTTGAAAAGCGATACCTCCACAAAAACGGCGATACCGTCTGGGCAGATGTCAGCACCACGTTACAGCGTAATGCGCAAGGAATCCCCCTTTACCTTATTACCAGTATCGTGGATATCACCGAGCGCAAGCGGGTGGAGGAGGCTTTAAGGGAAAGCGAATTGCTTTTCAGAAAAGTATTTGAAGACCATGCAGCAGTTAAGATGATCTTAGATCCGGATACTGGGGATATCCTTGATGTCAACAGGGCAGCGGTGAAATTTTATGGATGGTCGCGTGTACAACTCACGCAGATGAAGATTCAAGAGATCAACACCCTTTCGCCTGAAGAGATCAAAAAGGAGATGGAGGAGGCCAGAAGCAATAAAAAAGTGCATTTCGAGTTTCGCCACAGGCGGGCCGACGGCTCAGTTCGAGATGTGGGGGCGTTCAGCAGCAAAATCAAAGTCAATAACAAGGATCTCCTTCATTCCATCATTTTTGACATCTCTGTTCGCAAACAGGCGGAGAAGGACCTCGTCAATACCCTCGAGCTTCTCAGGCATGCCGTCAACGCTACTATTCAGGTCATAGTATCCACGGTTGAAGCCAGAGACCCCTATACTGCCAATCACCAGCTCCGCGTTGCGATCCTTGCCCGTGCTATCGCCACAGAGATGAAGCTTCCCCAAAACATGATTGAAGGTTTCTATATAGTCGGTTCCATTCATGATCTCGGAAAACTATCCGTTCCCGCAGAGATATTGTCCAAACCAGGAAAGCTGACGGAGACCGAGTTTTCCCTGATCAAGGAACATGCCCAGAAAGGCTACGACATCCTGAAGAATGTGGAATCTTCCTGGCCGCTGGCGGAGATCGTCTACCAGCACCATGAACGGATGGACGGTTCGGGCTATCCGAGAAACCTGAAGGGGGATGAGATCCTCCTGGAGGCCCGTATCCTGGCCGTCTGTGACGTGGTCGAATCGATGGCCTCCCACCGTCCCTACCGCGCCGCCCTGGGTATCGACGCGGCCCTGAAAGAGATCGAGGACAACCGGGGGGTTCTGTACGACGCGGATGCGGTGGACGCCTGCCTGAGATTATTTCGGGAGAAAGGTTTTACATTAGAAAAGACTTGATTATAAGTGGTAATGCTTACTTCAATTCCAAACCGAAAGGTATGGACTTGTAGGTGCTTTTGAGACGGGTTGTATCTCATTAATTCTTCCTGCCTTTATCCCTCACAATGTCTTATAACCTCCAAACCCCAAAGACCTCGCAAAGAAACGTTATGGAGGTGTTCCATGATAACGAAAGAAGCAATAACTCTGTTCAAATATTATCTTCAATCGAACCATAAACAGAGAACCATCGAAAGTTATGCTCTCCTTCTTGAGAGGTTCGAGGCACAGTACTCGGACAGAGCTATAGAAGGCATCAGTCCCGATGAGATTTTTCATTTCCTGGAAGATCTCACGAAGAATCTGGCCAGATCAACACGCAGATTGCGCTATGCCCAGTTGAAAGCATTTTACAACTTCATCATCGACCGCTGTTCCTTGAATATGAAGAATCCCTGTAATGCATCGTTGCTGAGCAAGTCATTCAAGGCGCCCAAACAGCTCCCCCGCAAGATACTGGATCGAGAAACCGTGGATGAAATGATCTACAGAACAAAGAGCCGACGGGATCGTTTGATTGTAGAGCTTCAAGCACGATGTGGGTTGAGAATAGGTGAATTGCTTAATATCAGGGTGTCAGATGTCTCAGATAGAACCATTACCCTCAGGGAACCCAAATCAGGGAAAGAGGCGGAGATAGCATACATGCCTGAGAATGTATCGAGAAAGCTGGCTGAATACATCACTCAGCACGCCTTGCACGGAGAAGATCGGGTGTTTCCCATGTGCTATTCAACAGCACGATCTCTTATCAGAGGGCTGGGAGCGAAACTGAATGTCCAGGTATCGCCACATGATCTCCGGAGATATTCAGCCACGTATGCAAGCAGAAATGGTATTCCCTTGGAAGTAATATCAAAGGTAATCTTGAGACATCAGGATTTGAAGACAACCCAGGTCTATCTCGGTAAGATATCAGACCAAGAGGCAATCCGGTGGATGGACATTCTCCACGGGAAATAGGATTGCTTGAACATTACCCCTTAAAACAAAGAGGTCTTTGGGTTTACTCTGTACAACGATGATATGGCTACCACGATGGGCTGAACTCAAAGGTTATTATGTTGCTTCCTCCTGAAACAAATAAACCTTACATTGGATTGTTTGTTGTAAATTACGATTGGCAATCAGCAACAAGAGTCAATGGCAACCGTGATCCCAGTATGTACTTGTCAATAATTAAGTATTGTGAACCTTCCCCAGTTTAACGGACACTTCAAAAAGTATCCGGATGCGTATACAATGGAGAAGAAAGGAGTGTCCGATGAGAGGGAAGCGACAGGCATTTAGCCGGGAGTTTAAGCTTGAAGCAGTGCGATTGATGGACGAGGGGAAAAAGCCACCTGCTGAACTGGCCCGTGAGTTGGGGATACGAAGGAACCAGTTGTATAAGTGGAAAGAGACGGTGGATAGAGCGGGTGGCGGTGCGTTTCCCGGATCCGGACGACGCCCAGCAAGCGGGACCGCAGCGGACGAGACCCGTCGATTACGGCATGAGTTAGCCAAAGTAAAGGAAGAGAATGAAATCTTAAAAAAAGCCGCAGCGTTCTTTGCGCGCGAGTTGAAGTAAAGTATCAGTTTATTCGGTCGCAGAGAACGCATTTCAGTGTGGCGGTGATGTGTCGGGTTCTGGAGGTATCCCGGAGTGGCTATTATGGTTGGTTGGGTCGTCCGGAGAGTTTACGAACAAAGCGACACCGGGATTTGCTGGTGAAGATAAGGCGGGCGCATATAGCCAGCAGGAAGATATACGGCTCGCCACGGATTCATGGGGAGTTGGTTGATCAAGGCGAAAGAGTCGGTAGAAACACCGTGGCTTTTTTGATGCGCAAAGCCGATATTCAATCGAAGGTTCATAAGCGCTTTGTCGTTACAACCGATTCAAGGAGGACGAAAAGACCGGCTGAGAACATACTGGGAAGGATATTTTCTTCAGAGAAGCCGAATCAGAAGTGGGTATCCGATGTGACCTTTAGACCCACTCGCAAAGGCTGGTTGTATGTGTCAGCGATTATGGATCTGTATTCCCGAATGATTGTAGGTTGGTCGATGGGAGACAGAAATAGTGCACAACTCGCCGTAGACGCATTAAAGATGGCGGCTGCTCATCGGGGAGATATCCAGGGGGTGCTTTTACATTCCGATCAGGGTGCGCAATATGCTTCGACATCGTATCAGTACCTACTGAACAATTTGGGTGTCATCTGCAGTATGAGCCGGAGAGGCAACTGTTGGGATAACGCACCGATGGAAAGTTTCTTTCATTCTTTGAAGACCGAGTGGGTTGGTTTTGAGGATTACAAAACACGATCGGAAGCTAGAACGAGCCTTTTTGATTATATTGAGCTGTTTTATAATCGCACGCGCAGACATTCTGCGTTAAAGTACAGAAGCCCCCTGGCATTTGAAAACGCCGGGGTTGTCCCCTAACCTAGGTGTCCGTTTTTCTGGGGGAAGATCAAGCTGTCCCCAGATTTCCCCAGATTTCACCTATAGAATCAATAGGCAAATCAGAATATAGTACGTAGAGCTTCCTGTAAACAAGCAGATCTTGCGTGAGCTTTTTTGTTACAGCTTTCTTTTTGTAATCAATAAAAAAGAGAGGGGCAAGGGCACACACAACCCTTTATGACGCCTCTTTATTTCTTTTTGATACCCTATAGCTTGATGCTTGGCAGTTCATCGGTCCATGAATTTTTCCGTTATCCTCTAAGACAGGATCAATAAGCACCAATTGATTTTCTTTTCTGAATGCATCGATTAATCCCACAAGTGGTGGGCTCTCTCTCCGACCAAAGGCAAGGCTTTGTTTTTTACACTTTTCTATGCATTCTCCGCACGCGATACACTCGGTACTGCTGTATGGCTGTCCTTTATCAGTAGCCTGCATTTTACACGCTGAGACACAGCGACCACAGCCATTACACGAATTATCTTTGCTTATCAGCGAAGCCTTCGGGAGTTTACTGATCAATCCGGTTAAAAGACCCACCGGGCACACGGAACGGCAGAAGGGACGATAGATGAAGAGTGAAGCGATAATCAATATACCCAGGAGCACCCATGAGATCGTGCTGGATGACAGCATGTTGAAGGCTGTTTTAAACGGATCGATATGACAGAACACGTTCTCCTTCGTGACGATAAGCTGTGTCATCAGGGCGAAGAAGATAACATATCGGACCCTGTACATGATTTTCTGTGTTCTTGGACTTTTTAAAAACTGGATCTTGTTGGTCTTGAAGATGAATTCCTGAAAAGCCCCCAGATGGCATATCCATCCACACCATATCCGTCCAAAGAAATAGACCGATAGGAGTACAACCAGAAACCACAACACGTTGACGACTTTGACTTCCATCCCCATCCCCAGGAGAACCAGATTCTGGAAACCCGAAATAATACAGGGGCAACCCCCGTTATAGAACCCGAAATAAACGAGGGAGGCCAACAGAAAAAGATGCCGTGTGAAACGAAGTCTTTCGTGCCTTACCGCTAGAGCGGCCAGGAATATTCCCACAACAGAAATCAGGGGGACCATGAAGGATCCCGGTTTTTTCCCATCCCCATTCAGACTTTCCAGCCCCGTTGAGAATTCGGTCTTTTGCAGCAGCTGGAAGTTCGCTGAATCAAGCGGCAAGAATGCCGGTTCGCTATCTGCTCCAGGGCTTGTTGCCGGAACAAGCAAGAGGAACAGAAATACCAAAAGGACCGCATAATATCCCCCTGATTTTATATGTGTTTTATTCATAGCTCTCATCATACGTTGCTGTCACTCACTACCGGGCATCTTCGGTTTACACAGTTGAATCCACAACAATTTTCAGTGAATTGTATCCGCCTTCCTTGTCGCATGTCCTCAGCACATGAAAAACGGAGGCCCCGCTTTCCGAGTCGATAATTTTCACCTTGACCAAGCGTTCAAAGTAGTTGGCAGATTTTTCCTCCCAATTTGTCGCCCCTATGACCTCCATATTTTCCACCTTGTATGTGGTGGCATCGATGCCTTCGGGGCAGTTCCGGTGAGATAGGCATGACCTCGTAGATGGCAATCCGTCCCTTGAAGCCCGTACCGTTGCATACCTCGCACCCTTCCCCGCGCATGAAACGGGCGCCGTCCAGGTCGAACCCTTTATTGCGGAGGATACCGAGTTCCAGGTCCGTCGGGATGGTTTTCACCCGGCATTTTGTGCAATTTTTTCGAACCAGCTGCTGCGCGACAATCAGATTCAGCGAAGAGGCAATAATGTAAGGTTCGATGCCGATGTTGAGCAGCCTCGTGATTGTTTCGGGGGCGCTGTTGGTATGGAGGGTGCTCAGGACGAGGTGGCCGGTCAGGGCCGCCTTGAAGGCGATCTCCGCCGTTTCATAATCCCTGATTTCCCCGACCATGATGATGTCGGGGTCCTGCCTCAAAAACGACCTGAGGGCGCGGGGAAAATCCAGGCCTATCTTGGTAATCATCTGAAACTGGTCAATACCTTTCAAGTTGTATTCGATAGGGTCCTCGGCGGTGGAGATATTGAGGGTTCCGTCATTGAGCTTGCGCAGAATGGAATAGAGCGTCGTTGTCTTCCCGCTCCCCGTGGGCCCGGTCGCCAGGATCATCCCTTTGGTCTTGTAGATACTCGACAGGATGATCGACAAATCAGCTTTGCTGAAGCCCAGTTTGTTCAAATCCCATAACAGGTTGGAATCATCCAGAAGCCGCGGGACGATCTTTTCGCCAAAGATTCCCGGAAATGTGGAAACACGGAAATCGATGTATTTCCCTTCCCACCGCACCTTGAACCTGCCGTCCTGGGGGAGTCGTTTTTCGGAGATGTCCAGACCCGACATGATCTTGATCCGCGAAGACAGGCCCTTGGCATAGCTTTTCGAGGGGGTCAGCACGGGGATCAGGCTCCCATCAATCCGGAGGCGGATCCGCAATTCGTTTTCATACGGTTCGATATGGATATCGCTGACGTTCTGTTTGATGGCTTCGTTCAGGATGACGTTGGCCAGCTTGATGATCGGCGTGTCCGAATCTTTGAGCTCCTCGGAATATACGGCGGCTTTTCGGCCTTCCTCGATGAGAATGGGGTCCTGAGAAGTTGGCAGGGTTCTGCAGTAACTTTGTTTGGCGTGGCGAACGCAGTTGAGAGGAGAAAGAGATGAAGGCGATAAGACGATTTCGGGGAATCAGGTATTTCCTGGCCGGGGCGCTTAGTGCATCAATTCTGATACTCGGGTTTATCAGCATTCAAAACGCCATCGCGGATCAATATGCCTGTATCCGCACGGATCTTGATGCCCAGGGCATGACCGAGAATATCCCCGATCTCGAATTTACGACCACCTATGACATTCCCCAGTGCTATGCAAACAACAATTATGCCGCACAAAGGGTTTACATGTACGGGGACCAGGTTGCTGCCCACTATGCAAAAGTTGATTAACCCAGATGCCGCCGCAGATTGTAGATGCAATACCGGTTCATCTGAGAGAAAATCAAGATACGTGAAGGGAACAGACCGCTCATTGCATCGGCCACGGGATGAAATGAGGCGTTATGTTTCCATAACAAAACACAACATTTATCTGATCTTTTCCGGTGAGCGCCGTTCAGGGACATAGGAACGGGGTATCTTTTCTTCAAGCCATTCCCTGGAGACGTAGAGATTGCAGTAGCAGCTGCCGTATTCCTTCACGTCTTGTTCCCGGTAGACACAGGGACAGATGATGTCTTTGTCGCTCTCCCGATCGCCTGAGGCGAGCCGGCAGGGACAGGTCATGTAGCCGTACCGGCTTTTATTAGCAATGAGGGCCTCAATCAGATCGAGGGTGCGCTCCCTGTCGCTGTTGAAATAGTACCCCTTCGGTTCCTGAACCTTTCTCAGCATCTCATAGAGTCGCTCCGTTTCAGTCATAACCCCAGGGCCTCCCGTATCTGTTCTTCCCTGAACCCCACGATGATCGTATCGCCGATGATAATCGTGGGGAAGGAACAATCGGGGTTGATCCCCCTGAGCTCCTCAATCGCCGCCTGCCGCTCCTCCCCCTTCAACAGATCCACATCGGTACAGTCATACACAATTCCACAATCACCCAGAAACCGTTTCGCGGCCTTGCAGTGGCTACAGGTACTCAGTGTGTACAGTTTGACACCCTTTTCAGGCATAATGGCTGCTCCTTTTCAGATTTTCCCTCTCCTCTTCAAAATCGGCATGTTCATAGCCGATCTGCCGGAAGGTGTCCTCAATCTCCAGGAATGCCTCAACCATATCCGGGTCAAAATGTTTCCCCTTCCCTTCGGTGATAATCGCCACCGCTTTTTCATGGGGGAATGGCGGCTTGTAGACCCGTCTGCTGACCAGGGCATCATAGACATCGGCAATGGCCATGAGGCGTCCTTCAACGGGGATGTCATCCCCGGCAAGACCATCGGGATAGCCGGACCCGTCCCATTTCTCGTGGTGGGACCCCGCTATTTTTCTGGCATGGTGCAAGAATGAGTTCACCCCCAGCTTTTTCTCCTGCATGGCGAGGACATCCCTCCCATAGGCGGCGTGCTCCTTCATTTCCTCGAACTCCTCATCGGTGATCTTGCCCGGTTTCAAGAGGATACTGTCCCTGACCCCGACCTTGCCGATGTCATGGAGCGGCGCCGATTTATAGAGCAGATCAACCACGAAATCTGTCAGAAATTCCTTAAATTTTGGGTGGTTTTGCAGATGTTTTGCGAGAGCCTTCACATAGAGTTGGGTCCGCTTGATATGACCGCCGGTTTCCGGGTCGCGATACTCCGCCAGTGACCCCATCGACTCGATGGTCACCTCCTGCGTCAGTTCAAGCTCTTTTGTTCGCTCCGCCACCATCTCTTCGAGATGATCGCGATGCATCTTCAGATCAAGCTGGTTCTTTACCCTGGCCTTCACGAGATCGGGATTGAAAGGCTTCGTGATATAGTCAACCGCCCCCAGTGCCAACCCCTTCGCCTCATCCTGGTCTTCGGTCATGGCGGTCAGAAAGATGATGGGGATATGACTGGTTTCCTGATCTTCCTTTAATCTCTTGCAGACCTCGTAGCCGTCCATTCCCGGCATTATAATGTCGAGGAGGATAAGATCGGGACGCTGTTCAGCTACCGTTTCCAATGCGCTTTCGCCGTCCATCGCCACACTGACATCATACTCATTCTCGAGGGCGTTCAGCAGGATGTCTATGTTTGCTTCGGCATCATCCACGACAAGTATGGTACGATGTGAGAAATTATTCATAATTCCTCCCGCCTGTATTTCCTGAAAGTGTTTTCATGAGACAACTCTTCACCTTCTCTTGAATCTCCACCATATCGATCGGCTTGGTGATAAAATCAACCGCGCCCAGGGACAACGCCCTTTTTTGCTCCCTATCCTCCGCATGAGCGGAGAGAAACATAATCGGGATATCTTTCGTCGTCTCATCTGCCTTGAGACGCTCGCAGACCTCGAATCCATCCATACCGGGCATCATGATGTCGAGGAGAATGAGATCAGGCGCTTCAGCCGTCGCAACTTCCAGGGCGGTTTCTCCGTCCATTGCCACCATGATATCGTAATCATTTCCCAGCACATACATCAAGATATCGATATTGGCCTCCGTATCATCAACGATGAGAACCGTACATTCTGACAGATCTTTCATTTGTTCTCCTTGCCCAACTGTCCGAGGAGTGACTCTACGACATGCTGGCCTTCTTTGAACTTATATTTTTTGATCAGCGTGAGGAGTTGCTCGATATCTGCCATCAGCTCTTCAGGCCATGCATATCGGTCGATTTCAGACAGCATCTCCATGCATGGTTTCGGTCTCCTTTTCCCAATGAAGCTCTGAAGTTTTTCGAGTAACTCCCCAAGAGTTTCAACATCCCCGGTTTCTTTGTCTTCCCTTTTTTTCTCGCCACGGTCTTCTTCCGCATTAACAAAGCCCTTTAATCCGTTCATTACCGAACGGATCGTGTGTTCAAAGAGGTCTAATCGTTCTGTAATGGTGTCCGGGTCGCCGCCTTTGATCGCCGTCTCCAGGTCCGCACTGGCCTCCTGCAGAACCTGTGCGCCAAGGTTGCCGGCGACACCCTTGACCGTATGAGCGAGACGAGACCCCAATTGCATGTCCTTTTGAGCGATGGAATCTCTGATCTGTTCCGGTGTACCGGAATATTCCTCATAAAACTTCACAAGCAGGCTCTTGTACAGTTTTTCATTGCCTCCCACCCGCAAAAGACCCGCCGGTATATCTATGTCCGGAATGTGAGGGAAACCCTCGCTTCCCGGATGATTCTGTTCAATCGACCCTTTTTTCTGGAGCTCTCGGGGAATATCTCTTTCCCCCGGTTTGACCCATTGAACAAGAGTTTCGAACAATTGACCCGGAACGATGGGTTTTGTCACGTGATCATTCATCCCCGCCTCGATACTCTTTTCCCGATCACCCGCCATGGCATGGGCGGTCATGGCGATAATGGGCACTTCCCCGGCCACGGAACCGCTGTTCCGTATGGCTGCAGTCGCCTCGATCCCGCCCATCTCCGGCATCTGAATATCCATGAGGATGGCATCATACTGATTTTTCTGCGCCATCTCCACGGCCTCCCTCCCGTTGCCGGCTATCTCGACAACAAAGCCCGCCTGCTCAAGTATCTCACGGGCTACCTGCTGGTTGATCTCGTTATCCTCCGCCAAAAGGATACGGGCACCCCGGATATTCTCCAGTCCGGAGGACTTCCCGACATCCGCACCTCCTGCATCACGGCCCCGTGTCCGTTCCCGACCGAATGCCTCCATGGTGGTATCAAAAAGGAGGGACCTGCTCACCGGTTTGACGAGGAACCCGTCCAAGTTGAGACTCTCGGCCTGCTTCATGATCTCCTCCCGACCAAAGGCCGTCACCATGATGATCTTGGGCCGCAGAGAGAGGTCCAATCCTTTGATCTTCCTGGCGGCGGTGATCCCGTTCATGCCGGGCATCTGCCAGTCCATGTAAACGATTTCAAAAGGCGCTCCTTTTTTATCGGCCCGGAGGATATCGTCAAGGGCCCTTTCTCCGGATGTTGACAGAGAAACGACAAACGACATGCTCTCCAGCGTGTTTTGCAATATCTCGCGGGAGACCTGGTTGTCGTCGACAACCAGGACCTGTTTGCCGCGAAGATCCGGTGCAGGGAGCAGAGGGAGACTCTTTGCCGTGTGCAGACCGAATACAGCCGTGAAAATAAAGGTGCTTCCCTTCCCCGGAGCACTTTCAACGCCGATCGTACCCCCCATCATCTCACACAGCTTCTTCGAGATGGCCAATCCCAGACCGGTCCCGCCGTATTTACGGGTAATAGACGCATCTCCTTGAGAGAAGGATTGAAAGAGTTTGTCTTGCTGGTCTTTGGTGAGACCGACACCCGAATCCTCAACGGAAAAGCGCAGCTTCACCGATGTGGTGTTTTTTTCAACGATTGATATATCGACAATGATCTCGCCTTTCTCGGAAAACTTAACGGCATTGTTGCAGAGATTGATCAGGATCTGACCGAGACGCAGGGGATCACCGACCAGACCGGTCGGCACATCCTTGCCGACCCGGAAGAGCAGTTCCAGCCCTTTTTCTTCCGCTTTGATACCGATAAGATTACTCAGGTTGTCGAGCACATCGTCAAGATGAAACTGAGTAGATTCTATATCGAGTTTTCCGGCCTCTATCTTTGAAAAATCCAGTATGTCGTTGATGATCCCGAGCAGCGTGTTGGCCGATAGCTGTATCTTGCTGACGTAATCATGCTGCTTTGGGGTAAGATCGGTCTTCAGGGCCAGGTGACTCATGCCGATGATGGCGTTCATGGGGGTGCGGATCTCATGGCTCATATTGGCCAGAAAATCGCTCTTTGCCTGTGTTGCCGCTTCCGCAACTTCCTTGGCCTCAGCCAGGGCCTGTTCCGCCTCTATGTGTTCGGTGATATCGCGGATAGAAGTTACGGCCATCATGGTCTGGTTCGTCTGAATGAGGCTCACCGTAATTTCTACGGGAATCAATGTGCCGTCCGCATGGCGGGCCTGAACGGCCCCCAAGCCCATTGGTCCGCTTGCGGGATGGCGAAAGAATTTGTCACACAGGGCCACATGTTTATCCTTCAAGTGAATCGGCAGGAGCATGCCCAACGGGCTGCCGATCATCTCTTCTTTCGTATACCCGAACAGTTTTTCGGCCTGAGCATTGGCCAGGGTCAATACGCCATTGACGTCAACTGTAATAAACGGATCCGGGGCGGCTTCGAGGAGTTGCTGAAAGTGTTCCTGGGCTTCCTTGAGCCTGGCGGTATGTTCTTCAATGCTGCCCGCCATGGAATTGAACGCCAGGGCCAGTGCACCAACCTCATCCGGGGTGTTGATGTCGATGTGATGTGAATACGTACCCTCCCTGATTGCCTGAGTTCCTTCCTCAAGCAACGCCAGGGGATGAATGATCCGTCGCTTCAACAGGAAAAACACACATACGGCAAAACCGATGGTGATAAATGTCAAAACCGTAATGATCACAATGATAGCCTGAAATCGGCCATGGACAAGGTTGAGCTCGTTGGCGGTTCGCCATTCCAGGAGGGCAAAAAACTCGTCAAGCGATTTCATGATCGTGGATTTTGACTTATGATACGTCTCCCCGTGCAGAAGGTTTCGTGCCATCCCAGGGTCCGGTTCGCCCTCAATGGTAAAATTGCCGTTCACATCCCGATAGAGACCTTTGAGAGCGTTCATGGCAATAGCTTCAATGTGGGTCAGCTTATCGGATTCTTTATTTGCCTCGGCCAGTTTGTCCTTCTCCTTTTCCGATATCCCCAGTTCAAACATCTTTTCTTCTATACCGTAAGTTTCCCCGTCTTCATCCAGGGGCATGATACCGGCGATCACATGGTCCCAATAGGTACGGCTGAAGGACTTCGGGTGAGCACGTTTCCCATCACGGATTGCACGAGCGATTCTGAAATATTGTTCGTATCGGGAATCGCCTGTTGCAACGAACATTCGTGCAAACCGTGTCAAGTCATCGGATGATTGTTTGAGTTCAAAGGCGAGGTTCAAGGAATCGGCCTTCCGACTCTCGATCCGAGAGATATCGACCTCAGCTTTTAAAAGTGTGCTTGCGAATACGGCAATGGCGACAAACAATCCGGCAAAAATGAAGGAGACCAGAAAGAGCGTCTCACGAATGGTCAGACGTGTTGGCCGCCCCCTTGAGAACCAGATTAGGACAATAATTACCAACAGAGCAAGAAAGACAATGGCGATATTCTTGACCAGAAAGGCGGTCTGATCAAAATCAACCTGTTTGAGAGGGGGAAGTTGGGTGTGCTTTTGCCATCCTCTCGGGGCCTCATAATCACCGATCCATCGCAACAAGACGGCCTGCCTTTCCACGGGACTCAAGGATAGCACCGCTTTATTCATAATAGAGGCCAATTCAGGCCAATCCTTTCGCACACCTATGGTCAGGACGGAGCCTCTTTTCTTCAACGTTGCCTGGACTTCGAGGTTTGTGAACAGTTCTTGAGAGATAATATAAATGGCCACGGCACGGTTGCCCGCATAGGCATCGACCTCACCCTTCGATACAGCAGCAAGGCACTGTACCGTGGAATCATAGTTTACAATCGTGACATCAGGATAATTGTCTTTAAAATACCTGTTGTTCCCGAAACCCCGCTCAAGGGCCAGGGTCCTCCCCTTCAACTGGTCCTCACTCGTAAAAAGTGTTCCACCTTTGCGTGCTATGATAACATGGGGAACAATCAGATAGGGGGCGGTAAAAATGATAAAATCCTCGCGTTCAGAGCGGGGGCTCACATCCATAAGTGCGTCGGCAGTTTTGTTTCTGACCTGATCCAGATTATCCTGGAAGTGTCCTGCAACGATTTCCATATCAAGACCGGTTCGTTCTCCGAGCAATCTCAGGAGATCCACACCGATACCGATAGGTTTTCCGCTACGGCCGGTAAAGTTGAAAGGCGGCCAGGATTTCATCACCGCTATCGTGATTGTGGGATGCACCCGTACCCAGTTTGCTTCTCCGGTAGTATAGCGCAGCCGGCCCGCAGGGCCTTTGGTCTCGAGACTGACCCACTTCCGGCGAATGGCCATAGATTCTGCGGGAGGAATAGCGGCCAGAGCCTTGTTCAGGATAGAGACCATTTCAGGCCAATCACTTCGGACCCCGAACGATAAGTTCTGCGGTCCCCCGGGAATCGGAAAGGCCACCTTCAGATTTCCGAGATCCAACTGCCTGATGATGTGGCTCGATGCGGCAAGATTGCCGACCACCGCATGGATCTCGCCGTTGGACAGGGCCAGCATCGCTTCTTGTGCCGTGGGATATAAAATGGGGGATATATTGCTTTGCTCCTTTATCCACCCGTGATGTGAACTCTTTTCCTGCACCCCGACTGCAAACCGCGCGAGATCTTCCTGTGATGCCGGACCCACTCCGCTTGTTCGTGAAAACACCACCCGTGGAAAAGACAGGTACGAATTGGTGAATAACAGATACTTCTCTCGTTCCTTATTTATCCCCACACAGGGCAGGATGTCGATTTCATGTTTCTTCGCCTTTTCGACGATCTCAGACCAGGGCAGCGGGTTATTGACCTCCATGGTAATACCCAGCATCTTTTCGATCAACGTGACATAGTCGGCGGCCATACCCTGGTACTCACCGCTTTCGTCAAAAAATTCAAAGGGCGCGAAAGCAGGATCTACCCCGAGTTTGATAATGGGATGGGTTTTCAGCCACTGGTGCTCTTCATGGGTCAGATCTACCCGTGGCGTCTGAATCGTCGCGGAATCGTCTGCCACCGCTGTTCCAACCGCCCCCGAAATAAGAGTTGGGACCAAGAGTGTCAGCACTAAGAGAAATATTAGATATCCGAACGAACAAGTTAAATCCTGTCGATTCTCTCCGTTTTTCGGTCCCGGTGATATCCGACTTTTTATGATTCTTTTGATGCAGCAGTGTGTATTGAAGCCCATCAATCCACCTCATACAATGGACATGAGTGGAAAGACTGTTGCCATTCCCCCGCCCATTGGATATCCCTGTGTCTTACCCAAAGGTTCCGCGCTATTGTGGTGCTTCGTTACAGTGAACAGAGAATTCTTAATACTGGGGAATCTCCGCCGAATTGGGAATCAACCATTAGGAATCTTACAGGCTACAATTCTCTTTTCTACACAAATATCTTCTTGTGTATCCCAGGGCCGATGTAGTACGTTTCGCGCATTGGTATGTTACATCACTCGGAAAAACAGAGCAAGAGGGGATTTCGGGGAATCGTTGCCTTGGATGTTCGGAGATAATCGTTTACCGAACGACACTCAGTGAAAGCCTGGCTGCCGTTTTCGGTGCCGATACGGGAAAGTCGTGAACACTTACCATACAAATCTATCGAAGCAGCAAACCGTCCAAGGCCAAAAGACCTTCCGTCGGACGTGGAACCGCGCACCAAAAAACGACGGGGACAGGGCGGAGAAGGATTGATGAATGACACATCCAATAACCAAGGGAAGGGGATAATATGCGACTCCTTCTGGTTGAAGACGACATCAAGATAGCCTCCTTCGTGATCAGGGGTTTCCAGGCGGAGGGATACGCCATCGATCATGCTGCGGACGGCGAAGAAGGACTGCATCTGGCGCTCTCGGAACCGTACGACGCGGTCATCGTCGATGTCATGCTTCCGAAACTGGACGGGCTTACATTGATAGAGAAGATGCGGGATGCGCGGATAGCCACACCCGTTATCATACTGAGCGCACGGAGTTCCGTGGACGACAGGATCAGGGGCCTGCAGAAGGGGAGTGACGATTACCTGACGAAGCCCTTCGCCTTCTCGGAACTTCTCGCCCGCATCCAGGCCCTCATCAGGAGGGCCAGTGGGGCGACGGAACCGACCAGGCTCGTCTTCGGAGACCTTTCCATGAACCTGATTACCAGAGAGGTCGAACGGAGCGGGCGGAAGATAGAACTTCAGCCCCTTGAATTTTCGCTCCTGGAGTACCTGATGCGCAACGCCGGGAGGGTGGTTTCGAAGACCATGATCATGGAACACGTCTGGGATTACAATTTCGATCCCATGACCAATGTGGTGGAGGCCCGCATCAGCCGCCTGCGGGACAAGGTGGACCGGGACTTTCCGGAAAAGCTGATTCATACCATACGCGGGGTCGGTTATGCCCTCAGAACACACAATTGAGCTCCGCCATACCCTGGCCTTTCGCCTGACCCTCTGGTACGCGGGTGTTTCCGCTGTGATTGTCTTCCTGACGATCTCTCTTTTCTATATTCTCGCCACGAATATGATCCGGGATCAGATCGACGAAGATCTCCTGAACCAGATGATAAAATTCTCGTCACTGATAACCACGCAGGGCGTCGACGCGGGAAACGCGTCGCCGTCATCGAATCCCAGGCGGGAGGTGTCAAAAAGGTCTTTTTCCGGTTCCTTCGCAGTAACGGTCGCGCCTTTTTATCATCAAATATGGAGTACTGGCAGGACATCAAGGTCAATCCCGGGATCATGCAACGCGTGATTCGGGGAGAAAGCCCTCTCTTCGACACGATCACCCTCCCTGAACGCGATCATGAGATACGGGTCCTCTACGGCGTCATAGCCCCGGGGGTCATACTCCAGGTCGGCCAGTCGATGGAGGAATACAGCAGGGTCATCTC
The DNA here is from genome assembly GCA_963662405.2 of Syntrophales bacterium. Classification (GTDB taxonomy): domain Bacteria; phylum Desulfobacterota; class Syntrophia; order Syntrophales; family UBA2210; genus UBA6078. The sequence goes on from CAXXKT010000002.1 coordinate 419,433, forward strand.
CGTCTTCAAGCGGATATTTATCGGGGCAGTGATCTTTCTGATGGTCCTGACCGCCGTGGTGGGGTGGTTTATGGCGCGGCGCGCCCTCTCCGGCGTCGAGGCGGTCACCAGGACGGCCCAGATGATATCGAGAGATGTGCTGGATATGCGGGTCCCCGTCAATCCCCGGGGGGATGAGATCGATGAGCTGGCAAACACGTTCAACGAAATGCTCGATCGTATCGAACAGCTTGTTACCGGCATGAAAGAGATGAGCGACAGCATCGCCCACGATCTGAAGACACCGGTCACCCGGATCCGGGGCATCGCCGAAATCACCCTGACGACCCAGACCTCACCAGCGGAATATGAGACCATGACGGCGAGCATCATCGAGGAATGCGACCGGCTCCTCGACATGATCAGTACGATGCTGGTCATATCGCGGTTTGAAGCGGGGGTCGGCGACCTGAAAAAGGAATCCGGAGAACTTGCCGGGCTCATCAGGGATGCCGGTGAGATCTTTCGCCCCCTTGCTGAAGACAAAAACATCTCAATCGACTGCCGTACACCCGAAACCCTGGAATACACCGGTGACGCCGGTATGCTCCAGCGATTGATCTCGAACCTCCTCGACAACGCCATCAAGTACACCCCTTCCGGTGGACAGGTGACCATCACTTTGGAAAAGCGTGGAGAGGACGGAGCGATCCTGACGGTTGCGGACACGGGTCCGGGCATCGCGAGAGAGGAGACCGCCCATGTCTTCGAGCGCTTTTACCGGGGAGATGAGAGCAGATCCACGGAGGGAGCGGGGCTGGGCCTCAGTCTCGCCCGGGCCATAGCCAGGGCTCACGGCGGCGAGATAACCGTGGAAAGCGAACCGAAAGCAGGCAGCACCTTTATCGTCACCTTATAGATTCCCCCCTCTGTCAAACCGTTATCTCCAACATTATCATTCGGTAATCTTCGGATCATCTTGTCGTCACCTTCCGTGTGTATCGTAAGGGCCACAGAAGAACGAAACGGTTCGTCCCGCTTCGAGCAACACACATGAGGAGGTACGCTATGCATTCATTCAAAAACACGATCGTCGCAATCGCCGTGATATTCACGGTAGGGATCATGGCCGGCGCAGCCACCCAGCTTTCGGCCGCCACATCGGATCCACAGGGCCATATGGTTCCGGCAAACTTCAGTGCCCTCGCCGCGCAGGCGAAGAGCGGCGTGGTCAATATCCGGGTCGAAAAAACCGTCAAAGGCCCTGCGGAAATATCGCATTTCTTCCAGAGGAATCCCTTCGGCGGAAGGAATCCCTTTGAGGACTTTTTCGAACCTTTCCCGCGCGGAGAGGAACGTCCTCTCCCCAAACAGCACGGCATGGGGTCGGGATTTATCATAGATCGCAACGGATACATCGTCACCAACAATCACGTCGTTGAAGGGGCCGATACGATCGTCGTGACACTCAGTGACAAAAAGGAATATGACGCAGAGCTGATCGGCAGGGACCCCAAAACGGATCTGGCCCTCCTGAAGATAGACCCTCCCCGTGATCTCACACCACTTGACATGGGTGATTCAGACGTGCTCTCCGTCGGTGAGTGGGTTGTCGCGATCGGCAGTCCCTTCGGGCTGGAACAGACGGTGACGGCCGGGATCGTCAGCGCGAAAGGGCGCGTCATCGGCGCGGGGCCGTACGACGATTTCATCCAGACGGATGCCTCGATCAATCCGGGGAACAGCGGCGGGCCGCTCATCAACATGGCAGGAGCGGTGATCGGCATCAACACGGCAATCGTCGCCGGGGGACAGGGGATCGGGTTTGCCATTCCCATTAACCTCGCCCGGGGGATCGTCGAACAACTGAAAAACAACGGCGCGGTCACACGGGCCTGGCTGGGGGTCGGCATTCAGGACCTAACGGAAGAACTGGGTCGGTACTACGGTATCAAAGGCAATAACGGGGTCCTCGTCACGGAGGTCTACGAAAAGAGTCCCGCCGATACGGGGGGCATCAAGGTCGAGGATATCATCGTCGCCGTTGATGGAAAGGAGATCGATTCCGGCCGCGTCCTCTCGGGGATAATTGCAAATCTTCCCGTCGGAAAACGGACGACGATAACGGTCCTCCGCGGGGGTACCCCCACAGACCTTACCGTCGAACTGGCCAAGCGGTCCGATGACGAGATCGCCGCGAAGACATCGATGAATGAAAGTGACGACCTGGGGATCAAGGCCGCTGACCTGGCACCCGAAATCGCGGCACGCCTCGGTTATGACGAAGATACGCGGGGCGTGGTTATCATGAAAGTCAAACAGGGAAGTCCGGCCGAAAAAGCCGGGGCACGCCAGGGAGACATCATTGTGGCCGTCAACCGGGTAAAGGTCAAAACGGTCAGCGATTACCGCGCAGAGGTGAACCGGGTGAATGAGGGCGAAGCGGTGCAGGTCCTCCTCCGTCGGGGGAGGGTCGGATTCATCGCCCTGGCAATGACAAAATAGCCTCTCACGGCGGGTGATGTACCGATAATCACCGAATCAAACAATCAGGGGACGTCACGAACAAAATAAAGGGATTCCCTTCATCACCCTTCCTCCTTTCGTGATCGTCCCCTGTCGTGTCTTTCCTTAATTGCTTCCGGGCAACAATAATCAGACTCTCGGGAAGATTGATCACCACATCGGTTCGCGCCTCTCACCCTAGTCAAGCCCGGAAGCGGATGCAGTAAAAATGATGATCGGCCTTACCTTCACGGATATGATCTGCAAATATATCCTTGTGCAGGTGACCGAAGATGTAGTAGTTTTTGAGAGGTTAATCCGTTGCATCGTATGCGAATCAAAAGGTTTCGGCATTTATGGACAAAATCGAAAGACACGATATAATCCTCGACTCGATCACCGACGGTGTCTTTACGGTGGATCACCACTGGCGTATCACCTCCTTCAACAGGGCCGCTGAAAAGATAACGGGCGTACCGCGCGAAGAGGCCATCGGCCAGACATGCAAGGAGGTCCTCAAGGCCGACCTGTGTGAGGGAAACTGTCCACTCAGGCAGACCATCGAGACCGGAGAACCGGTGCAGGATCGGATCGCCACTATCATCAATGCCGAAGGGGAACGCGCCCCCGTCAGCCTCTCAACCGCCCTTCTCCGGAATGTCGGGGGGGAAACCGTCGGCGCCGTGGAGACCTTCCGGGATATCAGCCTCGTCGAAACGCTCCGAAAAAAGATCGAAAAGCAGTACACCTTCGAGGATATCATATCGAAAAATCACCGCATGTACGAACTCTTCACCATCCTCCCCGATGTGGCCGAGAGCGTGAGCACCGTCCTTATCGAAGGCGAGAGCGGAACGGGGAAGGAACTCTTTGCCCGGGCGATCCACAACCTGAGCCCGAGGAGTGACCGGCCCCTCGTTATCGTCAACTGCGGGGCCATGCCCGATACCCTGCTCGAATCGGAGTTGTTCGGTTATAAGGCCGGTGCCTTCACCGACGCGAAACGTGACAAGCCGGGACGCTTCAGGCTTGCCGAGGGGGGAACGATATTCCTTGACGAGATCGGCGATATCTCACCGGCCCTGCAGGTCCGGCTCCTGCGCGTCCTCCAGGAAAAAACCTACGAACCCCTCGGTGCGGTGAGAAGTGAACAGGCCGATGTCCGCATTGTCGTCGCCACAAATCGTGATCTTCTCGACATGGTCCGTGAGGGCATCTTCAGGGAAGACCTTTACTACCGGATCAATGTCATCAGATTGGGACTCCCCCCTCTGAGGGAGCGTAAGGAGGATATTCCCCTTCTGGTCGACCACTTCATCAAGACCTTCGACTCCGTTCAGAACAAGGGGATCGAAGGGATCTCAGATGAGGCGCTCGCCTGTCTCATGGCCTACGATTACCCCGGGAACATCCGGGAACTGGAGAATATTATCGAGCACGCCTTTATCCTGTGCAAATCAAAAATAATCACCCCGTTACACCTCCCCGAGCCGATCCGCGGCCCTGAGACCCCCGGGTATCCGGAAGGGTTGGAGATGAAGACCCTCAAAGACGTGGAGGGTGCGTTTCTGCTCAACGCCCTGAAGAGAAACGGGTGGAACCGCCTGAAGACTGCCGAAGATCTGGGCATCCACAAGAGCACCCTCTTCCGGAAGATCAAGGCCCTGGGGATCGAAATCCCCACTAGAAAGCAGCCGTAATCCCTCCCCGGGATATTTCCCTCCGGGGAATCAGGGGCGCGAGGCGCTGAGAGTTGCAATATTGCAACCTAACCCCAGGGCAACGGTCGCATCTTCGCGCCACCTTCAAGCTTCGCCCGACGAATCATCCTTTCAGGATATCGAATTTACACTCTTTTTTATTTATACTTTTCTTGGCATGGTTTGTGTTAGGGAAGGAATGGTAGAGGAGGAGCCGGAAAGATGAAGATTGCCGTGCCGGTATGGAACGACTCTGTTTCAACGGTCCTTGATTTTGCCGATTGCCTGCTGATCGCCGAATGCGAATCGGGGCGCGTCAACAATCGATCTATCGCCGGCCTGACCGGAACCGCGGGGGCGGAGAAAGTCGCTTGCTTGAAAAACCTTGACATCCGGGTCCTCCTCTGCGGGGCGGTATCGCGCCCCCTGGAACGGATGATCACGGCGGCGGGGATAGAAATTGTCCCCTTTTTGAGGGGACCGGTGGAAACCGTCCTCGATGCCTACCTCTCCGGGAACCTTGTCGAACCGGGGTTCATGCTGCCGGGGTGCCGACGGGGAGGATATGGTCACGGGAAAGGAATGGGACGCGGAAGGCACGGAGGCCGCGGCCGAGGCGGAAGGAGATGGGATACATGAAGATCGCAATCACCTCGTACGGAGAAGACCTGGGGAGTAAGATGGACAAGAGTTTCGGCAGGGCGAAGTGGTTCGTCCTGGTGGACTCGGAGGCGGGCAACTGCGAGGCCCACTCCAACAAACAGAATATTGACGCGGCGCAGGGGGCCGGGATTCAGGCCGCCCAGAATGTGGCAAACCTGGGAGCCGAGGCCGTCCTGACCGGGAATGTCGGCCCCAACGCCTTCAGGGTACTCAGCGCCGCGGGTATCAGGATATTCATCGTGAAAGAAGATTACACGGTCGGAGAAGCCGTGCGGGAATGGAAGGAGGGAAACCTCCAGGAGACAACGGAATCAACGATCGAAGGACACTGGGTGTGAGGTCCCGTGCCTTCAATCAAAGGAGGTGACGGCAATGCCGTGGGGAGATAGGACAGGTCCCATGGGGTACGGCCCGATGACGGGAAGGGGAGCAGGACTCTGCACCGGATATCCCACACCGGGATATATGAACCCCGGTTTTGGCGGACGATTCCGGAACACCGCCTTTACGGGTGTTCCCCAGGCAGTCTATCCGCCGATGGACGCCTATTATGGACCGGCACCGTATTATGGAGCAAACCCCTTTGGTTTTAACCATTTCTACGGATTCGGCCGGAGAGCGGAGTTCGGAAGAGGCCGGTTCGGCCGGGGCCGCGGGGGCGGTCGCCGGTGGTGGTAAACCAGGCAAGAGAACAGGAATACAAGGAGATTATCATTATGCCGAGAGGAGATGGAACCGGACCGCAGGGAGCAGGACCGCGAAGCGGACGTGGGCTGGGGCCCTGTGGAACGGGGATGGAACAGACGGCGGAGAACGAACAGAAAGAAGGGTTTTTCCGGAGATTGGGAAGAGGGCTCGGGTTCGGCCGACTCGGCCAAGGGCGCGGCAGAGGCCGTGGCCAGGGACGGGGAACGGGTCGAAACCGCACCTAACATACAGGACGCCGGCCCAATAGCGGCCGCGTGTGAACACATAAATCAAGGAGGTATCTATCATGCCAGGTGGAGACAGGACGGGTCCCGGAGGAATGGGACCGATGACGGGAAGGAGTGCGGGTTTCTGTGCCGGATATCCGGCACCGGGATATGCCAATACCGGGTTCGGCCGGGGGTTCGGGTTTGGCCGTGGCCGCGGGGGCGGCTGGGGTCGCCGCAACTGGTTCTCCGCGTCGGGCCTCCCCGGCTGGCAGCGTGCCGGCTATGGACAGCCCTTTTACGGAGGGGGGGCACCGTATTCACCGGCCCCCTATCCCTCCCCTTCCAGGGAAGATGAACTGAATGCCTTGAAGGGGCAGGCGGAATATCTGGAGGATTCCCTTGAGGGAATCAAACGACGTATGGAAGCGCTGGAAGCCGAGGTCAAGGACAAGTAACGGGGTAGAGCGACGGCAAAAAGCGCGTGTCTCGCGCACCGTTATACTCAGACCCCGATGTGCAACGCGAATGTCTCGAGTGAGCGTGTTTCCGGTCCCTCATATACCCCGTACCGGTGCTTTTCCCCGCGTCAGGCTTGCATTCCGAATATGGGATGCTTATGTTTAGGAGTAATATGCATAGAAATTGGATTTCATATTCTTCCAAGAGAGGTATTCAAAGATGAAGATAGCAATAACGACAACAGGCCCGTCGCTGGATGGCCAGGTTGAGGCACGTTTCGGACGTGCCCCGTACTACCTGTTCGTCGATCCCGACACCATGGAATACGAGGCCGTGCAGAACCCGAATGTCGCGGCGGGCGGTGGTGCCGGGATCCAGTCGGCACAGCTGATATCCGACCACGGCGCGACCGTGGTTCTGACCGGGAATTGCGGCCCTAATGCCTTCCAGGTCTTTGGCGCCGCCGGGATCAAGATTATTGTGGGTGTCGGCGGAATCGCCCGCCAGGCGGTGGAACAGTTTAAGGCGGGCACTCTCAAATCGGCGGATCAGCCCAATGTGGCGAGTCACTTCGGCATGGGTGGGGGTGGTGGTCGTGGCATGGGCGGCGGCCGGGGCCGCGGCATGGGAAGGAACAGATAATCGTGAAACTGGCAGTCGCAAGCGGCAAGGGGGGCACGGGCAAGACCACGATCTCTACAAATCTGGGCCTCCTGTTGTCCGAAGGAGAAGCATCCATCAATCTCGTGGACTGCGACGTCGAGGAGCCGAACTGTCACATCTTTCTGGAGCCCCGGATCGAAAAGACGATACCGGTCACGGTGGTAATCCCGGAGGTCATCGAAGAGCGCTGCACAGGGTGCGGCATCTGCAGGGATATCTGTGAATTCGGCGCCATCGCCGTGGTAAAGGGGAAGGTCCTCATCTTCCCCGAGCTCTGTCACAGCTGCGGGGCCTGCGCCCTTTTCTGTCCGGAAGACGCCTTCCGGGAAATCACCAGAGAGATCGGGGTCGTTGAAAAGGGAAGTACCGGGAAACTCCGGACAACCCACGGACTGCTCACCATCGGGGAACTCATGTCTCCGGCCGTGATCAACGGCGTCAAGGAAGCCGCCGATGGAGCCGACATTACCATCATCGATTCCCCGCCGGGCACCTCATGTCCCGTGATTGAGGCCGTTAAAGATGCCGACTGTATCCTCCTGGTAACCGAGCCGACGCCTTTCGGCCTCAACGACCTAAAACTCGCCGTCGGGATGGTCCGGGAGCTGGGAATCCCCTTTGCCGTTGCAATCAATCGCTCGGGCATCGGAAATGATGAGGTACGGGACTACTGTAACCGGGAAGGGATCGAGATCGTTCTCGAAATACCGGACGACCGGCGAATCGCCGAGGCCTACTCCCGTGGTGAAATGATCGTTCGTGCATTACCGGAATACCGAAACATCTTTGCGGTCGCCTGGACCCGTATCATGGAGCTTTATAACCACGCACGCCGGGCAGGGCACCGGGAAGGAATAGCGGAAAGATAATACATATGCCGAAGGAGATTATCGTTATCAGTGGAAAGGGAGGAACCGGGAAGACCAGTATCGTTGCTTCCTTCGCGGCCCTGGCGAATAGAAAGGTCCTGGCGGACTGCGATGTGGACGCCGCCGACCTGCACCTTGTTCTCAATCCCGAAATCGAACGCCGTGAAGACTTCAGCGGCGGCAAAAAGGCGACCATACGAGCAGACGAGTGTATTGCCTGTGATCAGTGTATCGAGAAATGCCGTTTCGACGCGATCGGTTACCCGGCGAACGGATCGGATACGCCGCGTATCAATCCCATCTTCTGCGAGGGTTGCGGCGTGTGCGTTCGGATCTGTCCGGTAGAGGCAATTTCCCTCGATCCGGCGATCAACGGCGAATGGTACGTATCATCAACCCGTTACGGACCCATGGTCCACGCCAGGCTCGGTTTCGCGGAGGGAAACTCGGGAAAGCTGGTGACGCAGATCCGCCGTGAGGCCCGTGACATCGCCGAGCGGGAGGAACTCGATTTCATCGTTGTCGACGGATCACCGGGGATCGGGTGCCCCGTCATCTCATCGATAACCGGGGCGGACCTTGTCCTGATCATAACCGAGCCAACCCTCTCCGGGAAACACGATCTGATGCGGGTTGCCGGACTGACGGCCCACTTTCGCATCCCCACGATCGTCTGCATCAACAAGTGGGACCTGAACCCCCACATCACGGAACAGATCGAAGGTGAAGCGCGGGCATACGGGGTAAAACCCGTGGGGCGGATACGGTACGACGCCGCCATCACGGAGGCCCAGATCATGAAGACCACTGTCGTGGAATACACCGACGGGGCCGTCTCCGACGATATCAAGACCGTCTGGAACAATACGCTGGATACGCTCGGAGAGAAAGGATTGGCCCGGTGAAGATATATCTGGATTGCTTTCCCTGCTTTCTTCGGCAGGCGCTGGAGGCGGCGAGGATCTCGGGGGCCGACGAAGAGACGCAGAGGGCGGTCTTGAACCGCGTGATGATCACATTACTCGACATCTCTCGTCAAGAGACACCGCCTCAGATCGGTAGCATGATTCATGATACGATCAGAAAGGCGACCGGAAACAGCGATCCCTACCGCGAGATAAAGCGCCGTCACAATGAGCAGGTGCTCGGGATGGAAGAGGAGCTTGCCGCTCTCATTAATGAATCGACCTCTCCCCTCTCCGACGGCCTCAAGCTGGCAGCGGCGGGGAACCTCATCGACATGGGCCCCCAGCGGAGGTGGAACGAGATACGGGAGATATTCCGAAATTTCACGAAGAAGGATGTGACTCATTTCGATGATACCTCCTTTGAGGACGCCCTCGGCACAGCCGACACGCTCCTCTACCTCGGCGACAACGCCGGGGAGATCGTCCTGGACAAGATCCTGATCGGGGTTCTCCAGCGGGAAACGAACCTGGATATTACCTACGTCGTGCGGGGCGGTCCCATTATCAACGATGCCACCATGGAAGACGCGCGATTCGTCGGCATGACCGATCTTGTCAGGGTCATCGATACGGGGGTTTCATTTCCCGGCATCGTACCGGGGGCCTCTTCCGAGACATTTCTCGAAAGGTATACCGGGACCGACCTGATCCTCTCGAAGGGCCAGGGAAACTACGAATCGCTCAGCGACGAGGGGGGAAATATCTTCTTTCTCCTCAAGGCAAAGTGCCCCGTGATAGCGGAGAAGATCGGATGCGAGGTCGGGGATATCGTCCTGCAATCGTGTCAGGGCGTAAATCCTTAGCAGAGACAAGCTTGATATGAACCGGAAACCATACACCTTCGGTCCCGTACCGTCGCGTCGTCTCGGACGGTCACTGGGCGTTGACTTCGTCCCCTTCAAGACGTGCACCTACGACTGCATCTACTGCCAGCTCGGGAGGACCACCGTCAAGACGGTGGAGAGGAAGGAATACGCCCCCGTGAAAGCCGTGGTGAAGGAGGTGGAGGAGAGACTGAAAAAGATTTCCCCTCCCGACTATATCACCCTGTCCGGCTCGGGGGAACCGACACTCCACAGCCGCATCACCGATATCATTGCGGGGATCAAGCAGATCTCAGCCGTCCCCGTCGCTGTCCTCACGAACGGCTCTCTCCTGTGGCTCGACGAGGTGCGTGACGCGCTTTCCAACGCCGATCTCGTGATACCGTCTCTGGATGCGGGGAGAGAAGCGACGTTTGTGCGGGTCAACCGCCCCCATGGGGGCATCTCCTTTCATGATATGGTTGAAGGACTCCGTTCATTTCGGTATACATTCGGGGGGGCGGTATGGCTGGAGGTCTTCATCACCGGGGGCGTGACCGATTCAGAGGATGAAATTCTGAGATTGAAAACCCTGGTGAAACGGGTCGAGCCGGAGCGGATCCAGCTCAACACGGCGGTCCGGACCCCCGCGGAGGCATACGCGGGTCTGGTCCCACGAGAGAAGATGGAAAAAATTGCAACCTCTTTCGGATCGGAGTGCGAGGTGATCGCCGACTACTCGGGTGTGCACAATCACGGTGACTTTTCCTCGACCCGAGAAGAGGTCTTTGAACTGTTGCGATTGCGTCCTTGCTCCATAGATGATATATCGGCCGGGCTGGGGCTTCATCGGAATGAGGCGATCAAATACATCCAGGAGCTGATGGACAAAGAACTGATACGGATGGAGAAACGCCGGGGGAAACGGCTCTACTCCGAATATCGACCATAACAAATAGAAGGGGTATATGAATAATGAGCACAAATAAAAGCAATTCTCCCGAGGGGCTGAATACCGTCGATGAGAACAAGAAGGCCAGGGAAGCACAGGAGCAGAAGGCCCTCTCCGACCGCATGGGGAAGATACGACACAAGATCATGGTCCTCTCCGGCAAGGGAGGCGTGGGGAAGAGCACGGTGGCCGCCAATATCGCCGTATCGCTGGCGATGGAGGGAAACAAGGTCGGTCTCTTGGATACCGATTTTCATGGTCCAAGCATCCCGACACTCCTCAATCTTGAAGGCAGGCACCCGGAAAGCGACGGCACGGCGATCCTCCCCGTTGAATTCAGCGAAGGGCTCAAGGTGATGTCCATCGGTTTTCTCCTCCCGAACAAGGACGACGCCGTTATCTGGAGGGGCCCGATGAAGATGGGGGTAATCAAACAGCTTCTCACCGAGGTGAACTGGGGGGACCTTGATTATCTGATTATCGATTTTCCCCCGGGGACGGGGGATGAGCCGCTCTCGGTTGCCCAACTGATCCCGGGCGGGGACGGTGCCGTCATCGTGACTACCCCGCAGACTCTCTCCGTCAATGATGTCCGGAAATGTATTAATTTCTGCCGGCAGGTCAATGTCCCCGTTCTGGGGGTGGTGGAGAACATGAGCGGACTTATCTGCCCCCACTGCAACGGGAGAATCGATATATTCAAAACGGGAGGAGGGAAAAAGATGTCAGCCGAAATGGGCGTCCCCTTCCTGGGGACCATCCCCATCGACCCGCAGATCGTCGAGGCCTCCGACAGCGGAAAGCCCTTCGTCTATCATTTTGCCAAAAGTGAAGCCGCCACGGCATTCCGGGAGGTAATCAATCCCCTCCTGGCAATGAATCACGGCACCAGACCCGACACCGAACCCGCCATATCCGCACAAGAGGAGCGCAACGGAACGAAAGTGGCCATACCGGTCGTTGAAGGACGTCTTTCCCCCCACTTCGGCCACTGCGACGAATTTGCCATTTTTGATATTGATCCCGAAAATCAAAAGATTATCGGACGGGAAACGTCACCCGCTCCCCCCCACGAGCCCGGTCTTCTTCCCCGGTGGCTCGGCGAAAAGGGAGTAAATGTCATCATAGCGGGCGGCATGGGGGCACGTGCCCAGGAGCTTTTTGCAGAACGGGGGATTGCCGTCTCGGTGGGCGCTACTTCAGACGATCCCGAGAAAATCGTGACGGCATACATGAACAACGCCTTGGAGTTGGGCTCCAATATTTGCGACCACTGAGGAGCATGATGAAAACCGACAGAGCAATTGAAGAGATCATGCTGGGGATGGTTCGTGAGAAGGCCATTGATATCTATTCGGAGACGATGGTGGAATATGGTGTGAACCCGCCTAACTACGGTGCAATCACCGATCCTGACGGGTACGCGAAGATAACCGGTCCCTGCGGAGATACCGTCGAGATGTTTGTCCGGATGCGAAACGGTACCGTTGAGGAAGCAACCTTCAATACCGACGGGTGTATGTTCAGCATCGCCGCCTGCTCCGTCGCGGCCGAAATGGCGAAGGGGAAAACATTTTCCGGCTGTATCGGCGTCAATCAAAGCGCCATCCTGAAACGCCTGGAGAAGATGCCGGCGGATCACGAGCACTGCGCACTCCTGGCCGCCATGACCCTTCAAAAGGCTCTGAAACACTGTATCGACAAACAAAGGGAGGAAGAACAGGCAGAGAAAGAACCCATCGAAACGGCAGGATAAGACCCCGGAAAGGAGCGGAACCATGGGAGACATCACAGCGGCCGACAAGGTTGAAATCATTACCCTCCAGGACAACTCCATCGAGATGACCGCCCAGGACAACAGTGCGGTGGTCTCGCGGCCCAGTTCGATCCGGAATGGCGAGATATGCAATTCCGTCCTGGCCGAGCATGGTTTTTCGGCAATTATCAGGACCACAAAGGGGAACCGGACACGAACGCTGCTCTTCGACTTCGGTTTCTCACCGATCGGGGCAGCCTATAACGCTGAGCTCCTTGGGGCCCCCATGGAAGAGGTCGAGGTAATGGTACTCTCTCACGGACACAGCGACCATACCGGGGGTATCGCCAGGTTGACCCGCATGATCGGCAGACCCGGGATCGGGCTCGTCCTCCATCCCGCCGCCTTTATCCCCCGCCGCTATCTCAGGTTCTCAAAAGAAGTCAAGGTGTTCTTTCCGACACTGACCCGGCAGTCGCTGGAGACGGAGGGAATCAAGATCATCGAAACAACGGCTCCCTCCCCCCTTCTGGACGGTCAGGTCCTCTTCCTGGGTGAGATCGAACGGACAACAACCTTTGAAAAGGGGTTTCCCATCGCCTACCGTACGAACCAATCCGGTGAAGAAGAGTGGGATCCCATCGAGGATGACACCGGTATCGCCGTGAACGTAAAAGGGAAAGGCCTCGTCGTTCTGTCCGGCTGTTCTCACGCGGGAATCGTCAACACCGTTACCCACGCCCGGAAGGTCACCGGAATCGAGAAGGTGCACGCCGTGATGGGGGGATTTCACCTCGCCGGGCCGCTCTTCGAACCGATCATCGAACCGACGACGGAGGGACTCAGGTCATTCGATCCCGACTACGTCATACCCTGCCACTGCACGGGGAGAAAGGCTATCATGCATATGGAGCAGGCCATGCCGGATCGTTTCATCTTCAACATGAGCGGAACGAAACTGACCTTTACCGCCTGATACACGCCAATCATCAATTCCATCGAGGAGAGATCGCGCCGGTCACGGACCCGGCATGATCTCTCTTTGTTTCTTTCATATCTCTTGACATCACACCACAATAAGTATATAAAATCCAAGAGGTTTGGGTTTTTTGGTTTGGTTCAACCCTGGGATGCCCGTGGAGGGAGAAATATGGCACGATTAGCTAAGGCCCTGTTTTTAGGACGGAAACAGGGCTTTGTTATGTGTGCTGAACGCTCGATGTCGGAGTCCTCACATATACATACACAGGATTGATCATATCCAAACGGCGAGGAGAGACATGGGAACAACAAAAAAGATAGGGATCATCATCTGTGATCGCTACCGTCGCTGTGCGGGGGGAAAGTGCCTGCGGGCAATGAAGAACAGAGAGGGGGCGTTCAGCATATACGCGGATGCCGAGGAGATAGAACTGGTCGGGTTCACGACGTGCGACGGCTGTCCCGGTGGGAACATCGAATACGCGGGCGAGGAGATGGTGAAAAACGGGGCGGAGGTCATCCATCTGGCCACCGGTCTGGTCGTCGGGTACCCCCCCTGCCCGTACATCGATACCTTCAAGGCCTTCCTCGAAAAACGTTACGGCGTGGCGGTCGTCGTCGGGACCCACCCCATACCGTCGAAGTACCTCGCAATGCACGCCCATCTCGGGACATGGAAAGAACCCGCCTGGGAACCGCTCATCGCCCCCACCATGACGGATGAGGCGACCCGGGAGCGGTACGATTGAGAAATGGCACGGAAGACCATGTATTTCTCGAGTGGGCAACAATATAAGAAAACCCGGAGACGTAGCGTTTCTCCAAGATATATTCGACAAACGGTATCGGTTGGGGGAAGCGGTGGATAGCATCACCATCCCCAACGTGGCGACAAATTGGAGATGACGGAGGAACCCCACCATGAAACTCCAGGCCAAGTTACTGATTTTGTATACCCTCAGCGCTTCTTTCATCATGATTGCCCTTGGGGGCGTCCTCTATTGGAACCTGTGGAATCAGAACATTCGTTCGATCCGGGCAGATGTAACAAACGAACTGCGGCATATTGACTTCTCTCTCAATGCCTTTTTCGATGAAATAGAGGCCGGCATCAACGCCCTCGCGACAAATGACACAGTAGGGGTGAGGGATGACAGCGGTTTTACCACCTTTCTCGACGCCGACGAAAAAACGTTCACGTACCATATCGGGGAGTCCGAACAGAGGATCATCGATATCTTTCATAACTACCTCCTGACACACCCGCACGTCAACTCGGTCTACATGGGAAGAGAAAACGGTAGCTTCGTGCGGTCTCACAAGCGGGCCCGTCCGACCCGCTATGACCCGCGACAACGCCCATGGTATGTGCTTGCCAAAGAGAACCCGTGGGAGGTGATGAAGACCGAGGCATACCGGTCGGTAACGACCTCGGATGTCAATATCGGCATCGTCAGGGCATTGAACGATGAGAGGGGTGTTTTTTACGGGGTCGTGGGGATCGACCTCACACTGGCCACGCTCACAGACTACATCTCAAATTTCAAGACCACTTCTCTCGGGAAAATCCTTCTCATAGATGCAAAGGGCGTCATCCTGGCGGGACCCTCGGAAGACATGCTCTTTCAACATGTCCGTGACTACTCGCCTGCCTTCTGGGATATACTGACGGAATCAGACCGGGGATGCCCCTTCCTCACAATAGGGGGCACGAGCTACGGCGTCTGTTCCATAAATTCCAGCGAACAAGACTGGAGAATCGTCGCACTTCTCCCTTCCGCGCATATCAAGGAACAGATCATCAGCCAAATCGTGATGACGGAGGCGTGGCTGCTGGTCGGTTTGGTATTACTGACCATTCTTACTCTGATCGGGCTCAGGGCCTATGTGGTACGACCGTTAAAGCGGTTCACCGAGGAGACGGCCTACATCGCCCGAACGTCGAACCTGGAGCACCGCATCGATATCACCTCGCGCGACGAAATCGGGATCCTGGCGGATTCCTACAACGGGATGATGGACACCCTCAGCCGCGCCGAGACTGATCTGCGCCGGTCGGAACGGCAGTATCGCGATATCTTCAACAACGCCATTATGGGGTTCTATCAGAGCACCCCGGAGGGACGCTGGCTCAGTGTCAATCCGGCCATGGCTATCCTGTTCGGCTTTGAGACGCCGCACGAGATGGTCTCCGGTGTCGAGGATATCCAGCACGAGCTGTACGTCCATCCGGAGGATCGGGACCGGTTTAAAAGACTCTTCGAGGAAAGGGGCATCGTCAGGAGATTCGAGGCGGAATTCAAGCGCCTGGACGGATCGCAGTTCTGGGTGTCGATCAACGGGACAGCGATCCGCGACGAGAACAGGGAAATCCTCTATTATGAGGGGACGGTTGAGGACATCACGGAACGCAAGCACGCGGAAGCCGAGCTGGCCCTCCACCGCGAACACCTCGAACTGCTGGTTAAAGAACGAACGGCCGAACTCGAGATCGCCAAGGAGCGGGCGGAATCCGCCGACCGTTTGAAATCGGCCTTTCTGGCCACCATGTCGCACGAACTGCGCACTCCCCTCAACTCGATCATCGGATTTACCGGTATCATCCTCCAGGGGATCGTCGGACCTTTGAACGACGAGCAGACAAAACAGCTCACCATGGTGAAGGGCAGCGCGCAGCACCTCCTGGCGCTGATCAACGACGTCCTCGATATATCAAAGATCGAGGCGGGACAACTCAAGGTCGTCAGCGAGCCCTATGATCTGCGACGGAGCATCGAAAAGACTGTGGGGAGCACGCGCCCCCTCGCCGAAAAGAAGGGGCTTGATCTGACTTGCACGATTTCCCCCGATATCGAGACGGTAACGGGCGATCCCCGGCGGGTGGAACAGGTCCTCCTGAATCTGATCAGCAACGCCGTCAAGTTTACGGAGCACGGATCCGTGACCGTGGAATGCGAACGGAAAGAGGACATGGTAACGCTACGGGTCATCGACACCGGCATCGGTATCGGGAAAGAGGACCTTGAGACGATCTTTCAACCCTTTCGACAGGTCGAATCAGGGCTGACCCGTAAATATGAGGGAACGGGGCTGGGACTGTCGATCTGCAAACGACTGGTGGAACTGATGGGAGGGACCATCCGGGTGCAAAGCGTATGGGGCCGCGGGACCACCCTCGAGATTTCCCTCCCCACGGATGAAAGGAACGGAACATGAAGGGAACAATCCTCGTTATAGAGGACAACGAGCAGAACCTGTACCTCGTCAGATTTATTCTTGAGCGAAGCGGATATGAAGTCTTCGCCGCTCTGGACGGTGAATCGGGTATCGAAATGGCCGCTTCGATCAGACCCGATCTGATCCTCCTGGATATCCAACTGCCCGTTATGGATGGACATACCGTCGCCCGTACCCTCAGACAAAACGAGGAACTGGTGAATACCCCGATCGTCGCGGTGACCTCCTATGCGATGCCCGGCGATAGAGAGAAAACCATTGAGGCAGGGTGTAACGGGTATATCGAAAAACCGATCGATCCGCTCACCTTTATGACACAGGTTGAAAGGCATTTCCCGGAGCGAAAGAAAGGTGAATAAATGGCCGCACACATCCTGATCGTCGACGACAGCAGCACCAACCTCTATATGCTGGAGTCCCTGTTGAAGGGACACGGTTTTGACGTAACCTCGGCCGAAAACGGGAAAGACGCCCTGGAGAAGGCCCGCCTCACCCCCCCGGACCTGGTCGTCACCGATATCCTCATGCCGGTCATGGACGGCTACGCCCTCTGTCGGGAATGGAAATCGGATGAAACACTGAAAGAAATACCCCTGATATTCTATACCGCCACCTATACGGAGTCTAAGGATGAGGCCTTCGCCCTCGGCCTCGGCGCCGACCGCTTTATTCTCAAGCCCGAAGAACCAGACGTCCTCATCGCTGAACTCCGGGAAGTTCTGGACACGGGCTACGCCGCAAAACAGGTCGCCCCAAAACCCCTCGGCGAAGAGATGGAGTACTTCAGGCAGTACAATGAAATTCTCTTCACAAAACTTGAAAAGAAGATGGTGGACCTGGAGACGGCGAACCGGGAACTCAGGGCCCTGGAGGAGCGGTACCGGCTCAGTTTCGAGAATGCCTCGGATGTCATCTGCGCGGTCGACACCGATCTGGTTATCTCCGACATATCTCCCAGTCTTCAAAGACTGCTCGGATATCATCCGGACGATCTCATCGGTCAATCCATCCCGGACCTCGGATACCTCTTTACGGCGGCCTCCTTTGAACAGCTCCGAGCAGAGATGAGCGTGGCTCTCCAGGGTGAAATAATCACCGGGTCGATTCATCAGCTCATCACCAAGGGTGGCGAGCTGAAGGAGGTTGAAATCAGTAAATCCCCCATGGAACGGGACAACGGGATTGTCGGCGTCATCTGCGTCGGCCGCGACATCACGGATCGCAGACGGGCTGAGGAGGCCCTTCGGGAGAGTGAGAAAAAATACCGCCTCCTGGCCGATAATGCCAATGACGTCATCTTCGTCCTGGACATGGACCTGAATTATACCTATATCAGCCCTTCCGTAAAGATCCTCAGAGGGTTTGACCCGGAAGATGTGGTGGGTACATCGGCTTCCCACACATTGACTCCACCTTCATGGAAGACGGCAATGGAAACGTTCGCTGAGGTCATGGAACGCGAAAAGACCGAACCGGTCATATCCCGGACCCTTGAACTGGAGATGAAGCGAAAGGACGGGACGATCGTGTGGACGGAGGTCAAGGCCTCATTTATCAGGAATGAAGATCAACGACCGGTGAGGATCCTGGGAGTAACCCGCGATATCACCGATCGCAAGCGGGTGGAAGCGCATCGTCAGGAGACGCTCGATGCTCTCAGGAAGGCAGTGGAGACGACCATTCAGGTCATGGTCTCCACCGTGGAGGCGCGCGATCCCTATACGGCCGGGCATCAGCTTCAGGTCGCGAACCTCGCCCGCGCCATAGCCGAAGAGATGGAACTCCCCCCGGAGCAAATCGACGGGATTGTGATGGCGAGCTCTATCCACGACATCGGAAAGCTGGCCGTCCCGGCCGAGATACTGACCAAACCGGGACGGTTGAGCGACGTAGAGTTCGCCATGATTCAAGAACACCCCAGGGGTGGATATGAGATCCTCAAAAATGTGGAGTCCGACTGGCCTCTGGCGGAGATCGTCTACCAGCACCACGAGCGGATGGACGGATCCGGTTATCCGCGGAACCTGAAGGGCGATGAGATCCTGATCGAGGCCCGCATCCTCGCCGTCGCCGATGTCGTGGAAGCAATGGGGTCCCATCGACCGTACCGCTCATCGCTGGGGCTCGACGCGGCGCTGGATGAGGTTGCCGGAAACAGAGACATCCTCTATGACCCGGCGGTGGTAGACGCCTGCCTGCGGCTGTTCCGTGAGAAGGGGTATACCCTTGCATAATACCGTCTTCTTGTGATCCCTCTTCCATCCATCGGCGGGAAATCCGTCGAAAAATCAATGTTATCGCAATACCCGATATGATATACTATACGTGAAATCGCGCTGCACGAGTGAAAGGTAAGTACATGACTACACGTATCCTGATCGTCGACGACGACACCACCAATCTGTATATGCTGGAGGCCCTGCTCAAGGGGTACGGCTACGATGTGACCTCGGCCGAAAACGGCAGGGAGGCACTGGAGAAGGCCCGCATCGACCCCCCGGACCTGATCGTTACCGATATCCTCATGCCGGTGATGGACGGCTACGCCCTCTGTCGTGAATGGAAATCGGATGATGCCCTCAAGGGGATACCCCTGATATTTTACACCGCAACCTATACCAGCGCGAGGGATGAGGCCTTTGCCATGGGCCTCGGGGCGGACCGGTTCGTCCTCAAACCCCAGGAACCCGACGCGCTGATCGCCGTCATACAAGAGGTCCTGGCAGACCATCGCGAGGGGTGTGAACCGTCAACCCCCCTCGGCGATGAGATGGAATTTCTCCGGCAGCACAACGAGTCCCTCTTCCGAAAGCTCGAGCAGAAGATGTCGGACCTGGAGACTACCAATCGTGAACTGAGGGCCTTGGATGAACGATACCGGCTCAGTTTCGAAAACGTCTCGGACATCATCTGCACAATCGGAACCGATCTCGTCATCACGGATATATCCCCGAGCATCAAGAGACTCATGGGACTCAAGCCGGAGGATATCATCGGCCGATCCGTTACCATCTGGGAACAATTCCTGACGCGCGAATCGTTCGAGCTCTTAATGAACAACATACACCGCATTCTGGAGGGAGAGATCATCCCGTCGGCGACGTATGAATTTATCCTGAACAATGGAACCACGGCATACAGCGACATCAGCGGCTCTCCGCTTGTCCACGACGGAGAGATCATCGGCTTGATCACCGTCGCCCGCGATATCACGGGTCGCAAGCGGGCGGAGGAGAAACTCCAGGCCGAACTTGAGAAACGAGAGGAGTTGGAATTCATCGTCAACCACAGCCCGGCCGTGGTCTGGCTGTGGAAGGCCGCACCGGGATGGCCGGTGGAATACGTCTCCGACAGCATCACCCGCTTCGGATACACCCCCGATGACTTCACCGGCGGCAGGATCGCCTATCCCTCCATCGTTCACCCCGACGACCTGCCGCGGGTGGGAGAGGAGGTTGAACGGTACACCGCCGAGGGAAAAACGGAGTACACACAGGAATACAGAATCATTGCAAAATCAGGTGCGATACGCTGGATCGACGATCGAACCTGGGTGCGGAGGGGGACAGACGGGTCGGTGACCCACTACCAGGGTATCGCCGTCGACATTACCGACCGCAGAGAGACGGAGAATGCCCTGCAGGAGGCATACCGACGGCTCGATGATATCATCGATTTTCTCCCGGACGCGACCTTCGCGGTCGATCGTGAGGGAAAGGTCATCACCTGGAACAAATCAATGGAGCGGATGACCGGAATCCCCACAACCGATATGGTCGGCAAGGGGAACCACAAGTATGCCGTCCCCTTGTACGGCCGGCAAAGAAGGATCCTCGCCGATCTCATCATCAGGCCGGACGATGACTTTGAACGGAGCCACTACGAAAATGTCCACCGGCACGGCGAGACCGTATACGCAGAGAGCCATGCCCCTTGTATCTATGGAGGAAAGGGCGCCTTCATGTGGAGCATAGCGTCACCCCTCTTCGATACGGCCGGGCATATCATCGGCGCGATCGAATCGATCCGAGACATCACGGATCGCAAACAGGCCCTCGACAGACTCAAGAGTGCGATTGAAACGACCATCCAGGTCGTTGTGGCCACCGTTGAAGCACGGGACCCCTACACCGCCGGGCACCAGATCCGGGTCGCCCAACTCGCCCGCGCCATCGCCGAAGAGATGAAACTCCCCTCCGAGAAGATCGACGGGATCTTCAGGGCGGCCTCTATCCATGATATCGGAAAGCTGTCCATCCCGGCCGAGATATTGACCAAACCGACGGCCCTGACAGACATCGAATTCGCACTGATAAAGGAACACCCGAAGAAGGGATACGAGATCCTCAAGGATGTGGCATCAGACTGGCCCCTGGCCGAGATCGTCTGGCAACACCACGAACGAATGGACGGCTCCGGCTACCCCCGGGGCCTGAAGGGGGATGAAATCCTGCTCGAGGCCCGGATCCTCGCCGTCGCCGATGTGGTCGAGGCGATGGCCTCCCACCGGCCGTACCGCCCTTCGCTCGGCATCGAACCGGCGCTGGAGGAGATCGCCAACAACGGGGGAATCTTCTATGACCCAGACGTCGTTGACGCCTGCCTGCGGCTCTTCCATGAAAAGGGGTATGCTTTCACCCTCCCATGATATGCCATCCTTTTCTGCCTCCCGCCCCCACGGGTCACATTATCAATACGACGATAGCGCATCGATTTCGAAGAATATGTTTTTGTTGACATATCCATGCAATCGAGATAGAAATCCTGCGCATATAAATGGTAGCGGGGCCCTGATCTCCTCCCTTCCGACCCTGGCCAACGACTCACGAGGGAAACCGGCAATTCGGTCAGACAAATTCCGGTTCAAGAGCTGCAAAGTGTGTCATTGCACTCATTGGGGATACATGAAATACCGTCAGGGTCTGCCTTGGATGAAGAAGAATCCAATCAATCTCAGGACCAGGCGGCCACAAGCCGAAGGAGCCACACGTGATGCCCGAACAGATCATTCCCCAATCGGCCGGATCCCTTGCCGTGGCTGTTATGGCGCTGATCATGGCGTTCCTCCAGTTGACCTTTCGCTTCCGGAAGCCGCAGTTCAGTTGGTATGGGTGGGGAGCGGCCATCTCGTTTTCGGGTATGCTCTACGCCGTCGGCATTTTCTTTGAGTACAACGCCCCTCCCGGCCCGCTCAACCATTTTGCAGGACTGCTCGAATATACGGCGGTACTCTTCCTGATTCACAGCCTGTACGGCTTCACCTTTTCCTATCTCCACATAAAAGGGAGCCATCTCTATCACACCGTGGCGGGGATCTTTCACGGCCTGGTCATAATCTGCCTGTGGTCCACCGACTTGATCGTGGCCGATCGGTTCGTGTCCCCTCTCCTCATCGGGCTGGCACGGCCGTACCTGGAACCCGCCCTGGGCCCCCTCGGAGTTTTCTTCGTCATCTACTGCGTCCTTGCGAGTATCAGCGCGCTTACCCTCTGGATCAGACACAGCGGCCCCGACGCTCGACACCGGAAACCCTATCTCTTCGGGATGTCCATCTGGATGATCCTTGGTCTCCACGACGGGATTGTCTCACTGGGGGTCCCCTCGTTTCAGTATGTCATGGAATACGGTTTTTTCGCCTATTCGGTGGTGGTCCTCTGGATCCTCTTTGACAACTTTGTCGCGGTATCGGCGGAAGACACATACCGTACCATTACCGAACTCGCCAATGACGGTATCACGGTAATCCAGGATGGGACGCTGGTCTTCGCGAATCCCGCCTGCCGCACCTCGATAGGCCGTGACGTCCTCGGATGCGGCTTCGAAGAGCTGCTCGATATCGTTTCCCCGGAAGACAGGGAGACGTTGCGCCGGCACTGTCAGGATCTTCTTGATTTGCAAGACCCGTCAGGACTGTTCGTGTTCCGCTTGAACCGACCCAATGAGGAAGAAAGAACGATGGAGATCAGGGCGAATGGCATCCGGTACCGAAACAGACCGGCAGTGCTGGCCGTCATGCGCGACGTAACGGAGCGGATCCGCGAAGAACGGGCACGGAAAGAGAATGAAGAAAAAATCGCCCGGCTGAGAAAGATGGAGTCTCTGGGTGTCCTGGCCGGCGGCGTCGCTCACGACCTGAACAATGTCCTCTCCGGCATCATCAGCTATCCGGAGCTCATGCTCCTGGGACTCCCGGAGGACAGCCCCCTCAGAAAACCGATCACCGCCATTCAGGATTCCGGAAAGCGGGCGGTCGCCATCGTTCAGGATCTGCTCACTGTGGCGAGGGGTGTAACCACCCACAAAGAACCGTTGAATCTGAACGACACCATTCGATGCTACTTGGATTCCCCCGAATATCGAAAACTTATGTCCTATCATCCTGCCGTTACGATTACGGCCAATCTGGCACCGGAGCTCTTTGACATCAAAGGATCCTCTTCCCATATCGGGAAAGTCGTAATGAACCTTGTATCAAACGCAGCCGAAGCTATCGAGGGACACGGGCAAGTGGTCATCTCCACCATGAATCGATATCTGGATCGACCGCTCAAGGGGTGTAATGACATCCCGATCGGTGAATACAGCGTCATGGTGGTTGAAGACGATGGACCGGGAATACACCCGGATGACCTTGGACGGATCTTTGAACCCTTCTATACAAAGAAAGTAATGGGGAGAAGCGGTACCGGCTTGGGTTTGGCAGTGGTATGGAATGCCGTACAGGATCATCAGGGATATATCAAGATCACAAGCAATACGGAGGGGACACGATTCGAGCTGTATTTCCCCCCAACCAGGGAAGAGATCACCATCCCGGCAAGAGAATCGCTTCCCCTGGAAAGGCTTCAGGGCCACGGTGAAACAATCCTGATCGTGGATGACCTGGAAGACCAACGAGATATCTGCCGACTGATGCTGGAACGATTAAAATACCAACCACGGGCCGTCTCCAGTGGTGAGGCGGCCGTCGGTTACCTGAAGACCCACACCGTTGACCTGCTGCTGCTCGATATGACCTTGAACGGAGGCATGGATGGAGGTGAGACCTACGAGGAAATCAAAAAGATTCACCCCCGCCAGAAGGCCGTCATCATCAGCGGCCTTGCCGAAAGGGATGCTATCGGCCAGACTGGGGAACTGGGCGTTCGATATTTCCTCGAAAAACCGCTGATCCTCGAAAAGCTGGGCATGGCGGTGAAAAGAGAATTAGAGCGATGAGGGGGAGCCCGCATCCCGTAGTAGGGGTTGGGATGCGGGCCGGGGAACGGCGGGGAACCGAACAAGACCGCGTTCCGTCCCCGCCGTTTGAACATACCGTCTGTTAACGGGTCCTATGCCACCTCTTCCAGGAGTGTCACCTCGTCCCGGCTCAGGATACGGTCGATGTCGAGGAGGATCTTGACCGACCCCTCGATCTTCGCCATCCCCAGGATAAAGTCGCTGTCGAAGCGCGTCCCGAAGGTCGGCGTCTCTTCGATATCGCCCGCCTTGATGTTCAGGACCTCCGAAACACCATCCACGATGATCCCGATCTGGATCCGGCCCCGCCGGTTCGTTACCTCAACCACGATGATGCAGGTCCGCTCCGTGTAGGCCAACTCCTCCATCCCGAACTTCAACCTGAGGTCCACCACGGGGATCACCTTCCCCCGAAGATTGATCACACCCTTGATAAAGGACGGGGTCTGCGGTACCGAGGTCACCGTCATCATCCCGATAATCTCCTTCACCTTCAGGATACCGATCCCATATTCCTCGCCGGACAAGGAGAAGGTGAGGTATTTCCCTTCCTGTGCCATCTCTTTCCGGGTCGTTTCCGTCTGTTCGCTCATCAGGTCACCTCCTCTCTAAAAGTCACGGAACTCGCCGTCATCCAGGGGAATGACCTGATTCGGGCTCACCTCTCGCTTCCGCGCGGAGAGGGCAACATCCCGCACCGAGGTGGGGAGGGGCTTCGCCGCGGATCGCGAGGATCGCTGCACCCGCCGCATCTCGACGCCACCGTCGCCGTTGTGGCCGCCCGCACCGTCGCCACCGATGGCCGCCAGGAGCTGAGCGGCAATATCCTTCAGCTGGGCCGCCTGGGCATTCATCTCTTCCGAGGCGGAGGCGCTCTCTTCCGCGTTCGCGGCATTCTGCTGGGTCACCTTGTCCATCTCGCCGATCGCCTTGTTCACCTGGTCGATCCCCTGCGCCTGCTCAGACGACGCCGCGGCAATCTCTCCCACCAGTTGCCCCACCTTGGCGCTGCTCTTCGTCACCTCTTCGAAGGCCGTATTGGTCTTCTCCACCAGCTCCGAGCCTTCCTTGATCTTCTTCACCGACCCTTCGATCAGGTCCGCCGTGTTCTTCGCCGCCTCGGCCGCCCGCATCGCCAGGTTCCGTACCTCGTCGGCCACCACCGCGAATCCCGCGCCCGCCTCGCCCGCCCGGGCCGCCTCAACCGCCGCGTTCAGGGCCAGAAGGTTCGTCTGGAAGGCAATCTCGTCGATCGTCTTGATGATCTTCGAGGTCTCCTCGCTCGCGTGGGAGATCTCTCCCATAGAGCCGGTCAGTTCCGTCATCGACTGGTCGGCCCGGATCACCACCTGGTTGGCCTCCTTCATCAGACCGTCCGCCTGACCGGCGTTGTCCGCGTTCTGACGCGTCATGGACGATATCTCCTCCAGGGATGACGAGGTCTCTTCGATCGCCGAGGCGGACTCCGCCGACCCCTCCGCCAGGGACTGACTCGCCGACGAGACCTGGGTCGAGGCCGCGGCCACCTGGTCAGCCGCGCTGTTCAGCATCGCCACCGCCTCCGTGATCGGACGGGTGAGGCTCCGGGAAAAGTAGAACACGGCGAGGATGGTCAACGCCAGAAAGATCCCGCCGATAAGCAGGATGAAGTCCCGCATGGAACGCGCCGCGGCGAGAAACTCCGCCTCGTCCTGCGTGGCGCAGACGGACCAGCCCGTCAGTTTCACCGGGGCAAAGGCAGATATCTTATCGACCCCCTTGAAGGTATACGATTCGGTACCGGTCTGCTGCGCCAGCGCCCGTTCCGCAATTATTTCCATCCCTTTCATGTCCTTCATGTTTGTTTTCAAAACGAGATCTTTATTGGGATGAGCAATAACCCAACCTTCCTTGTTGACCAGGAACGGGTATCCGGTCTCACCAAGCTTGATGTTCGTGATATTCTCGGACAAGAAATTGATACTCATGGTCGCTCCAGTGGCACCGATTATCTTCCCGTCTTGAGAATACACAGGAGCACAGATGGGAACCACGGGATTACCGGTTGACTTTGAAATGATCACATTACCGATATTTATCTTTCCCGCCAGCGCCGTCTGGACATAACCCCGGCTCGCCAGTGAGAGGCCGATAAGGCTCTTTTCGCTCGATCCGGCAAGGACGACACCACTCGTGTCGACGAGGTAAAGATTTTCGTAATCACTTCCCAGTTTCTTTATCGTAGTTCGCAGGGTATTCCCCGCTCTTACCATTTCATCAAACTCAGCCGCATCGGTGGCGGTGACACCCCGATCGGCAATCGTGGTCGCTGCTTCAACCAATACCTCATTAAGGGACAGTTGCGAGATGACCTTGATTTCCTCCGCCATGACCAGCTCAGCCATGGCGGCAATATCCGTGGCGACATTCACCGCCCGTTCCTTCGAAATAGTTTCGAGGGCGCCCGATGACTTCATAATCGAAAACAACCCGACAACCAGGAGGGGAATCAGCACAACGACGATTCCTCCCGTAACAAGCTTGAAACCCAGTGATTTTCTCTTCATACCCA
>CAXXKT010000003.1:0-563955 GCA_963662405.2 Syntrophales bacterium
ATCCCCGCTGCGAGGATGTACGCCGTCGCAAGCGAGTCAGCACCGGCGAAGGGCCGGATCACACAGGATCGCTCCCCGGTCGGCCCCCATGGCGAGGGCGTCTTCCAGGGCCTTTCGCGCCGGGGGAGGGCCCATCGTGATGGCCGTGGACCGTTCCGCCGCACTGCTCACGGATGAGGAGAGCCTCCTCCATCGCGTGCCGGTCGAGGGGGTTGGTGGTGGAGGGGATCCCTTCCCGCCCGATGGCACCGGTCACCGGATCGAGGGTAATCCGGTCAAAATGCTCCGGATTGGGGACCTGTTTTATGCATACAACAATATTGAGAGACATTGTATGTTTCCTCTGACAGATGGGGAAGGGGTGTACATGGCTACAATCGGTGGTATTTCTCCTTCCAATATGGTAGTCCTTCCGGTAATCATCGATATGAAGGAAAGATTGTATGCAAACTACCATGTTCCGGTGCAAATGTGAAGCCCTGTTTTGTGTGGTCATCCTCGCTGCCTTTGTGGCGGGTTGCGGGGGAGCGGCCCCTGTCTCTCCGTCGGCCGCAACGAGTCCGGGACCGGCGCTCACGGCGAAGATCGGGCAGATGGTGATGGTCGGGTTCCGGGGGCTCACGGTGGACGCGAATTCCCCCGTCATCGGGGATATCCGCGCGGGCAGGGTCGGAGGGGTCATCCTCTTCGATTACGATGTCCCGTCGGCCTCCCCCGTCAGGAATATCAAGTCTCCGGAGCAGGTGAAACGGTTGGTGGCCGCGCTGCAGGGTGCCGCATCCACGCCCCTTTTTGTCGCGATCGACCAGGAAGGGGGACGGGTCTGCCGCCTGAAGGAGGGCTTACGGGTTCCCCCCGACCGTCTCGGCCCGATACCTCGGATCCCTTGACGATGTGGAGGAAACACGGCGGTATGCCGACATCATGGCCGGGACGCTGTCCTCACTGGGGATCAACCTGAACTGTGCCCCCGTGGTGGATCTGAATACCAACCCGGATAATCCGGTCATCGGAAAACTGGGGCGATCCTTTTCGGCCGACCCGGCGGTGGTGACCCGCCAGGCGCTTGCCGTGATCGATGCACTGCACGACCGCGGTATCCTCTCCGCCGTCAAGCACTTTCCCGGGCACGGGAGTTCCACGGCCGATTCACACAAAGGATTCGTCGATATCACCGACACCTGGTCCCCCGAGGAATTGATCCCCTATGACCGAATCTTCAAGGCCGGTCGGTGCGACATGATCATGACGGCCCATGTCTTTAACGCCACCCTTGATCCCGAATGGCCCGCCACCCTCTCGCCGGCGGTGATACACCACATCCTGCGCGAGTATATGGGGTACGAGGGAGTGGTCGTCTCCGATGATATGCAGATGGGGGCGATACGGAACACGTGCGGGCTTGAGACGGCGATCGAACGGGCCGTTCTCGCCGGGATCGACATTCTTCTCTTTGCGAACAACTCCGTCTTTGAAGCGGATATTGTCTCCCGGGCCGGCGCAATACTGGAACGGCTGGTGCGGGACGGAACGATATCCGCCGATCGAATCGATGCATCCTACCGGCGGATCATGAAGCTCAAGGAACGGTTTGCGTCGCTGAACCGTCCGCTAGTCGGGGAGAATCATCCGCAGGTCGTCCTCGATCTCTCTGAGCCGGTCGATGTCGGCCTCCTGGACCCGTCCGCCTCTCGCCGAGAGCCGCTTTTTCAGATCGTCCAGTTCCTTTTCGAGGGTGATGACGGTCCCCTGTATCACCTGCTCCAGATCTTCGGGGGTCGCTTCGGCGGGCAGCGTACTGCTCATCTTTTGCGGTTCGAGGATCAGTGATTCTCCGAGCCGGGGGACGTAGGCGTCCAGTTTGAGATCGTCCCTGAGTTTTTCCGCGAGGGCCTCGCTGGCGGTCGCCTCGCCGTGGGTGACGAAGACGCGGGGACGCGCTGCGGCGAAATGCCCCGCCCACTCCATCAGTCCCTTCTGATCGGCATGCGCCGAAAACCCCGCCGATGGTAAAGACCTTTGCCGCCACGGTGACATCCTCCCCGAATACCCTGACCCGTTTTTCCCCGTCGACGATCCTTCTGCCGGTGGTCCCCATGGCCTGAAACCCCACGATGACGACACTGGCCCCCTCACGCCACAGGTTGTGCTTGAGGTGGTGCTTGATCCGCCCCGCAGTGCACATGCCGCTCCCCGCGATGACGATGGCGGGGCCGGATTTCTGGTTGATGGCCATCGACTCTTCGGTCGAAGGGGTGAACTTCAGGTTGGGCATGTCGAAGGGGTCGAATCCCCGGTTGACGATCGCCATCGCCTCTTCGTCGTAGTATTCCTTGTTCTTGCGGAATATCTCGGTGGCCTTGATTGCCAGCGGACTGTCGAGGTAGATCGGGATGTCGGGGAGTGATCCGCTCCGCTGAAATTCTCCCAGGATATAGAGGATCTCCTGGGTTCGCTCGACCGCGAACGCCGGGATGATCACCTTTTCGTTATTCGATACGGCGTATCGGATTGCTTCCAGGAGTTCCGCCTCGCTGTCCTTGAAGGAGCGATGCAGACGGTTGCCGTATGTCGATTCGATGAAGAGGTAGTCGGCCTGGGTGACCTCGGCGGGGTCCTTGACGATCAGCTGGCTGTCTTTGCCGATGTCCCCGGAGAAGACGATCTTGACCGGCGTTCCCCCGTCTTCGATCCAGAGTTCTATGCTCGATGATCCGAGGATGTGCCCCGCGTTGACGAAGCGTGCCTTCATGCCCGGTTCGATCTCGATGATCCGGTTCTCTTCCATGGGGGAGAGGTACTGGATACTTGCCCGGGCGTCCTCCACCGTATAGAGCGGCTCAATCCCTTTTTTGCTCTTGCGCTTGTTGCGCCGTGTCTGCCACTCCGCGTCCATCTCCTGAACATGTCCCGAATCGAGGAGCATCACTTCGCACAGCTCAGCCGTGGGGGGGGAGGTGATGATCCTCCCGTGAAAACCATCCTTGACCAGCTTGGGGATCCTGCCGCTGTGGTCGATGTGCGCATGGGTGAGGAGGAGGGTGCCTATCTCCCGCGGATCAAACCCCCAGTCCGCCGCGTTGCGCCACTCGGTCTGTTTCCCTCCCTGGAAGAGGCCGCAATCGACCAGGATTCGGGTGCCCTTGGAGTCCTCGATGAGATAATTCGATCCGGTTACCGTTCCCGCCGCTCCCCTGCAGGTTATCGTGATCATTGCCCGCTCCTTTCCTGTTTCAGAATTCGATGTTGTTGGGTGTCCGGGGGAAAGGGATGACGTCCCGGATGTTCGATATGCCGGTAATCAGCATGACCAGGCGTTCGAACCCCAGGCCGAAGCCGCTGTGCGGGACACTTCCGAATCTCCGGGAATCCAGGTACCACCAGTAGTGATCCTTGATGAGGCCGGCCTCATTCATCCGCTCCTCCAGGATGTCGATCCGCTCCTCGCGCTGGCTCCCCCCGATGATCTCCCCGATACTGGGGACCAGGACATCCATCGCGGCGACGGTCTGACCGTCGGGATTGACCCGCATGTAGAAGGGCTTGATCGTGGTGGGGTAGTCGTGTACGATGACCGGCTTTTTGAAGTGCTGTTCGGTCAGGTAATGCTCGTGTTCGGACTGGAGATCATTCCCGAATGCCACGTCATAGTCGAATTTTTGTGTGGCCCCCTTCAGGATCTCTACCGCCTCCCGGTAGGGGAGCCGGACGAAGTCGGACGCGGCGATATTCTCCAGTGTCGCCATCAGGTTTTTATCGACGAATCGTGCGAAGAGCTCCAGATCGTCGCGGCAGTGGTCCATCACGTAGGCGACCAGGTATTTCACCATCTCCTCGCCGAGGTCCATGTCGCCTGCCAGGTCGCAGAAGGCCATCTCCGGTTCCACCATCCAGAATTCGGCGGCATGCCGGCGGGTATTGGAATTTTCGGCCCTGAAGGTGGGCCCGAAGGTGTAGACGTCCCCCAGGGCCAAGGCGAAAAGCTCCGCCTCGAGTTGCCCCGAGACGGTGAGGTTCGCCTGCTTGCCGAAGAAATCCAGGGAATAGTCGGTCGCGCCGTCCGTCTTCGGGATGTTTTCGGGATCGAGGGTGGTGACTCGGAACATCTCCCCCGCCCCCTCGCAGTCGGAGGCGGTGACGATGGGGGTGTGGATATAGGTAAACCCCCGTTCCTGAAAGAATCGGTGGATGGCGTACGCGAGTTTAGACCGAATCCGGAAGGCCGCGCCGTACTTGTTCGTCCGCGGCCTGAGGTGCGCGATGGTGCGCAGAAATTCATCGCTGTGGCGCTTTTTCTGGAGGGGATACGACTCCGGAGCGGTACTGATGATCTCCACCCGGCCGGCCTGGATCTCCCATGCCTGTCCTGCGCCCTTCGACGCCACCAGCCGTCCGGTGACGGCCATTGCACTTCCCGTGGACAGCTTCAGGATGTCATTGTAGTTATCCAGACCCTGATCGGCGATCACCTGGATGTTCGCGCGGCTCGATCCGTCGTTGACCTCAATGAAGGAGAATCCCTTGGAATCGCGCTTGGTCCTGACCCACCCCTTGATCAGGACCTCATCCAGGGGGCTGTCCGATTTCAGTAATTCGAATATCTTTGTACGTTTCATTTTAGATCGCTCTCTTACAGTAAAACGATATTGTTCTCACGGCACGTCTCGATCATGTCATCGGGCCATATGCTTGACTGTATCTCGCCGATATGGGCCTTTTGCAGATAGAACATGCACAGCCGTGACTGGCCGATCCCCCCGCCGATGGAGAGGGGGAGTTCTCCGTTCAGGAGGCGTCGGTGAAAGAGGAGTGCCTTGCGTCGTTCGTCCCCCGTGATCTCCAGTTGCCTGAGAAGTGCCGCGGAGTCCACGCGGATCCCCATGGATGAGAGCTCATAGGCGCAGTTGAAGAGGGGATAGTGCACCAGGATGTCTCCGTTGAGCCCGATGCGCCCGTCACCGGTAGGGGTGGACCAGTCGTCGTAATCCGGGGCGCGGCCGTCGTGCGGCATCCCGTTTTTGAGCTTCCCGCCGATCCCGATCACGAAGACGGCCCCCTTTTCTTTACAGATGATGTTCTCGCGTTCTTTGGGGGTGAGATCGGGATAGCGCTCCTCCAGCTCTTCGCTGTGGACGAAGGTGATCTCTTCGGGGAGGATCGGCTGCAGGGCGCGGTAGCGGTAGCAGATGTACTTTTCCGTCCGCCGGATGACGTCGTATATCTTTCTGACGATACACTTCAGAAAGTCCACGGTGCGCTCCTCCGCGGAGACCACCCGCTCCCAGTCCCACTGATCCACATAGACCGAATGGATGTTGTCGAGCACCTCATCGGGGCGCAGGGCGTTCATGTCCGTGTACAGGCCGCTCCCCATCTCTACTCGATAATCGGCCAGCATCATCCGTTTCCACTTCGCGAGGGACTGCACCATCTCGACGCCCACGCCGCCGGCGCCCTTTATATTGAAGGAGACCGGCTGCTCGACCCCGTTGAGATCGTCATTGATGCCGGTCCCCGCCTCAACGAAGAGAGGGGCCGTTACACGCATCAGGTTCAGTTCGAAGGACAGGTTGGTCTGGAAAAAATCTTTGATCAGACGGATGGCCTGTTCCGTGTCACGCAGATCGAGGAGGGGCGTATACTGATCGGGAATATAAAAACTCGATTTCATGATGAATCTCCAACTTACATATTGCTTGCGTGCCTACGAGAGACACCTCCGTAGCGTAATCTGGGCGGACACTATCAAACCTTTCAGGTTGTTGCAAGATAATAGGTCCCGGCGCGGCGGTATCGTATCAGAAGGTGTAGGAGAGCGATATCGAACCATACTCCTGATCATGGTCCTGGGTCTCGAACTCCTTCGTCCGATAGACATAGGCATAGGTAACCTTGAGACGGCCGATGGAAATGCCGACCCCTCCGATGCAGCCGGCAACGAAGGGCTCTTTCTCGACGCTGTGGCTGTCTCTGAAGGTGTTGCCGTCGAGGAGGATATTACGCGCCACGGCGGTCCCTTCGAGGGCGAGGAAACAGTGAATCCCGAACCGGCGTGAGGGGTGCGGATCGGCCCCCTCAAACGGGACATTGCTTCCCGATCTGCCGGCGATGAGAAAGGTCCCGAAATCATCCGGAAGATGCCAGCCAAAGCGGAACTCCCCCCCCACATTTGCCCCGATGAAGGCGTTTCCGACACCGCCCCCGATGTAGGGGATACAGTCATATCCCCATCGGGATACGTTTTCGGGTCGCCACAGTCGCCATTTTCGTTCAAAGAAGGCATTGAGGATCGGCTCGTCGTGCAGCTGGTGTTTCCACCCCTTGGGCTCCCCGACATCGATCCATTTGTGGTAGGCCTTCTGACAGTCCTCCGCGTAGGAATGAGGGCCGACTATCCCCACGTCGAATTCCAGGGTGTCCATCCGGCGATCATCCCTCCCATGGAACGCGACCGCCAGATAGAGAACCCCGGCATAGGGACGGTCATCCCGTATGAGATTGCTGCCGCCGGTATCGCTTGGTGTGTACATGTTTTGTCCGAATGCGAACGATACATATCTCAGATCCCCCGTTTGATTGACAAGGGGCAATCGCTCAATGAGGGGGGTGCTCCACTCGGGGACAAGCGGATGATCACGGTATGTCCTCAGATCCGGCGAGGCCCATGAGAGCTTCAGCCCCTGCGTGTAGCCCCGATCTGTATCGTAGAACACATCGTTTTCGAGGTGAAGGGTCATGGTTCCCATAAGCCGGGCGGAGCCGTCATCCCCATGGACCGGCAGGGGTAAGAGGGAGAAGCAGAATAACAAACAG
Organism: Syntrophales bacterium; assembly: GCA_963662405.2. GTDB lineage: Bacteria > Desulfobacterota > Syntrophia > Syntrophales > UBA2210 > UBA6078. The sequence continues at coordinate 6,814 of CAXXKT010000003.1, forward strand.
CTGAGGATGAGGGCCTTGCGGGTGTTTCGGTGTCTATGCATCGTGCAGCGAACCAATTGTTTCGTTATCGATTTGTAGTCGGCCATGCAAGAGGGTATCCTGCCGTATTCCTTGCCCCTCGCGCTCAGGGAACCTTTTTCGTGGGGTATTCCCCGCAAAACATCATGAAGCTACCTTTTCCCCACCGTCCTGTCAAGGTCGGCGAGGGCGATCAGGTATCCGTATCCGGCACGGTAGTAGTTTGAATCGGCCTGTGTCGGAAAGGCCCGTGCATCCAGGATGTCCGACGATGTCACCATCTGCTGATCATACTGGATCTTGGCAATCCGCCAGTTCTCCTGTGCCTGTTCGAGTGCCTTCTGTGCCGTTTCGATATTTGCCCGGGCGACGCCCAGGGTGAGAAACGCACTGGTAATCTCCAACCGGACCCCGTCTTCGATCTCCCTCAGCCGGTTGATCAGGGCAAGCCGTTCATCGGCCCGGACCTTTTCGCGGTTTTGGAGGGCACTTGCCAGGGCGACCTGGGAGCGGAGGAGATCGTTGCGGGGGATCAGTCCCTGGTCGAAGAATTCCTGCGCGTCGTCCCTTTGGGCCGTCAAGGTCTCCACCTCGTCTTCGGCGACGGCCACCATCTTCTGTGAGAGGAGCACCGTGAAATAGGCCTGTTTCACGTCGCGGGCGATATCGAGGATGGCCTGTTGCTTTTCTTCTTCCCGTATTGCGTCCTGCAGTCTGGTCATCTCGTATTGCGACGTCAGGGCGAACCCCGTGAAGAGGGGCTGGATCAGGGAGATGTCCCAGTGAAACTGTGTCCTGTCGGCGGTCTGCATCGACATCGCCCCCATCTTCTGAAAGGGTTTTTCCTTCAGTGTCAATCCTGGTGTGACATCGTCGGCGCAGAGGGGGCTTCACTCAGGTTGGCGAGGAGTTTGGAAACCCGTTGTTTGTCCTTCCGGGTGATCTGGACCGGGGCGCGTGTCTCTTCGATGTCCTCGAGGGTTTCAAGGGTGATCGGACGGCCTTCCACGCCGGGAAAGAGAAGCCGGGACCTTCTCCTGTCGCTTATGGATGAAACCGCAACGCGCGGCGTCGGGAAATCTGCCGCCGAGTCGAAGCCGGATAAGGAGCCTCTCTGAACATCCCCCTCCATTGCCGGAAACGATTTCGTCGCACCTCGGATATCAATCTCCACCCCTCCTGTCTCTCTGATCTGTTCATCCCATTGTAAAAAAGTGTATGAGCAGTGCATCTTCCCTTCAGCGGAGAAGACTCCGGGGGGGGGGGGGATTTTTTTGGTTGACAACTGGTCAAAAATGACATAAGGCACGATTATTCAAATCGTGCTACCAAAATGATTCCCCTCGGTCGGGGATGTGCGCTGCTGGGATGACGAAGTGGGCCGGAGGTTGCGTGGGATCGTGCACAGTAAAGTCGTGATCACCTCTTCAGCAAAAACAATCGGGCTGAAATGTCAAATCCTCATGCGCAGCCGGGACAGGTTTTGCCCGACGGTTGGATATGTGTGCAGGCAACATCAGGATCGTGTTGATTATTCATAAAATCTGAAAAACGGAGGAGGAGAAAGTGAACGCAGAAGCCAGAACTTATCAGAAGGGAGAGATCCCGGGTATCATCGCGATCGATGCGGATGTATGCAAGGGCTGCGATTCCTGTAAGCGTTACTGCCCCACGGGGGCCATCTCGGGGATGTTCGGCGCCATTCACGCCATTGACGTGGAGAAGTGCATCAACTGCGGCCAGTGCCTGATCAACTGTCCCTTCGGTGCCGTTTTCGAGACCGTTGATACGGTCGACACAGTAATCGCGAAGCTGCGGGACAAGAACGTCACGGTCGTCGGGATCCCCGCCCCCGCGGTCCGCGTGGCCATCGGTGAGGAATTCGGGATGCCCGACGGGTCTCTGGTCACGAAGGAGATGTACGGGGCGATGAAAAAGGCGGGATTCGAGATCCTGGACAACAACTTCGCGGCTGACCTGACCATCATGGAAGAGGGGACGGAATTTATCGTCAGGGCGCGGCACGCCCTCTTCGGCGAGGAGGGGCATGGTCATGTGGGTCCCCTTCCCCAGTTCACCTCCTGTTGCCCCGCCTGGGTCCGGTACCTGGAGACTAAGTACCCGTCACTGATCCCGCATGTGTCATCCGCGAAATCCCCTCAGCAGATGGCCGGGCCACTCGCCAAGACATACGGCGCCTTGAAGATCTGGAAAAAACCTCCGGAAAGGATATACACCGTGGGGATCATGCCCTGCACGGCCAAGAAGTTCGAGGCGTCCCGTCCCGAGTTCACCAGCGCCTATCATTTCCTCAAGAAGGAGGGGAAGGCCGGTTCCGATACCCCCTACCCGGATATTGACACGGTCCTGACGACCCGTGACCTCGCCCGTCTCTTCAGGAAGATGAAGATCGACTTTAAGAATGCCGGTGATGTCGACGGCGGTCCCCTGGCCGAGTACACCGGCGCGGGGACGATCTTCGGCAATACGGGCGGCGTGATGGAGGCCGCGGTTCGAACGGCCTACAAGGTGTTGACCGGCAGCGAGCTGAAGCCCCTTGAGTTCAAGCCGGTGAGGGGAATGAAGGGGGTCAAGAGCGCCTCCGTCACCCTGATGGACACGAAGTACGGCAAGGAAGTGACCGTCAACCTGGCCGTCGTCAACGGAATGAAGGGCAACATAGAGCCGGTTCTGGAGAAGGTAATGGCGGGGACCTCCCCGTACCACTTCATCGAGGTCATGAACTGCCCCGGCGGGTGTGTCAACGGGGGCGGACAGCCGATCAAGTCCGAGGGATCTTCCTGGCTGCAGGCCGCCCTGCCGCTGTTCGGCTGGAAGTAAGGGAAAGGAGAGAGAAATGAAAGACAAAAGATATCAGTACGAAGAGAGCCCTTCCTATGTCTCGCGGAGGGAATTCATGACGATCAGCGGTATTGTAATCGCCATCCTTGCCCTCCCCGCCGTCTGGATCCGATCGGCGGTCGTCAAACGGAACGGCTACATCCGGGCGCGGATCGGCGGACTGTACAAGGATGACGCGGGCTCGAAGATCCGGGTCAGCCATGCCAACAGCGGAGTGGCACGACTCTACACGGACTTTGCCGGTCACCCCCTGAGTGAAGTATCGGAGGAACTGTTTCACACCGAACACTATATCGACAGAACCCGTATCTAAAAAGGAGCACGTCTGATGAGCACAAACAATACATGGATATTAAAACATCCTTGGAGTGTACGATCTTTTCACTATCTGCTGGTACTGAGTTTCGTCCCCCTGGCGGTTACGGGAGTGGTACTCTTCTTCAAACCCTTTGACGAAATGACGATGAACCGGTACATGCAGGTCCACGTGGTAATGGGGGTCATCCTGACCCTGGACGCCGTCGCCTATTTCATCATCGGTTTCAACCGCGTGATCGCCTTCGTCAAGCGGAGTTTCTCCTGCTCGGCGAATGATATCAAATGGTTTTCCATACTGGGCGGATACCCCCAGAAGTTCCTCCTGAGGAAAAAGGTCCCGGTACCCCCTATGGGGAAGTACAACTCCGGGCAGAAGCTGTTCGGGATCTGCGTCCTCATCGGTGGTACCATTCTCATCGCGACCGGATGGGGGCTGTGGGGATTCCCCCATATCCTTCCGCACGGGATGGCGGCCCTTTTCGGGACGCTCCATCTCGTCTTCGGCTGGATACTGGCCCTCTTTCTCCTGGTCCATATTTTCCTGGGGATCTACATGTTCGACGATTTCAAGGCCATGTTCCTCCATGGGAAGATCCCCTATGAAGAGGCGAAGGAGATGGCTCCTCTCTGGGTGAAGAATGAAATTGTAAAAATCGATTGACGGTCAGTCAGTTAACGTAAAAAACATGCAACCTGCGGCAAGGATGTGTTCTGAACCCAAGGGTCGAGAATGAATGCCCCCCGGCCTGGCATGCGGGCCGGAGGTTCTTTCGGCAGGGGAGGGTGGAAAAAAGAAAAGTCGGTTGAAATTGTACAAAGATACCATAAGGATTAAATAGTTGAATCAAGCGAGATCAAAAAATGCATTCTTCTATTGATATTGTGCCATAAATAACATATATCAACTCTGGCATGATTTCCTCAGGGGAGACCGCCTGCCTTCCTTCAAAGGGGCGGCAGTAAAGACATGGGGTTGAATCAGTGGGGCTCGTGCTGCCGGGTAATTTCTCAATACCATATTGCTGAAGGAGTGTGTGAGGATGGCTTTGATAACGGTGACGGTAGACCAGAGAAGAGTAGAGGTTGAGGAAGGAAGCACCGTCTTGGAGGCGGCACGCAAGGCGGGCATCATGATACCGACCCTGTGCGCATTGTCCGAGATAGGACATACCCCCGGAGCTTGTCGTGTCTGCGTAACGGAGGTGGAGGGACAGCGGACACTGGTTGCCGCCTGTGTCTTTCCCGTCAATGAAGGGATGGTAATTCACACCAATACGGAGCGGGTTCGCACGGCACGCAAGATGGTGGTTGAACTGCTTCTCGCGAATCATCCGCCGGAGTGTACGACCTGTGTGCGACACGGCCAATGTGAACTTCAAAAGGTGGCCGAGCAGGTCGGGGTCAGAGAAATCCGGTTTGATACCGCGTTTGTACCGAAAGACGAGGTCGTAGACGCGTCCAGTCCGGCCATCGTGCGGGACACGAGGAAATGCATACTCTGTCAGCGGTGCTCGACGGTCTGCGAACAGATCCAGACCGTTTCCGTCCTGACCCCCGCCTGGAGGGGAAGTGACGCACGGGTGGTCCCGACCTTCAATCTCCCCCTCGGTGAGACCAATTGCACGAACTGCGGTCAGTGCATCTTGGTCTGCCCGGTGGGTGCCCTGTATGAGAAGGATCAGATCGGAGAGGTCTGGGCCGCGCTGAACGATCCCGCCAAGCATGTGGTAGTCCAGGAGGCTCCTGCCATCAGGGCGGCGCTGGGAGAGGAATTCGGCATGCCGGTCGGTTCCCTCGTCACGGGAAAGATGATCGCGGCCTTGAGGAGGCTGGGCTTTGACCAGGTCTTCGATACCAACTTTACCGCCGACCTGACCATCATGGAGGAAGGGAACGAGCTCCTCAAGCGGGTCAAAGAGGGGGGAACGCTTCCCCTGATCACCTCGTGTTCTCCCGGATGGATCAAGTTTTGCGAACACTTCTATCCTGATCTGCTGGCCCATATCTCGACCTGCAAATCGCCGCAGCAGATGTTCGGCGCCATGGCAAAGAGCTACTATGCCGAGTATGCGGGTGTCGATCCGAAGGATATCGTTGTCGTCTCCATCATGCCCTGTACGGCGAAGAAGTTTGAGGCCCGGAGGCCGGAAATGGACGACAGCGGGTACCGTGACGTCGATATCGTGCTCACCACGAGGGAGCTGGGCCGGATGATCCGGGAGGCGGGGATCGACTTTGTCAATCTCCCCGACGAGGACCCGGATCCACCCATGGGTGAATACACCGGTGCCGCCACGATCTTCGGCGCCACCGGCGGTGTCATGGAGGCGGCCCTCCGTACCGCGTATGCCGTGGTGACAGGCGAGAGCCTGGGCAATCTCGACATCAAGCCCGTCCGCGGTCTGGAAGGAGTCAAGGAGGCCGCCGTTGAGGTGCCCGGTCTGGGAGAGGTCAAGGTCGCCGTGGCCCACGGTCTGGGGAACGCCCGGAAGATCATGGATGCCCTCCGTGCCGGTAAGGCGGACTACCACTTCATCGAGATCATGGCCTGTCCCGGAGGATGCGTGGGCGGCGGTGGTCAGCCCATACCCACCAACAGAGAGGTGCGGGCCCTGAGGGCGGGGGCGCTGTATCGCGATGACGGCTCGGTTCAGGAATTGCGGCAGTCCCATGAAAACCCCTCCATCAAGAAGGCGTACGATACCTTCTTGACGGAACCTCTGGGACACAAATCGCATAAGCTGCTCCACACCTCCTATACGGATCGTGGAACGGACCTGCCCCACAGGGGGTAGCAATTGACAATTGACCGTTGATGAATAACGGAGAGAGCCTGCGGTGAGGATCTGTTCTGAACTCAAGGGCTGGGAACAAACGAAGACCCCCGGCCTTGTGTGTGCAGACCGGGGTTTTCTGTGGGAGGCGCGCATGGAACAAAAACGGGTCGGTTTTATCGGTGTTATCATCGGAGACAGGGGGAGACAAGCACCCCGGGTCAATGAACTGCTCACCGAATACGGAGATCTCATCGTAGGCAGGATGGGAATCCCCTATCACGAGCGGGGTGTGAGCGTCATCGTCCTGATCGTGGATGGAACGACCAATGAGATCGGTGCCCTGACGGGAAAACTCGGCATGATCGAGGGGGTGACCGTCAAGTCGGCCATGTCAAAAGGATCTGATAGAGGAGCTGCATCATGAGCGCGAAACTCGCGTATGACGAACGTGAAAAGGATTGGATGGCGGGGGTCATCAGGGAAGATGAGATCACCCGGTACCTGACCGACGGGGAGGACTTCATAGACGACGGGAAGATCTGGGAGGAGATCGAAGGGAACAGGGCCCCCGAACGCCGGAAGATACGGGATATCATCCAGAAATCACTCGCCATCGAGACCCTTGATCCCGATGAGACGGCGGCGCTTCTCAACGTCGAGGACGATAATCTGTGGGACGAGATATTCGAGGCGGCCGGGGAGGTGAAGCGGCGGGTATACGACAATCGGATCGTGACCTTCGCCCCCCTGTACTGCAGTAATTTCTGCGTGAACGACTGCCTGTACTGCGGCTTTCGCAGGGGAAACCGCATCGAGACACGCAGGCGGCTGACCATCGAAGAGGTCCGGAGTGAGGCACGGGTCCTCGCCGGTGAGATCGGGCACAAGCGCCTCATCGCCGTCTACGGGGAACACCCCCTGTCTGACGCGCGATACATCGCCGACACGATACGGGCCATCTATGATGTCACGGTGAAGACGAAGAACGGGTTCGGACAGATCAGACGGGTCAACATCAACGCCGCCCCCATGGCCATCTCCGATCTGGCAATGCTCAGGGAGGTGGGTATCGGGACGTATCAGGTGTTTCAGGAGACGTACCACCACGATACGTACCGGCGTATTCACCCCGCAGGGACCCTCAAGGCGCATTACCGGTGGCGGCTTTACACGCTGCACCGGGCGATCGAGGCGGGGATCGACGATGTGGCGATCGGTGCCCTTTTCGGTCTGTATGACTGGCGATTCGAGGTGATGGGGCTCCTCTATCACGCCCGTGACCTGGAGCGGCAGTGTAGCGGTCTGGGGCCCCACACGATCTCCTTCCCCCGCCTCGAACCGGCGGCGGGGACCCCCTTTTCCCGTGAGACACGCTACCGGGTCTCCGATAATGATTTCAAGAAGGTCGTCGCCGTGCTCCGTCTCTCCATTCCCTACGCGGGGATGATCATCACCGCCCGGGAGCGCGCGGATATGAGGCGCGAGATCATTCCCCTCGGGTGCACCCAGACGGACGCCTCCACCCGGATCGGGATCGGGGCCTACTCGGACCGGTACGATGAGCAGGAGGCGGACAGACAGCAGTTCATCCTCGGCGATACGAGAAACCTGGACGAGGTGATACGGGAATTTGCGGAAGACGGGTACATCACCTCCTTCTGCACGGCGGGGTATCGGTGCGGGAGGACCGGCGACCGTATCATGAAGCTCCTGAAGACCGGACAGGAGGGACGTTTCTGCAAGCTCAACGCGGTTCTCACCTTTCGGGAGTGGCTGGATGACTTCGCAAGCGAGGAGACGAAAGTGGCAGGTGAACGGATCATCAGAAAGGAGATGGCGGAGATAGAGCGTCAGATCCCCGCCGCCTATCCGAAACTGAAGGAGTATTACGGGAGGATCGAGTGTGGTGAACGGGACCTCTACTTCTAAAAACGAATTACAGATGTATTTTACCGAAATGGCCCGACGTATCCGGGATACCTACGGGATCGATGTCTGGTTTGCCGAGATCACGGGAAAACGGTGGTCCTACCTTGCCGGCAGGACGGGGGAAGAAGAGTCTCCCCTTCCCGCACGGCGGATCGAGCTGACCGACCGCTTCGGGATGATCTCGGACGAGTGGGACCGGATACCCGCCGATGAGAGTGAGGCCATCGTCTCGTCACTGCGAAAAGCAGCGGAGGATTATGGATAGGGAAGAGATCCTGCACGTTCTGAGCAGTCCGGACAGGGACGGGGAACTCTTCCGGATGGCCGATGGTGTGCGGAAGGACCGATGCGGCGATGCGGTTCATGTCCGGGGTATCATCGAGTTCTCCAATCACTGCTGCCGAAACTGTCTCTACTGTGGGCTGAGGCGGGACAACACGAACCTGACCCGTTACCGGATGGGAGAGGATGAGATCGTGGATCGCGCCCGCTGGATTACCTCCAACGGTATCAGGACGATCGTCCTCCAGTCGGGGGATGATTTTCACTACACCAGTGCGATGATCTGCCGCATCATCGCACGGATCAAAGAAAACGACGATGTCGCCGTCACGCTGAGCCTCGGAGAATGGCCTTTCGGCGACTACCGGGCATTCCGGGCCGCGGGGGCGGACCGGTATCTCCTCAAACATGAAACGGCGAACGGGGAGTTGTACCACCGTCTGCATCCCGGCCAGAGCCTGGAGAAGCGGGTCCGGACCCTGGCATTTCTCCGGGAGATCGGATACCAGATCGGGGCGGGAAACATCGTCGGTCTCCCCGGCCAGACCTGCGAAGACCTCTGCGAAGATATCCTCCTGCTCGAAGAACTGGATCCCGATATGGCGTCCGTCGGCCTCTTCATCCCCCAGCATGACACACCGCTGTCACACCATCCTCCGGGAGATATCCCCACGGCGTTGCGCGTTCTTGCCCTGGCGCGGATCGCCACGCAGAACGCCCATATGCCGGTGACGACGGCGATCGTGACCGCCGACCCGGAAAGGGGTCTCATGCGGGGACTGAAGGCCGGGGCAAACGTCATCATGCCCGACTACACTCCCGATCCCTGCCGCAAGGAGTACGCCATCTACGACGGGAAGACGCAGATCACGCTGGAACGGACGAAGGAGGCGATCCGCATGGCGGGGAGAACGATGGCGGAGACGAAAGGAGACTCGCTGAAACAGACTCATTGCTCCGGCCTGTCGGATAAAAAAAGGGGCACCGCCGGAGTGGTTGAGAACGTTGCATTGCTACGTGACAAGGTGTCTTGACATCCATCTTTTTTGTCACGGTCATGGCGTATAACCTCGAGGCCTCACGCGAAAAATACGGCTAGCTCCTGACGGAAAAGAACGACAAGCTCTTAGTGGAGAAGCTGAACCTCGAACGGGCAATGGGAGGGATCAAGACGCTGAGCGGCTTGATCCCTATCTGCTGCAATTGCAAAAAAGTTCGAAACGATGAAGGGTATTGGCAACAGGTTGAAACGTATGTGCGAGATCGTTCTACGGCAGAGTTCAGCCACGGTAAGGGAGAATCAGGTAATAGGATAAAGGGGATCAATGACTATCCTTGTTGATCGGGACCACATCGGAATATTCGGCAGGATGAATGCGGGAAAGAGCTCCGTCATGAATCTCCTGACCCAGCAGAAGACATCCATCGTCGATCCCACCCCCGGCACGACCGCCGACACGAAGATCGCCCTGCAGGAGATTCACGGCATGGGGCCGGTCAAGCTGTTCGACACCGCCGGGGCGGATGAGAGGAGCGTCCTGGGGGACAAAAAACGCAGGAAGGCCTTCGCCGACCTGAAGGAGTGTGACCTCGTTCTCCTGGTCATCGATCCGGCTGCGGAGACCTTCGATGTGGAGGATGTTCTCTTGAATCAGGCACGGGACCTGGACAAGCAGATCCTGATCGTCTACAACCTTTTCAGACCGGAGGACGAAAAGAGGGTACGGGAGGTGGAGAGACGCCTCTCCCTCCTGCGGTTCTACAAGAAGATCAGGATTGCCGCCACCGATCCCGACTACCGCCGGCCATTGCTTCATTTTATCCTGCACAATTTCGAGTCACGAAATCACCCGATGCCGCTCCTCCCTTTTCTCGAGGAGAACGAATTCTACATCCTCATCATCCCGATGGATGAAGAGACCCCGCCGGGGCGATACCTGCGTCCCCAGGCAATGGTGGAGGAGTACATCACCCGCCGCTGGGCCTATCCCGTCTCTTTCCGTCTGGACCTCAAAAAGGCGCGGAGCGCGGATTCAGCCGAGCGGGAAGGGGAGAGGAGACGGTTTCTCGATCTGGTGGGTGGCCTGGGAAGACAGGCGAAGGCAATTATCACCGATTCGCAGGCCATGGACGTCATGGCTTTGTGGTGCCCCGAATCGATTCTTTTGACAACCTTCTCGATCGTGATGATCAACTATATCAGCCGGGGAAGGCTGAACCGGTTCGTCGAAGGGATTACCGCCATGGATGAGATCGGTGAGGGGGATGCCGTCCTGATCGTCGAGGCGTGCAACCACTCGCGGATCGGCGAGGATATCGGGACCGTTCAGATCCCCAACTACCTCAGGAAGCGGATACCGGGGATCAGGATCGAACACAACTTCGGCAGGGAATTTCAGGAAAACGAAGAGCTGAAAAAGTACAAGCTGGTTATCCACTGCGGCGGGTGCATGATCACCCCCCAGAAGCTCTCCGCGCGGATCCGTGACCTGGAGAATATCGGTGTGCCCTTTACCAACTACGGCCTGACCCTCTCATACATGCAAGGCGAAGCGGCCCTCAGGAAGGTCTTGGCGCCCTGGGGCCTGGGCTGACGGGGGAACCGTCTTTCACAATGTCGAATATTCCCTTGTATAGAGAGCTACCTTTTCCCCACCGCCCTGTCAAGGTCGGCGAGGGCGATCAGGTATCCGTATCGGGCGCGGTAGTAGTTTGAATCGGCCTGTGTCAGAAAGGCCCGTGCATCCAGGACGTCCGACGATGTCACCATCTGCTGATCATACTGGAGCTTGGTGATCCGCCAGTTCTCCTGTGCCTGTTCGAGTGCTTTTTCTGCCGTTTCGATATTTGTCCGGGCGACGCCCAGGGTGAGAAACGCATTGGTAATCTCCAACCGGACCCCGTCTTCGATCTCCCTCAGCCGGTTGATCAGGGCTGCCCTGTCATGCCGAACCTTCGCCACGTCCGCCCGTGTCTTTCCCCACTCGAAGAAGGTCCACCGGGCCTCGACGAGGACGAAGGCATTGTGGCGATTGTTGAAGTCGTTGTTCGATATTTCGAGATCGTTTCCGTTCTCCTCGTAACGTCCCACGAGTGACACCTCGGGGTAGTAGGCGCTTTCCGCGAGGGTCGCGCCCGTCGTGAGTGACTCGATCCCCAGGCGGGTGATCTTCAGGATGGGTCTCTTCTCCATCGACTCTTTGACGAGGAGCGCTCTATCGCCCGGCCCTTCGGGGAGGATGTCGATATCCCGCACGACCGTCGGATGATCGATTTCCCGTGTCACGAGGGTGTTGAGGCGCGATAGGGCAAGCCGTTCATCGGCCCGGGCCTTCTCACGGTTTTGGAGGGCGCTTGCCAGGGCGACCTGGGAGCGGAGGAGATCGTTGCGGGGGATCAGCCCCTGGTCGAAGAATTTCTGCGCGTCGTCCCTTTGGGCCGTCAGGGAGCCCACTTCATCTTCGGCGACGGCCACCATCTTCTGTGAGAGGAGCACCGTGAAGTAGGCCTGTTTCACGTCGCGGGCGATATCGAGGATGGCCTGTTGCTTTTCTTCTTCCCGTATTGCGTCCTGCAGTCTGGTCATCTCGTATTGCGACGTCAGGGCGAACCCCGTGAAGAGGGGCTGGATCAGGGAGATGTCCCAGTGAAACTGTGTCCTGTCGGCGGTCTGCATCGACATCGCCCCCATCTTCTGAAAGGGTTTTTCCTTGATGTTCGTGTATGAGTATGTGGCGGATGCCTTGGGGAGAAAGTCGGCCCGGGCGCTTTTGATTTCCTGGCGCGCGGCCAGTTGGCTCTCGGCGGCCTCCCTGATGCGATAGTGATTGTGGGTGGCGATGTCAATCGCCTCCTCCAGTGTCAATCCTGACGTGACATCATCGGCGCAGAGACAGGGGACGGCGGGCAGGGCGAGAAGCAGGGCGCCCAGATACGCTATGGCAATCAGCAACCTGTGCATAATGTTGTTTTCCTTTCTTGGTTTTTCTTTATCGGTCACGTTTGTTTCCCGTTGCGGCGGGTGAAGAGGTTGTACAAGGCCGGCATGACGATCATCGTCAATATGCCTGATATGAGGATACCACCGGCCGAGGCCAGACCGCAGGCATTCCGTATCTCGGCGCCGATTCCCCTCCCGAAGGCCAGGGGAAGCATCCCGAGGACCGCCGCCAGGGTGATCATGGCAACCGGCCGAAAGCGTTCACAGGCCGCGGTGATCATCGCCTCATGACGGGGCACCCCTTCCTCTATCACATGTGTGTTGAATCGGTCCATGATCAGGATGGCGTTATTTACCACGATACCGATTAACATGACACCACCCATGAGGACGAACATCTCGATGGTCTTGTCCCCGAGGGCGAGGGACCAGATCATGCCGATCAGGGCGAGGGGAACGGTTACGAGGATCAGCACCGGTTGTTTGAACGATTCGAGGATCGCGGCAAGGGTCAGGATAACGAGCAGGAAGGCGATGATGCCCGCCTCCGCCATGCCTTCCTGGGCCTCGACCATGGATTCGTATTGACCGGCAAAGGTGTAGTCGTATCCCGTCGGGATGATCCCGCTCGTATCGATGGCGTCGCTGATGCCGGAGACGGCGGCGCCGAGAGGGGTATTCTCACTCAGATTGGTGAGGAGTTTGGAAACCCGTTGTTTGTCCTTCCGGGTGATCTGGACCGGGGCGCGTGTCTCCTCGATGTCCCCGAGGGTTTCAAGGGTGATCGGACGGCCTTCCACGCCGGGAAAGAGAAAGGCCGGGACCTGTTCCTTCCCCTTCTCTTCGGCGAGCTTCACGGTGATGTCATAACTCCGGTCCCCCTCTTTGAATGTTCCCGCCGTCGCTCCTTCAAGATTGGATCGGAGCGTAAGGCCGATCCCGGTTGCCGGGATCCCCAGATCGGCCAGCACCGCCCGGTTGGGACGGATGCGAAGCTCCGGTTTCCCCATCCGCACCGTTGTGTCGGGGTCCGTGATGCCGTCCATCTGTTTCGCAAACTCCAAAGCCTGTAACGCGAGACCATCGAGGAGCGTCAGGTCTTTACCGGCGATCTCCATCTCGATCTGTGAAGATTGACCACCGATGAGGGCCGGCATGCCGACGGATACGATCGCGTCGGGCAGATCGGTAAGCCGTGATCGAATCGCCGTCATCAGGTCATAGATCGTCTCCTCCCGCTGGGTCCGTTCCGAGAACCGGAGGAGGACCTGCGTCAGGTAGACACCCTCACTCGACTGTCCAAAGACACTTTCCACCTTGCCGACCATGGTGAGGGTATGGTGGAGGTCCGGGAGATCGGCGAGTCGCCGTTCCACTTCTTTTGTTCTGCGTACCGTTTGTTCGAGATTGTAGTGGGTCGGAAACTCGAGTTTGATATTCACCTCTCCCTTGTCGGGTTCCGATGCCGTGGTGCTCCCGAGTTTCGGTGCGAGTGTCAGTGCGTGCAGGAGGGCCGCCAGTGCAATAACGATAATCAGCACGGCCATCAAGCGGTGCTGTTCGTTGAAACGGAGAATCGATCGGTATCTCCGGATGAGGCGATCGAACCCGCGATTCCACCCCCGTCCCATGCGGGTGAGCGTGGTGTTGCTGTCGCTCTCTGGTCGCTTCAGGAGGATCGAGCAGAGGAGCGGGGTTAGTGTAAAAGAGATAAAGAGCGACACCACGGTGAGGATCACCATGGTGAGGGCAAAGGAGGCGATAAACCGTCCGAAGAGGGTCTCCATCATGGTGAGGGGAAAGAGGACGACACAGTTGGTCCCGGCGCTGGCCAGGACGGCGATGAAGGCCTCCTTGGCGCCGATCCGCGCGGCCTCCTTCGGGTCCCCCGTCTCCTCAAGGCGTTTCACGATGGCCTCCAGGACGACGATGGAGTTGGTCACCAGGATCCCCACGGACATGCCGATGGCCAGGAGCGTGGGCGCGTTGAGCGTGTACCCCGCCAGGTGCATGAAGAAGAGACCGATGACTACCGTGAGCGGCATGGTGATGGAGACGACGAGGAGGGCCCGGAGATTGTAGAGAAAGAGGAAGAGGATCAGGGCCGTCAGGACAATCCCCTCGGCGATGTTGATCCAGGCGCTGTTGACCATGGAGCGGGTGAAGGTCCCGTCATCGGTGACCCACACGAGTTCCATGCCGCCCGGTAATCCCCGCTGCAGGTCCTCCATGGCGGCGCGGACTCGGTCGACGACCTTGACGGCGTTGGCATCCGCCTTCTTGATGACCTTGATGGCGATACAGGGCCTGCCGTCGATAAAGGCGGTCTGACGCAATTCCTTCATCGCCATTTCGACGCGTCCCACATCGCGGAGATAGCAGCGCTGACCGTTGCTGCTTGTTATCTCCAGCTGGCCGATGGTCGGGATGGTATCGTATTCCGCGTGAAATTTGACCGTATATTCCCGCTCTCCCGCGCGGATCCTCCCCGACGGGATGGTGCGGATGCCCTGCTCGATGGCCTGGACGATATCGGCGCTGGTAAGCCCCCGTGCCGCCAGGCGTTCCCTGTCAAGGAGCACCTGGACCTCCCGCTCGGCCCCGCCGATGAGATCGACATCGGCAACGCCCGAGAGGACCGTAATGCGATCTTTCAGGGTTTTGTCGGCGTAGTCATACAGTTCATCGATCGACACCTCCCCCGTCAGGGCGAGCTGGATGATCGCCTTGGCGTTGATGTCGTACTTGAGTATCCGGGGGTCTTCCACCCCGTCGGGAAAATCGGATCTCACGAGGTCCAGTTTTTCCCTGACATCGGTGGCGGCGATGTCCACGTCGACATCAAGGTTGAATTCCAGCATGGTGAGGCACACATTCTCCATGCAGGACGAACTGACATGCTTGAGGCCGTCGATGGCGACCATCTGGTCTTCGATCCGCTTTGCCACGTCCGTTTCGATCTCCTCCGGACTTGCGCCGGGGTAGAGGGTCGTGATCGTGACAAAGGGGACATCGACCTTGGGCATCACCTCGAGCCCCATGGTACGATAGGCGTTGAAACCGAGGAGGGTCAGGGCGATGATAAGGCACCCCATGGCGATGGGGCGCCGTATGGCGGCATTCGACAGAAACATTACGATGCCTCCTTCATGATGCTGATCGATGTCCCGTCGTTCAGGAAGGTCTGCCCCCGCGTGATGATCGGTGTCCCTTCAGGCAGTGCGATATCCTTCAGTTCGACATATCCGTCTGTTTCCAGTCCGGTGGCTACTGGAATCATCCGGGCCGCCCCATCCTGTGCCGTAAAGATCACCGATTTCTCCGATCGCTGCAGGACGGCATCGGCGGGAACACCCCGCCCCTCCCGACTGTCCAGGACGATGGCGATCGAGGCCATTGCGCCCGGGACGGCCCCTTCGGGGAGATTGCTGAAGAGGCCCTTGATCTCGAAGGTCCGCAGCTTTTCATTGATGGTCGGACTCTTGTACGAAACCGGGCAGGAGCAGCCAGTGCCCCCGGCTATCGTGATGACCAGTCGTGATGTTCCCTCATGAATCTGGGTGTAATACCGGGCGGGGAGAAAGGCCGACGCCTCTATCACCGCGGGGTCTTCGATACGCAGGACAGGCTGACCGGCGGCGGCCATCTCACCTTCCTCCCGGAATCGGTGACTCACCACGCCGTCGATCGGGGCATGGATGAGGGTGTCGCCGAGGTCTTTTTCGGCGATTGCCAGGGCGATCTCCGCCTGGCGTACCTGCTCCGTGGCAAGATCGACGAGGCTGACGGCGTGTTTGAGGGAGGCAGCGGTCTGCTTGTGTCGCGACTGCTGTCGTTCGTATGAATCGCTTGATACCGCATCCTGTTCATGGAGCTTCCTGAATCGCCTGAGATCGATCGCGGCTTTCTCCAGTTCCGCCTCGACCTGTTCGCGGCGCGCCTGCCCTTCCCGCAGGCCGCAGCGGGCCACCGCCACGTCCTGCCGCTTGATCTCCACCGCCCGCCGGAGTTTTACGTCATCGGTCTGGAAGAGCCGGGTGGACCCTTTTTTGACCCGCTCTCCCTCATCGACGAATATTATCTCAATCGTGCCCGGGATCCGCGCCGACACGTTGGCATAGCTCTTCGCCTCGAGCGTTCCCTGGACGGAGACCCGCTGTTCGAAGCGCATGGTTCTGAGGGGAGTCACCACGACTGATACCCGTTGCTCCGTTTGAGTTCTCCCCCGCCGTGTATCATCTTCGGAACCGCTCCGGCCCAGGAGTGCGTATGCACCGAATGCGCAGATGAGCAGTATGATCCCGATGATGATATATCTTCGTGTTGCCTTCATATAGACTCCATATCATGGTTATTATTATAAGGTCCTGCCCCGTACCGTTATTTCTCTTCTGTGCCTTCTATCCACAGCGCGTGATTCACCATGCCGAACTCGCCGAGCGTGTCCGCTATCCGCAGTCCCTGAGGACTCTTCCGGGGAATTCCCGGGTGTTCGCGATCCCAGTGGATATGGATGCTCACGTCACTCTCAACCGTGGCGTGGCTGTACAGGTTGAGCCCTGTCGGGGTCATGCCGCCGGAGAGCGCACCACAGTCTTTCAACATCCCTCGTATTGCCGGCATGTCGGGCTCTCCAGCCAATCTGACGCTGATGACCTCTATCCATCGCACGGTTGTGCCTCCTCTCACATGGTTTTGCTCATGATAGCGTGAAGCGTAAAGTGTGCCAGCATAAAAGTGTGTGTATTGTCAAAGTCTTGGAAAAGAGATTATAGGGGTTATACGCTATGGTGTAAAAAATGGTTTCGCTATGGTGTAATCTTGTGTATAGCTACGCTATAGCGTAGTAAACGCGGAGATAAATCAGGAGGGATCCCGATGAACATCGATAGAAACGAATTTTTCAGACAGGTGGCCGTCCGTATCTGCGGGAGCCTCGATATCGAACGGGCCCTGGAGGAGAGTTTTCTCTATGTGCGGGAGGTGATGCCTGTCTCCTCCATGGTGTTGATGCTCTATGATCCGGCCCTGGACATTGCCCACATCGTTGCGTCGGTCGGCACGATCAGGGACAAGGGATTCGGGAAAACCGTTTCTCTGCCCCCGGATGGGATCGAATTCAGGGCGAACAAGTGGGCGACGATGGAAGCGGTAGAAGTGGTCAATCGACCCGACACTATCCCCGCCATCGTGGAGGTCTCCAGGGCTTTGAACATCGATCTCCATTCGCGCATCGATATGCGCTTGGAGCTTGAAGGAAATCGTATCGGTGTCCTGGTGTTGATGGCGGACGGAGAGGACCGATATACCGATGCCCATGCCGAGCTGATGCGCATGGTGCATGATCCCTTCGCCGTTGCCATGGCCAATGCCCTGAGGCATCAGGAGGTCCTGGTCTTGAAGGACATGCTGACCGATGATAATCGCTACCTGCGGCGGAGCCTCCGGGAACTGGCCGGTGGGGAGATCGTCGGTGCCGAATTCGGGCTCAGAGAGGTCATGACAATGGTGCGGCAGGTGGCGCACCTGGACAGCCCCATCCTGCTGTACGGCGAGACCGGCGTCGGGAAAGAGGTGATCGCCAATGCGATACACTATTCTTCGCCCCGGCGGGATGGCCCCTTTATCAAGGTGAACTGCGGCGCCATCCCCGAGAGCCTCATCGACAGCGAACTGTTCGGTCATGAGAGGGGGGCCTTTACCGGGGCCATCTCCCGGAAGCGGGGACGCTTCGAACGTGCCGACGGCGGGACGATCTTTCTCGATGAGATCGGCGAACTCCCCCCGCAGGCGCAGGTGCGGCTCCTCAAC
Source organism: Syntrophales bacterium (assembly GCA_963662405.2). Classification (GTDB taxonomy): domain Bacteria; phylum Desulfobacterota; class Syntrophia; order Syntrophales; family UBA2210; genus UBA6078. The sequence continues at coordinate 24,751 of CAXXKT010000003.1, forward strand.
GTCATCCAGAACAGGGAGATCGAGCGGGTCGGCGGGACACAAACGATCCCCGTTGATATCCGGATTATTTCGGCTACCCACCGCCGCCTCGAGGATATGATACAGAGCGGGGCATTCCGGGAAGACCTCTGGTTTCGGCTCAACGTCGTTCCCATCATCATTCCCCCCCTGCGGCAGCGGAAGGAGGATATCCCGGCCCTGGTTCACCACTTTATCGAGCGGAAGAGCGTGGAGCTCAGGATCGGGACCGCTCCCTCCCTTGCTCCGGGATCACTCGAACGGCTCAAGGCCTACGATTGGCCGGGAAACGTGCGGGAGCTGCAGAATATCGTCGAACGGGCGTTGATCCAGAGCAGGGGTGGAACCCTGCGGTTTGACAGTCTGCTGGCGGTCCATCCGGATAACGATAGGGATCATTCACTGTTCGCTGACAACGCGATTCTAACCCTCGATGAACTGAACCGGGGACATATCACGAAGGCCCTCGCCTTCACGGGTGGAAGGATCAACGGGGGACAGGGGGCCGCCGCGCTCCTGGATATCCACCCCAATACCCTCAGGAAACGGATGGACAAACTGGGGATCCCCTATAAACATGCTCGGAAGGGGTAAAGAATCAACCCAAAAACCGATCTGCCCCATAAATATCTCTTGACACAAAGCACCGGAGGCTGTAAGTCGACCAATCAGTCCAAAAAATGACCGGGCGGTTTTATAGCATGGAGCGTGATAAAAAACAGGAGCGGAAAAAGGCGCTGGAGGCCTTTACGCGGCAGGGTATCCTGGACAGTGCTATCGGCCTGCTGATAAGTGAAGGTATTCAGGGCCTCACGATGGAGCGCGTGGCGGCGGAGGCAGGCGTTGCGAAGGGGACGCTCTACGTCTATTTCAAAAACAAGGACGAGATCCTGGACGCGGCCCTTGAGGCGAGTTTTGATCCCGTGTTACAGGAGCAGACCCTGATTCTCTGCAGCGATGTCCCCCCCGACAAAAGACTGGAGGCATTTTCACTGTGCCACCTGCGTTTCTTTGATGAGCGCCGGGAGTTGATCCGTGTGCTCATGTATGATCGGGAGAGGACCCGTTCCGAGAGGAATCGCTTTACCGACAGCCGATACAGAAGCTCTATCAGACAAGTAGCCGCTGTCCTGGATGAGGGGGTCCAACAGGGTCTCTTTGCCCATCTGGACGCGGAGAAGGTCGCCGCCATGTTCATCGAGGCCAATATGGGAATGGTAATGCAGCGCATCCATGCCGGGGTCTCAGGCGATGTCGAAAAAGACGCGCGGCAGGTGACGGATATATTTATGTGTGGCTTGAAAAGGAGAAGGTAATGCAATCGAATCATCGTGTGCAGGCGGTTTATAGGAAGATCGCAGTTGTGGTGGCGCTGCTGGGTGGCTTGTTCCTTGCGGGATGCAACGGTCAACAGCAGTCCTCCGCGCCCCGACCGGCTCCGGAAGTGGGTGTGCTGATGCTTCAGCCGCAGAAGGTAACCCTTACCACGGAACTGCCGGGCCGTACGATCGCCTATCGTGTCGCCGAGATCCGGCCACAGGTCAACGGTCTGATACAGAAACGTCTCTTTACGGAAGGCGGCAAGGTCAGGGCCGGGCAGGTGCTCTATCAGATTGATCCGGCTTCTTTTCAGGCTGCACTCGACAATGCCGAGGCCGCCCTCAGCCGGTCCGAGGCGAATCTCTTGGCCACCCGGTTGAAGGCCGAGCGCTTTCGGGAACTGCTGGAAGATAACGCGGTCAGCCGGCAGGACTACGATGATGCCGCCGCCGCGCTCATGCAGACGAAAGCGGATATCCAGTACTGGAAGGCGATGGTCGAGACGGCGCGGATCAACCTGAAATACACCGCTGTCACCGCCCCCATATCGGGGCGCATCGGCCGATCCTCCGTGACGGAAGGGGCCCTGGTGACGGCGTATCAGCCCGTGGCGCTGGCCACCATTCAACAGATGGATCCCTTGTATGTCGATGTCCCCCAGTCCACCGCCGAGCTGCTGCGGCTCAAACGTCGCATCGAGTCCGGTACACTGAGTCAAAACGGGACAGGGCAGAAACGGGTCAAGCTCATCCTGGAAGACGGCAGGGTGTATCCGTTGGAAGGGACACTGCAGTTTCGCGATGTCACGGTCGATCAGACAACGGGGACCGTGACACTGCGCGTTGTCTTCCCCAATCCCGACGGTGTTCTCCTCCCGGGGATGTTCGTGAGGGCCGTGTTGCAGGAAGGCATCAATGATGCGGCTATCCTCGTTCCCCAGCAGGCCGTATCGCGTGATCCCAAGGGGAATCCTTTTACCCTGGTTGTAGACAGCGAGGGGACGGTCAGTCAGCAACAGGTTGTCATCGACCGGGTCATGGGCGACCGGTGGCTGATTGCTTCCGGTCTTGCCGCCGGCGATCGGGTTATCGTGGAGGGGATACAGGGCGTAGCCCACGGCATGTCCGTGAAGACGCATCCTGTCGCTGTCGGGAACAAGACGGCAAGCGGCGAGGATGACGATGCGATTTCACTGCCGATACAATCGAACTGACGGAGGGGCTCCTGATGTTGTCTAAATTTTTCCTGGATCGTCCGGTCTTTGCGTGGGTCATCGCTATCATTATCATGGCGGCGGGGGGACTTGCCATCTATAGCCTGCCGATATCCCAGTATCCCCCGATCGCTCCCCCGTCGATCGCTATGTACTCCATGTACCCCGGGGCCTCCGCCGAGACCGTGGAAAACAGCGTGACCCAGATCATTGAGCAGGAAATGACCGGCTTCGACAACCTGTTATACATGTCTTCCACCAGTGATTCCGCTGGTATGTCCCGTATCGAGCTGACCTTCGAACCCGGGACCGATCCGGAGATTGCCTGGACACAGGTGCAGAACAAGCTCCAGCTCGCCATGGCGAGCCTGCCGGATGTGGTGAAGAGCACGGGCGTCTCGGTCAACAAGTCGACCCACAACTATCTGATGGTCATCGGCTTGAGTTCGGAAGACGGCAGTATGGACAAGACGGACCTGTCTGACTTTGCGATCACCAATCTGGAGTCTGTCCTGGCGCGGGTACCGGGTGTGGGCGAGACGCAGGTCTTCGGTGCCGAGTATGCCATGCGCATCTGGCTCAACCCGGACAAACTGAACAACTTCCAGCTCACGGTGCAGGATGTGATCGCTGCGCTCAAGACCTACAATGTGGAGGTCTCCGCCGGTCAGTTCGGCGGGGCGCCCGCGGTGGAGGGACAGCGGCTCAACGCCTCCATCGTCGTTCAGAACATGCTGATGACGACGGACGAGTTCGCCGCAATCCCCATCCGGATCAACCCGAACGGGTCGGTTGTGCGGGTCGGGGATGTGAGCCGGATCGAGCTGGGAAGCGAAATGTACGACATCGACAGCGCTGAAAGCGGCAGGCCGACCTGCGGGATCGCCATCAGGCAGGCCGCCGGGGCCAACGCCCTGGAGACGGCCGACGCCGTCAAGGCGAAGATGAAGGAGATGAGCCATTTCTTTCCCAAGGGGTTAAAGGTCACCCATCCCAATGATACCACCCGGTTCATCAAGGTGGCGATCAAAGAGGTGGTCAAAACGCTGTTCGAGGCGATCCTTCTCGTCTTCCTGATCATGTGGCTCTTTCTGGGGAACATCCGGGCCACCCTGATCCCGACCATCGCGGTACCGGTGGTTCTGCTGGGAACATTCGCCATGCTGGGACTGTTCGGCTACTCCATCAACATGCTCACCATGTTCGCCATGGTGCTGGCCATCGGCCTCTTGGTGGATGACGCGATCGTGGTGGTGGAGAACGTGGAGCGTATCATGGCGGAAGAGGGCCTGCCTCCCAAGGAGGCCACGGCCAAATCCATGGAACAGATCACCAGCGCCCTGATCGGCATCGGCCTGGTTCTCTCGGCCGTCTTCGGCCCCATGGCCTTTTTCCCCGGTTCCACCGGCGTCATCTACCGCCAGTTCTCCGTCACCATCATCTCCGCCATGCTCCTGTCGGTGGTCGTGGCATTGATCCTGACGCCGGTCCTCTGCGCCTCACTCCTCAAACCGGTCAGGGCCGGCCATGAACCGGCGGAGAACGCGGTCTTCTTCCTGAGACCCTTTTTCCTGTGGTTTGACCGCATGTTCTTTGGACTCAGAAAACGGTATGTGGGGCTGGTCGATCACTCTCTGAACAGAAAAAAACGCTATCTGGCCGTTTTTCTGGTGATCGTCGGGATCATGGGGGTCCTGTATATGCGTATGCCCACTGCTTATCTCCCCGATGAAGACCAGGGATCACTTCTCGCACAGGTCATCCTCCCCGCTGGTTCCACGCTGGAGCAGACCAAGGAGGTGGGTCGGCAGATCGGCAGTTATTTCATGGAACATGAAAAAGAGGCGGTTGAACGGACCATGGTCCTCTCCGGCTACGGCTTTTCGGGCAGGGCGCAGAACAACGGTATGGTCTTCATCAAGCTGAAAGACTGGGACCTGCGTGACCGTCCCGACCTCAAGGCCAAGGCCGTTGCGGGAAGGGCGACGGGTGTCCTCTCGCAGATCAAGGATGCCATGGTTATTGTCTTCGCGCCCCCCGCCGTCTCGGAGTTGGGCATTGCCAAGGGGTTCGATTTCGAGCTCCTGGACAGGGGCGGTCTCGGCCATGCGAAGCTGATGGAAGGCCAGAATCAACTCCTCAAGATTGCGGCCCAGGACCCGCGGCTGATCGCGGTGCGGCCCAACAGCATGGATGACGTGTCCGAGTACCGCATCGATGTGGACTGGGACAAGGCGGGGGCCCTGGGTGTTCCCATCACCTCCATCCACAACACGATCTCGGCGGCCTTCGGCAGCTCCTATGTGAACGATTTCATCAAGGGTGGTCGGGTAAAGAGAGTCTACATTCAGGCGGACGCTCCCTACCGCATGCTCCCCAAAGACCTGGAGCGGCTCTATGTGCGCAACACGGCGGGCAAGATGGTCCCCTTTTCCTCCTTCGCCTCCGGTCATTGGACATCCGGTTCACCCCGGCTGGCGCGCTTTAACGGTTTCCCTTCCATCAACATCTGGGGGGAACCGGCACCGGGGAAGAGCTCCGGCGAGGCCATGCAGGCCATGGAAGATGCCGTACGTCAGTTGCCCAAAGGCTTTGGTTTTGACTGGACCGGGCTCTCCTACCAGGAGAAGATCTCGAGTTCTCAGGCCCCTCTGCTGTACGCCTTTTCCATATTCGTGATCTTTTTGTGCCTGGCGGCGCTCTACGAGAGCTGGACCATCCCGATCTCGATCCTCCTGGTCCTGCCGCTGGGGGTCATCGGCGGCATCATCGCGACGAGCACGCGCGGTCTGGCCAACGACATCTATTTCCAGATCGGACTTTTGACCACCCTGGGCCTGGCCACCAAGAACGCCATCCTGATCGTCCAGTTCGCCAAGGGCGGGCTGGAGCGGGGAATGGGACTGATAGAGGCCACCCTGGAAGGGGCGAAGCTCAGGTTCCGCCCCATCGTCATGACTTCCCTTGCCTTCGGTTTCGGGGTCCTCCCCCTTGCCATGACGACGGGCGCCGGGGCGGGGGCCATGAACGCCATCGGTACCAGCGTCTTGGGAGGCATGGTGACCGCAACCGTCCTGGTGGTGATCTTTTCTCCCCTCTTTTATGTCTTGATCGAAAAGTTCTTCGGCAGACAGAGAAAGAAAGGATCGGCTCCAATAAACCCTGCACATCCATCGGGGGATCAATGATGAGTAGAAAATGGTTTTTCATGTTGGTTGGTATCACCCTGTTGCTGGGGGGGTGTTCCCTGGCGCCCGAATATACGCGGCCCGGTTCCCCCGTTCCTCAGGAGTGGCCCCCGGGGGCGGCTTATGAGCAGATACGGGACCTATCGGGGTCGGAGACGAACGCGATCCTCCGTTGGGAGGAATTTTTCACCGACCGGAAGTTGCAGACGATCATCAGGACCGCCCTGGATCATAACCGTGACCTGCGTCTCGCCGCCCTGAATGCGGAGAGGGTCCAGGCACTCTACGGTGTGCAGAGGGCATCCCTTTTCCCCTCGATCGACGCGAGCGGCGGCATGAGCAGGGAACGGGTCCCCGCCGATCTGTCAACGACCGGACAATCCCACATAGGGGAGAAAGATTCCCTCTCCATCGGGATTACCTCGTGGGAGATCGACTTCTTCGGTCGTATCCGCAGCCTGAAGGACCAGGCTCTGCAGGAGTACCTCGCCACGGAAGAGGCACGGCGCAGTACACAGATCTCGCTGGTGTCATCGATTGCCGGGGCGTATCTGACCTTAGCTGCGGACCGGGGAAACCGGGAACTGGCCCGATCCACCCTCGACGCCCAGCAGGCCGCGTACAACCTGATTCGGAAACGGTATGACGTCGGACTGGCAACCGAGCTGGACCTTCGCCGGGCACAGACGCAGGTGGAAGCGGCCCGGGGGAGTGTCGCCCGTTTCACTCAGCTGACGGCACAGGACCGCAATGCCCTGAATCTCCTTGCCGGGTCTCCGGTGCCCGAAGGCCTCCTCCCGATCAACCTGGATGGGGTGACTTCCCCCAAAGATGTCACACCGGGGCTGTCTTCCGAGGTCCTTTTGAACAGGCCCGATATCATGGCGGCGGAACATCGGCTCAAGGGCGCGTATGCGTACATCGGCGCGGCGCGGGCGGCCCTGTTCCCCCGCATTTCCCTGACCACCTCGGTGGGGACCGCGAGTGCCGAGTTGTCCGGTCTGTTCGGCGCCGGTTCCGCCACGTGGAGATTTGGGCCGCAGATAGCCATGCCGATATTTGACGCCCGTGCCTGGGCGGCCCTGCGTGTCAGCAAGGCGGAACGAAAGATCGCCCTGACTCAGTACGAAAAGGCAATCCAGACGGCCTTCCGAGAGGTGGCCGACGCCCTCGCCGTCCGCGGGACGGTGGATCAACAGGTCGCGGCGCAGGAGTCCCTGGTGGATGCCGTTGCCGAGACGTATCGTCTCTCGAATAAACGTTATGAAAACGGGGTTGACAGCTATCTGAGCGTCCTCGACGCCCACCGGTCGCTCTTCAGCGCGAAGCAGTCATTGATTTCCCTGCACCTGGCGAAACTGGTCAACCGTGTGAGATTGTATACCGTCCTGGGTGGGGGGGAATGAATGTGTCAGACTTCTCTTCCGCGGCGGGTCGGGGGGGTATCAAGCCAAGATGCAAAGGGCCGGCGACCAATCGGTTACGCCTGCCCCGCATCCTTATAGCGGTTGTAATAGGAAAAGACACGATTAATGTAGTATCGTGTGGATGCAAAGGGCGGCACCCCCTTGTACTCCCGTACTTTTCTGCTTCCTGCGTTGTATGCAGCGAGGGCCATCTTCACGTCCCCCCCGAATCGATCGAGGAGTTGTCGAAAGTACCTGACGCCACCATTAATGTTGTGCTCGGGGTTGAAACTGTCCTTTACACCGAGCGCCTTCGCCGTTGACGGCATCAACTGCATCAGTCCGCGCGCACCTTTCCTGGAGACGGCCTTGGGGTTGTAGCTCGACTCTGCCATGATGATGGCGTGGATGAGTTCCGGCTCTATCTCATAGCGATCCGATGCTTCCTGTATGATGGAACGAAACAGCGGGTCGTTCTCCACCGCCGTTTTGGAGAAATCCTGTTTTTGATCTGTAAGTTGAGTGGTACCGACCTCGGAGACGGCAGCGGCATGGAGAGCCTGAAGACGATTATGGTTGTAAATTACTCCGGGAATAGTCAAGAGCACGACCGTTCCGATGATGAAGCCCATCCAACTCATCAGAGCGGCGTGCCGGTGTAATGGCAAATCCTCACCCATGATAACCTCCCTACGATCGATCCATAGGTATTTTGGACGCTACAAGTAGCGAAAGAGGGATCAGATGTCAAGCAAAAAATGGTCGCCGTCTGGTATAGGTTAATATTATCAAGGATATGCGTGGTTTGGGCGGGGGATGCTATCTTTCCTGGCACACCGGGGATTGGAGATCGTGCGGCATTGGGACGAGAAAAAGATCGAGAGATGTTTTGCGGAGATGGCGGGTAAGGCCCGGACGCGACCGAACGGCTTGTTTCGCATTGCTAGGGTATCGCCGCGGTTTCACTGGTAGGGGCTACGCTTTCAGTGCCGCAGTGTGTCGGTCAGATATGTGTGCGAACGGGGATACCTCTTCCCGCCAGGTATTCCTTGATCCCGGCCACCGTGTAACGCTGGTAGTGGACCATGGAGGCGATGAGGGCCGCCGAGGCGTCCGTCTCGGTGAAGATATCGTAGAGGTGCTCCGGCTCGCCGGCCCCGCCGGATGCGATGACCGGGATGGAAACGGACCGGGAGATAAGGGCGGTCAGGGTCAACTCATACCCCTCATTCGTCCCGTCCGCATCGATCGAATTGAGGCAGATCTCGCCGGCCCCCCGGTCTTCGGCCTCTTGTGCCCACCGGAGGGCGTCGATCCCTACCGGGGTCCTCCCGCCGTCGATGTAGATCTCGTAACCGGAGGGGATGGCGGGTGTCTTCTCCACCTGCTTGGCGTCCATCCCCAGGACGATGCACTGGTTCCCGAAGGCCCGGGCCCCCGCGGAGATGATATCGGGGTCTTGGACGGCGGCGCTGTTGACGCTGATCTTCTCCGCCCCGGCGTCGAGGACGCGGTGCATATCATCCAGCGAACGGATACCCCCCCCCACCGAGAAGGGGATGAATATCTCCCGCGCCACCCCCTCGACCACGTCGATGATGATATCACGCTTATCGGATGAGGCGGTGATATCATAGAAGACGAGTTCGTCCACCCCCTGGTCGTAGTATTCGGCCGCCATGGCGATGGGATCACCGATGTCGATATTCCCCTTGAATCTGATTCCCTTGGTCGTCTTTCCCTCTCTGACGTCCAGGCAGATGATGATTCTCTTGCTCAGCATGTACTATTCCCTTCCGTCCCAGACGCAGAAATTTTCCAGTATCCGCAGGCCGCTTCGTCCGCTCTTTTCCGGGTGGAACTGGGTGGCAATGATATTCCCGTGACCGATGACGGAGGCGAAGGAAATCCCGTAGCCGGTCGTCGCGATAGCGTCCTCCCCCTTTGCGGGGACGGGGTAATAGGAGTGCACGAAATAGAACTGCGCGTCCGGATTGATCCCGGCTAGGACGGGGTGGGGGCGTTTCAGGGTTATGGTATTCCACCCCATATGAGGAATCTTGATCTCCGATCCCTGAAATCGCTTCGCCGTGCCGGGAATAACCCCCAGGCAAGGGGTCCCGCCGTCCTCTTCGCTTTTCCCCAGGATGACCTGGGCTCCCAGGCAGATCCCGAGGAAGGGGGTCCCCGCGGCAGCGACCTCGTGGATCACCGTGTCGAGTCCCTCGCGTCGGATGATCTCCATGGCCTCGCCGGCGGCGCCGACGCCGGGAAAGATGACCCGTTCGGCCGATCGTATTGCATCGTGATCCTTGGTAATTTCACATTCCGCACCGATGTGCCTGAGGGCCCGAGCGACCGATGTCAGGTTTCCCGCTTCGTAGTCGATAATGGCAATCAATTCTTATCGTCCTTCATATCCTTTTTCACGGATCCCATCATTGTCTCGGCAATGACGTTGACCCCTTCACCAAGGAGGAACGCAACCGGAAGCGGATCAAGATAGGCATCGCTCCACGAGATATTGTATTCGTCCACGATATCCCTGATCTGATTGAACTTGTTTCCCAGGGCCGCCTTTTTCCCCGACGCACTGAGAGCTTCTTTGAAGATTACGTGGAGGAGGATGATCTTCTGTATAAACGTCCCCTCTTCGATCAACGGAATAATGATGAGGGGTGCGCGGTCGGAACGGCCGAGACCGGCATAGACGTCTCGGGTACTCACGATCGTTTTCTTCGCCCCGCTCAGGGGGATCGGAATCTCCGCCCGCGACCTCATGTGCAGTGAGATCCCCCCTCGCATCTCGATCGCTATGGTGGTTTCCTCCGTCGGTTTCCCTTCTTCGTCAAGGTCGCGTATGGCGTACAGCGTATAGCCCCTTATCTCCACCGTGACCTTCTGCAGTCGTGTAATGGTGAGTCCGCCTGCGGTCGTCAGGTTGTCGGGGGAGAACCCGAGGTCTTTCAGGAAATCGAAGATCACGCCCCGGGCGATTTCCTCCTTTCTGCTGGTTCCCACCGTGACCGTCTTTGCCTGGTGGCGGATGGCATCGATCGGGCGGGACAGTTCGTCGATTGCCATGCCGAGAGAGATGTCCAGTAGGTCGAGGGGAGAAGGTGAGACCTGTTTGTTCTTGAAATCGATCCGGAACTCTTCTAAAGGGAGTTTTCCGGCGGCATATTTCAGGAGCAGGGTGATATCGGATGCCACATCGATCCCGAGTGATGAGAAAAAACCCTTATTTCTGCGATCCCTGAAGGATGTGGAAAATTCGTCTATCAGGATATGGAGGCCGGGATCCGTCAGCTTTTCGACGAGGAGCCCCTCCCTCTCGTCCAATTCGTTTGCCTTGAAGAGGAGTCGCTTTCTGAAGTCGCGTATGAACTCGCTGTCCTCGTTGATGCCACATGCCGCGTAGTAGCCCCACAGGTGTCCCGCCAGGGTGTTCAGGATGACGGATGTTGGAAAGGATGCCTTGGGGACGGAGATCACCGAGTCGGCGATGCCGTCGAACCCCTTCTCTCCTTCGTCCGCGATGACAACCACCGATGCCGCGTGGCGCCTTGAAGATGGCGACATCCTTGATAATATCATCAAGTACGTACGGAGCCGTCCCGGCAACGCAGGCGATGATCAGCGGTTCCGAGGAGAGATCAATATGTTTCTTATCCTCGACGATGTCCGATGAGATCGTCTTGTAGCACAGCTCGCTCAGTTTGATCCGTATTTCGTCGGCGGCGACCTTGTTGGGGCCGCTCCCGACCACCGCCCAGTATCGCTTCTTTCCGGCGATGGGGTGGGCCGTCTCATGAATCCGTTCTCTTTCGGCGATGACGCGGTTCATCGTGTCCGGAGCCCGTTCAAGGTTCTCCAGTACCCCGGCCGTCACGTTGTCCGGAAGGGTACCGAGGGTCTGGGCCAGAAAGAGGGCCAGGATATATCCCGCAACGATTTGGGAGTAGAAGGCCTTGGTCGAGGCGACGGACATCTCGATGTCCCGCCCGTCGCTGGTATAGAAGACGCCGTCCGCCACGTGGGTGATGTCTGATTGCCGCCGGTTGACGACGGCGATCAGGTGTGCCCCCCGTTCCTTTGCCATGGCAACGGCCCGGTTGGTATCGGTGGTGGTTCCCGACTGGGTGACCGCGACAACGAGGGTGTCATCCAGGTGTTCCTTGAGGGAAAAGCCGCTTAATTCTGATGCCGTCTTTGCCTGGATCGCGATCCCCGGAGTCTTGATATAGGTCGCGAATGCCTCGGCGATTGCCGCACCGGCAACCGCCGCCGTCCCCTGTCCTATGACAAAGATAGTGCGGATATCTCCCCGCGAGAGGGCCTCACGGAGCCTTCGGGAAATAATATCGTCCCCCAGATTGAAGGTCACCGCGGCGCTGCCGTTGGTGCCATAGGTGATGCGGTATTTCCCCCGCAGGGTCTTTTTGACGGACAGCGGGGCATCGGCGATCTCTTTCAGGAGAAAGTGAGGATATCCCTTACGGTCGATGTCCCGCGTGGTGATCTGTGCCTTCTGGACCATATGGTCGGTGATGTCGAGGGGATGACCGTCGTAACTGCAGGCGCGGATCGCGCCCCCGTCCTCGAGGACAAAGACCTGCCCCTTCGTCTCCGCCTTTCCGGGGATCCGTTCGGTCTCTCCGTCCATCTTGATGAAACGGGGGGTGACCTCCACCAACCCGTACACCTCGGATGAAAAGATATACTGGCCTTCGCACAGGCCGATATAGAGCGACTGGCCGCTCCCCCTCAGGGCGAGAAAGATCTTCCCCGGCTCCAGGTTGCTCCGCATGGCGATGGCATGAGACCCATCGAAGTCGTTCAGGGCGAGACGGAACGATTCCTCAAGATCGGACCCTTGGAAGAGGTGTTTTTCTACCTGCAAGGCGATAATCTTGGTGTCCGTTGTGACCCGGTGATCGATGATTTCGACGCCATTCGCTTCGATTGCTGAACGGAGGGATCGGTAGTTGTCTATGTCTCCGTTGAGGGCGACATCGATCGTCCAGTTCCCGGTTCCGTAACGGGGGTATCCCTTGACCGGGAGCGGGATCTCGGCCGAAGCATCCATCTCGGTGGGGAGCGTGAAATTATTGACCGGATGACAGTTTTCCACGTTGATGGCCCCCACTGAGGCCCACCGTGTGTGGGCGAGGAGCGTGTCATTCACCATCCCCCCGCTCAGGCACCGTTTCAGTATCTCGTCCGATCGAATCCTCTCTCGCAGGTAGCGGGTGTTTTCACCCAGTTTCCCGGTTACGGAGGCGCGTTTGTAGGTGAAGGTCAGGAGCGGGTTTGTTCCTCGTGAAAGACCGGACAGGGCGATGGCGCCGTCCAGCAGATCGCCGGGAGCGGTCCTTATCAAAATTCATCGTACAGTCCATCGCTCTTCAGTGTCGCGATCACGGCATCCATGGACGCGGCATTATCGGAACGGAGCGATATCTCCATACCCGCGGAATCCCTTCCTCTGACCTCGATCCGATCCAGCGAATTGAGGAGGAGGTTGATTTTCCAGTATATCGTGACTGCCTCTGGGCAGAGGAACTCAGGTGTGACTCCCGCCAGGTCGATAGTCTTTTCGCAATTGGCCAGGATGTCTTTTTCGAGGGCCCACACCGCGTCCTTTAGGATCTCGATCGATTCGTTTATCCGCTCCATTGCACCCGTGGAGAGCCTTCTTGCTACCTCCTCAATCAGGCCTTCCTCCCCCCGCCAGGAAGGCATTCATCTCCTTTGACAGGATAGTCAGGGCATTGTTTTTTTCGGGGGTGAAGAGGCACAGAGGATCCTTTTTCAGGTCAAGGATCAGCGCATCAAGAGAATGCAGCAGATCGATCCCCCCAGGTAGCCCTCCGGGGGCGTTGATTCGGCGAGAAGGGACCTCAGATCCTTCCCTCGTATCCGATCAAAGAGTGATGAGGGAGTGATGGCATCTCCGGGGGGCTGTTCGCTGGTTTTCGGTTTGATCGTGATGATCCCGGACAGGCCGCAGGGGAGAGTCGCACGGGTTACTGGAAAGAGTATGACAGTTCCCGGACGGACGTGACGAGGATCGCGGCCGATGCGGACACGCCACCCGTGCAGGCACCGCGACAGAAAGGGTCCGTTCTCACGTTTAAACATGATCCGTTTTCTCCCGTTGCTTTTTCCCTGAAAATTTCCTACTTTGTTCCGGACATCCCGTACTGCAGCGAGGCCCGTATGAACTCCGTGAAAAGCGGGTGGGGCCTTCTCGGTTTTGACTTGAATTCGGGGTGAAACTGGCAGCCCAGGAACCACGGATGATCCGCGATCTCAACGATCTCGACGAGGTTGCCGTCAGGGGCCGCCCCGCTGATTTTCAGACCTTTCTTTGTAAGGATATCTTTGTAGTCGTTGTTGAACTCATACCGGTGTCGGTGCCGTTCACTGATCTCTTTCTGTCCGTAGGCCTCGAAGGCGAAGGAGGATTTCTCAAGGATACAGGGGTATGCCCCCAGACGCATCGTTCCTCCCTTGTCCGAGATTGCCCGCTGTTCGGGGAGAAAGTCGATCACCGGGTACGGTGTGTCACCGTCGAATTCCGAACTGTTGGCCTTCCCGAGTTCGCAGACGTTTCGGGCATATTCGACCACCGCCATCTGCATCCCTAGACAAATCCCGAAGTAGGGGATCTTGTTGGTGCGGGCGTAGTTGACCGCCTGGATCATCCCCTCGATCCCCCGCTTCCCGAATCCCCCCGGGACCAGGATACCGTCTATGCCGTCGAGCCGGTCACCAAGCCCTTTCTGTTCGATCTGCTCCGAGTCGATGAATCGGAGGGTGACACGGCAATCATTGGGAAGTCCACCGTGGACGAGCGCCTCGTTCAGGCTCTTATAGGAATCCGCCCAGTCGACGTATTTCCCCACGATGGCGATAGTAACTTCATGCGAGGGGTTTTTCAACTTGCGGATTACCTCTTCCCACTCCCCGAGGTGGGGTTGCCCGGTCCAGATATTCAAGAGATCGACGATCTTCTGATCAACCCCCTCCTGGTGGTAGATGATGGGGACCTCGTAGATGTAATCCACATCCTTGGCGGTAAAGACCGCCCCCGGTTCCACGTTGCAGAAGAGAGAGATCTTTTCCCTGATCTCCTTCGAGAGAAAATCATCCGTCCGGCACAGGAGGATGTCGGGCTGGATCCCGATCTCCCTGAGGGCCTTGACGCTGTGCTGGGTGGGCTTCGATTTGACCTCGCCGGCCGCCTTGAGGTAGGGGACCCAGGTGAGGTGGATAAAGATGGCGTTCTGCTTCCCCGCCTCGTTCTTGAACTGCCGTATGGCCTCCAGAAAGGGGAGGGACTCGATATCGCCGACGGTCCCGCCGATCTCCACGATGGCCACGTCACTCTCGCCGGCTCCGGCTCTGATGCAATCCTTGATCTCGTTGGTGATGTGCGGGATCACCTGCACGGTTCCCCCCAGGTATTCTCCCCTTCGCTCTTTCGATATCACCGAGAAGTATACCTGGCCCGTCGTCAGATTGTTTTTCCGGCCGAGAGGGCTGTCGGTGAAGCGTTCATAGTGTCCCAGATCCAGATCGGTCTCCGTCCCGTCGTCGGTGACGAAGACCTCCCCGTGCTGGAAGGGGTTCATCGTGCCGGGGTCGACATTGATATAGGGGTCCAGCTTTTGGTGAGAGACCTTGAGTCCTCGGCACTCCAGGAGGGCTCCGATGGAGGCCGCCGCGAGCCCTTTGCCGAGGGAGGATAGGACCCCGCCGGTTATGAAGATAAATTTTGTTCGCATGAATCCGCCTTCCCTTGTCCGTGTTGCCGTAAATAACCTTGGAGCCCGGTTTATGTCAACATACTTTTTCTCCGCGAGGGGTTTCCCTCAGGCGGGGCGGTCGACATAATCGGTCTGAATAGCGCCGCGGGGGCAGACGGCGAAGCAGGTATAGCAGAGCAGGCACTTCGACTCGTCGATGGTAAAGACCGTCCCGTTGCGCTTGATCGCCTCTTGCGGGCAGTTCTCGATGCATTTGTCACAGAGGATACAGGTGCCGCAGCTGATACACCGGTCGATGTCCCCTGCTTCCCCCCGAAGTACACGGTATTGATCCGGTGCTTGCCGACCGGGTTCTTTTCCGGATAGATGAATTCTTGATTGGTGAGGGTGGCATGGATCTGCATTGCCGCCAGGCGTCCCGCCCCGATTGCATCGCTCACGAGTCCGGGGGCGACGATGTCGCCCGCCCCGTACACCTTCGGGTCATTGCTCCTGAAGGATCTCTCCCCGGCCACGAGGTGGCCGCGCTCATCCACCAGGATCGAATCCGGGAGAAACGAGGTGTCGGGCGCCTCGCCGATGCTGAAGAAGATCACATCGGCCCTGACCTTTGTCTCGTCGGTGAAATGGATCTCCGTGGCGGTTACCTTCTTCACCTGCTTGGGCCACAGGATGTGTGTTCCCAGCCCGGTGGCCGTCTCCAGCTCCTTGCCGAAGGCCAGAGGCTTCTGGATATCGATCGCGGTCACCCCTGTGGCCCCGAGTCGCCAGGATTCGCAGGCCATGTCCATTCCCACGTTCCCCGCCCCGATGATAACCACTGCTTGACCGCTCAGGTCCATCGGCCTCCCGTCGTTGATGTCGATCAGAAACTGCAACCCCGAAAGGATCCGCTCCCCGCCCGGGTAGGGGATTCGCTTGGTGATGTGCGCCCCCGTCGCGACCAGGACGGTGTCGCTCTCGTCGTACAACTGCCGAAAAAGATCGAGGTCAATCGTCTGGTTCGTTTTCAGCTCTATCGGCAGGGAGAAGAGCCGGTCCATATCCCTGTTCAGGGCCTCATCGGAGAGCCGTTCTTTCGGTATGGCCCTCCGGACCTTTCCGCCGGGATCGCCCCCCGCGTCGTATACCCTGACACGGTAGCCGCGCCGTGCAAGCTGCCACGCCGCCGACAGGCCGGCGGGACCGGCGCCGATGATTGATACCAGCTCTTTCTTTTTCTTTTTCGGGGTCTTCGGTGCAAAGGCCGGGTAGTACTCCCGGGCGATCCGCTGGATCTCGACAGGGCCGTCGACCATATTCCTACTGCACCCGTCCATGCAGGGGGCGGGGCAGACCGTCCCGCAGACGGACATTCGGAAAGGGGTGTATTCGTCCATCAGCTGCTGGGCCTCTTCGATCTTTCCCTCCTTGATCAGGTTCAGGAAGACCGGCGTGGGGATCCCGGTGGGGCAATTGAAGGCGCACGGGGGGGTAAGATCGATGTGCCGGGGCGTGCGGGTCTTCATGTTCATACCCGGGGTGTACAGATTCCCGAAGGGACGGGCCCCCTTCTTGGTGATCTTGGTAAATGCGTCGGGTGTGATGTCCCTCAGATCGATTTCCATGTCTCGGGCGAACTCCGCCAGCGCCTCTGTGAGGATGGCCTGGTCCTCATCGTCAACCGTCGCAAAGATCGCGCCGATTCCCAGTTGATGGGCCTCTACGTGCCCCCGCACGTAGATGGCACCGCCGTGGATGCCGGTTCCCACATCCTGCCCCACGGGGGAGCCGGAGGCGTTGTCGAGGTTGAGGATCACCAGCTTGCCCCCCGCCATGTATTCGCCGCAGTAGTCTTTGGTCGTTCCCCCGATGATCAACCAGGGGATCTGGTCCCGGTATTCCTTCATGTGGATCCCGGCGCGGTACTCGACATCCCCCCGGATAAAGACCTTTCCTCCCCGCATGGAGTGGCCGGGGATCTCGCCGGCCTTCCCGTGGATGATGATCTTGCCGGCGTTCATGGTGTTCCCCACACCGTCCTGGGCGTTCCCGAAGACCGTGATGGACGAACCGTTCATGAAGGCCCCGAGGTCCTGACCGGGAGTCCCGTGTATCTCCAGGACGGCGTCGCCGCTGAGCCCGCCCCCGATGTACCGTTGTCCCAGGATATTCTTCAGGATGATGGTCTGTTCTCCCCGGGCGATATATCCCCGGATATGTCTGTTCAGGGATTTATAGTACAGCCCTTTGGTATCGATAGTCAGCATATTACGCACCGGCGTGTTTGATTTCCAGGATTCTCAGTTCCTCTTCGTTCAGCCCGACCCCCCTGAGGCGGTCGCGGTTGCTCCTCAAGGCCTCGATTGCGCTGATCCCCATGGAGCCCATCAGTTCCTTGATCTCTTCCCCCCACGCGTGGAGGATGTTGACAAGGGCCTCGGTTGCCCGATCGACGTCGATCCGTTCCGCGAGCCCCGGCCTGTTTGTGGTGATCCCGTAGGGGCACTTCCCGCTGAAGCAGCGCTGGCACAGGCCGCAGCCGAGCGCCACCAGGACCGGCGTTCCCACATAGACCGCATCGGCCCCGAGACAGATCGCCTTCAAGACATCGGACGAACACATGATTCCCCCCGAGGCGACGAGGCTGACGGTGTCCCGGATTCCCTCCTCCCGCAGACGACCGTCCGCGGCGGAGATGGCCAGTTCGATGGGGATTCCCGTGTTCTGTCGTATCTGGAGGGGGGTTGCCCCCGTTCCCCCTCTGAATCCGTCGATGGCTATGATATCCGCCCCGGCCCGCGCGACGCCGCTCACGATGGGGGCGACGTTGTGGACGGCGGCGATCTTGACGGAGACGGGGACTCGGTAGTCCATCGCCTCCTTGATGGCGTAGATGAGCTGCCTGAGATCCTCGATGGAGTAGATGTCATGATGGGGGGCGGGCGAAAGGGCGTCGCTCCCCTCGGGGATCATTCGCGTCTCCGAGATGGCCTTGAGCACCTTCTCGCCGGGGAGGTGCCCCCCGATCCCCGGTTTTGCCCCCTGTCCGATCTTGATTTCCACCGCGGCGGCCGATTTCAGGTAATCCTCGCTGACGCCGAAGCGCCCCGAGGCCACCTGGACGATCGTGTTCTCTCCGTAGGTTCGCAGATCCTTATAGAAACCGCCTTCCCCCGTGTTCCAGTACGTTCCGGAGGCCTTCGTCGCGCGGGCCTCCGCCTCCTGGACCCGTTTGTTCACCGCGCCGAAGCTCATCGCCCCGAACATGATCGGCACATCCAGTTTGAGCTGCGGCCCAATCTCGTCACCGTACCGGGCCGGTTTCCTCCCCAGGTAGCGGCGTATCTCCATGGGCTCCCGGAGGGGGTCGATGGAGGGGTTGGTCACCTGACAGGCGTCGAACATGACGTGGTCGAAATAACGCTTCTGGGGTCCGGTCGCCCCATTCCCGACGAGGAGGACACCCCCCGGGGAACCCGCCTGCCGCCAGATATTGCCGACCTGCTCGGATGTCCAGTAGCCGTGCGAGGTATGCATCGGCCGGTGCTCGATGTGGATCGCGCCCATGGGGCACATCTTCACGCATCGCTGGCAGGAGTTGCAGGCGGTGAGATTGGCGTGGGGACGGTAGTATACCGTTTCATCGCGCCCTTTCACCGGGCGCAGGGATATCTCACCGAATGAGCACTCCTTCGCGCAGAGAGTGCAGCCGTTTTGGTAATCGCACCGGTCGAGGTCAAAGACGGGATGAAAGGAGGGGATCGTCTTCCAGTTATGCTCCATGCCGTTCATCAGGCCGTCCTCCCGTATCCCTCGAGCATATCGATCATGATCGGTTCTCCCCCCTTCGGCGACCAGACCCGATCAACGTCGGGGGCCAGGAGTCGTATGCTGCACTCTTCCGATGATGCGTAATAGGTGTTCCCCTTCTGCGCACAGACGACGGGACGGAGCTTGTTGCGATCGTTGAGGATGATCGCGCCCTCTCGGTGTGTCAGGACGATCCCGAAGGGACCGTTGACGATGGCGGTACTGTAGATCTGCCTGAGGTACCGGTCCTTTTCGTCTCCCCTCCGGTCGATATCCTCCCAGAGGGCGGGGGCCATGACAAAGCAGGCATCTTTCTTTGAAAGCCGGTCCCGCCGGGTCAGCTTATCGTATATGTACGAAATGACCTCCGTGTCCGTCTGGAGGAGGCACTGGTACCCGTTCATCTCGAGCCACCGCACGTTGGTGCCGTAACTGGTGATCTCGCCGTTGTGGACGACCGCCTTGTCGAGGATCGTGAAGGGATGGGCACCGCCCCACCATCCCGGCGTGTTGGTGGGGAACCGGTTGTGGGCTACCCACATGTATCCTTGATAATCCTCGATGCAGAAATAGTCGGCGATGTCCTCAGGGTATCCCATCCCCTTGAAAACGCCGATATCCTTCCCCGATGAGACGACGAATGCATCCGGTATCATATTAATGTGCATGACGGTCTCGACGATGTAATCCTCTTCCGTCTGCTGCGGGGAGAGAAACTCATCAATAGGCTTAAGGAAATACCGCTTGAAATAGGGGCCCCGGGGGATACGGTCGTTCGGGTAGACCGGGATCTGCTCCGACTGGTAGACGTGGGTCCTGCTCTGGAGGTAGTCCTCGACCACCGGAATAGCCGGGTTGTAATTATCTCCTTCATACATGATGTGAAAGGCGTATTTGTCCCGGTTCTCGGGGTAGGCGCCGTAGACGGCGAAGCCACCACCCAGACCGTTACCCCGGTCCCGTTGGATCCGGATGGCCTCTCGTATATGGCTGCCGTCGATACGCTGACCGTCGGCATTGATAATTCCTACGATCCCACACATGTTAAACCCCTGCCTCTCTTTTGGCATAACGGGCCCGCGGCCGATGAAAATCACCAGCCGCCGCCAGCGTCCGCTGGTGAAGGTCGACGAGCCACAGAAAGTTCGCGTAGATCCTGTTCGCCTGCCTGCGGAGGGTGGTGCCTATCCGCTCAAAGGTCTGCAGGCACTCATCACACACCGTCATTCCGGCCAGCCAGTCCTGCAGCATCCCACGGGTCACCTCGACGTGAAACTGGAGGGCGTAGGCGTTGCGGTATCGGAATGCCTGGTTTGGGCACGTTCCTGACGTCATGAGGAGTTTTCCCCCGTAGGGCACATCGAAGGTGTCCCCATGCCATTGAAAGACCTGGAGTGCCCCGGGAATGCCTTCGAACAGGATATCCTTTGCCCCCGCGTTCGTCAGCGAGACGCTCCGCCACCCCACCTCCTCTTGCGGGGCTTTGGTGATGGGGGCGTAGCACGCCTTGGCAATCAATTGACCCCCCAGGCAGATCCCGAGGGTGGGGATATTGGCATCGATCACCCTCCGGAGAAACTCGGTCTCTTCCCGTAAAAAGGGGTATCGTCCTTCTTCGTACACATTCATCGGTCCTCCCATCGATACGAGGGCATCGAAATCCTTAATATCATCCGGGAACGGATCCCCCGTGAAAAGCCGGATGGTCTGAACCTCGGTCCGTGTATTGCGGAGGAAGTCCTCCAGCGTTCCCGGTCCCTCCTCCTCAACATGTTGTACAATGAGTACCCGCGTCATAACCCCCTCATGCCGTTACAGTACCGGGAGGTACGTCTCTATTTCATAGTTGCTGACGTGTGTCCGATACCGATCCCACTCGATTTTTTTGTTGGCGGTGAACTTTTCGAAGATGTGATCACCCAGCGCCTCTCGCACGACATCGCTCTTTTCCGTGATGGCGATGGCCTCTCCCAGACTCCCGGGGAGGGAACCGATCCCGTTTGCCTCGCGTTCGGCCGCACTCATCTCGAAGATATCCTCTTCAACCGGATCGGGGAGTGTGTATCCTTCCTCGATTCCTTTCAATCCCGCTGCCAACATCACCGCGAAGGCGAGGTAGGGATTGCAGGCCGGATCGGGACAGCGGAACTCCATCCGTGTGGCGTTTGCCTTGCCCGGTTTATACATGGGGACCCGGATGAGGGCGGAGCGGTTTCTTCGTGCCCATGAGATATAGACGGGGGCCTCGTATCCCGGAACCAGCCGCTTATAGGAGTTGACCCACTGGGCCACGATGGCTGAAAGCTCTTTCGCGTGTCTGAGCAGGCCCGCGATATAGCTCTTTCCCGCCTTCGACAGATAGTATTTGTCTCCCGGATCGAAGAAGGCGTTTCCCCCTTCGCCAAAGAGAGACTGGTGGACATGCATCCCGCTCCCGTTCTCGCCGAAGATGGGTTTCGGCATGAAGGTGGCGTAAACGCCGTGCTTCATAGCCATCTCCTTGACCGTGAGGCGGTACGTCATCGCCGCGTCGGCCATGGCAAGGGCGTCGGTGTAACGGAGGTCGATTTCATGCTGGCTCGGTGCCACCTCGTGATGGCTGTACTCGACAATGATCCCCATGGACTCGAGGGCCTTGATCGTATCGCGTCTGAGATCACTGGCGACATCGAGGGGGGTCAGGTCGAAATATCCTCCCCGATCGAGGATCTCGGTCCCCTCGGCGTTCTTGAAATAAAAGAATTCGAGTTCCGGCCCCACCTGCATGGTGTACCCCATTTCGGCGGCCCGTTTCAGGTTTCTCCTGAGCGCCCACCGGGGATCTCCCTCGTAGGGAGTACCATCCGGCTTCAGGATGTCGCAAAACATGCGAGCGACATTTTCATCCCCGCTGGCCCGCCAGGGGAGAATGGTGAAGGTGTTCGAATCGGGCATTGCCACCATGTCACTCTCCTCGATCCTCGCGAATCCCTCGATAGACGAGCCGTCGAACCCCATTCCCTCTTCAAATGCAAGCTCCAGTTCACGGGGGGAGATGGAAAAACTCTTGAGAAAGCCGAGGACATCGGTAAACCACAGACGGACGAACCGTACGTTTTGTTCCTTGATCTGCTTCAAGACGTATTCTTTGTCTTTGCCGGCCATTTCTTGCTTCTCTCCTGTTGGACACGTTGTCGTCACGGGTAGGATACAGCAACATCGATGCCAGCACTGGTTGGCGGGGGGAATTTATGCTATCTATTTGATATATATAAATATTCTTCAGAAGGATTCCGTAACGGATCTTCCCGGTATTGGGCAACAGCCTACATATTTGTAGCATGAAACTTTTAAGACTACCCCTATGTCCGAAATCGCCTGGGGTTGATCTCGTATTTGTTGATGCGCAATCCCATGATCCTTTCGGTGATACCGAGACTCTTGGCGGCCTTGGCTATATTGCCGCGGGAGGTCTTGAGGGCGTCCATGATCAGGTCGTATTCCAGGTGATCCAGCTCTTCCTGCAGGGTGCCGCTAAAGGAGGTACCCGAATATCCGGATGTCTGCAGTGACGGAGGGAGGTGATATCCGTAGATGACACCATCGCTGCTCAGGAGGGAGGCCCGTTCGATGCAGTTCTCGAGTTCCCGGACGTTTCCCGGCCAGTGGTAGCTCATGAACATGTCCAGGGCATGGGTACAGATGCGGGAGATTTGTTTGTTGTTGATCTGCGAGTATCGCTCAACGAAAAAATCAGCCAGATGGGGAATGTCGGTTTTTCGCTCGCGCAGGGGAGGGATGTAGATGGGGAATACGTTCAGACGATAAAAGAGGTCTTCCCTGAATTGTCCTTCCGCCATCAGTTGCTCCAGGTTACGGTTTGTCGCGGCGATGATCCGGACATCCGTCTTGATGGGAGCAGTTCCTCCCACCCGCTCGAACTCCCTCTCCTGCAAGACGCGCAGGAGTCTGACCTGCACGGCGGGTGAAAAGTCGCCGACCTCGTCGAGAAAAATGGTTCCCCCGGAGGCCAGTTCAAAACGGCCCTTTCTCTGGGAGATGGCGCCGGTGAAGGACCCTTTTTCATGTCCGAAAAGTTCGCTTTCGAGGACGGTCTCGGGGAGGGCAGCACAATTGACCTTGATAAAGGGTTTCTGAGCCCTGAGGCTGTTGTAGTGGATGGCGTTGGCCACCAGTTCCTTTCCCGTTCCGCTCTCTCCCCGGATCACGACTGTCGCTTGGCTTTTGGACACCTGTGCTATGAGCTGGTATACCTCCTGCATTCCCTTTGACTTGCCGATGATGTTGGCGGGATGAAATCGCTCCTTGAGTTCGTTCTGGAGGCGCAGATTTTCCTGGATCAGCATTTCGCGCTCTTCCTGAGCCTCTTGGCGGAGACGAACGGCCTGTGCGATCATGGATGCAATCAGGGTCAGGAGACGCATATCCTTTTTGAGCAAGATGCTTTCATCGAAAACGCGATCGGCACTCAGGGTACCAATCACCTCTCGTCCCAGCTTGATGGGGACACAGATGAAGGAGATATCGTGCTTGTCGATATCTTTACGGGATCCGGTACGGTCGAGGAAAAGTGGTTCATCCGATATGTGTGGTATGATAACGGCCTTACCGGTCTCCACGACCTTTCCGGTGACACCTTCCCCTACCTGGTATTTTCCGCGTCTCTTTTCTATTTCGGAGAGGCCGTGCGCGGCCTCTATGTAAATTTCCCCGCTCTTCCGGTTCAAGAGCGTCAGCGTGCCGTGCGACATACCGACACGCTCCGCCAGGGTATTGAGGACAGGACCGACCACCTCGCGGATATCCATGCTCCGGCCCAAGGCCTGGCTTATCTCCCACAGGAGCGAAAGCTCTTCGATCTCTCGTGCCCTGGATTGTTCCTTTATGCTCTGAGCCTGTTTCATAACACCATGCCTGTTCCCCATTCGATGGCCTTCTTGATCGCAATATTACAATATTGTAGGATTTGGCTGCCCCAAAGTCAAGGCGAACTTGAACATGACCCTGCTGTCAACAGGTTGGATCCGACAACCGGCGTGCGCTTTGCGGGAGAAAACAGTTAAAATATGTTGATTTATCATGCATCTACGCTTTTTTGGGGGAGTAACGTGCAGGCGAATTCAACGGCCAAAAAGCTGACAGGACCGATGCTGCAGGCGCATGCCAAGGGATCGTATCTGGGATACGTCTAGCTTGTCCGTGGATGAGACCGGTCACTTAGAAGCTCATGGGAAAAATATATCTCTGGACGAATCGGTTCCGATGGATGAAAAGATCGTTGCCGTCACGGGGGTCGATATTCAAAAAACCCTTGACGAAGAGAAATTAAGATCCCTCGAAAAACAGCGGAGAGATGTGAAAGAACTGCAAAAATTAACACCGGAGGGATACATGCAAAAACTTCTCGGAGAGCAGAGAGGAGGAAAAAACAGTGAAAAGAAGTTATCTGATCATTATCAACATCGTTATGCTGCTCACATTTGTTGTGGTGTTCGTCGCATGTTCCCGCGGGGGGAGCGAAGAATCTCTGGAGAAGAGGGTCACACAGGCATGGGACGCAAGGATGAACGCCGATGGCGATGCCCTGTATGCCCTCACCACGGATTCGTATAAAGAAACGGTACCCAAGGACTCTTTCGTGTAGGAGACCAATGTCAACCTGAAGGGATTTTCCATAGAGAAGATCGAGATTGATGAGAAAGGAACCAGGGCTGTCACCCACGTGAATATCGATATCGAGCAGAAGGGATTCGATTTTACCTTTCCCATTAAAGAAAAGTGGCTATGGGAGGGAGATGGCTGGTACCTTGCCCTCAACCCTGACTCGAATAATGCAATCCGTCCGCAGAAGTAGTTCCTGAAAGGGAATCCCTCGTTCACCCCCATGCGATCAGTATGCAGGTGCTCGTCGGAAGTGCCAAAAAAGAGCGAGCCCGGCCTGTTTGAAAGGCCGGGCTTCATTGTTCTATGAGAGGCATGCCCCTCTCGTTGTGTGTGTTATATCCCGTACGACTCCCGATGCATGTTCTCTTTGCTTCTCCCTGAAGGGGCTTGCCCGGCGCCCTGCAGTGAACCACACCGCGCACGCACCGTTGCCGGGCCATTCCGATCAGGCTATACAAGCCGTTTTGCCCCGGTGTAGACCTCCGCTATCTTGAGGACTGCGGCGGCATGCCCCGGGTGTTCTTTCGGGTTCCACTGTTTCATGTCCTCAAAAAAGACCCCTTCCGTATGATATTCGATGGACCCCTTGAGTTGATATGCCTTGCCGTCCGGGGTGATAAAGAGGATAGAGCCCCTGGTTCCCCCATGGATATTCTTTCGGGTCTTGTCAAAATAGTTGTCCGCGATCACGATGGTTTGTTCATCGAACCGCCTTACACAGGTGGCATAGATGGTATTGGGAATTCCTTTTTCGTCTACCGTGGCCAATATAACCGGCCCCGTCCGTTCATCCCATGCTGTGCTTACTTCCTCCGACAGTACTGACATATGTTCCTCCTTCGGTGTTGTATGTATTTGAAAACGCACCTTGCCTGTGCGTGTTTCTATTTGAAGCGGTCATCCGATCGCCGGTGCGAGACGGTTCGCCGGGCCTCCTCGAGCCAGCCGGTCCGTATCTCCCCGCGCGCCTCGAACTCGGGGATGTAGGGCTTGATATCGAGGAGCGGGGTGCCGTCGAGGATATCCAGATCCTGAATGGAGAGCACTCCTCCTTCGATCCCGTCGAGACGAACGATGGAAAGACCGATCGAATTTGGTCGCCGGGGTGCCCGGGTGGCGAAGAGACCCCGCGGTCTTGAATCCATGAACGGCACGACGTGGTTCTTAAATCCGCTGCTGCGATGCAGATGATAGAGGAGAATGATGTGTGAGAAGCCGTCGAGGTCCGCAAGACCTGCCCGGAAATCCTCGAACACCTCAATCGTCCCTTTCACCCCGGCACCCCCCGCCGGCTGGATCGGCATTCCTTCTCGTTGTGTAAAGGGGGTGTGGATAATACCAATTGGCTCATATTCGATCTTCATTGCCTCACCGTTCTGTCCTATTCAGGAGGCCATGTCGCCGTTTCGTTCTCTCTCGGAGACCCAAACGAAGCGATTGTCTGTCATCAAGGAGTATCACACGGACACGAGAACGCCTGTCCTGGACATCCCCTATGATTTCAGATCCCGGGGCAACGGACCCAGTATGAGTCGTTGCGGATCTACCTGCGTTCTCAGGATGTCAAGTTCTTCCTCGCTCGGTTCCGCCGCAGGTCGTGCACGGGAGATGTCGAGGTCAAAACCGGTGGATGCGGCAACCGTTCGGGGCGTCGTAAAGGGATAGTATTCCGCCAGGTACATCATCCTGGTCACCTCGTCGAATTTCATGACGCCGAGATTGGTTACTACCGCCAGGGGACCTCCCCGCGTGAAACCGGCTTTCGCCCGGGAATCCCCTCCGCGTAACCAGCCCGGACTGGTGAAGTAGTCGAGTTTTTCGACAAAGCGTTTGGCCTCGTTTCTCATGAATACGATCACGCCGGATGCCATGCTGGCCGCATCGCACCCCCCCCCGGAGCCGGGAAATCGCTCGACGGGATCTTCATAGGTTCCCAATAAGGTGGAATTCAGATTGCCGTAACAGTCGATCTGGGCTGCTCCCAAGAAGGCGATAACCTGTAATCGCGGATGACCGAGGAAACTTAACGCCTCGACCAGCCCCGAATTGAGGGAAGATCCCGTCATGACCCGCGAGTCTGCGACGGCAAGTGGCAACTCGTCCAGGGATGGATCGATCCCCCCTGTTTCAAAAAACACCACGGATTCAGGGGCATGGATTCGTTTCGCGACCGTTGCCGCGAGCATGCTGAGTCCGGTCCCGGCGAACAGGATGTCGCCGTTTTTGACCAACCGGCCCGCGCACAGTGCCATGACCTCATTTTCGGTATATCCGTATCCATCCATTGCCGTGCCTATCGCCTATCCAGCATGGGTGCGTATCCCCGCTCCGGGTCCGCCTTTATCTTCGCAAGGGTGTCCCACCCGACCTTTTCCAGGTAGTCTTCCTGTGTCTCAAAGGGATAGATCCATTCATCGAGATACCTGCGGAAGAGATCGTCATCCTGCGCCACCGCCTTGAACATATTGAGATGCAGGGAATCGTAGTCATAAAAACGGTAACACGCTGTCGGGTGAGCACCCAGCGGCGTCGGAATAACGGCATCAACCAGAAACGGCGGGAGACAATTTTTCGAAGGGTCCCGTCGAATATCCTCGGTTGAAAGGATCTGTTCGCATGAGATCAGGACATGCCGGGCGGCCTTCGCCTGTTCAATGTCCGCAAAGGAAAGACCCTCTATGCGAATCGTCCCGTCTTCTCCCGCATACTGCGTGTGCAGTATCGTCACATCCGGATTCAGCGGCTGGAGGGCGACAACGTCACTGCTTCCGAACGGATTCCTGATGAGTTTGAGTTTATGGGCAGGGACCTTCCCGGTCCCCCTGCTTTCTTTCGAAAAGCCCGAAAGCCGGGTTATGTCCGTTTCGAGTCCGGACGTGGTGGCGATAAAGGGCAACCCCATGGCTCCTGCCAGAAAGCGCAACGTCATCTGGTAGTTCGTATAGTCCTCCACCTCGATCGTTTTTTCTTTGAAGGCCCTTTTGAATCGATACCCGGTCGGGGCGAATCGGGCGACACCGCCGTACGCCAGCTCGATCCTCTTGACACATCCCGCTCCGATCAACAATTCCAAGGCCTGTCCCTGGGAGTGGACCACCAGATAAAGATCCTTTTTATCCTGCCTGATGATCTCGCGGATGACGCTCATCGGATTGCGGTTCACGGTAAAACCGCCCAAGGCAATCTGGTCTCCGTCGTGGATATATCGGCGCACCGCCTCCGCAGTGGACGTGCGTTTTTCAACCATAGAGGCATTCCCTTCCAAAAAAAGTGACGATATCATGTGATACAGCCTATGTAAAGACGAAGAGGGGTTTCCCCTTTTGACTATTGTCCTCCTCTGTCATGAGTTCTCCATATCCCCTGCCGGTCCTGGGAAGGAAATGAACCACGATGATCGTTCCCGAACAGATGCCGAAGAAAGCGCGAGCATGCAATCCAGAGATAAAGGAGTCGACCCTCCATGTTAAACTCCTGCCTCTCTTTTGGCATAACGGGCCCACGGCCCATGAAAATCCCCAGTCGCCGCCGGTGGAGAATCATTTTTCTTGTCCGAAAAGTTCGCTTTCGAGGACGGTCTCGGGGAGGGCCGCACAATTGGCCTTGATAAAGAGCTTTTGGGCCCTGAGGCTGTTGGAGTGGATGGCGTTGGCCACCAGTTCCTTTCCCGTTCCGCTCTCTCCCCGGATCACGACGGTCGCCTGGCTTTTGGACACCCTGCGCTATGGGCTGGTATACCCCCTGCATCCCCTTGGATTCTCCAATGATGTCAGCTGGATGAAATCGCTCCTTGGGTTCGTTCTGGAGGCGCAGATTTTCCTGGATCAGCATTTCGCGCTCTTCCTGAGCCTCCTGGCGTTCACCTTCCGGAACGGATGTGCCGCCTTCGGTATTGCCGCGTCCATGGCCATCCGTGTCGGTCACCCGAAAGCGGAGGACCGTGCTGATCACCCCGTTGCGGATTGTCCGTACATTGACGGTTTTTTAAACCCTGAAGGACGCCGATGGAAATGCCGGTTGATTAGGGTGAGTGGATTGTTGCCAGGAGGAAAAGCGTACCGAAAGAAAAGATAGTGATTCCTGATAGGAATCCAAGGATACGCTCTGTAACCGCTGCTTGATTTTTAGTCGTTACGCGCAAGATTCCCTCCTTTCCCGCAGTGACGGCGATAATAAAAAGGGAGATGGTCGCCGCCATTCCAAGACAAATACAGAGGGTCAAAAGCAGGCCCAGTGCCAGGGCGTCCATGGAGAGACAGAACAGCATCACCATTACAACACCGGGACAGGGTATCAATCCCACGGCAAGAGCCCACGGCAACAGCCCCCGTGACTCTTCCTTCGGATCCGATGGGGTGGCCTGTGAACGTGTCTTCGAAAACAACGACCATCCCTGTCTGATCACGATACCCATCCCGAGCAGGGTGATCAGTCCGAAGCTGATAACCTGGGTTACATGGGTAACTGTCTGCAACGGCCCTGAGACACTCATCTGGAGTATATAGTGCAATATGAGCATACAGATCGCACCGGACAACCCGTGAAAAAAAGCGATACCGCCCCCGAGCCGCAGTCCGGTGACGATTGAGGGGGTACGCGACATCATGTAGGACATGGCGATCGCTTTGCCGTGTCCCGGTCCGGCCGCATGGATGGCGCCGTATCCCAGAGCAATGAGCAGGACGGCGATGAAGGGGATGATGTCCTTTCCTGTCCTGACCTGGCGAATCAATCCCGCCATCTTTTGCTTGAGGGCCTGCTGGTACAGCGCAATCTTCGTGAGAAGCGAGGCGTGCGGTGGGGCCTTCCGTACCGTATGGTCGGGAACCGGTGTGGCATGAAACGGATTTCCCTCTCCGGCAGCCGTGACCGGGCAGGTCAGTTGAAAAAGAATAACCAGCAAGATTGCTGTCCTAATCATTTTTTTGTTTAAACCTCACCTTGATTTCTTCCGGGTATATCTGTCCGTAGTAGTACGCTTTGTCCGAATTTGTCTCGATGCTCTGTTCGATTTGATAGGGGGCGCCGTTTTCATACGTCACCGGATCTTCGCTGAGGAAGACGCTACAGTAAAAGGTGCGATCATAGACGGAGAGGCATACCTCCTTGAATGTCCCTGTCGCGCGGATATGGCACGGCACAAAGAATCGGTAAATCATGGTGTCTTCCATAATATCCGCTGAAAAATCGGTTACGTATTTCACCTTGAACAGGGCGTCGCCTATCGTGATATGGACGAAGTAGTCGAAGTGACGAAGATTTGAGAAGGCACCCTTCCTCAGGCTTTCTCCTTCGGATGCTTCGAACCGGCCATTGCCGTTCGTGTCAAAATCGTGGATCATCATGCTGCTGAACATCTCGTCAAATACCCATGTGATCTTGAAACCCGTGATACCCTTTTCGTCGAAGACCACGGTGACGGTGCTGTCGAAAAAGACATGAGGGTGAGACCATGATACACCCCTGAATCCTAACAGGAGCATAAGAGCCAATAACCCGACAGGGAGGATGTCTCGGCACCTCATGAAGAATCGCCTTATATCCGCTTAGTTATCGTTGCTGTGCACATCGCGTGTATATTCGATTATGGGGGGTGAAAAGTCAAGGGTGAAAGGCTCGGTTCACGGGATCGCGGCGGACGGCGGTGCTCAGGGTGTTGTATATTCGGGGGTGCTTCCCCTCGTTTTGGGGTTTTCCGTATGAGTCGAGCGGGTTTCCCGCCGTTCGGTCAGGGAGCGATGACCGCTGTGCGCTTCCCGTGTTTCGGTGTGTCCACTCTAACCTTCCCATGTATGCGAATCCGGTTCCTCGCAGGTTATATTTTATTAAAGTTTCCCTCAAGTCGGCCGATATATCGAGTGAAAGGGTTGGAAGTTCCGAAGAAGAGCTGGCGTTTGCATGATATCTATATAGGTCTTATCAGATGTTTGTGTTGTGTGGTGGAGATGTAACCGCTTGTTGATTTGCTTTCTGTTGACCGAATGATAACCACCAGTAGGTCTTTGAATGTTCTTCTAAGAATTTGCTCATTTTTTACCAAAAAGGAAACTGATTGACGGTAACGCCAATCTTCGAGCGCGTGTGATGGGATCGGGTTCCCCCTTCTCCTGCGGGGAGCCCGAAAGTGTCGAGAAATAACAACATATTGGAGGGTGAGTCTATGTTTAAGAGATTGAAAAAGCTGGGCATTCGTCAAAAATTGATCCTGCCGAACCTGCTCTATCTGGTCATGCTTGGTGTGGTCGTATACTTTTTTTTCAGTTCCCATTACATGATGAACGATCTTTCAAAAGAGCAGTCTGTCTCCCGGGAACTGGAAAACAGGATACGCCAGGTTGCGCTCAGCACGAAGGACTACCTTCACCAGGACACGACGTATAAATCGCTTGAGGGGGAATTTAAAGCGCTGCTGGCACAGACGGAAGGCCGGAATATGTCGACGAACTTTTCCGGGCTCTGGGAAAAGATCCAGCAGGTTGAGATGCTGCGGGGAGCCAATCTCCGGATAGATGATCAGGTTATGGAGCTTACGGACCAGTCGATTGCCCAGTCCAACGGATTTATCGAGAAAATAGGCAAAAGACTGGCGGACGAATTGACCCGGTCCCAGGTCACTACCCTGGAGCGCATGGTTATAGTCGGTGCCAATACCAATACCAGCGCGAATTATGAGCTCAAGGTGCTCTTCTGGAACCTGAAGGAAACCCTTGCGGCCAGGTCGAAGATGCTTGCCTTCATCGATACACTCGTGAAGAATACGGACAAGGATCTTGAAATGCTCAAAGGGACCCCCTTTGAAAAGATGGCGAGAGTAGCAAAAAAGTGCAACGCCGAGATAAAGGAGTTGACCCTGACCTATATCGCCAATGTCGAAGAGATGAATACCCTGCAAAAGGTCGTGTTTGAAGAGATAGAACAGGGTCTGGTCGACATAAAGGAATATGCGGCGGCGGAAAATCAGGCCTTCTTCTCTCATATAGAGGCCTTTTTCCGCGATATCCTGCTCATTATGGTTGTCGTGACCATTATCGGTATCATTATCAGCACCCTTCTTGCCCGTTCGGTCTCGCGCGTTTTGACAAGGACAGGCGCGCTGGTGTCCGATGTCTCGGTACAACTGGTCGCGTCGTCCGAACAGGTCTCCTCTTCAAGTCAGTCACTGGCGGAGGCATCATCGGAGCAGGCGGCATCGATTGAAGAGACCTCTTCGTCCATAGAAGAAATGGCTTCCATGACCAAGCAAAACGCAGATAACGCCGGCGCTGCGGACAGTCTCATGAAAACAACCAACCAGGTCTTCGCGAAGGCGGGTCAGTCGATGGATAAACTGACCAGCTCCATTAACGAGGTGACGGAGTCCAGTA
Organism: Syntrophales bacterium; assembly: GCA_963662405.2. Taxonomy (GTDB): domain Bacteria; phylum Desulfobacterota; class Syntrophia; order Syntrophales; family UBA2210; genus UBA6078. Next base: position 56,491 of record CAXXKT010000003.1, read on the forward strand.
AAGAGACATCGAAGATCATAAAGACCATCGACGAAATTGCGTTTCAGACGAATCTTCTGGCCCTGAACGCCGCCGTGGAAGCCGCGCGGGCGGGTGAGGCCGGTGCCGGGTTTGCCGTCGTCGCGGACGAGGTGAGAAGCCTGGCCATACGGGCTGCCGAAGCGGCTCGGAATACGGCCGTTCTTATCGAAGACACGATCCAGAAGGTCGAATTGGGCGCGGAACTGGTCATCTCCACCAACACCGATTTCGGCGAGGTGTCGGGAGATGTCGCCAAGATCGGTGACCTGATCGCGGAGATTACCGTGGCATCGAACGAACAGGCCGAGGGGATCTCTCAGATCAACAAGGCCATGGCGGCGATGGATCAGGTGGTGCAGAATATCGCCGGCAATGCCGAGGAGGCCGCCTCGGCTTCCCAGGAGATGAATGGTCAGGCCAAACAGATGGAAGCGGTCGTCGAGGACCTGTCAAACCTGATCGGCGGGTCGAACGGGTCCCGGCAACAGGATCACGCGCCGGATACGGTGGCCGGGTATCTGACCATGTAAACGGAGAGGAGGGAAGGGGAGGCACAGGGTGCGCTGGGCAGGGAAGGTCACGGCGGGAACCTGGCGGAGCCGTCCCCTCGAGCAAGGGAAAAGGCCAGGGATCAAAGGAGGCGAAATGTGATGAAATAGTTGTAGCCGAGGTCGACGATGCCAGTTTTCTTGAATCCAAATCGACCAATCAGCTCCTCCGTATCTTTCGGCGACAGGCGCATATGCTGCGGTGGGCCAAAAGAGAGATCCTTTTTATGGCATTCGATAATTGCCAATCGCCCATCCGGGTTCAGAACGCGGCGTATTTCTTCACACAGGACGTCTGCTCTCCCGGCAACGTCCGGTATGTGAAGGACGGTTGCTACAAGGCATACGTCGATACATCCTCTGCTGATCGGTAACTGCTTTGTGGCGTCGGCAATCATTGCGACGATATTTGTTATGCCTTCTGCATCGGATCGTTGCTTCAAGTGATCGATATTCGATTCGGATTTATCGAGGGCATAAACCAGACCTGGCGATCCGATTTCCTTCGATGCCCTCATTGCATAGTCCCCCGGCCCACAGCCTATGTCGAGGAAACGGTTCCCCTCCGAAAGCGCAAGCGCATTGAAAACAATGTCCGGGCTATGCATCAAAAAACTGCTTGACCCTCCTCTATGCCCCGGTTTCCCGAGATCGTCTCGATGGTTGCATTTGTATCTTTGTTTCATCGATTTTACTCCCTGTTTCGGATTGTTATTACAAGTAATGCAAAAAGGATTCGATTTTCATCCGATCGTTTTCGTTCCTGTTTCCGTCAAAGGTTAAATTGAGAACAGGCTTGGAGCGGTCGTTTTCAAATCCTTTATGTAATATGCTCAATGAAATTTGCGTATTCTCATACGTAGAGGAAACGGTGATAATGCCGTCGATTCCATTCAGGTCGCTCAACAGTTTAGCCTCCCTGTACCTGCCGAACGCTCCGGCATAGTACCCGATCGTTCTGTCCGCTATCGTAATAAGTGCTTCCACGTCGGCTTCAAAAGGACTCCTGTCTGTCAAAGAGTGAGATACGGCACCTATGTAAAGCTTATATTCGTCCAACCTCTTCTGCAGGATGTGTGTTTTATTATTATTTTGGTCCGCAAAGTCTCGCCACATGACCCACAGGTATTCGCTCAACGGCGCATAGATTATCCGGTGACCGATATCTTCGATGTTTCTTAAAGAAAAATCATTTAGAAAGTCGTTGAACAGGATGAAGGGTTCGCCGATGGCAAGGATCCTCTTGCCGTCTTTCATGGCTTCCGGTTCACGACGGATGTTTTCCGCTGTCTTTACAAGATCGTCAATCGCGAGGTCTCTGCTCCCGATCAGGTCGAGAAGTTTTTGTAAATACTTTTCCCGGTGACGTGCATGTGCGGATCTGATGAGATCTCCCGCCAGCAGGCCCAGACATATCGCCCTTGCGTGCTCCCGGGACGTGCACAGCGCATCTTCTGTGAATGGGGCGAAGATATCGGCACTCTTATGCCCCTCCGCATCCAGTTTCGCTCGCACGAAACGATTCACCTGCCCGTCGATTTCTGCACCTTCCGTTTGCGGGACGAAAAAGGTCACGTTGTCACCACGACGCTCTCTGTCGTTCAGTACCGTGAGGACATCCCCCAGAAGGGCTGTGACGGAGAAGTATTCATTCGTCATGGTATGCTTTCTGCCTGTATCGACGGAGGAGCGGTTTGACTCCGGCATAGCTCCGGTATTGATTCCTCTGCCCGCCAACATTTTCCCGAAGATGTGCGAATAAGGATACAGGTATGGTAAATAGAGTGTCGTTCCGGCATTCAATTTCGACAGATCGGTTTTGATGTTCACTTTTTTATGGGTAATGTCTTGTGTATATGCCGTCATATCATCGGCCTTTTCCGCGATTTCTTTGCTTAAGCTATTGACGAACGCCTCAATCCTGGTGATAACGCCCACATCGGAATAATGTTCATCCACCTCGATATTCAGATAGGGTTTCCCCTCCATCATTTCCCTGAAATAATGTGTTATCATTGAATCTGGACCGCAGCCGTGATGGGTCAGAAGAATCGCGTACAGATTGGGATGCCGACTGATAAGCTGTGCCGGCTCCAGTATGTGCTGGGCGAAGGGCCAATACATATTCGGGTGTTCCTGTGAGATATCTGATTCAGGAAGGTCGTAAAAGCCTAGAACTTTATATCCCATATCCATCAACTTGTCGGGTATTCCCATGTTCAGGACCGGATCGGCGATACCGTATATCTTTGAAATGATAATGAAGACTTTTTCATCGGGCTTTATTTGACTGATTGCATTCTTCCCGTGTTCTTTTACTCTTTTTTCAAACAAGTGAAATGCCTCCATACCTTTTTGAAGGGCCGCGACCGTCTCTTTAGGACCCTTCCCGAGTTGTTTCCCCAGATGTGCAAAGCTCTTCATCATGAATTCGTTACCAAGATTGGATGCAATGGTCGGAGCCAGCAACTCTATTCCCTGAGACCGCAAGTCCATGGCCTGATTGAGCACCTTGAAAGCCAGTTGCATGTAGGGGCACCCGTAGTTCTTCCGTGACGACGATCCGGGATGGTCGACGGTGTACAGGTCCGGAAAAAATATATAGTCGACGTTCTTCCGGACCAACTCCGCTACATGACCGTTGATCAGTTTGACGGGGTAACAGGTCTCATCCAGAGAATATTCCTGAGCCCGTTTAATTGTTTCTTCATTCGTGGGATCGGACAGCAACACATTGAACCCCAGTTCTTTGAAGATCGTGTAAAACATGGGGAACATTCCGTACGTGAACAACGCTCGTGGTATGCCAACGGTCTTTTTCCCGTCGTCCAGCGAGCCGTCGTATCCTGTGAATATGAGTTCTTCTATCTCTTTATGAAATACATTCGTATGATTGATTTTCGATTCCAACCCTTTTTGTTTTTCAATAACAATTTCCTTGTGTTCGATATCGAACCCCTTGAATCCGGTTTTCCCCGACGCCATCTCTTCTTTTGCCAATAGCGCAACCCCGTATGCACCGGTGACACTGAAAAACGGCGGTACAGAGACATCTTTCCCGAGCAGTGCCTTGAAGGCGTTTACAACTCCTTGATTGTATGCAACGCCTCCCTGAAAAAAAATTCTGTTACCGATTTTCTTTTCTCCCACAACTCTGTTGAGATAATTCTTGACGACGGCATAGCAGAGACCCGAAGCGATATCCGGCAGTGTTGCTCTCCTCGCCAGATGCGCCGCTATGTCGGTTTCCATGAAAACCGTACACCGTTCCCCCAGATGAATAGGATTGTTACTGGTAAGAGCGATCGTGCTGAAATCATGTATCGGCATATCGAATTTCTGGGCCTGTTCTTCAATGAACGATCCGGTTCCCGCCGCGCAAACCTTATTCATCTGAAAATCCGTCACCATACCGTTTTTAAGGGCGATATATTTGGAATCTTGCCCGCCGATTTCAAGAATCGTATCTACGCTACTATCTATGGTAATTGCCGCTTTTGCCTGACTTGTAATTTCATCTATCACAACATCGGCCCCGACGAACTCGCCGATCAAATATCTGCCGGAACCCGTCGTGCCGACTCCGGCAATATTGGTTCCGGCGCCGCATTCCATTTTGATTTCATATAATCCCTGTTGCACTGCTTTGACAGGATCTCCCTCGGTTCTCAAATACTTGAAGCAGATGATGGTATTATTCCTGTTTACAAGCACCAGATTCGTGCTTGTCGATCCGATATCGATACCCAGATAGTATGTCTGATCGTCGTTATCATGATCATCCGGGATCAAATCATGTTTATTCACACTGTCGTTTACCCCGAAAGACAGTAACCCGGGCAGTTGAATCCCGTCATTCTTTTCTTCGTAAAAATGTTTCGGATCTTCCGTGATACTTAGTAAGCTTTCGATATTTATTCTAATCTTCTCTTTGCGGGCTATGGCAGCCGCTCCCAAAGCAGCGATAGTTCGGTAATGCTCGGCTACGACCAGTTCTCCTTCTTCCAGGTTCAATACTTCTTTCAGGGCATTGACGATCGCCCGGTTGTGCGCCACACCGCCTACAAACAATATCGGTTTATTTCTGGGGAGTTTTCCCATAACCGCTCCCCGATAGTTTTTGACCATCGCGTGGGCAAGCCCCAGCAGAATATCCTCGACCGGAACCCCTTTTTGCTGATGGTGGGTAATATCAGTCTTGGCAAATACGCTGCATCTGCCGGCGATTCTTGGTATGCATGCGCCCCTGCTCGCATAAGAAGCGTAGTCTTCCAATGTGAGATTCAACCGGGACACCTGTTTTTCCAAGAAAGAACCTGTGCCGGCGGAACAGGCTGAATTCATGGAAATCTTTATGCGCGACCTGTCCTGTCCGTTGAAATCGGTTATATATTTAGCACTTTGCCCGCCGATCTCGATGATCGATCCGATATCTTTGTTTGTTTTCGCACTGCCTTCGATGATCGCCGCAACTTCATTCGTATATGAGATCTTCCCGTCTTTGGCGAGAAACGTTCCTCCACTGCCCGTTACGGCCCCAAACACTATTTCTTCTTTGTTATATTTCAATAAAATATCCTGGATTGATTTCCGTAAATTTTCTCTGATCTGTCCTTTATGCAGGATATAGGTGTGGTATCGAACAACATCGCCGACATCGATCAGTACCAGCTTGATCGATGAATATCCTATGTCAATTCCTAAGCTGTACATCTTTTCTCCTCTTTCTTTTCCCGACTTTCTTTTTCATTTAGGTTAAAATGATTCGCATGCGTTAAAAACTATACCGTACGGCCGCATAGATATTCGTGTCGTTCTCGAATTGACCCAAAAACGTATGAGGTTCTTCTCCTGAAAAAATATTTGCCCCCGTTTCCAGTACCATGTTATCGGTATATTTATACCGTATGTTCGGACGAAGATAGGCATCCTGGTCACTGGGTGAATAATATGATGAAAAGGATAATTCCAAAGTCTGGTTCATCAGCAATTTCGTCAGTTGCAGCGTGATGACGTGTCTGTCGCGGTCCCGGGCCGGACCGCCGGACAGGTGTGCCGTGTAATTATCGTAATCAATCATATACTCGATGTAATATTGGAGGCTTGCGTTGAAGTCCTGTGCCAGATCCTGTGTATAGCCGACGAGGTACCGCATTTCCGAGTTATTGATCAGTGGATTCGAGCCGCTTTCGTCGTCGACGGACTGATACCAGGCGTATTCGAGATTTCCGATTCCCGGACCGACCCGTCCTCTGGCGCTGAGACCGTAGACGTTCAGATCGGGGAATATGGATATGCCCGATGGTGTCTGGCCGCTCGGCCGTTTCCAGAACCCATGGTATCCGTAAACGGCCAATTCATAGTTGCTGATATTTTTATAGATGCGAAGGGCGATCTCTTCATCCCGGAACCAGTGATCCGGTCTATTGGCGGCGGCAATCGCATCCCTGCCAGCACATCTTCCCAGCCAGCCATTCCAGTATGAGACATATTCACCGATAATATACCGATCCGCGTCGAACTGCGGCGTGTACACCACGTCGATGTTGACCGGGCCCGTAAAAAAACTCACTTTCGCGGCGTCGGACGGAGCCTTGAGGTATTCCTTGTCCCGTCCGATGAAATATGATTGCCAGTCCTTGGGGAACATATCGTTGAGAAAAACAAGATCCCCCGTTCCCCAGGTCAGGACCTGGCGGCCGATTTTGATATCCATGAAATCGAACGGCCGTGAGAACATCCAGGCCTCACGGGTGTCATATTCACCTTCCTCCGTTATGCCGTCACCCCACACGTCACCCTTGTACTTGAACTCCGCCCAATCGGTGTAGGTGAAAAGTTCGGCCTGCAGCCGGGCCTCCATGACGGAAGCATCCTTTTCATACGGGTCATTCTGCGTGCGGCAGCCCGCCCGCAGCTCGAGGAATCCGTGTATCTCAAGAGGAGGGAGCAGATCCCCACAAGAATTTTCACCGGCTTCCGCAACGTGAACCGAAGGGGTGAAGAACACCAAGACAAGAAAGACTATAACGAGAAATAACGTGCCGGGATTTTGAGGATTTTTCATCGCATTGCATTCCGTGGGGGTCTTCTCAGATAGCGTTCCGTAAAAATCTCATCTCCGAGTCCGATATTATATCGGATATTGGAGAAGGTCATTTCCGTTGTACTGCCGCTTTCCAGATCCTTGGCAATCGATACGGTTACCGTGGGGTATATCACCCTCTTTCCGTTTTCCTCGGATTGAATTTCTTCGAGCTTTACCACTTCGATAACACGATAGAGCCTGTCGTCCTTTTTAAAAAATTCCATTTTCATCGGTATAAACGTCATCCTGTCGATGCAGGCCGTATAGTATTCAAACTCCACGGTATCGGGATTTTTCGGAACGTTTTTAAGTACGTAAAAGGTATCCGTTTCCTTGATCAGTTCGTGAGAGTCTTCGGCGGGACTGCGGCCGGAGATATCTTCATACAGAAAATCCGATCCGACAAAACTGGTCCGCTTATCACTTGCGGCAATCCGTTTGACTAGGTCCAGACCGGGCATATAGAGCCAACGGTCATCGTCTTTCTCGGCGGCGGCGTGCTTGTGTACCATAAACACCATCTTGCGCACGTCGGCGGGCGACCGAAAAAACGAGTAGTATTTCTGATCCTCGTCTCTATCGTCGCAGTTTTTCCGAAGCATGTTGAACTCTCTCATCCGTATCCGACCCTGCTTGTCCCGTATCACCAGGGTAACCGTGCCTTTGCCGTCCGCTCCCTGGTATAAAGACATGTGATTGGCCTTTCGTACGATTTCGTCCACCGTCGGTTCTCCCGCCTGTCCTTCTCCCCACGCAACTCCCGCGAACAATATAAAGAACGTTACAATGATCATTCCCTTTGTTTTCATTTCATCACTCCTTTTCTTCAACTCAACAGTCCTGTGCCGTGATCCGGCCTTGCGTTTCAGCCGGATGTGGTGCGGTGGCATGTGGCGTAACCTTCCCGAAAAACCACTGTTCCGCTACAGTCAATATTGCCGGCAGGGCCAGCAGCGTGATGATGCCGGAGAGCATCATAATCGCGAACAGCATCACGCCCATTGTCTTATAGGGTACCAGCGGCGCCACCGTCAGCGGCAGGAAGCCTATTGCTATTACCATTACGTTCCGGCTTATCGCCCGGGCCGGTTCATCGAACATCTTGTCGATTGCTGCTTTCCACGAACCGGTTTCAGTATATTTGCCGAGACCCCGTTGCAGGAAATGAATTGCAAAATCCACCGCCATGCCCAGTGCCAGAACCCCCAGAACCGCAATCGGCAGATCGTAATTTTTACCAACGATGCCGATGATGCCGTAGATCATTGCAATGGTGATCGTCAACGGCACCATGCACAGCGCCCCCCAACGGAAAGAACGGAACAGAAAAGACATCATAAAGAAAACCACCACAAAGCTACCGATCAACGATCTGAGCATCGTCGGGATCAATTTATCTTCCAGTACAAGATTGATGTAATGGAGACCGGCCCAGCGGTGGTTCAGTTCGACCGGAGGCGGAACTTTCCTCAAATAATCATCGACCGCCTTGACGGTGGCTTTTATGGCCTTGCTGTCGCCGGTATTCAACTGCATCCAGACATTGGCATTCATGTAATCCGGGTCAACCATGTGCCACAGATCATGAGGACGGTGACCCTGTTGAAATTGCAGACAGCACTGGGCAACGCCCAGCAGCGTGTCCGGAATGCGGAAGTTTTCGGGCCTTCCATCAATCATTTCCTGATGGACCTTGCAGACCGCATCCGCAACGGATGTGGTCTTTCCAACCCATCCGCTTTCCTCCATATGGCGCTGCAATGTGGTCACGTACCTCAAAACCTCGGGACGTTTGAATACTTTCAGCTCCTCTTTCTTCACGCCGATGCAGTTTCTCAACTCGTCATACGCATAGAAATCGTCATCGGAGGCATTCCCGGACCTTTGATCGATATGATCTTCTATCGAATTCAGAAGGTCTTCATACGTCCGGCTCTTCTCGGCCAGTCCCGGGATAACCCCCGCAATCTCCTTTGCCAGTTCCGGGGCATTCCTGAATTCCGCTTTTATCTTGTCGGCAGTAATTGCCAGACCCCGGGAAATTTCCTGCACATCTTTGTCGTCGAATGTATCAGGTTTTTGACCTTCCAAGATCAAATAGGCCGTATAGGTTCCGTCGAGGTGCTTGTTCAAGGCAATATCGGCTTCACGGATGGGGTGCCCTTTCGCAAAGCGTTTGGCATAGTTATCGTTGACCTGGATCTTGGTGGTTCCCCAGATTGCAACGGCAACCACGATTGCCAGAATCCAGAGAACCGGTTTTGCGTGTTTATAAGTGAGATCCCCAACTGCATGTAACATCTTGGCCATATGGCTCCGGGTATCTTTCCCCCGTTCATACATGCCGAAATTCTGCAATCTTTTTTCGGGGATCATCATGATATATGCGGGGACGAAAATCACGGTGTAAAGCCAGGCGATCACAACACCGATACTGAGGAAAGCGCCGAAGATCTGAGCCGGCGGGATAGGTGTAAATATCAGCGAAGCAAAACCTGCGGCGGTGGTCAACGATGTATAAAAGATGGGAACAAAGAGGGTATCCATAACATCTCGTATGGTTTCTGTACGCCCTCTTTCTATCGTATAGACATCAAAAAAATCGGACAGGATGTGTATTGAGCTGACGGCGCCGATGCACATCAGAAAAATGGGGATCATTGAACTCAGGATGTGAATCTGGAATCCGAGGGCGATCATTAAACCCATGGTGGACATGACCGAAACCATCGCAATGATCATCGGCATGATTACCAGACGCCATTTACGGAAAAACACCCACAACAGGAAAAAGATAACCGCCATGGCCAGTGGCGATCCGACAGCCATCTGGGAAAACATTTCCACCCCGATAGCAACTTCGGCAACCGGCGCACCGGCGATATGATATTCTTCATCGCCGTCCATCTGTTCTATCTTTTTGTTCAATTCATTGCAGATGCGGTAACTCAGGTGCTTGTCCGTCAACGGCAGGTATATGCACATCACCGTACCATCTTTTGAAAACATCCTGCCCACGAGCATCTGGTTTGAAAATGCTTTTTCCCGAATGGCTCGGGCCTCCTCTCTGGTATCCGGCGGTTTGGACATGAGCCATTCGAACGTGATCTCTCCGGGCCTTCCCTGGCTCATATGATCTGCCAGCGACGGAGCAAGCATATCCGCCTCGATGACGCCGGAGAAACGATCGGGATGCTCTTCATCGGGCCAGCGAAGTGTCTTTGCAAATTCGGTCAGTTCATACACGCGCTGTAACGTCACCGGATTGAAAACGCCGTCCGGATCGTGTTTGTTCACGATTCCCAGCACGACGGTTTCACTGAGGGCGAACTGTCTTTTGCTCTCATTATGAAATACGCGGTGGGGATCGTTTTTCGGAATCATGTTTTCAGGATCCGTATCGACCTCTGCCAGCGGGAAGAATGTACACATGGCAATGGTGAACAGCACCATTACCAATGTGGCGATTTTGTAATGGTTGATTGAGAAATTGATTAACGCAGTTTTAAAACGTTTCATATGTTTTACTCCGGCGCCCATAATAGTTAAGCAGCTTAACCTTTAAGGCAAAAAAATTATTCCCTTGCCCGATTCGAAAGGCGTTGTTCCATTATACCGCCCAGTGCCTCCAGAAGAACCGACACGGTGGCAATCTGTGAAAGGGAAAACGCACCCAGCCGTTCAATCAGATCGGTCATATCCTTTCCATGAAAACGCTCGTGCGCCCTAAATGCCTCCCATCCCAGAGGCGTGAGAGACAACTCAAATTCTTTGTTGCTTTGGGGGGATTGTTTCTTTAACAAAAATCCTCTCTTCGTCAACTTGGAAACCATCTGAGAGGCGGCGCTTTTTGTGATGCCGAAATAAGATGCCACCTTTGTCACACTGCTCGGCTCGTTTTCACCTATTGCTTGGATGGTATGAGCTTCCCGAGTCGTTACTTCCTGCCCCTCGCGGATCGGTATGGGCATTTCCTCGGTACGCGCATACATGTCCGAAACTTTCAAAAATTCCCGAATTGTAGCCTTGATGAGGTCTTCCTTGGTTTCCATGGACAATATAGTACAGGAGCTTAACTATATTGTCAAGAAAAAACAACTGAGTTGTAAGATATTTCTTTCATAAATAATCCCCCTGTTTTCTACCAATAGTACTATTCATGTGACCGCTGTCCGTGTGTTCATTTATTTTCCCCTCCGAACGGTTTAGTTAACAAGATTAGCGTCGGTGTCATCAGGTAATCGATGATTAGCGCAGTCATTAAGCCTATCGATGCCAGCAAGCCGATCCGGGCCAAATTTGCTACAAGCGAAAACATGTACATGGCAAATGTTGCAGACAGGATGATGGTCGTCATGGCCAGGGTTTTCCCAACTGTCTTAAACGAGGCAAGAATCGCCTGTTCATAATTGCCGCGTAGCTCGAATTCATATTTGATATGGTTGATGAAGTGGATCGTATCGTCCACCGCGATACCTAATAGCATGGGCATCATTGTCATGGTCATCATGTCAAGTGGAGATTTAAGATAGCCCATGTAGCCGCCGAGTACGATGAGCGGCGAGATGTTGGGAATCATCCCGATCAAGCCGGTTTTCAGGCTGCCGAAGACAACGATTAGCAAAACACCGATTGTCAACAGCGCCACTGACAGCGATTTAAGCTCGCCGGTAACGATTTTTTTGTTCAACTCGGCAAACTGTATCGCACTACCGACGATGCTGACCTTCGCGCCGGGAAAACGTTCCCTGGCGATTCGCCGAATCGTATTTATCTCGTTGACCATTTCATTGGCATCAAAATTCATAATCCGCACCTGGGCGCGCAGCATAGAATAATCTTCATCGATCCAGCGAAATGTTTTAGTCCCACCGGAAAGTTCATACAAAAACAGGAGTTGAGCAATGAGCGCGCGACTGTCCGGAACCCGGTAATAAGAAGCACTGTCGCTGTGAAACGTTTGGTTTATATCCTTGAGAATATCCAAAATCGAGAACACCGCCGAGGCGCTTTCATTTTTTTTGGTCAATTCAAAAGTCCCGACGGTATCAAGCAAGGCATCAAAATTTTTCATAACCACCGGATCTTTAATTGCATCTGCTTCTTCATAATCGATAGTGATATTATATGTGAAATACGATCCAAGCTGAGAATGGGCGATTTCGTACAAACGATTCACATAAGGAATTTTAGTGCCCATAAAACGAAAGACATCCATGTTTACACTTATTTTAAAAACACCGGGAATGAGCACGAGCAGACAGATGGATGTTATAAACAGGGAAATACCTTTTCGTTTCAAAATCAGGACACCCAATTCCGACATCCAGCGGTCGAAGAAGGATTCTTTTATTATTGTATCTACTGCTGCGACCTCGCAATCCTTGCCAAAACTCATCATAACGGGAATCAGAGTGATAACAAACAGGTAATCGGCGAACACCACGGCAGCGCAGGTAAATCCCAGCCATTGGATTGTCATAATGCCGGCAGAGGCAAATGACATGACAGATCCGATGGTGGTTATCGCAGTGAAAAAAATCGGCCAGCCGGTTTCTTCCACAGCGGAGATTATCGAAGCTTTGCGTTTCCCTGTTTGTTTGAAAAATCTCTTAAATGCATTAACAATATGGATTGAGTAGCCCACGGAAAGCGCCATGCCCAGCAGGATCGGCAGAGTCATCATATTGGAATCAACACCAATTCCCAGCAAGCCCATAATGCCAAATACAACAATGATTCCCATAATGGTGGTAAAGATCGGAACAAAAACCCCGGCAAAGGATCGCAGAAAAATGATTAACAGAATTATCATCACTACAAAGCCTGATAGAACCCGGGTCATTGTTTCTTTGCCGAAAAAATCCCGCTCTTCGGTTTCAGAGTAAGGCATTCCGGCGGCTTTGAGCGTGTAACGATCACTTTTCCATTTCGGATCAGTCACGATGGAAATGGCTGCTTCACCGACCTGGAACATAGGATCTGTATCGGTTACTTTTTTCCATTCTTCTGGTTCAGGGTATTCCAGCAATTCTAGCGATATCCAGGTTTCCGTGCAATCCTCCGATACCAGCTTGTTAACAACAGATGTCCGTGACAAAATGAGCTTTCGTATCTCTTCGATTTCGGCAGGATCATCGGGGATACCCTCTTCAAAAGGATTCATGATGCAGATGGCATCTTCAGTCCCAACAGAAATTTCCAGTTCTGTCAGGGAGGTCACTTCATCGGCATACGGGACTTTTTCCAGTAATTCATCACCAAGTGCTTTGATGGCTTTCAGTACTTCGGGGTGAAATACATCATTCCCCTGGACAAGGATACCGATAGTATCATTATTGCCAAATTGTTCTTCGAATTTTTCAGTCGCAATTTCTATAGCTTCTGTATCGTCAAACCAGCTATCACGATCGTTTTTCATTGTTATTTTATTAAGGCCTGTTATTCCAGACGCTGTCAGGAGAAGCGCGAGAAAAATAAACATCCAGCGATGATTAATTTGAAAAACACCCATTTTTCTAAAAAAACTATTAACTTGTTGAATTTTCATGCACTACTCCTTCACTGTGTTCTGTCTTGCCTTGGAAGTATGGGCTCTCTTTTCCTCGTTTCCACTTTTAAAGAGGAGCGTCAGGACCGGAAAGGGTACGCTACGGTTGCTTTTTCGGGCAATGGATGCACGTAGTCGCGGCGCCTCATGCACGAAGGTATGTTCCCGGTCGCTGTTCTCCTTTTAAAAACTGTACCGCACCTTGACCCATGTTTGGGTATTGTCCCGGTATTGTCCGAACGTTCCATTCTCCGGGCCGTAAAAAACATCGGCCCCGGCCAGCAGATGAAAATTGTCCGTCAGGGCGTATTCTGCTTTCAGGCGGTCGAAAACTGAATCGTCATCCACGCGGTAATAGAACATATTGGAGAGGGTCAGCGTCTGGCGAAGCAGTTTTTTAGAAATATTCAGCGTCACCATCGGAGAGTGCTCGGAATCGGACAGAGTCGGTTCGTAATCAAAAATGGTGGCCCCGGTCAATTGGGCAATCACGGTCCAGTCGTGGCCTGGGTTCCAGTCAACCCCCAAAAGCCATTTAATCGCATCCTTCTTAAGTGGATTGTCGGTGATCCCCTTTGTTTCATAGTGGCACCCCTTGTAATAGGCCGCTTCTCCCCGAAACACGAACTCGGACCAGGGCCTCGAAAATTCGAGCCCGAAAACGGTGAGACGGTGATGTTCGGGGGCTAGACAGACAAGGGTTATCTCCCCGTCGCTTTCGACATGGCGATACCGGGTCGGATAGTCGTTCCAGGTGTAAAAGACCGAGGCCGCGGCATCTATACCGGAAAAGAAAGCAGATACCTTCAGGGCGATTTCACTGTTTCCCAGGGATGTAGCGGGTGTGAGCGCCTCTGCCGAAGTGATTTGAACATCTTTGGGCAGATCCGATTGGAGCGCCCAGGGATTGTCCCCGCTCGGCTGGACAGCCGCTTTAAAAACCGGTATCCAGATCAGCTCCGTGTCGATGTGCTTTCCCAGAAGCCTGAACTTTACGGCATCCACCGGCATGCGGATTTCATCCAGATCACGGGTTACGTATTCAATATAATCAGGCGGCGATATGATATCGGTGATCTGGACCCCGTCGGCCTTGCCCCATATGATGGTCTGGCGTCCGAGCCTCATATCCCAGCCCTCGGCGGCATATTCCAGCCACGCCTCGTGCCGGTCAAATCCTGTTTCTTCAGAAATTTCCCAGTTTCTTTCCGCATCCACGGAAACAAAACCGAAAAAATCGCCCAAATCGGCCGAAAGCTTCAGACGTCCCCACTGGCGCGAGGTGAGCGGTTCATGAGGCGACGCCACCCGCATCGATTGGATCGTCTCGACCCACCCTGAAAGCGCAAAACGATCGGTCCAACCGGTTCCTTCAGCACCGGCTGCCGGCACGCAGCCGAGCATGACTGCTGCCAGCCACATCCAAAAATGCCGTGCTTTCATCATCAGCGGATACGGCCGCGCTGGATCGCCGAGACCCTGAAGAGGCTGTCTTTGAGGGCGGTATTATACTGAACGGAGTTGATCTTCAGCACGGTTTTATGGGACCGGGAAATGTTATCCATCTCCGAGTGAAATACCGTCCAAAACCCGCCTGCTTTTTTAAATGTCAGGGCACGGTAGATTTTCAGCAGGCCGTTCTTGTCGTAATATTCGGACTTTAGCACCAGATGAGCTGTTTTATTGACCCAGATGATCTTGCGGGTATACATGTCCTTCGGATCAACAGGTATTGATTCAACTTTCCAGCAGGCGTGACCACCCACATTTTCCTCGCCTAGCAGGGTATGCGTATCCTCCTCCACGTTGCGGTCACCCATATCGTCATAGGTAAAATCGCTGCCCATGAAATACTCGTTTCTGGAAGAGCCGCTGATGCGGCGGACCTTTTTCAGGGCCGGCATATAGAGCCATTTGTCGTCTTCCCGGGCAGGATCATCATATTCCCAGGATAAAAATGCTGTACCTTTCACATCCGCAGGTTTCTCGAATACCATGACCGACTTTTTGTCCTTGCCAAAGTCCTTGGAAAAACTCTTAACTTCACGAATCCGCTGCTGGCCGCGCTTGTTGATCAGGGTCATAGTGAGTACGGACCGGCGGTCATCTCCGTCAGGCCGTTCATCTACTATGGTCATGATCTCCTTGCCGGACATCTCCTGTCCTTGAGCCTGAAGGACCACCGCCAGGAACACAGCCAGTGTCAAGAATGCTAACTTTAAAGTGCGTATCCGTACCATCATTTTATTCCTTCCCTGTCTAATGGTCTTCCTGTATCTTCCATATTGTTGTCTATCATCGTTATTACCTTTCTGCCGGGCACCTACACGGCGTTCTCAAAGATGCAGCAAAATTAACTTCCCGATCTATGACATCGCTTCAGCAGGATCGGACATCTTGATAGTCGGCCAATGTCTTTTGAACCGCTAATGTATCCCCTGTCATTACAATGAGTTCTGGATTGGTTGTAATCAAACAGAGACCTCAAGATTAACTTAACTCCTTTCTCCAAACCATGTAATGTGCTTTGTCGGGTTTGCCACTGGCCGGTTTGAAGGTATCACTACATTAATGTATCCCCGGTTTGTCAGTAAAAATTGGCCCGAGTATCCGCCGGGAGATTCCCGCTGGGAAATTAAAAAGATCGGATTGAGACAAAAAAACATAAACAATCATCGCGAAAGCCCCTATTTCTCCAGGCACGAAAGTGTCACCTTTTTTTAGATATTTTCGGAATAAGAAACACCAGTATTGCCGCAATAATGACAATAATAATGAGTACCGGTATCGATACGGGAATTCCGCTCGCATCCGATTTTTCCGCCGGTTGCAGCGAAGCCGCTTCAATATTCTTCGTAAATCCGCTAGGCGGAGCTGGCCCGTCTTTTACTACTCTATGCCCCGGGCCACCATCGAAAACAAGGTAATAGGGTTCCGTCGGAATCTCTATCTCAATGGTGCTGGACTCGGGAAATTTCTGATGCGACAGGATCGTCCCTTCAAGTTTGTTTTTGACATAGAGATCAACACCCACAGCCCCTGTGCCGGTAGAAAAATCGCCTTTTACAGTCAATGTTCCATCTTCATTATCCTGCAGCATCATCAGCGGTGTATGCGCGAAAGCCGGCACTGCTACGATAAAGAGTATTAATAAAAAAGGAAAAACGGAATTTTTCATACGATCACCAACCCTCAATCAAAGGTCTTTAGCAACTTGAATGACCATATAACAGCCAGAATGCCGGGAACCATCTGCAGAATGAATGTCGTACCGCCGTTCAGGATATCACCCTTTGCAATATGGACAATGGAATGGAGTCCGTTCAGGAGCATGACCACAAGTGCAAGGATTGTCAGGATTCTCCATCCCGTTTTCCCTTTGATCACAAAAGCCATGAACGCTGGGGCAATAGTGATTACAGCAAAAACGAACATCATGATCTGGGTCGAAGGTTGCTTCATCATCTCGGCAATTTCAGTAAGCATCTTTGGATCCATTCCATGGGCAAGCAAATTGTGTAGAACCGAATGCATAATGTAACCCAAAAAGCTGAGTGTATATAAGCCGCCAATCTCAAGTCTCCTCACATCATTGTAAAATAATTTTGAATTGTCCATTTCTTCCTCCAAACCACCTAGTGTTTGATGATGCTAACTTTATTTAGCCCTTCTAATCAAAATACATCGCTGATGTCAATAAAATAATGTGGCTGTGTTCCTACTTGATAACGGGCGGCATTGATGTTAGATTTATCTAAGAATGATATAAAAAACTAAAAATTGTACGGCGTGTTGCACCAGAAAATAAAACGATTGTTACACGTCGTGTGAAAATCTGAAATATTTAATGGGAAAGACTGAAAATGAGTCCGAAATTTGAAATATGGAAGACAAGGGTAAACAATCTGCCTCAGCCCGAGTCCGATTTTGAGAAATGGTTGTTTGTAAGCATAGCAAGTGTATTGCTTGGAGGCAAATCCGGTTAATTGTTAATTTATCGCCGCTTGTCCGCCATTTTTTCGATATTGATCAGAAAATCCTCGATGACTGTGATTTTTTCGTCCGTCATACGCTTGAGATATTCATTCAATTCATCGTCGATTTCTTCATGATATTGCTCGTGGGCATAATAGGCTACCTTGCCTTTATTCGTCAGTTCCGGCACCATCTTCAGGCTGTGCCCCGGGTCCCCCATCTTCTTGATCAGGCCCTTTTTTTCCAGTTTGGCGGCGACCTGGGAAACCGCTCCCCTTGTGATACCGGCGGATCGTGCCAGCTCGGAGATATGCACCCCCGGGTTGTTGCCGATCAGCATGATCATATGGATTTCAGACGGGTGCAGTAGCTCGTCCATACCGTAATGACGGGCTTTTTTTTCGTTCCGGGCGAATTTGTTGAATACCCGCAGCAGGGTTTCGCCCAATTGTATCACTCGCTTATCCATGTCCTCTGTCTATGATAACTGAAATATATGTCAAGTTTTTTCTCCGAGGCCTTGAGTTTCTACATGATCGGTGCTCACAGGGGTTGCGGCCTTCCAATGTGCGATCAGAAGAATAATCGACGACAGGGCCAACAGGGCCGACAGCAGAAGGAACACCGAACTCATGGACCCGTGTATCATCCGTTTGTAGCAATCGAGCAGCAATGGGGAGACGAACTGACCCAGAAAAACACTGCTCATGACAACCGTCATGGCCGACACGTTTCTGCCGGCGGGAAGGTTGCTTACCGCACGGTTTATAATCAAGGGAAAGGCCCATCCTGTTCCGATTCCCGCGGCGGTTATTGACAGAACAAGGGATGCTGCTCCCGTGGCGACGGCCAATCCGCCGTACCCGACGGCCATGAACGCCAGCATCACGGCGGGCAGCCATTTGTGCATGATTTTGTCTGCCGATGCCAGTGAGACTCCGCTGACAAACATGCAAAGGGTGTTAAAGGCGAAGAGCAGTCCCGTCAGACGTGAATCGCCGATACCCCGGCTCTCCACCAGCAGGGAAAGGTTGGTAACAATGGCAAAGAAAGCGACCATGATAAGAAATCCCACCGTTGCATAACCGTACACCGATGCCGGCAATCCGGGACTCTTGATCTGTTTCTCCGTTTCCGGGGGAAGATCTTTCAGAAAGATGATTGCCAGTATAAGTACCGGCAGTGCAATGAGATAAACACTGAACATATACCGCCAGCATATCATTACCAGGAAGCCGGCTCCGATATTCCCCAGGATTGCACCGAGATTATTGGCGGCGGAGGCCAATCCCATCATGCGTGTCCGTTCCTGCCCCGAGTAGCAGTCCCCGATAAGGCCCGTCGCCAGGGGGATAATGATTCCCGCCCCGATGCCCAGCAAGATCCTGAATGCGAGCAGGGTTGTCACCGTACCGGTGAATCCCGCTCCCGCCCCGCCGATAATGTATATAATAAGACCGATGATCAGCATTTTCCTTTTGGATACCTGCAGCCGGGCGATCATCATTCCCGTAATGACGATGACCGGCACGGCAACCAACGGCGGAAGGGTGACCATCATTTTAATCTGCGTCTCGCCTGCGGCGGGGAAAACCTTGAAAATCTCAGCCAGGCCCGGCGCTACGGCGGCTCCGGCCATGACGGTCAACAATGAAACCGAAAGCAGTGACAACCGGAACATTTCATTTCTCCTTACGAGAGGGATTTTGTGTATAGCAACTATACATAAATTGCTGAATACCCTCTCTCGAAGGCTTTGTCAAGAACAATTATTTTCGGTCCTGCTTCCGGGGTGCCGCTCCGCCGGACGTCTTTCGTACGACATAGGCCCTGGAGCGTCCCGGCAGATTTCCGATGGACGATGACCGAAATTGCAGGCAGTAAATTCGTTTGAAATGAGAGAAATCGAGCAACTTTGCATGATCCGATTCGAATACTCTCTTTACGGTTTCCATATCGGGTTACCTGTCGTTTGTAAGGCCACAGTCATTTCTTTCCCCGGCCGGCTGCGTACACATGATGTCCAGGAGACGACCGATGCTGGTATTGTTCTTCCGGGCCAGATCCGCCAGGGATTGATCCGGGGATTGGATGACGATATGGTACCGG
Organism: Syntrophales bacterium; assembly: GCA_963662405.2. Classification (GTDB taxonomy): domain Bacteria; phylum Desulfobacterota; class Syntrophia; order Syntrophales; family UBA2210; genus UBA6078. The sequence continues at coordinate 75,782 of CAXXKT010000003.1, forward strand.
GTCAAATGTTCAAGCGATGTTTCCGGGTTCCATCCCATATACCTGGCGATCTGGGTCGCAGGATAGTCCGCGGCGGTCCCATAGGGAGGGGCCCCGTATTTTTTCATGGATGCCATGCGGCAGGCCCGGGCCACGTCCAGAAACTGTCCCATAGGCGGAATCTCATAGTATCCCCCGACGCAGACATAGAGTGTCAGGAGTAAAGAGACGGTCAGGGGCACGGCGGAATATTTTGAACGCCGCATTGTCACATAGGCCACCAGAGGCCGCCAGTTCAGACAGGTATGGGCCACCATGGCCAGGCAGAAAAGAAGACCGGAATTGAGGTGCAGGACGCCCCAGTGGTGGCGGGAAAGGCCGAGGAAGGTCCATGGACAGAAATGACCCACCTGGCCGGCGGGTCCGAAGTAAAGAACCACACTGGTAAGCAGCATGACAAGGCCGGAAAAGGCCAGCGTCAGGGATGAAGTTTTTCTAAACATTTTAACACCTTATGATATCGCACGCCGTGGGTGGGGAGATTCACTTCCGCGCAATATCCATGTCCATGGCACCCATGGGGGTGTCTATGGTGCGGGATCGTACCGATCTGAATCCGCACCGGATCATGGAATCGGCAACAAACCCCTGATCCAGTGAAAGATCGATGTCCGTCGTGAGTTGATCCGCAAGATGACCCAGCATGGTGTCGGGTTTGGTGCGTTCGTGGGTCATGCCGTCCTGAAAGCTGATGAAATAACCGCCCGGCTTGACGGCCCTGTAGATTTTATCTATCAGAAAATCCATATTCCCTTTGGCGAAATTGAGTGTTGCACTGGCCCATATGAGATCGTAATCGGTTCCGATGTCGTCGGCCATATAATCGCCCGGCGCAACGTCAAGCCGATCTTCCATACCGTATTCACGGATAAATTCTCTGGCGATTTCCACCACGGCCGGTCTGTCAAAAACGATGCCTTTCATGAAAGGATGAGCGTTCACGGTGTAGAGCGCAAACATCCCGTGTCCGCCACCCAGGTCAAGCATGCGTTGAAACTCTGAAAACCCGGGGAGTTTCGAAATGATACCTGCCACTTTCAGGCCCATACCGCTCGTAACCCAGGCGGCGCTGGCCCGGGTGACTTTGGCCCAAAGTTCTTGAGAGGCAAGCTCCGTTTGCGCATCCTCTCCGACCGGGCCCTCTTTTACAAGCCTAGTCATGTTTTTAAGTGAATCTACATATCTTTCGTTCATCTGGAGCATTTCACCTATGTAGGTAGGCGAACCCTCTCCAAGAAAAGTTTGCGCAATCGGAAGATTGCGGTACAGCCCGTTTTTCTTCTCGACAAGATCGATCGTCGCCAGTGCATCCAGAAAACGGCGTGTGTTCTCAGGATGGGTATCCATGTCCCGAGCCGCATCTTCGGCAGAACAAAAGTTCTCCAGCAGGTTGAATATTTTGAGTTCAATGCCTGTCATCATCAATCTTGCTTTTAGGGAACCGGTAAAAAATTGATACAGTTTTCCATAATTCATCGTCATCATAGGTAATTCTTTCATTTTCGTTTTCTCCCTTTCAGGCAGATCATGTTTGTTTCCTTCTCGATAAGCCGCGATTCCTCGACGATGAATCCACCGTGCTCCAACATACGGGTAATGTCATCCGGGGTCATGATCCGGTTTTCCCTCGGCGGCAGGCCGAACATTTTCAGGTACCGGATACCCATGGCAATCCGCGAGCGAAGCGGCATGCCGGAAGAGGTTGCGTCAACCACGACAAGGGATCCGTTGTCTCTGAGGAGCCGGAGGCACTCCTTCAGTGTGTCCGTCGGGGACCGCAGGATATGGAGGAGATTACCCAGGAATATGCCGTCAAAACTGCCGTCCGGAAACGAGGTGTGGTAGCAATCTTCAAGCAGGACTCTGACATTGTCCGATGCACGAAGCCTCGTTCGTGCCAATTCAACCATTGCGGGAGACCCGTCCGTCGCCGTCAGGGATCCGACTTTCTTCCGTGCAATCAGTGATGAAAAAACGCCGGTTCCGCACCCCATCTCCAGGATATGATCGGTTTCACTGAACTGACCGGACACCCATTCCCCGGTTTCCCGCTGGGTCTCTTCCTCGATGATGTAACCTATGGCAGCATCGTATTGCCGGGCCACCTTGCCCCAGTATTCATACTCTTTCTTGTCGTTTGTTATTTTCATCACCTTTCTGCTAAGCACCTACACAGCAATCTCAAAGAGACAGCAGAATCACCCTTTCAGTTTTCGGGACTGTTTCAACAATTATTATATAAATTCAAACACATTAGGACCTAAGCGCTTTTTCTCCATAACAGACCTGCAGCAGACCCCTGGCTGACTTGACGTGTATGCCTGAAAATCCGGCTGATCTGAACATGGATGTCATCTCTGTATTGGAATAGGTCTTCAGTTGAAAGAGCCAGCCAAAGATGATTTTTCCGAGAAGGCTGTTGTCCAAAGTTACCATGGAAAACCTCCCGCCCGGTTTTAACACCCTCCATACCTCGGCAAGCATGGTCTCGGGGGTCTCAACAAAAAAGAACATGTTCGCGCTGGCACACGCCGTGAATTTTTCGTTCTCCCACGGGAGTTGCTCCGCCTTTCCCTGAACGATCTCTAATGTGCCCTCTTCGACATAACGCCGATTGTTCTTTACGGAGAGTTCAACCATGGCGTTGCTGTGGTCAACAGCCGCTCCCGTTTTCACCTTCGGCATGACCATGCCTAAAAGCCTTCCGCCACCGCACCCTATTTCGCAATAGGCATCCTCTCCATTTAAACAAAGAGTCTCCATGATTTTTTTAAAAGAGAGGTAGTGCCCTGTGGGATTGGCGTATTTTTTTACCGCCCACCTCCCCTCGGGCCTGCGCGCCGTTTTATCGATAAATCGCTTCCATATTCCAGTAGTTGTCATGTTACTATCCTTCACTATCGTATTGTGCGGCGCATGTGGACCTCATGCGAGCCACCCGTTCGTTTACCTTCTTGATCATGAGCCGGTAGAACAAAAGTTTCAGGGGGCCTGGCCTGTTTTTATATCTGTCGGTCCGGTAATAGTCCGCAGGCTCGTCCCAGACGCCATGATCTGCCACAACCGCACCCATCTGCACGAATTTTTTCTCTTCAATACTGAAGTCGACGCTCGGTTCCCCGTCGGCGCGGGAGATGGAATATCCTGAGTCCCATCTCTTTTCCTCCAGGGCTTTTCTGCCGGTCCGGTAGAAGGCGATATCATTGATGAACGAATCGATCCTTCTCCACCGTCCGTCGATTTCGATCTCGACCCAGCTGTGCGATATGAGTGGGGGCATCAAGGCGTACCCGATCCCGGTAAAAAGCCCCCGCTGTATCTCTTTCTTGATGAGGGAAAAGTGCATGCGGGCGGGAAGGCCCGCGGCCCTGCACAAGGCGACCAGCAGTGCACCCTTGGTGTTGCACTGGCCCATTCCGAGCCGGATGGTATCGGATGCCTTCACCAGATCGCCGTCCTCAGGGAAGCCGAAAAGGATCGTGTCACGAACGTAGAAGAAGAGACTTTCCAGTTTTTTACAGGCCGATGTCTCGTATCCGGTCAGTCGCCCGGCCGTTTCACGGACTAGGGGATGATCGGCATCGGCCAAAGATACAATTACTTTCATCGATTATCTCTCCCTTATACACAACTCTCTATACATTCCATATACGGTTCCACAAGATTTTTCGTCCCTTCCTGGTCACCGGTATAATCAACAGGAGTCGGTCCCCCGCACAGTGCCGGGAGGATCGTCTCCTGTTGAGAAAATATCCTCTCTCTCTTTCTGTGACAAACCCTTAACACGAGAATTGTCGCATCATAGGGTTTACGGTGCCAGCGCCGCCGCCCACTTCTTCAGGAAAACCGGATATTCCAGTACGCTGGAGTCGACATAGCGGGGTAATGCATAGACGGCCAGGTTCCGAATGGCCTTGACTTTTGCCATTTCCGGATGGGCAGCCCGGTAGTCGGCCATTGCCTTCTGGACCGCGAATGTATCGCCGGTCATGACGATCGCGTCGGGATCGGCCGCAATCAGCGGTTTCAGGGATAAAATCCCCTTTTTCTTGGGCACCATGTAATGGCCTTTGGTGGGTTTGCCGTCGTCCGGTTTGAAGGCGTCGCCCGCATTGATGCACCCCAGTTTTGAAAGCAGGAACCGGTCCGCATACCCGCCGGGGGCCTCGACCCGCAGCATCGATTTCCCGGTGGTTGCCTGGTAGATCCCGTTGAAAATGATCACCCGTTTCCCCGTCTTTTCCTTCGGCAATTTCGATTGAGCCGAAGCAAGCTGCTTGCGGTATCTTTCGATTACTGCTGCGGCCTTATCAGTACGGTCCAGCATCTCGGCGGTTTGGCGTACCGCCTCCTCGAGCCCTTTTGAAAAATCGACGTACTCAATCGTGACATCCGTGTCACTCATGAGGGGAACGACATTTTCGGGTTTGACCTTCGGCTTATAAATACAGTAGGGATCGCTTTTCTCTATAATCAGCCTCTTGACACCGAATTTCCTGCATGCCGTGGGAACGGTTTCTTTCTTCACCACAATACAGCGGGGACATCCCAGCATCTGACTTGTCACTTTCAGCTTCTTGGCCATGGGCCACATACAGCCGCGTACCGACATGGCTTCGGGCAGGACGCCCAGGTTGTAGGCGATATCAACCACCCGATCTCCGATGATGATGACCTTCACTTTTTCGGGGGGGGGCGCCTTCATCGACGCCTCGACCCCTCCGGCTTGAAAGAGTGAGACAACTATGAAAAAAACAGCCAGGGCCGTTACAACCGCCCGCTGAACGTTGGTTGCATGTAATTTCTCTTTGTACTTCATGGTTTCCTCCATTGTCTGTCGGTTTGTCAGAATTTCATCGCCAGCTTGGCCACGATACGATAATCTTCGGACAGCTGGGTCCCGTTTAGGTCGCGGTAGACCGGTATGGGGGTACAGAGACCGACGTGGATCCCCTTCTTCAGTTTAAAATGCACCCCCGGCGTCAGATAAACGACGTGCCCTCCCGTGTCGTCCTGCGTTTCCCCGGCTAATGTTCCCTTTTCCTTGATCTCCCCGTTACATTCGAGCTGCAGGTCGAGCAGTTTGGAAACGGCATAGGCGTAACCGACGTTGTATTTGAACACGTCGGGTTTTTCACAGTCCATTTCCCCCACTTCACCTTCGGTCGTCATCTGATACATGAGGTGACTCGAAAACCAGTGACGCCCCATAACCTTATGGGCCCCCAGTTCCACAACGGGGTCCCAGGAGCCGGAACCGGTCTGCAGAAAACCGGGGGTATTGCCGGACGTGTCCTCCTCATCCGTGCAGCCGGTGGGGAATTTCACGCCTGCGCCGATGGCCAGGTTACACGGGTCCTTTGCCTTCTGAGACCAGATCCGGTATCGACTGATGAGCCTGATATCACCGATGCCCGAGTGGTCGTCCGAGAAATTTTTATTCCAGGATTGCCGGTGCATCCCCTTGTCGAGAAAGGGAACGATCAGCTTGGCATCGATGCGGTCGGTGATTCCGGCGCGCAGCGTCATCTGGAGCTGGCGCAGGGATTTCTCGTCGCACTGCTTCCCCGGTTTTTGGCCTTTGACGGGCCGTGTAAAATCGACTTTGTCATTGCCGTCGTACAACTGGTCCTGATCGTAAAAAATGGATTTGAATATGATGCCGTATTGCCCTTTCTGATACACGCCGCCGTTACTGGAGTTGACCACGCCAACGGGTCGGGGTCCTTTGGCGGTCTTTGTCTTCTCACCCGCTCCCGCCGGAACGGCGAGCAGGACGACCAGACCTGCCAGCAATAAACACTTCAGTTTCTTTCGTCTCCGTACGTTCATGGATCATCTGCTCTGCATTTCACTCCTTCTCCTTCAATATTATAATTAATCAATGCAGCGGGCCTTGCGTGATGACAAAACCCGTTGCGCCTTCACTTGTCTCCGTGTGTTTCGGAACCTGTACGCTGTGGTCGCCTCTTTGAATTCTCATGAGGGGTTCTGTGTTGTACGGCGGGCGCTCCCGGCACACATGTGCCGCCACAATGTCTGGATCCCAATAGGACGTCTCAACGTCCGTCACGAGATCTTCAGTGATCGCTAATCAACCTGTGACGTAATGTGACGGAGATTTCCTTTTATGTAGAGCGCGACCGCTTCATCAATATTCTTGATATCGGTCGCGATGGCCCTGATGCCGGAGAGGGTAAAGTGATCGTATGCCCCGGTCCCGATCCTGTTCACGATGAGGGTCTTACAGTCTTTGAATACATCGAGTATCGTCATATGTCTCTTTACGGCTTCGGCGCCGTATCCATGTCTGCCCCTCTCATCCGTCTGGGGGTGCGACTCATCACCCGCAAATTGACCGTGCCCGGGTTTTTCCCTGACCTCCCGGTCGGTGATCTGCCCGTTCATCACGGTCGCCACGAGGATGTACGCGTTTCCACCGAAGTGCTCCGCGATTTGCGTCTTGTCGTCGGTTGCAACTGCAATTTTCATCTTTGATTGTCTCCCTTTCTTTGAGTAGTTTTATCGTGTTCCGTGGGGGGACTGGTTTCTCCCTCCATGCGCTCATCACCATTCTTTGGATGCGGGGCTTCCCCGTACACGGGGGTAGCCGCTGCTCTGAAAAAACAATTGTTCTTCCTCTCTTTTTTTGTTTTGGCTGTGGCATGTTCAGAGGGGGGGTACATGCCTCTGAACATGCCGGACCGGAATCATACACATGATCCCAACCATACAGCCGGATTAAGAAGAGGACGGGCTCTCGAGGATATCCGCGAGAGGACCTCTTTCTGGGACCGATCAGCATGTCGCAGGCCAGCCATCATTATTCGCATAGCTCGGTCGCACCCTCCGTCATCGTCTTTTGAAGAGCCCTTTCCGGTACAAATAGTCGTAGGTTCCGGACAGGGTTGCCAGTAAGAGCACGAGTCCTCCTATCTGGACGATCCACCAGTAATGGTGAACGAATCCTCGAAACAGCTTGCCGTTGTGCACCCTCAGCAGAAAGCCCCAGAGACTGACACGGCCGTTTCGGGCAACCTTTGCCGGCATGGAAACGACACCGGTGTTTATCCCTTCGAAAGGAACAATTCCCTGCCGGTAGCCGACCCAGAAAACAGGCGTTTCATTCCGTACGGCCGCGGCGGTAATACGATTGTTCCTGTGATTTCCGATCGGATCCGTTATGACATTGCTGCTGCGGTCCCACGTGTAGAGACCTTCCGCGAAGGACCCGATAAGCAATTGTTTCTTTTTCAACCGTTTCAGGACAGTGACGTACTGGATCGGCACTGCTGCGGGGACTTGTTCGAACATCCCCGGGCCTTCGGCCGGTCCTTCGAAGAACCCGTTTAGGGTCGTCAGCAGGAGCCTGTTGTCTTCCGGCAGATAGACCGCCTTGAAGAGTGATTCATGCCATGGATCGGCCCAGGGGAAGGCGGTTAAAAGAGATGCCGGAATCGAATATCCCCTGAGAGCGGAGGAGACGGGTTTCCAGATGAGCATGCCGGTAAGGGTTATGACGATAATAAAGCAGGCACTGTATATGCCGACCTTCACGTGGTGTGTGTAAAGGCATTTGAGATACCTGCTTTTCCCCTGGGGTGAGGATTTTACGCGTCTCCTCGGCGCATACCACAGATAAAGGCCCGAAAGGGACAGGAAGATGACGGCACCGCCGATGAGGTCGACGAAGAGTCGCCCCGGCAGGCCAAGGAGCGAACCGCTGTGGAGTTGCAAAAGAAAACGGAAGAGAGACATTCGATACTTCTGCGGTGACGGAAGCGCGAGATCGTGCGGTCGGAAGACCGGGTGCGGTAAAGCTGCCGCTGCCGTATAACAGCCCGATGGGGTAAAGGCGAAGATCCGGTTCCCTACACGGACCAGATCGACGACATGTTCATTCCGCAATTCCCTCCCTTGTGCCCGATGCCACACGGGGTCATCCAGGTCGCAGAAATACAGACCCGACCGCGTCCCGGCAAAGAGGCGCCGCCCGGTATTGCCCTCGGAGAGAAGGAGACAGTGGGTATCGAAGTAATATGCCTGATCGGGGAACCCGTCCGTCAAGGCAGTAAAATGTCTTCCCCCGTCGGAACTCATCCACACCCCTTCCTTACCGCCCACATAGACCGTTGCCGGTTCCACCGCGGAGAAGACCACATCACGCAGGGCCATCCGATTCCAGTTCTCATAGGTATATCGCTGCGGGAACAGGTGTACCGGAAGCGAGACACGGCCGATCAGTGCCGGGTGGTTCAACAGAACGCCGCTTACCCCCATGATCAGACCGTAGAGCAGGATCACAAGCCCTGCGTACCGGTGAACACGGCGCGAACAGCGGAATATGTATTTTCCCCATGACATAAAACCCGTACCTCTGTACCGCATCATTTCTTTCCGCTATTCCTGCCGGAAATCTCCACGATGCTTTCGCCTCCGGCGATCAGCGGGCGAACCGTTGGTGTATGTCGTTACCGGCCTCGTTTCATTCCCTTCCACAACCCCCGTCCGATAACGGCGACAATTCCGATAACGATCAGTACCGCAATGAGCGATGCCCCCGACGAGGATATCTCGGTCGCCTTTTCCTCGGTCTTTTCCTTCATCTCGTATCCCTTGACCTCTTCCACCTTCTTCGCTCCGGTCTCTTTCGCCGCTTCATCGGGTGCCACCCGTTTCTGTGCGGTGTCCTGTGCGGTTTCCTTGACCCACTCCGGCGTGGTGACATCGAGACCGGTAGTTAGTTTGACCTGCTGTTGGAATTTGAGCATGGTGGCGGGAGAGACCAGCCCCGGGACGGAGAGGATATTGGCCGCGAACTGGTTCAGGGCGATGTTGTTGCAGGTGTGCTCGCAGCAGGCCATCCCCTTGTCCGCTACCGATTCCACATACTCGATGGCGAGATTCTGCATCATCTGGGTGTCGAATTTCTGATACCCTTTCCGATCCACCTCCATGATCCTTGCGGTAATGGACTGGAAGGCATGCGGGCTGTTCTTTTCAAAAAATTTCTTGAGATCCATGTTGTATTTGTCGTTGACATAGACTTCGCTAACCTGCTGCCAGACCTCCTGACTGACCTCCTTGGGGGTGGTCACCTGCCAGCCCCAGAGGTTTTCGACAAAATCGGCCATCTTGTGGGCCCCGGAATAGCCGTGCTCTTTCATGCCGGTAATCCATTTGGGGTTCAGGTAACGTCCGCGGGTCTCGAGGCCCATGAATCTTCCCAGATCGACCGCCCTGCCCGGCGCGGATGGATCCCTGTTGTCGGAGACAACGAGCTCGGGATCCTGGCCGGAGAGATTTCGGACCGCCATGGCCATGCCGCCCATGTATTGGAAGTAATCGTCGTTATCCAAGACGCCGATGAGATTGGAGGAACGGCTGTGGACCACCATGTCGGCGCCCTTGAGCGATTCGACAAAGACCTCGCGCGACGCCTTGCCCCATACCCTGCGGCCGTAGGCATAGCTCACCCGATCGAGATAGAGATCCACGAGTTTTTTCTCGTCCTCCCAGGTGCCCGAAGCCGATATGGCATCGTCCAAGCCCGTGCCGTAGCCCTGGTTGGGGGCGCCGAATATGCGATAGCGGGCCATCTCCCCGGCCTCGCCAGGGGCGACGCCCTTTTCCACAAACAACTTTTGCATCTCAAGGGTGTGCAGCCGGGCGAAGTTTTCGTATTTCCCCTTTTCTTCGGCGATTGCCAGTTGAACGGCATCGTCGATCAGACCGATCTGCAGGGGGAACACATCGCGATACAGACCAGATGCATTGACCAGGATATCGATCCTGGGCCGTTTGAGTTCGGTCTCGGGGATCAGTTCGACACCCTTGACAATCCCCCGGCCATCCCATATCGGTCTCGCCCCCAGGAGGGCCAGGGCCTTCGATTCCATAACGCCGTGGTGCCGCAAGGTTTCCGTGGCCCAGAGGATCAGGGCCACCTTGTCCGGATACCGGCCGTGCTTTTTCTGATAGTCGGCAACCAGATCGTCTGCCATTTGTTTCCCGACCTTCCAGGCCACCTTGGTGGGGACCCGCTGCGGATCGAAGCCGTAGAAGTTTTTCCCCGTCGGCAGGGCGTCCGGGGCACGGATCGGATCGTTCCCCGGCCCCGGCTCGATGAACTCGCCGTTCAGGGCACGGATAATATTTGTGATTTCACGGTCGACCCGGATCAGATTGGCGGCGTACTCCGCAGCCAGCGCCCCGGCCTTCCGGAGTTCAGTCTTTACGGTCTGCGGGCATGTCTGGTATTTTTGACCAAACATACGTCTGGCGGCATCGCCGGGGGCAATCTGTTCCAAGACGATCTTATTGACAAAATCCATGGACAGCGTTTCTATCTTATCAAGCACATCACAGTACTTGTGGGCATTGGCCTTCGCCTTCAAGTAGTCTTCACCGATAACCCGGCCGATGATCACGCCCAGGGCCGGGATGTCACTCTCTACCCCCAGCATGGCATTAACCGTGCTGGCCAATCCCTCTCCCTCCAAGGGGTTACCCAGGATGTGCAGGCCGTAGGGGATATTCAGGTACTCAAGTTCGTGGATATAATCATGCAGCTTTCTCTGGAATTCCTCGAAGGGCATGTCATCGATTTTGACGCCCAGGTCCTTTCCAATGCCCAGTTCCCGACTCAGCTTGATCACCTCCTGCCTGTAGCCTTCGGCCACTTTCGGGGTGACATCCTTGGTTTCCATGTAGAGGTGGATATTGTTGTGCAACACGGAATATTCTTTATAAAGACCGCTTTTCTTCAAGGCCGGAATCATATGGCTGATAATCACCGCGGAACCACGGCGTTTAGCCTGGGTGCCTTCACCCACGTTGTCCATGATATAGGGGTTGATGTTGGGGATATCCTGGATGAGCACATCGGGTGAGCAGGTCTTGGACAGCCCCACCTGTTTTCCGGGTGTCCATTCCAGGGTGCCGTGGGTGCCGAAATGAACAACCGCGTTGACCTGGAATGCTTCCTTGAGCCATAGGTAAAAGGCCAGGTATTGATGATGCGGCGGCAGGGTCAGGTCATGATAGAGCCGGCCAGCTTCCTGGAGCCAGCCCCTGGCCGGCTGGGGGCCGATGAAGATATTGCCCAGTAGGACCCCCGGAAGAACCAGGAACTGCTCACCTTGCGGATTTTTCCAGCTCATGATGGTAGTCTCTTCCACCGGACCCCACTTTGAAACCACCTGATTTTGAAATTCCCGGGGAAGTTCGGTAAACCATCGGTTGTAGTCGGCCACCGGCACCAGCGTGATCACGCCCGACCTGACCAGTTTTTCCATCTCCCCCGGCGCCCAGGTGCCGATATTGCGCCCCTGGCGCAGGACCAGATCTTGCAGGATATCCTTTGAAAAGCCTTCGGTTTTCTCGAACCGGTATTCCGCCTTTTCGAGTCCTTCCAGCAGGACCTGCAGGCTGGCGAAGATGTCAAGGTATGCAGCGGAGATGTTGTGCTTGCCGGGGGGATTGTTGTAGTAGATAACCGCTATTTTTTTGTCCGCGTTGGGCGTGCTTCGAAGTCCGAGCCATCCCTTGATCCGGGAGGAGAGTTTGGCGATTCGCTCTTCATCGGGGATCCGTTCGGTGACCTCGATGCCCGTCTTTTTATCCCTGTAGGTGCGGCTGCCGCCAATCACCAGCGGTTCGATCAGCCCGCAGAGTTCGGGCATGAAAATCTGAGAGGCCAACTGGAACGGCTCAATTCCCTGGGGGCTTTCCGCCCACTTTTGAAGGTCGCTGTAGAGGGTGACGGCCCGGATGACCGGCACATCCATTCCTTTCAGCAGCTCCTGGGATTTTTCCTTGGGGTGGGAAAACATGAGCGAGACGATAAGTTCCACTTCGGGCTTTTCTGTCATCAAGTACTTTTCCATCAGCATGTCGGCCGGATACCCGATGGCGCAAATCACGTTGAACCCGTCTTGCTCGAGCCTGCGGATCAACGCCTCCTGGATCTTGCTGTCCCCAGTCTTGATGAGATTGTAGGAGAGGATTCCCACCCAGGGGCCCTGTTTCTGATGCCCGGATGACGCATACCAGGCCTTGTAACCGGTAAGGCTTGCAAGCACCTTTGAATCAGGCGCATCGGGATGAAAAATGCCTTCGGGGGGTTGCGCGACAGGCTCTATAATTTTTGCCTGCGAAAGGCCACCGAAGCGGTTCAGCAGATAGCCGATCAGCCGTTTCATGTTCTCTACGCCGTTGTACTCCCAATAGGCCTGTATATCCGGGTGGGCGTCGAAGCTTACATTGTAAAATCCCTGACTGGCAAAAATAGCCGCCCCCCCGATACCGATCACCCTGGCGCCGTTTTGCTTGGCGGTTGTTATCCGGGGTTCGATGTCCTGCATGGTTTGGTAATCCTTATGGTACAAAAAGATGACATCCTGGTTGACAAGATCCTGTTCATTGCGCTTATCCAGAAGCGCCTCTTCGCTGTAAACCGTTATCTTGACCATGGGGACCAGATTCGGGTGTTCCTGCTTGAATCCGGAAATCCCTTCCGCCAACACCTTGGTGTGGGTGTCGGGTACCGAGAAAGTGAGGCGAAATGGTTGTCCTGCAAAGGCGTCGACCGCACCGAAAAGCAAAATCAAGACAACTGAGAGTACACCGCATATGCCGTGTCGCATCCTACCGTTCCTCCTCTCCTTCGGGTATATAGACCACCTTGCCGTCCTGGAGCCGGTAGGCCGTTCCCAGTCTCGTTCCCTGCCCCTGGGCCATCTCCTTTGTCAGTTTCTGGACCTTGATCTCTTTTCCTTTTTTGCTGATAATCTCCATCTTTCCCGGTTGATTGGGATTCTTGATCATGGTCAGTTCATCGGCGGAGAATATCTCGTGAATGTGGTAGGCGCTGACCATGGCCACCAGCAGGCCGACGGCAAAGACCATGGCGACATCGAACAGATTTGCCACACCGCTCATGGGATCGTCCTGATGTATGGGACTTTTCCTGCGGCGGTTCTTTCGTTTATCTCTTCGCGTAAGTTTCATGTGTATCCTCAGTTCATTGAGAGCTCGATAATATTTTGTCCTTCCTCTTGTCCTGAAGGGGACACATCATTTTCGATATGTCCCATGATCAGATCGACGATGTACTCCATGTTTTGCATATCTTCGCCGTACCAGCGCTCTCTGACGACCGAGATGATGTAGGCGAGTACCCCCACCGCCAGTCCCGCTACCGTCGTTCCGAAGGCGAGGATCAGACAGTTCGCCATCTGTTCCAGGTCCCCCTGCGACAGCGAGAGGAGCGCCGGCCCCATGGGGATGAGGGTCCCCATCAGTCCCAGCATCGGTCCGACCCTGATCATGATCCGTGTTTTTTCCAGTGTTGCGTGGGTGTCATTTTCATATGACTGCAGGATCTTTTCCGTCCGTACGTCGAGATTGCTGATCCCCCTGGCGATCTGGCGGGACAGGTCTCTGAAGAAGTTCTCCACTGTCAGGGGGAGGGACGAAAGGCCTTCCGTGTACTGTGCAATGCGCTCTGCGGCCCCGTCGGCGCGCGACTGTAACAGGTCGCGGGCGACCTCCTCGGCGAGTCTTTCGCTTTTTTCATCCGCCGCATGAACCTGCTTTCGGCGAAACACGGCTTCCGAGGCGAAACCTCCCAGGACGAAGAGGGCCGCAACGACCAGTAACAGCAACACCACTATTACCGGGTAGAGGAGGGCGTTCATGATCAGATAGAGCCCTGCCTGCATGACATCCAAGACGTTCATTTTTCTCACACCTCGTTTCTGATTTGTTTGCTGCGTGCAGTTTCCCTGCGGTTCTTTATAAAGCCCAGGCAAAAGATGAGGCCCCCGGTACAGAGCAGGATGACCGAATCTCTCAGAGACACCGCTGCGGCGGCGGAGATCCCTCTCACCGCGAGGAGTGCCTTGGCCTTCGAATAAACGGGGACGACGACGATGGCCACGGCAAAATAGAGACCAACCATGGTCATGAAAAAGCCGAGGAGGACCGGTCCCCGTGTTCTCTCCGTGTCACGTCTCATCCGGTGCCGGGCAACCAGGGCGGCACCGGCAATCCCCGCCGTGAAAAGAACCGCCATTCCCCCCCCGACCTGCAGGGGATCCATACCGGTGAGGGCCACGCAGATGGAACAGCTCAGGAGCATGGCGGAAAGGCACACAGGACAGGGGAGCATCAGGAGATATCCGGCCCTCGATCTCCCCTGGGGGTACTCGTAAAAGGCGGATTTCATGGTATATAATCCCCATGCCATCAGGCCGAGAGAGAGAAAGAAATGAACCATGACTCCGTGAAACATGAATTTCTGAAAGAACTGAAAATAATCGAGGGGGTTGGCAATCCTGATGCCAACCCCCAACAGGAAGGCGATGACACCGTACAGCAGGGCAAGCGCGACAATGCCGGATGTCCTGATATTCATGGAACCGGCCACCATGCCGGCCTTGCCGGCGAATATCAGTACGGTGAAAACAATCCCGAGGGCCCAAAAGTACGTAATCATCGCTGCTCCTTAAAAGGTGTATTTCACACCGGCCATGAAGGATGCCGGCGGATTGTTGGTCGTGTAGTATTCCTTGTAATCCTCGTCGGTGAGATTGTTCACTTCACCGAACACCTCAAGCCCTTCACGGATCTCACGGGAGATCTTCAGACCGACCACCTGATAGGCATCGAGTTTTTTCGAGTCCGTATTTTCCAGATCTCCATAGCGTTCGCCCACGTTGGTGAGAAAGACACCCAGGGTAAAGAGATCCGGGTTATCGTACGTAACGCCGATCTTGGTCATGTGACGGGGGGTATAGGAAAGATAATTCCCCTCGACGGTTCGATCTTCCTCGTACTCCTCAATCGTTGATACGTTGTAGGTATGATTGATGAATGTCGACCACTGATTACTGATTTTGTATTCGAGATTGGCCTCGACACCGTAGATCTCAACCCTCCCCAGGTTGATCGTCTGGATGACCGCCATCCCGTCATCCGGTGAAAACCATGAAGGAACTTCCGATGCCGCGAGTGTCTTCTCTCCCAGAAAATCCTTGATACTGCTCTGGTAGAAGGTCATGCTCACGCACAGCTTTTTGTGGGGGGTGGCATCGAATCCGACGTCGTACGACCATTCCATCCGCTCCGGCTCCAGATCCGGGTTCGCCAGATCGAACCGGGTGGAACCGTGAGGTCCGGATTTATAGAGGTCATAGAGGGAGGGTGCCTTGAACCCCGTACCGAAAGATGCCCGGAACTTGATCGCCGGATTGAGCTTGTAGCTCACGCCTATCTTGGGTGAAAGGGCCTGGTCGGTGTTGTCGGGATAGATAATGGTTCGTGCCGTCGATGTCGTCGAATCGTAGAAGTCGCCATCATGGTTCTTCCAGTAATCGTAGCGCAGACCGGCATTGACGATGAGCCGATTCCCCAGAAAACCGATCTCGTCGTTGACGAACAGTGCATAGAGATCCTGCTCTCCGCTGAAATTGCGGTCACCCGTGCTGTATGCATATTCGCATGTGCATTTCGCCCATTTCAGATCACTCCCCGCCGTGAGTTTGTGGCCGGCGAGCTCGGTGCTGACCTGGAACATGACGCCGTATTCATCCTTGGGGATAGTCGAATCGTAATAGTAGGTGTCGAATTTGCCCGACGTGGAGTTATACGTGTCGGCGTTTGATTCGTATCCCTCGTCGTAGTAGTAGGCCTTGACATTAAAGTCGGTCTTTTTCCCCAGGGGGACCCCCCAGCTGAGCATGTATTCGTCGGTCTTCTGCTCGCCGTCATACTGGGTTGTCGTGGCGCTCAGAGAGTCTTCCAGGAGGTGTGCGTAGTCCAGACGCAGGATCGATTCCCCCAGCCATATGTCCCCTCCGATGGAGATGTTGGTCAGTTCATTCTCGGGTTTCTTGTAATAGTTCTTCCACGATGAACCCTCGTAGTACTCGTACCCCTGTGTCCGTTTATGTTCAACCGAGGCACGAACGCTGTAGTCGTCGGTCCCGGCATTCACGCTGGCACTCCCCATATAGGTATCAAAGGAGCCGCCCTGCATGGTGACGGTCCCGGAGACCCCCTCCTTGGGATGTTTGGTGATGATATTGATCACACCGCCCATGGCGCTGGAACCGTAGAGGGCGGACGAGGCCCCCCGCACGATCTCGATCCGTTCGATATTCTCCAGTGATAACGTGTTCCAGAGCGTGACCGAACTGCCGTATGTCCTGTTGATGGGGATGCCGTCCTTGAGCACCAGAACCCTGCCGCTGTCTCCCGTCCCGCGCATGTACACGGTGGTATGACTGGTCGTGTTGCACAGTCCCTTGTTGCGACGGACCTGCAGACCCACGGCCTCATTCAGGACCTCGTCCACCGTCGAGACAGGCATCTTCTCAATCTCTTCAGCCGTTATAACGGTAACACTGACCGGGAGATCCTCCACGGCGGTTTCGGTCCGCGTAGCGGTGACCACGGTTTTCTGCATCTCCACCGATGGAGGGCTGCTCTCGGCCGCGGATGCTTGAACCGCGGGAACAAACCAAAAAACTGTGAGGAACAGGGCCAATTTGAAACGAAGCTTTTTCACCAGTATTTCTCCTTTCTGGGAATATTCTCATTGACGCGCCCCTCTCGATTCCGGTAAAAAATACAAGAGGGAGTCCTCTCGAACGAAAGAGGGGGCGTGCCTTTTCCGGGACAGGCGGGCGTGATCTTGCCGGACCACCCGCCGTCCCACCTTTCATGTACTCACCATCCGCTCAGACCGTACGCAGGTCCTTCACATCCCGTCACGGCTTGACCTCAAAGGTCAGCGTTGCCTGGTAGCTGTACTGGTCCGCCATCTGGAGATCGGGATAGGGGAGCTTGTGGTTGACGAATATCATCCATATTCCCGGCTGGAGGAGCCTGATCTTGGCAACCCCGTTGTGGTATGCGGAGGCCCAGGCGGTGTAGGCGAATACGTCCGTCTCATTGCTAAACCCCATGTACGTGGCATATACCATCACCGATTCATCGAGGGGTTTCCCGTTGTGGAGTACCTGCAGCGGGAGTATGTCGTTGGTCCGCAGTGCACCGGGATCCTTCAGGGGCACGATCTCAAGGCCGTGGCCGAGCACTGTGGAAAACCCCTTTCCTCTCGCCGTTCCGTCAACATTGACGACGGCCTTACAGAAATTTTGCGAATATCTGATGCTTCCCTTGATCGTTTCGCCCTTCAACTCTTTCTTCGATTTGAATTGATACCCCTTGTCGGTAAAACCCCCGAAGTTCCCTTTACTCTCCATGACGACAAGGTAAGTCCCTCCCGCGAGGTCTTCTTTCGATTCAAACTGAACCTGGGAATATTCCCCCTTGCCCAAGACACGAGGGCCTGTTTTCCCCTCTCCTCCATCGGGCCCCAGGGTATACAGTCTTGCCATCTTATCGTTGGCAAAAAAACTGTGTCCCATGGGGTAGTTGTGCCCGTAGGCGATGTGGAACCTGATCGATTCACTTGCCTTGGGGGTGTACTTGTTCGCATTGATCCACGGATGGCACGCATGGGCGGCGGTGGACAATAAAAAGACCACGCCGACGGCAGCCATCCCCCATGTCAGTTTCTTCATACTCGTTCTCCTCTCTATTGTTTTAATGGAACACCCTTGTGATTTTTTGTGCCGTTCTTTGCTTCTCCCCGGTCCGCTCCTCGATCTGAGCCAGCGCCCTCCGGGCCGCATCCCGCTGCCCAGTGAAACGGGATGCTTGGGTCAATGCCTCCTTCGCTTCGCGCCACCGGTGCAGTTTCAGCGCACAGTACCCCAGGTACAGTGCCGCACTTCCGTTTTCCGGCATTAGGTGGAGACAGTGCTGAAAGGCGTCGTAAGCATTCCGGTATTCTTCGCGGTTATACTCAACGCTCCCCAGCAGGTGCCACAGGTGGGCGGAGGATTGCTTCTCGATCGCCCGGATCAATACTTCCGCGGCTTTGTCCGATCGATGTGCGGCGAGGTAGGTCGATACAACCCGCTCATAATCGTCAAAGGAGGAATCCCACTGCAGTATCCGTTCGTACTGAACCGCCGCTTTCAAGGGGACACCGCCAAGCCGGTACAGGTTGCCCAGTCTGAGCACGTCCTCACGCCCCGCCTCCGTCAGATTAAGATACAACTCGTATGCGGCGGCCGCCTTGTCATAGACCCGATCCTCGATGTAGAGCTGTGTCATCCGTTTCAACCAGCGCGGGTGGTCTCCGCCCCGCGCAAGAAGCTGTCTGAGTACCGTCATTGCATCTTCGTGTTTTCCCAGTTTTCCATACACGTCGAGAAGGGCTTCGCACCAATCGGTTCGTATCTCTTTCACATCGGTAGAGCAGATCCGTTCGAGACAGGAGAGTGCCTCTTCGGGCCTGCCGTCTCTGATACGGCAGACGGCGGTCTGATAGAGCAGATCCGGTTTTTCCTCCGCCGTCAGGATATATGCCTTGTGAAACGAGTCTCCGGCCTTTCCGAATTGTTTCAGGTCGTAGGCAACCTTTCCCCTGTTGAGCCAGAGGTCGGCATCGGCGTCGTACCGGGCAATCGCCTCCTCGTAATAGGACAGGGCTTCATTCCTCCGACCGGCCAGGGCCGAGGCGTTACCCAGGGTAAAGAAGATCAGATAATGGGTCTTATCCCGCTTCCCGGATAGAAAATGCAGCAGCATCTCCTGGACCTCGGTGTATTTTTGGGCCGTCATGGCCTGACGTGCCTGGGTCAGGATCCATTGTTCCGAAGGGGTCGGGGACGAACCCGCGAACGATATGACCGGTGAAGGCATCAGTATCGCTGACAGGCAGATCACCAGAGCCGCCGCGAAGGGTTTTGCCATGCCACACCATGCATATCGGGAGAAGGGGCGCTGACGGTTCATCCGGCATCCTCCAGACGAAAAACGATACTGGTCGTTACCCGTGTGGTGACGGGCCGTCCGCGCAGAAGGCCCGGCTCGAAACGCCAGGTGGTGAGTGCCTCAAGGACATTCCTGTCGAACACGCCAGGTGGATCTGCTCCCATAATCTTTATGTTCCGAACCGCCCCGTTGGTATCCACCAGAAATGTGACATTGACCTCTCCGGAGATGTTGAGCCGCCTGGCGCGGTATGGGTATGCCGGCGGTGTTTTGGCGATAGTCACAGGGACATGATCCACCTCGGTTTCGTTGTAGACTGCCCTCTCGCGGACCGTGACATTGTTCGGTCGGTCGCTGTCTGGGAACGGGAGACTCGGACTGGCGATGGGACGAGGGGTGATGTCGATATGAACCGTTTCGACGGGGAGATGCGGGAGCGTCGCCCCCTTGCTACGCAACGGTATCACCAGATCTTCAGGGACGGTCATTTCTTGTCTTTCCGGGGGCCGAACCACATCGCGGGGCTTTTCAGGTGTCGGGAGAGGGGATTCCTCGGGGAAAGAGATCGTATCAATGAATCGGAAACCTTCTGCCACGTCATTCCCGAGAGGTGTCGGTGTCTTCTGCGCCATCATAAAATAGGGCAGCACAATAAAAAGCAGTGCATTAATCAGTAAGGCGATACCCGAAATCGAAAGGTTCTGTCGGTATGATCGTTCCATCGTGATCATCGGCCCTCCGGCCGCTTAGCGGCGATACTGACATCGGAGGAGCCGGCCAAGCGACACTGATCCATAACATCAATAACCACACCGGTGTGACTGTCACGATCAGCAATAATGACGGTTTCTCCCTCTGGGTTTTCGGCCAGTTCCTTTTCGACATAGGCGCGTACCATGCGGATATCGATCTGTTTCTTGTTCATGAAGATCTGTCTGTTGTCGTCGATGGCAATGAAAATCGCTCCTTTCTCCCTGATCTCCGCCGTTTCTGCCATCGGTCGTTGCACATCAACGCCGGCCTCCCGGACAAAACTGGTCGTGACCATGAAAAAGATCAGGAGGAGAAAAACCAGGTCGATCAACGGCGCCATGTTGATCTCGTCACTGTACTGGGCGCTTTTGAGGGATTTGCGTGTACGAATCATCAGAGGCACCTCTGCACGGCCAGAATGGTTTCATCCAGGCGGTTGTCCAGTTTACTGGCATGTTGCTGTATCAGGCGGGCCATAAAAAGACCCGGGATGCCGACCAAAAGCCCGCTCTGTGTGGTTATCAGTGCTTCGGAGATACCCGCCGCCAGTGCTTTTGCATTGGCTGTCCCGAAAGAGGTGATTACGTCGAACGTGTCGATCATGCCGTTGACCGTTCCAAACAATCCCAACAACGGTGCCGCTGCCGCGAGGGCGGTCAGGACTTCCAGCGAGTACCACAGACGGTTTCTTTGAAGCAGTGCGTAATGGTCCAGGATATGCCGGTCCAGTTTTGTCTCACCCCGGATATGGAGAACAAACGCCCGCAGCATCGGTGTGCACAAATTGGTGGCCATGACGGACGGGAGGTGGTGCTTGTTCAGTTCCACCTGGATATCTTTTGTGTCGGCGCCGATCTTTCCCAGACGATGGAAAAAAACGAGCCGTTCGATAATCAATCCCCATGCCAGAAGAGAAACGATAATGATAAACACCATAACCGGACCGCCTGCCCGGAGGTATGCTATCGAGGTGTATACTACTTCCATGTCGTATGTTTCTTCACTTTCTACCGGTTCATTCCCATGAACCTTTTCTTAGCTGGCGATTACCCGGGAAGGCTGCGGATCGGCTTGCCCATTGATGGTGCTTTCTCTGCAGATAATGTTGCTCAGAGTCAGCGCCTTCTCCTCCATGTCTCCCGCGATATGCTCAATTCTACGTCGCAGAAACGCATGCGCCAGCATCACGGGAATGGCCACGGCAAGCCCCAGCATCGTGGTTATAAGCGCTTCTGAAATCCCGCCTGCCATCAAACGGGGATTGCCTGTTCCATAGAGACTGATGACTTGAAAGGTCGTAATCATACCGGTCACCGTTCCGAGCAATCCCAGGAGCGGCGAAACGGCCGCCATCACACTCAGGAGGGGGAGGAACCGTTCCAGGCGCGGCAACTCTTTGAGAATCGCCTCATTGAGTATGTTCTCAAGGGTCTCACGGGATTTATGAATTGCCCCGAGACCGGCTTTCAGGACATTTGAGACGGGGCTGTCTTTCTCCTTTGAAAGGATCCTGTGACAGCGTTCCCATTCTTCCTGAATGGCCATCTTGTTGACCCGTCCCATAAGGCGATCGGTGTTTGCATGCACTTTATGCAGGAAGATCAGACGCTCGCAGATCAGGAGAAAGGCGACCACTCCGATGGCCAGTATCGGCCAGATCAGGATGCCACCTTTCTTAAGCTTTGTCAGAAACGTGGAATGCTGTGCCACATGTTCCAACGCCGGGCCGATCGACGGATCAATGTAGACCGTATCGGACTCGCCGGTTATATACCGTTGTATTCCATGTCGCATCCGCCAAGGGAGTTGACCTCCCAGTGCGACAAATCGCCGATTTGTTTTGTCATACCGCAAGAAACCGACGTCACCGCCGTCCTGGTACACCGTGCAAAACGGGCCGACGGTCAGTATGCTCCCTGTCCTTTCAACCCCGTCCCGGCCGACGAAGGTACCCTCAAACCGTTCCACTTCCCCGGTCAGCCTCATTTCTTCAAAGAAGAGGTCGGCGAGGGCCTTTATGTCATCAATTCCGGGAAACCGGTGAGGATCCATGATCGATTCCAATGTACCCAGACGCTCCGGCCAGCGAGCGGTGAACTGGGAACGCTCAAGAATCGCATGCAGATCCCGGGAGACCTGGTGCACGACAGCGGCATACTCGTCAATCTGTTCCTGTTTTTCGCTTCGACGAAGGGTGAGCTCCTCTTCGTTCTGAATCAGGAGCGACAACTCCTTTTCTTTGTGGTTTACCCGATCCTGCAGTTCTTGTACCCGCGATTGCATATCCGAGATGGCCTGCTGCAGGGCGGTCTGATCCTGAAGTATCTGTTCTCGACGGAGCTTGGCTTCCGAAAGGGCGGCTTCATAAGCTGCCTGTGCCTTTTGGGATGCGGCCCGCATATCCATTGCCGATCCGGTGCCGGCACGGAACACGATCGTGCCGAAGATGATACAGAATACGATGGCTCGTCTCATGGGATCGCAATCCTTCCCAGGGGGAGCGAAACCGTTTCTAAGGGGTGCCGATGCAGGGCCATTTCAAAGACCTGATTAATATCTCTGCCATACCGGGTGGGAAGTGGTCCCCACCGTTCAGTCGCCCGGTTATACCACCCGATGCGTTCGCCATCCGGAGCCTTGTAGAAGAGTGATAGTCGACCAATATTCACCACATCCGCCGCGATAATCGTGCCGGACGTGTTGATGATCTGTGCTGATACCAGAAGATCACGGCCATATTTTGTTTCTACCTGTAACGCCTCAAGGGTACGACGGCACTTCTCGGCCAGGGACGTGTCCAAACGGGGTAACAGGTTATTCAATTCCTTCACGCGACGCTGGCGTTCCACCGTACAAAAGGGCAGATCGTTTGCCACGAAGGAGGAAAGTCGTTCGCTGATTGTTTCCAGAGTGCATTGCATTTCCTCCTGCACCCGTTTCATCTCGATAATCGAGCGTTTCTTTTCTGCCATCGTCTTTCGATGCACCTTCAAGTCATTCGTGAGGATCGTGTCGCGGTTTTCAAGCTGTTCGATCATGTCCTCCAGCATCTGGTATCGTTCCCTCAATCTGGCCCGCTGGCCCGCCCACCGGTTTTCCGATTTCTGGATCTCTCTGTGGACATTGATTTCCTTGACGATCGTTTCATGAACATCCAATGGATGCTCGGCAGCCCCGGTACAGATCGGTAAAAACAATAGGAAGACAATAATGCCGAAGCCTGAAGCCGCCGCGGTTTTCCCATCAATACCCATAAAATTCCCCAGTTCTTTTCGTATCATCATTTGCAAATCCCCTGTGGCGGGATGAAAGATTTCACGGAATCCGGTTTCTTCTCCCCGGTGAGTCAGCACTGGTTTGATTGCCACCGCACGGACCACATCGAACCGGCCCCGGTGGCTATCGGGTTATGGGCCAACCTCGATGTCCCGGCAGAACCACGGACCCCCACCAAGCCGCAGAGATCATCCGTTCCTCTTGTCTATACGACGAACGCCACCAATGCGTTTATTATCATGGCTGATATACTGCCGATGAATACCACCCATTCGATTGAATCAAGCATGACGTTATCCTTTCCTCTCCAGGGGTAGGGAGTTGAACGTCACCATATCCTCGGAAAAAGTTTTGTCCGCCTAACTTGCATGTGAAAAAATTAATCGGTTAATATATATGTTTCGCCATACGATCCCCTGATGCTGCACCGGCAACCCAGGACCCTTCTCATGGGCGCGCTGTCCTCATGCCGTTGTTTCAGTTCCACTCGCAGCCTGCCGAGACTGACAAGGGTATCCAGCGCCTCTTTCACCCGTTTCCTGTCGGCCTGCAGCTTGAAGGCCAATTCAAGGACGTTGAATCGATTCTTTTCCCTGAATACTTCCAATATCTTATCCGCCATAACGTACCTCCCGGTCCCGGGGAGTCGAGAAAACCGCTTCCCGATCCCGCTTAATCGTGTGTGATCATGTAACGGCAACCGTATCGCTTGCTCCCTCTGGCCGGGCAACAACCCGCATCAACGATTGCGTGATGCTGGTCAGACTCGAGTTCGGGAGCATCCAATAGGGTTTCTCTCTCTTTTTACAGATCTTTTTGACGCTCAAACAGGCGTTGTGACTGTTGACGTCAACAGGACACAACACGACGTCCGACTGTCTGACCTTTTCTTCCAGCACGTTTTCGCCGCCACGCATATACCCGTCGTGATAGGCGAATACCCCCCCCTTGTGTTCAATGAGGTCGCGGTAGAGGTTCTTCATCTTTGTGATGCCGCCGACGATGAGGATTCTCTTTTTGCACAGATCGAAGGCGGGACAACTCTCATCGCACTCCTGATAGATGGCGAAGAACTGTTGAATGGTGTCATGAAATTCCCGTGTCAGATGATCGTTTTTCTCCCTCAGGTCAAACGCTTCCAGTTGCATCGTGTCCCGTTCATCTTCCAGGGAGGCGATCGACGCCTCGCCGGTCTTTACCCGTTCTTCGCTGTTCACCAACTGTTCACGGAGCGAGGCGTTCTCAGCCGCAAGCCGTTCGATTTGTGCACGTGAGGAATCACCCGTCAGCTGCGCGGTTAAATCGCTGCTTTCGAGAATTGCGGCGCGGTACTTGTTTTCCATGATCGTGAGGTTCTTCTCAAGGACGTACAGGTTCTTCATCATCTCTTTCCTAGTCTTTTTTTCTCTCCTCAACGTATCCTTCAACTGGGTGTTTTCTTCTTTGATCCTGACAGCTTCCTGCAAAGAACTCCTGATCTCGCCCCCATTGATGTGGGAGAGCATGTGCACGTCACCGAACAGTCGGGCCAGCATGGCATCGGAAAAGTGCTTGTTGGTCACGGCCACCCAGTACAGTCCGCAGATCTTCCCCTCTGCGAGCCTTTTGTTCCAGATCGGCAGGAATACCCGTTCATCACAGCCCGAGAATTCTCGTATTTCCTCGCGATATTTGTGATTCAGGAGGGTATTCATCCGCCGTGAGATACGGTTTTCACTCTTGGCCTGTGAAATCATTACACAGTGTATCTCATAAGGGGTGTACCGCCCGGGGTCACACTTCTCCTTGGCCAGGATCTTTTTCTGCTCGGAGAGTGTCAGACAGGTCCCGATGGTTGCGCAGTAGTAAAAGTCATTGATCTGCCAGATCGCTCTCCTCTTTTCCTGTCGTCGGAGCATTATATCCATCGGATCATTCCCGACGGGCGGCACCGTGACGCCGGCGGTATTCATGATCTTTGGGCCGTTCATCCTGTCATGTGTGTATGTTTCCATCGGATTCATCTCCTCCCGATCGGTTCCCGACTGAAGGGCACGTGCATGTACCGTACCGTTTCACAGTATGGTGAGATCAGGATTGCTGCCGTTCCCGTATGGGCAGTCAGGACGCGGCAAGAAAGCGCCAGTAATGATTTGATCTTTGTGTCATCGAAAACCGATCATCTCCTTGCCTGAAGTCCTGTACTGCCAATTCATCTCCCATTAATCAGAACTCGAATGCCAGTTTGGCGAACACTTCATCCACAGCGTCCTGCACGCTGCTTCCACTCTCTTTTTCGTAGTTGCTCCTGCGATACTCGACCATGAGCGTCGCGACGAAGGGATCACGTTCGAAGAGGGTATAATTGGCACCCACGGAGTACCGGTTTTCCAGGTGTTCATCCTGATCGCCGTCCATGTCGTCATCGAATGCCTCGTAGCGCACCGCTATCTCCAGAGGATCCAAGGCCTGGCAGGCGACTGCGGCAAACCATGCGGATTCTTCATGCTCCTTGCCGGTCGCCGCGTTCTTTTCTCTGCTGAGCGCCGCGATATATTCGGCATCAAAGGTCAGGATGCCGACCTGATATTCGAGTGAAGCCCCCGCCGTTTCGTTCCGATCACCCTGTCCCGGCTCCGAGTCGAAGGAGGCGCTGAGGCTCAACCCCTCGATGGGTGCGAGCGAGACATTGAAGATATAGGAACCGACATCGTCCGTCGGGTCGGGGTTGGGGGCCCGTTCCCAGCCGTATCCCGCTTCCGATACCCTGTCGGCAAGGACCTCTCCCTTGTACACCGTGGCCGATATGTCGAACCCCCAGAGATCGGGCGTGAAGCCGATGGTTGCCCCTGTCTTGGCGATTTCATAACAATCCTGCGTGATGGGGTCGTTGATGAGATGGCTGTTGAAGACGCCGAAGGGCTGTCCCCTCTTCCCGCCGACGAAGTACAGCGGGAATGCCTCGTTCTGTATGGTGATCGTCACCTCGTCCCAGAACACCCGGTCGTCATCGCCGTCGAGGGCCTCCCCTTTGAGAATAAAGGTGCCGGTGACCCACTCGTGGAATTGGACCTCGGCACCCAGCTCGGCCGTTCCGATATCGAGATCCGATGTAGAATCACTGTCCCGGGCGGTCATGTCGCTCGGGTCGGTATAAGAATAATCCAGCTCGATGGCGCCGCTGAAGGTGATATGATCGTCCAGCGTCTCCAGCAGCCCCGCTCCCGCCTGTTTCTGTGCGTCTATCTTCTCTTCCAGTTCTTCAATCCGATCATACAGGTCCTCTATATCCGCATCGCCTGCGTATGCGCCAGGGGTGATTATGAACATGAGGATGAATGCCGCGATAAGTAGTCTTTTCATGTAGTTGTGCTCCTCTTTTCGATTGTTCCCATTGACATTCCGGAAAAATCGTCCTATGAAATAGAAAGCCCGTGAAGGCGCAACTCCCCACCGGGAGGTGCTGCCTTCGAAGGTCCGTGGAGGGTCAGCAAGGGGGGGGGCGCCAAACCGTTTCCCCCTTGCTGACCCTTCTTCATTATTACATGTCGAGCGCCTGGACCCAGATAACGGCATCCTGTGAAAGCTCCTTGCCGTTGTGTGTCAGATCTCCGCCGGCGCCCAGGGCGGCGAATCCCCACCATCCCGCCTTCGGGATACCGAACACGAAGACGCCGTCGTTATCCGCCTTGATGGTCTGGGTGATCATGGCGTCATGGGGCGCCTCGACCGCAGCCTTTTTCGCGAAGGCGTTTCCCACCACCGCGTGGTTCAGGTATTCCACCTCGATCTCGGCGCCGGGGACCGGTTTCCCGTGGCAGGTCACCACACCCCGAAAGACATTACCGACCCACAGGGCGTACGGCTTGTCGAGCGGGATGATCTCGACGGGGAGCGGATCGCCCACCGGGCTGTCCCAGTCCGTCGGTGCACCGGCCACGTTGAGGATCACCTTGGTGCAGTGCTGGATGTAGATATCCTCCGACCCCTCATAGTAGGGGGCGGGGACGAAATAGTAGACATAATCTCCCATTCCCCGGAGGCGTACATCGGCCTCGTAGGCCTTTCCCTCGTTTGTCAGGCTGGTGAAGGTGATCGGCTTCAGGGTATTGAGCAGATCCTTTTTCTTTTCCTTGTGCACCACACCGAAGGCGACCGGAGAGTGAATCTCTCCCTTTTCGTCCTTCCCCATATCCATGGTGTGACCCGCCTCAAAAGGGTGCGTAAACACCAGCTTGAGGGTCAGTTTTTTCGAGGCCGGGACGCTGTCGGGGGCGTAAATCATCTGGAAGTGTGCCCCTGCCGGGGCACTTAGCGCGAACACCAGCAGTGCGGATAATCCTAGTATGATCTTTTTCATCTTCTTCTCCTTATTGTTGTATTTTCATTCGGTAATATCTTCGCCCTTGACCTCGACGGCATGGCCGGGTCCCGCGTCGAAGATCACGGTATAGGAACCCGAGGGTTTATCAAAAGTGAACTCACTGCAGTCGTCCATCTTTCCCTTTGTGAGCTCCGTCCCGTTTGCATCATTCACCGTCATGCTGACGCCGGCCCCCGACGAACCGTCGGAAAACCCGCCCTCGCAGGTTACCGTTCCGTCTCCGTTGTCATAACAGGAACAGAGGGGCGTGTGCGCCTGTGCGGCCGTAACCAGAAACGCCATCATCACGACTATTCCACACGAACAGATAATCCATCGCTTCATCTTTTCACCTCCCTTCTCTTTGCTTTTTGTTTTTGTACCCCCTGTCACGATTCGCGGTGAAGCGCGAGGGGAATGGAACACGTTGAAAAACAAACACCATGTGTGAAATATTACGCATATTCATCCAACTCATCCCTGTTCTTGATAAAACCGAGGGCAACGGTAACGGCAAGGGCGCACACATAAAAGAGAGCCATTGCCTGCAACCCGCTGAGACCCAGGAGGCTCCCGCCGGTAAAGACGGCGGTGGCGGCCAGAGAGCCCAGAACAATGGGATAGACCGTTGCGAAGAGGGCCCACTTCGTACTCCCCGATTCCAGCCTCACCATGAGAAGGGTGGGGATGCAGGGGGGGTACATGGTCATGAAGAGTATCAGCGCCAGGGCATGGAGGGGGGTCCACCCCTTCTCCTTTTCCTTCATCCGGTCTTCGAGGGCCTTTTCTCCCTCTCCCAGGTCCGCCTGGTAGATGCTTCCCAGGGTCGCCACACTGTTCTCCTTGGCGGCGAAGGCGCTAATGAGGGCGATATTGACGCGCCAGTTGAAGCCCGCGTATTGAGTCACGGGCTCCATGGCGCGACCCACACGGCCCATGGCGCTGCCGATAATCGTCTCGTCCTTGATGTCCCGCCGGATACCGCTCCGTTCCCGGTGCAGGCTCTTGTATGCCGTGTTGACCTTCAGGGCGTCCCCGTCTTTGACGTTTGTGCCGCCCTCCGTGTACCTGCCCCGTTTGACGATCTTGAAGAAGTCATCATTTCGTGCCCGGAATTTCTCGTCCACGACCGCCTTCTTATCCGCACCTGTGGCGCCCATCTTCGCCTGTTTGTAGTCGTCATAGTAGTTGGCGAAGGCGACCAACCCCGACCCGGCGAGAAGCTTCGCATAGGGGTTCGTGTCCCCGATTTTTTTGAAGAAGGACGCGATATGTCGGTCTGCCTGCTCACCGAAATAGGCCTCCCGGTCCGCACCGATTCCGGGAAAGGTCATGAGGAGATAGATAATCAGGACCACGATCATGACGATGGTGATGATCTTCTTGACGAAAAGCCAGGTCCGTTCCAGACAGCGGCGCAGGACCCCCTGCACCGTGGGCAGGTGATAGGCCGGCATCTCCAGGACAAAGGGGGCCGTTTCCACCCCCCTGAGCAGGGTCATGTTCAGGATCTTCGCTACGGCGAGTGCCGTAATAATGGTGATCGTGGAGATGAAAAACATGACAATCCCCTTGTGGGCGGCAAAGAACATCCCCACCAGGAGGATGTAGAGAGGGATCTTGGCCATGCAGTTCATGAGCGGACAGATCAGCATGGTCGCCAGCTTCGCCTTTTCGTCCTTGATGATACGGCAGGCCATGACCCCCGGGATCGCGCACCCCCCGACGAAGATGCCGCTCAGTATCATGGGGAGGGCGGATTGCCCGTGGAGACCGAAATACCGGAAGATACGATCAAGGAGAAACGATACCCGGGCCATATACCCCGAGTCTTCCATAATCGCGATGAGGGCGAACAAGATCAGGAAGATGGGGATATAATTGAAGACCGCCATGATTCCGTCGATGACCCCCAGCGGTATGGTCCTGAGGAGGGGATCGAAGACAAATCCCGGGGAGGGGAGGGCGGATGCGATCAGATCCCTCGCAGCGGCAAGGAGGGGCCAGGTATACGCGGTGATCTTGTATCCTTGGACGATCGCGAGTTCATAGAAGAGATAGATGACCATGAGGAGGATCACCGGTCCGAAGAATCGGTGACAAACAACCTGGTCGATCCGGTCGGTAACCGTCCGGTGCATCTCCTTCTCCCTCCTGACGGTGAGCCCTATAATCTTTTCAGCGGTTTCGTAACGCCTGAGCGCAACGATCTTTTCCGGTTTTGTCTTATGCCCTGAAGAAAACTGTTCCCGCGCGGTTTCGGCGTGGGTGAGAATATCCATTGCCATGCTACTCTTCCTCAACTTTCCGAACGAGGCTGCGCGCCTCGCTGTCGTTCTCCATCAGTTTTACCGCCAGCCATCGGGCCGGATACCGGGAAGAGATATGCTGATCTTCCCGGATCCTCTTCTCCAGAGGGGCGAGGAGTGATTCCATATCCTTTCCGTAATCGATCCGAAAGGACCCGTCTTTCTGCGGGACCCCCGCGCAGGGGCCGCAGCCCACACATCCCCTGCCTTGATGACCATCCCGGTACGTGTTCAGGATCGCCTCCTTGATCTCCGCGCCGCCTCTGCTCTTCTTCCCCACGGTGGGGATGACCGGAACGCACAGCAACTCGCTCAGTTTTCGTGTGTCGATGGCGAGGCCGCGGTCCTTCGCCACATCCATCATGTTCAGGGCGACCACCAGGGGAATCCCCATCTCCCCGAGTTGAAAGGTCAGATAGAGGTTGCGCTCCAGATTCGCGGCATCCACGATGTTGAGGACGACGGCGGGTCGTTCGTGGAGGAGAAAATCGCGGGCGACCTTTTCCTCCTGGCTGTACGAGGTCAGGCTGTAGGTGCCCGGAAGATCGACCAGCACCACCGTATCCCCCTGGTAGGCATAGCGCCCGATCTTTTTTTCCACGGTCACACCGGGATAGTTGGCCACATGCTGACGCGCGCCGGTCAGCATATTGAAGATCGTTGATTTGCCGGAATTGGGCTGGCCGGCCACCGCCACGGTTATCTCGCTCATGGTTTTTTCACCTCCACACCCCTGGCCTCGCTGTGCCGGATACTGACATGATATCCCCGCAACTGAAGGTCGACGGGATCAACCAGGGGGGCGTTGCACACAACCTTCACCGTGGTTCCCGGCATGAACCCCATATCCATCAGGCGCTGTCCCGTCGCGCCGTCCACATGCACATCCACGATGCGGCATTCATCCCCGGGTTTCATATCGTCCAATGTCATACTGGTGTCCTCCTGTAAAAATGAACGGGTATCAAAGATAACCGTCCCGTTGAATTGTTAGCACAACCATATAATATTAGATCGATCTAACAATATGACCAAAAAAATTACCCCCGGATATGCCGCACGCATACACCGGGTGTCCATCGTTCGGCTCTGTCAGAACCGTCCATTGTCCGAGACCATGATCCTTTGAGCCATGCCCGCACCAATGGCCAGGCGCGCCTCTTTGACGCCGAGAATAAAAGGGCCCGGAGCGCCGCGTCGTATCACCTCAATCTCCGATCCCGGTCCCAGTCCCATACTGGTCAATCGTTCCTGCATCCCCCGTCCGCCGGCGAGGGACAGGATTTTGACTCGTTTCCCCAACGCCGCCATGGGCAGCGGTATGATGTTCGCTTCCATATGTGATCACCACGCTCCTTTATATTATGTTAGAACAAGAACATAATATTAGATCTGTCAAACATTACGTTCAAAAAAAATCATTCTCCCTTATCTTCGAGTTTCTTTACTTCCGCGTCGAATTTCTCTTCAAAGACCCTCATCTGTTGCAGGCAAAGAGCCTCATCGCGGCCATGTTTCTGGTACTGATCGAACCTGCGGAGCCAGTCGGAACCGCTTCGAGGACAGGTCTCGATGAACTCGACGAATTTTACCAATTTCTCCATCGTCACGGGGCTGACCGTATGTTCCATCTTGCAGGCATCTTCTTCCGCTGTCGCTGGCTCAATGATCAGTATATCGGTCAAAAATTTCTTCAGGACGGTATGACGGTTATACACGTCCTCGGCGATCTTCCTGCCCTTTCGGGTCAACGCCACGTATTCGTACTTTTCGTGGTTGACCAGATTTTTTCCCTTCAGGTTTTCCAGCATGCTCGTGACCGTGGGCATCTTGACGTGCATCCTGGCGGCGATATCCTTCACCCTGACATGTTTCTTCTCCCTGTCGAGCTTGAGGATACTTTCGAGATAATCCTCCATGATCGCGCTGAGCTCACTGTTTTCCATGATGTCACCTCGTAACCCCGAACTTCCGCCTCCACTTTGCAAGTTAGATCAACTGAACTTGGTGAGGTATATCTATTTATTCCGATGCTGTCAATGTTTTTTTCAGAAAAGTGTCGTAATGCGAGAAAAAGGGTATCATTATATACTGTTAGTCTTTTGGCTGATAGCGCGGCGACGTCCGACCAGTCATCTTCGTCCCCGTCCGGGACGTTCGTTCCGCTTCACACTTTTCCTTCGAAACCGTGGTCAACCGCACGGAGGGGATTATCCACCGGAAAGATCAAACTACCAGTTCGGAAACGATCCCAATGGATGTGTCATCACGATGAAAGAGGGTTTACGCTCGGGCCAATTTGCGGTATAGAACGGCAGATTCACGGAAACGACGGGGTCTTTATGGCGGTCATAGGAACTATTGAGGGCAAATTCACCCGGAGGAACGGTTGCAGATGTTGTTCCTTCTTGCTGTATGTCGTGATGGTTGGCGTGCTGGTGGGGCTGACCGGGAATTTCTCACATGCAACCTTCTTTTCTGCCGCGCGTCCCGGTTCCTCCGAAGTCGGGAATATCGCACGAGGGGCGATCCCGGAACCGATCCTCACGTTCACCCGTACCATCAAGGCCGGTGATACCCTCAGCGCTATTTTTGACAGGTATCATATCAGTACGCGTGTTCTGCTTCAGCTTCTCTCGGCGGACGAATCGATTCTCGCCCTGGATGTCTTGCGTCCCGGTCACCGATTGACCTTTACGCTCGATCAGGAAAATCGCAGTCTGGTGAGTATGAAACTGCTCATACATCCCGGAAAGAGTGTCATATACAAGCGTGTTGACGATTGCACCTTTGAATACGAAGAGGTCATTACTCCCGGTACGTGGGAAGAGGAACTCCTTGACGGTACCATATCCAGTAGCTTCTATCAGTCCGCGCGGAGCGCCGGGCTGACCGATCACGAAACCGGCACCATTATCGAACTCTTCCGTGACCAGATTCAATTTACCCGTCGTATCCGTGTCGGTGACCGTTTTCAGGTCATTCGCAGCCGTCAGTTTATCGACGGTGTCTTCACCGGTCAGAGTCGTATCGAGGGGGTTCGTATTTTCCGTGGCTCGCGTGTCTATAGTGTTTTTCTCTTTGATGACGGAAACTACTATGACAGTGAGGGGGACAGCTTGGAACGCGCCTTACGGCGGTATCCCATGGCAGGTCATTACCGGGTCTCTTCGCGCTTCAACCCGGCGCGTCGCCACCCGATCACGAACCGTATCGTACCGCATTACGGCGTGGATTTCGCCATGCCTTCAGGGACATCGGTTCTCTCTATCGGTGATGGTGTCGTTACCCGTATTCACAAGCATCCGTTTGCCGGCATCTACCTCGAGATCCGGCACGGCAGTCATTATGCCTCCCGCTATCTGCACCTGAGCCGGGTCTTGGTGAGGCGCGGACAGACGGTGAAGCGTGGCGACCGGATCGCATTGTCCGGAAGTACGGGTCGCTCTACTGCGCCGCACCTGCATTATGAACTCCATATCGGGGGTCGTCCGGTGAACCCATTAACCGCAAAAATCCCGACCCGGGTGGCTGTTCCCGGCACAAGGCGTGAGGCGTTCAACCGTCGGGTTGCGGAGCTGGTGGCGACCATGGAGCAATCGTCGCGGAAACTCGCCCTGCGTCATACGAAGGATCGTTCCTGAATGCGATCTTTGCCCTGAAAAAGTATGAAAATGGTCGTATATAAACCCCGGTTGTTTCTTACAAAAAAGCGTATGCCGCGTATCATCCGATAATCTCGTATTCTGATACAGGAGGGGAGATATTTCATGTCGTTGTATCGATTGTCCTGTTGACCGGTAGTTCCGTGATACGCGGGTATATCTCAGTGAGTGGTCAGTCGCCGCCGCAGACCGATCGTGACCCGAGCGTTATCGGTTCCGGCAGGGGCGAACTCTCGGCGGCGATTCCGCAAGCTTGACCGTGGCCTCGACCGGTTTCTGAAAACCGCGGGTGGAAAAGAGAGGGGAAGCGCTCTTATTAAATGACTTTGCCGAGGAAGCTCTTGGTCCGGTCGTGTTTTGGGTTGGTGAAGATCTCCTCCGGCGTATCCTCTTCGATGATTACCCCTTCATCCATGAAGATGACCCGATCGGCCACCTCGCGGGCAAACCCCATCTCGTGGGTGACGACCACCATCGTCATGCCCTCTTTCCCCAGTTGTTTCATCACCTCGAGGACCTCACCCACCAGCTCCGGGTCCAGGGCGCTCGTCGGCTCGTCGAAGAGGAGCACCTTGGGCCGTAACGCCAGGGACCGCGCGATGGCGACGCGCTGCTTCTGGCCGCCGCTGAGGTGGTCCGGATAGGTCGACGCCTTGTCCTCCAGCCCCACCTTGGTCAGGAGTTCCATCCCCAGTTTCTTCGCTTCCTTATGCCTCATCTTCCGGACCTTGATCGGCCCGATCGTGACGTTCTCAAGGGCGGTCATGTGGGGGAAGAGGTTGAACTGCTGAAAGACCATCCCCGCCTCGGTGCGGACAAAATTCAGGTCCGTTTTCTTGTCCATGACGTCCTGCCCGTCGACGATAACCGTCCCCGATGTGACCTTCTCGAGGCGGTTGATGCAGCGAAGGAGGGTACTCTTCCCGGAACCGCTCGGTCCCATGATGACCGTCACGTCCCCCACCGCTATGTCGAGATCGATCCCTTTCAGGACCTCGAGATCCCCGAAACTCTTGTGCAGATTCTTGATTTGTATCATGCCCGGATCTCCAGCCTTCGTTCCATCAGGTTGAGGACCTTGGCGATGGACATGGTCACGATGAAGTACATCACGGCCACCGTGAGCCAGATTTCGAAGGCCCTGAAATTAGACGCGATGATCTCCTGCCCCGTGCGGGTCAGTTCTCCGACCCCGACCACCACCAGGAGAGAGGTATCCTTGAGGCTGATGATGAACTGGTTTCCCAGGGGAGGAATCATGCGCCGGAAGGCCTGCGGCCAGATAATGTAGAGGAGGGTCTGCAGGTGCGACAGGCCTATGGAGCGCCCGGCCTCGGTCTGCCCCCGGTCGATGGACTGGAAGGCTCCCCGGACGATCTCGGCGATGTAGGCGCCCGAATTGATCCCGATAGCCGTGATACCCGCTATCATCGGCGCGACCCGCATGTCGAGGGCGAGCGGGAGCCCGAAGTAGATGAACATCACCTGGACCATGATCGGCGTTCCCCTGATGCTCTCCACATAGATCCCACCTATTTTCCGGACAAGGACGTTCCGGGAGATCTTCATCAGTCCCGTAACGGTCCCCAGAAAAAAGCCCGCGAGCAGGCCGAAGAGGGTAATTAAAAGGGTAAGCTTCAACCCGGTGAGTAAAAAGGGGATAGACTCCCAAATGACTTGGAAATTAAAATCGAATCCGGTTCCCATGGCGATAATTCCTTTGTTGGAGATGGCCCTTTATAAAGGGACCTCCCGGTGAGAGGCCCCTTTATGCATATGGTGGAAGATAGCGGAGGAAAAGAAGGGTGGTCAATGAGATTACATAATCTTTTTTCTCGTTGTTGCTTGACATGTACCCTGCGTGATCGCCATCTATTGGGGGGTTACCCCGAACCATTTTTTGTACAGCTTGGCGTATGATCCGTCTTCTATGAACTTGAGCAGTGCGACATTGACCTTGTCCCGCAGGTCGCTTCCCTGTGGAAACGCGATGCCGTACGATTGTCCCTGATAGAGGGGGCCCACCGTCTTGACCTTTCCTTTGCCCTGATTCTTGGCATAGTAGAGAAGGGGAGGCGAGTCGAAAAACACGGCATCCACACCGCCGGAGATGAGTTCCATGAAGAGGTTGTCCGTATTGGGGAGGAGTTTCACTTCCTTTGTGGGGACTGATTTCAGAAAGTCTACGCTGGTGGTTCCCAGCTTCGTGGCGACCACCTTGCCCTCCAGGTCTTCTATCACCTTGATATCTTTGTTGTCGGCCTTCACGAGCATGATGAGTCCCGAATCGTAATAGGGGTGGGAAAAGTCGACGACCTTTTCACGGTCGGATTTGATGGTGATTCCCGCGATGGCCGCATCGATGTTTTTCGACTGAAGGCCGGGAATAATCCCGTTGAAATCCATAGTCTGCCATTTGAAATCGATGCCGATCTCCTTGGCGATCGCCTCGAACAGCTCCACGTCGAACCCGGTCAGTTCCCCGTTGACCTTGAATTCGAACGGCATAAAGTTGGCATCGACCCCTACGATCAGGTCTTTTGCCCCCGCCATGCCTGTAACGCATACCAAAAGCATGAAAACAGTCACTGCAGTTGTAAAGATCTTCTTCATGTTATCCTCCAATTCCGGTTGGTGGTTCATAAACCCGTTCCCCGTACCATACAGGCAACAACATGTACCCAATCCTTAACAAGATCAGCCAAAGAAGTCAAATTTTCGACTGATAGCTCAGTAATAACGGTTATTTTAAAGGCACCAGAGGGGCCGTTGCCCCCCTTTTACCTGTTGACGGGCGTCAAAAATTGTGCAAGATTGCCACCGTAAAAGGAGGGAAACACGACTATGATCGAAGAAATTCTTCCCAATCTCTACCGCGCGGAGATTCCCCTTCCCCGCAGTCCGCTGAAGTGGCTGAACAGCTATATCGTCAGGGGGGAAGACCGGTTCCTGATCATCGACACGGGTTTTAATCGTGAAGAATGTCTGAGCGCGATGAACGACGCCATCCGGGAGATCGGTGTCGATCTGGAGAGGACCGATTTTTTCATTACCCACCTCCACGTGGATCACATGGGGCTGGTGAGTACGCTTGCCTCGGACAAGGCCACGGTCTATTTCAATGAGGTGGAGGCGAGGCATTTCGCCGACCAGGGGGCGGGGGAGGGACACTGGCATGAGATCCTGGACGTCTACATCGAAAATGGGTTCGAGGCCGCGGGCGCTCGTACCTCTCTGAACAGCCACCCGGCGCACAAGTACGGTCCCGACCGGCAGATCGCCTTCACCTGTGTGAACGACGGCGACACGATAGACATGGGCGATTTCCACTTCCGGTGCGTGGCAACCCCCGGCCATTCCCCGGGACACATGTGCCTGTACGAGGCGGACAAGAAGATCCTGGTCGCCGGCGACCATGTTCTCTTCGATATCACGCCCAACATTGCCTACTGGGTGGAGATGGAAGACGCCCTGGGCGACTACCTGGCCAGTCTTGAGAAGGTCGACGCCCTCGATGTGGAACTCGTCCTGACGGGGCACCGCCGTTTGGTGCACGATCTTCACGGAAGAGTGAGAGAACTCCAGGAACACCACCGGGCCCGGCTGCAGGAAGTCCTGGCTGCCCTGAAGGACGGAGAGAAGAACATCCTCCAGATCGCCCCTCACATCAACTGGGACATCACCGCCGAGACATGGGAGGAATTTCCGGCACCGCAGAAGTGGTTCGCCTTCGGGGAAACTATGGCTCACGTCAAGTGCCTTGAAATAAAGGGAGAAATACAAGGCAACAAGCGCAACGGCACGATAACCTATTCTCTGGCCTGACCGCTTCTGCCCGCTCGACAGGAGAAAAATCATGAGAAGAACATTCACGTCCATTTTTCTTGTTGTCGTCGTATCATTTTTCTGCATGATCCCTGCCGCGGACGCGGGCAGGGAGGTCATCTATGCCTTTGATGCGGATTATCCCCCCCATACCTCTGTGAAGGACGGCGTGCCCGTCGGCTTCGACATCGAGGTCCTGCAGGCGATCGTCAGGGGAAAGGATGTAAAGGTTACATACCGCCCGATGCAGTGGGCCGATGCCCAGGAGGCGTTGAAAAAGGGAACGGTCCATATGACCTCGGGGATGGCGAAGACGCCGGAACGGGAAAAGCTGTTCTGCTTTCCCGACCTGCCGGTGAGTGACTTCAGGACCACGCTCTTTTCAACGGAAAGGGGAGGGGTCCGGTCGCTGCATGACGCGCGCGATGCATCAAAGACCGTCGCCACCCAGCGCGGATCGCTCTATCAGAGGCTCCTGGAGAAAGAAGGGATACGGCCGACCCTCTACGAAACGGAGGCCGATGCCCTGATCTCCTTGGCGGAAGGGAAGGCAGACGCCTTCGCGGGCTCCGAAAAGACCGCCTGGTACAATATGACCCGCCATGGTCTTTCCGGCATATTCCCGGTGGGGACTCCCCTCATGGCATCCTCGGTCTATTATGTCATCCGGAAAGGGGACCCCGGGCTCCTGTCGGTGATCAACGAAGGACTGCGCGCGATCATTGCCGACGGTACCTACGACACCCTCTACCACGAGTGGTTTGGAAAGTAGAAAAATCTGCCATGCGCATATCACGAATATCCTGTCTGTCGATCGTTCTGGTATTTCTGGTCCTTGTCATCTCAGGTCAGACCGTGGCCGGGGAAAAAGCAACCTTCTCCATGCAAAAAGACGGACAGATTACCGTGGGCGGCTTATCCTTTGGATCCCTTGAGCAGTATTTTCAGTCGGATTACTTTCAAGTCACCGGGAAACGGTGCGGAACGAAAGTTCCGCTCTATGAGGACCCCGCCCGGAGGAAACTGTTTGGTGTTGATGCCGACTGCACCCTGAATTGTACCGTGATAAAGCCGGAATACTGGCCCGGCATAATCCTCACCATTCCCGTGGTGGTGCACATCATTCACAAGGTCGACGGAACCGGTAACATTGACGATGACCGCGTGCAGCGGCAGATCGATGTCCTCAACGAGGACTTCGCGGCCGTGGCGGGGACCCTCGGCTCGGAGGGATTCAACACCCGTATCCGGTTCACCCTCGCGGGGATCACCCGGACCGCCAATGACACCTGGTTCAACGACAACGACGAAACCGGCTACAAGACCGCCCTGGGATGGGACCAGGATCGCTACTGCAACATCTACGTCAACTCGGCCGCCGGTTATCTCGGCTATACCTATCTCCCGCAGGAAGAGGCGGGCACGGTGCTGGACGGGATCGTCGTCCTCTACGAGGCCTTCGGCGGGAGGGACGACGGTTTTGACCCCTATGATCAGGGCCGTACCGCAACCCACGAGATGGGCCACTATCTGGGGCTCCTGCACACCTTCGAGGGGTACGCCTGTCTTAACAGTTACACGGAAGGGGATCTCATCGTTGACACGCCATCGGAGAGCCACGAGCACTACAGCTGCAATGTACAGACCTACACCTGCGGGACGCCGGACCCGCTCCACAACTACATGAACTACACCGACGACATCTGCATGAATCAGTTCACCCGTGAACAGGCCAACCGCATGGTCTGCTCACTCCTCAACTACCGTTCCGACCTGGCAACGGCATCACCCGCCCTTATCCCCACACTCTCCGAATATGGGATGATCCTCCTCATGCTGCTTCTGACCATTGGAGCCGTGTGGAGATTCAGACGAGCCCAAAAACAGCGGTAACGCCCTTTTTATTCTTTCCGGATCGTGCTTGAAAATTCTCCGTAATATTTTACAATAGTTCTGCATGGCGGGTTGTGTCCGCCGGTACTGTTACTCAAGAGTAAAAAGGGGGGGAAAGAGCGGAAACTCCAGATGACCAATTGCCTGGGGAACAAGTGCAGTGATTCGACGGGATTCATGGCCACCTGTTGCTGGGATCTGCGCTACAGGATATGCAAGAAGATCTCCGGCGACCACATCGAAATCAGAGACAATGACTACGGATTCTGCAAGCAATAGAATAAGCGATGCAATGGGGGCCAGGCCCCAGCGTTCGACATTTGTTGAGACCTGACTCCCTGAATAACCTTATCCTCTATTTAAACTTGTCGAATTAAATGAAGGGCCGTGCCTTTTTGATCAGGGGAGTGGCCAGGCCTCAACAATCAACGGGTGTAAGTGGCTCCGGATTGTCAACTGTTGAGACCTGACCCTCCTTAACGTTCACGCGAAGACATCGATCAGCGATTTTTTCATCTCCCCGTCGGTCTCGATGACCGTGATATTGGCGCTGTGGGCGTGTTGTGTCGTAATGAGATTGACCAGTTCCACCGGGAGATTGACATTCGACGATTCGGTCCCGTCGGGCTGTGTCGTGCCGGGGGTGTCCTCCTCGGTGATCGTCACCGAGACGCCGGGGACTTCACCGGTCTGAAAGAGGGCCCGGCTTGCCTTGAACTCATCCGTGTTGATATTCGCGATGTTGTTGGCTGTCACGTCCGCTTTTTTTTCAAGGGTCTTGAGGGCGGATACGGCAATCTGCGCGGCGGGAGCCTCTAACATCTTCCTTCTCCTATAAAAAGTCAATTCATGGAGAGCCTGTCAAACAGGCCCATGGTTAAAATTTAAACGGCCAAAGCATAACACCTCGCAACCTTACTCATCTCTACATATTTCGGGTCTGGCAGCATTTTCGATGGATCAAACGGCTCCCCCTTCTTCAAGATGGCATATACAATAGTGCTCATCTTTCGCGCCGTCGCTATTACGCTCTTCCCGGTTCCCTTGTTCTCTTTCATGGCTTTGTATTTGTACATAAGCCAATATCCATCGGTTTTATTCCGAAGCCGTAGCATCCCCATTACCATTTGCACAAAAGCCGTCCTCAGTTCCACGGGGCCTCGCTTGGTAATATGACCATGGCGAATGGTCTTGTTGGAGTTTTGAACCCATGGTACCAAACCGGCATGAGCAGCATACTGCTTGGCGCTCTCATATCGGTTGATGTCATCGGTATAAGCCCGAATCGTCGCTGCTGTTATTATTCCAACGCCAGGAATCGTTTGCAACAGAGCAACATCCTCGTCTTCAGAAACAAGATCAGATAATACGCGCTCAAGTCCTTTGACCTCGGATGCAATTTGGTCTATTGTACCAAGAAGCGGTTTTACCGCTCGGGCAGCGTTTCCGTAACTCCTATGGTCCGCGAGACCGTCAAGGATTCGCTGCCTTTCTTTTTTGCTCTGCAGCTGTCCCCGCCGACTCTCTATCCCATATCCAAGCAATAAACCGTGTATCTGGTTTTTCAAGGATACCAAAGCTTTCACCAGAACAGAACGTGACTTGAGAAGCCTTCGAATGTCCTCGCTTTCCTGCGAACAAAGAATGGACTCGGGAAGCATATCTTTCTCAAGAAACTCAGCCAATGTGCGGGAATCATGCTTGTCAGTCTTTTTTACTGACTCATTTACAACCTTGAATTTCAAGGTGTTCACTATCTTGACCTCAATCCCCGCCTTCAAAAACCGGTTGCGAAAGTGTCGGGTGTTCCCTGTTGATTCCACCGCTGCCGTGACCTCGTAACCGCCCTCATTCCAGTTGGACACCTTCATGATAAATGCCCGGTAACCTCGATCAGTCGTCGGGTAGATGCCCGACTCCTGAACACTCCGATCTTCACTCAAACAACAAACGGTAAACTGCGTCTTGTGAAGGTCAACCCCGATACTCATCTTCATAGAACGCCTCCTCACATCTTGGACAGCGCCTGTCAGGTGAATTGGTCCCAATCTCCTATTCGATCTCGAAGATCATTGAATGTTGCGGCTACAGCTCTTCATTCTCCTTTGCGGTCTCGAAGACCAGTAAACATGTCGAACAGTAGCCTTGCTGCCCAAAACTATAAAGTTTCAAACAGTGTATCCCAATTCACAGCTCATGAAGACTTTTTATCATTCCTCCTTAAATAGGGACAGCGCCCAATTATCGACTTGACCCCTTATGGGCATTCACGCGAAGGTATTCAGCAGGGAACCGAGCAGTGATTGCTGCAGCAGGTCTGCCGAAGCGGTATAAATGGAATCGGCGAACTCCGTGTTGATGGCTTCGGCTTCCGTGGCGTAATTGAGCGGTGAATTGGTCGCTATCTGCGAGGTGTAGTTGCTTACCTGA
The DNA here is from genome assembly GCA_963662405.2 of Syntrophales bacterium. Lineage (GTDB taxonomy): Bacteria > Desulfobacterota > Syntrophia > Syntrophales > UBA2210 > UBA6078. The sequence goes on from CAXXKT010000003.1 coordinate 117,169, forward strand.
ACGGCGAGCCCGTCGAACCCGGCGAACAGCTCTTCAACCGCTGACGGGTCCTCACTGATCGCCTCGGCCAGCAGCTCTTCGTCGACCACCAGTGTCCCGTCTTCATCCACCGTGATCCCGATCGATGCAAGCTCGTCCTCATGATCCTCGATAAAGGAGGTCACCGTGGCGAGGACCTCGTTCGCGATGTAATCGCTGTTTTCCTCCAGGTTACCGATGAATGAATTCAGTCCCGAAACGAGACCGGTGACGGCGTCCCGGAACTCTTCCTCATCGGGGGCAACCGTCAGGACCGCTTCGCCCGTCCCCTCCAGGGTGGCCGTGATCATTCCCTCGTCGAGATAGACCGTATTGGAACTCGATGTCTTATCCACGCCGTCGACGCTGTACGTGGCGTCCCGGGCGGCGGTGGATACGGCGGCTGCGCCCGTCGCTGTGACGGCGTTTCCCGATACATCAGCGATCGAAAAGGCACTCGCCGCGCCGGTCTCGTCGGCAGTGACGGTCAGATTTACCGTCCCCTCTTCGCTCCCGTCGGTGACCGCGGCGCTCACCCCGATATCCGCGTCGTTGATGGCGGTGGCGATCTTCTGGAGGACCTCTTCGTTGGTGTCCCCCTCCTCGACCGTCACGCTCAGATCGTGTTCTTCCCCGCCGACCGTCACCGCAAAGGTGTTCGTTCCCGTATCGACGGTGCCGGCGGCATCCTCGTCCAGCTCCAGCCCGGTGTTCTCCTGGGCCGCGGCCACCTGGGTCACGGAAATGCTGTACGTGGCCTCGGTCGCCCCCGAATCGGCGGAGAAGGCGTCCGCGGCCTCGGCCGTCACCACGTCGCTATCCGACGAAGAGGCCGTCCGGTCATGGAAAACGGAGGTATAGTCGTCGCGGGTCAGTTTCTGCGCCTTCGCGGCGAGGGATGACACATTGCCGTACAGCTCGCTGAGGGCCTCCCGGGACTCTTTGCTGAATGCCTGTTCATCGAACTGATCCTGCAGGTTTCCGAGGGCCGAGGTGAAGACACCCATCACCAGATTGCTGGCGCTGCTCACCCCCAGAGGAGAGAGCAGACTGGTCATCGTCATGTAATTATTGTAGGAACCGGTTATCTGCATGGCTGCATCCCCTTCAGGCAATAAAAAATCCGCCTCCCCAAGACAGAAAGACGGACATACGTGGTGCAGCCCCGCTACCCTATCCCCACCGTGGAGACGTAGGTCGGTGGCTTTGCGTCCCTGCCTTTCAGAAGGTTTGCCCTTTTACTCTTTTGACGGTTTATCGGCAGAATGGCCGAAAAACTTGAGTGATTTTGCAAAAAAAGTTCGAAAAATCCGATTGCAATCGGTAGTTGACTGAAATATAAAGATGTTTTTCCGGTTTGTGCAATCAAATTTTTTGCTGTTATGGTAGTGCGAAACATGAGGAGGCCGCCATGGCGCATCACACGGTGCGATCGGGATATCAAAACCTCGTGGAGCGTCTGAACCGGTTCCCCCAGGGGGCCCCCCCGTCGGAGCTCCTCTACCGGATCCTGGAGATGCTCTTTTCGGAGAAGGAGGCCCGGTTCGTCTCCCTCCTCCCCATCAAGCCCTTTACCGCGAAGACGGCGGCGAGGCGGTGGAAGACCTCCCTCGCGGAGGCGCGGACCCTCCTCGACACCCTTTCCGGCAGAGGCATTCTCCTCGACATCGAGGAAGACGGCGAGTCCGTCTACGTTCTCCCCCCGCCCATGGCGGGCTTCTTCGAGTTTTCCATGATGCGGATCAGGACCGACGTCAACCAGAAGGTCCTGGCCGAACTCTTCTACCAGTATCTCAATGTGGAGGAAGACTTCATCAGGGACCTCTTCAGGGGAGAGGAGACACAGCCCGGCCGTGTCTTTGTCAACGAAGAGGCCCTTTCCGCGGAGCTGTCGCTCCATGTCCTCGATTATGAACGCGCCACGGAGGTCGTCAGAACGGCGAGCCACATCGGTGTCGGGATCTGTTACTGCCGGCACAAGATGGAGCATCTGGGGCGGGCCTGCGACGCCCCGCAGGACATCTGCATGACCTTCAACAACACGGCCGAGTCACTCACCAAACACGGCGTCGTGCGGGAGGTGGGCGTCGACGAGTGCCTTGATCTCCTCGACCAGGCCCGGGAACACAACCTGGTCCAGTTCGGCGAGAACGTCCGCGAACGGGTGAACTTCATTTGTAACTGCTGCAAGTGCTGCTGTGAGGCGATGATCGCCGCTCAAAAATTCGGCTTTCTCAACCCCGTTCATACCACCAATTACCTCCCCAGGATCGCGGCTGATGCCTGCACCGGGTGCGGAAAATGCGTCGACGTCTGTCCCGTCGGTGCCATCGAACTGGTCTCAGAAACGGGTAATGGGAAGAGAAAGAAAAAGACGGCGAGACTCAACAGGGACACCTGCCTCGGCTGCGGCGTGTGCGTCAAAGCCTGCCCCGTCGACGCCATCGAGCTGACCGCCCGGGAAGAGCGGGTCATCACCCCCGTCAACTCCACACACAAGGCCGTCCTCATGGCCATCGAACGGGGGAACCTCCCGGACCTCATCTTCGACAACCGGGCCCACTGGAACCACCGTGCCATGGCGGCCATCCTGGGCGCGATTCTCAGACTCCCGCCGGTCAAACAGGCCCTGGCCGGCAGACAGCTCCGCTCACGCTACCTGGAATACATCTTAAATAGGGACAGCGCCCATTTTTAAAATAAATCAACCTCTATTCAGGTAGTTACAAAAATGGGCGCTGTCCCTATTTAAAGCCCTCACAGCAGACCGGTACTGAAATACCGTTCCGCCCGGTCCGGGAGGACCGTAGCGATGGTCCAGTCCGGGTGTTCCCTGGCGATCTGCCGTGCCGTCCAGACGTTTGCCCCGGACGATGTGCCGCAGAGGAGGGAATTGCTCAACCCCAGTTCGCGTGTCGTTTCGATGGCATCTTCATCCGTGATTTCGATGATCCGGTCGATTAGGGAGACATCAAGAATATCGGGCACAAATCCGTCCCCGATACCCTGAATCTGATGCAGCCCCGGTTCATGACCGAGGAGGGCCGACACGTTTTTGGGTTCTACAGCCACGATCGTGACGTCCGGGTTGTTTTTCTTCAGAAACGAGCCGACACCCTGGATCGTGCCGCCGCTGCCGATGCCGGAGACAAAGGCGTCGACCTTGTTGCCCGCCTGCCTCCATAATTCCGGTGCCGTGTATTCGTAATGGGCCGTTGCGTTATGGGGATTTTTGAACTGCTGCGGCATAAAGGCATCATACTCCGCGACCAGTTCCTCGGCCTTCTGGACCGCGCCGACGATGTTTTCACGATCCGGCGTCAGGATAAGATGCCCGCCCAGAAAGGTGATGATATTTTTCCTCTCCTCACTCATCCCTTCAGGCATGACGATATACACGTCGTATCCCTTGGCAACGCCCACCAGTGTTATCCCGATCCCCGTATTACCCGATGTGGGCTCGACGATCTTCATTCCCGGCTTCAAGGTGCCGTCCCATTCCGCCGCCTCGATCATGGCCAGGGCCACGCGATCTTTGATGCTGCCTCCCGGATTGAGGAATTCAGCCTTGGCGATAATATTTTCATTCCTGAGCTGAACCAGGGGGGTATTCCCGATCAGGTCGATGATGTCACATGCTTTCATAATGATTTAGAATCCCTTGTGAATGAAGTCGTTTCGGTGAAGTCTATTACCCCTCATCACTCAATTTTACCAGCGAAAATTTTAATAGGAATTTTAATAGGGACAGCGCCCATTTTTCGCCTACCACACAAAACGGCTCTTTATTTAATCATTTATAAAAATGGGCGCTGTCCCTATTTACTCCTATTTACCGTGTCAGGTGCCGGTATTTGATCCGGTGGGGCTGATCGGCGTCTTTGCCGAGCCGCTTCTTCCGATCGGCCTCGTAGTCGGAATAGTTCCCCTCGAACCAGACGACGGAGCCGTCCCCCTCGAAGGCGAGGATGTGCGTGGCGATCCGGTCGAGGAACCAGCGGTCGTGGCTGATGACGACGGCGCACCCCCCGAACTCCTCCAGCGCCTCCTCGAGGGCCCGCATCGTGTTCACATCCAGGTCGTTGGTCGGTTCGTCCAGGAGGAGGACATTGGCCCCCTCTTTCAGCATGCAGGCGAGGTGGACGCGGTTGCGCTCCCCCCCGGAGAGCATGCCCACCTTCTTCTGCTGATCCTGCCCGGCGAAGTTGAACCGCCCCACGTAGGCCCGCGAGTTCATCTCACGCTGCCCCAGCCTGATCAGATCGTTCCCCCCGGTGATCACCTCCCAGACGGACTTGTTCGGATCGAGCGTGTCCCGTTCCTGATCCACGTACGCGAGCGCCACCGTCTCGCCCACCCGGATCGTCCCCGCGTCGGGGGTTTCCTTCCCGGTGATCATCTTGAAGAGGGTCGTCTTCCCCGCGCCGTTCGGCCCGATGATCCCGACGATCCCCCCCGGCGGCAGGGCGAAGGTCATCCCCTCGAAGATGAGCCGGTCGCCGAAGGCCTTGCTCACCCCCTCCGCCTCGATCACGGTCTTGCCGAGACGGGGCCCCGGCGGGATGTAGATCTCCAGGTCCTGCGCCTGCTTCTCGTAGCTCTGGTTCATGAGGGATTCGTAGGCGTTGATACGGGCCTTCCCCTTCGCCTGGCGCCCCTTCGGCGACATGCTGATCCATTCCAGCTCCCGCTGCAGGGTCTTCTGCCGTTCCGTCTCCCTCTTCTCCTCCTGCTGGAGCCGCTGCTGTTTCTGCGCGAGCCAGGACGAGTAGTTCCCCTTCCAGGGGATCCCCGCTCCCCGGTCTAGCTCCAGGATCCAGCCGGCCACATTATCCAGGAAATACCGGTCGTGGGTGACGGCGATCACCGTCCCCTCGTACTGCTGAAGGTGGCGTTCGAGCCAGGCCACCGTCTCGGCATCCAGGTGATTCGTCGGTTCGTCGAGGAGCAGGATGTCCGGCTTCTGCAGCAGGAGACGGCACAGGGCGACGCGCCGCTTCTCGCCGCCGGAGATCACCCTGATCGGCGTATCCCCCGGAGGACAGCGCAGGGCGTCCATCGCCATCTCCAGGCGGGAATCGATATCCCACAGATCGAGATTGTCGATCTTCTCCTGCAGCTCGCCCTGCCGCTCTATGAGGGCGTTCATCTCGTCGTCGGACAGGGGCTCGGCGAACCGTTCGCTGATCTCGTTATACTCCTTCACCAGTGCCACCGAATCCCGCATCCCCTCCTCGACCACCTCCTGCACGGTCTTGTCGGGATCGAGGAGCGGTTCCTGTTCCAGAAAGCCCAGCGTGTACCCCTGCGAGAGGACGGCATTTCCGTTGTATTCGTCGTCGACGCCGGCCATGACGCGCAGGAGCGAGCTTTTGCCGGACCCGTTGAGCCCCAGGACGCCGATCTTGGCGCCGTAGAAATAGGAGAGGGATATATCCTTCAAGACCTGCTTGTTCCCGTGGAACTTGCTGACCCTCATCATGGTATAGATAATCTTTTTCGCGTCATCGCTCATGGCATATCCCTCTTATGTTTTGAAATTTTCCGGCATTTCCTTCTGCCGACGGCTTCTCTATCAGTTTGTCCCGGACTGCACAACAGGAAAACATGAACTCTACAGGCACCGACCAACCGCCTCATTCGATCTCGATCACGGCGCCGCAATCCTCGCACCGGTACCGGACCTTTCCCCGGTCCGGCGCTTCGACCTCGTCGAAGTCATAGTGCCTTACGCCCCGTACCTCATAACACTCCGGGCAATACCCGTCGCCCAACTCATCGGCGTCGATGGTCAGATGACAGTGACGGCACCGCAGGACGGTATTCTTCCCCTGCAGCAAAATCAGGTTCGGGTGCCTGCATGCATCCATACGATATTTCTTTCCCTCAGTTCTCCGACGAACCGGACGCGGGACCGACCGCCCTGACCCGGCGGCCACCGCAGGCGACCGTCTGCCCGTCCCGTATCTTGGAGCGCTTCCGGTATTCCACGGTCCCGTCAACGCTGACCAGCCCCTCTTCGATCGCCAACTTCGCCCTGCCGCCTGTATCACAGAGACCGGATGCCTTCAACAACCGGTTCAGCTCGATATGATCACCTGAGAATGTAAATGTTTCCATTACTTTTTGCCGCTCCTCAGGGCGGTATATACCATATCGGGACGATCTATGAGAAGGGTGGAGACATGGAAAACAGTCAGATCTTGAAACTCGGCCGCTTCAGGTTGGATGGGTTACAAAAACAAAGGTTGATATGAAATGCTTGTTATTGTTGTTGTCTGGTGAGTGAACAAATTCGGTCATGCTAACTGAAATATATCTTACCTTTGCTGCGAATAGAGGAGAAAGCAACAGTCAATGAACTGGAGTTGTGCTTGACCTTTCAGTTTTAAAAAAATTTCTTGACAATACAGCACCATGAAGTTAGGGAATTTCTGTTTTGATCTTTATCTGTTTTATTTGCTTGTGGACAGCTATAACCATGGGGGAGGATTATGGTCTGATCATCAAAGCCCTGTTTCTTTGAAAAGAGATGGGGCTTTTTTTGTGCACGGTTTAGCAAGGGAGATGCGATATAAATTATTTGCCAAATGATTTCAAGTGAATAATTTTTAACAATTTAATCGGAATCTACACTCGTTAAGAAGCAAATAAAAGGTTGATTGTGGAATACCATGAATCTTTATCCGCCTTCCCTTTGCAAACGATCAAAAAGATTAAATCCCGTTAATGGGTAAAAGATATCTATAGCTAGTTTCACAGTTTTGTTTTCTTATACAAAAATTGATCTGAGGTTTTGTAAGTGGTAAAATCTGAATATAAACAATATGATTCAGAATTGGCAGATAAAATAGGAGACCGATCACTTATATGGATCGGGGCACGTGGGTGCGACATCTTGCCACTTTTGCACATGCCACAATTGAAAACTGTTTTTTCAATTATTTCTCCAATGCGAGCATTTGGTGTGCAGGATTTGTGCTACGAATCACTTACCCAAAAACGTGTTGATCTTGATTCATATTCTATAGATTATGACAATTCAAATGAAGCGGGAGAAATTCGCAAACAGCTTTTTGATGCGCTTAATCACAATTGCGTTGCAGTTCCCTATCGCCCACTTCGTTTTTTTGCTTCAATATACTATCCCCGGACAAAATTTGTTGAATATCTCGGATTATTTCATCAAATGCAAACAGCATTTGAGCACAAAATATGGGTTGAAACAGAATTAAATAATATGGGATTAATGTTATCCCTTGGTTATATAAAACAAATATGGATAACCCACGTGCTTTGATTGGTGAATACCTTAATAGCGGATCACTGGTTGTTCGCCTAAACCGGTCAACCGGTGGAAATGGGTTGTTTCTCATTAATGATTTAAATGAGTTCGATTCACTTTGGAATAAACTTGTCATGCATGAGGAAGGTTACTTTTCTGTTGCCCCATATTATTATCCCAGCACGCCAATAAATTTAAACTGTACTGTATTTCATGATGGGAACGTTGCTTTACACGGGGCGTCTGTTCAGATTATTGGGGACCCATTACTAACGAATTTGAAATTTGGTTTTTGTGGAAATGACTACGGAAAAATTAAAGACATTGAACCTAATATGCTGGACCGTATAGAGCAGATGGCTCGCAAAACTGGTCTTTGGCTTGCATCGGTTGGATATCGAGGGAGTTTTGGTATCGATGCACTGTTGGTGGGGAGTGAAGTATATCTAACAGAAATTAATCCTCGTTTTCAGGGTTCTTCATCTTTAGCTGCACAGTTTGACAGAGATGCTGGTCGCCCTGACGTCTTCCAAACTCATATGGGTTCATTCTTTGGATTGAAAGTGCCTAAACAATATTCTCTACGAGAGATTGTTGTTGCTCAGCCAAACATTTCACAAATAATATCGCACAATATATCTAATGGGATCGAACATGTTGAAAATGATATTGGATTTTGTGATTCCGTTAATTGTAAATTAAGCACCCTGCCGGATAAAAATATTGACATACAGCCAAATGGAGTCCGTTTTAAGATGACTATTAATGAAAGTGTTGCCGATGAAAACGGCAGATTGTTGGAAAGAGTAATCCCATATCTCACGTTTGTAATGAAAAATATCATTGTCTCATAATGACAGAGAGAGGTATGAAATGAACACATGTACACCAGATCAAATCATTAAAAGTCTAAAAAAGGGTGCATTCACTCCTTTTATTGGTGCCGGTGCATCCGGACTCAGGGAAAATGCACAGCCGGATGAGTATCATTGCATGGGGCTTATGCGCTCCTATCGAAATTCTACTACATATTTCAGATATGGCAAGTTACTATCTTCGGGTCTTGCACCTTCACAAATAGAATATCTTAAAATACTTATAAATGTTGACGCGGATAAATCTATGTCTTTATTTGAATTATGTAAAGGGATGGCAGATAAACTGTATGAAGGTCAATTGTTGAAATTTCAGAAAATGCTCCTTTCGGTAATTATTAATCTGACAAATACAGCAGGAAAACGATTTGCAGATGGTTCGTTGATTTCAATTAGCGAAGATAATAATTATATAACAATGATGCCTGATGAACAAAAAGAACTTGTTGAACCATTTGTTAAGCTAATAAAGATTACAGAAGAACTATCAAGTGTTGACGAGACAGTGTGCTGTGAAAACTGTAAAGAAGGTTCAAAGCAAAAAGAGTGTCTTTTTGTTTTAAGAGATCACTTCCGTCCGAAATACATTACGTATCGCTTAAAGTTGTTAGCAAATTTTCTGCTAACAGCGGGTCAAAGAAAAGAAATACAATCATTTAAAATAAAAAGTGACCTTATCAAATCAATACTTGAAGATCGCCAAAAGCATAACGGTTGCTTTTTCTTGAGTGAACTTGAATGGCTCAAACAATTGCTATGGCATAGTATTCGTTTTGATGATCCGCAATTACCATCAACACGTGAATTAATGTTCCAAATGACAATTGAGACCATAGATGGATTGCCAATGATAGGTGAGTTGCCGCAGGTCGCGGAACGGACGGATGTAACGGGAGGACAAGGATCGGGATATAGCGAGGAATGTAGTATCAAAGTTATTCAACGATGTTTTGATTATTGTAATAAAAAAACCAAATTAAACTCACCTAAATTTTATCAAATTATGGCAGCTCTGCTCAATGAACAATATAAAGCGGTAAGAGATAATAAATATCCCGAAATCGTTTCTGGAATGCACTCACTGACGGTTAATGGAAGAAAACCAATCATTGCTTTTACGACAAACTATGATAATAACTTAGAAAATGCACTTTGCAACCTAGGCTGTAACTACCATGTTGTGTATCCGGTAAGGCGATTACAAAATGTTCAGGAAAATCTCAAAAAAGAAGAAACTGATATATCTTGGCATGTCGCCACTTTCCATATTGATAATAATGATGCTGTCTCACAAGGTGATCCAGAAATAATTGATCAAGAAGATCTTATAGGGGCATTTATTGATCGTGACCTGATTGGCCCGATTATTGTCAAGCTTCATGGCGCGCCATTTATGCCATTAAGAGATAACCTCTTTAAGCATTTTGTTTTATTGTCAGAAAGTAATTATCTCACTTCTCTTGTTTCAAACAATGCACTGGATGTTCCTCAAATATTTTTAAAAAAAGCGAGATTTTACAACCAAAACATCGAATGTAAACACCATTTGTGGTTTTTCGGATATTCTATATCAGATTGGAATATACGAATTGCCTTATATAAACAGTTGCGTGATCGTAAAAGAAACGAAGAACACAGGCGTGCAATAACACACGGTTCAAATTATTATAAAATTGCATTGTTTAGCAAACTTGATATTGATTATGAAGAAAAAGAACTGTCTGAATCTATGGAAGATATAAGCGTAATGCTTGGGGAAGCATTTAAGTGATATACAAAAAAAATATATGTGGGGATAGTAATGGAAAATGAAATCATAAACCCTTTTGTAGGTGCCATACCTTATGATGAGAGTCATAGCAAGTATTTCTATGGTAGAACTGCCGATATTAGGAGAGTTTATGGAGATGCAAGTATACAAAGGCTATCAATACTAGCCGGTGGCAGTGCTTGCGGTAAAACTTCTTTCCTTCAAGCGGGCTTGATTCCTGCAGTGAAACAATTGCGCTTACAAAGTGGGAAAAATGCGCAACCACCTGTAATACTTATACGTGATTGGGCGAAGTGGCGTATTGGATTAAAACCGTTTTCATCCTTGGATGAATTTAAAAACCAATTTATGGGACTGTTAGAAATTGCTGTAACGGATATGGATGAGATTTCGATTAGCGGCCAATCAGCGGAGGATTTGTACAATGAACTAAAAATAAAAGGTGTCATGCAAGTACTATTAGGGTTGAGTGAGGCTTTTAATGGACTATATGTCATATTTGATCAGTTGGAAGAGCTTTTTGTTTCACATACATTTGCAACCGAGACAGTTTGTGATTTCTTGGCAGAACTTTACTATCTTGATGATCGGATAAAAATTATTGTTTCATTACGACAGGAATATGTTCATGAATTGCGTACGCTTGAAAAAACTATTGGCTCTATCATGCAACGTACATGTTTTTTGCCACCACTAAAACGAGAGCAGAATTCAACGGCCTCAATAATGGTTGCCATTAAAGGTATCTTTAACTCTGTTAATATCAATATTGATGATTCGGTCATATATGAAGTTGCAGACCGCTGTAGGCTATATACAAAGATAGAGGGTGACCGTAGATATGGTGGAGAAATCAATTTGCTTCAAATCCAGGCATTTTATTGGGAATTCTTCAATGTCTTAAAGTCAAATCCACGCGATAGTAATCATAATAAAGCTGTATTTGATCAATTTCTTAAAGACAATGCGGTCACTGCCAGGGTTTTGGAGAAATATCTAGAATGTATAAGGGCGATGTATGATTATACTGAACCTCTTGAAGTGTATGATAAAGCACTTGTCAGGTGGATTGACACAAATTTGTCTGACAATATAGGTAAGATGAGTGAAGATATCCAAAAATACATATATGATAATAACATTTCTGGCAGATTGGGTGGCATCAGATGGTGCTTGACTAGACTGTCCTCTCACTTGTCAAGCAATGATTATAAGGTACCTATCAATAGAGACGAACATAAAGCTCGACTATTAAAAAATGCATTAAATAGTGAGGAAGAAAAGAACCTTCGAGAGCTATTTGATGTAGCAATTGATTTCCTTGGAAAAATCAATGTATTGAAAAATTCAGATGGACCAATATCAGAACTGGTACATGACCAGTTAGGTCAAAGTATTAGGATCTGGAGCGAAATGTTTGAAAACAGTTGGCAAGACTCTATCTATTCTCCAATAACTAACAGAGGCGTATATTTGAAACCAATAAGAGTCACCATTGATAAAATTAGTGACAACTATAATGATAGATTTGTGGGATGCATCATTAATGGGGAAGAAAATTCAAGTCATTCTGATAGTGCAACATTCAAAGGTATAGATTTTCATAAATGGGATTTTACGGGGTCGATATTTAAAAATTGTATATTTGACGATTGCACTTTTTCTCAGGCTCAATTGCAGGGTCTTATTTTCTGGAATTGCATATTTAGAAATAATACTTCCATAAAGGATATAACATATGAAAGCAGTCAACTGGATATACGGGGAGGTAAAATTGAAGATTTGTCCATAATAGATAGTTGCTTAGAGCAATTAAATTTGTATCCAAATATTGATGACGACATTCCAATAATATTTACAAAAAATAGTTCACTTGTCCTGAGGAATACCTGTGTGAGGCTTTCTTGCTTCAAGGATCTTCACGGAGAGGCCGAAGCGATTTCGTTGGATGAAAAAAGCCGATTTGAATTCTGTCTGTGGGATAAAGTAAGTGCGAATTATATCAAGGCTTCTGCACATCAAATGATATCATGTGGCCTATTGAAAGAAGAGTAAGAAAATGAACGAAGTATTCAGGATAGTATAGTGCTATCTACACCTCAACAAGCTAAATTTGAAATCTTTTCGCATGGGCTTTCTGTTCACTCAACTGCCAATGATTTGTTACATGATCTTTGGAATGATAGGCCATTATCATTAGTAGATTATACGACAACTTCAGGTTTGACTATTAGACTCGAAAATGATGTCTGGATCAATTCGCCATTATCCAGTTACAATAAAAATTTTGTTAAATCACCAAAATGGGAATTAGTTGTATCAAACGGGCATTTTTACATCGAATCATCATCTGCGCAACTTAAAGCAGAGCCGATATCAGTTCCCCAGTATTACAATAAAAAAAATCAATGGGGAGAGCCATATATAAAATATATTAAAACACATGCTGACCGTGCACGGATATCGCCGATCGAAGGTTGTAGTTATTCATGTCATTTCTGTAACTCCAGCTATAAAAATAAATACAAGAAAAAGAAGATCGAATTTATGATTGACGCCATTAATATGGCCCTGCACGATCCTTGGTTGCCTGCTCGTCATTTGTTAATATCTGGTGGAACCCCTTTTTTAAAGGATTATGGCTATTTGCAAGAAGTTTATTGTGCCGTCCCAAAAAAATTCCCAGACTTGGAAGTAGATGTGATGATGGTTCCAACTCCTGGTTTATTACAGTTTGAAGAGTTGAAAAATGGAGGTATTAAGGGAATCTCTATCAATATGGAAATCTACAATGACGATGTGGCAAAGAAAATTATGCCTCAAAAAGCATTGGAAACCCGTGAAGGGTTTCTAGGGCATCTTCATCATGCGGTGAAAATATTTTCTCAAGGTAAAGTAAGGTCTTTACTTTTGGTAGGACTTGAGCCGATTGAAGATACGCTAAAAGGAGTTGAAGCACTGGCAAGAATTGGTGTTGATCCTGTATTGAGTGCCTTTCGACCTGATCCTAATACCCCGCTTGGAAATTATCCTCCGCCATCAGTAGAATTTCAGAAAAATGTGTATTTGCGAAGCTTGGAAATAGTTTGTAAGTATCCAGGAGTGAAGCTTGGTCCCCGATGCAAACCTTGCCAACATAATGCGATTGCCTTTTAATTCTGGCTTTGTCCATGAAAAGTAGTGGCAGTCCGCTTTCTTTTTGGGGTACCCTGTCTTTTCTATAAAAATGGCGAGTATTCCTGAATTCTGTGGTCAAACAGCAAGTCTGAACTTTTCATATCTCCGTTCTAATAGATTGGGGTCGGGCCAGGCGTTTGAGGATCGTGGGAGTATGATTTTCTTCAGGTGCATTCCCTGGAGTCCATGGAGCAGCATGGGGCCGTCTTTTTCTTTCAGGATATCGTCTCGAACTTCGATGACGTAGTCGGGTCGTATCCCGATCATGAAACGGTCAAAGGCCGCATGGTGGAATTTGCAGAGGGCAACACCGTTATTCACAATGGGTTCACCGTCGGGCTCTCCATCAGGGATGATATGTGCCGCATCCAAAAGTTCCAGATGTTTGAGACGACAAAAAGCGCACTGCTCCCGATATGCATGCAGCACCCGCTCGCGGAAGCCGCGTTGGTGTAATCTCTGTTTGACGGAGGTTGTGATATACAGTCTGCGGATGTCTGAATCCGTTTCCGAGATTGGCGGAGCGCAGTCTTCGGAATCAAAGTATTGATTCACTGTTTTATAATCATCAACGGCAACCGTGAACGTCAATTTCTTCGGATCATCTCCTACAATATATACAGGCCATGCGGCCAGATATTTGCCCGGCACAACGCTGTGGAAGTAAATGAGCGGAATATTGTGGAGCATAGCATTTCGAAGCCCTACATTTGCACGGTGGCGTGGATTGGTCCCTCGATACCTGTATAAAAGGAGTCCTTCCGGTGTAAACCCATCATCATAGTGTCCGGATGTTGTTGTCGTAATCGAAAGGGGATATTCGGGAAGTATCTTTGGCTTAAAAATGCCTTCTGGGGAAACGAGAGAAATTCGCTGATCTTCAAAAACAAATCCCTGCGCAAGGATTGTTCTCTGAAGCACATCGCCGTGAAGGTTGACCTGTTCGGATAGCCACGCGAAAGCTGCAATGCGTAAACGCCTATCCAAGTCTTGTTCAAGATTGATGCGCATATAATCAATCAAGGTTTGTTATTGTTCATTTATAAAAAAGAGTTTTTCCATATTATCTTTTTATTTTCTAAGTCTTGCCTTTTTAGCTTTTACAATAATTGATGCAAATCCAATGGCTTTTTCCAAACCATCTTCCTCTGCTGCATAACTTAAGAGTTGTTTTCCTATATCCTTTTCATTGAAACCATTCTTTATTATGTGATCGGTTATTCTATCAAGGGTTCCTTGTTCAAGAGGCAAATTTGTTTGCGTTTGTTTTTGTGGTCTGGTAGGCCAAAAATGAGGTGTTTCATTGATCAATACACCTTCGCTTTTCGTAAAAGTATCTTTTAGTTGCATGCTTTCATCCTCAATCCCATTTGGGGGCACACTTTGGGGGGATATGTTTGAAAGTTTCTCACGATGTTTTAACAAAAGTGTCTGGTTAAAAGAAGCTTTGTAAAAACGCCAATATTGGGAGCCCGTAGCATTTTTCTGTGTAATCGCTTCACCTAATGGATTTATAATTCCCAAACCGTAAAGTGCTACTTCTTTATTGTTTAATTGTCCGACAAAATCAATTGTTGATTTTGGCAGATTCCAGTGCAAGAGGTCAGGGTAAAAAAACTGAGGCTTAGGTCTCCCACAACTGATCTCATATAGCCTTTCTGCCTGTGAAACAAGATAGTCATAATCGAGAACCCTCTGAGGAGGTTCACTGTTACTGTAGGTTCCTAATATTGCGCCAGCCATCGTTGCAATGGTATCGGTATCACTATCGAGAGTATTGGCACATATTTCTATGCCTTTCGCTGGATCTCCTGAAAAGAAATAAGCGATGTAAGTGGCTAAAAGAGCGGTCTTAGTAGCTGATCCACGTTTTGCAGGATTAAATGCATCAATGTTTTCCGCTATTGAGCGATATCTTTCCTCTTTGTCCCTTTCTTCGCGAAGTAAACCAATCCCCGTTTCCTGCAATATCTTGTTGGTCGTTTTGATATCCCCCATCATCTCGTCGATAGTATCTTCTACGGCACTTTCCAATTTCGTTTGAGCTTGTTTTTCCCAAGAGGGAAGCCATATATGATTTAGAAGCTTATCTTCTTTGCAAACATTAACAATTAATTTTGCTTTAGTTAGAATCTTATCCCAAATATCTGGGGGAGGACACTCCCCTCCAATCAATGCCTGACGTAGAATCAAACCATGGAATACTGCACCTACCCAGCCGACAGGATGTCCATGGGTAATAATTGAATCTCTTATAATTTCTCTAATTAATGCTTCGTCTGATAAAGCACTTGACGCCGTCCATACATGAGGCTGAATACGCATTGCAGCGCCATTACCTCCAACATCAGTATAACGATGTGTTGGGGTTTTAAAAAAGTTAGTATTCCACTGAACCGTCTTCTTTTTTAAAGATTCAGCCGCAGCTTTCGTACCTTTGCCCATCCCCAGACCATACGCAAGAAAGACGGGTATTTCAATTTTAGAAAACGTCTCAAAATCGAATTCCCCATCTTTTCTTATGCTACGACATACTGCCAATCGTAACTGGGTATCATCCGAATAAACACCTTCCGGAAGTTCAATTGAAACACCGTATTGCCCTCCAAGCTTTCGCCTCCATCCAATAAGTCCTTTCACACGACCAAGTCCGCGTGTTCTATATTTAAGCCTTTTTACATCACTAAGCTCCGTGATAAACCCTAAGGCATCACCATATGCAGCCCAAAGCATTGAATTTTTAATTGATTCGAAAGTATTCATTATTGCTCCCTGTTAATATTAGAAAAGCTCTCTCCGTACTTCGCATTCTATATGGTTCCAATCCCTAAATAATGATTTTATACTGTCAAACGCATTGGCATCATCGTCATTTGCTACATAAGCCTTATTAAGGTAGCGTAGAGATACTTCTCTCGGGTAAAGAACTTCTGCTTGATTACAAGTCGGTTGATTATCAGACAAAGATGCCGGACGAGTGATGCCGTTTCCATACCATTTGACTATGTTTGGAGCAAACATTGCCTCCAGACCTACAGAGCCTTGATGGCGTTCAACACCACTATACATATTGTTCGTGGTGGTAAAGTATACGCCATCGTGCGCGCAAATTTCCGGAGAAAAAGATAGGATACACCACCACCCATCTTCACGCGCATGCCAGTTGCCGGCAGCAATTCCAAAAAGGTGGCGATTGACTGATGTAATCGATAAATTTACATAATCCCACCATTCTTTATCTCTTTCTCGGTCCGCACAGTTATATTGATAGATATACTCGAGATAGTCATCTTCTGCTAGAAGGTTACGAGCTTTCAAAGAACCAGTAGCCAAAATACCAGTAACACCTTTATTTGTTGTAAAATGAAGGATTTCTTTTATTTTCCGCTTTTTTATTATTTCTTGGATAGTCATAGTACAATATCGTTATAAGTATCTGTAGCCAAACAGTCAAGAAGGGAAGAGGGATCATCGGGCTTACACCCGAGAGTTACCGTCATGCGAGCTCTCGTTATTGTCATGGCAAGTAATCGTCTCAGATTTTCCCAAGAAGTATCACCATCTTCATCTCCATGTTGTGTAATTTCTTCATTCAATCCTAAAATGTATATGTGATCAAATTCCAATCCCTTTGCCGAATGCATGCTAATTAAGGCGACATTGTCATGCCCTTGAGGCCACTCTGACTGTCGGGTCAATTCGACAAAATTGAGTCCGTTTTTAGTTAAATCTGTGCGAAGCGTCTTAAACCATCCCCCAGCCTTGGGGTGAACAAATGCAACGGACTCTTCGTCAAGGTTAATATGTTTAATTTCTGAAATAACATAGGTACACTGTTCTGAATACCTGCCTCTAAGCAGTTTCGGCTTTGATCCATTGCGAAAGCACGAATCCAAATCTGGGATTGTACCATCGTCACTTAATTCCAAGCCCTCTAATAGCGGCTTTGCCAATCGACAGATTTCGATGGTGTTGCGGTGATTTTCTTCAAGACGAAAGCTGCGATTGGGGTTTAATGTAATACCAACTTCACGCCAGGTCCAACCCCTCGGATAGATCTGCTGTGCCTTATCTAGAACAAATACCATCGTACACGGATCAGCAGCGTGTTGCTTAACAGCACGTATCTGGTTTGCAGAGAAATCTTGTGTTTCATCTGCAATAATAATATCGTATCTTATATTCTTCGGCGAATTGATAAGTTCTAGTGCTAAATCATTCCAGTCTCGGATTGCTTCCTCTTGTTTAAATTTTTCATAAGGTACTATTATTTCATTGACAAGGCGTTCTC
The DNA here is from genome assembly GCA_963662405.2 of Syntrophales bacterium. GTDB lineage: Bacteria > Desulfobacterota > Syntrophia > Syntrophales > UBA2210 > UBA6078. The sequence goes on from CAXXKT010000003.1 coordinate 134,586, forward strand.
TTGTTGCTTGTTCCATTCGCGGCGTGATGCCACGTCCTTCCCGTTTAATGCTTAAGTATTTACCCCTATCATCAGGGTGGAATCGTCCCATACAGTATTCAACTTCGTCACACAAAAAATCTTCTGGCAGCCGCAACCCTTCATTGAACTCAATCAGCTTTTCCTTTTGCAGTCTATAGTCGATAATATTTTCTATACGTGTCAAATCCTTAGACCATTTCCCGAACGTAGAGACATTGATTTTTACTCGTGAATGTGTCGTAATTTGTTGTTGTGCAAGATGGGAGATGTATCCACGGAGAGTCCTGTTATACGTAAGCACAAGAATCTGAACAGGGTTAGGGTTATCATTTCTTTCACGGTGGCGGAGCCAGAACTCCGACAGTTGCTTAAGCATCAGGAGTGCTGTAGTGGTTTTACCAGATCCGGCAGCACCGCGAATTACAGTAACACCTGCTTGGGGATTCGAAATAATAGGTAATTGTTCCGCAGTCGGAGGAACGTCAACTAGTACTTTCATTACATACTCCCACTCACATTTTTGGAGTTAGTTTTCTGCCATCTATCCGGTCTTTCAATACTCAAAACAAAAAACCCCGCTATCTCCTCTCAAGAAACGGGGTTTTGCATTCAATCACTACACGGTACTCTCCTGTGTCGGGTGTAGATGAAACATTTCAAACTTTTGAAAGAATCTGAACAGTTAGGGTAAAATACACCCTGAGACAAAAATGTCAAGTAATTTCGTTGTGAAGCTTAATGTGTAAAAAATATATAATCCATGGCCCGATCTATTGATACTCCCCCATAAATTTTCTGTACTCCGGGTGTTCGACGAGCAGGCGGCCGCCGACTTCGATGAGTTTGTCGACTTGTGTTTCGCTGAGGTTGAACGATGTGGGGAGGTTGTTGAAATATTCCTTTTCCTGTTCGTCGGCAAGGTTGTTGAAGCAGAGATCGGCGACGTAGAGTTTCAGGTTGCCTCCCGCGAGAGGTTTTATTTTGAAACCGTCGGTGCTGTGCCGGTCGAGGAGGTTCTGACAGGCGGTGGAGTATTGCTGGGCCTTGATCCGTTCGCCCATCGTCTCTTTGAACATCTCCACGGTCTCGAAGGAGTAGTTGTCCATGGAGACGGTGGCCGTCTTGAATCCCACCTTTGCCAGTCCCGGCGGGCTCTCTTTCCGGTCGCAGTTCTCGCGTTTCTCCGTCTTCGCGTTGACGACGATGACGAGGAGGCGCTTGATCTTCCCGTTGTTGATCTTCTGGCGGATATCGCTCCGCACGTACAGGTCGTAGATCGCCCGGAGGCCGAGGTTGTCGGCGAGCCCCCCGTCCATCAGGTGGAGCCAGGGGTGCGCCTCCCGGTCCGCGTAGATGGTGTTGTTGTATGCCGCCCAGTAGCGGCGCTGGTTGACCCAGTAGTCCCGGAGGGCGAGGGTGTCTTCCGTATCGGGTGCGCAATCCGCGGCGCCGCAGTAGTTCGCGAGGCTGATGGGGGAGAGGAGAAAGGGAAAGGCGGATGACGCGGCGACGGCCCGGGCGACGGGGTAGGTGAGAAGGTCGGACCCGATGTAGTGGAACTGGCGGCCGGTGAATTCGAAACGGGCGCCGGTGGAGAGGTTGGTCGCGTTCATGATCAGGAAGGGGCGCGCGGCCTTTTCGGCCAGCGCGGCGAAGGTCCGGGATTGGAAGATGGTGTCGTTGTACAGTTCGGCGGCCAGGTCGATCCGGCTGAAGTACGGGGAGGCGAGGCGGACCCAGTTGTAGGGATTGGTGAGTTTGAGGAAGAGTTCCCGTTCGATGTTCCGGTTGAGGAATCTCTCCTCGAAATCGTCAAAGATCCGTTCCCCGAAGAGAGCGTAGTAGGCCCCCGTGAAGGACCCGCCGGAGACGGTGGATATGACGTCGACCTCGTCCAGGAGCGACCGGCCGTCGGGGAGGCGGATCTCCCGCATCTTCCTGAGGACGCCGTAGGAGAGGGCGGCCGCGCGGGTGCCGCCGCCGGAGAAGGTGAGGATGACGAAGGTCTCGTCGGCGTCGGCGGGTTCGGTGAAGCGGTCGAAGGCGTACGGGGCGGCCGGTTCGGGTTGCGTGAGGGGCTCGTTGAGCGGGTAGTGGGCGCAGCCGCACAGAACGACAACCGCGACAACCGCAAGGGCGAGACGGATGGTATGATTATACCTTTTCATAACGCACCTCTTTGGGTGAGAGGGCAGTGGTCTCTTCGAGAATGATGAGGACCTCTTCCTCCGGCCGGAAATCGTATGGTGGCACCTGGAGGGTGACGAGATGGCTCCCTCCCTCCACCTCGATCACCTCATTGGTCTTGCCCTGGGGTGTTTTGTCGATCATGACCTGCCGGTCGTCTTCGAACGTGACGATGAGATATTCCATGACTGTCCCCTCCTTGTGTCCCGGCCATTCGGACATCCCCCTGATGTCCGACGGCGGTTTTCTCTGGGTAAGCGTTGAAGAGGCGTGCGGCGGCGCGTTTTCCTGAAAATCGGATCGCCCCAAACAAAAAAGCCCTCATTCCTCACGATCGAGAAACAGGGCTTTCGATGATCAGACCATAACCCCTCCTGGTTTACGGCTGTTCACAAATGCGTCTACATTTCAGATTATAACTTTATGCCATAAAATAAACAGGATTGTCAATACTTACGCGATAAATAGGGACAGCGCCCATTTTTCACTTTCCTCACAAAACGATATTTTATTCAACCATTTACAAAAATGGGCGCTGTCCCTATTTACCGGAAGCTTGCTTTTCCGATTTTTCTATAGTAGTTCACGTTTCGTGTTATTCGGTCATAGAAAATCGCTTCCGCACAAGCACCCGAAGGGATACGATAATGCCCGGCAAATCGTGCTTCCAGTGAACAGCGAAAGACTCCTGAAAACAACCGTACAACAAAAATAATTCTATGATCTACGATTCCATCGCTCTGCTCCTTGGAGGCTTGGGGCTCTTTTTCGTCGGCATACGGATGGTCAGCAGCAATCTGAAACTGATGACCAGCAGAAAGCTCAAGCTGACAATTGCCCGATTAACCGATAGTGGAATCGCCGCCGGAATATGGGGTACGCTTTTCGGATTCATCACACAGAGCTCTTCAGCCGCGGCCTTTATCATGGCCGGCCTCAATTCGAGCGGCCTTCTGTCGGTACGCAAATCCCTCCCCATAATACTTTGGTCAAACGCGGGTTGTACCGCGCTTGTCCTGCTTGCCGTTATCGATATCCGAGATGCCGTTCTGATACTCCTCGGCATCTCCGGCATCTGCTACGCCTTTGAACAACCGAAAAAATTTCAACACGTACTGGGAGCGCTTTTCGGCATATCGCTCCTCTTCCTCGGCCTGCACATGTTGAGCACCGGGGCGGCACCCATTGCCGAAACCCGATGGATCAAGGATCTTCTCTATAACACGAGAAGTTCCTATGCTCTTACCTTTCTGATCGGGGCGGTACTGGCCTTTGTTACGCAAACCGCCATGGGCGTCATCATCATTGCCGTCGCCATGACCAAATCGGGGCTTTTTACCATCGATCAGACCCTGATGATCATATACGGCGCTCACGTGGGAGCCAGTATAACAGACAGCATCCTCTCCATGAGTCTCAAGGGTTCACCCAAGCAGTCCGCGATGGCTCAAGTTTTTTTTGACGGATCCGCCGGCATCATATTCATGCTGTTGCTGTATGTCGAAATCTATACCGGCATTCCACTGGTCAAGGCCCTTTTGGGCTTCCTCTTCGAAGATATCGCGCAACAGGCGGCCTTCGTGGTGATCTTTATGAATATTCTCATACTCACCCTGTGGTCCTTTATGCTGGATCCCTTTTATCGTCTTCTCGAACGTTTCTGGCCTCCCCTTGAAGAAGAGGCGCTGTCAAAGATAAAATTTATTCATGAGCATACCGCTGGGGAACCGGACACGGCTGTTCTGCTTATAGAAAAAGAGGTGCACCGCCTGATGCAGCGTATCCCTCTCTATCTGGAAAAACTGCGTTTGGACAATAATTCCGATCAAGGGCCCTCTCTTGAGTCTTATCACGCCGCATTTGCCGAGGTTTCAAGTGAAATCAAAGCGTTTATCACCGATGTGTTCCGCCGGGATCTTTCCTTGGGGACATCGGAGGCACTCATCAATGTACAGGATCGCCACAATCTTGTCATCGCTCTTGAGGGTAATTATTATGGTCTTATCGGGACAATGCGGGAAACAGCTGTCTCTGAGGGAAAAGCCGCCAGCCTTGCCATGAACATTGCCGAAAGTCTCGACTCCATCGTACTCACTGCTATTGATGTTACGGAGGATCCCGATCAAAGGGATCTGGATATCCTTTTGTCACTCACATCGGATAGGGGACAGTTAATGGAAAAGATTCGCCGCAGCTATCTTTCATCAGAAGACGATCTCGGCATCGAGGAACGCTCGCTGATTCTCTATGTAACCAACCTTTTTGAGCGATCCGTCTGGACACTGGGACGCTATGGAAAACTATTGAAAATAACGGGGCAGACCAAGGTAAATAGGGACAGCGCCCATTTTTTACTTACCAAATAAAACAGACTTCTATTCAAACATTTACAAAAATGGGCGCTGTCCCTATTTACCCTAGTGAACATAGACCTCGACGGAACACCCCGACCGTTTGAGGATCACTTTGATGTCACGGCATTTTGTTAATGTTCTTACTTTCCATTGGGGGGCGGGGCAGCCTTCCCATTGCTTGTTCGGACAAACGCCTATGTCGTCCCAGCAGAGGCCTTTATTGTACCATTTGTCATTTGAGTACGTCACCGTCTCTCCCGGGTGGATGCCTTGGCTGTCGTTAAAATTATGCACGTTCTCCAACAATCCCCAACGGACGGCTGTATAGACCTTTCCATCTTCCTCGGATAATTCGCTCGTCACGGTAATGGTATATGCCCCTGCCGGGATGACGCTGCAAACGGACAGTACGATAATGGCAAGGCACCCTAACAAAACGGCTTTCTTTTTCATGGTCTTCCCTCCATTTTGTGCGTAAGCAGAGAATCGAAACGATTATGATAATGAAATGTACCGTTTAGTGCCTTGAGGGTCAAGAAGAATGTGCCCCTCTTTTACAATGGTGCATCAGGGGCGGGAACGTGTTATGGGGTACAGGGCAGTCAGTTGCCAGATGATAAGGAGAAGAGGGTGAAGATATCCGAGATGAGCTTTCCCCGCCAACTGGAGGCGGACGGCTCGGCCGACACGATTCGCGGGGCCTTGATGACGCGCACCGCGAAGCTCTGGGCCGGGGGCAGGGGAGAGGTGCCGGTCATCGCTCTCAGTGAGCCGCTGAAAACGGTATTACAACAGGCGCGGGGGCAGGGGCGGATCAGGATCGGCTTCGATCAGATCCTCCGGAAGCTCACCGGCGAGAAGAAGGGGATTGCCGGTGTCAGGGAGCAGACGGATGCCCCGTACGGGGACCGGATTTCGCGGCTGCTTCTCTTTTCCAACGACGGGGCGGAGCGCTTCTACCGCAATGTCGAACAGCTCCTGGAGGGGCACGCGCCCCGGGTGCTCGGCTGTCTCCTGGAGGCCGACAGCGCCGCCCTGGGCGGGCTGTTCTCGAATAATGGGGGGGCGATCAAGATCGTCATGGCCGAACACAAGGATGTCGTCGCCGATGTCCTGCGTATTTTTAATAGGGACAGCGCCCATTTTTGAATGCGCAGTAATGGGGTAATCTCTTGAAGTTGTGTTACAAAAAATGGGCGCTGTCCCTATTAAAAGGTGTGTATGCTTGAGTTGAGCGTGTTGAGCTGGGTGCTGGTCGCGTTGTGCTCGATCATGGTCGGGGTGGCCAAGGCGGGGATCCCCGGCGTGGGGGTCCTCATCGTTCCCCTCATGGCGACGGCGCTCCCCACGGGGACATCGATCGGGTTTGTTCTGGGGGTTCTGATTGTGGGCGATCTCTTCGCCATCATCTACCACCGGCGCAACGCGAAATGGGCCTATATGCTGCACCTTTTCCCCGCCGCGGTGGCGGGGATCGTCGCCGGTTATTTAATCCTCGGGCTCGTCACCGAACAGCAGCTCCGGCCGATGATCGGGGGGATTACCCTGGTGATGCTCGCCGTCAATTACTGGCGCGAGAGGGATCGGACCGAAGAGACGCGCGTCCCGACGCAGTGGTGGTTCGCCGCCGGGATCGGCTTTATCGCCGGGATCACCTCGATGATGGCGAATGCCGCCGGTCCCATCATGATGATCTATCTCCTTGCGATGCGGCTGCCCAAGATCGAATTCGTCGGGACCGGGGCCTGGTTCTTTTTCATCGTCAACTGGATCAAGGTCCCCTTCAGCGCACATCTGGCCCTCATGACGCCGGAAACGATCACAGTGAACCTCATGATGGTGCCCTTCGTCGCCGCCGGCGCGGTCCTGGGCATATTCCTCCTGCACCGGGTCCCCCAGAAGGCCTTTAACGCCATCGTCGAGGTCCTGGCGGTCGTTGCCGCGGTGAAGCTGATGATCTGATTGTCGAGCAGTCGAGGAAAAGGGCGCTGTTCCTCTTTAAAGTGCGGTGACCACGCGGTTTTTCCCCTGACGTTTGGCCTGGTACAGGGCCTGGTCCGCCCGGCGGATCAGGCCGGATGCGGTTTCTCCCCGGACCAACTGGGCGACGCCGATGCTGACCGTGGCCGAGACGGTTATCCCGCCCCCCGGCTTGAAGGTCCGGGCGGCGAAGCTCTGGCGGATCCGCTCCGCGGCCTGGAAACTCTGGGCTGCCTCGGCGTCAGGGAAGACCACCGTAAACTCCTCGCCCCCGTACCGGAATCCCGCGTCCTGATTCCGGATCTCGCCCGTTATAACATCTGCCAGGGCCTGCAGGACACTATCTCCCTCGGGATGCCCGTAGGTGTCATTGTAGCGCTTGAAATCGTCCACATCCATGATGATCAGAGAAAGGGGGAGGCCGGTTTCCTCCGCCTCGCGCACTTCCTCCTCCAGCCTCTGCATGAGGTAGTCCTTGTTGTACAGGCCGGTCAGTCCATCGGTCTCGCTGGCCTTCTTGTACAGGGCCCGTGATCGGGCCAGGACCAGTTTTTCTCTTTCCAGGGCCCGAATCCTGTCGGCCAGGGCGAAGGACAGCAGCACGGCTTCGATGGCCGGACCCAGGGTGAAGAGCGTGTTGCTCGGGATGTTGACCGGTATGACGCCCAGGGTCCAGAGGACGTAGATCAGCGTCCCGATCATGAAAAACAGGTTTGCCAGGATATAGTACCTGGCCGTTTCGAACCCCTGCCGCCACCGGAGAATCCCCACAATGATCAGGTTGACCGGGCCCAGGATACCGGCAGCGTTGGCCACAAGGGCGGCCGCCTCGTGCCAGCTCAGGAGCCCGAACAGAGCGATAATCAGGGCGGCGACCTTGAAGAATACCAGCACCCGGTGCCAGCGGGGCGTGTGGATCCTGGTGTCAAAGAAGCGCTGGCAGAAGCTGATGGAGAAGAAGATCGATGTCCCGAGGAAGACCCACTCCAGTACCTGTAACATGTTCCCGTCCAGTTGAACGACCGCGCTGGCATGCCCGTTGAAGAGAAGGAAGTACGTAATGAATGAAAGCATGTAAAAGACGTAGATGAGGTAGATGCCGTTCCTGAGGGAAAAGAAGATGAAGAGGTTGTACAGGACCATGGCGAGCATGATTCCGTAGATTAGCCCGAAGTAGAAATAATCGTACATCGCGTACGTGTTGAAGATATCATCCGTCCTCAGGACGAGCGGAATCGTGTCGGGGCCGAACGAACCGAAGCGGAGGTAATAGGTCGCCGTCTGGTTTGACCGGGTATCGATATGGAAAGAATAGTTTCGGAAAGGCAGGGTCGTTGGATTTCCCCTTTGGGAGCGGTTCCCCTCGACCGGACGATAGCCGGTCTCTGTGTCCGGATCGGGAAGGTACAGCTCCACCATGTCCACGATGGAACAGTTTATCTCCAGCACCCACCGGTGTTTTCCCTGAGCCGCCGGTGTGCGGTCCCGCAGTTGCAAACGGACCCACGTCCTGTCGGGTTCACCGGGGAGATGCACGTGGCTGGTCGTGTTGGGCTCAAACTGCCGGGCCGCCGAAGGCGCAAGGACACCCTTGATGGTCATCGTCCCGCCCGGGTCTCTCAGAACCGAGATATGAGAACCCACATCGATGCGTCCCGTCTCCACGGACAGATCGATGGGAGCGCCGGACGTCGGACAGGGCCCCTGGAAGACGCAGAACCACAGCGCCGGAATGCAGAACACAATCCGCCTGAAGATCATCGAGGAGTTCGGCATGTATTTTTCCTTTCTGCGCATTCCGTGAGCCATGCGCGGCACGGCCGGTAATCCGATCCGTGGGCGGTCCGTCGGCAGTCTTTGTGTGGTAAGAATAATCCGTGGCAGTGATTTGTGCGACGCACAACACGCAGTGAGACATATAAATAACGGTTCTCAAACTGTCAATACAATATATCGAAAAAGGCATAGAATTTTCGATATCTGCTCCTCTGTGCTTTCGGTGAGAGGGAAGAGAGACTGTCCCTGTGTTCACGGAATGAATCATTCATATGTTTTTAAATTAATTTTGACAGAGAACCCATATTGTGTCAGACAAAGCATGCATTTTTGTTGAACGCCGATACATCTTTTCGGCATGAGAAATACCGCGATAGTGATAACAAGCGATAACGCGCTTTCCGTGAGGGAGAGGGAACAGGACTCGGCCCTTTTTCTTTTCCTGTTTATTTGATTTCCATTTCGGAGGTTTCGGTATGAACGGAAACAAAATTCTTCCACTGTTTTTATTTGTCTGTTTTTCACTTATCCTTTCTTTTGTAATGATCCCGTCGCCTGTGCGTGGGGCCGTGGGAGATCTGACCATCAGCACCCCCGCGGCGAACCCGTCGCAGGGTTCCACCTTTACGTCGGAGATCACCGTGGATGTGGGCACTCGGGTTGTCGGGGCTTACGACGTGGTTTTCACCTTCAACAGGAATGTCCTGCAGATCCAGACCGTAGGAGCAGGGGCGCCGGAGTTGGGGACTCCAGTTGACAGTGGTATTGCGGCGGCAAACACGAACGGATGGATTCTCGTGAACGCGCTGAATGCGGCCAGTCTTACTGCTCCCACGGGGATCGTGGACTTATTCAGCATCACCTTTCAGGTCGTCGGTGCGCCGGGCACCACCAGCACACTCCAGGTAGCGATAACCAGTTTTTGGGATGTCAATTTCAGCGATATTCCGTGCACACCGATCGATTCCCAGGTCACGGTCGCATCCCCACCGATCGTTGTCAGCTTCACGGCGACCCCCTCGTCGATCACCGCCGGGGAAACCGCAACCCTCGCGTGGAACGTGACGGGCGCGACAACCGTGACTATCGGCCCCGGTATCGGTACGGTGGACCCTTCCGGCGGGACAACAGTCGTGTCTCCCGCCGCCACGACAACCTACACCCTGACGGCGACCAACGCCGAAGGTTCGGTAACCGCTCACGCGACGGTGATCGTCATAGAGACAGTTCCCACCCTGAACCGATGGGGGATGATCCTCATGGGATTGGCTGTGGTGTGTATCGCATTCCTGACGGTGAGGAAACGGGACGCGACGACCGCCTAGATGAAAATTCTCGTTGTACTGGTCTGTTCGTTTTGTTATGTTTCCCGGGCTTTTCTCTATCTCGTATCCACAGGAGCCACTTATGCTGATTGATCATACTATTGTTGTCATCTATCTGCTGGCGATTCTGGTTATGGGACTCCTGTCGGGGCGTGGGGTCAAGACGCTGAACCAATTCTCCGTCTACAAACGCTCGTACGGTTCGATGGTCATTTTCGCCACGCTGGCCGCCTCCTTTATCGGCGGCGGTTTTTCCATGGGCAATGCCGGCAAGGTGTACGCCATCGGCATTATCTCCGTGGTTGGTCTGTGGGGATTCAGCCTGAAGGAGCTCCTGGTGGCCGCCTTTATCGCGCCGCGGGTGCAGGGTTTCCGGGATTGCATCTCCGTGGGCGATGTGATGGAGATCAACTACGGCAAATCCGGGCGGATCATTACCGGCGTGCTGGGACTGCTGGTCTGTATGGGCATCACCGGGGCGCAGGTGGGCGCCATGGGGGCGGTATTCGAACAATTCACGGGTATGTCGCGCAACGTGGGTATCCTGGCCGGCTGTGGTATCGTGATCGCCTACACCACGGCCGGGGGGATGCGCGCCGTGGTACGGACCGATGTTATCCAGTTTTTCCTGCTTGCCGTGGGCATACCGCTCATGCTCTTTCTGGGGCTGCAGGAAGTAGGCGGGATTGACGGATTGCAGGCCAGGGTCCCTGCCTCTCACCTCTCGCTGTCCAACGTCCATATGACGCCGATGATGGTCTTTTCGCTGTTTCTGTCGTTCATGATCGGAGAAACACTGGTCCCACCGTATCTGCAACGGCTGTTGCTCGGTAAAGACGCCCGTGCCACGGCGGAAGGCACGCTTTACAGCGCGCTCTTTTCCATCCCGTTCTTCGCGGTCACGGGGTTGATCGGGCTGGTGGCGTTGGCATTGACCCCGGACCTGCAGGGCAACGCGCCTATGCCCTACGTGGTGCAGCACATTCTGCCGGTGGGGCTGCGCGGGCTTGTCATCGCCGGCATCATATCCATTGTCATGTCTTCGGCCGACTCATTCCTCAACTCGTCATCCGTGACGCTGGTGAACGATGTCATCAAACCGCTTTCGTCGCGGCCGATCAGCGATCGTGCCGGCCTGATCCTCGCCCGCGTCACCACACTGGTGGTGGGGGTCGGATCGGTCTGGTTTGCACTGCGCATTGAAAACGTGCTTGATATTCTTTTGTTTTCATATAATTTCTGGGCGCCGGTGGTGCTGGTGCCGATGGCGGCCACCCTGCTGGGGGTCAAGGCGCGCCCCAAGACGTTTCTGGCGGGCGCCTTCTGCGGCGTGGTGACACTCGTCATCTGGCATTGGTTCCTGAAGGATCCCGGCGGTGTCGACGGGCTGGTCATCGGCGTGCTGGCCAACCTGGTTGCCTTTGCCTCCATGCATCATATCGACCGCACGGTAACAACACTAAAATAGGGACAGCGCCCATTTATTGCTTGCGGGGTCTTCCCCGAGGGCGGACACTGAGCGACCTTCCCAGAAGCGCCTCAATATCCTTTCTGAATTTTTCATCCCCGCAGGGCCTGCCTGACAGGGCACTTGTCCTTAATCGTTCGACGACTTCCGGTGATTCGGTATCACTGAGATACCGGGACCAGTCATCAATCTCGTCACAGAGATGACAGGTCTTCGAAAGAATGTTATCCGAGGTGACCCCGCAGTGGCCACGAGCGCTCGACCAGGGATAGTCTTCGGGGGCGTGGACTGCTCCCGCGCGTACCGGGTTGTTTTCTACGTAACGGATCGCAGCGTAAAGATGCCTTTCGTCAAGAATACTGGAATAAAATCGCCCCTGCCAGAGGTATCCGGTTATCCCCTTCTTGCGGTTGTAATACTGCGAGTATCGCATATGGAGGGTATTGAGGGTCCGGGCAAGTGAATCGTCCTTCCGGGGGACGCACACAAAATGAACATGATTGTTCATTAAGCAGTACGCCCAGATCTCCAGGGAATATTTCTCCGCGTATTCCTTGAGCCATGCGAGGTATTGACGGTAGTCCGTATCCGATTCAAAGACGGTCTGCCGGTAGTTTCCCCGCTGGGTTACATGGTACGGATAATCTCTGGCAATGATTCTCGCGACTCGTGGCATGATGTAAAGTCTATGACATGACTCTCAAGCTGTCAATGAAAAATGGGCGCTGTCCCTATTTAAGGCCTCTTTTCTCTTGACAATCCTGTTTTGGGTCACTATATTCCAAAAAGACGATATGGAGGCATGAGGATGAAGACATTTCTGAAGGTGATGAAGGCACTCTCCGATCCGAGCCGTGTCAGGATCATGAAGATGCTGCAGAAACGGGTCATGTGTGTCTGCGAGATCACGGTGGGCCTGGGAGTCGCCCAGTCCACGGCCAGCAAGCACCTGAAGATCCTGGAGGATGCCGGTCTGATTACTTCCTATAAGGAGGGCCTGTGGGTCAACTACGCATTGGCGGACGGCGAGGCGAGCCCCTACGCGGCATCGCTCATCGGCAATCTGAAGCACTGGCTGGAGGATGATCCCGGCATTGCCGAACTGGCGCTCCGACTGCCCTTGATTCACCGGGAGGAGATCTGCGGGAAGTAGGGGCTTTTTTTGTCTTGACTATATCGATATATCGCGAAATATAAAATTGGGGCATAACACGAGGGATCTGTTTTGATGAAAGAACGCACCAAATTACTCATAATAGCCGCGGTCTTTCTGGCGGCCTATTACATCCCGTGGGATCATCCGTTGATCCGGCAGTCGGGACTGGAGGCCTTCATGATGCTCCGCGAGTACGCCCGCGAGCACGTCCTGACCTGTCTGATCCCCGCCTTCTTCATCGCGGGGGCGATCGCCGTCTTCGTCTCGCAGGCCTCGGTCCTGAAATATTTCGGCGCCCAGGCGAGCAAGATCCTCTCCTATTCAGTGGCCTCGGTCTCCGGCTCCATACTGGCGGTCTGTTCCTGCACCGTCCTGCCCCTCTTTGCCGGGATCTACACCCGGGGGGCGGGGATCGGTCCGGCAACGGCATTCCTCTATTCGGGACCGGCGATCAACATCCTGGCGATCACCCTGACGGCGAAGGTCCTGGGCTGGGAGATGGGACTGGCACGCGCGATCGGCGCCATCATCTTTGCCGTTATCACCGGTCTCCTGATGGCGATGATCTTCCGAAAGGACGACGCGGCGCGGACCACCGGCCAGATCTATGTCCCGGACAGTGATGACGGCGGGCGCACCCTCCTGCAAGACACCCTGTATCTTGTGACGATGGTCCTGGTCCTGATCTTCGCCTCTTTCGCCCGCCCCGCCGAAGGGGCGGCGGGTGTGTGGTCGCTGATCTTCGCGTACAAGTGGTATATCACCGCTGTCCTCCTGGCCGTCCTGGCCTGGATGGTGACGGCCTGGTTCCGAAAGGATGAGCGCGTCGCCTGGGTGGATTCGACCTGGGGCTTCATGAAGCAGATATTTCCCTTCCTGATCGGAGGCGTCCTGGTGGCCGGGTTCCTCCTGGGGAGGCCGGGGCATCCGGCCCTGATCCCGGAGGAGTGGGTCCAGTCGCTCCTCGGGGGGAATTCGTTGTGGGCGAACCTCTTCGCCTCGGTGGCGGGGGCGCTCATGTATTTCGCGACGCTGACGGAGATCCCGATCCTGCAGGGGCTCCTGGGTGCCGGGATGGGGAAGGGGCCCGCCCTGGCCCTGCTCCTGGCCGGTCCAGCCCTGTCGCTACCGAACATGCTGGTGATCGGGAGCGTCATGGGGGTTAAGAAAACGGCCACCTTCTGCGGGATTATTATCATTATGTCGACAATCGTGGGGCTGCTGTACGGCGCCCTCGTCGGATGAGCATTTTTTGAAAGGAGATACGATTATGGAAATAAAGGTACTGGGTCCTGGTTGTCCTAAATGCCAGCAAACGGAAAAAATAGTAAAAGAGGCGGTGGCGGAAGCCGGCGTGGACGCCGAGATCGAAAAGGTCTCCGATGTCATCAAGATCGCCGGGTACGGCGTCTTCGGGACCCCGGCGGTGGTGATCGACGGGGAGGTCAAGTCCGTCGGAAAGATCCCCGACAAGGAAGAGATCAAGGGGTGGTTGAAGCCCTGACCCGAACCGGTGGATTGAATCTCGCTGGGTATCCTCTGTATGAGGTAATGCCCCGCCGCATGAGGCTTATGAACCAGAGAACTTAGTGTGTGAAGGAGTAAACAGACGATGGAAATGCAAGCAGCACAAATCATGGCGTTATTGGTTACGGGTGTAGCCGTCGGTTTCGCCTCGGGGCTTCTGGGCGTGGGCGGGTGTTTTATCATGGTCCCCGTGCAGTACTGGGCGTTGACCTCCATCGGCGTGGACCCGACCATCGCCATACGGATCGCCTTCGGCACCAACCTGCTGGTGGTGCTTCCCACGGCCTTCAGCGGCGCCATGACCCATCACAGGAAAGGGGCGGTGCTGTGGAAGGCGGGGGTCACCTTCGGCATTGCCGGTGCAGCAGGCGCCTTTTTCGGTGCCTTTATCGCCTCCCATTTGCCCGGCACGGTGCTGACCGTGGCCTTCGGTATCGCCGTCATTCTCGGTGCCGTTCGGATGCTCACCGCAAAACCGCCTCAGGTTACGGATGAACCATCGGACAGCCTCGCCTCGTGTATCCTCTGGGGTATTCCCCTGGGGATCGTTTCCGGCATCATCGGTATCGGCGGCGGTGTCCTGATGATCCCCGTCATGGTTTATTTCCTGCGGTTCAAGATGCACCAGGCCGTGGGGACGTCAACGGCCCTGATGATCTTTACGGCTGCCGGGGGCGCGCTTTCATTCCTGATCAACGGTCTGGGCGTCGAGGGTCTTCCGCCGTATTCAACGGGGTACCTGAACTGGCTCCAGTGGATCCTGCTGGCCGGGGGCAGTATCCCCCTGGCGGTGGTGGGGGCGAAGACGGCCCATCTCTTACCGGCCAGACAGCTCAAATATATATTTATTGCCGTCATGCTTTACATGGGGTTGAAGATGACCGGACTGTTCGCATACCTGGGCCTCCCCATCTAAACATTCACGATATGGGACGAAAGGAATGCGGTACGGTCCTGCTGTCAGGATGACGTGCGAAACGACGCCCCCGAACAGCGGGGTCCGATGGCGGTAGCTGCTGCGGGTAGGAATGCTCGCCTGTCGACAGTCAGCGGTATGATCGGGAAAGAATCATCGCAACATGACAAATTAGTAATCTTCAGGTCACGTTGTCGTAAACTTCCGGATATATGAAGAACGAAGGAGAAACACATATGAAACGTATTGGCATAACGGTGGCCGTAAGCGCCCTGCTTCTGGCCGTTACGGTGGGAATACTGTCCGCCGCCGAGCAGACGAAGGACTTTGAACAGGTCCCCGTGAAGGGGATGGTGACCATGATCGATCTGGGGGCGAAAAAGTGCATCCCCTGCAAGATGATGGCCCCCATCATGGAAAAGATGGACACGGTGTACGAAGGGAAGGCGGCCATCGTATTCATCGACGTGTGGAAACACCGCGAACAGGCCCAGCGCTTCGGTGTCAAGGCCATTCCCACGCAGATCTTCTTCGACCCGGAGGGCAATGAGATCTTCCGCCACGTCGGGTTCCTGGCGGAAGATGATATTGTGAAACAGCTCGAAAAAATGGGCATATCGGGATAGAACCCTGTCGGTTTGAAAGGAGAAGGGCTGGATGTTTGAGACGTTTTTGGTAACGATCAACCAGTGGATCGGCAGCGGCGTGGCCCTTGCCGCGCTGGGGTGTTTTCTGTGGGGGATGACGAGCGTCCTGCTCAGTCCCTGTCATCTCGCGTCGATCCCCCTGATCGTCGCGTACGTCGGCGGCCAGGAACGGGCCGTCGAGCCGCGGCAGGCCGCCGTCTATTCGGTCCTCTTTGCCGTGGGGCTGTTTATCACCATCGCCCTGATTGGGGTCGTCTGCGCCCTCCTGGGGCGGATGCTGGGGGATGTGGGAAACTACTGGCAGATCCTGATCGGCGCCGTCCTGATCTGGGTGGCCCTCGGGATGCTCGGGGTGGAGAAGTGCTCCATGTCGGGCAGTCTGCTGTACCGTCTTAACCTCAGGGGCTTTGTCGGTGCCTTTGCCCTGGGGCTGGCCTACGGCGTCCTCTCCGGCTCCTGCACCTTCGGCTTCATCGCCCCGATCCTTGCCATTATCACCGTCCAGGGGAAGATCGCCACCGGTATCCTCCTGATCGTCCTGTTCGCCGTCGGCCATTGCCTGCCCATCGCGATCGCGGGGAGCTCCACGGCCGCGGTGAGGAAACTGATGGAAAGCAGCACCTGGCAGGGGGCAGGGACCTGGTTCCGCAAGGGGGCGGGGGTCCTGATCTGTCTCCTGGGAGTCTACTTCATCGTTAGTCCTTTTACGGGTTTCATCAATGCGATCGTATCGTGAAAAGCGAGTATGAAGGTATCGGAAAGATGGTTCAGTATGTCTGACGGCAGTGAAATTTTTGGCGGTTATTGATAAAAATAGACAATATGAAATATTTAATATATGAATCGTCTGCCATATACGGCGCGTGAGAGGAATGGTAATGCGAAACCGGAATCAGTCAGATTGGCGACAGGCCCTGTGGCAGATCCCCCTCATCATTTTCATGGCCGGGCTTGCCGGGCTCTGCGTCAACTGTCTGCGCCCCGACTCGCTTTCGCTGGTCGGCGACTGGTCGGCGAAGGCCGATACAGCCGAGGTCGAAACCGGGGAAAATATCGTCATACCGATTGAAGGGGCACAGAAGCTGTTCTCGGCCGGGCTTGTCCTGTTCATCGACGCCCGTGATGCGGAGGATTACGCGTACTGTCATATCAAGGGGGCGTTGAGTCTGCCGCTGCACGACGCAGAGCGGCGTTTCCCGGAGATTGCCGGGGGGCTTCCCACGGACAAGATGATCATCACGTATTGTGACGGGGAGGGGTGTCACATGGGACATGACCTGGCGCTCTTCCTGCGGGAAAAGGGATTTTCCACTGCCTGGGAACTGGTCAACGGGATGACCGTCTGGCT
Organism: Syntrophales bacterium; assembly: GCA_963662405.2. GTDB lineage: Bacteria > Desulfobacterota > Syntrophia > Syntrophales > UBA2210 > UBA6078. Next base: position 151,291 of record CAXXKT010000003.1, read on the forward strand.
GGACGCCGGTCTGCCGGTTGAAGAGGGAAACGGGGCGTAATCCTGAAGGAGCAAAGAAATGAAATATATCGACATGTTTTTTAAAAATGCCGGCCTCACCGGTATCGTGTATTGTGCTGCGCGATGGGTACTCGGCGTGGTGTTTATCTATGCCAGTATCCACAAGATCCTCGATCCGGCGGCCTTCGCGCAGGCGGTCTATAACTATCAGATCCTCCCGGACGGGTTGGTGAATCTGGCCGCCCTGGTGCTTCCCTGGGTGGAACTCTTCCTGGGCATCTTTCTCATCGCCGGACTCTGGATGCCGGGAGCCGCGGTGATCAGTACGTTCCTCTTCCTGATCTTCATGGCCGCCCTCTCGTATAACATCGCGCGCGGTCTGGATATCAGCTGCGGGTGTTTTTCCACCGCTCCATCGGAAGAAGCGGCCGGTATCGGGATCGTCCTGCGGGATGGGATGTTCCTGGTCGTTTCTCTGTACCTTCTCCTTGTTACATGCAGGCCGGCTCCGGCAGGTAAATAGGGATCATCACGCCCTTGTATTACAATCGGAAGTCAATTACCAGGGCCCACTACGCCCTTCTGGCGCCTGATATACCTTTTCACGGCACGGATATCATCCCGAAACCATACATGACTGGCGGGTTTTTTTGACAGAAGCAGCGGATTATGTCAACAAAGGCTTAAGATTTTGCGAGCATCTGCCGATAGATATTGTTGTGACGAGAGTAGCGATGGCGGCATGTGGCGCAGAGTTCCCTATGATCGTTCCATATAAAGGCGTGTGATGAATTTCATGTTTCATGTGAGAAGACGTTCACTGCAATTACAGTATGAATGAGTTATAAGATCCACGGAAATCGAAGAAAAACAAACCGCTCGTAAGGGCAAGACGCAAAGCCGGGGGGTTGCTTGCGTGAATTGCCCGGGTGCTGAATCCCTCAGGTGGAGGGGACGCGTTGCCCGAATCGTTGAGCTTCATATCGGTCAACGTTCCGGCTTCAGCAATTTTACATCCAGCGGGCATGTTCTTCTCCAACGTTCTTGTTTATTTATGCTTTTTTGAATCCAGTTCAGGATAACGTCAGGGGACCAACCGTAGAACCATTTTTCTCGGGGGGTAGGGGGACGATGAGACGATCTTTTATTCTGAAAAGCGCAGACAATCAAAGGGGATACGTCTTGGTCGTCTGCCTGTTGGTTGTCGCCGCACTTCTCTTGTTGGGGACGACGGCCGTTTTACAGACAGCAACCGATCTCAAGATCAGCAGTAATTATCGAGGGACGGTTCAGGCGTTCTATGCCGCCGAAGGGGGGGTGGCGTATGGTATTGCAAAGCTGGATAAGGCGCTGCAATCCCTCACACCCAACCTTACTATCTGTTCCCCTTCTCTGTCCGGGTTTACCTTTTCCGAATTCAGTATCACACAGGGAGCGAGTTCCTACCCGGAGACCCTGAGCAGTGGTACCTTTACCGGTCTGTCCGCTTATTGTAGGAATTACACGATTACCAGCAGCGTCAGGGGAGGTGACAATTCCGCCGCGAAGATTGTCGCCGTCGTGAAGGATATCATGATCCCCCTCTTCCAATTCGGGATTTTTTACGAAGATGATCTGGAAATTCTCCCTGGGGCGGATATGGCCTTTACGGGGGGAAGAATCCACTCGAACAGTGATATCTATCTGAATCCGGACGGAGCAACCCTCTCTATCGACTCCCTCGTCACGACGGCCGGCAATATGTATCGCAGGAGAAAAGGATCGACCGGTTCGGATGGCACGGTCCGGATCAAAGATGGTGATGATCAGTATCAAGACATGACCGTCGACAGCGATAGCACAAACTGGGAGACTGAATCCCAGAGTACCTGGGACGGCCGGGTCCAGACGGAGGCTCATGGTGTATCCGAATTGGCGCTTCCCTTGGATACAAGCGATTCAAAGGAGATACTGGGAACAGGGAGCGGAAGCCTCTATGCGAAATCCGGCTTGCGCATTGTTGACGGGATTGCCAGAGATAAGGATGGGAATGTGGTCGATCTGACCTATCCCGATCCGAACGATCCCTCGGTGACAATCAATCCCATCTCCACGTCCACCTTCTACGACCAGAGGGAGGATGCGACGGTCACCGTCACCGAGGTGAACATGGAGTCTCTCATGGGGAACAGTACCGCCATGGCCACGCTGGCCGATCCACCGGAAGGGGGGGACGCCGGTATCCTGTACATATCATCTTCGTCGGATTCCATTCGGTTGACGGACGGTGACACCCTTCCGTCAACCGGCATGACCGTGGTAACCGACCGATCTCTCTATATCCAGGGAGATTACAATGTATCCAACAGCCCGGCATCCGTCATTGCCGATGCCGTGACCGTCCTCTCCGGCGCGTGGGACGATGCCGACAGCTATTCTTCCGACCTCAATGACAGGACCGCATCTGATACGACGGTAAATGCCGCGATCATGGGGGGGAACAGGAATACCCAGGGGAACCAGTACAGTGGCGGCGCCGAGAATTTCATCCGTTTCCTCGAGGATTGGGGCGGCAAGACATTGACCTACACCGGTTCCCTCGTTTGTCTCTGGGAGAGTCAGTATGCGACGGGGAATTGGTCGTACGGATCTCCGGTGTATACTGCCCCGACCCGAAACTGGTCCTACGGAATGAGCAGCAGCACACTTCCCCCGGGAACACCGCGGGTGCACACGCTGCAGGTCAAATCGTGGCAGCAGATCTATTAAACAGGTAAACAGGGACAGCGCCCATTTTCCGCCTGATGCACGAAACTGCTTAATATTCAGGCAGTTATAAAAATGGGCGCTGTCCCTGTTTAATGGTCATGAAATTCCCCTTGCGTATATCAAATCATGTATTATGTTATAGCTGTTTTTCTTCCTGAGTAACTCACTGCAGGACACAATCTCAATAGATCTGTGGCTGTATTGTTGGATCCGGACATTTCGGAAAGGCGGAAAGAGATACTCTGGAATTGGCTCATGACGGATTGCACCCCATATCAACAAAAAAAGGTACTCAACACTGGTGCAAAAATGGGCAAAATAGTGTAATGCTTGTCGGAATTTCACAGATAGACAGGAGAAAAAGATCATATGGACATTACAGAGATTACCCGCCGAATTGAAAAGGAGAGCCTCACGTTCCGGCAGGTCGCGGCCGAAATCGAGAAGGTGATCGTCGGGCAGACGGGTCTGGTGAACCGGATGCTGATCGGCCTTTTGTGCAGAGGGCATCTCCTCCTGGAGGGACTCCCCGGTCTTGCCAAGACGACCGCCGTCAAGGCGCTCGCGGATGCCATCAACACCTCCTTCAAACGGATCCAGTTTACGCCCGATCTCCTCCCGGCGGATATCATCGGGACCCAGATCTACCGGCCGGACAACGGATCGTTCGAGGTCAACAAGGGGCCGATCTTTAATAATATCATCCTGGCGGATGAGATCAACCGGGCGCCGGCCAAGGTCCAGAGCGCCCTGTTGGAGGCGATGCAGGAGCACCAGGTGACGATCCGGGACGCCACCTTTACCCTTCATGACCCCTTTCTCGTCCTGGCCACCCAGAACCCCATCGAGCAGGAGGGGACGTACCCCCTCCCCGAGGCACAGATCGACCGTTTCATGATGAAGATCACGGTCGACTATCCCTCGGCTGAGGAGGAAAAGGAGATCGTCAAGCGGGTCCGGGGCGGCTTTCCCCAGGACAATCCGCAGGTGGTGGATATTTCCGACCTCAATGCGGCACGGGAGGCGCTCCATGAGATCCACATGGAGGAAAAGCTGGTCGATTATATCGTCAGGGTGGTGAGGGCCACCCGGGAACCGGGTCGGTATCAGGCGGATCTGGAACATATGATCGCCTACGGCGCCTCCCCCCGGGGATCGATCTGGCTCGAAGAGGCGGCGCGGGCGCACGCCTTCCTGAGTGGAAGGGGATATGTGACGCCTCAGGATGTCAAATCGATGGCCCCCGATGTCCTCAGGCACCGCATCATCCTGAGTTATGAGGCGGAGGCCGAAGGCAGGACGACCGACGATATCATCAATATACTCCTGGAGCGTGTCGAGGTCCCGTAGGATGCTGTCCGAAGAACAACTCAAGAAGATCCAGAAATTCCACTTCAGCACCCGAAAACTGGCCAGTGGACTCTTCGCCGGGCAGTATGAGAGCGCCTTCGCGGGGCAGGGCCTGGAGTTCGCCGAGGTCCGTGAATACCAGCCGGGGGACGATGTCAGGTCCATCGACTGGAACGTCTCGGCCCGGTTCGGGCACCCCTACGTCAAGGTCTTCCACGAGGAGCGGGAGCTGACGGTCATGCTTCTCCTCGACCTGTCCGGGTCCCAGCGGTTCGGGACGAGGCAGCGATTCAAGCGGGAGATCGTGGCCGAGGTGGCGGGGATGCTGGCCTTTCTTGCCATCAGGACCAACGACAAGGTCGGAGCCATCCTCTTCAGTTCCCAGGTGGAGCAGTATATCCCGCCCAAGAAGGGGGCCTCCCATGTCTGGCGGTTGATCAAGGAGATCTTTACCTACGAGCCCACCGATATGGGGACCGATATCAAGGCGGCCCTCGATTACCTCAACCGGGTCGTGAAACGTCACGCCGTCGTCTTTCTCATATCGGACTGTATGGATGGTGGCTTTGATATCCCCCTGCGGATCGCGGCGCGGAAGCACGACCTGACCATTATCCGGATATCGGATCCGGCGGAGGAAGAACTCCCCGATGTGGGGATGGCCTGCCTGCGTGATCCCGAGACGGATCAGATGGCGCTGATCGACACGGGAAGCGGGGCCTTGAAAGAGCGGTGGCGCCGGTTCCGGGAGGAACAGCGTTCCGGTCTCTCCGATCTCCTGAATCGGTCCGGGGTCGACCTGGTCGATATCACGACGGACGGATCGGTCTCGGAGCCCTTGGTACACCTGTTTGAAAAGAGGAGAAGGCGGCGGTGACGATCTTCCCGGCACGAAACATACGTCTCCGAATGCGACTTTTCCTGGGTGTCCTGATCTGTGTCTCCCTTGCGGCACTGCCGGCCCGGTCCGGCACGGGGAAGGCGGTCTCTATCCCGAAACTGACCGCGTCGATGGAAACGACCGGCGCACGGGTCGGCGATCAGCTGTGGCTGGAGCTCAGGTATGCGCTCCCCGAAGGGGCCCGGTTGTCCAAAGACGCTCCCATCGAAGGGATCGAGGGTGTGACCGTCATCGAACAGGAACGCCGGCCGGGGACGGTCAGGATCCGATTCCTGGTTGACCGGCTGGAGTCGTTCGATCTGGGGCCTTTCGCGCTGAAGTGGCTCGACGGAGACGGAAAGGAAGAGACGATCCAGGCTGACCCGATCGCCGTCGAGGTCGCATCGAACCTGGGGAAGAAACCGGAGGAGGCAACGCTCAGGCCGATCCGGGATATCATGCCGGTTGAGCCCCGGTGGCCCTTATATCTGATGGCCGCCCTCGCCCTCATCGGCATTGTTGCCGCCCTCGCGTGGTGGAGCAGGAAACGCCGTGTAAGAGATAGCCGGACGGTCATGGAGGACCCGCCTCATGTCCGGGCGGAGAAGGAGATCGATCGGCTCCTCGCCGCCGGTCTCTTTGAGAAGGGGGAGACCAAGGCCTTTTATTTTTCCTTTTCCGAGACCGTCCGTCGCTATATAGAGGCCATCCAGCACTTCCCCGCCGCGGAGATGACAACCGAAGAGATCCGGCGACACATGGGTCCCAATGGGGATGACCAAGAGGTCCTGCAGCTCCTCGGGCAGGTGGATCTCGTGAAATTCGCCGACGCAGTTCCCACACCGGATCGCAAGGAGCGGGACATACGGATGGCTCGGAACTATATCCGGCAGACCGCCCCGGCACCTGCCGAAGGTCCAGCGGGACCGGCCGGGAAGGAGGCGGGGAAATGACGTTCCGCCTGGCCTATCCCGAGGTGCTGGTCCTGTTGATCCCTGTCGCCGGTTGGCTCGTCTGGGCCCTCAGACGCAGACCGATCGGGATCACCTATTCCATGACCACCATGATAGCACGACTCGCCGGGGGCACCGGACGTCTGGTAGGACGGATCCCCCTGGTGCTCAGGGCCCTGTGCCTGGTTCTGCTCGTCATCGCCGCCGCCCGCCCCCAGCTGTACAATGTCTCGCGGGAGATCAAGTCGCCCGGTGTGGACATCATGATCTGTCTGGACACGTCCGGGTCCATGCAGGCGCTCGATTTTACCCTCGACGGAGAGCCGGTCTCGCGGCTGGCGGCGGTGAAAAAGGTGGTGGGGGAGTTCATCGAGAAGCGGGAGATGGACCGGATCGGACTGGTGGTCTTCGGAACGGAGGCCTTTACCCAGTCCCCCCTGACGCTGGATAAGGGGCTCATCATGGATCTGGTGAAGCGGATGGAGATCGGCATGGCCGGGGAGAAGACGGCCATCGGCTCGGCGATCGCCGTGGGGGGCAAGCGGATGAAAGACCTGAAGGCCAAATCGAAGATCCTCATCCTCCTGACGGACGGCAAGCAGACCGCCGGGTCCCTCACACCGGCCGAGGCCGCCGAGGCGGCCCGGGCGCTGGGGATCAAGATCTACACCATCGGCGTGGGGAGTACGGGCTCGGCGCCCTTCCCGGTACAGACGCCCTTCGGTCCGCGAATCGTCCGACAGGTCGTCGAGATGGACGAAGAGACGCTGATGAAGGTCGCCGACATCGGACAGGGACAGTATTTCCGGGCCGCCGATACCGAGCGGTTGCAGGAGATATACGATATTATTGACCGTCAGGAGAAGACCGAGGCTGTGGTCAAGGAATTTTTTCACTTCAGGGAACTCTATCCCTGGTTCCTGGTGCCGGCCCTTCTCCTGCTGATTGCGGAGTTTCTCCTCCGCGCCACCGTACTGAGGGTGATTCCATGACACTGGCGCACCCATGGGTTTTACATCTTCTCTGGATACTGCCGGTGGCGGGCTGGCTCCTGATCGCCCAGAGACGACGACGGCGGAAGGCACTGGAGCGGTTTGCCGAGAGCGGCCTCCTGGCGCGCCTGACGCCGGAGGACCATGACGGAAAGCGTCTCCTCAAGGGGCTCCTCCTGCTCTGTGCCCTGGGGGTCCTGATCCTGGCCCTCGCCGGTCCCCGCTGGGGGAACCACTACCAGGAGGTCAGCCGTCGCGGCGTGGATATCATGGTGGTGGTGGACGTGTCGAAGAGCATGGAGGTAGAGGATGTCAAACCCCACCGCCTGGAGCGTGCCCGGCGGGAGATCATCGATTTTCTCAAGGTGGTCGCGGGGGACCGCGTGGGGCTGACGGCCTTCGCCGGGGCTGCCTTTGTGCAGTGCCCGCTGACCCTGGACTATGCGGCCCTGGAGATGTTCCTGACCGCCCTGGAGCCGGGGATCATCCCGGTCCCCGGGACCGACCTCGGGTCTGCCGTCGAGACGGCCCTTTCGGCCTTCGATTTCAAGACGGAAACGGATAAGGTGATGCTCATGATCACCGACGGCGAGGACAACGAAGAGAACGGCCTGGAGGCCGCACGGAAAGCGGCCGGGCAGGGGGTCAAGATCTTTGTCTTCGGTATCGGAGACCCGTCCGGCGGACCGATCCCTGCCGGGGACAACCGGGGCGGCTTCAAGAAGGACGCCGACGGCAAGCTGGTTCTGTCCAAACTCGACGAGGGTACCTTACGGGAGATCGCGTCCGTGACCGGGGGAGGGTATGTCCGTTCGGTGGCGGGGGACCTGGATCTGGACATGCTCTATTTCGCGGGCATAAAACGAAAGACCGAGGCGCAGGTACTGAAGAGTGGGAAGATCAAGGTGCACGACGAGCGGTTCTTCGTCTTCGTCCTGTTCGCCTTCCTCATGCTCCTGGCGGAGGCGATCATCGATGACAAACGGCGGCCGACGGGGAAGAAACGGTTCGGGTTCCTGCTCATACTGGTGATTTTTTCCCTGTGTGTTATTCCAGAGCCGAAAGACGCCCTCGCTGCCGAATCCTCGCCGGATGAACTCTATCGTCAGGGCCGGTATGCGGACGCCGAAGAAGGGTATAACCGGCTCGACATGGATCACCCCAAGGACATTCGCTACCGCTATAACCGGGGGTGCGCCGCCTTCCAGGGGGGGAAATACACGGCCGCCACGGCCGCCTTCTCCAGCGTCCTGAAGAGGACGGAAGACCCCGCGGTGCGCTTCAAGGCCGCCTACAACCTGGGGAACACGGCCTTCAACCAGGGTGATTTTGAGGCGGCGGCGGGGTTTTTCAGGCAGGCCCTCGCCGACGATTCCACCAGCGACGACGCTCGGTATAACCTGGAACTGTCGCTGCGGGCACTGGAGAAGGCGAAAGATCAGGCGTCCGATTCGAAGCAATCCCCGACCGGGGAAGGGTGCGATAAGAAGGGCGGGGATCAGGATCGGAAAAACGGCGGGGAGGGGAACGAGGAAAAATCTCTGGAGGGGTCTAGATCCGAACAGGAAAAGCAGTCTGAGTCGGGGCAGAAACAGCAATCCGATACATGGCAGGACCAGGAGGCGGACGGAGATACACGACCTGAAAGACAGGCCGATGAGGATCTGTCCGGAGAACTGAAGGTGCGCGGAGAGATGGCGGAGATGAAGGAACGGAAAGATACCCCGGAGGATGGCACGGTCGCCACGGATGCGAAGAAGGCGGAGGCCCTCTTCGATAACGTCCGGGAGAATCCGTCTCAGATGCTGCGCTATATGGTTCCCGAGAAGGACCGGCGGGGGGGCGTGTCGGGGAAGGACTGGTAGGATGAAGAAGATCGCCGTGATAATCGTACTCATACTGTCCTGTCTCCTGCTCTCCGTGCCGGCCGCGGCGGAGATCGGCGTTGCGCTCAGACTGGATCGGGCCGAGGCGACCCCGGCGGACACCATTCGTATGCAGGTCAGCGTGTCCGGGACCCGCAGCCGGGACGGAGAGCCCGTCATCCGGGGGCTGGAATCGTTCCATGTCAGCCGGGGCGGCACGTCCAGCCGTGTCCAGATCATCAACGGGGAGATGAACGCGGGGATCGAATACTCCTATTTCATCCAGCCGAAGAAAACGGGGGCCTTCACGATCGGACCGGCCGAGATAGAGGTGGAGGGCAGGAAGCTGGAGAGCAAAACGGTCACGCTCGTGGTGAAGGAGGCGTCATCACAGTCCGGCGCGGACCGCGGCACCGTTTTCATCGAGGCATCGCTCTCTTCCGGAGACGTGTATGTCGAGGAACAGGCGATCTACACGGTCAAGCTGCTCTACCGGGTCGGCGTCGACAACCTCTCCCTCGGTCTTCCGGAGATCGAGCATGTGACGTTCAAACAGCTCGGGCGGCCCGGTGAATATCAGACCTCCGTGGAGGGGAAGACATACGGTGTCGTGGAGATCCGGTATGCCCTCGTGGCGTCACGAGCAGGAGAATATGTCATCGGCCCCACCACGATGAAGATGACCGTCCGGCAGCAGGGGGGGCGCTCACGGGTTGACGATTTTTTCAGAGACCCCTTCGCCGGTTCGTCCGGCCGCCCGGTGACCGTGGGCAGCGACCCGATCGAACTGGTGGTACGTGATCTCCCTGCGGGAAAGCCCTCTGACTTCAGCGGTCTGGTGGGAGATTTCGGGATGGAATCGACCCTGGAGCCGACCGATCTGAAGACAGGTGACTCGGCTACACTGACGATCCGGGTCAGCGGGGAGGGAAACGTTCAGCGGATACCCGATATTAGAATTCCCGAACTTGCCTTCGCACGGACGTACTGCGATCAGCCGGTCCTGGAAACCACGGAGGACGAGGACGGGATCGGCGGGGCCAAGACGATGAAATGGGCGCTGGTCCCCGAAAAGGCCGGCACGCTTAGCATTCCGCCCATTACCCTGAGCTTTTTCAACCCGGATGCGGAGCGATACACCACACTGAAGACGCCCGCGTATACCCTGTCCGTTTCACCCGGCGAAAAACCGGAGATGACACCGTTCCAGGCGACCCCGGGAGTTGGAAAGCCGGCCGAAGGTTCGGCCAAACAGGAGGTCCGGCAGGTCGGCACGGACATCCTGCCGATCCACACGCAGATCGGGAACCTGTCGGTCCCGTGGCGGTACCTGGCCACCGGCTGGCGCCTCTGGCTTGTCCTGTTTGGTCCCCTGCTTGTGTATCTGGCGCTCCTCGGCGGGGTGAAGGTCTATAACCGGTCCCCTGAGCACGTCTTGCAGTTCAGGTCCCGGAACGCCTATCGATTGTTGCAGAAGCGGTGCCGTCGCCTGCCCCCCGGCGATACCGATCTCATCGATGCCTTCACGGAATACCTGAACGACCGTTTCGGCCTCTCCATCGCTGTCCTGACGGCCGATGACGCCATGAGGGCATTGCGGGAACAAGGCGTCGGCGCCGATACCGCAGAACGAATCCGTGTCATTATCCAGCGGCTCGAACAGGCCGTCTATGCGGGAGAAGACCCAGGGGATGCGGACGCGGCTGGGGATCTGGTGAAACTGGTCGAGAGGGTGGAAAAGGAGATCCGATGAACGCACGTCTCCATTGTATCATAGTACTGTTGATTGCATGCCTGCTGGTCCCGCTTACGGCGCAGGCGCAGACCGGCGGGTCGGCGGAAGGGGTCTTTTTCGAGGCCAACCGTGCCTATAACAACGGGGCCTTCCAGGATGCCGTCGACGGATATCGCCGGCTCATCGAAGACGACCGTGCAAGCGGCCATCTCTATTATAACCTCGGCAACGCCTGGTTCCATCTCGACCGTCTTGGGAAGGCGATCCTCGCGTACGAACGGGCGCGCCTCCTCATTCCCCGTGACAGCGATCTCGCTTTCAACCTTACCCAGGCCCGGGACCAGACGCGGGATGAGACCGGCGATACCGCCGCGGTTTCCTTCCTGGATATCCTGGGGATCGAAAATATGAGCCGGTACGAGGCCTTCGCTGTTTTTGCCCTGCTCAATATCCTCTTTTTCGCCGTTCTGTGCCTGCGGATCTTCAGAAAGGCGGAGTGGACCTACTATCTGACGATCTTCCTGGCCATCTTCGTCGGCATCGGCGGATCTGTCAGCGCCTTGAAGTGGTATGAATCACTGACCGATGATCGGGCGGTTGTCATCGCCGAAGAGGTCGAGGTCCTGGCTGGTCCCCATCCGGAAGACACCATCCTTTTCAAGATCCACGAAGGGACGGTGGTCCGTCATGAACGATCCGAGGACGGGTGGGTGTTACTCCGGTTATCGGAAGGAAAACGGGGATGGGCGCAGGCCGATCAGGTGGAGCGGGTCGTGAGGCCGTCCGGATAGAGGAAAGCACAGGACGTGACCCATACCGTAAAAAAGGGTCTTCAGATCACGCGGCCGTCCCGATGACACCCGCGTGGTGACGTGGCTGGCTATGGTCTTTTCCATCATGCTCTTCGTCCGTTCCCTTCCTGTTCCTGCGTACCGCCGCCGTTTTTTTATTGACTTATCGAATCTGTTTTGTTTGAATCCATCTCGTTTCGGTGCCCGGAAGGGATTAAAAGGGAACTCCGTGTAAATCGGAGACGGGCCCGCCGCTGTTACTCTTCCCCATTCCACCGGGAGTGGGGAGTCTGATGGGCGTGAGGATGCCACTGTTGCTTTCCAGGGCAATGGGAAGGCGGTCCATCGGATGGAGAAGTCAGAAGACCTGCCGAAACAAATAGCGGGTGAGCCGCGTGGACCACGGCACGCCTGAGAAGATAGATTCGTGGATAAAAATGGGAAATCCCGGATTGCGCAATGCGGTCCGGGATTTTTTTGTGCCGGGTATCCACGGGTGCTTTCTGCTGTTTTACGAGGAAAAATAGAGGGTTGGAAATGGCGGATATGAATGAAGCATATGATGTTTCCAGCGTCGGGAGGGTGTATCGGAAAAGCCTCGAACTCTTCGCGCACCGTTACGAAAATGAAAACGGGATCGGGATAGACCTGGACGACCTTGGCGTGGGGCAGAAATTCTTTGTTGTTTTTCCCAGCGGAACCGGTTTTACCCGCACGTCGGCGGTGAAAATCGCGTAGAGAGGAGAAGACGATGGGCGAGTCACTGTTGGAAATCGATTTACAAAACCTGGATTTTTGAACCAGGTTTTCTCCTCAGCGGACCGGTTGATCCATCTGTACGAGGCGCATGATTCAGGGGGAAAGGGGTAAACAACCGCACCCGGGCGGAGGGATGGAACACCTGAAGGCGGGATGCGCATGACTGATAAGACACCGTTGAGAAATATGAGAATCAAGGAGAACCCGGCCATATCAACCGATATGCCGTCGGTATGTCTTTTTGCTCTTAAACAATAGAGTAAGAGAGCGTGATCAGGACACGGAAGACGGTGTAAATCCGTCGCGGACGCGCCACTGTAACTGACGAAAACCCATCACAGTCACTGCCGTTTACCGGTGGGAAGACGGAGATATCTGAGGGGTCAGAAGCCAGGAGACGACCTGATCGGGTGGAGTACGACTGTCTCGCGAACAGGCAGGAATGCGATCGGGTGTCGCCCGGCAGCGGCTTTTTGCCATATGAATTGCTGTGCTTCGTGCCGCGCTTTGCCGGACATGTCGTTGCTCCTTCAACCATTACTGTGATGAAAGGAGTAACACAATGAAAACACACGTCTTAGGCTTCCCTCGTATCGGCGCCCGTCGCGAACTGAAAAGGGCCCTGGAAGATTACTGGTCAGGGGCCATTTCTCCCCGGCAGTTGATCGCGATCGGCAACTCACTGAAAGAAACCCACTGGAAGATTCAGCGTGATGCAGGGCTTTCCTACGTTACCACGGGGGATTTTTCCCTGTATGACCATATGCTGGATACCTCTGTCATGCTGGGCGCTGTTCCTGCGCGTTTCGGGGCTTATACTCCGGACGCCCACTTCGAGATCTATTTCAAGATGGCCAGGGGCGACGCCTTTCATAATGCCGCCGCCATGGAGATGACCAAGTGGTTCAACACCAACTACCACTATATTGTTCCCGAGATCACTGCTGACCTGACGCTTTCTCTCTCTTCGCGGTCTGTCCTGGACGATACCCGCCGGGCCATTCGACTGGGCTATTCCCCCAAGCCTGTGCTGGTCGGACCTGTAACCTATCTTTCTCTGGCAAAGGGAACCGGTGAAATCACCTCGTGGGACAGGCTCGAAGAGATCACGGATATCTATGCCGCGGTGATTGCCGAGTTGGGTGACCTGTGCGACTGGATCCAGGTCGATGAACCGATTCTGTGCTGTGACATGACCCCTGAGGCTCGACAGGCCATTCCGCGGGTCTATGCACGACTCAACCAGGCGGTCGGGAAAGGGAAGATACTGCTGACGACCTATTTCGATTCGCTTGATGATAACCTTGATCTGGCCGTGTCTTCCGGGTGCGCCGGACTGCACGTTGATCTGTCGGGTGGTGGGGATCAGAATCTTGACAGGATTCTTGGCTCCCTGCCCGGTGACATGGCCCTCTCCGTGGGGCTGGTGGCCGGCCGCAATGTCTGGAAAACGGATCTGAATGCCGCGCTGGCGACCCTCAGAAAGATTCAGTATCACATCGGCGAGGAACGGATGTTCATAGCCTCCGGATGCTCGCTGTTGCACTGTCCGGTTGACCTGGATCTGGAAACGCAGCTCGATCCCGAGATCAGAAACTGGATGGCCTTTGCCGTGCAGAAGTGTCGTGAGATCAGTCTTCTGGGCGATATCATGGCGGGGGAAAGGCGGTTCGATGAGCTCAAGGCCAATGTCTCCGCTATCCGTTCGCGTCGGGAAAGCCCCATGACGAGGAACGAACGGATCAGGGATGCGTGCGGGGCCGTTGGACAGGAAATGCTTTGTCGCGGGCACGGGTATGCCGAACGGAAAAAGGCCCAGGCCCGGCTGGGGCTGCCGTTGTTTCCCACGACCACCATTGGTTCCTTCCCACAGACCCCTGAGATCCGCAGGAATCGTCTCCTGTTTAAGAACGGTGATCTTTCCCGTGAGGACTACGAGGTATTCCTCCGAGACGAGATCAAAAAAACCATTGAGATCCAGGAGGATTTAGGGATTGATGTGTTGGTCCACGGGGAACCGGAGCGAAACGATATGGTTGAATACTTCGGGGAACGTCTGGACGGCTTTTGTTTTACGGAGAACGGATGGGTCCAGAGTTACGGGAGCCGTTGCGTCAAACCTCCCATTATCTACGGGGATGTCTCCCGTCCGGCGCCGATGACTGTCGAGTGGTTTGCCTACGCCCAATCACTGACCCGAAAGCCGATGAAAGGAATGCTGACCGGTCCGGTGACGATCCTGTGCTGGAGTTTCATCCGCGACGACCTCGACCGTTCGGAGGTCTGCCGACAGATCGCCCTTGCCCTCAGGGACGAGGTGCTCGGTCTGGAGGGGGCCGGGGCGCGGATCATCCAGATTGATGAACCGGCCTTTCGCGAGGGTCTTCCGTTAAAAGAACGGAATGGCGATGCGTACCTGCGCTGGGCGGTGGACGCCTTCCGACTGGCCTCTTCCGGGGTCTCCGATCAGACGCAGATCCACACGCACATGTGCTACAGCGAATTTAACGCCATTATCCGTTCCATCGCCGAGATGGACGCCGACGTCATCAGCATCGAATCGAGCCGCAGTAAGATGGAGTTGCTCGACGCATTTCGAGCTTTCGATTATCCCAACGATATCGGTCCCGGCGTTTATGATATTCACAGTCCGCGCGTTCCCACGACGGAAGAAATCATTGATCTGATTCAGCGGGCGCTCCGGCACATCCCCCTGGAGCGGCTCTGGATCAATCCCGACTGTGGTCTCAAGACGCGTGACTGGCCGGAGGTTCTGAGGTCTCTTGAGAATATGGTAACAGCCGCTACGACGATACGTGAGCTATGCGCCACCGGGGATCATTCCGCCGTACCATCGTGAAAACGAGCATTCTGTGCAGGCATGCGCCGCGACGGTGAGGAAAGAGGAGAGATAACGAGAATACCGGTCAGTGATGTACATGGAAATTGAAACACAAAGGAACAGAAGAGTTTCCTGTTATTTATTCGAGACGAGGAGGAAGTACAGGTATGGAAGTAATTGATATGGTGCGTAGGGCGAGAGTTGCCCAGGAACAATTTGAAAAGGAGTTCAATCAGGAACAGGTGGACCGCATTGTCAAAGCCATGGCAAAGACCGTATATGATAACGCGGAGGAACTGGCGCGGCTGGCTGTGGAAGAGACACAGATGGGCGTGTATGAAGACAAGGTGGCAAAATGCAGGAGTAAATCCATGGGGGTCTGGCTCGATCTGGCGGATAAGAAATCGATGGGCGTCATCGGTATGGATGAACGCACCAGGCTTATCGAGATCGCCAAACCGGTGGGTGTTGTCGCCGGCATAACCCCCATGACCAATCCGGTCGTTACCCCCATGTCGAAGACCATGTTTGCGCTCAAGACGAAAAACGCCATCATTATTGCCCCGCACCCGAAGGCCGAGAGATGTTCTTCCCTGACCATGGAGATGATCCAGAAGGCAATCACCCCGTTTCATGTGCCTGACGGGTTGGTGCAGGTCATGAGAGGGACCTCCATTCAACGGACACAGGAACTCATGGGGTTATGCGATGTCGTGGTCGCCACCGGTGGTATGCCCATGGTCAAGGCGGCTTACTCCTCAGGAAAGCCGTCGTTCGGTGTCGGAGCGGGAAACGCCCAGGTTATTCTGGATCGGGATATAGACTTCCGCGAGGCCGCGGAGAAGATTATCTTCGGCCGCGGCTTTGATAACGGGATCATCTGCTCGGGGGAACAGAGCTTCGTCTATCATGAGGACGACCGGGATGCGGTCATGCGTGCGTTTGAAAAAAACCGGGCCTACATCGTCAAAGACGAGGAGCGCGGCAGGATCCTGAACGCGATCTTTGAAAACGGGCATATGTCCCGCGATGTGGTCGGTCAATCCGCCACGTTCATCGCCAGCAAGGCGGGGATCACGATACCCGACGATACCCTGGTATTGATAGTGGAGGCCAAGGGAATCGGTGCGGACGATCCGATCAGCAAGGAGAAGATGTGTCCCGTTCTCGGCGCCTTCCAGTACAGGACCATTGAAGAAGCCATCCGGATCGCCAAGGCCAATCTGGCCTACGAAGGGAATGGTCACACCGCCGGCATCCATTCCAACGACCAGGAGAATATCCTGAAGGCCGGGAGCGGGCTTTCGGTATCGCGTTTTATCGTGAACGCGCCCTGTGCCACCACCGCGGGCGGATCCATTCAGGCGGGCCTGCCCTTTACCAATACGCTGGGATGTGGCACGTGGGGAAACAACTCCATCTCCGAGAACTTTACCTACAAGCATTTACTCAACGTCACACGGATCGCTTCCGTGTCTCCCGCGATATCGGTCCCTTCCGCCGATGAGGTGTGGCGGGGGGCGGGTGCCCGATAGATGGATCTCCGGGCCGTTTCGAGGGTGACATCCGCAGGGGATTCGGCTATAGAGCCGATGAAACAGATGGAATGCCTGAGTCATCACCGATGCGGTCCGGACCGGGGGCTTATGACCCGCGGTAAGGCATTGCCGCCGAGAGATTCATAGTCAGGAGGAAAAAGCCATGAAGAGGATAACCGGTTGCTCAAAGGCGGCGATTTGCCCCCTCTGCGGGAGGAAATTCCCCTGTGGTGTTTCCGGACGGAAGGATGTATGCTGGTGTTATTACTTTCCTGTTGTCGATGATCGTTCCTTAAAGGAACAAGGGCTTGCAACATGTGTGTGTCCTGTATGTTTGCGGCACATTGCACTTCAGCAGTACTACTCTGAGGAGCACCTTCCTCATATTGAGTTTACTGAGACCGAGTGGGTGATAGAGCTGTAACGCTGTTCTTTGCAGGAACGCTGTTCAGGTAGCAACAGCGTGGTTGAGAATGCTTCGATATGGCTACCGTCCAGCCGCCGATGATGGCGTGCCGGTTATGGTCACCTTCTGGCGGTGGTGTCAGGCCAGATCCATCTGCGGGCTTGCTTTTGCCCAAAAGGTGTGCGAAATATCCTTCGTTTTTGACAACAGCAGAAGGGACATGATCATGACGAACACAGATACCGGTTCTCCCACCGATTTCATTCGTGAAATCATTGACAAAGATCTCAAGGACGGCAAAACCACCGGGCGGGTGGCGACGCGTTTTCCCCCCGAGCCGAACGGTTATATCCACATCGGCCACGCCAAGTCGATCTGCCTCAATTTCGGAATCGCCGCGCAGTACGGCGGGACCTGTAACCTCCGGTTTGACGACACCGACCCGAGCGGCGAATCGCTCGAGTACGTGGAATCGATTATCGACAATATCCACTGGCTGGGATTCGACTGGGGAGACCGCCGGTTCTTCGCCTCGGACTACTTCGATCAACTGCACGCATTCGCCGTTCAACTGATCAAGGCGGGGAAGGCCTACGTCTGCGACCTGAACGCCGACGAGATACGCGAGTACCGCGGGACCTTCACCGAACCGGGGCAGGACAGCCCCCACCGGGGCCGGACCGTCGAGGAGAACCTGGATCTCTTTGAAAGGATGCGAGCCGGCGAGTTCCCCGACGGTTCCCACGTCCTGCGCGCGAAGATCGACATGGCCTCCCCCAACATCGTCATGCGCGATCCCGTGATATACCGGATCAAGCGGGAGCCCCACTACCGGACGGGGAACTCATGGGTGATCTACCCCATGTACGATTTCGCTCACTGCCTCTCCGACGCCATCGAGAGGATCACCCACTCGATCTGCACCCTCGAATTCGAGAATAACCGGCCCCTGTACGACTGGATCCTGGATCAACTCCTGGAGGGGGACCGCCCCCGGCAGATCGAATTCGCCCGTCTCAACCTGAGTTATACCGTTCTCAGCAAACGGGTCCTGATCGAACTGGTTACTAAGGGGTATGTCGCGGGCTGGGACGACCCCCGGATGCCCACCGTCGCGGGGATGCGGCGGCGCGGTTTCCCGCCGGGGGCGATCAGGGAGTTCTGCGCCCAGATCGGCGTCGCGAAGAACGACAACCTGATCGACGTCGCCCTCCTCGAACACTGCGTCCGCGAGGAGCTGAACGAGACGGCGCCGCGGGTGATGGGTGTCCTCCGTCCCCTGAAGGTCATCATCGACAACTATCCCGAGGAACAGGTCGAGGAATTCGAATGCGCCAACCATCCGCAGAAACCGGAGATGGGGACGCGGACGCTCCCCTTCTCGCGGGAGCTCTACATCGAGCGGGACGATTTTCAGGAGGATCCCCCCGGCAAGTACAAGCGGCTCGCCCCGGGGCGGGAGGTCCGTCTGCGGAACGCCTATGTCATCAAATATGAGAGCATGGTGAAGGACGAGGCAACCGGGGAGGTCGTTGAGCTGCACTGCACCTACGACCCCGAGACGCGGAACGCCCCACCCCCCGACGGGCGCAAGATCAAGGGGGTCATCCACTGGCTCTCCGCCCGGCACTCTATCCCCGCCGAGGTGCGCCTCTACGACCGTCTCTTCCAGGTCCCCAACCCCGCCGCCGGGGAGGAGGATTTTACCCACTATCTGAACCCCGCATCGCTGGAGACCCTGACCGACTGCCGGGTGGAACCGGCCCTCAAAGAAGCGGCGCCGGGGAGCCGGTACCAGTTCGAGCGCATCGGTTACTTCTGTATCGACGTGAAGGATTCGACCCTCGAAAGGCCGGTCTTCAGCCGCGTCGTGGCGCTCCGGGACGCGTGGGGGAAGATCGCGGAAAAGGGTGGAAAATAACAGCCTCGCGGTATGCTGCGGGGGAATGTCATGATGTGTTATTTCGCCACGACTGGCGAAGTAGCGACAGCGAAACAAACAAAACTGATTCTGGTAATAAAATCAAAACGTACAGAAAAAGGGTTGCAACTTCCAGTTGCAACCCTTTGATATGTCATGGCTGGGGGACAAGGATTCGAACCTTGATTGACGGAGTCAGAGTCCGCTGTCCTACCATTGAACGATCCCCCAGTAAAACGGATCGAATGATCTTCACGCCGCAGCATGATTGACGAACCTATATAGTTGCCCCGGCCTTTTTTGTCAATACCTTTTCTTTCTCTTTTCTTTTCTGGGTCAGACAAAAGCAACCGAACGTCACCGATAGGGTGATTGAGGCCTTCTCACGCTCCTGATCAGAGAATCCTTGACATATATGTTCAATATTCTTATAACTGTCAGCTAGAAGTAGGACCTGCTCTATTCAATGCGAGGGATTGAACTGTAAACGTTCCAAAGTTTCCGCTGGCTGTTTCGGCCGAAGGGGGGTACGCCGATGGATCGTTTAGCGAGCGTGCAGGACGGCTTCAGGTTGTTCCAAAGAAAATCGGAACTATCCCTGCCGATAATAATACTTACCATTGTCGTATCCCTTATGATTTTTTTCGGTAGTGCAGCCTGCGGGGGCGTGCATCCACCCATCTCACCCGTGGTGACAACGGACAAGGGTGACTATCAGCCCGGTCAGACCGCGATCATAACGGGTTCCGGCTTTCATCCGAGAGAACCAGTAAGACTTCAGGTCGTACATACCAATCCGGTCGAAAAGCCGGGCGCCGGTCATGAATTGTGGCATGTCGCTGCAGATACATCCGGTCGTTTTTCAAGTAGATGGTTTGTCAACCCTGACGATTCCCTGGGTGCCAGCTTCCTGTTGACGGTGGTTGGCGTCACCTCGGGTTTGTCCACGTCGACCACCTTTACCGATGCGGCGGGACCGCTGACCATCGCAGTCGGTTCCCAGCAGACCCTGTGGGTTGACGCCAACATGTGCAGCGGTGAGGGCCCACGCGGTGCCTGGCTCTCTTTCATCATTACCAATACCGGCACCGATCCCGCTACGGATGTTACCGTGACCTTTGCGGATTTTACCGGAACGAACGCGTCATATTTTTCAGCCCCGGACGATCTGACACGGACCTTCAGCTCCATCGCGGCGGGAGCCGAAGAACCGGTCTATTTCTATGTCGACTACTCGGAGGTCTGTACCCATTCCCAGGGGGGCGGGTCACCCTATGCCGGCTTTACGGCCGACTACACGGTCACCGCAACGGCAACGGGGCTCGTGCCTGTCGTGTACAACGGAACGGTGATTACCGATCAACTCCTCAACGCCAAGGCCGCCGGGCTGTCACTCAGCACGGTTCTGGGCTCGGGGTTTTATGTGGGCCAGTTATTGACCCAGACGGTTGCCTACCAGTTTGGAAACAACACCGATCTCTTCTTTCAACCGGCTGGTGAGGCGGGATTCGATGCTGGTTGTATCCGGCTGGTGGGGTCGGAGATCACCGGTGTCTCCGGGACCGTGTCGCCGACCCTCATCGGGTTGAAAGATCGGTTGTGGTTTCCCACGGTCAGTGTGCCGGGGGGCGGTGGGAACATCTACGTGACCTATACGTGGGAGATCCTCTGTGTCAACAGGGTCCAGACCCTGCACCCGTGGGCTGCGGCAAAGAGCGGAGCCAGGTACAAATATTCGGGATTTCAGTCATCGACGATCTTACCCGCCTCCGCTCAGGCCCTGACGGCGGATAAGTCGGTTTCCCCTTTATCGCTCGTCGACGATTCCGGGGGGGCGGTCACCTGGACCGTGACCTACTCGAACCCGGCGCCGGTGCCGTTACGTCTCTCGAAGATCACCGATGTGCTTCCCCCGTGCATGTCGATCAATGATCCGGACGCGCCCGGGAGCGATGTAACGGCGGCAAATTCATCCGGCATACCCGCTGTCGACGCAACCGGCACTGTCGACTGGATCGGCAATGATCTGGGAGACAGCCCGAGCAGCACGTACCTGGTGCCGGCAGGGGGGACAACTGTCCTGAAATACACGACCAACATTCTCGGGTGTGCCTCCCCCGCCTCCTATACAAACTCCGCGACGGGAACGGTCGGCGAAACGACCGTCGGCCCGGCCGCCGCTACGCTTGAAATCGGAAGCCAGCCGGCAATCACGCTGAGCAAGGATGCAAGTCCTCGGCTATACGGTACTCTCGGTGAGACGATCACCTATACCTATACGATTGTCAACAGCGGGAACGTGACGCTGGATGGGCCGTTCACGGTAAACGACAGCAGACTGGGAACGATTTCCCTGTGTGGAAGCGGACCGATTCTCCCCGGAGCATCGACCTCGTGCACGGCCCCGTATCTCATAACACAGGCGGACCTTGATGCCGGGTCCGTCGTGAACACGGCAACGGCGTCCACGTTGTACAACGGTCAGACCGTCACATCCAATCAGGCCTTGGTGACTGCGGGGATGCTGAGGAGCGTCAAGAGTGTGACCGACGAGAACGGCGGGAATCTGGAGCCGGGGGACAGTCTTTTGTACACGGTGGTGCTGCAGAACCGGAGCGGTTATGCGGTGGACGATCTGGAGCTGACGGACGTGATCCCGGCGGACACGACCTACATTGCGTCGAGCGTGACCCATCCCGGTGGGAGCACGGTGGTGAGCGAGACGCCGGTCTTGCACATTGAGGGTATCGATGTTCCGGCGCACGGACAGGTGACGGTGACCTTCCGCGTTGTGGTGGACAATCCGCTCCCGGCTGGAGTGACGCAGATCACGAACCAGGGGACGGTATTTTACGACAGTGACGGGGACGGTACGAACGACTCGACGCAGCAGACGGACGGCGACACGGCGCAGCCGGGGGAGCAGTCGACGGACATCCCGGTGACGGCGGGAGCGAACTTCGATGAGACGACGAAGGGAGTGGTGCTGCAGACGGATGCGGACGCCAACGGAGCGGTGACGCCGGGGGACACGCTGCGGTACACGGTGGTGATTCCGAACACGGGTGATCAGGACGCGACGGGCGTGACCTTCAGCGATCCGGTTCCGGCGAACACGACGTACATCGCATTGAGCGTGACGGCAACGGCGGGGACGCCGACCTACAATGCCGGACTGGACCGTATCGAATGGGCGGGAGACATAACCGCCGGTACGAGCGTGACGATCACCTTCGACGTGACGGTGGACAGCGGTATTGTGGTGGGGACGGTACTCTCGAACCAGGGGACGGTGACCTACGATTCGAGTACACAACTGACGGACGGGGATGTGACGGAACCGGGGCGGCAGCCCACGGACGTGACGGTAGGGGGGATGCCCGAGGGCGTGGCGATCAAGGGCGTGACCGACGAGAACGGCGGGAATCTGGAGCCGGGGGACAGTCTTTTGTACACGGTGGTGCTGCAGAACCGGAGCGGTTATGCGGTGGACGATCTGGAGCTGACGGACGTGATCCCGGCGGACACGACCTACATTGCATCGAGCGTGACCCATCCCGGTGGGAGCACGGTGGTGAGCGAGACGCCGGTCTTGCACATTGAGGGTATCGATGTTCCGGCGCACGGACAGGTGACGGTGACCTTCCGCGTTGTGGTGGACAATCCGCTCCCGGCTGGAGTGACGCAGATCACGAACCAGGGGACGGTATTTTACGACAGTGACGGGGACGGTACGAACGACTCGACGCAGCAGACGGACGGTGACACCGCGCAGCCGGGGGAGCAGTCGACGGACATCCCGGTGACGGCGGGAGCGAACTTCGATGAGACGACGAAGGGAGTGGTGCTGCAGACGGATGCGGACGCCAACGGAGCGGTGACGCCGGGGGACACGCTGCGGTACACGGTGGTGATTCCGAACACGGGTGATCAGGACGCGACGGGCGTGACCTTCAGCGATCCGATCCCGGCTAACACGACATACATTGCATTGAGCGTGACGGCGACGGCGGGGACGGCGACCTATAACGCCGGTCTGGACCGGATCGACTGGACGGGGGACATAACGGCCGGTACGAGCGTGACGATCACCTTCGACGTGACGGTGGACAGCGGTATTGTGGTGGGGACGGTACTCTCGAACCAGGGGACGGTGACCTACGATTCGAGTACACAACTGACGGACGGGGATGTGACGGAACCGGGGCGGCAGCCCACGGACGTGACGGTAGGGGGGATGCCCGAGGGCGTGGCGATCAAGGGCGTGACCGACGAGAACGGCGGGAATCTGGAGCCGGGGGACAGTCTTTTGTACACGGTGGTGCTGCAGAACCGGAGCGGTTTTGCCGTGGACGATCTGGGGCTGACGGACGCGATCCCGGCGGACACGACCTACATTGCGTCGAGCGTGACCCATCCCGGTGGGAGCACGGTGGTGAGCGAGACGCCGGTCTTGCACATTGAGGGTATCGATGTTCCGGCGCACGGACAGGTGACGGTGACCTTCCGCGTTGTGGTGGACAATCCGCTCCCGGCTGGAGTGACGCAGATCACGAACCAGGGGACGGTATTTTACGACAGTGACGGGGACGGTACGAACGACTCGACGCAGCAGACGGACGGCGACACGGCGCAGCCGGGGGAGCAGTCGACGGATATCCCGGTGACGGCGGGAGCGAACTTCGATGAGACGACGAAGGGAGTGGTGCTGCAGACGGATGCGGACGCCAACGGAGCGGTGACGCCGGGGGACACGCTGCGGTACACGGTGGTGATTCCGAACACGGGTGATCAGGACGCGACGGGCGTGACCTTCAGCGATCCGGTTCCGGCGAACACGACGTACATCGCATTGAGCGTGACGGCAACGGCGGGGACGCCGACCTACAATGCCGGACTGGACCGTATCGAATGGGCGGGAGACATAACCACCGGTACGAGCGTGACGATCACCTTCGACGTGACGGTGGACAGCGGTATTGTGGTGGGGACGGTACTCTCGAACCAGGGGACGGTGACCTACGATTCGAGTACACAACTGACGGACGGGGATGTGACGGAACCGGGGCGGCAGCCCACGGACGTGACGGTAGGGGGGATGCCCGAGGGCGTGGCGATCAAGGGCGTGACCGACGAGAACGGCGGGAATCTGGAGCCGGGGGATACGCTGTTGTACACGGTAGTGCTGCAGAACCGGAGCGGTTTTGCCGTGGACGATCTGGGGCTGACGGACGCGATCCCGGCGGACACGACCTACATTGCGTCGAGCGTGACCCATCCCGGTGGGAGCACGGTGGTGAGCGAGACGCCGGTCTTGCACATTGAGGGTATCGATGTCCCGGCCCACGGGCAGGTGACGGTGACCTTCCGCGTTGTGGTGGACAATCCGCTCCCGGCGGGGGTGACGCAGATCACGAACCAGGGGACGGTCTTTTACGACAGCGACGGGGACGGGACGAACGACTCGACGCAGCAGACGGACGGTGACACATCCCAGCCGGGCGAACAGTCGACGGACATCCCGGTGACGGCGGGAGCGAACTTCGATGAGACGACGAAGGGCGTGGCGCTCCAGACGGACGCGGATGCCGACGGAGCGGTAACGCCGGGCGACACGCTGCGGTATACGGTGGTGCTGCACAACACGGGGAACGCCGACAGCGGTGTGGCAACGGTTTTTGCGGATCCGGTTCCATTCAATACGACCTATGTAACCGGGAGTGTAACGGCGACGGCGGGGACGCCCACCTACAATGCGGGATTGAACCAAATTGAGTGGACGGGTGATGTGTACGCGGGTGGTGCAGTAACGATCACCTTCGACGTGACGGTGGACAGCGGTATTGTGGTGGAACGGTGCTCTCGAACCAAGGGGCGATATACTACGACAGCAACAATGACGGGACGAACGACAGCACCCAGGAGACGGACGGCGATGTGACCGAGCCGGGGAGGCAGCCCACGGACGTGACGGTAGGAGGGATGCCCGAGGGCGTGGCGATCAAGAGTGTGACCGACGAGAACGGCGGGAACCTGGAGCCGGGGGATACTCTGTTGTACACGGTGGTGCTGCAGAACCGGAGCGGTTATGCGGTGGCGGGTATCGAGCTGACGGACGTGATCCCGGCGGACACGACCTACATTGCGTCGAGCGTTACCCATCCCGGTGGGAGCACGGTGGTGAGCGAGACGCCGGTGCTGCACATTGAGGGTATCGATGTCCCGGCCCACGGGCAGGTGACGGTGACCTTCCGCGTCGTCGTGGACGATCCGCTTCCGGCGGGGGTGACACAGATCACGAACCAGGGGACGGTCTTTTACGACAGCGACGGGGACGGGACGAACGACTCGACGCAGCAGACGGACGGCGACACCGCGCAGCCGGGGGAGCAGTCGACGGACATCCCGGTGACGGCGGGAGCGAACTTCGATGAGACGACGAAGGGCGTGGCGCTCCAGACGGATGCGGACACGAACGGAGCGGTGACGCCGGGCGACACGCTGCGTTACACGGTGGTGATTCCGAACACGGGTGATCAGGACGCGACGGGTGTGACCTTCAGCGATCCGATCCCCTTTAACACGACGTACGTCGCATTGAGCGTGACGGCAACGGCGGGGACGGCGACCTATAACGCCGGTCTGGACCGGATCGACTGGACGGGGGACATAACGGCCGGTACGAGCGTGGCGATCACCTTTGACGTGACGGTGGACAGCGGTATCACGGTAGGGACGGTGCTCTCGAACCAGGGGACGGTGACCTATGCTTCCGGGACACAGTTGACGGACGGAGATGTGACGAAGCCGGGGCGGCAGCCCACGGACGTGACGGTAGGGGGGATGCCCGAGGGCGTGGCGATCAAGAGTGTGACCGACGAGAACGGGGGGAACCTGGAGCCGGGCGACAGCCTCTTGTACACGGTGGTTTTGCAGAACCGGGGCGGTTTTGCGGTGGAGGGTATCGAGCTGACGGACGTGATCCCTGCGGACACGACCTACATTGCGTCGAGCGTGACCCATCCCGGTGGGAGCACGGTGGTGAGCGAGACGCCGGTGCTGAACATCACGGGCATCGATGTCCCTGCCCACGGGCAGGTGACGGTGACCTTCCGTGTTGTGGTGGACAATCCGCTTCCGGCGGGGGTGACGCAGATCACGAACCAGGGGACGGTCTTTTACGACAGCGACGGGGACGGGACGAACGATAGTACGCAGCAGACGGACGGTGACACCGCGCAGCCGGGGGAGCAGTCGACGGACATCCCGGTGACGGTGTCGATGACTCTGATCCCGACATTGAGCGCATGGGGAGTGCTGCTCCTGGGAATATTCTTGGTTCTGGCCGGGGTTGCGGCATTGGTTGTCAGGCGAGTTGATCAGGTATAAATTTCAGTGTTTCACCACCGGCAGGTAAGACCGAGGGATACTCTTATCCAGACGGTTTGAGAGTTGCCGGGAGGGCGCGGACGCCCGCACCGTAGAACGCGCTCGCGAGGCGATTGAAAGTCTCGAGGGGACCGGTCGAGTAAAAGATCTGTCTCCCCTCACGGGAGATTCTCCCTTCCACCTCCGGGTGTCTCCTCAGGTAATCCTCCAATTTGCCGGCGATGATCGGTCCCTGGCCGAGGAGACCGACATGACAGGGGGTGTGTTCCCTGAACAAATTGTACAGTAGCGGGTAGTGGGTGCATGACAGGAGGACCGTGTCGATCCCGTCGTCCTGGGCGAGAAGGTCGGTCAGGTATCCCGAGACGACCCGGTCACACCGGTCACCTCCCTGCTCACCGGCCTCTATGATCGGAACCAGGAGAGGGCAGGGCTGATAGAATATCTCGATCGGTGGGTCGAGCTCTTCGAGTTCCTCCGTATAGATCCGCGAGTCGACCACCCCCTGGGTGGCGAGGATCCCCACCTTCCGGCATTTCCTGTCTATCAGTTCCTCGGCTGATGGCCTGATCACGCCGAGAACACGCCGGTCCGGATACCTCCCCGGGAGAAACTCTTGCTGGATCCGTCGCAGGGCCCGGGACGAGACGGTGTTGCAGGCGATGATGACCAGGAAACACCCCTTCTTGAAGAGAAACTCGATGGCCTGGAGGGTGAATTCGTACACCGTTTCCTGTGGCCGTTCCCCGTAGGGGACCCGCGCGTTGTCGCCGAGGTACAGGTAGTCATACGGGGGGAGTCTTTGGACAATGCTTTTCAAGACCGTTAGCCCGCCGAAACCCGAATCAAAGACACCAATCATCTCAAACTCCTTTGCGGGCGGATTCTAACAACATCTCTCCGGGAATGACAACAGAAAACCGGTGATCGACTGTTTTCTCCGGTCATCGAGAGATAGCGGCGACCGCGTGCCTCCCGGTTTTTCTCCGGCGCACGGGTCGGTTCTGGCGGCTTCTTGCAGCGGCTCTCCTCTTCTTGGAACGTGTATCTTCGGAACGGCATACGAACACCGGAAAGCAGCAAGAAGACAGCACAAAAAACCAGTATCTTTTCTGCCGGCATCGTCGAATCATTGGCAACCGGTTTTCCCCGGATGAGTCGTTCCGCGGGTCCCTCTCAATCTTCATTCTTCCGCGAACGGTGTCGATCGCGTCCATTGTCCCACACCGTCTCGTCCGTCGCTGCAGAGACCGCAATCAGGGACCGGAACGCGCGTTACGGAACGTGAGAAGGGGGTATAAGCAGCTATTATTTTTCATGTATTGGCGCACTATTTCTTGACATATGGGGGAAAAGAAGATAAGGGATCTATGAAATCTTTATAATTCGATGTGTTTAACCGGCTGTAACCAAAGGGGGGATTATGGCCTGACCATGCAAAGCCTTATTTTCTCGGGATAGGAGAGATAGGGCTTTTTTTGTTTTGCCTGCCTGATTCATCGCCCGCCGTTACCGCTTAATTCGGAGAGAGAGGAACACGCTATGAATGCATTTGACCTTGCATATGAGCATGATTCTGCGCTCCATGTCGTTCGTGAATGGATCGAAGCAACGCTGGACGAATACCGGAGCCAGGCCGTTCCCGTCAGTGATTTCGACTTTCCTCGGCTGCAGAAGGTGCTCCCCCCCGATCTTCTCAGCAGGGTAAAGGTGGTGGTTGTCCCGGGGGACGTTCCGCTGCCGCCATTGGACAGTATGGGCTTTCCTGAATTTACCCGTATGGGAAGCAGGGCCGCGGCAGGCGTAACGTATGAAGATACGTTCTTTGTCAACAACCGTTGCCGGACCGAGAGTCTCTGCTTTCACGAGCTGATCCATGTCCTCCAATGGGCCCGGCTCGGGACCGATCATTTCCTGGTTGCGTATGGTACCGGCCTGATCCAGCTCGGATACCGGAATTGCCCCCTGGAACGGATGGCATTTTCCCTCCAGGCCAAATTGAGCCTGAAGACACTCCCCGAAGATGTTGTCAGTTGGGTTTATGAGAAGACCGATGCCGTCTGGGACCGCGTGACCTCGTTCCTGAACGAGGGGTCTCGGCAAAGAGCGGTGATCGGCTAATTGCCGGTTTTCGGCGGGAAAGAGATGAGGGAAGTGCCCCTCGTTTTCCAGCCTCCCTTCAGGGCAATAGAATATGGGTGCAGACGCCACCGGTTAACTATGAGGCGAGGGTGTGCCCTTTTCTTTTCCCCGTGCCTGTCGCGCTCGCTTCCGATCTGAACCAATCTTCGCGGCGCATTTTATCAGAGATTGTGGTATTTCACTCCTGATTACCGAGAGAGGGCGATGGGCATGGGATATAGAGATCTGTCATTGAATCTGCCCCCCGACTACGGGGAGGGGGATCTGCGGGAGGCGATCGAAAAGGAGTTGGGGATCGGATCGTTTTCCTGGCAGATCGTTCGGAAGGGGCTCGATGCCCGAAAAAAAACCAATATCCACTGGCAGGTGCAGGTGTTGGCCCTGTCGGATGAGCTTGCGGGAGGGGAGATGCCCGTTTTGCCGACCCTCGTTGTCCCATCGTGTGCACGGGATCAGCGGGTAGTCGTTGTCGGGAGTGGTCCTGCGGGATTCTTCGCCGCCCTGGTGTTGCGGAAGGCGGGGTTTCAGACAACCCTGATTGAGCGGGGGGGAAAAGTGGATGAACGGGCTCGGAGGATCGGCATCTTTGAGGCGACCGGTTGTTTCGACCCGGTGAACAATTACGCCTTCGGGGAGGGGGGAGCGGGGACCTTTTCGGACGGAAAACTGACGTCGCGGTCCAAGCACATATCGAAGGAAAGAAGCTTCATTGTACAGAGCTACATACGGGCTGGGGCGCCCGAAGAGATACGATATCTTGCCCATCCGCATCTGGGGAGCGACAACCTGAAGATGATTGTTGCAAACCTGAGGGAGGAGTTTCTGGAGCTGGGGGGGAGCTATCTCTTCGAGACGCAGCTGCAGGATATCAGGGTCGACGGGGGGAGGGTTGTCGAGGCGGTGACCTCCGCCGGGATCATCGAGACCGATTGCTGTATCATTGCGCCCGGTCACTCGGCTTATGAGACGTACCGCATGCTGATCCGACGGGGTGTCAAATTCCGTACCAAGCCGTTCGCCCTTGGCTCACGGGTGGAACATCCCCAGGGGTTGATCAATCGTGCCCAGTGGGGGCGGGAAGAGCTGCCCGGGGTCAGGGCCGCCGAATATCGCCTGACCTCGCGAGCGGGTGTTCTCCCGGTCTACACCTTCTGCATGTGCCCGGGCGGGGTGATCGTCCCTGCCGCCGCTTATGCGCATATCAATGTCGTCAACGGGATGAGTCACTACCGGCGGGACGGGAGATTCGCCAACGCGGCCTGCGTCGCGGCGGTGGTCCCGGAGGCCCTGACGGGGAGGGAGGTGACCGCTCTGGAGGTCCTCGACTGGCTGGAAGGGTTGGAGGAGCGATTCTTCCGGTACGCGGAGGGGTTCGCGGCGCCGTGCTGTCCGATCGAGGACTTTCTACTGGAACGGGACTCGGGAAGGACCTGTACATCGAGCTATCCGCTGGGGGTGAAACCGGCCCCTCTGTGGGAGCTGCTCCCCCCGCCGGTGAGCGATGCCCTTCGGCAGGGGCTCAGGGATTTCGGCAAAAAGATACGGGGATTCGGGACCGGTTCGATCATGGGACTTGAAAGCAAGACCTCGGCGCCGGTCCAGGTAGTGCGGGAGAAGAGCGGTCTGTGCGCCGGTTTTGAGAATCTCTATCTGGTGGGGGAAGGGAGCGGCTGGGCCGGGGGGATCATCTCGAGCGGTGCGGACGGTATACGGGCCGCTATGCATATTGCAGAGGCGACGCCCTGAAGATCCCGATGGCCAAGGAATAGGCGGGGAGAGAAACAGCCGTCCGGGGAAATCAATCCAGTCGGTTGATCATGCCGGCGAGGTATCCGGCCCCGAAGCCGTTGTCGATATTCACGACCGCCGTCCCGCTTGCGCAGCTGTTCAGCATGGCCAGGAGGGCGGACAGGCCCCCGAAGCTCGCCCCGTAGCCGACACTGGTGGGGACGGCGATGACGGGTTTGTCGACCATCCCCCCGATAACGCTTGCCAGGGCTCCCTCCATCCCGGCAACGGCGACCACCACCCGCGCCCCCGTGATGATATCGCGATGGGCGAGGAGTCGATGAATGCCCGCGACACCTACGTCAAAGACCCGCTCCACCCGGTTCCCCAGCATCTCCGCCGTGATCGCCGCCTCTTCCGCCACCGGGATATCGGACGTCCCCGCCGTCACGACGGCGATATAGGTATCCGTGAGGATGGGATCCTTTTTTCTGATCGTGATAATACCGGGAAGATCGTGATATTTTGCCTCCGGGCAGACCTCTCTGACCGCTTCATACGTTCCTCGTGCGGCCTTGGTCCCCAGGATGTTGTTCCCCCTCTTCAGCATCTCGGCGATGATGGCGGTCACCTGTTCATTCGTCTTTCCCGCGCAGTAGATAACCTCGGGGTAGCCGGTCCTGAGTTCACGGTGGTTGTCTATCTTCGCGAAGCCCAGGTCCGTGAAGGGGAGATCCTTGAGGATCTCCGCCGCGGCGTCGACGGGCAGCCGGTTCTCTTTCACATCTTCCAGCAATTTTTTGATCGCTTCTCCGTCCACTTACAACCCCTCGTCCAGGCTTCCCGTCCGGTACCCCGGCAGATCCAGCGTCGCGTAGGCAAAATCAAAGTCTCCCATCTTTTCCGCGACGGCGTCCAGCATCTCCGTGTCGAAGAATCTCTCACGCTCTTCGGGGGAGACCTCTATTCGCGCCACGTTCCCGTGGAGCCTTACCCGTACGGTCTTGAATCCCAGGCCCAGCAGGTATACCTCGGCCTGTTCTATCTTCCTCAGGTCCTGTTCCGTTACCTCCTGGCCGTAGGGGATGCGGGAGAGGAGGCAGGCAGAGGCCGATTTGCCCCAAATGGTAAGACCGATCTCCCGTGAGATGACCCGTATGCCCCTCTTCGTCACACCGGTCTCCAGGAGGGGGCTTCGTATGCCGAGTTCCTGCAGCGCCTGCATCCCCGGCCGGTACTCCGCCCTGTCATCCGCGTTTGTCCCGTCGGCCACATGCCGGAACCCCTCTCTCTCGGCGAATCTCACCATTTCCGCGAAGAGGGCCTTTTTACAGAGGTAACATCGATCGGGGGGATTCTGCCGTATTGCCGGCGGGATGGTGTCTTCTTGGACGAGGATCTGTCGCACCCCTATCCGCTCCGCCAGTTCCGCCGCTTCCCGGATCTCCCATTGGATGTGATAGGGGGCCGCCACGGTATAGGCCGCCACCCGGTCGCCGAGGGCGTCCTTCGCCGCCTTGAGCAGGAAGGTGCTGTCCGTCCCGCCCGAGAAGGCGATGACCAGACTGCCCATGGATCGGAGGTGATCGATCAGTGTGGTGTATGTGCCTTGTATCTGCAGCGGATTATCCTTTTCACGTGTTTTGCTTCTACTCGGAACCGGCGCGACCGGTGCGGTCATACGCCTCCCGAACCATCTCGTAGATGCGGGTGAGGGGCAGCCCGTGCTCCACCGCCAGCCGGGCGCACTGATCGTATTCCGGCTTGAATTTCAGAACTGTATCCCGATACATCCCCACCTTGACGTCAACCGGCCCGTACGGGGTCCGCACGCTCACCACCTGCCGGTCGAGCATGGTTCGCTGGACGCGGTATTCTCGGACCCCGAGGGTGGTTGTCTCTTCAAAGAGGATATCCGCCATCCTGCCCGCATCTTCCTCACCGCAGAGGACGCTCATCCGGACGGCGGGCCTGCTTTTTTTCATGATGATCGGGGTCAGGGAGGCATCCATCGCGCCGTTTGTGAGGAGCCTGTCTATGAGGTGCTCGTACAGTTCGGGGTTCATGTCGTCCATGTTGGTCTCGATGACGACCGCAGTTCCTTTGGTCTCACGGCAGTACTCATCATCCGTTTCCCCGAGGAAGACCCTGAGGAGATTGGGGATGTCCGTGTCCCGCTCGCCGACGCCGTAGGCCGTCTTCAGGATTGTGAAATTCTTTTTGACCGTAAACTCGTCGGTGAAGGTTACCGCGATGGCCGCCCCCGTGGGGGTCGTGAGTTCACAGGGGGTGCCGTCCGACCTGATGGGGATGTTCTGCAGGATTTCAGCCGTTGCGGGCGCGGGGACCGGCAACCGGCCGTGGGCGCAGTCGACGAAGCCGCTTCCGACCTCGATCGGCGAACAGAGGACCCTATCCACGTCCAGCCTGTCCCTGCATATGGCTGCCCCGACGATATCCACGATGGAATCGACGGCCCCTACCTCATGGAAATGTACATCGTCTATGTCTTCCCCGTGTACCTTCGCCTCCGCCTGCGCCACTTCTCCGAATATCTCCATGCTCCACCGTTTGACCCGGTCGCCCAGATCGCTCCCCTCGATGATCTGCCGTATATCGGAGAGGCTCCTGTGGCCATGACGGTCGTGGGGTTCATCCGGCAGCACATCGACCTTCGTCCCGGTGATTCCCTTCCGTTCGGCCCGGCGTATGGCGAGCCGGTAGCCGCCCAGGTCGATTTTCCCCAGTTCCGCCTTGAGATACCCGGCATCTACCCCCAGATCGATCATTGCACCGAGGTGCATGTCGCCGCTGATCCCCGAAAAACAATCATAATACAGTATCTTTTGTGTCACAACGGTTTGCGCCCCTTTTGATCTATTTGTCTCAGGATCGTGCCGCCTCCCCTGCGGTCGGAAGATCTACAAGCAGGGTAGTTTTGTTTAGCTTTCCGCTAGGTTGTAACGTCAAACTCCCGGTGAGTCAAGGCATTTCGGCTGCTCCGGGGGAGGGGGGAGCAACACCGTCGGTTATCAGGATTTCGCGAAACCGGGAAGAAACAGCTCCGGCAGTGAGCCTGGCGCCCTGAGGATATCCCCATCGTAGATGACCTGTTCCAGGAAGAGCCCTGAGGGGGGTGCGGTGACACGGGCCGGCAGATCGGAGGGATGGGTGAGCATACCCTCCACATCACCCGGGGTTAGGGTCCCCCGTCCCACCTCCACGAGGACCCCCACGATACGCCGGACCATCTTCCAGAGGAAGTGCGAACCGGCGATCCGGAAGACGATCAGATCGCCCGCCTCGATCAGTTCCACCCGGTCTATCAGGACCTTGGTCGAGGTCTCCTTTCCACTCCTCTTATCGGCGAAGGAGAAGAAGTCGTGAAAACCCACGAAGAGTTGCCCCGCCTCCGCCATCGCCAAAAGATCAAGGCGGTCTTTGATCCACCAGACGTATCGTTTGCCGAGGGCCGTCCGGCGCCGTGAGATCAGATAAATGTAGCTCCGGGTCTTCGCGTGATGGCGGGCGTGAAACCGGGGGGCGGCCTTTTCGACTTTGGTTATGTTGATACCGGTGGGGAGGAGGCCGTTGAGTCCTCCCATGAGGTTGCGGGGTTCTATCTGTTTCCCCGTCTCCAGGTGCGCGACCTGGGCCAGGGCGTGGACCCCGGCGTCCGTTCTCCCCGCCCCCTGGATATCCACCGTGGCACCGGTCAGCCGGGTCGCAGCCTGCAGGAGGGTTTCCTGGATGCTTCGTGCGTTCTTCTGGGCCTGCCACCCGTGATATCCGGTTCCGTCGTATTCAAGGGTGATCTTGTATCGGTGCATGGAATCTCCTTGCTCTGGGTGCGTCAGTATCGTTCGATCGGCGGACAAATAGCAACCATTTTTAACGTAGTCCAATTTTTTGTTGACAACGGTGTCGATCCGTATTATCAACACATCTCGTTTTTTTGAGAGGATACCGATGCTGTCGAGAAACCTTATTACCACCATCATAATTAGCGGGCTCCTTATTGGGAGGACGCATATGTGTGACTTGATGATGGAGTAGGTTTCCCGCAAAAGAAAGAAATTGAAAATCCGTTATCAGGTCCGCTGATAACGGATTTTTTGTTTTCGGGGAGGTGGATTCCATGACACGAGCGGATATATTGATCTACGACACGACACTACGGGATGGGACACAGGGACACCGGATAAGCTTTTCGGCGGAGGATAAGCTGCGGATTGCCGTTCGGCTGGATGACATCGGCTTTCACTATATCGAGGGGGGGTGGCCGGGATCAAACCCCCGCGACATGCGGTTTTTCAAGATGGCACGGAACGTGTCCTTCAAAAACGCTCGCCTGACGGCCTTCGGCAGCACAAGACGATCCGATTTGTCGGTCGAGGCCTGTCCGAATATTCAGGCCCTCATCGCGGCGGATACCCCGGCGGTGGCCATTTTCGGGAAGAGCTGGGACCTCCATGCCACGGAGATCCTGGGGGTCTCACTGGACGAGAATCTTTGCCTGATCGACGATTCCGTCCGCTACCTGAAAGCGGAGGGAAAAGAGGTCATCTACGATGCGGAGCATTTCTTCGACGGATATAAACACAACCCCGCTTATGCCCTCAGGACCGTGCAGACCGCGGTGGAGGCGGGGGCCGATACGATCGTCCTCTGCGATACCAACGGGGGGACGCTCACCTGGGAAGTAACGGAGATCTTTAAGGAGACGGCGGCGGCGATAGCCCCGGCCTGCATGGGGATTCATGCCCATGATGATTGTGGCCTGGCTGTCGCCAACTCACTTGCCGCCGTCGTTTCGGGAGGTGTTATGATCCAGGGGACGGTGAACGGGTACGGTGAGCGGTGCGGGAATGCCGACCTCCTCTCCCTCATCGGCAATCTGGAACTCAAGATGGCCCGGCGGTGTCTCCCCGAAGGGGCACTTCGGCATCTGACGGGCCTCTCGCGGTATGTGAGTGATGTGGCCAATACCCCGCCCGCTCATTCAAAACCCTATGTGGGGAGCAACGCCTTCGCCCACAAGGGGGGGGTGCATGTGAGTGCCATCCAGAAAAACCCGGTGGCATACGAACACACCGATCCTGAGTTCGTCGGGAATCGGCGCGGGGTGATCGTCTCGGACCTCTCGGGGAGGAGCAATATTGAGCACAAGGCACAGGAACTGGGGATCGATCTTGGAACCGGAACCGATGTGAGTAAGAGAATTGTCCGCGACATCAAGAAGATGGAGGATGAGGGATATCAGTTCGATACGGCCAACGGTTCTCTTTCTCTCCTGATGCGGAAGGCGATCGGTACCTTTGACGAGCCGTTTTTCCTTGAGTCGTTTCGCGTGATTGATGAAAAGACAAAACGGAACGTGTCCCATTCCCAGGCCACGATCAAGATCTCGGTAGGCGATGAACACGAGATCACGGCGGCAGAGGGGAAGGGACCCGTCAATGCGCTGGATAACGCCCTGAGGAAGGCGCTCAAAAAGTTCTACCCACGGATCAGCGAGATGCACCTGGTGGACTTTAAGGTGAGGATCCTGGAGGAGACCGACGGGACGGCGGCAAAGGTCCGCGTCCTTCTGGAGTCGCGCGATGACACCGATGTGTGGACCACGACCGGCGTATCGGAAAATATCATCGAGGCAAGCTGGTACGCGCTGGTCGATAGCATGCAGTATAAACTCAGCAAGGATAACGGCTCTCATCATGCCGTCCAAGGAGGGGAATAGATGAAAGAAGACAAAGGGAGGGTATTCATATTCGACACCACGCTGCGCGACGGGGAACAGGCCCCGGGTTTCAGTATGAACCCCGGCGAAAAGATCCGGTTCGCCAAGCAATTGGAACGGCTCGGTGTCGATATCATAGAGGCGGGGTTTCCCATCGCGTCCGATGGGGATTTCGAATCGGTTCGGCAGATCGCCGGGGTGATCAAAAAATCCCAAGTTGCCGGCCTGTGCCGTACCAGTCTGGGGGATATCGACCGGGCGTGGGATGCGATCAAAGAAGCCCCCCTGCCACGGATACATACCTTTATCTCGACCTCCGACATCCATCTCGATCACATGCTGCGGATGACGCGGGCGCAGGTCCTTGTGGAAGCGCGCGCGGCGGTGAAACACGCCCGCAGCCTCACCGAGAATGTGGAATTCTCCGCCCAGGATGCCACGCGGACCGACCGGGCCTATCTGGCGGAGATCGTGGAGGCCGTTATCGACGCGGGGGCGACCACTGTCAATGTCCCCGACACCGTGGGGTATGCCATGCCGGACGAGTACGGTGAAATGATCGCGTATCTCTTCGATACGGTCAGGAACATAGACGGGGCGATCCTCTCGGTTCACACCCACGATGACCTCGGTGTTGCCGTCGCCACCTCCCTCGCCGGTCTGAAGGCGGGTGCCCGGCAGGTGGAGTGCGCGGTGAACGGAATCGGAGAACGGGCGGGGAACGCCTCCCTTGAGGAGGTCGTGATGGCCCTCGAAACGCGCAAGGATATCATGAAACTCCATACGCGGATCAAGACCAAGCACATCTATCCCACGTCGCGACTCCTGGCCGAGATCACGGGTGTGGAGGTCCAGCCGAACAAGGCGATCGTCGGGGTGAATGCCTTTGCCCATGAATCCGGGATCCATCAGGACGGCCTGATCAAGGAGAAGATTACCTACGAGATCATGACACCGGCGACGGTGGGGGTGTCGGACACGAATATCGTTCTGGGTAAGCACTCGGGACGGGCCGCTATCAGGGATCGTCTCAAGAAGATGGGATTCGATCTTGCCAAGGAAGAGGTCGATACGGTATTCAAACGGTTCAAGGAGCTGGCGGACATCAAGAAAGAGATGTTCGACGAGGACCTGGAGGCGATCATTGCCGAGGATGTCTTCCGGCGTCCCGAAAAATACAAACTCCTGTACCTCAGCGTGGTAAGCGGGAACGTGGCCATTCCCACCGCGACCGTCCAGATGGAAATCGACGGCGAGGTCGTGCGGGAGGCCTATTTCGGGGTAGGACCGGTTGACGCCACCTTCGCCACTATCAGGAAAATGACGGGAACAAACCACCGGCTGGTCAAGTACCAGGTACATGCCGTGACGGAGGGGACCGATGCCCAGGGGGTGGTGACCGTTCAACTCCGCCACAGGAAACGGATCATCTCGGGGCGCGGGTCCGACCCCGATGTGTTGGTCGCCTCGGCGAAGGCGTATATCAACGCCCTCAACAGGGTCCAGTCGTTTCAGATGCTCAACAACGCCTCGTCGGATACTGTCCGCCCGGTGTAAACTCATGCAGATAACAGACAGGAGATACAGACAATGCCGATGACCATTACGGAGAAGATCCTGGCCGCTCATGCCGGGAAGGACCGGGTTTTGCCCGGAGACCTGATCGAGGTACGGGTTGATGTGGCCCTTGCGAACGATATCACGGCTCCCCTCGCCATCAAGGTGTTCGATGAGATCGGGGTGGAGGCGGTGTTCGACGCCGACAAGGTGGTCCTGGTAGCCGACCACTTTGTTCCTAATAAGGATATCGCCTCGGCGCAGCAGGTCAAGCTGGTGCGTGAATTTGCCACGAGGCAGAAACTCGCACATTACTACGAGGGAGGCGATTCGGGGGTGGAACATGTGATCCTCCCCGAGAAAGGGATCGTGCTTCCCGGACAGGTTGCCATCGGTGCCGACAGCCACACCTGTACGTACGGTGCCCTGGGGGCCTTTTCCACGGGGGTGGGGAGCACCGACCTCGGGGCGGTGATGGCCACCGGCGAGATTTGGCTCAAGGTCCCCCCGACCATCCTTTTGAACTATGTCGGGGAACTGCGTCCCCACGTGGGGGGCAAGGACCTGATCCTCCACACGATCGGTCTTCTCGGGGTGGAAGGCGCCCTGTACTGCGCCATGGAGTATGCCGGTCCCGTCATCAGATCGCTCCCCATGCACCAGCGGTTCACCATGTCGAACATGGCGATCGAGGCCGGGGGGAAAAACGGGATAATCGAACCGGACGAGACGACCCTTGCCTACCTGGCGGAGCGAACCTCCGAGCGATTCGAACTCTTCACCAGTGATCCCGATGCCGCCTATGACCGGGTGATCGATATCGACGTGAGCGGGATCGAGCCGCAGGTCGCCTTCCCGCATCTCCCCTCGAACGTGCGTCCCGTTTCCCGGGCGGGGGATGTCCCGATCGATCAGGTGGTGATCGGGTCCTGCACGAACGGGTGGCTGGACGACCTGCGCGATGCGGCGCGGGTCCTGAAGGGGCGAAGGGCCGCGAAAGGGGTGCGGCTCATTATCATGCCCGGTTCTCCATTGATCTATACCATGGCTCTCAAGGAGGGGCTCCTGGAGACCTTTCTTGCGGCGGGGGGTGTGATCGGTCCTCCCTGCTGCGGGCCCTGCCTGGGAGGACACATGGGGATCCTCGCGTCAGGAGAGCGAGCCGTGGCCACTACGAACCGTAACTTTATCGGACGGATGGGACATCCCGAGAGTGAGGTCTACCTCGCCAATCCCACTGTTGCCGCTGTGTCCGCGGTCCTGGGGAGGATCGGTGGACCCGATGACCTGTAGAGGGGAGGATTTATCAGAAATGGAGAAGATGAACATAGAAGGACGAGTATGGACATTCGGTGATGACATCGACACGGATGTCATTATCCCCGCACGGTACCTGAATGTCTCGGCGGAGGACGAGCTGGCGAAGAACTGTTTTGCGGATATCAGGCCGGAATTCGCGACGGAGGCCGCGGAAGGTGATATCATCGTCGCCGGGAAGAACTTCGGATGCGGATCGTCGCGCGAACACGCCCCCCTGGCGATCAAGGCCGCGGGAGTCCGAGTGGTGATTGCCGAAAGCTTTGCCCGGATCTTTTACCGGAATGCCTTCAATATCGGTCTCCCCCTCCTCGAATCGGCGGAGGCGTCGAAGGGGCTCTCCGATGGTGAGCGGGCCGTTGTCGATCTCGCTACCGGAACAATCAGGGGAGAGGGCGGCATCTTTCAATCCAAGCCGATCCCCGCGTTTATGGCGCAGTTGATCGCTGCCGGGGGATTGGTGGAGTA
Organism: Syntrophales bacterium; assembly: GCA_963662405.2. Classification (GTDB taxonomy): domain Bacteria; phylum Desulfobacterota; class Syntrophia; order Syntrophales; family UBA2210; genus UBA6078. Next base: position 190,412 of record CAXXKT010000003.1, read on the forward strand.
TGTCAGGAAGGTAAAAATCGGGAGATAAGGGGGAAAACAGGAGGAGGGCGAAGCAGTCTCGCCCTCCCCACGCACCCCCCCCCCTGCACGCCGGGTCCGGTGCGAGGACCCGGCGTTTTTTTGTTCTACGGAGCGGTTATCCGGTGCGCAATCTCATCTCCCATCTCGGCTGTCCCGATCACCGTGCTGGTGGTGGTGGCGATATCGGGTGTGTGCGTGCCCGCGCCGATCACCTCCTCGACGGCCCGTTCGATCGCCCCGGCGGCTTCCTCGTGGTGTAATGTGTACCGCAGGAGCATCGCGGCCGACAGTATCTGGGCGATCGGGTTCGCGATCCCTTTCCCCGCGATATCGGGGGCCGACCCCCCCGCCGGTTCATACAGGCCGAACCCCGACTCGTTCAAACTGGCCGAAGCCAGGAGCCCCATTGACCCCGTCAGCATGGCACACTCGTCGGAGATGATGTCTCCGAACATGTTCCCGCACAACAGGACATCGAACTGGTGAGGGTCCCTGACGAGTTGCATCGTCGCATTGTCGATGTACATATGATTGAGAGCGATATCGGGGTACTCCGTGGCGATCGCGCTCACCACCTCCCGCCAGAGGACCATCGATGTCAGGACATTGGCCTTGTCGATGGACGTCACCTTTTTCCCCCTCAGCCGGGCCGCGTCGAAGGCCATCCGGGTGATCCGTTCGATCTCGCCGCGCGTGTAGATCATCGTGTCGAAGGCCGCCTCTTCCGTTCCGCTCCCTCTGCGCCCCTTGGGGGTACCGAAATATATCCCCCCGGTCAATTCGCGGATGCAGAGGATATCGAAGCCGTCCTTCACGATATCGGGACGGAGCGGACTGGCCGTCGCGAAGGCGGAGAAGACCCGGGCGGGTCTCAGATTGCAGAAGAGACCGAAGTGTTTGCGCAGAGGGAGGAGCGCCGCCCGCTCGGGCTGCCGGTCGGGAGGAAGGTGTTCCCACTGCGGACCGCCCACGGAACCGAAGAGGATCGCATCGCTCTCCTCACACAGTTTCAGCGTTACAGGGGGGAGGGCCTCGCCGTGCCGGTCGATCGCACATCCTCCCACATCCGCGAAATCGTAGCTCAGATCGAGTGAGAATCTTTTGCGTACGGCGTCCAGCACCTTGATAGCCTCCTGCATGATCTCCGGGCCGATCCCGTCTCCCGGAAGTACCGCAATTCTTTCTCCCATTCACCTATCCCTTTCCTTGTGAATTATTATTCCCCCGATGCTCCCTCTCATGAAACGTACATCTATTCACAAGAGCCGAATTATTGCAATAGCTTTTGCGCCATGCATGGTATTTTCTGTTGACTTAGAGGGGGCGAAATGATAGTGACGTTCCCTCTTTAAAGGATTTCAAGGAAAGTCGCGCTATGCTGGATATACGATTCGTACGTGAGAATATCGATCTTGTCAGGATGAAGCTTGAGGAGCGGGGTGACGCCGTTGATCTGGATCGATTCGTTGCAATGGATAAAACCCGGCGGGATATCCTCCAGGAGGTGGAGTCACTCAGGAGTGAGAGGAACACCGTCTCAAAAGAGATCGGGGTGCGGAAGAAGAACGGCCAGGATGCCTCCGATATTATTGCACGAATGGGAACGGTCTCTTTACGAATCAAGGAGCTGGACGAATCCCTCAAGGAGACCGAGACTGAACTGGGTGCCCTGACGATGACGATCCCGAACATCCCGCACGAGTCGGTTGTCTGCGGGACGGGTGAAGAAGACAATCCCGTGATGAGGCAGTGGGGAGAGACGCCGCACTTCGCTTTTGAGCCGAAACCCCACTGGGATATCGGCGAGGACCTCAATATCCTGGACTTCGCCGCCGGGGCCAAGATTACCGGCGCGCGTTTTACACTGTACCGGGGGGCGGGCGCCCTCCTGGAACGGGCCCTGACCAACTTCATGCTTGATCTCCACACGACGAAGCACGGGTACACCGAGGTCTTCACCCCCTTCATGGTGAACAGCGACAGCATGACGGGGACGGGGCAGCTTCCCAAGTTCGAAGAAGACCTCTTCAAGGTGCGGGGAACGGACTACTTCCTCATCCCCACGGCGGAGGTCCCCGTTACCAATATCCACCGGGACGATATCCTGGAGGAGAAGGATCTCCCCCTTTTCTATGTCGCCTATTCGGCCTGTTTCCGCGCGGAGGCGGGTTCGTACGGGAAAGACACGCGGGGGTTGATCAGGCAGCACCAGTTCAACAAGGTGGAGATGGTGAAATTTGCCCGGCCGGAGGAGTCCTACGAAGAGTTGGAAAAGCTGACCGACAATGCGGAAGAGATATTGCGGAAACTCGGGATCCCCTTCCGGACCGTCTGCCTGTGCACGGGAGATCTGGGGTTTTCGTCCGCCAAGACGTACGACGTCGAGGCGTGGATGCCCGGTCAGGATGCATACCGGGAGATTTCTTCCTGCAGTAATTTCGAGTCGTTCCAGGCACGGAGGGCGGGGATCCGATTCCGCCGTGGAGAGAGCGGAAAGGTCGAATACGTTCACACCCTTAACGGCTCGGGGCTCGCCGTGGGGCGGACCGTGGTCGCGGTCCTGGAGAACTACCAGCAGGAGGACGGGAGCGTTATCGTCCCCGAAGCGCTCAAACCCTACATGAATGGGGTTGACAGGATCGTACGAAAATAAGTACAGTACCGTTGTTGTACGGAACCGGAGGGATGGCCGAGTGGTCGAAGGCGGCGGTCTTGAAAACCGTTAACCGAAAGGTTCGCGGGTTCGAATCCTGCTCCCTCCGCCATATACTGTGACCATCGCGCCACAGGTTGGTTCTTAAACAGTAGTATCTGATATGGCGGCACAAAAGCGGAGAGATGGCTGAGTGGCTGAAAGCGATCGCCTGCTAAGCGATTGTACGCCCCAAAAGGTGTACCGGGGGTTCGAATCCCCCTCTCTCCGCCATTCAAATCATGTGCGCCCATGGCTCAGCTGGATAGAGCGTCGGACTACGAATCCGAAGGTCCTAGGTTCGAATCCTAGTGGGCGTACCAGTAAAACCGAGGGGTTAGCCGCTTTGGCTAGCCCCTTTTTTTGCCCCAAAATCGGCAGCTGTAACTGTTTTGTAACTGTCCTGCTCGTTGAGATACATTTCCTGCTTGCTAGCAGCCAATTTCAGGTCATCGGCACTCACGATGTTGTATCTCTCGAATACCGATCTCGATTTGTGTCCTGAAATCATCATCGCAACGCGCTCCGGGATACCCGCTCTGACCATATTCCTGACTGCTGTCCTTCGCAAATCGTGAAACAACCGATCGCCTGTTTTTGCTTTCTTGCAAGCAGTACCCCAAGATTTTGATAAAATTATGATTGAAGCAATTGTAGAAGATTGCTTTCAGAAATCTTTAGCGGTTTAATCACAGATCCGGTGAATTTTCAGGTTGGGTGGATCCACAAAGCCAATTGATGAACTCCGGCGTTATTCTATAGACCGGTAAGTTTTTGGGGTGACTCCATCAATGTCTAGCTGCACCTTAATGAAGTAGTCACTTTTTGTACGTCGCGGTATCATACGTCCGGGCCATCTCTCTGTCTCCTTTCCCAAGTGTTTTCCAAACACTTTTTTAGATGATATCGATGGCCTCTGACAATACCTCAAATTGCAACTTGCTTTTACAATATCACCACCTGTAGACGCTTGACAAAAATTAATAGTGTGTTATTGCTAAACACAATATGTTATCAGTGACTGAGAGGAACGATTGGGAGCACAAGTCATGGAAAATATTAGTACATGCGTAGTCTATAAAGATATCAAGGAAGAAAATCCTGAACGACAACTAGAAATTATGAATACAATTCTTGACTCCTTGAGAGCCTATGTCTTCGTTAAGGATGTTACAAATAGATATCAGATGGTTAACAAACCATTTGCCGAAATCTTAGGCCTAAGCCCTGAAAAAATCAAGGGAAGGTCATTGATAGAATGTTTCCCTGCTTTTGGAAGTAGAAGAGCAAGGTCTTGTCACAATGACGACATGGAAGTGTTAAGAACAAAAAGGCCCAAAAAAGGAATTATCGCAACTTTTCCTTCTGTGAATGGTATCCGCTGGGTCATGAAAGACAAAATACCGTATCTGAATAAAGAAGGAAAATTGGTGGGTATTATTGGTCTTTTTATTGATGTTACCGACCTCAAAGCCTCGCAAGATAAATTAAAAAATCAAAAAAGCGAGCTTGTAAAGAAAACCAATAAATTACAAGAGCTCAATATTGCTCTCAAGGTGCTGTTGGACCAAAGAGAGAATGAAAAAAAAGAATCAGAGCGAAAGGTATTGTCTATTGTCCGGAACATCATACTTCCCTACATTGACTCTCTAAAAAAAACTCATTTACGGAAAGACCAAGCATTTTACGTAGAAAGCATTGAAGAAAATCTCAAAAATCTCATGGTAAGCAATATTGATAACCTTTCAGTGGGTGACCTTGGTCTGACGCCTAAAGAAATACAGATTGTTAAACTTGTCAAAACTGGAGCGATAACAAAAGAAATTGCAGATGTTATGAATGTTTCGACAAAGACTATCGACTATCATCGCAATAATATTAGAAAGAAATTAGGCCTTAAAAATAAAGGACAAAATCTCCAAAGTTATTTAGTATCTCGCCCATAATACCGGTAGCCTCCCAATATTTTCTCGGTATTTTTCCCGTATTGATGAAAGCAAGTTCATCACATATATCACACCTATGAACATCTTGAGATGTTACCTTCTGCAATTCTGTTGGGGTATTGTTACCTCAAAGCAATTGTTGGATAGACTAGAAAAAATGTTTTGAGTGTATATTAAGTTGCTGCTGTATCGAACGCAAAAAATTTAGGAAGAGAGGTTTTACAATGAAGAGAGTTATGGTGTTGTTTTCTATGGTGTCAATCATGGTAATCTTTTCTTTTGGGAGTTCTTTTGCCGAACAAAAGGAAGTCAAGGTAGGTGTCTTGTATTCGATTACTGGGGCTTTTTCTCCTGCTGGAGGCAGACCAGGCTTCAATGGAACAATGATTGCGGTTGACATGATCAATGACAGGGGGGGGATCAATGGAAAAGTCAAATTGGTTCCTGTTGTTGCGGATACTCAAAGTAATCCGGATGTTGCCATCAGGGAAGTTGAACGACTTATATCAGTTGAAAAAGTACCTGCGATAACCGGTGTCTTTGTGAGTTCAATTTCTCAGCCAGTTGCGCCAATATGCGAAAAGAACAAAACAATATTTTGGATTACTATCTCAATTGCAGATACGATTCTGGAAGATCGACATCAACAATATATCTTTCGCGTTCAGCCGCGTGCAACTGATTGGGGGCGGACTACAGCGCGGTTTGCTCGAGACAATTACAAGCGCTTTGGCTATGAAAGCCCCAAACAGATACGTGTAGCAATACTTCACGAAGATAGCTCTTACGGTGTTGCCTGTAACAAAGGAGCCACAGAAATTTGTGAACAAGAGAATATGAATGTGGTGTTTCGTGAGGCATATTCCCATAGTATTAATGACATGTCATCGATTATCTTGAAGATTAAAAAGGCACGCCCTGATGTTATCCTCCATACAGCTTACTTCCCGGATCTCGTACTGTTTATGCGACAGGCAAGAGAGTTAGGACTAAGGTGGAAGCTTGATATCGGTCATGGTGCGGGACATGCGAATTTCTCCGAACTTGAAAAATCTCTTGGCAGTGATATGGTTAATTACTTATGCAATGTTGATCCAAAGCCAGCTCAGAAATTCCCCGAACATACATCTAATCCTGATATGGATGTCCTCCGTAAAGAGTTTTTAGACAGGTACGAAAAGAAACATGGTACCAGAGATCCTGAAACGCATGCAACACAGGGATTTGCACATGCATGGGTTTTGTTTAACAATGTCATGCCGGTTGCACTTGAGAAGTACGGTGAAATTACTGCCGATACAATCAGAAAGGTAGCGAAAGATCTCAAAATACCAGATGGTAAAACACCTGCTGGATATGGTGTCGAGTTTGCTCCTCCCGAACATAACATGGCTGGGCAGAATCTGGTTTCCTATCCTGTGGTAACACAATGGATTAATGGCATAACTGAGGTTAGCTGGCCTGATGCGCAAAGAACAGCTGAACCTGACCTGCCTAATCCTCCCGGCAGTGTTTATGGAAAGAAGAAGAAATAACATTTAAGCACGTCACGCGTTAAGAAGAGGGGGAGGATATTTTCATTGTCCCCCTTTCTTCTTACAATTCTGGAGAAAGTAAATGCTCGAAATAAATAATATAAGCAAGCAGTTTGGTGGAGTAAAGGCTCTTCACGACGTTTCGTTTGCTCTACGTGAGGGAGAGTTTTTAGGTCTTATTGGACCAAATGGGTCAGGGAAAACCACTCTTTTTAATGTGATATCGGGAATGTACAAGCCAAATTCGGGAACCATAACATTCGACGGTCATACAATTTCCGGGCTGATGGCAAGCAAAATTTGTCACGCAGGTATCGCTCGAACATTCCAAATTCCCAAACCAATTATGGATATTAGTGTGCTCGAAAATGTGATGCTTGGTTCGATTTTTGGTAAAGAAAAAAATAGTGCCCACTATCATTGCTCTCTCAAAGAAGCTCAAGATGCGGCATTGAAACTTATCGAATTTGTTGGTCTTAATGTTGATCCTTATTCGTATCCCAAAGAACTAACGGCTGGTGATCTTAGAAGGCTTGAATTAGTAAGAGCTCTAGCAACGCAGCCCAAAATTCTATTAGCTGATGAAGTATTGAGTGGCTTAAATCACGAAGAGCTGGATGACGCAGCAAAAGTCCTTCAAAGAGTACGTGATGAGATGAAGATTACGATCATATGGGTTGAGCATATCATGGGTGTTCTGATGAACCTTGTTGATAGAGTGGTTGTCTTGAGTTATGGCAAAATGATTGCAGACGGGACGCCTCAAGAAATATCAACAAATCAAGAAGTCATTGACGCATACTTAGGTGAGGACTAACAGAGGGGAAAGCCATTATGATTCGAGTTGAGAATATAAATTCATATTACGGCGAATTTCAAGCCTTATATGATATTTCGTTAGAAGTGAAACCGGCTCAAACAGTTATTATTGTAGGTTCTAATGGATCAGGGAAAACAACACTTTTAAAATCAATATGCGGTTTAGTACATCCTCGTTCAGGCTCTATATATTTCGAAAATAGACGTATCGATCATGATCAGGCGAATGCTATTGTCGATTTAGGAATTGTAATGGTCCCTGAAGGAGGACGGTTATTCCCAAATATATCCGTTTATGATAATTTGAAAGTCGGAGCCTATAATAAAAATGCGAGGCTTCATTTTCAACAATCATTGGAAAAAGTCTATAAACTTTTCCCCATCTTAAAAGAGAGAAAAAAGCAACCGGCAGGCCTTCTTAGCGGAGGAGAACGGCAAATGGTTGCTATTGCAAGGAGTCTGATGGCGCGGCCCAAAGTTATCATGCTGGATGAGCCGTCATTAGGGTTGGCGCCCAAAATTGTTGGTAACGTTTTTGAATTTGTCCGGACATTAAAAGATAGTGGGTATTCGGTACTTCTTGTCGAGCAAAATGCTAAAAAAGCGCTCGAGCTTGCTGATTATGGATATCTTCTTGAATCAGGCAGGCTGGTATTTGAAGGTGGAAAAGAGGATTTTGATAAAAATTCATTTATAAAAAAAGCGTATCTAGGCTTATAGGGAGTATATCTATGACTGAACTAGTTCTAATGTCTTTACTTAATGGGATATTGTTGGGGGGCGTATTAGCGCTCCTTGGCTTTGGTATGAACCTTATGTTTGGTGTTGTAAAGATAATACACATGGCATACGGGCAATTTGTCATGTTCGGATTCTATTTAATTTTTACTTTGTATGAGTTTCTTCATTTTCCATTGCTACTCGCTTGCGTGACAACCATCTTGATAATGGCCTTAATGGGATTGATTACTCAAAAGCTTATAGTGAATCCTCTCCTTAGTGCACCTCGACTCAATCAATTGCTTGCACTTGCAGCCCTCATTATTGTTATTGAAAATTTTTCATTACTTGTATGGGGAGCTAATTATAGGGGAATACGTCTTCATCTTCCTGTCATACAATTAGGAGATATTTTTGTGCGAACCTCCTATCTCTTAGGATTCGTCGGAGCCTTGGTGTTTTTGGGAGGGTTATACATTTTTCTTAAGAAAACATACTTGGGGCTTGCTATCAGGGCAACGTCACAAGATTCTGAAATGGCGAGATTAATGGGAATAAAGTCATCCTATGTATTTTATATAACTTTTGCAGTAGGCACTGCATTAACAGGAGTTGTGGCAAGCTTTTTTGTTCCAATTTATGCTGTTTACCCACAATTCGGCGGAGGTTTTACCGTTATGGCTTTTATGATCGTTGTCCTAGGTGGGATGGGAAACATGATGGGAGGATTTATCAGCGCTTTTATTATTGGAATTGTCACTTCTGTTGTAGCGGTCCTGACATCAGCTGAGATAGCTCAGATAGCCGTATTAATTATCTTCATCGCAATTATGATTGTTCGTCCTCAAGGACTTCTGGGGGAGGTAGCTTAGAAATGAAAAATTGGTATAGATCAAAATCGCTGATTTTCGTAGGCATTACGGTTATTGTAATACTTATATTTCCTATAGTTGTGAAGTCTCAGTATATAATTCATATTTCAACGCTAATATTTCTATGGGGATTAATAGCATCTGCGTGGTCCTACATGGGACGATTTGGTTTGGTTTCTCTTGGAAACGGCGCTTTTATGGGTATTGGTGCCTATATATCCGTGCTGCTATTTAACAATCTTCATATATCACCTTGGGTTGGTATGGTAGTCGGTGGAGTAGCTGCAGTTCTCATTGCAGGGATTCTTGGGTTTGCATGTTTCCGATCAGGTGTTGTTGGCGATTATTTTGGTCTTGTAACTCTAGCTCTTGCAGAGATTACGGCTCTTGCAATTGTTGCATTAAGAACATGGACTGAAGGTGAACTTGGCACCTCTGTAAAATCAATTGGTGCAGCATCAATCTGGTATCTTCAGTCGGACCAAAAAATCTTTTTTTACTATCTATCTTTTTTCTTTATGATTATTGGCCTCTACATATGGAAAAAAATTGATAATAGCAATATGAAACGAGCTCTTGCCGCAATAAGTGAAGATGAAACTGCAGCTGCTTCTTTAGGAATTGATGTTGTAAGGTATAAAATGCAGATTACGATGATAAGTGCATTTGTTACAGCAATAGGCGGTTCTCTTTATGCTCAATATATTACCTATATTAACCCCCATACCGTCTCAGGGGTTGGCATATCGTTGTCGATTCCTTTCAAAGCCATAATCGGAGGAATGTTTACAATGCTCGGACCAGCCATCGGTTCGGCAATTATCGTATCGCTTGAGGAATTTTTCAGGATTGTTGTTGGTGCAAAATTTGTAGCCATGTCTCAAATAATTTTTGGTCTAGCTCTGATTTTTCTGATCATCTTTTTGCCCAAAGGTTTGTATGGAACCTTAAAGCGCAAGATGTAAGTGTTGAGTTTCGGGACATCGATAACGGAAAGATGTACCCGCAAATAGCCAAGTCATGTTCTCTGACAATCGAATAGCTATCACGTAATACTGTGAACATCACAATAGGTACGGAGGTGCTCACGAAAAGGAAAAACGAGCAGAAACGGATCTTGACCGTGGAGCGATTTCTAGGCGGTTAACGTTCCAAAATCAATAAGCACGTTCCTGGACCGGTCAAAGTCTGATTGAAGGGGTGGGGCGAGTGGCATAGCGAGGAAAATACCTCATGGTACGATAATCGTTCTTGATGCCCCTGTTAATACATAAATGGTTCGTCTCACTAGGGTCAAGATCTGTTCTGCGGTGCTCAAGCGATCTCATGGGAGATGTCAGACATTTGCGTGAAGCCGTTGCCATCGGTGAGAATCATGAACCGGATTCTTGCCAGAAATGAACTAACACATCAAGGACCCGACAAATATGGATCCAAGGTAACGGTCTATCCTGTTATGCTACCGTCAACATTGCCGAACCAAACCCATCAGGCTGATCTTGTTAGCACGTGTTAACTGAATGGGCCAATTTTTTCTATAGTCTGAATATAGTTAATACGGGAATGGTCCGGTGTGGATTGAATTCTTTCCTTGGAGAAATGAAATCACCGAAAACTTCAATGATCAGAGAGCTGGTCGGGCAAATTTGGACAGGTGCATAAGTGGGAAAGTTGCTCTATAGTGGACGTAAGGAGGAAAGAGATATGAGCAAGAGACCGCGGAGGAACCATGCACCGTCCTTCAAGGCGAAGGTGGCATTGGAGGCACTGAAAGGGGACCAGACGATCGTTGAGCTTGCCGAGCGGTATCAGGTACACCCGAACCAGATCACCACATGGAAGAAGCAGTTGATGGATCACGCATCGGACGTATTTGGCAAGGGTCATAAGGACAACCAGGGTCCGGATGTAAAAGAACTTCACGCCAAGATCGGACAGTTATCGATGGAGAATGATTTTTTATCACATGCGCTCGGTCGCATCAACGGAACGAGCGCAAAGCGATGATCAAGAGAGAAAAGAGTGTGCCCATAACCCGTCAATGCGAACTCTTGGAGCTGTCCCGATCGAGTGTTTATTACTCTCCGGTTCCGGTCAGCGCGAAGGATCTGGAGCTGATGCGTCAGATTGATGAGATTCATCTTCAGTATCCCTTCTATGGGAGTCGGAAGATTCGCAATGAGCTGTGGCAGAGAGGGTATGATATCGGACGTGATAAGGTACGTCGGTTGATGCGTCGCATGGGGATCGAGGCGTTGCACATCAAGCCGAGATTATCGATAAAGCATCCCCAGCACCCGATATATCCGTATCTGTTACGGGGACTTGATATCATCCGTCCCAACCACGTATGGTCTGCCGATATCACGTATATTCCCATGGAACGAGGGTTCTGTTATCTGGTAGCCGTTATGGACTGGGCGAGTCGGATGGTCCTCTCCTGGCGGTTGTCGAATACGTTGGACAGTGCGTTTTGTGTGGATGCGCTTGAAGAAGCACTCACCACGTATGGGCGCCCGGCTATCTTCAATACCGATCAGGGCAGTCAGTTTACCTCACAGGCATTCATCGATGTCCTTCGCTCTCATGATATCTCTATCAGCATGGACGGTCAGGGGCGATGGATGGACAATGTCTTCATCGAACGGCTCTGGAAGAGCGTCAAGTACGAAGATATCTATCTGAAGGCATACGGTTCAATGAAAGAGTTGAAGAAGGGGCTTACCGACTATTTTCAGTTCTACAACGAGAAACGGTGGCACAATACTTTTGACAGAAAGACACCGGCTATGGTTTATTTTGAATCACTACCACAGGGACAGGCTGCGGCATGAACACAAACCCAGGGCAACTTCCCACTTATAAATCCCTGTTACCTGTCCAAAGAAACCGGACCACCTCTCAGTATCGATAGAGATCTATCAGAAAAGTTCGTATGACGTCCATAGGGGATTTGCAATTGAGCAGCTTCACAACAGCGGGTATCGCCATAACAAATTAAATGGTGATAAACCACTGAGAGCTTTTGCCGCCTCGAATGTCAAGTTAAGGCTTCCAGGATGGAATAGTCTCCCAAACATCGAATGAAGAAACCGGAGATTGGCCAATATCACGTTGTGTGTCCCATTTGTAGCAACCTACAATTAAACATCTTCTGAGAAGTTTCTCGATCCCACCAGAGACCATGCTTGAATACGTGGTGGCTACTATCGATGTTAAAGAGCAGAAGCTAAAACTCTTCCTGGACAAAAAACAGGTAGAGGAATTCAATTATAAACTTCGGTAAAACTGTCGAGTGTTAGCGATGTTATGGCACAAGAAATCGTTATCGATATCCTGATACTCGACATGTAAAAAATGAAACTCACATCTATGGTGCATGATATTCAAAGGATAATAGTGTGAGTATGGAATGATGTTCAGCATTATCTTTTGATGATGCTTTTTGTAAGGAAACACCAAAATGATTAAAGAAAAATGGATATCGATGCCAAGGAAAAAACACAAAGAATCCTACTTTTCCATAATCAATCTAGTGAGGAAGGGCATGCCGTAGGCACTCTTACTGGAATAAAATCCTTCCAGAAATAGAGATTTGAGGGATATGAAAGTTGCCAACTTATCCCAGGTCATTTTCACTATGAGGCGAAGTCAGGTGCTAAGGAGAAAAGAGATATAGCTTCCGCAGGAGTGTACTGCTGTGGTGCCGTTAGGGATATCGATTGTCTGGGATTTGAAAGGGTTTCTACGAGTTTTAAACTAGACGATGTGTTCAGGTTAGAGAAAAGGTTGGAATTGACAAAGAATTTCCAAATAAGAAGATGAAGTAGGAAAGATGAAGAAGCCGTTGAGGGCATCATTTCGAAAGAAGTGCAAGTGTGACTGGTAAGGCCGCATATATTGCTATTCTTATATTGAATTGTAACTGATTTCGTATCTGTACGATTCGTGGCTGGATCATTGTGTAAGCGATAAGATAGTAGATTTTATTATACAAAGACGAGGAAATCTATGTTTCGAGTTGATAATCCGATGGCCAAGTTGGTTATATTAATAGGCAAGAAAATCCTGATGGATAAGTATCAGATTTATTGGAGGTAATTTTATGAAAACGTCAAAGGTCATGACAGCGCAGGAAGCCGTTTCAAGATTCGTGGCAGATGGTATGACGGTGGCAGTAGGTGGTTTCGTTCACGCAATTTCATATGCACTCACACATGAAATTATCAGGCAACAGAAACGCCATTTAACAATCTGTCAGCCCAGCTTCAATGAACCTGGAGACCAGATGATCGGCGCGGGGTGTGTTGATAGAATTATATCTTCATATGTTGGGATGGAAACCTTTGGACCAACGCATTGCTTCAAAAGGGCGATAGAAAAAAGTATTCCCCACAAGGTCGAGATAGAAGATTATACAAACTTTTCCGTGATGGTGAAGTATCTTGCTGGGGCACTGGGAATTCCCTACATTCCCATAAATTCGATGAAGGGGAGCGATCTGATGAATTATTCTGCATGGATGGGTAAGAATAAGGTTAAACTTGTTCAAGATCCATTTCAGCTTGGGAAAGAATATGCTGCGGTAAAAGCGTTGACGCCGGATATCGGTTATTTCCATGTACAGCGCGCCGACGAGCATGGGAACTGCCAGATGTGGGGTATCACGGGAGATTCTCCATGGAGCATGAGAGCATGCAAACAGGTAATTGTTTCTTGTGAGGAAATCGTGGATCATGATGTTATCGGGAGAGATCCCAACAGAACAATACTTCATGGCTACAAGGTTGTCGCTGTTGTGGAAGCTCCTTTTGGCGCCCATCCCAAGCATACCCAAGGATATTACAACTTAGATAGGGATTTCATTTTCAAATATGTGCATGAATCACAGGATCTGGAAGAATGGCGGAAATTCATGGATGAATGGGTCTATGGTGTCTCAGACAGAAGTGATTATCTGAAAAAGTATATCAATGTCTATGGGATGAATAAATTTCTTGGTCTGAAAGCAAAAGATATCAGCTCAAGCTCAGTGAATTACGGATTTTAGGAGGTTTATCGTGACTGCTAAATATACAGATTTTACACCCGAGGAACTCATGGCTGTCGCGGCAGCGCGTGAGTTAAAAGATGGTGAAATAGCAATTATCGGAACAGGAATTCCTCTTATTGCCGCTTTGCTTGCCCAGAGAACTCATGCCCCTCACATGGTTGCACTTTACGAATCAGGCGCTATTGACTGTAAACCCTCGATTATCCCTTTAACTGTGGCTGAATCCGTTCTTGTGCCCGGTTCAACAATGCAAGGAGGCTTGGTAGAAGGTCTCGGTATGGTCCATGCCGGTGATGTGGATGTGGGATTCTTAAGTGGTGCACAGATTGATCGGTACGGAAATATCAACACCAATGTGATCGGTGATTATCGTAATCCAAAGGTGCGTTTCCCCGGAAGTGGTGGATCAAATGACATTGGTGTAGGATGCAAGCGAACAATCGTGATGATGCTTCATCAGAAGCGTCGGTTTCCTGAGAAAGTCGATTTTGTCACAACGCCAGGATACTTCAACGGTGGTGATGAAAGAAGTAAAATGGGTTTTCCCGGTGGTGGCCCGAGTGTAGTTGTGTCGACATTGGGTATTTTAAAATTTCATCCCGAGACAAAGGAAATGTACCTGGTATCGTATCACCCTGGTGTGAAGATCGAAGCCATCAAGGAAAATACGGGATGGGATTTGACAGTTTCCAAAGAGGTGAAGGAAACTGAACCACCAACGCCAGCATTAATCAAGCTTTTGAGAGAATTGGATCCTACTGGCATCTTTCTTAAAAAGAATTAACCAGAAGGGTGGTGAGGTGCTGTGTAAGATCTTATTATGTCTTAGGAGAAAAGATTTGTAAAGGTAACTTTAACCTCACTCGTGCAGAGGCACTTGAAATCCGCGAAATGTGGAAGTCAATTTCATGGAATTTTCGGACAATTGTATGAGCGGCAAGAGCAAAATCGTTATTGCTAAGATTGCTCTACACAGGCGATTGTACCGTTAACAAGATCGGCCCCTTCCTAGACAAATACATCATGCGCAATCCCGATATATTGGCAGAGCACCAGGGAACCGATATACAGCGGAGACAGGGGCGTATGGCAACGCGTCTTTCAGGTGATCCGAAGGTTACAACAAGAGGTTGAGGGACCTCAAAAAATATAAGAAAAATGAAACTTAGGAGGAACATATGGATTTCTATCTGACGGAAGAACAAGCGATGTTTCGGGAGACGGCGAGGAAATTTGCGGAAACGGAGATTGCGCCTCTCATCGATACGATGGAAGAGACAAAGCGGACCCCGCGTGATCTGATCAAGAAGATGCGCGATCTGAGCTTTTACGGCATCCAATATCCCACCGAATACGGCGGCGTGGGAAGCACATATCTCGAGTATGTGATAGTCCTTGAAGAGTTATCACGCGTCTACTGCTCGATCGGTGGTCACATCTCGGTCAACTGCCTCTGTGCCGGTTCACTCGAAGAATTCGGAACAGAGGAACAGAAGAAGAAATACCTCCCCGACGTGCTCCAGGGTGATGCCGTCGGCAGCTTCGCTTTCACGGAACCATCGACAGGTTCCGACCCGGGAGCGGTCAAGACAACCTGCGTCCGTGAAGGAGACGAGTGGGTCATCAATGGAGAAAAGATCTTCATTACGAACTCTTCGATCCCCGGTTATATCATCCTTTTCTGCAAGGATGTGGAGTTGGACGGTAAGATCACCGCAATCATCGTTCCCAAAGACACGAAAGGATACGCCACCCCCAAATTGGTGGAGAAGATGGGGATGAACGGCATGGAAGTCGCCGACGTCGTGTTGCAGGATGTCCGTGTTCCGTATGAAAACACGCTCGGTGGCGAGGCGTTCCGGGGAAAGGCCTTCAAGACCCTGACGACGGAGATTGCCGTCGGAAAACTGGGGATTTCCGCAGAAGCTACCGGGCTGGCCCAGGGTGCTTTTGATACGGCCCTCCAGTATGCCAAGGAACGGGTTCAGCGAGGGAAACCGATTACCAAATTTCAGACGATTCAATGGTTGCTCGGTGAGATGGCGTCTGATATAGAGGCGATGCGCTATTCCACCTATGCAACGGCATTCAAGAAATCGCAGGGAGAAGATATCCTCTTTCAATCGGCCCGGACGCGTCTGTTCGTCTCCCAGGCATGTCATCGCGTAGTCAGCAACGCCATGCAGATCATGGGCGCTTTTTCTTACTCGAAAGAGTTCCCCATTGAAAGGATGTTCCGTGATATGAAGCTCACGGAGATCTACGAGGGTGTAAATGAGATCCAGAGGGTAATGTCAGCAGCGGAATTTTTGCGCTAAAAAAACAAAGAAACGGGATAAGGAGGCGTTATGGAATTGAAATACTTGTTGCTCTCGGTTGAAGACAAGGTGGCGACGGTGACTATTCACCGTCCGGATAAGGGAAATTCACTGGCTCCCGAGGTCCTTGAGGAAATCGAGACACTCTTTACCGAAATCAGCAAACGCCAGGATGTCAATGTGGTCGTCCTGACGGGAGGTGAAAAATACTTTTCAGCCGGATTCGATCTGACCATTATCCGCAAGCTGGAAAAGGTATCCAACGAAGATTACACCGCCCTCTTCCACCGGGCATACCGAGCGATCCTGTACTGCGATCAGCCCGTTATCTGCGCGGTCGGCGGGGCTGCTATTGCCGGGGGATTCGATCTGACCCTTATGTGTGATATCCGTTATGCGTCGGAACGGGCCAAGTTCGGACAGCGCGAGATCGTTCTCTCACTGACACCGATCATGGATCCCCTGTGGCGAATCATCGGCCTGGGGCGTGCCAAGGAAGTCGCTCTCACCGGTCGCATCTACGATGCCTATGAAGCGGAAAAGATGGGGTATGTATCCCAGGTGTTCCCGGAAGGAAAATTGATCGAGTCCGTTATGGCCATTGCCAAAGAGATGGCAACCTACGACAGGATGTGTCTGAAAGAGACCAAGCAGCTTTCCAACCACGTTCTGGGTCAGGACCTCGACAGCGCAATGAGAGTGGAAGAATGGCTCTTCAGAACCTTTATCGGGTCTGAGGACAATCATCAGCGAATTGATGCCCTGCAAGAGAAACTTGCGGCGGCACGAGCAAAGAAGAATAAGTAAACAAAGGCTCCCTCACGCTTGACACGTCTGGGATAAACCACACCAACGGTGACGGTGAGAAAACTCGAACCGCACGGGGCTCGAATTCGCGGGCAGGACATCAGATCCTGCCCGCGACCAATCGAAAACCCGCCATTCAGGGATACGAGATTATACACCACGCATTATCTCTTAAAACATTGAGCGCCCCACACGGGCGAGGGGGATGTCGTACCGATAATTCAAAAAGGAGGAATTAGAGATATGGAAGAGGTTGTCATTGTATCCGCGTGTCGAACGGCGATCAGTAAATTCCTGGGGAGTCTGAAGGACGTACCGGCGCGAGATCTTGCCGTCACGGCCGGAAAGGAAGCGGTAAATCAGTTAAAAGCATCTGCGAAGTTGATCCAACAACTTCAATACTATTTCTTGAATCGGGGTTTAGCCTTGGCGCAGGATCTACACCACCAATTATGATGATGCCGTCGAGGTCTATCGGCTAAACAAAAAGCTGCCCCGGAATGATTACGCCGTGTCTGAGCCGGTACCGAATAAATTGCCACACGGCGCAGTTGTTCGCCTGCACGGGAGCATAAGGCAGGTTACACCCGAGAATGTCCGCACTAGCTTGGTTCTTTGCGAGGTGTCCTACGTCAATCAGTATGTTGTACGCTCACCTTGGTACGATCAATCCCAGCGCGATCTGACGTTAGCGAGCGCCTTGTACATTGTCGGGTACAGCCTTGCTGACTACCACATTGCGGGTCTCCTCCTCAAAGACCCAGAGCTCGCAAAGCGGACACTCTTTGTTCAAGGGCCGGACCATGGCGATGTTTTTCTGCGACGGACAAAACCTTATGGCCGTACCCTGTTCATCGGCATGAAAGGCTTCGCGGATGCCTTGAAGAAGGCACCCAGACCCGATACGACGTCTGATCTGTCCCGACTCAAGTCGTTCAGGTCGTTGAACCCGGTGCGGGGTAGCAAGTCCATCATTTCAAACCTACCAGATTGATACGCAGGCGTTTCGGATTGCATTGTTGTTGGCGATCTCCGAAAAGCCAGGTGGCACGATCACGCACATCGATGATGTTTTGACCGGGTTGGAGCGCATTGATGGCATGCTGACTGATGACAGCCATCGTGCTTATGCCGTAAAGGTGCTCGCTAACATTCCGCAATTTGTATCAGCTAGACAAAATCATAGCGAAGCGATCGCCATACATTATTGGTTGCTCAAAATCGGCGATTCGCTCTCAGGCCTTCCTCGTGACTTTAAAAAAGTATCAGGGTCGGAACTGATCCGAACACGCATGATGAAATCGGCTGACCTGTTTCTCGAAACTTAGATTGATAAGAGCTTGCTTTCCTGTGGCAGAAGGATATCCTGCGCTCTCGTAGCCGCAGCAAGACCTTACATTGGTTCCAATACAGGGCAACAAGTCACACTCACAGAGCACGATAAAACGATGCTCGAAATAAAAGGTCTGAAGGAATGATGTTCTAACCTAGTGTCATGTCACTCATCGAGTGTCGGGTAGAGGCGTGACAGTTTTATCCGGGCATCATTGGCAGTAAACTGCCAATTCACCTTGGCGTCTTTGTTATTTCTGAATTCCTGCCATGCCCGGACTTCTTTTCTAACAATATCGATATCGGCGATCCGTCTATTCAAACATTGACCGGTTAGCACATTTAATTCTATCTCCGCCATATTCAACCAACTTCCATGCTTCGGGGTATACACAAATTCGAAACGATCCCATAATGCTTTTGCCGTCTCCGGAGGAAAAGTCTCATACAGTGCTCCGGGCTCATGGGTATTCAGATTATCCATCACCAACGTGATTTTCTCGGCATCTTTGTAATAACCGGCAATTTCCTCCAAAAAAAGTGCCCAATCATGTTTTGTTCTTCTTTCAGAGATGGTCACCATACGTTTCCCCGCCAGTGGTTCACAGGCAAGAAAAATGGTACACACGCCCCGGCGGCAATACTCATAATCATATCGTGTCGGCCGTCCCGGTGACGCAGGAATGGGACACCTTGTTTCACCGATCAGTTGCTTCGGCGATTCATCCATGCATACGACAGGACGAAACGGATCATAAGGACGCTTGTAGACATCAAGAACCTTTTCCATATGGGCAACAAAGCTGCCATTATGCTCCGGTGGAATCACCCATCCTTTATGCCTCCATGGCTTGAGCTCGTTTTTTTTAAAATGCGTCGAACCGCTTCATGGGAAATACTGTCAATATAGTTCAGCTCGACCGCCTTGTCCGCCAATAATCGTAACGACCACCGGGGAAAACCTTCCGGTGGGTCACTGCAGCTTAATGCAACCAAATGGGCCTCAAAATCACCATCCGCCTTCTTCGTATACACCCGATTCGCTTTTC
Organism: Syntrophales bacterium; assembly: GCA_963662405.2. Taxonomy (GTDB): domain Bacteria; phylum Desulfobacterota; class Syntrophia; order Syntrophales; family UBA2210; genus UBA6078. The sequence continues at coordinate 209,576 of CAXXKT010000003.1, forward strand.
TTTTATCGAAGGCGTAATCAAACCCTTCTTCAACAAACCGTTTCTTGACCCGGTCAATCTTTTTCATGCTTATGTTCAAAACCCGCGCAATTTCTTCGTTGGTTGAACGGCTTGTCTGATATTCTCCCGAATCACAATCAAGTAGAATCAACGCATTGAGAACCTTCTGTGTCCTATGTTTCCCCTTTGTCACAACACTCATGAGATATTCACGCTCATTCTTGCTCAGTGTCACTCTGTATCTCTTCATAACCAAGCCTCCTTGGGTGATTATGAAGATCACTATACTTCATTTATTACGACATATCAGGGTTGACGTGACACTAGTAAGCAGAGTGCCCCATTGTGCCTGAATGGACCGAACCGAACCCAAAATGACCGCAAGCACATTAAGTCGAATGAGCGTGAGAATCGAAATGTCGAAAACGCGACTGGCTGTGTCTCCTTCTTTAGCTACTTCCACTATCTCCCATGTCCGTTTCCGGATATTCATGCTGCGTTGCTCTCCTTTTCCCCATGGATCAGTAGGTCAATCACGCGTCCGATGTAGATGGGAGTGTCGATCTTCAATATGATTGGCTTGCCTGATCCAACTTTAGTTATCTCGATTGTTCCCTCATCAATATCAACATTCAGATCGCCAATATCCGAGAGCCGTATATTGGTAGTGCCATTACCCACGACGAACACTCGTTTGTTTGTCAGGATCAGAGTTCCGTCGCGTCGTATTGTGTATTCGTATCCAGTCAGGGAGTTTTTCGATTTCCGTTTTGAGAGAACCTGAACTTGGCATTGATAGAAAGCGTTTTCGCTCTTCTGTATTGGCTCTGAAAGATCACAACGTGGTATGGTCTCAAGGGGTAGTCGTAGAGCCTGCGTGTCCATGATTTCCTGTACGATGTCAAGCTCACGTTGAACTTCGGTTTGGGGAATTGCCAATCCAACCATGAGGTTAATAAGTTTGTTGAGTTCTTCCTGTGTAATTTTACGATCTTGAATAGCTTCAATATAGGCGGCTGAGAATATTTCTTTCTTTGCCCGTAGTCGTGTGTTTGGGTCAATCCCTAAAGTCTTTTCAACTGTGGCGATCGTCGCCGCTTCTTCCTTTGTGATGAATCCGTCGTCGAGAACCTTGTCAAGGAAAGCTTGATAGACATCAGCCTCTATCTTTTCGACAGATCGCTTGCTTGCTTGGGTCTTCGGTAATTCCTGTTGCTGTTGCTTCAGGCTGGCAAGCACCCCGGCAGATGGCGGTGATTGTGCGGTAACGAACGCTGAATCAAGAAATTGCTTGTAGACAGTGACAATCTTCTGCTGGCGAAGCTGGATGTGCCAGTAGATAACAGGAATGCCGATTGCTGCAACGATGAAAAGGATAAGAACAGTCGGGTTCTTCACCAACCATCGAAATAGCCATACTCCGAGTACAATCGCAATAGCAACGAACAATATCGTGACCCCCTTGCCATCTGAACTCGATTGGGTACGTGTATGGCCGGATGAAAGGTGTTTCCGGTAATAAAGGCCGTGCCGGCCTGCATGAACGTATGTTCCCCGAGGACCAACGCCAAGGCGCGCCCCTTTTACGCCGCCAGAGAGGCCGAGGCCACTTTTCGATAGGTTGAAACGAACCGGCCCAGCGCGGAAGCTTTTTCTCAGGTAAAGGCCCATATTGCTCTATTCCTCCTTGTTATTAAACATGCCTGCTTGGTACCTTGTATAAAAAAACAAGGGTCTTGACTAGAACAGCACACGGAAATATGTTAAGAGTCTAGTCATGTCAATAAGTAACAAGTATGTAAAAAATTCCAAAATTTCAGAGGCAAAATTTAGAGAGATCGTGAAGTATTTTGCCTTCGATTTGGATGCTCAAACCATCGCTCTTTTAACAAAACTCAATAGAAATACGGTGAATCGATATCTGTCTTTGATTCGTCAACGTATAGCTGATCTGTGCGAAGAAGAATCACCATTTCAGGGTGAAATCGAGGTTGACGAATCATATTTCGGTGCAAAACGTATCAAAGGGAAACGAGGCCGTGGGGCCGGGAGAAAAACCCCTGTATTCGGTATCCTGCAACGAAAAGGCAGTGTCTATACCGAAATCGTTCCCGATTGCGCCAGGAAGACTCTCCAGGCCATTATCAGGGGCAAAGTTGAACCGAATAGTGTCATACATTCAGATAGTTGGAGAGGCTATGATGGTTTGGTTGACTTGGGATACAAAAAGCATTACCGTGTTCATCACGGAGCCAATGAATTTGCCAGGGGGAAAAGCCACATCAATGGCATTGAATCCTTCTGGTCATTCGCAAAACGGAGGCTGATGAAGTTCCATGGTATTCCACAATCAACCTTTTACCTGCATCTCAAGGAATGTGAGTTCCGGTTCAACAACCGTAACACCGATATCTATAAATTGTTGTTAAAGAACTTCAAAAATAAACCGCTGTTCTAGTCAAGACCCAAAAACAAAAGCCCCATCTCTCATTTTGAGAAACAGGGCTTTGATGATCAGACCATAATCCTCCTTGGTTACAGCTGTTCATAAGCAGATATAATACAGATATTTCAATGAAACATGTTGACCCTTTAACTCCATGTTGGTGTCATGTCAAGCGATTTTCCGATGAGACTTACAATCAGTATTAATCGATTTTTTTTCTAGAATTATTCTGAGCAGTAGGTAGGTGAATACAATACACTTGATCAATTATTTATAAGGTTACACAAGAGAAAGGAGTGGGTAACGGAACAATAACACGCGGACTGATACTTTTCGAACCACAGGGATAAATTTGTGCTAGACAAGATGGCAAAACAAGGGAACAGATAGAATTGAAGGCGATAGATGGAACAGGAAATTTTGTCTCTCTTCAATAATTGTGGGAAATCAGACCATGGATTAAGGGGTTAACTTTAAGTATTTATTGACTTTTTGCCAGCTACGAATCCGAAGGTCCTAGGTTCGAATCCTAGTGGGCGTACCATTTTACAAACAAGGGGTTACGAGTCTTAGAAACGGCTTGTGCCCCTTGTTTTTTTGTAAAGGGTATTGCTGTCGCTTATTCAGCCTTGACATTGATATGAATGAGCACGATTGATTGTATTCTTGTAATGCATTTGCCTTATAGAAATATTTCATATATTATCCGTCGAAAAAGATGAAGAAAGGGATGCTTACCTTGAAAAAGTTCTTTGTTTCTAGTTTGTTGTGTGCTTTTTGCGTGTTCTTTATGTCGATTCCCTCTTTGGCCAACAGCGGAAAGACGTTAACAGTTGTATATACTGGTGATCTGTCAGGAGACATTGCCACCATCCGTTGTTGCGGGGGGAGACATTCGGGAGGACTTGCGCGAACTGCGACTGTTGTCAAGGCGATACGGAGCAATGAGGATCGAGTGGTCTTCTTGGATTACGGTAACTTGCTTCCCCCCATCGGTCGATTCGGTCTTTCCGGCCCTCGGATTGTCGCTGACCTCGGTCTGAAGGCGATGAACAAGATGGGGTATACCGCCATGAATCTGGGAGAAGACGATTTCTCTCTCGGCGCCGCGTTCCTCAAGAAGGCGGTGTCCACAGCCGATTTCCCCGTGATCACCTCAAATCTTATATATCGAGACAGCCTGCTCCCCTTTGGGGAAAAGTATGTTGTCAGGGATGTTGGTGGAATCCGCGTTGGTATCATCGGCATCATGCCGACGGACTCGTTTGCGAAAATGATGGACCAGCAAGCTGTATCGAATCTGGAGATCATTCCTCCGTCGGATGCCCTCAAAGATTTACTGCCTGAAGTCAGGGAAAAAGCCGATCTTGTCATTCTCCTTTCCCAATGCGGCCTTGAGGTTACTTCTCTCTTGGTAAGTAATACGATCAGTAAACTGGATGGAATTGATCTGGTAATATCCAGCACGGGGGGGAGATCGCATCTTACTGCTGGCACTGCCGGAACACCTGTTGTAACCATTGGGCGTCGGGGCAAACAGCTTGGTGTTGTCAAATTGCGGGTCGCTGATACCGGCGCTGTTGAGGTAAAGAAACGCGAGCTGATTAACCTGAACGAATCTGTTGCCCTTGACGGCGAGATCGTTGCGATAACCGGTAACGATAACCGTGAAACAATCGGCGAGAGAAAGAAGGTGCTTGCTGAAACAGAACGTAAAAGAATGGAGCGTGAAATAGAGGAACTTCAGAAATTAAGTCCCCAGGAATATGTGGAAATGCTGAAACGGAAAAACTCTTCCACATCGGAAAATACACCGTGACTCGGTATCAAACGGTGGAGGATTTGATCAATAAGAAAGATATGCGTTTTGTGTATTGATCATCATATAGGCCGGTTTCAGCGTTGAGATCTTTGCCGGGCAGGAGTTAAAGGGTCTGTCCCTTTCGGATCATCCCTTTTGCGACAACGCGAGGGGTACTCTGCGAAATTCATCCAGGACAAATCAGGGACCGATCAAAGAAATATCCCTATGATCCTATGGTCATTCGCCTCGTGAGCGTGGAATCACTTTCAGCCCCGGAGATAAAGAGAATAGGGGGTCGTTGTGAGTATGCGGCAAAGGGCATAACACCTCCAGCTATCGGGATATCCCCTTGATATATAACATCTTAAAATGAAAGCCGAATATGCGGTAGGGCACGGACCCGTTTCGAGGCGCCGTTGCGTGCTTTTTCCCTGTAAGAGAAAATTAGGAGATAGGAGGATCAAAAACTCTCAAGTTTATCGTCGAAAGTGCCGATGAAACCAAACAAGTGACGTTCTCACGTTTCGTATTCATGGGTTCATACAGCTTAAAAGGAGGATGTTCCGGACGACTATGGGTCTTGTTAATATCAATCAGATATGCCCCGGGATGGTACTGGCCGATGATTTGAGAGATTCAATGGGTCGTTTTCTGCTCCCCGGCGGGATCGATTTGACCGAAAAGCACATCAGAATCCTGAAGATGTGGGGGGTTGTCGAGGCCAAGATTACAGACACTGATGCGGATGATGATATTGCTCTGGATGAGATCGATCCCGCGCTGGTGGAGATGGCCGAGCAGGAAACCCGTAAGCGATTTGTCTATTCCGGAGTCGATCATCCGGTGACCCGGGAACTGTTTCGATTTTCTACTCTTCGGAACGTGGAGGAGATGAACACCGACCAATACGAGAGGCAAATCATCCCCCAAGAATGCGATGAAGGAGAGATGGATATAGGCGTTGGGGCCATCCCGCCAGGGACGACGATCGATTTCCACACGTTAATACGACGTCATATCATGGAGCTTCCGACGCTGCCGAGAATCTTTTTGAAAATGAACGAAATCATAGCTATGCCCAACAGCTCGGCCAATGATATCGCCGGAGTGATCAGTAAGGATACCAGCCTTTCTGCGCGGATTCTCAGGATCGTCAATAGTGCGTTCTACGGTTTTCCATCCCGGATCGACAGCGTGTCACGTGCGGTGGCCATCATCGGGACACGGCAGCTCGGTACCCTGGCCTCCGGGGTTACCATCGTCAATATGTTCAGTGGGATTCCTTCCACGATTGTCGACATGAAATCTTTCTGGAAGCACAGTATCGCCTGTGGGGTCCATGCGAGGATTATCGCGGGGTACCACGGGATACAAAATACCGAGCGCCTCTTCCTTTCCGGTCTCCTGCACGATATCGGGCGCCTGATCTTATATAATTATACGCCGGGTCATGCCGCACATGCCCTGGCCGCGGCACGTCGCGACCAAAGGATGCTCCGGGATATAGAAGATGAAGCATTGGATTTCGATCATGCCGAAATCGGAGGTTTGCTCTTGGAAAAATGGAGACTTCCCACCCTGATAGAACATGCCGTCCGGTACCACCATAGTCCCCGGGAATCCCAATATCCTCTGGAACCATCTATCGTGCACCTGGCGGATATCATGGCGAACGCTGTGGGTGCCGGATCAAGTGGAGAACGCTTTGTGCCGCCGCTGGACTTGTATGCCTGGGATTCTATCGGACTTTCGGCGAACGCCCTGGATGTAATCATGAAACAGGCGAATCGTCATATCGAGGAACTCGTTTCATTTTTCTATGCCGATGAAAGCTAACAATATGATGAGCAAAGACGCCTCATACCTTGAAGATCGTGTCCAGTATCTGGAAGATATCAATCGATTCACCATGGATGCGCTGGAGATTGCCGCCTCCCTGGGAAACTTCCAGCCCAGTATCAGAAAGCTCGATGATGCCTCGGTCATCCTGGCGGAAACACGATCGCGGATACGCAGTCTGATCCCGCTTCGTGCGATGGCGTTCTACCTCGTGAATGAGGAGAATCAGGAGTTTATCCTTTCCATGGTAGATCCTCCGGATCGTTCGTCATATATCGATAAAGAGGTCGGTTTTTTTATTGAAGACGGCATATTCGCCTGGGCCCTGCGAGAGAAACGACCGGTGATCGTCTCATCCCGCCGGCACGAACGGCGTTTTATCCTCCATGTAATGACTACCAGCTCACGGATACGGGGCATGTTTGTCGGGGTATTGGGAGAGGACGGCGACACAATTCCGGATGTTTCCCTCTCAATGCTGTCCATCATTCTCCTGAACAGTGCGAACGCACTGGAGAGTCACGAATTATACACCATGATCCGTGAGATCAATGAAAACATTCACAAGAAAAAGACCTATAAGATCTTATTTGAAGCGGCTCCCGACGGTGTGGAGGTCCTCGATGCGCGGGGGGTTATTGTGGATTGTAACCGGGCGCAGGAAGCGTTGCTCGGGTATGGCCACGAAGAGATAATTGGAAATCACACGACACGATTTTTCGAGAAGGCTCATACCGCTCTCTTCGAAGAGAGGCTCCGCGACCTGAGAGAACGGGGATATTCCGAAGGCGAGGTAGACCTCATAACGAAGACCGGGTCCGCTGTTCCCGTGTGGAGAAAGGGAAGCGCCATCAAAGATGAGAAGGGGAAGTTCGTTGGGTATATGGTATACAACCGCGATCTTTCTCATCGTAAACAGGCGGAAGAGGAGAAAGAGAGACTCGAATCGGAACTCAAGCAGGCTCAGAAGATGGAAGCAATCGGTACCCTTGCGGGTGGGGTTGCCCATGACCTGAACAATGTCCTGGGGGGGCTTGTCAGTTACCCTGATCTCTTGCTGATGCAACTCCCGGCTGATAGCCCCCTGAAGAAGCCGATCGAGACCATCCAGCAATCGGGGAAAAAGGCGGCGGCGATCGTACATGATCTCCTGACCTTGGCACGAAGGGGCGTTGCCGTTTCCGAAGTAGTAAACCTGAACGATATCATTTCCGATTACTTCAAGACGCCCGAGCAGCAAAAAATTCAGGCGATTCATCCGCATATACGTTTCAATGCCGATCTTGAGGAGGATCTGCCGAATATCGTAGGATCACCGGTGCACCTCTCCAAGACGATCATGAATTTGTTGTCGAACGCCTCGGAGGCGATGTCCGATCAGGGCACGATTACGGCATCGACGGAAAGGAGGTGTCTCGATCGTCCTATAACCGGGTATGAAACAATCAAAGAGGGTGAGTATGTCACCCTGACCGTTTCAGACGAAGGGACCGGGATGTCCGAAGAGGACCTGAAACGGGTCTTTGAACCTTTCTACACGAAGAAGGTGATGGGAAGGAGCGGTACTGGTCTGGGGATGGCGGTTGTGTGGGGTACCGTCAAGGATCATAAGGGATATATCGATATTCAAAGTATTGAGGGGAAAGGGACAACGATTGTAATATATTTCCCTGTGACCGAGAGGGTGCATAAGGAACGGGTCGTTATCCCCATTGAACGGTACCGCGGAAGAGGGGAGACGGTTCTCGTTGTCGATGACATGCGCGAACAAAGAGAGATCGTTTCCAGTATGCTCAGCACTCTCGGGTACGGTGTGTCGGCGGTCGACAGTGGAGAAAAGGCGGTTGCGTATCTGAAAGACAATCCGGTCGATCTCCTGCTTCTCGATATGATCATGGATCCCGGCATGGATGGTCTGGAGACATACAAACAGGTCCTCCATATCAATCCCGCGCAGAAGGCCCTTATCGCCAGTGGGTTTTCCGAAACAAAACGGGTCAAAGAGGCGCAGGGCCTCGGTGTCGGCCCATATATCAGGAAACCCTTTGTCCTGGAGCAGATCGGACAGGCGGTCAGGAACGAATTGGACCGATAAACGAACGACACGCAGCCCCCCCCTGTTTTCGTTGCGGAGCCGTTACGTCGCGGTATGCGTTTCTCTCCGGGAGAAGCCGGTCCCGCACAGGAGTCCACCTCCTTGACACCCCTTAGTCATCTATCAGTTCCCGGAGCTTCTGGGAGATCTTTTCTATACTGAAGGGCTTCTGGATAAAGCCGTCGCATCCTCGTTCCATGATTTCCCGTGCCTGGCCGTTGATACTGTAACCGCTCGACAGGAGGACCTTAATGGAAGGATTGATCTTTTTCAGGGCATCGTACGTCTCTGAGCCTCCCATATCGGGCATAATCATGTCCAGGATGACCAGGTCGATTTGGCTCCCTTTTTTCTCGTAGATCTCGACAGCCTCTTGCCCGCTCCGTGCAAGGTGTACCGTATAACCGAGAAAGTTCAGGATCTCGCCGCCGACATCGATGATCAAATCCTCATCGTCGACCAGGAGGATTGTTTCATCCCCCATCAGCGGTTTTTCCTTCTTCCTTGCCGGCGGTCGATTGCCGACACTCTCATCAAGTGCGGGGAGGTATATGTTGAAGGTGGTGCCGATTTCCTCCTCGCTGTACACGGTGATGATCCCGTTGTGGTTTTTAATGATGCCATAGGCGGATGCCATCCCGAGGCCGGTCCCCCGACCCATCTCTTTGGTGGTGAAGAAGGGATCAAATACCCGCTTGACGGTTTCTTCATTCATTCCCGTTCCGGTATCCGTCACGGATATCTTGACATAATTCCCGGGCGTGAGGTTATGGGGCATGACATAGGTATCGTCAAGGGTGATGTTTTCCGTCTGGAGGTATATCTCCCCGCCGCCGGGCATAGCCTGCCAGGCGTTGACGTAGATGTTGAGAAGCGTCTGCTCGATCTGTCCCTGATCCGCCTCCACCATCCAGATGTCTTGCTGGAACTTTTTGTGTATCTTGATCTCCTTTTTCGTTCGGCCGAACATTCCGGAGCTCTTCTTGACCAGCATGTTCAGGTCGGTCGGTTTGACCTCGTACTTGCCGCCCCTGGCGAACCCCAAGAGTTGCCCGGTGAGTTCCGCTCCGTCGCGAACGTACTGTTCGATATTCCTGAGCTTTTCATAGTGAGGGTGCGAGGAGTCCATATCCAGGAGCAGGAGAGAGGCATTTCCCTGGATCCCCATCAGGAGATTGTTGAAGTCATGGGCGATTCCTCCCGCCAGGGTACCGATGGCCTTCATCTTCTGTGCCTGTTGAAGCTGATTCTCGAGATTTTTCTGTTGTGCCTCGGACTGTTTGCGGCCGGTGACATCCACCGTCGTGATGATGGCTCCCTCGGAGAAGGGTGCTATCTTGATGTCAAGAAAAGTCTCTTCATACTCCGTTTCCAGGAACTCCTTGGATTGCCCCGATCTGATGCACTCTTTCAATTCATCGAGCATGTTGAGCGTGTGCTTCGATGCATAATCTTTATACATGACGTCCTGATTAACGGCAGGCAACCTGCTGCCGGACAGCTTTTTCGCGAGGTTATATCCCGTCACCCGTGCTTCGCGGTCCACGATAATCGTCTCGATCGGATTGTGGTCGAACAGGGCGCGGTACCGCTCCTCGCTTTTTCGGAGGGCGATCTCGGATTGTTTGCTCTCGGTTATATCCACCAGTGAGCAAACTCTTTTCCTTGTTCCGGGAATCATGCCGACTGTTATCAAGATATCCTTGATATGTCCCTTCTTGTGGACAGAAAGGATTTCGTATTCTCGGGGGATATCGTGTGCGCCGTCGCTCCTTTTCCTGTGGTACTCTTTGACCTTGTCGACATCGTGCGGGAGCAGAAAGGCCGTTGCGGGCAGCAGGCCTTCCACCTCCTCCTTTGAATATCCGGTCAGCTTTTCGAAGGTGGTATTGACCATGGAGATGGTCATGTCCTCTTCAACGATCATGGTGGCCGTTGAACCTTCAAAAACGCTCCGGTACCGAGCCTCACTTTCCCGAAGCGCCCGTTCCGATTCGCGGAGCGCCCGTTCTGCGTTTCGCTTGTCGCAGGCCCTGCGGATAACCATGAGAAGCGATTCCATCTCATAGGATTTCAATACGTAACTGTACGCCCCCAGATTAACCGCTTCGATGGCGGTCTCCTGGGTCGCGTGAGCGGTGAGGATGATACACTCGGTATCGGGTGAGATCTCTCTGATTTCCTTCATCACTTCGAGGCCTGAAGCAGCGCCGAGCCTGAGATCGATCAGCGCCACGGCGATATCGGATCCCTCCTTCTGAACGATGATATCTGTCGCCTCCGGTCCGGTTGCGGCCGTAACGGCTTCATATCCGCTCATGCGCAAGATATTGGAAAGGAGCTTTCTGATCTTGGAGTCATCGTCCACGACAAGAATCTGATTCGCTTGCATCTCACCTCTCCCTTCCCTGTGCGTTGTCGAAGGCACTACGGTCCCGAACGAAACAAACCGTCGCTTACGGTTCATGCCTCTTTCCCCCGGAGGTGATACCCACCGGCTTGACACCCACCGCAGGGATGATGTCAAAGCGATGAACGGTTCCATGCCCCATCGCCTCTAAGCTTCGATCATATATATCAGTAATGCGGAGCAGTCAACCGCACCGAGAGAATTTTCACGGCGGACCGGGCTCTGTCATCGCCTGATTATGATATGGGGTGACCCGGGCACTCGGGGTTTTTGTTTCCGCCCGGATTCCTTCCGATAGCATCCCATCCCGCTCGGTGTGTGAATCCATTAAATAAGTGTGCCGACGGGAACTGTTTTTCCCGCGTGCTGAAGACACGTCACGGATCATGGCACATTCTATGCTTTTCCTATCACCGAACGCCGCCGGGATCCGGACGGATAAGGCTGTATGACCCCGGGGTCGATTGAACACGGGGAGACAAACCGGAGTGAAATAACTTCTTAACTCCGTATTATCGAGATGATAGGTCAGCTCCCCGGCGTGGGTGACCTTCGATTGGTCGCGGTGATGCGGTGGAAACCGCACACGATGGTATGGAAAAGAATCCTCAATAAAGACGCAATCCCTGCCGATAGGGGGGAAAAGTTTTCCCCGCTTCAACGGGTAAAAGAAGGGATGCCGGGAGTGCCGAGGATATCGGAAAGGATGGGATGATATGAAGATAGCGCCGCAGATGATTTCAACGGGGACCGAGCAGGAAAAGACAACGACGGGGCAAAAGGCAACGGGAACGGAGTTTAACGACATTCTTCAGGAGACGATGACAACATCATCGGGGACGGAGGGGAGCGCCATGACTCTGCCGCCGGTACAGAACATACCGACCATATTGTTTGATCAGATTCAGAGTAGCGATACGATACAGACTATAGAACGGGTGGATACGTTTGTCGGCCTTCTCGAAGCGTATCAGGACAAGCTGGGAGATGCCGATTCTAGCCTGAAGGATGTTTCTTCTCTCCTGTCGAGCATGGGGGAAGAGACGGAAAAGATCCTGCCCCTTCTGGATTCATTGTCCGACGGTGACGCACTGAAGGATATCCTCAACCGGGCGGTCGTCACTGCGACGGTTGAAACGATCAAGTACAACCGGGGCGACTATCTCTAAGAGGACATTCGAACGGCTGCGGTTTCTTGAGCGTGGCGCATCGGCCGACATTCACCGTCAATGATATGACGGATCATTGCTTTCATAGCTTCTCCCTCGCAGGCTCGTGCCGGGGTCCGCATCTCTCTTCTTTTCGTGCATAAATTTATTAGGGTCTTGACTAGAACAGCACACGGAAATATGTTAAGAGTCTAGTCATGTCAATAAGTAACAAGTATGTAAAAAATTCCAAAATTTCAGAGGCAAAATTTAGAGAGATCGTGAAGTATTTTGCCTTCGATTTGGATGCTCAAACCATCGCTCTTTTAACAAAACTCAATAGAAATACGGTGAATCGATATCTGTCTTTGATTCGTCAACGTATAGCTGATCTGTGCGAAGAAGAATCACCATTTCAGGGTGAAATCGAGGTTGACGAATCATATTTCGGTGCAAAACGTATCAAAGGGAAACGAGGCCGTGGGGCCGGGAGAAAAACCCCTGTATTCGGTATCCTGCAACGAAAAGGCAGTGTCTATACCGAAATCGTTCCCGATTGCGCCAGGAAGACTCTCCAGGCCATTATCAGGGGCAAAGTTGAACCGAATAGTGTCATACATTCAGATAGTTGGAGAGGCTATGATGGTTTGGTTGACTTGGGATACAAAAAGCATTACCGTGTTCATCACGGAGCCAATGAATTTGCCAGGGGGAAAAGCCACATCAATGGCATTGAATCCTTCTGGTCATTCGCAAAACGGAGGCTGATGAAGTTCCATGGTATTCCACAATCAACCTTTTACCTGCATCTCAAGGAATGTGAGTTCCGGTTCAACAACCGTAACACCGATATCTATAAATTGTTGTTAAAGAACTTCAAAAATAAACCGCTGTTCTAGTCAAGACCCATTTATTATTACGGATAGTTCCCGTTTCCCTGCGGTGGGAGAGGGGGGGCTATCTGCCGGGCATGCCTCTTGCTTTTTGATGGTTGTATCGGAACGCAACTCACCGGCAAGGGACGGATTGAAGGTGGTTACCTGGCTATGGATCTGGCAATTCCCGACATATGTTTTCTGACCTCATCTACGCGATTGGCCTTTGACGCGGACGGCTGTACGATATTTCTGGAACCCCTTTCATCCTCCCCGAGCGATGCCGATCACATCCTCGTTATGCCGCGGTTCCGGGCGCAGCAGTATCGTATGACCGATGTCCCTTCCGTATCTCTCTTTGACGCTATTCCGGTACCCGACGGTTGGGCTGTGCCGGAGATCTATGACGGGACGCAGGATCTTCACGCCAAAAGGGTCCTGATCCTCATGTTGAACGACTGGGGGGATATGATTCCCCTTGAGCCGGTGATACGTGCATTATATAACATGACTGCCTCGACGGGACGACCGCCGCGGATCACACTGGGGTGCAACGGGATCGGGGATTTCCCCTATCGCGACACGGGGTACGTCGAGGACGTGATCCCCGACATGATGACCCTATCGCGGTTTTGTTCCTTCGATATCGTTGTCAATCTGCTGCCGGTCAATCATCAGCGGGCCACTACTCGTTCCATGCGGGACCCCTGCCTCGATATACCCCATCTCGATTCCGAATCGGGAGGGAGCGATACGCCTTCCATACACCCCGATCCCGGGCGGGTCTCGAGAATAAGGCCGATTTTTGATCGAATCCGACGAACAACCGGAAAAGAGTTGCTCTGTGTCAACTGGCGGTCGCGGTTTCCCCACACGAGTGCACCGGTATCCCTCTTCTCCCGCATTGCGGGTGCGCTGCGCCATACTCACCAGGCCCTCCTCTTAAAGGATGAGACCGCAGACGAGATCATGCAGGGGGAAATCAATGCCCTGCGTGCGCCGATCATGAACCTTTCCCGCCTGATTCGCGATCATCATGACACGATAGCGGCCCTGTCGCTGGTGGACGCCTTCGTGTCGGTCGATACGGGGGTCGTGCTCGCGGCGGGGGCCCTGGGGATACCCGGGGTGGCACTTTTCGGGCCCTCCCCACCGGAGACGCGCGTTGTCGACTATCCCTCCGTCATCCCCCTCGAGGCCGATTTCCGGGAGGCGCACCGGGGGTGTGCCGAGATCGTCTCTGTCTCTCATCTCCTCAGCCCCTATTCCGAGGCGATCGATCCCGGTAACGTTCTGTCGGCCCTTGAAGTGGCGATTGGTCTCCGGGCCGGAGATTCATTCACGAACCGCTGTTTCTCTCGGGGAGCGTCCGGACGGGATGCATACGAAACCGGTCTCTAATCCCCATGATTGAGCAATCCCGCCTTCCCTGACTGTGAAGGACGGGAGGAGTGTGCTTCGCGCCTTCACCCGTCCTGTCGGAATCGAGACCCGGCGGCGGGACCCACCGTATGCCGGGGGGGCGTGCGTCAAATTTCCGACGATGCGATCTCCCGAGAGATATCCGTATATACACAGCCATAATCCGATTAAAACAATGGACCGATGTCTCCCGTGCACCCCCCCCCCGGTGCGCTGTTCCACACCAGCGCAGATCCGGCGTGGTGTGGCCCTTCCGGCAGGTCTTCTCCTTGAAGGGAACAACCCGACTGCTGTGTCCTCCCGAAAACGGAACGGCCGTTGCAGGATCTCGGCCCTGTGACGCCGGGCCTGCACGTCCATCCGTTTTTTATACATCGTCCTCAAGTTTGTCTCTCTTTGTCCGATATACTGGTCAAAGATCAGCGCGGCAGTCAAACTTTGAAGAAAGGGGGTATGACACTAAGGCACGATGAACAGGCGGGCAGACCCTGCGGGGGTGTCCGGGCGTTGATCTGGCGGCACGGATGCCGCCGCGGCCGAAAGGCCCAACACACAAACAATCAAGGAGGATACAAACATGGGTTTAAGAATTCAAAATAATATCGAGGCGATGAACACGCAGAGGCAGTTGGGTATTTCCAGTTCGCACTTCTCCAAGTCCCTGGAGCGGCTCTCGTCCGGGTTCCGGATCAACCGCGCCGCCGACGACGCGGCGGGGCTCGCCGTTTCACAGTCATTCAGGGCGGATATCGCCAGCTACAAGGTGGCGGTCAGAAATACCTCCGAGGCGAACGCGCTCCTGCAGGTGGCGGAAGGTTCGCTGGACCAGATGGGGAACATCCTGACCCGTCTGAAAGAGCTGGCCACCCAGGCGGCCTCCGGTAACGCCGGATCAAATATCGACAAGATCAACGACGAGGCGAACCAGCTCGTCGAGGAATTCGACCGGATCGCCACCAGCACCACCTACGCCGGCACGGACCTTTTGACAGGGAGCTTGGCGGCGGGATCCATGGCGGGCACCCTCGACGCCTCCGGCCACAGCTCAACCGCTCAGACCACGGGCTCGGACAGCAGCATTGTCGGAGTGGCGTCAACTCTGACGGGCTTTGCTGCGCCTGTAGCGTCGCTTGATGCATCCGTGTCGAGTCTTGCCGACGATGACAATACATGGACCATCGCGAATGACGCCACGGCGTCGGGCCTGGTTCTGTCCAATGGGAACGGTATGCAGTTTACCGCTACGGCGAACACGGATGCAGACACCATTACCGTACACGGGATGGGCGCAAATCAGTCCGACCTGGTGATCTCAACCGACGACGATGCGACGGGTGCTGCCGATGGCAAAACCATCACCTTTAACAATCTTGGTCTTTCCGAAGTCTCTGTGGAGAATGACGCCGAGACTGGCGTGTACACCTTCAGCACCACGGGTAGCAATATCGTACTGACCCACAGCGACGGGACCAACCAGTCCGTCGCAGCGGCGGCGTCCTCGACGCTGGACTTCGATGAACTGGGGATTTCCTTCGACCTCGGCGCGGAATGGGATGCCAACGATCTCGACGCTCTCACCATCACCGTGGCGGGAACATCGGGCAGTTCCATGGACTTCCAGATCGGTGCGGAGAATGCCGACGACAACAGGCTGAGCATCAGCCTCGCCGACTCCCAGGCAGCCACGCTGAATCTGACTGCCGATATGCTCTCGACACAGGGGGGCGCACAGACGGCCCTGGGGACCATCGACGCGGCCATCAACCAGCTGTCCGACAACAGAAGCGCCGTGGGTGCCTACATGAACCGTCTCAGCTACGCCTCGGCGAACCTCGCGAGTATGACCGAGAACGTCCAGTCGGCGGAATCGGTTATCCGCGATGTGGATATGGCCAGCGAAATGACGGACTTCACCAAGAACCAGATCCTGATGCAGGCCGGTACGGCCATGCTGGCTCAGGCGAACATGGCGCCCCAGTCGGTTCTTTCGCTCATCGGCTAGGGGATACATCCTTAACGACGGGCGACCGGCTGGTCGCCCCTACCGCACAGGGGAACAGATCTCGGTCTGTTCCCCTTGTTTTTGTGCGATTCCGGGGCGACCTATGGGCAATGTGCCGGCCGGCGGCCGGCGGACCGAAGGAACTGCGGCAACGGTGATGTTCAATGGAGAGGGGGGAGACCTTGAGAAGAAGGAATGATTCTATAAAAAACGACTCCTTCAGACAACAGAAAGAAACCGTACCGGAGCACTGGCCCCGTACTTATGAAAAGGGGAAATACCTCATCAGTCGTAATCAGGCCGGGGCGTCAGTTGTTTGACGGATACGGCATCGACCGGTCCGTACCCCTGAACGCATTGAAAAATAGGAATATTCCGGTACAACAAAGAAGAGCCGCTGGACCGGCGGACGCCGACAGGGGATTTCCGAGACATCAACCCTGAATGGCGAAGCCGGGGTATCCTTTCATGGCGTAGGATATCTTGTTGGATCTCAAGAATTGATAATGCCTGCTCATTGCGTCGATTCGTTTTTTCAGGGTTCGGCTGTATACAGAGTCAAGCTCATAATAATCCTTGCAGTTTCCTGAAAGAAGATGCCGAGCCCACACCGAAACGACACCATCCCACCGTGCCATTTCACGGTAGTGGTAGTAAATTACATCCGGATAAAGGATCGTTGGATCGGTTCGCGACGGAGGGTTCAATTCCGTTGGCATATCCGCAAATCTCATGAGGAACTGTGAATTCAACTTCAGGCTATTGCCCGGGTCAACAGCCTCATAGCATTGCAGATAGCGCTCCCGCAAACAGGTGCCGGCAAGCCGTACCACGCGGCTGAATTGATGAAAAGAATCCATAAACAAAGAAAGGAGGTCTTTCACGTCAAGGGCATCCACGTTTCTTCTCATCCCATAGACGGTCTCAATAAATGCCTCTGTTTCTCGATCAGTGTGGTCAGCCCGCTGAAGGAGTTCATAGCTATGTTTGATCGACGAAATCCTGACGAGCATCCCTCGCGCGCTCACCTTTTCTGCTGCGAGAACCTGATAAAACTGGATAAGCCGTGACGATATGAAGTCAAATATGTTCTGCAGTGCGAGCGGGGTGACCTCATCGTGTTCTATGTCCGTAACCTCCAATGGTTCTCCCCAGAGCAATTGAAGCTCTCTCGCGTGGACCGTATGAAGGAAATATCTGAAAGATTCACGGTCATAGAGATAGATATCATGTATAAAAAGATAGCGGACAAGTTCGCTGTCATCGAACCTGAGTATCCGCAGGCGATCCATGGCTTCCGGATCAATGACGGTATCGACCACAACAACGAGATCAATATCGGAAATCCCCGGATCATTTGTCGATCCAATCTGGTAAACCGCGATAACGGCTCTGTTTTTTGAAGCATATTCAACATAGCGCTTTATTGTCGTGTCGTATGCATCAATGCTGAGATTTTTTACATCCTGTATAAATTCAATATTTTTCCGTGCCACTGTCCACCTCTCTCAACCGTTCGAGCATGATTTCCGCTATGTCAAAGACGTTGCGATAAAAAGTGTCATTGAATTTCATCAGCCGCGATGGATTCCACTTTTCTCGAACGCGGCTTACCCTATCAAAAACAGACCACAATCGTTCATCAAAATACGGTGCAGCCATTGCGTATGCGTCGCGTTTATAGGGATACAGGTCATGAAAGAGTTCCAGATAGAGGACGGGAAGAAGCGAGAAACGGCTGAGAAATCGTTTCATATCGAAGGGTGTCCGGGGAAACGACCGGTTGATGTAACTCGTTCTGAAAAAATAGCCTGTATGCCAGAGCGAAAATCGATTCTCATACTCCGAGCCCCGGGTAGAAAAACCCTGTTCCGTATTTCCTAGTATCGAAACACCGCATGCCATGGTGCTCAGCGGCAGGAAGGCTTCCGGATACCACTGCCGATCAAGGTCTGTGCTCGCGAAATAGCCGTGGTGCTGGAGGGAATCGAAGGCGCCCAGGATCCGGTTCGCCGTGGAAACGGTTTCCGCCACCGAAGCGATTATCGCAGGTGTTTTAAATGCTTTATCCGTGAGAAAGAACTGCGTATCAACATCACTGAAGGGCGTATAATCACCTGTTGCCATGCTGCCGTGGACGATAAAGGACGAAATGAGACCCTTTTCATACAGATCACTGAAGGCATTATACAGGGCCTGATACAGGGTAGAGGTGGGGCTGCCTTCAGATACACCTGCACGGGCTCCGGCACCTGGTGTTAAGGGGATCGTCTTCCTGTCTCGCGATTCGGGAAGGTGGGCCTTGAGAAAGGCAAAGAGCTCGCACAGTGATCCGAGAGAAAATGTTGTTCCCAGAGGATTTCCCCATTCCCTGTCGCGGCAGAGCGTTTCCGTAAGCATTGTAGCTGCACTGACTTCATTTTGTGGAACTGTACGACTGTTGCAATACGCGTTGATCATCCTATGAAAACTTGTTTGGAGACGGCTCAGCAACTCATGCTCGGAAAACGGACGGGTTTTACTCAACAGGACATGGTGAAGGTCCATGTAATCACGGATACCCTCTTCCTTTTTCAACGCAAGCCCCAGCGCATTATCGGTTGAATATCCGTCCGTGACCTGTGTCGCAGGTTTGCCGTTCCTCTGCTCATTGAGTGCCGCTTTTTTTACATCGGCAGCGCCGTTGATGAGATGCCCTGGAGTGGGCTTTGGCTCAGACCTGGCGGCAAGGGGGGCGTTCGCCGGAGAATCGTTTGTTCCCCGTGCGTTTTTCCGCATTTCCTCGATGGCTGTCCTGATAGATGCCAGTTGTTGCTCAAGGCCGTACCGTTCTTCCACAAACCGTCGATAGTTGTCCGATTGGTAGTTGTCTTTGTCTTGTATCATTGCGACGGCCTCTTCAAGGGATGCAAAGAGACATTCTTCAGGCCACAATCCGTCGGCGCCCGGGAAATGATTGATAAGGGGTCGATATCCCATGGCCATGGCCTCGGCTATCCCGTAGCCGAAGGATTCAAAAACACTCGTCGTGAGAAGATAATTGATCCGTTCCGACTCGAACCACCGGGCGATATTTTCGACATGGCCGAACAGCCGGACCTGTTTTTCCAGCCCGAGCTGTTTCGCGGTGTGCTCCAGATAAAGTCCGTAGCGCATTTCCTGAACGGCACCGGCGATCTTGAGTGTGTACCGGTCGTCAATGCCGACGAGACGATGGAGTATCTCCGGCCACAAGGAGGGATTCTTTTTACCGTTCACCTGTCCCACCACTGCCACGTTAAAGCCGGGCGATCGTTCCCCGAAAGCGAATCTGTCGAGGTTGACGCCGTTGGGGATAACAACCACCTCCGTTTCATCCATCAGTTTCGGATATATCCGTCGGGCGGTGTCAAGGACATGGGGGGCCACGAAAACGGCCTTCGTGATCTTCGACCAGTCGATACGGGGCAAGTGACCATCGAGTACCTCGTAGCTGTGAACCCTGCAGATAACCTGTTTTCCGTCAAGAAGCCCCCCGCGATGACTCAGCGTCGCCGCCAGTTCGTTCGCCCACTCGAGCCACACGAGATCGGCCCACTCCACCGCTGCCGTCAGCTGATTCCCATCCTTGCTGTAACAGGTACGGACATCATAGTGATGTGCGAGAAAGGCCACGATATCCCCCAGAAATGATTCGAGACCGGGAAGGCAGAGAACGGCAATCCGTACTCTCCTGTCATGCGGAAACGTTCCGGGCCGTGGTTCCGTTAAGGGAGCGTTACTGCGGGGTACCGCCGTATTGTGTGACATCCCTTCAGTCCCCCGAATCTCCGATATCATCCTTTTCATTGCCGCGAGGAGCTCGCGGTAATTCGCCGCAGCATCCTCATATTCAGGATCAATGACAAGGGCCTCCCTGAAATACCGCATGGCCTCATCGAAACATTCTTTCCGGAAAGCGATAACACCAAGATTGTTATATGCCTCTTTAGACGGAAGGGCACCGGTAACGAGCCGCAGAAAGCATTCCCTTGCGGTGTCGATTTCACCCTGGGCAAAGAGTTCCTCTCCTCGTTTCAGCTCCCGTGCAATACGGTCATTTTCACTCAACGTACCACTCCTTATCGTTGATGGCGGATTTTCACCAGGCCTCCGTCCTTTAATCGTATATCCTGAAATCCCGTAAGGGTATTGAGATCCTCCAATGCGGCACACGGTGAAGCGGGTGAGCACTCGAAGATTTCCCTCCCCATCACGCAAATAGTATGCCTCCGGATGATCCCGGCAATACGGTCTTCAAGCTTCGGTGCTCGACGCAATGGTCCTCTGCGATGGTGATACATCCTGCCGGTATAGGCAGGGGCGATTTCAGCGGGACGCTCCTTCGATCACGTCTCGACCGACGCTCGTATCGACAGCGCCTCTGATACATCCGATCACACTATCAGACAGGCCGAGCCGGTCCGTGACGATCATGAAAGTGGACATGAAAAGGCCTTCATTCATGAAGAGAGGTCCCGTTCAGACACCCCCTGCGCGTCCAGGGCTGCTATGTCCGATGAAATGAAATCGGCGAGACCGTCACCGGGGATATGCTTTCTCCTCAGTTCGTCCGCGATCCCGTCGAAGAGATCCGCCAGATCGGAGAAAGAGTTGACCACGATATCCCGGGGAAGTGCGAGTATCTGCAGTATCCGGTCGCAGCACCCGATCACCTCCTCGATCCATCCCCGGGAGAGGAGGATCCGTGCCGCCTGGAGCGGGGCCGTTACGTTCGACTCGTCCCTTGTCGAAATCTCGGAGTAAAAGGCAAGAGCGCTTTCCACGTCACCGTGCCGTGCGGCGAAATCGGCAAGCTCCATGCACCAGGAGAGAGACAGATCGTCCATGGCCAGGGCGTCGATGCGCGATCGGGCGATGAGGGCAGTGTCATTTCTCAGGACGCCGATCTTGAAGAGGGCCTCCACCACCCGCGAATCCTTTTTCGCTCCGGCGCGGGTGTCGGCCTCTTCCAGATAGGGGCGTGCTGCGTCGATATACCCCGCACCGACAAAGGCCAGTCCCGCGTGGCGGCATACCGCTTCCCTGTCCGTGGTCGCATCGAGGGCGCGGTGGAAGAACCGGTCTGCATCATCGCCACCGCCCAGCCTCAGTTTCGCCGATCCCATCCAGCCGTATATCTTCCAGGCATCACCGTAGGTGGTCACATGGAGCATTTCGGACGCGCCTGTCCCGTTCCGGTAGCGGTCGAGGAGTTCCAGATATCGGCTTCCGTATTCCGGAACGTGCTCCCACTCCCCTTTTTCATAGGCGATCATGGTACATGCCGCCAGGATATCGATCTGGTCGCCGAAGCGCTCATGTGTCTTACGGCAATACCGTTCAGCCTCGTCGTAGCGCTTCCCAAGAATCAGCGCTCGTATCACATTATAATACGCACGCACATAGGTTTTATTGGTTATGTCCTGTAATTCCACGAGATCTACCGCAATCATACCTTCCTTGAGGGAATCCTCGAACAGGTCAAGTGATGCATAAGAGGAACTGAGATACATATGGGCGGCGGCGTTGGCGGGGTTCTCCGCGATCTGTTTTTTGAGGAGCGTGGCCGTGCGCTCGAACTTCTTCTCGGCCATGCCGCGGCCCTTGTCGTACCCGAAATGGATAATTCGACCGAGCGAGGCGCCGGGGTGTGAAAATCCCGTCAGATTGTTGTGCACGATCCCTTCATAACGGATGACCCCGTTATTCACAAAGAGCCGGATCGAATCGTTGGAGGTGGTTTCTTTTCCCTGGGACATCATGTTTTCGACCTTCATGACCAGGGAATCGATCCCCTCATCGCCGGCGAGGGCGACCTCGTCTCTCAGACTCCGCATCGTGGATGGCGCCAGCACTTCATCGGCGTCGATAATGAAGATCCATTCCCCCCGGGCGTACGAGATCGACTGGTTCCGGTGCAGGCTGAAGTCATTCCGCCAGGGATGGTGAAACAGGCACGCCCCGAAGTCCTCGGCGATCTCAACGGTGCGGTCCGTCGATCCCGTGTCGACAATCACGATTTCATCCACCTGATTTTTGATGCTTGCGAGACAGCCGGGGAGCATCTCCTCTTCATTCTTGACCATCATGCAGGCGGAAAGCACGATACGCGAATCTGTCTTCTCTTCCCTCTCCATCTGTACGTTTTTTTGTCTTGAGGTCACGTCACATGCCTTTCTCTGTGTATCCTTACGCCGTGGTGCGGCGCTGTTTTCTTCGCTCGGAATTTAGCAAGATCGGTGCCATACAGCGGATTGGTGCTTTCCCCCGCGACCCGATCGATGCCGGAAGATCGGAAGACTGGTTTTCCGGGGGGGGTATTGAAAATGAGCGAGGATTGTTTCTGAACCCGCTGAAGAAAGAACCGCAGAACACACATATTCTCAACAACCTCGGGGCGGTGTGCCGCGGAGGGGGGCAATATCAGGAAAGCGAAAAAGGTGTGTTCCATTACAATATACTCCATCTACAAGAATCGGAGGAGGTGGCGCCGCAGGAACGATCGGCCGGTCACCCCCGCGGCATTCTGGCCTCTTTCTTGCATTTCCTGTTGAAAAATCCTGAAATACCCCTTCAGGTCGGAGGGTAAAATGCCGATAGTATGTACGAGGAAGGGAAAAGGTTACCCCTTTTCCCGAAAAAGAAATCAGGACATTTTTTCCCACCCAAGGAGATATTTGCCGTGTCGCTAAGCACAAACCTCATCAGTGGCCTTGCCACCGGCTTTGACTGGCGGAGCATGATCGATCAACTTGTCGCTATTGATTATGAACGGGTTGAACTCGTCGAAAACAAGGTGACCGAATATGAAGGGAAACTTGCCGAATGGCAGTCCTTCAATACCATGCTGCTTTCACTGAAAACATCTGCTGAAAACCTGAAAGACACCGACGATTTCGCACGGTATACGACAAGAATGACCACCGACAACACGGATGTGAGTGCCTCCGATCTGCTCTCGGTTTCCGCTTCTTCATCTGCGGCCGAGGGCGTTTACTCCATTGTGGTGAAAGAAACGGCGTCGGCGCAACGGCTCTCGTCGGATTCCTTCTCAGATGCCACGGAGGCCCTGGGAGAATCTTATGCCGGTGACATCATAATCAACGGGTGCGTTATTACCATCGATGCTGCGGACAGCCTGACCAACATCATGGACAGTATCAACAACGCGAACAGCGGAAGTAACCCCTGTGGTGTTACCGCCAGTATAGTCAGCTACAGCGACAGCGATTACCGGTTGGCATTGAACAGTGACGGCACGGGTGAGGACGGCATCAGCCTTTTGAACGGGAGTTCAACCGATATACTGAACGCCCTCGGGTTCATCGACAGCTCACGGGCCGTCAAGAATCATATCGCCGGCGGCGACAAGAGCGATACCTTTGCCAGCTCCATCATCTCCGTGCAAACCCTTCTGGGACTGAATGAGGCGCAGACATCGTCGGCGAGCGGGATCGAGATCAACGGCGCCGGTATCGCCGCCATCGATCTTTCCACGGACACGCTCACGACGATCGCACAAAAGTTCGTCGCCGCGGGCATCGATGCATCGGTGATCACGGAAACGGTTGACGGTGAGGTGAACTACCGCATTTTCATAGAGGGAGGCGCCAACAGCTACGTCGATGAAAATAATATCCTGGAAACCCTGGGGATCATAGAAGGAGGGCTTTCCGATGTCATGGGTATCGAGAGCGATGTCGAAAATACCTCGGCGGGAGAGGCAATCACGGAGGAGACCCTGATATCCGAAATCGACGGCTACACCGGATACGCGGCGGGCGATTACATCTACCTGAACGGAACCAAAACCGACGGCACGTCGGCGGGACTTCCCGATACCAGCCTTATCCTTTCCGACACCACCACGGTGGGAGACCTCCTCGACCGGATCGAGACCCTCTTCGGCGATGTGACGGCGTCCGTCACCGGGGACGGCACGATTCAAATCGTGGACAACGGATCGGGGGCAAGTACCCTGGCGGTCCAGATATCGGTAAAGAACTCAGGAGGGTCGGATGAGACCACCCTTTCCTTTGACGGCGACGGCGATATGGGAGCGGCGGTCTCTGTACGGGCGCGGGAAACCGTCGCGGGGACCGATGCATCGATTACCATCGACGGCGTGGCGATCACCAGTTCCGAAAACACCATTTCCGGTGCGCTCACCGGGGTTGATATCGATCTTTCAAAGGCCGACGAAGAGACCACCATTACACTCAACGTCACCCGCAACACCAGCGCCATTACTTCGAAAATCAACTCCTTCGTCAGCAGCTACAACAGCGTCATGTCCTACATCAATGAACAGCAGGCCTACGATGAGGAGGAAGAAACAACGGGCGGGGTCCTCTTCGGCGACGGGACCCTTTCATCGGTGAAGACGGATCTGACGACAACCCTCCTGGAAACGGTATGGGGGGTATCCTCTGAGTTTTCCATAATGGGCCTCGCCGGTATCAATGTCGATAAAGACGGCCTCCTCTCGGTCGATTCCGCCACGCTGAACGAGTATCTGGATACCAACTATAACGACATCAAGCTCCTCTTTGTGGCAAACGGCACCGTCGGCGGATCGGACCTCGAATATATCTCCAGCAACGGCGACAGCACCGCCGGCGAATATACCGTTCATGTCGACCAGATTGCCACAAAGGCGAGCCGGACGGGGAGCGTCGATCTTTCGGGCGGACTTGCCGAAGATGTCACCCTTTCCATCACAGAATCGGGAAACACGGCGTATATCGAATTGACGGCGGGGATGACCCTTGAGGAGATAATCGACACAATCAATACTGAAGCGGAAGATACCGTCGTGGAAACCCTGGTGGGGGCGGTTTCGCTCTACGAAGGATCGGGACGGAGCAGCGCCCTGACCGAGCAGACAACCTGGGAGGACGTATATGTCGGGGGCAATTCGGCCAATCTCCAGGATGGTGATATAATCACCTTTTCCGGGACCGACCGATCGGGAGCCTCCGTTTCGGGTACCTACACGATTTCCGATACGTCCTCCGATACCGTTCAGGGTCTGCTCACGGTCGTAGAGGAAGCCTTTGACGGATCGGTCACCGCCTCGATTGATGCGTCTGGTCGGATCTCCATCTCCGACACCGCCGAAGGGTCGAGCCAGCTCAGCCTTGCCTTCGATTATTCCGATGCCCATCAGCTGACCTTCGGTACCGTCGATGCAACCGAAGGAGCCGATGACGGCAGCGCGGAAGGACGCTGGGCCGTTCCCGTGACCGCATCCGACGACGGGAGCGGCCACCTGGTCCTCACCCATGAAAACTACGGGAGCACCATCGGCTTTTCGGTTTCGGTAACCGGTGCCACGACCATTCAGGAGATCAGTGTTTCCGACACCACCGTGGCAACGTCGGCGTCATCGGGTGAAATCTTTTCCGACGGATCGACGACATGGAACGATCTCTTCGACACCACAGTGGGCGAAACCGACACCATCACCATCGCCGGCACCACCCACGACGGCACGGAGGTGGGTCCGCAGAGTTACAGTCTTTACAATGCCGGTGCCTTCCAGGATATCGACAGTCTGCTGACCGCAATCGAAGCCGCCTTCACCACTGCGGGGGGATCGGTGGACGCCCGCATCGATGACGGAAAGATCATCGTGGAAGACCTGGAAACGGGGGACGGCAACCTGTCGCTTATCCTGACCTGCAATAACGAGGGGGAAGATTCCGACCTCGATCTGGGCCTGTTCGACGGGGATGCCACGGAACAGCACGATCTGACGCTGGGGCTCATCAGCGGTATCGAGTACGGTCTCGATGTCGCAGGCACCATCGACGGGGAAATCGCCTCCGGATCGGGCCGGATCCTGAAGGCGACAACGGGACTTGCCGAGGGGATCAGCGTCAAATACACGGGGACCGACACCGGTGTCGATGTGGGAACGGTCAAGCTGACCACCGGTGTGGCCGAGCTCTTCGACCGGGTCCTTGAAGGTATTACCGATCCCATCGACGGTTATGTGGCCTTCAAGCAGGAATCCCTCAGCAACAGCGTCGATTCCTTTGAGGATCAGATCGATCGCATGACCGAACTGCTGAACCAGAAGATGGAACGAATGATCAACCAGTTCGTGGCTATGGAACTGGCGATCAGTCAGATCCAGACGTCGAGTGAGTGGCTGTCCAGTCAACTTGAAGCACTGAATCGTCGTTGATGGTGTGCGGGTTGATAACCTGAAAATGTAACGGAGAGGAAAACGATTTATGTACGGAAGCAACAGCGGGATCAATATGTACAGGCGAGCGCATGTCACAACGGCAGACCCCTTGAAACTGGTGGTGATGTGCTATGAGGGAGCGGTCAAGAACATGAAGACGGCGCGGGAAAAACACCTTTCCGGGGAATATGAGGCCAAGGGAAAGGCGATCCTGAAGGTCCATGATATACTCGGGCTCCTCATGCAATCCCTCGACTTCGAGAAGGGAGGGGAGGTGGCCCGGAATCTGAACGATCTGTATATCTATATGCAGCGGCGCATCACCGAAGGGGATCTGAAACGGGATTTGAAGGCCTTCGATGAGGTGATCTCCATGCTCGAGAAGCTCGCGTCGGGGTGGAAAGAGAACGATTCGGCCCGGCTGAATCATGACACGAATCCCGAACCGGCCCCTCCCAGGGAAGAGGGAGTCAGGATAGCCGGAGCGTATTGATATGCAGGCACGGAAACTGTGCGATCTATTGGAGCAGAAGCGGGAGGCCTTCGAAGGGTTTCTCTCGGCGACCCAGTCACTCGGGGTGGTGCCCGATTTTCAGAATAACAGAAAGGAGATCTCACTGCTCCTGAATGAGCGTCGGAAGTGCATCAAGATGATTGACCGGATTGACGGGCAGATCAACACCATCCGGAAAGAATCCCCTTCTTTCATGTCACGACTGTCGAAGGAGGAAAAAAAACGGATCGCCCGTATCACGGCACTGATCGGGAAAGTTGCGGTGAACGCGGAACGGATCAACAGGGAATGTGAAGCGACCGTTACGCGGTGGCGCGATGATTTCAAGGGGAGCATCGACGCCCTTCGCCGGAGTCAACTCAGTATCCGCTCCAACACACGCAAGGCGTATCGGGAAGACCAACCGAAATTTTTGGATATTACGCTCTAACCGTTAAAGTTTGTACGAAAAATGTCGATATTACAGGTAAGGAAGAATAACGGTATGTAAAGGACGTGGCGTTATGGACGTTACCAGTAGTGGAACCGGCATCCAGGTGTCGATGCCCGTTGACGCGTCTTCCCCCCAACAGGTGGGGGCGGTGGCTCAGCGGTCGAACGCGGAGAACTCACCCGACCAATCACCCCGGCTCGCTCAGGAAGAAGCTGAGGAGGTGCGGGAACACGCGAACAGTAGGGACGTAAGCCTCTCCTTTTCCACCTATGGCAAGAAGAACGAGAAGATCTCGGTCAAGGTCATCGATAAGGAGACGGGCGAGGTTATACGAGAGGTCCCTTCGGAAGAACTCCAGCAGTTATCCGGCAAGTTGGAGGAGATTGCGGGCATGGTCTTTGATGGGACGGTGTAGCGCTTTTTCACGGGTGCTCATTCCCGTTCTTTCATGTCCGAGTTCACACGGAGCAATTCTCTCTGACGTTTGAATACGTATCTGATGATCATCTCTCGGTCGCCTTCGGACAGCCCGACAAAGTGGACAGCGATGCTGTAGCCGTTCTCCGCGGCGAGTTTCTTTGATGAGACCACCTTTCCCAGTACCGTTATCCAGGTGCTTGAGACCAGGGGAAGGAAGATCCTCAGCGCAAGGATGTCGCCGATCGCGAATGACTGATCCGCGGTGAATCTCATCCCGGAACCGCTGATATTGACATATTCAGTCCCGACGGATGCGTATCGGGCGGTGGTGTCCGTGCTTTCAAGTATTTCCAGGATACGGTCCATCTTCAGGTTTGCCTGATATATCAACTTGTAGAGGAGTTCGAGCGTGATCTCTTCGATCTCGGGCGCTCTCAGGGGCTCCCCGAAGATCCGTTTGCAGATGCCTTCACAGTTCCCCTCGTATTTCTGATAGTCCTGTTGTAACACGTGTTGGTAGTCGACCCGGAGCAGGTCGTCCACCCGCATGTATTTTCGTTGTTTGTTATCGTTCCTCGATCTTTCCCACAGCTGTTTTACATCGATCATGACTGACGACCTCTCCCCTTTCAAAAGGGCTCGCTTGTGCGGGGGTGGTGTCAATTTTATGTCACCCTCCGCCGTCGTTATCCCCCGAGGCCCTCGAGGATAACGGATCGCGTTCCTCCGTCCGCAGCGCTCACAGGCCCCGATTCTGTTTTGGCTTATTTTCTTCGGGAATCAAGGAGAAGCATTTTTTGTGCCATCTCTTCATGCTTGTGAAATACCCCGTACGGGAAGTGGCTTGTGATCCGACTCCGTTTTTTGGCGGGCGGGTGCTCCGGCGGCTTTTCTAGCAGTAAAGCGCTCGGCAGGTTGGTATAAATACGCCGACAATTTCCTTGTCGAACTGACTGCTCCGATTCCGATACAGTTCGCCCATCGCCACGTCTATGTCCAGTGCTTCTCGATAGGGGCGATTCGAAATCATGGCGTCGAAGGAGTCCGCCACGCTGAGGATCCGTGAGAGAAAGGGAATTTCTTCTCCCGCAAGTCCGTCGGGGTATCCCTTCCCGTCCCACCGCTCGTGATGATGGCGGATGATCTTTCTCTCGGTGTCCATAAGCATGACCGGTTTCAGTATGTCTTCCCCGATAAGCGGGTGTCTCTTGATGACGGTATATTCTTCATGTGTCAGGCGACCGTTCTTGAGGAGTATATTGTCCGGTATGGCGATCTTCCCGACGTCATGCAACATGGCGGCGATCCTGAGGGATTCGATCTCCTTTTCAGAGCAGTGCAGGGCCTCGGCGGTCTTGACGGCGAGGTGAGAGACATTCGCCGAATGCCTCTTGGTATAGTGATCGCGGAGATGGATTGACGTGATCAGCGATTGAAAGGTGTCGGTGGTATTGGAATAGACACTCTCGTACAGGATTTTGTTCTCCATGTTCAGAGAGGATCGTTTCGTCAGCGTGCGAATATACCGCAGATCCGACTGGTTCAATCTCTTTCCGTCTTTCCCGCCAACCAGGCTCAGAACGCCGAAGACGGTCCCCCGTATCTTGAGCGGGGCGCAGATGGCGGAGGAGGTCAAAGGGGTATCGGGACCGACAAGAATCGCCTCTCCCCCCTCGACGACTTCTTCGAACAATATATTCAGGTCAGGGGGAATATGGACATCCTTTTGCTCATCCGATGACCTTCCGACCACCTTGAAACGCCCCCGCCCTTCTCTCCCGTCGAGGAGGGCAAGGAGACATTCTTGCCCCCCGGTCACCTGGAGAGCAAGGGAAGCAATCTCCTGGAAGATATCATCATTCTCATCGGTCATGCCCTCGATTGAGTCGTAGATGTACTCCAGTGTGAACAGGGTCTCGATGGCATTGGTCAAACCTGTGTCATTCATAAGATCGATCCCGGGAAATGTGGTTGGTGTCCGTTTAAGCGGATTCACCGCTCCTGAGCAGGGTATCCAGCAGGCTGTATGAAATCTTCTCGAAGGCCTCTTTTTTGTTCCCACCGGATGATGACAAGGTCACCACATCGGTATATCTTCCGGGATCCTCACGCTCCGGCCGTACCGGATTGCCCGGCTTCGACTGCTTGCCGTACGCCTTGAGAACACTCTCGACATGATATGTCGATATCGTCACGCTATATTCTCCCTGTGGATAGTGTCGGGTTCACCCTCTTACTTGGCTAATCGGCATCGGGATGCTAATCTTTAGATAAATACGCCTTTTCTTGTAGTGAGGTGCGGAAATCCCCGAGAGAAACACGTGGTATATAAATTGCTTTGTGCTGAAAGGGCATACAAAACAAGACCATGACTGTGACGGTGATGATGTTGCTCAGACGAAAGATACGATATAATAACCTGTTTTTCCTTGCTTTGGGAATATGCCTCATCATTGTGCCCTGTGCCGAGGGTTCCGTCGAGGAGGGATGCTACAGCGTTCAAGTGGCCTCCTATCGGAATATTGACGGTGCGATGTCACTGATCACGCTCCTCAAAAAACAGGGGTATAATCCCTTCCCCCGGACGGTCGAGATCCCCGGTAAAGGGGAGTGGAAACGTGTCTGCGTGGGGAGGTATCGAACCCGGGAAGAGGCGCTCCGGGCCGGTGAAACGCTGAGAGAACGGGGGATAATCAACCATTTCCTGATCGTCCAGGTTGCTCTGGAGACAAGGGTATCCGTGCCGAACGAAAAGACAGCGGCGAAGAAGCCTGTAATCGAAACAGGGACCAATACCGGAGCCGACGCCGATGCCGATGCAACGATCAAGATCACGGCCGATACGATTACCAGGACCCATGCCGATACCGGGATCGCTCCGGGTACACGCATGACGATTTCACCCTTGCCCCCCGTTCTGTTACGGAAAAAGATCTCCGCCGCTCCCGCTTCTCCGGAAAGCGAAGCGGTCACCGGAAAAACGGCAAAGGCCGACCCTTCTCCTCGGGGGACGGTGAAGGGCATGGCCCAGGATCTCCGCACCGGCGCCCTGGAGGATTTCGCATCCGGAAGGTATGAGGAGGCATTGCGCAAGTTCAGGAAGGTCGTCGTGACCGGGAAAGGGAAAGATGAAACCATCCTGAGGCGTATGGCCGATTGCCATTATTTCCTGGGGGAAGAGGGTGATACGGAGCATACCTCGAAGGCTATCGATTCCTATCGGGAGATTATCCGCGCTTATCCCGGCAATAATCCTGAGAATGCCCGTGTTACCTATCGACTGGCTGACGGGTACCGCCGTTTGAACCTCCAATACGAGGCGCTCGCCGAGTTCAAGAACAGCTACCTCAACTATCCCGAATCGGAATATACCCCGGAATCGTTATACCTGATGGCTTCCATAACGTATGAGGCAAAGAGATTTGATGAGGCGGTCGAGCTGTTCAAAGAGTACATAAAACGGTTTCCAAAAGGCACTCATATCAAAGAGGCCTATTTTCGTGTGGGAGATTGCTATTCCCGGATGCGCCAATTTCATGACGCTGATGTCTGGTATAATAACGCCCTGAAACGGTGGCCCGTCTTAGAGGAAGTCCCCCGGGACGCACTCCTGCGGTTGGGTGAATACCGTTTTCAGATCGGCCGCTACGATGATGCGGCGGAGATCCTCTTGACCTACCTGAACCTCTTCCCCGAGGGGGACCATGCCAAAAATGCCCTCTACACGGTCGCGCGTTCTTATGAGCAGACGGATCGGATTCCCTCCGCCCTGAAGATTTTCAGTTTGGTGATCGAACGGTATCCGGGAAGCAGTGAGGCAAAAGAGAGCGCGCTCGCCATGGCCAACATGGGGGTTGAGAGGCCGGGAATACCGGTTCCGGAACATATCTTTGCCGGAATGGACTGTTACCGTGATCCGATCGAGGCATATGACGAGATGGCGGGGACCTTTTCTGACCCGAAGATGAGAGAGGAAGCGATGTCCCGGAAGGTGTCCGCCCTCATGAAAGGGGGGCGGTACCGGGAGGCCTTCGATGCGGGATGTCTGCTCCTGACGATCTTTCCCAAGGGAAAACACCGGAAGGCGGGAAAGGAACAGCTGATTGTCGCGGCGGGAAACCTGATAGACGGCCATTATACGAAGGGGGATTATATCGCCGTTGTTGACCTGTACTTCAATCTCGACAAGGATGTGCTGTTCGAGAAAGGGGGCTTTGAGATGCTGTCTCAAATCGGCAGGAGCCTGAAGGAGATGGATCTGTTGGATGAGGCAGCCGAATTTTTCGAGAAGATGGCCCTCGCCGTGAAGGACGATCCAAAGAGTCGCATCCTTTCCGTCGAGATGGCCCGAATCGATTATGAGAGAGGTCGATATTCGGATGCGAAACAGCGGCTGCAGGCCGTAATCGAAAAATGGCCCGAAATCGACAACGGGACGACCATGACCGCCCGGAGAGTAATGGGCGATATCGCCTATGCGGAAGAATCCTATAAAAAAGCCGCAGGGTACTACTCCGTGGTCCTCGGTTCCGGGAAAGACCCTGCCGCAGAGATGACCGTCCGCAAACGGTATGCCGATGTCCTGAGAGAGATGGGGATGTATGCCTCCGCGTTGGTGAACTACCGGAGGGTCGTCACCGGATGCGACGATACCGTCGGGTGTTGTCCTCTCCCCGTGGTGATGAATTCGTATGAGGGCTTGGGGGATTGCCTGTACCGGAAAGGACAGTATCGGCAGGCAATACGAATGTACCTGCAGTCTCTGGACGGTATCCCCGCGGAAGAACGAAACCGGTGGACTATCGCTGATATCGGGCGAGGATACGCTCATTTGGGCGGTACGAGCGTCCCCGGTGAACAGCCGATTTCACTCCAAACGGAAGCCGACGATCCGTTTTGGTCTCGGGTGATGGATTATTACCGGGCCGATAGCGATTGGACCGACAAATATGGCCCCTACATTCGGGACTCCTAGACGAACGAGGACACGGGGAAAGACAATAAGTGCGTGGTTGTCCCCCGGAAACGGGACTGTTCGCATCTGCCGGTTTCATTGATTTGAGCGAGTTATGAAGATAAAGACGATTTTGGTTGCCGATGATGACGCGTCGATGAGGATGCTCCTTTCCGATTTCCTGCGGGAGTGCGGGTACCGGGTGGAGACCTCGGAGAGTGGCTCCGATGCCCTGAAAAAATTTCAGAAGGATCCCTGTGACATGGTTCTTACCGACATGAAAATGCCGGGGGGAGATGGGATAGAGGTCTTGCGGGGTATCAAGACGACCGCTTCCGAAGTCCCGGTTGTGGTCATGACCGCTTTCGGAACGGTCAATACCGCCGTTGAAGCGATGAAGGAAGGGGCGGAAGACTTCATCATGAAGCCCTTTTCGATGGATCATCTGGCCGCGGTGGTGAAGAGGATCATCTCCACGCAAAATGGGGGAGAAGGGGAAAAGGGGAGGGGGGAGCTTTGCTCAGGTTCTGTGTCCGGGACCAAGAGAATCGTTACCCGGGATCAACGAATGACGAAGCTGCTGGAGATCTTGAGGGGGGTGTCCCGGAGTCGGTCGAGTGTCCTGATACAGGGTGAGAGCGGCACGGGGAAGGAATTGATTGCGCGTTACATACATCGCCACGGTGACCGGGCGCATATGCCCTTTGTGGGGGTCAATTGTGCTGCCATCCCGCATAATCTTCTCGAAAGTGAGATGTTCGGACATGAAAAAGGCGCCTTCACGGGTGCGGCACAGAGGAGACCGGGCAAATTCGAATTGGCCAACGGCGGAACGCTGCTCCTGGATGAGATCGGTGAGATGGACTTGCAGCTTCAGGCAAAGCTCCTCCGGGTTATACAGGAATCCGAAATCGACAGATTGGGGGGAACCGCCCCGGTGCCCGTCGATGTCAGGATCATTGCCACGACAAATGCCGATCTGAAAAAGTGCATGGAAGAAAAGACCTTTCGCGTCGATCTCTACTATCGTCTGAATGTCATACCGGTCACGGTTCCCCCTCTGCGTGAAAGGAGCGGGGACATACACCTTCTCACTGACCATTTTCTGAAAAAGTACAGCGGTCTTGCCGGGGTGGAGCCGCCCCCGGTTCCGGAGGAGATCGCCGGCATACTGGAAGGACATCAGTGGCCGGGCAATGTACGGGAACTGGAGCATGTAATCGAGCGCGCCGTCCTTCTCTCCGGTGGTGGTCCGATCCTTCCGGAGCATCTTTTCCTGGAAGGAGGAGCGATCAGCCGTCCGCCGGGAGCGACACCGAATCAAGATATCTCGGAGAGTACCACCCTGAGAGAGATGGAAAAGGATCTTATCTTCAGGACCCTGGAACGGGAAAACGGAAACCGGACCAGGGCGTCGGAAATCCTGGGTGTCAGCGTCAGGACCATCCGCAATAAGCTCAATGAGTACCGGAGGGAAACAGAGGGGCACGATCGGGAATCGATAGCCGGTCCATAAGGGGAGCAACTCGTCTGTATCGTGTTTCTCTGGTACGGGCATTGCATGGAAAAGAACCATTACGGGAGACCAAGAGGAAGACACATGGAAGCACTTTTTGGAAAGACCGTCGATATGCTGTCTGCGGTTCTGGATTTTCGATCGGAACGGCATAAGGTGATCGCCTCGAATATCGTCAATATCGATACCCCGAACTACCGACCGCAGGATATCGTCTTCGGGGAGGAACTGAAAGAGGTGTTCGAGGCCGGAAAGGGGATGCACATGACCGGCGATGGCGGGAAGGGACACCTCTCCGGGAAGACCGTTGCCAAGGAGGGCAGTTATGAGATTGTCGAGACCGGAGAGCAGGTCGATCTCGATGGTGAGATGGCGAAACTGGCGGAAAATAACCTGATGTATAATCTTGCCGTGGAGCTTTTGGCAAGAAAATTCAAAGGTCTCAACACCGTTTTGAGGGAGGCTAAGTAAAATGGAATTTCTTTCGGCTTTTAAGGTCTGTGCATCGGGGCTCGCGGCCCAGAGAACGAAGATGGATGTCGTTGTCTCGAACCTCGCCAATGTCAACACGACACGGACGGCGGAGGGAGGGGCCTACAAGAGAAAGGTGGCCGTCTTCGCCTCGAAACCGGTCGAGGAGAGTTTTGACGATACCATGCAGATGGTCACGGTGGCTCATATCGCAGAGGATGCGGGGAGCGTCAAGAAGATCTTTGATCCGACCCACCCCGATGCAAACGACAAGGGGATCGTGGAGATGCCCGACATCAACACGGTTACCGAGATGGCCGATATGCTGACGGCCAACAGGGCATATGAGGCCTGTGTCACCGCCTTCGATGCGACGAAAAATATGGCACTCAAGACACTGGAACTGGGCAAGTAAGGGGGGCGTATCATGAGTAACTTGTCGATTCAGGGCGGCCTGACATCCTTTGCCTCAGAACTTTTCAAGGAAAACGAAGACGTCAAGGAAAAGGGGAACTCCTTTGGCGCTCTCCTGCGCAGCAAGGTTGAAGAAGTCAACCAGATGAAACTGGATGCCGATAAAGCCGTTGAAAAGGTCGAACTCGGCAACTCGGGGAGCATCCATGAGGCGATGATCGCCCTGGAAAAGGCGGATATTTCCTTTCGGACGATGCTCCAGGTGAGAAACAGGATACTGGAAGCCTACCAAGAAGTCATGCGGATGCAGGTGTAATCCCTGCCTGGAGAGGATGGTATGAGTTCAGCGATTCAGTTTTTTTCTCAATTGGGGAGGCTTTTTAGCGCTTTGACGCCCGGAAAACGGGTATCTCTTATCGGTGTCGCCATCGTTGTCCTGATCAGTATCGGGATATTCGTTGTATCGGTCAATCAGAAGGAATACCGGACGCTCTTTTCCAACCTTTCCGCGGAAGATGCGGGGGGAATCGTTGCCCGGCTGCAGGAGAAGAAGATCCCGTACAAGGTGTCCCGTTCGGGTGATGCCGTTCTGGTTCCCGAAGAACACATCTCCGAATTGCGGATCGACCTGGCGGTCTCGGGGCTTCCCCGTGGTGGTGGGGTCGGCTTCGAGATATTTGACAACAAGAATTTCGGTGTCACCGACTTTGTGCAGCAACTCAACTACCAGCGGGCGCTTCAGGGGGAATTGACCCGTACGATCAACGGCCTGGATGAGGTCCAGCAGAGCAGGGTTCACATTGTCCTTCCACGGCAATCACTCTTTGTCGAGGAGCAGGAGCGCCCGACGGCATCCGTTATTATCAAGCCGCGGGCCGGGAGAAACCTTCGTCCATCGCAGGTAGAGGGAATCGTCGCTCTTGTTTCCAGCAGTGTCGAGGGGCTCCTCCCTGAAGGGGTCATGGTGGTGGACAGCAGCGGGAACATCCTGTCAACGGTCAGGGCCACCGACGAATCGTCCTTTTCGAAGCGGGCGTCTTCGCAGATCGAATACCAAAGGGGGATAGAAAAAGACCTGGCCAACCGTATCCAGTCGATGCTGGGGAAGGTTGTCGGCGAGGGGAAGGTCGTGGCAAAGGTCTCGGCGGCACTCGATTTCAGTGTGGTGGAGAAGACGGAAGAGGCCTACGATCCCGAAGAACCGGTGGTGAGAAGCATGCGCCGCAAGAGTCAGAAATCAGGTGTTCCGGGGGCCTGGGGTGAGAGTACGGTTTCGCCCACGGGTGGAGGCGATGTATCCTCCCGGATGGGGCGCGAAGAGACGAACGAGGTGATCAACTATGAGATAAACCGCGTTGTCAGCAAGACGGTCATGCCGGTGGGTGAGGTGGAAAAACTGTCCGTCGCCGTACTGGTGGATGGTATATACAGCAAGGATGACAAGGGGGGCGAAGAATTCCAGCCGCGGTCCGGGGAGGAACTCAAGACCCTTGAAATTCTCGTGAAGAAATCGGTCGGTTTTGATGCGGCGAGGGGGGACCAGGTCGCTGTCACCAGTATCCCGTTCAGGAAGCTGGATCTCGGCATGGATGGGTCCACCCCTCCCGAGGAAGGACTTCGGGCAATACTGTCTTCGGCCATACCGGCGATAAAGTATATGATATCACTGGTCGCCCTGTTGCTTGTCCTCTTTCTTGCCTTGCGTCCTTTGGTTAAGTCTCTCTCATCAGAGGGGGGCGGAGACGATGCCGCGGTCAGGAGATTGCCCGCCGTGAGTGCCGGTGACGCCCAGTTGGAAAATACCGGTGCGTGGTTGGAGGGGGGTGCTGTAACGCCCGCGCTGAGCGATGGGCTCGATACGATAGAAGGTATGAGGAACCTGGCCGTCCAGGATGCCCGTCAGTTTGCCGATCTGTTGAAGGTGTGGCTCCGGTAACATCGATACCAAACGCGGCTCCTTGGGAAGATATCCCCGAGATGAGCCGAATCACGACAAAGGAGATGAATCGCGGATATGACAAACCACGAGAAGGCGGCGCTGGTTCTGATGTCCCTGGGGGAGGAGGCGGCGGCCGGTGTCATGAAAAATCTCGGAGCGGATGAAATCAGGCGTGTCGGGAAATGCATGAATAACATGATGGGGGCATCCCAGGAAGATATCGAATACGCCGCCAAGGAATTCAGCCTCCTTGTCAAGGGGGACATCCAGGGGATCCCGGCGAGCCAGGAGGCGTATGTACAGAATGTCATCGTCAAGGCCCTTGGGGAGAGTAAGGGAAGAGAATTTATCAAGGCCATCGAAGGGGAAAGCTTCCTGTCCAGCGGCGGACCGATCATTGAAAAACTGCGGAATGCCAATCCGAAAGTCCTGGCCGATTTTACCAAAACGGAGCATCCGCAGACAATCGCCTTGATCCTGTCCTATCTGAGGCCCGAACAGGTGGCTGATATCCTGGAGGATCTTCCTCCCGACCGCCAGCAGAACATAATCAAGAGGATTGCGACGTTGGGGAGCGTTCCCCGTGAGTTTCTCGAAGAAATGACGAAAACGCTCGAATCGGAAGTGATCAGTGGAGGGGACAGCGAAGATCATGCCGGTGGGGTCCAGGTGATAGCGGAGATCCTGAACCGAATGAGCAGAGAGTCTGAAAAGGTGATTCTTGAATCGCTTGAGGAGACCGATCCGGACCTGGTGAACGATATCAGAAACCGCATGTTCACCTTTGATGACATCTTTACCCTGGATGATCGGGCCATGCGAATCCTCCTGGAAGAGGTGGATCGTGAAGATCTTCCCTGCGCTCTCAAGGTCGTCGATGATGAAACGAAAGAGAAGATCTTCAGTAACCTCTCCAAGCGTGCCGCCGAGATGCTCAGGGAAGATATTTCTCTGATGCCCCCCATACGGCTGTCGGAGGTGGAGAAGAGCCAGCGGGCGATTATCGACGTTGCAAAGAGGCTGGAGAACGAAGAGAAGATAACCCTGGCGAAGAGCGGAGCACCGGATGAATTCGTATAGTCGAATTATCAAGGCCCATGATGTCAAGTTGACGGACCTGCACGGGGAATCAGCGAACGGATTTGTGCGGGGTCTGGGCACCCCGCCTCCGCCGGCGGATGAAGAGAAGGAGAGAGAAAAGCGGCCGGAAGAGAAACCGGTCGTTTCAGCTGAAGAGATTGCCGGGAGGGAAGCGGCGGAGAGGAAGGCCGCGGAAAAAAAGGCCCATGATGGTTTGATCGAGGAACTGGAACGAGACAGGCGCAGCCTGTCCGTGGCCTCGGAATCCGTCGCGAAACTGACGAAAGAAGTTGTGTCCTTTAAGGAAAAAATCTTGGCCGGTGCCGAAAGGGAGATACTCGACCTTGCCTTTTTGATAGCCGCAAAGGTGATACACAAGGAAGTGAGTATTGACGAAGAGGTCATCCTCTCCGTCCTGAGAGACGCGATGAGAACCATGCGGGGAAGGGATGATATCAGGATCAGGATCAATCCCGAAGACTACCGGCATATAACGGAGACCAACCCTGATTTTCTCGGAAGTTACGGCGAGATCCTGATTGAGAGGGACGAAACGATCGGTCGCGGAGGGGCGGTACTCGAGACACAGGCGGGGGTAGTGGATGCCAGGCTGGATCGGCAGCTGGATAAGGTCAGGGATACACTGTATGACGAACATCGATTTTAAAAAGTATCAGAAGATCGTTGCCGGTATCAATCCGTTCAATTCCTATGGAAAGGTAAGCGGTGTTATCGGTCTTCTGGTGGAAGGGCACAATCCTGAGGCCTCCATCGGTGAGATGTGCCGGGTGTATCCGGATGGTGATGAAACACGCGAAACCGCCTCTCTCCCGGCGGAAGTGGTCGGGTTCAGGAAAGAAAACGTTCTTCTCATGCCCTTCGGCGATCTCGACGGCGTGGGGCCCGGTTGCAGGATCCTCTCCACGGGGAAAAAATCGAATGTCCGGGTGGGGAACGCGCTCCTGGGGCGGGTCATTGACGGTCGTGGTAACCCGATCGATGACGAAGGACCGATAGAGACGGAAAGCGAATACCCGGTGTATGCCGATCCGATCAATCCCCTGAAAAGGAGCCGGATAAAAGAGCCGATGGACCTTGGAATCAGGGCCGTCAATGGTCTGTTCAGTTGCGGCAAAGGTCAGAGAATGGGGATCTTTTCGGGATCAGGGGTCGGCAAGAGTGTCCTCCTCGGTATGATCGCCCGGAACACGAGGGCAGATATCAACGTGATCGGTCTTGTCGGTGAGCGGGGAAGAGAGGTCCGTGAATTCATCGAGAACAGCCTTGGAAAAGAGGGGCTGGCTCGCTCCGTTCTCGTCGTGGCCACATCCGACATGCACCCCCTGATCAGAATGCGGGCGGCGTATGTGGCGACCGCAATTGCCGAATATTTCAGAGATCAGGGGATGGATGTCCTTCTGATGGTCGACTCCCTGACCCGGTTTGCCATGGCCCAGCGGGAGGTTGGCCTCTCCGTGGGAGAGCCCCCGACGACGAAGGGATATACGCCGTCGGTTTTCAGCCTCATGCCGAAGCTCTTGGAGCGTGCGGGGAGCGTTGAGGAAAACGGCAGTATCACCGGCCTGTATACGGTTCTTGTGGAGGGGGATGATTTTAATGAACCGGTCGCCGATGCGGCGCGTTCGATCCTGGACGGTCATATTACCCTTTCTCGCGATCTGGCCGCCCGCAATCATTACCCCGCGATCAATATCCTGAACAGCAGAAGCCGGGTCATGATCGATATCGTGGATAAAGATCATCGGAAGCGGGCCAGTGATGTCATCAATGCCGTGGCGACCTATCGAAAAGCGGAAGATATGATCAATATCGGCGCCTATGTGGAAGGGAGCAATCCTGAGATAGATAAGGCGATCCGCATGAGGGAAAGGATCAATGCTTTTTTGATGCAGGATATCCATGAAAAGGTCGGTTTCGAGGAGGGGAGGGCACAGCTTCTCGCCCTCTTTGAGTGAGTACAGGGTGTATTTGTCCGAAGGGAGTATCTATGTTTCACTTCAAGTTGCAGGCCGTTTTGGATTATCGAAAGCTCTTGGAAGAAAAGTTGATGTTTGAATGTGCGGAGGCCAAGAGACGCCTCGACGATGAGAAAGAGACATTACAGCGGATGCGCAGAGAGGTTTCGGACTTGGTCCTTCAGTTGAAATCCAGGGGCGAACGCCGGTTAAGCGCACCCGACGTTTCTTTTTACCTCTCCTACATTAATCATTTGAAAGGAGAGGGCCGCCGTCAGGAAGGGGTTGTCTCCCGTATCGGTGAAAAACTGGAAAAGAAACGGATGGAACTTGCCGAAGCAGCGGGGAACAGAAGGGTCCTGGAGATCATGAGAGAGAAGCGGTTCCGGGAGTACAAGACATGCGTAAACGATAGAGAGCAGAAAGAGCTGGACGAGGCGGCAGTCTTGCGATCCGGCGGGGGTGAATACCGTGAAGAAGCTGATTCGTACCTGTGAGATCTTGATCGCCATCCTTTTCCTGGCAAAGATTGCCGTGGTGGGAGGCGTTATAACGAATTCAGAGATCCCCGGCTTGTTTCTTCCCGTTCGGCAGGCAGCGGCGGACTCGCAGGTCCCGCTCTCTTCCCCGGTTTCTCCGGTGAAAGATGTATTCGAGGACGACCTGTCGGAAGAACGGAAACTCCTCTCTTCACTTCAGGCGCGGCAGGAGGGGCTCGATAAGCGTGAGGAGTTCCTGCGATCCGAGGAGAAGAGGCTCCAAAAACTGAAGGGAGAGATACTTTCAAAGATTGAGAAGCTGGAGGAAACAGAACACCGCCTGCAGGCACTTCTCGATGCGGCGGAACAGATGAAGGCTGAAAAGTACCGGAGTATGGCGAAGGTGTACGAATCAGCCCCCCCTGCCCGGGCGGGCTCCATGTTGGAGAAACTCGACAGCCGGACGGCAGCGACGATTATCATGAACATGAAAAGCAAATATGCCGGGGTAGTCCTGGGGTATATCGAGCCGAATAAATCCGTCGCAATCACCAAAGAGATTACCAAAGAGACAACCAAAACCACGGCCCCATAACCGAGGATCGGTCTCCTTCGATCCTTTTATTCTTCGCACGGATGAATAGGCATTTCTTGCGACTCACTCGGCAATCTTTGCCCAACCCCCTGGTCCTTTCCCGCCCACACCTTTGTAAGCCACTGATAATCAAAGATATTTATAGAAAGAATTGATGGTATACCTCTTGCTCTTCCCCCTTACAGGACAGTGAGCCCGGTCAGATGGCCGGTGATGTCTGTAAGGAGGAAGAGGGTGCCCAGAAGGATGAGGCACAGATCGACGAGATGATAATAACCACCTAATCGTATACGGAGTGGGGTGTTTCGGTGACAACAGGACTCAACGCAATACAGTACGGACAGGAAGTCGATCCGGGAAATGGATCCCGGCAATCGCGCACGGGGAGTGCCGTCGATGGGACCGGAGACCTCCTTCCTTTTGCCTGTATCATGGACACCGCCCAGGGCATGTCCTCCCGGAATGAGGGGAAGATCAACGGCAATTCCTCCGGCGAAGATGGACTCAAGGGGTCTTTCGGTCGGGAAGGAAACTGTGCGGTCCGCACGGGGACTTCCCCGGAGGCCGGGGGAAAAACGATCCCTTTGATCTCAGGGAACGATGCATCTCCTGCTGAATCCTCACCCGAGACCGGACCGAAGGTCACCGTAACCCAGGGTCAACTCGCCCTGCATGCCCCAGGGGAGAAGGCGGGACTGACAGGCGAATCGGTCTCCGGCACCCCTGCTATTCTATCGCAGGGAGCGGATGTCACGAAGGGAGGGCCGCTGGAAAAGGCGGTCTTATCAATAAACGCCGATCCCACACGGCGAAAAACCGCGTTTCTGAAATTCGATGCTCAAACGGAAGGCGCCCAACCGGTCTTGAAAGGAGTAACTGTTCAAGAGAATGGTCTTGGCGATAAAGCAGAGGGAACGGGAAAGGCGTGTGCCTCCTCTGGAGTGCGGAACGTAAAATACGGTATGACGCCTCTGTCACAGGAAAAGGGGGTATCGACCGGCGGCGCCACCACGATTCTACCAGAGAAGGTGGATATAACGGAGGGGGGGACGCGAAAAACGGTTTCATTGACACCGGCCGATCCGACAGAGCAGGGGGAGGGTGTCCTGAAGTCCGGGGTCCAAAAGGGAGATGTCCGGTCGGTATTGAACGGAATAGCTGTTCAAGAAAATGACGCCGGCGAGAAAACGGGGAAAGAAAAGGGTGCCGTTCCGGCGGGAGGAGATGGCGGTGATAAAACGAAGGCCGCTGCTTTTCGTATGGCGGAGCAACTCTCTGAATCTTCGAAGACCGATGTGAAGCAAAGGGCTTCGGAAAAGGGAGGAACCGCTCTTTCAGAGGGTACAACAGGTCCAACAACCGGATCCGGAAAGGGTCCTCCGGTGAGGGAGGATGCCCTGGGATCTTTGAAAACAACGGGGAAAGAGTCGGTTGCCGTGGCGAACGAGAAGATCTCTCGTGTCTTCAGCGAGATAACCGAGACGGAAAGAGGCTCCCGTTCGGCCGGTAACAAGTCCGATCCGCTGGCATCAACCCTCCAGGGTGTGACTTCCGCAAAGAATAAAAATGGTATGGAGAAAAACGGTTCGGAAAAGGTTTCCTATTCCTTGGGCAAGGAAGAGGTAAAAGGGGATGGGGGAACCCGGATCAGCATGACAGGTGAAGGGACATCGGCCGGGCATGAACAGACGGGTGACAGGAGATTTGAAGAACGGACAGTTGACAGTGTGCAGCGGGGAATCTCCCGCTCAACATCTCCGTCACAGGAGCCCCCCCCTTCCGGGGGATATCAGCATGTCGCTTCTCTTGCCGGAGGAAAACAGGTGGTTACCGCCGACCCTGTCGAGATAACGCCCCGGGGGCTGATCAATCAGATCGTGGACGGCGCGAAGACATCCGGCAGGGTGAGAATCGTTCTCAATCCCCCCAGCCTCGGCACGCTGGATATGGATGTCCTGGTCAGGAACAACAAGG
The DNA here is from genome assembly GCA_963662405.2 of Syntrophales bacterium. Lineage (GTDB taxonomy): Bacteria > Desulfobacterota > Syntrophia > Syntrophales > UBA2210 > UBA6078. The sequence goes on from CAXXKT010000003.1 coordinate 252,598, forward strand.
TGCACGTCACCCTCCAGGCCGAAAATACTGATATAAAACAGATGCTTCAGTCAAGTATGGATAATTTGCGGACTGCTTTGCGAAGCCAGGGCTTGACCGTTGATAGCATCCAGGTGCTCGCCCAGGAGAGATCGGACGGTGAAGGCTTCGGCTCCGGGCGGAACGATCTCTGGTCCGGAGAGGGAACCAATAGTGGAAACGGAAACGAGCGGGAGTGGTGCGGTGGAGAGGCCGATCTTTCGGACCCCGCTTCTTCGCTGTCGGAGGGAAAAACCCGGCAGGTCGCGCATAACGGCGCTTTGAATGTCTTTGCATAAGAACAGTACCGGCGCTGCCGGGGGACAGGAGGAAGAAGACAATGTCAATGATCGAAGGATTGATCGGGAATACCGGCGGGGCCCTGGAGGCTTTGGGGACAAGCAGCAGTATAGGAAAAGAGGACTTTTTCGAGATGCTGATAGCCCAGCTCCAGAATCAGGATCCCCTCAATCCTCTCGAAGGGACTGATTTCACGGCACAGCTTGCCCAATTTTCCAGCCTCGAACAGTTATACAATATGACGGAGCAGATGGGGATGCTGGGTCTCTACCAGTCATCCATGAATAATGCCATGGCGGCCAGTCTTGTCGGGAAGGAGATCACGGCAAGCGGGAACAGTGTGATCGTGGACGGATCATCCGCAGAGATCGCCTATGCCCTGGAATCGGAGGCGGGGAAGGTCACCGTATCGATCTACGATGAGGACGGCAGTCTTGTGGATACCATCGAGTCCGGGACCGGAGGGTTGCAGGCAGGTGGTAATAAGATTACGTGGGATTGCAGCGGTATCGAAAGCGGGACCTATACCTTTGAGGTGTCCGCCCTATCGATGGATGGGAGTGCGATCGCCGTTGATACGGTGATGTCCGGGACGGTGACGGGGGTCACCTTTGTCGACGGAGTTCCCTATCTCATGATCGGCGGTCGATATGTTTCCCTCGGGGACGTCGTGTCCGTGAATGAAACGGAGGCATGAAGAAGGCAATGCTCTGAGTCGCTGGAGGGAAGGACGAACATCGACGTATGAAATATGAATGAAGGATTATAATACCATATTTATTGGAACAAGGAGGTAGACGAGATGGGGAGTTCATTATTTGCCGGTATTTCGGGCCTAACGGCCAGCACCAAGCAGTTGGATGTCATCGGTAACAACATAGCCAATGCGAATACGGTCGGGTTTAAGGCCAGCAAGATATCGTTTGGCGACATCCTGAGTCAGAGCATCACCGGTGGCGCGGCCTCGGGGATGCAGGTCGGTCGCGGCGTGCAGGTCAACGCCATCGCGACTCAGTTTTCATCGGGTTCATTCGAGACGACAGCGAATGCCACGGACCTGGCCATCGACGGTGATGGCTTCTTTACCGTCAAGGATACCGATGGCGGGACATATTACACGCGGGCCGGGGCATTCGGCCTGGACAGCGCGGGGTACCTGGTCAATACCAACGGGTATACGGTACAGGGGTATAACCTGACCTCGAGTGACCCTGATACGATATCGGACATCTGCCTCTCCGGCGTTCAGTCCGTCCCGGCCGCCACAACGACCATTTCCGTCGGGGCGAATCTGAATTCAGAGAGCGACACGGGAGCGACCTTCAATGCATCTCAGACGGTCTATGATTCCCTCGGCGGTGAACATGCCCTCAAGGTGACCTTCCAGAAGACGGAAGAAACGGGATACTGGAGCTTCAATTCCTATCTCGACAATGTGAGCACCACGGCGCAGGAATATGCGGGTTTCAAGTTCGACGAGAGTGGTAATCTCGAGGCCGTGTACAATTCGTCGATCGGAACCCCGACCATCACCACCGGCGGTGACGGTACTGCGGCGGTGACCGTCAACAACGAAGGGCAGCTCTATAAGGATGCGACCGATATCACCCTGACGAGAGGGGCTGACGAGAACACCTGGACGATCACCGACAACGGCGGGTATACCAGTATGACTATCGCTCTCGGGACGGTGGGGACCGATGATGTGGTCGAAATCGATCTCGACGGCGAAGGGGGTGCCGATATTACCTTCGCCCTCGCCGATACGTGGGCGGCCGGTGACACGATCGTCTTCAGTATCGACCAGACGGAATATACCCCCGCCGATGTGGACCTGACGATGCCTGCGCTCGACGGGGCCACGATCGGCGACAATGGCGTCGTGACGTGGGACCTGGTCGGTTCGACGGCGAACTCGGTGACGGAATACGCGAGCACATCGGTGGTCAAGACCCTGTCCCATGATGGATATTCCTCGGGGTCACTGAAATCTATCTCGGTGGGGGCGGACGGCGTCGTCGGGGGATTTTTCACCAACGGTCAGACCTCCGAGATCGCACAGATTATCCTGAGTGATTTTGCCAATGTAAACGGTCTGAAACTGATGGGGAACAATCTCTATGCCACGACCGTTGAATCGGGAGACGCCGTTCCGAATACCCCCGGATCTGCGGGTATGGGAACGATCAGTTCCAATTCGCTGGAGATGTCGAATACGGATATCGCAACGGAATTTGTCAACATGATCACGGCGCAACGCGCCTATCAGGCCAGTGCGAAGATTGTGACCACGACGGATTCGATGATGTCCGAACTGATGAACATTAAGAGATAGCTGTCAAATTTCTGACAACTCGTCAAAATCCTCTTCCCGGGAAAGGGCGTCCGGCCGGATACGCCGGGCCCTCTTTCTTCCCGGTACGTCTCTTTTTGCATTTCCCGTCCCCGGCTGTGGCCGGGAGCGAGCCCGGCGTTCCGTGGAAACTCGCCACTCCCATAGAAATAAAAGGTGTCATTTGTGTATTCCCCCGGCAAGCTCCTGTGCCTCAGGGGCGGGCCTTTGGCATGTTCTTTGCTCTTTCAGGGGACTGCGATGGATATATCAACTATCTTGGGAATTATCTTCGGGTTTGGACTTGTCATCGTTGCCATGGGTCAGGGCGGGGGATTGCAGTGGTTTTTCAATGTCCCCTCGGCGATGATCGTTCTCGGTGGAACGATCGGTGCCGTTTTTATCAATTATCCCCTGTCTGATATCCTCGGGGTGGCAAAGGTGGCGAAGAACGTGCTTTTCCCTCAGGATCTGAATACGGAAACGGCGATCAAGACATTGATCGAGATGTCGAAAATCGCCCGGCGCGACGGGATCCTGGCCCTGGAGGACAAGATGGAAGAAATCAAGGATCCCTTTTTTACCAAAGGGGTGATGCTGATGATAGACGGTGTCGAGCCGGCCGCTCTCTCCCGGATTCTGAATACGGAACTCGAATACGTCGCAGAGCGGCACCGGATGGGGGCGGAGATATTCATGACCATGGGAAATTTTGCCCCGGCCATGGGGATGATGGGGACCCTCATCGGGCTGGTGAAGATGCTGATGCAGATGGATGATCCCTCCTCTATAGGACCGGCCATGGCGGTCGCCCTCCTCACCACCTTTTACGGGGTCATCCTGGCGAATCTGATTTTTCTCCCGGTGGCCGGGAAGCTGAAGACACGGAGCGCCGCCGAATTGACCGTCAAACAGCTGGTCATACACGGGATCTTGTCCGTTCAATCCGGCGACAATCCGCGGATACTGGAAGAAAAACTTCATTCATTCGTATCGCCTGATGAGAGGAAGAGCACATTCTAGAAATGGAAGGGGAAACGTTTCAGAGAAGACGGGAGGAAGAACCTCCGGTCGCCGGGTGGCAGACGATATACTGTTCCCTTGCCCTGATCCTGGTGGCCTTCTTTGCCATGCTTGTTTCCTACTCAAGCATCGAGGAAAAAAAGCTGACAATCTTCAGGAAGGGACACGGTATCCTTGAAGATGGGAATCCTTTGTCAGCCTTCGATGCAAAAAAGGCGTTGCGAAAGGTCGCGGAAGAACGTCAAGAACGCGTGGATGCGGCGATTGAAGTTCTCAATGGGTACTGCAAGGCAATGGGTTTGGGAGAGATGGTTCACACGGAGATCACCGCCCGAGGATTTAGGACTACCTTTGCGAGCAGCATCTTTTTCCCGTCAGGGCTGGCCGTGATCAGGAAAGAGGCGTATCCCAATCTCGACAAGATAGCCGGGATAGTGAAAGAAGGGGGATTCTCCCTCCGTGTCGAAGGGCACACGGATGATGTCCCGATCAATACCCGCCAATTTCCTTCGAACTGGGAACTGTCGACGACCCGGGCGGTCAATGTCCTGCGGTATCTGTCTGAGAGAGGAAAGATACCTGCCAAGCGTCTTTCCGCGGTCGGATTCGCACAGTATCAGCCGATTGTTTCAAACAAAACCCCCGAAGGGAGACAGAAGAACAGGCGGGTCGTGTTTGACTTTGCATTATAGCAGAGCGAGTAGCGCCGGCAAAGAGGGAACAGATGAAGCAGAGACAGACGGAATCCGAAAATCAGGGAGGAAAATGGCTTCTCACCTTTAACGACATGGTGACGCTGCTTCTGACCTTCTTTGTCCTGATCCTCTCGCTCTCAAAGCTTGATGCGCCGAAACTGGGGAAAGCGGCCTCTTCCATGCGGGCCATATTCAATCTGTCGGAACAGGGTGTGCAGGAGAAAGTCGAGGTCTTTACCCCCTTTGTTCTTCCCCTGGGGAGCGATATGCCCCGGAGAAACTCAATCGTTGCGTTCGAGAAAAAACAATTCAGCCTGGTGGAACGCATTAACGAGAAAGCACGGCACATAGCGGCATTGGGACGGGGGGGAAAATCTCCCGTTCCTGGTGAAGACCTTCTTTCTTGGGAAAGAGTGATGGAGGCCCGGGTGGCAGAGGAAGGGGTTGCCGTTTCTCTGGGTGAACAACTCCTGTTCGAGACGGGTTCCGCCAAGATCGCCGGAAAGCGGCAGCCGGCCCTCGACGCGCTCTGCTCCATCCTTCGGGAGATGGATTGCCGGATACGGGTCGAGGGGAATACGGATGAAGTCCCTATCAACACCGAGCAATTTCCCTCGAACTGGGAGCTTTCAGTGGCACGGGCCGTGAGTGTCGTCAGGTATTGTATCTCCAAAGGTGTCGTCCTGCCGGAGCGGCTATCGGCGGCGGGATATGCGGATTTTCGACCGCGTGTCCCGGCGCTCAACGAGCGGAACAGGGGGTTGAACCGGCGGGTAGAAATCCTTGTGATCTTGAGTGGGAATGAAGGAGGAAGAAAAAATGGCTGAAGAAGAGAAGGAAGGGCAACAGGAGGAAACCACTTCCGGTAAAGGAAAGAAATCCGGCCTCAAGTGGGTCATTGCGCTCTTCGTGATCATAATCATCGGGGTCGGTGTGGGGGTTGTCGGGTGGAAGTACTATCAATTGCGTCTTTCCGGTCCGTCCGAAAGGGGGGAGACGGAAGCCGTTCAGGAACCCGGCATCTGGGCGATGGACCCCATTGTCGTCAATCTGATGGATGATAACGGTGAGCGGTATCTCAAAACGACCCTCCAGATCGAGGTATCCAGCCAGGAATGTATGGCGGAGTTGGAGCGTCTGAAACCAAAGGTGACGGACAATATATTGGTCCTTCTTTCATCCAAGAGATACAAGGAGATCGCCGGTTTTGAGGGGAAACAGGATCTCAGGGACGAGATCGCCGTCCGTCTCAACCGGTATCTGGCCAAGGGGCAGGTCAGGAGGATCTATTTTACCGAGTTTCTTATACAGTAGGGGTGTGGGATGGTTCCCTGAAACGAATGAACGGATAAGAGAGGATACAGATGTCCCAGATACTATCACAGGAAGAGGTCGATGCGCTCTTAAGAGGGGTTTCGGGCGGGGAAATTGAGACGGAACAAGAAGAAGTGGTCGATCCGTCGGTAGTCAGATCGTACGATCTGACCGGGCAGGAAGGGGTCATCGATCAGCGTTTGCCCACCCTGGAGATGGCGACGGAGAAATTCGCCCGGATATTCAGGTCGACCCTCTCATCCTTGTTGAAGAAGATAGTCAGTACGAGCGGCGTGACGGTGAGTGTGGTGAAATATGGAAGTTTCGTCAAAACCATCCCGGTTCCGGCGAGCCTCCATATCTTCCAATTGAAGCCGTTGGGGGGGAGCGCACTTATGGTCATCGAACCCCAGATCGCCTTTACCCTCATAGATCTCATCTTCGGGGGGTCCGGACGGGAAACCTACAAGGTTGAAGGCAGGGATTTTACCCTGATAGAAAACAATCTTATCAAGAGGATTGCACTGAACGCACTTGCCGATTTCGAAAAGGCGTGGGATGCGATCATCAAGCTCGATATCGTCTACCAGCGGTCGGAGACGAACCCTCAATTCGCTCAGATCGTAATGCCTTCGGATGTGGTCGTTCTCATGCAGTTTGAGGTCGACATGGGTTTTTCTTCAGGCGATATGACGGTGTGTATTCCCTATTCAACAATAGAACCGATCAGAGACAAGTTGCATGTAAGCTATCAGGCTGACAGTTTCGAATTCGACAAACAGTGGCCGGAGCGGTTTGTCGAGAGGCTCCGCTCTTCGCCGGTTAGTCTTTCCGTCGAGCTGGGGAGAACGGAACTCAGCGGCAGGGAAATCGTCAATCTCAAGAGGGGGGATGTCATTCCTCTGGAGCAGCATTACAGTGACAATCTGAATGTTTATGTCGAGGATATCCTCAAATTTAAGGGACAGCCGGGGAGCTATAGAGGAAGTCAGGCCGTTGAGATCATGAGCATTGTCGACGGGAAGGGGGCATAGGAAAATGGGGCAGGATGAACGGGAAGAACCGGATAGAGAGAGGGGAAAGGACGAAACGGTTCCGGAGGTGAACGCCTCGGTCGAACCGATGGAGAAAGGAAGTATGATGAACGGTGATGAGACGAACGGTGCGGGAGGTGTCCCGGCCGGGCCGGCGGCAGAAGAGGGAGATCAGGATATGGATGAAGAGATCGGTTGGGATGATGTTCAGGAAGAAATGGCGGCGGGGGCGAATCCATCGGGAGAACGGGAAGTCAGTAGTGTCAGCTTTCAGGAGATGAAACAGGGCGATGTCAATGAATCGCTCTTGGATATCGATTTCATTTTGGATATCCCCCTGACCGTCTCCGTTGAGCTCGGAAGGGGAAAGATGATGATAAGCGAATTGTTGAAACTGGGCAGGGGCTCTATCGTGGAGCTGTCGAAACTCGCCGGGGAACCTCTGGATGTCTTTGTCAACAACCGGTTGATAGCCATGGGTGAGGTGGTGGTGGCTAATGAAAAATTCGGTATCAGACTCACCGATGTTGTCTCCCATGCCGAGAGGATTGATAAACTGCGGTAGAAAGCGAAAGAACCCATGAATGAACCGGAACTGTTTTCCTCTCTTCTCAAGATCGCATCGGCCCTTGCCGTGACGGTGGGGATCATGTTTCTGCTCGTATTCCTGTTCAAGAAGGCCATGCAGAGGGGGGGAGGAGAAGGGAATACGGATGTGGTTCGGATTTTGTCCTCCCGTTACCTGGGACCCAAGAGCAGCATTATGCTGGTCGATGTCGTGGGACATCTCCTGGTGATCGGTATTGCAAACGGTACCATGTCTCTCCTGACGGAGATCATGGATCCCGAGTCGATCCAACAACTGCACGGTCTGCGGAGTCCGAAAGAGAGAAGCTCCTCGTTCTCCGAATATCTCAAGGGATATCTGAAGAGGTCACGCTTTGATTCATAACAGCCTTGGCAGAGATACCCGCAGTGGCTCCGTCTCCGTGACGGGGTCGGACGGTTCCCCCGGGAGGTGGAGATGTCTCGTCGGCGGTATCGTGCTCCTCTGTGCCATGTTCCTGATGGTCAGCCTATCATGGGGTGAACCCTTTTCGATTCCTTCGATACAGTTCAGCGTGGGCAGCGGAGATGACGAACCCGGCAAGGTGGCGGTCGTTCTCCAACTGCTCTTTCTCCTGACGGTCCTGTCTCTCGCGCCGGCCATACTGATCATGTTGACCTCATTCACCCGAATCGTCGTGGTCCTCTCACTCCTTCGTCATGCCCTGGGGACGCAGCAGATGCCGGCAAATCAGATCATCATCGGGCTCGCGCTTTTTTTGACTTTTTTTATCATGACCCCTGTCTGGAATACGGTGAATTCCCAGGCACTGCAACCCTATCTCCAAGAAGAGATATCGGCCGAAAAGGCATTTGACCGGGCGTCCGATCCCATCAAGGAATTCATGCTGAAGCAGACCAGGGAGAAGGATATCGCACTGTTCGTCAAGATATCGCGGGGAGAGCGGCCGCAGACTCCCGATGAGATCACGCTGCCCGTCCTGATCCCCGCCTTTGTAATCAGTGAGCTGAAGACGGCCTTTCAAATCGGGTTCATGATCTATCTCCCCTTCTTGATACTGGATATGGTCATCGCCAGTGTTCTTTTGTCGATGGGGATGATGATGCTCCCACCGATCATGATCAGCCTTCCCTTCAAGCTCCTTCTCTTTGTCCTGGTTGATGGGTGGAATCTGATAGTCGGGTCGCTCGTTCAGAGCTTTCACTAGGAGGGAAACACGGATGTCTGTTGATCTGGTCATTGGACTCATGGCCGAAGCCGTAAAGGTTACGCTGTTCCTCGCAGCTCCCATGCTCATGGTGGGTCTGATTATCGGTCTGACCGTCAGTATCTTTCAGGCCGTGACCCAGATCCAGGAGATGACGCTGACCTTTGTCCCCAAGATCGTCGGCGTGATGGTGGCGTTGATCGTAGCCCTTCCCTGGATGGTAAACCTCATCGTTACCTATACCCAGAAGCTCTTTCAGTCCATACCGATGTACATACGATAAGGGATCAGTGTGGATATTCCGAACATAACCACGGAACAGATAGAGATACTCGTCTTTGTTTTTCTGAGGGTGAGTGCAATCGTGGTGACCATGCCCATTTTCGGGACCGGTTCCGCCCCTGCCCGGGTAAAGGCGGGTCTTTCTCTGATGATCGCTCTTCTCGTCTTCCCCTTTGTCGAGATTACCCCTCCGCCGACCGAGGTCCTGACCCTGGTCCTGAGGATGATCGGCGAGGCGATGATCGGGATCATCATCGGTTTTGCCGGGAGATTGATCTTTGCGGGGGTGCAACTGGCGGGACAGCTCGCGGGTTTTATGATGGGGTTTGCCATCGTCAATGTATTCGATCCCCTGACCAGTGCCCAGGTATCGATTCTCGCTCAAGTCCAGTATCTCTTTGCTGTCCTCTTATTCCTCGCCGTTGACGGTCATCACATCTTTCTGGGTGCCATCACGGAGAGCTACCAGCTTGTGTATCCTCTGGGATTTCACTTCTCGGGCGAGCTGGTGCAGGTTATTGCCGGGCTCGCAGGTGACATCTTCACCATCGCGATCAAGATCGGTGCCCCGGCCGTCACCGCCCTTTTGATAGTCGATATCGGTTTCGGCCTGATTGCCCGGACCGTTCCCCAGATGAATATCCTGATTGTCGGATTCCCCGTGAAGATTGCGGTGGGTTTGCTCGGTTTCGGACTGGCACTTCCCCTGGTGGCCCGGATGTTGGGGGGAATCTTTGTCGGTTTCGGGATCAGTCTGCAGAACCTCCTGCGTCTGATGTGATGTTTTTTTGACACAACCGTCAGCAATTGGACGGGGATCCCGACCTGATGAGAAGATGTGACAATGGCCGAGCAGAACAAAGATCAGGAAAAAACCGAACAAGCTACCCCTAAGAAGCGCGAAGATGCGCGGAAAAAGGGGCAGGTGGCAAAGAGTCGTGAGGCCTCGTCCGTGGCGGTGCTGCTGGCCGGGCTCCTTTTCTTCTGGTTTGGCTCCGCCGGTATGGGCGAAGAGATCATGGCCCTTACCCGGTGGTCGCTCACCCAGTCGTCCCGATTCGTCATCGATTGTACCAATATCCAGGTCCTCGTGATCGATGTGGTATACAGAAGCTTTCTGATCGTTTTCCCCCTCTTTCTGGCGGTATTTTCCATCGCGCTGCTGGTCAATTACCTGCAGGTCGGGTTCGCTATCTCCGTGGAGGCGATACAGCCGAAGTTTTCAAAGATCGATCCGATAAAGGGCGCCGGCAAACTGCTGTCGCTCCGATCTCTTGTTGAACTGGCGAAAAATATCTTCAAGCTCCTGGTGGTCGGTTTCACGGTCTATCTCATCTTGGAGGGGGAAAAAGAACACTTTGTCCTCCTGGTGGACCAGAGTGTGTCGGGGATCCTGCTGTACACCTGCAGGATCGCTTTCAAGATTATCCTCAGCGTTTGCCTTGTACTGATCATCCTGGCCGTATTCGATTATATCTACCAGCGGTGGGAATTCGAAAAAGACCTGAAGATGACGAAGCAGGAGGTCAAGGATGAATCGAAACAATCGGACGGGGATCCCCTCATCCGAGCGCGGATACGGCGCCTCCAGAGAGATGCGGCGAGAAAGAGGATGATGGCAAATGTCCCGAAGGCGGATGTGGTGATCACCAACCCCACCCATCTTGCCGTGGCGCTTCTCTACGACCAGGAACGGATGTCCGCGCCAAAGGTGGTCGCAAAGGGGGCTGATCTTATCGCCGCGAATATCCGAGAGATCGCCAGAAAAAATAATATTCCCATCGTAAACAACAAGCCGCTGGCACAGGTATTGTATAAGAAGGTGGGTGTGGATGAAATGATACCCGCCGATTTGTACCGGGCGGTCGCCGAGGTCCTGGCTTTCGTGTACGGCATAAAAGTAAACCAGAGGTAAAGGATGACGCAATCATACGCTGATGCGAGCAGTTTTGCCGGTCTCTTCCGGGGGAGCAATACGGTAATGGCCGCGGGGATAGCCGGTATCCTTCTCGTCATGATGATACCCTTACCCCCCTTCGTCCTGGATATCCTCCTTTCTTTCAGCATCACCTTTGCCCTGATCATCCTCCTGGTTTCCGTGTACGTGCCGCGCCCTCTGGACTTTTCCGCCTTCCCGTCCGTGCTCCTGATTGCGACACTCCTTCGCCTCTCACTCAATGTGGCCTCCACGCGGCTCATTCTCCTCCACGGCGGAGAAGGGGCGGGGGCGGCCGGGCAGGTCATCCAGGCATTCGGCGCCTTCGTCGTGGGCGGCAATTACGTGGTTGGTCTTATCGTTTTCCTGGTTCTTGTCCTGATCAACTTTGTCGTCATCACCAAGGGGGCCACGAGGATCGCCGAGGTGGCGGCGCGCTTTACCCTGGATGCGATGCCCGGGAAACAGATGAGCATCGATGCCGATCTTAACGCGGGACTCATCTCCGATGCGGAGGCGCGGAAAAGACGACGCGAGATTGCCCTCGAGGCGGATTTTTACGGTTCCATGGACGGTGCGAGTAAATTTGTCAGGGGGGACGCGATTGCGGGAATCGTTATCACCATCACGAATATACTCGGCGGTCTGATTATCGGTGTGATGCAGCAGGGTATGGCGGTGGCGGATGCCGCCCACACCTATAGCCTCCTCACCGTGGGGGATGGGTTGGTCACCCAGGTCCCGGCGCTGGTCGTTTCGACCGCTGCGGGGATGCTGATCTCCCGTTCGACTGCCTCGGGAGACCTGAGCAGGGAAGTGGCGGGTCAGCTCTTCGTCCAACCCAAGGTCGTGGCCTCGGCTTCGGCAATTCTCCTGATATTCGGATTAATCCCGGGCATGCCGAAGGTTTCTTTTCTTCTCCTCTCTCTTGGTTCCGGAATCGTTGCGTACCGGACATTTGTCTCCTCGCAGAAGGTCGTTGAGGTGGAGGAGAAACCGGCGGCGGAACCGGCGACCGAATCCATTGAGGATCTCCTGCCGCTCGATTCCCTCGAACTGGAGATGGGATACAGTCTGGTCCCCCTTGTCGATGCAGCACAAGGAGGAGAACTCTTGAAGAGGATCAAGGTCCTGAGAAAACAGATGGCCGTTGAATTGGGATTTATCATGCCCCCGATCCATATACGGGATAACCTCCAGGTAAAGCCCGGTGAATATATCGTCAAGCTCAAGGGGGTCGAGGTGGCCCGGGGAGATATACAGATGGGTCGATACCTGGCGATCATCCCGGGCGATGAGGGGGGCACGATCAAAGGGACACAGACAAAGGAGCCCTCTTTCGGTCTTCCCGCCGTCTGGATAGACGAGAGAGAGAAAGAATCTGTTCAGGCAAAGGGGTGCGTGGTCGTCGATCCGGCCACCGTAATCACGACCCATCTGACCGAGCTTGTCAAGGTGCATGCCGCTGAACTCCTGGGGAGGCAGGATGTCCAGTTTCTCTTGGACAGCCTGGGACACAGTCATCCGAAGGTGGTGGAGGAGATTGTTCCCAAAATCGTTTCGCTCGGTACGCTCCAAAAGGTACTCCAGAGACTCCTGCGGGAGCGGGTCTCGATACGTGATTTTCTGACGATCCTGGAAACCGTGGCGGATTACGCGCCACTCACGAAGAACGTCGATGTCCTGACCGGGTATGTGAGGCAGACCCTGGCCAGGCTGATCACGAGGGAGTATAGGGACGCCGACGGGAACATCACCGTCGTTCTGCTTTCGCCCGACATCGAGGAGCGTATCGGTAAATCGATCCAACATGCCGAATACGAATCGTTCGTTGTTGCCGATCCGGTACTGATCCAGAAAATGGTGGAAAAACTGCAGCGGTTCATCGAGGGCTTTACCGAGAAGGGGTTGCCGCCGGTCATCCTCTGCTCTCCCACGATCAGGATGTATGCCTGGAATATACTGGAAAAGTTTTTTCCCACGATCGTTGTCCTTTCTCACAACGAGATTGCCCGTGATGTAACAATCAAATCCCTGGGGATGCTGGTGTTGAGCGATGCAGATTAAGAGATATGAGGCGAAAAGTTCCCGAGAGGCGATGGAAAAGATCAAGACGGATCTGGGGCCGGATGCCGTCGTGCTCTCCACGAGAAAGATGAAAGGGAAAATCGAGGTGATTGCCGCCCGGGATCAATTCGGGCCGGGAGGAAGCGAAGGCGGACCGTCGGAAGGCGCTGATATGGTCGATTTCTTGAAGACGGAACTGGGTCAGGTAAAGACCCTCATCCGGGATGTCAGGAGAGAGGGGGAGATCCAGGCCGAGCTGACGGAATTAAAAGAGACCGTCGGCATGCTTATCGAAATACTGGGGATTCGGAAAAAGGGAGGCCTTCCACCTTCCTTGTCGAAGGCATACTATCATCTCCTTTCGGTCGGGATATCGAAAAAACGAGCCTGCGCATTGATAGAAGAGACGCGGGGATCCTGTCCTCCGGATGTCCTGAGGGATGACTGCCGCACCATGGGTGTCGTCGAAGATGCGATACGGCGGTCACTGACCCCGACCTATCGGCCCCCGAAGAAGAAGCGGCTCTGCGCCTTCGTCGGTCCGGCCGGTGAAGGGAAAACAACGACCCTGGCAAAACTGGCCGTTCGTTCGCTCGCCGGAGAGAATCGCAGCCTGGGGGTGATAACGATGGATACCTATCGGATCGGCGGGGCCGAGCAATTGAAAATATACACCGATATTATGAAGGTTCCTATGGAAGTCGCCTCCGGGAAAGAGGAGTTTGATGAGGCCCTGAAGAAATTTGCCGGTAAGGATACCATCCTGATTGATACCCCCGGGAGGGGGCGCGATGATGAGAAGGATCTCCTGAAACTGCGGGAGTCCGATACGATGGACCTCCCCTTGGAGGTGAATCTTGTCCTGAGCGCGACATCGAGTCGGGACAGCATGATGGATGCCGTGAGGGGCTTCGGCTGCGTTGGCTACGACAATATCATATTTACCAAACTGGATGATGCGAGGAGATACGGATCGATATACGAGGTGATCGATACCGTCGGTAAACCGGTATGGTATGTCGCCAACGGGCAGAGTGTCCCCCGAGACCTCAGGCGGATGGATCCTGCGGGCCTTGCGCGGTTGGTAGCCGAAAACCGCTTACATTAAGACGATGAACACTGGGGAGGTAAGGTGCGTGGATCAGGCCGGAGTGATGAGGAAAATGGTGAAAGAGGGAGTAACACCGATGATCAGGAAAAAAAGATGTCATGATGCGACCCGCGTTATTGCCATTACCAGCGGAAAGGGGGGGGTCGGGAAGACGAATATTACGGTGAACTTCGCGTATCTCCTTGCAAAACGAGGGAGGAAGACCCTCTTGCTCGATGCGGATACCGGGCTTGCCAATATCGATGTAATCCTTGGGATTGCCCCGCATTATAATCTGTCGCATCTTCTTCATGGGGAGAGGAGCCTGTCGGAAGTCATCGTCGAAGGGCCGGGGGGCATCAAGATCCTCCCGTCGGCATCCGGTATTGAAGATATGGCTGAACTGTCGAAAGGACATAAACTGACCCTCCTGGAAGAGCTTGACGGATTGGACGAGGATATCGATTTTATGCTGATCGACACCGCTGCGGGGATCAGCGGAAACGTCATGTATTTTAATATGGCGGCCAAAGAGGTGATCGTGGTGGCCTCGACGGAACCGACGTCACTGACCGATGCCTACGCCCTGATCAAGATGCTGTATCAGGGGTACCGCACCCGACGGTTTATGCTGTTGGTCAATATGGTGAGTGATTCGATTGAAGCCAAGGGGGTGTACGTCCGGCTGAATAATGCGACGAACCATTTTCTGGGTCTTCCGATTGAGTATCTGGGGTACATCCCTCTGGACCCGAATATCCCGAAGGCGGTGAAGAAACAGAAGTTGCTGGCGGAGAGCTTTCCCGACTCGAAGGCGACCACCAGTATGATCGAAATTATCGAAAAATTGTGCCGGAGGCAGCCCGAAGCGTATGAGAATGGAACCATTAAATTCTTTGACCGGTCCGTCATGGGGAACCGTGGCTGAAGACAACGAACGTGAACAACTGATCATACAGTATATCCCCCTCGTCAAGAATATCGTCGGGAGGATTGCCATGAGACTCCCCTCTCACGTGGGGAAAGACGATCTTGTCAATGCCGGGATTATCGGACTGATGTCGGCCTTGGAAAAGTATGACGAAACACGAAATGTCCTCTTTGAAACGTACGCGGGGTTCCGGATACGGGGGGCCATCCTGGATGAGTTGCGGTCGAGGGATATCGTCTCCCGATCGGACAGAAACAAGGAGACGCGTATTGAGGAGGCCTTTGAGGTATTGCAGAAAGAACTCAGCCGCAATCCGACGGATGAAGAGGTCGCAAAGCACCTTGATCTATCTCTCGACGACTATTATAAGATGATCAATGATGCAAAAGGGGTCTCTATCCTGAGCAGCGATGATCTCCCTCCCGATTACTGTGAGAAGCACTCCCAGTCGGAGGTCCTGGAGAAGATCGACGAGAATAACCCCTTTGCTCTCCTGTCTCGGATCGAGCTGAAAGATACGTTGCGGGATGCCATCGAGGCCCTCCCCGAGAAAGAAGGACTGGTCCTGTCGCTTTATTACTATGAAGAGTTGACATTGAAAGAGATCGGTTTAGTCTTGGAACTGTCGGAATCGAGGATCTCACAGCTCCATTCGCAGGCGGTCCTGAGGCTCCGGGGAAGCTTAAGGAAGGTGCACTATGAGGCTGATTAATTTCCTTTCCCCCGCCCGGTGTTTCGGAGGGATACTCGTCACCGGATGCCTGCTTTTGATCCTTCTGCTCGCGGCAGACGGGAATGCATCCGGCGGTCATATCCGGGAAATCGCCCTCCCGGGATCTATCAGTGAGTCCTCCGCGGAAAGATTCGTCGGCGGGGAGGGCCCCGGCGGGGAGCATTTTGAACGGTTTGGCGATTTTACCATTCCCCTGAAAGACGCCGCGGGGGGAGACAGGATCCTGGTATGCACCATGATCGTGGCGTTGCATCGAGGGATGGATCTGCCGGAAGAAAGAACCGGGCTCCGCACGGTTATCTATCGGGTATTGCGGGAACGATCGGGTGCGGCTGAGATGGAAAAAGGACTCAGAAAAGATATCAAAGAACGATTGAATATTGCCTTGCGGGGCGATAAGGTACAAGACATCTATTTCACGAGATTTGTCTTATTGTAAAATCGAACGAATGATGCCAAGATCACAAGGAACCGAGGAGGGGAGGGATGGCGTTGCCACGACAGGAAAGAGGGGATGCTGATACGCTGCTCGCGGGACTGGAAAAAGAATTCGAATCGACCTTCGGAGAACTGATCCCCGGTATCATCCATGATTTCGCCAGTCCTTTAAACGGGATTATGGGTCGCTGCGAACTTATGGAGCGGCGGGTGAAGAGGGCCCTCGAACGTATCGCGGCGGGTGAACATACGGCAGGGGCCGATCTTCTGGAGGATTGTCAAAAGATCTACGCGGATGCCGCCTTGCTTTCGAAGGAGGCCAACCGTCTCTTCGACCTTTTCAACAAGGTGTCGGACAAATTTCGGACCATGAGAGACATCACCGCCTTGGGGATCAACCTGTCCGAGCTTGTCGAGGCTGAGGTCAGGTTTCTTCGCTTCTACCCGGAGATCAAGCACACAATTGATTATACCTTACATCTTGATCCGGAGGTCCCGGAGATCACGGGAATACGTGCCGATTATTCCATGGCCCTTTCAACCATTATCAGACATGCGATTGATTCGATGAGAGACAGCGAATTGAAAAAGCTGATCATCACCACCGGGTATGACGATTCATATGTCTTTATCAGGGTCGAGGATACCGGGGTGCCCGGTGATGCCATCCGGGAAGATGGGTCCGGGGGACGTTCCTCCGAATGTCCCGGTGAGAGTCAAGGACTGACAGCCGCCGTCTCTCTCTTGGAACAGTACGGCGTCCTCTTTGAACAGACCTACGAAGCCGGGATGCATATGACCTCGGTCCGAGTGCCGCATGAGAGGGCCAGCAGGCCGGGCGACGTGTCATTCGGTACCGGTCGCCCATCACCCCGTGTGGGCTGAGGGACAATTATCGTTAAAGAGTGTGACGGATTGTGACGATAGGAGGGTAAAGGTTACGGTGCGATGCGACCTTTTTGATACGGTGTATGAAAAGGGGTGCAACAGATATGGTCAGGTCCCTTGATATCCAACAGGTGCTTATGCAATCCAACGCGGTAGAGCGTGTTCAACAGGTCCAACAGCAGCAAGGAGACGCTCAGCAGAGATATTGTCATGCCCGGTTGGTCGAGGAAGAGCGGGAACAAAGGGAGAAGGTCAAGGATCCTCGGGAAGCGGATCGGCTCATGATCAAAGCGGAAGATGAACGGGAAAAGGGAGAGGGAAATCGGGGGAGAGGCGGTACTCAGAGGGAGCGGAAAGAGGATGCCGCCGATGATGGTGAACCGGAAGGAAGGATTGATATAAGGGTTTAGAATGACAGCAGAACTTTTGGTGGGGCTTCAGATCGTTGCCGATATCGCACTCCTTGTCGCCATCCTGTTCCTTGTCTGGGCGGTGAACCGCGAGAGGAAAAAGAATCCTCCCGGTGTCGATGCGAAGACGTTTGCCGAATTCAAGCAATTGATAGAAGAATCCCGATCTTCGTCGGAAGAACTGTTTCGGGCATTGCATGAGATGAGAGAACTGGCAGCTGTCCTCGACGCGAAGGAGAAGCGATTGATGGCCCGTGCCCACGAACCGGATACCGTGGAGGAGAGACGAAAATCGAAAAACCCGGGGCGCGAGGAGAAATACGAAAATGCCGTAGAAATGGCGAGGCATGGCGCGACCGCCAAGGAGATAGCCGATGTGCTGAACGTAACCGAAGGAGAGATCGCCCTTATCCTGGATCTCCATCGAAAAGAGAATGAAAATCATCCCAACCACGTCGGTATCCTCTAAACCAAACACCCTGTTACAGATCCCCCGGACGGCTGCATCGTTGCCTCCCCTTTCCGTCGGTGAGGTCGCGGAGGCACGTATCATGGAAGGCTCTCGACAGGGAAAGACGACGATCCTGCTGAAAGGGATGACGGTCACGGTGGATTCCGAAGTGCCGCTTCTGAAGGGGGAACGAGTGACGGTCCGGGTTGCCCGGCTTCATCCCGGGGTCATCCTCCGGATTATCCAAGGCGGCATCATAGAGAAGGCCGGATTGCTCGATTACCTCAGACTGTTCCGTTCAAACCCCGAGGCCCTCTCCGATCTTCTGGTAGAGGGAAACAGACAGTTTAGCCCCGATACATTAGGCGAACTTGCGGCACATATCGGGATCGACGACGCAAAGAGGCTGTATCATATGGTACGGTCCCTGCTCTTCTCAGGGGAAAGTCTGAAAAATCCTCTTTTCCTGAGGGAGTATCTCCACACACTCGGGTATCTGATGGAGCATGCACGAGGGGAGACGCTCAAGGGAAAGACCGGAAGAGGACAGTCCCCCACGGATTCTTCTCCGAACCTCAAGGGAATCCTGATGAAGGTGGCCGACCGGCTCCAGCCCTTACTGAGAACCGGGGATTTCCCTGCGGCGGAAAAACTTGCCGGATTTGTCCGCTCATCACTGCAGGCAATCCATTCACACCAGGTCATCAACTATCTCTTTCAGGAACATGAGGACAAGTATCTGTTTCAGATCCCCCTTCTCTTCCCCGAGAACAATGGACGGGCGGAGATATTTGTCAAGTTCGGAGACCGAGATTCACCGGGGGATACACGCGGCGGGGGGAAGAAGATCTTGTTTCTTCTCAATATGGACGCCCTGGGGGAGATCATCGCCGAGGCGGGAATCTCCGGCAATAAGATAAACTGTGTATTGAAGTGCGCCGACGGAGACATCGGCGATTTTATCAAACCCTTTCTTCAGGAGTTGGGAGGGGGGCTGGCGGCCCTGGGGTACGAGGTCGAATCCCTGCAGTGTGTGGTCAGTCATCGTGACACGTCGGAGATACGAGAGACGGTCTCCCGTGAATTTCAGGACCTCTTTACTCTGGATGAGATTGATCTCCTGGCGTGAGCGGGACCCATCACCGGGTATCGGAGGGCCGACATCAACTGATACAAGAGATACCCATGAAAAGACCGACGGATACAGACAAGAACAGCACCGCCGTTGCCGCCGCTTTGGAATACGATCGGTCGAGCGATGCCGCTCCGCGCGTGACCGCCCGAGGGAGGGGGGGCACGGCTGAAAGGATTATCGCGCTTGCGCGGGAGCATGGCGTACCGATCAAGGAAGATCCTGCGCTGGCACAGGTCTTGAGCCGGCTTGATATCGATGAGCAGATTCCCGCTGAGCTGTATCGGGCCGTTGCAGAAATACTATCCTTTGTCTATCGTCTGAATGATCGATACCGGGACACCCCGAAATGATGAGTCCGATGGGAGCGGGGTGATCGATGACGGTGGAAGAGGGGAAATTCTTTCCTCCTGTTGACATACTGCCCGTCACACTATTGACGCACGGCCGTGCGGGATACGACACGTCCCCGGACGCGTCCCTTTCGTGTTGCCCCGGCGCCGGGATGCCCCGCCGGGGGGCGGCACGATAAACCCATATAAATCAATAAATTATAAAAATAATCTTGCCTCTGCCTGACGCCCTGATCGGACGATGCCGTTTTCGGGGATCCGTTTTTGATCGGCAGTGTCCTCTTTGTCTTTGTGGCATACAACTTGCGATAGCTTCCATACCGGAAAGGCAGGGACGAAGGATGATCAGTGGAAGCGGAATCAGTGCAATGGTTGATGGGGCCATCAGACAGACACGGCGGCTTGACAATACCGTACGCAATCTTTCCAATACCGGTACAACGAGTTTCAAGGCGGAACGGATCGATTTCCTGAGGGGAGACGCCGATCAGGGGGCGGTGACGACGATTGATTATTCTCAGGGGGCGATGGAGCGGACCGGCAATGTCCTGGACCTGGCATTACAGGGGGAGGGATTCTTGACCCTGCAGACAAAGGATGGGATTGCCTATACGAGGGACGGAAGGATGACGATCAGCGAAGACGGAAAATTAGTTTCCCTCTCCGGTGAGGATGTCCTTGGTGAGGGCGGTACGATTACCCTCTCGGGAAATGATATCCGGATCCTTGAAGACGGTACCATCCGTGTCGATGGTGCCGATGTCGATACCTTGAAGATCGTCACTTTTCAGAACCCCTCCGCCCTGATCAGGCTCAACAGTCGTCTCTATCAGGATCTCGGTGATGGGGCGGATGCCGGGGACGGAGATGATGTGCAGGTCAAGGCGGGATATCTGGAATTGTCCAATGTCCAGGCCATCCGGGAGATGGTTGAGATGATCAATATCCAACGAACCTTCGAGTCATACCAGAAGGCGATTCAGACCATGGACGAGCAGAACGAACTGTCCACTAATCGCATCGGAAAACTGTAACAAAAGGGGAGCAAAACAATGATACGAGCATTATGGACCGCTGCAAACGGTATGGAGGCGCAACAGATCACCCAGGATGTCATCGCAAACAACCTGGCCAACATCAATACCGTGGGTTTTAAAAAGGCGCGGGCCGATTTCCAGGATCTCATGTATCAGGTGCAGACCAAGTCGGGTGCGGAGACATCGGGGGGGAGTCAGTTGCCGGTCGGGATAGAGATCGGTATGGGGGTAAAACCGGTTGCCGTCCAGAAGATGTTTACCCAGGGTGATTACGAACAGACCGACAGCTCGTTCGACTTAGCTATCGAGGGGGATGGCTTCTTCCAGCTCGATGATAATGGAACCACCGTGTACACCCGCGCGGGCAGCTTCAAGACCGACAAGGATGGCGCCCTGTGCAATTCAGAAGGGATCAAGCTGATACCCGAGGTCACCATTCCCGGCGAGATGGTGAATTTTACCGTCGACAGCGGTGGGACCTGGACGGCGACGGATGAAACCGGCGTTTCGCTGGCGACCGGCAGGATAGAGCTTGCCCGGTTTATCAATCCCGCCGGCCTGACCAGCCTGGGGAGGAATCTCTATGATAAGACGGAGGCCTCCGGCGAAGCGATGACCGGGAATCCCGGCGAGTCGGGACTGGGGACCCTTTCTCAGAATTTTCTGGAGATGTCGAACGTGAATGTCGTGGATGAGATGGTCAAGATGATCGTCGGTCAACGGGCGTATGAAATCAATTCCAAAGCGATCCAGACGGCGGATTCCATGATGCAGATGGTGAATAATCTCAAGAGGTAATGGAGGAATGTCGGTGAAGGCGTTTGGCGAGATGATCAAGCGAAGCCACCTCGTTATCGGTGTTGCGTGTATTATCCTCTTCAGCTTGTGCCCTGGTACGGCCCCGGGGGCGATCATCCGAAGTGAGGATATCGCCGAGGCCGTCAAGACCTACGTCGAGGAACAGTCATTCTGGCCCGGTGACGCGGTACGGATGGAATTTCGCGGTTCGATCCCCGATGTGGACCTGGGAACGGATGCCGTCACGTGGCGGGTACAGTGCAGGAGAAACGAGGACTTTATCGGAAATACCGTCTTCTCGATCAGTTTTTATGAGGATGGCGCCTTCCTCGGGAGGCGGACCGTCAGGGTGCGGTTGGAAGTCCTGATGGATGTAGTGGTCAGCTCTCGGTCCCTGAGGAGGGATGAGGTGATTGGTCGCGGTGATATCAGGGTGGTCGAACGGTGGTTTGCGCGACCACCGCATAATATTATTTCGGATTCCGATGAGATTGTGGGTAAGAAGCTGCGACGGAGCGTCAAGCCGAATACCGAGATCACCAAAAACATAGTGCGGGATGTCCCGGTCGTCAAGAAGGGGAAGCCGGTAAAGATTATAGTTGAAAACGGTCTCCTGGGCATGACGACGTTCGGTATATCGGAACAGGACGGGATGTGCGGTGAACTGATCAAGGTCAGGAACGTCACGTCCAAAAAGATGATCTATGCCCGGGTGATGGCTGATTCCCTGGTGAAGGTGGAGTTTTAGGTATGAAGCGGCGATTGTCTGCAGGTGCCATGGTATGGGGGATCATATCTCTGCTCATTGCCACCGGATGTTCCCCGAGTCGCGACATGGTGAAGAAAGATGAATTCACACCTGTTCGGGTGCCCGAGGTAGTCTCCTCCCAACCGGTGGGGACAATATGGCCGGGTGAAAACGCGAAGAATTCACTCTTTACCGACAACAAGGCCCGGCATGTCGGTGATATCGTGACCATCCTCATTAATGAATCGTCCTCAGGGAGCAATACCGCCAATACGTCGACCTCCCGTGATACCGAGACGCTTGCGGGGATATCATCCCTCCTGGGATACGAAAAAAAACTTGCCCGAATGAATAAGGACCTGACGGACGGAGAGGATGTCTATAGCGCGGGGCTGCTCCCCTCGATCCAGGTTGGTGGTTCCTCCTCGAACAACCTGACGGGGAAGGGAAGCACGACCCGTGCCGGTAAACTCCAGGCGAGGAT
Source organism: Syntrophales bacterium (assembly GCA_963662405.2). Lineage (GTDB taxonomy): Bacteria > Desulfobacterota > Syntrophia > Syntrophales > UBA2210 > UBA6078. The sequence continues at coordinate 274,867 of CAXXKT010000003.1, forward strand.
AACGGCCAAGGTGATGGAGGTGCTTCCCAACGGGAACCTGGAAATAGAGGGAAGGCGGTGGTTGGCCGTCAATGCTGAAGATCAGTATATCATTATCTCGGGTACCGTGAGACCCGACGATATTACCTCGGACAACATGGTGTCTTCGGAGTACATCGCAGACGCCAGGATTGCCTACAGCGGCAAAGGTGTGGTGAATGACAAGATGAGACCGGGCTGGCTGACGCGCATCGTCGACTGGGCCTGGCCGTTCTGATCGACATGGGATACGGAATCGCATGAAAACAAAAACGATAACACAAATCATCTCCGTGATGACGATCCTGTTTTTTGCATCACAGGCATCCGCCGCTCGCATTAAGGATGTCGCCGATATCGGGGGGGTCAGAGACAACCAGTTGATCGGTTACGGTCTGGTAGTCGGGCTGGCGGGAACGGGCGATGATATCGAAAACGGGTTTACCAAGGAGACCCTGGCCAACATGCTGAGCAGGCAGGGGTTGGGGATGAAAGAGGAATCCCGAGAGGCACTGGATTCGGATAATGTGGCGTCGGTAATGGTCAGCGCCGCACTTCCCCCCTTTGCCAAGGTGGGAACGAGGATAGACGTGACGGTCTCTTCCATCGGTGATGCGGAGAGTCTGCGGGGAGGAACCCTGCTGATGACCCCGCTGAAGGGGGCGGACGGGAAGGTGTACGCCGTGGCGCAGGGAGCACTTTCCGTCGGAGGGTTTGCAGCCGGTGGAAGCAGCGCGGGTATTTCCAAGAATCACCCCACCGCCGGCCGGATCACCAATGGTGCCTTTGTCGAGAGGGAGTTGGTATACGATTTTGAAACACGGCGTTCACTTACCATCAATCTCCATCGACCCGATTTCACCACGGCGAGAGGGGTGGCGGCGGCCATTGATGCCATGGGAGAGGGGGTGGCGGCGAAGCTGGTTGATTCATCGACGGTTGCCGTCGATCTGGGAGTATCCTTTCAAGGGAACATTGTCGAATTTATCTCCAAGATCGAGAATATCAACGTTGAGGTCGATTCACCGGCGGTGGTGGTTATCGACGAGAAGACCGGGACCATCGTCATGGGGGAGAACGTAAGAATATCAACGGTTGCCGTTGCCCATGGGAACCTGTACATCCAGATAAAAGAAAAAAAGGATGTGTCGCAACCGGCCCCTTTTGCCCCCGCACCTCCTGCCGGTAGCAGGCCGGTCGACGCGGGAGGAGGGACGGTTGTTGCTCCCGGCGGCCAGACGGTGATCACGACCGACACGGAGATCGGTGTTGAGGAGGAAAAAAACCGTCTCATGGTGGTGCCGCGAGGGGTCACGATCCAGGAGGTCGTCAAGGCGCTCAACGCGATTGGCGTGACACCAGGGGATCTGATCACCATACTTCAGACGATCAAGTCCGCGGGCGCGCTCCAGGCGGACCTGAAATTGATCTAGAGGAGGACGAATGGAAGGGATTATCGTATCGGAATCGGCAGCGAAGATGACCCCGGCGGGGAACGGGACGAGCCGGCCCGGCGAAAAACGGGGAGAGATCACCGACGCGCGGCTCAGAAAGGCGTGTGCCGATTTCGAATCCATCTTCATCAGCTACCTGTTCAAGACCATGCGGAGTACGATTCCGGAGAGCGGCTTGAACAGTTTTCCCGGCAAGGATATGTATACCATGCTCCTTGATCAGAAGGTAGCTGAAGACCTTGCCGAGAGGAACGGCGGTATGGGCATGCAGGAGATGCTCTTCCGCCAGCTTGGCGGAGTGCGCCAATCGGATGGAGAGGAGTAACAGCAGGAATCGGAGGGAGGAACTGATAGTCGTACCCCTTCAATAATTTAAAGATCAATGATAATAGATGTATAGCATGGCCGGCTAAAGTTTTACGCCAAAAAATCCGATAACCTGTTGGATGGGAGAAAAAATGACAAGGAGATACCATACATGAAGATTCCTGAAACAAGAAATGCCACCGTCGGACTCGTTTCACAGTATACGGTGAATCAAAACAAGGGGGGTGCCGAAGCCGGGAAAGAGGCGGCGGGGGGTATCGTTCCGGAAGAAACGGTGAGTCTCTCCTCGGCGGCTCGGGATTTTCAGAAGATTGAAAAGGCGATCGATGAGCTTCCCGAAGTGCGGGAAGAGAAGGTACGGGAACTGAGGGAACAGATACAGGCGGGAACGTACGAGATTGACGGGGAACGGGTTGCGGAAAAGATGTTAGGCGAATCACTCGTGGATATCATGGCATAAGACGATGAATACCGAAATGCATGCACTGTATGATTCTCTCATCTCGATGCTGAGGGAGGAAATAAAGGTCTTCGGGGTGCTTCACGACTCCCTGATGCACGAGAGAGAAGTCCTGACGAAGGCTTCCCTTGATGATCTGTATGCAAGTAATGCCGCGAAGGAGAACTGTATCCTGAAGGCCGGGATGCTGGAAGAAGGCAGGAGCCGGCTGATGGGAAGGATTGCGGCTGCAATCGGTCTCAGCCGTCGGAAGATGACCCTTTCCGCGCTGGTGCCGTATGGTGATAAGCGCCAGCAGCAGGAGCTGAATGAATGCCGGTCGACCCTGCGGTTTCTCTTGTCGGAGATTCAGGAAAAGAACGAAGACAATAAGATCTTCCTCGATGACTCGCTCTCCTCTGTCCAAAAATCCGTCAACTTTCTGGGACAGCTTGTCTACCCCGGCGCAACGTATCTCAAGAGCGGGAGATTAACGGGAAGCGCCTTCAATGGAAGGCTCGTAAGCAGAGAAGGATAGGCATATGTCGGGCATCAGCGTACTGACTATCGCAAAAGACGGTCTGCTCAGTCATCAGACGGCAATTAATCTGACGGGGACCAATGTTACCAATGCAAGTACTGAGAATTATTCACGTCAGCGCGCAATATTCAGCACCACGCTCGAGAGTGTTCAGATAACGGGGATTGAGAGGATATACGATCAGTTTCTCGGGGTCCAGATCAATGAACAGACGAACAACCTGGGATACAGTCAAGCGAGGGAAGATGCACTGAAAGAGATCGAGATGATCTTTAACGAGACGAACGGCGGCGGTATCAACCAATTGCTGAGCGAATTCTGGAATGCCTGGGGAGACTTGTCGGCGAATCCCTCCGGAGAGGCCGAACGCCTGACGCTGGTTTCTACCGCCGAGAGCCTGACCTCTCTCTTCCGTTCATATGGTGACGATCTCCTCTCCGCTCAGAATGACGCAAATGACCGGGTAGCCCGCCTCGTTGATGATGCCAACGATATTGTTGCGGATATCGTCGATACCAACGAGAAGATTATGCAGTACGGGACGGGTGCGACGGATGACACAAGCCTCAATGCCCTGAGGGACACGCAGGACTCGCTCCTGTCGTCTCTGGCCGAGATCGTCGATTTTCATTATACCCGGAATGAGGATGGATCCGTGAGTGTCTTTCTTTCCAACGGTCTGCCGCTGGTCGATGGCACCCAGAGCTGGGAACTGGATGTCGTGGCGGACAGCGAAACGTCGTTCTATAATATTGCCTTTACCGATGATCCCACACAGGAACTCAACTCAGTCCTGACGGGGGGGAGCCTTGCCGCCTATCTGGAGATCCGTGATACCACGGTTGTGGGATATATGGACAGTCTGGACACACTGGCCGCCACACTTGCCTCCGAGGTCAACACCCAGCACGGCCTGGGGTACGATCTGAATCAGGACGCCGGAGGGCCCTTTTTCTACTTCGATGCCGATCCGGGGGTCGAGGAGGCACGGTATCTGAGGGTCAGTGATGAGATTGTTTCAGACACCGACAAGATAGCCGCATCGTCGACCGTCAACGGCGACGGAGAAAATGCGACAACCATCAGTATGCTCCAGGATGAACTGACTATGAGCGGCGGTACATCGACCTTCGGTTCCTATTACTCCGCTCTTGTCGGTCAGGTCGGGCAGGATACGGCGTATGCGAGCAGCAGCTCCACGCGGAACTCCGACCTGCTGACCCAGTTGACCGACAAGCGGGATGAGGTCTCCGGGGTGTCGATTGACGAAGAGATGATCAATCTTATCAAGTTCCAGACCGGATATAACGCATCGGCGAGACTGGTCGCCGCCGCTGAAGAGCTCTCGGATACCCTGATGAGCCTGGTCGGGTAGAGGATAGGACAGGAAGAGGGGTGCAGTCTCATGGTCATGCGGGTATCGGAAAACACCAAGTACAGCTCGATCGTCAATAATCTCTTCAAGACCCAGGACAGCTATGCCGATTTGATGAAAAAGGTGTCCTCGCTCAAGGAGGTCAATTGTCCGTCCGATGATCCCGTCGGGATGACCAAGATACTGAATCTCAGGGAATCTCAAGCCTCCGTTGAACAGTACAAACATAACATCGAAAGCTGTGAATCATGGCTCACGATTACGGAATCCAAGCTATCGTCCGTGGGTGACCTGTTGGTCAATGCCCGGGAGGTGGCGGTCAGACAGGCCACGGGGACGGCGACCGCCGAGACGCGCAGCATGGAGGCAAAGACCGTAAAACAGCTCATCGACGAGATGCTCACCCTGGCCAATGCCAAATATAATGGATCCTATCTCTTCTCGGGCTCAACGTCGGGTACGGCCCCCTTCTCATCGACAGGGAGGGATTCAGCGGAGATAGCATCTGCCGCGGCTTCCGGAGGGAATGCCTTCGACGGAGTCGTTACCTCCGGCGGCACCTATACCGGGTCGGAGAACAAGACGTATGTCGTCAAGATCACCGATTGGAACGAAGGGACCCGGACGGCGACGTACGATGTATCGGCCGACGGCGGGGAAAGCTGGTCAACAACGGGGTCAACCGTTGTCCTCCCGGACGGTGGTTCGGTGACGACGGGCGATCTGGGTGACGGGATCACCCTCACCTTCGATGATGCCGGTACTGTCGAACCGACAGCGGGTGACATCTTTTCCATTGATGCCTTTACTGCAGGATATTACAACGGTAACGGCGAAGAACTGTCAGTGAATATCGGCGAGGATACATCATTCACGTACTCCATTTCCGGCCAATCGGCCTTTACGGACGAGGGGGACGGGGACGTGGATATTTTCGGTGTCCTCAACTCGTTGAAAGAGGCACTGGAGAATAACGATCAGGAGGGTATCTCCCACGTGCTGGGTGATCTCAAAACGGCATCCGATCAGGTGTCGACCGCTATCTCAACGTGCGGAACGAGGACGATCCGGCTGGAAATTGCCACCACCAATCTGTCCGATATGGAGCTGAATCTGGCGGAGTTGATCTCCGAAACGGAAGCTGTCGATATTTCCGAGATCATCACGAAGCTGTCCATGAAAGAGATCGCCCTGCAGGCCTCGTACGGCTTGGCGGCGAAGATAGGGAATATGACGATACTCGATTGGCTCGGATAAAAACAGGCACGAAGGGGAGAGACGATCACGGGATCGGTCGTGTTGTTTCCAGAGAGGCGGGAACGGTAATCGCTCAGAAGGTACGAACCGTTCTCACCAATTCCATACATTACTTTTTTGCGAGAGACCATTGCCATGCTGATCCTGACACGGAAGTTGGGTGAGACGATACGAATCGGAAATGAGATCACGGTAACGATTCTGGAGGCCAAGGGGAGGCAGATACGGATCGGCATTGAGGCCCCATCGGATATCTCCGTTCACCGTGAAGAAGTATATCAGGTGATCAAAGAACAGAATGCCCGGGCGGCAAGAACGGGACACGATGACGCAATGGGCGCAGGCCTGTCTCAGATATGGGAGAAGTTGAAGATTCAGGAGGAGAGGGCGTGAAGATTTCTACCACCCGTTTTGGCAGCGTGAATGTCGATGAGACGAGGATCATCCATATGACGGAGGGGATGCTGGGATTTGAGCCCCTGAGGCGCTATATCCTCATTACGAGGGATGAAAAAACTCCCTTTATGTGGTTTCAGGCGGTTGATGATGGCTCGCTCGCCTTTGTCGTTATTCATTCATTTGTCGTAAAGGCGGATTACGAACCCGTCCTCTCCGATGAAGACGCACGGTTATTGGCGTTATCGGCCCCGGATCCGGATGATATCGTCGTGCTGTCAGTGGTGACGATTTATTCCGATCCCTTCAATGTGACGGCGAATTTACGTGCTCCCGTTGTGGTCAATGTAAAAGAGATGCTGGCAAAACAGGTGGTTCTTGCTGATGATGGATATCCTGTTCAGTATCCCCTGATAGGATCCCTCACCGGTCTCACAAAAAACGAGTCTGAAAGGCATCCCGCAATTTCCACGATGTCCGTTCCCTAAAGGTGTCTCTCCCGCAACCGGGATTGTCCCCAACCTTCCCAACATTCCCCTCTCTTGCATCCGGTCAATCATCCATCGTGACACGACGGCGTGGCGTTTTTTGAGAAAGGCACGACCGGCATGTGGCCCCTCCTTGTTTCAACCCGTTATCGTGGGTTATGGCATGAGTCTTGCTTTTAGAATGGGCAAATCTTGAGGAAGAAGGTCCCCACATGAATTCTCTTGCAGAATCGAAATCGCCACGAAGCTTGTTTTCAAAGGAATCATATCTGGTCAACTGGTTGCTCAAGATCAATCAGCATATCGCCGAGAAGAACAAACAATTAATCCTTGAAAATGATCGCCTTCAATCCACTATAGGGCGGTTGGAGGATGTTAACTTTATAGACGATACGACGGGGATCCGCAACAAACGATATCTCCAGATACGCTTGAGAGAAGAATACGCTCGGGCATGTCGACACGGTTTTTCTCTTTCGGCCGTCTTTATCGATCTGGATGATTTCAAATCCGTTAATGACCGGTACGGTCACGTTAACGGCGATCGGTTGTTGAAGGAGGTTGCGTCTATCCTCGACAGTCTCTGCCGCAGTGAAGATGCGGTGGTACGTTTCGGAGGGGAGGAATTCGTTGTCCTGATGTCGGACACGGATGGTGATAAGGCCGTTGTCTTGGCTGAAAGGATCAGGAAAGCGATCGGAGATCACCCCTTTCGCTGCGGCGATGCAACCGTTTCCCTGTCGGCGAGTATTGGTGTCAGTACCTTTGCCGTCGGTGATTATGCATATGTTTCTGATCCGGAATCGTTGATAGAGATGGCCGACAGGGCGATGTATATGGTTAAGCGTAACGGTAAAAACAATACATTTTATCTCCCCTTTCCCTCTGAAGAACATATTCCGTTTCCGTCAGGGGTCGCCGTCAGGCACCATCAGGAGCTGTCTTTATAGCGGAGGTCGCCTTGCCCCGGTTTTCCCTCGGTCGGCATAATTTGCCGGTCCTGAGGAGTTCTGTTCCATGATCTCGAATGACGCGATACCATTTCTTCGAGAATATCTCCCGCTTTCCCAAATAATCTGTAAAGTTTTTTCGACTCCTGCCGATTAAGACAACAGTTGCGTTCGATAAACTTGTTGCGAACGGCATGGAATTCTAACTGCTACAGGGTGTTTCGATGTCAAAAATGTTTTACTCGACTTCAGAAGTAGCCGGCCTGTTCGGTGTCAACCGTGTCACTATTTATCGGTGGGTGAAAGAAGGGAAGGTCGGGGCGTACCAGATAGGGAAGCGCCACAAGATACCCGAATCCGAGGTAGTAAGATTGTTCAAAGAGTTCGGTTTTTCAGGGGCTCGAATTCGTGATCTGTGTGGCGATAAAGAGGAGATACGCTAGGGCTGTCGTGTCGGACGACAACACAACCGTGTAGAGGGGGGGGTGTATGTTAGGGGTGCCCTGTGTGGCTTTTCGCGGGGGGGATTGCCATGGGGGGTAGGGGTTGTAGCGGGAACAAGATGAAAGATGAGGTGGATTCGATGTTTCGGAATGCGACACTGGGGAGGAAAATTGGATTTGGTTTTGCGATACTGTCTGTTCTTACGATTGCGGTTGGGGTGACAGGATACTGGGGGCTCTCCCGTGTTCTGGGAGTGACGGAGTTTTATAAGAACACGAGTACGATCAATGCGGGAGTTCAGGACACGCGAGCGGATGTGACGGAGTATTTTCTTTATAATTATAACGAGGGTCGGGTGAGTCAAAAGGCCGCTCAGGGAAGCGCCTTCGCTCGCATCGATGAAGTGCGGGAATTGGTGCGTAATATCACGGAAACGGAGTCTCTCGACCAGAACGAGACGGATCAGATCAGTGCTATCGGGAAAGGAATCGAGGGATATCGGGATTCCCTGAATAAGTATATTGAGGCCGAGTCACATAAGATCGATATAGCCCGGGAGATGAGCAGACTCAATCCCGAACTGCTGAGTCTGATGACAAAAGCCAAATTGTGGGTCGAAGAATTGCGCACAGCACATGGCATTGTTGTGGCACAGGCGGGCACCTATTTAGACCGATCGCTGGAGTCGAACTGGCAGGCGTTGGATGGCAGCATGAAGAAGCTGGGAACATATTTGGACGATTGGTGCTACAAGATTGAAAACAGCGATGACCTGCGGGAGATCGGCGACAAGATGAAGGTGATAGTGGCAGGGATCGGTGAACGGTTGGGCCAATATCGTCAGGAGGTGGCAGACCAGGCAACCTATCATGCGAGTCTGATTGAACATCGAGAAAAGATTGAGCAGATCTGTACGCAACTCGGCGAGCAGAGCGAGGCAAAGCTGCAGCGTCAAGCACATTTCTCATTGATTCTGATCTGTGGTGTTATCGGTGCCGCGCTGTTGATCGCCGTCCTCTATTCCTTCATGACGATACGGAACATTGTCGGCAAGATGCGGAAAGTCGCTGATGGCGTGAGTGACGGTACCAATCAGATTGCGGCCGCTTCCGACCAGGTCTCCTCGGCCAGTCAGTCGCTTGCCGAGGCGGCCGGCGAGCAGGCGTCGTCGTTGGAGGAGACGTCCTCTTCCCTTGAGGAATTGGCTTCGATGACAAAGCAGAACGCCGACAACGCACAACAGGCCGATAGCTTGACCCAAGATGCGAAACAGATAGTCGGTGATGTTACCGAGAAACTCGGGCGGATGACGAACGCGGTGGCCGATATCGGAAAGAACTCTGAAGAGACATCGAAGATCATCAAGACGATCGATGAGATTGCCTTTCAGACAAATCTTCTTGCGCTCAATGCGGCGGTTGAGGCGGCCCGGGCCGGAGAAGCGGGAGCGGGTTTTGCCGTGGTGGCGGATGAGGTGAGGGCTCTTGCACTGCGATCGGCCGAGGCGGCGAAAAACACGAGCGACCTGATAGGAAACACGGTCAATTCCGTGCGGGAAGGCGCCCGTCTGAATGACGATGTGAATGAGTCGTTCAAGAAGAATGCGGAGATCGTGAAAAAGACGAGTAATCTGGTAAGTGAAATCGCGGCGGCTTCCCAGGAACAGGCGCAGGGGATCGAGCAGATCAACCGGGCGATGGCGGAGATGGACAAGGTGACTCAGCAGAACGCCGCCAACGCGGAGGAGAGCGCATCCGCCTCCGAAGAGATGAACGCGCAGGCACAGCAGATGGAGGACATTATTGCAGAACTGCTTGCCGTAGTCGGCGGTGGAAACGGGCATGGAAAACGAAGGGACGCGGGCACAAACGGAAACGGGAAAAGCGCCGGAGGCGTGGCCTATTCGAAAGCCCGGACGGCTCTTCCGTTTCCCGCGGGGAAGAGTGGGAACGAGGGGGGAGGCTATGGAATGCCGGAGATCAGTCCCGAAGAGATTCTCCCGATGAAGGAAGAGAATTTTACAGATTTCTGATGCTCTGTACTGAAGACAGGGATCGGTAGTACGGTAAACCAGATACTATGAGGAGGTTGCAAAATATGAACGCCGGATCAATGGAGATGACGAGAGAAACCGTATCGGAGATAAGCAAGGAAGGAAAGTATCTGACCTTTGAGCTTGATGAGGAAGAATATGGTCTGGAGATCCTCAAGGTAAAGGAAATCATCGGGATCATGAAGATAACGTCAGTTCCCCAGACACCGAGATATGTGAAAGGGGTGATCAACCTTCGGGGAAAGGTCATTCCCGTAATCGATCTGCGCCTGAAATTCGACATGGATCCGATCGAATACAGCGAGCGGACCTGCATTATCGTTGTCGACATAGCCGACAACTTGCGGAACGGGCTCATGATGGGGATCGTGGTTGATTCCGTCTCCGAGGTCCTGAATATCGGGACCGATGAGATAGAGGAGACCCCGACATTTGGCACGAAGCTTGATACGGAATATATCCTGGGGATGGCCAAGGTCAAGGGTGGGGTCAAGATCCTGCTGGATATCGGCAAGGTCTTGTCCGTCCAGGAAATCACATCCCTTTTCAAGGAAGAATGAGAGTTCAGTCCTCGGAAGCAACGAACGGGTTGGATCCGGATGAACGCGCGTGTCCAAGAGACAGGTGACCGGTCTCTGTGGAGGGAACGGAGAGCGGATATTTTTTAAAAGCACGGAAAGTTGACGAAAAGCCAAGTTATTGAATGCTGGCCCGCTGAACGCATGACAGGGAGTGCATGCGCGCTCTCTGTGCCGTGAAGCACCGATTACGAGGTCTTGTGATCGGGGGATGAGCGGTTGCGGGTGAATATACAGGGGAAGAAAGGGAGAAAAGATAAGATGAAGAAGATAACCCTGAGCAATAAACTGATCCTGGGATCTCTGGGGATGGTGATTTTCGTCATGGTGGTCTCGACACTGGCAATTTCCTATTTGATCAACAGGCAGAACGGAAACGCCTCATTCGAACTGGTTGAAAGGGCTCTCAATATCGTTTCCAGTGATCTTTCGGAAAGGCAAGCCAAACTGTTTTCTGTTGCAAGACAAACGGCGAATATGGATGAAATGGGTTCATCGGTTAATTTCATTCAGGAGTTTGCGAATAATGATGATGGTGTATCCCTTACGATGATGAAAAGCACATATGAGAAACTTGCCATGAGTGCATGTCAGATGGGGATTGCAAGTAATATCTGGAAAATCGCTATCTATGACGCCAAGGGAGGGCTACAAGCCTTTGCCGACCAGAAAGAGGAAAATACCTTCCTCCTGGGGTACTGTGTCAAAATGCCTCAACCCACTTTCTTTACAGAAACAATGCAGGGGGGTGTGGAAAAGGAAGAATACATCTGGAAGCAGTCGACCCGTGTTGAGGGTCTGGGGCTCGGTGTTACCTTCGGTCAGGCTGTTCCGTCGGAAGAACTGGTGACCTACAAAGAGACGGAAGGGATTATGACAGTGACCTCCTATGTGCCTATTATGACTATGGTTTACAACAAGACAACCGAGAAGCTGGAAACAAAACAGTGTGGCTTTGTCGTTGCGATCCAGAAACTGGATAGGGGCTTTGTGGCCAAGATGGCCGGTCTTGCCGGAATGGAGATGAACATCTTTACCTCGGGCGGATTGAGTGTCGGAACGCTGGATGAATACCGGTCGCTCATATCGGAAGGAAAGGCCGTGAGAGAGACGATTGAAAAGGCGGGAGAACACGCGATAGCGTTGAGTGAAATACGCCTGAAGAGTGGCGGGTATTACCAGGGGATCCTCCCTCTCTATGACGGATCGTCGGCAGTCGGTTCGATCACGGCGATTTATTCAAAGGCGGTGGCATGGGCCAATACCTGGCAGGTGATCAAGATCCTGGGACTCGTCTGCATCATTTGTGTCCTGCTGGTTATGCCTTTTGCGATTATTGTTGCCAATTCTCTCACGAAACCGATTACGAGAGTGATCGATTCGCTGAAAGGCACGGCCAAGGAGGTTTTTGACGCCTCCGACCAGATTTCGCATTCGAGCCAGCGGCTTGCCGAGGGGTCCGGGGAGCAGGCGGCATCGCTGGAGGAGACCTCTTCTTCCCTTGAGGAACTGGCCTCGATGACAAAACAGAATGCCGACAATGCCCACCAGGCGGATGTACTGACAAAGGATGCGAAACAGATGGCGGCTGATGTCAGCGAAAAACTCGCACAGATGACCAAGGCCGTGAGCGACATTGGTAAGAATTCCGAAGAGACCTCGAAGATCATCAAGACGATCGATGAGATCGCCTTTCAGACGAATCTTCTTGCGCTGAATGCGGCGGTTGAGGCGGCCCGGGCCGGAGAAGCGGGAGCGGGTTTTGCCGTGGTGGCTGACGAGGTCCGGGCACTCGCGATGCGATCGGCCGAGGCGGCCAAAAATACAAGCGATCTGATCGGGAATACCGTCACTTCCGTCAAGGAGGGTGAGCGGCTCAATCAGGATGTCAATCAAACCTTCGAAAAGAATGCGGAGACGGTCGGGAAGACGAGTGCCCTGGTAAGCGAAATCGCGGCGGCTTCCCAGGAACAGGCACAGGGGATCGAGCAGATCAACAGGGCCATAGCGGAAATGGACAAAGTGACTCAGCAAACTGCGGCCAACGCAGAGGAAAGTGCTTCCGCATCGGAAGAGATGAGTTCTCAGGCGGAGGGACTCCAGGATATCGTCGGTGCCCTCGTAAACCTTGTTGGCGGGGATGCGGATGAGATGAACGAAAGGGTTCACACGAAAACTGAAGGCAGGAAAAGTGCCGGTGAGAAGCAAGAGGCGGGGTTTCGAAAGATCCTTGATTTTCCGGCAAAGGGCAGGGGCACGAGTGTGAAGGCACTCTCCTCACGGGATACACGGGAAACCAATCCTGAAGAAGCGATTCCCATGAAAGCGGATGATTTCAAGGATTTTTAGCCGATGACAACCTACGAACTACGCGATATCGACTTCGAAAAGATCAGTCGCCTTGTGTACGAGCAGTGCGGGATTAATCTCCACGCCGGAAAGAAAGAGCTGGTCAAGGCACGGTTGAGCAAGCGTCTGAGGGAAGGTAAAATCAAATCGTTCGCTGATTATTACCGACACGTGACAACCAAAGAGGGAATGGACGAACTGGTGACGATGCTCGATTCCATATCGACCAATCTGACCAGTTTTTTCCGTGAACAAAGTCACTTCAGAAAGCTCCAGGAGATAGTCCCCGTCATGGTGGGAATGTCCAACGGGGGGCCCCCGGTGTCGAAGCTCAAGGTATGGAGCGCCGGGTGCTCTACCGGAGAGGAGCCCTATTCGTTGGCGATGACGATCAAGGAGATCACCGATGGTCGGGCGATCGATCTTAAGATACTCGCCACCGATATCTCCACCCGCGTGCTGAAAACCGCCGCCGATGGTGTATATTCGCGGGATAAGATCAAGAATATCCCTCCCCTTCTTTTGAGGAAATATTTTCAGGTCGGCCAGAATCAATGGAAGGGATACTATCGGGTGAAACGGGAGCTCCGTGATACGATCCAGTTCAGACGATTCAATCTCATGGAGACCTTATCCGCGGAAGGTCTCTTCGACATTATTTTCTGCAGGAACGTAATGATATATTTCGATAAAGAGACACAGGGAGCCCTCATCGACCGATTCTACGGATGCCTGAAAAAGGGAGGATATTTCTTTGTCGGGCACTCTGAAAGTCTGACGGGGCTGAGACAACAGTTTCAATACATCGAGCCCAGCGTGTATCGCAAATAAGGTCGGGTGGAGTAGTATGGGGAAGATAGTGGTTGGAATTTCGGACCTGAAGGTGAGCGCAGGCGTCGATGATGTGCTGATTACGTATGCCCTTGGATCATGCCTCGGCGTCGTCGTGTATGATCCGTCGGTGAAGGTGGGGGGGCTTTTGCACTTTATGCTCCCGGATTCATCGCTCGATCCGAACAAGGCTAAGGGAAGCCCGGCCATGTTTGCCGATACCGGGATACCGCTCCTCTTTAAATCATGCTACCGCCTGGGAGCCGAGAAGAAACGTATGATCGTGAAGGTCGCCGGCGGGGCCAATATCCTGGACAGTGCGAATCGTTTCCGGATCGGCCAGAAGAATATCACCGCATTGAGAAAGATATTTTGGAAAAATAATGTTCTGATCGACGGTGAAGATGTCGGTGAAGGGAATCACCGTACCATTCAAATAGGTATTGCAAACGGCGCGGTGATGGTGAAAAGCGCTGATGGAATTTTCAAGGAATTGTGAGGGGTAATCATGTCTTTCAATGTACTGATCGTGGATGATTCCAATTCGATGCGTGCCGTCGTAAAAAAAATTATTACCATCTCAGGATTCAAGATGGATCAATGCATCGAGGCGGGGAACGGGAAAGAGGCATTGGAGGCACTGTCGGATCGGTGGGTAGACGTCATATTATCCGATATCAATATGCCCGAGATGAACGGTTTCGAACTGCTGAAGCGGCTCAAGGGGGATGAGTTCCTGAGAGATATTCCCGTTGTTTTTATCAGCACGGAAGGGAGCGAACAACATATCCGGAGCGCCTTTGAGATGGGGGTGAGGGGGTTTATCAAGAAACCGTTTCTTCCCGAAGAGGTCAGGAAGATGCTTTATGAAGTCATAGGGGTGAGCGATGAAGGAGAATATGAAGAAGATACCGGAGACGATGACGATTTCGATTTCTGAGGTTTTTGAGAGGATGTTTTTTATCTTTCTCGAACCCCCGGATGAGGAATCTCAGAGACATGATATCGAGGCCGCGATCCGCTTTGAGGGTCCTCTCAGCGGTGAGGTACGGATTTTGCTATCACGGGATATGGCACGGGACATGATTTGTAATATGTTGGGGATGGGCGAAGCGGACATTACGGATCAGACGGTTGAAGATTGTTCAAAAGAGGCGGTCAATATGGTCTGCGGAGACTTCCTCAGTAAATTGGACAGTACCCAGGTCTTTTCCTTGTCGGTCCCCACGTTCGAACCGTCGCCGCAGGATATTCCCCTCGGGGGGGGTGCCTGCAGGATGGATTTCGTGTCCGATGGAAAGGGCGTAGGCGTAATCGTTGCCGTTGAATGAATCGGTTAGACTGAGGAAATGAACTGGTTGCTTCTGTGCGTGCAGGGGCCCCCTGCAGTGGTAGTACGGTTTTGATGAACGAGGAAGAGCTCAAATTATACGAATACTATCTGAAGCCCGGATACATATACCTGAACCGAGAACCTTCCGTCATATCAACGGTCGTCGGGTCCTGTGTCATGGTGTCACTCTGGGACTGCAGTCAAAAATATGGCGGGGCGGTTCATTATCAATATCCTTTCATCGGCGACAAACAAGAGGCAACCGCCCGGTATGGAAATGTGGCGATTACCCATCTCGTCAGAATGCTTTTAGACGAAGAGGCGGACAGAGAGAATATGAGGGCCCAGATATTCGGAGGAGCGGCGTTGCCGGGATTGGCTCAGTGTAGGGAAGTGGCACGGGAGAATATCAGGATCGCCAGAGGCGTGCTGCGGAGATTCAACATCAGGATTGTGTCCGAAGATGTGGGAGGAGATGTAGGCCGAAAGCTGGTTTACAACACCTTCAGTAACGAGGTGATCGTCTTTAAAGCGACACAACTTCGCCGGGAGGACTGGTATCCGTATAGGAACGGTAGGGGATAGATGAAATCACGAGCGATGGGTGGAAAGTGATCGAATTGAACGATACCCATAGCGGGAGCCGAGGATAGCTGGAGGAGAGGCGTGACACAAAAAAAGAAGATACGCGTTATAATTGTTGATGATTCCGCTATCGTGAGGAAAATCTTTTCCGAGGAGCTATCGAAGATTTCCGAGATCGAGATAGTGGGGACCGCTCCCGATCCTTTTGTCGCTCGGGATAAGATCGTGAAACTGAAGCCGGACGTCATCACTCTGGATATCGAGATGCCCCGTATGGACGGTATAACCTTTCTCAAGAAGCTGATGCGATATTATCCCTTGCCGGTGGTGGTAGTCAGTTCGTTGACGCCCGAAGGGGGGAAGATGACGCTGGAGGCGATGGATATCGGGGCGGTTGAGGTCATTGGGAAACCCGGCGGATCCTATACCGTCGGAGATATGATCCCGCAACTGGCGGAGAAAATCGTCGCCGCGTCACGGGTACGGATTATCCAAAAGAACCCCGGTGAACGGTCGCCAACCGCGCCTTCCGCCCCCATCAAGGCCCTGGCGAAGACCTCGAACAAAGTGATCGCGATCGGTGCTTCGACGGGTGGAACGGAAGCGCTGAAGACCATCCTGACCAAGATGCCGCCGAACTCACCGGGAATCGTCGTTGTGCAGCACATGCCGGCCAAATTTACGACGGCCTTCGCGGAGCGCTTGAATGGCATATGTCAGATTGGGGTACGGGAAGCTCGGAACAATGATTCGGTCAACCCGGGGACCGCGTTGATTGCCCCCGGTAATTATCATATGCTCTTGAGGAGAAGCGGTGCACGGTATTATGTCGAGGTCAAGGATGGTCCCATGGTGCACCACCAGCGTCCGGCGGTCGACATACTGTTTAAATCGACCGCTCAATATGCGGGCCCGAATTCAATCGGTGTGATACTGACCGGGATGGGGGCTGATGGTGCGGCGGGTATGTTGGAGATGAAACAGGCGGGCGCGAAAACGGCCGCGCAGGACGAAAGGTCGTGCGTTGTCTTCGGCATGCCGAAAGAGGCCATAAAATTAGGGGGAGTTGATTCGGTTGTGTCGCTGGACCACATGGTAGAAGAGATCATAAGGATGGTGTGACGTATGAAAGGATATGATTCTTTAACAGATTTGATTAACAACTTGGCGTCCGATTTCTTGATGATAGACGGAAGAGAGATTGATGTGCCCGCCGCAGGAAAATTCCTGAATATCTTGGATGGGTTGATAAAAAAAGCGGACCATCACAAGGCCATTCCCCTGAAGTCCGTCGCCGGGTGCCTGTCTTCCCTTTTGGAGAAGATTGTCCTGAACGGCGTCGAGGACAAGGAGGCGGGTTTCGACGCCCTGGAAAAGGGGATTACCCTGATGCAGGAGATTGGGGAGAGCTTCAAAAATACCGGAGCGTATGACGGTGACATTGAGCCCTTTACGGATCTGGTCGTTACCCTGACGGGCGAGCATGTCCCGGAGGAGGTGCCCGCGGAGCCGACCGCGGAAAACCAGGTCCCCAAAGTGGCGGAGATGGGTGACGAGTCACTGCTCAGGGACTTCATTGTCGAGGGCCTCGAATATATCGATGAGATCGAAGTAAATATCCTGAACCTGGAACAGGATCCCGAAAACAAAGAGTATATCAATGTCATCTTCCGACCGTTTCACTCCATGAAGGGGGTGGCAAGTTTCCTGAACCTGGACGAGATTCGTGAGCTTGCCCACAGCCTGGAAACCATTCTGGACAAAGCACGGAATGATCAATTGTCGGTGACACCCGGTCTGATCGATGTGATCCTTGACGGGGCTGACGTCCTCAAAGAGATGATAATTCAATTGCGTGCTTCCCTCGAGGACCCTCCCCCGAAACCCCTGGAGGTTGACCTGCCCGCTTTGAAGGCGCGCATAACGGATATCGAGGAAGGGAAGGCCGAGACCGTCGATGCCGACCGGGAAAGAAAAAAGGTGGGGGAGATCCTCCTCGAAGACGGATCGGTTACGGATGAGGTCCTGGAAGAAGGTCTGAAGATTGCCGAACAGGGAACCCCGCCGAAAAAGATCGGTGAGACCCTGATAGCCGAAGGGAAGGTGACCCCCCGGCAGGTATCACAGGCCCTGAGAAAGCAGGCAACCCAGAACGTTGATGCCGGTGCCATTCGGGTCGACATCAGGAAACTGGACGATCTGATCGATATGGTCGGCGAACTGGTGATCGCACAGTCTATCATCCGGCAGCACCAGATCGTTCAGTCGAACGGAGACAGCAAGCTGGCCAAGAACATCGTTCAACTGTCCAGTATTACCTCGGAAATACAGAAGACATCAACCAGCCTGAGGATGATTCCGATCAAACAGACCTTCCAGAGGATGGCCCGCCTGGTGAGGGATCTATCTAAAAATGCCGGAAAATCCATTGGTGTGGTGATGGAGGGGGAAGACACGGAGATCGATCGGAACATGGTGGATGAGATATATAATCCCCTCGTTCACATGATACGCAACGCCGTCGACCACGGCATCGGGCTTCCCCAGGAACGAATCAAGCAGGGAAAACCCGAAAGGGGGATGATCCGGCTCCGGGCCTATCATCGGGGTGGAAACATCGTCATTGAGATCGCCGACGACGGCAAGGGCCTCGATAAGGATCGGATCCTGAAAAAGGCCATCGAAAACGGGGTAGTCGACAAATCACACACCCTTTCAGACGCGGATATATATCGACTCATCTTTCATCCCGGTCTCTCAACCGCCAAGGAAGTGACGGATGTTTCTGGCAGGGGGGTCGGCATGGATGTGGTCAAACAGTCCGTGGAAAAACTGCGGGGAAAGATAGAGATCGACAGTACCCCCGACGAGGGCTCCACCTTCATTACCCGCTTTCCTCTGACCATGGCCATTATTAACGGGATGATCGTGCGGGTGGGGAGCGAGAAGTACATCGTTCCCACGGTGGCGATCAGGCAGCTCTTGCGTCCCGAGCAAAAGACGTGCAACAAGATCGCCGGGAAGGGAGAGACGATCAATGTGATGGGAAACCTGATGCCGCTGGTGAGGCTCTATGAACTCTTACAGATAGAGCCTGAGCATGTCAACCCCTGGGAGGCGGTCACCGTGGTGATTGAAGGCGAGAATGGGGCAAAGTGCGTTCTTGTTGATGAGATTATCGGTGAAGAAGAAGTCGTGATCAAAAGCCTGGGCGAAGGACTCAAAGGTGTCCGCGGATTGTCGGGCGGTGCTATCATGGGAGACGGTACCGTCGGATTGATCCTGGATCCCGAGGGTTTGTTTGAGTTGAGTGAGGCATAGAGAGAGATAGAAAGAACGTATAAGGAGTATGGGAATGAGTCTTGATAAGAACATGAAGATACTAGTGGTCGATGATTTTGCCACGATGCGGAAAGTCATCAAAAATCTCTTAAAGCAAGCGGGATACAATAATATCGTCGAGGCCGAAGATGGCGCGGAAGCATTAAAAACCCTGAAATCGGTGAATGTGGATTTTGTCATTTCCGACTGGAATATGCCCAACATGAACGGACTCGAATTCCTGAAGGCCGTCAGAGCGGATGGTGAAATCTCCGGTAAACCGTTCTTGATGGTAACGGCGGAAGCCCTCCAGGAAAATGTTGTCCTTGCGGTGAAGGCCGGTGTGAACGATTATATCGTAAAACCATTTACAGCCGAGGTCTTGAACGAAAAGATCGAAAAGATTTTAAAATAGTCCCTAGGAGGAAGACATGGATGTCAGGTATATCAACCCCTTTTTAATGGGGACAGTGAGTGTACTGAAAATGATGGCCTCTGTCGAACCGAAGCCGGGCAAGCCCTATCTCAAGAAGAACAGTTTGGCAGTCGGCGATGTCTCGGGAATTATCGGTTTGACCGGATCGGTTGCGGGATCGATGGCCCTGAGCTTTTCCGAGAAGGCGATATTGAAGATTGTGTCAAATATGCTGGGAGAAAACCTGACAGAACTCAATGACGATATTTCGGATGCCGTCGGGGAGATCACCAATATGGTTTCGGGGGCATCCCGGAAAGAACTCGAGGCGATCGGTCTGACGATCACGGCCGCAATCCCGACGGTCATTGCGGGGAAGAACCATTCGATCAAACATATCCTGGGGGGGCCCAGTCTGATTATCCCCTTTGAGACGGAAAACGGACCTTTTGTCGTCGATGTGTGTGTCAGTGATAATCAGAGCTCGTGACGGAAATATGTCCGAATATCCAATCGGTGGATAGTCGAGCATGCCGCGGAAAACCAAGGTAAGCCACCTTGTTGGAGGGGGAACGGGGAAACGGTGGAACGGAGACTCCAGGCTACAAGCTACTTGAACGATGTGTTCCGGCACATTCCCATTCCCATTATTGGGTGGGACAAGGACCGGAGGGTCACGATCATCAATGAGGCCTTCACCGGAATGAACGGCTATGCCGAAGCGGATATCGCCGGCCAGTCCCTGGAGATCCTGTTCCCCGATGAAATCCGCTTCGATTCTCTTCGAAAGATGGAGCAGGCAGCGTCGGACGGCAACCGATTGGTGGAGATTCCGATTCTTCACAAGGGTGGCGGGATCCGGGTGGGGTTGTGGAGCGCTTCGACCGTGTACGGGACGGACGGTGGAGCGCCTGTCGTTACGATCGCTTCCGGGCAGGATATTACCGAACACAAACGGCTTGATACGCAATTCATCCATGAGCAGAAGATGGAGGCAATCGGTACACTGACGGGAGGGATAGCCCATGATTTCAATAATGTCCTTCAGGGCATTTCCGGGTATACCCAACTCCTCCTGATGAAGAAACCGGCGAATGACCCCGATCGCGATTACCTCGGCCATGTTGAGGAATTGATCCAGGTAGCGAGCAGACTGATCAGACAACTCTTGATCTTCAGCAGAAAAGGGGAGAAAAAGATCGGGCCCCTTGACCTGAATCGGGAAGTCACCCGGGTCATGAGGCCCCTGGTCAGGATGATTCCCCGGATGATATCCGTCGAGACGCATCTCTCCGACGATCTCCACCAGATCAGGGCGGATCGGAGACAGCTTGAATCGGTTATCATGAACCTCGTGTCCAATGCGAGAGACGCCATGCCGGACGGCGGCAGGCTGGTGATCGAGACAAAGAATACGACCCTCGACGAGTGGTTCTGCCGTGATCATATCGGTTCCGTCCCCGGGGACTATGTCATGCTGGCCGTTTCAGACAACGGTTGCGGCATGGATCGAAAGACGGTGTCGCATATCTTTGAACCCTTTTACACAACAAGAGAGATCGGCAGGGGAACAGGCCTCGGTCTTGCCACCGTATACGGTATTGTCAAAGACTCTGACGGGTATATCACCTGTTCCAGCGACCCGGGTCAGGGGACCCTTTTCAGCGTCTATTTTCCGGCGCTGGGGGTGGTGGGAGACGAAAAGGACCTCCCGGTGGTCGAAGAACCGGAAATCATCGTTCCGGTCCGGAAACAGACGGGGACCATCCTGGTTGTTGATGACGAATCCCCCATTCTTGATATAGCCTGCGATATCCTGGGCCAATACGGGTATACGACCATGACGGCGGAAAACGGGGAGAGAGCGATTGAAATCTACGAGAAGGAGCAAGACCGGATTGCCCTTGTCCTCTTGGATATCGGGATGCCCGGCATGGGGGGATACCGGTGTTTCCAGGAACTGGTGCGGATGAATCCTGCCGTGAAAGTTATAATCACCACGGGGTATGCCGCCAGCGACAAGGTAGAGGCGATGCTTCAGGCCGGCGCCACCGGTTTCATCGGGAAACCGTATCGGTTGGTTGATATGATCAAGAAGGTAGAAGAGGTCCTGAATAAACAGTAGGGTCTTATCCGAGCTGGTATCGCTTTAATTTCTCTACGAGCGTTGTCCTGTTCAGCTTCAACAACTTCGCCGCCCTGTTTTTGACCCCGCCTGATTCATCCAGGGCCTTGCGGAGGAGATCTTTCTCGAATTGGCAAATGGTCTCATTCAGATCGAGGCCGCTTTCAGGGATCTCTATCTCATGGGAAGCACCCACGGTGTCCCCGACATTGTGCCGCATTTTATCGGGCAGGTCCGCCATCTCGATCGTTCCGTACTCCTTCATAACGACGAGCATCTCCATCAGATTCTGGAGCTCCCGGACATTGCCCGGCCACTGATACTTCATCAGGCAATCCATGGCCTCGGGCATCAGCTTCTCGACATTTTTCTTTTTCAGCCTATTGAATTCCCGCAGGAAATGGTTTGTCAGGACCGGGATATCCACCTTGCGTTCCCTGAGGGAAGGGAGGTGGATCGGGATCACGTTGATACGGTAGAAGAGATCCTCCCTGAATGTCTTTTCCATGACGGCCTTTTCCAGGTCCTGGTTCGTTGCGGTGATGATCCTGACATCCACGTCGATGGTCTTCATTCCGCCGATACGTTCGAACTGTTTCTCCTGTATCACCCGCAGCACCTTGACCTGCAGCGTGGGACTCATGTCGCCGATTTCGTCGAGAAAAATGGTTCCGCCGTGGGCCAATTCGAAACGACCCATCCTGCTCCGCACCGCACCGGTAAAGGCCCCCTTTTCGTGGCCGAACAGTTCGCTTTCAAGGAGTTCCTCGGGGATTGCCCCGCAGTTGACGGTGACAAGGGGGCCGTTCTTGCGATCGCTGTTGAAATGCAGGGCCTGAGCGACTAATTCCTTGCCGGTCCCGCTTTCACCGTATATTGCAACCGTACTGTCGGACGAGGCCACCTTCTTGACCCTCTCGACGACGGCCTTCATCCTCTCGCTGTACGACACGATCTTTCCGAAGTTATATCTCTTCTCGAGGTGGCTCCTGAGCGCGATGTTTTCATCCCGCAACCGTGCATGTGACAGTGCGCGTTTCACCGTCAGGACGACCAGGTCATGCTTGACGGGCTTGGTGATATAATCAAAGGCCCCCATCCTCATGGCATTGACGGCATTATCCACCGTCGCATGACCGGTGATCATGATAACGATATTTTCGGGATTAATCTCTTTTATGAATTTGAGGAGTTGCAGTCCATCGACATGCGGCATCTTCAGATCGGTGATGACCAGATCATACTTGGCGCAGGGAAAGGCGTCCATTGCCTCCCTGCCGTCCTTGACCGCCGTGACCTCATACCCCTCTTCGGTCAGGAGTTCCGCCAGATTTTCTCTGCTGAGATCGTTATCTTCCGCGAGCAGTATCTTATAGGCCTTTTTCATTATAACCTTCAGACAGTGGAACAGGAACGAATTATTTCCACCTGAGCAGCGACAGTTTTTTGACGCGCCCGATTCTATGAAATGAAATGTATTATAGCAAGGATTTTTTCATTTCGGCACGGAATCTTTCCTGCCGTGCTCAAAACCCGCGGTGATGAAGGATCTGTTTCACCGCTCCGTTTTGAAAAGCGACTCCAGTTTCTGTCGCGGGTCTTCCCCCGGTTTTGTCCCGGTCCCGGCCGATGGCGAATCGGCGAATTGGAAATAGTCGCAGAAGTTGCTCCGATCTTTCTCCACGACCCTTTCCGCCTGGGGCTCACGACAGTCGTTATACGATCCGTGATCATAAAACCGGCAGTTGCGGCAGACGTGCAGATCGTTTCCGCAGAAGGGACAGCTATCCCTCCTTCCCACCGTCGTATCGCTCTCTATCTCTTTTTGACAGGCATGACACACGCGCATAATAGGGTCCTTTCGGGGAGAAACGCCGGCGTGAGAATTCCCCATGGGAAACAATATGAAAGAAAAACGTTTCCTGACGCCGTTTTTCTTAAAGCCTTTGGCATCGCCTCCGAAATATAAGACAATACATGCCCCCTGCATTTTGTCAATTCATTTTGTGGGTAGCGTTATGCAAGGGGGGAAGACCCTAATTATGTAAATTATGAAGTTATTCCATTGACACAATACCATGCCCGTCGTATGGTTTTCTGCACGGGTATGGGGTGTCTACTACATACAGAGGAGTGGATGATGAAGAGACGGAGCTTTTTTTCTTTCGTTAGGCTGTTTTTCATAGTGGCGACCCTTTTCCTGCTTCTGGTCCTGGCAGGAGGGTGCTCGGATGATGGGGGGTCTTCTTCCAACACAAGACATTCGTCACAACGAGCCGCTCCGCCCGCCCCCGTGCTTACCCTGGAACAGTACAACGGAGGATTCTTCTCGATCGAAAAGCCGCGCGGGTGGGAGATCATCCCGGCGGGTCAGTGCAGCTCCTTTGCCTTCCTGATCCGCGATCCGCAGGAACACCGGCGCCAGATCTTTCACTTCGGCGAAGTCGGTCCCGTCTATATGGACCACCGGCAGAAACAGCTCGACATGCAGTACACGCAGATGGGCGGGTACCCTATCCAGTGGATCGAGATGCCCGTTGTCAATCCCTTGACGCCGGCCAACTTCCTTGCCCGATTCCACCTCATCGCGCGGACCCGGATCGCCCAGTCCTTCATGCCCCAGTGCCCGCGGCTGGAAGGTTTCTCGGTCATATCCACCACTCCGCAGCAGTGTCCGATCAACGGCGGAAGGACCGAACTGATCCGCGCGCTCTTTACCCGGAACGGGAAGGTGGCCGAAGGGCTCTTTATCGCCACGGTGGCCCCCGTGATGCCCATGACCGGAAGCCCCGGCGGGGGAACCGCCTACGGTTTCCTCGTGTCCGGGATCACTGCTCCGCGCGGGGAATTCCCCCATCTTCAGGAGGCGCTCACCCGGTCGATCGGCAGCTACACAATCAGCCAGGACTACGCCAACCGCTGTCTCCAGCAACAACGGTCGGCGTACCAGGCGATCGCGCGCGCGGGCCAGACCCTGCGGGAGACCTCGGACATCATCACCAAGGGGTGGGAGAACCGCAACAAGACCCATGATATCCTCGCCGAGAGACGGAGCGATACGATACTCGGCAAGGAACGCCTCTACGACCCGGAAACGGACGAGGTCTATGAATTCGAAAACGGTTTCTACGACACCTACGACCTGAACCGGCAGCAGTACGAGATGAACAACCTCCAGCAACTGCCGAACGACAGCCATAATCTATGGATGCAGGCGCCCCTGGACGGTCCCCGGAACCTGCGGTAGTCAGACCCATTTGGTGTGATCGTATTGTGTGGCCCGTCGCCCTTATCATGCGCGGAAGTAATCTGATAGGGGAGGGTCGTGATATGTTCAGATGCGTCGAGAAAATAATATGTTCAGAGTACCCCGCCATATCGCCGTCGATATCGAAACAACCGGTCTCTCCCCGCGCCGGGGCCACCGGATCATCGAGATCGGGGCGGTTGCCATAGAGGACGGATGCCCTGCGGAATCATTCTGCAGTCTTATCAGGATCGACCGGGAGATCCCCCGCGAGGTCCAGCGGATCCATGGGATCACCGACGAGATGCTTGTAGGCCAGCCGAGGGCCGATGAGGTCCTGCCGCAACTGCTCGATTTCCTAGGGGACGGCGTTATCGTTGCCCACAACGCCCGCTTCGATATGGGATTCCTCCGGCACGAATTCGAGCGTCTGTCCCTCCCCCTGCGAAACAGGTCCGCCTGTACCCTCCAGATGAGCAGGCGGCTCTATCCCCACCTCCCCAACCACCGGCTCGATACCGTCTACCGCCACCTCTTTGGAGAAATCAGGGAAGATATCCAAAGGCACCGCGCCCTCGACGACGCCCGGATGGCGGCACGGATCTGGATTGCGATGCGGCAACACAGCAGTCGATGAATCCATCCAACGGTCAAGCCCCTGGCTCAGGTGACAAGCGTTCGTCTCCGAACACGCCGGTGTGCCGTTGCAGGAAGAAAAAAACCACAATGGAGAAATCAATCATTGTCTTTTTGATACGTCTATGTTACGGAAAATGCCAGATTTCAAGGGGATGCACAGGTGCAATCTGCACGGCATGAAGGGCCGTTTCTGAGTCGCCGAGAGCGTCAACCCGAGATTCTTATCGCCTTGCTCAAATGCGCTTCATTTGAGCATCGCAGCCGCACCCTCCCCATCAACATCGTCGCCTGACGCGGCAACAGCCATATCCACGATTCAAGACAGTTTGTTGTAAGTAATTAACAATCAAAACAATAAGAGCTGAGAAGTGCAGAGTGAGAAATATTTTTCTCCGCATGTTTTTTGATGCCGGGCCGGGGAAAAAATGCTTTTCCTGTTCGATCGATCGTTAATTTACCACATCACACTGCAAAAGGATTTATCTGAAGACAATGACCAAGAAATATTACGCACACAGCCTGGATGGAAGGCCCCTCGACGAATGGCAAACCCTTGAGGATCACCTAAGAAATGTTGCAGAGATGGCAGCGGATTTTGCCAGCTATTTTGGTTCACAAGCGTGGGGTGACATATTAGGGGCAAACCATGACCTTGGTAAAGGGATTCTTCCGTGGCAGGCATATTTAAGACAAGCAAATGGCATTATTGATGAGTTCTCTTCGTTTTATGAAGGTCATCCAACTCATGCTTTTAGTGGTGCCCAGTGGCTCGCTCGGAATTCAAAAGAATCTGGGAAATTGATGGCCTACTGTATCGCCGGACACCATGGAGGATTGCCGAACTG
This sequence comes from Syntrophales bacterium, assembly GCA_963662405.2. Lineage (GTDB taxonomy): Bacteria > Desulfobacterota > Syntrophia > Syntrophales > UBA2210 > UBA6078. Next base: position 300,877 of record CAXXKT010000003.1, read on the forward strand.
GAGCGACGTATCTGATGCAGCATTGGAAACAAGACTTGAGAAAGACTATCCTAAAGTCGAGATACCTTGCCCTGTTCCTGATTATCCTCGAGAACTACCTTTTTCATTTGATCCTGAACGGTTTGGGTTCCAATTGCAATTTTTTATCCGAATGCTATTTTCTTGCCTAGTAGATGCAGATTTCCTTGATACAGAAAACTCTCTGGATAGAACAAGAGCGGAATGGCGTTCTTGCTATCCAAGGATTGATGAGCTCCATGAGAAATTCTGGATAAACTTTACAGCACTTCGTGGCGGATCTGACCAAACGACAAAAGTCAATCAACAACGTGAGCATGTTCTCGAAGCGTGTTTACAGGCAGCTGAATCAGATCCAGGGGTGTTTTCGTTAACCGTTCCAACCGGTGGGGGTAAGACTTTGGCATCGTTGGCCTTTGCGCTCAACCATGCGAAAAAGCATGAAATGAAGAGAAGAGTTATCTATGTCATTCCTTTTACCAGTATTATCGAGCAAAGTGCCAAAGTCTTTCGAGATATGCTTGGGGACGACGCTGTTTTGGAACATCACTGTAATTTTCTTCCTCATGACGCGGATTGGAAAACCAAGCTGGCTTCGGAAAATTGGGATGCCCCGGTCGTTGTTACAACAAATGTTCAGTTTTTCAATTCATTCCACTCGAACAGGCCAGCGAAGTGCCGTAAGCTTCACAATGTAACTAACAGTATAATTATCTTCGATGAAGTTCAGGCTATTCCTGTTGAAAAACTGCAACCCTGCCTTGAGGTTATCAAAGAACTGTCGCTGAATTATGGTGTCACATCGGTCTTGTGTACGGCAACACAACCTGCAATTAAGTTTTCGGAAAATTTCAAATCAGGACTTAAAGATGTCCGAGAGATAATTCATGATGTTCCTGCGCTCTTTTCAGCATTGAAACGAACTGAAGAAAAATTTGTCGGAACGCTCAGCGTGCAGGAGGTCGCAGACAGACTTTTGGCACATGAACAAGTGTTATGTATTGTAAATACCCGTCAGCAAGCCATTGACATATTTAATGCTTTACCTGAGTCTGACTCGAACATTCATCTAAGTGCTTTGATGCACCCGGCGCACCGGACTGAAAAACTAGCTGAAATAAGAGCCAGATTGTCATGCCCGCAAAAGATGTCATGTCGAGTTGTCAGTACACAATTGATAGAAGCCGGAGTAGATGTCGATTTTCCCTGTGTCTTTCGTGCGGTAGCTGGAATTGACAGTATTGCTCAGGCTGCAGGTCGATGTAATCGCAATGGATTGAGCAAAACCCCGTGCGAGGTGTATGTCTTTAAACTTCCGGAGGAGTCTGCATGTTCCTTTTTTCGTCATGCTGCCGAGTCGGCTGCTAAGCTATTTGAGCCATTTACGGGAAGACTTACATCGCCTGAGTGCGTCCGGGAATATTTTAGTGATTTCTTCTGGAAGAATGAAGGTCGAATGGATGCGGATGGCATTATCGAAAATATGTGTCGCTCAGCTCAGTCGGGTGAGATTCAGTTCAAAGATATCGCACGCTTTCAGATGATTGTATCTGCAACGATTCCCATCATAGTGGCCTTACAAGAAGATGCCCTTGAATTGGTAAGAGCATTGGAATTTACGGAACACAAAGGGGGCATTTTAAGAAAACTACAAAAGTTTACGGTTCAGATATACCCCTATCAGTTTGAAGAGATAAAGGACTGGCTGGAGGACCCTGTGCCGGGAATTTGGGTGTTACGCTCGGAAGAACTTTATTCAAAGGCAACGGGTCTTAAATGTAAGCCGCCGGAAGGATATGCGTTTTTTGGATAAAAGAAAGGAGGTGTGAAAATGAGCTACGGAATCAAGCTGAGGGTGTGGGGAGACTACGCACTGTTCACCCGTCCAGAGATGAAGGTGGAAAGAGTCTCGTATGATGTTATGACGCCCTCCGCAGCTCGCGGAATCCTAGAGGCCATTTATTGGAAACCTGCTATTTCATGGATCATTGATCGCATTCATGTGTTGAAACCTGTTCGTTTTGGAAATATTAGGCGCAATGAAGTGGCAAAACGGGTTTCCATTAATAATGCGGACACGCAGAGTGGGAAGCCTGTTTGTATTTTTGTAGATGACCCCAAAACACGCCAGCAACGGGCATCCATGGTTCTTCGAAATGTGGAGTACGTCATAGAAGCCCACTTTAAATTGGCAGAGATTAATGATGATCCCGGTAAACACTTGGCTATCTTTGAGCGCCGTGTAAAAAACGGCCAGTGTTTTCATCGCCCCTATTTTGGATGCAGAGAGTTCCCTGTAAATTTCGAGTGGTGTGAAGAAGTTCCTGACACGCGGTTTTCAGGACAGCAGGATTTCGGGTATATGCTCCACGACATTGATTTTACGGACGATATGACGCCACGTTTCTTCAGGGCTGTCATGCGGGATGGAATCATCGATTGCAGGCAGGAGGTGGTTTCATGATATTTCAGTCGTTGGTTGAACTCTATAACCGTCTTGCGAAATCAAAAGAGGTGCCTCCCTATGGATTCAGTATGGAGGATATTGGATTTGTTATCACTATTGACAAATCCGGGAACCTTATCGGCCAGCCTGAAGACCTCCGGAAAATGATCAAGGCCAATACATTTGATTTTCGTCAATCAGTGGTTCCCTATACCAATCATGTTAATGTCCGCGCAAACGCCGCAGCAACAACCCCCAATTTCATGGTTGATAAAGCGGAATATCTATTCGGCATATCCGGTACGTCTACAAAAAACGTGCATCATGAATCTTTCGCAAAACTGATTGATGAAGTGTGCCAAGAATCACAAGACGAAGGTATTGTTGCAGTGAGAGCATTTCTCGAAAACTGGAAACCATCGGATTCCTTAGGGTTTGATCACTGGAAAGAGATCAGTGGAGATCATGGAAAATGGATCGCTTTTCGCCTGCAGGGTGACACTACATTCATCCACGAAAGAGAGGAACCTAAAAAACTGTGGTCAGAATTTGTTGCAAAGAAAACGTTTTCGCGGGGTGTCAGTTTCCTGGATGGAGAGGTTCGTGATCTACAGTTGCAGTATGCACAGTTCAAGTTCGGTTCGGGAGCCTCACTGGTCTCATTTAATGAAGTAGCCTATGAATCATACGGGAAGAAGAGGGGAGAAAACGCCCCGATTTCTGTGGAGGGAGAGTTTAAAAGTTCCACAGCCTTGAAATTTTTGTTTCGCAACAGAAAACATAGATTGCAGATTGGTGATACGACGACGGTTTTCTGGACCGAAAAAGCTTCGCCCGTTGAAACATTTATGGGGCATATCTTAAACCCCTCATTTGCAGACCAGGCTGACACAGTTAAGATTCAAAAATTCCTTGAGGCCGTAAGCAAGGGGAAACTCCCAAATGAAATCAAGAACAATGTTGATTTTACATTTTATATTCTTGGAGTTTCTTTGAACAAAGCTCGTCTTGCCCTCAGGTTCTGGCATGTTTGTTCTGTTGGCGAGTTGATGGTGCGGTTGCGTGATCATTTCAATAACCTTTCAATGACTCCGAGCTTTGATAGTGACATTAGATTCCCCGGGATATGGCATTTGCTTAAAGAAACCGCCCGTGAGACCAAGGATATATCCCCTGTCTTAGGCGGTGCACTAACACGCTCAATTCTGACCGGTGCAAATTACCCGCAACAACTTTACCAAGGAGTTTTAGGGCGTATCCGGGCAGATCAGGCCAAAAAAAACCCTTCATCGGGGAAACCTATTCCGAACGTTAATCACTTACGAGCGTCAATCTTAAAGGCTGTTTTACAGCGTAACTACAAAAAGGAGGTTCCAATGTCTTTAGACCCAGAAAAGAAAGATGTTTCGTATTTGCTCGGACGTTTGTTTGCCGTGCTTGAAAAAGCGCAACTGGACGCACTGGGCAAAGTCAATGCAACTATCAAAGATCGGTTTTTCAGCTCTGCATCCGCCACACCTGCTAGTGTTTTTCCGCGGTTACTTCGCCTTTCTCAGCACCATATCGGGAAAGCGCCATATGGTTATATTTCCGACCGCCGTATTTCAGAGATTATGGAAAACATTGATGTGTTTCCCACGCACCTGAATCTGCAAGACCAAGGACTCTTTGCCATCGCTTACTACCAGCAAAAAAATGCTTTGTACTCAACAAATGAAACCAAAACCGAAGAAGGAGGGAAGTAATGAACGAGCCTATCAAAAACCGCTATGAGTTTGTTCTGCTCTTTGATGTGAAAAATGGAAACCCCAATGGTGATCCGGACGGTGGAAATATGCCCCGTATTGACCCGGAAACCGGGCATGGGATTACGACCGATGTCTGTTTAAAACGCAAGGTTCGAAACTATGTTGACTTGGTCCGGAACGGTGAAAAAGAATACAATATTTATATCAAGGAAAAAGCTGTTCTAACTGAAGCCAGAAAACCTGCCTACGAAGCGGTGGCAGATGAAAAAGAAAAATCGGCTAAAATCAGTAAGGCACGTGTGTGGATGTGTGAAAATTTCTTTGATGTTCGAACATTTGGAGCGGTTATGTCTACCAAAGAAAACAACTGTGGCCAGGTTCGGGGACCTGTGCAGTTCTCTTTTGCGCAGAGTATTGACCCTATTGTTCCTTTGGAGGCGAGTATTACCCGTATGGCAGTAGAAACTAGGAAAGAGGCCGACTCTCAGGATGGCGATAATAGAACAATGGGGCGTAAAGCATATATCCCTTATGGCCTGTATCGTGTTCACGGTTTCATTTCCGCTCCGTTGGCACGGCAGACTGGATTTTCCGAAGATGACCTTGAGGTTTTTTGGGATGCTCTCCGTAACATGTTTGACCATGATCGTTCTGCGGCTCGGGGGGAGATGGCTGCTCAGAAGCTTATTGTATTCAAACACGAAAGAGATCTTGGAAACGCTCCGGCCCACAAATTGTTTGATCTCGTTTCAATCAGACGTTCAACCGATGCCGATATCCCGGCCCGTGGATTTTCTGACTACGTTGTCGAGATCGACAGAAACAGTGTTCCTCACGGTGTAACTATCGAAGAAAAGATTTAGAGGAGCCCATAATAGTAGAACAAGGAATAACTTCCGTTTGAGGTTTTGGCGGTTCTCTCATGAAGCGCTCCGGTCGATATGACATCTCAGGTCTTGCCGAAGCCCAGTTTGAGCCGGGTTCGCGAGGCCGTGTTCTGCGAAACCTTATCGGAGTAAAGAGCATCAGGGAAATGGATCGCATAGAAGGAGAGGCGCTTGTACGGACCTTTGGTGATCTTGTAACTATCTACGATGAGTCATACAGCTTCAGCGCCTCCGATCTATGTAAGATGCACAGGAGATGGCTCTCCGGAATCTACGAGTGGGCCGGTCAATACCGGCAGGTAAATCTCTCAAAGGGGGATTTTACCTTCGCAGGCGCTCATTTGATCCCCGGACTGATGGCCGATTTTGAAAGCCGTTATCTTGCAGTTTATACGCCCTGTCGGTTTTCGAAAAGAAAAGACCTGGCGCAGGCCCTTGCCGTAGTACATGTGGAATTGCTTCTGGTTCACCCTTTCAGGGAAGGCAACGGTCGAATTGCACGCACTCTGGCATCACTCATGGCGCTTCAGGCAAAATTGCCTCCGCTGGATTTTGGTACACTGAGAGGCAAAAATAAACAGAGGTATTTTGAAGCCGTTCAACTTGGACTGGATAGGGATTATGTACCGATGGAGAAGATTTTTGACGAGATAATAGATAATACTCTGCAGTTACCGGGCGGCTGATTTTTTCCTTGTCTCTTTGTTCGTCTGGAGCAGATCACTAAAGGCAGAGAGGGGCACACCTTCGATTGCTGACGAAGACGCCACGTTCATGACGATTGCGGCTTTTCGCTCAGCGGGGTTTTTAAGATAGGGATTTGTCTGCGTGAGGTTTTTCTTTTTCATGATGCTACTGTACCAGAACACGGCTGTTTTATCAAAGGGAAATAATTGGATTAACATTTTGAAATAACTATCTAAAATGGTAAGAATATGTATACTGAAGACGATCTTCTCCCCCTGTCCGCCCTGCAGCACCTTATCTTCTGCGAGCGGCAGTGCGCCCTGATTCACATCGAGCAGGCGTGGGCCGAGAATCTCTTCACCGCCGAAGGGAGGGTCATGCACGAGCGTGTCCACGAAGAGGGGAGGGAATCGAGAGGCGATATCCGCGTTGAACATGGGCTCTCTCTCCGATCACTGCGGCTGGGGCTGATCGGGAAAGCGGACGTCGTAGAATTCCACCGATGGAAAGGTGGCTCCTGGTTGCCGTTTCCCGTGGAATACAAACGAGGCAAGCCGAAGAAGGACAACGGCGACCGGGTGCAGCTCTGTGCACAGGCGCTCTGTCTTGAAGAGATGCTGAACATCGCGGTGCCCGAGGGTGCTCTTTTTTATGGGAAAAACCGACGCCGTGCGGAGGTTGTTTTTGACATCCCATTGCGGAAAGAAACGGAAGATGCCGCGATACGGCTGCACGAACTGATTGCATCCGGGCGGACGCCGAAACCGGTCTATACGAAGAGGTGTGATGCCTGCTCGCTGGCGGCTCTATGCCTGCCGAAGACGGTGGGAAAGAGAAGGACCGTGCAGCGTTATTTGTCGGGGGTGATGCGAGAGCTATGAAGCGACACCTCAATACCCTTTTTGTCACGACGCAGGGGGCCTATCTCGCCAAGGAGGGGGAGACGGCCGTGGTGAAGGTGGAAAAAGAGATTCGCCTTCGCGTTCCGATCCACACGATCGGTGGAATTGTCTGTTTCGGTCAGGTATCCATCAGCCCGTTCCTCATGGGTTTCTGCGCGGAGCGTGATGTTGCGATCAGTTTCCTGTCGGAGCATGGACGATTCCTGGCGCGGGTACAGGGGCCGGTTTCGGGAAATGTCCTGCTCCGCAGAGAGCAGTATCGACGTGCCGATGATCCTGCTTCATCCGCTGAAATAGCGAAGGCCGTCGTGACCGGCAAGATCGCCAACTGCCGAACGGTTCTCCAGCGGGCGTTGCGGGACCACGGCGACAAGCCGGGAACGGATGAGATCGAACAGGCCTCGCGGAGGCTTGCCGCGTCCTTGAAATCCCTTGCCCGTGAGGGATCTTTGGACGCGGTGCGCGGGATCGAAGGGGATGCGGCGAACAGGTACTTCGGTGTCTTCGATCATCTCATCACCTCACAGAAAAAGGATTTCTCTTTTCATGAGAGAAGCCGCCGTCCGCCCCTGGACAAGGTGAACTGCCTCCTGTCCTTTTTGTACACCCTCGTCATGCATGATGTCCGCTCCGCCCTCGAATCGGTAGGCCTGGACCCGGCGGTCGGATTCCTGCACCGGGACCGCCCGGGGAGACCGAGTCTCGCTCTTGACATGATGGAGGAGTTCAGACCGTTCATGGCCGATCGGATGGCACTCTCTTTGATCAATCTGTCACAGGTCCGAAAGAAGGGGTTTGATACAACCGAATCGGGCGCTGTCCTCATGGACGACGAGACACGGAAGTCCCTCCTGATTGCCTATCAGAAACGGAAGCAGGACGAGATCGTACACCCCTTTCTCAATGAAAAGGTGACAGTCGGGCTCCTCTTTCACACGCAGGTCCTGCTGCTGGCCCGGTATCTGAGGGGCGATCTGGACGGATATCCGCCCTTTATCTGGAAATAGGAGCGAAGGGTATGTTTGTGCTTGTCAGTTATGATGTGGCGACAGTCGAAAAAGGGGGGCAGCGTCGCCTGCGCCGGGTGGCGAAGGCGTGTCAGGATTATGGCCAGCGTGTCCAGTACTCCGTTTTTGAGTGTATCGTCGATCCGGCGCAATGGACGATGCTCCGGCAGCGGCTGATCAGCGAGATCAATCTCGAATCGGACAGTCTGCGGTTCTATTACCTGGGGTCGAATTGGAAGCGCCGTGTCGAGCATGTGGGCGCCAAAGAAGGCCTTGATCAGGAAGGGCCGCTCATTGCCTGATAGGTGTCCGCGAACCCGAAGCTTGCAGCAAATCCCTGGGGGATTCGCGGAGCGTATAATGCATTGGAAATAAAGATAAATTTTGAAACGTTCATTGACAATTGAATACGGGATACGTTGAAAAGATACGGTTCGCAGAAAATGGGTATTAACCGTTGTAAGATTGATAAGTTATAATGTTATAGTCGCCCCCCTCGCGGGGGCGTGGATTGAAACATGTCTTCAAGGGCTTGCCGTAACCCATCCAACCGTCGCCCCCCTCGCGGGGGCGTGGATTGAAACATGATGTTCATGTCAGATTTGCCTTTGACCATAGTCGCCCCCCTCGCGGGGGCGTGGATTGAAACCTCGACCGATGGCGAAAGGATGGGGACCGACCGATGGTCGCCCCCCTCGCGGGGGCGTGGATTGAAACGACAACTGCGACTACTGGCCCGTCCCGAAGGGCAAGTCGCCCCCCTCGCGGGGGCGTGGATTGAAACATGACGGGGTTTCTTACGAACTGCGCGAGACCGAAGTCGCCCCCCTCGCGGGGGCGTGGATTGAAACACGCCATCGAAGTCGCTTGCGACCTCGAATTCTGTCGCCCCCCTCGCGGGGGCGTGGATTGAAACTCAACCCCTCGTACTTGCATTTCGGACACCCAACGTCGCCCCCCTCGCGGGGGCGTGGATTGAAACATCAGTCACCAGTCCCCGTGCCGTTCCGTTGCTGTCGCCCCCCTCGCGGGGGCGTGGATTGAAACGTACATCAAGCCCTGTGTATGATGGTGGCTTGAGTCGCCCCCCTCGCGGGGGCGTGGATTGAAACCGGGATATCCTGGTCGACGGAATGAAGGGCGACTGGGTCGCCCCCCTCGCGGGGGCGTGGATTGAAACCTAAATCAAGGCTTTTTTATGCTCGATAAATCGGGTCGCCCCCCTTGCGGGGGTGTGGATTGAAAGCAATCTGATTCATTTGCTGGGCGATAAGGATTGGTTACTTCCCGTACGGAGGTGAACGGTACGGTTGACAAGTAGTGCGAATGGTTTTTCAGGGATGACGAATTTTGGACGAGGGATCGCGTCTACTTGAATGAAGACAAGCGACCTGTGGAAATGACCGATGCGGTGGATGTACCCAAAGAATCATTGACAAATGAAGCAGTGTCACCCTATGTATGGAGAAGTTGCTTATCCGGAAAGGGCCTATGGCTACCATGCAGGGGAATGACGCGACGTTATTGTATGTGATAGTCGGAACGGTTATTTTTGTTCCCCCGGCGGTGATTGCCTTTCGAAACACGCGGTTTTGCCCGGTGCTGAGGATACTCTTTTCAGTCACGGTGGTCCCGCTGTTTGCGGCGCTCATGGCGGCGAATTATTTCTTTGTTGCCGATTACCTCCCCGCTCTTATTGATCGGTTTCACTCTCTCACCGAAGGGAACGAATCGACTACCTCTGAAGTGATCTTTGCCTTTGCGCTGACGTGTCCCCTTGCCGTGGCAGGGTGCTTTTTGTGGTATTATCTTTTCAAGTATGTCGACAGGTATTGCGCCGGGGACTGAGGAAAGATGGGGTGCCGGGATACCCTGTTTGTGCCGCCTGTTGACCGGTGGTGTTCGATATATGCTTTGAGTTGTCCCGTAACCACCAGAAAGGAAAACGATTATGACCGAACTTTCCGAATACCGAGCCGCCGGGCGACGGCTGATCGATGCGCTCCGGCTCTACACCGATCCGGTGGCCGTCAAGTACATCAAGGATGCAAATGAGATCCCCCCTCAGGCGGTCCGTCCCTCGGCGCGCGGCCAGAAGTGGTCCCTTTGTCAGGCCTTTACGTATAGCCGGAGGTGGCGGATGCATGTGGCGATGACCGCGGAGGATAATTTCTGTGTCCCCGCGACGGTCGCCCATCGATGGGAGTATGTCCCCGAGGAAGAACTGATCGAAAGCCAGGTGCGCCAGGGGTGGCACAGCGACAGGGAGGCGGAGGAAAAACGCTTCCGGTTCTTCCGCGAGTTTGTGGGAGAAAAACAGTATGAGAGAATGGCCGCGTTCAAGGGGTTCGTCTGCTCGCCTCTCCCGGAGACAATCGTTCCCCCTGATTCGGTCTTGCTGTACGGCGACGGTGTTCAGATCACCCATATCATCCAGGCGCTCAGCTACGATTTCAAGCATCCGGTCACCTCTTCATTCGAGGGTTTCGGAGAGTCATGCCAGAAGGGTACCCTGGTCCCGTTTCTGACGGGGAAGCCGCAGGTCGTCATCCCGGGGATGGGGGATCGGGCCTTTTCGGGGACCACCGAGAGTGAGATCGCCATCGGCATCCCCGGTACGCTCCTCCCATACGTGGTGGAGAATCTCTTCAAGTCCGGCGGAAAGCTCAATATGGGTCAGCCGGTCCGGACGATCCTTCCCAACAATATCACGGAACGAATCACCCCGGGATTTGCCTTCATGCACGACAAGGTTCAGGAATATAAGAATACAAAGGGATGACAGGGACTATAAGAGGATTGGTCCTCCCCGAGCGGCAACGTACCGTTGGTAAATGGTTCCACTCTTCAGTGGAAAATCGAATACCACATTACTCGCTCATGATCAGGAGCAGCAATATGGCGGGGAGTGCAGAGCGGAGGGCCTCATAGGCTCCCATGGCCCGCAGACCCCCTGATGCCCTGGCAAGACTCCGCTGGTCCGTGTCCGGGGCGTTGTTCCACGCTTCGGTTCCCGCATCCTTGGGGATGGCGTAGGCAGGGCTGTTGACCGGAATGGCGCAGGTCCGGGTCGCGCCGCCGTTGTCGGCCAGGGTTTCGAGGAGGGGGTCTTCATCGATGTTTCCGTCCCCCGGCCATCCCCCTTCAATGAGGCTGTAGGAGACGTTCGCGGCCGCACCCTCCGCATCGTACAGATTTCCCGCTGCGTTGCCGTAAATGATGCAATTCCGGATAACCGGCCCCAGGTATGCGTTGTATATCCCCCCACCAGAGGTGGCTGCGGAGTTCTGGAAAAAGGTACAGTTGACGATGGTTGCCTGACTGTAGGCGTTTCGCATCCCGGCGCCGTCGACGGCGGCATTGTCATGAAAGGTGCAGTTCACGACATCAGGGCTGCCCTCTTCGTTGTAGATTCCACCGCCCATTTCCTCGGCGCTGTTTCCCGAAAAGGTGCAATTACGGACGGTGGGATGGCAGTTGCCATTAAACATGCCACCACCCCTGCGATGCTGCCAGCCCACATCTTTGTCGGCGTCGCCGCCGGAGATGGTGCATCCGTCAATCACCGCCGTTTCGTCCAAACCGGTGCCGTCGGGATGGTAAAAGACGTGATATATTTTATACGGTGGGGTAAGGGGCGGATTACCCGGATACAATCCTGAGAGGATTGTATCGTTATTCGCGAAATCGCGGTCGGCCAGGTCGAAGGTGGCCGGGTCCTCGGTACCGCTGAATCCTCCGTATATGGCCACGTTGTTTTTCAGGGAAAAATGTCTTTCCAGGGGCTCCGTACCGCCGTTGGGATGGCCGGTGGGCAGGTAGGTTCCCCGGGCCACCCATATGACGTTTCCTGCCGTGGTCTGATTGATAGCCTCGCTTAAATCGGTGTAGGCATCATTCCAACTGGTGCCTGTCGATGAGCCGGCAGCGTCGTGCTTGACATAGATCACCGCGGCATCGACGTGCGGAGTGGCAAAACCCAGGAAGAAAAACAGCAAAACGAGTGTTTTGATCGGAAAGAAAAAAGGACGGAACATGAGATTACCCTCCTTTTTGTTATTTGTTTATAGCTTTAGGACAGAAAACATCTGGTGTCAAGGACATAGAAAAAGGGACGACATAAAAAGCATGGTGCACGTCCAAGGAGAATGCACCCCTTTTCTCAGTCCCCGGTGAGAAGGTGGATGATCGGGGGGAGGGAGACGGGCCCGTTCCACCCGGCGATCCGGGCCCACAGCCACCAGGCGGCGAAGGCCTTCTGGTTCGCGTTGAGTGGCTCACTGTGTGCTGATCCGCACGAATACCAGTCGACGCCCACCGTATGAGACCCCTGCCACGCGGTGGCCCAGTTGCCCAGAGGGGTCGTGCTTTCCGCCGAGGCGTAGTAATCGCAGTTGTCATGGGGGAACTCGTAGAACGTCCCGTTCGGATCATAGCACTCTATGTCGGCGAAATCGTACAGGACCTTTCCGTTGGCCCGGCAGTAGTCTCTGACCATCTGATTCGCCGCCTTGTTGGCGGCGTCGTCGAAGTGATCCACGTGGCCGGTCATGTAGACGAAGGTGACGCCGAAATAGTCGGACTCAAGCTGGTTCATCGGATCCAGATACTCGGATTGGAGGGTGCCCGCTTTGTATTTGTCGTCGACCTGGCCGCACCAGGACCAGATGATGACGTTGCAGTCGGGGTGGGTTTTCCCCCGGCCGGTTGTCTGGTTCGGGTCGCCGAGATAGGCAATAGTCTCGTTGCGCCACCCGGGCCAGTACCCGCAATCATGGTCCAGATCGCCGCTTCCATACTCGTCGCCTTCGTACAGATGCAGTTTGTCGGGTGTTTGGTCATTATGACTCCAGGCAAAGATGTTCTCCGGCAGAGACAGTCCTTTCCCCCCGCCGTTGGCGAACGCCACCAGACCGGTCATGCCGTCGGTCACCTGGCTGCCGTGTGAGGTGTGGCCGTAGGCGATATGGAGGGTGGACTTTGCCCGTGTGATGGCCGATTCGGGTATTCGGGTGATGTCGACGCAGCGGTGGTCGACGATAATCGCCCCCGCCCGGAGAGAGGCCGGGCAGATCAGAAGCGCGATGAAAACGGTCATAACGGACAGAACACGATACCTGCTCATTATTCTTCCCTTTCAGAAATGGGTGCATTGTATCGATCTGATATCACCGGCTCGATGCAGCGCGGGTCGTTGTTTCGGGGGGAATCGACAAACTTTGAAACGAGGGAGGTCCTGACCTTTGTCACCCTGCCGTCCGTTATAATGCCGTTCAATTTTTCATAGTCCTTCGTCGCCGGATCGAGCCACTCCTCTGTTGCCTCGGGTGTGAGGATCACCGGCATGCGGTCGTGGATTGCCCGCATCGATTCGCTCGCCGCTGTGGTGACGATCGTGCAGGAGTGATAGGGGGCTCCATCGGTTCCTTTCCACGTCTCCCAGAGCCCCGCGAAGCCGAAGAGGGTGTCGGTGTCCGGGGTGCAGTACCACGGCTGCCGGTCCTTCCATTCGTAGAAGCCGTCAGCCGGTATGATACAGCGCCTCTCCCTGAAGGCCCTCCTGAAACTCGGTTTCTCTCCCAGAGTCTCCGCGCGGGCGTTGATCATCTTTGAGGCCCCTGAGAGGTCCTGCGCCCAAGGGGGCACCAGTCCCCAGTGCAGTTTCCCCAGACGCGTGTCTTCCCCCCGGATGATCGCGTATACCTCATCACCGGGGGCGATATTGTATCCGGGCTTCAGCTCGCCGGTGACCGTCCCGATCCCGAAGACCTTTTTGATGTTCCTCAGTGAACTGTAGAGGGTGAACCGTCCGCACATGGCTTTATGACACCGTGGGCAATTGATGCCACCTGGTTGTATAGGAAGGTGAGCGCCACGCGGCCACCGTTTTCCATTTTTGATTTGGAGTGGAACCCGTGGCTGCATACCTGACTGTATTCGGCCCGAATCGCTGGTTGATGCTGTCGAATGCCCGCATGATCTCGCCGGAGTGTTTCTCTCGATCTCCAGCGAAGAGGGTCATCTGGGTATGGCTGTCGGGGGTCAGATCTCTGAAGGTGACTCCCGCCTTTTTGTAGCGGTATCCCTCTCGGTAGATCCTGTCGAGGGCCTCGTGCGCATATCGGATCAGCTCCGCGGTGTCGCTGGTGGCGGCGCGGAGGCGTATGGTCTCCATCTTGAAGTACCGGGACTCCCGGTGGTAGGGATTGGTCATGACGAATACCACGAGGATATTCGCATTGAGTTGTGCCGCCCGCAGCTTCTCCGCCCCCCGGGATGTGAAGGCGGCGACCGCTTCTCCCATATCGGCCCGGTCCTCCAGGGGGGCTTTGAACGATCTCGAAACGGTGATCTCTTTCCTGGACGGCGGGGATTCTTCCAGGGGATAGCAGGAAACACCCGCGAGTTCCCGGAGGATACGCAGGCCGTTTACCCCCATCTTCTTTTGTATGATCGTTTCCGGGGCATCACGGAGGTCGAGGGCGTTGGTGATCCCGATGCTTCTTAAAAATGCGGCATACCTTCTTCCGATGCCCCATATGTCTCCGACCTCTGTCATGGCCAGGGCGGTTGATAGATAGGGCGAATCGGTCAGATCCAGGACCCCGCCCGCCTTTTTGGATTTCTTGGCGATACGGTTGGCGATCTTGGCGAGGGTCTTTGTCTCCGCGATGCCCACGGAAACGGGAATGCCGGTCCACCTGCGGACCATGGATCGCATCGACCGGCCGCAGGCGGTCAGGTCCCGCCTGAATCCGGACAGGTCCAGAAAGGCCTCATCAATAGAGTAGATTTCGATGTCGGGAGTAAACTGGGACAGGGTATCCATTACCCGCTGTGACATATCGCCGTACAGGGCGTAGTTGGAGGAATAGACGTGCACCCCGTGCGTCTCGATCAGGCCCCGGACCTTGAACAGGGGGACGCCCATCCGGATGCCGAGGGCCTTGGCCTCGTTCGATCGGGCGATAACACACCCGTCGTTGTTGGAAAGGACCACGACGGGTTCTCCGGTGAGCCGGGGGTTGAATACCCGCTCGCAGGAGACATAGAAATTGTTGCAATCGACCAGCGCAAAGGTGGGGGGCATTGCTTGTACCTCTGGATCTACAGGGGGTGGATCACGGTGGTGACCACGCCCCATACCTCGAAGTCCATATCCTCCTCGACCGGGAGGGGTTGGTAATCCTTGTTCTCTGAAATGAGGATCACGTTCCCTCCGCTGACCCTGATCCTCCTCACGGTCAACTCACCGTTCACGACCGCGATGACGACCTTCCGGTTGGCGGGTTTGAGGGAACGGTCGACGATCAGGATGTCACCGTCGTGTATCCCCGCATCGATCATGGAGTTACCACTCACCTTCACGAAGAAGGTCGCGGCGGGATGCTTGATGAGATACCGGTTCAGGTCGAGGTTGCCCTCGATGTAGTCCTCCGCGGGGGAGGGGAAGCCCGCCGAGACCGGCACCAGAAAGAGGGGACGCGTACATTTCGTCGACGGGTCCGGTTGGTATATGGCCGTTACCTTCATGGTTGCCTATCATATGAAATGCGTCGCCATTTCTCAATCGGATAATCCGGCGGAATCGGTATGCGATGGACTTGATGTGCAAATACACTGGCCCGATTGTCTCATATGTGTATCGAATGCGGGGAGAAACATGCCGTTGATAACCAGCAATAAGGGCCACACGTACGCCTGACCTCTTGCCCCACCGCTGTGTGGGGCGGTTGAGCGGCGCGGAAGGCCATCTATCCCCTCATATCCGGATCAAACAAGTATGGGTGCTTCCCCTCAGATGTACCGCTGTGAAGCGTTCCGTACCGGATCGCTCCACGCCCGATCAACGTGACCGAGATTATTACTCCGGCGTGTGGTTATCACGGATTGTACAGGACGCGGGAGCATTCATGTTCCCCCCGGCATTGCTGGTCGCCGTGTTGCGGTCAACAAAGTTGTTCCCGCACAGATATATCCCGTGATCTGTATTACTCCGGCAGGTGTTATCGGTCACCGTTGAACCGGCGCCGGCCAAAATGCCGTGGTCTCTGTTATCATAACAGGTGTTACCGGTCACCGTTGAACCGGCGCCGGCAAAAATGCCGATCCTATCGTTATTATAGCAAGTGTTGCCGGTCACCGTTGCGCTCCCGTTGGTAGTAATGCCGACATTATCATTATTATAGCAGGTATTGCCGGTCACCGTTGAGCCAGAGCCGGCATAAATGCCGTGATCACCGTTCTCCATCGCTGTGCAGTCTTTAACAAGATGGCTTTTACCGAGAAGATAGATTCCCGGGTCACCATTGTTACGTACCCGGATATTGATGATCCGGTGACTTGTCCCAAGAGAACTACAATCCCCAATGCCATAGTGTTGAAATTGCCGTACCGTTCCGTTCCTGATCTCGACATTGGTCCTTCCCCACATGTAAATCCCGTCAAAATATCCGGTACCGCCCGGGCCGACCAGGCTGAACCCCATGAGGTCGACCGTAACGTTGTCGGCGGTAATGGTGATACCGTGTACGCCTGCCGCACACGACAGATCTTTCGTGATGTAGTAAAACCCGGGTGACGATATGGTGTAGGGCAGGGATTTGATCTCGGTCCCCACTCCTCTGCTTCCCGCAATGACGTAGAACTCCGCAGACACCTCCGGGACAGCGAAAACGAAAAATGATAATAAGGCGCTGAAAATAAAAAGGATCTTCACTGACTGATTTTTCCCATGATTCATGTATCCACCTCCTGGTATGTGTTGGAAAAAACATGATAGGCTGAGGGGTGACCACAAAAAAGCCCCGTTTCTCATTTCGAGAAACAGGGCTTTGACAGTAAGACCACTATTCCCCTTTGGGTACAGCATTCAAAAACATAACAAACCATCAAAATCAAAGTCTTTGCCCCTTTAAATCTATAATGATGTCATGTCAAGATATTTTACGTCGAAATTTTCAAATGGTAATAAGTGATTTTCCTCTGCGATTGTTTTGAGTGTTTGCCGGAATCATTCATTCCTGTTGCAGGAGCGGGTGGAGGCGGTCGATCCTGAAATGCATGAGCAGGTTGATGAAATCGGGAGAATGGAGAGGGTCCGATTCCATCCCGAAGAAGTGGGTAGGACAAGAGCAGTCGCTGGAACCGAAGCCGGGGATCGTCCAGTCCGCAATGACAGACATGGCCTCGGCCATCGGGCATTCCAGGGGGACCGAGGAACGGACCGGGAGTGCCGTTTCGAACTGGGCCGCCTGCCTCAGATAATCGATGTGCCAGTGGAGGTTTTTCCGGAGCCGCCGGTGCCGTTCCACACGGGCTGTCAGGTTGGCCATGGCCGACCCCACATAGATATAATAACCGGGCGGAAAAAATATGTTCCCCATCTTTCCGACGGTGATCTGTCTCCCCTCGCTCAATCGCAGTATCACGAGGTAGCTTCCGCGGTCTTCGGTCTCCCGCTCGATGAATTCCCAGGGGATGTTCACTATCCCGGTCTTTTCGTCCAGCGTCAGGTCTTCGTTCCATCGCACCGAGACGGGGAAAAACCGGATCCGGTCCCGGCAGGCCAGCATGGTCCGGGCGAAATGGAGGTCCGTATGGTAATCGGGGAGAAACCATGCCGTCAGGGGCCAGTGGACCACGAAGAGGACGGCCGTTTCCCGTCCCTTTTCGGACAACGCGGCCAGTTCGCTCAGATGACGGGCCCCCCGCGCGGTGACGGCGTCGGGAAACATGGCGGTCCGGTTTTCCACGAGTGTGCAGGATTTCACTTCCACCAGCAGTTCCCGCCCCTCATGCTCGATGAGCAGATCGAAACGGGACCGGCCAACCGGGACCTCTTTCCCGATCACCCGCGCCCCTTCCAGCCCCGGCACCATGCCCTCATCGATCAGATACCGGGCCACGTTGTTGGTCCGGTGGGTGTGGAGCATGATCGGTATCCCCTCCCGTTCCACGGCCACCACGGTATGGGGATATTTTCGATGGTCGGATGCCCCGTCCCGTGTCAGATACAGGGTTCGCCCCGGGAGCAGCAGTTCATGCAGCCTGCCCGGGTTGGGAAGGAAGGCCGACATCTCCTCGTCTCCCTTCCGGCACCGCACCACAAACCGGTTCGGCCGGTCTATGAATGCAGCCTTTTTGATATCGTGAAAAAATCGCATGGGGTACTATCCTGCTCCAACCGTCTCGCCGCCGCGCCGGGGAATGCTCATGGCGTCAATAGAGGTACATGGAGGTCAATGTATTGAACCCTTTTATCCTTTCGGTGTTTCCCGCGTCTTACGGAGATCGCATGTTCCCCTGGCGAAGGAGGCGAAGATGCCGCCCGTACAGAGGATGCCGAATACGGCAAAGGCGATCCTGAAGCTGGTCAGGAAAAGACCGGGGTCCGTGTGACGGAGTTCCGTATCACCGACAAAGAGGGCAATCAGCAGGGTCACGATGGTCATGCTCGTGGCCATGCCGAGCATGCGCATGGTGGAAACCGCTGACGCGGCAACCCCATAGGATCTTCTGTCGACCGATCCCATAATCGCGTTGGTGTTGGGTGAGGAAAACAGGGCGAACCCGAAACCGATGAGCGCCAGGTTCACTATGATCATCCAGACGGGTGTCGCCGTGCCGAGAAGCGTCAGGAGGAAAAGGCCCAGCGCGTTGAGCCCCATTCCGCATGAAGCAACAATACGGGGCTCGATTCTGTCTGAAAGCGAACCGGCGAATGACGAGAATAGGGCCATGATAACGGGTTGCGCGAGAAGAATGAAACCGGCCGCCTGGGGACTGTATCCCCGGATGACCTGGAGATACAGAGAGAGGAGGAACCCGATGGCGAATGTCGCGCTGTAGTTGATCATCGCGGCCAGGTTGGAGAAGGCGAAGACGATGTTGTGGGAGAAGAGCCGCATGTCTATGAGAGGGAAGGGGACCCTTGATTCGAGGAGGATGAAACCCGTCAAGAGGATGACGCCGGCGATCAGGATGTACTTGGCCCCCGGCGTGCTGTAGATCGATGACATGCCGTATAAAAGGGCGGCAAGACCGAACATGTACAGCACGCTGCCGGCGATATCGAACCGTTCCCCCCGCGCTCCGGCCGCTGTGTCCCGCACCTGGAACAGAATGAACACGACAGAGGCCGATCCGATACAAGCGGTCAAGAAAAAGATGCTCCTCCATCCCAGATGTTGGCATATGAACCCGCCGAGGACAGGCCCGAGCGAAAGGCCGGTATAGGTAGCCGTTACGGCCAGCCCCATTGCCTTCCCTCTCTGGCCGGGGGGATAGGCGGCCGAGATTATCGCCATCCCCGTGGCGTATATCATGGAGGCCGTGATTCCCTGCAGTACCCGGAAGAGAATGAGCGAGGCATTGGACCACGAAACCGCGCACAGAAACGTAAAGAGGGTAAAACCCGCCGTTCCCAGGAGAAAGATTCGTTTCCGCCCTGTCATGTCGGCAATCCTTCCCATGGGCAGCAGGAATACGGCCGACGCCAGGATATAGCCGGTGACAACCCAGCTCAGGACAAGGGCGCTCCCCGCGAATTCCTCCCCGATCAGGGGTAATGCCAGATTTGTCGAACTGCCGATAAAGGTCGTAAAAAACGATGTCATCATAACGGAGAGGACGATGCCCTTCTCCGGCAATACCGGTTTACGGTTGATATCTCTTGTCTGCTTTTTCATCCGTACCAATTGTCTCCATGGCATCTTTCACAACCGGCGGCGAGTCAGAGATCGTTCTGAATCGGTATCCCGATCCGGTTCCATACCGTTGCATGCCATCGATGCGTTCCGGAACCAGCACCTATATCTCAATGAGAAAAGAGGGTCAAACCCTTATCCTTTTTTGAGAGGATACGGCCCGGTCGGGGGATCCGATGGATTGCGAAGGGGAACAAGTATCCAGCGCCGGATCATCATATTATACAATGTGACGCTGTTTCAGGAAAGGAGCGGGTCCTGGGGGATTTTCACAAAGAATCCGGTACGAGAAATTGGCGCGTTTCTCGGCAGGGAGCAGGACTTCGCCAAGCCGCTCACCCCTGAAGGAATACGCGGGGGGACACACCTCCTGAAGGAGGCGACCATATTCGCCTTCGGCCTGTCGGAGTGAGGTCCCCGGCACGGGGTTGCCATCTCTGAACCTGTTACTCCACGGGGAGCAACAGATCCTTTTCGCCAGGGATTCGGTTTCACCCGACAATACCCTTGCTAAAGCTCAGAAGAGATCGGGGCGTTATTTCCTTTCAGTGTGCCCTTGTCCGCAGGCATCTTATTCCGCCTGATTAGAGAATAAAAGATGCAGCCACGGTGCCACCACAGGAGTGGTAGTTCCCTCCTGCGGTGTTTCGTCCCAGCGGGCGATGTTGTTGACGGACACGGCACCGGCCTGGCTGAAACACCCGGAGATCACGATCGATCCCGAACCGATGAGGGCCATGTCGGTAACGCTGTAGTTTGTTCCGTTATTCGTTTCGTCACCGAGTAGTGACCACTCGGTCCCGTCCCATTTGGCGATATAATTGGCATATACACTCCCCGCGGAGAGGAAATATCCCCCGGCGTAGAGGTTCGTCCCATCGAACACCAGGGAGCCCGGTGTCTGATCGATTGTGTACCCGACGCCGCTGGCGAGTTTGTTCCAGGTGGAGCTGGTGGTGTCCCACCGGGCGATCCTAATGGCGTTCAGGGGATCGGGCCCGACTGAGCTGAATTTCCCCCCCACGTACAGGTTCCCTCCGCCGAAAGCCATGGCGTAGCCGTACCCGTTGACTCCTCCACCGACGTCCGACCAGGAAGATCCGTTCCACATGGCGAGACGGTTCACCGTTACCCCGCCGGCTTCCGTGAAATTACCGCACGCGTAGAGGTTGCCGAAGTTGTCGAAAGCAAGGTCATACACATTACCGTTCATCCCCGTACCCAGGGCTGACCAGGAGGTCCCGTCGAATTTGGCTATGTGGTTTACGGTGATTGAATCCTCGTAATTAAGCCGGATAACGGTAAACGTTCCTCCGACATAGAGGTTCCCTGAGCTGTCCACCGCCATGCATTCAATGTCGCTCCCGAACCGCGGATAATCATCATTTCCCGTACCGACTTTGTGCCAGGCCGATCCGTCCCAGCGGGCGATACGGCTGAGCTCCACTCCGCCCGCGTCGGAGAAGGGCCCGGTAGCGTAGAGATTGCCCGCGCCGTCGGTAACCAGACCCGTGACGATACCGTTGGTCCCAGTGCCCAGGGCTGACCAGGCAAAGCCGTTCCACCGGGCGATGTGATTGGCGGGAACGCCGCCAGCGGTATCAAAGTCCCCCCCGGCATAAATGACCCCCGATTGACCGACGGCCACCGCCCGGACCCAGTTGTTTGTTCCTGAGCCGAGGGCGGACCATTCACCGGCACCCGACGTGCCGATGGCGAGAAAGAGGATGAAAAGAGTTACCGTGACAATGACCGTTCGAAAGGATAGAATCTGTTTCATAGTGTAGTTCACTCCCAACATTAAATTAGGGACAGCGCCCAATTAATTACCATAACCGGTTCTGCTGCAACCAGTGCAACGACTGCATCATGAGTGTGAAAGAGCCTGCGTGTCGCCCCAGCATTTAGGGTGCCAGTTTGTTAAAAAAGTTGATAGATGTCAAGGAGAATTGCACAGTATGGCACGATCGTGGAGATCTGTTCAAATGTATTGAGGGTCGTGCCCTTTTCACCGCTCCTTTCATGTGCCAAAGGCACTTCCTCTTGGTCCGTGATAATGTATGTAAAACTCTCATTCATGATGGTAACAAGGATCCAGCGCCGGATCACCATATTATACAATGTGACGCTGTTTCAGGAAAGGAGCGGGTCCTGGGGGATTTTCACAAAGAATCCGGTACAAGGCGGCGCGTTTCTCGGCAGGGAGCAGGCCTTCGCCAAGCCGCTCATTTCCAAACAGTATGCAGGGGGCGATCCGGATACCCGCCGCCGGGACACGGCCCGCAATGACGAGTATTCGGAACTCCCGGTCTTCTGCGGCCTGGGGTACTGGCTCTGCTTCCAGGTGTCGATCCTCGGCCTGGGCCCCATCTGGATGAGCCTTCATGAAAAGGGGAAGCATATGAGACATGCCGTCCGATCTTTTCTTCCCCCCCCTCCCGCTATGCCGTGGCTGTCGTTGCCGATCAGATTCGAGTCTCATCAGATCCGGGCTCACCCTTGATTCCCTCAGCTGGAATTATTATCATAATGAATCGAAGCCAAGCGGATGCGTTGGAAAAAGGTACGTTGAAGGTGAAAACAGAGATGCACGCACATGACCGGATATCCACGCCAGAGAAACCGGAAAGGCCGCTCCATCGCGGACTCTTCAGCGTGAGATGGGGGCGAAGCCGGTTTCTCGTTGGGTTGGTCGTTATCATGACCGGGTTTGCCCTCGCTTTTTGTTTCCTGACGGGATCAGTGCAGGGACAGGAAGCCGCTGGTTTTCCGTCCCTGTTGGATGGGTATGGATCCCCTGCGCAATGTCGAGAAACCATCGCGCATATGGCGTATCACGACAGGATTCCTTGGGGGAAGGATGATCGATTTTTCTTTACCCGAAATGAAGCGCTCGCCCCGTGCCGGGGAACCGAAACAGGGGATTACACGTTCCGGTTCGATGATGACCAAGTGGCACACCGGGCGTTGAAAGGAGTCCCGCCGTTTTTTCTTCCCGGTGAATGGGGAGACTGGCGGCGGTATCCTCGCGCGTGGATGGCACCGGATCTTGCTCTTGATGTGGAAAAGGAGGTAAAAGAGGAAAAAATGCCGGGGCAATGGGGAGCGGACGGGCGGCAGATGGATCTGTTCGAACCGGACCCCCGCATGGAGGATCTTGTCAACTCATTGAAGACAGTGCTTCTAAAAGAGGAGGCCATCGGTTTCTTTCAGGAAACACGTGCCGAGCGGTTTACCGTTACCCCCGAACCTTTGGAAGAATCCGTCCCGCCGCAACCGTATCCCGCTCCTGCGGGCGACTTGTTCGGTGGCCGGGATGAAAAATATACCTTGTTGCATGATGGGGACGCGCAGAACGGGGGAAACGTCAGGCTGTCCCTCTCTGTTCCTTGGTCACGAGGGAAAACGGGCCGTGCCGGGATCCTCCCGGATGCCGTCTACCTGGGGACCGACGTTGATTATTTCAGTATCGCTGAGGGACTGCAGTCAGGCAACGCAGACTACCGGACCCTGCCATCGGAGCTGAACCGGCTCGGATCGGATTGGCTCGAAACACCGACCGGGTATATCCATTTTGAATGGCGCCTGGGAAAATAGAGGGGGACAAACACAATCACGCCGTGTGAGGGGTGTGTAGACAGCGCAAAAAACAAGGGGTCACCTAAGCTGGTAACCCCCTTGATATTTATGGTAGTCCCACGGGGAATCGAACCCCGGTTTCCGGCGTGAGAGGGTTTCCATGCCACCCTATTATCATTGATATTATTGAGTATTTCCTTGCAAGAGAGTCACCGAAGGCATCATAATACACCACGTTGTGTGTCCGCAGGTGTGTCCGTATTGACTACATACATACCCGTGTCAGAGTATCCATGCACGACAGTTCATAATGCAAACAGGACGACCGTGAAAGATTCAGTAGATCGCACTATCGAGAAATTGAAATCACAGAGTTTCCTGGTTCTATAAGAATATACTTTTCCTCAACGGAACAGACTGAGTTTAACCAAAAGAACCAAGAACTGATTTGTCTGAACAATACTCTCGATAATGTACTAAACAATATATCTGATGGTGTTGTGACTGTCGATAGTACTGGTAATTTTGAAACAACTTAACAGTTCATTTATTTAAGATTCGATTCGTTTCCTAAAATTATACGGCATCCATCGATTTGATATCATACCCCATGGCCCGGTAGCCACGTCGGCGTTTTTCCCACATGCGGGAGAGTTGAGGTTGATCAGTTTCGGCGTAATCGTAGATACGTACATCCTGCTTGTCAGCATGCTCGCGGTGCAGGCGTCCCGCGTATTGATGCAAAGTTCCTTTCCAGGAAATCGGCATGGCCAACACCAGCGTGTCAAGCGGCGGGTGGTCAAAGCCTTCACCGATCAACCGTCCGGTTGCGAGTAATACTCTTGGCACGGATTCCTCCATTGAATCCAATTCGGCTAAAACCGCTGCTCGTTGTTTCTTCGACAAACGGCCATGCAGCACGAAGCAGTGTTCGACATGATCTCCCAGTGCCTCCCGCAAAAGTGGTAGGTGGTCCGTCCGTTCGGTGAGCACTAGCAATTTACGTCCTTCCCGATAGGCGGTAAGCACATCCCCGGCGATGCGCTGGTTGCGGGTCGCATCGTTGGCGATAATGCGGAACACATCCTGAATTAGTGTCACTCTCGGGGATGGTTGAAACCCCTCGCCTTTAGGCGAAGAAAAGTTTATAGATGTCGCTATGCGACGTTATCAAATTGGAGCTCATACCAAGACAGATTTAAAGGTACATCTCATTTGGATACCGAAATACCGGAAGAAGGTATTAATCGGTCCAGTAGCAATTCGCGCGCGAGATGTTCTGCGCCAAATTGCTTTTGAGCATGAACTTGACATCATTACGGGGAAAGTAGCGAGCGATCATGTACATATGTTCATTTCATATCGTCCCAATCAGGATATCAGCAAGATTGTTCAAAAGTTGAAGGGAGTAAGCTCGCGGATACTGTTATCCGAATTTCCACATCTTAAGAAGCAATTTTGGGGCAGGCATCTTTGGGCGCGCGGATACCTTGCTGTAAGTTCCGGTAATATAACTGACGAGATGATAGAACAATATATTCAAGAACAAGAAGGGGAGCCGGTAGTTGACGACAGTCGATTTTCAATCGACCCGTCATAACCTCTCGACTTGTAGTCGAGGGTAGTTTAGTGAGTCCGGCGGGATCTCCGGTGCGGGTAGCACCTTCGGCCAGACTTCCAATTGCGACGGAGCGGATTCCGGTCTAGCGGCGGTGTGGCGGATCGGGCCGCACTGCATGAAGATGATCGGCTGATGACCGTCACGGCGTATCGGCGTGGCGGTCAGGCCCACTACAAATTTTGCCTTGGCCTGTTTGAGGATCGCCTCGAAGGAATAGGCTGACAGGTGATGACATTCGTCGATAATGATCTGCCCGTACTGGTCAAGGAGTCCGCTCAGGTCCTCCCGACGCGAGAGCGACTGCATAACGGCGATGTCGATCATGCCGGATGGTTTCTTCTTGCCCCCGCCGATGACACCCAACTTGCCCTTGGTAATTTCAAGAAATTCCGTCAATCGTTCCTGCCACTGACGCAGCAGAACGGTGCGGTGAACCAGCACCAGCGTGCTCACCTTGCGCCGGGCGATCAGAGCGGCGGCGGTAACCGTCTTGCCAAATGCCGTAGGAGCGCAGAGCACGCCAATCTCATGCTTGAGCATCTCCCGCACAGCTGCCTTCTGATTCTTACGCAAGGTACCGGTGAATTTGGCCGTCACCTTCCGTCCGGCCTGGCGTTCGTCCTGTAATTCAGGATAGATGCTGTTCTCCTGTAACAGATCCAACACTGCATCGAGGCAGCCTCGCGGCAGGCCGATATGCTGGGGATAGTTCTCGGCGCAGCCGATGATGCGCGGTTTGTTCCACACCGGCAGACGCATAGCCTGAGCTTTATAGAACTCCGGATTTTGGAAAGCGGCGAGCCGGATCAGACGATTGGCCAGTGGCTGCGGCAGATCGGCCTTGGTGATGAAAATCTGATTGGCCAGCACCAGAGTCAATGATTCCGGCAGAGGGCCGGTAATTCGTGCGGGCACTGGTGAGGGACGTTGCCAGGGCTTGCTGTCCTCTTCTTCGGTGGCAAAGGCGACATCCAGGGGATGGCGACCTCCGTTGGCCTGCAGGATGGAGTTTTCCAAATCTCGTCGGGTCATTGGACGAACGGATGAGAGAAACGCCCACTGATCTGGATAGGGTTGCAGGTGTTCATCGACGAACGCGCTGCACTCCGATTCCCTCGGTTGTTTCTGCAAGGGCAGTGCAATCAGGTTGCCGAAACCACCCTTGGGCATGCTATCTTGGTTGGGAAACAGACGGTCATAGCTTGCCAGAGACAATTGCCGGGTGCGGTCGCAGGTGTAACTGATCAGTGCGGCCCCGAGCTGCCGGGCCTCGCGGGCCGGAACCGGCACGGCAAAAAAGATCCAGGCGTGTGCGCCGTTGCCGGAGCGGGAAATCTCCAATGCTGCCGGTATGCCAAGTTCCCGGCAGGATTGCATGAAAGCCTTGGCATCCTCCCGCCAGTCGGCTTCGTCGTAATCAGCCGCGAGAAAATAGCAGCTGTCATCGCTCAGAAGTGGATAAATGCCGATAGTCTGTTTCCCGGCCAAGTGGTCGTAGATCACCTGATCGCTCACCGGCAGCAACTGCCGCTGGTTGCAGTCGCCGCATTTCACCCGGGGTTTGTGACAAATGCCGGGTTTCCACTCATTGCCGCAGGCCGGTGAATAACCCGACGTGCCCTGGGTAGACTCCCAGCGCTGGGAGTAGACATCCTCGCGCCCCCGGAACAGGCTGCGGAACAGGGCGATCTTGTCGGCTGTGCTGAAATGGATGGTAACTGGAGTTGGTTCCGCTGGAGCCGAAACGGGTTCAGGGGTGATCGGTTCTTCCCAAGGGATGTCATAACGAATCAGCAATTCCTTGAGACGGGCGTTCTCCTCGCGCAGTTGCCGCAGTTCATTTTGCTTATTCAATCTTTGGTCACTCTTCGGCAAATCCACACTCCCGTCATCAGATCGTCCATGTTATCGCCAACGTCCCGACCCCCAAGTCAACCCCCAAGATGTCGCAGCTTTTATTCAAGCTGAACCATGCCTACGATTCCTTTCCAAAATGCGCTAAATACGCTTGGTGACAAGTTGGCAAAAAAGATGAAATGTAAAATGCCGGTTTAGGTGGCATGAACGATATGATCTATCGTTTCAACAATCCATTGATTGAGGCTTTTCCCTTCTGCTGAAGCTCTCGATGCTATTTCAGCGTGCAGTTCAGGGGAAATGCGCAAATTGAATTTACCCGAATACTCCTTATATGGTTCAATCCCTTTTTCTTTGCAGACATCAAGAAATACTTTTAACGACTTTTTAAACTCCCTACGCAGTTCCTCGGGAGTCTTGCCGTAAAAATCAGCGCCTCCGTTAAGTCCGAGTATTTCGCCCCGAAACATATCAATATCAGAGTCATAATCGATTTTAGCTTTATTTCCTTTATACGTCATTATATTCATGGTGTAACTCCATGGCTCTCCAACCATTTTCTAATGCTTGAAACTGCGCCCTTGTCAGTATCCGGCGTTGGGTGTGGCCTATGAAATATCATAACCTCATCAAACAAAAACACTGCCACCCTGGAACCTTCTCGCTCGCTGACCTCAGCACCAAGAGCAATAAACATTTTCTCGATGTCGATCCATTTAATACTGCCACTGACAGGTCTGCGAAAAATGAGTTCCAGCGTCTTGCGATGTTTTTGTTTCATGCTTTCAATAGTACCAAATAATAGTACTCTGTCAAGATTTTTTTAGGAAGAGTATACCATGGATTCAATAATCATCGACCTGTGCCTGTCTTTGTTTCCTTGGGCCATCTCCCGTAAGAACAAAGGAGCCGTCAAGCTTCATACCCTTCGAATCTGCGGGGCAGTATACCGACCGTTGTCATTGTCACTCACGGCAAGATCCATAACGTGAATATCCCCGATCAGATCACCACGAACCGGCTCTTTCTATATCGTCGATCATGGCATCACAATTTTACAGATTTTGAGCGTTCACTTTTTCGAAAAAATGTCTATATGACAAATATTTTCAAAGAACGATCATGCGTTTTTAAAACCCAAACCAAGCAACCAACTGCATTTATTATATTAATGTTGGAACACTACTGATAATGAATATCATCTTAATATTGGCATCCGGATTGCTGGCCTGTAGCGCCGGTGTCCCCCAAAAGCGCCAAATCGAAAAAATACATATTAATAATATCGAATACTTATGATGTGAAAATTTGTTGAAAAACAAAAAAAAGACATGAGATGTGTCCACACATAAATAGTGAACTACCACCGAGCTTGCTCGGTGGTAGTTCACTGAGCTTTTTTGATTTTTCAGAGACATACTTTCTTGTAAATGGCATTTCTTAATGAGCTGCAAGTTTTGTAGTTATAGACCATTGAGCATAGTTACTCCATACCAACATTTCAGCTTCATATACGAAAACCGTAAAAAATGCCTTGTTAATTATGTGCAAATGTAACAAATTAACCAATATGCTAGGGTACGTTTAGTTTCACGAAGTTTCACGAAGAACGAAAACAGAAAATCCCATTATAAAATCAACACCAATGAATTTTCCCCATTGGGTTATTTGTGATAATAAAGAAGCAAAAACCCAGCGAGTATAAATGCTGGAAAATGGCAACAGCTGATAATGAATACCCTTTGAAATAATGCACACCTTAAAAAATACCGAACGCTCTCTCTCAGGAAGACTTCAATAGAAATTCTATCTACAGACTTACCAATAGGAACTATCCGATTAATATCGCTATGTACTCCCAATCAGGATAATATTTCCGTATCTCGTTAAAGTTGGTTTCTAGATACTGCCATACTCCCTTAAGGATTTTTCGCCTAAACCTCGTTATCCACACTGTACAGTAATGGGCTCTGACTTCCTCAGTCTCATAGAGCTAATATATCAAAGTTCACCCAGGGAATACAGGATATGCCTCTCACCCCCGCTCTTACGAACGAGAAACTCTCTGAATTAGACTGTCAACCTCCCTTCAACGCACCCCTCAATATGCTGAGGGTTCCACCAAGTGCTGAGGCCAAACGAACCGTTTCATACCCTTCTGCAGCGCTATCCTGTTAATCTAATCCACTGTTAATAAAGGATGAATCAAAATTTATAATTTTCCTTCGGCTATTGGCAGGCTATTTGCTCTTATTCTATATACTCTTGGTTATCTCATTCAGGAGCAGCCCGAATGTTCAAGAGAATAGATAAAGTAAACGAACATCCGAACAGAGAAAGAGGGAATGGATATGAATGAAGATGTTCTGAAGGGGAAATGGCAGGAGATAACGGGGACGGTTAAAGAAAAGTGGGGGAAACTCACCGATAATGCTCTTGGCGAGATCGAAGGGAAAGGTGAGAAACTTCTTGGGCTTTTACGGAAAAAATATGGATATATTAAGGACAAAGCCAATCTGGAGTATGAGGATGGTGTGGGATTGGCAGAAATTATAAGTAGGGTACACGAAATAAAGACAAGAAAAAAAGATATCATAGCAATTGCATTTATTGCTCGCTACGGTCAGCCCCTTTTAGCTAACAAACAAGAGAATCTGATTCGGCAGTTGAGCGGAGCCCGAAGGGCATATATATCAGACTCTTGGTTCTCCCCGCAGCGAAGTGAAGGGGGAGAATGACAGTAAAGAAGGAAAATCGCGTGTACAATGCCGATGGGCATTTTGATTCTTGTCTTCATCGGTGCGCCACCCACTTGGCCATACACCAGGAGCCGGAGGTAATATTCCAGCGGTGGACTTGGATTGATCTTTCTGATTTTGATCACCTTTTGATACAAATGAAGATTTTTTATTAGAAGCGTATGTATTTGTCACAAACAACGGGAATCGAATTTCTTCCTAAGCCGACAATAACGATAAAATGAGAGGAATGAAAATGGATAAAAACGCGGAAGATCAGGAGTGGGGAAAAATACAGGCACATATTGAACAGCTGTTCGGCAGATATTTCAGGAATAGCCTTGATCCTATTGAGGACAAAACCCGAAATGCACTCTCTCTGCTGTCTAAGTCACAAGATAACCGGAGAGATGATCCGGAGATATTGTGAGTAGGGGGAAATATGATGTTTGAATCTAATATGATCTGCATGGCATGCGGATACCAGGGTTCTATCGATGCGCAAGGAGTATCCATAGAAGATTCGAGGTTAGACGGTTTCAGATACTTGGGACATGACTCGTTGATGGGCACAATGCACTATCGGTGTTCTCGGTGCCATTCCTTCCTTAAAGTCGATCCGATGGATATCCTCAAAATGTATTCCACCGGACAGCCGACCGTGGGCCCTCCGGGAAAAGATTCATGTATTATTTCGGAGGACAACAACCTTCTCCGGCTGTTGCCCGATATAATTAAAGACGGAGTGCTCAGGCTAACAAGATATATCAGAGGGTCACATATTTCGAATTCAGACACTGAAACTCTGTTTACGAACAGCCCGCGGACAGGTTTTAGCGGATCCGATGATCTGGATAAATCTGAAATTCAAGCCAGCCAGTGACTACACTTTGTTTGCTTCTGCCCCGGCCTCGTCTTCATCGAAGCAACTGTCGTAACACGCGAGGGTTGAACCTATTCCCGCAACTTGGGAATCTGGAACGACCTGGCATATTGAACTGCTGGCTCGGGTCGCCCGCTTTATTCGCCGCATGGGCGCGAAGTGGCAGGGATTCACCTCGCTGCCACAGGTACGCAGGTAGACAGTAAGAGCCCCATGGTGAACAGTAGAATACTGAAGGAAAACTAACATATCTTATAAATTTTAAGGGGGATCGTCATGAGCCAATACAAAATCACCGTTGTTACAGGAAGCCTTCGCCAGGAGTCATTCAACCGCAAGCGGGCAATTGCCATTGTAAAGCTTGCGCCGTCGGATTTCTCGTTCAAGTAGGTTCAAATCGGCGACTTGCCGCTCTACAACCAGGACGATGACGCGAACCCGGCCGAGTCGGTCAAACTGCTGAAGAACGAAATCAGGTCAGCTCAGGGCCTTCTGTTTATCACGCCGGAATACAACCGCTCAATCCTTGGCGTGCTCAAGAACGCCATCGACAATGCCTCCCGTCCCTCCGGACAGAGTGCCTGGGCAGGCAAGCCCGCCGGTGTGCTGGGCGTTTCGCCCGGAGTTATGGGCACGTCCATGGCACAACAGCATTTGCGTAATGTTCTTGCGTCCCTGGATGTTCCGACGCTTGGTCAACCTGAGGCATTTATCCATGCGAAGGATGGATTGTTTGACAAGGTCGGCAACATTGGTACAGACAGCAAACAATTTCTAAAAAACTGGATGGACCGGTATATCGCATGAGTGAAAAAGCACGCTGCCTGATGCAAGCAAAATAAAATAACAGGCCAAATCACGGTTACAGTTATAGGTAAGAGAATTATAGTGATTAAAGGATCTTAAAGGAGAATGGGTGCCGGCGAGAGACGGAGAAAGAAAAGATTATGAGCAAACTGCAAAATGACGAAGGGCTGTCATCCATGAAACCGGCTAACCCACGCATCCTGACGATCAATGGTGGATCGTCGAGTATAAAAATTGCGCTGTTTGAGATCGGTGATCAGTTCCGGTGAATTCTGTCGGGCGGGATTGAGCGGATTGGTCTGCCTGAAGCCACCTTGCAGGTGAAAGGCTTGAACTTGCGGGATAACTTTTCGCGATTAGTAACAGCACCGGATCACACGCAGGCGGTGGGTACACTGATGGATTGGATCGAGGAACGCATCGGATGTGATGCTTTGGCCGCGGTGGGGCATCGCCTGGGACACAAGCATGAGTTTCACCCCGACAGCCGGAGAATTTTCCAGCGGATGAACAGCTACGCGATCTACCGCATCACCGAGACGATCCGCGTGCTCCTATTCATGACGCTGGCGATCCTGGTCTTCAACTTTTATCCGTTGACGGCGGTGATGATCGTAATGCTGGCCCTGCTTAACGACGGTGCCATCCTCTCGATTGCCTATGACAACGTTCATTACAAGGATCAGCCCGAGGCCTGGAACATGCACATGGTGCTGGGGGTCGCCACGGTACTAGGGGTCATCGGGGTTGTCTCCGCATTCGGCCTGTTCTATCTTGGCGAGCGTGTCTTCCATCTCGACCGCGCGCACATCCAGACGCTTATGTATTTGAAACTGTCGGTGGCGGGATATCTGACGATCTTCCTCACGCGCACGCGCGGCCCGTTCTGGTCCATACGTCCCGCGCTGATTCTATGGGTGGCCGTACTCGGCACGCAAATAGTGGCTACGTTGATCTCAGTTTATGGCTTGTTTATGACACCCCTCGGCTGGGGGTGGGCACTGTTCGTCTGGGGCTATGCTCTGGCTTGGTTTCTTGTGAATGACCGTGTGAAACTGCTCGCGTATCGGATTTTTGATCCCGACAAAGCCGAGACACCGGTCGGTTTGACTCCTCAGATCGCCAAGTAATATATGAGCGGTAGTGCCGCAGGATTTGACGACCCGGGACATGATCATAGCCTCTAACCAAAGTAGCAAAAATCAAGAACGGGGAGACACCTTAATGAAGGACATGCCGAAAAGAAACTCACGACTGGTAGTCCTCTTGCGACATGGGGAAAGTGAATGGAACAGGGAGAATCTATTTACCGGATGGACTGATGTTGATTTGAGTAAACACGGCAAGGAAGAGGGGCTGGAGGCAAGCCGCGTCTTAAAAGAGTATGGGTTTTCGTTCGACGTCGCTTTCACATCCGTTTTGAAGCGCGCCATTCGGACTCTGTGGATCGTGCTTGACAAGATGAATCTTATGTGGATCCCTATCCATCGTGATTGGCGATTGAACGAACGGCATTATGGCGCCCTGCAAGGGCTTAACAAGTCCGAGACGGCCAGACAGTACGGCGAGGCACAAGTCAAGTCATGGCGTAGGAGCTATGACATCCGTCCGCCCGCCCTCGAAGAAAAAGATCCGCGACATCCCCGGCATGATGCACGTTACGGGAATCTCGGCAAATGGCAACTCCCGGCTACGGAATCCTTGAAAGACACTGTAGCACGAGTTCTCTCCTGCTGGCACGATTACATCGCTCCGGAGGTTTGTTCAGGGAAACGTGTACTGCTTGTAGCACACGGAAACAGCCTCCGTGCACTGGTTAAGTATCTCGACGACGTTTCTGACGCCGACGTCGCAAATCTGAACATCCCCACAGGAATTCCCCTTGTGTACGAACTGGACGAGGAGCTTCATTCCATCCACCATTATTACCTTAATGGTGCCGAACGCGTGCAAAAGGCGATGCAGGCCGTGGCAAATCAGGCGTCGCTGAAAGACCGGCAGGAGAAATCATGATGCTTGCTTCCAACAAAACGAAGTTTGTGTGTACGATCGGACCGGCATCCGAATACCCCGATATCCTGCAGCAAATGCTGCATGCCGGGATGAATGTCGCCCGTATCAACTTTTCCCATGGCATAAAACGGCGATCCACACCGTGTCTTCTCGCGGTTGGCAAGCCGGTGGGGAACATCCTGTTTATCAACGACGGTGTTATTCAGCCCCTTCATCACCGGACAGGAACGGCGAAAAACCCTTTTCTTCAAAAGGCATATGTGAGTAGATGCGGTATATGGTCGAGAGGATATTGTGTGCTATTATATGTAGGAATGTATGAAAAGAAACTTTTCGCCTATGTTGTGTATGTCAGGAAAAAGGAGACGAGGGGCAACTGCAATTAACGTCGCACTTCAAACGGAGTAATGATTATAATGCATACGTCCCAAGCAAATAATTCATAACGAGTCAAAGGGGAACAGAAATGCCGCCAAGTGAAAAGAAAGCACCTCTGAAAGATTTAAAGGATAAGGTCCATGCACTATTTGCTCCTGTGGGCATAGAAAACAAGAAGGGCGCCTTGTCCTCCAAGACGCATTTCAGTATCTGGTATTTCCTGATTACCTTTCTATTAATTGTCTATTTGCAGCAGTACTTTTTTTCTCCCAAGGTGGATACAATTCCTTACAGCCAGTTCAAGCAAAACCTTGTATCCGGCAACGTGGCAAAATTGGTTATCAGCTCGGAGAACATCAAAGGAACATTCGGAAGTGCCGGAGAAACGCCGGAACGGGCGTTCATAACGCTACGGGTAGATGATCCCAATCTGGTCAAGGAACTGGATGAACATAAGATCGATTACTCCGGACACTACGAAAGCAAATTGCTGGGCACCATTCTTTCCTGGATCCTCCCTCTCGGCATCATGCTTTTGATCTGGCGGTTTGCCATAAAAAAGATGGGCCCGGGGATGGGCGTGATGTCATTCAGCAAGAGTAAAGCAAGGCTTTTTGCCCAGAATGAGACGATGGTTACCTTTGCCGATGTGGCGGGCATCGATGACGCCGAAGAAGAGCTTCTGGAAGTAGTGGAATTTTTGAAAAATCCGGACAAGTTCCAGAAGTTGGGAGGGAGAATCCCCAAAGGGGTACTGCTGGTCGGCCCGCCGGGGACCGGCAAAACCCTGCTTGCCAAAGCGGTAGCTGGCGAGGCAAAAGTGCCGTTCTTCAGCATCAGTGGGTCCGAGTTCGTGGAGATGTTCGTCGGCGTGGGAGCATCGCGTGTGCGCGACCTTTTCTCTCAAGCCGCCAGTCAGGCTCCCTGCATTATCTTCATCGATGAACTGGACGCGCTGGGGAAAGCCCGAGGAATCAACGTCCTGGGTGGAAATGACGAACGGGAGCAGACACTAAACCAGCTCTTGGTCGAGATGGATGGATTCGAATCGAATAAAGGTGTCATCATCATGTCAGCCACTAACCGTCCGGAAATACTTGATCCTGCCCTTTTGCGTCCGGGAAGGTTTGATCGGCAGGTCCTGCTGGACCGTCCGGATATAAATGGGAGGGAAGCAATCCTGAAGATCCACTCCCGAAAGGTCCTTTTGGACCCCGAGATAGATCTCCGCAAGATCGCCGGTCTCGTTCCAGGCTTTGCCGGCGCGGATCTGGCGAACCTCGTCAATGAGGCTGCCCTTCTGGCTGCCCGGAAAGACAAGGAAACGATCGGGGCGGCGGAGTTCGATGCGGCTATTGATCGGGTGGTGGGTGGGCTAGAGAAAAAGAACCGGGTGATGAATCCTCAGGAAAAGAAAATTGTGGCCTTTCACGAGTCCGGACATGCCATTGTGGCTGAATCCGTCAAGCATGCAGATCCGGTGCACAAGATATCCATTATACCCCGCGGGATTGCGGCGCTCGGATACACCCAACAACAGCCGATGGAGGATCGCTACTTGTTGACGCGCCCCGAGCTGCTGGACCGACTGGCCGTTCTTTTAGGGGGAAGGGTGGCGGAAGAACTGGTATTCGGAGAAATATCAACAGGGGCTCAAAATGACTTGCAGCGAGCAACCATCATTGCACGGTCTATGGTTGCGGAATATGGCATGAGCGATCGCCTTGGACTGGTGACCTATGAGTTCACTCGTCAGCCGATGTTTCTTCCGGAAAACTATACCCCCAATAAAACTTGCAGCGAAACAAAGGCGACCCAGATTGATGAAGAAATCTCTGCTGTGATGGAACAAACTCATCAAAGGGTACGCAAAATTCTGTCTGACCGCCGGAAAGTGCTGGATAATCTCGCCCATCTTTTGTCAGAGAAAGAAATTGTGCAGGGAGACGAACTCCGGCAGATGTTAAACGATTCGACCGCCTGAGGTATCAATGCGGGAGCGTTTCCTTTGCGCTGCCGCTGTTGCAATGGGGTGATCTATAAGATTCTTCACAACTCTTTAACAAAAAGGATTGAAAGTGGATTTAATCAACAAGACTATTCCCTGGATTCTATCCCATTTGCGGGCGAGTCTCCGTGGCAACGATTTGACACAAAAGTGTGCATCTTTCGAACCGCCCCTGAGAGCAGAGTTATTCAGCGCTGATCAAATGGAGCAGCATGGTAAGATCCTCGCAGGCTCACACGAGGTAACCCCCAGGCACGCCCCGGATCGGCTTCTGCGACGGCTGGATGAAAATGAAGACCTGCTGATTGGAGTACACCATTTAACGACGGAAACGGCTAAGGCAAACCGTCGGATCACGCCTGCCGGGGAATGGCTGCTGGACAACTTCTATCTGATTGAGGAGCAGATTCGAACTGCCAGGAGGCATTTGCCGAAAGGGTACAGCCGGGAGCTTCCACACCTGATGAATGGTCCTTTGGCTTCTCTGCCGCGCGTATATGACATTGCGCTGGAGATGATCTCGCATGGCGACGGGCGAGTCGATCCGGAGATTCTCAGCAGATTTGTAGCCGCGTACCAGACCGTAACCCCTTTGAAATTAGGCGAGTTGTGGGCCATTCCCATCATGCTGCGTCTGGCGCTGATCGAGAATCTCCGGCGTGTTGCCGCCCGGATCGCTACCGATAGAATCGATCGCAACCTGGCCGATTACTGGGCGGACCAGATGACGGAAAGCGCCGTGAAGGACCCGAAGAGCCTGATTCTAGTGGTCGCAGATATGGCGCGGTCGGACCCACCGTTGGTGAGTTCTTTTATAGCGGAAATTACGCGGCGTCTGCAGGGACAAGGCCCTGCCCTGTCGTTGCCGCTGACCTGGCTTGAGCACCGGCTGTCTGAGTTCAACCAGACGATTCAGCAAATGGTCCTGGTGGAAAACCAGCAACAAGCTGCAGATCAGGTATCCATGAGCAACAGTATCAGCAGCCTGCGATTTCTGGGTGCAATGGACTGGCGCGAATTCGTCGAGACGATGAGTGGGGTCGAACGGGTGCTGCGCGAAGACCCCCGCGGTGTTTACGGTACAATGGATTTTTCTACCCGCGACCGTTACCGCCATGTCGTCGAAAAGATTGCAAGACACAGCCGGTTTTCAGAAAGCGAGGTGGCGCGAACGGCGATAAGACTGGCGCAGGAGGGCGCGAACGGGAAAGAGGGCAATGATCGCACGGCACATGTCGGTTTTTACCTGATCGACAAGGGATTGCCGCAACTCGCACGGACGTTGAAGGTACGCCTTTCCCCATCTGAGCGTCTTCGTAAATGGAGCAGCCGGTTCTCCCTATTCCTCTATCTTGGCGCCATAGCCCTGATAATGGCAATCTTTGCCGGGGGGGGCCTTGCGAAGGCACATGTCGGCGCCTTGCCGGGATGGGCCATGGTTCTGATCGCGCTCCTCTTTGGTCTGGGCGCAAGCCAACTGGCCGTTTCCCTGGCAAACTTGCTGGCAACACTGCTTGCGACACCCCACCCACTGCCGCGCATGGATTTTTCCAAAGGGATACCGCCGGAATTCCGCACGCTGGCCGTGATTCCGACGATGCTCACCAGCACGCAGAATATAGAAAAGCTGATCGAGGCGCTTGAAGTGCGGTTCCTGGCCAATCGGGATGCGAACCTGCATTTCGGACTGTTAACCGATTTTCAAGACGCACGTCAGGAAAAGCTCCCTGAGGATGAGCCGCTGTTGCGGCTTGCACGGCAAAGAATCGAAGAATTGAATGCCCGGTACGTTAATTCCCAAGAAGACACCTTCTTTCTTTTTCATCGCCCGCGCCTGTGGAATCCTGAGGAGCGGATCTGGATGGGTTACGAGCGCAAGCGGGGAAAACTGGCGGCATTGAATGCACTCCTGCGCGGCGAGGACCGCGCGAGCGAGTGTTTTTCACTCGTTATAGGTGACATAAAAGTCTTGTCGAACGTAAAGTATGTGATCACACTGGACACGGACACGCAACTGCCGCGCGATGCGGCGCAGCAGTTTGTAGGTGCCATGGCACACCCGCTGAACCGTGCAAGGTACGATGAAAAAAAACAGCGTATTTGTGATGGCTATGGCATCCTTCAGCCGCGTGTGGCTGTAAGTCTGACCGGCATGAACCGGTCGCGATATGCGATAATGTACGGAGACGAACCCGGGATCGATCCCTATACCCGCGCTGTATCCGATGTCTACCAGGACCTGTTTGGCGAAGGTTCGTTCATCGGCAAGGGCATCTACGACATCGAGGCCTTCGAGCGAACGCTCAAAGGACGTTTCCCCGAAAACCGGATCCTCAGCCACGATCTTCTGGAGGGGTGTTATGCGCGGGCGGGGTTGCTAAGCGATGTCATGCTCTACGAGGAATATCCGCCTCGCTACAATGCAGACGTGAACCGCCGGCATCGCTGGATTCGCGGTGATTGGCAGCTCCTGCAATGGGTGTTGTCGGGCGTTCCCGGACCAGACGCGCGTCTTCAAATAAATCCACTCTCATGGTTGTCCCAGTGGAAGATATTCGACAACCTTCGGCGCAGTCTCGTGCCAGCGGCGTTGACACTCCTGCTGTTGCTGGGCTGGACGGTTTTGTCCTCGGGCCAGGGGGACTGGGGGGCCTGTTTCTGGACCCTGTCGGTGCTCGGCATCATCCTGATTCCCTCTATGATTAGCTCTTTTTTGCAAGCACTGCGTAAGCCGGACGATGTGCTTCTGAGTCAGCACCTCAATTCTGTTTTGCACTCCGCCGGCCGGAGTCTCGCTCAGGCGACCTTTACACTTGTCTGTCTTCCATACGAGGCGTTTTTCAGTCTCGATGCGATTGTGCGCACGGGCTGGCGGATGCTGGTTGCCCACAAGCGGCTTCTCGAATGGAACTCGTCGGATGAACGATTCGGCAGTGACCGCGCAGACCTTGGCTCTTTTTGCTGGTCCATGTGGATCGCCCCGGTTCTTGCCGCTGCCGCGGTGATCGATCTGATGTTTTCGAGACCGATGTCCTTAGTGGTGGCCGGTCCCATACTGGGACTCTGGTTTGTCTCTCCTGTTGTCGCCTGGTGGATCAGCCGGCCGCTGGTTCCCCTCGAAGCACGGCTGACTGCCGACCAGACCGCCTTTCTCCGGATGGTTGCCCGCAAAACCTGGTCTTTTTTTGAAACCTTCGTCGGCCCGGAAGATCATTGGCTGCCCCCTGATAATTTCCAGGAACATCCCAATGCTGTCATCGCGCATCGCACGTCGCCGACTAACATGGGCCTGGCCCTTCTCGCCAATTTGTCCGCCTACGACTTCGGTTACCTCTCGGCGGGACAACTCATCGAGCGCACGGCACAGGCATTCCATACAATGGAAGCATTGGAACGATACCGAGGCCACTTCTACAACTGGTATGATACGCAATCCCTGCAACCGCTGCAACCTGCCTACATCTCGACCGTGGACAGCGGAAACCTTGCCGGTCATCTGCTGACCCTGCGCCAGGGGCTGCTTGCGCTTCCCGACGATCCCATCCTGGGACCGCGATGGCTTGAGGGAATCAACGATACGGTCCGTGTCCTCGTGGGCATCGACGGGAAAACTTTTTCGGACCAACTCGCAGACCTGCAAAAACTGCTGACGTCCGCAATTAATTCCCCGCCCGCCACGCTGGCGGCGGCGAGATTGTGTCTGGAACAATTGGCAACATCCGCCGCAGAAGCGGCTACCGGCATCAATGCCCTTGATGCTGACCCCGAGAACCAGGCGCAGTGGTGGACGCGCGCCCTTGCCGGGCAATGCCAAACCGCCCTCGATGATCTGACGTTTCTCGCGCCAAGGGCATCCTTGTCGTTATCAT
Organism: Syntrophales bacterium; assembly: GCA_963662405.2. Lineage (GTDB taxonomy): Bacteria > Desulfobacterota > Syntrophia > Syntrophales > UBA2210 > UBA6078. Next base: position 340,033 of record CAXXKT010000003.1, read on the forward strand.
CGGACAGGGAAAGTCGCTGCGAGATGTCGGGTATCGATAACATCCCGACGCTGCGTCAATTGGCCGATCTTGACGGAGAGGCGAATGCAGAGATAAGCCGGCGTGCCAAGGTAAGAATCGGTGCTATCGAAGGACTGGCACGGCAAATCGACGAAATCGCCTATATGGAATACGACTTTCTGTTCGACAAGGCATGCAATCTCTTGTCTATTGGTTACAACGTCAGTGAACGCCGGCGGGATCTGAGTTACTACGATCTGCTGGCTTCGGAAGCAAGATTCTGCAATTTCATCGCGATTGCGCAGGGACAACTGCCTCAGGAGAGTTGGTTCGCCCTGGGACGACTTCTGACCACTGCTGGTGGAGAACATATTCTCCTTTCGTGGAGCGGTTCGATGTTCGAATATCTCATGCCACTTCTCGTGATGCCGACGTACGAACACACCCTGCTCGACCAGACCTGCAAGGTGGCAGTGGCTCGGCAGCTCGAGTATGGGAAGAAACGCGGGGTTCCCTGGGGCAGTTCGGAATCCTGCTATAACGCCATCGACGTTGATCTCAACTATCAGTATCGCGCCTTTGGCGTACCCGACCTTGGTCTCAAACGCGGGCTTGTCGAGGATCTTGTTATTGCGCCCTATGCCTCGGCACTCGCGCTGATGGTGGCACCCGAAGAGGCCTGCTTGAACCTTGAACGACTGGCAGTTGAAGGTCTTGCCGGAACGTACGGCTTTTATGAGGCAATCGACTACACGCCGACACGCCTGCCGCAAGGACAATCAAGCGTTGTGATCCGCTCCTTCATGACACATCATCAGGGCATGAGCTTCCTCTCTCTGGCTTATGTGTTACTGGACCGTCCAATGCAGAAGCGATTCGAGTCGGAACCCATGTTCCAGGCGACTCTGCTGTTGCTCCAAGAGCGTATCCCCAAGGCAACAGCCTTCTTCGCGCACACCGCCGAGTTTTCCGACAGTTATGCAGCGCCCATGAATACGGAGGCACCGGTGCGCCTGTTCGGCACCCCGAACACGGCTAAACCGGAAGTGCACTTGTTGTCAAACGGCAGATACCACGTGATGATCACGAACGCAGGCGGCGGGTACAGTCGCTGGAAAGACCTGGCCGTCACCCGCTGGCGCGAAGACGGCACCTGCGACAATTGGGGCACATTCTGTTACCTGCGCGACGAGACAAGCGGGGAATTCTGGTCGACGGCCTATCAGCCGGCGCTCAAACAAGCGGATATGTACGAAACGGTCTTTACGGAGGCAAAAGCAGAGTTCCGTTGCCGCCACCTCGATCTCGATACACGGACAGAAATCGCCGTCTCACCCGAGGACGATATTGAGTTGCGCCGCATCACCATCACCAACCGTTCCGGGAAACGCAGAACCATTGATGTCACGAGTTATGCGGAAGTCGTCCTCGCTTCGCCGGCCGCGGATGCGCTGCATCCGGCGTTCAGCAAACTCTTTGTTCAGACCGAGATCCTCCACCGGCAACGGGCAATTCTCTGCACGCGCCGACCCCGATCTCGGGACGAGCATACGCCCTGGATGTTCCATTTGATGGCTGTGCACGGCGCGAATATCGGAGATATCTCTTATGAGACCGACCGCTCACAATTCATCGGACGCGGCAATACGGTTGTCAATCCACAAGCGATGGGTGACGCATCGCTGCTCTCCGGCAGTGACGGTTCCGTACTGGATCCCATCGTCTCTATCCGTTATTACGTCACACTTGATGCGGAAGAAACGGCAACCGTCAATATTGTCTCCGGCATCGGAGAGACTCGCGATGCGGCCTTAAGCCTGGTCGGAAAATATCAGGACCGACGTCTCGCGGACCGAGTTTTTGACCTGGCGTGGACACACAGCGATATTTTTTTGCGACAGATCAATGCCACAGAGACCGACGCACAACTCTATGGAAGCCTTGCCGGCTCAATGATCTATGCAAATGCAGTTCTGCGCGCCGATGCGAGCGTCATCTTCAAGAATCACCGCGGGCAATCCGGTCTCTGGGGCTACGCCATTTCCGGCGATCTGCCGATACTGCTCCTGCGGGTTGAAGATGCCGTCAACATTGACTTGGTGCGTCAAATTATCCAAGCCCATACCTATTGGCGATTAAAGGGTCTGAAAACGGACCTGGTGATCTGGAACGAAGATCACGCCGGATACCGGCAGTTGCTCCACGATCAGATTATGGGGCTCATTGCCGTAGGCGTTGGAACCAACATGACGGATCAACCGGGCGGTATTTTTGTCAGGTCCGCAGAGCAGATATCGGACGAGGACAGTATCCTGCTTCGAACTGTTGCCCGCGCGATCATCACCGATGGTCAGGGAATGCTGGCGGAACAGATCAACCGCAAGAGCCTCGTGGAATTAAATATGCCTCGCCTTACTCCGAGCCGGACTCACCGTGGCGCTCCTACGGCAATTGCCGCCTTGCCTCGCCACGATCTACTGTTTTTTAACGGACTCGGCGGATTCACCCCTGATGGCCGCGAGTACATCATTACCACCACGCATGATCAGGCGACTCCGGCACCATGGGTGAATGTCCTGGCGAACCCACACTTCGGAACCGTCATCTCGGAGAGCGGCTCTGCCTACACCTGGGCCGAGAATGCCCACGAGTTCCGCCTCACTCCCTGGTATAACGATCCCGTGAGCGATACAAGCGGGGAAGCGTTTTACCTCCGCGATGAAGAGAGCGGCCACTTCTGGTCTCCCATGCCCTTGCCCAGCCGTGGGGCAATGCCTTACGCCACCCGGCACGGATTCGGCTATAGCGTCTTTGAGCACACAGAGTGCGACATCCGCTCCGAGGTATGGGTCTACGTGGCCATGGATGAATCAATCAAGTTTACGGTGCTGAAAGTGAAAAACGAGTCCGGGCGGTCACGGCGGCTTTCTGCGACCGGATATGCGGAATGGGTTCTGGGAGATTTACGGCCCAAAACGACCATGCATGTGATCACCGAGATTGATCCCGTGAGTGGTGCGCTTTTTGCGCGTAACCCTTACAATACAGAATTTCCCGACAGGACTGCCTTTTTCGATGTGGACGAATCTACCCGAACGGTCAGTGGCGACCGGACGGAATTTCTGGGACGCAACGGCACGCTCGCCAATCCGGCGGCGATGACCCGTGTGCAGCTCTCCGACAGGGTAGGTGCGGCTCTGGACCCCTGCGCCGCTATTCAGGTTGCCTTCGAACTGGCCGCAGGGCAGGAACGTGAGATCGTCTTCAGACTCGGCGTAGGGCAAAACGCCGAGGACGCCGGAAACCTGGTGCGGCGCTTCCGGAAACCTGCCGCCGTGCGCACCGCACTTGAAGAGGTTTCGCGGTACTGGCAGCATACACTAAGCGCTGTAAAAGTAGAGACACCCGACCAGTCCCTTAACATACTCGCCAATGGCTGGCTCTTATACCAGACGCTGACATGCCGCCTGTGGGCGCGAAGCGGCTACTACCAGTCCGGAGGCGCCTATGGCTTTCGCGATCAGTTGCAGGACGTGATGTCGCTCATCCACACCGAGCCGCTCCTTGTGCGGGAGCACATCCTTCTTGCCGCGAGCCGTCAATTCCCCGAGGGTGATGTGCAGCACTGGTGGCATCCTCCTCAAGGTCGAGGCGTACGCACACGCTGTTCCGACGATTACCTCTGGCTGCCCTTTGCGGTATGCCACTACGTTCGAAGCACCGGAGATTACGGTGTATGGGACGAGAACATCTCTTTCCTCCAAGGCCACGCAATAAGCGAAAACGAGGATTCCCATTACGATCTTCCAGATCGGACCCAGAAGGAAGCGGCCAGTTTGTACGAACACTGCGCAAGAGCCGTCTTGAAAGGGCTCAACTATGGCAAGCACGGATTGCCGCTCATGGGCTCCGGCGACTGGAACGACGGTATGAATATAGTGGGCGCAAAGGGGAAAGGCGAAAGCATCTGGCTGGGCTTTTTCCTGTATGACGTGCTGATGCAATTTACCGAGGTTGCCCGCAGGCGCGGCGATCTACCCTTCGCCCAGAGATGCAAGGCCGAAGCGGCTCAACTGCGCCGGAACATCGACCAGCATGGCTGGGATGGCGGGTGGTACCGCCGTGCTTACTTCGACGACGGTTCGCCGCTGGGGTCGATGGAAAACCCCGAATGCCGAATTGATTCGATTGCGCAGAGCTGGTCTGTCCTCTCCGGTGCGGGAAATGCCGAACACACGCGCCTCGCTATGGAGGCAGCGGATCAGCGGCTTGTTCACCGGGACCAGGGACTGATCCAACTTTTGGACCCGCCCTTCGACGCGTCTGATTTGAATCCCGGCTATATCCAGGGATACGTCCCCGGCGTGAGGGAAAACGGCGGGCAATACACCCACGGGGCAATCTGGCTGGCAATGGCCTTCGTGAAACTGGGCGACAACCGGCGCTCCTGGGAACTGACGGCCATGATCAATCCGGTGAACCATACGAGGTCTCCTGAGTCGATTGCGACTTACAAAGTGGAACCCTACGTCATGGCGGCCGACGTCTATGCGTTTTCGCCGCACACCGGCCGGGGCGGATGGACATGGTACACCGGTTCGGCCGGCTGGATGTACCGGCTGATCGTGGAATTCCTCCTGGGGCTGAAGCTGGAGGCAGATACACTGAGTTTCGAACCGGTACTCCCGGCAGACTGGGAAGGTTTCAAGGTGCACTACCGGTATCGGGAAACGGTCTATCATATCGAGGTTATGCGCATGCATAAAGGCGACAGCAGAAAGAGTGTAACCGTCGACGGAGCACTGCAAGGAGATACAGCGATTCCCCTTGTTGACGACCGGCAGGAACACACAGTCGAGGTGAGAATACCCGCCGGAGTGGACTGAGTAGTGCAGATCGGTTTAAGATTTCCCATATATTTACTTCCCCTCTATGGATAATCAAAAACCCGGGAATCTACTTTCAGCCTGCGAATGACTCACTTTTTGAGCATTTTTTTGAGTTGATTTTTTTCGAAAGTCTGTATAGCATTCAATATGATATGGAGACAAGAAAAAAGCAGAGGAATTAGGGAGATGAGCGATATTATGCCTTCCCCCAAGACCATACAAACAAAGCAGCAGCTTCTCCTTGAGGTGGAAAAGCTTCAGGCGAGGCTTGATGCCTCAGAGAGGCGCTTACAGGAGACCAACGACATATTACAAGCTCAAATCGCCGAGCGCAAGCGAGCAGAGGAAGCCTTTGAGGAAGTTCAGGGATACACTAAAGACATCGTGGAGACAATACGTGAACCACTTATCGTGCTTGACTCCGACCTGAAAGTTATCTCGGCAAATCGCTCCTTCTATGAAACCTTCCAAGTATTGCCTGAAGAGACCGAGGAAAGATTTATCTTTGAGGTGGGCAATCACCAGTGGGATATTCCTGCATTACGAAAGCTGTTAGAAGAAATTGTTCCCCAAAATACCCACTTCAATGATTTCGAGGTCGACCACACGTTTCCACACATTGGGCGGAAAAGGATGAATCTCAACGCTCGTCGGGTCTTTCGTGAAGGTAAAGGCACGGATAAGATACTCCTTGCTTTTAAGGACATTACCGACCAAAAGCGGGCAGAAGAGGCACTCAAATTCTCTGAAAAGCGATACCGCCGCCTTTTTGAAACAGCCCAGGATGGAATATTAATCCTCGATGCCGAAACAGGGCAAATATCGGATGTGAACCCCTTCCTGACAGAAATGTTGGGTTATTCGCATGAGGACTTTTTAGGAAAGAAACTCTGGGAAATTGGGCTCTTTAAAGATATTGACGCATCGAAGGCCACCTTTTCGGAATTGCAGGATAACGGGTATGTCCGCTACAAAGATTTACCACTTGAGACAAAAGACGGACGGGTCATAGCCGTAGAGTTTGTCAGTAACGTCTATCTGGTCAATCATCATAAAGTGATTCAGTGCAACATCCGTGATATCACCGAACGGAAACTTATAAGAGCGGCTTTACAAAAATCCCACGACGAACTGGAACAACGCGTTGAGAAACGGACACTCGAACTTCGGACGGCTCTTTCCGAGATTCAAACAATGAAAGACCGGCTAGAGGCCGAGAATATTTACTTCCGTAAAGAGGTCAAGAGAAGGGGCCAATCCAGCAATATAATAGGGCAAAGTGACGGGATCAAATATGCTCTCTATCGGGCGGAACAAGTTGCTCCTTCGAACACGACGGTCCTCATCCTTGGTGAGACCGGCACAGGGAAGGAACTGATCGCTTTTGCCATCCATGAGATGAGCCCCCGCAAGGAGCGGCCGCTTATCACGGTCAACTGTGCTGCCCTGCCGGGCAATTTAATTGAGAGCGAACTATTCGGCCGGGAGAAGGGGGCATTTACCGGGGCCGATACCCGGCAGATCGGCCGATTTGAAATTGCCCATGGTTCCACCATTTGCCTGGACGAGATCGGGGAGTTGCCGCTGGAGTTGCAGGCAAAGCTGCTCCGGGTGATTCAGTATAACGAGTTTGAGCGCCTGGGCTCGTCCCATACCATCAAAGTCGATGTGCGGATTATAGCTACGACCAATCGAACCCTTGAGGAAGAGGTCCGCAAAGGCCGGTTTCGGCAGGACCTTTACTATCGGCTCAACGTCTTCCCCATCACTGTTCCACCATTGCGGCAGCGGAAAGAAGACATCCCATTATTGGTACAGATCTTCGTAGAGCGATACTCCAAGAAATTGGGCAAACAGATCACGTCGATCCAGAAGGAGACGATGAAGGAACTACAGGATTACCCGTGGCCCGGGAACATCCGGGAGTTGGAAAGCATCGTTGAACGGGCAGCGATATTGTGCCCCGGGCCTGTCTTGCATCTGGTAGATAAACTGAAGATTTCATCCTCTGCACTTTCATCAACCTTTAGGACATTGGAAGAGTCGGAGCGAAACCAGATTCTTAAAATTCTTTCTGAGACAGGGTGGCGCATCGAGGGAAAGGACGGGGCCGCAGCGATCCTTGGCCTCAACCCAAGCACCTTACGAGCGAGAATGCATAAGCTTGGGATAGTCCGGCCGGAGATAAAAGAGCCCCAATAGAGCGTCCATCTCCCCTCAAAATATTCCTCAAGATATTGAGGGTTCCACCAAACACTGAGGCCAAACGAATGGTTTCATACCTTTCTGCTGCTGCCTCCTATCAATCTAATTTACTGTTAATAAAGGATGAATCAAAACTTATAAATTCCCTTCGGCTACTGGCAAGCTATTTGCTGTTATCTTTTTATGATCCTCGTAATTACACAAATGAAGGTTGTTTCTGAAAAACGCATGGAATTGTTACAGACGATTGCTTCACTGTCTGATTTCATAGGGCTGGAGAAAGGATGCAATCGCTGTAACTTATGCCAGAGCATAGAGGATGAAAATAGACTCTTTCTTCTTGAAGAATGGGATACCAGGAAGAGCCTTATGGTCCATATGAGGTCGGAGCGATATAAGGTGTTACGGGGAGCAATGAACCTTCTTCAAGAGACCTACGAAATGATGTTCCACACCGGTTTCCATTCGGAGGGAATGGAGGATATTTAATGAGGAGATTTAATGTGAAACAGCTTTTACTGAAATAGATGGAGGGATTTTTCCTCAGAAAGGAGGAGCATATGTTGTGGACGGTTGCTGCTGTACTGGTAATTTTGTGGCTGCTGGGTCTGGTGAGCAGCTATACGTTGGGTGGGTTCATTCATGTCCTGCTGGCCGTTGCCATTGTTGTTGTGTTGATCAGAGTCATTCAGGGGAGAAGAGTGTTGTAGCGCGTAAGTTCCTTGCCGGAGAAGGTGAGGTTTTTGAAGAGGAAGGAAGCAAGCACATCTCCGGAAAGATTTTGCCGAATCGTTTGATATCTTAGGGTAGAAAAGGTTTCGTAATGAGTCATTTACAATCAAAGTCACAGAAGAGAGGAATACTTCCCATGAAGAAGAGAAATATTGTTATCCATTTTTTAGTGATTCTTATGCTGATCGCCACCTTTGCAGCCTGTGCATCGACACGCACACAGTCAAGTGCAGGTGAATACGTTGACGATTCGATCATAACGACAAAGGTAAAATCCCTGCTTGCGGAAGATGATTTTCTCAAGTCATTTCAGATCAGTGTCGAGACTTACAAGGGCGCCGTTCAACTGAGCGGCTTTGTTGATTCTCAAAAGGCTGTCGATAAAGCGGGTGAAATAGTAAGGAGCGTTACAGGGGTCACATCCGTAAAGAATGATCTGATCGTGAAATAGATGAAGAAGAAATACCTTGAAATCAAGCACGAATGACCGGCTGGAAGGCACGTTTCACCAAATGAAGGGCAAAACTAAATAATTGTACGGCTCAACAAAATCAACCCCATCGTGAGATGAAGGTAATGAGCTGTGTTTCTCCATACTGACGAGGAAAATGAGGGTTAAAAGATGGAAAAGATGCTTAGAAAAAGTTCTTATTTAGTCGGCGTTCAAGCTATTTATCGCAATGGTGAGCTGATCTATAGCGGACAACAAACCAAGGTCGATATGAAATCCAATCAGGTGCAGGGGGGAACAGATAAGAAAGACGAGGACAATAATCAAAATAAATCATGAAAAAACAACAGTAACAACAATAAAGGGATAACATATAAATGAAAAAATACACAGAATAGTAGTAACAATGACAGCGATGGCATCTAATGATGCTCAGTATGCCTGCGTACGCGTCCAAAGTGGATGACCTCATCGAATCATCAGCCAGAAATTCGTATGTGTTCAAGACCTGCCTCAAGGGTGATGATATCAAAGTCGAATCCAAAGACAGTGCTGTTACCTTGACGGGGATCGTCTCCGAGGAATCTCATAAGTCATTGGCCTAGGAGACCGTAGCAAGTCTCTCAGGTGTCAAGAGTGTGGACAACAAACTGGAAGTTAAAGGGGGACAGCTGTAAGGGGCCGCAGTGATCCTGGGTCTACACCCAAGCACCTTAAGATCAAGAATGTATAAGCTCGGGATAGTCCGTCCGGAGACAGAAAAACCGGATTAGGCTGTCCGCCTCCCTTTAAAGTATCCCTCAATATATCGAGGTTCCACGAAATATTGAGGCTGTATGAATCATCTTAACCCCTTCCGTCGTTCCCTCCTGATGATCTAATGGACTGTTATTATAGGATGAATCAAAGCCCCTGGTCTTTCTTCAGTGATTGGCAAGCTATTTGCTGTTATCTTTTTATGATCCTCGTAATTACACAAATGAAGGTTGTTTCTGAAAAACGCATGGAATTGTTACAGACGATTGCTTCACTGTCTGGTCCCATAGGACTGGAGAAAGGATGCAAGCGCTGCAACTTATGCCAGAGCATAGAGGATGAAAATAGACTCTTTCTTCTTGAAGAATGGGATACCAGGAAGAGCCTTATGGTCCATATGAGGTCGGAGCGATATAAGGTGTTACGGGGAGCAATGAACCTTCTTCAAGAACCCTGTGAAAAATCGTTTTACACTGTTTACCATCCGAAGGAAATAAATGATATTTAAGAAAGATACAGAGGAGCTACAGCACACACCACAATTCAGAAGGAAAGGAATGATCGATGAAAGCAGAGATGAAAGTAAAGATGAAATACGGGTGTTGGGGAATGATTTGCGGGGCTGTTATTGCAATGATTATCGGATTTTCATGGGGTGGTTGGGTAACCGATAGCACGAGCCAGGCGAAGAGCGGTGAGGCCGTCTTGGCCAACCAGGCGGCGATTTGTGTCGCCCAATTCATGGAGGAACCGAACAGTCAAGAAAATCTCAAAGTATTTGAAGCGATGGAGAGCTACAAACGATCCGAATTTATTGAAAAGGGTGGGTGGAACAAAATGCCTGGGCAAACAGAGGCCAACTACGGTGTTTCCTACGCATGTGTCTCGGGACTAGAAGCTCTTATCAAGAAACAGAAGAATCAATAATGGGGATTAAAAATGCCGAAAGGAAAAGTAACATTGTTTAATATTTCAGGCACCCAGCCCCGCCATCCGCTTGGAACCAAGGCTCATATCTTGTTGACTAGCGTTTTCGGCCCCTACGCTCAGGATGATGAATATGGCAGCCGTAAAATCAACCCGATGGAATTGTATCAGAATCAGGTAACGCGCACTCAGGGAGGCTTCTCGCTTCGTATGTTTCATCGCTCCTTCGGTCTCATGATGATTCAGGCCAACCTCGAAGCTCCCTGTACACTTCTTGATTTTCCTGATCTTGAAAGATTCGTCGAGGAAATCCGGAACCATGCCTATGATGTCATCGGCATCAGCGGGATTCTTCCCAATGTCGGGAAGGTCGAGAAAATGTGTCAACTCATTCGGCAGCATCAGCCTGCTGCCACGATTATCATTGGGGGTCATATTACCAGCAAAGAGGGGCTCAAGCAGATGATCGATGCGGATATTATTGTCCGCGGCGAGGGCATCCGATGGTTTCAGCGATACTTGGGACAGGATGACAAGGCACCAATCAAGCACACCATGACCATATCCGGTTTTGGCGGCAGAATCATGGGCATTGATCTTGGCAGCAGACCCGGCGGGACGGCTGCAATCCTGATCCCCTCGGTCGGTTGCCCAGTTGGATGTAATTTCTGTGCAACGTCCGCCTTGTTTGGAGGCAAGGGCAAATTCGTCCATTTCTACGAAACAGGTGATGAACTCTATGCTGTCATGTGCGAGATCGAAAAGAAGCTCAAGGTAAGATCCTTTTTTACTTTGGACGAAAATTTCCTCCTTCACAAAAAAAGAGCACTCAGGCTCCTCGAACTGATGGAGGACAACAATAAAAGCTGGGCGATCTTTGTTTTCAGCTCCGCCCGGGTTTTGAAATCCTACACTATCGATCAACTGGTAAGACTTGGCATCGGTTGGGTCTGGATGGGACTGGAAGGAGAAGAGAGTGCCTATGACAAGTTAAAAGGCGTGGATACCCGTGATTTGGTAAGAACTCTGCAATCTCAGGGTATCCGTGTCCTGGGGTCTTCTATCATCGGACTCGAAGATCACCGTCCGGAAAACATCAATGCCATTATAAATTATGCAATCAGCCACGAAACGGTCTTTCACCAGTTCATGCTCTATTCACCCGTTCCGGGAACGTTCCTCTATGAAAAGCATAAGAAGGAAGGTACGCTGCTTTCAGAGTTAGAATTTTCCTATGCCGACGCCCATGGGCAGTATCGCTTCAACTATCGCCATCAGCATATCAGGGACGGGCAGGAAGAACAGTATCTGCTGGATGCTTTCCGGAGCGACTTTAAGGTTAATGGCCCTAGCCTGTTGCGCTTGATCAGGGTTCTGCTCAACGGTTGGCAGACCCATAAGGATCAACCGCTGCGTATCCGGAATCGTTTCGCCTGGGAGGTATTTCCCGTACGATCAACGTATGCCGGTGCCGTCTGGGCTATGAGAAAGTGGTATCATGACGATCAGAGAATGGCCGGGATGGCCGATAGACTCCTCAAGGACATATACGACACGTTTGGTTGGTCGACTAGACTAATCACGCCATTTTTTGGCAGGTATGCCTATTTTATGCTGAAGAAGGAGGAAGAACGACTTGCCGCAGAATGGACTTATGAACCTCATTGTTTTTGTGAGAAAAATCTTGCTGCCCGTATGCTGAAAAAGAAAGAACCCGTAAAACGCAAGACCGAAGCGGGAAAGCTTCACCCTGTATGTGCACCACGAAACTACACAAGAGAAGAGGGGGTGTCCCTCGAAATCGGCTCTCAGGAACCGGCTTAAAACCTCCATTAGCTGCATTGGCAAAGAAAACAAACATCAATTATCGGGAGAAACCGGTTTGTTCGACTCAAATGGGGCGATTCTCGAAGGTCGAGGTAAAAGCCCTCGAAAAATGAAAGGAGTGCAGTTATGTTAGCCATGTATCCGCTTATCGTCTTGGTTGTTCTGGTCGTCCTGTTCCTCGCGTCGGCCATCCGGATCCTCAACGAGTATCAACGGGCCGTCATCTTTCGATTGGGGAGGATCATTGCCACAAAGGGACCGGGTCTCATCATCCTGATACCGATCATCGACAGGATGGTCAGGATCGACATGCGGACGATTACGATGGATATTCCCCCGCAGGACGTCATCACCCGGGACAACGTTTCGATCAAGGTCAACGCCGTCATCTATTTCCGGGTCATTAACGCGAACGCCGCCGTGATCGACGTGGAGAATTATCTCTATGCGACGTCGCAGCTCGCCCAGACGACCCTTCGGAGCGTCTGTGGACAGATGGAACTGGACGAGATTCTTTCAGAGCGGGAGAAGATCAATCTCCAGCTCCAGGAAATTCTGGACCGGAGTACCGCACCCTGGGGAATCAAGGTTTCTCACGTCGAGGTCAAGCAGATCGATCTGCCCGAGGAGATGAAACGGGCCATTGCCAAACAGGCTGAAGCGGAGAGAGAGCGGCGGGCAAAGGTGATCAATGCGGAAGGGGAGTTTCAGGCCGCCCAGAAGCTGATCGAAGCGGCGGCGCTCATGGAAACACAGCCCATGTCACTACAGCTTCGCTATCTTCAGACCTTGAACACGATCGCGGCAGAGAACAACTCCACGGTCCTCTTCCCCATCCCGATCGATCTGTTCAAACCATTCTTGAAGCTGGTCGAGAAGAGCTGAATGCGCATGAAACTGGGAGGGATTGAGACTGTACCGTCCCATCACTCGATTGCCCTAGTTCCCGACTAATCGGGAACTAGACAAAAAAGAGTGTGCCAAGATGCCGGTAGAACGAATGAAGCTCGCGCCCGTTAACGTCTTTTATCCTCATCATGGCACAAAAAGACGCATACCTCTACGGAGAATTAGTGACTTACTCAATATATAAAGTTAGATAAGTGAAAACAAATTATATTAGTAAAAGGGGAGGTTGAAGAATGAAAATCAAACCATTACATGACAGGGTGATTGTGAAGCGAATCGAAGAAGAGGGAAAGACCAAAGGGGGCATCATTATTCCTGATCACGCCAAAGAGAAGCCCATAGAAGGAATCGTCGTCGCCGTGGGTAAGGGAAAGACAGCAAAAGCCGGAAAATTAATCAAACCCGATGTTAAAACGGGTGATCGTATTCTTTTCGGAAAGTATTCTGGAACCGAAGTGAAGCTCGACGGTAGCGATCTTCTGATCATGCGTGAGGATGACATCCTTGGAATAATAGAGGAATGATCATTTGATTATACTGATTATATACGGAGGAACCATAAGTGGGAATCAAGATAATTCAATACGATGAGGAAGCAAGGAAATCGATGCTCAATGGGGTCAACACCATAGCGAACGCAGTAAAGGTAACCCTTGGACCTAAGGGCCGGAATGTCATTATTGATCGGAGCTATGGTGCACCCAATGTCACGAAGGACGGCGTAACCGTCGCCAAAGAGATCGAGTTGGAAGAAAGTTTTGCGAACATGGGCGCCCAAATGGTGAAGGAAGTGGCCAGCAAGACAAGCGACGTTGCTGGTGACGGAACGACTACCGCAACGATCCTGACTCAGGCGATCTTCCGCGAAGGCATGAAAAGCGTGGCTACCGGGAGCAACCCGATGGATGTGAAGCGAGGGATTGACAAGGCCGTGGATGTGGTCGTGAAGGAACTCAAGAAGATGAGCAAGCCGACCAAGGATGCCAAGGAAATTGCTCAGGTGGGCACCATCTCCGCCAACAACGACGCAACGATTGGTGCGATCATTGCTGAAGCGATGAAGAAGGTTGGCAAAGAAGGTGTCATCACCGTGGAAGAAGCCAAAGGGCTGGAGACTGAGTTAGAAATTGTCGAAGGGATGCAGTTTGACCGCGGCTATCTTTCCCCCTATTTTGTGACGAACACTGAGAAGATGGAAGTCGAGTTTGAAGACTGCTTTATTCTCATCAGTGAAAAGAAGATCAGTAGCATGAATGATCTCCTTCCCGTTCTGGAGCAGATAGCCAAGATGGGTAAACCTCTCCTCATCATTTCCGAGAACGTCGAAGGCGAAGCGTTGGCCACCCTCGTGGTCAACAAGCTCCGCGGGACCCTCCGTGTGGCTGCCGTGAAGGCTCCGGGCTTCGGTGACAAAAGAAAGGCCATGCTTGAAGATATCGCCACCCTGACGGGAGGCAAGATGATCTCCGAGGAGATGGGATACAAACTTGAGAACTCGAAGATTGAAGACCTCGGCCGCGCCAAGAGGATCAAAATCGACAAGGACAACACGACCATCATTGACGGAGCGGGAAACCGTTCCTCCATCGACGGTCGCGTAAAGCTGCTTCGCGCCCAGGTCGAGGAGACAACCTCCGATTACGACCGAGAGAAACTCCAGGAGAGACTGGCTAAGCTGGTTGGCGGTGTGGCGATAATCAAAATCGGTGCCGCAACCGAGACGGAGCTGAAAGAGAAGAAGGCCCGTGTCGAGGATGCCCTCAATGCAACCCGCGCAGCCGTTGAAGAAGGAATAGTCCCTGGTGGAGGCGTCGCTTATCTCAGGACGCTTCCCGGTTTGGATAAAATGGATCTGGAAGGAGACGAGCAGGTCGGCGTCCAGATTGTGAAGAAGGCCCTTGAGGAACCTCTCAAAATCATCGCGAATAACGCTGGTGTTGAGGGTAACATCGTTGTGGAGAAGGTCAAGGAGAAGAAGGGGGCCTACGGATTCAACGCCCAGGCAGAACAGTACGAAGACATGATCGCGGCTGGCATTATCGATCCGACCAAAGTCACCCGGTTCGCACTTCAGAATGCGTCATCCGTCGCGTCCCTGATGCTGACGACGCAGTGCATGGTCGCGGACAAACCTGAGAAGAACCCGGCTATGCCGGCCATGTCTTCGGGAGATTATTGAGTTACATTTGAAAAAATATGTTTTTAAAGGAGTGTGTCAAAATGCGGGTAGAACGAATGAAGGTTGCCCCCGTTACAGTAGCTTATGCAGACGGGGAGAAGCACAAGCTAATAGTGGAATTCGCAATCCCAGGAGCACCAACGGAGACCATTGATGTCAAGATCCTCAAAGATAGTCTTTATTTATTGGCACCAGCAAGGGACATTGAATACGTTTCGGCACTGGCTTTGACTTGGCCGGTTAAACCTGACAAGGCCGAGGCGACATATGAGCACGGATTGCTCCGCATTGAGGTGCCTTTAAAAGATCCAATGGAAGATGCGGTGAAAGTTGCCATTAAGACAGGCCTGATTGAAACTAAGACCGAAAGGATTTCAGCTAAATGATCCGCTAATGAGTTGGGGTTTTTAACAGAGGAAAAACAAAATTAATATTGAAGCCCTGTCTCATTGGTGATGAAGAACAATATCTTATAATCGACGAGATACAGCGATACGCGTATTGAGTCTATTTTACTGGATGTTAACAAAAGGCTGATTATCGGGTCTTCGTGGTGATTTCCGCCCTTATAGGCCGGATCTTGAATGATGGACTCCAGCACAAGACAAAACGGCATTCGCGGTTCAAGCCCTTAGTTCGTGAGAACGAAAAAATTCGGGTGAGAAATGCAAAATAACTTTTAGGTGAAGCTATTCACAAAGGAGAACGCGATGAGAACCAAAGTGGGTCTGTGGATTGACCATAGGAAGGCTATTGTAGTGACTGTCACGGACAAAGGGGAAGAAATAGGACTGATAATATCGGTGGTTGAAAAACAGCTCCGCCGTTCTGGCGATTCACCTCTCAAAGGTTCCTATGAATCACAACAGGTACCTGCGGATGATAGCCGTCAGAGAAATCTTTCGGGGCATCTCAACCTTTATTACGATGCGGTAATTACGGGCATTGGTGATGCGGAATCCATTCTGATATTTGGTCCTGGTGAGGCAAAAGGCGAACTGAAGAAACGTCTTGAAAAAAGCAAACTGGGTAAAAATATCGCAGGTATTGAGACAGTTGACAAGATGACGAATCGCCAAATTGCGGCGAAGGTTCGACAGCACTATTCGTTAATAGAGTCGAAACGTAATCACCTAACATGTGCTTAGGGCGGAAGATCACGCAAAACTACAGGCACCCATAAAAGGACAGAGAATCGTGGGGCGAGTTCATGAGGAAAAGTCATTCATATGAAAAGATCGTTGGGGGTTAGATAATGAATTTCCATATGATGATCATTGAAAAGCTTTCGACTTGCTTGGCTTCCACGCGGATCTTTCAGTCACAGATCAAAATGTCTTTGCCGTTGATGGAAATTAATACTATCTGGCTGTGGGCAATGGTTGCATTTAAACTCTGCTATCGGAATGATGCTATTTGTTGTCACCTGGCTGACACTTTGGGCAAGGCAACTGGTAAAAAATGGATTTGACAGATTAGGCTATTATAATAACAAAAAATCACGCTGATAAGAGTCTGACAGCGGGAAAAAGAAAAACGCAACGGGAGACAAGAAAGATAAGGAAAAGAGTTAGAAACAAAAATAAAAAACAAGTCTTGATAAGCACCCAACAGGAAAGCCTTGATAGAAATCACGGTAATGCGATTAAAAGCATTTTTTGTGGGACGTATCATCTGTGCAGAATGAATCTCCACGCCCTTACGGACGTGGTATCTTATAATTCAAGCTCCGCTTGTCCTGTATCTTCTTCCCCCTGCATCTCAACATATTTCCGAATAATCTTCTCGTTAATTCCAACTGTTGAGACGAAAAATCCTTTTCCCCATATTCCCCGCTTATCCCAATATATCTTACTCAAAAAACCAAATTTCGCCTTTAACGCTCCGCTCGTGTTTGCCTTGATGATATCCACCACTTCACTCACTGAATATCTCGGCGGTATCACCATGTGTATGTGAACATGATCAACATCAATCCCTATCGCTGTACTCCCACTCAGGATAATACTTCCGCACCTCGCGAAATTTGGTCTCCAAATACTGGCGAACTCCCTTGATAAGGATTTTTCGCCTAAATCTCGTGATCCACACTATATGGTACTGCGTCCGGTAAACTGTATGTGCTGACTTCCTCAGTTTCATACAGCCTCTATATCAAAGTGCCCCCAGAAGATACAGGATACGGCTCTCACCCCCGCCCTCACGGACGGGGAACTCCCGCTAAATTAGAATTTTGTAACGACGCGTAAAAGGGAACAGAAATGCTGCCATGTTAAAAGAAACCGCCGTTGGAAGATTTAAAGGATAAGGTCCGTGCACTATTTGCTCCTGTGGGCATAGAAAACAAGAAGGGCGCCTTGCCCCCCAAGACGCATTTCAGCATCTGGTATTTCCTGATTACCTTTCCATTAATTTTGGGACACTACTGATAATGAATGTCATCTTAATATTAGCATCTGGGTTGCCGGCCTGTAGCGCCTATGCCTCCAAACAAATAATCAACGAAAACTTTAAATACTCATAATATCAATAGATTGTAAGAATTGCGGACAGGCTGAAAATAATGAAAAGAGCTTGTTTTGTGTCCATGGGTGTATCCACGCATGTCTTTCCCATGAAACAAAAACCTATATCACTCCGCTAATCAAACAGAAGATCAAAACAATAACTCATCGGGCAGGTTTCTCATGAAACAGCATACCATTGCCATTATCAATCAGAAGGGAGGTGTCGGAAAGACCACCACCTCAATAAACCTTGGTCATGGCCTTGCCATGCTCGGGAAGAGAGTTCTTCTTATTGACCTTGACCCTCAGGCGCATTCAACCATTGTGCTTGCCATTGATCAGGATTTCCGCTCCGGAACGATTGGGGATGTGTTGCTACACAGGAAAGACATCCACAATATCGTTACCAAAACCTGCATTGACAATCTCGATCTGGCGCCATCAGGTATTGATCTCGATAAGACGGAACAACTGCTCGTGCCTGAGATGTTCAGGGAAACACGGCTTTCCAAGGCTCTTTGCGGCCTGGATTACGAGTTTATCATCATTGATTGCCGTCCTACCTTGGGAATCTTGTCCATCAATGCCCTTTATGCAAGCAATACGGTGTTGATCCCCTGTGAGATGTCCCGCTTTTCTCTCGAAGGGTTTGCAGACCTTCTGAACACAATCAAGATCCTGAAGAAAGACGACTATGACAACAATCAATGCGGCATGAGGATTCTGTTATGTAAATTCGACTCCCGTAAAGCGATCGGCAATGAGTGGACCCTCAAACAGCTGGAGCCGTACCGGACCCTGCTGCTCAAAACCCGGATCAGACAATGCGAGGGCCTGAATCAGGCCCATATGGCCAAAGAATCCATCTTTACCTTCAAACCAAAAAGTCACGGTGCCGAAGACTACATGGATCTGGCCAGGGAGTTTATAGGCACATGAACTCAGCCCGAAAGAAATTAAGCGACAACGCCACACGACTGGCGGACATGCCTGAAAAAGTAGGAGATCATCCAGCCATGCACAGGGATGACCCTGACGGAGGGTTCTTTTACGTTGATCTTTCATTGATCTCTATCGACCCGACCCAGCCGCGGAAACACTTCGATCCGGATTCACTCGCCAATCTCTGCGAGTCCATCAAAAGTAAGGGGGTTCTCCAGCCGGTAATCATCCGCAAAGACGCCGATGACAGAATCTGGCTGGTTGCGGGAGAACGACGCTACAGGGCTGCATGTATGGCAGGACTTGATAGAATTCCGGCAATTCTTACTACGGGGAATCCTCACGAAATCGCCCTTATCGAGAACCTGCAGCGCGAGGACCTGAAGCCGATCGAAGAAGCCGAGGCCCTGGAGCGTCTTGCCGCCGATTATCGATACACACACGAAGAACTCTCGACGATCATTGCCAAGGCCCGTTCCACCATCACGGAAATCCTCAGCCTGACCAGGCTTCCGGAAACAATAAAAGCAGAATGCCGCACGTCGAATACATATCCGCGCCGTCTTCTCGTAGAAATCGCCAAATGCAACAATGAAGACGATATGGTGCTCCTTTTCGAAAAGGTTAAAAAGGACGCGCTCAAGAGCTCCCAGCTCCGGCCGTTAACGAGAAGAACGCCTGACAGCCGGAAAGCCACTGCCGTTTACGCCATTATTCGAAAGGCGAAAAGTCTTTCCCGTACGTTTGATACCTTGAGTCTGGACATTGCCAGTGAAGAAGAGAAGGGGCAGTTACATGACGAGTTGATCAAGCTCGAACAGCGGCTCGCCGACATCCTTGCCATTGTCGGCGCGCCGACATAAGAAATGGTGCTATCGAGGTCATTGCAGGCACAACATCGTATCGGAAAATACTCGATATGAGCAAAACATCTTCTCCCAGAACCAATATGCTTCCTCAACATGACATGGCCCTGCTTTCTACCATCGGTGAGTATCGGGTGGTGACCGTACGGCAATTGGCTGCCATCAGCGAACGAAGCTGCCAGGTTGTCCGACGCAGAATACGATCACTGGAAGATCAGGGGCTGATCATCAAAAAGCCTTTTGGCTATGGCAAGCATCAGGGGCGCCCCGAAGAAATCATATATCTCTCAAGTAAGGGTATACATGTCTTGTCTGAACAGGGGCTTTTTTCGATGTCTATCAACTGTCGGCTGGATATCAGCAATCATCATATCGATCATGAGCTGCTCGCCAACTGGTTTTACATCCACTGGAAATATATGGAGAGGGTTATCCCGCATCTGACGTTTACCTATGTATCATCGCAGACACCCTCGGCTGGACTCAGCAGTCTCCTGAGGATCTCAATTCCCGGAAATGAACCGGGCAGAAATCTGCTCATCATCCCGGATGGCATCCTTATAGTGAAAGACAAAGAAAAGGGCAAAGCGCTCCTGTTTTTTCTGGAAGTTGACATGGATAGTGAAACCATGTCCGGAAGAAAACAAAACACCAATACCATCCAGCATAAGATCCTGTGTTACCGGGAACTCTTCAGGCAGCGGCGCTACAAGAGTTTTGAAAAGACCTTTGACGCCACGTTGAACGGATTCCGAGTACTCTTTCTCGCCGCTACGGACACCCGGGTGGCTTCCCTGTGTCGCTTTGTTCGAACGTTCCCCAATACGGACTTCATCTGGTTGGCCGATCAGTCGCAGATGTTCGAATGCGGCCTCTCATCTAATATCTGGGTTCGAGGAGGAAAATACGAGGAACATCGAGAATCCATTCTCGGATCGAACCTTTCCATAGAAGCACCCCTCATGACGCATATCCGATGAATGTTTCTCGTATCGAGATTGAATATACCCGCCAATAGTACCTCTCAGCGCAAACGATATGCCCTCCAGGGGGTGTAACAAAAACATGGTCAGAGTGTAATAAAAGTGCTTCAATCCCCAATCATTATGGTATACCCAATCCGAGATTATCCTTCCGTATATCGGAGGGTTGCCACGTATAACAAAAGTCGACTAATGATAAATATACTAAAACAATTCTCTGTCTGCCTCTCGTTATTCAATAGCGTTTCCCTGAACGATGCCCATAGACGGATTTGTTTCCCCTTCTTTGATAAGGAACGGATTGCCGTTGCGACCAGTACGGTTTGGATTTGAGATTGTTGTAACGGCGAAGTGTGAACTTCTCCAGCTCATTCATGATGTACTTCTGCCAATCATTACTGAAGGTCCAGGGGTACACAGGAATCACATCCATACCCATCTGTTCATAGGTGGAGAGTTTCATCCTTGTTCCTTCATCGTAGCTTTTCTTTCCGGTCATTCCAAAGTATTCAATGTATGATGCGAACTCAGGGAGATGGAAATCAGGATACCAGATACGTGTTTTTTCATATGGGGTTTGTACTAGAATTCCGGGTTCGTATTGGTAACGGATCGAGTTGTCATCCAGAAAGTAAGCGATTTTCCGTTCTCCTTCCGATTTGAAATGTACTCTGTTCGGGCTTAATACTCCTTCCAGACCATCACGCATATCATTCACCGAGGCATCGAAACGGGAAGGATCCTTATAAATCCGAGCGACTACCTATACGTGACGAAAAAAAGCACATCAGACTTCTATGATCGTTCCATGGAATCTCCAAGAACACTGGATCAGCTGGGTTTCAAATGTTTTGATACGTATTGACCCCATACCGCCTAGTAAAGGGGATCGGCGTCGAGACGTGGCCCCAAAGCGTCGCTGCACGGGATCCCCACCCACCCTCCCCACGGGACAAGTGGGTTTTCTTCACGCCTAAAGCTTTAAAAAGGAGTTTGCTCCGGGCGCAAACTCCTCATTTTAAATCTTTCCCCCTTCGGGGTCGGCTAAAAACCGACTGATTGGATCCCTGGGAGCGGCACGGTTCTTCCGCAACGAGCTCACTCTCTGTTTCCCAACGAACAGAGAGTGAGCAAAGACTTACTCCACAGGTGTTACAATGTATGGAAGACAGAAAGCAGCATATGAAAACAGCATACCGGTAGAAGAATTGCCGGTAAGAGCGGGCCTGACGGTCATCAGAACCAACGACCCGGACTTTGGCCTGAGCGAAGACGAAATCTCAGACAGAAACGAGTTCATTCACTGCTACCTTATGAGAGAATTTGAGCTCCTTGTCATGATCCCTTTCCCTAAGCCTGACAGCGATTTCTTTTTTCCCGATTGCTACGTTACGGATGATGCCTACAGCGCGTTCAACACCGTAGACTTCGAGATGACCGTCAGGCCCTTTGATCGATATGGATACGCGATCAAGAAGATGATGGAGCGCGTAAAAGACCTGGCGATGCTGCATTCCGCTGTCTACCGCGCAGAAAGCAGGCAGAACCTTGCCCGGAGATTCGAGTTCTTTGTTGATTATGAGTTCCGAGATCCTTTGTTGCGCTACGTCGACCGGTTCAAATCGTCAGGGACCGAAGCACAGAAGGAACATTGCAAAAAGAAGATCGGCGAGATGAATCGCAGGATTCTCGAAGCAAAAAGAATATGGGAGCGTTACGCTCCCTGGGACACGTAAGCATTTTCCAAGTGGAACTTTCCTGTCCCGGGGCAGGGGAAACGGCTCTCTTTAAATAATTTTCGCTTCTATTCTCCCTCCCCACAGATCACTCTCTGTTTTCATCGAACAGAGAGTGAGTGTAAGAACTTTCTCTAGGAGGTGAATGTAATGGCAGACATCAAAGCATCGGATGAATTCAAAGTAACAGGGCCTCAGATGCTTCCCGTGGTAACCTTGAGTGATGGAAAAACCTATTTTATAGACGCACGACTGCATCAACTTCGAAATGTCAACAATCCCTCTGATTTCATTGCTGACTACATGAATGTCCTTAACGATATTGACAAGGTCAGGGTGAATCGTTGTAAGCGGCAGCTTGCAGTGTTGGGCACTTGAGATCATGATTTGAAAATGTGCTCCCTATTTTTCTCAATACGATAGTGGCTTTAAAATGATTTTCATTCCATAAGGGATCTATTCAAATAGAATCCCTTATGGGAAAACTGAAACGAGGTGAAAGACATGGCAAAACCAGAGAAGAGTTTTAGATGCGGCGGTTGCGAAACGGCAATCTTCGGAAACGAGATTTTCAAGGGAGGGAAAACCGTGATCATTAAAAAGGTTGCCTTCCAGAAGCGGTACAAAAATGCCGAAGGAGAATGGAAATCTACCAACAGTCTTGATGTGAACGAAATACCCAAAGCCATTTTGGCTTTATACAAGGCCTATGAGTACGTATGCTCCTACAATGGCGGCGACAGTGAAAGAGACAGCACTTGTGGGGAATAGATCGATTGTCTTTTTTTATGTTGTTGTTCAATTCG
Organism: Syntrophales bacterium; assembly: GCA_963662405.2. Taxonomy (GTDB): domain Bacteria; phylum Desulfobacterota; class Syntrophia; order Syntrophales; family UBA2210; genus UBA6078. The sequence continues at coordinate 362,748 of CAXXKT010000003.1, forward strand.
ACTTAGCTGGCAACGGGTCATCTCAGAAAAAATGGGAGGGAGTAGTTTAATGCCGTCCTTACCGGACAGAAAGGAGGCCAAGACACTTAGGAATGACATTCGACGACCATAGCACATCTCATTTCATATCACTCCGTAAATTCTACTTTTACCCCTTTGAGATGTGTCTGCTGTTCATCGCGATCTTTTTCACCTTCCGATCGCTCATTTTCCTGCTCGTCCCGCAACCTGTCAACAGCTTCTTTCCCTTGTTCTGCTGCCACTTTCGAATTTTCTAATTCTCCTTGGGCGGTATCGGTGGTCAGTTTTCTGCGATCGATACGATCTATATCTTCTGCCACACCATCACTTCTTTCTTCAAGCTCTTGCTCATGTTCTTTTTGGGGAGTAAACACATTTTCAATGGCATCTTCATTCTGTTCTTCAAATCGATCATCAGTAGCTTCTCCTGCTGACGTGACATTATGCCTGATTTGCTCTCCTGCTTCCGAAAATCCCGGAAACTCCAGTTCTGAGGCAAGTTCGCTTATAGATTCCTTATCTTCAACGGTCAGATCTCTTTCATTTTTTTTGATATCACGCATTTCCTTGTACGTATCTTTCCGCTCTCGCGCTTCCCTTTCCTCTATCTCTTTCAGGGTCATGCATCTTTCCTTTCTTTCATAAAGGTTCTGATCGCTGTTTCCAGTTTCCCTAGTTCATCGTCCATAGCTACAATTTTCGTTTCCAATTGCTCTTGATAAAGCAAAACGATCCGTCTGTACTCACAAAGATCCTTTTTTCCCAAGTGCTCAGTGATATCATGAGGAATCGATTTCACGAAATCGGAAAATGAGCGGCAACCATGCAATATTCTTTTACGGGTGTCGATAATATCTTGATGCAATGATAATAGGTATTTGTCTATATTCTCAGTTTTTGAAAGGACTTTGAATTGCAGGAAATCATCACGATAATCCTTCAAACCTTCCAGCTCCCTTCCGGCAAGCCGCTCAAGAGATGCATAATGGTCAAAAAGTGTGTGTACTACGTATGAATATCTCCCATTCTTTAGCGTAAGAAACCATTTCTGTTCTTTGATAACTGACATCAGGGTGTTGTTATCAGGAAGTCTGTTATTCCGGAAATCAAGATATTGATTGGCGTCAAGCCCGACGATTTGGCGCGGTGCATACAGACCCTCCGTATAATAATATGCCTGCCCGGGCTCCAATCGTGCAATTTCCTCCATCTGGAATTTTTCTAATAACATGGCACCACCTAGGTCTTCTCTGTCATTAAGGCTGACCAACCGGTGTGCAAGTTTGGTGCCGGTAGTTTTGACCACCGAAGCGGCTACAGCCGTTGGAAGCTGATCTGCTATGATTATTCCCTCGCCCATTGCCCGAATCTCCGCCAACATGCGAACCACAAACTCTGCCGCATAGACTTTTGGATCCGCAAAATCTTCAGAGGGGTGTGCATTGTCGCTCCGCCCCACGATATTGTGCGCTTCTTCAATTACCGTTACATGTTTCAGATCTCTGCTGTACTGTCGGGTAATTTTAATTTCCTCCCAAATGGAGGTAAGGAGAAAGAGCACTAATAGACAGGATTGAAAGGTGTTAAGGTTTTGCACTTCTATTACGGTCGGGTGTTTCAAGAGTTCAGTGATTGAAGGCATAGACTGTCGGCAATTAAATATATTCCCCATTATAAGTCGAGTAAGACTGGATAAGCGCACATCTATTGCCGCCGCAAGATTAGAGCGTACCTCTCCGACGTATCCTTTGGTTGCCATAATCGCTCTGGCAGCATCAACCAAGTCATTCATGACAGGAAAATCAGTCAGCTGCTGGTCACGCTTTTTGTGACGCTTCCTGTTTTCATATACTGCCTCGACTGACTCTGACAGCAATGCCTGCAGAGGGCCGCCAAGCGGCATGGAAGCTTCGAAACATGTCAAAAGTTGACTGATATGCTCTCCGGTGGTAATCCCCTCGCTGAATTGAAAAGGATTAAAACGAAACGGCGACACTTCCTCTTTTCCTGGTGTATAGATTCTGAGTTCGCTCGCCAAATTGCGAATCATGGGATCAGGATGGTTGCCAAGCATCTTTAGCTGACGATATTCTGATTTTCCCGGCTCTATGACAAGGAATGGTATCCCTTTGCCAAAAAGTTGAACAAGCAGGTTGAATATCGCTGTTGTTTTACCCGAACCGGGGACTCCCGCCACGAACATGTGCTTCGTTAAGAGATTGTCCGGCATGTAGACAGGCGCATTGCCTTCACTAACCGTAGCCCAATAATCATTATAAGTTCCAAGGTTCATTTTGTCCGGAATTGACTCATTTCCTGTTTCAATTGCATGCCCCACGCACAACCCATCCCCGGATGCAGTTTTTCGATGATAATCAGTTGATTTCCAAAGGCATCGAGGTATGCTGTATCCTGAAACGGGGAAGCGAAACATTCCTTTAAATTCGTCAACGGAAGCCATATGAATGAGTTTTTTAAGATCGTTGCCATTGAGGAAGTCTTGTGAAGTGTGGTCGCGTGACTCAAAAAAGGGGATCATCTCAATGCTTGATCGCAAAGATTGTGCAAACCATGGATGGCTTTTGTCATAATCAATCAGTTTGTACAGTCCTTCCTCCAAGCCGCATTCTGCGGCAGTTGAAGCTAAGATGCGTGCATTCTCCTGAGAAGCTGCCCATATCTTTATGCTGAATGCTAGTTGAGGCTGCCGAAGTATGCGATGAACCTCTCGGTGAATTTTCAGAAATTCATCGGCCATGGGATCCTTGGCCCTCAGTTCATTTTCTCCCGGTAGTTTTGGCTCATACAGATCCTGAAAGGGGTCCAGTTGGTCCACGTCAATTATATAGTTGTTCCTGCTGTAACTATTAACGGCCATTAATTTCACAATTTCTCTATGCTGCAATTCTAATTGATCATGCTGCGAGGTTGGTTGAATCATAATTTCCAATAGAGCAGGATCGCGTACATAAGAGCATGCCTTGTCAAACATCATAAAATCGTTGTCATCCCTTGATTTGAAGGGGTGGATGCAATAATACATTTCGGGAACAAACTCATTGAGCTTGTGAATGTCTAATCCTGGTGGGCTTGAAGGTGTGATGTGTTCTTCGAGCCTGATTATCTCTGTGGCGGCTTGAAAAGATTTCCAATGTATAGGTAACGTAGCTTGTTTTTCAAATTCGTAGAATTCAGCTAGGGGACCTGCGAGAATGATTTGATTAATGAAGTCATGGGAAATATTTCTTCTCGTTTTGATTCCCAGACAGCACCTCAGCCTATCTTGCGGTTTCCCGCCCAATTGTGGATTGTAATAAAATCGAAACACTAGAGTCAGTGCTCCGGGCTGGAAATTCGCAACCATCCGCAGCAAGTGTTCGGCTCTCATGAAGATTTGTTCCCGTACGGAACCTTCATATGCGGTTGTGAATTTGTAATGCGTGTAATCGGGGATCTCAGGAATATGGAAGTGATATTGAATGTCATTCATAGGCGCCAACTTCAGTAATTAAGAATTTTCTGATGAGGTTTCAGTCATAATTTTCTAAAAATGTGGCAATTCTTAAACACTCGGTGAAAAAAGCACCCTTTTCTATGGTATGGAGAGGTCGCCCTTCGGTAATGCTGCAATAATCGCCTCGGCTTCCTCTTCAATTTGCTTGCGGTTCATTCCCAGCTCATTTTCGAGTAACGCCCACTTGTCGCATGTAGGGCAATTTTTCCGTTTGTGAACATTGGCGTATATGCATTTAAACGGGTCAGGAAATATCCATTCCTTCCGATTCCCCCACAATAAAAAATTATAAGGGATATCTTCAAGGAGGCTCTCCGTATTTCTGAGAAGAGTGAGCAGTGCGATTTTTGCTTGGATGAGCGCTATAAAATGGATATCCAATCCAAGCCCAGGTTCGGCTTGATAGTGTTCCGTACTTTCTATGTTGCTATACGCAACGGACCCTATGGGTTTTGAGTCGAAACATTCAAGCTGCTGTATCGAGCCGATGACACAATCGTAGCAGGGCGTTTCTCCAGGAATTACCCGCATCACATCCCCGCCAAACGCGCGCTCATAAGCGCCGGCATATATAGCCGGGATTGAAATTCCTTTTTCATGCCACAATCGTATACACACGTCGTTGATTATATATTTTGATTCTTCGGAATCCGTGCAGGGAAGAAGCAAATCAGAATTCTCGATCATCCATTCAAGGGTTGCTGTTTCTTCCGTTACGTCAACATTGAAGCATTCTGCCTCTGCCGCCGGATTGATATTGAGGATTGCATCCTTGACCGCCTCGGTTTTATACCTCCCGATATCACGCATTCCGCACACATGACGCGAAACATTGTGGATTTCGAGTTTGTCAAAATCAGCAAGATAAAATCGAGAAACACCACACCTTGCCAGTGCAATTGAGGCAAAGGAACCTCCCGAACCAAGCCCGACAACAGTGATACGCTTGTCTTTTAAAATGTCTGTCTCGAAGATGCCGTTGATTCGCGAAAAAAGCTCATTGTGCGATAATGCCGTTTTTGTTTCTTTTTTTTGCATTGCTGTCTCCCGTGGAGCAATCTTCGGAACTCTCAATGATGAGCCCAGCGATGAGCGTAGTAACAAACGATGCCACAAAAACGATATTTACTGTCTCCACAATCATGGCAATAAGTATATCGGGAACCTAATTTACCGCCGCATTGGGCGCACACATTATGAAGAAGATACCGGTCCGCACATCTTGAGCTGCAAAATCTCAGTTTTTCCCTCATTGCACGGTCAACTTTATCGCTGTGCCAATACTGACTTGCCAGATGAGAACCGCATTGTGCACAGATATTCTTATCCCAAAAGGAATCAAAACAGGAATCGCTGCAGAAGCGTAATTTTTTGCCCGTTTTCGAATTGAGTTTTTTACTATATGTGTAGCTCCTTCCTAATTTTCCACCGCATTCGGCGCAATATTCTTCCTCATAGTGTTTGTCGCGAAGATGCCGTTGAAAACATGCATCGGAACAATAACGTTTATCGTCATTGCAGCTTGTACAAACGAAATGAGTAAGATCGAGTTCTTTTCCGCACATATGGCAGCGTTTCTTAACCGGACTGGGAGAGGTAGCCTTAGGTGTCGAGACCGCTAAGTCCTTTCCCTCGACAATCTCACCATATTCATTAAACCGAGCTTTATTATAATCCATTCAAGTTATGCCCTGTGTAACTGTTTTCAAGATGATTGGGTAATCTTATTCATGAATTGTTTTACAGTTGCGATTGAATCAGGCAAAAATTACGCTTCTTTCCCAGGCCAATACTTACAGGGAATCTCGCTGCATCCGCAATGTTTTTCGTGATATTCATAACACCACAACCACGTCGAAGCCATCGCTATCAATGTGGCCCCTGTGGTGTTTGTCTGCCATGTGTTATCGTTCGGATGCATTAGGCAGAGTTCCCCTCCAGGAAATTGATGTTTCGGAGCGTTGATTTTAGGGTCTAGAACCCAGACATTTGGGTGGCTATACGGAAAATTTGAAGGGTAGATCAGTGCTACTTGATATGAACGGGTACCTTCCGGACGTACGTAACCTTTCCATGCCAGACCTTGTTCTGTTTCGAGGAGGGTAAAATAGGGGAACCTCACTTGCATCGCTCGTTTTTCCAACAGGAGTCGGCCCGGGTTGTCATGATACCATGCAAACCATCGCTGTGGTTTCAAACGAGTGGCTGATTCACCAGAGGAGGGATCAATTCTCCCTCCATCTTTCGACGGAATGGTATCATCTCCAGAAACAATCTCACCTTCTTCAAGGATGTCTATAGGTTTGCCTTCATCCAATTGTCGCTTTATTTCATCCTCCAGACGTCTCGACATATACACCTCCTTTTTCGAACCTCAGGGATTGAGAATAGTTCACATCGGAACTTATCCAAGAGTGAGACCATGCTTCCTTGTTATTGCCACGAAACCATCATACATGACCAGAAAAGAATCTTCATTCTCTTCTCAGGTCAGCAAACCCTAATATGTTCACAATACCCCCAATACAGGGGGGTATTCTTCCAGATTCCCAATCAGACTTCAGTTTTTCCACCATCCCTTGCACATAGGCATGCCAATCCATCTCCCTATTTTCAACACGGCCGTCAAAATCAATAATATTTTCAATCGTTCCGTTGTGCAGCAAATACAGTTCCGGGAAGGTGTTTGGATAATCATGGGAACAGATCACCTCCAGAAAAACTCGTCTATAATGCGGAGAGGCAAATCTCCAGGCAAGTCTTCCGGTCGGCAACATTCTCAGGCCGACTCTACTACACAATGATTTGAGTGTTCTTTTTTCTGCCATCAATAGATTTTTCCCTTGCGCGGTTTCATACCATCGATCGTTCTTGTCTTTATGTTGTTCCACCGTTTCAGTATCATGTAACAATTCATGTGACACGTCTTGCAGCTGATTTTCTTTCGATACACAGCATGATGAAGAACCCGCTGATTCACGCCTATCGCTATGAGTGCCACCACCGTCTAACGATGATGGGGCACCAGCGTCAGTGAACTTGTTACACAATTCTCCAGCATTGGTCTTGTCAAATGTCTTGCAGTTGACATATGCCGTGTAAAATTGACTGACTTTCTCTTGTGTGCCTAAGTCGCAGGAAGCAATCTGGAAGTGAAAAGGATGGAACTGGAAAGTGTTATCCATATAGTAGGGATAGCAAGCAATGTTTTGTTCAGTAGGCCAGAAGAAGTATTCAACAAGGGCACGATGGAAAGGCAACTGCAGGTAATCGGTAGTGTGAGACAATACCCACACGGGGAATACCATTAAATCTCCGGTTTTATAGTCGGGATCTTTCAATATCTCCTCCACGCCTTTTCTATCTTCTTCGCTCGGTTCTGTAAGTGTCGGAGGATGTTTATGCCACTCACCGATGTAATCGACTCCGGTTTTTTCGGCAAAGTGATCAAGTGCCGCTTGAGAAAACTCCAGGTCTCTTTCAAACATGGCGGGCCTGTGGACCGCTTTCGGTCCGGGGGGAGTGGCGTGCGTAATCAACCGACCATTAGGCAACTTTGTTCCCAATAACAGGCCCCCTGTTTCCAATCTATGATCAACTTTCAGAAGTTCCTCCTCAATGAACGAGAGGACGGAAGGGAAAATTATAATATTTGGTGGAGGTCTCATGTATCAGTCCCATCTGTTCGGAAAGATAGTCAAAGGGTTTCGAGCAGCCGAGTCGCTTCGCGATACCCTTGTTCAGATGCCTTGCGAAGCCACTGCTCTGCGGTGACTTCATCAGCTGGAACACCTATCCCCTTCAGATAACAGTATCCGAGGTTGCACTGAGCAACCGCATTTCCTTCCATCGCCGCTTTATTATACCATCGTACCGCCTCAGCCTTGTCTTCTTTGACTCCTTCTCCATAGTAGTAACAATTTCCAAGTGCGTTCTGGGCATCGGAAACACCTTTTTCGGCTGCGATACGATACCACTGCAAGGCTTCTCTCATATCTTTAGGCCGCCCCTGACCATAGTCATAGCAAAGCCCCATACCATACTGGGACATACCATGACCTCGTTCAGCTGCAAGCTTCCATAAGTGACATGCTTCCACCCTATCCTCACCGACTCCATCCCCAAGGAAATAGAGAAGCCCCATCCTGTACAAAGCATCAGGATCGCCATCTTGGGCACCCCGTCGCAACGTGTCTAAGGCATCAGGTATCCATTGTTGAACTTCAGCAAAGATTTTTTCCTTAGGCTTTGAAGCATTCCAATACATGTCAAACCGTTCAAATAGCATATTGAGCTTTGCCGTATGGTCTTCGTCTGTGTATGGAGTAGTTGATGGATCCTTTTGATAGAGAGCCCCAGATAGCTCTGTGACATCACAAAAACGATGAGATGGGTCAAATTCCAAACTTTTCCATAGAATGGAGGCTAAGGGTTCTCCGACATCCCTTAATTTTGGTTTGACGCCCCTGTAGTGCTTTTCCAGTATATCCTGGAGCGTTCCCACATAGGGAGGATCCCCATCCAGCAATTCAAAAAGGATGCATCCAAGGGAATATATGTCAGCTGTGCATGCAACATCTTTGGGACGAGCGGCCATGATCGATTCGGGAGCAATATAATGGGCTACCGCCGATTCATTCCACTTAGTGGATGAAATTTTTACTCCCATGTTCTCTAGCTCGCTGGAAAGGCCAAAATCGGCTATTTTCAAGACATCGTTCACGAATAGTATATTCTCCGGTTTCAAGTCCAGATGAACAAGCCCGGCATCGTGAATGGCACCAACTCCTCGACAGAGTTGTTGAAAATAATTCAGTGCTTTGGCTTTTCTTTTCTCCACACCTGGGTTTGCAATCATCCAGTTTCTCAGACTGCCTTCAGCAAGTTCCATGGGCATCATTACAAGAGATAAGCCCTTGTACATACAATGAACAGGCAGATAACCATTTAAAATGTGACTCCTGTCCTTAATCTTCTCCCGTATACGGAATTCCTGGGCCAAATATTTGATAATTGAAGGCGTGTGGTCGTCGTCAGGTAGTGCCACGATCTTTAACGCAAGATTCATAGCCATCTGATTATCATAGACACAGTAGACAGAACCGTGCCGGCCTTTTCCCAGAAATTCCTTTATTTCGAAACGTCCTTCCTGCAAGTGGTCTCCTTCAGACAGCAAAACCGATTGAGAAGCTGTCGTATCACCTTCGGGCGAAAATCCAGCGTGAAACGAATCGTTTGAATTGTTCAACACATCAGCCCTCCTTCAATGTCTGTAAACTGTTTTATGGGCCAGCCAGATCATATTTCACTGAACTTCCGAAACAACGGCTTATGGTACTGACTCTGTATCTTACACGAGTTGCTCAGTCTAACCCCCCGAACACGGTGCATATCTATCGAGTTCTTTCATTGTCTTATGGATGCCGCTTACCCAGTTATCTATTGATCGTTGCCGGTTCAAATTCAGCAATCGGTACTCCCGTGCCAAAAAGGCATTAGTACGGATCACACTGTCAGATGAATGACTCTTCTTGTTGGGATTGAATATGCAGTACCCGCTGACATGCCCGGTTTCTGCCATTATTTCGATTGCGTAATCCAGAAGAGGCGAGGGGGCAGGCAACCCTATCTGAGAAATATTGAGCCATCTGGTTTTTCGGATGCAGTGGCCATCGCAGAATGTTACATTCTCCTGTGACATACTCACAGATCTGCCTTTGGACGCAATCTTTTCAGCAATGCTTCTTTCCCAAAGCGCTAACGTTTTAAGCGACCGAATCCGCAATAGAGTCAGTTCTCTGACGGGGATTATTACCCGCCATTGAAATGGTCGTTCTAGAACTGCATCTTTTTCGATTTCCTGAACAACCAATTGTTCAGTAGAAAAATCAGACCTTATTGTATTACAGGGATCGATGCGACAGATCGAATGCACTCGAAGTTTTTCGATTACTTCCGAAAGGCCCTCTTGATAGGATGTTATTTTCTCATAATTTTCTATGGCTAACTCCGGTTCATTCAACATTTCAAGCAGCTCAGCCAAGCGATAAAAAATCCCTGCGGTATCTTGTGATATACTGATTTTTTTCGTCAATTGGCGCAGAAATCCCAATTCGTGAAGTGATTTGCCCCGCAGTCGAGCACTTTCAGCCTGAAGGAGCTTGGCTTCGGGCCAGAATCCTTTTTTAACCAGTTCTTTGAGCATAGGCTTCATTTTATCTGGATTCATCGCCTCTGCCTGTGCTTGTTCTATCAGCTTATTCTTGACCACTGTGACTTCATTCCGTTTCAACCTTTCAACAACCTTGGGCGGTAATGTAGTCAGAGATCGAAGACTTAGATTCCTTACGGCACCCATTTGCCGGAATTGAGGCAATGAGAAGATTCTAAGAGTTTGGTTTTTATCTGCACCAATGCAAAGAGCGGCGATTTTCTCCTTTCCCACTGGAGCAAGTCTCAAGATGGCAGAAGGTAATGCTTTTTCATGCACCAGACTTTTTTTTCTCAGATCCCATAGCTTCAGCTTCTTATCTTTCATGCCACCAGTTATTAAATGTTCTCCACAAGTGGCGACTGCATAAAAGACTCCGTCGTGACCCGTCAAAGTTTCATGCCGGCATTCGTCTCGAAGGTTTATTAGGTGTAATCGTCCCTCCATTGAAGGAGCACATATATATCCGGCATCAGCATCAAAAGCCAGGACTGGGAAGAGATGTAGAGGGTCTCTTGGGAAGAGAAATCCTTCCATCTCAAATTGGCTAGCACGTGAATCAAGATCCCATATCTTAAGCTTTCCATCGATTCCCAGGCTCGTGACAACTCTGTTGCCCAAAGCAACAATAGAGCAGATAGTGCCACGATGGGCATCCAGATCCCCTATTGGACGCTGTTCAGGGATTGAGATAAGACGGATTTTACCATTGGCTCCAGCTGACAGAAGTATTTCGTCCGTAAGAAACGTTAAAGATGTTACAGGACAAAGCTGATGGTATATCTCAAAAAGAGGAGGGGTGTTTTCAGGAAGGCTTTGACTAGGGAAAAGCCAGAGACGAATCATCCCGACTTTCGAACCTGCTGCCAAATATCGTCCGCTTGGGGAAATCGAAAGGGCATAGACGCCTTTTGTTCTTTTATCACTGAACAGTATGTGACCCGTTTCATTTATACCGATGCTCCGCCAAATACGAAGTTCTCCATCAGCATCCGTTCCAGCTCCCGTTATCACGCTGTCATAATAAGGAATCATCATTCTTCTTCGAGTATTTCAGTATCAAATGATAATATGTGGGCCTCAGGGTCTACAGAAAGGCGGTAGCTCCCATCAAACCCAGCTTCTGTCAATAAGGACGCGTCGTATCGCTCATTTATTGTTCCGTCATCAGCACCTGTTCCATATGGTCCGTCATACAAATCAGAAGAGTCAGAATGTGTATTTCCCACAAGCAAATCTCCGCCGTGACTGTCGGCATTGATTTGTGCAGCCTTTTTCTCTCCCAAAGGAATTTTGCTCAACGTGATGGTGAGGTCTGTTGAAACTGCATGGTTATCAGTGGCGGTAGCAAGATCGGAGGGTTGAAGATCCTCTGTGATCCTGTTATTCAGTCTTGGAACCCGGGCATTTTCCAAACCGACCAAAAGGGATTTGATGTCAAACCTAGGGTCTCGGTCATAAGTCAAAGGCTGCAAGCTGGTATGAAAAGATGGTTTGAATGGTTGCTGCGAGGAGGGGGCATCACATTCTTCATCTCTTTGCAGAACCTTATGTATTTGCGTCAAAAGTTCGTTCAGGCGATTCATCTCCGATTCAGCGATCTCAGCAGCTCGGGTTATTTTTTCATCTGCATGGGGGGTGTTCAGATGGTGCGTATCTAATGCTTGGAGGTTTCTCTCCATGGCTTCCAAAGCCTGCTGTACTTTTTCTTCAATGGATTCCAGCTCTTTGCACAGGATCAAAATTCTTTCCTGTAAAATATAAATATGAGAATAATCTTCATTGCCTGTCCTGATACTATTCAAAAGTAATGTTAAGGTGTTGCGGCTGGATGAAATGTCCTGCATGAGGAACCACGCACGGTTCTCAACCTCGCGTAAATCAAAGCTGTTTGATTTGTTATGTTGGAGGGATTCAGTAGTCAGAGAAAAATTGGGGTCATCTTTTGTCAGATCATCCACAGGATTCTTCCTCTAAAATCCAAACTCGATATTAATTTGTATTAATGGTTTTGGGATATTTTTCGATAATAAAACAATTGAGCAATGCACTCGCCTCATATGAAACTTCTTGACGCTTCCGGAAGTGCACCGTTCATTTCATTATATAACTCTTGATTTAATTCTTAAATGAGAAATATGAGATATGTCAAGCTCAAATTGAGTATGTTGTTAATTTTTTAATGTTATATAGATGCCGCATGATTGGGTCTATACAGCTGCCCCGTTCCGTTGATGCTTATTCTATATACATCACAGATAGTTGAAGAGGTCTCTATCTTTCCGCTCTTGAAGACCGTCTTTTCTTTCCCTGAAATCCTGCATAAGTGATGAAAGACGATTCAGTGAGCGAGAGAATCTGTTTGAAAAGACCCATCCCTCCCGGTAACCATAAAGCTTATTGAATCGGGAGACGTGGTCGATGATGCCCATCCTCCTCATTTTGCTCCGGACAGTTTCCAGCATACGGGGTGAAAATCCGTACCTATCGCATAAGGGGCTCAGTTCCGCCAAGAACTCACTGGGGGCGTATTTAAGCTCGATAAATATTGCCAGGAAGATCTTCTGGTGATTTTTATTATTGGGGAACAACAGTGCTGCAATCTCATCCAAGCCCTGAGTGCGGGCAATTTTATTGTAGGTAACCTCGATCTTTGTGTTTGACATTTTTCACCCCAGCCTTTTTGATCAAAATATGGCCTTCGAGAGGGTATAGGCTCTTCTTCACTCTGTTAAAATCTTTTCTCACTTTGATCCCTGTAAACCAGATAAACTGCTGCTTACCGAAAACCCTGCGATTCCATGGCAGTCCTGCTCAAAAGGGCAGGGGGACCAGTGAATCGTTCCTCTTCCTATGCCTTTCTATAGGACTTACGCAGTCTCGATACCCAAGATTTTAGGAGGGTAATTCCCTTTACAATTCAGGACCTGTGGGATTGGTGGCTTTGTCGTTGCTTTCTCGACGACAAAAGGACAAATCGCCTATTTTTTGCTGTTTTTTACGCATCTCAACCCGTTCCCTGACAATTGCCAGTGCCTGCTGTCGGAGTTGGGTCCCGAACTGACTTTCGATCAGGTAGATCGCCTCATAGGCCGAAACGTATATGTCATTGAACAGCCGCTGGAACCGCCAGCGGACTCCCTGCCTGGTCATTTTGAAGGAGGTCTCTATCTTATCGCCATAGTTCTGTCTCAATACGAGGCGCTTATATCCGGCATCTTTCATATCGACAGCCAGGTCTTTTGCATCGAGCAACAACTTTAATCGTTCCAGGTAATCCTTATCCTTCTGCGTAAGCTTCATCATTACATCTCCGTATGAGTAAATCATCGCCGGATTGTTGCAGGACAACCTCGCGATCGTTATCCATGAAGATCAGAGCCGTGAACCGCCGTGCCCTGTCGCATCGGCAGTCCTCGATAAGGGGCGATATGGAGGAGAAAAGAAGGGTGTGGTGACCCAGTACCGCCAGAATATGAGACCGGTAGGCATTGAGATCGAAGTCACTCTTCAGATCGAAGAAATCCGTATATGCCGCCATAGGATTTTCGAGGATGAACGCATCCAGGTCTTTGGAGAAATCGGAGAGGATATCCGACTCCGGATTTTCCATGAGAACCAGTTCCCCGGATCGGGACTCGGCCAGCAGTCTTCTGATGGCTTCTCGTTTCTCTCTGGACCGGTTCCGCGACTCCTGCATCATCTGCCGGAAATACTCGGCATCAAACAAACGTTCATCGAATATGAATCGCGAGGGGACCGTCTTATGACATGTTGAACAGGAGTAATGAAACGTTTTTCGAACGAGCGGCGCCTGGCAGCAGGGGCTTGTCTGAAAGGCGACCGTCGGATCGAACACGTGTCCTCCCTGACAGGTGCATTCACTCTGTCCGCTCATGGTGATTCCCCTGCCGCAGGTTGGACAGGCGTAGTTGGAAAGCATTACCTGAAAATAAAACTCCTTTGCACGTTCTTTATAGGACTCTATATGTTGAAGAATGCCATTGATTCTGCGGACAAGAGGGTTTTTGAAGAAGGCATCCTGAGTTGCGGTTCCTTCCGGCACTATGCGTTCGAAAGGTACTTCGCATGTGAGTAACGGGATGCTTCTTTTTCCAACCGGTATGTCTTCTTCGTTTTCCATGGTGAGCTGTGCATCAGGTAGCTGGATTCAGGTCAAACTCCATCAGAATGACCTGTGTGAGCCTGTCCGAGATCTCCTTCGGCAGGTTGATCGTGATTTCCTTGGTTCGCCCATATCGGCCATGGGAAAAGACCCGCGCCTGGATGAAGCCGTACATGTCCAACTCCGAAACGAGATCGCTGAAGGCTCTTTGGGTCAAGACCCGCAGCTTGATCGTGGAGCAAAACTGACGGTATCCTTCATAGGCGTCACCGGTGTAGACCGGTTTCGTCGTCCTTGCCGTAAGGAGAATAACGGCAAAAAGGGCGGCCTGGAGCTGCTTGGGGCTGGATTTTATCATCGCCACGTACTTGTCCTTCTCGATGTCATCCAGTGCCCGATCGACCAGATCCATGGTAATTTTTGTCCCTTCCTTTTCCGCCATGAGTGCCGACTTTGAAAGAAGCTCCACCGCCTTTCGTGCATCGCCATGGGTCCTGCTCGACACGGCAGCGATTTTTTCCAGAACGCCCGCTTCGATCATTTCTTGATTGAGGGCCTTCTGTATGCGCAGCGCAAGGATTTGTTGTAGATCGTAGGCATTGTAGGGTTTGAAGAATATCTCGTTGATCTTCAGAAAAGACTTGATCCGCGGATCGATGTTCTCCTGCCAGTTAAGTCTGTTTGAGGTAAATACCAGAATGAGCTTCAACGGCACGGTTTGAGGCAGTCTCTTGGTCAGGAACTTCAGAAAACTGTCGATATCCCTTCTCACATGATCGACTTCATCGACAAAGATGATGAAATATCCACGATAGTTTTTCATCTTCTCTTCGATCTTGCCCATGAGTTCGTCCAATGAGATCCCCTTCTTGTAGCGCTTTGACGCATCCAGGTAGCAGGCGAGATCGTTTAACACCCGAAAGCAGGGTTTTGGTGTCGATAGATCCAGATGTATATACATCATTTCGATCATCTTCTTGTGGCAGATCGCCTTCAGCATGTTCAGGTAATAGAGCATCGTCACCGTTTTACCGGTGCCCGTTTTTCCATAGAGTGACAGATGGACAGGATGGTCCCCTCTGAACATGGGTGCGAAATGGGAACTCAGGTCTTCGATTTCGGTGTCTCGAACATCCAGGGCAAAGATCTCCTCCAGCACCTGGAATTGTTCGCTCCGGTCGAGCTGCTCATCGTCAAGATATCGTCTATCCAGGATGATGGTATTCTTGAGCAGGGACTGAATCTGCTTTTCAATCTTCAAATCGGCTCGCATGGTGGTTCCACTGGAAATTTACCGGGACATGCGACAGCTTCTGAATAACCACATATTTATATTTTTCGTTTTTTCAGTGTGAGTAATTTTCCAGTGGAGATTGGGGAGGAAAGATGTGTTGTCCTTTTTTGAAATTCATCGCAATATTTTCTATATAGAAAGTAAATATACATAAAGATATAGATATATACCGATACATACATACCGTGTTCCATCGGAAATTTACTCTCACTGGGGATGGGACAAAAGTTCAATGAGAGCATGAGAATTCAAACTACTGAAACCATCTGAAAATAGAAAGATTAATAAACGAAGTATTGTATGGAATGAGGATGGAAGATTTTTACAATATAATTCCCTTTCCGTATCGAACAGAACGAATTGGGAGGATCAGGGATGTCATAACTCAAATCAGAGCCGATTCTGAACGCTATATGGCGATCAAACAAAAGATTGAAGCGGGTTTCGGCGATGATGCAGATATGGAAGAACTACAGCAGACAAGAGCATGGTTACAAAAGGAAAAGTTTACTTACAAACGAATGAATTCTAAGGGTATCGAAGGGATCGCATGTACATTTCATTTATAATACTGATGTGCATTAGATTTCCGTATTATATAGGAAACTGTCTATTTAATGTTCTGCTCTGATCTGATGTCTTTTTTGTTCCTCTTGCCTTCAGTATGTCGGTCTGGTATACTTCTGTAAGAACGACGTTCTTACGGAGGTGTAACATGATTAAACATCTACAGAAGGTCGGGAACAGCAGGGGCATCGTGTTGGACCGGCCCATCTTGAAGCTTCTGTCTGTACCGCCAGACGGCGCTTTCGAGGTAACGCCTCAGGAGGGCGGACTGTTTCTCAGGCCGATCACAACACAAGAAGCCTACGAGAGGGTATCCAAAAAGCACCAGAAATCGCTGGACAAGCTTTCCCGATGACAGAAGAGCCCTATTTCATCACCCTTGAAGAGGCCATTCTCTTCCACCGCGAGGAGATAGAACGGACCGGGGGAGCCGAGGGCATCCGTGATCTGGATGGATTGACCGCAGCACTCGCTGCCCCACAAGCGTCCTTTGGTGGTTCCTATCTATTGGTGGATCTGTTCGAGATGGCGGCTGCTTACGTGGAGTCGATCTGTATGCGACATCCATTCGTCGACGGCAACAAGAGAACCGGAACGGCCTGTGCTCTTGTCTTCCTGCTGCTGAATGGCTACGAGATCGACGAAGAACACGATGAGGCGCTTGCCGACCGCGTTCTCGATTTGGTGACACATAGGACGGACAGAGAGGGACTTGCCGAGTATTTCCGGACGAGATCAAGAGAGGCCGGGTGAGGTAAAACAATAGCTTGTACTGGACGGAGTTCCGCGGATCGCTCCACTGCGCATAGTCCTTGATAATGTATTATTGCGCTGTCAAGTACCCAAAATTTTTGATATACGAAATAGCATCGTTCACAGGAGAACCGAATGAGTAACCAAGAAGAGAAAGAGGACGCAGAGATCTCTGGATATTCACAGCGTATATTAGGACACGAGGCATTCGCTGAATTGTACCCGACCATTGAAGAGATTCAAGTCATCGTCAAACGGAGCGGCAACGGCAAACCCACCCACGCAGACACACAAGCATATTATGATCGCTACGGAAAAGATGTTGTGGACTATGTCGATTGCGCAAACCCGATGTGCCGCAACGGTGGTTTCTCTATTGGCAGTCTCATTGAGAAAATGGTTGTTTCCAATCAGACAAATTTGCAGAAAGACTATATTCCTTGCCCGGGATATGAAGATTCCAGCCCACGAGTTGGCCGAACTCACCAGTGTACCAACTTCTTCGGGATCAGGATCAACATCAAATACAAATCACAATCTTCCAGTGAAGATAGCGAATTCGCATGAGCCACCCCATTATCAGAATAAGAATATTATACATATAATAATTATTTTCTTGAAGGAGGAATCCCTGCCATAGCCCTAACAAAAGGAGACATCGTCAAGTCAATCCAAGATCAGTTAAACTTACCAAAGGACAAATCTACAGGCTTACTTGAATCCGTTCTGGAGAGTATAACCCAATCGCTTGCCGATGGTGAGGATGTTGCGATCAGCGGATTTGGGAAGTTCTGTGTCATTGACAAGAAAGCACGATCCGGGCGAAATCCTCAGACAGGCGAACCGATGGTTATCGGGCCACGAAGAGTTGTCACATTCAGGAACTCTTCACGATTAAAAGAGAAGCTCAACTCGAAATAGAAAGAATAATGGTGTGAAAAATTCTTGATATAAGCTCAGAGAGCTAGAAGGCTGACATCTTTGATCTTGATGCCTTTTCTGCTTTTGACTGGCCGTAGCCGGAGGGTTTATAGCCTGATCATCAAAGCCCTGTTTCTTATCAAAAGAAGTGGGGTCAATAGCAGATCTCCAGCTCGTTCAATCCGTAGATTTTGGTCGATTTCCTTCACCACCCCCCATCATAAAACCGAAAACTTTATATACCAGTATCACTTCCCAGTAACAAAAAGGGACAGATGAGCTGGTTTGCATGATCATAAACTCGATAACCCCGGACTACGATAACGGAAATTTCCCCGTCGAAGTCAGCTCTGCGTCCCCCTCTATAACGTATCTTTATCCCCAGAGGTATGGCTATCATCGAACCTGCCCCGCATATCCCATTACCTTCCCCTTTGAGCGAAAACCGATGTTCTACGCGACTGGCTTGGGTCTCGAGGGACTCCTCTACCAGAAACAGGAGGTCATCGATTCCAAGATCCGCATGGTCCTTTCGGAGATCGACCAGCGCCGGCTCATGAAGGACTATCATCTCTATCGAATCGATTGCGATCAATGCTCCTGCCGGAACTTGGTGTACTTTATCGGCATGGACTACAAGGACCGCCGCAGGGTGGATATCGAAAAGAAGATCATCGATCTGGAACAGGAAAAACGACGTGAACGCGCCGCCTACTTTCGGGATGTCCTCTTCCTCAGAAAGGAGCTGAGGGAATCGTTCATCGAGAAGCTGGAAGAGGAACAGAAGGCGGAGATATTTATGAACCCCAAGGAGGAATTCCCATGAACGAGATAACCAAGGAAGACATTCGAAAGCTGAGAAACGACCCGTTGAGCTTTGCCGTGCTTATGGAAAACCAGCATTTAGAGCACGTCATCGCCACCTTCGTGTCGGTTCTGAACAAGAGAAGACGAACGCGAGGTGATCAGAATTGAACGACGCATCCTGAGCCCCACCGCAATCAACACCTACCTGGCATGTCCCCGCAAGTTTTACCTGCGCTACATCAAAAAGCTGCCCGGCAGGCCCTCCATTCATCTTATACGAGGTTCTCTCGTCCATAAAACCCTCCATGACTTTCATGTCAACCTCTCCAGAATTATTCCATACAACGATCCCGAAGCGATCGGCACCGCCCTGATCGGCATATTCCAGCGCCACTGGCAGGCGGAAAAGACGGCCCTCGAATCCCTGGGACTCTCTCAGGAGCGCCTGGAATACTACCGGCGCGACAGTGCGGACATGCTGACCAATTACGCCCGATGGTTCGCCGGCCAGAGGGCCCCTCCCGTGGTGGATGCCACGGAACTCAAGATATTTTCCGGAAAGCTTCGCCTCATGGGAGTCATCGATGCCGTGAAGATCCAGGGAGGCGAAACCTTTCTCACCGATTACAAGACATCGAAGAGCACTTCGATCACCGAGGATATCACGCGGCAGGCCATCATCTATGCACTGCTCTACCAGGACCGGTACGGAGACATCCCCGCGGCGGTCTATATCCATTTCCTCAGGGATCCCAAAGATCCGGCGGTGCTCTACATGGACGATGTCCAGCTCGAGTACGGAAAAATATTAATAGACGCCATCCGCAACAAGACCGGGACCACCGATGAAAAGGACTACCCCTGCACCTGCGGTGGCACCTGCGATAGAGACTTCATCACCGGTCCATGACGATGATCGATCACGTGGAAGAAAAACTGAGGCTGCTGAAACCGATCCTCCCCCGGAAACAGTGGGAGTATCTCAGGATCAGCCATGCCCTGGAAAAGAACCAAAGGAAGCGCTTCGAGATAGAGAGCCTCATGGACTCCCTGATCGCCAAACATGTGCCGGGCCTCCGGATGGACGAGATCCTCCTGCCGCCGCCTGATGAGAATCTGCTTTCCGGCGACTGCCCCATCGGCCGGACCGTCTATCCCAACAGTTCAGATTCCGTCTTCGGCATCCGGGACGGGGAGTGGATCAAACACTGCGGCATCTTCGGCAAGACCGGAAGCGGGAAGACCACACTCATGGTGCGGATACTGAAAGACCTCTGCGACAAGGACAGGCCCTTTCTGATCTTCGATTACAAACGCAACTACCGGGACCTCCTGAAGCATCCCGATTTCGAGAAGAGCGACATCATGATCTTCACCGTGGGCCGGAAAGACGTGGTTCCCTTCCAGTTCAATCCCAAGGCGGGTCCCGAGGGCGTGGAAGGATATGTCTGGATCAAGCAGCTCGCCCAGATCATCGAGAAGGTGTATCTGCTGGGGCCCGGCGCCAACGACGTCTTCATGGAAAGCGCCGGTCTCGATACCTTCAAGGAGATGCAGGACAAGGTCCTGAAGCAGCGGAAAAAGGCGCGAGAGCTCCTCTGGTGGGCCAGCGTCAAGAGGACCCTGAACGCCATCAATTATCCGGGACTGGGCGAAGTGGTCAACTGCCGGCAGGGATACCCCATCCCGGAGCTTTTGACAAAGAAGGTCATCTTGGAACTGGACGGCCTTTCCGATTCCGATCAGGCCTTCATCATCGGCAGCCTGCTCCTCTGGATCTACCACTACCGTATGCGGCAGCCCGAACGGGAGACGCTGAAGCACTTCATCATCATCGAAGAGGCCCACCACCTGTTTTTACAGACCAGGAAGGAAGAAGACATTGCAGATATCATCATGAGGGAGATCCGCGAGCTGGGCGAGGCGATCATCGTCATCGACCAGCACCCCAGCAAGATGTCCGTGAGCGCCCTGGGGAACCTTTCCACCAAATTCGCCCTGACCCTGTCCCTCAACCAGGATGTGGCATCCCTGGCCAATGCCATGCTCCTGGGAAAGGACGAACGGCGGTATCTCGCCATGCTGACCCTGGGGCAGTGCATCTGCCGTTCCGATCGTTTCCCCTGGCCGATCCTGCTTGCCATCGACAACTATCCCCTTCAAAAGGGCGCGGTCACCGATGAAGACCTGAAGACGCGCATGGCCGGGTATTTGGAGCATTTGACCCCGGAAAACCCTTCAATGAGCCCACAAAGGGATATTCACGGTATTCAGAGCCAGGAAACACTCTCCCCCCTGGGGCGGATCGTACTGGAAAACATCGAGCTCAAACCCTTCATCGGCTTTGTCAGGCGCTTCAGAGACTTGGGGCTCACCATCCCCGATGGCTACAAGGTAATTGAAGAATTGACCGCCATGGGGCTGATCGTTCCCCTGACCATCGACGGCCAGCGGCTCTACGAACTGAGCCGGAAGGGAAGAGACGCCCTGGGAAAAAAGGTTTTCCACAAGGGCCGGGGCGGTCTCGAACACCGCTACTATATCGAAAAGATCAAGGACCATTACCTGAAGGAAGGAGGATTCACCTTCCTGGAAAAGGACGATATCGACATCGTCATCGAAAAGGTCGATCGCACCCTCGCCATCCAGATGGAGACCGGGAAATCCGACATCCAGGCGAACCTCTTGAAACTCGGCCGGTACCGAGCGGACTTCAAATACAGCCTCGCCACCAACCGGGAGACAGAGGTACTCATCCGGGACATCCTGAAACAGAACTTCCTGCCCGACCGGGAACGGATCCAGGTCGCCTTTGTCAAAGAGTTCCTCCGATCCCCTCCCAAACTGTAACCCTCCAGTCACTTCATCATTTCACCTCCTCATGCTCACCGAAAGAATGCACCGGCTGCGGATGACTATTGCAGCGGCAGGCGCACCGTGCATTTCACTTAAAAACCCATCAGGCAGATAACAGACCACAGCGATATGGAATTGCCGTCCGGAATACCCGTCTCCTTCGGGAGGCGGTTTTTTTGTAGCGAAAGCGCTCTTTCTCACGGAGCGGTTCGATATGTCGCAGTTTCGAAAACGTCAACACAGAAAGGAGGTGACAGAAGTGGCATTCGATTTTTTCGAAAAGGAGGTGGAACGATTACAGAAGAGATTCAACTATGTCTTCGGGGAACGAACGGTATTCGACATTCGGACCCGACAGCTGTGCATCCTGGCGATCTGCCGGGCAGGACTGTTGTCCCGACAGATCAGCACCAGCAGCGATGCGAAGGAAACCAAAAAGATGACCCGGGAGTTTCGCCGTATCCGGGAAGGCCTTCATCGGTGTTTCGATCGCATGGCCAAGGAGCCGGAGATGGAAACACATGCCCCGCATGCGGATGCCGAACGCGTCATTGCCGGCGCCTGATCGGGGAATTCGAGACACGCCGGAACTGTGTACCTGATCAACAGAAACACCCGAAGAAGAAGTGACAAAAAAACATACCAATACCCACATGAGCCTCCCGGTGAGGCTCATGTGCATTACAGGAGGTGAAAACATGCAAGAAGCAGCACATCAACAGAACGAAAGAAGGGAGTTGCGAAAGAGCGGAGTGGATACGGTGCCGGTGGTGAGAAACTTCCGGCAGGTCATCGGGTCCCGGGACATGTCCCTGATGAAGAAGGAGCTCTACCAGTTCCTGCATCTCCACTGCGGCTTTATCGCCCATTACAACATCCACGGGTTTCAGGAGACCTACGCCGCGCCAACAGACTTCGCCGATATCTTTATCCGGCACTTCGATGAAGACCATCGGTACTTCTGCGGCAACTACGCCTGCCATGAGGAACCCTATCGAGAGAGCGGTTACACGAAGGCGGAGATCAAAGAGGCGTTCTTCCGGATCGTGGCGAGCCATAAGGACGCCATCGAACGATGGGCCCGTGATGAGGAACGGAACCATCGCTTCGCCGCCTTCCAGGTGCTCAGGAAGGAGTTCGAGCATGAGGAGAAGAGCATTCACATAGTCTGCGAGCTCTGCGGCGAGGAGATGGACCTTCGGATCGAAGGGTGGGACCACAGCAAGGGCGTGCCGGACAACCTGTGCTGTCTCTTCTGCGGGCATCCCATTGAAACAGAGGGTGAAAGGAGGTGATACACATGTGGAACATACCGTCACAGGACAGATTGGACAAGATTCCGAGACTCTATGAAACGGAACCGGTCGCCCTTCAGGACAAGATGATCCACCTGCATTTTTTCATCGGCGGCTGCGACTGGTACGTCGCCGAATATGACGGAGAGGATCTCTTCTGGGGATTCGCCTGCCTGAACGGCGACCTTCAGAATGCAGAGTGGGGATACGTCTCTTTCAGGGAACTGCAAGAGATACAGGTCCAGGGCTGGCTTGAAATCGATTGTGAAACGGAGGATTCCTGGAGGATCCGTTCCGCCTCGGAAATCGAACTGATCCGCCAAGCCCACGGGTGGCCTCTGCACAAGGACACACGACAATTCGACAATACCATCCGCCCCGCTTGAAGTTTAGAGGGTGACATACGGGAGGTCTTCGGGAAAGACGATCCGGAGCCGTCGCGGATAGCGGCCATCCCCGGTTCCCTGATTCCCTCACATCATCTCAACAATCAGTCACAACAAGAGAAAGGAGTGATCTATGGCCTACACACCTGAGCTCAGCCAAAGGCACAGCGGCGCCTTGCGCAGGATCGCCTGGGCGCTCGATCGGCCCATGACGAAGAGTCTTGAGGAGATCTTCGATTGGATAGGACAAACGGCGGATTCCCAAAAGGTCTGCCGGTCCTGCCGCGACAGGACGTTCTGTTCACAATGCGTCTTTCATCGTGAACGCAATGAAGGATGAAGGAAGAATGCAAAATTCTATAACGCAGACTTGGCGATGCGATGAATGATTACCCCATCGCCGGGTCCCAAGACAAACAAAACGGATGAGGAGGTGAACATCCATGACACAGATCGTAATTGAAATAGAAGGCGGACTGGTGCAGGCGGTCTGGTCCACCGACAGTGCCCTTAGGGTTTCCGTTCTGGACAGAGACCTGCCCGACCATGAAGAGGATCACCGGTCCTGCCTCGATGAAATCGAGAAGCTGGAGGCACACATCAAGGAGCTCGATATGGTGGATGTATCGTAGAAGCGGACTTTGAAGTCCAATGAAAAAACACAGCGACACCATGTCCCTTTCGTCATGGTGTCGCAAGAACACCTATGGGAGGAACAAAAAATGGAATACATACAGGCATGCGTCAATCAACGGCTGCTGACCAAGGCCGAGCGGCTCTTTACGGGTTCGTTGAACGGCAGGATCATCGAACTCCTGCAGAACGCAAGGCGGGCAGACGCCACAAAGGTCGAAATCACGAACGAGGGCGGCTGGGTCACCGTTTCGGATAACGGCCGGGGTGTCGACGACTTCGGGAAACTTCTCGATCTCGGCGGATCCGGCTGGAACGAGGCCTGCGAGGAAAGCGAAGACCCCGCAGGCGTGGGCATATTCTGCCTGGCGCCCCGTGAAGTGACCATACGATCCCAGGGCAAAAGGGCGGTAATCATGAAAGAAGGCTGGACAGGCACTCAAGTGGAAATATCGGCCGATACGAACCCAGTGCGAAAAGGAACGATCCTGCGGTTTCAGGACGAACCCTGGGAAATGGGTGAGGTTGAGAAAAACGCAGTCTTCTCCGGCATGGAGGTGGTGGTGGATGGAAAGATCTGCTCCACCCTGCCTTTTGTATCCGAAACCGCCCTGCATCATCCCGAATTGGGCTGCCGGATAGAGGTCTGCGAATCCCGGAAACTGAACCAATTGATCAACTCCTGCCGGCGGGGACAATGGTACAACAGCGGTGGTATCCTCAACTTCCACGGTCAACTCGTCGTGTTCGACTACCGGCCGTTGAGTGATCGTGATCTGCACTTCCTGGTGGATCTCACGGGAGAGCCGACCGGTATCCGCCTGATGCTTCCGGCGCGAACGCGACTGGTGGAAAACGAAGCATATAAAAAGCTCCTGCAGGCGATCGAGCGTGCCGCCTATCGATATGTGCAAGGAAAAGGCGAACACCGGCTGCCCTATAAGGAGTTTCTCCGGGTGAAAGAACTGGGCATTACCCTCCCTGAGGCAACCCCCACCTTCACCGTGGGACTGCTTTCGAACTCGGACGCGCCGGAACCGGCAGAAGTCGTCATGCCGGAAGAGTTTCCGCTGGAACGATGTTATCGATTCGATCCGAACGTATCGGGAAACGAAGGGGGTGAAACGAACGCACATCTTCTGGCGGCACTGGGCACATTCAGTGATCCCTTCGTTCCCGTGGAGATCCGATCGTCATACGATGGGTATGCCTGGGCGAAGCTTCCGGTCATAGAGAAGGTCGAAGTGAAGTCCGGTAAGGAACTGTACAGCGACTGGCTCTGGGCCGGCAAACTCACCTGTGTGGATGCATTGACCATCGTTGCGCACACCAGCGACGGCAGGATATTTTCCTCGCCGGTCTGCATGGCCATGGCGCCGCAGCCGCCGGAAGAGGGACCGGGATGGATTGACGATCACATGCTGGTCACTCCTCAGGCGAAGAAGCGTCTCCAGGCTTCCGAGATCTGGCACCACTTGGGCGGCTGGTATGATGAGGGGGACACATACGATACACAACTTGCCGCCTTCGAAAGGGACCTCGATATCTTCTGGGCATACCTTGTCGGGCCGGACGAATATCTTTGGCAGACCATCATCGAGCCGCTCTACCACATTACGCCCGAATGGAAGGCGACACACATCTATGCAGACGGTCGAGTCCGGATCGAACACGCCGATGGAAGCGAGAAGGTGATGCAACCACCCCCGCAAGAGGCCTCGGCTGCATAGGTTCGGTCGTTCTGTGCATCGTACTCAAACCATCTGACGGAATCACTGAGAAGACAATAACAACCTGAGAAGGCCCTCTGGAAACCATATCCAGAGGGCTTTTGTCATTAAGACCTTTGGAAAGGAGGTAGTTGAAATGCAAGATCGAGTAAAGCAGGTACTGAACACCATCGTCGAGAAGTTTAAATCCGGGGATATCCCCGAAGCGATCGCCATGGCGACCTACCCGGCGGCCAATGTGCCCAGCAGCAAGTGGTCCTTTCTGAATCGGACACTCATGTTTCTCTCCGGCACGGGAGACGCCAGGGGATTCAGGCAGTGGCAGGAGGTCAGGCGAAAGGTGCGGAAAGGGGCCAAGGCCATCTACATCCTGGTTCCATGTTTCAGAAAAGTGACCGATGAAGAAACCGGCGAAGAAGCACTCGTTCTGAGAGGATTCAAGCCGTCTCCCGTATTCATGGTTGAGGATACGGAAGGGGAGAAACTGGATTACGAACTTCTGAAAGTCCCGGATGTTCCGCTTCTGGATAGGGCCAGGCAGTGGGGATTGTCGGTAAAAGCCATTTCGGATAACTACCGGTATAACGGATACTACTCCCCTCGGCGAAAGGAGATCGCTCTCGCATCCCCGGAAGAGAAGGTCTTCTTCCATGAGCTCTCCCACGCAGCCCATGACAGGCTGATGGGCGGAATCAAAAACGGACAGGATCCCTTCCAGGAGATTGTGGCGGAACTCAGCGCCCAGGCCCTGTGCAGATTGGTGGGAAAAGAGCCCGACCGCTCTCTGGGATACTCATACCGATACATCGAACGGTATGCGGAAGAGATGCACGTGACGCCTCATACAGCCTGCCTGAAGGTGCTGTCCGACACAGAAAAGGTTCTGAATCTGATACTGAAGGGAGATGACGAACAGATAGAAAACAACGATCTCTCCATTGAACCCCCTGTCCATCAGACAGAATCGGTCGTTGCGACAATGTAATCCGCCGCCCGCCATAAAATACCACTTGTGCCCCTCGATGAGAAATCTTCGAGGGGCTTTTTTTACGAGAAAGGAGCGAATCGATCTATAATTCTTGAGGACTGACTTGAAAAGGGCACATACACGATTTCTTAAAAATATGGGAGACTCTCAAGACTTCAAATACAAAGATGCATGTCGGATTTTTTGATCAGATCAATGAATACGGGTGGAAACACGCAAAGGTGGGATAGCCTATTTTCAATTCCTGTGGAATCCAGATGCCTTCCTGAAACAAATAAAACTTGTCTTTGATTGTTTGTTGTAGATTACCTTTGATAATTAACATGAAAATCACAGGCACCAGCAATTTGGTGTCCTGCGTATTTTGTAGTTCGGCAAAGCTGTTTTTCCCAATTCTGTCAAGAATGAAGACCTGAACCCGCTATTCCCATATAAGAGCTAATAGGAGGCTTGACCCCTTTTTTATTTACAGACCTCTCGGCCGATGGCAGTTCTGTCGATTTTTCTAAGGACAAGTTACCGGCTCGAATGTCATACCATAATTCCCGATGCAATGATATGTTAGGCCTCCTTCCATTCCTCCATTCAACCTGGAGTTGGCTATATATATATCTCCAGTGCCACCAATCGAACCATCGAAAAGGCTATTATGTATAATAGGTGATGAAGGTGAATAACCATAAATCGAGTAACTGGACCCTTTCAGCGTGCAGTTGCGGATGAGTGGCGAGGAATACCAGTTGTAGACGCCGTATCCGGAAGAGCCTCCCGACGCCGTGGCCGTGACGTTGGTCATGATCGGCGAGGAGGAGTAATTGTAGACGCCGCAGATGGAACTGCCTCCCGAAGCGTTCACGGCAATATTGTCCAGCACCGGCGAGTCCTCGGAGTTATAGATGCCGACACTATAGAGACCACCGCCCGTATTCTCAACACTCAGTTGCGTCAGTGCGGCGTTGTCCGCCCCCAAGATGACGGCTGAAGAGGACGAGTCTCCTGTACTGATCGCCCCTCTGAGCAGTGTTGCCTCCCTGCCGCTACCCGTGACGGTCACATGGGCCTTGAGCTGAATCGGGCTGGTTACGGCGTAAACCCCTGGTCCGATATAGACCAGGTAGGGATTGTCGGCACCGGCATCGTTGATGGAATCGATGGCGGCTTTGACATCGGTGTACTGCCCTCCCGATTTGGCAACGGTCACGACGTTCTTCAGCTTCCGTCCTGCGGCTACAACGTAGAAATCCTGAGCCCAGGCAGAAAGACTTAAGCTCCAAAACATAGCAACGCTGAACAAAGTCCAAAGTGCCCTTTTCATACAGTACCCCCCTTCTTTGTTGGTGTGTGATGTGGTGAAAATTGAAATTCTCGCATGTATCTACCATTCGCATCCATGTGATCGGGCCATCAGCGAATAGGGTCGTGTCACGCTATCCATCCGATTTTACCGGACAAACTTCCAAAAAGTTCCGATTTTGGGGAAGGGGGCACGTCCTTAAACATTAAAATAACTATTTTATTATGCAAATATTTGATTATTTAAGGGCGTCCCATCTTCCATTTTTTTACAGCCAAAAAAGCAAAATTGGCGACGGCAAATATTAAGATGTTCACAAAAAACAAAAGCCCTATCTCTCATTTCAAGAAACAGAGCTTTAGATAATCAGACCATAATCCCCCTTGGTTACAACTGTTCGAAAGCACACAATATATGTCAAGATCATTAAGTGTTTTTTATCCACTACCTCTATAATGATATCTTGTCAAGGGATATTAAAATGAGACTTTCAAACGCAAATATTCTATTTTTCCCTGAAAATAGTTCGAGTAATTGTAGATACCGTACAGGGATGTGGGCGGAAAGATCATCGGCATCCTCTCCTTGGCTTTTCCATCGACATCACCCAGCGGAAGCAGGCTGAAGAGGCGATGCGGGAGAGCGAATCGCGTATGCGCGCCATTACCGACTCCGCCCAGGACGCTATCCTCATGATGGATCCTGAAGGTAGGATATCCTATTGGAACCCTGCCGCTGAGCGTATTCTCGGCTACACGAGCGCCGAAACCATTGGCAAAAAACTACACGCATTAATTGCGCCCCAGCGTTATCACGAAGCGCACCATGCCGCCTTCCCACTGTTTCAGCAGAAAGGACAGGGGGCCGCCGTGGGTAAAACACTCGATCTGGAGGCCATCCGGAAAGGCGGGAAGGAAATCTCGGTACAGCTTTCGCTTTCGGCGATACATATGAAGGGCGCCTGGCATGCCGTAGGGGTTCTCCGTGACATCACCGAGCAAAAACAGGCGGAAGAGAAGATCCAGCAGATGGCCTACCATGATTTCCTGACGGGCCTTCCCAACCGGAAGCTATTCTCCGATCGCCTGGGTATTACCTTGACCCAGGCCCACAGGAATAAAAAAGAGGTAGGAATCGCCATGCTCGATCTCGACAATTTTAAGGACGTAAACGACACCCTGGGCCATGATGTGGGTGATCTCCTTCTCAAGGCAGCGGCAGAGCGGCTAAGCGTAACGTTGAGGGAGGGTGATACCGTCGCGCGCTTCGGTGGCGACGAGTTTGTGTTGATCCTTCCTGAACTGAAGGCTCCAGGAGATGCGATCTATGTTGCACAGAAGATTGTTGACAGTTTTCGTAAGCCCTTCCTTATTGACACCCATCAACTCGTTGTGACAACGAGTATCGGCATCGCCGTCTATCCCGATGATGGAACAGATGAAGATACCCTCATGAGAAATGCCGATATCGCCATGTATCAGGCAAAGCAAGCGGGGCGGGACCGATACCAACTCTATGAGAAGGCATGACGATGCAGTACTATTGCAGTAGCTGTTCAAAGATTTTCAACTCGAATAGTCCTGATTTAACGGGGTTAAAACCGCCCCTACCCCTACGCCATACAGTACAAGGCAGATTAATATTTGATACCTGAGTTGCTGTGCTGCAAGTTACTTCCCACAATAATCCCGATACTCAGGGATAAAACAGATTTTCACAAAGCATTGGTACTTGAGATATTTATTCTGATTATATAGTATATACAAAGTATTTTTGCATGACCCAAAGACCATTCTTGCTCAACTGAATAGAACTATCCTGACTGGAGGCTCCCATCGGGCGAGCCTGAAACTCAGCGACACGCTCACAGACATGATTCAAAAGGATTTTCAAAGGAGCGAGCGATGAAAAAGCAAGAAATACCCAAAAACCCACAGGCCAAAACCGGCAATAATGTCCGTAAAAAAACACCTCCTCCGCAATCGGATGACTCTCTCGGCGCTCTTCACCACTTCCCCATTGTGGGTATCGGCGCTTCCGCCGGCGGGCTTGAGGCCCTGGAAGTGTTCCTGAGAAACGTGCCGGTGAAGAGCGGCATGGCCTTTGCCATCGTCCAGCACCTGGACCCGACACGCAAGGGCATCATGGCGGAGCTGCTTCAGCGCTCCACCCCCATGCCGGTGGTTCAGATCAGGGATCGAATGAAGGTCGAGCCGGATCACGTCTATGTCATCCCCCCCAACCGGGACCTGTCCATCCTGCACGGGATTCTGCACCTCCTCGAACCAACGACGCCCCGAGGTCTCCGTCTGCCCATCGATTTCTTTTTCCGTTCCCTGGCGGATGACCTGCTGGACAAAAGCATCGGCGTCATCCTTTCGGGCATGGGCTCCGACGGCACGCTGGGTCTCCGGGCCATGAAGGAAAAGGCCGGGGTGGTTTTTGTTCAGGAACCGGCCTCGGCCAAGTTCGACGGCATGCCCCGAAGCGCCATTGACGCGGGACTGGCCGACGTCGTCGCCCCGGTGGAGGAACTACCCGGCAGGATCATTGCCTATCTCAATCACATGCCCCTCAGAGCCGCCCGGACTGACCAGCCCCTGGAGGGTAAAACCCAGAGCGCCCTGGAGAAGGTCTTGATCCTCCTCCGAACACAGACCGGACATGATTTCTCTCTGTACAAGAAAAGCACCGTTTACCGCCGGATCGAGAGGCGCATAGGCCTCCACCAAGTGGACGGAATCGCGACCTACGTCCGGTATCTGCGGGAGAATCCCCAGGAAGCGGAACTCCTCTTCAAGGAGCTTCTGATCGGCGTGACCAGATTTTTCCGTGATCCGGAGGCGTGGGAGTACCTTAAGGGGAAGATTATTCCGCAGCTTCTGGCGGCCCTCCCCGCCGGCGGGGTAATTCGTGCCTGGACGCCCGGTTGCTCCACCGGT
Source organism: Syntrophales bacterium (assembly GCA_963662405.2). GTDB lineage: Bacteria > Desulfobacterota > Syntrophia > Syntrophales > UBA2210 > UBA6078. The sequence goes on from CAXXKT010000003.1 coordinate 393,086, forward strand.
GAGGAGGCCTATTCCCTTGCCATTATCTTTAAGGAGGCGCTGGAACAGGTAAAGCCGGCCGGCAGCTTTTCCCTCCAGATCTTTGCCACCGACCTGGATAAGGACGCCATCGACAAGGCCCGCAGGGGCATCTATCCGGCCAACATTACGGCCGACGTCTCGATGGAGCGGCTGCGCCGTTTCTTCATTCAGGAAGAGAGAGGCTACCAGGTGGGAAAGGAGATCCGTGAGATGGTGATCTTAGCCTCCCAGAATGTCATTATGGACCCGCCCTTTACGAAACTCGACATCCTGGTCTGCCGGAACCTCATGATTTATCTGTCCATGGAACTCCAGAAAAAGCTCCTGCCGCTCTTTCACTACAGCCTGAACCCAAGCGGCATTCTGTTTCTCGGGAGCGCTGAGACCATCGGCACCTTTACCGATCTTTTCAGCCCGCTGGATCGCAAGGCGCGGCTCTACCGCAGGCTCGATTACGCCATTGGTACCGAGCCGGTTGAGTTCCCCCCCTCTTTTTTCCCCGCTGTAGCCGCGACGCCCGGACAGGTCACAGCTCCCAAGCCGGTTCCCAACCTGCAGACGCTGGCTGATCAACTGCTCCTCTCTCACTATACCCCGGCTGCCGTGCTGACGAGCGACAAGGGCGACATCCTCTACGTCAGCGGGCGGACGGGGAAATATCTTGAGCCGGCGGCCGGCAAGGCCAACTGGAACATCTTCGCCATGGCCCGCGAAGAGATGAGCTACGATCTGACGGGCGCCTTCCAGAAGGCGCTCCGTCAGCAGGATGCCGTCACTCTGAAGGGCGTGCAGGTAAGGAACAACGGCGGGGTGCAGGCGGTGGACGTCACCCTTCAGCACATCACCACGCCGGAGGCCCTTCGAGGGACGGTCATGATCGTTTTCAAGGACGTGGCCGCTCCTCCCGAAAGGATGGCGACGGGCAAGCCCGTCAGGGCTTCATCACGCAGTACCCGGGTGGCGGAGCTGGAACTGGAGCTTGAGCAGGTTCGGCATGAGTTGCAGACCACCCGCGAAGATATGCAGACCTCCCGCGAGGAACTCAAGTCCGCCAACGAGGAACTGCAGAGCACCAATGAAGAGTTGCAGAGCACCAACGAGGAGCTGACCACCTCCAAGGAAGAGATGCAGTCCATGAACGAAGAGCTGCAGACGGTCAACAACGAGTTGCAGGCCAAAGTGGACGAATTGTCCCTGGCCGGCAACGACATGAAAAACCTCCTCGACAGCACGGACATCGCCACCCTGTTTCTGGACGAATCACTCAACGTGCGGCGCTTTACCAGCCGGACGTCTCAGATCATCAATCTGATCCCCGGCGACATTGGGCGGCCTATCACCGACATTGCCTCTGATATGATCTATGACGAACTGGCCGGGGATGCGAGGGAGGTGCTCCGGTCCCTGGTCTCCATAGAAAAGCCGGTCGGCGGCGACGGGCGCTGGTTTCTGGTCCGCATCATGCCCTACCGCACCCTGGATAACCGTATTGACGGCGTGGTGATCACCTTTACGGACATCACCGTTTCCAAAAAGCTGGAGGCGCAACTGCGCAAAACACAGGCCGCTCTGGAAAAACGGATCGTGGAACAGAATGCTGACCTGGAGGAGCGGTCCGAAGATCGTTTCCGTGCGGAAGGAAAACGCGGACAAAGCGCGAAGACCGCCGGAGCAGCCCGGTCACGGCAAAAGAAAGGGGAAACGCCATGAAAAAAAACCCTGTCCCTCCGGCGGATGCCGCACGGTTGCGCCGCCTGGCGGAAGAGCGGCTGAAAAAAAATCAGCGACTTGGGGCCGGGAAATATGCGACACCTCTTTCGGCGGATAAAACACAACGGCTCTTCCAGGAACTGCAGATCCACCAGATCGAGCTTGAGATGCAGAATGAGGAGCTGCGTCTCGCACAGAGAGACCTTGAAGCTTCACGGGCGCGGTATTTCGACCTCTATGACCTGGCGCCGGTGGGCTATTTTACTATCAGCGAGGCGGGGCTTACCCTGGAGGCCAATCTCACCGCCGCTACCATGTTGAGCCTGGCGAGAGGAGCCATGCTCAATCAGCCGTTGACACGCTTGATCCTCCCCGAGGACCGGGACATCTGCTCCCAGTGCCTTAAATTGCTTTTTAAAACGGGCGCGCCGCAGATGTGCGAACTGCGGATGGTGAAAAAAGACTCTGCACCCTTCTGGGCGCAGATGGAGACTCGCTTGGGGCAGAACGCCGAGGACGCTCCCATATGCCGCGTTGCAGTGAGTGATATCACCGTCCGCAAGCGTGTGGAGGCGGAGCTGCAACAGTTGAACGATGAACTGGAACATCGTGTGAGAGAGCGGACTGAGGAATTGATGCGGGCCAACGAGGAACTGCGGATGGATATCATCAACCGCAAGCGGATGGAGAAGATATTGTACCGAACGGAAGAGAACTTCCGCAGTTCTCAGGAAAACTCGCCTCTGGGTATACGCATCATGACCGAAGAAGGCGAGACCATTTATGCCAATCGGGCTATTCTGGATATCCATGGGTACGACAGCATCGATGAACTGAAAGCAACACCTGTCATAAAACGCTATACTCCGGAGAGTTTTGCCGAGGTCCAGATACGAAGGGGAAAAAGAAAACGAGGTGAAAATGGGCCGGGTGAATACGAAATTCGCATCGTACGGAAAGACGGTGCAATCCGCCATCTCCAGGTCTTCCGCAAAGAAGTGCTCTGGGATGGTGAAAGACAGTTTCAGGTAACCTGCCAGGACATCACCGAGCGCAAGCGGGCGGAAAAGGAAGTTGCCAAAACCTTGCACCAATTGCAGGAAACAAGAGACATGCTGATCCAGTCCGAAAAACACGCGGCTGTCGGGCGCCTGGCAGCCGGTGTCGCCCATGAAATTCTCAATCCTGTGAGCATCATCTCCTCACGACTTCAATTTCTGGAAGAACAAAATCTTTCGGATCAGGCCCTGGAAAACGTGAGAGTCAGCCGGGAACAGCTTCAGAGAATTGTCAAGATCAGCCATGATTTGTTTCAATCCTCAGCTAAAAAGACAAGGGCGCTTGTTGGCGGCGACCTCCGCAGAGTCATCGAAGTGGGTCTGCAAATGACGGAGCGCAGGAGGAAAGAGGATAATGTCCAGACCGAATACAATCCCCTGCCGGAGACCATCCCCGTCAAAATGGAAACGGACAGCATGGTGAAGGTTGTCGTTCATCTTATCCTCAACGCCTGTGATGCGATGACAGGGAACAATTCGAAACGACTGATTGTTGCCACACATCATCCGGAAGTTGTTTCGACGAAACCATCCGTCCGTCTGATTTTCGCCGACAACGGTCACGGTATCCCTGCGGGAGATTTTAACAAGATTTTCGATCCGTTCTTTACCACCAAAGCCCCAGGCAAAGGGACGGGACTGGGTCTGTCTGTCTGCAATGGAATCATCCAGGAACACGGAGGCACGATTCGAGCGGAAAGCAATGACGTAGGGGGGGCATCCTTTGTCGTGGAATTGCCTCTTTTCTATCCATGAAGTTATAGAGGCACGATTCATGCAATTTAGTGGGAAGTCATCATGACTGCGTTAAGGGAAAAACCGGCGGTAAGTGACGGTATACGGAAGATAATCATGCTGATGCGGTTTTGAATAATCTTGACTTACCGGAATTGATTCCATACAATTGAGGAACTGCTTCCCTGGAAATTATCCCATATTGGGAGGATGCCCCGTGGAGAAAGCCATAGCATCAAGAACCCTCCTACACATTCCCATCGTCCACAGCCAGTCGGATATGGGCACTCTGAGTGAGTCTTTCCGCAAGATCACCCTGCAAAAGCTCGGCGCGCGGGTCTGGCATCAGAAAGTAAATCTGGTCGATCGTTTCTGGACCATGGTTGAAGATGCCCTGAACAGCCTTTCTATTGTCTATGAACAGACCCGCCTGTATCAGGATGGCGTCCCTGTCTGTGGCAAAGAATTGGACATTGTCAAGGAGCTGGCAAAGAAGGGCAGTCTGAATCACCAACTTCTGGTTCGCCTCATCGAAAAGGGCGCAACCATCATGGGAACGGAATCTCCGGACTTGCTGATTGAAGAATACCAGCTCACCCATCTCATTCTTGAATCCGGAGATCTAAAAGAAGCGATTCGAATGGAAGACAAGCAGAAGGCAGCCAGCAACCTCTTGCTTACCAAACGGGATGCATTTATTGCCGCGAGAATCGATCATACCCTTTCATCCGGAGAGACAGGCATCCTGTTTCTGGGCATGCTGCACAACATAGCCGGTCTGCTGCCGGCGGATATAACGATATCTTATCCCATAACCCGTACCTTTGATAAAAAGGAAAATCAATATGGCTGAGCATACTCCCTGCGTCCTTGTCGTCGATGATGAAAAAGAAATCCGGAAGATCCTGAGCAACATCCTGGAAAAAGAAGGTCTCAAGGTCATCACTGCATCCGATGCTAAACAGGCCATGGAGAAAATCTGTTTTGACACCCCGGACGCCGTGCTGCTGGATATACGCATGCCGGGCCAGAGCGGCATGGATGTCCTCAAAACAATCAGGGCGATAGATGACTATCTTCCGGTAGTACTGATTACGGCCTATGCGAATACCCATCAAGCCGTAGAAGCGATGAAGGAAGGGGCCTACGATTATCTTGCCAAACCTTTCGACAACAAAGAGGTCGTCTGGATTACCTGCCGCGCTCTGGCGGAAGGGAAATTACGAAAAAATCTCAAATCCGTAAATGATCGTAATAAAGGAAACTTCAGTCTTATCGAGAGTATGGGACCAAGCGACAGCATTGGCTACCTCGCGGCCGATGTTCACCGGGTTGCAAAGTCGGACTTTTCCGTGATCATCATGGGCGAAACGGGTTCAGGCAAGGAACTTGTCGCGAGGGCGATTCACGGGGACAGTGCCCGGGCGGGAGCTCCCTTTATGCCGGTGGATTGCGGGGCCATCCCTGAGAACCTCCTGGAGAGCGAACTGTTTGGTCATGAGAAGGGATCATTTACCGGGGCGGACCGTCAAAAGGCGGGCAAGCTCGAATTGGCCCATGGCGGCACCCTTTTCTTGGATGAGATCGGGAACATGCCGCTCGGCTCCCAGGCAAAAGTACTCCGGGTCACCCAGGAACGGAAGCTCTATCGGGTGGGAGGAAACAATCCCATACCGGTTGATGTCCGGCTCATTGTGGCCACCAACCAGGACCTGCTTGACATGGCGTCAAACGGTACATTCAGAAAAGATCTCTATTACCGCCTGAGTGAATTTACCATCTGTGTGCCGCCCCTCCGAGAGCGCAAAGACGATATCCCCTATCTTGCCAAACGTTTTCTGGATATGGCCAACATCGAGCTGAACAAGATGATCGCCGGCTTTACCGACGCAACGGTAGAGGCGTTGATGGAGTACAATTGGCCGGGGAATGTCCGCCAGATCCGGTCGGTTATCAGGCGGGCCACTTTGGTAGCGAAAGACGAGATCACTGAAAAGGATCTCGGCATCACACGGTCTGAGGTGCCCGGACTTGCCTTTTCCCCGAGGATTCAGGGAATTCCCTGGAAAAACGCATCTCTTCGCGAGATTGTCCAGCAGAGCGTTGTTGCCGTGGAGAAGGCGGTACTGAAGGAAGTCCTGCGCTTCACGGGCGGAAACAAGGCCAGGGCGGCAAGATTGCTGCAGGTGGATTATAAAACTGTCCATACGAAGGTAAAAAAATTCGGCATCCAACAGAATGGAGAAAGCCATGGCGACAAAGCGTAAGTCAGCCGGCAAGAAGCCGGACGAAGGTTTGGGAGATCTCGGGGGAGGCATTTTCAGCAGTTTGTCGGGCTTTATAAATAATTTAGGAGAACTGGCCGAAGCGGGAGAACGCCTTTCTCGGCGCCGTGCGGCAAAGCAGGACCGTGGGGACAAAGTGGACGCCGGAAACCGGGAGCCGACGGAAGGCGAGAATCGTTTCGGTCGCATACTGAGCGGTCTGACCGACATTGCCGAAAAACTCAGCGAGATCTCGGAGAAAGGGGAAACCGTCACTAAAAAGGGGGAATTCACGGTCCCGTCCAAAGAAGGCGGTGTCAAGGGAGTCTACGGTTTCAGCCTGAAAACAGGCCTCGGCGGGAAGGATGATGCCATCAAAGTGGAGCCCTTCGGCAATATCCGCAAGGACAAAAAAACCGGCGAAGCGGTGGTTCAGGAGATCCATGAACCCCTCATTGATGTCTTCGAAGACGAGAACGCAACGACTCTGATCGCGGAAATGCCCGGTGTGGGGCCGGATGATATAAAAATCGATGTCCGGGATGATGTCCTGACGATTTCAGCCGACAAGGGGGAGAAGAAATACCGGAAAGAAATCCTCCTGCGTCATTCCCCCGCCAAAGACAGGATCAAGGTGACTTGCAACAACGGTATTGTGACCATCCGCTGTGAAAAAACGGGATAAACAACAGGTGAGAATCCATGAAAGAGAATGAAAAACCGTTTATCAAGCTGAAGGTGACGGAAGCCCTGACCAAGGATGTCGGTCGCGCCCTCGCCAGGATGGGGCCGGAAGACCTCGAACGACTTCAAGCCGCCGTCGGAGATACGGTGGAAGTCGAGGGAAAACGCAAGGCCCTCTGCAAGGTCATGCCTGCCTATCAGGAAATCCGTGGTCAATTGCGGGTCCAACTCGACGGCCTGACCAGAGAGAACGCCGGTGTCGGTCTCGATGAAACGGTGAAAATCAGCAAGATGACCTGCCGTCCGGCGGAACGGATCACCCTGACACCGACCAATGTCACCCCGGCGGAGCGGGATCTGCAATACATCGGGAGTCTTCTGGACGGTCTGCCGGTCATGGAGGGGGCAAAGATCCAAGCAGCCCTCTTCGGTAGCCGCGCCGCCTTCTTCAAGGTCGAAGCCGTGACGCCCAAAGGGCCGGTTATCATCAATCCGGCCACCATCCTCGTCATCGGCAAGTCCCAGGGAGAAGGAGCAGAGGGCGGCCGAACCCTCGCCTATGAAGACATCGGAGGCCTGAAATCCCAGCTCCTGCGGATCCGGGAGATGATCGAACTGCCCCTGCGTTATCCCGAGGTTTTTGAACGCCTCGGGATCGAAGCGCCTAAGGGCGTCCTCCTCTACGGCCCTCCCGGCTGCGGGAAGACCCTCATCGCCAGGGCCATCGCCCACGAGACGGAGGCCAGTTTCTTTTCCGTCAGCGGACCGGAGATCATCCACAAGTTTTACGGCGAGAGCGAGGCCCATCTCCGAAAAATCTTCGAAGAGGCGTCCCGGAAGGGACCGAGCATCCTGTTCCTCGACGAGATCGACGCCATCGCCCCCCGCAGGGAAAACGTCGTAGGGGATGTGGAAAAGCGGGTTGTCGCCCAGCTTCTCGCCCTGATGGACGGCCTTAACAAAAGGCAGAACGTGATTGTCATTGCCGCTACTAACATCCCCAATGCCCTCGACCCGGCCCTGCGGCGTCCGGGCCGGTTCGACCGGGAGATCGTCATTCCGATCCCGGACCGGCGCGGCCGTCTAGAGATCCTTGAGATTCACAGTCAGGGGATGCCCCTGGCGGAAGACGTCCGAATGGAGTATCTTGCAGAAATCACGCATGGTTTTGTCGGCGCGGACCTGGAGGCCCTTTGCCGGGAAGCGGCCATGAGTTGTCTGCGCCAGATCATGGGGGAGATCGATTTCGGCCAAACGGGGATTCCTTACGAAACCCTCTCGAAACTCGAGGTGCGCATGGAGGATTTTCTGGCTGCCCTCCGTGAGATTGAGCCCTCCGCCATCCGGGAGGTGTTTGTCGAATCCCCCAATATCCACTGGGACGACGTGGGAGGAATGTCTTCCCTGAAGGAGCGCCTGATCGAGGCCGTGGAATGGCCCCTGAAGTTTCCCCACCTTTTTGAAAAAGGAGGCGTGACGCCGCCCAAGGGGATTCTCCTGGTCGGCCCTCCGGGATGCGGAAAAACCATGATGGCCAAGGCGATTGCCACTGAGAGTCAGGTGAATTTCATCTCGGTTAAAGGGCCCGCCCTGATGTCGAAATGGGTCGGAGAATCTGAGAAGGGTATCCGGGAAATCTTTCAGAAGGCAAGGCAGGCGGCACCCTGCATCATCTTTTTCGACGAAATTGACTCTCTCGTACCGACCCGGAGCGCCGGGGCGTCGGATTCCCATGTCTCCGAACGGATCCTCAGTCAGTTTCTTGCAGAGTTTGACGGCATCGACGAACTCAGAGGGGTCCTCGTTCTGGGGGCGACCAACCGCCTGGATATCCTGGATGCCGCGGTTCTCAGACCGGGCCGCTTCGACGATATCGTGGAAATGATAATGCCCAGCCGGGAAGACCGGGTGGAGATCTTTGACGTCCATTTTCGTCGGAAACCTCTGGCGGAGGATGTTCACAGTACGGAACTGGCGGAACGGACAGAGGGGTTCAGCGGGGCCGACATTGCAGCTGTCGTGCGGAAAGCTGCCATGATTGCGGTGCGCCGCGCTGTTTCGTCCATGGAGAAGGCCGGGGCCGGGGAACCTGACATCCTCATCCGGCGCCAGGATTTGGAGGACGCATTGGAAGAAGTCCGCAGGGGGATGGGATGAATCCGGGAATCTATCTTTTTTGTTTCACTCCGGCCGTTCCCCATCCGGAGATCTCAGGGACAGGGATCGACAGAGAACAGCCGCTTTTTGTCGAGGTCATCGGGGATGTTTCAGCCGTTCTTGCCACGGTTGATCTTGACGACTTCACCGGCCCCGAGTCCCAGGAGAAAATGGAAGATCTGAAGTGGGTGGCGCCCCGGGCGCTCTGCCATGAAGAGGTCATCCTGACTGTGATGGAGAAAGGTCCCGTGCTGCCCGTCCGTTTCGGAACGGTCTTTTCTTCGATGGAAGCCCTGGCGGAGTCCCTGCGGGGGCATGCCGAAACGCTGGCGAAGTTTTTTCTTGACGCCGCCGATCGGAAGGAGTGGACGCTCCGGGGATACGTCAACATGCAACAGGCCCGATCGGATATTATGGCAGCTCGCATGGCTGCGGAAAAGGAGCAGCTTGCCGGAATGACCCCCGGCAGACGCTATTTTCAGGAGCAGAGGATCAAGGGGGCGGCAGACAAGGATGTGGCGTCCTGGCTGAAAGAGATGGGGAGAGACATCTTAAGCGTCGCTACGAAGATATCCGTAGGATTCAGTGAATGCCGTCTCCAGTCGAGAGATGTCACGGCAAGGGACGATGAGATGTTTTTCAACGGCGCCTTGCTCGTCCCCGACGCGTCCAGGGAGGACCTGCAGTGCCTGCTTTCCGACTGGAACGCCGCCCATCAGGACGCAGGACTCCTGCTTGAGCTTTCCGGCCCCTGGCCGCCATACCACTTTACCCCGACTCTTTGAGAGGGATATGGTTCAATGAACTTAACCACTTCAGGAGAGTGACCTCACATGAACGATCCGATGCAAACCGACAGAGATCTGAACTTTCTGCTGTCCATTGACGAAGATGATCTTAAGACGCTCCTGGTCCTTCTCCGGGAAAGAATCAAGAACATGAAGTAGCTGAATATTGTAATTCCGGTCATATATATCCCCGGAATGAATTGTAGGGATCAAGAGAGATCATGGTTTATCTGATATACGGCATTATGAAAGACCCGGCGGTTGACGGCACGTCCATGACGGGGATGAAGAGCCGGGCGGTGTCTTTTGTCGCCGGTCATGGACTGTGCGCGGCCGCATCGGAACTGGATGTCGCAGAGGGCGCGCCGCCCGTTTCGGAACTCCTGACCTACAGCAAGGTTGTGGAGGATCTCCATCGCCTGCAGCCGGTTGTCCCCATGCGTTACGGCTGTTTCCTCAACGGAATGGAATCGATCCGGAAGATCCTGGGAGAGAGGCAGCGTCAGTACCATGCGCTGCTCGAGGAACTGGATGGTCGCGTCGAGATGGGAATCCGCATCCTTCTTCCTGAAGAAAGGGCAGATCCGCGACAGGAGGAACAGCCGGCAGATGGACGCAACTACCTCCTTCAGCGAAAGACTCATTATCGGATGAGAGAAAGGGCGTCCCGGCAGCAGGAAATACTGGTGGAGGATTGTCTCCAAGCCTTTGCCGGTTTGTACGGAAGGCATCGAACGGAAACGGCGGTAAAAAACGGAACGGTAATCCTGTCCCTGTATTTCCTGGTTTTAAGAATCCATGTCGCTCGCTTCCAGGAGGCCTTTGGAAAGCTGACGGCAAACGGAAAGGCCCTGTCCCTGCTCAGCGGTCCCTGGCCGCCTTATAATTTTGTCACAACCGATCTTGGTAAATATGGGAGGGAATAATATTCCCTCCCATTGACGGTGGAGGGGAAGAAAGTGGAAAGCGTCAATATTGATTTCTCAGTAAAAGGAGGGGTTTCCGATGGAAAACAAAATCCCGGTTGCAGCAGACCCTGACCTTTCGGGGCGATACGAACAACTCTACACTATGCTCCTGGATGCCATCCCCTCGTCCGTCCTCCTGATCAATCAAAATATGCGCATTGTCTCGGCGAACCGCAATTTCCTCGAAAAAAGCCAAAGGACCCTCTCAAATACCATCGGCTACCGGCTGGAAGAGGTATTTCCCACCATCATCCTCGACCAGATGGGTATTACCAAGCGCATCCACCAGGTTATTGAAAAAAATCAACCGTCCAGGGGAGAGCGGATGACCTACCGCGCCCCCGGAGTGCCCATCCGTATCTATTATTACAGCATCCTGCCCTTCACTTGGCAGGGACAGGTTGAAGGAGCCGTCCTCCTCATGGACGATGTGACGGAGCAAGTACGTCTGAGCGAGGAAGTGCGGCAGGTGGAACTGCACCTGGCCAGCATCGTGGAGAGCGCCAGCGATCTCATCCTGTCCACAGACATGAAAGGCCGGATTCTGACGTGGAACACGGCGGCTGAGAGACTGTCCGGTTATCCCGCCTCGGAGGCACGGGAACACTATTTTATCGACTTCTGTACCGATGAGGAGCGCAAGGATATCCAGAATATTTTTTCCCGCATCGATACCCGTAAGTACATCCAGACGAAGGAATGCCCGTTGCTGACCATCAAGGGGACCCCCATTCCTGTTTCCTGGGTTTTTTCGCCCCTGAAGGACAGCTACAACCAGACGGCGGGCGTCGTGGCTGTGGGTCGGGATTTGACGGAAAAACGGAAACTTGAGATGGCACTGCAGCAATCCCAGAAATTTGCCGCCCTCGGGGTCATGGCGGGCGGCATCGCCCATGAAATCAGGAATCCTCTGGCCATCTGCTCGTCCAGCGCCCAGTTTCTTATGGAAGAGGACGGCACGCCGGAGTTTCGCCGGGAGTGCGCGGAAAAGATCCAAAAAGGCATCCAGCGGACTTCGGCCATCATTGAGAATCTCCTCAGATATTCCCATCCTTCCAAGACGACCCGGACAACCCTGATCAATCTCGCGTCCCTTATCCAGGAAACCCTGACCCTCGTAACTTATCACGCCAAGATCCGCAAGATTGAAATGACCCCATCCTTTCCCAAAAAACCAATCATGGTTCAGGGGGTGGCCACCCTGCTCCAGCAGGTTTTCATGAATCTTTTTTTGAACGCCATCAATGCCATGCCCGCGGGTGGAAGCCTGGGAATTGACGCGAAGATGGATCATTCTGAAGTCCGGGTTCAGATAACGGACACCGGTTGCGGCATCGCCCGTGGCGAAATAGAAAAGATCTTCGATCCTTTCTATACGACCTCCATCGTGGGACAAGGAACCGGCCTCGGTCTGTCTCTCTGTTATTCTATTGTTAAGCAGCACCGGGGGACCATTGACGTGGAAAGCCTGGAAGGCCGAGGCAGCATCTTTACAGTCAAATTACCGGCACGTTTTGGAGGAGGTGAAGCATGAACGAAAAATATGCCCCGATTCTTGTTGTTGATGATGAACCCGAGATGTGCTGGATTCTTGATAATATTATCCGAAGGTCGGGCCTTGTCTGTATGACGGCCTTGAGTGCCAGCGAAGCCATGGACCTGGCAAAAAGCAATACATTCCACATGGCCTTTTTAGACGCCAAACTTCCGGACATTGATGGTCTCGAATTGGCCCGGAAGCTCCGCAAAATCAATGCCCATCTGCCGATTGTCATCGTCTCCGGCTACTTCTACAAGGATGATCCGATCATTCAAGGGGTCCTCCAGGATGGCCTTATCGCAGCTTTCGTAGATAAGCCCTTCGATCATGATGAGATCGTACGCATCATTACCCGCAACACCCAGCGGTAGGGAAAGCCTTCCCATCATAGCAGGAATGGTTACCATAGCCACGATTCCCCTACCCTCTCTGAGAAAGATGCAAAATCCTTCTCTTCTTCAAAAATATTCTTTTAATCCGACAAGTTAGTATTTATCATGCCCGCCCCGGCGGATGGCATGTATCTTGCACCTATTCAAGACAGGCATGCCTGCTAAGAATTATCGGTACAAATACGGTAACAACCTACAAAGGAGGAAACAATAATGGCTAAAGTACAGAAATCGACGGATTCATCGAGTCTGGCGGAAGTAGTCGACCGGATCCTCGACAAAGGCATCGTGATCGATGTCTGGGCGAAGGTATCTCTGGTTGGAATCGAGCTGCTTTCGATCGAGGCGAGGGTTGTGATTGCTTCGGTTGAGACCTATCTCAAGTACGCAGAGGCGATTGGTCTGACGGCCAGTGCCGCAGCTCCGGCATGAGACTGACCTGAATAAAGGGATACCCATGGGGCGGTGCTGCTTTTTAATGCGCCCGCCTTCATGGGTGTGCCGGTTTCAGAACAAGGTAAGGGAGGATCATTATGGGTAATTTGACTGATGACATGACCCGTTTACGCGGGGAGGTCGATGCCTTGCGGAGTGATCGGGGGGCGCTGATGCAGGAGCTGGCGCGTGGGGCCAGGGATCTGGCCTCTACGGTTTCAGCCATGCAGGCTGACTTTGCCGCCGCCCGCACCGCAATGGCAAAAAAAACGGGGAAAGCGCGGGCCTCGTATGTAGCAAGGATCAAGAAGCAGGTTGGCCGGATAAAAAAAGAGACAGCGGCCGATCTTGCAGGCGCTCGCCGCGCCTGGTTGGGAAAAACAACATAAATCAATACAAGTCTGAAGGAGGAAACAACAATGGCTAAAGTACAGAAATCGACGGATTCATCGAGTCTGGCGGAAGTAGTCGACCGGATCCTCGACAAAGGCATCGTGATCGATGTCTGGGCGAAGGTATCTCTGGTTGGAATCGAGCTGCTTTCGATCGAGGCGAGGGTTGTGATTGCTTCGGTTGAGACCTATCTCAAGTACGCAGAGGCGATTGGTCTGACGGCCAGTGCCGCAGCTCCGGCATGAGACTGACCTGAATAAAGGGATACCCATGGGGCGGTGCTGCTTTTTAATGCGCCCGCCTTCATGGGTGTGCCGGTTTCAGAACAAGGTAAGGGAGGATCATTATGGGTAATTTGACTGATGACATGACCCGTTTACGCGGGGAGGTCGATGCCTTGCGGAGTGATCGGGGGGCGCTGATGCAGGAGCTGGCGCGTGGGGCCAGGGATCTGGCCTCTACGGTTTCAGCCATGCAGGCTGACTTTGCCGCCGCCCGCACCGCAATGGCAAAAAAGACCGGCGCGGAGCGGGAGGCTTTTGTGGCCGCCGTGATCAGCGAGGTGAACTCACTGTTGAGCGCCTTTTCCCGGGACAGGGACGATATGGCCCGGAAGGGAAGACAAGACCGGGGAGTCTTCCTGTCGGAAATGAGAAGACAGGTTTCGGACATGTGCAAAGAAACGGCGGACGACCTGATGGGGGTACGGCGTGCCTGGCGCGGCGAGAGTTCCGGAAAGTCCCGGCCAGTTACGATGAAGAAAGAACCGGTGGTCGTAAAGCCCATACCTCCCTCGGTAGAAACAGTAATGAAGAAGACGGTGGCACCGCCCGAGATCAAGACAGCAAAGTCGCCTGTCACATTCAAGGAAACGGTGAAAAAGAAAGAAGAGAAAAAGACGGTAGCACCGCCTGAGATCAGGACGGAAATGCCGCCGATCGCATTCAAGGAACCGGCGAAAAAGGAAGAAGAAAAAAAGACGGTGGATCACCTCAGGGCAAGACAGGAAAGTCTCCGTTCACATCCACAAGGAACCGCTGAAAAGAGTAGCGGAGAAGAAGACGGTGTAGCGCCCGAAATCAGGACGGAAATGCCGCCTGTTACATTCAAGGAACCAGTGAAAAAGGAAGGAGAGAAGAAGAAGGTGGCACCGCCTGAGGCTCCGGCGGTCGAACCCACCGGGGGCAAGGTTCCGGCGCCTGTCCGCGCCTCTGTGCCGCTTCGGAAGAAAACAGAAAAGCGGCGGCCGGTTGAGAAGCCCGCAAAAAAAGCAACCAAAGGAAACCGGGGCAAGAAATAGCGAAACACGCTGCCCGGATCGTATCGACCGGACAGCTCCCAAACAAACGGATGCTCTTTGATGGGTTGACATGAAAAAGACACGTCTGAAATTCCGGGAGACCGGATGGATGATGGAACAACGTAAGGAAGGAGAAAGAGGTTCATGAATAAGAATGCCGTAAGAGTCGTCAGTTCATCAACCGTGCGTGAATCGGCCGGGGAAGACAGCGTTCAGCCCGAGCCCAGCGACAGCTTTATTTCTTCTCCCCATGTGGAGCAGGTCACACAGCGGGCCATGGCCTATCTGGTGGCCGGTTATCCCGTCCATTTTTCCGGCGTGGCTGGAACGGGAAAGACGACCATGGCCTTTCACGTGGCGTCCAAACTGGGACGGCCCGTCACCCTGGTCCACGGGGACGATGAATTCGGCAGTTCAGATCTCGTGGGCAAGGACTCCGGCTACCGGAAAAACAAACTGGTCGACAATTATATCCACTCGGTCCTGAAGACCGAGGAGGAGATGAAAAGCCTCTGGGTGGACAACCGGTTGACCACGGCCTGTGAGAGAGGGGAGATCCTTATTTATGACGAATTCAACCGTTCCCGGCCGGAGGCCAACAATGCGCTCCTCAGCGTCCTGTCCGAGGGGATTCTGAATCTGCCGAAACTGCGCCGCTCCGGAGAGGGATACATGGCCGTGCATCCCGAGTTCCGGGCGATCTTCACCTCCAACCCGGAAGAATACGCGGGTGTCCACAAGACCCAGGACGCCCTGATGGACCGCTTGATTACCATCCACCTGGAGCACTATGACCGGGATACGGAAATCATGATCGTCATGAAGAAATCGGGACTCCCCCGTATCGATTCCGAGCGGATCGTGGACATCGTGAGGGAATTGAGAAGTTTCGGGGTGAACAATAACCGGCCCACCATTCGGGCGGGGATCGCCATCGGCCGGATACTCGCGTCTCAGAATCGGCTCGCCCGTGGAGAAGATATGTTTTTTCAGATGATCTGCCGGGATGTCCTGGCCACGGACACCGCCAAGATAACCCGCGGCGGCCAGCCGGTCATGATGCAGAAGGTGGAAGAGGTGATCCGTAAATTCTGCGGGTCCGCAAAACCGGCCGGGGGAAAAATTAAGGAGGATCGACAATGACGAAAAGGGTTATGAGAGGCATACAGGATATCAAGACACTCACCGGCCGTGCGGATGAAGGCGCAATTCCTTACAAGGCCTATATGAAGCTCAGCATTCTTGAGATGGAAAAGTTCCGCCGGGGGAAAGAGAAGACGAGCGCCCTGGCCAGGGTGAGTCATATTGATCAGCGCTTCCGGGACATCGAGGTGGAAAGGGAAGAAATAATGACCGTACTGGAATCCAAGGGGATCCGGTGCCGACGCCCGTCGGGCCTTGAAGAGTCCCCGACCGCGGCGCCTCGAACAACGACGGGGCCGTTCAAGATCCGGTATTGAATCGAAGCCTTTGTGGAGGTTACCATATGATTAAAATCATCATCTTGAGCATTATCATTGCAATCGGTGTGTATCTCATTTTTACCCTCTATTGCGTACTTGCCATCAAGAAAACGACGCCGCGCCCTGCCCGGAATGTTATGAGTCATATGAGGGGCGGTGTGGCTTAAGGAAGCCAGGGAAAGCCATTTGAGTCGCTGCGCCCGGAGGTAAGAATGAGATATCCCGTTAACACCCTATAAATCGGTCCAACCGACGTAAGCATAGAAAGGCGACGGGATGTCGAACGTATCGGATACAGAAAAAATGTCGAAACCGGAGCTCTCCCCGGCCGGCCCTGAAACAGAACGGAAGTTGCCTCCTATTGAGGATGTAAGAGATGCTATCTCCAACTTCTTGGCGCAGATGGTGGACGCTCAGGAGGTGAGCGTTACAAAGATGGTGCTGCTGGATGCCGAAAAGGTAACGTGGGAGGCCGAAGCAGATGTCTATGTACCAAATAAGACCATAAGGGCATTAGAGTTGCCCACGGAGAAAGAAGTACTCGATTGCCAGAAATACTTACTCCGGATGGATAAGCACCTCAACATTGTTGCTTACGGACGCAGAGACCCGCTTAGAGATGAAGACTCGGGTGAAGACAGGTACATTGTTGAAGATAGATACTCAGTGATTGAGAGGGAGGATAGAGAATGAATATCAGATGCTTGTCCTGCGGTCACACCATCGATCTCGATGACGCGTACAGTGATTATGATGGGCAGATAAAGTGTTATACATGCAGCGCTTTGTTGGAAATAAAACTGGAGGAAAGTCTTGTAAAGTCTGTCAAATTCCTCAGGCTGACACGGAGTGACGATGACGAAATATAACACGGAGGTAATTGCAAGAGTACCCATAAATCCCCTCCCCCCTGGCGGGGGAGTGTTAGGGTGGAGGGTGCCATGAAATCAGCATATTGCAATTTCACCCTCCCCCTAATCCCATCCCGTCAAGGGAGGGAGGGGGAACATATTTTCCGAGGCAGATCAGAATTAGGGGGACGGCAATATGGGCGGTAAGAAAATGAAAATCGAAGGGAAATATCTCTATGCCGTCATCCAGGAGGCGGATGACCTGGAGTACGGCAATATCGGCATCGACGGGGAGTCTGTTTATCTTATTTCGGGTAATCAGATCGCCGCGGTGGTCAGTAATTTCAGTAATGGGAAGATCCGCCCGGAACGCCGCAATATCGCGGCGCACCAGGCCGTTCTGAAACGACTTATGGAAAAAGAAACACCTCTGCCCATCACTTTCGGTGTCATCGCTGAAGGAGAGAAGGAGATTAAACGAATCCTGTCGCTTAACCGAAAATCCTTTGCCGAACAGCTTCGCCGCGTCAATGGTAAGGTGGAGATGGGATTGCGAGTCACATGGGATGTGACTAATATTTTTGAGTATTTTGTTAACACCCATGCGGAGATACGGGTGGCGAGGGACCAGTTTTTAGGGAAAAATCGCGTCCCCACCCAGGAAGAGAAGATCGAAGTGGGGCGTCTCTTTGACCGGACACTTCAGGAAGACCGGGAAGAACACACGGACAGGGTTGAGGCAATCCTGTCTTCCGCCTGTTATGAAATCAAGCGAAACGCCCCCCGGACCGAGCGGGACGTCATGAATCTGGCCTGTCTGGTCGGACGGGAAGCGGTGGATAAGGATTTCGAGGCGGCCGTATTCGAGGCGGCGCGCGGATTCGATAACAATTTCTCCTTCGATTTCAATGGTCCCTGGGCGCCGCACAATTTTGTGGACGTGGAACTCACCATCTGAAGCTCTTACCGGAAGGAGTTTCTCATTCACCATCGACCATGCGGGAGGCAGAAATGTTTCTGATTGATGACATCCTTATGGCGCCGGCGCGGGGCCTCTTCTGGATCTTCAAGGAGATCCACCACGCCGCCGAGGAAGAACAGGAGAACGAGGCAGCGGGCATTACGACCAGGCTCAGCGAACTCTACATGATGCTGGAGACCGGACAGCTGACGGAGGCGGAATTCGATGCCGAGGAAAAGACGCTCCTTGACCGCCTCGATGCCATAAAAGAGAAAGGAACCGGCGGGGAAGAAGATGAGGATGAGGATGAAAAGGTCGTTATCCGGAAAAGACGTCCAAATCGACGAGCAAAACGATGAAAAACCGCGATGAGTCACCATTTTTTTTATCAGATACGGAAATCCAGCTTCTGCTGTTCGGCGGCAAGGGCGGTGTCGGCAAAACCACGGCCTCGGCGGCAACAGCGCTGGAGATCGCCCTTCGTCATCCTGATAAATCCCTGCTTCTGGTTTCCACCGATCCGGCCCATTCCCTTCAAGACAGTTTCTCCGGGGCCGAGCCACCCCCCAACCTGAAGGTCCTTGAATTGGACGCACAGGCCTACCTCCACGACTTCCAGGAGAAAAACCGGCAGCGTCTCGGGGAAATTGCCTCCCGGGGGACCTTCCTTGACGAAGAGGACATTAACCGTTTTATGGAGCTTTCTCTGCCGGGGATGGACGAACTCATGGCCTTCCTGGAGATCAGCCGCTGGGTCAAGGAAGGGGCCTATGACAGGATCATCATGGATACGGCGCCGACGGGGCACACCCTGCGCCTCATGGAAATGCCCGACATGATCCGGAAGTGGCTGGAGGCCCTCGACACGCTCCTGGCCAAGCACCGGTACATGAAGAAACTGTTCCGGGGATCCTATGAGCGGGACGACCTCGATCACTTCATAGAAGGTCTCGCCGCTTCCGTCAAGCAGATGGAAAAGCTCCTCAAGGATCATCAGCAGTGCCGGTTTGTCCCGGTCATGCTGGCCGAGGCTTTGAGTATCGAAGAGACACTGGATCTGATCTGGGAATTGCAGCACCTCCGCATCGGCGTCGTGGACGTGATTATCAACCGCCTGTTCCCGGAAAGTCCGTGTCTCACCTGTCGTCATATCCGCGCCCTCCAGCTGCAGGAACTGGCCCGGATCTTCAAGGAGCCGGGTTTTTCCAAGCTCCGCCTCTGGGGGGTTCCCATCTATCCCGAGGAAATCAGAGGCATGGAATCGCTCCGGACCTTCTGGGACGGTCTGAAAGAAGTAACGCCGACCCCCGGTGAAGCCCCTGTATCTCTGCCTCCGGTAACGCCCAGCGTCGACAGCCCCGTCCCCCTGCCCCCGCCGGAAACGGCGATGCTCGTCTTTGCGGGCAAAGGGGGGGTCGGCAAGACCACCCTGGCCTGCGCCACGGCCCTGCATCTGGCTCAGGCCTATACAGAGAAACGGACTCTGCTGTTTTCGGCCGATCCGGCCCACTCCCTTTCCGATTGTCTGAACATGCGCCTCGGTCCCGAGCCAATACAGGCGGCGCCGGGACTGTGGGTTATGGAAATGGACGCCACCGCCGATTTTGTTGCCCTGAAAAATCAGTACCGGAAGGAACTTGCGCGATTCCTCTCCCAGTTGATGCCGAACCTCGATCTGACGTTTGACCGTGAAGTCATGGAACGGATCATGGATCTGTCGCCCCCGGGGATCGATGAGCTGATGGCGCTGGCGGCAGTGATGGATTTCCTGACCCCGGCGGGCTACGACCTCCTGATCCTCGACGCGGCACCGACGGGTCACCTGATCAGGCTGCTGGAATTGCCGGAGATCATCGAGAAATGGTTAAAGGCGTTCTTCACCCTCTTCCTTAAATACCGGAACATCTTCCGATTGCCGGGGATCTCAGAGCGCCTGGTCAGGCTGTCAAAGGATTTGAAGCGTCTGAGAGCGATCCTGCGCGACCCGTCCCGGGCGGCCCTCTACGCTGTCAGCATTCTCACGGAGATGTCCTTTGCGGAAACGATGGATCTTATCGCCGCCTGCGGGCGTTTGGAAATTCCGGTTCCCTGTCTGTTTTTAAACATGGCGACGCCGGACGGCTCTGATCCCCTCTGTCATTCCCTGTTCCAAAGAGAATCAGTTGTGCGGGAAAAGTTTGGCCTGACCTTCCCCGGTATCCTCCGGCCGGTGGTGTATCGGCTGAGCGATCCCCGGGGAGTCGAAAATCTCGAAGCCCTGGGTCAGATCCTATACCGGTCTGCCGTCTCAGAAGGAACAAGCAGGAAGCAACGGGCAACCGGCAAGAGAAAAAAAGAAAACAAGGTGGAATATGTCTGATTATGAACTGGATGAAAAGGAACATGTCAGCCTTTGCGAGGCACTGGACCGGATCCTCAACAAAGGCGCCGTGATTGTCGGCGACGTCATGATCTCCGTTGCCGATATCGATCTCGTTTATCTGGGCCTGCAGGTCATCCTGACCTCCGTGGAAACGGCCCGACACGAGGAAGGTCTGGTGCTATGAACATGAGCGCGGGTTCCGGATTTTCCGATTTGGACAGATTTGAAACCTGTCCCCAAAGTGTGACGTCGCCGGCCATAAGCGATTTTGCAAAAACCATGACGCCACGGGCCAGGCAGGCATCGTCCGGTCATGTGAATCTTGATGGGGATAAGAAAAAAAACGGTCTGGCCCAGCTTGTACTGACCGTGGTCAAACTCCTCCATGAACTCCTGGAGAAACAGGCGATCCGCAGGATTGACGGGGGAGGCCTTACAGATGAAGAGATTGAGCGTCTCGGTTTCACCCTGATGCGTCAGTCAGAGGAAATCGCGAGGATCGCCCTCGAATTCGGTCTCGAAAGCGACGATTTGAATCTTGATTTGGGACCTTTGGGAAAATTATTATAGCAGGAGGCAAAAAATGGCAGTCCAACAACGCGCGCGACATTCTCTGGAAAGTACGAATCTTGCGGATCTTCTCGAAAGGATCCTGGACAAGGGGATTGTGATCGCCGGCGATATACGGATCAACCTGGTCGACGTTGAATTGCTGACAATCCAGATCCGTCTCGTCATCTGCTCCGTTGATAAGGCCAAGGAGATGGGCATGGACTGGTGGGTGAACAATCCCGCGTTCTGTTCCGGGGCCAAGAAGCAGCAGGCTCTTCCGGAGGTGATGGACAGGCTCGAAGAACGCCTCGCCCGGATCGAGACCTCCCTGGCCGCCGGGGCGAAATAGCGGAGGCGCGAATCAAAGGGGAACTGTTTTTACTATATGGGTAGGGGAGGTTTTAACCTCCCATCATGATCAATCCTTTAATTGTTGGATTTATTCATTTATTGGTGCCCCTTGTATTGTGGCCACTAAGAGGGAACGAGGCCTGGAGGACCGGGATGCGGTTGGCAAGATCATCAGAAAAAGAAACGTCCGTGATTAACAGAGAGAGACGTTCAGGCCGGACCACGGATCTGCGCCGGCGGGCGGAAAACCGTCTGAAAGAGAAGGAGAAAACCCGGCGTGCGGATGCGGAAGATCGGATAAGCGAGTCGGAGACGAAGCGGCTTATCCACGAACTGCAGGTGTACCGGATCGAGCTTGAGATGCAGAATGAGGAGCTGCGTCTCGCACAGAGAGACCTTGAAGCTTCACGGGCACGGTATTTCGACCTCTATGACCTGGCGCCGGTGGGCTACATTGAGTGATAAAGGGTTAATCCTGGAGGCCAATCTCACGGCGGCCACCCTGCTGGGTGTGGCGAGAAACGCCCTGGTCAAAGAGCGTTTGGACAGCTTCATTCTCCCTGAAGATCAGGACATCTACTACCTCCACCGCAATCTGCTTTTTAAAACCGGTGAGCCGCAGGCATGCGAACTGCGGCTGCTGTCCACCAGCGCAACTCCCTTGTGGGTGAGAATAGATGCGGCCTTGGCAACGGAGGAGGAGACCGGCAAACCGGTATGCCGCGCCTTGATGAGCGACATCACCCAGCACAAGCAGGCGGAGCAAAATCTCCAGGATATCCTCGAAAGTCTCAGGAAGGCCGTCAGATCAACTATTCAGGTAATAATATCGACCGTGGAGGCAAGAGATCCCTATACCGCCGGCCACCAGCGCCGGTCCGCGGATCTTGCCCGTGCCATCGCCACGGAGATGAAACTTTCCCAAGACAGGATTGAAGGCATCAGGATAGCCTGTTCCATCCATGACCTCGGGAAGCTATCCATACCTGCGGAGATATTGTCCAAACCAAGAAAGCTAACGGAAGACGAGTTTTCCCTGATTAAAGAACATGCAAGGAAAGGCTACGACATCCTGAAAAATGTAGAATCCTCGTGGCCGCTGGCGGAGATTGTCTACCAGCACCATGAACGGATGGATGGTTCGGGCTATCCGAGAAACCTGAAGGGTGACGAAATACTCATGGAGGCCCGCATTTTGGCCGTTTCTGACATAGTCGAAGCCATGGCCTCCCACCGTCCCTATCGCGCCGCTCTTGGTATTGACGCGGTCCTGAAAGAGATTGATGACAACCGGGGGATTCTGTACGATCCCGAGGCGGTGGATGCCTGTCTGAATTATTCCGGGAAAAAGGTTTTCAATTTAAAGGTGCTTGATGATTAGAGGAAATAATTGCTTCCATTCATGACCGAAAGTTGCAGTTTCGTAGGTGGACTCAAGATCCGGACAATGTCATTTATCCATGAACCGCACTCACTCCGTTCAATTAAAAGGTGCAGGTCAGCTGATCGGATCAGATTGTTGGATACGGGGTGAAAGGTGCTACTACCTGACAGCGTGTTTTCCGCTCATCCAGGCTAATGTCTTCCTTTCTAAGTTAGTAAACAGCATAAGTGAGGAAAAATTGCTGATATTAATCGGAAGTCAACAGCTAATGGCCATGTATTTTTTGACTTATGATATTTTTATGTAAAATAAGAAAATCGAAAATATATGTTAACGAACCGATCTGATTCGCCAACTTCAGTTGTAATGGTCTTACATCAAGGATGGCTCGTGTCTAAGCGAGTTCATTATAATCTTAGTAGCTCAGATAAACCCATCCCACACCACGGCAGTAACTCACCTATTTTCATAAGTTCTTGTATTCAAAAAGATATATTATTTTACCACCGTTGCGTTTCAACAGCGGTACATAGGACTTTTACAAATTCGTGCAGACTGCACGCTTTTTATCCAGATTTCCGTAGGTAACCTTATGAAAGATGATAATAAGACGAATAGACAGCTTGTACATGAACTGACGGAATTGCTCTCGCAAAAGGCCGAGGAGGCCCTTTGCTATGCCGAAAGCATTGTGGAAACTGTTCGAGAGCCTCTTCTGATCCTGGATGCGAATCTAAGGACAATCTCGGCGAACCGCAGCTTTTATAAAACCTTTAACGTAACTCCTGGTGAGACGATAGGACGTCTCATCTATGACCTTGGAAACAAACAATGGGACATCCCCAAACTTCGACAGTTGCTTGAAGGAGTTCTTCCTGAAAAACAAGTGTTCGACGATTTCGAGGTTGCCCATAATTTCCAGGACATCGGTCATAAAATCATGCTGCTCAATGCCCGCCAGATATATCGGAAGGACATCGGCGCAGAGATGATCCTTGTCGCGATTGAGGACATAACCGAGCACAAGCGACTGGAAGATCTATTAGCTGAGGCCGAAGGGCGCTACAGGCGTGTTTTTGAGACCGCAAGCGACGGGATAGTCTTTTTCGAACAAAGAGAAGGGAATATAACCCATGCCAATTCGGCCATCGAGAAGATGTTGGGCTATACCAAAAAGGAGATCATCGGTAATAAGCTTCGGGACATAGGTGTTTTGCTCGATATGGGTGATTTACAAACGACACTGCAAATGTTGGTTAAGAGCGGCATTAGTAATTACGATGCTATTCCGGTAAGAACCAAGTCCGGGCAACATATCGATACGGATATATATCTCGCCAACAGGGCAAGGTTGGTACAATGTAATATTCACGACATATCCAGTCGCATACAGGCGGAGGAGACACTTCAGCAAACCCTGGAAAGTCTTAGGAGTGCTGTCAGATCAACTATTCAGGTAATAATATCGACCGTGGAGGCAAGAGATCCCTATACCGCCGGCCACCAGCGCCGGTCCGCGGATCTTGCCCGTGCCATCGCCACGGAGATGAAACTTTCCCAAGACAGGATTGAAGGCATCAGGATAGCCTGTTCCATCCATGACCTCGGGAAGCTATCCATACCTGCGGAGATATTGTCCAAACCAAGAAAGCTAACGGAAGACGAGTTTTCCCTGATTAAAGAACATGCAAGGAAAGGCTACGACATCCTGAAAAATGTGGAATCCTCGTGGCCGCTGGCGGAGATTGTCTACCAGCACCATGAACGGATGGATGGTTCGGGCTATCCGAGAAACCTGAAGGGTGACGAAATACTCATGGAGGCCCGCATTTTGGCCGTTTCTGACATAGTCGAAGCCATGGCCTCCCACCGTCCCTATCGCGCCGCTCTTGGTATTGACGCGGTCCTGAAAGAGATTGATGACAACCGGGGGATTCTGTACGATCCCGAGGCGGTGGATGCCTGTCTGAATTATTCCGGGAAAAAGGTTTTCAATTTAAAGGTGCTTGATGATTAGAGGAAATAATTGCTTCCATTCATGACCGAAAGTTGCAGTTTCGTAGGTGGCGTCAATACCCGGCCCATGTCCTTTTTTCTTCGATTACATATGCACAGTATGGGTTGAACTCTACTACCTGAAGATGTTCATCCAAAAACAAGACTACAATAAATAATCAATAACCTCATGGCACACTCAAGAGTGTAGATACGTGCTTATTAATATACAAGAAATAGGTATATCTTCACTTGACTACTCATGTTTCTTTTTCCTCTTTCTTGAGCAGTTTTTCTTCTTTTCTTGATAACTGAAACAATTTATCTTCAAGGTGTTTCATTTTATCCACTATTCCAACAACATCCTTTAGCGTCGCCATTGCGCCAGATAAAGCCTCAACCGCATCCGCTGGATATTGAGAACCATTGAGAGTTCTTATTGATTGTCGTATCAGATCATTAAAACGATTCACCCTCTTCTCAAGATCACGTTCAAGCACTATAACATTTTGATCAGTTTCTATTTTTTGTTCTTCCAGATATATTTCTTTTTGCAACTCCTCCTTTTCCTTGCCAACGCTTTTCTGAAAACGATTCTTCATTTCCATCAATTGTCTATCGTCCAAAACAGAAAGGCGTCGCAAAATCTTCTTGAGGTTTTGAATGGTCTTAAGGAATATATCCTCAGAGTTAGAAATTTTTTTAAGCTTATTTGAAATACTTTCTCTGTCCTTGGTAGTAAGATTAGCATTGTCCGCCTGAATAATACGGATTATTTCAACAAGAGATTCTTCCATGTCCGAGATACTCTTAACCTCAAGCCTGGTAAATCTGTTTTCTTGTTGCCTGATAACTTTCGATTCTTGGTTCTGGATATCGATTTCCTCGCTGATTTCCTTTGTCAATGGATTTTTCTTACTGAATCCGCTGGCGAGATCACTACTCGATTTCCATCCGGCGAGTATCTTGTAGACGGAGTAAATGAAAAGGACCAGCAAGGCGAGATTGACAAGCCCCATATTGTTATTGCCGAGATAGGAATAGATAAAAGGAAATTTCATCCACGAAAGAAGATAGAAGAGGGCATATACAACGAAAAAAGCCCGCTGGCCTGACATCCCGAATCCCCGGCACAATGCATAGGGTATCGTCGCGACGATAAACACGAGTAGCAGCGTTCCGATAATGCCCCAGCCTTCAAAGAGGATCGTCAACATATCCTTCCACATGAACGTCCCGGCAGTCATCATAAGTCCTACGGCCACGATCAACGGTTTCGCGTAGGCCCTGTCGAAGTGTTTTCTCAGTGCCAGGCCTGTCAGAGAAATAAAAAAGATCAGAAGGAGTGTAAAATAGACCCATTCGGAATACTGCGCCAGAAGATCGCTGGGGCGGATGGTATCAAGAGGAGACAGCAGGAACATGACATTCCATGAAACCTTGGTATTTATAAAGTTTACTATTTCAAAGGAATGATCGGTGAATCGTCATAAGTACGGCTATGGACCTGCCCATACTGCATCGTAGTAAATCTTGTCACGAATTGGCGGGGCATTCTCTATACAGTGAACCCCTATCGTCCTGACACAGAAGAGGATTGGAAGAACACTGAGTCTGGGCCGTTTTTGAACGGGTGGAATTCTCGATTGTAAATGCTCCGACCATATATTGGTAGTCGCCTCCCTGGAAGGCGATTCTGAGAGAAAGGTCTTGACAGTCAAACTCGTAAGGAAGGGGGGCGCCAACCGTGCCGTTATAGGATGTTGCAGGGATGGCAAATGCGTATTGTCCTTGGGGAAGGCACGAAAATGTAAAGCCCTCGGTTTCATTGACGGTTGTCCAGTCCATGGGGTGTGTTGTCCTGATGCGGTTCATGACAACCGAATAATTCGTGCTCGGTGTCTCGTAAAGAGAGACCTTTGAACCGGGAATTATGTTTCCCGAGACAATACCGCCAACATCGATGCATGCGCCGTCGGATATTCTTGAAGGCGTGGATGCCTGTTCAGACGATGGGACACAAGGTACAAGTATCGTGATCGTGATGGGAACGTTGAGAGGGCTGGGTTTTCCATGCTGAAGCACGCATGTGCTCTGTATCGCCAGTATGACGATCAGGAGAAAGATGGCACATTCGATTTTGTACTGTCGAAAATATGTAATGAACCTTTTGTGCATAGGTCCGGTTTAGGATCTCATGGTATTTATATTTTTCGGTGATCAGTTGATTTGAAGGGATGCAGCCACAGACCGGCCGATCTCATCATAGCCGGTTATGGTGATGGAAACTCGTTCTTTCGAACCCAACAGGGCCGCTTTCAGCAGTCCCCTGTCGATCGAAAGGGGTATCGTCGTTTGGACTGAGCTGTTGTTGAGACGGAGAGGACGAGGCAAGGCGCCCTCATATTCTGCGCTCTCCAATTCAGGTACTTTCCAAAAGAACAGGGTGATGAGCTTTGCATGGCGATACCTCGTATCCATAGTCATTCGATATCCGGTCATGGTGACGCCTATGCCATTGGTCTCATGTATCTCGATGCATACCCGGTTTCCGGTCTTGCTGATCAGCCGCGCCGAAACCCTGGCACCGATGGTAAGTCTCTTGAGCCTCTCCAGATCACGGGGACTCATGCGAACGAGCACAAAGCAGATATGGCCGTCACCGGTGTTACGGAAGGCATATTCCTTGATGCCCTGCTGTATGGAGTTCAAAAGCCATCTGGCGGTATAGCTGAGCCTTTCTTCGATATCATGGTGTGTGTGATCGAGATCCCCGGATAATCGTGATTCATGGGATAAACGATACTCCGCACCCATTGCCTGGAGGATCTGACTGACAGCCGAATCGAGGGCCTGCCGCCGCGCCGCCTCGATCGAAGGGCAGGCCCGGGAGATACCCACAAATGAATCTGCCGGTATTGCGATCGCCCAATCGGGAATGTGCAGTGACACCAATTTGGCTATGGAAGCGGATTCAGTTTTGAGGACAGCCGCCAAGGCCCCACCGGCATCACTTGAACCAAGGCTGACAGATGCCAGGATCGAAAGAATGCAACATATACGGCGCAAGAAGGTCACCGCTTAGACCTCGTTCCTCAGGCGTTCCAGCATTTCCAGGGCCTTTCGTTTGGCTTCCGCATCTTGATCCCGGATGGCTTTTTTCAGAAGTCGATCGGCGGCATCGGTCTTTGCGGTGCGATAGTCTGCACGGCTGATTGCGAGATCGACCCAGGCATTATAGCGGAGGCGGTTCGCGATGGGATCAAAGACCCGCTCGTAATAGATGCTCTTCTGCGAGATGCCGCCAATCCGAAGATTCTCCACCGTCCAGGGCACGGCGTCGGTTACGTAGCGCCCGATGTCATCGCTGCCGTAATTGCCATGCATCACGGAACTGAATTCACCTCGCGCCTTGACTTCAACTGACTCAAGGAGATTCTTGACGGCCTCACTTTTTGCCAGCCGGATCGTCAGGGCGTAATCACTCCCTCCCATGACACCGCCGGTGAAATGAAGACCCTCGTCATTTTCATAGAACGTGGTCCGGCTTGTCCACTCGGGACGATCAGTCGCGCCGGTCTTTTCCATCACCACCGGCCTGGTGAGCTCCGCCATCGCCTGATTCTGTTTGACTGCCTTGCCTCCTCCACACCCGATAAGCACCACGAGGAATGGAACCAAAGACCAACCGACTGCCCATACTGTTACGTGCGTTTTCATCTCTTTTTCCCTCCTGTATATTCTTTTATGCTAAATTAATTTCTTTAATGCTAAATGTCAAGGAAAGTTTTCTCCCCCAGAGATTTCTTTGGTGGATATTCGATTTCTTTTTTGCTACATTTTCACCATGAAACTGCAACGGTTATCTCCCGAATATCTTTTGGAATTGGGAACCCGCATCAAGACGATACGGACGTACCTGAAATACGATCAGCGGCGGCTCGCCCGGTATCTGCAAACCGCCGCCTCCCAGCTCTCGAAAATAGAGGCAGGCAAGGCGGAACCGGGCATCTACCATCTGCTGATGATTAAAAAGCTTGCGGACACAGACGACTATTTACGGGAACACCTGACCTGGTCATGGCTGCTCGAAGGCAAAGGGAAAGGGGTCTTTTAGATTGGTATGGCGCACCGGCATTCGGGAGAAATTCAGCAAAGGGTCCGGCAGGCAGACAGAGATCTTTGGAATGCCCTGAAGAAGGAATCGACCGTTTCTCTCGTCGAACGAATCGTTGAAAACGCCGATGAGGATGCGTTGGCAGTCCTTCATGATACGCGTACCGTTTTCTGCTACATGGGGAAGCGATTAAGGTTTGTCGAATTCCTCAATATACTGAAAGAGAAAAAAAGAAATGACCTGATAAGGTCCGGTTCCCTGATCGATGTTGATTACGTGGTGGAACGGGTCTATGATCTGACGGTGGCCAAGTTCCAGAATTTTCCCGTAAAGGATCAAAAGAAGAAAGATCGAAAGAAGAAAGATCGAAGGAATGAGGAGGAAAAGCCAGATCGAGAATTCGCCGAAAATGTGGATTGCAGAAACTATTTCAATGCATTCTTGATCAAGATGGAAGAGGTGCGGCGTGAGGGGAAGATAACATCTGAAATCGATGAGGAACAGGCGGCCGGTGAAATGCTGAAAATTCTGGTGTTCCGGCACTTCAGGCTTTCACTTAAAGAATGTCTTCGAAACAATGCACACTCTGTCCCTTATCAATGGAAGGTGGCCAGCACGAAAATCACCCTCTACTATCCCCGGCATATGGGACCGGATCAATTTAAAACATGGCTTGAAGAAAATATCGACGTTCCTGGACCGAAGACAGATGTGAGATTGGAAAAGAAGCGCATACAACAGCGCATCGATGAAGAACTGAAAACAGGATACAGCGTTTCCTGCGATGAGCCATCTATCAATACTGAATTGAAAAGCGACGACAATCGGGCTCTCGAGGATCGCGAGGGGCAAAAATTTGTCGTGTCCTTGAGTGAGTGTGTGGCACGGGAAAAATCGGAGCATTTCACAGAACTGCGGCCAGCTATCAGGGCCCTCGGCTCGAAAGGCGTGTATAATCTGGTCCTCCGCATCTTTGCCGATATAACCGAGGGCGCCTACAACCTAAAAGAGGTCGCACAGAGCTTCGGGCTCAGCAAGGCATCTCTGAGCCGGTTTGCCGGTCCTGCCTGGTCGGGGAACGCTCGGCAGGAGATCCCCGATCTCTGGGCCAATACCGCCCATGTGCTTGCGGGGAATACCTTGTTTTCGGAAGTAGTCGAGAATGCAGGATTCGCAGGCGTAATCGATGATGTCTTGACCATGATCGCACCGGGGGAGGAGTGTGAAAATGGATACACGTAAGAATCTCTATTTTCTTCCTCTTATTGATGAGGCCCTGGGCAGTCATGAGCCGGAGGAAGCGTTGAAGAATGCCTTCACCGCCATACGCAGACTCGGCAGGAAGCCCGAGTATGAAAGAGGATATACCCAGTTCAGGAGATTCATGAAGGCATACGTCGAAGCCTATTCGCACGTGCCCGGGTACGAACTCATTATGCACGAAGCCATCTATCATCTGATCGACGATCTGGCCGCGGACACATACGAGGGATCAGAAGAGGAGAAACCGGCGCTCATTGAAGCATTGTCAAGAAACCCACAATGGCGGACTGCATACGAGCATGCGAAAGAGACACTGGCTGAGTTTCGCGCCCCTTCTCCTGAGTTGGCCATCGAGGTGTTGAAGGATGGCGAGACGATCGCCTCTCTTCCTGTATCGGAGATCCCCTTCAGCCTGACGGATATCGAGCCGGGGCGCTATACGGTACGTCTCTCCAACGGCAGGGTTCTCTGGGAGGGCCTCCTGGAAAAGAAGCACCTCCTCTGGTGGGAAGCGTATGGCCAAAGCGATCTTCCGATGGCGGCGAAAACCGAAGAGGATGCCCCTCGACCTACGGTATCCGAATCTCTTATGGGCGGCGATGTGACAATGGATGTGATTCCTGATCTTCAAAGCGGGGAGATACGCTTCAGTCATGGAGAGCAAAGACGATAACAGGACCATCGGCAAAACAAAGACCGCAATCCTTTTGAAAGACACACGGGAACCGATAGCGATCATCACCGAGATATACGCGCAGGCTACCTCAGCAGACCCTGAAGTGAAGATCACTTTTCATGGTCCCGTCACAGTCGAGGACAAAACGATTGTGCACCTTGAAACGGTCATCTTCCCGATCGTCAGCACCATATCGCATTCTCTCGGCCTTCCATCCCGCAACTTTGACATTTCCATTTCGAATGTGGGCGCCTCGTCAGCGAGAGATCTGGGCCTGAAGATCGCGGGTTTCTCCGCAGACGTTCCTTTCTTTCTGTCCATGCTCTCCGCCGGCACAGGAGCTGGTCTTCGACAGGATGTGATCGCTACGGGGCACATTGCCTCACTGGCCGGAGATGTCGCGCCGGTTCTGGGTATCCCAGCCAAGATGGAAGCCGCCGTCGCTGCCGGCACTATCTCGGAGTTCCTCTTCCCGGATATTGAACATGATATGTCCGCAGCGCTCCTCATACCGAAAGACGAATTGAGTGCAGCTAAAAAATCCTTCTACCGATACAAAGGGGAAATCGGCCTCACAACCATCAGAGATATCCATGACGCGATACAGATCTTTTTCACCGACGATGCCGTCGCCGTGTCTGCCCTTGCGAAGGGATTTTTCGACGGAAAAGCCGAAGCAACAAGGGACAACACCCCCCTGAACCGATCCGTCGCATTCTTTCTCGATGACAACGAAAATCGTTTCTGGCGCACCTTGAAAGACCTCCTGTTCCGCAAAGAATCCGAAAAGGCACGATCCCTCATCCAGACTTTCATCGACTACCATCGTGCGCGAGAACGGTACCCGCGCAATTTCGGCGAGCGGCTGTACCGGCTGGCCATGTCACTGCCGCTTTTGGTCAGGAAACTCGATGGCCTCTTCCCGCTTCTCTCGGTCGATCAATGCATCGCCCTGTCTCGCCATGCGAAGCCAGCGGACCACACCGATGTCCAGCTGCTCTATCGACTGACATCACCGAATGAATTCACGAAACACATAGCTGACGAGAGTTCGGAAGCCGCAGGTACAGCACATGAAGAGGATCCGGAAGATCAGATGGTACGGAAGGTCCTGTTTGAACTGAGCGAGGTACATCTTGCACGAAAGATCGGCATGCCTCTGGATGAAGCACGGGCAAGCTATTTCCCCGGTACGATCACCATAAAGGATGCTTTTGAATTCAACCAGGCAATTACCAGCTTCTATATTCACCTGATGCGGCATACGCAGTCACCCGAAGGTCATGTGTCATGGGACGCCGCCGCATCCGAGGCATTAGATCGGTTGGAGGATTCATTTCGCAACAGGGGAGGCTATGCGACCGCCCTGACCGAAGCAAAAACGGGTATAAAGGGAGGCCTCCGTTTCGTATTCGACGTGATGACCGATAGCGAAAAATCGGTCATGAAGGCAAAGTATACGGCCATGATTCTCAAGGAGGCCATCGGTTCACTC
This sequence comes from Syntrophales bacterium, assembly GCA_963662405.2. Lineage (GTDB taxonomy): Bacteria > Desulfobacterota > Syntrophia > Syntrophales > UBA2210 > UBA6078. Next base: position 425,001 of record CAXXKT010000003.1, read on the forward strand.
GACTGGGAGGCGAAGGTTCGATGCGCCCGGCATATGCAGGATAGATACGGGCGGCATTTGCCGGAAGCATTCAAGGAAATACAACCCGAACAGCTTGCCCATCGTTTGGAAGAAGCTCTGCGGTTTCTGTCGGAAGGAGAGAAAGATATAGATCACTGGCTGAGAACACACTAATCGAGGAGGAGAAAATGTCTACGATAGATAGTCTTTGTGATGCCCTGGATGAAGTGGCAATTGCTCAACATGTGGGGATTGCCCATGATGAAGCACGGGCTTTTTACAGCCCGCGGAAAAACACGGTTTCCAGTTTTGATGAATTCAGCGATATGATCGGCGAGTATTACAGCTATCACATCGGGAAATGCGTCGTTCAAGGCGGCAGAATTGCGAGCTATGAAGCGGTGGGCCGGGCCAGCGAAATTGTGGAGAATGCATACAAACGCCAGGGAGGCAATCTCATGTCCGCCTACCGGAATGCGAGCGATGGAACCAACGGGGGCATGAGGGTCATATTGGATGTAATCGCCGATCGGCTGAAGGAAGAATCAGTCGAACGATATGTCCGGCATGCCTTTAACAGGCATGTCGATCCGAGCTCATGGGATCAGAAAGTAGGGATCATCCGACAATTTATTGACCGGAACCGGCATCTGCTTGGTTCGGCTATCGATTCTTCGCATCCGGAACGGTATGCGCAGAATTACGACGAACTCATACGAGCGTTCATGGATGCACTGAAAAAATCATCGAACCTCTTCAGAAAATATTAGGAGCAGGGGCCATGTCGACACGGTTGGAGGAACTTATCGAGAGTATTGATCCGGTAAACATTATAGACAGGGTATCCATCGCTGTAGATGAAGCCTTCAATTCCTTTAAGTATGACAGACCCATAGGGTCATTCGACGATTATGAGAAATACATGTCCGAATTTGTGCAACACATAGAACAGGTCGTCATCGGTTACAGGACGACCCATCCGGACGCCAGGGATTTTTTCTGGACACGGTATTCGAATCTTGTAAACAGGAAACAGGGACCGGATGCATGGAAGATGAACTACGAAAAGGTCCTTACCGGTAAGAGCGGCGGAACATACCAGCTTCTCAAAGATGTGGCTGCTATGATCCTGGAGGAGCAAAGCGGGCGACAGATCTCGACAAGAGTCTGGAACTTCTGGAATTCCCTGGACAACGATGAAAAGCTGGATACGGTGAATGAATTCTTGCGTAAATTCGGGCGAATTTTGCCGTCTGAGTATACCAGTGGGGTTTACTTGAAAATAAATTTCCCCCAGGTGCTGGAGAAATATCCGCAATTGCTGTTGGAGATCAGACGTGCTGTGGGGTAGGGGAACAAAAAAAGGCTACAAGCAGTTTTTATTGCAGATCTTACGTCTTATAGCTTTGCATAAACAAAGGAGGTGACTTGATGCATCAAATTATTTTCTATCCCGTGGGTAACGGTGATACCAGCCAAATCATACTAGAGAATGGCAAGCGAATCCTGTTCGATTTTAGGCATCTGAAGAAAGCGGAGGACGGAAAGGAACCGGAAATTGATTTGGCTGCTCGCTTAAAAAAAGAATTGAAGGATTGCGATAGGACGTCTTTCGATGTCGTCGCCTTCACACATGGAGACGCTGATCACATCGAGAACAGTACGGAATTCTTTGAATTACTCCATGCTGAGAAGTATCATGGTGATGGTCGAATCAAAATTAATGAGCTCTGGGTCCCCGCGGCAATGATCCTCGAAACGGCGGCGAATGATGAACAGAGCGCCGAATTCGTCACCTGGAGGCAAGAGGCTCGTTACAGATTGAAAGAGGGGAAAGGCATCAGGGTTTTCTCAAAGCCAGACAAGCTGAAAGAATGGTTGAAAGAAAACGATCTAACGGTTGACTCCCGGCGGCATATGATCACCGACGCAGGACAACTTGTTCCCGAATTCACCATAGGGAACGATGGAGTTGAATTCTTCTGCCATTCCCCATTTGTCATGAGCGTTGATGATTGCGACGAAGGTCAAAGAAATGAAGCTGCCCTCATCTTCAATGTCCGTTTCCAAGCAGGCTCAAACATTTTTGACTATTTTGCAGTCGGCGACTCCGAATGGGAAACACTGGAAGAAATCATCCAAACAACTAAGAATCATAATAATCAGGATCGGCTTGCATGGGACATCTACAGCTTGCCGCATCATTGTAGCTATAAAACCCTGAGCGACGAAAAAGGGGAAAAGGAGACTATACCCAAGCCTTTGATCAAAGAGTTTCTATTGCAGGGAAAAGACAATGCCTACATCGTTAGTTCTAGCAACCCTATCGAAGATACGAAGGAAGGTCTGGAACAAACACAGCCACCTCATATCCAAGCGAAAAAGTGCTACGAGCGTTACCTTACGGAAATCGGAGGGGCAAAGCTTCTGGTCACTATGGAGGAACCGAATAGAACAAAGCCAGAGCCTCTGATATTTGAAATCGATAGTAACGGTATCAGCCGAGGAGGGAAAATCCTAGGCTCAGGAATAACCGTCATAACCTCCAGACCAGCACCGAGGGCTGGTGTAAAATGACTGTCGAATTCATCTTTTTCGGAGATCCATATCCTGACCTCAGCCCTGATAATTTGAGGCAGAATGTATCAAAAAAGATTTTAAAGCTCTGCAAGGCAAGCAAAGAGTTTCGGATCGTTGAGCTGCGGTATAGAAGTCAAGATGCAAGGGTTTCTGACATCATCATCGTCGATTGTATGAACGATCAGATCCCTACTAGGAATCCCCACGGCATTAAAGTGCGGGAAAGGCTCGCTCTTGTTTTTACCCCAGAGATACTGCCAGAAGTAAGGGCTCTAAGGGCTAACTTTCCGATACTCCCACATATGATTTACGTCTCGCCGGGTGAACCAGCATTGCTGTGCCTGTATACGGACACGTGGCAGGCACTGGAGAGGACCTGGACACCACATAAACATCTGCAGCAGATACTATCGTGGCTCTCTGATTCGGCCAAGGGAACACTGCACCGGGGTGATCAACCCTTAGAGCCACTCTATTTCGAGAGTCTTTTTGAGATCGTATTGCCCCCTGATCTTGATGAAAAGGTTGAAAACCCCAATTTTGTCTTAATCCCTCAAGCCATAAAGATTGAGCGACCACCTTTGAATTTCAAAGTAGTTCGATGCTATTTCCAAGATAAAAAGTTGATATCAGCACAAGGGAAAGTGAAGGATAAAGTGTCAAGGATACCACTAATCGGAGCTCCCTCCGGGAAATACATATTCGTTGATTCATTGTTTGTACCACATGAGAGCAATGAAAATAAGAAGCTACCTCGCTTTGAAATCTTGACGGTTACCGGCCCATCTATAGTGCACGGCATTATCGAGCAGTATCCTCGGACACTAGGAGAGCTTGACGATCAAATGATGGCGCGAGGTGGTTCAATCCTAGAGTCGCTGAAAAATGTAATTCAAGAGAAAGCTCATGGCGGAATAATCTGTGAGGATTCAAGTGAATGCTTACTCATCCTGTCAATGCAACTGAAACGCGCAGCTGATGCCCAGCCTGAAGAAAAACACAAGAAAGCATTTGAAATCATATCCGATCTTGCCGGACTCGGTGAAAAAACAGGTGCGTTGACGAAGAGCCCCACTGACGAAAAGTGGTACAATATTCCTACAGATAACAAGCAAGACTGGCGCAAAATCAAGATATGGCCCATCGAGGTTAAAACCGCCAATACGCAGGATTTAGCCCGTGTTGCGTCTGATGTTGACTTATTGACGGCAGATTTCATGGGAGTGTTAGCCGGTGTTGGTGCCTTGGGAGGATCTTTGGCAGAAATCTGGTCAAAGGAACGCTGGGGGGGGTGGAGCTTCATCGATCCGGATATTGTAAAATCACACAACATTATACGCCATATTGCCAGAGACTTTCATGTCGGTGCTTTTAAAGCCGATGTAGTTAAAGACATGGTGGCATACAATTATCAAGACGGTTATTATCATGCCTTCTCCATTCACAGAAGCGCCAATGATTTTAATTCAGATGTTGTTAGAGAAACTATTTCAAAAGCAGAGTTTCTTGTGGATGCCACAACGACCATAGAGATACCTCGTGATTTAGCTCAGAAAGATGATGTGCCTCGCTCAGTGTCCGTATTCCTAACTCCTAGTGGGAAAGGGTCCGCTCTTCTAATGGAATCGGAGGATCGTTTGCTGAGGTTGGATGCCCTTGAAGCACAGTATTATCGTGCTATTGTCAATGAGGAATGGGGAAAAGATCATTTAGAGGGACACAAAGGAAATATAAGAGTCGGAGCCGGATGCCGCGATGCATCCGCCATTATCTCCTATGAAGCTATCCAGTTACATGCTGCCGTAATAGCACGCCAAGTTAGGCTATTACGAGATAAGGCTGCGGCACGCATCCAGGTGTGGTCTGGCAACTCTGTTACAGGTGCGCTTGCAGCTTATACGATTCCCGTTTATGCAGTCAATAGATTTAACTGCGATGGTTGGCGTGTGATCATGGACTATGGCTTAAAAGAAAAACTGGCTGCAATAAGGATGTCTCACCTTCCCAATGAGACCGGGGGTATTATACTTGGGTATATAGACCACAAATTGAACCATATTTACATTGTTGATGTCCTTAACGCACCTATTGATAGTGAGGCAGATCTGACAGGGTTCACAAGGGGAGTACAGGGCTTGAGGGCTGCACTCGGTGAGGTTTGCCAGAGGACAGCTGGCATCGTCGGCTATATTGGCGAATGGCATTCCCATCCAGAATTTACATCTGCCTATCCTAGCTCACTCGACCGCACTCTTATCAAAGAACTTGCAGCTGGTTTGGAACTAGACGGACATCCTGCTTTGATGATCATCGTTGGACGAACCGGAGAAGTTTCTGTGTCGGTTAAAGAAGCAGGGACTCGTGAATGTACAGTTATGTAATTTCTTCCTGGGGGAAAGGAGGACCATATGAAGGATATCCTAAGCAAAATTTCGTCATACAATCTTTTCAATTACCTTCTACCGGGCATTATTTTTGCGGTTCTTGCCGAACGAATTACAGTTTACAAGATAATCCAGAGCGACATAATCGTTGGGCTATTTCTCTACTATTTTTTAGGCTTGGTGATCAGTCGTATAGGATCGTTAATAATTGAGCCCGCTATGAAGAAGGTCTCTTTCGTAAAGTTTGCTTCATACAAAGACTATGTCAGTGTTTCCGCTAAGGACCCGACTTTAGAAACATTATCTGAAGTCAACAACATGTATAGGACATTATGTGCCCTTTTTTTAATGCTCCTCGCGACTAAAGCTTTCGAATCCATCACGATGTGTGTCAATATGAGCGGCAAAATATCAGCATACATCCTTTTTGTTGTGCTTTTAGTGCTATTCGCACTTTCCTACCGTAAGCAAACAAAATACATCACCAAACGCATAGAGGCTGGCAAAGATGAGCATCGTTAAATCGCTGTCCGTCGGAGACGGGGACATGTTTTATATCAAGCACGGTACAGACAATTTTACGATCATTGATTGTTGCTTGGAAGAGGCATGCCGTGAAGAGATCGTATCAGAGTTGAAACGCGAAAGCGCTGATAAATCGATTAAGCGGTTTATCTCAACCCACCCGGATGACGACCATACTGAACTTTTACTGTGTACGGAATGAGGCGACCAAGAAAGATTACACTGATGATTTCGACCGGTATTGCAGTTTAAGGGACTCCGACAAGGCCTTTTACCTCTATGAAGGCTGTACGCGAAAGTGGTTAAACAAGAACGACGAAGGAGAACACGGTAGCTCCGGGATTACTATTCTGTGGCCAGACAGGACAAACGAGTATTACAAGGCCGCTTTGGTGGCTGCCAAAAATGGAAAGGATCCAAATAATATCTCGCCGATTATCAAGTACAATCTGCGTGGTGGAGCCACATTCTTGTGGATGGGCGATATGGAATCCGATTTTATGGAGAACATTGAGGATAGTCTCATCCTTCCGGCGGTAGACATATTATTTGCACCACACCATGGGCGAGACAGCGGCAAGATCCCACAGTCACTTCTTGATCAAATGTCTCCTAAGATCATCCTTATCGGGGAAGCGCCATCAATGCATCTGAATTATTACGACGACTACAACTCTATCACTCAGAACTCTGCAGGGGATATCATATTTGAGTGTACTGGTACACTGGTCCACATATACGGTTCTAATGACTCATACGAAGTTGATTTTTTAGAGGACTACTTATGTGACAATACTCATGGGTACTACATCGGAACGCTCGACTCCTTTCAGCGATAATAAAAAAACCTTCACATATTTTTCAAAAAGGCACTATCTTGAAACAATAATTCGTTCCCCTCCGCTTACTGGGATAGAAAGGAGGTTCCATGAGCGAAGAAAAGGCGATTATCAAAATGGCAATGCCCTTGATGCTCAGAGCAAGGGTTGAAAATTTTTTGCATGATGAAAACAGAAAAGGGTGTGATCCCCGGCTGTTTCCCGCTCCCGTTTCTCTGGAGCCGCCCTTTTCCCCCATTACCTATTCCGATAATTTTCAGAACAGTTCATTGTGTGATGAAATATCCTACGAGGCAATTCCTGACAGCAGGCAGTTGGTACGTCTTCAGGTTTGGCTTTCCCCGGATCAGAAATATGATTGGCTGAAGACAGAGATCTTTCTGAAGCAGCTGTCCCAGATATCTCATCGCATCGGATTCGAAATCATAGGCAACAGCGGGAAAATCCATATTGGTTTTTTGGTTCATCAAGATGATATCCCCTTTCTTGACATCAGTTGCCGGGGTATGTTCGAGCGATGCGAATTAACACAAGCCCCATCAGTGGAAGGATTTGATGCATTAGTAGACCCCAAAGCACAGGTCAGCTTCATGGACTATTATCCGCCTCCTCCCTATTCACACTTGCTGACCTCTCCCAATGAATTCAAAGTGAGTCCATATCGATCGCTCATTGCGGCTCTCATGACGATTGATCCTCCCGATTGGGGGTTTTACCAGGCACTGTTTCAACCGGTGCATCCCGATCACAACTGGCACAGGAATGTCGAAACGCTTCTGGATGTCGAATATATGTTCAAGCTCATAAGCAGCCAAAACTCTCAGCGATACCTTCAGCAAGCGCCTTCCGGCGATCTTCGACAGATGGCCAGAGAGGTGGAGACCAAGTCACATAACGATAAGCCATTTTATTTTCTTGCCTGCAGGGTAGGTGCAATTTCATATCGAGATCCGCAGCGATATTTGAAGTCCCTGTCCGTGTTTTTTAACTTATTCCAGCATGGCAGAAGACCCATGGGGGTTATAACTGACCGTGAATATCGTCTTCACCTATCAATCGAAGAGATCAAGACCATGTTCCAGCGTGGAGTAACCTATCGACCGGGATTCCTGGTAAATTCGTTTGAACTTTCAGGCCCTGTCCACATCCCCAATGCCGACATATTGGAATTCAGAACCCCTCGACTCAATCTGATCAATACCGTACCGGTTCAAAATGAGGATATCCATGAAGGGACCCCGATCGGGACCTACGAATATACCGGCACGGTTTACCCAGTGTGTATTCCCTTGCATCTGCGACCCCGCTCTACCCATATCATTGGAAAATCCGGAATGGCCAAATCCACGACAATGGCGCATATGATCCTCGATGATATCAATCGAGGTATGGGCGTTGCGGTAATCGATCCCCATGGGGACCTTATCGAAGACCTGTTGATCCGCATTCCTGAAGAACATATCGAAAGAACGGTCTACTTCGACCTGACCATCCCGGATTATGTCCCTATCTGGAATCCTCTCCAGAGATCGAGGGGACAGGACATCAGCCGTACAACCGAAGACATCATCTCTGCACTGAAAACGGTATTCCATTCCGGCTGGGGAGACCGAATGGAACATCTTCTCCGCCACGGACTGTATGCCCTGCTGCATATTCCGGGAGGCACCCTCCAGGATCTTTCCAACCTTCTCTTCAAGAGGGACAAGAAACGGTTGATTCGCGATGAACCTTTATTAAAGCTGCTTTTGCAGGCTGTGGATAATGATGTATCAAGACGCTTCTGGGAATTTCATGTGCGAAATTATACTGCCGAGGCCTTCGACCCTCCGAAGCATAGACTGGATAAAATCCTTCTGTCAGGGAAGGCGGCGGTGATGCTTTCTCAACCCGACAACATGATCGATTTCAGACCAATCATGGATGAAGGCCGTATTCTTCTGGTGAAGCTTTCCCTGATAGGGAGAGAGCTGATGAAGGTCCTGGGCTGCTTCATTCTGTCTCTTCTGCATTTGACCGCCCTGGGAAGAAGCGACGTCCCGGAGGATCGCCGGAGACCGTTTCAGATATATGTCGATGAGGCCCACCGGTTCGTCACTGATACCCTGGAAGACCTGATCGTCGAAACGAGAAAATTCAATGTGGGGTTGACGCTGGCACATCATTTTTTCAGCCAGTTCGGAAATATAAAGGTCGATGCCTTGTCCAGTGTGGGCACGACTATCATCATGAATGTCGATAGAAAGGACGCTGCATACCTCGTAAAGGACCTCAGGGAAGAAGTCTCCGCAAACGACATCACACAACTCAATCTGGGCGAAGCCATTGTGCGCATCGGCACCGATGTCGTCAAAATCAACACTCTGGGAAAATTGACTGTTCCCTCGGACAACTTCAAAGATCAGATACTGCAACATTCATTGAGTCATTACTATCAACCAGAAAAGCTTGTCCGGGAGCGTATCCGAAACAAGAACGATCGATACAGTGTAGCCAATACTCATGCCATTCCCCCCAAACAGTACGATGAAGAAGAACTCACCTATGATGACGGATTCTGAAATGCCAGGCGATTGCAAAAGCATCGTTGAGACAGTAATCGGGCTTCTCGAAGAGGACACCATAGCCCGGGAAGTAGAATATCCTGTCAACCAGGCAACAAAAGAATTTGAATTCGCCTTTGAGGAACCCATAACTCCGGCAGGATTCAACGGGATCATTGCATCCTTTGTCACACACATCAATAAGAGAGGCTTGCGTTTTCCCAGAATGTTGACCGATCGGGAAGCTCTGGCGGAAGCAGTGTATTTACTGGACCGTTATTCCGACGCGGAAGGGCCCGATCGGTATGCGGCGATCATGACTATCGTCGGAACCAACGGCCGGGAGGAAATGGAGAAGAAACTTCTTATGCTGGCAGAGATTATAAAAGTAATCGAGAGAGAAAAATATCGCCAGTGGGTGTTTCATCACCATTTCCGGAGCCTGGAATGGGAATGCCGGTGCCGAATCGTATCGCTGCTTACAAAATCGCTGTCTCATAGTGCCTTTCCCGAATTGGAACGTCTCAAACCGGCACAGCTGGTGGAATGCTTCGAAGAACTGATTGACATAGATCTTATCGGTCAAAACATCGTGAAACAGCTCGGCTGTGAAAAGGAGAAACAAATATAGAAAGATTCATTATAGTCCCACACTTCTAAAAGAGCATTCTGAAACAATGCCTACGGTTCATCCGCTTCATAGGTAAAGACCTTTGACGAACAAGGGAATCTGACCGGTGAGGCTACCTATGAAATCCGTTAGCCACAAAAGAACGACTGCATCAAAGATCGGTCTTTTTCGATCAGTCTTTTCCGGTTTGCCCCATGTCTATGGAACATATGATGTTGATACAAAACGTTCCTGGCAAGTAAAGGAATCGGTAACGGCCAGGACTATCCTTGATCATCTCAAGGGCAATAAACATTTCGGCCTCTATCTGCTTGTTAACGACACTATCTGGGCCATTGCAGCCGATTTCGATCACCATGACCCGACAACCCCTTTAGACTTTATCAGGAAAGCCGGGCATTATCGATTGCCCGCCTACCTCGAGATCAGCAAATCCAAAGGATTCCATGTATGGATATTTTTCCAGGAAGGTGGGGTCAAGGCATACAAAGCCCGGTTAGTGGTGAAGGCCATTCTTGAAGAAATAAAAGCCGTCGACACAGAAGTATTTCCGAAACAGGACTTTCTTGATTCACTGTCTTCTTACGGCAATTTCATCTACACTCCCTTATTCGGCCGGCTTGTTCCGGAAGGCAGGACTGTATTTGTCAATGTGGATACCTTGAAAGCCTTTGAAGACCAATGGAAGTTTCTCGCAACCATTCAGAAGGTCGATGAAGCCCTTCTGGATGAGGTTATTGATATAAACAACCTCTCACGATCAAATCAAACGGACCTGAAAAAAGTCTCTCTAATAGATAGCCCTGTACATTATCATACAGCCCTCCCACCCTGCATTCAGAGCATGCTCCAGAACGGCGTGAGGAGATTCCAGCGCTCCAGTTGCTTCAGATTAGCCGTGCAACTCAGAAAAACAGGCTTACCTTTTGATGCTACACTCGCGGTTCTCCAGGCCTGGTCACTCAAAAACAAACCGGAAGATGGAAAGCGGATAATTACTGCCGAGGAAATCATGGAACAAACATTGTGCGCGTACCGTAAATACTATTCAGCGTATGGATGTGAAACGCCCGAAATGAAACCGTTTTGTCACGAAGACTGCCCGGTAAAAAAGAAAATAAGCATTTGAGGAAGAGAGAACATGGAAGTGGATTTCGATCTTGAAGCAATCTATGGACATTCTATCAGTTCCAAAGAACTTGCCAAATTTCTTGGACTTGACCGGCGCACAATAGTTAAGTATGCTGCCTTATGGGGTGGTGTGGAAGTTGCACCCGGCATCTGGCGGTTCTTTGAAAAGAGAATAGAGGAGGTCCTCAATGCCGAGCAAAGTTTTGAAAAGAGGAACATTGCGATACCGGGCAAATGTAAATGTGCAAGGCCAGAAGAGGCAAAAGTTGTTTCCAGACGACAGCAAGAAGTCTTATCAGGCGGCTCTCTTTTGGGAAAAAGAAACAAAAATCGAATTGGAGAAGCAGTTATCCCAGATAAATTCGGTATCTTTAGCGATAGGACAATGGTCGAATGAGTACTTGACAGAAGCTGAAAACCGATTTGTCAGAGATACCTTCAAAGAAAAAAAAGCTGCCTTTGCTAAGTTTTACAAAGATGCAGGCCTACCACGCGAATTTCTCATTCACGATCTCACAATTACAATTTGCAGGAAATTTCTGCTAAAGCAAATGAAGGAGAGATCAGGCTATGCCGCCAATAAGGACAGAAAAAATCTTGGAGCCGCATGGAGATGGGGCTTTGATAACATGGAGGGATGGCCTAAAGGCGTAAACCCCTTTTTAGCTATCAAAAAGTTTCCCGAAAAGAGAAACCCGCGATATGTGCCACCTGAAGATGACTTCTGGAAGGTCTATGAACAGGCACAAGGTCAAGACAAAGTCATGCTGTTAGTATTTCTTCATCTGGCAGCCAGAAGATCTGAGGTATTCCGGATGAAGTGGGCCGATGTTGATTTTAAAAACAACCGCATCTGTCTCTGGACCCAGAAGCGAATGGGCGGTCATACAGAATATGACTGGCTGCCTATGACGTCTGATCTTCGGAACGCGTTACTGCAGTGGTGGCAAGAACGGCTCATGCAAACAGGCGTTGATAAAGAACATGTCTTTATCTGCCTTGCAGAAACTTGCTTTTGCGAAGACTATTACGGAAAGCCCTTTACAGTCAGGCAACATTTTATGGAAAGCCTGTGTAAGAAGTCGAAAGTAAAACCTTTTGGGTTCCATGGAATAAGACATTTGACTGCATCAATCCTTTACAAGAAAGGCTATCCTTTGGCCGTCATCCAAGCGATATTGAGACACGCAAATCCGAATACGACAGCGCGTTACATTCATAGCCTTGGATTAGAGGAAACGAGGGAAGCACTTGAGGAAGGTCTGAAAGGTCCTGCTGAAGTGATTGAATTTCAGAAAACAAGTATCATATAAAAAAGCCCTCAGAGGTTACGTCTCTGAAGGCTATGTGTGTCCGGATGTGTGTCCGGAGAAAAATGGCGGTGACTGAATTTTGTAAGTCACCGATTTTATTTGGTAGTCCCACGGGGAATTGAACCCCGGTTTCCGGCGTGAGAGGCCAGCGTCCTAACCGCTAGACGATGGGACCATATGGCTGGGGGACCAGGATTCGAACCTGGGTTGCAGATTCCAGAGACCTGAGTCCTACCGCTAGACGATCCCCCAATGGAACCGTCCCGAACGTGCGGTAACTAGACAAATAGCTCTCAAATGTCAAGTTTATTTTATCACTACCTTGCTCTTTTAAGGGACTTTCTGAATAATTTCAAGTAAAAAATAGTAGCCGACGAGAGGACTATCCCTGCTTCGGAGGTCCTGCTTGATAGTTTGCCACGGAGGATAGTTGTAAAATTTCCTTGACACTCAACCGATTTTGTAATTATGTTTCATTCTTTTTTTAGTTAGTCATAAGCAGGTGCGTTTTGCAGATCACTATCTCGAACATCCCTGAAGAGGGGGTGCATCTTCAGTTCTCTCGAAGTGGAGAGTGGTTTGACCGGTTGCTGCCGGTGGGTGATGACTGCGGTTTACATGTTCGGAAGATCGATGTGCAGTGTCGGGTTGAAAAGGTCTTGAAAAATGTCTCTGTGAAAGGCAGAATCGAGGCCGAAGGTGGACTCGACTGCTCAAGATGCCTGGAGCCGTTTGATTTTCCCGTAGATGTTGCATTCCAGTACATCTTGACGCCGGTGGAAGAACGGGAAGACGATGAGCTGGAATTAACCTATGATGATCTGGAGTACAGTCACTACAACGGCGATACCATTGACCTGGGAGAGCTTGTCGTCGAGCAGATTCTACTCCAGGTTCCCATTAAGCCCCTGTGCGACGATTCCTGTAAGGGGCTGTGCTCGGTCTGTGGAATCAATCTGAATAAAGAGTCGTGTGATCATACAGTGGAGCAGGTGAGAGCTCCGTTTGCTGCTTTGAAAAATTTTAAGGTGAAAAAGGAAAGGTAATCAGTACCATGGCAAATCCAACCAATAGGCATTCAAGAACAAGGAGAAACAAACGGAGGTCTCACGACGCACTTGCGTCTGTTACCACCTCCATATGTCCGCAGTGCAGCGAACCGAAGCTGCCCCACCGCGCGTGCCCCCATTGCGGTTTCTACAAGGGGCGTGAAGTCATCTCCGTCGAATAGATATACCTAAAATCCGTGCCCTGAGGGCGAAAGAGTATGGATAATATAGGTGTCGTTTTCCCGGGTCAGGGTTCACAATACGTAGGGATGGGCGGGGACCTGTACGAAAAGTTTCCTGTGGTACGGGAGGTTTTTGATCAGGCAACGGAAGCCCTCGGTACCGACATTGCCCGGCTTTGTTTCGATGGTCCGCAGGAGGTCCTTGATCTGACGCCGAATACCCAGACGGCTATTTTAACCGTCGACGTTGCCTTCTACCGGGTCTTTGAGAGTGTTATAGGGTTGACACCTGCGGTTGTTGTTGGGCACAGTTTGGGTGAGTATGCCGCGCTCTGCGCCGCCGGGGCCCTTGATTTCTCTGATGCGGTCAGTCTGGTGTATGCGCGCGGACGGTATCAGCAGGAAGCGGTTCCTCCGGGAGAAGGGTGCATGGCGGCCGTTGTTGGCCTCGACAGGGGAGCCGTCGAAGCCTTATGCCGGGCGGTGAGCGGGAGTGGTGGAATCGTCGAGGTGGCGAATGACAACAGTCCCGGCCAGTTTGTCATCTCCGGAAATACTGCGGCGGTGGAGCGTGCCATGGAACGTGCCAAGGGGGCGGGTGCCCGGATGGTAGTCAAGCTTCCCATCAGTGTGCCTTGTCACTGCAGTCTTCTTGACGGGGCGGCGCAGAGACTGAACAGATATCTCGGTATGATCCCCATACACGACTGCCGGATCCCGGTTATCCCGAACTGTGATCCGGAAGCCCTGCATTCGGAAGCTACGACAAAAAAACTCCTGGTCCGGCAGTTCAGCGCGCCTGTCCGATGGCAGGAAACGGTCCGGCGCATATCCCGAATGGGGGTGCAGGCGGTTGTCGAGATAGGGCCGAAGAAGAAATTGTCTGGTCTTATCAAAAGGATAGAACGAGGTATCAAAACCCTCAACATAGAAGACACCGTCTCCCTGGATTCGACGGCCGAATTTTTCGATAGGAGCAGGGCGGTATAGAAACCGGTGTCGCTCGTGATACAATCTTGGGTTATGCAGATGGAAAAGCCGATGAAAACATCTCTGGCGGGAAAGACGGCTTTAGTCACCGGGGGATCGAGGGGTATCGGAAGGGCTGTCGTTTTGGAGCTTGCTCGCCTGGGGGCCTTTGTTTGCATCAATTATGCCCGCAATGAGACGGCGGCCCGCGATGCCCTGAACGTTGTGCGGGATCAGGGGGGACGGGGGATGCTTGCCCGGTGTGATGTGTCGAATTTCGATGCCGTTCAGGATATCGTGAAGCGTATCGTCGATGAGACGGGACGAATCGATATCCTGATCAATAACGCCGGCATTACTCAGAACGGTCTCTTTGTCAGGATGAAACCCGAGGCATGGAGCAGTGTTATTGATATCAATCTGACCGGGACGTTCAACTGCAGCCGGGCGGTAACCCGTTATATGATGAAACAGAAGTGGGGGCGGGTTATTAATATGACATCCGTGGTGGCCCTCGCGGGCAATGCCGGGCAGGTGCCATACGCTGCATCAAAGGCGGGGATTGTCGGGCTTACCAAATCCCTGGCGCAGGAGCTTGGCCCGAGGAATATTTGCGTGAACGCCGTCGCACCCGGTCTTATCGAAACCGACATGACCGGATCGATGGAGGATACGATGAGGGGGGAAGTACTAAACCGGATCCCGCTGGGGAGAGCGGGAAGACCTGGCGATGTCGCCGGTGTCGTGGGATTTCTGGTTTCCGGGAAGGCCGACTACATAACGGGACAGGTGATACAGGTCAACGGCGGGCTGTATATGTGACGCAGGCTGCAATCTGAACAGACGAAGGAGGAAACGGAATGACCGCGAATCTTGACGAAAAAATCAAGGCTATTATTATTGAACAATTGGATATCACAGAGGAAGAGTGCATTCCTGCTGCTGCGTTTATCGATGACCTCGGGGCCGATTCCCTCGACATAGTGGAACTGATTATGGCGATGGAGGATCACTTCGGGCTGGAGATATCGGATGACGATCTGGAAAAGATCCGAACCGTCAAGGATATCACCGATTACATCAAGGAAAGAATATCATAGGTATGATATCAAAACGGAGGGTTGCCATAACAGGCCTCGGAATTGTGAGCCCTCTCGGTAATTGCCTGGAGGATACCTGGGAGGGAATCTGTTCCGGACGATCCGGTGTCGCGGAGATTACCCGGTTCGACACCGCCGGTTTCAAGACCCGAATTGCGGCTGAGGTCAAGGGATTTGATGCCCGAGCCTTTGTCGATGCCAAAGAGTTTCGCAGACTGGATGACTTTATCATCTATGCCCTTGCCGCCTCGGAGATGGCACTGCACGATGCCGGCCTGGTGATAGGCGATAGAAATGCCGAGCGGGTCGGGGTGATCCTGGGGTCCGCAATCGGGGGGTTGACGACTATCGAAAAGGAGAAGGAAATCCTCCTCAATCAGGGGCCGGGGAAAATCTCCCCCTTTACCGTTCCGGCGATATTGGCCAATCTGGCGGGGGGGCAGGTATCCATTCGTTTTGGTGCCAAGGGGCCCATCAACTGTTCCGTCACGGCGTGTGCCGCCGGGAACAGTGCCATCACCGATTCGTTTCGGACGATAGCCGGTGGATACGCGGACGCGATGATCACCGGCGGTACGGACGCGGCCATTGCGCCCTTGGCCGTTGCGGCATTCGGAGCCATGAGAGCGATATCGACACGAAACGATGAGCCGCAGCGGGCGAGTCGCCCCTTTGATAATGAGAGAGACGGGTTTGTCATCGGCGAGGGGTGCGGTGTCATCATTCTCGAAGAGATGTCGTGTGCCCTCGATCGGGGAGCCCGCATCTATGCCGAACTCGTGGGAGCAGCCTCGACATCCGATGCCTTTCACATGGCGGCGCCTCCCCCCGGACATGACGGGGCCGTGAGGTGTATGCGGCTCGCCCTCCAGGATGCTGGTATGAAACCCGCGGATATCGATTATATCAACACGCACGGTACCTCTACCCCCCTGAACGACAGCGCTGAAACGTTAGCGATCAAGGAGGTCTTCGGCGAGCACAGTTCCACGGTCGCGATCAGCTCGACCAAATCGATGACAGGTCACATGCTGGGGGCTGCGGGAGGGGCCGAGGCCATCTTCTCGATCAAGGCCCTCCGGGAAGGGGTGATTCCGCCGACGATCAACCTGGATCATCCCGATCCGGTGTGCGATCTGGATTATACGCCGCACCGGGCAATACGCAGGGAGATCAAGACCGCCATGTCGAACGCCTTCGGGTTCGGCGGGGTCAATTCAGTTTTGATATTCAAGAGGTTTGAAGGTTGAAAGACGCTATTCTGAAGATTATCATCGGTTCCGATCATGCCGGGTTCGCCTTGAAGGAGGAACTGAAGAAGGCCGTTGCCGGGATGAAGGATATCGGTACCGACGGCGAGGATTCGGTAGATTATCCCGATTTTGGTGCCCGGGTGGCCCGCGCGGTCTCATCGGGGGCCTTTGAGCGGGGGATCCTGGTCTGCGGTTCCGGTGTGGGAATGTCGATTGTTGCAAATAAATTCGCCGGTGTCAGGGCGGCCCTCTGTACGGACGTAGAAACGGCCCGCCTGAGCAGGATGCATAACGACGCCAACGTCCTCGTTCTTGCCGGTCGGCGCACCGATACGAAAACAGCCGTGGCTATCGCGGAGGTGTGGCTGGCGACCCCTTTCGAAGGAGGGCGACACGAACGGAGGATCGATAAGATACGGAAAATTGAGGAGGAATTAAGATAATGTCCATATTGCAGAAAACGGATCCGGAAATCGCCCGGGCCATAAGTGATGAAACAGGGCGACAGGCCGGCAAGCTCGAACTGATTGCATCGGAAAATTTCGTAAGCGAGGCGGTCCTCGAGGCCCAGGGTTGTATCATGACGAACAAGTATGCGGAGGGATACCCCGGGAAGCGATATTACGGTGGATGCGAATTTGTAGACGTCGCCGAGACCCTCGCCAGGGAGCGGGCAAAGAAACTTTTCGGTGCCGATCATGTCAACGTCCAGCCCCATTCCGGGAGCCAGGCGAATATGGCGGTGTATTTCGCCACCATCCAGCCCGGCGATACGATTCTGGGAATGAATCTCTCTCACGGTGGTCACCTGACCCACGGAAGCCCCGTCAACTTTTCGGGGAGGCTCTACAATGTCGTTTCGTACGGCGTGGACAGGGAGACGGAGACCATCGACTTCAACGAGGTCGAGGCCCAGGCCAAAAAACACAGGCCCAAGATTATCGTCGTCGGTGCGAGTGCCTATCCACGAACAATTGATTTCCAGTCCTTCCGTGAGATAGCGGACAAGGTCGGAGCGGTTATCATGTCTGATATCGCACACATAGCCGGTCTGGTCGCCGTCGGTTTGCATCCCTCCCCTGTCCCGGTCTGTGAGTTTGTCACGACGACGACCCACAAGACGCTTCGCGGCCCGCGGGGCGGCATGATCATGTGCAAGGATGAATATGCCAAGGTGCTGGACAGTCGCATTTTCCCCGGGAGCCAGGGGGGACCGCTGATGCATGTCATTGCGGCCAAGGCGGTGGCCTTTAAGGAGGCCCTCGAACCGGGATTTAAGGAATACCAGACCCAGATCCTGAAAAACGCTACCGCCCTGGCGGAGACGCTGATGGAAGGGGGGGTCCGTCTCGTTTCGGGAGGGACCGATAACCACCTGATCCTGATCGATCTGACCGATAAGGGGGTCACGGGAAAAGAGGTTGAAGCGGCGCTTGATCGGGCGGGAATCACCACGAACAAGAACGGCATTCCCTTTGACACCCAGGGGCCCATGGTTACCAGCGGGATACGACTCGGGACCCCGGCCCTGACGACGCGGGGGATGAAAGAAGGGGAGATGGAAACGATCGGGCGCCTTATCACCTCGATCGTTAACGATGTCACCAATGAAGACCTCATCGGGAAGGTGAGGGAAGAGGTGACGGCCCTGTGTGAGGCATTCCCTCTGTATCGGGATCGCCTGTAGGATAACCGTTGTTTCCTCATATTTCCGCCGTGACTATGAGAGAATGACGGCACAAGGAACGGCGAACAATGAAATCTGAAGTGCGGATCGAACGTCCCTCGTGGGATCAGTATTTCATGGATATCGTGGAGTTGATTTCGAAGCGCTCCACCTGTCTGCGACGGAAGGTCGGCGCCATCCTGGTGAGGGATAAACGGATACTGGCGACGGGATACAACGGTCCGCCGGCGGGGATCACCCACTGCTCGGAAGTCGGGTGTTTGCGGGACGAACTGAACGTTCCCTCGGGCCAGCGGCATGAGCTGTGCCGCGGGCTTCATGCCGAACAGAACGCTATTATCCAGGCCGCGCTCCATGGGGTGAGTACAAAGGGGGCGACGATCTACTGTACCAATCACCCCTGTATCATATGTGCCAAGATGATCATCAATTCAGGGATCGATTCCTTCGTCTACAAGGAGAAGTATCAGGACGAACTTGCCCGGGAGATGCTTCGGGAGGCGGGCGTAGAGGGGAGAATGTTATGAACTGTCCTTTCTGTTCAAACGGGGAGAACAAGGTGATTGACTCGCGCATCAGCAGAGACGGCACCGCGATACGGCGGAGGAGAGAGTGCCTGAATTGCAAGAAACGTTTCACCACGTACGAATATGTGGAGGATGTTATCCCTGTTGTCGTCAAAAAGGACGGCAGAAGGGAAGAGTTTGATCGAACAAAGATCTTCGTGGGGTTGAAGAAGGCATGTGAGAAACGCCCGATCAGCATAGAAGCCATAGAGGGTGCGGTTGACAGGATCGAGCAGGAGTGTCAGGAACTCCAGATGAAAGAGATTCCCACAAGTGTCATCGGCGAAAAGATCATGACGGTTCTCCATGATCTCGATGCGGTTGCCTATGTCAGGTTTGCCTCCGTGTACCGCGAGTTTCGGGATGTGAATGAATTTATGGAAGAATTGAAGGGGTTTCTTAAAAAGGACGGCTGATGTTTACCGGGATTGTTGAAGACGTGGGTATTGTGCGAGAGGTAACCCGGAGGGGTAATGACGCCATCCTTGCCGTCAATACCTCAATGGACCTGAGTGCCGTCAAGATCGGAGACAGCATTGCGGTGAGCGGGGCCTGTCTGACGGTTGTATCCCTCGCGAATGGCTGTTTTTCCGCAGATGTGTCGGCGGAGACCCTAGCACGTACAATCTTAAAGCAATCGAAGGCGGGGGACCGTGTAAATCTGGAACGGGCCCTGACCTTGAATACGCCCCTGGGCGGGCATTTCGTCCTCGGGCACGTCGATTGTGTCGGTCATATTCGTGAGCGAAAAGAACAATCAAACTCCATCATATTCGGGATCGAGATCGAAGAGGAGATAGGCAGGTATATCGTCGCAAAGGGTTCAGTCGCGGTCGATGGTATCAGCCTCACCGTTAACCGATATGAAAACAGCAGATTTTATGTTAATATCATCCCTCATACCGCCCGTGAGACGACTCTCCGCTTCAAGAAGGCCGGAGAGCAAGTGAACGTGGAGACCGATATCCTGGGTAAGTATGTTGAGCGGTTTCTCCGTCCCGGCGTGGGAATCGATGAGAATTTCCTCGCGAAGTATGGATTTTTGAAGTAGTACGGCAATAAAAAACATGAGGTAAAGGAATCAAAATGGTTAGTACAATACAAGAGGCCATTGAAGATATCAAAAATGGCAAGATGGTGATACTGGTCGACGATGAAGACCGGGAGAATGAGGGAGATTTGTGCATGGCCGCTGAGCACATTACGGCGGATGCCATCAATTTTATGGCGACGCATGGCAGAGGTTTGATCTGTCTCTCCATGGCGGGTGAGTTGGCGGATAAATTGGAACTTCCCCTGATGACGAGGAATAACGAATCACGGTTCGGGACGGCCTTTACCATTTCGATTGAAGCACGGACGGGGGTGACCACCGGTATCTCGGCGAAGGATCGGGCGACGACGATCCTGACGGCGGTTGACGACGGAGCCAGATCCGGTGATCTGGTCAGCCCGGGGCATGTTTTCCCCATACGGGCCCGCAAGGGGGGTGTCTTGGTCCGGACGGGACAGACCGAAGGGTCGGTGGACCTGGCCCGGCTGGCATATCTCAAGCCCGCGGGAGTTATCTGCGAGATAATGAAGGAAGATGGTACCATGGCGAGGATGCCCGATCTTGAGCTGTTCGCCAAGGAGCACGGCATCAAGATCGTTACCATCGCCGACTTGATCGATTTCAGGATGCAGCATGAGCGGCTCATACGGAGGACCGCCGAGGCAAGTCTTCCGACCAAATACGGGGGAGAATTCAGGATCATTGTGTATGAAAACGATGTGGACGACATGAAGCATATCGCCCTCGTCAAAGGAGATATCAACCCCGATGATGAGGTGCTCGTCCGGGTACATTCCGAGTGCGTCACCGGTGACCTTTTCGGTTCGCTCCGCTGTGATTGCGGTGATCAGCTCCACAAGGCCATGGAGATGGTGGAGGAGGAAGGGAAGGGGGTCATCGTTTATATGCATCAGGAGGGGAGGGGCATCGGAATAGTGAACAAGGTCCGTGCCTATGACCTCCAGGAGAAGGGGCGCGATACCGTCGAGGCGAATCTTGAGCTGGGATTCAAGGAAGATCTCCGGGATTACGGGATCGGGGCGCAGATCCTCGTTGATTTGGGGGTCAGGAAGATGCGCCTCATGACCAATAATCCCAAAAAGATCGTCGGGGTCGAGGGGTACGGTGTGACGGTGGTCGAACGGGTTCCGGTCGAGATTGAGCCGAATGAGAGCAACGTTCGCTATCTGAAGACGAAAAAAGAAAAAATGGGGCATTTACTGGAAATATAGCGATGACGACTTCGGCTGTGGGTGTCTTTGCCGCGATGTCTCAACCGGTCGGTCCGCGCCGAAGCTGTCGGAAATGGGTGGAGAGAGAGCTATGCCGAAAATCATAGAAGGGAAGATCGTTGCCAAGGGGCTGAAATTCGGGATCGTGGCCAGCCGGTTTAATGATTTTATCTGCGGGAAACTCATCGAGGGGGCACTGGATGCCCTGAAACGGGCAGGTGCGGATGAAAAGGATATCAGCCTTGTCCGGGTTCCCGGTGCCTTTGAGATCCCACTCATTTCAAAGAGACTTGCCAAAAGCGGTTCGTTTGACGCGATCATATGCCTGGGGGCTGTCATACGGGGTTCCACGCCACATTTTGAGTATGTCAGCGCCGAGGTTTCCAAAGGCGTTGCACTGGTGACGCTGGAAACGGAAACGCCGGTCGCATTCGGCATTATTACCTCTGACACGTTGGAACAGGCCATTGAGCGGGCCGGGACCAAGTCGGGGAATAAGGGGTGGGATGCCGCCATATCAGCCATTGAGATGGCCAATCTTATGCAGCTGGTATAACAAATCCCAGTATTCAACCCGAGGGAATTAATGGGTCATAGAAGAAAGGCACGGGAGATCGCCTTACAGGTTCTCTACCAAATTGATGTTACCAAGATCGATTCCGATGAGGCCATCGATCTCTTTCGGGATAACTTCGGGATGTCCGAGGAGACGGCGGAATTCTCCACGCAGTTGATCCAGTGCACCCTGGCCCACCTGAATGAAATCGACGAACTGATAAAGAGCTGTTCCCAGCACTGGTCACTGGAGCGGATGTCGAAGGTAGACCGAAATATTCTCAGAACGGCGGTCTGCGAATTTCTCTATTTTGATGATATCCCCCCAAAGGTAACCCTCAACGAAGCGATCGATATTGGGAAGAATTACGGCTCGGATAATTCGGGCTCTTTCATAAATGGTATCCTTGATGCCATGTATGTACAACTCTGGGGAAAAGATGAAGATTAAGGTGTCGTCCGGGTCGATCGATATGTTGGCGTATGACGGCCTGGCCTTCGGTTTTTTCTCCGATGAACGTCCTCCGAGAGGGTATTGTGGCCTTGTCGATTGGCGCTTAAACGGATTGATATCCAACCTGATCGCCGCAGAAAAACTCACCGGTGCCTTTATGGAAAAGGTGCTTATTTCCACAAACTACCGTATTCCTTCCCCCAAGATACTCCTTGTAGGGTTGGGGGAATCGACCCAATTGACATATGAAAAATTGTACACCGTCGGGTATTCTACGCGCCAGACGCTGATGGGGATGGAGTGTGTTGAT
Source organism: Syntrophales bacterium (assembly GCA_963662405.2). Lineage (GTDB taxonomy): Bacteria > Desulfobacterota > Syntrophia > Syntrophales > UBA2210 > UBA6078. The sequence continues at coordinate 447,358 of CAXXKT010000003.1, forward strand.
TTTGCCTTTGATATACCTGTTTCGGACAGATGTGACTTGGCGGTTCCCCGGATGACCGTGGCGATGGTGTCGGGAGTTGTCGAATCCGGGGGTATGGGACAGGGGGATGATGTCTCAGACCTCGTTGTATTGGGCAGCAGGCTGTTTTTTGATGAGATTGTCCTGGGAATGCACGAGTTCAAGGTCAGCGTCAAGGGGAGCATTTCCGTTGATATTATAGCTGATGAGGGGCGGGCGGAGGCGGAATAGCCATGAGGGTCATTGTAATCGGAGCCGGTGAAGTCGGCTACAATATTGCGGATATCCTCTCCAAAGAAGGGAACGATATCATCATTATCGATACGAACGAGGAACGCCTGAAAAGCATCTCGGAGAATCTGGATGTGCAGACGATCACCGGGAGCGGGAGCAGCCCTCAGGTACTGAAAAAGGCGAAACTCAGCCAGGCGGAAATGGTGGTTGCCGTTACCGACAGCGATGAGACCAACATCGTGGCGTGTCTCCTCGCCTCCGCACAATCCACGTCTCCCTTCAAGATTGCACGCATACGGAACCCCGATCTGAACAGAGAATCGGCCCTCTTCGACAAGGCCCATCTCAATATCGACCTGTGTATCAATCCGGAGCGGGAGGCGGTCAACGACGTCATCAACCTGATGGAGTACTCCGGGGCCTCGGAGGTTATTGACTTTGCCGGGGGGAGCGTTAAACTCGTCTCTTTCTATGTGGATGCGGAGTGCGACGCCGTCGGGAAGAACCTGGAACAGATCATGGAAATCTACCCGGAAGGCGAGGATATCCTCATTGCCTCCATCACACGGGGAAATGAGCCCATCATTCCATCCGGAAAGACGGTGATCAAGGAGAAAGACCACCTCTTTGTCTTTGCAAAATCCGAAAATGTTCGCAATATGCTCAAGTTCTTCGGAAAAAAGGAGAAGCCCTCGACGCGGGTTTTTATCGTGGGTGGTGGTGACACGGCGCTGATGCTTGCCGAGGCCCTCGAGAAGAAATGGGTCGATACCATCAAACTGATCGAGAAGAGGCAGGACCGGTGCGAACTACTCGCCTCCCGTCTCGACAGGACCATCTGCCTGCATGGGGACGGGACGGATCAAGACCTGCTCAAGGAAGAGAACATACGGGACGCCGATTACTTCATCGCGGTGACCGACGATGAGGAAGAGAATATCCTGAGTGCCCTCCTGGCAAAACAACTGGGGGCCAAGAAGACGATATGCCTGGTCAACAAGGCCGGGTACAACCACCTCATTCCCGTGATCGGAATCGACGGGGTCATGAATCCCCGGCGTGCCAGTATCGGAAAGATCCTGCACTTCATACGAAAGGGAAAGGTGATCTCCGCAACCCCTCTCGGGGATGAAAAGGCGGAGGCCGTCGAGTTTATCGCCCTCGAGACATCCGATATTACGGATAAGCCCCTCAAGGATATCGACTTTCCACGAGGGACCATTGTCGGCCCGATTGCCCGTGATGGTGAGGTGATTATCCCGGGAGGCGATACCATCATCCTCCCCGGAGATCACGTTATCCTGGTAACGCTTCGCTCCTCGATTCCGAAGGTCGAAAAGATCCTCACGGTCAAGTTGGATTATTTCGGATGAACACGAAGAACATACTCTATATCCTGGGATCTCTCCTCTTTTTCCTGGGCCTGACCATGCTTGTTCCCCTTGTATGTTCGCTTTACTATCGGGAGGGGGATACCGCGGCCTTTCTCTATTCGATTGCAATGGCGTTTTGTGTCGGCGGGTTCTTTTACCTTCTCTTCAAACCATCCAATGGTACGATGAGCCTGACTCACAGGGAGGGCTTCCTGGTTGTTGCCACCGGATGGCTACTCGTCGCGTTATTCGGATCTCTGCCCTTTATGATTCAGGGGGTTCTGCCCCACTTCAGTGACGCTTTTTTCGAGTCCATATCTGGTTTTACCACGACAGGGGCTACGGTCATTGAGCGCATCGACGGTCTTCCCCACGGCATCCTCATCTGGCGTTCACTGACCCAATGGCTGGGGGGGATGGGGATTATCATTCTTTCCATCGCTATTTTCCCCCTCCTCGGTGTCGGGGGTATGCAGCTCTACAAGGCCGAGCTCCCCAGCCCGGTGAAGGATAAGATCACCCCCCGGGTTGCCGAGACGGCTCGTACCCTGTGGATCGTCTATATCGTTATTTCCATCGTCGAATTTATCATGCTCCTGATAGGCGGGATGGATGTTTTCAATGCCCTCTGTCACACCTTCACCACCATGGCCACCGGTGGTTTTTCCACGAGCGATGCCAGTATCGCACACTTTCACAGTGCCTATATAGATGGCGTTATTACCTTCTTTATGCTGGTTGCCGGGATAAACTTTACACTCCACTACGGTCTTATCATGGGAAACTTTCGGGCCTTTTTCGCGAACAGCGAGCTGCGCCTGTACCTTGCGATTATCCTGACCGCCGTGGTCATCGTAACCGTTACCCTCCGGCAGCATGCCCTGTATGATGGGGCCGACTCGCTCCGGTATGCCTCATTCCAGGTGGTTTCGATTATCACGACCACCGGTTTTACCACTGCCAATTTTGATAACTGGCCGGCGCTATCAAAGATAATCCTTCTCCTCCTGATGTTTGTGGGGGGGTCGGCTGGTTCTACGGGTGGAAGCATTAAATGCCTCAGGATTCTCCTGATACTGAAACATAGCTATAAGGAGTTGTACCGGCTTGTTCATCCCCACGCAGTGACCGCGATGAAGCTGGGAAAGAGGACCGTGTATCCCGAGACCATGGCAAGTATCTGGGGCTTTTTCATGCTGTATCTTATGATGACGGTGATTGCCTCGGTCATCCTGACCCTCCTCGGTTTGGACATGATGACGGCCTTTTCATCCGTTGCCGCGACGATCGGCAATGTCGGGCCCGGTTTCGGTGGGGTCAACCCTGCCTCGACCTACAGCGGGATCCCCTGCCTCGGTAAATGGGTGCTTTCCTTCTGCATGCTCGCCGGAAGACTCGAGATCTATACGGTTATCATCCTGTTGATCCCCGAATTCTGGAAGAAATAGGAACCATATCGTCGAAACCGCCCTGGGACCCGCAGCAACTCACGTCTGGAGCAGAGTTTTTCTCATACGGAATATGCGCGGCTTTTCCCACACATAATTTCATCGTCATTATCCCCTATCATATTATAATAATGGAGGGAAACGTGGGGCGCTGAGGCAGCGTTGCCAAAAAAGACCAGAACACAGGCCTTGCAATTCACCCCGAATGCAATTACGCTGTATTACAATGAGATACACTGAAGGTGCTGTATGAGCACGGCAATATCAATCAGGGTCTCGGATGAGATTGCCTCGAAACTCGCTGAAATCTCGAAAGAGACGGAGCGATCCAAATCGTTCCATGTACAGAAAGCCCTGGATGCCTATCTGGCGGATCTGGCTGATCTGCAGGTCGCCCATGATCGGCTGCACGATACGCTTGATCGGATTGTCTCTGTTGAAGAGATGAGGAAAGATCTTGAACTATAACATTACCGATAAAACAAGTTAAAACTGGTCAGAGTTTCTTCGCCGGTTTCGTTCTTAATCAGAAGGAGAAGCATCATGTCATTAATAGAAGATAACATACGGAACATACGAGAAAATATTGCCGAGGCGGCCCTGAAATCGGGGCGGGATCCTTCCGGGGTCCATCTGATGGCTGTGACGAAGACCGTTGACGATGAGCGTATCCTCGAGGCAATCGAGGCCGGTGTCGCTATCATGGGCGAGAATTACATCCAGGAGGCGAAGCGGAAGATCGAGACAATGGATGTGGATGTGAAGTGGCACATGATCGGTCACCTCCAGTCCAACAAGGCAAAGTACGCGGTCAGGCTTTTTGATATGGTCCACTCCGTTGACCGCATAGGGTTGGCCGCAGAGCTCGATAAGCGATCGGCAGCCGTGGGACGGGTGACCGATATCCTCGTCGAGGTAAACGTCAGCGGTGAGGAAAGCAAGAGCGGTGTCCGCGCGCAGGAGGCCCCCGCCCTGATCAGGGAGATCGCATCCCTCGGAAACCTCTCGGTCCGGGGGCTGATGACGATGCCCCCCTGGTTCGATGATCCCGAGGATGCCCGGCCGTACTTCGTGGCCTTGCGCGAACTGAAGGACAAAATCGCCGCAGAGGAGATCCCCCACGTCGAGATGAACGAACTCTCCATGGGGATGTCGGGAGACTACCGGGTCGCCGTTGAGGAAGGGGCGACCATCGTCAGGGTCGGGACGGCCATATTCGGCGCGCGGGCGTACTAGTTCGGCCTCACTCTCCGCCTTCCGTGGTTTCGCTTTCCGGGGGTTGACCCTTGTAGATAAACCGCTCGAGGAGCCGGTGATAGGGCGTCCAGTTTGTCTCATTCCCCGGGGCTTTCATGAATTCACTGAACGCGTTTGTCTTCGCGTCCAGGTCATCCATAAAGTTTACGATGAGGGCCTCCAGCGTCTTGGGCCGTTTGGGCGACCCGAATTCCAGGACCCCATGGTGGCTGAGGAGTATGTGCCGAAGCTCGAGGGCGAGCTGCCGCGGGAAGCTCTCGATTGCGGCGATCTTTTCATTTACGAACTCCACCGCCAGGACGATGTGGCCGACGAGCCGCCCCTCGTCCGTGTAATTCATCGTGCCGTTGAAGGACAGCTCGTGAATCTTCCCTATGTCGTGCAGGATCCCCCCGGCAATGACGAGGTCCCGGTTCAGATTCCGATAGTGCCCTGTTACCAGATCGAGGAGCTGCGTCACGGAGAGGGTATGTTCGAGGAGCCCCCCGATATAGGCGTGATGAAAACCCTTTGCGGCGGGCGCCTTTCGGAAGGCATCCGCCGTCTCCTCGTCGTCGAAGATCAGATCGAGGAGGGTTCTCAGGTGCGGGTTTTGTACGGTCTCTACAATGGCCATGAGCGCCTCGAACATTTCGGCAGTATCCGAGGCGGATGACGGGAGGTAGTCGGCAGGGGTGACCGTGGGGTCGTCGACGACGGAGATCCTCGAGATGGACAGCTGGATGAGATTTCTGAAGCTGACCGCCTGGGACTGGATCTGGATAATGTCGCCCGTCTGGAATATCTCGTTCATCTCGGCCGCGCGGTCCCAGACCCTCCCGTCGACCTCGCCCGTCTTGTCTCTGAGCTTCAGATTCAGGTAAGGGTTCCCTTTCTGTGAGATGGCCATATTCTTTTCGGTAACGAGGAACAGGTCTTGAACCCGGTCCCCCGCGTGTATGTCCTTCACGTAACTCTGTTTGATCAAAATCGTATCCGCCTTTCGTTGGTGTATATCTTGAATGATTTTCCTCTCACGTGACCGATGAGGGTAATTCCTGCTTCGTGCAGGATATCGAGCGCCTCTGAGGTCGGGACCGAGTGGGAAATCATGATGGGGATCCCCAGCGCCCACACCTTCCGGGCAATCTCGGAGGAGACACGCCCCGTCTTGACGATGATCTTATCTGAACAGTCGATGCCGTTCAGGAGGGCATATCCGCCCAGCATATCGATGGTGTTGTGCCGTCCGATGTCATCGCGCAGGGCGAGGATCTGTTCCGTATCTGCGAGGGCCGAACAGTGGGTACCATGTGTTAACCGGTGGAGTTCTGATGAGGTCAAAAGCTCTTCCATCAATGTGATCGCTTTCTGCGCGGAAAGGAAGATATCGGATGAAATCCTGTTTCCCCCCGTTTCAGGCTGTCTTGCCCTCGATCCGCTCGACAGGACGATGGGATCCGAAGGGGGTGCCAGCGGAATAGTCGTATCCATTGTCAGCACATCGACCCGTGATCCATCAGAAGAAACTGCAACCCTTTCGATGCCATCGGGAATCGTGAGCAGGTCCATCGAGCGGAGATACCCTGTTGCCAGTTCTTTGAGATGAATGCCCGTGCAGGCGATCGTTGTGATCCTTTTCCCGTTGAGGAGGATCTCCACCGGTTTCTCCCTGATGACCGGTTCGGAGATGTCAGATGTCGTGTTTTCTCGGTAGAAACGGATATCTACCTGTTGTATGGGGTCGCTCACTGTGCTCTCTCTCTCAACATTCGGTAGTTCTCGACCCGGATAGTCAGTTTTGTCTTATCAAAATATTCCATAAGTGGAATAATGAACTTGCGCGATAATCCGGTCAGCTCTTTGAAGGTGGCGGGAGAGGCCTTCCCCTCTTGGACGAGGACCGCCCGATACTCTTCTTTCAACCGGTCGAGGGCCTCGCGGTGAAAATACAGGTCTTCATTGATTTTGACGAGGATATTCGTGCTGAGCATGACATGCAAGATGTCGGCGACCGCCTTCCGTTTCCCGGGGAAACGTTCAACGATCTCCTTGATTGAAGGGGGAGTGAGGGCGGCGTCTCGGTAGATGCCGGTGATCTCTTCCCTGAGTTTTACATCTTCGTCTTTCAGATTTACGGTGTGACTCTCGATACGGACCGTATCTTTGTCCGTGGTGATTCTTTTGTCATCCGCCAGATCTTTGATCGCTTTACTGAAGAGCTTGGGATCGATATATCCTCCGAGGGTGCTCCTTAGCTCCTCCTTGGAGATTCCCTCCTTCAGGGGATATTTCTGGTGGTATGCCGTAATGCCGGTCAGGACACGCTCTTGAAAAGCACCGTACACGCCGGAAGAGACGATCCGGCGTTCATCCCGGTCGACCATGAGGGCATTTTTACCCGACAGCATCTTCTCGATGATTTTCTCCTGCTCGCCGGGCGGCAGGCCGGTCCGTATCGCCAGCCTCAGGGCTGTAATGCCCTCGAGCCCCGCCCTCTCCAATATGATGTCAGTTTTCTCTTCACCCCTTCCCCGGTGGAGCCTCTCGGACTCCCCGGGTTGCACATGTTTCCTGCGTTTTTGGGCGAGGGGATCGGTGACCTCTCCCCCTCCGATCGTGGTGATGGGGGAATAACTCCTGATGACGAAATGGTCGCCCGACATGGCCACCACCGGATTTTCGGGGAGCACTTGTGCGTATGCCGTCTTCCCCGGGTCCAGCTCATCGTGGTCCGGCAGTATGATCCGCGCGATCGCTTCGCTGGTTCCTGTGTGAAATCTGACGAGTGCTCGATTCTTCAGTTTTTTGCCGGCGCCGGCGAGATAGCGCAGATGGACATCCAGACGACTCGATGCCTCAAAAGTGGCGGGGCGGGCAAGGACATGCCCCCGCTCTATCTTTGCACGGTCGATTCCTTGGAGATTGATGGCGGTTCTCTGTCCTGCCTGTGCCGTATCCGCCGCCTCGTTATGGACCTGAATCCCGCGTATCTTCGCCAGTCCGCCGGTCGGCATGATCTCGACGATCTCTCCGATCCGAATGTTTCCTGAAGCGAGGGTGCCGGTTACCACCGTACCAAACCCCTTCATGGTGAATACCCGGTCCACGGGGAGGCGGAAGAGCCCTGAGTCTGCTCGGTCCTCCAGGGTGGCAATCATGGTGCTCAGTTGATCGATGAACGCCGGGAGACCCGCGCCCGTCATGGCCGACAGGGGGATGATCGGAGATTCATCCAGGAAGGTTCCCTCTAAAAAAGTCTGGATATCTTCCTGCACCAGGCCCAGCCATTCCTCATCCACCATATCAATCTTCGTCAGGGCCACGATTCCTCTCTTAATCCCCAGAAGTTGACATATCTCGAGGTGCTCGCGGGTTTGGGGCATAATCCCCTCATCCGCCGCTATGACGAGGACCACCAGATCGATCCCCCCGGCACCGGAGACCATGTTTTTTACGAATCTTTCATGGCCGGGGACATCTACAACCCCGATTTTCTGCCCGCCGGGGAGGACCAGGGGGGCGAATCCGAGCTCGATGGTAATCCCGCGCTCCTTTTCTTCCTTGAGACGGTCCGTGTCTACGTTGGTGAGGGCCTTGATGAGGGAAGTTTTACCATGGTCGACATGCCCCGCCGTGCCCAGGATGATGTGCTTCATACGGTCGTTCTCTTTCTTCGGCTTGTGCCGAGAACATCTCCTGATGAAATACCAAAACCGTGCTCATTACACAAGGTGATTGTCTGTACCTCCGATTTCACCGTAACATGATCACGTTTTGTAATATGATGGTGACTATGATATGAAACAGGACCGATTATGAAGATACTGGGCCTTGATTACGGAGACAAAAGAATAGGTGTGGCGATCTGCGATGAACTGGGAATAGCAGCGAGAGGCGTCGCGACGGTTACCAGGAAATACTGGAAGCGGGACATTGCACAGATCGCAACACTCGTGCGGGAGTATGGCGCCGAGATGATCGTTATCGGGTATCCCGTCCGGCTGGATGGTACGGAAGGGATCCAGTGCGGGAAGGTAAACGATTTTATCGAGACCCTCGCGACGGGGATTGATATCCCTGTCGTAAAATGGAACGAGGCCCTCTCAACGAAAGAGGCGGAAGGCCTTCTCCGGGAGGCGGATGTGAAGCTGAGAAAGCGGAGGGGGGTTGTGGACAGGATAGCGGCCGCTATCATTCTCCAAGATTATCTGGATCATAACCCGGTGACGTGAAAAAAGCACTCATTCCAATGGGCGAAACGCCAGGGTGAAGAGGGTGAATGAGTAAGGGATGGATGAAGACACTGGTCATTATACTCATCACCTGTGTGGTGAGCGGGGTGCTTCTGTGCCTGTTCTTCATCAACCTTGCGACAAGCCCGATCGATTATCAATATCGGGAGGTCACCGTCGAGATTCCCCGGGGGACTTCCTTCGCCCGGACGGTCGCTATCTTGGAAGATGCGGAGATAATCGGTAATGCAAGGGCATTTTATCTGTTGGCATTTCTGAAAGACGCACTCAATCGTATCAGGGCGGGTGAATACGACCTGCGCAGTTCCATGACGCCGATGGAAATTCTGGAACGATTGGTTGAGGGAAAGGTCAAGGAATATCCGGTATTCATCCCGGAGGGCTACACGTTGCAACAAATAGCTGACCGACTTGAAGAACAAGGACTTGCCGACCGGGAGATTTTCGTCAGTCTTGCATCGGACAAGAAACTGCTCTCATCGATCGGTATAGAAGGGGACAGCGCCGAGGGTTATCTTTTCCCCGATACCCATATGCTGAACAAGTCGATGGGGGAAGAGGGTATTATACGCTTCATGGTGCGGCAGTTCCGGAGGATCATGACGCCCGAACTGCTCGAACGGATGGAACGGCTTCATATGGGTGAGAATGAAGTCGTAACGCTTGCTTCGATTATCGAGAAAGAAGGAGGGGGCGTTGCGGAGATGCCTCTTATATCGGCCGTTTTTCATAACAGGCTGAAGCGGAAGATGCGATTGCAGAGCGACCCCACCGTCATCTACGGTATCGAGGATTTTGACGGAAATCTCAGGAGAAAGGATCTGAAGCAAAAAACACCCTACAATACATACCGGATACGGGGATTACCCCCCGGACCGATCTGTAGCCCGGGGGCGGAGGCGATCAGGGCCGCTCTCTTCCCGGCGCCGGTGCAGTATCTCTATTTTGTCTCGAAAAACAACGGTTCCCACCACTTTTCTACCAATCTTGCCGACCACAATAAGGCCGTCCTAAAATATCAAATTAAAAGGCGGAAATAGCTTTTCCCCTCGTGTTTTTTTTCTTGACAAAGCAGCGGTGCACTCCTATAGTTCAATCAGGTGGAGCGAAGTGGGATTTTGTGGAGGTTTTTATCGTTGTCTGTATTCAGGGGAAGGCACTACCACACCATCGATGAAAAAGGGAGAATTATCTTCCCCGCCAAGCTCTGTCAGGTTTTCAAGGAGAGGTATGACGAGCGGATGGTGATCACCAACTGGGACCGGTGCCTCCTGGTCTTCCCCTATAACGAATGGATCGCGATTGAGGAGAAAGTCTTTTCGCAGTCGATCATCAAAAGAGAGGTACGGGCATTTCAGCGTCTCTTTATGTCGGGTGCTGTGGATTGTTCTTTCAATGAGCAAAGGCGAGTGCTGATACCACCCGCCCTCAGAGAATACGCGAAACTCGAGAAAGAGATCGTCATCGCCGGCATGGGACGGAGCATAGAGATCTGGAGTAGGGATCGCTTTGAGGAGGAACTTGACGACTCCGTCCAGAATATAGAGGCCTTCAGCGATTACATGGCCGATCTGGGGATATGAGAAAGTCAACCTATCATGAACCGGTAATGCTTGCAGAGACGGTCGATTCATTGGATTGCAAGCCGGCGGGCGTCTATGTCGACGGAACGATAGGGGGTGGGGGGCATGCGAAGGAGATCCTGATACGGACGGCCCCTGATGGGATCTTGATCGGCGTTGATCGTGACGATGATGCAATTGCTGAGTCCGCGTTGAGACTCGAGCTCTTTGGCGCGCGAGCCATTTTGGTGAAGGCGAATTTTACACAGATCAGGGATATCGTTTCGGCGCGGGGCTTTGAGAAAGTGAACGGGATTTTGCTGGACCTGGGAGTTTCGTCACATCAGTTCGATGCACCCGAAAGGGGATTCGGGTTTTCCCGAGACGCACCACTTGACATGAGGATGGATCAAGAAAGTGGCGTGACGGCCTTTGACATCGTCAACGGGTTCCCGGAAGAGAAACTGAAGAAGATTCTAAAAGAGTACGGTGAAGAAATGATGCCCGGACGAATTGTACGTGCAATTTCGGAAAGGCGGAGGCTGTCTCCCATACGAACGACCGCTGAACTTGCCGAGATTGTCAGAGTCGCACTCCCCGGCCACCTGAAGCACAAGAGGATACATCCCGCCACAAAGACCTTTCAAGCCCTCCGCATCGCCGTCAACGATGAATTGGAAAATCTCCGCACCGCGATCGAATCGGGAATCGACATGCTCGAAGAGGGGGGGAGATTCTCGATCATCTCGTTCCATTCACTCGAAGACCGGATCGTCAAGGATCGGTTCCGCTCTTGGGAAAAGGGGTGTATTTGTCCTCCCGATTTTCCGGTTTGCCGGTGCGGCAGGAGCCCGAAACTGAAGGTGCTGACAAAGAAACCGGTCATGTCCGGAGAGGATGAAATCGTTTCCAATCCGCGGGCACGAAGCGCCCGGTTGAGAACGGCAATAAGGATTTAAACATGACGGGGCTGGGCGCGAAAAAAAAGTGGCGAATCTCCCGGCTTATTGTCGTTGCGCTTCTGTTTATGGCGGCTGCCCTTTTGTATGTATGGGTTCGTATCAGTATCACGAACGTCGATTATCGGATAGCGAGAGAAATGCATCGCAGGGAAGTCCTCATGGAGGAAAATCGAAAGTTGAAAATTGAGATCGCGACGCTCAAGTCTCCAAGCAGGGTAGAGGCTATCGCGCGGGCCAAGCTCGGGATGCACTATCCGGAAAGGGATCAGGTAATTTTCCTGAGATGAGCACAAAATCGAAAAAATGGCTGAGATTCAGGGTGGTGTCACTGATGGTCTTTTTCCTCGTGCTGTATGTGGCGTTGGTCTCGCGGGCCTTTCAGCTCCAGGTTGTCTCGGGGGAGACCCTGGGATCGCTTGCCGACAGACAGCACAAAAAGAGCCTGACATTGAATCCGGAGCGCCGATTTATATTTGACCGGAACGGGCAGAAACTGGCCGCCACCATCATGGCCGATTCCGTCTATGTTGATCCATCGTCCGTGCAGGATCAGCGGAAGGTTGCATCGAAACTCTCCTCCGTTCTGGGCATTAAGAGAAGGGATGTTACGCGAGAGCTTGCAAATCAGGGGAGTTTTCGCTGGATTGCCCGGCAGATCTCTCCGGCGGGAGCGGAACGTATCAGCGCCATGGATCTGAAGGGGGTGCACCTGGTGCGGGAACCAAAGAGATTCTATCCGCACCGAGAGATGGCATGTCACCTTCTCGGCTTTGCCGGTCTCGATTCCACCGGTCTTGAGGGATTGGAATTGCAATACGATGACTATCTCAAGGGTGTTCCCCAGGGGGTGGTGTGGGGACGAGACGCACGCGGACACCGGATCTATCTGGATGATGACGCGGGGAATGGCTCAAACGACAGAAGCTGCAGCCTCTTTTTGACTATTGATAGTAAGATCCAGTACATTGTTGAATCGCAGCTGCACAACGCCATAGAGCGAACCGGTGCCAAAGGGGGGAGTATTATCGTGATGGACCCCCGAACCGGTGAAGTCCTGGCGATGGCCAATGGGCCCAGCTTCAATCTCAACACCTTTTCCACCTATCCTGCGGATGCCAGACGAAACAGGGCCGTCACCGATTGCTTCGACCCCGGTTCGGTCTTCAAACCCTTTGTCGCCGCCGCCGCTTTTGATGAGGGGGTTGTGGAGGAAACGGACCTGTTTAATTGCGAGGATGGGCTCTATGTGGTGGATGACCGGATAATCCATGAGGCACAGAATAAGAAGTATCAGGAACTGACACCCGCGGATATTCTCAAACACTCCAGCAATATAGGGATTGTCAAGATAGCGGAAAAGCTCGGGAAAGATCGCTTTCACCACTACATTACCCGATTCGGATTCGGTTCGAAGACAGGGGTCGATCTCCCCGGAGAATCGGCGGGGATCCTGAGGGCTCCTCATGAATGGCGCGATGTTGACTTCGCAACGATGGCCTTTGGTCAGGGACTCTCGGTGACCCCCCTCCAACTCGTGAGTGCCATGTGTTCCATAGCGAACGGCGGTGTCCTGATGAAACCGTATGTTGTACGATGCCTGGTGGACAAAAAAGGGGACGTCATCAAACAGTTCGAACCGGTTGCCGTCAGGCGGGTGATATCTGAGGAGACTGCGCGAAGGGTTGCCTCTATCCTCACCGGTGTGGTGGACGGAGAGGGGGGGACCGGCAGGAATGCCCACATCGTGAATCTTCCCGTGGCCGGGAAGACGGGTACATCGCAGAAGTTTGACTTTTCTACGGGACGGTACTCCTCAAAAAAGGTGGCGGCTTCATTCATCGGCTTTTTCCCCGCTGACGATCCCCAGATGGTTATTCTCGTCGTTTTGGATGAACCGAAGATTGACAGATGGGGTGGTGTTGCGGCTGCACCGGTTTTTAAGAGGGTTTCGGAACAGATACTGAGATGCTCCAACAGCAGCATGGAGGTTCCGGAAGTCGCCGAGGAGCGTAACGGCACGAAACGCAGGATTATGCAGGTATCTGCCGTGGCGGCGGATATGCCCCGTCTCGACGTTATTGTTGATCAATCGGTAATCCCCGATTTTGCCGGGCTCTCCATGCGAGAGGCCCTGCGGATCGCTCAGAGAAGGGGGATGGAGATACGAACTGCGGGGAGTGGTTGGGCCGTGAATCAGAACCCCGCTCCCGGCACCCCTATAGAGGGGAATCGCCCCTGCTATGTCCTGTTTGATAGTGGAGGATGAAGGGGAGACCCGTCATGAATATCTCATGTCTGCTGGATGGAGTGGATATCCTCGATGTATCGGGCGATATATCAGGCGAGGTCTCCGGTCTGTGTCATGATTCGCGGCAATGCTCCAAAGGGTCCGTATTTGTAGCCGTTTCAGGTACTCAATTCGATGGGCACGATTTTATTGCCGGGGCGGTGGAGCGCGGGGCTCGGTGTGTCGTGTACGATAAAGAGGACCTGTCCCCCGTGCCGTCGGCGACCTGCATACGGGTGAGAGATAGTCGTCTCGCCCTCGCGACACTCGGGAGGAATTTCTACGGCAATCCTTCCCGTCGTCTCTGCTTGATCGGGGTGACCGGGACGAACGGTAAGACGACGGTGACCTATCTCATGGAGTCGATTCTGCGGGCCGCCGGGTTCTCCACAGGGGTGATCGGGACGGTCAATTACCGGTATGGAGGCACGGCCTTCCCGGCCCCCCACACGACACCCGAATCGATCGAACTCCAAAAAATGCTCAGAGAAATGGCCGATGCCGGAGTAACACACGTGGTGATGGAGGTCTCGTCGCACGCGATCGATCTGAAACGTATCTATGGTTGTGAGTATGACCTTGGCATATTTACGAATCTTTCCAGCGAACATCTTGATTATCACCGAACGATGGAGGAATACTTCCAGGTCAAAAAGAGATTTTTTGATGATCTGGTCGCCGGACATGCCGTGGTGGTCAATGTGGATGACCACTGGGGGGCGAGACTCCGCAGGGAAATGCGGACGCGGGTGGTGACCGTGGGCGCGGATGAGCCCTGCGACATATCCCCTGCCGACGTTGTCTTTTCCCTGGAGGGTATCCATGCCCGCATACGCGCAGCCGGTTGTGAATTTTCTGTCGCCTCTTCTCTGACCGGGAGGTTCAATCTCTCTAATATTTTAACCGCTACCGCCGGGGCCCTGTCGCTCGGGGTATCGCCGGAGATGATCCGATCGGGGCTTGAGGCCCTGAAAGCTGTTCCGGGTCGCCTGGAACGGGTGAGCCGACCGGGAGAGCCGGTGGTCTTCGTGGATTATGCCCATACGGGGGATGCCCTTGATAAGGTGCTCGGAACCCTCTCCGAGTTCAGAGAAAAAAGGATTATAACGGTTTTTGGATGTGGCGGTGACCGGGATCGCACGAAACGGCCCGAGATGGGGAGACTCGCGGCGGCGATGAGCGATCTGACCATTATCACTTCGGATAACCCGAGGATGGAGGATCCCCTACGGATCATAGAGGAGATAGAGAGGGGGATCGACGCCGCGACGGTCAGATATACCCCGAAAGAGGTCGCTGGTGGTCTTGCCGGAAAAGGGTACACGATCATGCCGGACCGGCGAGCCGCTATTGGTCTGGCGTTATCCATCGCCGATGAGTCGGATATCGTTCTGATTGCGGGGAAGGGGCACGAAGATTACCAGATCGTGGGGACCCGCAGATTCGCTTTCGATGACAGGGTGATTGCCCGGGAGGTCCTTTCCGGTCGCAGGGTAGGAGGCACGTGTTGAAGGAGAAGACAGCGCCCATACTGAAGGTTGAAGAAGTCGTGAGGGCGACGGGGGGGACCCTCGCTCGAGGGAATCCCGCGCTTTCGTTCGAGGGGGTTTCGATCGATTCACGGGGGGTGATCGCGGGCAATCTCTTCATCCCTCTCGCGGGAGAGCGGTTCGACGGCCATGGCTTTATCCCGGATGCGGTGCGCCATGGGGCCGCGGGGGTGCTTGTCGGACGGGAAGCGGCAGGATGGACGGCTCACATCGAGGGTGATGTCTCCGTGATTCTTGTTGATGATACCCTGCGCGCACTGGGGGATCTCGCCAATTCGTGGAGAAATCTCTTTACCGTTCCGGTCGTGGCGGTCACGGGCAGTTCCGGCAAGACGACGACGAAAGAGATGATAGCCACGGTGGCGGGGCTGGCCGGGGCGGTTTTGAAGAGCAGAGGGAATTACAACAACCTGGTCGGGCTCCCTCTGAGCCTCTTCGAGTTGCGTGAAGAACATGAGATGGCCGTCGTTGAACTGGGGACCAACACGAGGGGAGAAATCGCGAGGCTTGCCGCCATAGCCGATCCGAATATCGGTGTGATCACCAATATCGGGCCGGCTCACCTGGAGGGGTTCGGATCTCTCCAGGCGGTCATGGAGGAAAAGGGAGACCTCTTTTCCCATATGAGAGATCAGGGAACGGCGGTTTTTAACCGGGATGATCCCCTGTCACGGACCTTGGCCGAGCGATGGGGGGGGAGGAACATTGGGTTCGGGATAGAGGAAAACGCCTTTGTGAGGGCGGAGCGCATCTTTATGAGAGGTGAGCGGGGTGTGAGTTTCACCCTCAATATGGGGGAAATCGGGAAGGGGATTGATATGACCGTCGTCGGCAGGCACAACATCTACAATGCCCTGGCCTGTGCGGCCGCCTGCTGGGCCCTGGAGATCCCCTACGACCTGATCTGTGAAGGACTGTCGGCATTCAGGCAGATTACGAGCCGCATGGAGCTGCACCGCTTGAGAGGCGGCGGTACCGTTATTAACGATACCTACAATGCGAACCCCGCTTCAGTCAGGGCGGCCCTCGAGACATTACATGATCTCAAAGGAAGGAATGAGAGCGTTGTCATATTGGGAGATATGCTCGAACTGGGAGAAGAGGCCGAGAGACTGCACGAGGAAATCGGCAAGGTAATTGCCGACACCGGCGTCGGAGCCCTTTTCCTCAAGGGGGATTTTTCAGAGGCCGTGATACGAGGGGCACTGGAAGGGGGTTTTGACAGGGAGCGTGTCTACCCCGCCGAAAACCCGGACATGATCATGGATCAACTCCGGGTAATGATCCGAGAGGGAGATTGGATCCTGATAAAGGGGTCGCGGAAAATGCGGATGGAAGAATTTCTCGCCGCCATCTTGGATGCGTGCGGGTGACAGGTGCGAATTTGGATTCTCCGATGAGAGGAGAGTCGTGAAACTACCGTATATAGTTGTTAATTTATTGTAACATACTACATAATGTGGTATGCACCGAAGGTAATGTTTCGCCCGCCGATATCAGGGGCGAAGCCGGGAAGGGATACATGATCTACCATCTGTTATATCCGCTCAGCGATACCTATTCATGGCTGAATGTATTTCGATACATCACCTTCAGGACCATATACGCGACGATCACCGCTTTGGCCATCTGTTTCATTCTCGGACCCTGGGTGATCGGTAAGCTCCGGGCACTCAGCATCGGACAGCCGATTCGCAACGACGGTCCCGACTCGCACTTGTTGAAGGAAGGGACTCCCACCATGGGTGGTATCCTGATTATCTTTTCCGTTGTCGTATCGACTCTCCTCTGGGTGCGGCTGACCGTCGATTATGTCTGGATCATGTTGATGGTTATGGTCGGATACGGTCTGATCGGTTTCTGCGATGATTACCGAAAGTTGTCAAACCGAAGCAAGGGAATCCCGGGGAAGGTGCGCCTGTTGGCGGAGGTTGTGATAGCCCTCTTTG
The DNA here is from genome assembly GCA_963662405.2 of Syntrophales bacterium. GTDB lineage: Bacteria > Desulfobacterota > Syntrophia > Syntrophales > UBA2210 > UBA6078. Next base: position 464,233 of record CAXXKT010000003.1, read on the forward strand.
TCAGTCTTCTTTTGTACGGCGATCCCGATTTCAACTCGAATCTGACCGTTCCCTTTTTCAAGACCTTGCTTCCCGATCTGGGCTGGGGGTATGTGGTTCTTTCCACCTTCATTATCGTCGGGGCGGCAAATGCGGTGAACCTGACGGATGGTCTCGACGGTCTTGCAATCAGTCCGGCGACGATCTGTTTCGCAACCTACCTCCTCTTCGCCTATTTTGCCGGTAACATAAAAATGGCCGGGTACCTGCAGATCCCCTATGTGGCAGGGGCGGGAGAACTGACCGTCTTTTGCGGTGCGATGGTCGGGGCCGGCCTCGGTTTTCTCTGGTATAACACCTACCCCGCCCAGATATTCATGGGCGATGTGGGGTCGCTTTCTCTGGGCGGAGCCTTGGGGACGTTGGCGATCCTTACCAAGCAGGAGATCCTGCTCGCCATCGTGGGGGGTATCTTTGTGGTTGAGACTGTCTCGGTCATTTTCCAGGTGGGGTGGTTCAAGGTATCAAACGGGAACCGCATCTTCAGAATGGCGCCGATTCACCACCACTTTGAGCTGAAGGGATGGGCGGAGCCCAAGGTGATCGTTCGTTTCTGGATTATCTCCGTCATCCTGGCGCTGATCGCCGTCAGTACATTGAAGTTGCGGTAGGGCGAACGGGAAAGGCAGCCGCGGGAGCATACGGATGGATTTCGAGGGAAAGACAGTCCTGGTAATCGGCCTGGGAAAGACGGGGGTGGCAACATCGCTCTTTCTTCTCGATCGGGGTGCCACGGTGTTGGCCACCGACGAGAAACCGGTTTCCGAACTGGGTAAGGGTATCGATTCCCTCAAGGGGATACCGGGTGTTGAACTGGAAATCGGGCAGGACGATGTGGGTATCTTGTCGAGAGTGGATCTCATTGTCCCTTCACCGGGGGTTCCCCCTTTCAATCCCCTCCTGGCGGAAGGAGAGAGGAGAGGGATCACGATCGTCAGTGAACTGGAACTCGCCTCGCGGTACGTCAGGAAACCGATCATTGCGATCACCGGGACCAATGGGAAAACGACGACGACGACCCTCTTGGGCGAAATCCTGGCACACTGCGGCAGGCGTGTCTTTGTCGGCGGCAATATCGGTGACCCGCTCATAGGGCATGTGGGCAGTGAGCAGGAGGAGGATTATATCGTTCTGGAGGTCAGCAGTTTCCAACTGCAGTGGGCCAGGGATTTTCACCCCTCTATCGCGATCCTGCTCAATGTCACCAGTGACCATATCGACTACCACGGCTCCCTTGAGGAATATCGGCTTGTCAAGGAACGGATATTCGCCCGTCAGGGACAGGGGGATCTGGCCGTCTTGAATGCGGACGATCCCCGGTCGCGCGATCTGGCAAGGCGGCTTTCGGGCGAAGCGGTCGCCTGCTTCAGCTCGTCTTCGGTCCTGGAGCGGGGGATCTGTATCAACGGGGATGTATTGCGATACCGCAGCGGGGATTCGGATGAAGAATATCCCATTGTAAAGATACGACTCAAGGGAGGACACAATCTGGAAAATATCATGGCTGCGGTCCTTGCCGCCCGGATGTGCGGATGCCCCCCTGACGGGATATGCGATGTCCTTGCTTCTTTCCCCGGTATTGCGCACCGAACGGAGTTTGTCGGAGAGGTTGCGGGAGTTCGGTATTACGACGATTCGAAAGGGACGAACGTGGATGCGGTATACCGCGCCCTACAGTCCTTTTCCGGTCCGGTGATTCTCCTCGTCGGGGGCAGGTACAAGGGGGGGGATTTCGGTATCCTGACGAAGCTGCTCAGGGAACGGTGCAAGGCCCTGATCATATTCGGCGAGGCGGGCCAAAAGATAGAGAGAATGATCGGCGGTATCGTAGAGACCAGACGGGTACCAAGCATGGCGGAAGCTGTCGTTACGGCCCGCGGGATCGCTTCAGATGGAGATACGGTCCTTTTGTCACCGGGCTGTTCGAGTTTTGATGAATTCAAAAACTATGAGGAGCGGGGGGACGTATTCAAGGACATGGTTTTGCAGAGAGGTCATGAGCAGGGGAGCAGGGTATGGGAAAGCAATCTCCGGTAGCGAGCGGCAGGCCGGACATTACGCTCTTCATCGTTACGATTGTCCTGGTCGTCATCGGGACGGTGATGATCTACAGCTCCAGTTCCATCATTGCCATGGAGAAATATGGCGACGGGTACCACTACATCAAGAAACAGATCGTCTTTGTCCTGCTCGGTCTCGGCATCATGATCGGGGTCTCCAAGGTGCCGTACCGGTTCCTCAGAAAGGTGGCGTATCCCGGCGTGTTCATGGCGATAGCCCTTTTGTCTTTGCTTATGGTCCCCGGTGTCGGGACAACGGTGGGAGGGGCCACGCGGTGGATCCGGGTGGGGGGCATCTCTTTCCAGGTATCCGAACTGGTGAAGATCCTGTTGGTCGTATTCTTGGCCCACTACCTGACAAAGAAGATAGCCCACATAAAGGAGTTCTCACGTGTTTTCCTGGTCCCGCTGGCGTTTCTTGTGGTCATTCTCGGCCTCGTATTGTGCCAGCCTGATTTCGGGACGGCCGCTATCATGGTGATGGTATCCATGCTGATGTTTTATCTGGCGGGGAGCAGGCTTGTCTTTCTGGCCGGTCTCACGGCGGCGGCGATCCCCGTGGGCGTGATCCTGATCATGCAGGAAAGCTACCGTATGCGGCGACTGATGTCTTTTCTCAATCCATGGGATGACCCCACCAGGACCGGATTCCAGATCATCCAGTCGTTCATCTCTTTCGGTTCCGGCGGTACCTTCGGTGTGGGGCTGGGAAACAGTATGCAGAAGCTCTTTTATCTCCCCGAACCGCATACGGATTTTATCCTTGCGGTTATCGCCGAAGAGAGCGGGTTTTTCGGGGTTACGGTTATCATCCTGCTCTTCTCGTTCCTTGCCCTTCGGGGGTTCGTGATTTCGTTTCGGTGCCCGGATCTGTTCGGAATGCTCCTGGCCGCCGGTCTCACCACCGTGATCGCGATGGAGGCATTTATCAATATGGCGGCGGTGATGGGGCTTATCCCTACCAAGGGGTTGGTGCTTCCCTTTCTCAGTTACGGGGGTACCTCATTGATGGTGTGTATGTTGGTGATCGGGATACTGTTGAATATTTCTTCCCATCAGGGAAGTGAAGCGGTGAGTCGGGAGACTCCATGACCGGACCGGCAGGACGATGTGAAGGGCCTATATCGTGGTCGGATTTTCTGTGTGATGTGTATGAAACAAAAGAGGAACAAACTGGTGATAGCCGGCGGCGGGACGGGAGGTCACCTCTTTCCCGCGGTGGCAATTGCCGAGGAATTTCTGGGGCGCTCTGAGATGAACGAGGTCCTCTTCATAGGAACGCAGAGAGGACTGGAGGCACGTCTCCTCCCCGGCCTGGGCTTTGTGCTTCGCACCATTACCGTGCAGGGGATGAAAGGGCTGGGTGTGAGGGGAATGGTCGCCGGTCTCCTGAAAATTCCGCGGGGGTTCGCACAGTCGTTCTCCGTCCTGCGTGAGTTTCGTCCCGATATCACGGTGGGTGTTGGCGGTTATGCGTCAGGCCCCGCCGTGTTGGCGGCCCATTGGATGGGAATCAGGACGGCGGTGGCCGAACAGAACGCCATCCCGGGGTTTACCAACCGGATGCTCGGCCGTTTTGTTGACCGGGTATTTCTGACCTTCCCCGACAGGGAAGGACGGTTTGCACCCGCGAAAACGATCGTGACGGGAAACCCCGTGAGAAAGGAATTCTTTGAAGGGATATCGCCATCATCAGAAAAAGAGAAGGACAGCTTCTCCATCCTCGTCTTCGGGGGGAGCCAGGGGGCTCGGGCCATCAACCGGACGATCGTGGAGAGTATGGGGTATCTCGATGACCTGAAGGAGCGGCTTATCATTACTCACCAAACGGGGACATCGGATCTTGACGAGGTGACGGCTGCCTATCGTGACCTGAACATAGCGGCCGATGTGCGCCCCTTTATCGGCGATATGCCGACGGCATACGGGGCGGCGGATCTCTTGATATGCCGGGCGGGAGCGACCACCATCGCCGAGATTACCGCCGTGGGGAAGGCGGCGATCCTGATCCCGTTCCCCTTCGCGGTCGGGGGACATCAAGAGTTGAATGCGCGTGTCCTCGCGGATGCGGGGGCGGCGGAGATGATCCGGGAGGATGCCCTTGACGGAAGAGCGCTTGCCGGGGTCATCAGGGTGCTTGCCGGGCATCCGGAGCGGATACGAAGAATGGAAACCGAATCGAAGAAGCTGGGAAACATACAAGCGGCTGGGCGGATCGTCGACGAATGCATGGCGCTCTTGGATGAAGGTACGGCACAGGAGGTCGGGAGGGCCTGATGTACAGAAAGATAAAGAAGATACATTTCGTCGGGATCGGCGGCATCGGCATGAGCGGGATTGCCGAAGTCCTCATGAATCTCGGATACACGATCAGCGGGTCGGATCTGGAACGGTCCGATATCACGGCGAGGCTGGAGTCGCTCGGGGCCGTCGTTTCTTACGGGCACCGGTCGTCGAACCTCACCGATGTCGATGTGGTGGTCAAGTCAACGGCCGTCGGCGAAGACAACCCCGAGGTCGTGGAGGCCCACAGCAGAAACATCCCGGTTATCCCGCGGGCGGAGATGCTGGCCGAGCTTTTAAAGCTGAAGTACTCCATTGCCGTGTCGGGATGTCACGGAAAGACGACCACCACCTCGATGATCTCGACGGTCCTCGCCCACGGCGGTCTCGATCCGACGATGGTGATCGGGGGGAGGCTGGACAGTATCGGGAGCAATGCCCGTCTGGGAGAGGGGGATTTTATCGTCGCCGAGGCGGATGAGAGCGACGGCTCGTTCCTCCGGCTGAACCCGTATCTCGCCGTCATCACCAATATCGATCGCGAACACCTGGACTACTACCCCGGAATCGGCGAGATCAAGGACGCCTTTCTGCAGTTTGCCAACTCGGTCCCCTTTTACGGGTCTGTCATACTGTGCGGTGATTGTGACAATGCGCGGGACATCCTCCCGCGGATCAAGCGAAAGACCATTACCTATGGAATCTATCAAGAAGCGGATTTCCGGGCCGCCGACATATCATTCGAAGGCCTGATCTCGCGCTTTTCGCTTTTCCAGCAGGGGAAGGCCCTGGGGGAAGTGGAACTCAGTGTTCCGGGTCTGTTTAATGTGTACAATGCCATGGCCACCGTGGCCGTCGGGATGGAACTCGGCATGGAATTCCCCGCCATACGGGAGGGGATACAGACCTATCGGGGTGTCCATCGCCGTCTGGAGATCAAGGGGGAGGCCGGTGACGTGACGGTGGTCGACGATTACGGGCATCACCCGACCGAGATCAAGGCGGTACTGGCGGCGGCGAAAAACGTATGGAAAGGGAGGCGTATCGTTGTCTTTCAACCGCACCGGTACACGCGCACCCATGCCCTCTTTGACGATTTCCTGGATTCATTTGATGACGCCGATGCCCTTATCCTGACGGACATCTATGCCGCCAGCGAGAAGGAGATACAGGGCGTGCATTCCATCAATCTGAGCAGGGCCATCCAGGATCACGGCCATGGGGATGTGACCTATCTGTCTGGATTCAATGAAATCATCGATCACCTGTGCGCCGTCACACGGCCGGGTGACGTGGTCATGACCCTGGGTGCGGGTAATGTGTGGAAGATCGGTGAGGATCTGCTGAAAAGGCTGAGAGGGGCGTGAGGGGAGCCGTCGGGATGATCATGGACACGCAGATCAGACAAGATATAGCGGCTATCGTTGCCGGGGAGGTCCTCTTCGATGAGCCCATGTCGGCTCACACATCGATGGGTGTCGGAGGGAGGGCCGACGTGCTGGTTTCCCCACGGAACGGGGGCTCCTTGAAAACCCTCCTCTCGTTCCTCCTGGAGGCGGGAATTCCCTTCCTGCCCATCGGAAACGGGACGAACCTGATTGTCAGGGACGGGGGATACCGGGGGGTACTGATCTCCGTGAAGGCGCTTCGAAAACTCGTGGTGACGGGAACGGATGATGCCGGCGGTGTCCGCCTCCACGCTCAGGCGGGGGTTTCCTGCTCCGAACTGGTTGATTTTTCGATCAGGAAATCCCTGGCCGGGATGGAATTTTGCGCGGGAATACCGGGGAGTATCGGGGGTGGCGTGAGGATGAATGCCGGTGCATGGGGGAGGGAGATGAAGGACGTCGTGACATCGGTCTTTCTTATCAACGGTACGGCGAAGGAGCGAGAGATACGAAGAGACGATCTCCTCTTTTCATATCGGAATCTTGCACTCCCCGACGGGGCGATCATTACCGGCGCCGATTTTTACCTCAACCCGGGTGATGGGGAGGGCATTCGTGAACGGATCGAACAGATCATCGCAACGCGGAAGAAACGGCATCCTCTGACGTACCGAAGCGCCGGTTCCGTCTTTAAGAACCCCTCGGTCAGTCCGGCGGGGAAACTGATCGAAGAGGTCGGTCTCAAAGGGTTCAGGATAGGGGGCGCGGAGGTATCCGAGAAACATGGTAACTTTATCGTGAACCGGGGGGGCGCGACGGCGGCCGATGTCATCGCCCTGATTGAAATGGTTAGAGACCGGGTTCGGGATGAACGGGAGATCACCCTTGAGATGGAATTGCAGATCATAGGGGACGAGGCATGAAGAAAACCCGCACGCCGACCATCGCGCCCAAGAAAAACCGCTTGAAACGAAAGTCGGCAATGAACTCCGGCGAGATCTACAAAATATTGGGCCTTGTTGGCTTTGCGGGTCTGTTGGCGGTTATGATGGTATACGCGTACAATTGTGCCCTCTGTGCCGATTATTTCAAGCTGAAGCATGCGGTCATTAGAGGGTGCAATAAGATCAGCGCAAAAGAGGTGAAAATGATCGCGGGGATAGATGCCCCCATGAATATCCTCAGCGCGAATGTGGAAAAGATGAAGCGGGAACTGGAGAAACATCCGTGGATCAAGAAGGCCTCCGTCGGAAGAGAGCTTCCCGATAGATTGATCATCGAGCTTACGGAGCGAAAGGCCACCGCTCTCCTTCAAAAGGGGAAAGATCTCTATATCGTGGATCGAGACGGTGTCGTGTTCAAGCGGCTCGAGGCGACCGATGGTGTTGACCTCCCGGTCTTTACCGGGTTCTATCGGAACGAAAATCTGCGCGAGGACCTGTTGAAAAAGGCGTTTGTGTTTCTGGGGTGTCTCTCCGAAAACAATTACTGCCTCCGACCCTGGAACGTATCGGAAATTTATGTGGATGCGATACACGAATTTTCCGTTTACACGGACAAAAACCTCTTTCTGAACGTGGGCCTTGATGAATACGACAAGAAATTGAAACGACTGAAGAAAGTAATTGCTGACTTGGCGCGCAGAGGTGTGGATGAGGAGCCGCTCAGTATTGACCTTGTCGATGCCAGCAGGATTGTCGTCCAACATGGAAATTCATTCAGCCGGGATGGGCTGAAGACGGAGCACAAGACGAAGATATGAGCAATGCTGTGATAATCAGGTTTTGTTTCGATGTGTCTGCAACGGCTCCGGGGGGTACCGACAGGAAGGACGATTAGATGGCAAAGAGAGAAAATATCGTCGTGGGTCTCGATGTGGGAACGACGAAAACGTGTGTTATCGTCGGTGAAGTGACGAATGTCGGGATCGATATTATCGGAATCGGTACGCACCCCTCGATCGGACTTCAAAAGGGGGTTGTCGTCAACATCGACAGCACGGTGGATTCGATCAAGAGGGCTGTCGAAGAGGCCGAACTGATGGCGGATTGTGAGATTCGGTCCGTTTTTACCGGTATTGCAGGGAGTCATATCCAGGGATTAAACAGTTACGGTATCGTAGCGGTGAAGGGGGGCGAGGTCGGTGAATACGATGTCAAGAAAGCCCTGGAGGCGGCCAAGGCGATCGCTATTCCCCTTGATCGGAGGGTGATTCACATATTGCCGCAGTACTACATGGTTGATGATCAGGACGGGGTGCGAAATCCCATCGGTATGTCGGGTGTCAGACTTGAGGCCAAGGTTCATGTCGTCACCGGCTCCGTGACGTCCGTGCATAACATCATCAAGTCCGTGAACCGGGTCGGCCTGAGTGTGGATGACGTGATCCTGAATCCGATCGCCTCGAGTGAGGCAATCCTCAGCCAGGATGAAAAGGATTTGGGGGTGGCCCTGGTCGATATCGGCGGCGGCACCACGGACGTTGCGGTTTATGCAGAAGGAAGCATCCAACATACCGCCGTTCTTCCGGTGGGGGGGAATTATGTGACCAACGACATCTCCGTCGGTCTGCGAACGCCGGTCCTGGAGGCCGAAAAAATAAAGATGAAATACGGTTGTACCTATACGCCTCTGATACCGCAGAATGAGGTCATCGAGGTCCCCAGCGTGGGGGGAAGAGACCCGAGAAATGTGTCTCGCCAGGTGCTGGGCGAGATCATAGAGCCGCGTATAGAGGAAATACTCGGTCTGGCGCATCGGGAGATCGTCAAGTCCGGGTATGACGATCTCCTAGCGGCCGGTGTCGTGCTGACCGGCGGAACCGTGATTTTAGAGGGGATGACGGAGCTGGCGGAGCAGGTGTTCAACATGCCGGTCCGCAAGGGGTATCCGGTGGGTGTGGGAGGGATTACCGATATCGTCAACAGCCCGATGTATACGACGGGGGTCGGGCTGGTGATGTCTGGAAGTGTAGGTCGTGCCGATTATGCCGTCAAGAAAAAGGAAAAGAAGATAATCAGTAAACTCGTCAAACGGATGGAAGGGTGGTTTAACGATTTTTTTTAGAGGGGAGGTATTGATATGTTTGAACTTGTACAGGGTGGTGGCCGGAGCAACGCCGCGAATATCAAGGTTATCGGTGTCGGAGGTGGGGGAGGTAATGCCGTCAACATGATGATCACCTACAACCTCGCAGGAGTCGAGTTTATCGTGGCCAACACGGATTCACAGGCCATGGTGGCGTCGAAGGCCCCGATCAAGGTCCAGCTGGGGGCTGAGATTACCAAGGGGCTTGGGGCCGGTTCAGACCCCGAAGTGGGGAAGAAGGCCGCCATCGAATCACAGGAGAGGTTGCGGGAGATCCTGGATGGAGCGGATATGGTCTTTGTGACGGCAGGCCTCGGTGGTGGTACCGGGACGGGTGGTGCGCCGGTGGTGGCTGAGATAGCGAAAGAGCTCGGGGCACTGACCGTTGCTGTTGTCACGAAGCCCTTTCAGTTCGAGGGGAAAAAGCGGTGGCGCCAAGCCGAGGAGGGCCTGGACGAGTTGCGGCAGATGGTTGACACACTCATCGTGGTTCCGAACCAGCGGCTTCTGACCGTCAGCGGTAGAAGCATGTCTCTCCCCGATGCCTTCAAGAAGGCTGATGATATCCTCTACAACGGCGTAAAGGGTATTTCCGACCTGATCATGGTCCCGGGATTGATCAACCTTGATTTTGCCGACGTGAAGAACATCATGTCCGAAATGGGTCTGGCGATGATGGGCACCGGGGTGGCTGAGGGTGATAACAGGGCCGTTGAGGCTGCCCAGAAGGCGATTTCATCACCGCTCCTGGAAGACAATTCAATCCAAGGGGCCCGGGGCGTTCTTCTCAACATCACCGGGAACTCGGAGATGACGCTTTTTGAAGTGAACGAGGCCTCCTCGCTGGTCCAGGCCGAGGCCCACGAAGATGCAAACATCATATTCGGAACGGTCTTGGATGATACCATGGGAGATGAAATCCGCATAACGGTTATTGCAACGGGATTTGATGCAAAAGACGGCAGGGTCCCCGAGCGAGCCACGGATCTTTCGAGTGCACAAAGCGCCGCGAGGAAACGGGATAATTTTGAAAGACCGACCTTTATCAGGAATCGGGCTGAACGGACGGGAGAAAAGCCGGTCGTTATCCGTATGGGCATGATTAGTGAGGACGATGACCTGGATTTTGAAACCCCCGCTTTTCTCCGGAAACAGATGGATTAGAACAAAAGAGCGGGTGGCAGGGGGATGCCTTACCTCTCCCTTGTCTTGTGGTGCCTTATGCACGGGAGAAGAGGCGGATAATCCTCCATGGCATCGTACGGCGATCATGGCCCACCTCCCCCATGACGCCGCCGGACGGTTCCGTGATGGACGATCCCTCTGCCGATTGTCGATGCCGCTTCCATGCAAGCGAACGCTTGCACGCCCGGATGCGGAACGCCGACACAACCCGCAGTCAAAAAAACATCCGTCTTCTAAAGAAATCTGCGTAAAATCCGATATTCTAACATGAGATGCTCGGCACCGTTTGTTCTCGGCGCCTGTGGTCGTGGGACGAACAACGGAGCCTGAACCTGAGGGGAGACGGAACCATGGCGGGGAAACCAATAATGACCGAAATATCCAGGGAGAGGGAAGAGGTGGTCCGGTTTCTTTGGACAGGTAACAGGGATTTATAAGTGGGAAGTTGCCCTGGGTTTGTGTTCATGCCGCAGCCTGTCCCTGTGGTAGTGATTCAAAATAAACCATAGCCGGTGTCTTTCTGTCAAAAGTATTGTGCCACCGTTTCTCGTTGTAGAACTGAAAATAGTCGGTAAGCCCCTTCTTCAACTCTTTCATTGAACCGTATGCCTTCAGATAGATATCTTCGTACTTGACGCTCTTCCAGAGCCGTTCGATGAAGACATTGTCCATCCATCGCCCCTGACCGTCCATGCTGATAGAGATATCATGAGAGCGAAGGACATCGATGAATGCCTGTGAGGTAAACTGACTGCCCTGATCGGTATTGAAGATAGCCGGGCGCCCATACGTGGTGAGTGCTTCTTCAAGCGCATCCACACAAAACGCACTGTCCAACGTATTCGACAACCGCCAGGAGAGGACCATCCGACTCGCCCAGTCCATAACGGCTACCAGATAACAGAACCCTCGTTCCATGGGAATATACGTGATATCGGCAGACCATACGTGGTTGGGACGGATGATATCAAGTCCCCGTAACAGATACGGATATATCGGGTGCTGGGGATGCTTTATCGATAATCTCGGCTTGATGTACAACGCCTCGATCCCCATGCGACGCATCAACCGACGTACCTTATCACGTCCGATATCATACCCTCTCTGCCACAGCTCATTGCGAATCTTCCGACTCCCATAGAAGGGATACTGAAGATGAATCTCATCAATCTGACGCATCAGCTCCAGATCCTTCGCGCTGACCGGAACCGGAGAGTAATAAACACTCGATCGGGACAGCTCCAAGAGTTCGCATTGACGGGTTATGGGCACACTCTTTTCTCTCTTGATCATCGCTTTGCGCTCGTTCCGTTGATGCGACCGAGCGCATGTGATAAAAAATCATTCTCCATCGATAACTGTCCGATCTTGGCGTGAAGTTCTTTTACATCCGGACCCTGGTTGTCCTTATGACCCTTGCCAAATACGTCCGATGCGTGATCCATCAACTGCTTCTTCCATGTGGTGATCTGGTTCGGGTGTACCTGATACCGCTCGGCAAGCTCAACGATCGTCTGGTCCCCTTTCAGTGCCTCCAATGCCACCTTCGCCTTGAAGGACGGTGCATGGTTCCTCCGCGGTCTCTTGCTCATATCTCTTTCCTCCTTACGTCCACTATAGAGCAACTTTCCCACTTATGCACCTGTCCAAATTTGCCCGACCAGCTCTGGATAACGATGTCCTCTGCGCCTTTCAGGAGTACCAGGATATCCAGGGGAAGGTAGGCGATAAAGGCAATCTGGAAGGCGAAGAACGGGCGGCGCTTGAGCAGGCCGTTGCTCAGGCAAGTGCAATGGCGGTGGAGGCCGAGATAGCCGGTATTGAACTGCGGCAGGTTATCCATGCCTCGGCCGACGGGATCATGGTGATCAATGAAGACGGTACGATTCAGCTCATCAATACGGTCCTCCAGGTATTTTTGCATATGACCGGCGATGAAGCCGTTGGGAAGAGATGCTCCGATATCCTGCGGGATGCGCGGTGTGACAGTGCGGATTGTCCATTAAGAGCCATCTTACATGATAAAGAACAACATGTTGAATATGACACTGAAAAAAAGAGGAGTGATGGCGCCCTCATCCCCTTCATCTGCAGCGCTACGCCCTTCACGGGTTTCGACGGCGAGCCGGCTGGGGTGGTTGTAACCCTTAAAAACATCAGGGAGCGAAAATACGCCGAGGATAATCTCAGAAAAGCGAACGAGCAACTTGAACTGCTTGCGACAATCGATGGGCTGACCCACGTGGCCAACCGCCGTTCCTTCGATCAGACGATCAGTCGTGAATGGGGCCGGCTGCGGAGAAACGGCGGGCCGCTCTCGCTGATACTGTGTGATGTTGATCACTTGAAATTGTACAACAATACGTACGGACGGCAAGCGGGGGACGCGTGCCTCTGCGAGATTGCCCGTACCCTTGAGAAGCAGGTGCGCCGGAGCGGCGATTTTGTTGCTCGGTACGGCGGGGGAACCTTTGCTGTTATTCTCCCGGGGACGGATGCCGACGGGGCGCTTCACGTCGCCGAGGGCCTACGCCTGAGCGTCGAGCGACTCGGTGTGGTGCATGGCGCCTCACCGGTGAAGCGCACGGTGACGATCAGTCTGGGGGGAAGTAGTGCCGTTCCGTCTGATAAGGGGGGGGTGGAAACACTGGTCGAACGGGCGAACGTGGCTCTCCGTGATGCAAAGACATCCGGACAGAACCGCGTCTCTTTTATACAGAGAGGAGCGTATCGCTCCCCGTTGAGTTCTTAGGTCTCATACCGGTTCTCATTTCTTCTCTTACATATGCGTGGGAGTGTATCGCTCCCCATGGATTCCTAAGATCTCACACAGATTCTCATCTTCTCCCTCTATGCATTGAACGATCATGAATCAACCGCGCCCCGGTCAGGCGGGACTGGTCGGATCCGTTGATTCTGATTCTGAATTTCGAAGGCGAATGCCTCAGGAAACGAACAGAAATGAAGCGGGCGGTGAACAATGTCGAATAATGGTATCATAGTCGAACAAGAAACCCTTGCTGAACATGATGAGAGACCCCCGTACGATCAGTTATTCCGAGACTATCATCGGATGCAGGAAGAGACGCGTGATTTAAAACGGCAGCAGGCGCAAACCCGGGATGAACTCGAGGCGGCGATCGCGCGGGCCAACAAGATGGCCGTTGAGGCGGAGATTGCCAATATCGAGCTGAATCAGATACTGAATACGTCGGTTGATGGGGTGGTTTTGATCAACGAGAATTTTGAGATACAGCGCATCAATACGGCCCTGTTGTTGTTTATACGGAAGGCGGAAGACGAGGTTATCGGGGAAAAGTGCCATGATATCATCCATGATTCCCGGTGCGGGAGTGAGGATTGTCCGCTGTTCAGGATCCTGCACGGTGAGGGCCGTATCGAGTGTGATATTGAGCAATGGTGTGGTGGAGAAACTCCGGTCCCCTTTATTTTTACCGCCACTCCCTTCCGGGGCCTCGACGGTGCCTTGAGCGGCATGGTGGCCGGGTTAAAGGATATTACGGAACGCAAACAGGCCGAGGAGGCCCTCAAGAGGGCCAATAAACAGTTGGAACGTCTTTCAACGATCGATGGGTTGACACAGGTGGCCAACCGTCGCTGCTTCGATCAGACGATCGAGCGGGAATGGGGACGTCTGAGACGCGAAAAACAGACGCTCTCACTTATCTTGTGTGATGTGGATTATTTTAAATTATAAAACGATGCATACGGACATCTGGCCGGGGACGAGTGCCTGAAATCCGTTGCCGGCGCCTTGCATGGCAGCGTGCGGCGCAGTGCTGATCTGGTCACGCGGTACGGAGGTGAGGAATTCGCCGTTATCCTGCCGGCAACCGACACACGAGGCGCCGCCCAAGTCGCTGAATCGTTGCGATTGAGGATTGAAAGACTTCAATTGGTTCACCGCGACTCATCCGTGAGCCCGCATGTTACCATCAGCCTGGGCGTTGCCACCACCCTTCCCTCGTTAAGGGTCGGACCAAAGGATTTGATTGCCGGTGCTGACGGGGCCTTGTACGACGCGAAAGCGTCCGGGAGAAACCGTGTGGCGGTCAGATATGTGCAATGACACACGATCGGCCACCGGGAGATGATCAATCACGGCTTTTCTTTCTTGGAGATTTACGAGACATGTACCGCCACCCCCGCTTGGCCAGGAGTCGTGAATAGCGAATCCCCTCCGGACCGGCCAGCAGTGCCCCCAAGCCCAGCATCCCCCAAGACAGGGCGTAGAGGACAAAGCCGAGGTAGGTAAAAAATATATCACGTGCGCCGATAGCGACGGCATTACATACCAGCAGGGCCACCCACCCGAGCGGCTGATTGATCGTCAGGAGCAGTATCCCGATATAAAACCGGGGGCTGAACCGCTCAGATCTCGTATTGCCTGATGTGTCTTGCACCGACGTTCGGGCCTCCTTGGGGGCCTGCCTCTGCTACACGTTGAAGGCTTCCCCCTCCTTTGGGGCAATGCAGAGAGTGGAGGCCCCTCGTTCCGCTAACACGGCCCGTGCTGTCTCCAGCTTCGTGTCTATATCGTCATCCGTTTGATCCAGGTCATGGTGGAACAGGTACAGCTTTTTCACGCCGGCCCGGTCGGCCAGCTCCACTACGCGGTTTACCGATGAGTGTCCCCAACCGATCTTGTCCTCGTATTCCTCATGCATATAGGTGGTATCGCTTATCAAGACATCGGTGCCTGCGATAAAGGCTTCCAGCTTTCCGATATACTGTCCGTCGTATAGGTCGCTGGAATGAGGGTAAAGCTCATGGTCCGTCACGTAGCAGAATGACTTACCCTTGTAGTCAAGGCGGTACCCCAGGCACTCGCCCGGGTGCTCCAGGAATATGGTTTGTATCGTTGCTCCCCCGATAACGAGCTGTTCCTCACCCAGGTCGTGGAAGGAAAGTCTCGCGCCGAATTCCTTGATATGAATGGGAAAATATGTTCCGTTCATCTGTTCCGCTATCAATTCGCGCAGGGAGACGGTCCCCCGTAAGGGACCGTAGATATTAAAGGAATTTTCCTTTGAATAGAGGGGCGCGAAAAAGGGAAGGCCATGGATATGATCCCAGTGTGGGTGTGATATGAAGATGGAACCCTTTGTTTGCGTACGGTGTTCGGCTATGAGATGATTCGAGAATTCTTTGATTCCACTCCCGGCGTCGAAGATGAAGAGTGCGTCTCCGGGGAGATGAAGACTGACGCAGGGGGTATTCCCTCCGTATCGCACCGTTTTGTGTCCCGGTACCGTCAGTGTCCCATGCACACCCCAGAAGATAAATCTGATTTCGTTCTCAAGAAGCTGTTTGAGATCACATACGACCTCTTGTACCCCACCCGCTTTCGGTATGAGTTCGTCGGCCCCGGCGGCGAGTGCTTCCTGACGGATCTGATCCGATTGATCTATAGACAGGAGGACTATCCTGGTATCGCTCAGGCCATGAATTCCCCGCAGGTGTCGAATGATTGCAGCACTGTCCCTTCCGGAAGCAGCTGTATCCATAATAATACAGGAGGGACGGTGGGCGACAATCTTCGACACGGTATCGCTCCCGGCGCTGCCGGCACAGACTGAATGCCCCTCCGAACTCAGGGTTTCGATGAGCGTCCGTGTGAAGGAGGGATCGTCATCAATAACAAAAAACCTGTATTTCCTATTCATGGCGCTTCCGGACGGCGGATTTATACGGTGGCGAAGATTGATCCAGGCTGGAATTCATTTGTTGCATGATTTACTATCTTTGTCAAAATGTTTCATGACCATTCAACAAAATAGTGTGTACCCATACTAGCCTTGCCCCGCAAAGCGAAACGATTGGAGATTCAGGCCCAGTTCCAGGGTGTCTTTCAGCTTGACGAGGGACCGGGCTAAACGGGCCTCCTCGGTGTGCCGGTACAGCATCTCTCCCGGTTTCCCCTTGATTGTATGGGCAACCGATAAGATGGTATCCAGTGTATCTAACTCACTCAGGAGGTTGGCAGCCCTCTTGAGCCCTATGCCGGGGACACCGGGAATATTGTTGGTGGTGTACCCCGCGAGGGAGAAAAGGTCCACAATTTGGTCCGGTCGCACATGCAGCTTCTCCTGGATATATGCTGGGCCCATATCCACCCGCTGAAAATGATCACGAACCACAACCCGGTCCGACACCAGTTGCAGCAGGAGTCGGTCGGTAGAGAGGATCGTGACTCTGGCGCCGTGCCCCGCCGCCTTTCCGGCGAGCGTGGCGATGATATCATCCGCCTCCAGCGTTGGGAACTGGACGGAGCAAACACCGATTTGGGAAAAGGTCGCCCTGAAGCGGTCCATGCTATCTCCCAGCGCCTCGGGCATCGGGGGACGCCCCGCCTTGTATTCCGGGTACAGCTCATGACGCCAGTTCGGTTCGTTCCCGTCGAAGGCACAGATGGCATGAGTCGGCCGACATTCCCGCAGGGCGCGCTGGAGAGAATTTGCGCTTGTCTTCAGCGAATCGTCCACCCGGGTCGGGCCGTCAACACCCGGTTGGGCGGCGTAGACCCGGCGGATAAGGTTGAGGCTATCTATCAAGAGGAGCCGTATGTCCATATTTCCCCGTTGAATCCCCCGCAAGCCGTCAGTCGGCCTTGAACTCCTCGGAGAACAGCCGGTACCGCCGGGCCTCATATTCGTTTCCCATAGCGGTATAGATCTGTTCCACCTTTCGGAAATAGTGCTCTCGCTCCGCAGGGTTTTCTTCAATCAGCGAGAGATACAGCTCGACAGTCTGTGACGAATAGTCCTCTCGTTCAACGGAGATGTCCGCATATCGCTGCTTCACGAAGGGATCAATCCGCGCGCCGCAGCCGCGGCGCTGTTGCATGATTTCCCCATATAAATCAAGGGCTTCTTCTGATTTGCCGAGAGCCTCGCACGCCGCCGCCAGGGAAATGATCGTATTCTCATCCCGGCCGTGGGACCGGAGCATCTCGTGGTAGAGTGCATAGGCGTCTTCGTGCTTCCCGGTCCGGATCAGCGATTGACCGGTCAGGTGCAGGATGGGAGTGGTATTCGCTATCGCTTCGGGGCACGAGAGGAGCCGTTCCCATGCCTCATCGGGCCGCTCGGCAGCCCAGAGTGTCTCGCACAGGGTATGGTACCCGTGAACGGAATGGGGATGAACATCGAGAAACCGTTCCACCAGGGCGAGGGCCTCATCGTGCCGCTCCAGATTCAGGTATGCGGTGGCCAGTTCGAGAGGGATGAAGCTCTCCGAGGAATTTTCTCTCATCGACTGAGAGAGCATGGCGACCGCACGGTCATAGTCGCCCCGATTCAGTGCCACATATCCTGCCGTGAAGGTTTCTCCGTAGCCGTGGTATGCCTTCCGAATCTCATCATCCAGGGCACCGCACAGGGCGACGAAGTATTCTTCGTCATCGATCTCCTCCTCGCCGAGGGGAGGTGTATCTTCTTCCATGTCGGCGGCGAACGAAGATGTTTCACTGCGAGAGGAGGCGTTTTGTCCCCTGTTCAGGTCTTCTTCTATCGCCGCTGAAAGATCCGGGTCCCCTGTCAGTTCAAGCGCGAGGCTCAGGAGTTCCGACGCCCCTTCGTCATCGCCGGATTCCCTGAGCCGCTCAGCGTTTTCTCTGTGTTGCCGCGCCAGGCTTTCCCGGCTCTTATGGAGCTTATCGCGCAGACGTCTCGCGATATCGGGATCTCGCGGGTCCTTTCCCGCCTTATCTTGGGCCGTTTCATACTCCAGTTTGGCCGCCCCGAATTCGCCGATCTCAAAATAACGATCGCCCCTTTTCTCGTATTCTTCCGGCCCTTTCCCCGCGAACAATTTCAGAAATCCCATCCGGTCCTCTCCTCGTTTTACAGATCGATCACGATCCCGGCGCCCCCTTCGATGTAGGTGTCGCGACAGTGAGATTTGATCTCCGTTTTGAACTGGGTGCAGTGCGTGGCGCAGATGAGGGCCAGGTCCTTCATCAGGCCGAATTCGGTGGAGCCGTGGAGACCTCCGATCAGGGCATACACCGTACCGTGGACCGAGGCGGCCGTCAGGATCTCTCCCACCCCCGGATGAGAGCACCCCGCGATCACAACCGGCCCCCTCTCGGTGATGACGACGAGTGACTGTTCAATACCCCGGAGTTCTCCCGTGGAGAAGATCCCTTCCGCAATCTTCAAGGGTTCCGTCACCACGACGACCTCCCGAGCCGCATCGGGCGGGACGTGGTACGAAGATGGAACGTACAGGGTAACGTCCCTGTTCTTCTTGAGAAAGTCGGCAAGTCCCCCCGTGTGGTCCCAGTGGGCGTGCGAGATGACGACCCGGTCGATGGACCCGAGATCAATGCCGAGAGTCTCCATGTTTTTCAGGAGGATCTCCCCGTTGGCCCCGGTATCGAAGAGGATCCGCTCTCCGTGCGCCTCAACGAGACAGGCAAAGCCCCAGTCGGCAACCAGATCTTCTCGGGATGTCTCGTTATCATATATGATCGTAACTTTCATGCCTGTTCTCCTTTCCTGATATAATCGTTGCTTCTCCGGATCCGGGCAGGCCGAAGGATACCTACAGGTTAAGAAACTTGCCCGCTGTGATGCACCGGTCCCAGAATTCGTTCGACCCCTTGAGAAAGGCCTCCTTGGGAAGGTAATCCCGCGCCACGGCATTGAGGACCTCGGCCGACAGCTCTCCCGTTTCAACCAATTCCCGCCCCGCCCGTCGGGCCGCTTCCTTGATCTCTCTGATGGGATCGGCAATAATCTCTTCGAGGGTGAAGAGGTAACTCGACGGCCGGACGACCGCGCCGACAAACCGTGCCTGCATGTTGCGGCACATGCGCCCCATGTGATCGATCAACCCGTCGAAATTGTCCCGTTCATAAAAGCCGCAGACACTGAGCAGGACGACATCGGGAGGATTTTCCCCGTACCGCCGCGGGTGGCGGTAGTGCCCGTCCACGAACTCGAAATGGGGGTCGGAGAGGGGAATCATTCGATCGAGAAAGGTCTTTGTCTGGGCGGTCATCCCGTCCACGTACAGGGGGGTGCCGATCACCAGGCAGTCCGCACCGCGCACCTTCTCAAGGAGCCCCGGCATATCGTCCTTGTGGACGCATACACCGGGAGTCGTTACCCAGCATTTATAGCAGCCGATACAGTAGTTGATCTTCTTTTTCTGAAGAAAGACCGTTTCCACCTCGGCCCCTGCCTCCCGGGCCCCCTCCAGGAACGTCTCCATCAGGATGTGCGTCATCCCCTTTTTTGTGTTCGGACTCCCGTTTACCGCGAATATCTTCATCCGTAACCTCCTTTTATCCGTGTATGATCTTCATGATAATGATGTACAGGGTAAAGCTGAGCCCGACGGCGTTTCCCAGGATAACCGGTGCCGAATGTATCAGCAGGCCATAGACGAACCAGAGAAAGAGACCGGCCCCCAAGACCGCGAAAGCGCCGAGCGACAGGTCATGGGTTTGCTTCGTCCGGTATATCTTGATCACCTGCGGCGACATGGCGATCGAGGCGAGTATCGCCGCCATGAACCCAATAATATCCGTCACGTTCATAGGTATCCCTTCAATCCTTTCCCTTCGAGGTATTCCACCACCATTTTCACGTCCTGCGAGGAGCCTCTCCGGCAGACGAGGAGGGCGTCTTTTGTTTCCACGACGATCAGGTCTTCCACACCGACCAGGGCCACCAGCTTGTCGGGGCTGTGTACCAGGCAGTTCGATGCCCTGGAGCGCACAACCTTTCCACGCGTCACATTTCCCTTCGTGTCCTTCTCAAGGACGTCCCACAGGGCGTCCCAGCTTCCGATGTCATTCCACCCGAAATCCCCCTCCAGCATCACCACATCGGGGGCCTTCTCCATGACGCCGTAATCGATCGAGACCGACTCGATTCCCCCGTAGACCTCTGAAAGAACCCGTGCCTCGCCGTCGGTGCCGATAGCCTCTCCTATCGTGGCGAGTCCCTCATACAGACCGGGGAGGAGTTTGTGGATTGCATTCAGCAGGGTGGATGCCCTCCAGATAAACATGCCGCTGTTCCAGAAGAAAGCGTCGTTCTTCAGAAATGTTTGTGCTGTTGCCGCATCCGGTTTTTCCCGGAACGACCGAACACTGTATATTTTTGTTTCCCCGGTTGTGGCGGTTATTTTACCCCGCTCCATATAGCCGTAGCCCGTCTCGGCCCACCGGGGTTTTATGCCGACCGTGACCAGACAGTCTCTCATCTTTGCCGTTTCGCGCGCAGCGATCAGCGAGGCGAGAAAACCCTCCGTATCCGCGATCAGGTGATCCGAGGGAAGGACGCACATGACGGCATCAGGATTTTTCTTCTGTATGTGTATCGTCGCAAGGCCGATGCAGGGTGCGGTGTTCCTGCCGACCGGTTCGATCAGGATGTTTTCGGGCGGGATCTGGGGAAGCTGCTCTTTGATCTGGTCCGCGTGGCTGGCGCCGGTAACGATCAGGATCTTTTCCCGTGCCACGAGGGGGGTGATCCTGTCGACGGTGTACTGGATGATGCTCTTTTCCCCCGTGATGTTCAGCAGGTGTTTCGGCCGCTTCTCCCTGCTCAGGGGCCAGAACCGGGTCCCCTTTCCTCCCGCCATGATGACTGCGTACATAAAGACTCTCCTTAGACAGCACCCGGCGCTGTCTTTTTGATATACCTTGGCTTTTTTCTCGGATTCGATGCTTCGATATACTACCGTTATCGCTCGGGGAGTCAAGGGTTATTTCGGGAGCGGGGAGGATTGCCAAAAGATGCGAGCAAAGGGGAATGGTATTTTTTCTCCCGGAGACTTCCTGTTTTCCCGGTGTATGAAATGCACTGTTCTCTCTCCTTTATTCGTTCATATAAACGATTCTTGAATTGCCGTTTCGTCTGTGATAGCTCAGGGCAGAAGGGATGCGGGGGATGAGATGACGACAGTCGAATCGGCAAGACCCGCCGGTTTTCATTCTTTAATGCTCCTGTTGGCAATTGCCCCCGGCATCGCATCCAGGATGTCCACGGATTCTAAAAACCGGCGCTGATATTTTGGATATCCTGGACAGACAATATGGTATTTCGTGAATGGGACTTCCCCAAAGGTATGACATGAAAGATCGACAGCATCCCACCACCTCTTCCGTATCGGATCCTTTTATTGCCGGTGATTTGGAATCCACATTTGACGAGCAGTTCTTTATTCTCAATTATGGAACGAGGCTCCTCACCGCCTGCACGGACAGAGAAATCCTGATTGATATCGCCTTGGAAACCCTGGCTGATTTTTCACGCGGAAAGCGGGTTGCCATCATGACCCTCGACAGTAATGAGGAACGGCTGGAGATCGATGGCATATTTGTGGAAAACAGGTCCGTTCGTTCGAACACGTCATTCCCCGTCGGCGGGACGGTTCTGGAAAAAACGATGCTTCAAAAATCTGTTGCCGCCTCTCCGCTCACAATAGTCAGCGAAGTTCCCTTACCGGCAGAAAACAGAGGGAGCGATGAAGGTCAATGTTTATGTTTACCGCTGATCGGGGCTTCATTTCGTATCGTCGGGCTGGCCACAATCGAAATCCATGAAGCACATCAGCTCACCTTCCTTGAGATGCAACAACTCAGGATCCTCAGTACGGTACTGGCCATTTCCCTCGATAATGCAAGGCTGTTCGACAGGGTCATTCACGACAGTCTGACGGACCTCTACACACGGAGATTCTATGAGATACGGCTGGAGGAAGAGCTCCAGAAATTGAAACGAGATCCCGGCTGTCTGTCCGTAATTCTTTTTGATATTGACAAGTTCAAGGCGGTCAACGATTCATTCGGTCATCTGATGGGGGACAAAGTCCTTCGACAGTTCGCAGCGATCATGCAGGATAACGCTCGCAGAGGTTCCACCCTGGTAAGCAGGTACGGTGGCGAAGAGTTCATTGCCCTCATCCCCGATGCCCGTCTGGACGAAGCGCTCAATATGGCGCATAGGATAAAAGACCTCTGTTCAAACCATTCATTTGGAGACGACGCGCAAAAGATACCGGTAACCGTGAGCGGCGGCGTGGCTTTTACCGATCACACGGAATCACTTTCCCCGGGAGATCTTTTCCAGCGAGCCGATACGGCACTGTATGAGGCCAAACGTGGTGGGCGCAATTGCATCGTTGCCTGGAATGATCCAGGATGATCGGATTTGTTGATTAATCCGAGGGTCATCCAGGAAGAGAATGGGAAGCACAACCATTGTCCGCAAAAAAATAATCAGTCCCCGTTTCTTCTTTTCTTTTCGTCCCCTTTCCTTTTCGAGGTCGATCCTTTTGTCTATCCGAAAGACAAAGGTGACATCGGATCATCAGCGGCATATGAAGCCCCAGCCGCCATTCGAACCATCCCTGAGCATCTGGGATGGTGGATTGCGCGAGGACGATCACCTCGAAAATTCATGCTCCTTTGTTCGCTTACACGGGGAAAACTACATTCTACACCATACATAAAGGATCAGAATTTATAACTGATTAATTCTTCTGTTCTAAAATGTTCTTGACTTTAAAATTTCAGCTTCCTATATTTAAATGGGTATATGTTCCGATACCAAAAACGCAAGTCCCTGTTAACCCCCTCGGGAATTTCCCGTTCGTAAGGGCGTGGAGATTCACTCTGTATCCGTCTTTAGCAGAAAGGTTGGAGCCATGAACTTCGCCAGCAGAACCATTCGTTGTTTCATATTCTTTGTGGTTTTTTGTGCGTGTGGGGTGTGCTTCGCGGAAGAGGCGCTCCCCTATTCCTATTACCTCCCTTACTTCAGATCGGATTCGAGTTATGCCACGGCACTGGCACTCAGAAATACGGCGGAAGGAGAGGGAGCACACGTATCATCGGTGGTGTATGGCCGGGACGGAACCCCCCTGGTCACCGATGAGCGCGATATCCCGTCCCGTGGCCAGACATCCTTTCTCATCGGTGGAGCTCTCGATTATGAGGGGGGGTGGATCGCGGTCTCTTCCGATCAGCCGCTCACGGGCTTGTGTTTTGTGGCAAGTCGGGGTGAGGACACGCATATGTACGATATCACCCTTATAGATGAACTTTCCACGGAGGTTATCGTTCCACATATCGCACAGAGCGACAACTGGGACTCCACGGTTCTTGTCTGCAACCCCCATGATTCCCCAACCGATATCACCCTCACCTTGGTTAACCAGGAAGGGAACGTAATTGAATCCGTCACCTACCACAACATCCCTGCAATGGGGAGCAGGCGCTATGAAATAGCGGTACTCGGCCAGGGATCGGGAAGCATTGAGATTTCAGCAGACAATGCTGTTGCGGCATTTGCACTCTACGACAATATCAAACTTCCGGAGAGATACTCCATCGCGGGGATCAGTGCGGTCGATTCGCGAAACCAGGAGGATTATACCTACTACATTCCCTATTTTATTTCCGGGCCGGATTTGATCTCCGGAATCGGGTATGTGACAGGGGTGGCATTGAGAAACGGGAGCGCTGAGGACAGCGCGAACGTCTCCGTCGTGGTGCGGAATGAAGACGGCACCGTGTGCGCAAGCGAAGCCAGGAGTATTCCCCCTCGGGGTCAGACTTCTTTCCTCGTGGGAACCGAGTTAAATCAGGATGGCGGGTGGATAGAGGTTTCGTCCGATCAGCCCCTGACGGGGCTCTGTTTCGTGGCAAGCGCCACGCCTGATACACACATGTTCGATATAACTTTGATACGGGATCTCTACAAGTTTCTGTCCGTGCCCCATGTGGCCCAAGGCGCCGCCTGGGATTCCAAGGTTCTCATCTGCAACCCTTCCGACCAGCAGATCGATGTCACGCTCACACTCGTCGATACGGAAGGGAATGTGATTGAATCCACCACGTACCAGATCTCTGCGAGGGGGAGCAGGCAGTTTGAGACAGCGGCACTCGGTCAGGGATCGGGGAGCATTGAGATCTCGGCAAGCAGTGGAGTCGCGGCATTTGCGCTCTACGACAATATCAAGCTGCGGGGGAAATACTCCATCGCGGGGATAAGCGCCCTCATGCCCCCCGTCACCGCAAATGCCCAGGCCTTTGCGAATGAAAAGGTTGCCGAGGGGACGCCCCTCCTCGATTCGGGTGATTACAGCGCCGCGAAGGCGAAATTCGCCGAGGCACTGGATGCCGATCCTGACAACCCGGGGGCCAACGCTGGCTATTCCCTTTCCAGTATGGGTGAAAACGAGGAGACCTATGAAAACATGTGGACGGGCGCCATCGGCTCGATAGAGGGAAATGATCTCACATCGGGACAGATGTTTATGGAGCAGATATACGAATTATTAGGGGGATTGCCTTTTATACAATTCAGCTCGGAGAGCACGGAACATCGCCCCCTGTCTCTGGTGCTGCCGCAGCCCCAGGGAGCCAATGAGATAGACATTGACCTGGATGTCCCCAATTCGCTCAAGGAAATAGTCCTGAGAATTACCCATGGCGTTCCTGTCTATGACAGCAGTTATTTCGGGGCCATGGCAGCCTTCAAGGATGAATTCAGGACGTACGTCTCCATGGCGCGGCTGATCCTTCCCCTGATCCGCAAGGTCGAGGCGGTCCCCGGTTTCACGCTCGAGTTGCCGGCCTCTATCTACAAGGAAATCTTCGGCTTTGATATGGACGGGGACGGTATCGATGATCTCAACACCCCGGCGGACTCGGTCATTATCGACCAGGGAGATTTTTATATTATGGATGCCATGCTCAGCATGGTGATCGGTCTGTCGCAATTCTTCGAGGCATACGATTTTACGGGATCTTCATTCGAGGTGGCAGGCGATACGAATGCGGACGGCTACATAGACCCGGATGAATATCTGCCACCGGAACCATACTACACCCTGCTGGAGGGTGGCGCAGAACGAATGGCGGAAGCCAGGGTATTTCTGAATACGGCATTTGCCAAGCTCGAACGCGGCATCGATATTACACTGGCGGAACCAGCGGACGATCACGAGCTCCTCCCGGTGAATGCGGATGCCGATTTGAGGGCCTTTCTGAACTCTCTCAAAGACAGCGCCGATTATATGGACCTGTCTGATCTGAAGGCACTCATGTCAGGGCCCTATCTTTTTGATTTTTCAAAAGGTCCCTTTTCCCTTGCGGGTCAATCCATCTCCTTGAACTTTGCGGCCTTTTTTGATTCGCCGTTGGATTTACGCGATTATCTCCCCTCCATACGGGTGAGCGACCAGAGCATGCACTATCGCGGTGATGATACCCTTGGGGGGATGATACCCGGCGGCGATCTCGACGATGTGCTCAATTACGCGCTCGGCATAGCGACCCTCACATCCATTCCCATCATCACCTCCCTTTCCTCAACAGAGGTCGCGTTGGGAGGCACGCTGGATATATACGGGGAAGGATTCGGCGAGCTTCAGGGCGACAGTACGGTGACCATCGGCAACAGGGCCGTGCCTACGGCCGATATCCTCCTGTGGTCGGAAGACCACGTACAGATACGGATAGCTCCGGACACCGTTCCGGGGAGGCTGCGTATCGAGGTGGATGATATGCTCACGAACTCGGTCCGGATCAGCATCGAGGGCATCATCGCAGACCATTTTGATGAGGTTCTGAGCGCGGAGATGGCAGGCGATCCCCCTACCACCATCGACTCAGGACTCTATGTCTATGATATATACGATGCACCGGCTGTCTCTTGGAGCCCCACTGCCTCTCATTGGCTCATTTCGGCTGACTATCCGGGATATATGCTTCAAACATCCGACATCTGGTATCTAAACCCCGACTTTAGTTGGTGGGATTCTCCCGACCCTGAGGTGGATTATTTCCAGGGGAGCAACCTTGTCATGCAGGGCCAGACATTCTCTGACTTCACGTTTACGGCGGGCTTTGCAATAAAATATCAGGATGAAACATGGACGCTTAGGGGCTCTGACAACGACGGCATCGGGATCGTCTTCCGCTATCAGGACGAAGACAATTACTACCGTTTGATGAGCGTCTTCGAAGAAGGCCCGTTCACGCGTCTCGAAAAATTCGTGGGAGGCGAGATGACCGTGCTGGCCCTGAGCACCGATCCTGCGGACGTGTACGTGGCCGACGAATACGGCGTCGTTCCTGATGATATCAATGTCTTCACGGTCGAGGTTTCGGGAACCAATATCAAGGCATACATCAACGACAGACTGGTCTTTGATGTGAATGACGGGACGTTCTCTTCAGGGAGGGTGGGCATTGCCACCTACGCCATGTGCTGGACATGGCTGGATTATATCACCGTGGAGCACTAATGTGAAATCAGGCCTGTAGCGGGGGCGGGCGCATCGCTTCGTAGATCGGTGCCCGCCCCTGAAACGCTTCCTGTGCCCTGTCGGTGTCGCAGGGGTCGAAAGGCTTGGTGACGTCTTGAGGCGGGTGTCTTTTGCTCCGTCTTGTTTTCAATCAACAGCCTCATTATCTCCGTCACGGAACGAAACCCGACATTCAATTATGCCACGTCCAGAGGGTTGGCAGCGGGGGAGCACGTCAGGAAATAGGTGTGTCCCCCGATCTTCAGCTATCACGTCCGCTCACTTCTTGGACGAAGAGACAATAAGGTGTGTCGTTGTTACACGCACGAGCACATTATTATTGTCATCTCTCACGACGGTTTCAACGACTTTCATTGTTCGTCCGGAATGCACAACCTGAGCTTCCGCCGTTGCGGTACCGGTATCTGTGTTGCTCACCAGATTTGCGCTCAGTTGTACCGTGAACGGAAAGGGCTCATCTTCTTTCCTGCAGGCTGCCGTGGCGGTTATGTCGGCGAGCGAAACCAAGGCTCCTGCGGCAAATTTCCTCGTAAATTGACTTGTATTAGGGCAAAAGGGCATTTTCATGACCACCCGGTTTTCTTCTATCTCAACCGGTGTAATGCCGAAGGCAATAAAGATGTCCCCACCTTTCTCTTCGAAGGGTCTCCGAAATTCAGCAACAGCTTTCTCGTCAAGTTTTGGCATGGTGAGTTTCCTTTTCCAGATTGCTCAAAAAGTGCTCGAGCAGCGATTCGCGTACGTGATCCATCACCACGATCTTCCACCAGCGCGGCCTGCCGTCGTGCGTGTCGGGGACGAGGAGGTACTTCTCCGCGAGGGCCGGTGTGATATGGGTGCTGCGAATGGCGACCTGATTCATTGCCGGGTGGCGGTAATACTCGACAGCGAGGTCGCTGAGGCGCGTGCAGAGGCGGTCGGTCCGCTCGCGCAGGTGGCGGCACCGCGCGATGAGCCCCTCCGAGCCCGCGTCGCGGAGCAGCATCCAGACGGCAACGGCGTTGGCCCCCGATCGACTGCCGCAGATCGTATAGTCCTTGCCGAGCACGTAGCTCGCCTCGTCGGTGCAGACCTCGTCGATAAGACCCTTGCGGCAGAGAAAAATGCCCGTGCCGTACGGCGCCTTGAGCATCTTATGGGCGTCCATGGTGATGGACGCGACGTGGGGACTGCGGAAATCGAGGGAATGGTCGTCGACCGCAAAGGGATAGATGAATCCTCCGTAGGCGCCGTCCACATGGAGACGGAAGGCGAGGGCTCTCTCCCGGAGGGCCGTGACGAGCGGCCCGGGGTCGTCGATGGAGCTGAACATGGTTGTGCCCATGTTGACCACGCCGATGACACAGCGGACACCGGCGGTCACGGCGGCATCGAGCGTCGCGGCGATGGCGGCGGGGTGCATCTGCCTGGTGGTATCATCGACGGGGACGGGGCACGGACGCAGGTCGAGCAGGTTGGCGGCCTTCCACACCGAGTAATGCGTGTCGGCGGAGAAGACGATGCCGATCTCTCCGGCGCGGGCCTGGTGCGTGCGGCGGAAGAGACTGCGCAGGATCCAGCACGCCTCCAGATTGGATTCGGTGCCGCCCGGTGCGATGTAGCCGTCATAACCGTCCCTGGGCGCGCGCATGATCTCTTCGGCGCAGAGGGCGATCGCCTCCCTTTCCAGTTCCTGCGTTCCCGGGAACCCGCATTCCGACACCTCGACAGTGTGGCAGCCGATGTGATTCGGGTTCTCGATAATGGCGCGTAGATACGGTTCGTCGTCGAGTACCGGCGAGGACCACGGGATGTGGGTGAGGACAGAGCAGCTGTCGGCGTAGTAATCCTCGGCATCGAGATGCGTGCCGGGGAAACCGAGCACGGCATCGGTATGGTAGTTGATGTTGCGGTCAATGGCCTGCGCGAAACGCCGTTTGATCTCGTCACGTGAGTATTGTTCCCAGTGCATGATTTCCGCTCTTTCTTCGATCAATTCCTAAGAAACGCACTTCCCGCCTTTATCGGTGACGAACCCTTAATCGGCACATCTTTGAGGTTCTTTATGGTTTTTACCGGCGGGCGTGTTATACGCCGTACTTCATGAGAATCTCAATATGACCCGTGTGCTTGTCAATCTGTTCTTGTATGATTCTGAATCCGCGCTTTCTGTAAAAATCAATACTCTTCGGATTTTCTTTATATACCGTGAGTTCCAGACTGTTTCTCAAGGATTTTGCCTTATCCATTAATCTACGGCCGATACCTCTGCCGTGAAACTCCGGGGAGACGAACATCGCCGCCAGCGTGTCATTGTGGAGAGAGAAAAAGCCCTTGATAATTTCGTTTTCTTCAAACACATATGTGTTGGAAGCGGGAATATAGGTATCCCGCATTACATCCATTCTGGATTCCCAGAATTCCGGAGAAACAAAGCTATGCGCGTCTATCGATGCTTTCACCCAGATATCCAGGACATCATTGATTTCTTCCGTTTTCAATTTTCGTATCATATTGATCACTACCGGCTCATGCCACGATATGCTTCGTAGATTTCAGTTATTACGTGCTTTTGTCGATAAACAGTCTCATCATCTCCGGCGTGGAACGAAACCCGATCTTCTCGTAGATCGGTTTACCCGCCGCGCTCGCGGTGAGAATCATCCTGTTGACACCGTGGACACG
Organism: Syntrophales bacterium; assembly: GCA_963662405.2. Lineage (GTDB taxonomy): Bacteria > Desulfobacterota > Syntrophia > Syntrophales > UBA2210 > UBA6078. The sequence goes on from CAXXKT010000003.1 coordinate 493,256, forward strand.
GCAGTGCTGTATCGCGGCATCGATGATGCGCTGCGCGCATTTCCTGTTGCGATGCGTCTTCTCCGTGTACATGCCGTGCAGGTACGCGACTTTTGGTGACAGATCGGAAAGATTCGGAACGAAACTGACAAAGGTCACCCCTCCGCTCGCGACGATCTTCCCGTCATCCTCGATCACCCAGGCCGTGCAGATTCCGCTCCTTAATTCCGTTTCGAGCTTCTGGGTATAGGCCTTCTCGATATCACCCGCTAGTTGGGGGTCAAGGTGCTCACCCTTCTGCTCACATATTTCTTCGAACATCAATCTGTAATGTTCGGCCATAGCAGGGATGTCTTCAATCGATGCCTCACGAAGAGGCATTTTAGATTTTTTCAATCTATCAGTTGCCATGAGTAGTCCTTATTACAGTCAGCGCTGCATTCAGCTTCTTGTCAGCGAGAGAGAATAGGGCAAGAAATAGGTATGCTGTCCCCGAATTTAAGTCGTTTTTACTGATTGAGCTTCAAACCGGCAAGCCGATTCAGACTGATTCCCGACTCGGCGGCCTGGATCGCAAGGCTTCGATGAACATCCGGGGGGACCCGGACCATAAACTTCCCGCTGTATTTCCTGCAGGCAATCGGTTCCGGGATATCTTCACCGTGCTCGCGCATATCCTGTACGGTATCCGTAACCACCTTCCGGATTCCCCGCAGGGCGGCCTCCGGAGTCCGGGCCAGCCAGCTCAAACTCGGGAATTCGGTACACAGCCCCACATACTCGTTGTCCTCTTCAGACCATGTTACCCGGTAGGTGTATTTATCGTTTTTCAAGGTCATGATATACCTCCAGTCTCTCAACGGCCAGCAGCACCTGTTTCACCTGGTATGCCTTGGCCTTCCCCTTATAATTCTGGATATTGATCCTCGGGTCCCCGTGCCACGGGGTTTTATATATCCGGTGGCTTCCACTGCTTTGGCGAGGTTTACCGAAGAAATGATCACAGACCCTGCATAAATCAGCAAATCGGACATTTCCTGGATTCCTCCCCATTTGTGCAAGGATGTCATCCGTCTTTATCATGGGACATTGGTATCACTATTGATACCAATGTCAAGGGTTATTTGTTGAGGAGGGATTTGGGGGGAGATGGGGGAAAATAGTCATTCAGGAAATAGGTATGGTGTCCCCAAATGAGACCAGCTACCGAACGATATATTTCTGCCGGGCACTAACGGATTTTTCACAAGCGCCGGTAGTTTGGCGCCTCGTGCAAAAATGGGCTATACGTTCCTTTTCATCAACCCATACGGAAAGATACAAGGCGTTTTAGCTTTGTATTGAAAGTATTCGGAACCAAATACTGATTCCAAATATATTTCTTCTTTTTTTACCAATTTACATAATACGAGGTACATGAATATCGGTGTTGTAAACACAATCCAACTGTTTATGAAAAGAACGATGCCAGGGACAATAAAAACCACCCATGATGCATAGAGCGGATGGCGGCAACATCTGAAAATTCCATCAGTGACAAGATTATCGGCATTGTATGCACGTGTCACTGTTTTTACCGAAATTATAAAGAAGGGGACTCCAACGACGAGCAAAGTAACCCCCAGAAAGGACTTAACCCAGGAGGGGATGGAGTCTATCTGAAGAACCGGCTGAAAATAGCGGTTTGTTATCAGCATAATCGCTCCGTAGCCGATTGATAAGGAGGCAAAAATGGGCCCTATGCCCCACCTGCTCATTTTTTCTTTCATGGATATTCTCTGATTTTCGTATGACATGAAATAGACAGTTTCCTGCATAGAAACAAAACACAGTTACTCGGACAGCGTAAGTCGTCCTCTATCAATCTTATGGCTCTCGAATGGCGGTGCTGTTGTCTCAACAGAAATATCCCCCGGAAAGCAGTAAAAACCATACACCCTGAAAATTCTTTGTCAAGGGTTTTATATGATTAAAGAAACACCCCGGTAACAGGGTGTTTCTGTTTTCTTACGAGAATTCTTCTTCGTGGCGGTGGGAGTATTCGCCGCCCACGTGAACGTGTGTGTGGGTGTGGGGGACGATGTGGTCGGCCTTCCGCAGGCGCCCGTCCGCGAAGGCGTAGAAGGTGTCCGCGATCCGTGACATGAAGTCCAGTTCGTGCGAGGTGACGACGAGGGTCAGGTCGAGCCCTGACAGGATCTCCGTGAGACGGTCCTTCGTTTCCTGATCGAGCCCCGCCGTGGGTTCGTCGAGGATCAGGACCTCCGGGTCCATGGCCATGACGCTCGCCAGGGCCACCAGCTTTTTCTCGCCGTGGGACAGCTTGTGGCTGATTCGGTCCTCGAAGTCGAGAATCCCCAGGGTGTCGAGGGTCCGGTGGACGATCTCCCCGGCCTCGTCCGCCGTCCTGCCCAGGTTGAGGGGTCCGAAGGCCACGTCCTCCCTGACGGTGGGGCAGAAGAGCTGGTCCTCGGCGTTCTGGAAGAGGAACCCGATCCGCCGGCGGACGTCGAAAAAGTCTTCTTCCGTTCGGACCGTGTGGCCGAAGATGGTGATGCCGCCGGACTGCGGCCGGGCGAGTCCCATAATCAGGTGGAAGAGGGTGGTCTTCCCCGAGCCGTTGGGGCCGATGATACCGATCCGCTCACCCCGTTTCACCGCGAGGTCCACCCCGTTCAGGACGGCGGGCCTTCCCGGATAGGCGTAGGTGGCACCGGTTATATCGATGATTGTTTCATCCGTCGGCATATACGATCCCCGTGAGGACCAGACATAGCACAATCAGTGAGAGAATATCCAGCCGGGAAAGACGGTCCTTCTCGATACGGGGGAACCGGCCGTTGAACCCCCGGCAGAGCATGGCCGACCTGACCCGCTCGGCCCGCTCGAAGCTGTTCACCAGGAGCATCCCCACCAGGTAGGCGTAGCTCCGGTAGGTGTGGAGGGTCGAGGCGGGCCTGAAGCAGCGCACCCTCATGGCGTTTACCAGCCGGGTGTATTCGCCGGAGATGTCACCGATGTAGCGGTAGGTGAGGAAGAAGAGATAGGTGATCTCGTCGGGCACCTTGAGCGCGGTCATGGCATGGGTCATGGCGGTGATGCTGGTGGATGCCATGAAGGCGATAAGGGCGAGCATAATGGCGTTGGATCGAAGGGTCAGGGTCACCATATAGGCGATGCCCTCCCTCGTCACGATGGCGGGTCCGATTGCCAGGACCTTCTCTCCGGGGATGCCCCAGGGGACAAGGAGCCACAGAAACACGAGAAAGAGATTGAAGAGGAGCATTCGCCGGAGAAGGTTCCGGGGGGGGATTCGCGAGATGATGACAAAGACAAGCGACAGGCCGAGCGCGTACAGAAGGGCGTTTGTATTCTCAAGGAGGGCGACCACCACGGAAAAGGCGAGGACGCCCAGGAGTCTGGTGCGCGGGTCCAATGCGTGGAGCGGCGATCTGTCCGCATAGGTCTGTTCGATGTCCATCGGTTCTTCTTATTCTTTGCGGCGCGCCTTGAAGTACATGAGGAGGCCCATGATCCCCCCGATATACCCGATGCCGCCGATCACATCGGTCAGCGAGATCCCTCTCTCATGCAACAACGCCACGTCGCGTGCCAGGGGGCCTATTTTTTTGTCCAGTTCTTCGGTGACGATGACCCTGATCCGGTCCTCATCGACGGCTACGTGGACCTTTTCGCCCTGTGGAACCACTCCGGCACTTTCTTTCTTCGCGGCATCGGTTTTGACGTTACCGTTTCCCTTGAGAGTGCATTCCGCGCGGTGCCCCATCGAGGCGGTCAGGACGATTCTGATCTCCGGGACGTTCGGTACGGGGAAGGAGAAAAGACCGTTGGCATCGGTCTTTCCCTCCAGCAGTTTCGTGCCGCCTTCCCCGAATACCTCCACCAGCGAATCCTGGGTCTTTTTCCCATCGGCGAAGTAGCCTTCGGCATACACCGTCCCACTCTCCTGATAGGCGAAGACCATGACCTTATGGGCCTGTGCGGGGGCGCTCAGGATGACCGTAACCAGGAAAAACAGGAAGAACCCCAGAAAGGGTTTTGAAAAGCGTTTCATCCTCATGTACCTACCTCAATGATTTCGGGTTTGACCTTTTTAAGAAATACCAGGGCGAAGGCGGTGACGATCCCTTCGATCACCATCACCGGGATATGGGCCAGCAGCACCACCTGGACAGTGACGAGGAACCCCTTCTGCGTAAGCAGGAGGGTGAGCGCCACGGCCGCGATGCTGAGTGTCAGCGAGACAAAGCCGCAGGCGAACCCGGCGATGGCAATTTTTTTCACATCTCCACCCCGGATCATCCCCCTGAAGAGGTAGTAACAGATAACGGCGGGGAGGGCCATATTGACGGTATTGACCCCCAGCGAGGTCAGTCCCCCGTACTGGAACAGGACTCCCTGCAGAAGGAGGGCGATCATGATGGCCGGAAAGGCCGCCCACCCGAGGAGGAGCCCCATGAGCCCGTTGAGGACGAGGTGGACGCTGCTGGGGCCGATGGGGACATGGATGAGAGACGCCACAAAGAAGGCTGACGAGAGCACCCCCACCTTGGGGATACTCTCCGTGTCTATCTTCTTCATGCCGTACGCCACGCCAGCCGCCGCGATTACTATACCGGCGGCGAGGACCGGGGGCGAGCAGATGCCTTCCGAGATGTGCACCGGCTACTCCATCGTGTGGAACTTCACCCAGAGGACGGCGCCGAGCTCGATGTCCTTCCCCTTGATCTTCTCGCCGGAGGTGTTCAGGGCGGCAAAACCCCACCAGCCGGCCGTGGGGGCGGCATAGGTGAAGACGCCGTTGGCATCGGTCATGACGACCTGGGTGATGAACGCGTCATCGGGGGCCGTAAATCTTTTGTCCTGATTGTAGTATTCCACTTCCACTTCGCAGTTCGGGACGGGTTTTCCGTCGAGCAGCACCACACCCTGAAAGACATTTCCCGCATACAGCCCGAACGGCCTGGAGAGCGGAACGATCTCCGTCTTGAGACCCACAGGGGAATCCCATCCGTCTTCGAGACCGAAGGCGCTGAGGATCACCCGGGTATAGTGGACGATGTAGCAGTCTTCGGCCGGTTCCCAGTAGGGTTGCGGTTCCATGTGGAAACTGTATACCCCCGGTTTTTTGAAGGTATACGCCGCCTCCCATGCCTGGTGCCCGAGGGATTGGATCTCTTTGAGGCTCCCGGATAGATCGGTTTTTCCTTCACCGGTGATCACGCCGAACGTGGCCGGTTTGACGAGGGGCATCCCCTCCATCTCGAAGGGATGGGCGAACATCAGCCTGACGGTAATCTGCCGGGACTCACCCTGAGAAATGATATCGTCGGACGGGATGACCATGCCGAAGTGGGCATATGCCGCCGGGACGGAGAACAGAAACAAAACCAATGCGGTAAGTAATATTTTCCTAATCATACGGCACCTCCATGAAGTTTTGAGGTTCTCCCATACCATCTCACCCAGGGATCTGACAAGTGAAAATATTACTAATACACATTTTGTAACACGAAGGGGCCAAGCTTTTTCCTTTCGTGCCATGAAAAGGTCAAAACCAACCACCGGATTGGTGATGGAGGTTCGGGATCTTCAGTTTTTGTCGACAGGATCTGTGCGGTTGAGGGACCCCGGGCGATTACCCTTCCCGCTTGAAGAGCTGGAGCATCAGCATCAGGTCGCCGGCAACGGTATACTGCCGGTCCATGAACATCTGCTGACCGTCGGCCTTGCGGGTCATGATATCGATCCACAGGTCGAAGGGGGTGTCGATGGTGATGTCGGGATTCGGGCAGGTCCCCCGCTCCGCCTCGACGGTCCCTCCTTCGATAGAGAAGTGGCAGGAATCTGCCACCGCACCGGAGAAATTGATCTGCAGTGTCACCGTGCGGTCACCGGCCGCTTCGGCATCGAGGCCGTAGGGGAAGAGGAGCATGAAGTCTTCGAGGGACTCGGGCCGCGGGATCATCCCTTTCTTTTGAAAAGCCTGTGGGGTCACCCCTTCGGCGATACAGGTCTTCCAGAAGATGTTTCCCATACGGTCGAAAAACGCGGATTCCATGAGGGGCTGTGTGATCCGTGCCATCGTCTCTGGAGAGACCCGCATCGATTCCACCAGTTCCCGCCCCGCCTGTTCTGTCGCGCCCAGTACGTCCGATACCTTCTCATCCAGGAGGGGGTTGATGACGGCCTCGGATTCGGTCCGATAGATTTCTGCTACAATGGTCCCTTCGGTGGTACGATGGAGAAAATCGGATAGTGCGGCGAATTCGGACTGATCGGGAAATCCGCACACGGAGAGCCACACGACCGCGGGGGTCCTGTATCGTTTGGGGTGGTAGGTCTTTCCGTCGGCGTCCTTCTCAAAGAAGGGCTGGAGGGCCGGAAGCGTCCGCTCCCTGAACGCGGCCATGGCGGCATTCAGGGTGTGGATATAGAGGGGGGTGGCGTAGACGGCGAGATCGGCCTCCAGCCACTTGGGGAAAAGTTCCGCGGTCATGTCGTCTTTCTGAATGCACGTACCGGGGGTCTTTGTCCAGCAGGTGAAACAGCCGATACAGTTTTTGATCTTTTTCTCGCGCAGATTGACGATCTCGACCGCGGCTCCGGCTTCGCGCATCCCCTTGACGAGGTGGTCGAGCATCAGCTCAGTCTTGCTCTGGTTCCCGGTACGGGGGCTGGAATTGATCGCAAGGACTTTCATGGTGGCCTCCTTTTTCGGTATGTCGATAGAAAATACCCCGTGTTGCCGGGGTAATAACCGTATTTTTACCTTTTGTTTAAGATCAGGCCGATCGCCTTTTCAAGTGCCTTATTGAACTCGTCGGGTCGGTTCATCATCAGGAAATGATCCGCCCCCTTCAGGACGATGGCGTCATAGGACGACATGTGGCGCCGGTTCGCCTCGTAGTTGATCGGCCACAGGTCGCCGTTCACGGTGACCACCGGCACGCGGATCGTGTCGAATACGGTGGCCGCCTCCCCGGTAACGAACTGCGAAACCATTTCTTCCATTGCGCTGAGGGCGACGGTCGGGGGCGCGGCCGCCATGTCGGAGAGAATCCATTCACGGAGCTGGGGATTAGTACTATCATTAAGCATATCCGCCACGAAGCGGCGCGCCGCCGTGGGGAAATCCTGCTTCAGGGGGGCGATCATTGAGGCACGCTCTTTCTCCGTCATCCGATATTCGACGTTTTCGAGTGTGTCGATACCGATGAGACCGATGACGCGATCCGGCATGAGCCGGGCCGCCTCGGCGATCACGGGACCGCCCATGGAATGACCGATCAGGATAATGCGGTGGCTCCCGGTCGCCTCCGCGACCGCTCGGACATCCTCTCCGAAGGAGCGCATGGTGTAGCGCGAACGGGTCATTCCCGAATGGCCGTGCCCCGCGAGATCGAGAAGGACGACACGGTGACTCCGGGAGAAGTGGGGTACCTGGGCGCGCCAGTAGCGGGCATCGCAGCTCCATCCGTGGATGAAGATGAGGGTCGGTTCACCGGTGCCGTGGATCTCGTACGAGATGGGGTTGCCGTCTCCGGAGGGGACGACATGGGGCCACTGGGCGTTGGCATCCGTTGTTCCAAAAAGGAGAAACAAGATCATCAGGCAAACGGCCGCTCCAATCAACTGCTCGGTGGCGAGGTTGCGCTTATGTCTGCTGTCTGTTCCGACTGTCGTGTTTGTATCTCGTATCATCGTTGTTCTCTCTCTTCGTCGAATTATTTTGTATGCTGGGTGAAGTGACTGCACGCAGGAAGCGCCGCCCCTGTTCTCCGGGATTCTCTTTTCATTTCTCCCCCCTTTGTCCGTGGCACCCGGACACGATGAGTCATCCCCGGTAAGGGACGTTAAGAATCATACACACTGAACATATTTTGTCAACTGATTGTCAGTGGTTAATAACAGGAGGCAGGAGCGGATGTATTGTGATCGGTTCTCCCTGAGAGCGTATGCCGAAAAAAACAGGGTGCCTTTCCCGGGAAAGGCACCCTGTCTGGATCAGTCTTACGCTGTGGTTGTCCCTTAGTCGAAGGCCATCTCCGTCTTCCATTCCTTCCAGACGTTCCCGACCAGGTCTGGACCGGGTTTGAGTGTCTTCTTCCCCGGCCGCCAGCCGGAGGGGGTGGCCTCTGTCCCCTTCGACGCCCTGACGAGCTGGAAGGCCTGAACCTGACGGAGCGATTCATTGACGTTCCGCCCGACGGGGGGTGTCAGGACCTCGTAGCCCTGGATCACGCCGTCCGGGTCGATGATAAACCGCCCACGTGTCTCGACCCCCGCGTCCTCGTCGTAGATGCCGAAGATCGTGCCGACCTTGCCTCCGGCATCGGACAGCATGGGGAAGGGGACGCCCCCATTTACCATCTTCGACAGTTCGTTATCGTTCCACATCTTGTGGACGAATACGCTGTCGATACTCATGGAGAGGATGTCCACGCCCAGCTTCTGGAATTCGGGGTATTTTTCAGCAACTGCTGAAATTTCGGTTGCTCAGACGAATGTGAAATCACCCGGGTAGAAGCAGAGGAGGACCCACTTGCCGAGGTGTTCCGAGAGCTGCACGTTGACGAATTTTCCCTTGTGATACGCTGGAGCCACAAAATCCGGTGCCTTCTTTCCGACCTGTATCATACTCCTCACCTCCTTCTGGACGGTTGGTTGTTCGAATTTCTCTTCGCTGACGGGTTCTCCCACCGGTCCACCCGTCGGTCGGGCGCATCCCGCCTTGATTTCCTCCGGCATAGGCACGAACCTCCTTTCACCGTATTGTGTTGGTCAGTAACCGTTTTTTTGGACCGGGGCGGATACCGTCCCGCGGCCAACTTATAACCATAATCTATATTTGCCGGAAAATTATAGCGTATACTGTCAGGCAAAACAAGGAGAGATGCAACCGCTCTGAGCGAATGACGGTGTTTTAGAAAGGGATATGAATGGTCCGGCCGATGCGTCAGGCTTTCTTCTTTGCCGGTGTGGTCTCCTCTTCCGAGAAGGGAATGGTCAGTTCGTACGTTCCACCCTTGACCACCGCGTGCAGGGGGAATGGTGCCTTTTCGAAGACCTTCAACATCGGTTTGTTCTCGATGAGGATGTCCGCTGTGAAACCTTCCACGCCGCGCTTTCGGGCGATGCTGATCAGCAGATTCAAGAGAAACGATCCGATCCCCAGGCCCTGAAATTTTTCATCGATAACGAAGGCCACGTCGGCATAGGGGCGGTCCTTCGAGAGGACGTACCGCCCTTCGGCGATGATCCGCAGCCGTCCCGCATCTTGAGCGAGACCGACGATCGACATGATATGTCCGTAGTCGACATTCACGTACTCCTGCATCTTCATGTGAGGCATGGTCTTGATGGGACTGAAATAGCGATAGTAGACCGTCTTGTCGGAAAACCGGTAAAACAGTTTCCGCATATCCTCTTCATCGGAGGGCTTGATCGCGCGGAACCGGACGGAGACAGTTCCCGGAAAGACATGGGTATGCAGGATGTCGGCCGGGTACAGGTGTCCGTATTCAGTGAGGTATATCTGGTCGGAGTACAGAAGGTTTGCCTTTTTGGCCATCTTGACCAGTTCTCCCCGGTCGTCCGGATGGGCGACATCGATCAGCGCGAGCGCCCGTTCACGGAGACTCCTTCCCCTCATCGAGGCGACGCCGAACTCCGTTACGATCAGGTCGAGGGATTCGCGGTTCGTAAACTGGTGAGGGAGGTTCTCCACCGAGAGCAGGATATTCGATTTTCCCTCGAGGTTTCGGCTCGGGAGGGCGAAGATCGCCCGTCCTCCCTGTGAGAAGTTGGCCCCGGCAAATGCCTCATGCGCCTCGCCGGAACCGGGGCTGACGTTTCCTTTCCCGACGTGAAGGGTGATGTTCCCGGTCAGGTCGACCTTCCGGGCGGGAAGGACGGTAATGAACCGGTCATTCTGGCTCATGCTGTCCGGGTCGGTGGTCACGTCGATCCCCTGAAATTCGACGAGGGGATTATCGTTCAGCCAGGTCATCAGTTCCGGCGTCCCCATGGTATAGGAGGCCACGCTCTTGTATCGGAAGTGGGCCTTGTACCGGTTCGTGACGGCACCGGATTTGATGAGATCCATGAGGGCGTCCGTCATCATGAGGGAGTGGACACCCAGGTTCTTCTTGCGCGCGAGGTGCCTGGCGAGCGCCTCGAAAAGGGGACCGATAAAGAATGCGACGCAACTCCCGTCTTCGATAACGGAGGCCACATTTTCCGCTACCCCGTCGAAGACCTTGTCGATGGGCCACCGGGGGAAATAGATGGGGGGGTCGGTGGAGTAGACAAGATGGGTGAAATCATTGACATGGACAACGGTGTCCCCGTGGGTGCGAGGGGTATGCTCATTGATCTCTCCGACGATGAGCGATGCGCGTTCCATGGCGTACCGGGCCACATCCACCGATGCGCCGAAGCTGGCGAATCCCGCCTCATCGGGAGGGGATATTTGGACAAAGGCCGCGTCGATGTCGGTACTCCCCGATTTAAACAGCGCGGGTATCCGGGAGGTCCTGCTGGGTATCAGGTCAACCCTCCCGGCGGTGATGGCCTCGTCGGCAACCCATCGGGAGAAGAATGTCCTGAGGCGGTATTTCTTGGCGTATCGTTCATCGATGGGGAGGGCATCTCCCAGACTCAGAAGCTGTATCAGCTCGAGATCCCGCAGGTTGCTGGCATTCGAAGCCGTCAGGTGCTTGATAAGGGTGCGCGGCTCGGCCGCCCCGGTCCCCACGAAGATATTCATCCCCGGCCGGATGTTATCGAGAATCTCCTCCGGTGAGGCGATCTTGTCTTTCCACTGGGATGAGATTGTATATGACATAGCGCTTCCTGTTGATATGAATCAGTTGCCTTCCGATGTATCGAAGCAACAGTGCCTCCTCATACCACGTAGATGCTTGAAACACCACCGATATTTCCGGGGCATATCGAGGGACAGAGAGCTCTCACCGATTTTTTTCTGAAACCGCCCTCCTGGTCGAACTCGATGGACCAACAGTCGCTGTTGCTGTTTGAGAAGGTCGTCGGACGTTCGTGTGTAGCCCCCGCTGTTCTTCGAGCCCCTTGCCTGTGCATTCGGTAGAGGGTGTGATATACGAAAATGCGGGTACCGCTCCTGTACCGAAAAATTCAAGATCCTCCTTGCACGAAAGGATACGAAACAGAAGCACCGTATTTCAGGGCCTGCTCACCAAGAGCGTTGACCATTACCTTACGGAGCAGGCCGAAATGAATCATTCGTCCGGGACCGTGGTGAGTGCCGACTATTACGCGGTCCCCTGCTCGTTCGCGACCGGGAATCTGTCTGCGACAATCGATGATTGCCAGAGATGGTCGCGGATACTGGTCGATCTCCTGATCGTTTCCTCCGTGTCCCTTCAAGAGATGGTGGCGCCGCGCGAAGGTATCGTCAATGCGTTCGGTTATGGATACGGATGGGTCGCAGCCGAGCGATACGACCAGCCCTGTATCATCTCTGCCGGCGCCGTCAATGGATTCAACCCGGCGATCCTGCTTCAGGGAGAGTGACATCACGATTCTCGTCCTTCGCAACCGGAAACCTTTAAGTAAGCAGGATGATGTCTCTCCGGACTATCGCCCTCGATATCGCGGGCATCATCTGTGCGGGGAGGGGCGATCGATTGAAAGGGTGCCACGAGCCCGTGAGAAGGGAGCCTGCGCCGTTACGTCCCCATTGTGTGCAACCGCGCGAGGAACGTCTCCGCTTTCTCGCTGACAAGCGGTATCAATTCATTGCATTCATCTTGCCGTCGTTGAATCGCCACAGGAGGCTGTGCACCAGTTCCGACGAGATGTCCATGAATATCGAGACAAATCCGAGCACCCAGATACCCCCCGGCAACGCGCGGTAGGTGCGTGCCCCGGAAGTGTCCGATGCTGATGTGCCCGGTCCCGATGTCATATCAGCCGCTTTCGTCTCATCATCCACAGAGAGGACACCAACAGCAGTATCGCCATGGTGATGATCCCCCACTCGCTGAGCGTCGGGATCGATGATGGCATGGCAAATACGACATCACTGCCGTAAGAAGCTCCTCTGCCGTTCACGGCATAGGCCCGCACGTAATAGGAGGTGCCGGGCGCCAGGCCGGTGAGGGCGCTGGCGAATGACCCGGTTCCCGTGCCGTCGGTGGTATGGCTGTAGGAGGCAAGGGGATGAGGGGATGTACTCCAACACACCCCTCGTTCCGTGACCGGATCACCGCCGTCACTGGAGACAGTGCCGCCGCCGGAAGCGGTGGTCGCCGTGAGAGCGGTAGTGGCTGTGGTCGTAACGACGGGAACGGTAACCGCGGGTCCGTTCTGGATGGTAAAGTATCGCGCACCGATGCCGTCACTGTTTCCGCCATTATCCATTGCAACCCATTGAATGGTATGCACCCCGTCGGGGTAAAGGGTTGTATCGAAAGTATAATATCCTCCCGCACCGTTACTGTTGTTGAAGCCCGGCAGCAAACTTGAAAGATCTGCCCGGTATATATTGTAATTGGGATGCCCGACAAGAGCGCCATCAATATAGACGTGAATGGTGGAACCGTTGGTCGGAATCGTGTTTGGTTGTGGTGTCAACACCCAACCCCGGTTCATATAAGCGGAACCTGAAACGGTGGCGCCATGAGCAGGGGTGTCAAACGTCCCGAACGGCTTCACGGCATTGTTGTTGTCGCAATGGATGGTCTTTGTGCCCAGGGTTGTTTGGTTTCCTTCATTGTCAGTAGCTATGACCTGGAGGGTATAGGAGCTGTTTCCTCCGTCCGGCAGAAGATTACTGACCAGCGAATACCCCCAGCCCGCTTTCCGGCTATGAGGATAATAGGGAAAAGTGGCTGCCACATCCGGCCGCGCCCCTTCCACAAAAGCGCCGTCGGCTATATAGACCCGGTTTGTCCCGTCCATACGGTAGATCCTGACGCTTGCAACCTCCACATCGTCCAGCGCCCATCCGGTTACCATGACGGTGCCACGCACCGTGGAACCATTGATGGGGGTATCGAAGGAACCGAAGGGACCCGCGCCCAGCGCCTGTTGTGAAAGAACCATCAGGAGCGTGATTCCCGCAATCGTGAACCAGCCGACCCTTTTTGCAGAAGACATATGGACACCTCCTTTTTGGAACGTCCGTGTGGATCAACCTGGCAACAACTTCTTTTCACGGGATGATCCCGTATCAATGTTGAGCCGAAGCTCTCTATCACCTTACCGCGAGGGGGGCTATTCCTTCAACGGTTTCTCAAAATGCTGATAATCCTTCAGCGAGGTCCAGTCGCCCCCCCACTCCCAGCCGAGCCCCACAAAGGTGCGCACGATGGGATGGTCCGCCGTCAGCGTTCCCGCGATGTTCGGATCGTACGCTGATCCCGGGGGGAGGATGGTCGTCCCCTTGATGTAGGGGTTCAGAAAAGGATTGATGTCAATCGCCCTACCGTACGCGTGTTTCGATAGGCGGGTGCCGCCCGTGATCACCCGGTAGTTGAAGGCGGAGGTATTGTTGGCCGCCATGGAGAGATCGTCGTCCCAGCGGCCGTTTTTGCGAAACCGCTTGTCTGAGATCGGAATGACGGAGGAGATGGGAAAGCGCTCACGGAGCGCCACTTCAAAGACGGTCCTGACGTCATCCGCCACCTCACTGTCAATGACCAGCTGCCCCTCGTGCACCTTCCTGTCGAAGGAGTAGTAGGTGACCGTGACGACCTTCTGCCGTGCGCGGATATCCGCCGGGCATGTTTCATCCAGGCCGTCAAAGGCTTCCTCCCGGGTCATTCGGCTGTCAATGATCGGTTCTCCCGGAGCCCCGGCATAGGCCGAAGGGTCGACGGAAAAACCGGTAAGAACGAGCAAAAGGAAAAAGAACAACAGGAACACAAGACGGATGTGCTTCATTATTAAAATGACCTCCAATCAAGGTATGAATACCGATTTCTGGTTCGGCCGAAGGCGTCAGCCGCTCTGAACGCGGAAAAGACCATTTCCGCCGTCACCGGCATCGGTTCGTTGTGCATGGTCTCGCCTTCCTTGCAGGCCGCCTCCGCCACCTTCATGAGGGAATCATCGAGGATATCCGCCAGACCGATATCAGCAAGCGTTGTCGGCAAGCCGACGGCCTGGCAGAACGAAAAAACCTGTTCGATCACATCCATCGGTTTGTCCGTCAGGAAAAGCGACACCAGCGTGCCGATGGCGACCTTTTCGCCGTGAAAATAGCTCCTCGTTTGTGGCAGTACGGTCAGACCGTTATGGATGGCATGCGCGGCGGCGAGCCCGCCACTCTCGAATCCCAGCCCGCTCAATAGGGTATTCGCCTCCACGATATGTTCCAGGGCCGGCGTTGTGACCTGCGCTTCGCACGCCAGCCTGGCGGAAAGGCCGTATTCCATGAGCGCCTTGTAGCACAGTTCGGCCAATGCCAGGGCGGCCATAGAGCCGATGTCTCCCGCCATATTCGCGGCATAGTTTGCTCTGCACGATTCCGCTTCGAACCATGTGGCGAGGGCGTCCCCCATACCGGACACCAGAAACCGGACGGGGGCGTGCGCGATGATGGCCGTGTCGACCAGTACAAGCTCCGGATTCCGGGGAAAGAACAGATAGCGCTTGAATGTCCCCGCCTGTGTGTAGATCACCGATAGCGCGCTGCAGGGGGCATCGGTAGAGGCGATCGTCGGCACAATGGCGACGGGGAGTTGTAATGAGTCAGCGACCGCCTTTGCCGTGTCCAGGGTCTTCCCCCCGCCGATCCCGACGATGATGTCGGACTTCCCCCTCTCTGCCAGGGAGGACAGTCTGTCTATCTCTTCATCCGAACATTCCCGTTGAAACGCCTCTGCGGTAAAGTGGATATGCTCTTGAATGGTGCCCCGGAGGGCAGGCAGTAGGTTCTCAAAAACAAAAGGGGTGCAGATACCGAAGAGATTTTGGCCGAACCGGGATATCTCGGAACCGAGTCTCTGAATGGCATGAGGACCCTGGACGTACCGACCGGGGAACAGCGTCGTACTGATCATTCGACTCCTCTTTCTTCTTAATAGGGTAACACCGCTTATAATGTGTGGACTCGCAATAATCAATGACAAAAATCCGGTAAGCGAACCTTCGGTGAGCCTCGGTTGAAGCTTTGGGAGAAATGTTCAGGAGCGTGTCACGCTCCCTGGATTACGCGCACCCAATCAAGCGTATACCTCTGCGCCTTGTAGGCGTCGGGAGCCACGAAGAAACCGATATGCGACGCCTTGTCGATCCACAGTAACTGAGATCCTACAATGGCTTCATGGGCATAGGAGGCGTCGCGCGGCGGGACGTCGTTATCGGCGTCGCCGTGGATGATCAACGTCGGCGCACTGACCGTGTCGAGCGGCAGTTTGTCGATAGCCGCGCCAAGGGCGATATCGTTCTCCGCACCCGCTTTGCGCTCATCAAAGCGGTCACTCATGGTTTTGAACATGGCATCGATGAAGGCGAACTTGTTTTCATCGCTCACGATCTCCTTGACGCGCCGGCCCAGATCGTGTTTCTCTAGGGTGCTTTCGGTCCGCAGGAAACCTTTGACGACCGATGCCGGGAAATGCTTGAAGAAGTATCCCATCAACCATTGCCCCGGCCTGCTGAGATACATCCATTCCTCGACCTTGTTGATGTCGTCACCCTTGGTATAGTGCATGCTGATCCCGTCCATGATCACCAAGGCCTTCACCTTCTCCGGGTGGCGCTGTGCCAGTTGATATCCTGCCGGGCCTCCCCCGGAGGCACCGAATACGATTGCCCGGGGTATATGCAGGGCGTCCAGAAGGGCGGCCAACAGATCCCCCTGTTCCTCGGCCCTCTTTCCGCATTGCGACGGTGTGTCGAGATATCCCGGCCGTGACGGCGCGATGATCGTGAAACCATTCTTGCGGAACAGTTCGCCCAGGACCAGTGCCTGGTCGTAGCCGCCGGGCCCGCCGTGGGCAACCAGGACCTCCGGTCCTTTACCCCTGACGGCGTATTCAACGGGACCGGAGGCCGTCTCGATGGTTTGCGACGGATAGGTCAAACAGGCCCGAAGATCATCCGCCGTAACGATCTGATTTTCAGGCAAAGACTCTGTGAGATCACGAGACAATAAAACGGTCATAGATACGCCCCTTCAATGATTATATGATACCTTAGCACAGGACGGAAAGCAGATGCACGCCGATCAAACAATATCTCATCTGTGCCGGCATAACTCAAATTCCGGCTCATTTTCCTGCGGCGTTGTATCTTTTGTATCCGGTGAAGGATACGCATCGGCTCCCCTTGATGATTCATGAAAGCCAACCATCCTGGACATGGTATCGACCAAAGAGGCGACACCTTGAGGAACATCTTCGGTTTTCTGCTTTTCAATAGTCTGTGCCCTTGAAATATGCA
Organism: Syntrophales bacterium; assembly: GCA_963662405.2. Classification (GTDB taxonomy): domain Bacteria; phylum Desulfobacterota; class Syntrophia; order Syntrophales; family UBA2210; genus UBA6078. The sequence continues at coordinate 509,690 of CAXXKT010000003.1, forward strand.
TAAGAATGATTAATTTGAAGGGTGTCTCAAGACTTTGGAAAGGAGATAGTGCACGCTATGCTGAAGATGATGGCCGTCGGTCCGATCCAGGCCAACTGTTATATTCTGGGATGCAAAGAGACTCTGGATGGTGCCGTCATCGACCCCGGGGGCGAGGCGCTTCGCATCGCGAAGGTGATAACCGATGCCGGTCTCAGAATCAAATATATCCTGATTACGCACGGACACCCGGATCATACCGGCGCCGCCCGGGAACTGAAAGGTATTGTCAAGGCCCCGGTGTGGATACACCGGCTGGATGCCTCTGGGCTGGGGTTTCCCCCCGACGGGGAACTCTTTGACGGCCAGGAGATCGAAGTCGGCACCTACCGGCTCACGGTGCTCCATACCCCCGGACATTCTCCCGGCGGTGTGAGCCTGTCCGCGCCGGGCGCGGTCTTTACGGGTGACACCCTTTTTTACGGTTCCATCGGACGCACCGACTTTCCGGGCGGCGACTACAACGGACTGATCGATGGGGTGAGGGAAAAGATATTCCCCCTGGGGGACGATATCCGCGTCTATCCGGGGCACGGACCCGTCACCACCATCGGGCGGGAACGGCGGACGAATCCGTTTTTCAGGCAGTGACGGGTGAGATCAGGTGCCCAGGAGCGGCGACTCTCGGTACGAGGGTTAAATGCGCTTCATCTGAACCGGACACCCGGATACCAAGAATAGGCAAGATGGCCTCCTAATTCCGCTCAGGATCTCATCGCCTTCAAGACCGCACGGCTCAAAGAAATCCGCTGCTCCGGAGGCGAGGGAATGGGGATGTTTCTAACGGAAACGCGAGGCTATACGTGAACGATGAAGAGCGGTTACAGTAGATAAAAACACGCAAGCCAACACCGTGTGTGACTGTATGATACCGGGCCTCGGCGCCTTCTCCGGTGATCGTCAGGCCTCTGACACCCTTTCGGGTCGCCGGGTTCCCCCGCGATCATCAGCACCCCGCCCGCCCTGGTTCGGGAGGGGGGGTGCGCCTAGAGATCATAGAGGGTTTCGTCCACGCGGGGGGCCGGACGTTTCCCCCCCCGTGCGCTGGTATCTTCCAGTGAGAAGGGGTTTTCGTTGTCGAAGAGGTCGCCCATCTCCTCCTCGATCTTTTCGGGGTCCTCCCCCCGTTCCATCCTGCTGAGGGCGTCTTCCAGCTCCGGTTTGAGTCTGAGCCCGGTTGCCTCGGAGAGCTTTCTCATCATCGCTGCGGCCTGACGGGGATCGTCCTCGTCCATCCGTTCCGCCTCTCTCCCCAGCATCTCCATGGCACGGGCCATCTTTGCCTCGTCGATCGGGGGGAGGTTGTCTTCCGCTTCACCCTTTTGCCCGGAGACGACGGAGAAGATCGACATCCGGCGCTCCAGCTTTTTCGTCTTGCATTGGGGGCAGGAGGGGATCTTCTCGGTATTGACCGATTTTGAAAAGAAATTAAAGATAGTATTGCATCGTGCGCAGTAAAATTCATAGATGGGCATAGCGTACCTCGTATTCAGGAAGATTTATACTGATAAACGATCGTTCTGATCCGCGAGGATCCCTTTCAGAAAGCTCCCGGTGAGTGATTTTTCAGCGCGGGCTACCTCTTCCGGGGTCCCGGCGGCGACGATCTGTCCCCCCCCGTCTCCTCCTTCCGGACCCATGTCGATGATGTAGTCCGCCGACTTGATGACATCAAGGTTGTGCTCTATCACCACGACGGTGTTCCCCATGTCAACCAGCCGTGAGAGGACGATGAGAAGCCGCTCGATATCGGCGAAGTGGAGGCCTATCGTCGGTTCGTCGAGGATGTAGAGTGTCCCGGTGGTCAGTCGTTTTCCCAGCTCCCGTGCCAGTTTGATCCGTTGTGCTTCTCCACCCGAGAAGGTTGTGGCCGACTGCCCCAGCTTGATGTATCCCATCCCCACGTCGAAGAGGAGCTGGAGCTTCGATCGTATCGGGGGGATATTGTCAAAGAAGGCAAGGGCCTGGTTGACCGTCATGTCGAGGACATCGGCGATACTGCTCCCCTTGTAGCGTACCTCCAGGGTATCCCGGTTGAACCGTTTCCCGTGGCAGGCATCGCAGGTGATGTACACATCGGGGAGAAAGTGCATCTCGATCTTTTTGACGCCTTCTCCCTGGCACGCCTCGCATCGTCCCCCTCTGACGTTGAAGCTGAAACGTCCCGGTTTATAGCCCCGCACCCGCGCTTCGGGGAGCTGGCTGAAGAGATCGCGGATATGGGTCAGCACCCCCGTGTAGGTAGCGGGGTTCGATCGGGGGGTGCGCCCGATCGGTTGCTGATCCATAGTGATGACCCGTTCTATGCCTCCAAAATCGCTCACCCTGCTTATCTTCCCCGACTTACCCCGGTACTGGTTCAGACGACGGCGAAGCGCTTTGTACAGGGTCTCGATGACCAGGGTACTCTTCCCCGACCCGGAGACACCGGTAACACAGGTAAAGACATTCGTGGGGACCCTGATATCGATATCCTTGAGGTTGTTCTCCGATGCCCCCTCTATGACGATAAAACGACCCGAGGTCGGGCGTCGCTCCTCGGGGATGGGGATGGATAAGCGCCCCGAGAGGTATTGCCCGGTGAGTGAAACATCCGATCTGAGGATCTCTTCCGGTGTCCCCTGAAAGATGATTTCCCCCCCATGAACCCCCGCCCCGGGGCCGACGTCGATGATGTTATCGGCGCAGTTCATGATATCGGTGTCGTGTTCGACGACGAGGACGGTGTTTCCCATATCGCGGAGACGTTTCAGCGTGGCTGCGAGTCGCATGCTGTCTCGCGGATGAAGGCCGATTGTTGGTTCGTCCAGGACATAGAGGACGCCGACGAGGCCGGATCCGATCTGTGTGGCGAGACGAATCCGTTGCGCCTCTCCTCCCGAGAGGGTGCCGGATGATCGGGCGAGGCTGAGATAGTCCATACCAACGTCGATGAGGAAGGCCAGTCGTTCACGAATCTCCTTCCGTATCCGCTGGGAGATCAGTTCATCGGTATGCGAGAGGGAGAGACCATCGAAGAAGTGCATGCATTGCCGGATCGACAGCCGGCATATCTCGTCGATATTTTTCCCCCCCACCGTTACGGCAAGACTTTCTCTCTTCAGCCGTCCCCCTTCGCAGAGAGGGCAGTCGTTGACATTCATGTAGTGGGCCAGTTCCATGCGGGCACTGCCGTTTGCATCCTCCCGGTATGTCTCCTCCAGCTTTTCGAGGATGCCGACAAAACGTCGCTGATAGAAGTGTCGCCTCCCGCCCCGGTCGAAATAGAAGCCGATCTTCTCGTCACCCGAACCATGCAGAAGGACATGCCTGACCCGCTCGGGAAGTTTATTGAATGGGGTGTTGATGTCGAATTGGTAGTGGCGTGAAAGGGCTTCGAGCATCTGATGAAAGTAGATCGAGTCCTTACGCTCCCACGGGGCGATCGCCCCCTCCCGTATGGAGAGCCCGGGATCGGGAACGATCAGATTTTCATCGAAATAGATCTGTGTCCCCAGACCGCCGCACTCGGGGCAGGCCCCATACGGGCTGTTGAAGGAAAATATACGCGGGGCCAGTTCCGGCATGCTGATGCCGCAGACGGGGCAGGCGTAATTTTCACTAAACACCATCTCCTCTTCGTCAAGGGCCTGAACGGTGACCAGTCCTTCCGAGAGTTTCAGGGCGATCTCGAATGAATCTCTCAGGCGTCTGCCGATATCGGCCTTGATGATCAGGCGGTCGACCACTACCTCGATGTTGTGGCGCTTGTTCTTTTCCAAGGGGATTTCTTCGGCAAGGTCTCTCACCATTCCATCGACGCGTACGCGGGCGAATCCCTCTTTACGAAGTGTTGTCAGTTCCTTATGAAACTCCCCCTTTTTCCCCCGGACGATCGGGGACATGACGTTGATCTTCGTCCCTTCGGGGAGGGCCTGCACCCGGTCAGCCATCATGTCGACGGTCTGTGCCTCGATCGGCCGTCCGCAGTTGTAACAGTGGGGGATTCCCACCCGGGCGAAGAGGAGACGGAGATAGTCATATATCTCGGTGACTGTGCCGACCGTGGAACGAGGATTGCGGCTTGCCGTTCTTTGCTCAATGGCGATCGCGGGGGAAAGCCCCTCGATCGATTCGACCTCCGGCTTGTCCATCTGGCCGATGAACTGGCGCGCATATGTCGAGAGTGACTCCACATACCGCCGCTGTCCTTCGGCGTAGATGGTATCGAAGGCCAAAGAAGACTTCCCTGAACCGGAAACGCCGGTAATGACGACTAGTTGATCCCTTGGGATGTCAAGATTGATATTCCTGAGGTTGTGTTGATTTGCACCTCGTATCTTAATATAATTCATAGGTGATGTTGATGCCGGTCAAGTGTTACAATCGTATCTCGATAAGGGATTTTGCCCTCACTTCATCCATCCATTCTGCGAACTTTTTTTTCATTTTTTCGTTCCCTATCTTTCCGACAATCTCTTCCCGTACCTCTTGAATGGGTTTGATCCCCGCCCCCCTGCAGTCGATGATTTTGATGATGTGGAACCCGATGGGAGATTCGATGACGTCACTGACCTCGCCCTTTCGCAAGCTGAAGGCCGCCTTATCCACTGCGGGGAACATCAGCCCCTTTTCGACAAAACCCAGGTCTCCACCGCTCTCGGCGGCGGGTCCTTGAGAGTGTTTGCCGACCATGATGGTGAACGATGTGCCACCCTTTATCTGGTGCAGGATTTCTTCTGACTGTGCCCGCAGCTTTTCTATGTCTCCGCTTTGGGCACCCTTCGGTTTCATGATCAATATCTGCTGGAGTCTGTTTGCCTCTTTTCCTTCATATTCATCCCGGTGCTTGGCGTAATACGCCCCTATTTCCTCCTCGCCGACAGACACCTTCGATTTTACCGTTTTGTCTATCAGTCTTCGTTTGAGGCGCTCGCGTCTGATCTCATCTCTGTAATCCTTCATCGTCCCCCCTTCTCTTGCGAGGGCTTCCCTGAATTGTTCAGTCGTCAGGTTTTTGTCTTCCAGAATACTCTCAAAGATTGTTTCAACTTCTTTGTCGGTCACGTCGATCTTAAGCTTCGCCGCTTCCTGTGTGATGATCATACGCTCTATCATCTGTTTCACGATAGTTGTCCGTGCCTGACTCATCACCTTTGCACGTTTCTCCTCAGGGATCTGCTCAATACGCTCCATAACAGGCTGGAGGGCGGTCTCCAGCTCGGAAAGGGTGATGACGTCGTCATTTACAACGGCGATGATCCTGTCCTCGAAGGCAGCTGAGATCATCGTCGAGAAAAAAAGAAGCGCAATACCAACGATGCACGACATTAGTGATTTCATGTTTTATTCCCCCACGGCGTTCGAAACTCATTCACGTTATCAGAATGTTCCGCCTTCTTCAATCTTAAGTTCTTCGAGGAGTTCGAAGACCTGGGTAATGATCGCTTTTCCCCCGAGGTCCGGCATGGAGACAAGTAAGCGGTTGTCGGGTGTGAAGCGAACTTCTCCTGGTCGTTCCTGCGAGAGGGTGATGACCTTGGCAGGATCGAAGGAGCTGTCTCCCCGGAAGGCGATGGAGAGCTCCGAGCCGTTGTAGTCCATTTTTGTGCTCAGGATCCTTCGGAGTCGGTTCTTGATCCGCATGATATCCATCAGGGTGTCCACTTCGGGAGGGACCGGACCGTAACAGTCGGCGAGCCCTTCCCTGATCCCCGGCAGGTCGCTGTCAGAAGAGACCATCGATATCCTCTTGTAGGTCATCAGTCGGGTATGCGTGTCCGGGATGAAATCGTCCGGAATGAATGCCGGGACGCCGAGATTGATCTCGGGATCGATCTCCTCTCCGGGGTATCGCTCTCCTTTCAAGTCACGGATGGTCTTTTCCATCATCTCCGTGTAGAGCTCGTAGCCGATGGCGGATACATGCCCTGATTGGGATATACCCAGGACGCTCCCGCCCCCGCGGATTGTCAGATCGTGTGTCGCCACCTTGAACCCCGACCCCGGCTCCGAAAACTCCCGTGCGATCTCGAGCCGTTTCCGCGCGTCGCGTGAGAGGATGGATTCCTCGGGGATGAGGAGATAGGCATAGGCATGTTCATTGCCCCGTCCGACCCGTCCCCGCAATTGATAGAGCTGAGAGAGGCCGAACCGGTCGGCCCGGTTGATGATGATGGTGTTGGTCGCCGGTATGTCGACGCCGGAGCTTATGATCGTGGTGGAGACAAGGATATCGAAGTCCCGGCGGACGAATCCGACCATGATGTCTTCGAGTTCCTTGGCTTTCATCTGGCCGTGGGCAACGGCGATCTTTGCCGAGGGAACCAGTTTCCCGATCAGACGCGCGACGCTGTATATGGACCGAACGCGGTCATGAATAAAGAAGATCTGCCCCCCCCGAGCGAGTTCACGCTCGATTGCTTTCCTGACAAGGTCCTCGTTGAATTCGGCCAGGTGAACCTCGACGGGACGACGTTCCTGCGGAGGGGTTTCGATAATGGACAGGTCTCGTATCCCGATAAGAGAAAGCTGAAGGGTCCTCGGTATGGGGGTTGCTGTCAGGGTGAGGACGTCGACAAGCGTCCGGAGCTTCTTCAGCCTTTCCTTGTGCGTGACACCGAACCGTTGTTCCTCGTCTATCACCACCAGGCCGAGATCCTTGAATCCGACATCTTTCTGCAGGAGCCGGTGTGTGCCGATAACGATGTCCACGAGGCCGCTCCGTATATCGGCGACGATTTTTTTCTGTTCGGCACTTGTCTTGTACCGGTTCAGGACCTCGATGCGGACGGGATATGGTATGAATCGTTCGGTAAAGGTCCGGTAGTGCTGTTCCGCGAGGATGGTCGTGGGGACGAGGACCGCCACCTGCCTGCCATCCATCGAGGCCCTGAAGGAGGCCCGCAGTATCACCTCTGTCTTTCCGAACCCGGCATCGCCGCAGACGAGCCGGTCCATCGGCTTCGCATCGCTCATGTCGTGGTAGACATCTTCGATCGCCCGCGCCTGGTCGGGGGTCTCCTCGAATGGGAATGACGACGAAAATTCTTCATAATCCCTACCCGTGGAGGAAAAGCGGTGTCCCTGCATCACCTCCCTGGCGGCGTAGATCGCGACCAGTTCCTCGGCGATCACCCGTACCGACTCCTTGACCTTCTTCTTGACCGCCTCCCAGGAGGTGCCACCCAGTTTATCCACCGGGGGGGTGTGACCGTCGGGACCGATATACCGCTGTATCTGGTTCAAGCGGTCAACCGGGATATAGAGTCGGTCTTGGTCACGGTACTCAAGGAGGAGAAAGTCGCTCTCCACGGTGCCGAAGGTCAACCGCTCGAGTCCCTGGTACCGGCCGATACCGTGATCCACGTGGACGACGAAATCGCCCTTTTCCAATTCTCCAAAGGATCTGAGGAAATACCCTTCCCGAGCACTCCCTTTGCGTCTCCTGCGGATTTTTTTCCCGAATATTTCCTCTTCGCTGACGATGACCGTCTTCAGCGGGGGATAGGAAAATCCATTGCTAATCCGCCCTTCTCTGATGAGGAGACGCCCCTCTGCGCCGGATGTGAGATCAGCAAAAAGAGGACCGTCCGGCCGGTAGACGGGAAGTGCGTATTCTTCCAGGAGACGTTCCATCTTGTCGATGCTTCCCTCAGCGCAGAGGAAGTGCACCCGTGTGCCTTCGGCGATCCATGACCGGGCCCTCTCCGCGAGGGGGGCGAGGATGCCATCCTGCTGTGCGTGATGCTCGGCATCGGTCTTCAGTGTGAGGTCATTCGTCTCGAATGAGATCGGATCCATGGCCTGCAGCCGACCGGTATAGACCTTTTGCAGGGGGTATATCTTTCGGGAAAGTTCATCCCACGATGCCAGGAATCGTTCCTTTTCGAGGAAAAACCTCCCCTCGTCTTCGGCCTTCCGCGCAATCCGATCCGCATTGTTTATGGCTTCCTCCGCGGCCTTCTCCATCACGCCGGGACTCTCACAGATGACCACCGGATTCCCGGGATGATAATCCAAGAGGGTGCTCAGACCGTTTGACATACCATCTGTTTCCGGATCTTCGTAAAATAGAGGCAGGAGTTGCAGGTTTGTCAGGGAGAGCACGTCTTGCTCGATACCTTCGATAAGCCGGCTCCTCCGCGACTGTGATATCCCCGATTCATTGAACCGGCTCCTCAGGTTTCGCAGTACCCGTCTCTTCGATTTTTCGGACAGAATCACCTCTCCCGCGGGGGCCAGGGTGAAATCGACAACCTCTTGCAGGGATCGCTGTGTTGCGGGATCAAATTGCCTGATTGATTCGATCTCGTCACCGATCAGTTCCAACCGGAAGGGAGAAGAATACGCGGGCGGGAAGATGTCAACGATATTTCCCCGCAGGCTGAATTCTCCCGCCTTTTCGACCAGCGGGGTCCGCTGATAGCCGCCCGCGATTAGCTCGTCTGCCAGGAGGCCCCGATCTCTCATGTCCCCGATGGAGATGTTCTCCATATAGTGCTCGAATATTCCCACCGGGACGACCCTCTGCATCAAGGCGCTCAGGGGGGTTACCACCACGGTCGCTTGTCCCACCAGGATACGCGATAGGACACCTGCTCGTCCTGCGGCGATCTCTTCCTGTCGGGAGAAGGTATCGCCCGGGGTGACGATCTCCCAGGGGGGGAAGAATAGGGCATTCCCTTCGCCGAGGAAGAAGGTCACATCACGGAAGACATTGAGGGCCTCGCGGTGGGAAGTGGTAACAAGGAGGAGGGATCTTCCGGTGTTTTTGGAGAGGAGTGAGAGGATGAAGGCCTGCGCGGAGCCTCTGAGGCCACAGATATCCACCTCATCATCCCCCCGTTGAATCGTGCTGATAAGGGCACGGAGGGAGGAATCCGCAAGGGATGTGTCTGCGTAAACTCGTTTCCTCACTAAAAAGCGGTTTCTTGTCCTATTTCGACACTTCCAGCATCCTGTCCAGGGCCAGCTTTGCGGGGACACGCATCTCTGCAGGGACCTGCACTTTGTGTTTCATCTCCAGCAGGGCGTCGAGGATGTCGTCAAGGGTCATACGTTTCATGTCCAGACAGACCAGATCTTCCGATGCCGGGATGAAGGTCTTGTCGGGGTTTTCCTTGTGCAGTTGGTGCATAATCCCCCGTTCGGTCCCGATAATGACTTCCCGGGCATCCGTCTCACGGGCGAATTTCAGAATCCCTCCGGTGCTTCCGACAAAATCAGCCATTGCGGTAACCTCCGGGCGACATTCCGGGTGGACGGCGACGGGGGCTTCGGGATGTGCGTTCTTCACCCCCCGGACCTTGTCCGGTGACAGGTTGTTGTGCACGTAACAGAACCCTTTCCACGGAATGATCTTTTTGTCGGTAAACTGTGCGGTGTACCGTGCGAGATTTCCGTCGGGGACCATGAGGACGGTATCGGTGCCGAGGCTGTTCACAACCTTCACGGCGTTGGCGGAGGTGCAACAGATATCGCTGTGGGCTTTGATCTCTGCCGATGAATTGACGTACGTTACGACCTTCGCCTCGGGGTACTGCTCCTTTGTTCGCTTCAGTTCTTCGACGGTGATCGTGTCGGCGAGGGGGCAGCCCGCCTCGGGACGGGGGAGAAGGACCGTCTTTTCAGGCGAGAGGATCGAGGCACTTTCCGCCATAAACCGCACCCCGGCAAAGATGATGAGCGGTGCCTGTGTCTCGGCGGCCTCCATGCTCAGGGCCAGCGAATCTCCCAGGATGTCGGCAATATCCTGGATCTCGTCGGGCTGATAGTAGTGGGCAAGGAGGACGGCATTGTTTTCTTCCAGCAATTTTCTGATCTGATCCTGTTTTTGTATGATGCTCATGTTATTCCCTCTCCGGGAGCGGGGCCCATCTCCCGATACGGAGAATGAATATATCATTGATCATATTTATTCAAGGCAGAAATATTGACAAGATTACGGGATTCATATAGTAAGGATCATTCACGCGTGACTCCGGGGCCTTATCGGCTCTCCGGGGTCGAGGAGTCGACCCATGATATCAGTGAAAGAGGCCTTGGATCATATCCTTGATTCCATTTCCCCCCTCGATTTCGAGAAGACGGATATCCTGAGCGCTCAGGGAAGGGTGATCGGTGAGGATGTCTATGCCCTCCGAGACATCCCCCCCCGAGACAACTCGGCGATGGACGGTTATGCGGTCAGATCGGAAGATATCGCAGATGCGGGGGCTGAAGCCCCTGTTTATCTAAAGATCATCGAAGAAATCCCAGCGGGTAAAATTCCACAACGGGTGGTTGGCCTTGGTGAGGCAACACGAATTATGACCGGCGCCCCCCTTCCGGAGGGGGCCGACGCCGTTGTGAAGGTGGAGGATACGATATCTGATGAAGACGGTGTGTCTATATCCGTTCCCCTCGCTCACGGCGAGAACGTCAGGTATGCCGGAGAGGATGTGAAAGCCGGGAATCTGATCATCGGTACGGGAGCGCTGCTTCGCCCCTCGGAGGTTGGCATGCTGGCGTCCCTCGGCCGCTCCTTCGTGAAGGTGTACCGGCGACCCCTGGTGGCGATCATATCCACCGGCGATGAACTGGTCGACATCGATGCGGCGGCGACATCGCCCGGAAGGATTGTCAGCAGCAACAGTTACTCCCTTGCGGCGCAGGTGATGGCGTGTGGCGGCGTGCCGTTCCAACTCGGGATTGCGAAGGATACCAGAGAAGATCTGACCGAGAAGTTCAGGGCCGCGCTCCGCGCCGATGTCATTATTTCGTCTGCCGGGGTGTCGGTCGGGGATTATGATTTCGTGAAAGAGGTGATGGAGGATATCGGTATCACCATCGAATTCTGGCAGATCTCCCAACGTCCCGGTAAACCGATGGTTTTTGGATTCAAGGAAGACGTGCCGGTCTTTGGGCTTCCCGGAAATCCCGTTTCGTCGATGATTACCTTCGAACAGTACGTTCGTCCCGCGATACTGAAGATGACCGGCCACCGGAACATCTTTCGCAGGACCGTCTGCGCGACCCTGACCCAAAGCATAAGGAAGAAACGGGGGCTCCGGTATTTTTTCAGGTCACAGGTGAAAAGTAAGGCGGACGGTTTTGTCGTCGAGATTACCGGAGAGCAGGGTTCCGGGATTCTCAGCTCCATGGTTCATGCAAACGGGATCATGGTTATCCCCGAGGATGTCGAGTTCGTCAGGGCGGGAGAAGGTGTCATGGTGCAACTGATCGACGATTCACATAATTCTTCGGATGAGCCACGATATTTGAAGGATTGACAACCGGCAGGGAAAGAGATATCAAGAGGTTGCTGGATCATGCGGAAGTGCCAAGGTCACTGGTGGGCCTCCCGGACTTCAAATCCGGTGTGGGGCGCTAGAACCGTCCCGGGTGGGTTCGATTCCCATGCACTTCCGCCATTTTGTTCTTATCAAGTTCAATAGCCTGCCGAGATGCCGACAAAGGCCCGGATCACAGAGAGCGGGTTGCATGCCGGATCCAATACGGAATGATGGCACGTTTTGATAGGGTGCCTCTTGCGGTGAGGCACTGTGTAGGTGATCTATATGTGGAGATTGTGCCGTTTCCCCTTTCCGGGAGGATGTCCTCTGCCGGGGGTTCAGTGCGGGATAGGACGAAGGAGCGGGAGACAGGTTCTTCATCACGGTTAGATGTACTATACTCAATAATACAGGTAATATTAAATATCTATTTTCCAAGGAGGTATCTATTCAATGGCCCTGAAAAAGACAGACATAATCAAATCGATCCAAGACCGGCTTGGCTTTTCGAAGGAACAAGCCGCCGCTCTATTCGAATCCACCCTTGAACTTATAAAGCAATCGCTTGAGAAGGGTGAAGAGGTCAAGATCAGCGGATTCGGAAAATTTTACGTGATCGAAAAGAAGGCAAGAAATGGGAGAAACCCCCAAACCGGAAAACCTATGATTATCGCGCCAAGAAGGGTTGTCTCTTTCCGATATTCTTCCCGTGCACGGGATGGCCTCAATAATTGACGGGGCCGTTGTGTTATCTTCTATGCCGGTATGGAACAGAAGGAAATACTTTTCATGGCCGGAAATCGGTGACTTCCGGTGAGGGAATTGCATATATGATTGACGGATAGTATTTCAGAACGAGCAGTTACTTCGTCTTTTCACGTGACAGCAGGCCGATCGTGAAGGCGGAGCTTGATATTTTTCTTACTGTCAGGAGATAATATATATCTCCCACCCTCGCACCACGGAAAAAACGCCAAGCTCCATCTGCCGTCTTGTCACAAACGGAGCAGCCCCGTTCGCGGTGTCGTGTCCATCGTGCCGCCGCTTAAATCTTGAGGAAACAAACCACGATAGATGATCCTTAACGAATACCGCGTTGATGCGATGCGCCCTATTGGTGCGAGGAATACAATGAAAAAGGTGCCATCAGGAGAGCGGCAGCGATGAACGCACATCCCGAATAAACGTGAAACATGGATGCTCCCGAAAGTCCCGATAATGGAAAAACCCAAGAAACCGAAGACTCGAAACCCTCTGATTTCCGCATGTTCGGTAACGGTATAAAAGGGGAATCCCGTTCTGAAGTGAATTGATCGTTTCTCCCTCGCCTCTCCGATGCGTATTGAAGCTGCTCTCAGGAAGAAAGAGCCAAGAGGGTTATAGACAATTCAAATCATAAAGAGGCCTTCTGTTCAACCTTCCGTCACGATCCGTGAAAAATCGGCGATCCGGTAGAAGAGGCGCGCCATCTCCTCCAAAAGAGAAAGTCGGTTGAAGCGGATCTTTCCATCTTTTGCCATTACCATCACCTCGTCGAAGAAGGTATCGACCGGTTTCCTGAGCCGCGCCATTTCGGAGAGGGCCTCCGCGTAGCTGCCGTCGTCGATGAATGTATCGGCCTTTCCCCGTATCTCGTTGAAGACGCGGAAGAGGTCCTCTTCGGCAGGGTCGTCGAAGAGGGATGGGTCGACGGCGCCTCCTTCGAATCCCTTGAGGATGTTGACAACGCGCTTGAAAGCGACCGCCAGCGGTTCAAAGTCGGGATGTGCCTTAAACGTTTCCATGGCCTCTGTTTTTTTCAAGGACTGAACGATGTCCGATATGCCCTGTGCGAGGACCGCGTCGACCACGTCATTCGGGTGTCCCTGTGAGAGGAGCTGGTTTTCAAATCTTCCCTTCAGGAAGTTCATGACATCCGACCGGGTCTCTCCCTTCGCTCGTTTCAGCTTCCCGTCGAGGATATCGAGGCTCTTGTCCACCAGTTTCTCAATATCAAGGGAGTAGTTTTTATCGAGAATGATATTGATAATCCCGAGGGCCTGGCGTCTCAGGGCGTAGGGATCGGCGGTTCCCGTGGGGATCAGCTTCACGCCGAAGCACCCCGCAATGGAGTCCATCTTGTCGGCGATGCTGACGATCGCTCCTTCGTCCGTCTCCGGAAGTTGTCCCCCTGCGCCAAGGGGCATATAGTGCTCGTAGATCGCCTGTGCGATGACGGGCTCTTCTCCCTGCAAGAGGGCGTACTCCCTTCCCATCACCCCCTGAAGCTCGGTGAATTCGTACACCATCTGGGTCTCGAGGTCCGCCTTGCACAGGAGGGCGACCCGGTCGACCGACGGCGCGAGCTCGGGGCGTATCGTCTCGGCGATATATGCCGCCAGTTCCCTGAACTGCATCACTTTTTCGTACGACGTCCCCAGGAGACTGTGGAATATGACCTCTTTCAGATCCTCCAGGTGGTCTTCGAGGGGGGTCTTCCGGTCTTCCTCAAAGAAAAAGCGGGCATCGGCGAGACGGGCCCGTATTACCTTCTCGTTGCCCCGCGCCACGACCGCAGGATCACGGGCCAGGGTGTTGTTCACGGTGATGAAGTGGGGGAGGAGTTTCCCCTGTGCATCGACGACGGGGAAGTATTTCTGGTGTTTTATCATCGCGGTTGTCAGCACCTCTTTGGGGAGGGCGAGGTATTCCCGGTCGAAGGTCCCGCAGACGACGGAGGGATATTCGATCAGAAAGCTGACCTCCCCGAGAAGATCCTCGTTTTCGAGAACGATCCCCGCGACGGCCGCGGCTGCTTTTCGTGCCTCCCCTTGTATAATCGCCCGTCTTCTCTCCGGATCCGCGATGACGAACCGTTCTTCGGTCTTTTTGAGGTAGTCTTCAATTCCGCTGACGGCAAAGGACTCCGGGGACATGAAACGGTGACCGCGGCTCATGTTCGAACTGGTTATGTTCTCTATGGAGAAGGGAATGATATCATCCCCGAAGAGGGCCACGATCCAATGAATCGGGCGGGCAAAGCGGATATTCAGATCCATCCAGCGCATCGATTTCTTAAAGGGGATCGAGAGGATGAAGCGGGGGAGAAGCTCCGCCAGGACGGCCTTTGTGCCCTGCCCGACGATTTTTTTGCGCGAACAGATCTGTTTCCCCTTCGGTGTTTCAACAATTTCCAGTTCGGAAACGTCCATCCCCTGTCCCCGGGCGAATCCGAGGGCGGCCTTGGTGGGTTTCCCCTCTTCGTCAAATGCAACGGTGGTCGAAGGCCCCATTTTTTCGATAACCTGGTCCTCCTGCCTCTCGCTGACATCCGTGACCGACAGGAGCAATCGTCGGGGTGTCCCCATTGTTCGGATCGAGCAGTGTCCGATGCGGTGCTCGGAAAACTCGCCGGTAATGATTCGCTCCATATCCTTCAGCGTCTTCGGCAGGAAGGCGGCCGGGATCTCTTCCGTCCCTATCTCCAACAACAATTCTTTGCCCATGAGAACAATAGCTCCTCTTTTACTTCGTGGTGAACTTTCCGGTGAGGGGATGCCCCATTTCTTCCCTCTGACGGACGTAGCCTTCGGCGCTGAGGCGGGCGAGGTTTCGAACCCGCCCGATATAGCTCGTGCGCTCATTGACGCTGATGGCCCCCCGCGCGTCCAGGATATTGAATACGTGCGAACATTTCAGGCAGTAATCGTAGGTGGGCAGGACGAATCCCTTCTCGGCGATCTTGACCGATTCGGCCTCATACATGTCGAAGAGCATTCGAAGCATATCGGTGTCGGCCTCTTCAAACTGATAGGTGGAGAACTCTACCTCGCCCCGGTGATGGACGTCTCCGTATGTGATCCCGTGTCCCCACTCGAGATCGTAGACGTTGTCGATCTCCTGGAGGTACATGGCAATTCGCTCGATCCCGTAGGTGATCTCGACGCAGATGGGACTCAGGTCGATCCCTCCGACCTGCTGAAAGTAGGTGAACTGGGTGATCTCCATCCCGTCCAGCCAGACCTCCCAGCCGAGGCCCCAGGCGCCGAGGGTGGGAGACTCCCAGTCATCCTCGACGAAGCGGATGTCGTGGTCCAATGGGTCAATCCCGAAGCTCTTCAGCGAATTAAGATACCGCTCCTGTATGTCGAGAGGGGAGGGTTTCATGATGACCTGATACTGGTAGTAGTGCTGCAGCCGGTTTGGATTCTCACCGTACCGGCCGTCCGTCGGCCGGCGCGATGGTTCCACATAGGCGACATTCCACGGCTCCGGTCCGAGTGATCGAAGAAACGTTGCCGGATTGAACGTGCCGGCCCCCACTTCGAGATCATAGGGCTGTTGTACGATGCACCCCTGGTCTGCCCAGTATTTTTCCAGGGCGAATATCAGTTCCTGAAAGGTCACGATTGCCTCCTTCACGTGTACGCTGTGCGGCGGTATTGAAACTCAGGGACGCTATCACTCCCGGCGGGGCCTGTCAAGGCGTAATCATTCGCCGGGCCCCACACGGTCAGGTCATTCTTTTGATTTCATCGAGGACCTGCAGGGACTTGGGCTCTCTCCCCAGGATGTGCCGTATGAAGTGTCTGAGGATCCGGGCGCTTTCCCCGAGGGCGTTCTCCGAGAGGACCAGTCTGCCTATTCGGTCAGGCTCCATTTCTCTGCCCATCAGGAGCGTTTTGACCGTTCCCTGTGAGAGGGGGATGCCGTTCTGATCGTTTTCCCGGTTACACCGTGAGCAGCGGATTCCTCCCCGGATCGCATCAAAGAGGATGGTACCGGTCTTGTCGAGCGGTCTGTCGCAGAGGACGCATCGTTCCAGCATCGGTTCGTATCCCGAGAGCGTGAGGAGGCGCAGTTCAAAGAATCGCATCGTCTCCTCCACGCCGTTTTCCCTCTCCAGAAGTCCCAGAAAATCCTCCAGCAGGGTGAAGGTGGCGAGACTTCGTTTCTCCTCCACGGTGAACCGGTCTACCAACTCGATCATATATGACGCGGCCATGGTCCGTTCCAGGTTTGACCTGATCACCGGATAGTGGTCCAGGACGTCACAGTTTTCGATGATGGCCAGGCTGCTCTCGTCCCGTCGGGAAAAGAGGAGCGAAGAACAGGAGAAAGGCTCTATGGCGTTGGAGAAGCGTTTCCGACTCCGCCGCGCTCCCTTGGCAATCCCCTTGATCTTACCGAAGTTCCGGGTAAAAAAGGTGACGATCCGGTCGGATTCGCCGTAGTTGAGGAAGTGCAGGACAAACGCCGGTGTCTTGAGGGGAGGCCTTCTCATACCAACAGCTTCAGGAAGATGGTTGCCAGACCCAGGAAGGAAAGAAAACCGAAGGCATCCGTGAAGGCGGTGACGAAGATGTGAGAGCCCAAGGCGGGATCCGCCTTTATCCATTTGAGGCTCAGCGGGATGAGGGTTCCGATGAGGGTTCCCACGAATACATTGATGATCATGGCGAGGCCGAGGACCACTCCCAGAATCGGCATTCCCTTCCAGAGGGCGGCAATGAGTCCGATCACGACCCCCACGGCCACGCCGTTGACGACTCCCACGACGACCTGTTTGTAGAGTGCTTTTTTTGCATTGTCGAAGGTGACCTCGCCGAGGGCCAACCCCCTGACGATCAGGGTCAGGGTCTGGCTGCCCGCATTTCCTCCGATCGCCGCCACCACCGGCATGAAGACGGTAAGGACAATGACCATCTGGATTGTGTTCTCGAAGAAGCCGATGACCAACGCCGAGGCGAGGGCCGTCAGGAGATTGAGATACAACCAGGGAAGCCTCCGCTTGACGGATTCCATCGGCTCGTTGAAGACGGTATCGTCTTCACCGAGACCGGCGATGCGGTAGATATCCTCTGATGATTCCTCCTCCATAACGTCGACGATATCGTCCACCGTGATCCGGCCGAGCAAGTGGTTGCCGGCGTCGACGACGGGGAGTGAAACGAGATCGTACTTCTCGAACATCCGCGCGACCTCCTCCTGGTCGATATCCGTCTGAACGGAGGGGATCGTCTTGTCGATAGACTCCAATGCAGGGCTGGTTCGTTTTGCCGTAATCAGTTTCTGGAGGGGGATGGTCCCGATGAGGGCATTGACCTTATCCACGAGGAAAACATTATAGACATGCTCAATCTCGTCGGAGGCCTGTATCACGGCCTTGATACCATCATTGATTGTGGAGTCGGAGGGGATGGAGACCAACTCGGATTGCATAATCCCGCCGGCCGTGTCTTCTTCGTATCTCAGGAGGTTTTTGAGTTCCTGCGATCCCTCGGGTTCTATCCCTGCGAGGACTGCCCGGGCCTGGTCTTCGGGAAGCTCGGCGATAACGTCCGCCGCGTCGTCCGAATCCATCTCATCGATGATCTCGGCGAGTTTCTTGTCCGATATGTCTTCGAGGATCTGTTCGCGGGAGACGTCACTCAACTCGGGGATGACGTCGGATGCCTTCTCCACATCGAGGAGCGAAAAGAGGTGGATCTTCTCCTGCTCGGCGAGATTGTCGATGAGGTCGGCGATGTCGGCCGGGTGGAGCTCGGAGAAGAGATCAATGATTGCGAACTCCCTGTTCAGGCGGATCCACTTCTTCAGTTGGCCGAGGTGCGGTATCTCTTCTTCCCGTCGTCTTTTCATGGCACATCCCCGTTGGCAAACAAAAACAACTTTCATTACCACGTCTTAGGAGAGAGGGCAAGGATGAAATCGAACAGAACTCACCCTGTCGGAGAGGTGGACGATGGGAATCGGGAAATTTGTGAGGGGAAATACGCCAGGTCCGGGCCCTAGGCCTTGCCCCCGAGATCCGCGTATTTAACCTCCCCGCCAACGATGGTCATGACCGCCCTTCCGACGAGTTCCCAGCCGTGAAAAGGACAGTTACGACCCTTTGAGCGGAATGCCCCTGTGTCGACCGTCCATGCGTTCTCCGTGTCGATGACGGTGATATCGGCGTCGAGGCCCGGCTTCAGCGAACCCTTGGGTATCTTCAGGATACGTGCGGGGTTTGTGCTCATCCTCTCGATCAGTTGCGGGAGGGAGAGGATGCCGTCATGCACCAGTTTCAGCGAGAGGGCGAGGGATGTCTCCAGACCGACGATCCCGTTCGCGGCGTATGCGAATTCGACTTCCTTCTCAATGGATGAGTGGGGGGCATGGTCGCTGGCTATGACGTCGATCGTGCCGTCCCCGAGCCCTTCTTTGATCGCCTCTATGTCATCCGCACCCCGCAGGGGGGGGTACATCTTGCAGTCCGTAGAGAAGCCCCTGAGCGCCTCATCGGTCAGGGTAAAGTAATGAGGCGCCGTCTCGGCGGTCACCTGTATCCCCGCTGCCTTGGCCTCTCTCACGATCCGGACGGAGCCGGCCGTGCTTACGTGAGCGATGTGCACGCTCGTCTCCGTGAAACGGGCAAGGGCGATGTCGCGTGCCACCATGATCTCTTCCGCGACGGCCGGAATCCCGGGAAGACCCAGCTGCGTGGACACGAACCCCTCGTGCATCAGGCCGTCCTCGGACAGCCCCCGGTCTTCGCAGTGCGAAAGCACGGGCATATCGAACGAGTGGGCGTATTCGAGGGCACGCCGCATCAGACCGCTGTCCGTGACCGGATTACCGTCGTCTGAAAAGGCCACGGCCCCGGCCCCTTTGAGGTCGCCGAATTCAGTCAGCGCCGTTCCCTTTTGACCCTTGCTGAGGGCTGCAACCGGATATACCTTCGCCAGTGAGGCCAGGCGTGCCTGATTCAGTATGAATTCCGTTACCGAGCGGTTGTCATTGACCGGATCGGTATTCGCCATGCAGGCGATGGCGGTGAACCCCCCGGCGACCGCGGCCTCGCACCCTGTTCGAACCGTTTCCTTGTACTCGAAGCCCGGTTCACGGAGGTGGACATGCATGTCGATCAGGCCGGGCGCAACGATCTTTCCCTTCAGATCGATGACCTGGGTGGCCTCGGCCTTGGAGAGCGGGATATCCTTTTCGATACGGGAGATTATTCCGTCTTCTATCAGGATATCAGCGACCGTATCCATCCCCTGCGAGGGGTCTACAATCCTGCCACCCTTGAGTAACAGCTTCATTTTGTTCCTCCTGACAAGAGGTAGAGAAGGGCCATTCTCACGGCGACGCCGTTGGTCACCTGTTCCAGGATAACGGAGTGGGGGCCATCGGCTATCTCCGAAGTGATCTCGACCCCCCGGTTGATCGGCCCCGGGTGCATGACGATCACATCATCTTTCGCCTGTTTGAGGTTGCCTCGGTTCAGTGAGAACTGCTGTGCGTATTCGCGGAGGGAGGGGAAGAGATCCTCATGCTGCCGCTCGAGCTGCATCCGGAGCATCATGATGACGTCCGCATCCTGCAGGGCATCGCTCATGGTGCGGTGAACGGTGACGCCCATCCGTTCGATGTCCCGTGGGATCATCATCGCGGGGCCGCATATCACCACCCGCGCCCCCATCGTGATCAGCCCATATATATTGGAACGAGCCACCCTGCTGTGGGCGATATCGCCGATGATGGCGACGGTAAGGCCTTCGATCCGTCCCTTCTTTTCCCGTATCGTGAGCATATCGAGGAGGGCCTGGGTGGGGTGCTCGTGCGCCCCGTCTCCCGCGTTGATAATCGACTGTTTCTTCAGGAGATCGGCGAGAATCTGTGCCGCTCCGGCGGCGCTGTGTCGAATGACGATGGTATCCGGATTCATCGATTCCAAGTTACGGGCGGTGTCGATCAGTGTCTCCCCTTTGACGACGCTGCTGGTGGATGCGGAGATGTTGATGGTGTCCGCGCTGAGTCTCTTTGCAGCGATTTCAAAGGATGTTCGTGTCCGGGTACTCGCCTCGAAGAAGAGGGTGATGACCGTTTTCCCCCTGAGGGTGGGGACCTTCTTGATCGTCCTGTCGGAGATCTCCTTGAAGGACGCAGCGGTGTCGAGGATGAGATCGATTTCCCCCCGGGAGAGATCCTGTATCCCCAACATGTCTTTTCTCGATAATTTCATGATATCTTCCACTCTCCGGTCGGACAGATGGCTCTCGATCCTTCAGCTGTCCGTTCCCCTGAATCCCCGCAGGTACGGTTTGCTACCCCTCTTCGATAACGACCTCGTCCATGTTCCTGTCATCGGTCAGATTGACGCTGACGCTTTCCCACAGGGCTGACGGGAGGGTTTCTCCTATGAAATCGGCCCTGATCGGAAACTCCCGGTGTCCCCTGTCGATGAGAACGGCCAGTTGGATACGCTCGGGTCTTCCGAAGTCCATCAGCGCGTCCATGGCGGCCCGTATCGTCCTTCCGGTAAAGAGGACATCGTCCACCAGGACGACTTGCTTGTGATCAAGGGGGAAGGGAATATACGTGTTCTCGATCGGCGGTCTCCTCCCCGTGGTCAGCACATCATCCCGGTAGAGGGTTATGTCGAGAGTCCCCGACAGGACCTCGGTTCCTTCGATGGTGGAGATCTTTTTACGGAGTCTTTCCGCCAAGAGGACGCCTCCCTTCCGGATGCCGATAATGATCAGATTCGCCGTCCCCTTGTTTCGTTCCAGGATCTCGTGGGCGATTCTCGTAAGGGACCGCTCTATGCCCTCCGCGTCCATTACGACCTTCTTCTGTTCCATGTGCGTGTTCCTTCCGTCAATCCAGGAGAACGGCCCCAGGCACGTTCCTCAAAAAAAAGGCCTTCCCATGACTATGAGAAGGCCCTGTGGCACCTTTTTGCGCTGACGTCTCGAAAATCATTGAAAGCCCTTGTTTTATAAACCTATTTAGGTACGAAACATACCAGTTCTTCTGCTTTGTGTCAAGGGGTTTTAACGGAGGAGACTCCCCATCCTGCTCCACCTGACGTCATGGTCCTCCTTATTCCAGGACCAGTATATGATGAAGGCCTTTCCCAAGACGTCTTCCAGATTTACGAATCCCCAGAATCGGCTGTCGTAACTCTGATCCCGGTTGTCTCCCATAACGAACAGGCGCCCCTCCGGGACCGTGACGGGGCCGAAATTGTCTCGTGGTTGCATTGATGCCGGGAATACCAGGCTGTCGGTATAGACACCATGGCCGTCATCGTAGAGGGATCCGTTCAGATATATCTTTTTGTCTCTGATCGCGATCGTATCCCCCGCAATGCCGACCACCCGTTTTATAAAATCCTTCTTCCTGTCCACCGGGTATATGAAGACGACGATGTCACCCCTCTGGGGATCACCGATGGGCATCAGTGTCTTGCGGATGAAGGGGATTTTGATCCCGTAGGTAAATTTATTGACAAGGAGATGATCCCCTATCAGGAGGGTTGGCTTCATCGAGCCGGAGGGTATCTTGAATGCCTGAACGACAAAGGTCCTGATAAAGAGGGCTATCAGTATCGCTATGATGATCGCTTCCGCATATTCCCTGATTGCGCTTTTCCTGTTCGTGCCCATATCGTTTCCCGGTTTCTTGTGCGTCCGTTTCATATCTTCTCAGAAATAGAGCGCCGACATCGTGATTACGATCATGACGATCGCCAGAGAGCCCTTGACCAGTACGCCAGCAATCTTCCCCATCAGAGCCCCATACCCCGCCCTGAATGACGGTTTCAGCTTTCGCTCTTCGAAATATTCTCCCAGAAAGGCCCCGACAAAGCCTCCGAGAAAGACACCTATGACGGCACCCAGTCCCATGAGAAGGGGGACCATTAAGATGGCCCCGATGATCCCCCCTATGATGGAGAGGACGATCCCGGTCTTTGAAGAGCCATACTTTCGGACCCCGGCGATTCCCATCAGAAAATCAACCACCTCCGCCAGGAGGGAAAGAACGACAAGGGTGACAATAATCTTCCAGCCGATCTTCTCGAACCCGGTAATCAGGGCGTAGGCAACAACATCCCCCAGGATCAGAAAGGTTCCCGGGAAGCCGAATATGATGGAGAAGACGCCAATGAACAGTATGATAACAAATATCGTCAGCCCGGTTGCTTCCAGGAGAGGCACCGTATCATTTCCTCTTTTCCTTTGAAGGCCAGATGGATTCCCAGGCCAGGACCGTGGGACTGGCTACGAATACGGAGGAATAGGTACCGACGACCACTCCCACCAGGAGGGCGAAGGCAAAGTCATGGATCACCGCACCACCCAGGAAATACAGGGCAAGGACGACCAGGAGTGTCGTAGCCGATGTCAAGACCGTCCTGCTCAGCACCTGATTGATGCTCGTATTGACGAGGTCTCGCAGGGGCTGTTTCCGTTCCGCTTTGATATTTTCCCGTATACGATCATATACGACGATGGTGTCGTTGAGGGAGTAACCGATGATCGTCAGCAGGGCGGCGATAATCGGGAGCGTGAATTCTTTCCCCAAGAGGGAAAAGATCCCAACGGTAATGACGACGTCGTGGATCAGGGCGGCGATTGCACCGACGGCGTAGCGGAGCTCGAATCGCCAGGTGACGTAGATCAGGATACCGATCACTGCGTACAGCATCGCGAGCATTCCCTTTTCTCTCAAGTCCTTTCCCACTTTTGGTCCTACGACCTCAACCCTTCGAATCTCGGTGTTTTCCTTGCCGTATCTTGTCCCCAGCGCCTCGGCTATCTTGTCCGATAACCCCTCGAGTTCTGAACTGGATCGCTCCGTCTTGATCAGAAACTCGTTGTTGGCGCGGTACCCGAACCGCTGGATGATGCTGTTTCCGAGGCCGATGGCCGCGAGGGAATCCCGGATCCCCTCGGCGGTTGCTTCCTGGGAAAATTTGACCTGCACCTGTGTCCCTCCGGCGAAATCGATACCCAGGTTGGGTCCGCCATGCAGCAGTAAAGACAAGATGCTGATGATGATCACAATGAGCGATCCTCCTATTGCCACCTTCATCTTTCCGACAAGATCAATATTGATTCCGGGCCGTATTATTTCCATTCCTATCTCCGTTCCAGTCAGGATTATGGTTCTGTAATTATATCTTTATCCTCTTGATATTTCTATCCCACACAAAATAGTCGTAGATGGTCCTCGTTACAAAAATAGCGGTGAACATGCTGCATACGATACCGATGCTGAGGGTCACCGCAAACCCCTTGACCGGACCCGTCCCGAACTGGAAGAGCACCAAAGCGGCGATCAGTGTGGTCACATTGGCATCGACAATGGTGCTCAGGGCCTTCGAATACCCTCCTGCTATCGATGCCCGGGGAGATTTCCCCAATCTCAGTTCTTCCCGGACCCGCTCGAATATAAGGACATTCGCATCCACGGCCATACCGATGGTGAGGACGATGCCGGCGATTCCGGGGAGGGTGAGCGTTGCCCTGAATGCCGCAAGGGCTCCCATGATGAGGACTATATTCAGGAATAGCGCCACATCGGCGACGATTCCTGAAAGATTATAGTATACGACCATAAAGAGAATAACCAGGATGCTCCCCACGATGATAGAGAGAACTCCCTTGTCGATGGAGTCCTGACCGAGAGAGGGACCGACGGTCCTTTGCTCCAGGATCCTGACGGGGGCCGGCAGGGCGCCTGCCCTCAGAACGATGGCAAGGTCGTGTGCCTCCTCCATCGTGAATGATCCGGTAATCTGAGCATTACCCCCTGAGATTCGCTCCTGTATGACGGGTGCGGAGTGAACGATGCCGTCCAGAACGATAGCCAGTCGCTTCTTGACATTTTGGGCCGTTATACGCTCGAAGTCGCGTGCGCCTTGAGAATCGAACTTCAGAGAGACATAGGGTTCGCCGAATCGGTTGCTGATAGTCACCTTGGCATCCTCCAAGGATTCACCCGTCAGGAGGGTCTTTCTCTTGAGGAGATACGGGGTCTTGATCCTTCGTCCCGTTTCCCTCTCCTCCTTATATCCGTAGGCAACTACGTCACCGGGGGGAACCTTTCCGCCCAGGGCATCATCCAAGCTGTGCTCCTCGTCCAGGAGTTTGAACTCGAGAAGCGCTGTTTTCCCGATCAGGTTGATTGCCCTTTGGGGATCCTTGATCCCGGGGAGCTGGATCAGAATCCGATCCTTTCCCTGAGGGATAATCTCCGGCTCGGAGACGCCGAACTCGTCCACCCGGTTCCGGATGGTCTCGAGGCTTTGCTCGAGGGCGAACTTTTCTATCGAATCGATCTGTTTGTCTTTCAGCTCCAGCCAGATTTTTTCTCTCCCCTCGGTGATCTGCGAAGACTTGATGGCAAGATTAGGGAAGGTATCCTTGAGGACCTTTTCGAATTGGATACGCGACTGACTGTCGGCCAGTTCGAGGGTCGTGAAGGTTCCCCCCTCACGGTCCAGATGCTTGAACCTGACGCGCTCCTCCATGAGCACCTCTTTCAGGTTGTTTGAGATTCGCTCCATGGCGCTCTCGATCGCCTTTTGGGTCTCTACCTCCAGGACCAAGTGCATTCCCCCCTGGAGATCGAGACCCAGGTGAATCTTGTCCGTGTTGTCCTTCCAGAGGGAGGGAAGCTTGTCCGTGATGGAGGGCATGAGAAAGAAGAGTGCGGATGCAACGACAACGAGCGTGACAATGGTCCGTGCCTTGATGTTTTTCCCTGACATGTGAGTTCCTTTCGCTCTTCCCTACGAAGTTGCCTTTTGCGTAACACCTGCAATGTGACTCCGGGAAACCTTGACCTTGATCTTGTCGGCGACTTCCAGGGTTACAATTTGTTCGGTGATGGCGGAAATCTTCCCGTGCAGCCCGCCTGCGGTGACGACCATATCCCCATGAGCGAGGTTGTCGAGCATCGCTTTCGTCTCTTTCTGCTTCTTCTGTTGTGGTCTGATAAGAAGAAAATAGAAAATAGCGAAGATCGCGATCATGACAAAGATGAAGTTCATGTCGCCTCCGGCGGCTCCTCCTCCGCCTCCGCCTGCTCCCATCGCGTATGCTATACCGGTCATTGTATTCGATCCTCCTTGCAGTTGTTAATGATTTGCTGACTCTTCAACCGACACCGCTGACATGAATTCATCTCTGAAGACCGTGTAGGTGTCGTTTTGTATCGCCTCTCTGATCCGCTGCATCAGGCTCATGAAATACCTGATATTGTGGATGGTATTCAAAACAATCGCCAGGATTTCCCCGGCGATAAAGAGGTGCCTGAGATACGCCCGCGAGTAATGCCTGCAGGTGTAACAGTCACACGCGCTGTCAAGAGGAGCACTGTCCCCCCGGTAACAAGCGTTTCTTATAACAACTTTTCCGGTGCTTGTAAACAGCATTCCGTTCCGGGCGTTGCGTGTCGGTATGACGCAATCGAACATGTCGATGCCGTGATAGACCGATTCCACGATATCCTCCGGCATCCCCACCCCCATGAGGTACCGCGGTTTCTCCATGGGGAGGAGCGGGGTGCAGGTGGCGGTTACCTCTCGCATGATCTCTTTGGGCTCGCCGACACTTACCCCTCCCAGGGCGTAACCGTCGAATCCGATGGCGATCAACTCCTCGATTCCCCTCTTGCGCAGGGTACCATATTCACCTCCCTGCGAGATGCCGAACAGGGCCTGGCTGTGGTTCTTCCCGGCATCTTTGCACCGTTTCGCCCACCGAAGGGTCATGGCGAGCGATTTTTCCGCATAGGCGAAGTCGGCAGGGTAGGGTATGCACTCGTCAAGGCACATCATGATGTCGGAGCCGAGCGCTTCCTGGATCTCCATGCATTGCTCGGGTCCTATGAAGTGACGTGAGCCGTCGATATGGGACCGGAACGATGCCCCCTCCTCCGTTATCTTTCTGAGCTTTCCCAGACTGTATATCTGGAACCCGCCGCTGTCGGTCAGGATAGGACGATCCCAGTTCATAAAGCGGTGTAGTCCCCCCATCTGTCTGATCAGTTCGTGCCCCGGTCGCAGGTAAAGATGGTAAGTATTTGAGAGGACGATCTGTGCCCCGAGGCCTGCGACTCGCTCCGGTGTGAGCGATTTAACCGTACCCTGTGTCCCCACCGGCATAAAGACGGGCGTGTCGATCACCCCGTGGGGGGTGGTGATCCTTCCCAGCCGCGCCTCTGATCCCTGATCCCGGTGGAGGAGCGTGAAACCGAAACCGGCAGCCGGGGTGATATCTTCTCTGCTCATATGACCAATCGACCTACCATTCATAGTATCAGCATGCAGTCGCCATAGCTGTAGAAGCGAAATCTTTCATCTATGGCCTTTTGGTAGGCCCTGGCCATCAAATCTCTCCCGGCGAACGTGCATACAAGGAGGAAGAGGGATGATGCCGGCAGGTGAAAGTTTGTCAGCATCCGATCCACTTTCTTGAATCGGTACCCCGGGTATATGAAGAGGTTGGTTTTTCCTTCCCCCGCCCGCACCGTGCCATTCACATCCGCCGCCGCCTCCAGCGTTCGGACGGAGGTGGTCCCCACCGCCACGACTCTCGCGGCACTGTTTATCCGGCTGGCTGCCGTCTCTCCTATCTCGAAGGTCTCACTCTCCATCCGATGGTCCTCGACGTACTCGGTCTCGATGGGGAGGAAGGTGCCGTATCCGACGTGTAGTGTGACCTCGGCGATATCGACCTCCTTTCTGTGGAGCGCCTCGAAGATCTCGCCCGTGAAATGAAGCCCGGCCGTCGGAGCGGCGACCGATCCGGGGGCCTTCGCATAGATCGTCTGATATCTGAGCAGGTCCGAGGGGTTCGGTGTCTTCCCTTTTCCCCTCTTTATATACGGGGGGAGGGGAGCGCTGCCGTGTGTCGCTAGGAAGGCATTAAACCCGCAGTCCGTGTGGAAGCGAACGATCCATTTCTTGTCCGAGATCCGTTCCCGCATCTCCGCCCATGAACGGTCATCAAAGGAAATCCGTGTGCCTACACGGACCCGCTTTGCCGGCCTGAGGAGGACTTCCCACGTTGCGGGTGACTCCTTTTCTTCGAGCAGAAGGATCTCGATTACCGCGCCGGTGGCCTTTGTGCCGGCAAGCTTCGCGGGGAGTACCCGGGAATTGTTGGTCACCAGGAGATCACCGGCATCCATAAATTCAGGCAGCTCATAGAACTGCCGGCATTCAACGGTTCCCCGATCCCGGTTCACCACCATCATCCGTGCGTGGTCCCTTCGTTCGCAGGGCTTCTGCGCGATCAGTTCCTCAGGAAGGGTATAGTGAAAGTCTTTTGTTTTCATGCCGAATCCGGGGAGATAATCAGAAAGAACGGGGAAAGTCAATAGGGAATTGAAAGATGTAGCGCTTCGTTATTGCAAGAAATTTTTGATATCAGTTTTTCCCGAGGTAGACGAGGACAAGACCGGCAATGACCGATGCCAGTCCTATCATCCTGAGTGCGCTCTCAGGGGTGTCGAGGACCTTCAGGAGATATGACTTGATCTTGTCGGGGAAGGCAAAATAGGGGAGGCCTTCTATGACCAGTACCATCCCGATGACACAGAGGAAAAACTTCATCGCGTGCTCTCCCTGTCCATTTCTGTTTCCTTTGCCGCTTCCCAAAGAGCGTCCATTTCTTCCATCGATGCGTCCTGGGGAAACACCCCCTTTTCTTTCAGCTTCTCCTCGATATAGGAGAATCGAGTGACGAATTTATCCAGTGAGGCGCGGAGGGCCTCTTCCGGGTCCGTCTCGACGAAACGGCACAGATTGACGAGCGAGAGGAACATATCACCGATTTCTCCCTGTATATGCTCCGCCTGTTTCTTCTCAATGGCTTCCTTCAGTTCTCCCAGTTCCTCTTCGATCTTCTCCACGACGCCGGCGGTTTCTTTCCAGTCGAAGCCTCTTCGTGCCGCCCGGTCGGCGATCTTGTGCGCCGCCCTGAGGAGGGGCATGGCACGCGGGACGGCATTGATCGGTGCGCTTTCGTTTTCCCCCCTGCCTCGCTCGCGATTCTTGATGCGCTCCCAGTTGGTACGGACCTCTTCGACCTCGATATCCCGTTGGTTTTTAAAGACGTGGGGATGGCGGAGGATCATTTTTTCCGATACGTCGTTCGCAACTGCCGAGAGGGTAAATTCCCCTGCTTCCTCCGCCATCTTCGCCAGAAAGACGATCTGGAAGAGGACATCGCCGAGTTCCTCCTTTATCCCCGCCGTGGAGCCACGATCTATTTCGTCAATCAGTTCGTAGACCTCATCAAGGAGGTATCTCCCTATATCCTCCCTTCGCTGCCGACGATCCCAAGGACACCCATCCGGTCCCCGCAGCCGTTCAATGGCCTCCTCGATCAGCTGGATGCCGTTTCCCCTGAGTTCTTCCAATGGTTCTCCTTATCTTACCAGGAATACATCCCGGTCTCTGTCTTGAAAGTAACGGTAGTGATAGGTGTCTTTATCGGTTGCCTCGAAGAGTTCCTCTCCCCGTTTTCTGCATGCGGGGCACCCCTGGCCCGGGACGATAACCGCGAAGATCCGGTTGCCCGTGCTTGCCTCGGAATCGATGGTGATGAGACCGCCGCACTCATCGCAGATACGCACCGTCTCTTCCTGGTGCTCGGTAATCATATCGGTGTCATAGAAGATGCTCCGGTCGCGATGCAGGACCTCTTTCCCCTTGACGAGGGCGGTCCTTCGGGATTCTCGGTTTTTCCACAGATCGTAGATGGCGGTAATCTGCTGCTCGATATAGCGGCTTGTCTGCGGTGTCTGTCTCGTGGTGTCCGGGTCGTAGTCCGGTTCCCTGACCTGACTGTAGTCGATCCCGGCCATGGCGAGGATGATCCCCACGTTGACATAGGGCAGGGCGCTTTCTATGGAGTAGCCCCCCTCGAGGACGGCGATGTCGGGGGAGAGCCGGTCGTTCAGGATCGCATATCCCTGAGCGGAAAATGACATATTGGTAATCGGATCGCTGTAGTGATTGTCTTGCCCCGCCGAATTGATGACCAGGTCCGGCTTGAATTCGTCCAGTATGGGGAGGATCAGGTTATCCAGGGTGAAGAGGAAGCCCTCGTCCGATGTGTTCGGAGGGAGCGGTACGTTAATGGTGGTGCCGAGGGCATTCGGTCCCCCGAATTCGTCCGTGAACCCTGAACCCGGGTAGAGTGTTCTCCCGTCCTGGTGGATCGATATGAAGAGGGTGTCGGGGTCATGCCAGAAGATGTCCTGGGATCCGTCGCCGTGGTGACAGTCGGTATCAACGATGGCGATCCTTTTGGGGCCGTACCGGCGGCGGATGTATTCGATCATGATCGCTTCGATGTTGATGTTGCAGAACCCCCTGGCACCGTGGACGACCCGCATGGCGTGGTGCCCGGGAGGGCGCACCAGCGCGAAGGCGTTATCGACTTCTTTCCGCATTACCTTCTCGGCGGCCGTAATTGCTCCACCGGCCGAAATCAGGTGCGATTGGGTGATGACGCTCGGGGCGTCCGGGACACAGATATGGATGCGGTTGATGTCCTCGACGGTGGCAAGCCCCGGTTTGAATTCAATGATATTCTCCAGGTCCAAGAGCCCCTCCTCGACGACTTGATCCTGCGTGTAGAGGAGCCGTTCCTCTCGTTCAGGGTGAGTCGCCGATATCGCCCAGTCGAAGGCGGGGAAAAATACCAGGCCGGTTTTTTTTCTGTTATCTGCCATCGGATACCTCCTGTCTGAACCCCGCAATAAGTCCCGGTTTCACCTGGGCCTTGATCCGTATGTTCTTCCCGGTCGTGGATCCCATCCCCCTGACCATGTTGAAGACCTGGTCTTCGATGATCTCCATCTCGAGGTCGTCTTCTGCGGCTCCCATCCTGAGTGCCCTTGTTCGGAGGGTAGTATCGCACAGATCGATCGCCTCCTGGTGACTGAAGGTGCGGGGGATGTCGTTTTGTATTCCCTCCTCAGGGATGATCACCTCGCCCCTTTCCGTGTCGGCCAGGAGGGTTACCTCGGTCGTTACCCGGGCGAGGGCGGCTCCGATTGCGTTGGCGACCTCGGCGTGTACGGGGACACGGGCAGGAATGCCGAATAATTCTTCCAGGTGTGGCGCCATCGGTCCGGCGGGTCCTCCGACGACATAGACTACCGAGGGGGTGATCCGCTTTCCCTCAAATATCTCATGAACGGTATAGACCGGTTTGTTATTGATTTCTTCGAGCATCTCCCGAACTGCGGAGGAGATCATATGGCAGGTCAGGTCGAATATCTCCTGAGCTGTGCTCTCAACGGCACCTCCCCGGAGTTCGGCTATCTTCCGGATGGCCTCGCTCGCCTGCTCCCGATTTCCGATCTCCGTGAGGCCGAGGACGATCATGGCGTCCGTCGGTGTTGGGGACGGACCGCCGAAGGCTGCCGCCGGTCCGTCGCGTTCGGGGCCGATGGTAAGCACGCCATCGCCATACCCGACCCTGCTGTCTCCGCCCACCCCGATGGAATGGGTCAGAAGCCCCCGGATGAGCGTTTTGTGCCCCCCGATAGTCACCCCCAAAGGTTCAAGGAGAGGAACGCCGTCGGCGAGGATTGCTATGTCCGTGGTCGTTCCACCGATATCAAGGGCCACGGCATCCTCTTTGCCGTCTGTTAGGCTCAGGATTCCCATGATACTGGCGGCGGGCCCGGAGAGGATCGAACCAACGGGATAACCCGTGGACTGGCTGATTCTGGAGGTGCCTCCGTCCGCTTTCAGGATGTAGACGGGGGCGGTGACGTGCATATGGTTCACGAAGTCAGTCACGTTAGTGCCGAAGGCGTTGTAGGTGTCCCATATTGCGGCATTGAGATAGGTGGTTGCAATTCGCCGGGGGAAATTGAGGTTTCCCGACATGCGGTGCCCAAAAGACAGGTGCCTGAACCTGTCGCCCAGCATATTGCCGATGCCGGTCTCCAGGGCGGGATTTCGCGTGGAAAATTTTCCGACGATCCCCACGTGTTCGATGTGTTCCTTTTCAAAGATATCGACGATGCAGGCAATCTCGCCATGGTCCGTTCCGGCGATCTCGATCCCCCGGTGGTTGACATAGCCGGAACTAAAATGGGTGTCTTCGCCGATCCTGAGCAATGCGGGGGAAAGACCGGGACCTCCCGCCAGGATCATTCCGACCCGGCTGGTCTTCCCCTGTACGATGGCATTGGTCGATATCGTCGTGCTGAGGACGATTCGGTCGATTGAGGCGGGATCCTCACCACCGAAGAGTTCTTTCGTCACGGCGATGAGCGATTCTATCAGGTTTCCCTGGTTTGTGGCGACTTTCGCTTTTTTCCTGATACGGAGTGCGTCCAGCAGGACCGCATCGGTGTGTGTTCCCCCAACATCAATCCCTATGATCATAGCCTCTCCCCGTACCCTGATTTATCAAAAATGCCTATCACAGGGCGCTATCCCCAGTCAATTTATCATTTGCCGCCGTTGCCTCGGGAGGGGAACGGCGACATGTGTGGCGGCGTTCGATCCGTGATTACATAATCGTAATTTAGATTACACGATTTCACGTAATCTCCTCCATGCGGCGAGGGAGCTGTCTTTATCCCGCCGGTTTTCAGGGGTAGGGACCGAGACATCCTGCAATCATAAATGCATGAGATAAGAGAACATATTCTGCCAGATTTTTTGCTTTTTCCTGGTGAACCCCATGCAGCTGCTCTTCGGTCCCCCTGGCCTGTTTCTTGCCCCTACAAACTATGGGTGCTGGCGTCCGGAGTACTGATCCGGTCGATTCTATCGATATCCGGCTTGGAGGAAAGAACAATGAAGAGAATGCTGGTGGGGGTCATATTACTGTTGTGTGTTGCAACGAACGGCTGGGCAACGTACACGGGGAGTCTTGATGGCTCTTCCACCTTATCCGGGACGGGGAGCTGGGAAAGTGCATCCCTGAGCTGGAATGTCAGTGTATTTGAGGATATCTGGACCTACCATTACAACTTCTCCGTGCCGGAGAAGGGGATCAGTCATCTGATCTTTGAGGTCTCCAGCACCTTTGATAGCAGGAATATCTATGCGGGAACGACCGAAGGGTATCAGCTTGATAGTTATGGCGATAACGGGAATCCCGGCATCCTCGGCTCGATCTATGGCCTGAAATGGGATCTTGGAATCGACACGACTTCGGCATCAATTACCATCGTCACCGATCGGGCTCCCATGTGGGGTGATTTCTACGCGAAGGATGGTGTCGAGAAGATAGATGGCGTCAAGACAAATATCTTCGCGTACAACACGCAGTTCGGAAGCGACACCACCGCCTCAATCGGCAACGGTAACGCCGGAGGATGGGCGCTGGTACCCGATACCCATTCGGGTTCTGCCCCTGTGCCGGAACCGGGGACGATGCTCCTCTTCGGTTTTGGTCTGATCGGCTTAGTGGGCGTGGGGGGAAAGCGGCTGCGGTAAGGATTTCTCTGAGCCGGGAGGGTCTTGTCTGTCTGGGTTCAACACCACATTCATTCCCGACACCGGAGATATCCCGGTTATGCGGAAAAGCGGGGACGCGATTATCGGTTTTTCAGCCAGCCGGGATGTTTAATTCCGAATCTTTTGATTTTGTAATTCAGGGCACGGGGACTGATCCCGAGAAGTCGTGCCGCATCTTTTTGAACCCAGAGACTTTTCTGAAGTGCATCCAAGATTAATCTTTTCTCACCCGTCTCAAGGGGTTTTGGCGCATCGCTTACCGAAGGAGATTGTGGGGGGTTACCCAGTGTCGGTATGAACAGATTTTCTTTGTGGATGACCGAGCCCTCTTCCAGGATGACGGCCCGTTCGATGGCATTGGCGAGCTGCCGGATATTTCCCGGCCATTCGTAAGCCTTGATCCACGCAATACTTGCTGGTGAAAATGCCGCGATTTTTTTCTTCAACGTTGCAGCCGCTTTTTCAAGGAGCCACGATGCGAGGGGGGCGATGCATTCTTTCCGCTCGCGAAGGGGGGGAAGCTGTACCGACAGGATGTTTATCCGGTAGTAGAGATCTTCCCTGAATCGGCCCGCGGCGATCTGCTCTTCCAGGTTCCTGTTTGTGGCGACGATCACTCGAACGTCGGAACGGATCGTCTGATTGCCCCCCACCCGCTCGAAGGCCTTTTCATCCAGTACCCGGAGCAGCTTTGCCTGGAGAGAGAGGCTGATCTCCCCGATCTCGTCGAGAAAGAGGCTTCCCCCCCGTGCCTGTTCAAACCTGCCGATCCGTAGTTTTTCCGCACCGGTAAACGCCCCCCTCTCGTGGCCGAACAATTCACTCTCAAGGAGGGTCTCCGGGATGTTGGCGCAGTTAATCGGACGAAGGGTCTGCTTTTCCTGGCGCTGTTGAAGTGGATTGTCCCCGCCAAGAAACTCTTTCCCGTCCCCGTTTCTCCTGTCATCAGGATGGTCGCATCCGTCTGCGAGAATTTCTTGAGGGTCTTGATGATCCCTTTCATGATCGGGCTGAATGCAATAATTCTGTCAAAATCATAGATGATGTCTTGCTCGTGTCGCAGATAGGCGATCTCATGCTTCAGATTCGCCTGCTCGATCGCCTGTTTGACGACGTGCCCGATCTTGACTGCTGAAAAGGGTTTGGTGATGAAATCGAAACTCCCCTCCTTGATCGCCCGTACCACCAGGGAGGCCTTTTCGATCTGGCTTGTAATGATCACCGGGGTATGGGGGAATGTAGATTTGACCCACGTGAGGAGGTCGAACGGGTCGATCTCTTGTATCTGCAGATCAAGGACGATTACATCACATGGATGGAGCTTCAATTCGTTGAAGACATCGTTCCCCGGTGTCCAGGAATATGTTGTGTACGATGTGGCGAGGGCATCTCGGAGAAACTGTCGCCATTTCCCGTCTGGTTCTACGATGTATATTCTACGCATGAATACGGCTTCCTACCTTGAAAGAGGGCAACCGCACAGTATGTGGGATTTCACCCAACCGCGGGGAAAAGACCCCTCTCGCCCGTTTGGTCGCGTTGCTGCTCCTAGCTCTCTGCGCCCATCTTTTCGATCATCCGTTCCACCTGAGCCGAATCTTTCTTTCCCAGCCCCAGTTTTATGGCTTGACGGAACTCCTCCCGTGCCTGGGGAAAGTCTTGTTCCCGATAATAAACCAATCCAAGATGGTAGTGGAATACCGGATGCTTGGGGGCCATCCCGATCGCCGCTTTGAATTGGTTCTTGGCCATGAGGAGAGAATCCCTTTTGAAATAGACCCACCCCAGGGTATCGATCACGTCGGCACTTTCGGGAATGAGTTTTTTTGCCTCGATCGCCAACGACAGGGCGCGATCGAGATCCCGGCCCAATTCGGCGTACAGGTAGGCCAGGTCGTTTGCCGCAGGGCCGTACGATGCATTGACCTTCAGGAGGCTTTCATATGAATCGATGGCCTTGCCCATGTCTCCCATGGAGCGGTAGATATGTGCCATCCGTATGTAGGCCGGGTAATTGTGGGCATTCAGTTGTATGACCTTCCGGTACATCTCCAGCGCGGAATCGTAATCCCGCTCTGCCAAAGATGCCGTGGCCATCAACCTCAGGGGAAGCGCGGATTCGGGATATCTCGAGATCATATCGGAGAGAAGACTTTTTGCCTTTCCCATTTGTTTCTGGTCGATAAAGACCCCGGCCTTTATGAGGGATGCACGCAGGTCATGCGGTCTTTTTTTGAGATATTCGTCGCACAGATCCAGGGCCTCCCGGTACTGTTTCCTTTCCATATAGATCTCAACCATTCCCTGGAGGGGCCTGGATGGGTCCGAATAGGAATAGAGAATCTCACGAAGATCGCTCAGGGCCTCATCCAATTTCCCCTGGGCCCGATACACGACCGCCAACTGCATCCTGATCTGAGGCTGATCGGGGTTGCGCTTCAGGATCGATCTATAGTCTGCGACAGCCGCTTCATACTGTTTGGATTGAGCGTAGGCGATTGCTCGGAGGACGAGGGCCTCGTCATTGTCCGGGTGTTCCTTCAGTACCTTGTCGATTTCTTCCAGTGCTAAAGACGCCTTGCCTGTTTTTACATAGACATAGGAGAGAGTCAGTCGCATCTTAACGGAGGTGGGATCCTTTTCAAGGGCCTGCAGGATCTCCGACAGAGATATATCATACTGTTGATCATCCAGAAATGTCAGGCCGTAGTAATAGTGACCCTCCGCCGATTTTGGATCCAGAACCCGGGCCATCGAAAACTCTTCCCTGGCCTCGGAGATCTTGCCTTCCTTCCTGAGAAGGATTCCCTTCAGCAGATGCCCCTTGGCGTATTCCGGTTCTTCTTTTAAAATTTCCTCGATATGCTTGAGGGCTTGATCTTCTTGCCTTTCGGCAAGAAGGAGTTCGGCGATCTTTGATTTCACCGGCAGGAGCTTGGGCCATTTCTCGATGATCCGTTCATATGTTTCCAAGGCCTCAGGATATTGCTTCAAAAGGACATGGTAGTCAGCCAGGAGAATCAAGCTGTTCTGATCATCCGGCGAGAGGGCAACGGCGTCCTTGAAACTCTGGAGGGCGCCAGCCCGATCATTTCGTCTGTGCTGAACGACAGCCAGTGCTTGATATAATGCCGGTTGCTTCAGTCCGTGCTCCATTCCCTCGCGAAGCGCGGCTTCCGCATCCTCCAATTGGTTCCTGTTCAGATAGTGCCGTGCGAGAGTCAGGTAGGAAACCGGGTTGTCCGGAAAATCGCTTTTAATGTCGAGAAGAGTCCCTTCGGCAAGGTCGTACAGGCGAATCGCGGTATAGAAATCGGCGAGAGACAGACGAGTGATGATATTATCGTAATCGATCGCGACCGCCGCTTCCATCATCCTTCGCGCTTCTTCCGGTTGATTGTTCCGGAGGAATGCACGGCCCAACTGTATCTTCGGATTCGGCTTGTCTGGGTGGACTCGAACCGCTTCCGACAGCACCTGTATCGCATCGTCTATCTTTTCGGTGTTTATCAAAGAGATTCCCAAGGGTATCAGGGTTTCAAGGTCTGCGCCGAGACGTTCCTTCAGCTCGGTGTACACCTGAATCGCCTGGGGATAGGCGCGGCTTCGGAAGTATAAGAGGGCCAAGAGCTTCCTCGCCTCGTTCAAACCGGGATCATATTTGATGGCCTGCTTCAGTTCTTTTTCCGCCTGGTGCGGACGTCGGGCCTCAATAAAAAGGGATCCGAGCTGATAATGGGCCTGGGCATGGTAAGGGTTTTTCTGTACCGCGTTTCTGAAGTGGATTATGGCGGCATCGCTCTTTTGCTCCTCCAAGGCTTTTATCCCTGCCTGGTAATAGCGTTCGGCCCTCTTTTCATCCCCCTCAAAGAAGGAACACCCGGTGCCCAGGAACCCTGAGGTCATAATAGATAAAAGAATCAATATCTTAATCAATCTTGCGTTCTTCACACCTTTTTCCCTTCCGGATACGATCATTGATCGGTTTTTGAGTACACCAGATTATTCTGTATGACATTTTATTATGAAATCAATGGGTTGTCAATGAAATAACCATTCCGTCAGAGTTTATCCCTTGTTGACAGGGACCGTATAGTGCTACAAAATGGACCAGCAGGCAGACCCATGATTGCTGTGGTTGTTATTCTATCTGGGGAGAGGAGAGGCATGAAGCGACAAACCGTCAGTGGATCGGTTCACCGCATCGCGGCGATTATAATCATCAGCGTGCTCCTCTCTGCTTGTGGGGGTGGGGGCGAGGAACACGCCGATGTAGAGATGCCGTCCGCTGATATCCCCGCCTACGGAGATATTATTGTCGAGGGCTCAATCGGCGATGCATCGAATCTGATCCCCATCCTCTCTTCGGATAGTACCTCTCATGAGATTGCGTCCTTGGTTTTCAACGGTCTCGTGAAGTATGACCGGGACATGAAGGTGGTGGGTGATCTGGCGGAGTCGTGGGATATATCGGAGGACGGTCTCGAGATTACCTTCTACTTGAAAAAAGGGGTCCGGTGGCACGACGGGCACCCCTTTTCCGCCGAGGATGTCCTCTTCACCTACCGTCTGACCATCGACCCCAAGACACCGACCGCATACGCGGGAGACTTTTTGAGGGTAAAGGAGGTCGAGGTCCTCGATCCCCACACCATTCGCGTTACCTACCCCGAACCGTTCGCCCCGGCCCTGATGAGTTGGGGGGCCGCCGTTCTCCCCCGACACCTGTTGGAGGGGAAGGACATTACGCGGGTCCCTTCCGCCCGTCACCCGATCGGGACGGGACCGTACCTTTTCAAGGAGTGGAAGACCGGACAGAAGATCGTCCTCGTTTCCAACCCGGACTATTTCGAGGGGAGGCCCTATATCGACGGGTACATCATGCGGATCATCCCCGACACGGCCACCATGTTTCTGGAACTCCGCGCGAAGGGGATCGACCGGATGGGACTGACGCCCCTGCAGTACACCCGGCAGACGGAAAACAACCTGTTTCGGAATAACTTCAATAAATACAAATATCTTTCATTCTCCTATTCCTATCTCGGCTACAACCTGGATCATCCCCTGTTTCGGGATCGGCGGGTCAGGCAGGCCATCAGCTACGCGATAAACAAGGAGGAGATTGTCGAGGGGGTCTTGCTCGGCCTGGGGCAGGAGGCGATCGGCCCCTTCAAACCGGGGACATGGCCGTACAATCCCGATGTGAGGCGATACCCTTATGATCCTGCCCGGGCAAGAGAACTCCTCGCCCGGGCGGGGTGGCAAGACTCGGACGGGGATGGTCTCCTGGATCGCGACGGCAGTCCCTTTGCATTCGAGATCATCACGAACCAGGGGAATGAAGTCAGGGCGAAATGTGCCGAGATCATCCAGCGACGGCTTGCCGATATCGGTATTACGGTCAAGATCAGGGTCATCGAATGGGCCGCCTTTATCAACGAATTTATCAATAAAAAGCGATTCGACGCGACGATCCTCGGGTGGACCATCACCCTTGATCCCGACCTGTATGATGTGTGGCATTCGAGCAAGACGCGGCCCGGCGAGCTGAATTTTGTCTCTTTTAAAAACAATGAGGTGGATGAACTGCTGGAGAAGGGGCGGGGGACCTTCGACCGGAAGGAACGGAAACGGTGTTATGACCGGATCCAGGAGATCCTTGCCGAGGAGCAGCCCTATACCTTCCTGTATGTCCCGGACGCACTCCCCATCATCGGCAGCCGGTTCCGGGGCATCGATCCCGCCCCCATCGGGATCGGCCATAACTTCATTCGATGGTATGTCCCGAAGGGTGAGCAACGATATGTGATGACGCGGTAGGACCGGTTACTCAAATTGAAACGTTCCCTCCGTCAGGAGGGAAAGGCACACATCCACCACCGCGGAATCGTACAGTGTCCCCTTGTTGTTTGAGATTTCCTCGATGGCCTTGTCGAATCCCATGGCCGAACGGTACGGCCGATGGGACACCATCGCCTCGACGACATCGGCCACGGCGAGGATCTTTGCCCCGATGCACATCTTCTCTTCGTCGATACCTTTGGGATACCCTGAACCGTCCAGTCTCCCGTGGTGCTGGAGGATAATCTCCGCTATCGGCCAGGGGAATTGGATTTCCTTCAATATGCTGCTGCCGACCTCCGGGTGGGTCTTGATCAGATCCATCTCATTTATACTGAGGGGACCGGGTTTGTTCAGGATCTCTCCGGGGATCTGGACCTTGCCGACATCATGTATCAGCGCCGCCATCCGTATGCCGATCGCCTCTACCTCGGGAAGTTTCATTTCCCGGGAGATGGCGTCGGCAAGTTGTGCCACGCGACGCTGATGACCCGCGGTATAGGGGTCCCGTATCTCGACGGTAAATGCCAGTGTCCGCACGGTCTCTTCCAGCATATGCTGGAGGTTATCGTAGCTCTCCTTCAGCTGTCGCTCCCGTTGCTCGTGCTCGGTAACATCGCGGGCGACCCCCCTGAATCCTACCGGATTCCCGGACGCATCCAGTATCAGGGAGGCGGACATATCATGGATCCGAATGCCCCCGTTTTTCCGTATCACCTCATACCCATTCATCTGTGCGGGGTTCCCCCCGGCGTGAATCTGCCTGAATGTCTCAGAGAGCTGTTGTGCCGTTTCCGGGCTGGTGTACCGCCGGTTGCTCATCCCCAGGAGTTCTGCGGGTGAGTAACCGGTCATCCTGCACAGGGCGTCATTAAAAAAGGTGAAATTGCCCGCAAGGTCAAGCTCGAAGTACCCTTCCTCAATACTCTCGAGTATGTTCCGGTACCGTTCTTCGCTTTTTTCCAGAACCTCCCGGTTTTCTTTTCGCTTGCTGATATCTCTGGCGATAGCGATAAAACCCGACTGTTGCCCGTTGCCATCGGTCAGGAAGCTGGTTTTAATCTCCGTCCACACCGTGGAGCCGTCCTTCCTGATCATCTCGATCTCTGCGGGGACGTTCCGTTCGGCGTCGCTCCGTTGCAAGCATTCTTTCATCCATTGACCCGTTTCGGCGAGAAAGGCGTCTAGAGATCCGGGCGCAATGATACGCTCCAGTCCCGAGCGACCGGTGTTATCAAAGACACTCATCAGTTCTGCCTCTGTGTACCCGAGAAGGTGTTCGACGGACGGATTTGCATAGATGAGTCTCAGTCTCATGTCCCAGACGGTAATCATATCCGGTACCGTCTCGGTTATGACCCGGTAGAGATCGTCTTTTTTTGAGAGATTCCTGATCGTGTTTTTCATGGGTGACGGCCTTTTTCAGATGTCCCGGGTTCGATGCCCGGTCCATCCTGCTATGCTTCTGATTTCAGGTTGTCCCGGAGGTACTCCTTGAACAGGGGATAGTCAGCGGGGAGGAGGGCCGGTTCGCCTCTTCGTTTGTCAATTCCTTTCATGCTGTCCGGCATCTCAGGGGTGATGCCAAGGAGAGCTTCGATCTCATCCGGGAATTTTGCCGGATGCGCAGTCTCTATCGAAACGCAGAGGGGAGCATTACCGTACCGGTCAAGGTAGATCTCAAGCCCCCGCCATCCCACCGCCCCGTGGGGCTCCAGGATGACGCCGTATCGCTTGTAGGTGTCTTTGATACAGGTCCTCGTCTCATCATCCGAGACGCTGACGGAGAAGATATTGCGGCGCATCGTCTCTCTATCGGGATAGCTGTGAACCTTTCCCGTTCTGTCCACGGTACCGCCGTACAGATCGAAAAAGCGGGCGAGGTTGCTCGGGTGTCCCACATTCATGGCGTTCGAGAGACATGCCAGCGAAGGAGACACCTTCTCATAGGTCCCCTCGTGGAGGAAGCGGGGGAACTCGTTATTTTCGTTGGTCGGCATGAGCAGTTTTTTGACGGGGAGTCCCATCCGCCGCGCATATTCGCAACCCAGGGCGTTGCCGAAATTTCCCGAAGGGACCGATACAACGATCTCTTCTCCCCTTTCCCGGAAGAGTTGAGCGTAGGCGTAGACGTAGTAGACCATCTGGGGGAGGATCCTGCCGAAATTGATGGAATTTGCCGACGTGAAAGAAAGGGGGGCAAGATCGGGATCGGCGAAGGCCTCCTTGACCAGGTTCTGACAGTCGTCGAATTTTCCGTCGATGGAGATCGCCCGGACATTGTCACCGATGGTGTCGAGCTGTTTCTTCTGCCGTTCGCTGACCTCTCTCCGAGGGTACAGGATATGGACATCGATTCCCTCGACTCCCTTGAATGCCTCGCCGACCGCGCTCCCCGTATCCCCGGAGGTCGCGACCAGGACGTTCAAACGCCGCTTCCGGTCGCGGAAATGCCCCATCAGGCGTGCCATCATCCGTGCGGCAAAGTCCTTGAAGGATGCCGTCGGCCCCTGGTCGAGGCGCATGATGAAGGTGTGATCGGTGACCTGCTCCAGGGGAACGGAAAAGGGATATGAATCTTCGATGATTGTCCGGAGGGTCACGGTGTCAATCTCGGTACGTAGGAAGAACTCGGCGATCAACATCCCCGCCTCGGGATACGGTTTTCCCTTCAGCGAGACGATATCTTCGTAGGGTATCGTCGGTATCCGGTCCGGCATGAACAATCCCTCGTCCGGTGCCTGTCCTCGGAGGAGGGCTTCCTTGAAGGAGACAACTCCCGTGAAGGGAGTGATTCCCTTCTCGCCCCTCAGATTTCTGTTGGTGCTGTAGTAGCGTATCGCTTCCATACGTTTTGGTTCCCGTTCAATATCGTGTATGTCGTTTCATGAGGACTTCAATGAGAATCGAGATATTCCGAACCCTTCACGGAACGCATGAACAATTCGTGGTGACGCATCAAGTTGAATTGCTTCTTGTAGATCAAGTAGAAGTTTCTTTCAATCGTACAGCCGTCGACCGGTTCTTCTACGAGGAAACCGTTCGCCAGTTCCCGAGCCACGGCGCGGAACGAAAGGATGGAGACCCCCAGACCGGCGATGACCGCCTCCTTGACGGCCTCGGAGCTTCCCAGCTCGGCGACGATATTAAACCGGGACAGCTGTTTGCTCATGTTACGCTGGAGGTACTCTTCAAGGACCGATCGGGTGGCGGAGCCGCGCTCTCTCATGATAAAGGGTTCCCGAGACAGGTCATCAATGGATACGGATGATTCCGTGCTCCACCGATGTCCTTCAGGGATGACCAGGATCAGTCGATCTTTCCAGATCGCTTCGACGTGCAGCTTCCTGTCGGATACCTCCTTGCCGATAAAGCCAACCTCCGCCCGGTTATCGAGAATGAGATCCACGGTTGCATCGCTGTCGTTCGTTTGAGCATAACAGCGGATGCGGGGATACATTGCATTGAAGGCCCTCAATACGTGCGGGAGGATATAGGTGGCGGGGATGGTGCTGGCGCTGATGAAGATACTGCCCGAATCGTCTTCCTGAGTCCGGGCGATCTTATCCTTCGCCTCATCCACCAGCTTGAATACACGGCGGGCGTATTCGTAGAGAATCCTTCCCTCCGGTGTCAGGGATATCCCCGAACTCTTGCGGTCGACCAGGAGGGTTCCGATTGTTTCTTCCAGGTTCTTTATGTGTTTCGTCAGGGAAGGTTGTGTCAGATACATCTTCTTGGCCGCCCGGCTGAAACCCTGCTCCTCGACCAGCCTGATCAATGCCTCCATCTGCTGGAGGGTGATATTCTTGAATGTGTTGTTTTTCATGGGGATCGAATATCATAAGAGGTGGCTAT
This sequence comes from Syntrophales bacterium, assembly GCA_963662405.2. Lineage (GTDB taxonomy): Bacteria > Desulfobacterota > Syntrophia > Syntrophales > UBA2210 > UBA6078. The sequence goes on from CAXXKT010000003.1 coordinate 551,945, forward strand.
AATCAATCATGATTCATAGCGACAATGAATTTGACACATTCAGTGAATTCAGATAGAAGGCAGGCATACTGTGCGTGACAGTAAGGATTGTGATTCTGTGAAGCGCCTTCCGACAAATCCTCATTGATGGTTCGTGAACCCGAGAGAGGAAAGAAAGGGGTCCGACATGGTGGAAGACAGGGAAAAGATCCGTCTGACGGAGACGGTGCATGGTGCCGGGTGAGCCTGTAAGATAGGTCCGGGCGACCTGAATCAGGCATTATGCGGTCTTCCGCTTATATCCGATCCGAACCTGATCGCGGGAATCGAGAATTCGGATGACGCCGGGGTCTATCGTCTGAATGATGACATGGCGATCATCCAGACCCTCGATTTTTTCACGCCCATCGTTGACGATCCGTACACCTTCGGCCAGGTGGCCGTGGCGAATTCCCTCTCCGATGTCTACGCCATGGGAGGCGTTCCGGTCACCGCGATGAATATCATCTGTTTTCCCATCAATACCATGGAGATTTCCATTCTGAGAGAGATTCTCCTCGGGGGACTGGACAAGATGCGCGAGGCGGGTGTTCTCCTGGTCGGCGGTCACAGCGTCGAGGACAACGAATTGAAATACGGTCTTTCGGTCACCGGGGACGGTTCATCCCGATCGTGTTCTCCTCAACCGGGGTGCCCGGGCGGGAGACGTCTTGATCCTGACGAAACCCCTCGGGACGGGGATCATCAACACCGTCCTCAAGGGGAATCTGGCGAGCACCGAACTCGTTGAGAAATCCATCCGCTGTATGTCGCAGTTAAACAAGGCGGCGGCCGAACTGATGGCGACGCGTACCACGATCCATGCCTGCACCGACGTGACCGGTTTCGGCCTCATCGGTCATGCCGCCGAGATGATCGAGGGGAGCGACGTCGGCATGGTGATCCGTTCCTCAGCGGTTCCGGTCTTCCATGAGATCCGGGAATTCGTCGAGATGGGGATCATCCCGGGAGGGTTGAACCGGAACCGAAAGTACCGGATGCCGATGGTGGATGTCCAATCTACCTGCCCGGGGTGGCTGGCCGATGTCTTCTTCGATCCCCAGACATCGGGGGGGCTCCTTATCTCTCTTGCTGCCGATGAGGCGGAGGCGCTGGTAATCGCGCTGCACGAGCAGGGAATTCCCGAGGCCGCCGTTATCGGTGAGGTTGCAGAGGCACCCGCAGGACGGATCGTTATTTCGTAGTGGAAGCCTTCTTCAATCCATCGCACGGTTGCAGTGGAAGCGCCCGGAGCCTCTGCACAAAGCCATTATTGCAACCCATCAACAAAACCTATCTCCGCCACCCGTGTTATTCTGAATATGAATTTGATATAAAGCTAAGATTCAATATATAGTGCCTCATGCTATCAGATTGGCGAACACCAATGAAGAGGAGCCGACCAACCTATGACCGATGATGCGTTCATACTCACTCCCGAAACATCCGTTTTGGATGTCGTATCCCGGTTCCGGCAAACTGAACGCGTTTTCAAGGAATACGACAAGATTGCCGGTGAGTGTATCTGTTGTCAGGCCCTCTTTGAACCGCTGGGAGATGTTGCACGGCGGTACGGTTTCGATCCCGATCAACTGCTGTCCGATCTCGAAGCTGCTATCAATAACAGCAATCCCCCCTATTGATAAAGGATATTTCACCGCCAATATATATTCCTATTATGAATTTGACTTATAGGATTAGTTGATTTAGAAAAGTGTGGTTTTGCAAATCATATGCGAGTAATTGGAAAGGGGTATCTATGCGAGTGAAAAATTTCTTTGCCAGTCGCTGGGGGATTATCGCCGTGGGGGTCGTGATCGGCATCCTTGCCGCCCTCCTGCAGAAACTGGGAAACCCGGGTAATATGGGGATCTGTGTGGCCTGTTTTGAGCGGGATATCGCCGGCGCCCTCGGTCTGCACCGCGCGGGGGTTGTCCAGTATATCCGTCCCGAGATTATCGGTTTTGTCCTGGGATCGCTCGGTGCCGCCTATCTCTTCAGGGAATTTCGTCCCCGCCTCGGTTCCGCGCCTATTGTCCGTTTTGTCCTGGGTGTCTTTGCGATGATCGGGGCGCTTGTCTTTCTGGGGTGTCCCTGGCGTGCCGTGCTCCGTCTCGCCGGGGGGGACGGAAACGCCATCCTCGGTCTCCTGGGACTGATTTTCGGGATCTGGATCGGGACGCTCTTCTTCAGGAAGGGGTACAACCTGGGGCGGACCCAGGCGACGCATACGGCGGCGGGGTGGATCATGCCGCTCATCATGCTCGGCTTTCTGGCTCTTCTCCTGGCTTTCCCCCAGATTAACGGGGAGGCGAAGAGCGGTGTCCTCTTCTACAGCCTGAAGGGACCGGGAGCCATGCATGCCCCCCTCCTGATCTCTCTGGTGATCGGCCTCGCCGTTGGCTTCATCGCCCAGCGGAGCCGTTTCTGTACCATGGGGGCGATTCGTGACTTTGTCCTCTTCCGCCAGACCCATCTCCTCTTCGGGTTTATCGCCCTGGTCGTCGCGGCCTTTGTGACGAACCTCATTGTCGGTCAGTTCCATCCCGGCTTTACGGGACAGCCCGTCGCCCATACCATGCATGTCTGGAATTTTGCGGGGATGATGCTGGCCGGTCTGGCCTTCGCCCTCGCGGGCGGGTGTCCCGGGCGTCAACTGTTCCTTTCGGGCGAGGGTGACGGAGATGCCGCCGTCTTCGTGTTGGGAATGATCGTCGGGGCGGGATTCGCCCACAATTTCGGTCTGGCCAGTTCGCCGAAGGGGGTTGGGCCGTATGGCGTCGAGGCCGTGATTATCGGCATGATCGTCTGTCTGTTCATCGGGTTCACGATGAGAAAACGCATTGTATAATAAGGAGTACGATATGAGTACACAGGTTGATGCACGGGGTCTGTCCTGTCCCCAGCCGGTCCTGATGACCATCGATACGATCAAGGCCGGGAAGGCGGACGAAATAGAGGTGTTGGTGGATACGGAGACATCAAAGGAAAACGTTTCCCGCGCCGCCGAAAATCAGGGATGGACGGTGGCGAATGTTACAGAAAGAGATGGTGTTTTCAGCATCACGATCACCAAGGCGTAAGACGTGTCCCTTTTCGGTATTTTCACAAGAAAGAAAGAAGAGGAATCGCCGGGGAATAACGGCAACGCCGACCGCGGGATCATGATCTTCGAGCAAACCGGCGAGGTCATCCAGGCGGAAGACATTCTCAAGAAGGAAGGGTGGGAGGTCCGCGTTATGGGCCCTCCCCCCGAGGTCCGAAGCGGCTGCGACCTGGTCATCGAGTTTCCCCTTATTGAAGAGTTGAATATCCTCAGGACCCTTGAAGAGAAGGGTGTTATTCCTCTCCAGGTGGTTCCCGTCACGGGGTCCCTCCTGCAGCCGGTCGACCTGTTCCATGTCAAGGACTTCGGCGCCTATACCATGATCCGGGCGGCTAACATGAAACTGACCGTTGAGAAGGAAACAGGAATGATCGTGAATGTTTCAGGTGGGGGATGCCCAGATGTTCCTTACCTTGCCTGTGAGATGGTGGGTAGGTCTCTCGATACGGCCCCCAGCCCGCGTGCGATCGGTCATACCCTGTGCGGATACGCGTTGCAGCTTGCGTACGAGGAGGCGAGACGCCGATGCTCGGAATAGCCGGAACAGTACCCCTCGAAGAGATCCCTCTCCTCGTGGGCGGAGTGGCGATGGATGGCGATTCCCTCCGTATCGAAGGGAGGTGCGTCCCCGCGGACCGGGGGACGGCGGCCCTGATCGGTGCGGCCGTGAAGACCACGGAGGTGCTCGGCACACCGCCCCCCGTTGCATATATCGCCGGTGACGTCGGACGGGGGGTGGGGAGCAGAAACCTCTACAAGCATCTGGTTGATACCTTTGTCGAATCCGCCTTTCATACCGTCACGTTTCACTACCTGCAGCCGATTGTCCACTGGCATAACCGCCTGCAACAGGTCATCCATGATATGGAGCAGAGGCCCCTCCTGATTGCCGATGCCGGGTTCATGTACGTGGCGAAGATGAGCGGACATGCCCCGATGTATGATCTTTTCACTCCGGATATGGGTGAACTGGCATTCCTGGCGGATGAGACGGCGCCTCATCCCTTCTACACCCGGGGGTTCATCCTCCATGATGAGAACCGGGTGCCGGATCTGATCAACCGTGCATACGAACACAACAACGCGGCTCGCCTCCTCGTGGTTAAAGGGAAAACGGATTATCTCGCCGACCGGGGGGGGATACGCTGCGAGGTGGCGAATCCTTCCGAGGAGGTGATGGAGGCGATCGGGGGGACCGGGGATACGCTGGCCGGGATCCTCTCAGCGCTGATCTCGTCAGGGATGGAGATGGAACGGGCCGCGTCTGTTGCGATGAAGGCGAACCGTCTCGCCGGTTCCTATGCGCGGCCGACACCGGCGACACAGATTATCGATATTATCCATCACATACCGAAGGCCCTGGAAGATGTCCTCAAGGAGGAGAACGGACACTCCGGTTGATCCAATCGCCTCATCCAATTGCTTTCTTTCTGATATCGGGACGATAATCCCGTTCGATAAAAAGCCTCGGAAGCCGCTCTCCACCGAACGGTGCGGAAACCGTGTTTCTCTCCTGTGTAAGCGCATCGCTGGCACGTTGGTATCGATGGGGGAGGACATCTTCCCGCCCAGGGTCGATTCATCGAAATCGACGCAATTCCCCCGGAAATCGTACGCATAGACAAACTCAAGAATGTGCGCCCGGTAGGAACGGATTCTGCTCGGAGAAGCGATTCCCTCCCCTGTTCGCCCCCTTCAGTCGATCTCCCTTTTGGTTTTACTCGAATGACCGCACAGATCGGTTCTGTCTCGATGAAGATTTCGTGAAGAGAAGGACGGATCTGGTTGGCATGGAAATTGTATTAACTGGGCACGGGACACGTCGGGGTTGATAGTGAAGAAAGATGAATCCCGTATCTTCCGAAGAAGGGAAAAGGATCAAAAAGCGGTAACTACTGAGAGATATAGCAAGTAAGAGTCCTTTTTGATTGAAAGAAAGCATGGGAACGTTACGGTCAATAGAGAAAGAAAGCGGGATACCCCCGTCAAAATCCAGTCGTCTGAATAATCATACGATCTTCGATATCCTTCGATATATAGTTGATTTTATTCCGGATGCTGTCTTTGCCGTCGATTCGATGAAGGTGATTGTCGCTTGGAACCGGGCCATGGAACACATGACCGAGATCCCACGGGAAACGGTCATCGGCCAGGACCTGCAGACACTTGCTGAGACACTATACGGAAGACCGCGCCATACTCTCATCGATCTTCTCCTCGAAGACGATCCGAAAAATAAACAACGATATCATATCATACAAGAAGACGATTCAATTTCAGGGGAATCCTTTGTCCCCTGGGTCTATAGCGATACAGGAGCCCATTTATGGGCGAAGGCGTCTCTCTTGCGGGACATCTCGGGTTGTGTCATCGGGGCGGTTGAAACCATTCGTGACGTAACTGAATGGAAACAGGCGAAGACCTCGCTGTGTGACAGCGAGGAAAAACACCAGAAACTGATCGCGATGTTGCGCGATGTCGTTTATACGACGGACCGTGACGGAAAATTGACGTATCTCAGCCCAGGATTCGAGGAAGTGACCGGCTATTCCCTCGACGATGTAATCGGTCGTCCCTTTACGGATTTTTTACTCCCTCAGTATCGAGAGGAGGCACTGCGCCTGTTTAGCGGTCTCGTCAAGCGAGGTGAAACGAGTTCCTTTGATGCCGCCATAAGAGGGAAGGTTGGCAACGTTATACCGGTGGAGTTGCGGGGAGTGCCCCTCTTTGATCGTGACGGAGAGAACATCGGCAGGATTGGCATTGCACGCGATATTACGGATCGAAAACGAGCCGAAAAGGCACTGGAAGAGAGTGAGGCAAACTATCGACAACTTTTTGAGAATGCCCCTGCGGGAATATATCGGGTCGATTTCAAGACAGGGAAATTCTTAAAGGCGAATGACGTTTTTCGGGAATACCTTTGCTGCAGCAAGGAAGAGCTGAACTCTCTGAGCCCCTACGATATACTGACGGAAGAGAGCAGGGGACTTTTCCTGGAGCGTGTGGAGAAAATGGCTCGGGGTGAAGATGTCCCCGAGATCGTAGAATATGAAATCGTCAATAAACGCGGCAGGCGATACTGGGTCCATCTGCACAGTAATAATATTTACGATGCGGAAGGGGCTGTGGTCGCTTCAGATGTCATTGCCCATGATATCACCGAACGGAAAGAGACCGAGAGGGCCCTCAGGGAGAGCGAAGAGCGCTACCGGATGATCGTCGAGAATATGCATGAGATTATCTGGACCATGGATCTGGATTTCAATTACACCTACCGCAGCCCGGCCAATATCCGCATAACCGGCTACAGCCCGGAAGAGATAACCACCCTTCCCGTGAGCGATCAGATCGTTCCGGAATCGTATGCCCTGGTGGAAAAAATCCTGGCGGAGGAACTGGAGAACGAGTTCGGACAGGGTCCCGTCGACCTTCACCGGTCGAGAACACTGGAAATAGAGGTTTACCACAAGGACGGGGGAACGGTCTGGATTGAGGTGACAGGAACATTTATCCGTGATGACGGCGGTCAGCCTGTCGAAATCCTCCTGACCGCCAGAGATATTACCGAACGCAAACGGCTCGAGGGTGAACTGGAAGAGAGTGAACGACTCTACCGGACGATCTTTGAGACAACCGGGACCGCTACGATGATCATCGAGGAAGATGCTACCATATCTCTGGTCAACAAAGAGTTTGAGCGCCTTTCCGGATATGCCAAGGAAGAGGTCGAAGGCAAAAAACGGTGGATGGATTTCGTGTATGAACCGGATCTTGACCGGATGCTGCACGAAAATCGGAAGAGAAAGGTGAGGGATCCTTCGGTCTTTCGAAGTTACGAATTCCGAGCCCTGCACAAAGGAGGGACGATCAGAGATGCCTTATTGAATGTTTCGATGATCCCCGATTCAGGACGGATGGTTGCCTCGCTTCACGATATCACCGAGCAAAAACAGTCGGAGGTCTTGACCAGAAGCCAGCGCGATCTTGCGGAGCGGCTCAATATGCTGACGCGGTTGGACGATGTCTTGCGGACCTGCGCGGAAACGGCGATGCATATATCTTGGATGGAGTGCGGAGGCATATACCTGGTCGATGAAGAAACGGGAGGATTGCATCTCATCTATCACGAAGGATTATCGGACGAGTTCGTCGAACAGATATCGTATTACCCTCCCGATTCTGACAATGTCCGATTGGTCGAACAGGGCGGTCCGGTTTATTGCCGGTACGGGGATCTGGAGGCTGATCTTTCTCCGTTGGATGTGGATGAACATCTCACGTCCGTTGCCGTTGTTCCCATCCACTTCGAGGGCCGGCCCATCGCGTGCCTCAATGTCGCATCACGTACCATTGAAACGATTCCTGATTTTACACGGACCGCCCTCGAGTCGATCTCCTCGCAGGTGGGGGTAGCCGTCGCCCGGGTCAAGGCCGAAGAGGCTTCGAGGAAGAGCGAAGAGATGTTCCGCGCCCTCGCGGAAAATTCCTCTGATGTCATAATGAGATTTGATCGCCAGTTCCGTCATCTGTACGCAAGTTCCGGAGTTGAAAAAGAAACAGGAATCCCGTCCAGGGAATTTATCGGTAAGACCCACCATGAACTCGGATTTCCCGAAGATCTGGTCAATATGGCGGAAGCGGCTATACAGAAGGTCTTCGAGACCGGGCAGCCGAACCGTGTAGAATTCATGCTTCCCAGTGCGATATGGTTGGATTGGCTGCTGGTTCCGGAATTTGCTGGGAACGGCGGCGTCAAGGCGGTCATGACCTCATCGCGTGACATTACCGGCAGGAAACTCAGGGAAATCCGTGAGAAGGAAGAAAAAGACCGTCTGGCGCGGGAGAACGTACATCTCAGGTCATCGATGAAGGACCGCTGGCGTTTCGGTGGAATCATCGGAAAGAGCGGCGTCATGCAGGAGGTGTACGACCTGATGGAGAAGGCGGCCGCCTCGGATGCGAGTGTCATTATCTATGGCGAATCCGGGACAGGCAAGGAACTGGTGGCCAGGGCCATCCATGATATGAGCGCCAGGAAAAAAGGAGAGTTTGTCCCGGTCAACTGCGGAGCAATCCCGGAAAATCTGCTGGAGAGTGAGTTTTTTGGACACAGAAAGGGGGCGTATACCGGGGCCCATATCGATAAACACGGGTATCTGGACCTGGCAGATGGAGGGAGCCTGTTTCTTGACGAGATCGGGGAACTTGGTTTGAACATCCAGGTAAAGCTCCTCAGGGCACTCGAAGGGGGAGGGTACACTCCCCTCGGGAGCGCACGTGAAAAACATTCTGATTTTCGTATTATCGCCGCAACGAACAGGGATCTCGCCGATCATGTCAAGCGGGGAGTCATGAGGGAGGATTTTTTCTACCGGATACACATCGTGCCGATCACCCTCCCCCCCCTCAGAGACCGCCGAGAAGACATTCCTCTCCTTATTGAACATTTTTTGAAACAAAACGCTTCGGAAAACGGAACGATTAAACTGTCCGGCAAGGCAATGGAAACCCTGTACTACCATGACTGGCCGGGTAATGTCAGGGAGTTGCAGAACGTCCTTCATCGATATCTGACGATCCGGAGTCTCGATTTCATGTCTCCCTCCTCCAATCGCTCACCGATCGTTACGGGACCTGGGTGGGACGACGGGGATGATGCCGATATCGATCTGGCGACCGCCCTTGAGAGGCACGAAAAAGAGATTATTGTACGGGTGCTTGAAGCGAAGAAATGGCATCGCATAAGGGCGGCGGAGGCCTTGGGAATCTCCCGGCATACCCTTTTCCGTAAGATGAAAAATTATGAATTACTCTAGCACCAGAATGTATCATTTCTGCAACACCTCAAAGATTTGAATAGTTTCATATTGTTAAACAATGTTTCTCCCCTGTCGTGTCACAGGTATGATCCATCCGGTTCATTTCGTTATCGGGCCGATCAGAACGAAAACCAATAATTGTCCATATATTTCGGACGGATACACGCCTTTGGGTGCGTGTGGCACACCCTTTGCCACATCCTCCCCGTGTAAAGCTCTGATTGAGCAGCGCATGAAAGGAAGATGAAGCTCGATGACCATTCTTATTGTTGAAGATGATCTGTCCTTCTCCATGGTACTCGAAGAGGCCTTCGCCCTGTGGGGATACCGGGCCGAATGGGTTACGGCGGGAGATATGGCGCTGAAAAGGATGGAGGCACAACCCTTCGACTTGATATTGCTCGATATCTATCTCCCGGATGGCCCGGGGTATCGGTTGATCCCTGACCTGAAGCGGATTAATCCCAAGGTTCATATTGTTGCGATGACCGGTCACAATTCACGAGAGTTGGAGATGAAGGTCAGGAGGCAGGGGATCACGTATTATATGATTAAACCGTTCGAGATCGATCAACTGAAGAGCGTGCTCGACTATATGAATAGTAGAGCTTGAAAAAAGGAGGAATTGATTAATGGGTGTGAAGAAGAAATCGCTTGGTTTCAAGCTTGTTGCGGGAGGAATCATTGTTGTCTTGGTTCCCCTTATTGTCGTGGGTCTGTTTTCAATCATGAAGTCGTCAAGAGCCCTCGACACCATTGCAAAGGAACGGGCCGTTAACGTCGCGCGGGATATCGCCGCCATGGCAGAGCTGGTCATGGTGGAGGAAATCAAGATCATATCGCAGCTGTCCGTCAATACGGCTATTGTCGATACGGCCACAAAAGTAGCTGATCAGAGTGCAGAGACCGCTTTCGAAGAGGTCAAGAGAGTGAACGATATACTGGGCAGCGTGATGAAGAAACTGGGGAGCGACTATGAGGATCTTTTTCTTGCCGGTACCGACGGTGTCATCTTTGCCGATGGGAAAGGGAGGCTTACCGGGATTTCGGTGGCGGAGCGGGATTATATCCGGAGCGCGAAAGCGGGGAAGACAAATATCGGTAAGGTGATCATTTCCAAGGCAACGGGCAATCCCACGGTCCCGATCTGTGCACCGGTCTATGCGGGAGATGGCAGAATTATTGGTGAAGTTGCTGCAATACTGAATGTAAACTTTCTGACGGCGAATATCACGAACATCAAACTCGGGGAGACCGGATACCCCTTTATGGTGAACAATGAGGGGGTGGTTATTGCCCATCCCAACAAAGATTTTATCCTGAAGATGAATCTGGCGACCCAGGATGGAATGACCATGATTATGGAGAAGATGCTGGGACAGCAGACCGGGACCGAGTCGTATACCTTCAAGGGGGTCGATAAGATGGCGGCCTTTGCCCCGGTGAAGCTGACCGGGTGGTCCGTGGGTGCCACGCAGGACGAGGCGGAGTTTCTCGCCGCGGCGCGTTCCATGCGGAACTTCATCCTGCTTATCGGCGGGATCTTTCTGGCGTTGACCATCCTCGCCGTGTTCTACTTTTCCCGGAGCATCACCCGTCCGATCACGGAGGCGGTGGCGATGCTGAACAGCGCGGCTGACCAGGTGGCCGCGGCCTCGACCCAGGTCTCGTCGGCGAGTCAGTCCCTGGCGGAGGGGTCGGCGGAGTCCGCCTCGGCGATCGAAGAGACCTCGTCATCCCTGGAGGAGATATCGTCCATGACGCGTCAGAACGCGGACAACGCCGGTCAGGCGGACGGTCTGATGAAGGAGGCCAACCAGGTGGTGATCCGGGCCGACCAGTCGATGACGGAACTGACCGGCTCTATGGGAGAGATCTCCCACGCGAGCGAGGAGACCTCGAAGATCATCAAGACGATCGACGAGATTGCCTTCCAGACGAACCTTCTGGCCCTGAACGCGGCGGTTGAGGCGGCCCGGGCGGGCGAGGCGGGCGCGGGATTCGCGGTGGTGGCCGACGAGGTACGGAACCTGGCGATGCGGGCGGCCGAGGCGGCGAAGAACACGGCGGACCTGATCGAAGGGTCGGTGAAGAAGATCAAGGAAGGCTCGGAGCTGGTGGAGAAGACCAATACGGCCTTCGAAGAGGTGACGAAGAGCAGTGCCAAGGTGGGGCAACTGGTGGGAGAGATTGCCGCGGCGTCGTCTGAGCAGGCGCAGGGGATCGACCAGGTGAACAAGGCGATCGGCGAGATGGACAAGGTGACCCAGCAGAATGCCGCGAACGCGGAAGAGAGCGCCTCCGCCTCGGAAGAGATGAATGCCCAGGCGGCCCAGCTGAAGGATATTGCCGCTCAGCTCCTGGCGGCCATCGGTGGCGACGGTGCGGGGAGTCACAACGGCGACGGTGGCGTCGAGATGCGGCGGGTGCAGCGATCCTCGCGATCCGCGGCGAAGCCCCTCCCCACCTCGGTGCGGGATGTTGCCCTCTCCGCGCGGAAGCGAGAGGTGAGCCCGAATCAGGTCATTCCCCTGGATGACGGCGAGTTCCGTGACTTTTAGAGAGGAGGTGACCTGATGAGCGAACAGACGGAAACGACCCGGAAAGAGATGGCACAGGAAGGGAAATACCTCACCTTCTCCTTGTCCGGCGAGGAATATGGGATCGGTATCCTGAAGGTGAAGGAGATTATCGGGATGATGACGGTGACCTCGGTACCGCAGACCCCGTCCTTTATCAAGGGTGTGATCAATCTTCGGGGGAAGGTGATCCCCGTGGTGGACCTCAGGTTGAAGTTCGGGATGGAGGAGTTGGCCTACACGGAGCGGACCTGCATCATCGTGGTTGAGGTAACGAACCGGCGGGGCCGGATCCAGATCGGGATCATTGTGGATGGTGTTTCGGAGGTCCTGAACATCAAGGCGGGCGACATCGAAGAGACGCCGACCTTCGGGACGCGCTTCGACAGCGACTTTATCCTGGGGATGGCGAAGATCGAGGGGTCGGTCAAGATCCTCCTCGACATCGACCGTATCCTGAGCCGGGACGAGGTGACACTCCTGGAA